>NZ_JAHUWJ010000002.1 GCF_019219075.1 Chitinophaga sp. sic0106
CCGCCAGCTTCCTTCAGATTCGCAGTCGCCCGCGACACCCTTGCTATTGGCTAACCCTTCCTACTACAAAGTGGGTTCGGGACTTGCACCCTATAGCAGATCGCCATGCCTGGCGCACACAAAAAAGGGTTGAAACCTTGCGATTTCAACCCTTTGTGCGAAGGAGGAGATTTCGCACACCATTACTTTGAATATATTAATATATTGGCTATTAATACTTTGCACATGCGTCAAATAATTAATAATATATGCGTTTTCGGAAAATTGTTACCTTTTTTGTTACCTGTAAAAAACTATAAATTTCAGGCTGTGAGCCGGTTTAAACCCCTGTAAAGATATTTTTATCTAAAACAGCCGACAAAATAAAGTATCACTAAAATGATTATGAATATTGCACAACCCGCCCCCATTGCTTTGTTACCTCCCTTACTCATACCTTCACCCACACCCTGCAGTCTATCTCCTATGTTTTGGAGTTTTTCTCCAATGTCGTGTTTGCTATTTTCTGGTTGTTTCATATGAATTTGTTAGATATTGGGAATCAGTATCCTTTCACTACCCCCTTTACCTTATACACCGCCCGGATATTCTTTTTGGGCATAGGGGTTGTCGGCACACTCTTGTTGTAAGGCACGAGGTTAATCCAGTCCTCTTTTTCGTGTGGATGCACATACTTTACAGTTTCCATTCCATCATGCGTAACTACAAGATAAATGTCCCCATAGATCAAGCTGTCAAGGGTTTGCAGCTCTTTGCAAATCACATAATCGCCGTTACGGATTTCAGGATACATACTGTCGCCACTCACACGGGCGCCGAATTTACAGTCCTTGAAGCCTGGTATCGGTAAGTAGTATGCTGGTTCTGTTATTTTTTCATCTCGGATCAACGAGAGAATGCCAGCATTCACATCGGTATCATACATAGGAACCCCGCGCCAAAAAATGTCTGGCTCCACTTCTTGACTATTCTTTTGGTCCTCTAACTCTGGCACAAGGCCAGGGGTCTCTATTAATTCCTTTTTTATTATATCGAGCTGCTGGAAAAGAAGTTCCTTATATTCTATTTGATCCCGATACGGAGAGCCAGGTGGAAATACTTCACCATTCCCAGTCTTTATATATTCAATATCAACACCATATTTGGAGCAGAATGAAGTCAGAAATTTATCCGTTATAGGTATTTTACCTTTTACGATTTCCGAAATAGTTCCTTGCCGTTTGTATCCTAAGTCAGTTGCGATATCACCCTGATTTTTGATAATATCAAGCTTCTTTAAAAAACCTATTGCAATTTTTAGTCTTAGTAGTTCTTTGGTAATCATATGTATATATATACCAGTAAAATAAATTTACTATTATCGTAAAAAATATATCGTTTTTACGAAAAACGTAATTATTATTGCATTGTCAACAAATTTACGAAAACTCCCAACAAGTAAACAATGTGGGAAATACGCATTTCTTATGGCAAGTGAAATCACGCAGGAAAAACGTCTTGAAATTAAGCAGCTTTTTAAGGAAGTAAAGGTTTCTCAAATATGTGCGGAGCTGGGTATAAAGCGCTGGAGAGTGTATGCAGCACTGAATAATGAGGCTAGGAACCCTCAATGTTTGGAGGACCTACTTAGAGTCATCGCTGTAGCGCGTGTTAAGTCAGAGGAAACAAATTCAGTTATTCAAGTAATTAATAATTCTTAAAACTTTGACTAAAAATTGGTTACAAGTAAAAGTTAAAGTTTTGTTAAGAGTTGAAAAAAAACTGCTTCAACTGATATATAGATATGGAAGCAGAAGCAACTCCTTCCCTTTGAATTGGATGGTTTTGAACCAGTTAATATGACACACCAGGAACTCATAGATATTGAATCAACATTTTTGGCGCTCCGCAAAATCGCCGATCAGGGTCTGTTGAAGGTAGAGCAATTGAAAATTGCTCTACCTAAACAACCCCGGAAAAGAAGGCCTCCGAAGGTTAAGTATACATCCCTTATACTGTCTGGCGGCCGTGCAACAAAGCGTAACATCAGTGGTTGATTATGGTATTCAATCACCATAAAAAATTGATGTTATGTATGTCGCTTACAAAAGGGGGGAGGACCCCGCACCAAAGAAGGTAACGAGAAAAAAAACTGCGAAACAGTTACATGAGGAACAGGTACAGGAAATGGCTGAGTATCTGATGGAGAAGTGGCGGCGCCGGGATAGACTGAAGGCTATGAAGAAATATGGTCTACCTGGTAAATCATAGAATTAAAAAGGCCCAGTGCTGGAACACTGAGCCATCATAATAAATACTAAAACAAAACAAATTTATGGAAAGCTACAATCTTATCAAAATTGAAAAGACTCCGGGAATGATTATTCAGGTGACCCCAGTTCTGGAAAAGAGGGTACACTTCTTAGCGTTCGTTGAATCGAAGGATGACAACAAAGTTTTAATACTACCTATTACCGCCGCTGAAATTTTCAATGGGGAGGTGGTATTGCCACAGAAGGATAGCCCCCGTTGGCTGGATATTCACGCTATAAAGTATAACGGAGATGCCTATGACTGTATCGATAGTATGATTGATTCCTGCAACGCTGAAAGTGGCAACTGTCAAGTAAATGTTGCTTAACCTTTCTTCCCGATTGTGCAGGATAACCCTGCCACATCATTCAGCCCTATGAACCCGGATTATCAACTTTCAATTTCTGCACAATGATTAACTGGATTTTTAATAAGCCATTGTATATAATCGTAACCGCTGATGACAATCAGTCCCCATTGATATTCACAGATAATCGGATTTGTCGGGGGGCATATGACAAGGCGGAGCCACTTCAGGCATATACGAAGAAAGTGGCAAAATGCTTAATAGAAGCTTATCGCCAGAGGTGTAAGGCAGATGGAAAAACGCCTATTGACTGCCATCTTATTCCCCTTTCTATTCCAGATACCTATATGCGCCGGCCGTTATCTGATGTGATTTCAAACGGTAATTGTTCATCTGAAAAAAATAACAATGAAGCCTAATTTTCACGAGTTCCCGGAATCTGTGCAGGATCTTTTTGCACCGGTATTTTTTATGATAGCCTGTAAGGCGCCCGGCGAAGATCGCTGGCAACCACAAGTGTGGTATCCACCATTTACAGATGATAAGGGTATGCACATCGGAGGGTACTTATCTGATCCCGACATTTCCTGTGATCCGCAGGCCTATGACCCATATGAGATATATGACCATTCTACTGCTATGCAGCATATAGCGACAGATGCATTGAGTAGAGGAATAGAAAACGAGCGCGAAGGAGCTACCGATACTCCTTGTCGTTTGTATCGACTTATTCCTGTCTATACTGGGTTTGAGAAGAAGAAGGATCAACAAGTGATGATCTTTATGAAATGGTATCCCAATATTGGTGATCCTATTTTTTCAGACCATTGGGAGCCACGACTCTGTATTGAGGGGTGGGCAGATGATGGGGCTGAAGATTGGATTCCATTACGTTTGGTTGATCATACTTCCATGAAGATACCTCTGTTTTCACCGGAGCGTGCTGTCCAACTGATTGAACTGCAAAAAATGCGGGAGATTGCCTGTGGGCTGGGTGCTTTCGAGTATTATACCGCTGCCATTGGAGAGTAAGTCAGTATTAGTTTCCGCATTTTGAATTTGAAGTTAAAGGAAAGTCAGACACATGGGAGTAGCCACCATTAGTATATATGATAGCATTAAGCAAACCCAAAATGGTAAAGATATACCTGTCGATATCTTCCTGCAGTATGTGCAGGATGGCAGATGGCAGGATGAGGTGCTGGCCGTGCGAAATGCTAAGTCAGAGGAAGCGCATAAACAGTTAAAAGAAGCGCTCCCTTATGCAACCATATCAGGTAAATTCGTGGAGCGGAAAAATAGTGGGTTAGAGCAGCATTCGGGTTTTCTATGTATCGACATAGATGATGTTGATGACCCCAATGAATTGAAATCTATTATCTGTCCCGATAAATATGTGTATGCAGCCTTTGTATCAGTATCAGGTAAAGGATTGGCGGTACTGGTAAAGATCAGTCCGGACAAACATACTGAGGCATTTGCCGGTTTGCAAGAGTATTTTTTTACACAGTATCAGCAGGTAATAGATCCATCTTGTAAAGATGTAAGTCGTGCGAGGTTTGTAAGCTGGGACCCACATCTTTACAGCAATCCTTACTCTACAAAATTTACTACCTACCCGAAGAAGCAGTCTGCTGCTGCCGCAAATGTTACAAAGGTAATCTATGTGAAGTCCGATTTTGATGCCATCATCAACGAAATAAACGGTCGGGGGCAGGATATAACCGGTGATTATCACACCTGGTTACGTATAGGTTTCGCTTTAGCGGATCATTTCGGTGAGGGAGGCAGGGATTACTTTCATGCGGTAAGCCAGCACCATCCCTCTTATAATGCCGCCTTATGCGACAGGCAGTACAGTAAATGCGTGCGGGCAGGGAAATCAGGGATTACAATTGCTACCTTCTATTACCATGTGAAGCAGGCAGGTATCCCTACCTATTCAGATCGTACTCGGAAGATTGCTCAGGCTGCAGGTAATCTTAAAAAGTCGGGAATATCGGCCCAGCAAATACAGAATACACTGGAGCAGTTTGATGATATACCAAAGGAGGAGTCGGCCCCCATCATTGAACAGGTGCTTGCTGGGGGCCAGGTCGATAACGAAGCCTCCCTGGTTCAACAGGTTGAGGACCACCTGCGGTACCATTATGACTTTCGTAGGAATGTCATTACGAGACATATCGAAATTAACGGCCGGCAGCTGGAGGACAGGGATGTAAATACAGTGTGGAAGGAGACAGCAAAAGTATTCCCCAAGGCTCCCAAAGGGATGATACAGGATATTATATCATCTGATTTTACTAGGGATTATAATCCATTTACCGATTTCTTCACGAATCACTCACGCATTAGGCCAAACGGGGTTATTGATAAATATTTCAATTGTATACAGAGTGACACTGGTATCGAAGCCGGCGCCGCATTTTTCCCGGACTTCCCGCTGTACTTCGGTAAGCGGTGGCTTGTTGGCATGATCAGCTCCATCCATGGGCAACACTCACCGTTGATGCTCGTATTGACCGGTGCGCAGAATTGCGGGAAAACGGAATTTTTCCGCCGCTTACTACCAGCGGAGCTAATGCCATACTTCGCCGAATCAAAGATGGATGCAGGTAAAGACGATGATATTTTGATGTGTAAGAAGATGATCATTTTCGATGATGAGATGAGCGGGAAGAGCAAAAAGGAGGAGGCGAAAATGAAGTCTATCCTATCCCGGCAGGAGGTCACAGCCAGGGAACCATATGGACGCGCCAGTGTTACTATGCGCCGTATCTGTACTTTTTGCGGCACCACCAATAACAAAGAGATTCTCCGAGATCCTACCGGCAATCGGCGTATCATACCCATAAACGTTGAAGCAATTGATTTTACGGCTATCGACAATGTTGACCGTGTCGAATTGTTGATGGAGGCATACTGGTTGTGGAAAGATGGGTTTAAATGGGAGTTATCCAGTAAGGATGTGGAGTTGCTGAATAAAAACACTACTACGTTTGAAAATTATAGCACCGAGTATGAACTTCTGGTGTCTCATTTTGAACACTTAACCGTAGAGTATCACGCCAGTGGTATTTACATGACGTATGCAGATATCCAGTCACACCTGGAACGATACACCGGCATCCGGATCAGCAGGGAGCAGCTACAGAAGGAAACCATCCGCCTGGGCTGGACCACCCGCCAAAAGTGGATAAATGGTAAAAACGCAAAACGCTTCTATTTGCTACAGCTTAAATCAGTCACTATTTAAAAGTTAATAATATGATCGATCACAAAAAACATGCTCATCAAGTTTTATTTCAGGACCGAATCCATAAGGCTATACAGGCTTATATCCCGTCATTGTCTTTTGACGACCGGCAAACCCTGTTGAATTTTATAAGTCAGCTGCTGGATGATCAGAGGCTTATCTGTGGCGATGTTATCGGTTGTACCGAGGGAAGTTTGCGCGAGTATAACGCAGTAATTAACGCACCTACCCCGCTGCGTATGTTTGAGGGGAATGATTTTTTCAGGTGCCTGGAAGTCGATCCTACGCAGGTAGTTGATAAGGCATATACCAAGGTCCGCGACTTCAGAGGCAAGGAGTGGGAAATCCTGTCCTTCTTAAAATGGGCAAACGAACCGAGTGAATCTTCCGTGGGCTTAGCCAGTGCCATTTTGGCTACCAGCATAGCATCAGGAAACCCTAACGATCATAACCCCGCCTAACCGGTGGGCGGTTAGGCCGTTAGGCCAGTACAGTAGCCTATCCTAACCGTTACTAACTCACCTAACCAATAAAATATAATAAATGCACAGGTATGGACACAATGCTATTACATATACACGCACCGCGCACATATACGCATATTATACTACAAGGTTTTACAGTTTTTTACGGTTAGGCGGTTAGGTCGCGCAAATATGCCACCATAGCGGGTTATCGCCTAACGATCATAACCCCGCCTAACCGGTGGATAAAAAATTTATACAATAAAATTCACTCGACATATACACAGCGTAGTGAAGTCTTAACTTGATAGGTGGATTAAATTTAAACGTCATGTCAAGCTCTAAGAATGTTTACGAGGTTATGCTGATGGTGGTCGAGAACAGAGAGACCGGCGAGTTTTCAGCGTTTTTTGCCACAAACCCGATGGTTATCGGGAGAGGGAAAGGACCTAATGAAGCTATAGAGGATTTGGTAGCCACCAATATCCCCCCAATAGCTTCCAGCCGGGAAAAGAAAGTACGACATGATAAGAGTATCAGTAAGAAATGCAGTCAGAACCCTCCGTCAAGCAGAGGAACAACTGGGCGCCAGGAAGATGAACCAGGCGGTAAGCAGGTCGCTTAATGAGGCGATCCTTCAGGGACGAACTCAGTCCCGTGCATCAGTTAAGGCTCTGTATAATATCCCTCAAAGATATCTGGGTGCGGTGAATGTAGTGAAGGCCACCAGTATAACACTGACGGCTAAACTGTATGCTTCTACTACCCCTATTCCGATGGACGCTTTTTCTCCTAAGTTCCAGACGGCCACCAAATCTTTTACCATCAGCAGGCGGGGTGAACAGAAGTCACGTAGCAGACAACGTGCCCGGAAAACCCCTACTGCTGGTGTAAGCATCGAAGTGCATAAAGGTAAGCGGGAAGTTATTCCTTTCGCCTTTATGATCGATGGAGGTAAGCCTCGTGTATTTGCTCGTGGTGAATATCGTGCAGGTACATCGCACGGGTTCATGCAGCGCAATAAGAGAGTGAATAAAGACGGCTCAGATATTCCTGTAAAGCCTTTACTGTCTGTTACCGTTCATGCTGCAGTAGTAAATAGACGGGCAATGCAACACGTCCAGCAGAAAGTCAACACAGTGTTCCCGCTGTCCGTACAAAGGAATGTATCCCACTTACTATCACAGATTAACTCTCCAACATCATGACACCAGATATACAGCCATTCACGGTGCGCTATATGGACGCCATGCATCGCAGTTTTTTTTCCGGGTATCATCGGGGGCCCACCGTTTTTGAGTGTATCCCCTACCCGGTAGGGTACCCCCACCCCCAGGGGCGGCTTGGGTCCTCCGGCAGGGGGTAAGCAATGCGGCTACCCGGAGCCGCAAAAAATCGCTAGTTATGAGTTTTTTATAAGTACGCAGTACGCAGTGCGCATAATATGGGAAAAGAAGAATGTTATATATCAATAAGGGCGTTTGCCACACAGATAGGCGTTACCGAGGGCGCAGTACGTAAGGCTGCCAGCACCGGTAAGCTGGAGGGTGCATACGATCCCAATGCTAAGAAAATCAACCCGACCCTGGCTTTTCAATCGGTATGGGCACAGAAGCAATTGCAGGGGAAGCATAAGCCGGGAGTCAACCGGGCTTCCGTAATCACCAAGTCAGTAAACTCCGAAGCGGGTACTCTTACGGTGCTATCACCTGTTGTGGATAGTCCTGTGCCGGCAGCTGATATACTTACGGATGATGATATAACAGATCTTGAGGAATTGTTTGCTATCCGGATAACGCCTGAGATGCAACCCAGTGAAGCCATGAGGCTGCGAGAGGTTGTGGGACTGGCAAAAGACAGGATGGCACTCGCAAAGGAAAGTGGCGCATTGGTTAGCCGTGATAAGGTAGAAAGAACACTCTACGCTTACGCGAACGAGCTAAAGAAGGCACTTCAAAACCTGCCGCAGCGTGTTGTTCGGGATATTATGACTTCTGATACTGAAGTTGAAGGTATAAACATCCTGACTGATGCACTCAACCAGGTATTAACAGAATATGCAACATTCAAAACCATTGAAGTAAAATAATGGAGGCTGAAGTATTGGATTTGACGGTTATACGGGGTTTTCAGGATGGCCTGATGCCAGATCCCAGCATGACAGTATCGGAATGGTCCGATGAACGCCGGCTGCTTCCGGAAACGTCTGCCGAGCCAGGTAGATGGAAAACAAGCCGGACGCCTTACACACGGGAGATTATGGATAAGCTGTCCATTAAAGACCCCGCGCAGAAGGTTGTAGTTAAAAAGGGATCACAGGTAGGCTTTACTGAGGTTGGTAATAACTGGGTTGGCTATACGATTGATATGGCACCTGCCGCCTTTCTCTATATTATGCCTACAGATGCCATGATGAAAAAGACGGCGAAACAGCGCATAGAAAAAATGATTGAGGCTACACCCTCATTACGTTCCAAAATAGCCAAAACAAGGGCGAAGGATAGCAGCAATACCCTATTGTATAAGGAGTTTAATGGGGGCTTCATTACAATGGTGGGCGCAAACTCTCCTGTTGGATTATCATCTACTCCTATCAGGTTTGTGTATGGTGATGAAATCGACCGGTACCCCGAAAGCGTAGGGGATGAAGGGTCGGCAGTGGATCTTGCCGATACCAGAACATCCACCTACGGAAGCCGGAGGAAAGTATTTCTAACCAGCACTCCAACCCGTAAAGGTAGCAGCCAGATTGATATTGAGTTTGAAAAGACTGGGCAGCGATATTACAATGTACCATGCCCGTTGTGTGGTGTTCTCCAGGTTCTCCAGTTCGAGCAGCTTAGGTATTCACCTGGGAAATACCGGGATGTTAAGTATGAATGCCCACATTGTAATGGCCAGTTCGAGGAACGGCATAAAACAAAGATGCTGAATGCTGGTATTTGGATGCCATTGGCCCCTGAAAAAGAGGATGGCTATACGTTTGGCTATCACCTAAGCGCCATGTATTCACCACATGGGATGTATTCCTGGGCAAAAATGGCTCAGGATTACGAGGATGCCAAGGGTAGTACAGCCAAAACGATTGTATTCACCAATACTAAGCTGGGCGAGTGTTATGATCCAGCAAAGGGCGAAAAGCCCTCATGGGAGCTTATCTACGAACGCGCTGAGGATTATAAAGCAAATACGCCGTTTCCTTCCGTAGTATTCATTACCGCTGGTGTTGACGTTCAGGCTGACCGGCTGGAAATCGAGATAGTTGGATGGATGCCTGGGCGCCGTAGCCAGAGTTTGGACTACATTGTCATTACTGGCAATACGGCTCATGATGATGTTTGGACAGAACTGACTAAGCTACTTGCCAAAACGTGGATTCGTGAAGGGGATAATGCTATTCTGCCACTCAGAACTATGGCCGTAGATACCGGGTTCAACACCCAGCGTGTTTATAAGTTCGTTCAGCAGCATTCAACCGCCCGTGTGGTACCAATTAAAGGACGGGACAAGCTGAATATGATTTTTTCAGCTCCGAAATCCGTGGACCTGATAAAGGCCGGGAAGAAGGCCGGGAAGGTAAAGGTTTGGAACATCGGTGTTAACTTGATCAAAGAAGAGCTATATGGAGATCTGCACTTACAAATCAACCATGAAACAGGGGAGGTCCCGCCCGGTTACTGTCACTTCCCAAAAAGGGAAACCAGTTATTTCCGTGGCCTTACTGCTGAGGAGATGGTGCTTGTGACCAACAACCGGAATTTTGAAGGGTTCGAGTGGGTTAAAAAATATAAACGTAATGAACCACTGGATTGCCGCGTATATGCGCGTGCTGCGGCATCCATTGTAGGTGTAGATCGGTGGAGTGATGAACGCTGGACAAGGGAGGCATCGCCGGTGGATATTCATACAGTTACGCCACCGGTATCTCCTTCACAGAAAACAAAAAAATCTGACTTCTGGAAATAAAAAGCATATGAAAGAACATTGTAAAGCGCGGGGGAACACAATACCACCTGCATACAGAGAGCTTATTGTGGCTGTTATTTCAGCGGCATGTGAATACTATGGTATCACCAAGGACCAACTAATCAGCGAGAGGAGCCTTGCCCATGCCCGCCAGAAATGCTACTACATTATCATTAAATCGACCACCGGACTATACGATTATGATATTGGGAACTATTTCAATAAAGGCCGCACATCTGTCCAGTACGGTATTGCCCTTGTAGACTCACACAAGGTTTTTTATAGGCAAGTTTTAGGCGACCTAAATAATATCATAGCATTGGCTAATAACTTCGATAAAAAATACTCATGGGATTTACCATTGATCAATACAACCTCCTAGTGAACGCCATCGCACAAGGGGCGAAGCGTGTAAAGTATGCTGATAAAGAGGTAGAATATGCTTCTCTGGATGATATGCTTCGCCTGAAGTCTGCTATGGAAGTTGAACTGGGTATTAAAAAAGGCGGTATTAAGACGTCACTTGCAGCTTTTTCTAAAGGATTGAACAGATAGAACATGAAAAGAAATCTTGTTGATCGAGTATACGAATGGTTTTCTCCACAGGAGGCCATCCGCCGATATCATGCACGCGCAGTGCTTCATATGGTTGAAAAGAGGTACGATGAGACAGTAAAAAGGGAAAAACGTAGGTATGACGGCGCATCTAAGGGACGTCATTATAGTGACTGGCACTCTCCTAATCTGAGTGTTAACCAGGAGGTTATCGCTGCATTGGCAACATTGCGCGAACGTAGCCGTGATCTGTCGCGAAATAATGCCTATGCAATAAACGGGGTACGGATTCTGCGTAACAATGTTGCCGGTACAGGTATTATACCTACTCCTAAAGGTGGTACCAAACGGCAGATGAAAGCAATCAAGGAAGCGTGGGCTGCATGGGCAGATAAAACCAACTGTGACTATGATGACATGAATACCTTTTATGGTGTTCAGGCATTGGTTATGAAAACGGTAATCGAGAGCGGCGAATGCTTAATTCGTAGGGTCCGTGGAACCAGCAAGGACGCTGTGCCGCTGCGACTACAGGTATTGGAGGGTGATTTTATAGACTCGTCTTACCATACCGGAGTATGGGATACGGATGAAACTATCACCTTTTATGGTATAAAGCTCGACAGGCGTGGAAGGAAGCTGGGGTATTGGCTCCATAAGTACCACCCAAGTGAGGTAGGATCTGAGTCGGAGTTTGTACCTGCTTCCGATATTATTCATGTTTATGAAGTAGAACGTCCTGGACAGATACGTGGGGTCCCCTTTAGTTGCGGTGTTATGCTCCGGATGAAAGATTTGGATGATTATGAGTTTACAGAGCGTATACGTAGTAAAGTTGCTGCCGCATTTGCGGTATTTGTAAAGGAAGATGCAGCAGCAGAGGATACTACAGCTTCCACTGATGGATACGACCTGGAACGGATTGAGCCTGGCATGATTAAGAAGTTGCAGCCGGGACAGGAAATTCAGGTAGCGCAGCCTCCAACAACTCAGGGGTTCGGTGAGTTCGTCCGGAACAACTTACGTGGAATATCTGCCGGCTTTGGTACCTCATATGAGGCTTTGACAAACGATTATACCGGTGTTAATTTTAGCAGCGGTCGCATGGGTTCAATGGAATTTAATAGAAACATTGAACACCTGCAATATAATCTGATCATTCCTCGCTTTTGTGACAAGGTTTTCCCTTGGTTTATTGAGGCTTGTCAATTGAAAGGTGTCATACCTTACGAAGCAGTTATTACTGCTACCTGGACCCCGCCACGGCGCCAGATGATAGATCCGTATAAAGAAATACAGGCTCTTAAAGAAGGTATCCGCGCTGGACTGTACAGTTGGCAGGAAGTTTCCAGAATGTTAGGTAACGTTCCCGATGAATTAGCGGAGGAGTTATTGCAGGATAAGGATATGTGGGATAAGCTGGGGTTGAAGCCAACCAGTGATGCCCGGTTTGATTCAAATAGGCCACCAGATCCGGCAGAGCAAGAAATGCTAAAAGATGATAAGCCATAAACAAGGGCCTCCATTTCGGAGGCTTTTTTATTGCAGCCTAAAACTTGCCTAAAACTTGCCTATTCATATGCTTATTATCAAAATAGTTTTGGGCTATAATAATCATGACGACATATGCCCAATGAACAAAGCATAAATAGACAGTTGCCCCGCCTTGAAGGCCGTGCATTGTTCCGTCCTGACACTTATAACTCAGACGACAATACCATTGAAGTAGTATTTGCCACAGAAAACCCAGTACTGCGGGTTACCTGGGATGAAGACTACAACGAAGTGTTGCTTTGTCGTGAAGGAAATGTCCGGATGGAGCGCATTAATGCAGGTGCTCCAGTAGTTGACACGCATGGTACCTGGTCACTTCAGGATCAATTTGGGGTTGTTGAGAAGGCGTGGGTTGATACTGCTACCAATGAATGCAGAGCATTGATCCGACTTTCACAGCGTGATGAGTGGAAGGGTATTGTTCAGGATATCCTAACTGGCATTATCAGAAATATCTCGGTAGGATACCTGGTATACAGATATGAGGTTGATGATTCTGGCGATTCCGCTATACCTGTTTATCGTGCAACAGACTGGGAGCCCGTTGAGATCTCTTTCGCACCAGTACCTGCCGATTTCCGCAGTGGTACTCGCAGTGCATCTCAAAACACAACCAACCAAGTAACTATTATTCGTAAAAACTCAAATACAATGAGCAATGTAAGATACGGCGCTGATGCCGGTACTGAAAATCGCACAGATACCACTACTGCTGCACAAGCTCCTGCATCAGCAGCACCTGCAGCTCAAACAGTGAACGATGAACAAGTAAGAACGCTGGAGCGCACCCGCATCACAGAAATTACAAAGGCTGTGCGGGCCACAGGTCTGGCAGAATCTTTTGCGGATAAGCTGATCAGTGATGGTACTCCGCTGGATCAGGCGCGTGCGGCAATTATCGATGAAGCAGCGGCAAAAACACCTGTTGAACCTCGTTTCCAGACTGGTGTGCGCACTGGTGTTTCCGATGTTGAAAAAAGACAACAAGGCATGGAGGCAGCGATCATGCAACGCGCCGGTATTGTACCATCCGATAAGGTTGTTGATCCAGGTGAGTTTCGTGGTATGACTCTGTTAGACCTCGCAAAAGAATGCCTGAAGGACGCTGGTGTAGATACTCGCGGAATGAACCAGATGACCATCGCTCTCCGCGCTCTGGAAATGAAACGTAGTGGTGGGGGGCTTGCAACTGGTGATTTTTCATACGTTCTGGCTAACGTTTTGAACAAGTCACTCCGTGCTGCTTACGATCTGCAGGAGCGTACGTTCATTCCGTGGACACGTAAATCTACTGCTACCGATTTCAAACAGATGTTACGTGCCCAACTTAACGACATTAAGCTCAACCAGGTGCAGGAAGGTGGAGAATACACCTATGCCTCCCTGGGAGATAGCGGCGAAACATATAAGGTTGCTAAGTATGGTAAAATCATCAATATTAACTGGGAAGCAATCGTAAATGATGATCTGGGAGCATTTACCCGTATCCCGCAATTCCTTGCTGGGGCCGTTGCACAAATGCAGGCAGATGTTGTATATGGTATCCTCACCGGGTCCCACAAAATGTACGACAATAATGAGTTGTTTGATGCTACTAACCATAGCAACTACACAGCCACCGGTACCGCAATTGCGGTTAATAGCCTCGGCATAGGCCGTCAGGCCATGCGTAGCCAGAAATCTCCCGCAGGCAATGTCCTGAATATTGCTCCTAAATTCCTGATTGTTGGTGCTGAAAACGAGCAACTGGCGCTGCAATACACCTCTCAGCAATATGTTTCCGCAAAATCCAGCGACATCAACGTTTGGGCTGGCTTGTTACAACCTATTGTAGAAGGGCGCATCACCGGTAAGCAATGGTACCTCGGAGCAGATCCTAAGCTGGTGGATACTATCGAGTGGGCCGTGCTTGACGGTGAGGAAATTTTCACAGAAACCCGCTATGGTTTTGAGGTAGACTCACTCCAGTACAAAGTGCGAAGCGTATTTGGTGCGAAAGCAATTGACTGGCGTAGTCTCTATAAAAACGCTGGAGCATAAACACCTGCACCTGGTTTAAATCTATTTAATAAATGCCCCTGTTTAAAAGCAGGGGCCAAAAATACAGAGAATGAACACTTTAGTAAGTAAAGGTAACTGCATTGAGGTTGTCGCCCCATCTGGCGGTTATTCCAGCGGCCAACCCGTCCTGGTTGGCGCCCTGGTAGGGATCAGCGCTAATAAGTATGCACAAAATGAGATTGCAGTAATTAACCTGTCCGGCGCTTTTGTTGTCGCGAAAGCAGCTGAGGCATGGAATGCTGGTGATAAACTTTACTGGGATGCAACGAACAGCGTTTTCACTAAAACTGTTGGATCAAATACGTTTGCTGGTTACGCCTATTCTGCAGCGTTATCTGCTGCCGGCACTGGTATCATTCTTTTGAGGCAATAGCATGAACCTTTTTGATAACCTCCAGCAGCATACGCAAGCGGTCGTAACTCAGGTTATGGGCTATGACGCTTCATGGACACCGTTAATTGGTGGTGGTCCATTTACTGCCAGAGTTCTTATGAATAAACCTACACAGGAACAGGAGGTCGGGGATCAGAAGATCACCAGCGAGAGGATAGGCATGGAGTATTTTGCTGGTGATTTCCCTGGCCTTTATGAAAGCCTCGAAGACAGAGAGCCAGAAGTGATAATCATTAATGGCATCAGTTACCTGGCATCAATAGGTGAGAAAAAATTTGACGGCAAAACTATAAAGCTCTATCTGGAGCCTAAGTAACAACATGAACATTTATCCAATTCAACAAAGCATTGTAGCGCATTTACAGCAAAGTTTTGCTTCTGTTGGTGTGCCATTTCTTGCGAAGGATCTGCCGGAAAAGGAGGCAGATTTTGATCGTGGTGTATCGGTACCTAACGTTTACGTTATTTATTCAGGTAGTCAGGCTGATAAATCATCATCAACGAATACCATCGCCCAGAATAGGCGGCTACAGTTCAATGTTGAGGTTAATGCACGCAAATTGTACGGGACCACCGGTCTTTTCGTTGTTAGGGATATTGTGGAGCAGGCGCTTATTGGTTTTTTACCGACAAACTGTCAACGACTTTACCTTATCCGTGATGATATCAGTCAGACCGATGATAGAGATATATGGATTCACGTTTTTCAGATGGAGTGCGTCACCATGCTGATACAGAAAGAAGAAAACGAAGTTATTATCGTACCGTCCTTTCAGGAAATTATCGCAAAAGAGGAGTAACCATGAAAAGATTTAAATATAACGGATCACAGCCTCATAATTCGACTATTCATGTTGAAGAAGATGGCCGTAAGGTTAGGCAAGATATTCGGCTTTCACCAGGCGAGGAAGCAATGCTGCCTGGTGATCATCCGGTTATCATTGCGCTGGTAGATACCGGCCTCCTGACATTGGTGTCCGTTACAAAACCAACAACTACAAAATAACATAGCAATGGCAGCACAATATTTACATGGTGTAGAAACTATTGAAAGCGAGATCGGTGGACAGACGATCAGTGTGGTTAAGTCTTCCGTCATCGCTCTTGTTGGTATAGCGCCAACAGGACCATCCAACGTTTTAACCTTATGTACTACCCCTGCGGATGATGCGCAATTTGGTAAGGCGTTGCCAGGATTCAATATCCCCAAAACCCTACAAGTTATCCGCGCTATTGCCGGTAGTTCACCTGTTCTTGTGGTGAATGTTTTTAACCCAACTACTCATACCGTTGCTGTCACTGCGGAATCACAAACCGTTACAAATGGCAGGTTAAAACTTGCCTTTCCTCCCATCGGGACAGTGACTATTAAACTGAACGATGGCACTACCGATGCGCCTATAGTAAAGGATGTAGACTATACGCTGGATGAGTTCGGGAACTTCCAGGCAATCAGTACTAATATCGCAAATGCGACTACCTACAAGTTTACTTACAAAAAACTTGATGGTAGTACAGTAACGACTACAAACCTTATCGGAGCAGTCGATGTCAATAATAATCGTACCGGTATGGCCTTGTTTGATTTGGCCTACAATACCTTTGGATTTAAGCCGAAGGTGATGATCTCGCCAACATACAGCAGCCTGTCAGCAATTGCAGCAGCTTTTGCAGCAGCAGCCAACAAATTCAGAGCTATTTATATCCTGGATGCTCCTTACGGAACAACGCCATCCGCCGCGATAGCCGGGAGAGGTATTGCCGGAAGTCTGGTGTTTAATACCAGCGATCAAAGAGCCTTTTTGTTATATCCCTATATCAAAACTTTTGATGATTACCTGCAGGCAGATGCGGATTATCCGTATTCCGCATTCATGGCGGGTGTTATCATCAAAACAGATGCAGATCTGGGATACTGGTATTCTCCCTCAAATAAGCAGATCCCGAACGCAACCGGCAGCGAACGCACTATTGAATGGGCTATTAATGACGCGAACTGCGAGGCTAACCAATTGAATGCGGCGGGCATTACCACCGTTGCTGCCGGTTATGGGACGGGATTACGCACCTGGGGCAACCGAAATGCGGCATTCCCATCTTCTACTACGGTAAAGAATTTTGTTTCTATACGCAGAGCGGATGATATGGTTATCGAAACCATGGAGTTGGCCTCCATTGATTTCATTGATCAGCCGCTCAGTCAGGCACAGATTGATGCCATCAGAGAAGCCGGGAATACATTCATCCGCTCTTTGATCCAAAGAGGCGCGGTGTTACCTGGCAGTCGGGTGTTATACAATAAAGCTGACAATCCTGCTTCCGAACTTGCGGCAGGCCGTGTCACATTTGAACGTGTGTATATGTGCCCGCCCCCAATTGAGCGTATCACATATAAAGATGTGCTGGATATCAGTTTACTTAATCAATTCAATTAATAACAATGGCAGGTATTAATATCAATCGTCTGAGCAATGCCAGTGTTTACAGTAGCGGCAACTCCCTGTTAGGCAAGGTAGAGGAGATTCAGTTGCCAGCTGTAAAGGCGAAAGCAGTGGATGTAAAAGCCCTGGGCCTGATCATGGATGTGGAAGTGCCCAGTGGTTTTGAGAAAATGACCGGTAAAATGAAGTGGAATGCTGTTTATCCAGACCTCATTCAGGAGTTCGGCAGCCCATTTACTACCAAGCAAATACAGGTTCGCGGTAATCTGGAGGCATATGACAGTACAGGTAGAATTGGCGAATCATCTGTCGTTGCGTACCTCACTATTCGCTTCAAAGATGTGTTACCTGGCATCACATTGAAGATGAACGACAACCCTGAGCAGGAAAGTGAGTTTAGCTGCTCCTATTATCGATTGGAGATCGATGGTGTTCGTATGCTGGAGATTGATGCTTTTGCAAACATCTTTTTTGTTGCAGACCGTGATCAGCTTGCCCAATACCGTATTAACCTCGGCTACTAGTCAAAATCAGTAATCCTGTGGGGCTGGCTGTAACAATCAGTACAGCCCTTTTTTATTCATAAAAACAAATTGTATGAAGGAGAATCAACCACAAGAAAAGGTATATCCAACAACCCCTGATGACCAGGGCTTTTACTTTGCTTCTGCCGAGGATGAACTGGCTGGTAATAAAAAGCGGCGGTATCCTACATCGGTGGATGCTGATGGTTTTTTTATCGAATCCGATGAGGATGATGAACTGGGCATCCAGACCAAAGTTTATGACAACGCCAATCGTGTCAAAAGGGCTACCCTGCCTGTTTGCGGAAAGATAGCTGTTGTACGGGAGCTTCTGGCTAAGGATACAAAGGATATTGCCCGCTTCACCGACGGTGATGCTGAAAAATATCAAATTGCATCAGTCGTTGCATCCACAACGCTGGATAGTATGAAGCAACCTATTGACGTTATTGAGAATTTGAAGCTGAAAGACTATACCAGAATACTGGCGATGCATACTGCTTTAAATTTTTAGTCGGCCGTGATATGATCGCTTATACAGCATCATATTACGGCATTAGCCCGCTGGATGTGGAGAGCTGGCGGACATCCCAGGTAGCGGAATGGCACGACTCCGCGTGCAGGATTGAGGATGAAAAGGCCAAACAACAAAAAAAAGCGATGAACGCTGATGGATAGGAACATTAAAATAGCACTCATCTTATCCGCAGTAGACCGGGCGTCTGCTGTACTTGGCAGGGCATTTACCAATGCTGAAAAAAGAGCAAAAGCGTTTGAGAAGGCTGGTAAGACGATGAGCGAGGTCGGAGATAAGAGCCTTATCGGTGGCGCCGCTGTATCCGCTGGATTACTGGGGACACTGAAGGCTGCGGCAGATGTTGAACGCATGCAGGTCGCGCTACGCACATCGTTCAAGGGCAGTGCAGAGGAAGCAAACAAGGCTTTTAACATCATTAATCAATTCGCAGCAGCTACCCCATATGGTTTGGAGGAGGTAATGACCGGCTTCATAAAGCTGAAAAACATGGGCCTGGACCCCTCCCTGGAAGCGTTAACTGCCTATGGTAACACCGCATCTGCAATGGGTAAGTCGCTCAATGACATGGTGGAAGCAGTAGCTGATGCCGCGACAGGTGAGTTCGAGAGGTTAAAAGAATTTGGTATCAAAGCCAGTACTCAGGGGAATAAAGTTGTCTTTACATTTCAGGGAGTGAAGACAGTTGTTAGGAAGGAGGCTGCTGATATTGAGAAATACCTGAAAAAGGTCGGTGGGGTAAACTTCGCCGGCGGTATTGAGGCGCAAAGCAAAACACTATACGGACAGTGGAGTACTCTGGCTGATAATGCCCGTATGGTTACCGCTTCCCTGGGTAAATTGTTGATCCCGGCAGTAAACAATTTGTTTGCCCGGTTGGGGCCTGTATTGGATCGTATACAGCGGTGGATTGACGCCAATCCTGTACTTGCTACACAAATTATGACAGTTGCTTCAAAAGTTGCCATCGCCCTGTTGGCATTTGGTGGGGCAATGAAAGTGCTGGGGTTTGTAACAGGTAGTGTAGGTACCGCCTTTAAAGTAACTGCCAACACCATCAAAGGAGTGAACTGGTTGATCAAGAATGGCGGCAGTATTGCAGTGACAGCAGTCAAAGCATATGATAAAATAAAGTTTGCCGTTTTTGCTCTGCAGTATGCAATGAAGTTTACCATTATTCCTGCTTTGAGAAGGGTTAGTATTGCTTTTATACAATTTGGAGCAACATTGCTCGCTAACCCGATTACCTGGTATATTGCCGCTGCCGTTGCGCTTGGAGCAGCCGTGTATTTTATTATCAAAAATTGGGATAAGATATCTGCCTTTTTTTCCCGACTGTGGCAGAACGTAAAAAATGTGTTCTCCCGTTTCTGGGGATGGGCAAAATTTTATTTCCTAAACTTTACCCCTTATGGGTTGATCATAAAGCACTGGTCTAAAATTGTCGGCATGTTCTCCGGCGTATGGAATAGTGTGAAGAGTGTTTTTACTTCCACGTGGAACTGGATCGCCAACCTCGGTAGTAAGTTTTATGATGCTGGTAAAAACATCGTTATGAGTATAGCCAAAGGCATATGGGCCGTAGCAATGGCGCCAGTAAAAGGCATTGAATGGATAGTTAAAAAGATTCGTGCTCACCTGCCATTTTCTCCTGCAAAGGAAGGCCCCCTTCGGGATATACATAAAATTAAACTCGTTGAGACAATTGCCCAAAGCATGAATGCACGCCCACTACTGGATGCATGGCGAAATATCTCTGGGCGATTATTTGGTCAAATGAGTCAGCCAGCCCAGGGATATCCACGCGCCGGCGTTGTGGCGGCATCCGGTGGTGGTCCGACCTTCCATTTAACTGTCAACCTAACTGGTGGCGCGACTAAAAAGGACGCCGATAATATATTCGACTCCTTTAAAATGCAGGCTGATCGCTGGTGGAGGGATAAGCAAAACAGCGAAGGACGCAGATCTTTTTAAAAAGACTATCTATGTACGCACAATTAGGCACTACCATATTCGATGGCGCAAAAAGTTTTGTCTCGTTTTCTGAAGATGAGGAGGCTATTATCGTAGAACATGCTTTGATAGGTCGAAAGGCCAGGTTACAGGGTACTGCCATTGGGCTGCGGAACATTTCCATCACGCTTTTTCTACATCAGGAATTTTGCAAGGTAAAAGATGAAATAGCAAGGCTCCGAACGGCTAAAAATAGCTTTGAGATATTATCCCTACTTTGGGGTAATGGTGTTGTAGAAGGGGAATTTGTGATTACCACAATGAACATTGGTGTTGCTCAAAGCGATAGTATTGGCAACATGGTATCTGCCAATGTAAATATGAGCTTAAAGGAAAGCCATCGTGAAAATAAGCTGGAACAGGATCAACAGGCAGCCCAGAATAATGCGTTTGCTGTTGGTGATAAGAAGCCCCCCACTAAAAGCAATCGCGTAAACCCTACACCTTGTAGTAAACAGGTGAGTGATATTATGACTATCATTAAGGCTAATGCCGGCGCCGTGGATACTGAATGTAAAGCATACACGAATACCTCTGCAAATAACTTTAAGCTAAAGTCGCATATCTCTATTATCCAAACTCAGGCCAATAAGCTGATAACTGCATCTCTTACCGCTTCCAGTTGTGTTAATGGGGTGCCTGGTGTAAATGCAGCTGCTACCTCAGTCCGGGATAAAGCGGCCGCATTATTGCATGATATTCAGTTAAACCAGACGATATATCCTCATTTGGTATTGCCTCCAACTATGCCGGCGTTAAAGGGGCATAATACAGAGCTACAATCAGCGGTGCGTACATTGGTGTCATCAACCAGTCCCATTGTTAAAAATTCAATAGTGAAAAAATGAATACCGAGTACGTTACAAAACCGGGTGATCGCTGGGATCTAATAAGCTATAAGGCATATGGGACAGTGGAAAAGATGGGTGATGTTGTCCGTGCCAACCCTGCTATACCCATAGATTCCATTTTGCCGGAGGGGTTGCTGTTGGTGATTCCTCTTATTCCTGCCTCCATAGTGCAAACTGACAAAGAACTTCTCCCCCCTTGGAAACAATAGGCTATGATATTACCAGTAGTCGACTATACGATAATATACAATGCAAAGGATATCAGCCGAGATATATCAGGCCAAATATTGAATATCCAATACACTGATAAAATCTCTGGAGAGAGTGACAGCCTGGAGATATCCCTGGAAGATTCAGATCTTCTTTGGCAAAATTCATGGTACCCAGTCAAAGGGGACACTGTGCAGTTGGTGATCCGGTTAGATAGTCGGCAACTTGATTGTGGTATGTTTGAGGTAGACGAGCTGGCATCTTCTGGCAGCATTGACGGTGATAGGTTTATTATACGAGCATTAGCTGCAAGTATATCTAAAAAGCTACGTACAAAGAATAGCCACGCTCATGAAGACAAAACCCTGCGGGAGATAGCCAATACAATCGCAGCCAAACTGGGACTTACTCTTGTGGGTAAGGTTCCTGATATTCGTATACATCGTGTAAATCAGTACCGGGAAAGTGATTTATCCTTCTTAGGGCGTATTGGGAAGGATTATGGGTGTATATTTTCAGTTCGTGGGAATCAGTTGATATTTACTCATTACCTGGATCTGGAAGCCCGGAATGCATCCCTTATATTATCAAAGCAACAGCTTATTTCGTATGATCTAAGAGATACAACGAACAAGACCTTTAAGAACTCCAAGGTGCGTCACCACGATCCCTATAAAAAGCAAACGGTTTCTTATTTCTCGAAGGCTGATGACAACGCTCCTTCACAATCAGCGGATGATCTCGAAATAAGGTCCAGAGTGGAGAATGAACAACAGGCGGAAGCAAAAGGGAAGTACGCCCTTTTTAAATCCAATACTGAAGGGGTCGGAGGTGATATTGTCCTTCCGGGGGAGTTATTGTTTGTAAGCGGAAATAATTTCCAGCTGAATGGGGTTGGGCGGATGAGTGGTATTTACCACATCCTGGAATCTACGCATACTATTAACCGGGATGGTGGGTATCAAACAGCGGGCAACATCAAGCGGGTAAAGACTATTGATTCTGTAAATTTTAAAACGAAGTGATGGGCAATCTGAAATACGGAGTTGTGAGCGATGTAAAACCGGGGTTTGCGAAGGTGTATTTTGCGGAAGATGATTTTGTGACTGATTGGTGGCCGGTAATTGCTGTGACGACTCTAAAAGATAAGTCCAGCTGGCCATTGAATGTGCAGGAACATGTTGTATGTATGTGCGATGAACATTGTGATGTAGGTGTAATATTGGGCTGTATACATAGCGAGGTAGACCCTGTTGATGCTGGTGCTGCTCCTGGTAAATTCCGTAAAGTGTTTGAAGATGGAACGGTGATCGAGTATGATAAGCAAGCGCACCTCCTTACAGCTGATGTAAAGGGAAGTGTTAATGTTGTTTCAACGCAGGAAATAGTAGCAACTTCACAAACAACCCTAAAGGCGAAAGCCTTAGTGCGGGCGAGCATTGAGGCTCCCGATATTCAGCTAAAAGGAAATGTAACGGTTGTTGGTCAGCTCACTGCTGCCGGTATCTCCGCAGCTCCGATGGCCGGGGTCCCAGGTACCGGTAAAATCACAGCGCAGGCAGACATTGAAACTACCGGAGAAATTAAGGCTGCAGACGTGAAAGCAGGAGCAATATCATTGCTCTCCCATAAGCATTCCGGCGTACAAACCGGTACCGGCAGCTCTGGTACTCCTATACCGTAACATCGCCTAAAACTTGCCTAAAACTTGACTATAAATAAGGCCGTTTTTCATACAGATTTGTGGAGGATAATTGACCGTATTGGCAACACTTTCACAAATAAAATCTCCTGTCTGGTCATATAGTATATATGGCGGAGGCGCAGTAGCTGAAGGGCTGGCTGCGATCAGACAGTGTATTGATATAATTATCCGAACCACAAAGGGGACAGACCCGCTCCGCCCGGAATTTGGTAGTGATGTTTACAAATATCATGATGCCCCGGCTAATATTGCCATTCCTAATATCAAGCGGGCAATACTCAATGCCATTGCTACCTGGGAAACCAGGGTCGTAATCACTTACATACGTCATATACTGGATGTCTCTCACCTCACGTTTGAAATTGGTTACAGGCTTGTGGATGATACGCTTAATGATGCAATTACGATATCATTGGGCAACGGGGGAATAGTTACCGGTGTGACGAAAAACAGACTTATCCTACAGGGTTACATACCGCCAAATCCATCAAATTTTCAGTACCAGATACAATGCATACTCAACTCAACTGCTATACTGCCATCTCCGCCTGTTGACGGTTTTGTTGATGTATACGAAATGTATACATGGGTTAAGGAGAACTGGGCAAACTATGGTCAATGGTATCTGACAGCAGACAGTATTGTAGGATATATCAATCCAGATTACACCACCGGCAGTTTGTCAATTAGTCTTTTAACTAAAAGTCGTTTTGTTGCTGGAATACCTGGCCTGCCAATAGGATATAAATATGCCGTCAATATTACCGTTGACGGTACGCTATACTCCAGTAGTGTTGATTTATTTACTCCTGACCAGGTTCGGCAATGGGCACAGGAAAATATCGGCTTTTTAGGTTTTTGGCAAGTAGTTACCAACCCTGGGAGCTTCAACGATGATTTCAGTGAAGATTTTGAATTGTACCTACAGCTGCTGGTTATTTATACGAGCCAGGCGGAGTCGGTACTGATTGATATTTCAACAATACCTCAATAAATGGCAGACAACTTTCCCGAAATATTTGAAGAAGGTGTACAACCTAAGCTACAGAGGATACAGAAAAGATTGGAGGACAATCTGGGGCGGGCTCTTGCGCCGGCGGATGTTGAGATGCTAATAGCGAATGCCGTTGCATATGAAGCGCAGCTTATCTGTATTGCAGGTAACCAGGCTGTAAAGCAAAGTTTGGTACCTACATCTACAGGGGCAATGTTGGAATATCTGGGCGAGCTAGTTGGCGTTAAAAGACTACCTGCAAGTGGTGCTGAGTGTACTATTCGCTTTAATCTGATCAATGGTCATAACGGAGTGCAGATTCCTGATGCAGTTAGAGTTCAGAGTATAGACGGGAACGCGATATTTATCACTACAGGTGCAGTTGATGCCCCTATTGGAACAACGACAGTTGATGTTGTTGCGGTATGTCAGACTCCCGGTGTAATTGGGAATAATTACGATCCAGGGAAAATCAGTATTATCCTGGACCCGCAGGCGTTTGTAACCACAGCCGCAAATATTGATGCTACCAGCGGCGGTGCCGATGCAGAGGATGATGATCAACTCCGTGAGCGTATTTCCCTTGCGCCCAGTAGCTTCAGTGTTGCCGGTCCTAAAGGTGCGTACAAATTCTGGGCAAAATCTGCCCATCCTACTATTGTCGATGTGGCTGTGATAACCACCGCACCTGGAGAGATAACCCTTTACCCCCTATGTGATGGAGGTACATTACCATCTACGGAGATACTGGGAGCAGTTCTTTCCGTTTGCTCTGATGAGAAAGTTCGCCCGCAGAATGATACAGTTTTGTCAGCTGCACCAACTGTTACGAGTTACAACATCAATGCGGAGGTAACAACTTATACCGGCGCGATAAACTCGGAGGTCCTTGATCAGATAAATTCAAATCTCAATACTTATAAGCAGGAACGTAATAACCGGCTTGGCATGGATGTCATAAAGGCGCAAATCAGTGCGCTGTGCATGATTAAGGATAAGGTATATACAGTAAACATAGTGTCGCCATCGGCCGATATTATTGCCGATGATAAAACCTATACTAAGTGTACTGGTATTTCTGTAACAATAACAGGCAGCAATAATGGGTAGTGTTGTGATGGCTGATAGTATTGCTCATCTCCCAGAGTTCGCGGGGTGGTATCGGGCGATTAAAGAGAGCCTCGGCGAGATTGCTTTAGCGGATGCTCTGGTTTATATCGTTGATGATATTGACCCTCGTTTGCTACCGTTTTTAGCTGAACAGTTTGATGTATTGGGATATAAAGGATTTAGGATGGCCCAAACAGACAGCGACAGACGGGAGGTGATTAAACGTGCTATCGAGCTGCATCGGTACAAAGGAACCGAATGGGCTATAAAAGAAGCGCTGAAAAGTATTGGCTTCTCAGATATTGAATTAAAAAGGGGATATGACCACTGGGCAAAGTTCGGTATTAAAATAACCAACAGTAGCCTACAGCTTACCGCTGATTCATTCAATGACATTATTCAAATGGTAAATGAATATAAACGGGCTGCATGTGTGCTGGTAGACGTGTCTATTGATGTCGTTGTCGACGATACACTAACTGTAAGCAATGACGATGCGGTCGTTTTACCAGCTACCATTGTTGAAGACGATTTATCACTTACTGGTACCCTCATGTACGATGGGGATGGAAAGTATGATGGAGAGTTTGATCATAGTGGAGATAGTGATATTGTAATTATAACACCATTGTAAATTTTTTAAACATGCTTTTACTGGCTGGAAGAACAAACGTACAAAAATTGCTCAGTGGGGACGCTGCCGGAAAGAAAATTGCGAAGATTATCGTTGGTACCAACAGTACTCCTGTTTCAGAGAGCGATACGACTATAACGAATCCTTTCTCAAAAGCAGTGGGTACTGTTGACTACTTATCGTCCGGATATGTTCAGTTCAATATAACCCTGGATGCTGGTGATCCCGCCATGTTGATTCAGGAGGTTGGTCTGCTGAGCGATGATAATGTTTTGTGCTACAGGAAAGTCATACCTCCTGTCAATAAAGTTGCAGGTGCAACTTACTCTGTTTCCTTCAGGATTAAAGTGCAGTAACTATGATTCAATACACCCCACAGGATTCCTTTACGGACTCCGATATATACGATTTGACTGACCTGGTAATCGGTGGAACAAATGGAGTAAGTAATACTCCTATAAAGGCATTGCTGGACCGGACACAATACCTGTACAATCGTTTAGGCAGGTACGATAGTGTAAAGACAGTTACGGGGGCCTACTCCTACGACATTGAGGCGGATGCCAGAAGCCTGTTTGTAGTGTCATTGACTGATAACAGCGTTTTTACACTGCCAGATCCTTCGGCGCTTCCAGCTGGCACACCAATATCACTACGCACCAGGTACTCAGCGATCAAAGCACTTACCGTCCAATGCTCTGCAGGGCAGATTGTAGGAGATGATGGTGTTGCCGTGAGCCTGATGTATATGCATACAGGAGAACGTTTACGCCTCGTTGCAAACGGCAGTATATGGGAGGTTGATCTGGCAGACGGTAATTTCTATACTGCTGGTGAAAGTTTTGGTGGTAGAAAGCAGATGCTGAACACGGCTGTGTTGAATGGATCAACATATAATCGTGCTGACATGCCGCGCCTTACGTCCTTTGGTCTTTCATTAACTACCGGGCAGGGGATTGTTGATGATATTACCTGGTTTAGTAATCCAGGTGGCGTACCATATTATCGGGGACTTTTCAGTACGGGTAACGGTACGACTACAATGCGGCTTCCGGATGAACGTGCGATGTTTGATCGGTACTTGGACATGGGTAGGGGATTGGATAATGATCGCTTTCCAAATGCACCTGGCGGATATGCTGCTGACCTGATTAAATCACATACTCTGACAGTTGAGAATATGTCGCGCCGTGGATATCCTAAACAATCCGGAGATCGGTATGGTACCCAGAACAACTATTTCATTGACAAAGATCAGGATAACTGGTATAAGCCCCTGGAGGTTCGCTATGACGGTGGTGGCGAGACGCGGCCAAAGAGTATCGGTAAGATTCCTTTAATACGTTATTAAACATGAAGCTGAAATTATTGATCATAGGGTTATTCTTGGGATACTGCAGCGCTGCATCTGCACAGATTACTGATACTTCTATTTTGCGTAGTTACATCAATGCAAACATAGTGCCCAATAGCACCCGGTCGATTACCGCCACTCAGCTTAGTATCAGCTTAAACGGTTTATTGAATGTGTTGGGTAGATATAAAGTTGATTCAATCTGGGTTAATACAAGTGGAGACACCCTAAATTATAGAAGGGGGCTGAACGTATACAGGATAAAAATCGGTGGTGCCAGTGCGACACATGCTATAGATTCAGTGATATATGATACTGCCAACGAAAAGCTCTCTTTCAGATATACTACAGGTGAGTATTTACATCTTTCAATCAAGAAGCCTGCCGTTGCGCCCGTTCAGCCAATTGTGTTCATCTGTTCTTACGGGAATGACGGTCTGTCTGTTGATGGAATGAATTACGTGAACCCCCTACTGATTGGCGCCGCAGTACAGTCAGTACGCATTGAGGCCGATGAACTCATCCGGGTGAAGAACTTAGGAGATAGTCCAGATTGGGATGAGTGGGATTTTGATCCATTAACTGGAACCATTTATTTCGGTTCCCCTTTACCTACTTCTCCCAGCTATGCAATACGCATAACAATTACTTACTTAAAATGAAATAACCATGAAGCAATTAATCTTGGGTAAATCCCCTATTACAAGTATTCTCGGCTACGTTGCTGCCGGTATTATGATCATCCAGACAAGTCTGGACTCTGGTGAAACCAATTGGTTGAATATTGCTGTTGCTGTTGCCCTGGGATTACTTGGAAGGAAAGCAGGGGACTCTTCAAAAAGATAAGTACCTCGTTTAACCATTTCCAATAATAACCATGAAAAAAGTCCTTTTAGGAAACTCTTCAATCACCTCAGTTATCGGTTACCTGGTTGCAGGTCTGGTCGTCCTCGATGATATGCTGAAGGCCGGAGAAACAAGCTGGCTACGTATTGCGGTAGCTGTCGCAATTGCAATACTGGGTCGCGTATCTGCCGATTCTGGCAAGGTGAAAGGGTCTTGATCGACAACCGGAGAGCCCGTAAGCCCTCCTTTTTAAAGAATAAATAAATGATTGATTATGGAAGCCTTGGCATTGATGAATAGCGACACGAAAGGGCACGCTGCGCTGTCAACGGAAGGGGGGGGCATTGTGTATACTCCGCAGGAAGAGAGGTTGTTCAATGAGATCGTATTGAAGCGCCGAAGCCTCATGTATTACATTATACATAGTAAGAAATGGATCAAGGAGCACGAAAAGGATGATTATTATCAGGAGGCTGTGATCTACCTGTGGCAGCATTTTCACCAGATTGTTCGTGAACATAGAAATTATCCACTGGAAGCGTGGGTGGCAAGGAATACCAGGTGGGCTCTATGGCATCACAAAAAAAGAAATTTCAAGCACGATACTCGTAATGAGTACCGTGATGATTTGATAGGGGAAGATATGGAGGACATTCCGCACGATGAAGGTAGATACCTATCTCTTTATAAAGCCATTGACGATTTGCCCCACGATTCATGGAAGGAGGTAGTAAGATTGGTAATGTCAGGGTGTAATTTGGCAGCAATTGAGCGGCAGCAGAATGGGCCTCGCAGGCTTCAAGGGACCATGACCAGGGTGAGGCAGTATATCAGAAAGAATGGCGGTAAGTATTTCGATGACATAGATGTTCTGCTGCAGCAGCGGGCGTCTGTGTTGGCAAACAGAAAAGTAGTAATATCTAACGGTCGCGCGATTGAAATGAGAAGTATGGATGGTGTGCTTATCAAAACTTACGATACTATTTCAGATACGGACGGTGACGGCTTTAATTCTGCAGCCGTTGGCCTGGTATGTAGGGGGCAGAAGGTTCATCATAGGGGGTATCGATGGAATTACGTGGGAGAAACTGATCCTGCTGTCCTTTGTAAAACGAAGTCACGTCCTGTTATAAATACAAAGAAAGTATTGCAATTCGACCTGTCGGGGAACTATATCAAGACCTGGGATTCAGTAAATGCGACTGAGTCTGATGGTTTCGTTCCTTATAGTGTTCGTTTTTGTGTCATAGGCCGCACGAAATCCCATCGGGGATTTGTTTTTAAATATGCAGACGAAGGTCCAGCTGAGGAATTTGTCGTTCAGGAGACGGAGGCCGGAGTCCTCGTAAGGGAATGGTCGATAAAAGATCTGCAGCAATCAGATTTTGACGTTGAAGGAGTCCGGCGGTGTATACGAGGTCGCTCGAAAACCCATGCAGGATTCGTTTGGCGTAGAGCCTCATAGTATGGAAAGTCTTCGTAAAAGAGATTTAATAATGAGTAATAAAGAGCTTTTATATTCCTGTAACATCACTCCTGTAGTTTCATTGGCCGTTGATGCAGTAATTCAAAAGATAATCAAAAATAAGGGCCAGTACTCAGCAGTTGAGGCAGTAACTGGTGTGCCCTGGTGGTGGATCGGAATTATACATTTATTGGAATGTGGTGGTCGATTCGATCTGCATCTTCATAATGGTGATCCTTTAACCAATAAAACAGTGCGGGCGCCTAAAGGGCGACCTGTTGTCGGAGCGCCGCCGTTCACCTGGGTAGATAGCGCTATTGATGCAATGCAGTTACAGAGCCTTGATAAAGAGTCATTACGTGGCGGTACTCATTGGTCCTTGGATTATGCGCTTGAAAAAATGGAGCGCTATAACGGCCTCGGATATAGAATGCGCGGCGTTCCTTCTCCATACCTGTGGGCTGGATCGCAGCATTATAAGGCAGGTAAATTTACTACTGATGGTCGATATGATCCCAAAGCCATAAGTAAGCAGCTGGGTGGCGCCGTTGTCCTATCCAGGATGATATCGAGCAACCTGGTTAAGGTTTAGAATGATTTGATTTCTGACTATGAAGGGGGAATAAGCATAAAACCCTAAAATATGTCAAAGAGTAGATTAAAGACCCCCATTAGCTACTATGGTGGAAAACAAAAGTTAAGTAGCATTATTGTATCGTTAATTCCAGAGCATACGCTTTATTGTGAGCCATTTGTAGGAGGAGCGGCTGTTTTCTTCGCGAAGCCACCAAGTGAAGTGGAGGTGATCAACGATACTAACCGAGAAATGGTGAATTTTTATCGTGTGGTCCAGCGGGACTTTGTTTCCCTGGAAAAAGAAATCAGAATAACGTTGCATAGCCGGGATGCACATCGTAATGCTTCGGTTATCTATGCTTATCCTGAATTGTTTTCGGATTTAAAAAGAGCCTGGGCCGTTTGGGCGTTGTGTACCCAATCGTTTGCTGCCAAAATAGATAGTCCATTTGGATATGATAAATCTGGTAATACTACAACCAAGAAGGTTACGAATAAAAGAGAATCGTTTACAGAAGACCTTGCAATCCGCCTGCAGAATGTCCAGTTAGAATGTTCAGATGCGCTATATGTTATCCATAGCAGGGACACTGCTGGTAGCTTCTTTTATTGCGATCCTCCGTATTACAATTCGGACATGGGACACTATGATGGCTATTCAATTGATGACTATGAAGCACTACTAAAAACGCTTGCCAATATCCAGGGTAAATTTTTACTTTCTTCCTATCCCAGTGATTTACTGAAGCAATATACCTCCGCCAATGGATGGTATACGCGGGTATTTGAGCAAGGGGTAAGCATTAATGCCAAATCGGGCTATTTAAAACGTAAATGGGAGGTTTTAACAGCAAATTTTCCAATTTGAAAAATTGGGAAAACTCACGCCATTTTATGGCAATTCAATTAACCCTTTGCGATCGGCTTTTTGATGATTTCAAGGTGTTTATATTTCAGAGCAATATCCCGCCCCAGCTTTACTGTTGGCACTTTGTGGTCTTTAATTCTCCTGTATATCGTTTGTTTGCTGCAGGACCACATTTTTGCTATATCGGTTACCGTAATTTCCTCATTGGGATCTTGTTTAACGGCAATAAATTTGGCTATAGCCGAAGTCACTGCGGACTCAATAGCGGTGTTTAATATTTTTTGAAATTCACTTAGTGATAGGCTGCTAATTTGTATTGTCTCCATGATTGTAGTGATTAGTAGTAAAAGCATAAAGACCTGGCGCGTTATTGCGCCAGGTCTTTATTATTAAAAGGGAAATAAGCCCTGTCTATTTCTTTTTGGTCCTTCGGTTTTTCTCAAACGACGTTAAGGCCAGCTCAATGACTAATCGAGGATCGCATTGTATTAAATCCGCCAACCGGATAAGATCCTGAAGTACAAACTTCTCACTGTGATTTATTTTGACCGAAAAGGCATAGTAATTCAACCCTATATCTTTTCTGATCACAGTTTTAGGTAAAATATCAAAAAGTTCGTCAAAGGTTTTTATGTTCCCTGATTCTAAAAGTGCTTTAACGGCATGATATCTTTTGTCTTTTACCATTCAAATTTACTGTTCCTCAAATCTAACTCAGAGTAACACATATGCAATAAAAAAGTAATTAAATGTCACTTTAAAAGTGATTAATGATTACTTTTTGATAATATTTTGCTATATTCATGACAATGTAACCCTGAATCACTCAATCACACGTCCGTTTAAACAGAATTGTTATGACGACACAAGCTGAATATCTCAATAGACCGTCTGCATTAAGTACTGAAGGTGAAGATCTTCTAAAAAGCATCACATTTATTAGGACCTGGTGCCATGACATTGGCAATTATTTAGGCATGATGCGCAACCTTATTGACCTTGTAAATGATGTTAAGCCAGAACAACTTGCTGAAATTTCAGGTATGCTCAGCACGACATGCCGTATGATGGAAGATATACACGAAAACATCAAGGAATACACACGAGGTGCTACAGGAATTAACTTCCAACAGGTTAAAATATCTGAAATCATAATGGACCTTATCCAAATTTATAATGGTATGGCCAGTTCACACGGAGTAACTCTGATAGCCGATATTCAGTCGGAAGGTATTCCTTTAATTATGGCAGATCGGCTAAAACTGAATCAAACACTTTCTAATCTCATTTCCAATGCAATAAAATTCTCAAGGGCAGGGGCAGATGTATTGATTGAGGTAATATGTGGAACAGAGTTGATGATATCGGTAAAGGATTTCGGCATTGGTATTCCCACGGAAAAGCTGGTTGATGTTTTCAAGCCATACACAAGGCTAAATAAGGATTATCCTGGCACTGGGTTGGGGCTGGCCAACTGCAAGAGATTCATGGATGAAATGGGTGGAAAATTAACGGTTATTAGTAAGTCCGGGGAGGGGTCAACCTTTACAGTCACAATCCCCGTTGTTTGAATTGCGGCACAAAAGACTAATGTATAGGGCAGGAGTAGTGGATAAAACAGATAGCCCTGCTATTTAACAGGGCTATCCTTTAAAAATCAATTGTTTCAAATTCAGGATTATCCTGTTGGTTTAGACTGCGCATATATATCTGAAAATTTTTAAGTGACTTATGCCCAGTCTGTTTCATGGCCCCGGAGATGCTTGCGCCCCGCCTGAGTGCCTCATCCACCCCCGTGTGTTTGAATACGTAAGGGGTATGGTGCTCTGAAAGCCGGAGCGGCTTACGTACCTTTTCTCTAAACATTGTGGTAATGCTATCCCGTTTGATGTATGGGCGCGGGCTTGGCTGGGGGCCACCTCCCTTTTTGTAAATACCAAAAACATAGTAATCCTCCAGTTTTACCTTCGGGTAGGTTTTGCTGTAGCGGTCATAGATCACCTGCAGGTTCTTCCTGAGTTCCCTCAAATGCTTCCTTAGTGCCGGCGGCAATACGATGGTTCGCTGGGTATCATTTTTTGCAATATCTGGTGGGAGGTTTATACGGTAGCGCTCAAAATCTATGTGCTTAATTTTGATCCTCAACAGTTCCAGCGGTCGCATGAAGGTATAGTAAATGTAATCGCAGAAAACGCCTAATTCGGGGTATTTACGCATCGTGAAGTTCCTAACAAGCCTTATTTGCGGTGGCGTGAATATCGTGGCGCTACCGGTGTTTTTCTTCTGGTTTTTGGTATCCGCAAAAGGATTTTGGCTGATGATTTTCCGCTCTTTGATCATGTCGAATAAAGAGAACGGCATCTGCCGGAAAGAATTAAAGTAAGAACCGGTGTGCCCCGCTTTCGAGCAGTGATCCAAATACTCGTAGGCATGTCTGGTTAGAAACTCGGATACTGGCAGATGACCGTAAGAGCTTTTATTGAGCCATGCCATCCAGTGTTGATATTTATACACGTAGGTCCTTACACTGTCTTTTTCCAGGGTAGGCGTTTTTAATTCCCACATTTCCGTGTGGAGTTCCAGGACGGTTTTAGGTTGCCCCTGTATTTCATTTTCCCAGGGGTTCCAACCGCCTTTTAATAGTTCATGCAATTCCGAGGCCAGCGCCTTTGCCTCGCGGCGGCGATCTTCCAGTGTGCTAAAATAGTTGATTCCTTTTTTGTAGCGGAACTGCTTACGTTTGCCAGTGAGCGGTCCGGGGCCGGGGTGGGTATGTCTAAAATGAACAAACCACTGTTCAGAAAGATCTGAACAGTGGTCGAAAATCTTCGGTTTCGTAAATCCTGCTTTTGACATGTTCAATTGATTTTTGGTTACCTTTTCTGTTACCTTTTTTCAATTGACGCTCCGCAAAGTCGCCGCAGTATTAACTATCCCAAATAGTTGTGCGAAGGAGGAGATTCGAACTCCCAAGCCCTTTCAGGCACTACCACCTCAAAGTAGCGCGTCTACCAATTTCGCCACCTTCGCGTTTTTTGTGTGGCATCTGTGTGAGATGGGATGCAAAAGTAAGCGCTTTTTTGAAATGAGCAAATTTATTTATTCATTTTTTCAAAAAAGTTTCATTTCCGCAGTATGATTCTGAAGGTAGTACCCTTATTCAGTTCGGAATTTTTTACGCTGAGTTTACCTTTGTGATAGTCCTCAATAATACGTTTGGCAAGGGATAGGCCAAGGCCCCAGCCTCTTTTTTTGGTAGAAAATCCTGGCCTGAAAATTTTATCAAGGTTCATTTTTGCAATGCCTTTTCCGGTATCTGCAATGTCGACGGTGACTACCGAGGGATGATTTTCGATGGTAATATCGATGTTACCTTTTCCTTCCATGGCGTCGAGTGCGTTCTTCAGCAGGTTCTCTATCACCCAGTCAAACAGCGGCGCAGAAATCATTACCGGCAGTTCAGTTTCGGCAGTGTGTACACCGATCTGAATTTTTTGAGGCGCACGGCGGCGGATGTACGCGGCCATATCTTCTATCTGGCGAATGATATCTCTTTGCTCCAATTTGGGCACGCTGCCGATTTTCGAGAAGCGGTCGGTAATGAGTTTGAGCCGGTCTACATCTTTGGTCAGCTCATTCACAAAAGGAACGTTGGCCTCGTTTTCCCGGAGTATTTCCAGCCAGGCCTCTATGGACGACAACGGAGTGCCCAGCTGATGGGCCGTTTCCTTGGCCAGCCCTACCCATACCAGGTTTTGGGTGGCGCGATTGGTAGAAGATAAGCCGAATAATACCGCACCAATAAACAGTGCTACCACCAGCAATTGTATGTAGGGATAGTATTTGATCTGTTTAAGAATGAGGGAGTCGCCGTAGTACACGTAGTTATATACTTTATTTTTCGCGTCGATTTCTATGATGAATGGCGGATGCTGTTTCTTGAATGACAGTAGTTGTTCCTGCAGCAGGGTAGGGTTTTGGGAGATTTTTGTGGTATCGAGGTTACGACTGTCCACTATATTTCCGGCAGCATCGGTTTGGATAAGCGGGATGGTGGTATTGGTAGTAACAATTTCTGTGGCCAGGTTCAGGTTGGCGTCGGAGCCGGACTTGAGTAGTTCCCGGTAGGCTTCTACCCAGGTGGCTACCTTTTTTCTTTCTTCGTCCTGAATTTTGGCCGACAGGTTACTTACAAACCAGATGGTAGCTGCAATAATGGCTACGGCAATGGTTACCAGGACAAATTTCCAGCCGATAAACTGTTTAAACATACTCCTAATTTAAGGTATAATCCGCTTCACTGATTCTTAAAACGTTGGCAAATATTAAAATCCTTTGTTGCATATTTGCATCTCTTAAAACCTATTTTTCACGCATAAACGTATTAACAGTTGTCTGTATTGCCATCAGTAGCCGTTGTAATTCTAAACTGGAACGGGAAGAAATTCCTGGAGCAGTTCTTACCGTCTGTCTGCCAGTCTACCTACGGTAATCTGCAGCTGATTATGTCCGACAATGCGTCTGCCGACGACAGCGTGGCTTACGTGGAGCAGCATTATCCCCAGGTGCGGGTGATCCGCAACCCGCATAACAATGGGTTTGCAGGCGGTTATAATGAGGCGCTTCAACACGTGGAGGCAGATATATATGTACTGCTGAACCAGGATGTGGAAGTGGAGGCCGGCTGGATTGAGCCGGTGATAGCCATGATGCAGCAGGACCCGAAAATTGCAGCCTGTCAGCCTAAACTGCGTTCCTGGCACAACCGGGATGAATTTGAATACGCCGGTGCTGCCGGCGGCTGGATGGATATCCTCGGCTATACGTTTTGCCGGGGCAGGATACTATATACCACAGAAAAAGACCTGGGTCAGTATGATGATCCGCAGGATATTTTCTGGGCTACCGGGGCAGCACTGTTTATCCGGTCGCACTGTTTCCATGAGGCGGGTGGCTTTGATGCCGATTTTTTTGCCCACATGGAAGAGGTGGATCTCTGCTGGCGGCTGAAACGCCTGGGCTACCGGATCTGTTATTGTCCGGAGTCGGTGGTGTATCACGTAGGTGGTGGTAGCTTACCACAAGGTAATCCCCGCAAGCTCTACCTGAATTTCCGGAATAACCTGATGATGCTCTGGAAAAACCTGCATAGCGAGGACCGGTGGATTGTATTATCCCAGCGATTTTTCCTGGATATCCTGGCCGCGATGAAGAGCCTGGCAGCAGGCAAGCCAAAGGATATGAAAGCCATCTTCAAGGCTTATATCGATTACCGCCGGTGGAGGCGGCATTATAAGCATGATCCGCAACTGCCCGATGTGAAGTTAATGACGCTGAGTGGCGTTTTTCACGGGATTATGATATGGAGATATTACTTCCTCCAGCATAAGAAATTCTCGGAGCTGAAACACGAAAAAGCCCGGAAAGTGGTTTTTTAAAATTTACTTTGATTATTTGTCTGGTTAATGTAAGTTTGCATCGGAAATAAACTGAATATGGAACACAATACAGTAGAAAACACAGTAGAGAATAAGAACGATATCACCGTAGATAAGGTATCTACCAGCCGATTCATCTTTTATGTGCAATTGTTTTGTTTGATGGCATTTATGCTGGGTGGTTGCTACAATCTCTACAAACACAAGTATAAAGGTAAGCCTGAAGTAGCTGTTCCAGAAAGTACACTGTACAATCCAAAATATAAATAAGCGATCAGCTTCAACATAACTATCAAAAAAGCCTTCCGGATTTCTGGAAGGCTTTTTATTTTCCGCATGCCGTAAATGGTTTTCCCGATTTGATCAGCGGAAGCCTCCAAAAAGTCTGAATTTTGTATAGTTGGCTGATACGTAGCGGCCGGCGTGGTCAAATCTTATGTTCAGAAGGAAGGGAAAAAAACAGGACAAGCGCGGAAAATCTGGTTTCCGCAAGATAGTAGACTGGCTGCATTTGTGGCTGGGGCTGTTTTCTGGTATTATTATCGTCATTATCTCCATCACCGGTTGCCTCTTTGTATTCCAAAAGGAAATTAATGAGATGGTGTATCACAAACAGATATTTGTTGCACCTGCTCAAACGGCTACCTTGCCTGTTACCCAGCTCAGGGCTACTGCACAGGCCTATTTAGGGGCCGATAAGCCTATCAATTTTATGACGGCATACGCCGCACCCGACAAAGCCTGGGAATTCATGGCTTACAAATACAATGATACCGGACTCACTTATTTCGATATATGTGAATATTCTGAAACTGTGTACGTAAACCCGTACACCGGTGCTGTTACCGGTGCGGTGGATTATAAGCACAATTTCTTCTACATTGTTAAGTTCATGCATTGGAGTTTGCTGCTCAATGATAAAATCGGGCAGCCGATCATTGGCTGGAGCACTTTTATCTTCGTGATCCTGCTAATTACCGGCCTGATCATGTGGTGGCCTAAAAAGTGGACAAAGGCTACGCGCGAACAGAGCTTTAAAGTAAAATGGAAAGCCAGCTGGAAACGCGTGAATTACGACCTGCATAATGTCCTGGGCTTCTATGCCCTGGTGATTGCGCTGGTATTGGCGCTTACAGGAATGGTATGGTCCTTTTCCTGGTTCCAGGCTACCGTATATGTAGTGGCTTCGGGTACTACCACACCACCCGACAGAAGCAGCAAAACTTCAGCCGTGGCAACGGAAGGGGTGAACAAGCTGCAGGTGCTGGACAAGTCCTTTGATGACGCACGCCGTATATTGCCTGATATGAAACGGTATGCCATATACGCAGCTGCTGATCCAACAGGCGTGAACAGCATCTCTGGTTATAAGCGATCAGAAACCTATTACGGGGCCGATGTGCTGCAATTTGACCAGTATACAGGCAAGTTGCTGCAAAGAAGAAATGATACGCATAAGAATGCGGGAGAGCGTTTGATTGAAATGAACTATGATATCCACGTGGGTGCTATTGGTGGCATCTGGGGGAAAATCATTGCGTTTGTGGTGAGTCTGATCTGTGGATCACTGCCAGTGACGGGCTTCTACGTGTGGTGGAATAAGAAAAAGAAAACAAAGAAAAAGATCGTTTTGACTAATCATTCGACGGAAATTACATCTTTGTAAATAAAAATAAATAAAATAATTTATAGGCTGAAATGCTTAGTAGTAAGTGGTTTCAGCCTTTTTTAAACAATTGTGGTTGCCGAAAAATCTGAAAAAAGTTGAAAAGAAATTTTGTGATTTAACTTCGTTTCCTATCTTTGCAATCCCAACGAAAAAAGGACACTACCTGAAACAGTAACAACAGGTTACGATTGTTGGAAAGATCTTAACAGTTATGCGGAAGTAGCTCATTTGGTAGAGCACGACCTTGCCAAGGTCGGGGTGGCCGGTTCGAGCCCGGTCTTCCGCTCCAGTCTGTATTTGTCTAAAGGACAGGTATTAAATTGACATCATTGCCTCTGCGGAAGTAGCTCATTTGGTAGAGCACGACCTTGCCAAGGTCGGGGTGGCCGGTTCGAGCCCGGTCTTCCGCTCCAGTCTGTATCTGTCTAAAGGGCAGGTACTTATTATTAACATATTCCCTTGCGGAAGTAGCTCATTTGGTAGAGCACGACCTTGCCAAGGTCGGGGTGGCCGGTTCGAGCCCGGTCTTCCGCTCAAAGCCTGATCAGGATTACTGATCAGGCTTTTTTTATGCGATTTGGTTGGGTTTCGGGACCGTAGTCCCAATCCCTCCCCAGGCAGCGGACACCGAAGGGTGGCCGCTGCCTGGGCAAACAGGCGGGAAGTTTACCACGGTTATTCCGCTAAAATTTCGTATCTTTGCACTCGGAAATAAGCCAGGGTATGTCCATACCAGCTAACCAGTCTTCAACTATCTTATTTATCTACCTCCTTTTTTGGACAATACTTTCCCTTATTTACCTGAAAAGGTAACAAGTACGATTTAACAAAAATTATCATGAAGGATTTTAAGATTATCGACAACAAGGAAGCCAGACAATTTGAGGCGCATATCAGCGGTCAACTGGCGAAAGTGATTTATGAAAGAAACGGTAGCCGTATTTTCCTTACCGGCGCAGAAGTGCCTCCAACACTGGAAAAACAGGGTGTAACAGCCATGTTGTTAGGAAAGGTAATGGAAGAGATTCAGGCGCAGAACGTTAGAATGGTGCCTACCAGTAAAAAGGTAGCAGAATATGTACGTAGTAATCCTCGTTGGAAGTCTTTACTGGCCCACGGTTTACACATCTAATTACATAGCGGAAGGCTATCAACTATTGGCAGTTAGGGAGATGTTTTGATGTTTAACAGAATGGCGCAAGGAGAGCAAAACATCATCTCTAATAGCTAATAGCCAATAGCCTGGCTTCATTGGCAGAAAATCCCACCACACTACTTAATTCCCAACTTCGCTTTGGCAAGCGGCAACAGATCATCTGCTTCGTTAGCCACTACAACCGCGTCTCTGGAGTTATCAAGCACCAGCGCATAACCCTTTTCTTTAAGGAGCGCTTTTAAAACATCTTTCGCTTTGGCAACAATTGGCGTCAGCAGCTCCTGCTCACGTATCGCCACCTTCTCTTCCATCTTATATTTATATTCCTGGATATTCGCTTGTTGCTGCTTTAAGGCAGTTACACGGATTTCTTTCTGTGGATCAGTCATCGTTTTAGCCAGACTATCAAACTCCACGAGGTTCTTCGTGTACTCAGCTACCATCACTTGTCCGTCGGCATTGAGCTGATCGGCATACTTCTGTAAGGAATCACCCGCTTTTTTCGACTCAGGCATAGCAGCAACCAGCTGCTGAAAATTGATGTAGGCAGTTTTTTGTGCTGACGCTCCAATAGTAATCAGGCAGAGCGTCATTAAGGAATAGAGATACTTCATTTCGGTCGATTAATTAATAATTTCCACCAAAATAATCCGCCTTTTGTGAAAGTTTTATTAATGCTTCCATAACGTATTGTTAAATTGATGAGATAGCTTGTCAGTTTGTATTTAGGGAGATGTTAATGCATTGATTATCAATGGTGAAAAATAATTTTAAAGTGGACGTAGGGGTACCTTTCCCATAGCGTGTCATTATTTAAAACATCCAACTTGACAGAAGGAATTATATTTGACCTTAGTTTCCAAACCCTCAACATGGAGTTGAAAGATACCGGCGTTGCCACTGCACTGGAAAAGAATGGTTCATTAACCTTTGAGCAGATATTTAAATCCCATTATAAAGGGCTGCACGCCTATGCCTATACGATTCTGAAGGATGATATCATGGCAGAAGAGATGGTGCAGAACGTATTTTGCAAGCTCTGGGAAAAATCCAGCGAAATAAAGATCAAAGAATCGGTATCCGGTTACCTCTACCGGGCTGTATACCACGAAAGCATTAATTACCTGCGCCACGAAAAAGTGAAAGCAAGTCATGTAGCCTACGCCCGCTACCAGCACACTACGCCGGCTAACACCCTCCCGGCATCAGGGAAAGTACAGCTGCGCGAACTACAGGAAAAATTGCAGGCCGCCCTCCTGGAACTACCGGAAAAATGCCGCACCGTATTTCAAATGAGCCGCTTCGATGAGCTGAAATACCAGGAAATCGCCGATAAACTCAATATTTCTGTCAAAACGGTGGAGAACCAGATGGGCAAAGCTCTCCGCATTCTCCGGCAAAACCTGGTGGATTTCCTTCCCCTGTTATTATTATTACTTAACACTGTAATGAGCAACCTGTGAATAATTTCAACGAACATATAAACGATGATATCCTGGTGAAATTCATGCTGGGCCAGGCCTCCGCTGAAGAGCAGCAGGCTGTGGGCCAATGGATGGCCGCCAGCGCGGATAACGAAAAATATTTCCAGCACTTCAGGCTGATATGGGAAGAAAGTCGCCAGCTCGCCCCCGCCAATGCCACTAATGAAAATGAAGCCTGGGCCCGATTTCAACAGCGTGTTAATCGCCCGCAAACACCCGTGGTGGAATTAACCAGTACCCGCAAACCATGGCTGCGTATAGCCGCCGCCGTTACTGTGCTCATAGTGGCTGGTACCAGCGCATTCCTGCTGATGAACAAGCCCGCTGCCACACAACTGGAACTGGTAGCTGCCAGCAGCCCGGTAACCGACACCCTGCCAGATGGCAGTATCATCACCCTTAATAAAAACTCCCGTATTCAATACGCCAGTAACTTCGATACCAACCGCCATATTACCCTGGAAGGAGAAGCCTTTTTCAACGTGGCCACCGATCCTTCCCATCCATTTGTGCTCAAAACCGGCGATGTGCAGGTACGTGTACTCGGTACTTCCTTTAACGTGAAAAGCAATCAGCAACAGGTAGAGGTGATCGTAGAAACCGGGGCAGTAGAGGTAAATAAAAAATCTGAAACTGTACAACTGCAGCAAAACGAAAAAGCAGTGATGGCACAAAATTCATCTGCCATCGTAAAAGCATCCAATAAAGACGAACTGTATAATTATTATCGTACCCAAACATTCGTATGCAACGGTACCCCGCTCTGGCAGCTGGCAGAAATCTTCAGCAACGCCTACGGCGTGAAAGTTGATATAACTAATACGGATATACGCAATGAGGGAATTACCAGTGTGTTTATGTATAGCACCATTGAAGAAAATCTCCGGTTGCTGGAAGAAACTTCACAGGTAAAAATAACAGTTGAAAAAGTGGGTGACACCTATATCCTGAAATAATTATGCCAGCGAAAATTTACACTTATATACTGTTACTGGTTTTGCTGTTGCCGGCACCAACGCTCTTTGCGCAGCAGCTGAACAAAGTGATGGATTTACATCTCTCTAAAAAACCTTTAGCGGAGGTGCTCAAAACGATCGGTAAAAAAGGAAGTTTTACCTTTTCCTACATGAGCAATGCCATACCGGAGGATAGTATTGTTTCCATTAACGTGGACAACAAAACAGTACGACAAATACTGGACCTCCTGCTAGGTGAAGGTAACTATCAATATAAAGAATATGGTAACTACCTCATCTTACAATACAAACCACCTGGGGCTTACTTTTATGTGACCGGGGTGGTCACGGATAAACAGACAGGTCAGCGGGTATCGAACGCCAGTGTATATGAGCGACACCAACTGATCTCCACGATAACGAACAACGATGGTTATTACAGGCTGCGGTTAAGGGATAGATATCCCGCCGCAGCCATCAGCGTTAGTAAGGATCTGTATAATGATACCGCTTTGCTCCTGCTCACCGCACAGGATCAGGAAATCAATGTCACCATTTCACCTGCCGTGCGTACACTCAGCACCATTGAAGTAACCGGTTACTCCACCGTAGAAAAAACCTGGTTCGGCCGACTCCTCCTGTCATCCCGGGAGAAGGCGCAGAGCATGAATATCCGCCAGTTTTTTGCAGATAAACCTTACCAGGTATCGCTGGCGCCTTCGCTGGGTACACATGGCCGTATGAGCGGTCAGGTAGTCAATAAATTTTCGCTGAATGTGCTTGGTGGTTATACCGCCGGGGTAGACGGGGTGGAGATTGCAGGCGGATTCAACATCGTAAAAAAAGATGTGGACAAGGTACAGGTAGCAGGCCTCCTTAATATCACCGGAGGAAAAATGCATGGCGTACAAATTGCCGGTATGCATAACAGTGTGCTGGACTCCGTTTCAGGTGTACAGGTAGCAGGCATTTCAAATATAGTGACCAGTACCCAGCATGGGGTGCAAATAACTGGTGGTATTCAGTATGTAGGTAAAAGCGCTAATGGCGTACAGGTAGCAGGGTTGGTTACCAGAACAGAAGGAAAGGTGGAAGGACTTCAGCTCTCAGGAGGATTTAACAGTGCAGGCGATTCGCTACATGGAGCACAGATTGCAGGCCTTTTCAATAAAGGAGCAGAAATCCATGGTGCACAGATTGCGGCTGGCTGCAACATTGCCAAAGGTACCGTTAAGGGTGCGCAGATTGCCGCGCTGTTTAATAAGGCTCACCGGGTAGAAGGTGTGCAAATTGGGCTGGTGAATATTGCAGATAGTACCACGGGCTACTCCATAGGCCTGATCAACATTGTAAAGCATGGTTATCATAAACTATCGATGTTTAGTACCGATGTGCTGCCGTTGAATGTGGCATGGAAAAGTGGGAGTCGCCAGCTATACAGCATACTCACCGCAGGGATGAACTTCGAGGATAAAGCTTCCTTTCTGGTCGGCTATGGTATGGGCCGTGAAATGGAGCTGCGTCCGAAGCTGAGCGTTATTACAGAGTTTATGATTTCTACGCTGCAGATGGGAAGAGAGAATGAAAACTCACAATATTACCGGCTCACAGGTAGTTTGATGTACAAGCCTTTTAAAGGTGTTGCCATCTTTGGCGGCCCTGTATTTTCTATGCATTTCAGGGATGAAAATACAGAAGGAAAACCTTATGTAGGGCCGCGTCCGGGTGCCGGTTATCCAGGCTTCAATATCGGTAACACCGGTCGTGGATGGCTGGGCTGGCAGCTCGGCATCACCATCTTCTAAAATAATTACTACTTCAGTAGGGGTATGTTTTCATATGCGTGTCGTTATTAGGAATTCACTTAATAACAAACGATATGAAAACATTTTTTTTGACGTTGATGATAGGATGTGTGACTGTTGTAACCTATGCCCAGAATAGTTATTACGCACCTGCACATGTAGGTATCGTATATCCGTTGAGTACAAACGGTACTAACGCTGCCAAATATACGAACAGGTTTTCTTTGCATGCCATTGCCGGTTTGTCATATGGAGAAACGGGTGTAATTATTTCAGGTTTTTCCAGTATCATCAAAGATGAAGCGCACGGTGTGCAGATAGCAGGATTTTCCAATCACATCGGACATACAAATAAATCGGTTACCCTGGCTGGTTTCACAAATATTATCCATCAACGGGCTGATGGGATTACGATAGCCGGCTTCGGTAATTTTGTTAAGCAGGACATGAATGGGATTCAGCTGGCTGGTTTTGTAAATACTGCCGGCAACGTGAGTGGACTGCAGATTGCAGGCTTTGCCAACAAAGCGGCAGATACAAAATTACAGATAGCCGGTTTTATCAACATCGCCAAGAAAGTGAAAGGGGTGCAACTGGCGGGCTTTATCAACATTGCTGACAGCAGCGATTATCCCATCGGGATCATCAATATTGTGCGCAACGGTGAAAAGCAGGTGGCACTGAGCATCGATGAATCAGCTACCACCATTGCTTCCTTTAAGTCCGGCGGTCGCGCATTGTACGGCATTTTAGGGGTGGGCTATAACTTTAAAAGTGAGCAAAATCTTTACGCTGTACAGGCTGGTATTGGCTGGCATTTACCACTATTTGCTAATTTCAGAATCAATGTGGAAGGAACAGAAACGATTATGGCCGATTTCAAAAAAGGGGTGTACAGTAAATGGACCACGGGTGGTTATGCGGCCTACCGCTTCGGTTCAAGAATTGAAGTGTTTGCAGGTCCAAACATCAACTTTGTACATATAAAAGATGGGGCAGGGTCAGATCTGATCAGCAATTATATCTGGTCCAAAAGTCGCAGCAACAACACGTTTGACGGCATCTTTGCAGGGGTGCAGGGCGGCGTGCAGGTGAGAATTTAGCAGAATGGGGGCGGAAGGACATAATTTCTTAGCGGAGATGATCAATTTCTTTGTTATCTTTAATGAGTAGGTTTACAACCTTATGTCCTTCCTGATTGTTGTTTTGATAACAGTCGATTTACCCCTGATACCACCGTTGTGCTGTAGTGAATAGTTTCATAATCCGTGGCTTACGCGTTTGTATTGGCTCACCCCGGTTTGTGGCATCGTATTTGGTATGGAAACAGCAGAACAGATTATCATTCATCTACATTCAATCTATATTATATGAAAAAATGGTTATACCCTTTGCTGATGGTGGTAGTAGTATTGTTTACTGCATCCGGTTGTACTAAAACCTACAACGACATCATTCCAAGCACCACTATTCTCGCGGATGTTGCGGCTAATCAATGGAAAACAGATGATGGAGGTAAAACCTACTATTTTCTCGTTACAACGCCCGAATTAACGCAGAGCACTGCTGAATCTGATGGCGTGGTGGTAGCTATGGACAGAGGAAACGGTGTATTTGAAGCGTTACCTGAAGTATACCAGAACACCAGCTTCACCTTCCTGTATGAGCCTGGAACAGTATCTATCGAGGCATCCGGTGTAAACGGCGCGCCTGTTACATTACCAACAGGTACCATTACCATAAAAATCACGATCATACCTGCGAATCCTACCAATTAATCACAGATCGATACATAACATTAGGGGCCTGCTACTCGTGTAGCAGGCTTTTTTATGCCTCTGAAAACCTACCGTTTATGTAATTAACCAGGACTTAATTGCCCGCTCCCCAATTATTTCCTATTTTCAAGCCCATTGCGGGATGCCTTGTCTGAGGCTGCTGCAGTGAACATGAAAAATCAGCAAATGGATACAAGAAGAGATTTTATCAGGAAAGCGGCCCTGCTTTCCGGTGCCGCCGGCGTATGGAGTGCCATGCCGGGCTCCATACAGCGTGCAATGGCTATCAATCCCACGCCAGGAACCACTTACCTTGATGCGGAGCATGTGGTAATCCTCATGCAGGAAAACCGCTCTTTTGACCACTGTTACGGTTCCCTGAAGGGCGTACGTGGCTTCAATGATCCCCGCGCCATCTCCCTGGCCAACAAAAACAAAGTGTGGCTGCAAAGCAACCATGCCGGCGAAACGTTTGCGCCTTTCCGTTTGAATATCAAAGACACCAAGGCCACCTGGATGAGCAGCCTGCCGCATTCATGGGCGAACCAGGTAGATGCCCGTAATAACGGTCGCTACGATAAATGGCTGCTGGTAAAAGCCAGCGGTAATAAGGAATGGGCGCCTATGCCACTCACCATGGGCTATTACGACAGAACCGATATCCCTTTCTATTACGCCCTCGCCGATGCCTTTACGGTGTGTGACCAGAATTTCTGCTCCTCACTTACAGGCACTACGCCTAACCGCTTGTATCTGTGGACCGGCACGCTGCGCAGTGAACAGCACGCCGACTCCCAGGCCAACGTATGGAATGAGGACGTGGACTACGGCGCAGAGGCACACTGGACCTCCTTCCCGGAGCGTATGCAGGATGCCGGTGTTAACTGGCGCATCTACCAAAATGAGATCAGCGCTGCACAGCTGGAAGGTGAGAAAGACGGTATGCTGGCTAACTTCACAGATAACCCGATTGAGTGGTTTGCTGCCTTCAACGTACGCTACTCCACCGGCTATATGAAATACCTGGAGCGCAGCCAGCAGCAATTACCAGGATTTATTACAGAGAAGAAAAAGGAACTGGCAGGCATGAGCGCCGGCACTCCTGAACATACCAAGCTGTCTAAAGCAATTGCCAGAGCAGAAAAAGAACTGGAGCGTGTGAAGACAGACGCCGTGAAATATACTCCGGAAAATTTCGCTAAGCTCAGCAAAAGAGAGCAGGAATTACATAACAGGGCCTTCACCACCAACGTCAATGATCCTGACTATCATGAGCTGGAAACACTGGAATATAAAGACGGTGACGAGGTAAGGAAAGTAACGGTTCCTAAAGGCGATATCCTGCATCAGTTTCGCCAGGATGTGAACACCGGTAAGCTCCCCACCGTATCCTACCTGGTAGCACCGGGCGAATTCTCTGATCATCCGGGAGCACCGTGGTATGGTGCCTGGTACGTATCAGAGGTGCTCGATATTCTCACCCAAAAAGAGGAAGTATGGAAGAAAACCATTTTCATATTATGTTATGATGAAAACGATGGTTACTTCGATCACGTGCCTCCGTTTACCGCTCCATTTAAACCCGGTACCGGAAAGGTTTCTGAAGGAATTGATACTGCCATTGAATATGTATCCCTGGAAGAAGAAAAGAAAAAATCACATGTAGGTAAAAACTCCCTGCGTGAAAGTCCGATAGGCCTTGGCTACCGCGTGCCGCTGGTGATTGCATCGCCATGGAGCAGGGGAGGATTTGTGAACTCCGAAGTATGCGATCATACTTCCATTTTACAGTTCCTCGAAAACTTCCTGCAGCATAAAACGGGCAAGGCTATACGTGAAACGAATATTACCACTTATCGCCGTACTGTGTGTGGCGACTTATCCAGCGTTTTCAGGCCTTACAACGGTGAAAAAGTAGCACTGCCATTTGAAGAAAGGAATGATGTGGTAGAAAGCATTTACAATGCGAAATTCAAAAAGCTGCCGGATAATTTCAAAGCACTCACTCCGGAAGAAATTGCGGTGGTAAATAATACGCCAGAAAAATCCGGCTGGATGCCGCAGCAGGAAAAAGGTACCAGGCCTTCTACTGCCTTGCCGTATCAGCTGTATACGCATGGTAAGCTAAGTGCCGACAAGCGTTCTTTCGAAATTAGCTTCAATGCTGCCAAAGAGGTATTTGGCACCAAAGCTGCCGGGGCGCCGTTCAACGTATATGCGCCGGGTAACTATATCCAGCAGGATACTAATCAAATGGGGCCACTACGGGCATGGTCATACGCCGTGAAAGCTGGTGACACCATCCAGGACACGTGGCCGCTGCAGGAGTTCGAAAACAGTGATTATCATTTATGTGTATATGGCGCCAATGGGTATTTCAGGGAGTTTAAGGGAGATGCCAATGATCCGTTGGTAACAATTGCCTGTGATTACCAGCGTAGTAAAACCAGCAGCAATAAATTAACGGGTAACCTGGCGATAAACATTGCCAATAATGGCAGTGCACCTGTAACGATTATAGCGCATGATTTATCCTATGGTAAAGGGGATACTAAAATCACCGTGGCGGCTAAAGGTAAATCAGTGTTGATGATAGACCTGAGCAGGAGCCACCAATGGTATGATGTACGTGTAACCGTAGCCGGTAGTGCTAAGTATGAACAGCGCTTTGCAGGCCGTGTGGAAACAGGCAAGGAAAGTATTACAGATCCTTTAATGGGAAGAGTGTTATAAATCCCTTCAGCCCTTCGAAACAAAGGGTGGTCCGACGCCGGACCACCCTTTGTTATTTGCCGGTGTGCCGTGCCGGTGAGTAGTGCCGATGTGCAGTGCCGGTGTGCCTTGCTGGTGAGCAGTACCGGTGGCACTGGCGGCACACTGTAATAATAGCAGTTTGTCAGTAGCCTCCGCGCGTAGCGCGATGCTCCCCAATGACACCTAGGGAGTCATTTATTACCTCAAAAAAATCACTTCTTCAAAAAATATTATATATTTATACCATAGCCCCTTTTATCTATTGTAACGATCATCGCAAAAGTTTTTGATTATTAACCAAAAAACTGAACAATGAGCAAATTGTTTACACTTTTGCGTGCGGTCACACTATGTTTGCCCGTAATCTTCTCTGCCCGCTTATCCTGGGCACAATCCGGAACTAAGGTAATCACGGCGTCCGAGGACACCTACGTAAACAGTAACACGGCTGATGATGCGCGGAATGCCAACTATGGCAGCTCTACGCAGTTGCGTTTCCGTTATTCCCAGTCCAGCACCAGTTCTGTCTACAACCTGATTACCTACCTGAAATTTAACCTCGCCGGGCTGGGCCTCCCGGCAGGTACCGTGATCGACTCTGCCTTGCTGCAAGGCTCCGTGTATTATTCGCAGTCCGGTACCGGCCACATGTGGCACGTATTACCTGTGGCCAATAACAGCTGGACGGAAACTACCGTTACCTGGAATAATAAGCCGGGTATAGGGCCGGATACCTTAAGTGTGGTGGCTAAGCCTGCCACCGCCATCACGGACTCCACGCCTTACCGGGCTGCCTGGAAAGGCTTGCAGAGTAGGGTGCAGTCGGCGCTTTCGGGAGACTCTTTGGTTTCTTTTGCCGTATATACGCGGCTGAACTCCGGCGCCAATACCTCCATGTATTCCCGGGAATGGACCAACCCGATGCAGCGCCCGCAACTCACCATCTATTATCATACCGACAGTATTACCACACCGCCACAGCGGCAGGTGGAAACCAGGAAGCACAATCTCAACATCATTTATTTTCTGCCTACAGATGTGGATACCGTGGCAAACTATCGGCAACGACTAAACGGAATTATGTTGCAGGCACAGGATTTTTACCGCAAGTGGATGAACTATTACGGCTATACGAATGAAACATTCGGTATGCGTAAAGATGCCGATGGATTGGTTAAAATCAGCGTGCTGCGTGGGTTGTACGATAAAACACAGTATCCCTACGATGGAGGGGGAGCCAAAATTATTCCGGAGGTAAATGCTTATTTTGCTGCTAACCCCGGCGAGAAAAATAGTACACATACGTTGGTAATATTGCCTACTTCCGGCTATAATCCATTTTATGGTTTAGGTAATGGCTGGTGCTTTGCCCTCGACAACCCTGACATCGACACAAATTATTTTGCCACCGGTGGTACCTCTGCCTATATTGGTGGATTGGTACATGAGCTGGGCCACGGCTTAAACCTGCCGCACGACAAAGAACGCGTTTCCGAAAAAGCCGATCCGGCAAAAGGAACAGCCTTAATGGGCAGTGGTAACAGTACCTACGGTCGCGCGGCCACCTTCCTCACCGCCGGCGAATGCGCGGTGCTGCATACCTGCGAAGTATTCAGAACAGAAGATACGATCAGCGATTTGTATGGTGGCGGAACGGCGTCGTTTATTAATTTCCATTCAAGCTATAGTGGTGGGAATATTCACCTTTCAGGGAAATTCACGGCTACCAAATCAGTCAGCAATATTGTGATTTACAATGATCAGGACGATGATGGCGCCAACTACGATCAGCTTGCCTGGGTGGCAAATAAAGTGGGTACGGATAGTTTTAATGTAGCCATGCCGGTAGCTGAATTCTGGAAGAAATACAGCACTTATACCTTACGTATCAAGTTTGTGTTTACCAATGGCTCTTCGAAGGAGCTGGTGTTCCCGTACCGTTTTGAGAATAATATACCGGTGCTGGATATAAATTTTGCGCCATCCAGCAGGCCGGAAGGTATTAAACCAGCGGCAGATACGTATATCCGTAACGGTGGCAGTGCCACTACTAATTTTGGGAATGACTCCTCGCTGGCGATAAAGCCCGATCCTAACAGTGGCTATAAAAGAGAGACTTTCCTGAAGTTCCGCCTAAGTGACTATACCGGCAATTTAGCGAATGTGGATACGGTGAGGTTGCATCTGAAAGTCAGGAGCGTGAATACGAATGGTGGAAAAACCAGCCTGGTAGTTAAATGGGCCGCCAAAAGCAACTGGGATAACTCAGATGGCAATAGTCTCACCTGGAATAAATGGGTAGCCGATTCCGTGCACCTGGACTCCCTGAATGCGGGCTACTATTACGGTGGCAACTGGATGACCTGGAACCTTACCAAAGACAGTTTGCTGAGCCATATCCGCCAGGGTGATTCTGTGCTGGTGTTTCATATTTATGGCAATCTGACTAACGCAGACGCCAGTACGTCGGACATAACATTTTATGCCAATGAATCGGCGCTGCCTGGTGACAGGCCTTCCTTATCGCTGACAGTAGGCAGCAGTTTGCAGGCGCTGAATAAAACCGCGTTGATGGCTGCACCGTTGTACACCACGGAAACCAGGGCCGCTGCACCGCTGGAGGTATTTCCGAATCCCGGTGCCAGTACTGTCTATATAAAATCAGCCATAAACGGAAATGTATTGATTACTAACGGTAACGGATATACGGTAAAAAGAGTGCGGGTGGTAAAAGGGAGCAATAACAGTGTAACTGTTGCAGGTCTTCCGGCCGGGACTTACTACATGCGTCCGGAGGTAGGTAATTATGGTGCCGTGAAATTTATTGTAACATTGTAGAGATGGGCTGTGCCCTTCTCCTCGATTTTAGCAGATGGGCTGTGCCTATCTCCCTGCATTTGAGAGACGGGCGCAGCCCGTCTCTACAAAATATTATATTAAGATGCCAGCGTATCTTTTTCCAGCAATCTTGTCCGCATAGAATATGCTTTATCAGGACTATACAGGAAGAGGCAGCTGCCATTACGAATCCGTTCAATCACTTTTTTGTGAATGAATTCCGGAATTGCCGGGCAGCCGAGGCTGCGGCCAATGTAGCCCTGGGTTTTTACCAATGCTTCATTTACATAGTTGGCGCTGTGCATTACGATGCCGCGCGCCAGCGCATTATCGTTAATACCTCTTTCTTCGCCCAGGAGGCGCAGGGAATAGCCATGCTGCCCCATATAGGTGTTACCTGTTACAAAAAAGCCCAGACTGCTTTTAAAGCTGTTAGGCTGATTGGAGAATGCATTGGCATTGAGGGTGCCGGAACCTCTTCCATGAGATACCAGCGTGTTGAACAGCACGATTTTATTCTGCAGGTCAATCACAAATAAACGCTTCTTACTGGAGGGTAGTGAGAAGTCAATAATAGAAATCACCTTATCGTTCTTGAGTTTGCCTTCGCTGTTCAGCTTTTCATAACCTACCATGGCATTGTCAAATGCTTCCTCGCTCAGTCCGAGTGAATCAAGACCCATCTCTGCGTAAAGGTCCGGCTGTTGGATGGAATCTGCTGCGGGGGTAGTGGTAGTGGCTTTGTAAGCGCTGGCACTGCTTTTATCAATACTGCTAAAGGTGGTAATAAGGAATGCAAAAACACAAACTGTAAATGCAAACACTAACGGTTTAATCACTTGCTTCTTTTTCAATTTCACGCCGTAATGTTTTAATGGTTTTACATATTTTGTTTTAAAAATTTGAAAAAACACGAATTACGAATTTACCGAATTTCTGTCGTATAAATGCAGTAAAAAGGCCGTTTGAGCCCGCTTGGAAAGTCGTTTTAACATCAGGTTTACATAGGTCAATAAATTGTATATATTTATTCTTTAAAGACAATGCTGGTTTATTGGCGGACAATATTCGTAAAACCTTATCAGTGAAGGGTTTTATCTTTGGAGTACGTTTCGTTTAAATCAAATCAACCAATTGAATATTAAAAGGTAGGTGCCTTAGTATCTAATATTATACTTATGAAAAGAATGCTCTTGTCTATCCTCGGTATTGCCTGTGCTACCTGCCTTTTTGCGGCACCAGGGCAGCCGGTGGCGGAATTAATTCAACGCGTGGAAGCAGATGTAAACGGCCTCAATAAAGTGTATATCTTCCCGGACAGCCCGGAGTATTACACACGTATGCGGCAGTATTATAACAGCATATTGCAGGAATTAAAACAGATTAATTTCCGGGACCTGCCCACCACAGAACAGGTAGATTATCTGCTGTTGCAGCGTAACCTCCTGCAGGAAATTAAGGACATTGACCTTAACGCGCAGGCATATACGCAAATAGTACCGCTGGTGCCTTTTGCAGATGATATCATGCAGCTACAGATCCGGCGGCGCCGTGGTGATACGCCTGATGCCCAGCAGGTAGCGATTACCCTGAATAAAGTGCAGCAGGCGATAGGCGCGGTCCGGAGCAGTGCTGCCAAAAATCAGCAGTTAACCGCGGCTGATTTCCGGAAGGCATCGGCTATCGTAACCAGCCTTCAGAAAGGATTACAGCAGGTCTATGATTTTTACTACAACTATGATCCGCAATTTACCTGGTGGGTAAAGGAGCCTTACCAGAAAACGGATAGCGCCCTTGCTAAATATGCAGCCTATCTCAATTATGAGCTGGCGGACAAAGCTGATAAATCACTGGATGCCAGCGGTATCAAAGGCTCGCCTATTGGCAAGGCCGCCCTTACCGACCTATTACAGTTTGAAATGATTCCTTATTCTCCGGAAGATTTGGTGGCTATTGCCAACCGGGAATTTGAATGGTGCGATAAGGAAATGCTGAAAGCCTCCGCGGCACTTGGTTATGGCCAGGACTGGAAAAAGGCACTGGCAAAAATCAAAGAAAACTACGTAGCACCTGGCCGTCAGCCTGAGCTGATCCACCGCCTGGCGGATGAAGCCATTCAGTTTGTAGAAGAGCGGAAGCTGGTCACCATTCCTGCATTGGCCAAAGAAAGCTGGCGCATGTTTATGCTGAGCAAGGAACAACAGCGGTTTGCACCTTTCTTTCTGGGTGGGGCATCGATCTTAATTGCCTATCCTACCATGGATATGGAGGAGAGTGCTAAAGAGATGAGTTTGCGCAGTAATAACTATGGTTTTGCACATGCGACGGTATTTCATGAACTAATTCCCGGACATAACCTGCAAGGCTATATGAATCAGCGCTACAAGCCCTACCGCAATATGTTCAATACACCATTTTCCGTGGAAGGGTGGGCGCTTTACTGGGAAATGCTCCTGTGGGACAAAGGTTTTCATGCCACCCCCGAAGAAAAGATTGGCGCGCTATTCTGGCGGATGCACAGATGCGCACGCATTATCTTCTCTCTGAATTACCACCTGGGCAAATGGACCCCGCAGCAGTGTATTGATTTCCTGGTGGAACGCGTGGGCCATGAGTCTTTCAGTGCGGAGTCGGAAGTGCGCAGATCCTTTACCGGTGGCTACGGACCGCTCTACCAGATCGCTTATATGATGGGCGGACTCCAGCTGCGTGCGCTACATGCGGAAATGGTTGCAAGCGGCAAAATGACAGAGCTGGTTTTTCACGACACCTTTCTGCGGGAAGGTGCTATTCCTGTGGAAATGTTCAGGGCCATCATTACCAAACAGGCGCTGAGCCCGTCTTTCCAGTCGCAATGGCGATTTGCAGGCGTATTAAAGTGAGAATAATAGCTTAATTTTAATTACCATGCCTGAATTACCTGATCTGGAAGTATTCCAGCAAAACTTATCCGCTGCCCTGCAACACAAAAAGCTGCAGGAAATTGATGTGCCGGTTACCAAACACCTGAAGGTAACATTGACCGCATTAAAAAAAGCGCTGGAAGGGCAAAAGCTTGAAAAGATAGCCAGGCATGGTAAAGAGCTGTTTTTTTATTTCGGGAAAAATCATGTGCTGGGGATGCACATGATGCTGCATGGAAAACTATATCTCCTTAAAAAAAATGAAGAGCAAAAGTTTACTATTGCGACTTTGCGATTTGGAGGCGGTATTTCACTTGTATTGACCGATTTTCAGCGTTCGGCTCACCTGACGCTGGACCCGCCTGAAAAAGAGGCGCCTGATGCCCTTTCCAAGGCATTTAATGAGCAATACCTGGAGGCGCAATTGGCAAAAAAGAAAACTACCATCAAAAAATACCTGACGGACCAGAAAAATGTACTTGGCATCGGCAATGCCTATGCTGATGAAATTCTTTATACCGCAAAAATTTCACCTTTTTCAATCAGTAAGGCCATTCCGCCGCAGCAGATAAAAGCCCTGGTAGCCGCTACCCGTAAGGTGCTGAAAGATGCGATCCGCAAGATCAACAAGTCACATCCGGGTATTACCAACGGAGAAGTGCGCGACTTCATGCAGGTGCATGTGCCTGGAAAGGAGAAAAGTCCCGGTGGTTACCCCATCCAGCATGTGGATAAGGGCGGACGTACTTATTTCACTGAAGAGCAGGTGCTTTACTCGTAACCACACTTTCCTGCACGGCTGGCTCGTATATATCTCCTGCAATTTTTTCAACGAATGCTTTCGGGAAGAATTTAGGCAACCAGGCATTGAGCTTGTTCGTGAAGCCCGGAATGATCTCGGCTTTGCCACTAAACAGGCCCTTTAAGGCTATCCTGGCTACTGATTCCGGAGTCATGTTAAATCGATCGGCAATCCTGCGCGTACGGGCATTCATGCCGGCACGGTTCACAAAATCGGTATCGGTACTGCCCGGACTCAATGCACTTACTGATACATTGCTGTTGCGCAATTCGTAACGGAGTCCACGGGTAAACGACAAGGCAAAGGCCTTTGTAGATGCATAAATGTTCAGATAGGGCACTGTTTGATAGGCGGTAGTACTCACCACATTCAGCAGGTATCCTTTTTTGAATTGCCGCAGCACCGGAATGAAAGCATGGGAAAGCCCCACCTGCGCGCGGATATTCACATCTATGATATTGAATTGTGACGCCAGCGGAATTTTCTCAAACTCGCCATTTAAGCCGTAGCCGGCATTATTTACCACTACCGGCAAGCGGTTGTGAAAATGCGACGACCAGCGGAATACTTCATCAATGGCGTCTTTAGCGGAAAGGTCCTGGTTCAGCGTATGTACGTTCACGTGATACAGTCCAGCAATTTCTGTGGCCGTATTTTCCAGCGCAGCACCATCCAGGTCTACCAGCAGCAGGTGATAATTTTTTTCAGCAAGAGCCGCCGCTATGGCTTTTCCTATCCCTTTGGCAGCTCCTGTTACTAATGCATATGACATATTCAGTGATTTAATGTTTAGGTTCCAGTATTCCTTCGGGCTTCGCTTTTGCTGCTGCCCATGCTGGTTTGGCGCCATACAGATGTTGCTTCAGGTGCGCCAGTTTGTGATAGAACGGGGTAGTGCTGCCGGCATGTTTAGGTTGGTAAGCACCGGTGATGATAGGAATGTACATCACCCGGCGGCGGCTAGCTTCGCCCACATGCGGCGATTGCTGTACACGATGCCATAACCTGCCGTCATGTACGGTAAGATCACCTGCATTTATATTAAATCCTGTTTCGTTTTTATCAGGCCTGTTATCAATAAAATATTTTTTCCTGAAGAGGAGCCGCCACAAGCCCTGGTGATGTGTACCCGTGAGCACACGCAGACCACCGTTGACTGCCGGGCAGTTATCCAGGTGCAATCCAACATTGAGCATTGGCATAATGCGACTGCCGAGGAATAGGTCCCGTGGGCTATCCGTATGCCAACCCAGTTGTTTAAACTGACTATCAGCGGAGTTGACATAATGGTTGACCACCAGTCCGTCTTTTTCGTCTTCCCCTATGCGACCACTGTAAGGGCCCAGGAGTTTGGTGAGCGATTGCAGGCGCGGGTCCTGCAGGAATTCCCGGAGGATGTTGCTGTAATGCGAAGCAAAAGCGATGCGCTGTATGAGTGGTGTACCGTCGGCGTCTGTACCGAATTTCAGCGGTATGCCATTTACTTTCTGTATATCATTGCGAAGCAGCCAGTCTTGTACCTGCTGTACTTCACGTATTAATAAGGCTACTGTATCCGCATCAATAAAGTTGCGGAACTGGATCACACCATGTTGGTGAAACCATGCAAGATGTTCGGGGGTAACCGTCTGTTCCAGACGGAATACGGGTTGGTTATTCGTTTTCATGACGAAAGTTTTTTGTTGGCGGTGAAAAAAAATGCTGTAAGGCTGAAGCGGCCATTGGTGGGATTACCGCAGCAATTTGTTTGGGGAAGGGATTAACAACAACAACAATATCCATTGGCGAAGGACAACGTCAGGTATTTCGCAATATTGCGAAAATCAGCCATGGATGTAGTTGTATTGGAGGTAATCATGGTATTGAATTTTATTAGTCTACCAAATTTGTAGACAAATATAGGTGAAAGTTTTATTCCGCAAAAAAATATTTTGCGTTTACTGCGCCAGGAGTTCATGGTAGTCTTTAATAGTATCAATATCAATGATTCCTTCCGGGAAATCGATGGTGGTAACCTGGTCTTTATGGAAGGTGAGTAGCTTTTTAGCCCCTGTGCTGCCTTGCAGTGCCTGCAATTCAACGAAGTAAGGCTCGCTGAAGAGGGCGGGAGTGCCGGTGTTATATTCATAGCGGCAGGCTACAATAGGGGAGCGCAGGGCCTGCATGCGGTGGAGGAGTCGCGCATCAATAAATGGCTGGTCGCATACCAGCAGGAAAAGTTTACTAACGTGTGCGTATATACGTAGAAATTCATTGACTGCATAGGCTACGGTATTTCCCATGCCGGCTTCCCAGTTTTCGTTTACGGCTACCTTGCAGTGCAGGCCGGCGATGGCAGGTTTGATCTGGTCCGCAAAAGCACCCAGTGTAACCAGTACAGGTCCTATATTACTTTCTATAGCGGTAGATGTTATACTTCCCAGCAGGGTATTGCCACGGAATGGCAGTAGCTGTTTGGGTTGACCTAGTCGCTGTGAAGCGCCTGCGGCGAGGATGATAATGCCTGTCATGTCAGATATGTTGACTCGTGATCACCTGTGCTCTTCTGCTGTGGATGGCGCCGTCCTTATCTCGCAGGGACGCGCCCTTGTAATTGCCGGTGCTCATTACCAGCTTTACTTCTGCGGCAATGCTGAGGGCGATTTCCTCCGGCGTGGCGGCGCCTATATCAAGGCCGGAAGGTCCGTATATGCGTACCTGTTGTATGGCGGTAATGCCGGATGCTTCCTGCAGCATGCGCGTTAATTTTTTCGCTGGTCCAAGTACCCCGATGTAGGGCACCGGCAATTGAGTGAGTTGTTGCAACAGGCTGAGGTCGTAATTGTAGTTGTGCGTCATGAGTACAGCTGCCGTATAGGCGTCTGCGTTAATGTGCTGTAATGCTTCGGCGGCCTTGGCTACATGAATAATGGCACCTGGAAAACGTGCTGCGGTGGCGTAGTTAGGGCGGCCATCCAGCAGGTGTACCTGCCATCCCATGATATGGGCAATGTGTAGCAGTGGCTGTGCGTCATTGCCGGCGCCGGCAATCAGCAATTGTATGGCAGGAGTAATATAAGAGAGTAAGGCGGTCTGTGAATTTTCTGTGGAGATGTAAGTGCGTATCAGCGTAGTTTGCTCGTCCATTGCCAGTTGCGCATCGCTGAGCAGGGCTGTGCAGAGTGGAGAATTGTCCGTATAGCCGTCTACGTAGTTATCCCTGCGGAGCAGCACTGTTCCCCGTTGCCTTTCTTTTCTCTTTTCTAAATTAAACAGTGTGATTAAGATACATTCCTGCCTGTTGCCGGTTATGAGTTGTATGAGGTGAATAGGATTGTTCGCGTCTGCTGCCACGATCGGTTCCAGCAGGATGTGGATGATACCGTTGCAGCCCAGTCCTACTCCCAGTTGCGCATCATCTTCATCGGTGGTATCGTAGGTAACCAGCATAGGCTGTTGTTGCATAATCACCAGCTGTGCTTTGCGTAGGGCATCGCCCTCGAGACAGCCGCCGCTGATAGCACCGGTGAGTTCACCATTCTCCGTCACCAGCATCCTGGCGCCCGGCTGGCGGTAGGCGGAGCCATCTACATGCACAACAGTGGCCAGCGCTGTACGTAAGCCGTTGCGGTTGGCTACTTCATATGCACGAACAATATCTTCCAGCTCTTTAATCATACACTTGCAATCAATTTGTATTAACAGTTACATCCTGTAATGAAATATATATAAAAAAACGGTTATTTCCACTTTTTTGTGAAGAGTGGAAATAACCGGCTGTATAGTTGAATACCTGATTAGTAGCCTTCTTCGCGGAGGTGTTGCAACCACTGCTGGGCAAACTCATTGGATGGTTCCAGCTGCAGCAGCTTTTCAAAAGATGCTTTTGATTCCTGGAACTGATCCATATGATAGAATAAAATAGCACGGTTCAGGTGTACGTATGGATTGGTAGGGGCGGCCGCCAGTGCTTCGTTGTAGCACTCCATGGCGGCGGGATAGTCCTGCAGCAGCATGAGGATAGACCCTTTATTCATCAGCAGGTTAGGCTCACCGGGCGAAACTTCCAGGCCTTTGTTGGCATAGGTGAGCGCCGCCGCCAATTGTTGCTGAATGGCCTGCTGGGTAGTATCATCGCCGCCGTTTTCTTCCATCTGCTGGATGGCGTTGGTAGCCGTTTCCATCAGCGTTACCACCTGTTGTGAATACCAGTGGGCGCTTTTTTCCACTTCCTGTGTAAATGGAATGGCATCCAGGTCTATCTCTTCTTCCGCTTCCGGCTCTGTAGGCATATATTCCTTTGCAGGCGCATACCACCATTCGCAGAAAGCTCCCAGCTCTCCGCCTTTGGGAATATCTTCAATATAAGGCAGCCCTTCCTGTGGAATGGCATCCTGGTTTACGATGATATTGAAAATTGTTTCCAGGTCTTTAGTCTGAATGGGAATACCATCCTGTTCTGCCTGCATCACCATGTAAGGGAGCAGCAGGTACCATAGTCCCAGCAGGTCTTTATCCTGTTGGGCCGCAGCAAATTCGGTAATGGTAAGTGCCAGGTGGAAGAAGCCCATCGGCTCCGGCGCAATGGCATCTTTGCCGGTGATGGTGCCTGCCGCTACCATGGCTGACCACAGCAGGGAGCCGGCGTCACAATACAGTATGTACTTACCGGTAGCGTGATCGTAATTAGCATAGCCGGCAACCGGATTAGTAGTGGCATCCCACTCTTTAGCCGGGTTGGCATATATGAAGCTGAACTTCTGGCTGGCAGCAAGACCGTCGAAAAAGGCGGTATGCTCCAGGTAAGCAGGATGAGCAGTAATCGGGAAGGTGTATACGTAGCGATGTTTAATCAGTATATCCATCACCCTGAAGTGAGTGAAACCGGTATCAAAGCTGTCTTGCAGCTGATACAGGTTGAAGATAAGGCTTCTGTAATCGGCCAGTTCGTCCTGACTATTATCCAGGCAGAGGATGGAGGTTTCCACCAAGGTTTCTATTTCGTGCATCGCCATATGTAACAACGTAATTTGCTGCAAAGCTAGGGTATTTTCGGCCAAAGTGTTGATGCACGGCTCCGCCGGTAATGTATAAGCATCATTTTATCCATCCCCTTTGGCGATGGACAAAAAGATGAGGGTGAGCAGGCCGCCGGCCTGCTCACCCTCATCAGTATATAAAAGCATTTCGTTTACTTCAGCAACGTATTCTTCACATAACCATAGCTATTGGTGATGCTCTGAAAATGATCTGTTTTAATCACATCCTGCTCCACATACAAATGCTTCACCCCAGCTGCCGGGGCTTTCGCCAGGATGCGTTTAAAGTCCACCGCACCGGTGCCTACATCTGCAAAAGAAGCCATGGACAATAATTCCATTGCTTTCTTATCTTTTGTGGCAGGAGATACGAGCACTTCTGGCCTGGCTTTATCAATATCTTTTACATGCAGCGCGAAGAACCTGCCAGGCGCCTGTGCAAAAAGTTTCACAGGATCGTAGCCTGATTTGATGGCCCAGAACAAGTCCAGCTCAAAGAATACTTTGCCGGGATCTGTATGTTTCAACATCACCTCATAGCCGCTGCCTGGCTGGTCAGCCAGGGGTTTGAATTCCCAGAAGTGATTGTGGAAGGCCACGTGAAGGCCCGACTTTTTGCAATACTCTGCGGCCTTATTCAGCTGTTCAGCAATGAATTTATAATGATCTGCCGTGGGGGTTGCATCCCATTGTGGAAAAGGCAATGCAGGGATCACGAAATATTTTTGTCCCAGCTCAGCGGCATAGTCTACCTGGGCTTTCAGTTCATCATCCTTGCCATCGCCTGCTGTAAGGAAGCTGTTTAGTCCGTAATGGCCGCTTGGGCTGGTCAGGTTTAAGGAGGAGAGGAGGGATTTCAGTTCCTTCACCGGAACACCCCAGAACTTCCCTTCGTATACGCCGGGAGTACCATAATAGGTTTCCACTTCCTGGTAACCGATTTTAGCGATTTGAGTCAGTGTATCCTTTGGGTTTTTGTCCAGCTGATCCCGCATGGTATACAGTTGGATACCCACTCTTTTCGGTAGGCCATTGCTATTGGCAAAGGCTGAAATGCCACCGGGCAATAAGAGGCCGGCAGCGGCCAGGCTGGCCTGCTGGAGAAATAAGCGTCTTGAGTGATTCATACAAAGAACAATATTATAACGTGGATATTTTTATGTGGGACAAGGTAATAAAAAAGAAATAACTTTTGAGCAATACCGGTGGCCTTTGGCCACCGGTATTGCTCAAAATCTTCGTCGCCACCGGCGACGGGAGTTTGAGCTGAGAATAAAAAGCTGCGAAGCCAACGCAGTAGCCCTTAGTACATTCATTGGCACCTTAAATCAGATTCACGGATGAAGTTTCTTGCCCGCAGACCCCAGAAGGAAACAAGCGAAAAGAAAAAGAAATCGATGCTAAGAGAATGGATAGAGGCCGTCATTTTCGCCGTAGTAACCGCCACCCTCATCAGGACATTCTTGTTTGAAGCCTTTATGATCCCTTCGCCATCGATGGAGAAAACGCTGCTGATCAATGATTACATTTTTGTGAGTAAGCTGAGTTACGGACCGCGTATTCCCAACACACCGCTGGCATTACCGTTTACCCAGGCCAGGATGCCCCTGTTTCCCAATATGAAACCTTATAGTACCGCTGTGTTATGGCCATATAAACGATTGCCGGGCTTCGGTAAAGTGCAGCGCGGGGATGTGGTAGTATTTAACCTGCCGGTGGGAGATACAGTGCTTACCAGTAAGAGTGGCAATGATGTGGATTATTACCGCGAACTACATCCTGAGAAATTTCCATCACCAGATATCCGGCCGATCGACAAACGTGCCACCTGGATCAAACGCTGCATAGGCCTGCCCGGTGATACGCTGGAAATCAATGCAGGTATTGTATACATCAACCATCTGCCATTGGACCCACCGGAATATTCCCAGAGGCCCTATTTCCTGTTCGACAATGAATGTAAGGGATTGCCGGATTCGCTGGTGACCAAATTTGAAATCGACAGTAACTCGTTTCAGATGCGTGGCGACAGCACCAAATTCCGCTACTATTTTACGCAGGTAGTAGCCCGGAAACTCAGGCAGCTCGGCTATCATATTGAACCGGTCATTCATAGTGCAGACCGCGATTCCAGAATCTTTCCCAGGGATTTTGAGCATCTCTATAACGAAGATTTCTTTGGTCCCATCATTATTCCCAAAAAAGGCCTCACCATTGCACTGGATACCAGCAACATCATCCTGTATGCGAGAGCAATTGCCACCTACGAGCATAACACAGTGGATACTTCCAGCAACGTGATCATGATCAATGCAGCACCCGCATCTTCCTATACCTTTAAAATGGATTACTACTGGATGATGGGGGATAACAGACATTTTTCGGAGGACTCCCGCTTCTGGGGATTTTTACCGGAAGATCATGTGATGGGAAAGGCGACGATGATATGGTTGAGTTATGATAAGAGTAGTATCAGATGGAGGAGGTTTTTTAACCTGATAAAGTAGCAGTTTCAATCTCACCTTCGGTGAGATTGAAACTGCCTGGCGTGGCCAGGCCCCCCCGGTCAGGCTACGCCAGGTGAATTTATTTATTGGCAGCACGTACTTGTTCCAGCAAGTCATCAAGTGCTTTTCTATCCAGCAGTTTACCTTTGGTTACCACTGCAAAAATTTGTTGTGTGTTATTGATATCCGCCAGAGGATTGGCATTCAGCAGCAGTACATCTGCTTTTTTTCCTGCCGCCAGCGCACCGTAATTTCCTTTATGCAGGTATTCAGGTGAGTTGATGACTGAAGCCTGCAAGGCCTGCAAAGGCGTAATACCACCGTATTTCACCATCAGTGCCAGTTCTTCATGTATGCCGATGCCGGGGTAAGTGTAGGAATTGAGATAGCCGGCATCCGTGCCTGCCATAATTTTTACACCAGCCTGTTGCAGCAGTTTGAGGGAGGCCGCTGTTTTAATAAATACTTCTTTGCGGAAAGCAACAGCGGCTGCATCGTCTTGCTTGGCGCGGTTAACACGCCAGGCGTAGGTGCCTTCAATGCCTTTGCCGATGTATTGCAAATAATCATCGTGGGAGTGGTCATCCACATCCAGCCAGGCCATCAGGTGCGGAAGTGTAAGCGTTGGCGTTATAGCAGTACCTCTGGCAGCCATCATACGGTAGGTTTTCAGGGCGGCGCTGCTATCGAAGTTTTCGATGATATATTTGTTAATATCACGTCCTTTGATTTCCCCTGCTGCAATTTTTTGGGAGAGACTAGCCTCATCTTTCACACCGGCTTTCCAGGCATATCCCAGGTGCTCTACGGCACTGAGTCCTGCCGCGGTTACCTGGTCCATCGTGAGGGTGTAAGGGATGTGTGCAGATACGGCCCATCCGCGTTTGCGTGCTTCCCGCAAGGCTTCCAGGTACAAGTCACTTTTGAGGGTGTTATCCGTGACTTTCACGAAGTCCACTTTTATTTTTTGCAATGAATCCAGTGCCTGCTGTAATTCTGCGGAGGTGCCTATTTCCAGGTCGTTGAGCCAGAGGGATTTATAGCCTTCCAGTTTAGGGCCACTGGTGAAAATGGTAGGGCCCTGGAGGGCACCGCTGTTCACTTCATTTCTCCATCGGATCACGAGGTCGCTGATATCTGCGGAGCAGTCGCGGATAGTAGTTACGCCATGCGCGAGGTATAGTGGCAGAAAGCTTTTGTTTTCATCGGCGAGGGTATCGCCTCCGCCGAAGTGCATGTGGTTGTCCCACAGTCCCGGCATGGCGTATTTGCCGGCGCCATCGAACTCGCGGGCGGCCTTATAGCGTTTTATTTTTTTATCATCGTTCACGGCAATGATGCTGTCGTGGCGGATAACGATGGACTGTCCGGCTTTGATTTTTCCGGTATGTACATCGATCACCTGCACGGAGCGGATGATAAGATCGGCTGCTTCCTGTGCCTGTACGTGTATACAGGCGAGTGAGGTGATACCGGCGAAGAGGAGTTTTTTTAGCATAGTCACTGTTTGCTTTTTTTAATATTGATAAGTAGGGCAATGAGCAGGAGGGTGGCACCGAGGATACATACGCCTGTCCAGCCATAGGCGCTCCAGGCGCGGGCGCCCAGCAATGATCCCAGGGAGCCGCCGGCAAAGGAGCTGGATATATATACGGTGTTGAGCCGGCTTCTTGCTTCCGGGTTGAGTGCAAAAACTTTTGACTGGTTGGAGATATGCGTTACCTGCATACCTATATCGAGCAGGATTACGCCTGCGATGAGCCCTGTCAGCGAGGTGCCGGAAAATCCCATGATCACATAAGCGATTACGGCGGCGATGATGCCGAGCAGGATGGTGAAATGAGGTCCTTTTTTATCGGACGACTTACCAGCCAGCGGGGCCGCCAGTGCGCCACAGGCGCCTATAACTCCAAACATGCCCACCATATCGCTTTTGAAAAAGAAAGGGCTGCCTTCCAGGAGGAATACTAATGTTGTCCAGAATACACTGAATGCACCGAACATACAAAAGCCGGTAATGGCTGCCTGTCGCAAAGCGGGCATTTGTTTCGTGAGTGTAAACAATGATTGCATGAGGCTGGCGTAACTACCTTCAAAGGTAGGTGGATTTTTAGGCAGTTTTACGCTCAATATGGCCAGCAATCCTGCGGTGGCCAGGCCGCCTATGAGGAATACAGCTCTCCAGCCCAGATGGGCGCCAATGAAGCCGCTGAGGGTTCTTGACAGCAGGATGCCGATAAGCAGGCCACTCATCACTTTACCTACAATTTTCCCCCTGGAGGTGGCAGGGGCCATGGTAGCGGCCATTGGCAGCAGCAGCTGCGGCACGGAGGAAAAAATCCCTATGCAGAGGCTGGCGGCTATGAGCATGTAAAAGTTGGCCGAAAAGGCGGCGGCAATCATGCAGATGGCTGCACCGAAAGTTTTTACCAGTATGAGTTTGCGTCGTTCCGTTTTATCCCCCAGCGGTACCAGGAAAAGCAGTCCGAGCGTGTATCCCACCTGGGTGATAGTGGCTATGATGCTTACCTGGTTTATAGTGAGATGAAAGGTAGCTGCTATTTGCACCAGCAGTGGCTGGTTGTAGTAGATATTGGCTACCACCAGGCCGCAGGTGATGGCCATCAGCATCACCATCCCGTTGCTGATGCCGGGATGTGAAATGTTAACGGGAGTTTTTTCTGTAATCGTCTGTTCCATCGCTCAAATTTTTTCCATCTGCAAAGGTAGCACTGAAAGAAAGGGCAGGATAGTACAGGTTATAACAAGGCGGGTAGATTTTATTATAGGCATAACATCAAGGTAGTACATCGAAAAGTGTCGATATATGTAGGAAAGTACCTAATTTTACAGCTGTTATGCCGCTAGTGAAAAAATCTGATTATGAGGCGCCGATGTTGCTGCGCAACCGTCATCTGATGACGATTTATCCTACTTTATTCAGGAGGGTAAAGCCAGCAGCCTATGAAAGGAAGCGTATCACCACTGTGGACGGGGATTTCCTGGACCTGGACTGTTGTTCCAGGGGGAGCGACCGGGTGGTGCTGATTCTGCATGGCCTAGAGGGGGATGCAGGCAGGAAATATGTATTGGGCATGGTGCAGATCTTTCATGCAGCAGGCTTTGATACCGTATCGATGAATTTCCGCGGTTGCAGCGGCGAACCAAATAGGCAGTTGCGGTTTTACCATAGTGGAGAAACAGGTGACCTGGATGTGGTAGTGCATCATTTAGCTGCACTCGGAAAGTATAGCGCCATTCACCTGGTAGGTTTTTCGCTGGGGGGTAATGTTACCTTGAAATATCTGGGAGAGAGGGGAGATCAGCTGCACCCTATGGTGAAGTCGGCGGTAGCGGTTTCAGTGCCATGCGACCTGGTCACCAGTTCCACGGAACTGGCCAAGCCACACAACAGTATTTATATGAACCGCTTTATCCGTTCGCTGGGGCGCAAGCTGGCATTAAAGCAGCAGCAGTATCCCGGTGCAATTGATATGAGTGGTTACGAGGAAATAAAAAATTTCCAGCAGTTTGATGATCGCTATACGGCGCCGCTGCATGGCTTCCCCAATGCGCTGGAATATTGGACGAGGTGTAGCTCGCTGGGATTTTTACATCGGATCAACGTGCCTACGTTGCTGATCAATGCCAAGGATGATCCGTTTCTCAGCAAGGAGTGCTATCCATATGATATAGCGGCTACCCATCCTTATTTATATTTAGAAACACCGGAAAAAGGTGGACACGTTGGTTTTGTAGGATTTAGAGATTACTATTACTGGACAGAAAAAAGGGCCTTGGAATTTACGCAATCTTGTAGGTAGTTTGCAGTTGGAAGCATAGTTAAAAAGAGTGTAAAAATTACGTTTAATTCAATAACGAATCGATTTAGCAAAGAATAACAGCGCGGCATAAAATTGCTTGTAATTTTAGTAGTTTTTAATAATTTACACACAGCCTTAGAATCTATTTCTTATTACTATGGAGCGAATGCCTTCAGAAGAGGAAGTGTTATACAGGATGCGTGAGGGAGATGAATCGGCCTTTTCAAGTATTTACCGGCACTATCACCCTGGTTTATATGTTTACCTGTTACGTTTTTGCAAGGTTCCGTCCCTGGCGGAAGACCTTGTACATGATGTATTTCTGAAGGTCTGGGAAATACGGGACCGGATTAACCCTGAATTATCTTTTGGTGGCTACCTCTACAGAATAGCCCGCAATCATGTCTTAAAAACAATTCATAAACTCGCTGATGACCACGAGCTGCGGGCGCAGTTGTATGCCCGGTTGCAGGAGCGTGAATCTACCAATGAGGTGGATGTGCAATCCAAGGAGTACGACCGGTTGTTCAGGGAAGCCTTTGCGGGGCTTACCGTGCAGCGGCAGAATGTATTCCGGTTATGTCGCCAGGAAGGAAAAAGTTATGATGAGGCAGCGGCCATCCTGGGTATTTCCAGGAGTGCAGTGAAGAAACATATGGTGCTGAGCATGCGTTTTATTCAGGACTATATATACAGGCATGGCGACATTCTGGTAGCATCTTGTCTTGTTGCGATGTTTTTTTAAAAAAAAATTTCTCCGGAGGGGTACCCTTCATTTCAATTTTCGGATATAGTACAATAGAGGCACTGCAAAAAAGTGTCTGCCACGTTATTCACGTTATGCATCACCCTGCATCATATTACCAGCAACTATTGGCCAAATACCTTGATGGCAAGTGCACGCCGGAGGAATCCGAAGCGCTGCGTCAATGGCTTGATACCAAGGAATCGCGACGTACTGCTTTGCAGGCGATGCAGGAGGAATTTGAACGTAGTATGACGGAACCTGCCATTGTACCGGAATCAATGAGCAACCGGGTGGAAACCAGGTTATTGCAGGAAATCAGTAAAAATAAAGTGGTACCCATATATTCGCTGCGCCGCAGAAAATGGATGGTGGCAGCGGCAGTAATGACGGGAGTAGTGGTGGCTGCAGGCTTCTATATGTATACCGCACACAGGGCACAACCTGCGGTGGTAAAGCACATAGCATCAGTGGCAGATATTAAACCAGGGTCGGATAAAGCTATTCTGACACTGGCAGATGGTACTCAGGTAACTTTAGATAGCGCGGGAAATCAGGTAATCGTTCAGGGAGGTACAAAAGTTAAGCAACAGAATGGCCAGTTACTGTATGAAACAGATGGCCGGACTACACAGGCTGAAACTTATAATACGCTTAACGTACCCCGTGGCGGCCAGTTTAAACTGGTATTACCTGATGGATCAACGGTTTGGCTCAACGCCGCTTCCAGCCTGCGCTATCCTACTGCATTTACGGGCAGCACCCGTACCGTGGAAATCCAGGGCCAGGCTTATTTTGAAGTGGCCCAGAACAGTAATAAACCCTTTATAGTCAAGGCCGAAAGCACGACTATTCAGGTACTGGGAACCGGTTTTGATATTATGTCGTATGCCGACGAGAAAGAGCAGCGGACCACGTTGGTGGAAGGTGCAGTAAAAGTGAAAGCAGGCGCGATAGAAAAATACCTGAAGCCGGGGCAGCAGGTGGCTCTGGATAATGAAACCGGAGTGGCAACTGTACAAGATGCGGATGTACAGGGCGTTATAGCCTGGAAAACCGGCTTCTTTGAATTTGATAATGTGAGTTTACCAACGATACTCCGACAGCTGGGGCGTTGGTACGATCTGGATATTGTTAACAAGTTTGCTTATAGCAACAGCAGGCTGGGAGGGCGTATCAGCCGGAACCTGCCGTTGTCTGAAATATTGCCAATGTTGAAGAGCGCAGGAGCGGATTTTACCCTCAACGGGAGAACGCTGATAATAACGCCTTCATCGAAATGAGAGGAATAGAAAATTATTAACTAAAACAACTCGTAAAGTAAGGGACAGCGTATAAAATCAGCCGGAATCCACGCCGGCAGTACCACGTTCAATTATTAAAGTTAAAACTGAAAACAACCGAAACAAACATGACAACCGAAACTAGCTAACAGTTTAGGTGTCCAAAAAAAAACCGGAAGCGCTCGCAACACTCCCGGCAATAATTTGGGCATATAAACTGAACCGAATTCCCTTATCGAATCATATTCGTCAATTCCCAAACACTACAAAAGTATGCAATTTAACTTGAGTGGTATAGTTTCCGGTGCCCGGAAATTTGTATCTACAAAAACGTTCTGCGTTATGAAATTGACTGCCTTTTTGCTGCTCGCCGCTTGCCTACATATCAGCGCAAAAGGATTGTCGCAGCAGATCACGCTTTCAGAGAAAGGCGCTCCCCTGAAAAAAGTATTGAGAGAGGTAGCCCGCCAGGCTGGCATTTCTGTAGTTTATGATGAAGCTCAGCTGGCAGCAACTTATCCAGTAACTATTTCTGTAAAAAATGTATCTGTACAGGCTGCGCTGGATAAAGCGCTGGCCGGACAGCCTTTTTCCTATAAAGTAGATGGTTCCCGTATCACCCTGGTAAGAGCCAGTGTGGAAAATACGGCTGCTGCCGATTCTTCCATCACCGTTACCGGTAAAGTAACCGACGAGAAAGGTGACCCTATCCCCGGGGCTACCATCCGCGTGCAGGGAACCAACACTGGTACAGCCGCGGATGTTAACGGGCACTTTTCCCTTAAAGTTCCCAGCCCTAAATCCCAGCTGGCTTTTTCTTTTATCGGCTATAATCAGCAGGTGCTGCAGGCGTCGGCCAACCCGATGAATATTAAACTGGCGCTGTCATCCACTTCCCTGACAGAAACCGTGGTAGTAGGTTATGGTGTGCAAAAGAAAAGTGTGGTAACCGGTTCTATTTCCTCTATCAAATCCAGTGAGTTTGAAAATCAGCCGGTAACCCGCGTAGAGCAGGTATTGCAGGGCCGCACCTCCGGTGTGACCGTCGTATCTTCTTCCGGCCAGCCGGGATCAGCTTCGTCTGTACGTATCCGTGGTAATACCAGCTTCAACAACAATGATCCACTATGGGTGGTAGATGGTGTGGTGGTCGATAACGGTGGCGTGAGTTATCTCAACCAGTCCGATATCGAAAGCATGGAAGTACTGAAAGATGCCGCTTCCGCTGCTATCTACGGTACACGTGCTGCAAATGGTGTTATCCTCATCACCACTAAAAAAGGTAAAGAAGGTAAGCTGCGCGTAAACTATAACGGTTACGTAGGTACTTCCGCGCCTGCCCGTAAACTGAACCTCCTCAACGCTACCGAATATGCTACCCTCATCAACGAAGGGCTTGCTGCTGACGGGAAAGCACCTAAATACGCTAATCCCGCTTCCTTAGGTGCAGGTACTGACTGGCAGGATCTCATCTTCAATAACAATGCTTTCCGTCAGAACCATGAAATCAGCCTCAGCGGCGGTAACGATCGTTCTACTTTCTATACTTCATTCGGTTTCATGAAACAGGAAGGTATCGTAGCTTCTGATATCTCCAAATATCAGCGTGCTACTTTCCGTATCAACTCCTCCCACAAGATTGCCAAATGGCTGACTTTCGGTGAAAACCTGAGCTATGCCTACGAGAAAAACTCCGGTTTGGGTAACACCAACAGTGAGTTCGGCGGTCCACTGAGCTCTGCTATCAACCTGGACCCAATTACTCCGGCGATTGTATACGATAAAACAGTGGCGGCAAATGCACCTTATACCAACACGGGGGTGGTGCGTGACGCTTTCGGCAATCCTTATGGTATTTCCGACGCGGTAAAACAGGAAATCACCAACCCGCTGGCTTACATTCAAACCAGACTGGGCAACTATAGCTATTCTCATAACCTGGTGGGTAATGCCTACCTCGAAGCAGAACCGATCGCAGGTCTGAAACTGAGATCTACTTTCGGTGGTAAAATGGCGTTCTATGGCTCTGATAACTTTGTTCCGGTGTACTACCTGAACTCTTCTACTACCAACGCCAGAACAAGCTTCACCAGGGATCAGAATAACAATCGCTCCTGGAACCTGGAAAACACCATTTCCTATTCCAGAACAATTAAGCAACACGACTTCAGTGTGCTGGTTGGCCAGGGTGCTTATCAGGATGGATACCTGCAAAATACCAACGTAGCATACTTTGGTATTCCTGCTACCACTTTCCATGATGCATCCCTGAACTACAAAATTGCGAATACCAATAAAACCGCTGGTGGTAAAGATGGGTTGTTACACACTGTTGCATCCTATTTCGGACGTGTGAACTATAACTACGCTGAAAAGTACCTCCTGACCGGTATCATTCGCCGGGATGGTTCTTCCCGTTTCCCTACTGACAGAAAATATGGGGTATTCCCATCTGTGTCTGCCGGCTGGGTACCTACCAAAGAAGCCTTCTTTCCTGAAAATGACGTGATCGACTTCCTGAAGATCCGCGGAGGTTACGGTAGTGTGGGTAATGATTACATTGTGGATAACGGTAACCTGAATGAACATGGGTATTTGTCTACCATCGGAGATGGCAGAAATTATAACATCGGTAATGAAATCCTGGTAGGTAACAGCCCGAATGCACCTGCAAACGTATTGCTGCATTGGGAAGAAACACATCAGACCAACATCGGTTTTGATCTCGCTTTCCTGAAACATTTCAATTTCACTTTTGATTGGTTCAACAAGAAAACAGTTGGTATCCTGATGAACCCGCGTGTACCGACTTACACCGGTGCGTACTCTAATCCTCCTGCAAACGTGGCGGATAACCAAAACCGCGGTATCGACCTGGAGCTGGGTTACCACGGAAAAGTGGGTGAAGTGCAATTAAATGTAAACGGTAACGCCTCCTACGTTAAAAATAAATCACTGTACTTGGGCGATGGTGTGCAATACATCACTACCAACCAGCAAACATTCCAGAGCTCCACTTACCCTATCACCCGTACCGTGCTGGGTAACCCGCTGAATGCTTTCTATGGGTTCAAAACTGCCGGTATCTTCCAGAATCAGGCGGAAGTAGATGGGTATGTAGATGGTAAAGGCAACAAAATCCAGCCGAATGCCAAACCAGGCGATTTCCGTTGGGTAGATGCCAATGGCGACGGTGCGATCACCGAAGCTGACCGTCAGGTGCTCGGTAACCCAATGCCTACCTGGACTTATGGCCTCAACATCTCTGCTACTTACAAAAACTTTGATATCAACCTGTTTGCACAAGGTGCTGGTGGTAACAAAATCTTCCAGGGTCTGAAACGCCTGGATATCAAAGAAGCGAACATGCAGAATAAAGCGCTGGGCCGCTGGACTGGTGAAGGTACTTCCAATACTTATCCCCGTATGACGTTGGATGATCCTAACCGTAACTACTCCAATCCTTCTGACTTCTACCTGGAAGATGGTGATTACCTCCGTCTGAAAGTATTACAGATCGGTTATACTTTGTCCAACAACATTATGAAACGCATCGGAGCACAACGTTTACGTGTATTCGTTACCGGTGAAAACCTGTTTACCTTCACCAAATACACTGGCTTCGATCCTGAAATCGGTGGTGCTGTATCCAGCATCGACCGTGGTATTTATCCACAGGCGCGCTCTTACATGTTTGGTCTGAATGTTACTTTCTGATAATTTAAAAAGCAGGACAAAATGAAAAGAAAATTCTTTAAATCAATAATAATAGCAGCTGGTGGCTTGTTAGTGTTTGCTGCTTGCAGTAAAAGTTTCCTTGAAACAGATCCTACCGGAACGCCAACAGAAAACAATTACTACCGTGATGAAACGGAAGCGTTTAACGGTTTGGTAGCGGTGTATGATGTGGTAGGCTGGCAGGGTAATGGTTATATTACTAAAACTGGTATGGCCGATGCGGCCTCTGATGATCACTACGCTGGTGGTGGTAGTTCTACGGACGTTTCTGCGTTGCAGGTGATGTCTAACTACACAGTAGATCCAGCCACAGGGCCCTCTGCAGAATTATGGCAGAAAGGCTATGCCGGTGTGTTCAGGGCTAACCTCCTGATGGAGAAACTGCCCAATGTACCAATGGATGAAAATAAGAAGAAACGTTTTGTGGCAGAAAGTAAAGTGCTGCGTGCGTATTTCTATTTCGACCTGGTACGTTTGTTCAAAAACATTCCACTGTTAACAAAAACACTTGCTACCTCCGAGTTCTATAATGTGCTGCAGGCAGATCCCGCAGCGGTTTGGGCGCAGATAGAAAAAGACCTTACCGAAGCAATTGCCGAAACCCAGCTGCCTGATAAACTGGCCAGTAATGAATCGGGAAGAATGAACAAAGGTATTGCACATGCATTATTGGGAAAAGTATATCTCTGGGAGAAAAAATATACCGAGGCGGCTGCTGAATTTGCTTTGGTAAATGGCACTCCGGGTGGTACCAGTAGCTACGGTTACTCCCTCCTGCCTAATTATGCAGACCTGTGGAAGTTTACCAATAAGTTCAATGCTGAATCCATTTTCGAAGTTTCCTTCTCTTCCTTGAGTGGTGGTGCCTGGAGCTGTACTTCCTGTACAGAAGGTAATGTGCTGAATGTGATGGTGGGCCCTCGCGGTTATAACCCTACACCAGGAGCACCTGACTACTATTCAGGCTGGAGCTTCCTGCCTGTTACACAGTCGCTGTTTGATGCCTTGCATTTCGACCCTCGTTTCAATGCTACCATCTTAAACCTGGATAGCCTGGAGAAAAACGGTATTGCTAAATATGAGAAAGGTTACATGAACACTGGTTACTTCCTCGCTAAGTTTGCGGCTAAAAACTCCGACAGAACTACCGGTGGTGGTAACGTGGAACTGAACTTTGGTCAGAACCTCTATGAAATCCGTTTGGCAGATGCTTACCTGATGGAAGCAGAAGCGCTGGTAAGGGGCGGTGGTGACGCCGGTCGCGCCGATGCGCTCCTGAATGCAGTACGCAAGCGGGTAGGCCTCAACCCTGTATCTGCTACGATCGACAATATCATGAAAGAAAGACGTCTTGAACTGGCGGGTGAAGGTCATCGTTGGTTCGACCTCGTTAGAACCGGTGATGCAGCAACTGTGCTGGCCACTAAAGGTTTCAAACCCGGTAAGAACGAAATCCTCCCTATTCCTTTACAGGAACTGGAAAACACCAAAATTCTGCAGAACAAAGAATATGGTGGTACTAAATAAAGATGTCAACAACCTTTAAAAAGTCGATTCATGAAATTTGCCAATAAAAATATATTTGCCGCAATGCTGCTGGGCATGAGTGCCTTTGCAGCCTGCACGCCGGAATCAGATAAAAAATCCCTGGGCCCTATTCCTGCCGGTAACTTCAGTGTTACACCGGTGGCTAACGACGGTAACCGTTTTGTGGTAAGCAATACCACCACCGGTGCGTTTATGAGCGTATGGGCCGCCTCTAACGGTGGTGCCTCTACGAAAGTAACGGATACCCTCACCTTCGGTCGAAAAGGTACCTGGGATATTAACCTCACCGCCTATACGCAGGGAGGTGCTGCAATCACAAAGCAACAGGTGACTGTTGCCGCAGATATTCCACCAACACAAATCGTTGGTTTTTATGATCTTACCAAACCTAAGGCAGACACCCAATGGCTGCCGCTGAAAATGGGAGCGGTAGGTACCACTATTACCTATACACCTGCTGGCGTGAATTTTTCAAAGCCGGCTAATACTGCCTCCAACGGTGGTATTTATCGCAAGGTGAAAATCAATCCTGGCCGCGACTATTACCTGCAGGTATTTGCAAGAGGTCAAATGGTTAAACAGGCAGGTGATTCCGCCTGGTTCGAAGCTTACATCGGTAAAGATTTACCGCTGAATAACTTTAATTATGCCACTAACCTGGTAGCGGGTTTCAATACCAACAGCGCTTGTGGCCTGGTAGCCATGAACGGCGATGTGGTACCTGTTGCCTGTACAGGTGCAGCTGCCGGTAAAGCCAGCCTGGTTAAATTCACCGACGCAGCTGATTTCTATATTGTCATTAAAGCAGGAAGTAATTCTTCCGCGAATGGCCTGGGTGCCGCAGGTATCACAGTCGACAGTGTGAAGCTGCTGGAGCAGATCAGATAATATACATTTCGAATAATTCCATCGCCATCAGCGATGGAATTATTCAAAGAAATCCAGTGCCGCAAGCACTGGATTTCTTTGAATAAAAAAAAGGAAATTACCACTCATCAATTTTTTTCCCCTCATGAACGCGGTTGCAGTATCTTTCGTTTCCATGCTGATGGCTTCACAGCTATGCCTGGCCAACAGCGACACTACCTCACCCAAAAAACTACCAGTTCCGGTTGATAAAGCCTGGAAATTTGAACAGACTCCGGTTTGGGCCGATGAGTTTGACTATTCCGGCATGCCCGATCCTGCCAAATGGGGATATGACATTGGCGGCGGTGGTTGGGGAAACCATGAACTGCAATACTACTCCGACAGCGGCAATGCCATCGTTGGCAATGGTGTACTCACCATTACCGCCCGCAAGGAGGAAAAAGAAAACAAACATTATACCTCCGCCCGCGTGATCAGCAAAGGCAAAGGAGATTTCCTGTACGGCCGCTTCGAAATACGAGCAAAACTGCCCGCAGGTAAAGGCACCTGGCCCGCCATCTGGATGCTGCCCACCGATTGGGCGTACGGCGGCTGGCCAAACTCAGGGGAAATTGATATCATGGAACACGTTGGATATAATCCGGGTAAAGTCCATGTAACTATGCATACAAAAGCATACTATTTTAAAATCAATACCCAGAAAACCAGTATAACGGAAGTAGACAGCATCTATGATGCCTTTCATACTTACCGGCTCGATTGGACACCCGCCGCCATCCGCGCTTACATTGATAATAAGCCGGTGTTTGACATGAAGAATGAAGGACAGGGATATTTGGTATGGCCATTCGATAAACGGTTTCACATATTGCTCAACGTAGCCGTAGGAGGCGACTGGGGAGGGAAAGAAGGCGTAGATGACAGCATTTTCCCCACTGCAATGCAGATTGATTACGTTAGAGTGTATAAGATGATAGATCAATAAATCCACGTATAGATGAAAGCAAACAGCAATATCGTTTTATATACCCTCGCTCTTTTGCTGGCGGGTACTACTGCCTATGGCCAGGCAAAGAAAAAAGGGACATCAAAAAATAACAGTAAGGTGGAAGCATGGATCAGTAACCCTGACCGCTCCGCTTTACTGCAAAAACAAACGAATAGCCTTTCTTTTACTAACACCGATAATGGCACTCCCGTAATTGACGTGGATGCTACCAAACAATTTCAATCGATTGATGGCTTTGGATTTACCCTCACCGGCGGCAGTGCCACCCATATTAATCAAATGCCTGGCGCCGCCCAGGACGCGTTGCTGAAAGAATTATTCCTCACCAAAGGCAACGGGATCGGCATCAGCTACCTGCGCCTGAGCATCGCCGCTTCCGACCTCAGCGCGGAAGTATTTACCTACGACGATGTAGCCGGAGATACTGCACTACAGCACTTCTCCATCGATAAAGAAAAAGTGGACCTGATCCCTGTACTGAAAAAAATATTGAAATTAAGCCCCGGCATAAAAATACTGGGTTCCCCATGGACCGCACCGGCATGGATGAAAACAAATAATTCCTTCATCGGCGGCAGCCTGAAACCGGAGTACTACCACGCCTACGCGAACTACTTCGTGAAGTACATCCACGCCATGAAAGCCGAAGGTATCAACATCGATGCTATCACTATTCAGAATGAACCGCTGCATGGGGGCAACAATCCCAGCATGGTCATGCAATCCGCGGAACAGGCGGCATTCGTGAAAGAAGCGCTGGGCCCCGTGTTTAAACAGGCTAAGCTGAAAACCAAGATCATATTGTATGATCACAACTGCGATAAACCGGAGTACCCAATGAACATCCTGGCCGACAAAGACGCCTACCCGTATATCGACGGTTCAGCATTTCACCTTTATGGCGGTCGTATCAGTGCGATGTCTACTGTTCATGATGCCTATCCGGAAAAGCACCTCTACTTCACGGAACAGTGGTCAGACGGTAAGGGTAGCTTCTCCCGGGAACTAACCGGAAACACTACCCGCCTAACGATTGGGGCTATACGAAACTGGAGCCGCAATGTGCTGCAATGGAACCTTACTTCCAATCCGGCCCTGACCCCGCATACGGATAAGGGTGGTTGTGGACAGTGCCTCGGTGGTGTAACAATCGACGGCGCTAACATCACCCGTAACTCTTCTTACTATGTGCTCGGCCATGCTTCTAAATTTGTGGCGCCCGGATCCGTAAGAATCGCCTCCAACGAGCCGGAGCAGCTGGATAATGTGGCATTCCGCACGCAGGAAGGGAAAAAAGTACTGGTAGTAGTAAATAACCATCCTGCTGAGCAGGAGTTTCAGATACGTGAAAATGGTAAACTGGTGGCAGTTAAACTCGGCAGTCACGCCGTAGGTACTTATGTCTGGTAATTAATTATTTTTTTAAAGAGATGAAAAAGACAATTCTGGCAGGTGCTGCGTTCCTGGCCTTTGTGGCGCAGGGTTACAGCCAGCAAAAAAAAGTGACCGTGTACACTACGGCGCAAAATACCGAAATGCGACTGGCTCAAAACGGCACCCTTGAATTCCATGCGATGCCGCAACCTTTTGAAACAGAACCTTGCGTGTTCGTAGATCCCAAAGTTACATTCCAGACTTTCCAGGGTATTGGTGGCGCCCTTACCGACGCTTCCGCCGAAACCTTTTACAAGCTGCCGAAAGAAAAACAGGCCGAACTGCTGAAAGCCTATTTTAATGTTAATAACGGTATTGGCTATACGTTTTCAAGAACCAATATAGCCAGCTGCGATTTCAGCAGCGGTACTTATGCATACGTAGCGGATAACGACAGCGCCCTTAAAACCTTCAACGTACAACACGACCTTCAGTATAAGGTGCCATTCATCAAAGCGGCTACACAGGCGGCTGGCGGAACCTTACCGCTTTTTGTAAGCCCCTGGAGCCCGCCGGCATGGATGAAAGATAACAACAGTGTATTGCAGGGAGGGAAACTGCTGCCGCGTTTTTACCAGGCATGGTCCAACCACTACGTGAAATTCATTAAGGCTTACGAAGCCATGGGCATTCCTGTTTGGGGCCTCAGCGTACAAAATGAGCCAATGGCCAAACAGCGCTGGGAATCCTGCATCTTCACCGCCGAAGAAGAAAGAGATTTTATCAAAAAATTCCTCGGACCAACCCTGGCGAAAAATGGTTTAGGTAACAAAAAACTGATTGCCTGGGATCATAACCGCGACCTGCTGTATCAACGTGCCAGCACCTTGCTGCAGGATAAAGAAGCAGCAAAATACATCTGGGGTATCGGCTACCACTGGTACGAAACCTGGACCGGCAGCGATATGCAGTTCCAGAACGAAAAACTGGTGAACCAGGCATTCCCGAACATAAACCTCGTATTTACAGAAGGCTGTATCGAAAAATTTGATTTCAACCGCCTGCAGGACTGGGCCATCGGCGAGAAGTATGGTTATTCCCTGGTGAATGATTTCAATAGCGGCACCGTAGCCTGGACAGACTGGAACATCCTCCTGGATGAAAACGGTGGTCCGAACCACGTGGGCAACTTCTGCTTTGCCCCCGTGCATGCAGACACTAAAAAAGGTGAACTCATTTATACAAACGCGTATTATTATTTAGGCCATTTTTCAAAATTCATCCGTCCGGGAGCAAAGCGTGTGGTAAGCTCCAGCAGCCGGTCACAGCTGCAAACTACTGCCTTCATCAATAAAGATGGTAAACTGGCGGTAGTGGTCCTCAATGCCAGCGATAAAGAGATCAAATACAATCTCTGGATCAGCGGTAAAGCAGCGCCTGCTGTTAGTCAGCCACACTCTATAAATACTTTAATAGTTGAATAAGTAAAGATTCAAGTATTTCATAACGAGTAGATGATGATATAAAGCCCTCCGTTTCGTCCGGAGGGCTTTTCGTATATTTGCAGTATGGATGTGTTGAACAGTATAACGGCGTTTCAGTCCAGCCCGGAGCTGCGGGAGAAACTTTACGAGTATAGTACGGTGCAAACCTTTAAGGAAGGGGATGTGATCCTGAATGAATGCGCTAATATCCGTGCTATTCCTATCGTTACACGGGGTAGCATGCGTGTGCTCCGTACGGATGAGGACGGGCGTGAAATCCTGCTGTACTATATCCGTGCCGGTGAAAGCTGTATTATGTCATTTCTCGGTGGTTTGCACCAGGAAGAAAGCAAGGTAAAGGCTGTAGTAGAGGAGGAGGCGGAGATTTATTTTCTGCCGGTGGAGAAGGTAGGGCTGTTTATCAAAGAATACCCCGAATGGCTGGATTATATATTCAGATTATACCATAAGCGTTTTGAAGAATTGCTGGAAGTAGTGAATGCAGTGGCTTTCCGCAAAACAGATGAGCGCCTGCTCCAGCTACTCCGTAAAAAAGCGGCTTTAACCAATAGCAATAACCTCCAGGTGACGCACGAACAGCTGGCCAATGAGCTGGGAACGGCCAGGGCAGTGGTTTCCAGGTTGCTGAAGCAACTGGAGGCCGACGGTACGGTGAAGCTGGGAAGAAATAAAATCTCTCTTATGTGACAAATGTCACCGTATAAGAAAACATAATACGTGACCTTTGGTATATCTAATCTAAACGGCTTTTACTATGCAGATAGAACAGATTTATACCGGATGCCTGGCTCAGGGAGCCTATTATATTCAATCCGCCGGAGAAGCGGCCATAATTGACCCTTTAAGAGATACCGCCCCGTACCTGCGTCGCGCAGAGAAAGACGGGGTTACCATCAAATATATTTTTGAAACGCATTTCCATGCCGACTTTGTGTCGGGCCATATTGACCTGCACAAGGCCACCGGCGCGCCTATTGTGTACGGTCCCGGCGCTGACCCTGCCTTTGACGCCATTATCGCTACAGATGGACAGGAATTCAGCATAGGTGACATTACTATTAAAGTATTGCATACACCCGGACATACGCTGGAAAGTGTGACCTACCTGCTCAAAGTTGAGCAGGGGAAGGACTACGCCATTTTCAGTGGCGATACGCTTTTCCTCGGTGATGTGGGGCGCCCGGACCTGGCACAGAAAAAGGACAGTATTACGAAAGAAGACCTCGCCGGCATGCTGTATGATAGCCTGAATAATAAAATCCTGCCCCTTGCAGATGAGGTGATCGTTTATCCTGCCCATGGTGCAGGCTCCGCCTGTGGTAAAAATATGATGAAGGAAACAGTGGACACACTGGGTCATCAGAAAGAAATCAACTACGCGCTGAATCAACCTGACAAGGCTTCGTTCATCAAGTCGGTAACGGACGGCCTGCTGCCGCCGCCGGAATATTTTCCGGCCAACGTGCTGATGAATAAACAAGGCTACCGCAGTATGGACGAGGTGATGAAAAAAGGCCTCATGGCACTGGACCCGCAGGCATTTGAAAATGCGGCCAACAATACCAGGGCGTTGATCCTCGATACCCGAGATAACACGGAGTTTGCAGTAGGATTTGTGCCACAGTCGGTGAATATTGGCCTCCGGGGCGATTTTGCCCCATGGGCAGGTGCGCTTATAGGGGATGTGGAACAGCCAATATTGCTCGTAAGTACGCCAGGTACTGAATCGGAAGCCATTGAGCGACTGGGGCGCGTTGGGTTCGACAATGTGATCGGCTACCTCGACGGTGGTTTCGACAGCTGGAAAAATGCCGGCAAAGTAACGGATACGGTTAAACGTATTTCTGCAGATGAATTTGCAGCACAATACAACAGCGATACTACGGTGATAGATGTACGAAAAGACAGTGAATACAGTGCGTCCCATGTCACAAATGCGGACAGCAAACCGCTCGCTGATATCAGCAGCTGGCTTAAAGAACTGGACCCGGAAAAACATTTTTATGTACACTGCGCAGGAGGCTATCGCAGCATGGCGGCGGCCAGTATCCTGCAAATGCACGGCTATCGCAATTTCAGCGAAGTAGCCGGTGGAATAAATGCTATTAACAAAACATCGGTACCTGTTACCGATTTCGTATGCCAATCAGGAACAACTAATAAATAAGAATGGAACAAATAATAATGTGGCTGCGTCAGCCCTGGCCATGGTATGTGGCCGGGCCGCTGATCGGGCTTACCGTGCCTTTACTGCTGATTTTAGGGAATAAAACTTTCGGGATATCGTCCTCGTTGCGACACGTGTGCGCCGCTTGTATCCCTGCTAAAATTCCTTTTTTTACCTACGAGTGGAAAAAGGAAAAATGGAACTTAGTTTTTGCTTTGGGAATATTACTGGGTGGTTTTCTTGCGATGACCTTTCTGCGGGATGGTACAGCCGTAACTGTACATCCGCACCTGGTAAATGAGTTGTCGGGCTATGGTATAAAGGATTACTCCTCATTGATACCTGCTGACCTGTTTAACTGGCAGCAGCTATTTACCTGGCGTGGTGTCATCATGATGGTGGGTGGTGGCTTCCTGGTAGGCTTTGGAACCCGCTATGCCGGCGGATGTACGAGTGGTCACTCCATCATGGGGTTGTCTTCTTTGCAATGGCCATCGCTGGTAGCTACCTGTTGCTTTATGGCCGGCGGTTTTATTATGGCGAATTTAATTTTACCTTTTATTCTTTCCATCTAAGTAAATTATTATGTTAAAATATTTGCTCGCCGGTATAGCCTTTGGCGTTATACTGGTAAAAGAGGAGCTGGTGAGCTGGTTCCGTATCCAGGAAATGTTTCGTTTGCAATCATTCCATTTGTATGGCATCATCGGCAGTGCCGTTGTGGTGGGTATGATTTCGGTTTTGCTTATTAAAAAGTTTGGTATCAAAACTATTAAGGGAGATGCGATTGTTATCCCTGACAAAAAGTTTCATAAGGGAAATATCTACGGTGGGTTGATTTTCGGGCTGGGCTGGGCGCTCACCGGTGCCTGTCCGGGGCCGCTGCTGGCGCAGGCCGGCGGTGGCGCCACGGTGATCGCGGTTACATTGTTGAGTGCCGTGGCGGGAACGTGGGTATATGGTAAGGTGAGGGAAAGGTTACCGCATTGATGGTTGCGTTATATTTTAATTTATGTAGGTAGAGCCGCAATGCTTGCGGCTCCTCGCTAATATAAAACCGCTTAGATCCCGCTGATGAGCAGGATCTAAGCGGATAGCCACAAGCATTGTGGCTCTACAGGGCTGCCAGGTTTTTTTCCAACATCATTTCTTTTCCGATTTTATATTCGGTAGACGTAATAACCATCTCCGCATTAGCGCCGATTTCTAATTTATAAGTCCCCGGTGTCACTACCCACGCCATCCTCGCTTCATCAAACCATGCGAGATCGGACATCCCCAGCGTTAACTGCACCGTTTCTTTTCCACCGGGTGGCAGGATTCCTGTTTTAGCAAAGGCTTTCAGTTCCCGTACCGGGCGGCCTTGTTTGATGGCTGGTGCAGATACGTACAGTTGTACCACCTCTCTGCCGGGGCGGTTACCACTGTTGGTAACAGTAACGGCTACACGGATGGGTGCCACACCGGGCGCACTGGTCACACGTGGACGGCTATACGTAAAGTTCGTATAGGATAATCCATATCCAAAAGGAAAAGCAGTGGCAATATTATTCGTGGTATATCCCCGGTACCCAACGTAAATATCTTCTGTATACTGTACTTCCGAAGGCTTGCCCATCATAGGATTGCCGTTGTTGCTGCCGCCTGGAAGTTCTTTTCCGGGGAAACCGGCCGATGAGGGCACGTCAGTGTATTGCATGGGAAAGCTGGCTGCTAGTCGCCCGGAAGGATTAATATTTCCGCTGATCACATCTGCGATGCTGCTGCCTCCTTCCTGGCCGGGTTGCCATGCCAGCAGGATCGCATCTGCATACTGGCGCCAGCTGGCTGTTTCAATGACACCTCCTATATTGAGTACTACCACTACTTTTTTATTGTTCGCATGGAATGCTTCACTGATTACTTTCAGCATGGTGCGTTCATCCTCACGGAGGAGGAAATCGTTTTCGATGTTACGGTCGCTGCCCTCACCGGCGTTTCGGCCGATGGTGATGATGGCCACATCCATGTATTTGGCGAGGCGGCTGATGGCCTCTGAATCCGGCTGCTGCTCCGGGATGGGTGGCGGCGTGCTAAAGAGAGATGGTGATTTTGGCAGCTGGGCTGTTTTCTCTGTGATGTAGCGCCCGTATTCAGTTTGTAATCCGGCGTCGAGTACATAACCGCCTTGCAGCATCGCTTTATCGAGATCGGTGACGTAGGCTTTGTTTACATCCCCGCTGCCGGTGCCGCCGGCAATGAGCTTATAGGAGGTAACGCCAAACAGTGCAATTTTCCCTGGTGCAGTAATAGGCAGCGCGCTGTCGTTTTTAAGCAGCACCATACTTTCTGCGGCGGCCCTGCGCACGATGGCGGCGCTGGCGCTGAGGTCCGGCTTATCGGAATATTTATATTTTTTAAAAACGGGGGATTGTACCACCAGTTGCAGAATAGCGGCTACGTTGGCATCCAGCGTTTGGGCGGACAGTGACCCATCCTGCAGGGCGCCGAGCAGGGCTTGCGATTGCGCATAGAAACCGGGCATCAGCAGGTTATTCCAGGCATTGAGCTGTTGCGCGGGGTTGGTGCCACCAAACCAGTCAGTGATTACGGTGCCTTTGAATTTCCATTCATCGCGCAGGATGCGTTTGAGCAACACGGGATTTTCGGAAGTATATACGCCATTGATTTTATTATAGGAAGACATTACCGTCCATGGCTGTCCGTGTTTTACGGCAAGCTGGAACCCGCGGAGGTATAACTCACGGAGGGCACGCTGACTCACGATGGTATTGAGTTGCATGCGATTGAATTCCTGGTTGTTGGCAGCGAAATGTTTAATGGAGGTGCCTACACCGGTGGATTGCACACCCCGAACCATGGCCGCGGCCATATGGCCGGTTAGCAGTGGATCTTCCGAATAGTATTCGAAGTTGCGCCCGCCCAGCGGATTACGCTGTAGGTTCATACCCGGACCAAGGATCACATCAATACCGTATTCCAGCGCTTCCTTACCCATGGCCTTGCCGATTTGTGTTACCAGCGCCGTATCCCAGCTGGAGGCGAGGAGGGTGGCTACGGGGAAGCCAGTGGCAAAGTAAGGTTTGGTGGAATCGCTGTTGCGGTAGGGGTTGATGCGTATGCCTGCGGGGCCGTCGGACAGGATGATGGTGGGGATGCCGAGGCGGGGAATGGCATGTGTGCGGCCGGCGGCACCGGGTACTTTCTCCGGGATGTCATCATCCTTAGGATCGCCGGGCGGCAGGAGGCCGGGTGGGAGGCCTTCAATTTTGAGGCCCATACCTGTTACCAGGCTCACCTTCTCAGCTGCGGTCATAGCTGCAACTACGCGGGGAATACTTTGTTTGTCTGTAAGTCTGATATTGTTTTTATCCTGTGCCATCGTATGAACTGTTAATCCTAACAGGATAGGGATGGACAAGCACGGGGGGATGTTGTACTTCATAGGGAACAGTATCTGCTACCCCCAAGATATTCAATTTACCGTATTTTTTTTAGCTTTTAATAAGACTGGGCAGTGGCTGCCCAGTGGCAGCGGCAATGATGTTTTCTGCGGCCAGCAGCGCCATTTTGCCTCTCGTTACCGAGGTGGCAGAGCCTATGTGCGGTAGTATGGCTACCGTAGGCAGCGACAATAACGGATTATCAGCGCTCATGGGTTCCGGGTTGGTTACGTCCAGTCCGGCGCCCCATATGAGGCCTTCCTGAATAGCTTCGTACAGGGATGTTTCATCGTGAATACCACCTCTGGCGGTGTTAATAAAGATGGACGTCGGTTTCATCTGCCTGAATATATCTTTATTAAACCTGCCTTTTGTTTCCGGTGTAAGGGCGGTGTGTACACTGAGTACGTCACTTTGCTGCAGCAGTTCTTCAAAGGTGACGTAGGTGGCGTTCAATTCTTTTTCAGCAGCAGTATTACGGTGGCGGTTATTGTAGATGATGGGCATATCGAACGCGCGCTGACAGCGGCGGGCGAGTATCGTACCGATGTTCCCGAGTCCCCATACCCCGAGGGTTTTGCCTTCCAGGTCGATGCCCAGGTTAGCGGTAGGATCAGAAAAGCCCCATTCCTGGCTGAGAATGCGCTTATGCATATAAAACGCCTTGCGGGCAACAGATTGCATTAGGAGGAAAGCCACGTCGGCAGTGGATTTGCTGGGTACTCCCGGTACGTTGGTAACGGGAATGCCTATATCTTTTGCAGCAAGAATATCAATATTATCGTAGCCGGCACTCATCAGCGCAATGATTTTCAGGTGACTGCATTTAGTCAGAAATTCACGGTTCATGGCTTTGCCACCGGCATAATATAGTGCGTCGTAGGACTGTAATGTATCCGCCAGTTCATCCGGTGAGAGGCTTCTTTTCTCCTTCCATTCTGTTACCTGTATGCCTGCCTGTTCCATGCGGATGCGGCCTTCAGCAGGAATCACTCTTGTTGCAAAAACCTTCATATATTATTTATTGGTGGTGGGGGTATGTTGCAAAGATAATGCCTTTCCGGTTGTTCTTTGCCGGTGTGAATAAGAGCGCCTTCGGTGTCCTTATCCATGCCGGAGCGCCCTCCGGCCGCTGGCAGGCGGATTCTCCGGAAAACGCGGTAATTAATTTAAAAAAATCTATTCTCTTTTTATACCTTTAGCCCCCGAACAGTGTAACAATGATGAAACGCCACAGCACTCCTGTAGCTGAAAGGCCCTGCTATTAATTCTCTCAGCATCTTGTTGCCTGCTCACTTGTATCAAGCTGATATTAAAACTTATTGATACCAACCACCAGGAGCGGCGCAGCAGCAAGATCCTTGACCGCATGAAGGGTCCCGGGGATGTTCCCCATGCTGCCGGCTTCCATGGTGAAGTGGCAGGCAGACAAAAAACGAACCCTCATCGATTCTTGTGTGCATATTTAGTTCACTGTCCATACTTTGCCCCTGCATTTACTGATTGCTGAGGAAAAATTGCAACAATACTTATGTTCGTTTGTTATAATATGGTATTTTCTTCGGGGGCATGGTATTTGCGCAAGGGTAAAAGCAAGACTGTCACACACTACAACTGGGGTATGCATGATCCAACCGGCGACTAACCTATATGGCTATATTAAAACTGATAAGTGGGTATTTATATCCCTGGTGACTATTTTAATAATGCGGGTGGCTTTTATATGGCTGATGGGACCCATGCCACAAGATGCCTATTATTACTTTTACGGGCAGCATCCTGCGCTCAGCTATTTTGATCATCCGCCAGGTGTGGCGGTACTGACCAGAACTTTTACAGATATTTTCGGGCGGCATAGTTTTGCTATTAAGTTGGGTGATACTGTAGTCACCTTGCTGATGGTGGGTTGCTTTTACCTGCTTGCGAAAAAGTTTCTGAGCCCGCATAAAGTTTGGAAGTCTTTACTGCTGATGCTTTCCACGCTGATGGTCACCATTTTGTCGTTGGTGACTACGCCGGATGTGCCGTTGATGTTGTGGTGGGCAGTATCGCTGTTGTGTTTGTATAAAGTGATATTCGAGCATAAGGGCCATTGGTGGATATGGACAGGAATGGCCATGGGGCTGGCTTTTGATAGTAAATACACCGCAGTGTTGCTGCCGGCTGGTACCGTATTGTTTTTATTACTGAGTGCCCGTAGCAGGCGGTGGTTAATATCTCCGTGGTTCCTGCTTTCCATTGTTTGTTTTTTTGTGGCAATCTCTCCTGTGATCATCTGGAATGTGAATAATGGATTTGCCTCGTTTAAGTTTCAGTCGTCCGAGCGTGCAGGGGATATTGAATTAAACTGGCTGGATGTACTGGGAGTAGTGGGGCATCAGGCTGCTATATTGATACCGGTATTATTTTTTGCACTGTGTTATTTTATCTGGAAAGCTGCGCGGCGCTACGGATGGCGGTGGTGGCGTGTGCCGGAGAAAGAACTCTGGCTGCTATGTTTCTTTTTACCTGTTTTCATTGGCTTCTTCCTGATAAGCCCTGTTTACTGGGTGAAACTCAATTGGATGATGCCTGGTTACATTACGGGAATTATATGGGTAAGTGTTTGGTTGGGTAATCGCTGGCTGCGGTGGCAATACATTATTTCGCTGGTGGTGCACCTGGCTTTGGCGGCAGAGATATTATTTTATCCGGTGCCGGTGAAGTCGGACGATACCTGGGCGGGTTGGCCTGGCCTGGGAAAAGCGGTGCAGCAAATTCACGCAACTTATCCAGATGATTTTATTTTTTCAGCGGACGACTATAAAACCAGTGCTATACTCAACCTTTATATGGGTAAGATGGTTTATTCTCAGAACATAATTGGTAAAAGGGCGCTGGAGTTTGACTATGTGGGCACTGACCTGCAGTCGCTGAAAGGCAGGAATGCTATTTTTATCAATTCGCTGACGGATGTAAAAGATGATATTGACGAGCAGGCCTTTGTGAAGGATTTGCAGCCTTATTTCAGCAGTGTGATACCGCTGGAGCCAATCGTGGTGAAGCGTAACGGCAGGCTGGTAAGGAAATGGCTGGTGTTTCGGTGTATCGGATACAATCCGCCGGCAGAAAAGGTTGTAGAATAACCGATGATTGTCGTCAATGGTTTTATTGATTAGAATCATCATCGATTGTATAAACATCATTTTGTTTTAGATGTCAGGTGTATTAGATTTGTTGTACAGTTAACATCTATCTAAAGTTAAACGGATGGCGGTCTTTACCGGTATCTCGTCACCGCAGCTAGCTGCGGTGACATTTTTTCCAGTGACAATTACAATTAAAAGTACCATCATATGTATACTGAATTTTCTCTCAACTCAATTCAACAAAGATTCTGCGAAGGTTTTCTGTTTTTTCCGTTTAAGCAGTTGAAGAAGTCAGGTAACTATATATACAAGCAGTATAAGCCTAATTCCGGTATCCGCCAGGTGCTGGAGGAACGGAAAGTGGCGTTTGATTTTCATGTTTTCTTTGCACAGCAGTTGTTGGAGAAGATCAACAAGGTGGCCATTCCAAACGGAATAGCACTGATGCGCCAGGTAGAACGGTTGTTTGAAAGCAATAACAGGTCGGAGCATACTACTGCTGCGGTATTTACCACCTTTACGGATATGCTCAGCACTTATTACAATGAGTTATCCAACTATCAGTCGGTGGTATTACTGCGTCAGCAGGAGGCGGCCAAGCCCATGGTGAAGCGTGCGCCTGACTGTACCAATGCCGGCAATGTATACAGCAATGAGTGGTCGCACCTGATCAAGCAGTTTATTTTAAACGGCAATACGGTCATAGAATTTTTACAGGAAAACCTTGACACAGAAAATAGTTATAACCACCTGCCATCCGATTGTACCCGTCAGGATGTAGAAGAAGTAATAGTGGCTATCAGAGCCTTTAATACTATCCAGTACCAGCTTATTTCCGTACTCCAGCAGTGGAACCAGCGGCAACAGCAGCACAACAGGCAGGTATATCTGAACTAGTATGCAATATTTAGAGAATAGCACTCATTCAAAGGCGGAACTGGACAGGATTTGTTGTTCATGGTTAACAATAGTAGAGGATCTGAGAGAAGAAAATGCGTTGTTAATCCGGCTGCTGGCTGCAGTATTATCGACCACCGTTTCTCAGGAGTTTGTGGAAGCCGCTGAAAAATACCAGGCCAGGTTTCTTATTGTTGAAGAAGGACTACTTTTATTACGTCATGAAATAGGTGAACAAAGGCAATGGCTTAAAGGCAAACAAAAAGGTACAAATCCACATTCGCCCGAAAGATTGCAACGCGATATAGACCGTACTGAGCTGGACTTTGTAACACTCAGGGCCAACTTCCTGCAATTTGCAGGGGGGGAGCACAAATAGTATTACTTGTATTAGATTGTATTTTATGTTTTTGAAAAAGTCCCGGTGCTATATAGCACCGGGACTTTTTCAAAAAGCAGGGTCGCATAGGGTGATCCTGCTTTTTGAAAGCCTTAGAGAACAAAAAAATCACGCTATAATAGTCGCTAACTTCTCTCTGTCAGTTATAATAATATCTCCTTCTTTTAACTGTATCAGCGATTCATTTCGGAAATCCCCGAGCGTTCTTATCAGTGATTCCTTGGCTACACCAGCCATGGCAGCCAGGTTTTCGCGACTGATATGCAGCGTATATTCGTTACCGGTATCATTGAATTTTTTATCCATCGTCAGCAGGGCTTCCGCTACTTTTTTACGGAGCGAATTGTAGGCGAGCCCAATCAGCTGCTGCTCGCGTTCTGCCGCATTCCTGGCCAGCAGCTGCACAAACTTACGCATCACCTGCGGATGCTGATTGATCAGTAGCTCAAAATCCGCCATTGGTATGAGTCCCAGCACACTGTCTTCCATACACTCGGCATCTTCCTGGTAAGCGCTTTCCTGCATCATGGCCTGGTAGCCAAAGAAATCGCCTTCGTTATATAATCCAACAATCAGTTCTTTGCCTTCTTCATTTCTTTTGGAGATTTTAATTTTCCCCTGGATTATATAGTAGAGGTACTGCGGCTGGTTTCCTTCGGCATATACCTGCTGCTTCTTTTTGAAGTGATTGGTGGGCTTATGCTGCTTCAGGGTTTCGAGCAGTTCCTGCGCGCTTAAATGCTGCAGGAGCTGTGTAGTGCTTGCTACCGGTTCATATTGCAGTTCTGTGCGCCTGCGCAGCCGGGATGCGATCGCATTTAGTAATTCCGTGCCTTCAAAAGGTTTGGTAATATAGTCATCAGCTCCCAGGTCCATGCCTTTGCGCATATCATTGCGCTCCGTTTTAGCGGTCAGGAATATGAAAGGAGTATGCTGAAGTGTTTCATTTTTATGTAGCAGGTGCAACACGCCGAATCCATCCAGGACCGGCATAATAATATCACATACAATCAGGTCGGGCTTATGCTCTATAGCCATAGCCACGCCTGTTTTACCGTTGGTTGCAGTTAACACCTGGTAGTTGGCCAATTCAAGGATTTCGGTCATGTTATCCAAAATCTCCCGATTGTCTTCAATCAATAAAATTTTCTCCATAAGCTTAAATTTCCCGCACAGGAAAGGTTACAATGAACTCAGTCCCTTCGTTGATACGAGAGTGGCATTCGATGTTACCGCCCATTATTTCGGTGTACCGCGATACGATATGTAAGCCCAAGCCAGTACCCTGGATATGAGATACATTGCTACCCCGGAAAAACCGCTCAAATAAATGCTGGCGGTCCTCCTCCGAAATGCCGATTCCATTGTCCCTGACATACAGTTGCAGGTGATGTCGATGATCGCTATTGCTCCGGACAGTGATAACAGATCCTTCCGGTGAAAATTTAATGGCATTGGACACCAGGTTCATCACAATATGTTTCAGGAGGCCCGGGTCGAGCATTGCTTCCTGCTCCCCTTCATGTGTATACGCTACCTGTTGTGATGCCTTTTGTAGTCCCTGCATTTCGCTAATGACAGTGCCTATTAGTTTGCCCGGCTCAAAGGTACTATTCCGGACCTGAATTTTTCCTTCCTCTATTTTACCTACAGAAAGGAAATCATTCAAAATATCAGTTAACATATTAACAGAAGAAACGATCCGCTGGATATGTTTATCTCGTTTCAATTGATCTTCACTGGTTTGGTACTGGCTGATCAGGTATACAGAAGATAAGATGGTGCTTAAAGGAGTACGGAACTCGTGGGAAGCCAGTGACACAAACCTGGATTTCAGCTCATTCAACTCTTTTTCTTTCTCCAGGGCCTGCCTTAATTCCGCTTCTGCACTTTTCTTTTCTGATATATCGATAGCTATGCCAACATAACCTGTAATTTGGTTGGCATTCCTGATGGCGCTGATAGTGAGTGAGACCGGCAGCTTAGTGCCATCCCGGCGAAGATAGTTCCATTCGTACTCATTAGGCATGTTCAGCTTTGCTCTTATGGTAAGTGTGTCCAGGCCCGGGTCAACAATTTGCTGCAGCTGCAGGGAAAACTCGGCGGCCCGGGTTTCCATTTCTGCAACGTCATGAAACAGGAGGGGGGATTCTATCTCAATCACATCCACGGCCCTGTAACCCAGCAGACGCTCGGCCGTAGGGTTAAAGTAACGGATATAGCCTTCCGGACTAAACACCATCATAATGGCATCGGCATTGTTCCAGATGCTGTTCAGGAAGCTGTTCATGCGCTGCAAGGCATTGTCCTTGGCCTCTTCCGCACGGAGCCTGTTTTTCAGTTCTTCCACTGAATGGGTAAGTGCGCGCGTACGCTCTTCCAGCTGGCTGTCAAACAAAGCCTGCTGTTCGGCACTAAACCCTATAATTTGCCCCTTGTTGCTGATGGTCATATGAATACGGTCATACATAAATTTAAGGATTCCAGTTACTTTCTGTAACTTTCCAATGACATATTTCGATGAAAATTAATGTGATCATAACAGGTACGACCGGTATGGTGGGCGAAGGCGTTTTGTATGAATGCCTCGAACATCCTGACATTGCCGCTGTTCTGGTCATTAATCGCAAGACCTGTGGCGTAGTGCATCCCAAACTCAAAGAAATAATTCACCACAATTTCTTTGATATTACTGCAATTGTTCCGCAGTTACGCGGATATGATGCCTGTTATTTTTGCCTGGGCGTTTCCTCCCTCGGTATGAAAGAGGAAATTTACAGGCATTTTACCTACGATCTCACCTTGCATATGGCAGGTGTGTTTGCGGAGCAAAACCCTGGAATGACGTTCTGCTACGTGTCGGGCGCCGGCACAGATACCACCGGTACCAGCAGGCGCATGTGGGCAAAAATAAAGGGGCAGACGGAAAACGACCTGCAGCAGCTACCTTTTAAGGCAGTATACAATTTCCGGCCAGCCTATATACAGCCTATGCGCGGTTCAAAGAACACTCATAGATTCTATTACGCTTTGGCATGGCTTTACCCCCTATGGCGATGGGGATTTCGGAGTTATGTATGTACCCTGGGAGAGCTCGGTAGGGCTATGATAACGGTAACAAGACAAGGATATAGTAAAAATACGCTGGAGTCGGGGGATATTGTGCGGGTGTTAAAAACTTCTTCTTCCGGGAATTAAAAAAGCGCCATAGGCGCTTTTTTAATTCTTTCGCCATCGGCGAAAGGTAAGTCCGGGGTATTATCGGATAATGGTAATAAACCCTTTCATCCGGTGCTTACCATTCTCAAATTCCAATATATAATAATAAGTCCCTTCTGATAACGGCTGTCCGTTTACAGTACCATTCCAATTATTGGTATACTGTTTGGCACTATATACGAGCCTGCCGCTACGGTCAAAAATCTTTAACTCATTCTGGCGGTACATATCAATATTCTTAATCACCCAGGTATCGTTTATACCATCCCCATTTGGAGTGAGCATATTCGTTGCTGTCAGGTTGAAATCGCTTTTCACGCTGATGGTGATATCTTTTTTCACGCTGCAACCTGCGGTGCTGGTGATAGTTACCTCATACCGGGCATCGCTTTCCGGGCGGGATACCGGGTTGGCAATACTGCTGTTGCTGAGTGTGGCCGTGGAAGTCCAGTTGTAGCTGTCGCCACCATCAGCCTGCAATTGTACCACGGAGCCTTTGCTGATATTGGTATTATTGGCAGATATGGTTCCTACCGGTAACGGATGTACGGTAACTGTTACAGGTACGCTCGTTTTACGGAAACCATTGGCATAGGTGACTTGCACCTGATAGTTGCCGGATGCCGACGCTTCCAGCGTTTGTGCGGTGGCGTTAGTGACGGCTATGCCATCGTGCAGCCATTGCCAGGCTGCCCCGGGTGTGGCGGTGAGTACCACCCTATCTCCCTGACAAAAAACTACTCCGCTACCAGCGCTGATTGCTGCCTCCGGCCATGCGAGCACTTCTATGTCAAAGGTGACTGGTGCGGCTGGTTCATAAGTCCCGGTGCCAGTTTGCGAGAGAGTGATGATGGCTTTACCTGGCTGCTCAAATCGCAGATGGCCACCCTGGATGCTAACAATCTGCGGGTTGCCCGACTGAATACTTACCGGCAAACCTGCACTGGATAAAGCTTTTAGGTCATAGTCTGCGTCCCCTTCGTGGATAACTCCCGGGGCGGTATACTGTATTTGCTGCTGCAGCTTGTTCACATTGACGGTGATAGTGGCGGCAAGCCCTTGCGGGTTGGTACTATTAGCGTCTACAGCTAAGGTGCCTGCTAATCCGTAAGTACCAGCAGTGTTACCATCAAAATTACCAGGCAGCCAGGTGATGGCCGCATCAGCATGGTCGCCATTATCATAGCTGATGCGGGCGGTAGCTGGTAGTGTAAGCTGCTGGAACGCTGTACCTACCGGTACGGTGACATTGTTAAGCGCTGCTACCGCTGTCATATTCCGTTTGTCCACTATTACCTGCATGCCTGCGAATAACTGGTTACGGTTGTCAGTAACGGCATCCATGATAACCTTTCCGGTATAGGTATAGTGGCCCGCTTGTGCAGTGTTTGTATTACCCGCCCAGCTGATGCCGGCCGCGGCGGAGGTTACATCGCTATAAATAATGTTAACGGTGGCGGGTATACGAATATCCGCAGGATCACTGCCCAGTGTTACGTGTATGTCGGCGAGCCTGCTGATGCTACTGATAAAACGCTTATCCACTGTTACCTGCACCTGGGCAGTTGCTCCGGCCGGATTATCCGTATTAACATCTATCTGTAAGTTGCCTGTGAGGGTATATGTTTGCGGTAATACCGGATCATAGCTGCCGGTGAGCCAGCTGACAGGCACCTGGGCCTTACTTCCATTATCAAAATCTACCTGGATGCTGGCCGGGAATCCTGTCTGGTTGAAAGCCGTGTTATAAGCTACGTTGATGGCTGCTGGTGAATGCACCACGCTTACCAGGCGTTTTTTCACTATCACCTGCGTACTGGTCTGTACATTATTACGGTTGTCCGTTTCGGCATCCAATACCGGGACACCCTGGTAGGTATACGTTCCGGCAGTTTCCGTATCCGTACTTCCTGTCCAGCTGAATGGCACCATGGCGGTAGTGCCGTCGCTGAAGGTGGTGGAAAGGTTAGCCGGCAAAGTAATGCTGGCAGGGTCACTGCTGAGTGGTACCGTAATATCCGCCGCTGCGGTGATAGCGGTGATGTAACGTTTATCCACCATCACTTCCTGCGTTACCTGCAGGTTATTGCGGTTGTCCGATACATTATCCATTACCAGCGTACCGGTGTAAGTATAGGTGCCGGCAGTGAAGAAATCAGCGTTGCCGTTCCAGGTAAGGCTCGTAATAATGTTTGATTGATCGCTGTACACAGCATGGATATTTGCAGGTAGCTGTAAAGCCGCTGCGGAACTTCCATATGGCACATGGATCGGCGGGAGTATAGCCGTTGCCGTTACATAGCGTTTGTCTACTATCACTTTCGCATGCAGGCTAATATTATCCGGGTTCAGCGTGTTAGCATCCAGCGTGAATGTAGCCGGGAGGAGGTATTCACCGGGAGTGGCCGGCTGGTATGCCGCACCATCCCAGCTGATGCTGGCAGCAACTGATGTATGATCATCAAAAGAAAGCTGCGTTGTTGCCGGCAATCCAATGTTGTAAAACGTTGTATTGTAGGGTACGGTAATATCCCCTACAGGCGCGATACCGGTGAGATTACGTTTATCCACAATCACTTCCTGCGTTACCTGCAGGTTGTTACGATTGTCCGATACATTATCCATTACCAGCGTACCGGTGTAGGTATAGATGCCGGCAGTGAAGAAATCAGCGTTGCCATTCCAGGTGATACCGGTGTTAACCGTAGCATTATCAATATAGGTACCTGCTACGGTTGATGGCAGCACTAACGCGGATGCATTACTGCCAAACGGCACATGTATCGGTGGCAGTGTAGCCGTTGCTGTTATATATCGTTTATCTACCGTGATGTTTATAATGGCTTTTAAATTTAAGTTATTGGTGGAGATGGCATCTGCCACTGGATCTCCATTGATGGTGTAAGTACCTGGTATCAGGCGATTGTAAGTTCCTTCCTGCCAGTTGATAGCGATATTTTCTTTTAAATTACTGTTATAGATGGTGTATAAGGTGGCTGGCAAAGGCAGTTGAGCAAACGCAGTGCCGTAAGCAACAGTGGCTCCCGCTGGTGATTCCAGTGTTTGCATATTACGTTTTACCACACTGATGGTAAACGTAGGAATGATACCCAGGGCATTATCTGTTTTGCTATCCAGTTGTATACTGCCGGTAAAAACATAATTGCCAATGGTATTGTAATCAGCAGTACCATTCCAGATTACAGGGTAACTGGTATTAGTACCATCGCTGAGGCTTACGGCTATTTGAGCTGGTTTTACCAATGGGCCGGAGTAGCCTACCGGCAACACTGCAACAGGAATTGTCGTATACGCTGTAAGGTGCCTTTTCTCCAGGATAACGGTAATGGATGTACTTAAACCATTCGGATTGGTATACCCTTGAGGAGGATTCAGTGTACCGGTAAACGTGTAAGTTCCCGGACTGGCAGGGTTATAGCTGGTCGTGTTCCAGGTAACCGGTACCTGTTCCTGGAACCCCTGGTTTACTATATTTACAAATACCTTGGATGGCAGAGTCAACCCGCTCAGTGAAGTGCCATATGGCCTGGTAATATCACCTGCTGCTGCAATACTCCGGATGATCTTTGGGCCAACAACATAAGGCTGGCTAATGACAGTTTTATTATCTCCATCATCAAATACATTGAAAATAATACCGCCATATAAAATCTTCGGACCCACAGACTGTGTTTGTAAATTGTCTGTATTCCATAACAGTGGCCTGTCTTCTATTTCGCCGGTATTGTAGGTTATCTTAACCGTAGCAGGTAAAACTACCGTAGCAGGTGCGGTGCCAAAAGGGATATTCATGGATGGCAGCGAGGCAATAGCTACTATCTTCCGTTTCGCCAGCGTTACTGCTGCTGCCTGGGTAGTCACGTTTCCTGCGAGATCCCTTGCGGTTACATTCAGGTTAGTGGTACCCATGTTAGATGCCCAGTTTAGGGTAGTGGTATTAAAACCATATACCATTTCACCCGGTGTTGTATAGTTATCGGTGGCCGAAAGCGTAAGGTCCGCCATGGTTACAGTGGCAGCCCCCTGGCTATTGGGATATACCGTCAGCGGGTTCACCGTTAATGCAGGTGCTGTTCTGTCAATAGTGATAGGTACACCAGCAGTAAATGAGGTACTGGTGATTTTTGAAATATTTCCCGCTGCATCACCAAAGCTACAATCTGGTACCACTAACCCTTCCGGAGTGTTGCTTTGTACTATTACATAGGCCCGATAGTTATTACCGGTAGCAGTGGTGGACATATTAATGCCGGAGATAGTGCCGCCTGCCGACGTCACTGGTTCGTTCGTGTTAAAGGTGATCGATACAACGTCGCCAGCCTTTGCAAAACGGGACGGAGTAATGCCATTGTTGGAGCCCATCACAGGCGTACGTAGCTCCGGCGGCGTACGATCAATGGTGTACCCCTGATCCGACATCATGAAATTTAAAACCCTGTAATCAAGGCCATTATCGTTAATCATGGTCAGGCCAACGGTTCCTTCAGTACTTGGGGTAACTGTAATGATCCAGGCACGCAAGTCCATTGGATCGTTTTGCAGATTAGTGATAGCAGAGGTGGCAGTTCCGGATAGCTGGAAGTTGGCTACCGAAAGCCCTGAAATGGCCGTGGTAAACATTACCCGAAATCTCACGCTGGCGGCATTTGTTCTTAATTTATCCATTCCCGTAAAGGAGGTAGTGGTAGCTGTGTTACGCCAGGGCGATTCTATTGCGCCCATATCCACCGTGCCTGCAAAAATTCTGTTATTGCCGTTATAATCCTGCGTTAAACCACTTGCCACTGTATTGTTCCCATTATTTATTACATCTGAATTTTCACCAGGCATAAAGTTCTCCTGGGCATAGCCAGGCCAAAGGCGCTCAATCCCCGTTTCATCGTGCAGGGTAAAATTGAAACCGGAAGTAACGGCTCCTGGATCATAAGAGGCCACCATTCCATTTGCATTGGTCTTGTTCAGTGCAAAAATGTTGTTATAAACAAGGATATTAATTTTTCCTAACACAAATCTCGGGGCGCGATTGTCATAGAAGCTGCAGTTCATCACTTTTAATTCCCGCGGGTCGTAGGAATTGTTTGTAATAATGTTACCATCATCATCATCAGTCGTATTGCCAATGAAAATGGAGTTGGAAACAGTAGCAGGGGAAGCTGTGAAATATAGCGCCGCTCCCTGGTAGCCGTAGTTGTTCTTAAACAAGCAGCGGTCTATCACTACGGTACTGTTGGTGCTATAAACAGCGCCGCCATTGAGGGAGCTGTTATTTTTCAAAATACATTGCCGCAAAGTAAGCGTACCGTTGTTCACCTGGATACCGCCTCCGGCTGACTCGCTGGCCACAATGCTGGCAGAATAATATATGTGTGCAGGTGGATTCCTGTTCTGGGCAAAACCGCCGGCAATGGTAACACCCTGAAGTTCCAGTGAACGGGCCAATACTGTAAATATACGTATAGGCTTGTTGTTATTGGCCAGGGATGGATCTCCGAAAGTGGTGATATACAGGGTGGGGTTTGCTGATTCCAAACCCATTGTTCCGGAGGCATTGGAAGGAAAGCCACCATAAATACTCAGGTTATTTAAAACGTTATACGTTTTGGTACCTGGTACGGAGGAGTAAACGGGGATGGCGGGAACATAGGTGCCCTCTGCCACATATATTTTGTTAACAGCAGGGTCGTTGGTATTGGCTGCAATAGCATCATCCATGTTGTTGAATGCCGTAGCCCAGCTTCTGCCATCGCCGCCAGGTGTGGCTAACTTTTTTACGTAGCAGATATTTTGTGCAAAGAGCTGGAAGGATATCAGCAGGAACAGGAAGGAGGTGCAAACTTTTTTCATGTATATGAAAATTTGAAAGGGACGCATACTAAATGGCATGTTTAAACGGCAGGGATGTATCGGTTTAAACGTGCAAAGATAGGCGGGGGGCTTACTCCAATGTGTTCATATACCACTCACTTGTGTTCAGCGGTGGCAGGAAAAATCTTCTGCCTGAACGCAGAAGGCGTAATGCCAAAATTAGCTTTAAACAGGCGGGTGAAATTGGCCGGATTGCGGAATCCCAATGTGAGCGCTACTTCCTTCACACTTACCTGCTGTTGCAGGCTTTCATAGGCAAAGTTCATTTGTACCTTCGTGAAATATTCATGTGTTGTATTTCCGGTGAGATGTAAAAAATGTCGGCGCATGGTGGCCTCGCTCATGCCTGCAAGTGCCGCCAGGAACGGAATCCCCGGAAATCCCGCGCGGTAATGTTGTTCGAGGTAATGTATGATGCGGTTTACGGACATTTCGTGGGAACCATTGCTGCCCAGCAATGCCTCCGCCGGCTGTGAAAGCAAAGAGAAAATATTACTGATAAGGCTATACGCAAATTTGCGCAGCAGCAGTGGAAATAGTGGGGAGCGCGGCGTTTCCTCCAGCAGTGCATTCAGTTCGCGTAAGGGGTCTGTATTGAAATGATGAGAACGTATGGCAATGCGGTCCGATGTTTTGTTGATAATGCACATCAGCGCGTGCTCCTCCGGTATGACAGCCAGGTTCACCCGTTTCTCCAGCCACTCGCGTGTAAATGCGAAAATGCGGGAGTCGATCACAGCGCCGGCTTTCATCGTGGTTTCGTAGCCATATTGGTTGTTGTAGAAGCTACAGATTTCTTTGCCGCCCAACACTTCACCACCAGCGTTGGGTACCAGTGGCTTCCTTTCCACATCGCCTGTATAGTTGGCGTAAGCCAGGTAATAAAAATCGCTGTTGGAGTTGGGTGCCAGGTGATAATGGGTGTCCTGCTTTGCCTGAATATGTACCGATACCAGCATGCAGCCTTTTTCCAACATTTCGTATGACACGCGTTCGTAACGCTGTTCCGTTTCGGTAATGCGTGGTGCAAGCCGGGTATGTGCATCTGGTTTGCCGGTTTTGGCTGGCAGCGACTGTGTTTCAGCTATATTATCAAGGTCCCGTACTTTCCAGCTCAGGCTGGCACTTTTTGGCGCTTCAGGCATTGGAATAGTGGTATAGGTATGGGGTAAAAATAACAAAATAGTTGCAAATCTTCAGTCGTGTTATCATCAACAGACAGCGCCTTCCGCACCAGGCAAATCATGAAAAAATGTGGTGTAGGGCACAAAAAAAGACCGGGAGCGGAGTGAACCTTTCCGCTGCCCGGCCTTATAAACTATAGGACTTGTGTGTGTTATTGCATTACACCTGACATCCCTTCCATGCCTGCGCCCATATTCTTACGTTTGAAGAGGGACACATCCATTTTACCAAAGCGGTAAGCGAAGGTGAGGCGGAACATCTGGGGATCACGCAAACGGCTATACGTTTGATTGAAGAAAGTGCTTTCTGAATACTGCTCGTTGATGCGACTCCTGAAAATATCATTGGCAGCAAAGGTGACGCTGGCCGCATTATTTTTCAGGAAACTCTTTTTCAACGCAGCATCTACTCCATAAAAGCCTTTGATATAACCCTGAGATGCGTTCTGCGCCTGCTGCATTGGCGGGCCATCCATGCGCTGTTCTTTGTTTACAGGCAGGTTGGTTTTGGACTGATAGGTACCTGACAGCTGTAACTCAAATGCCAGCGGCAGTTTGATGTTGTTGTTCAGTTTACCGTACCAGCTCCACAGCGCGTCCTGCGAAGCACCGGCAATGTCAGTATTGATTTTACTGTTGTAAATATTCACGTTGGCCGACAAATTCCACCATTTGGTAATGTTGCTAGTGGCAGTGAACTCCGCGCCTGCAGCATAGCTGGAATTAGCGTTGATGTAGGTGTTGATCAGGATGCTGTCGCCGGTAGCAGGATTGGCTTCCTTGGTCAGGTAACGGGTGATCAGGTTAGTGGTGTATTTGTAATACAGTGTAGCCATGAACGTTGCCTTATTATCGAAGGTTTTCAGGTAAGAAAACTCGAGCGACTGCGTAAACTCCGGTACCAGGTCTGGGTTACCCCTATTGATATTCAGCCGGTCAGTAGAATCCGTATAAGGAATCAGCTGCATGAAGTTAGGCCGGTTGATACGGCGGGTATAACTCAGTTGCAGCTCCTGGTTTTTGTTGAGCTTCTGGCTCAGGAACAGCGAAGGGAACAGGCTGGCAGGATAGCTGTTGCTGAACTTTTCGCTCTTGCCTAAAATTTCACCATCATAGCTGCTGCTTTCCAGGCGCAACCCTACCTTATAACCAAACTTACCGATGTTATCGGAAATGCTGGCGTATGCTGCATATACGTTATCGTAGTTTTTGTAGTGAATGCTGGCAGCATCCTGGTATTTAAACTCGCCGGTGGCCGCATCCAGGAAGTAGTTGTCGCTGCGGGAGTCGGTCGTTCTTCTGGAGAAACGCAGCCCCGTTTCGAGCTTCATGGTTTTGGTGAGCGGATCTACGTAATCGGTTTGTGCGGTGAGGAAAGAGATCTTACCACCGCCGTTGATGCGCTGTTGGTCCATACTGGCAGGCTCAGTAGCCTTGAGGTAGTTGGTAGTATACAGCGAATTGTTTTCGGCTTTACCCCCGAAGTAGTTGACATCAACCGTCAGTTCTTTACCTTCTTTAGGGAACAGGTGTTTCATGCCCAATACCAGCCCGTTGGCATTGAATTCATTCTTCATATCTGATACCCTTTGACTGTAATAGCTCTCCTTAGTGCCTGAGAAGAGGCTGTCTGTGGTGATGTCAATTACTTCGTTAGGTTTCATGGAACCATGTACTTTGATACCGGCAACGGACAAAGTAGTACGGTTGTTCATGAAGTAATCAACACCCAGTTTCCCAAATACAAAACCACCGTCGGTTCTGTTTTTATTGTCCTGATGGACGTGGGATGGGGTTTGATCACCGAAGTTATTTCTATCTGTGAAGCCGGTGCTTCTGCTTTTGGACTGGTTGCCCATTGCACTGGCGCTGATGTTAAATTTGCCCTGACGCAGGTTGAAGTCGGCGCCGCCATTTACCGCACCGCGTTTATCCACCCCAGCGCGCAGGTTACCGTTGTATCCTGTTTTGCGGTTCTTCTTCAGTACCAGGTTGAGGATACCGGCATTACCACCGGAGGCGTCATATTTGGCGGATGGGTTGGTGATCACCTCTACGCTTTCGATCGCATCAGCAGGGATTTGTTCGAGGGTGAGCGTGGTGGGGCGGCCATCGATATACAGCTGTGGGCTGGCATTTCGGATGGATACGTTTCCGTCGATGTCTACGTTTACGGAAGGAACGTTTTTCATCACGTCTACGGCTGTACCGCCGGCGCTGGTGAGGTTTTTTTCTACGTTGAACACCTTTTTGTCGATATCCAGCTGCATGAGCGGCTTGCTACCGGCAACGGTTACACCCTGAAGCTGACTTACATCTGCTGCCATTTTGATGTTACCCAGGTCTTTATCGAAAGGAGGAAATGTTACCGGGCGTTCTATCGCTTTGAAGCCCGTCATGCTGATACGCATTTTTAGTCCGCGGCCCATGGGGATTTCGTCCAGACTAAATTCACCATTTACTTTTGTGAGTGCACCTTTTACCAGCACATCCTTCGTTTTTTTGGTGGCCGGGTCCAGTTTTGGTTGAAGGATGATTACAGATGCGTAGGGGATTGCTTTACCATCGTTGTCGAGAATCTTACCATATAAATGTCCGGTCATACCACCCATAGCCGGCATAGCGCCACCGCGCGGAGGTGCGCCGGCAGGGGCTTGTGCCCAAACACCGAGGGTCAACAGCAACATGGTAATTAACAAGTAATACTTTTGCATTATAGAAGGAATTATGAATATGCAAAAGTATTCCGCAGAAATTATGTTTTTCAGTAAATGCGACCAGTGGTGAAAATAATGCTACGAAAATGCCGAATTCTTCGTTGTGTTGCGAAAGTTTAAAATCCTGACTTACCGGTAAGCGCTTGTATGGCATCCCTGAAAGTATCGCCTACAGGCAGTTCCAGCTCATCCAGGAAAATACTGTTTTTGCGGATGGCGGTAATGTGGCTCACCGCTATGATATAGGATTTATGTATGCGCAGGAATTTGCTGGCAGGTAATTGCTCCTCCATAGACTTAACGGACATACGTGTTACAACAGGTTTGGAACTGCTGCGTAAGTGAATTCGTACATAGTCTTTAAGCCCTTCGATCCAGATGATATCGTCGAACACCACTTTAAACAGGCTGTAGTCCACATTTACGAAGAAGAATTCCGGGGCCGCTTCTTTGCCGGTTTTGCTGGCACTTTTCAATAAAAACAGCTCGTGGGCTTTGTTACATGCCTTGATGAAACGCTCCAGGGCCACGGGTTTTACCAGATAGTCGGTCACGTCTAAATTAAAACCCTCCAGCGCATACTTTTCGTAGGCGGTAATGAGGATGACCATGGGCTTGCTGGCCATCGACTGCAGAAACTGCAGCCCGGTAAGGCCGGGCATCTGTATATCCAGGAAAATGAGGTCTACCGACTGGCGCTGCAACACCTCAATGGCTTCAAACGCATTGTTACATTTGGCTATCAGCTGGAGGTAGGGAACTTTGGCAATATTATCTTCCAGGAGGTCGAGTGCCAGTGGTTCATCGTCGACGGCAATACATTTCAGCATCAGTGCAGATTTAGTTGCAATAATACAGAAAACCAGCCATCCTGTTTACGGATATCGAGCTTATATTGTTGATTGTACAGGAGGTTGAGGCGGCGACTCACATTCACGAGTCCGATGCCGCTGGTTTTGTCCTTGATCTCCTGTGGCAGGTCCATATATTTATTCCTCACGGTAAAATACAGCACATTCTCCTGTACTTCCAGGTTGATGGCAATCAGTGCATCCTGGATCATTCCGGTACCATGTTTAAATGCATTTTCCACAAAGGGTATCAGCAGCATAGGTTCAATCTGGTAGCCTGTTTCAGGTGCATTTAGTTTTGAGGAGATGGTCACGTTCTTCCCGAAACGCTGTTGCTGTAAATCAATATAGCTTTGCAGGTAATCTATTTCCTTTGCCAGTTCCACCTGTTGCTCATCGGTTTCATAAATCATGTACCGCATCAGGCTGGAGAGCTTGATCAGCGAGGGTTCCAGGGCATCGGACTTTTTCCTTGCCAGCGCCACCATGTTATTAAGCACATTAAACATAAAGTGCGGGCTCACCTGTGAGCGTAGCAGCGATAATTCGGTCTGTAAGTTTTCGTTTACTTTTTCAGATGCCAGCCTTTCCTCCCGTAAACGGTCGCGTATCATTTGAAACGCTGTGCTGGTAGAAAGTATAAAGAAAGCAGTGAAAAAAGTAAAGAGGAAAGCTGGTTTTACATCTACCTTATGTGCCTGGGTAAAAACCATTTCAAACGCGTAGCGCAGGCTGTAAAGGGCCAGGAGTACGGTAAGTATGCTGGCGGCATATTCCAGGTAGCGCTTTTTATATACAAAGGAAGGGATGTATACCAATGCATTGAGATAAAAGAAGCCGATCAGCGCCATGAAGTAAATGAAAGAAAAAATGGTCCATGCATCGTGGTCCGGTGATGGCTTTGGATCTTCGTAGGAAGGCTTCAGCAGTCGGGGCAACATAAACAGCAGCAGCCAGGCAAATATATGCATGGCAATTATGGCCCACTTATTATTATACCACCCTTGTTTCATCCGATAAAGGTAGAGATAATAGCTTTTTAGGGGGCCATAATGCGACCAACTGCGAAAAATATACGACGAATCCTTATTCGGGCTGATGACCGTCTACCAGTTGCTGGATGCGGTGCTGGCCAGTGATGATATTGGCTTTCAGATCGCTGAGGATGCTGTACAGGCCGAAATACGTTCTGTTGATATAAAGGGAGTGACTGGAGCCGCGTGCCACCTTGGATTCCCGTACTTCTTTCATGTTGTACAGTTCATCCATGTAGGCATACACCTCGTTGAAGTAACTGTCGTTGCCGAAGTCAAACGTTTCCAGCGTAAACGGTAATGTCATCAGGTCGATCATATGCTGAAACAGCTCTGAGAAAAACGCCACTTCCTGCGGGGTATCGTTAGGATGCAGCATTTCCAGGTTGATATAGATCTGATGGCGGCGGGCGGTATCTTTCAATATCTCCTTATCTACCAGCTGGAAGTAGTTTTCGTAAAAATCGTCGGGTATTACTTTTACACAGCCAAAGTCGAAGATGCCCACGCTACCATCCGGTTGCATGAGGAAATTACCCGGATGCGGATCAGCATGTACCTGGCGGAGTTTATGCACCTGGAACTGGTAAAAATCCCACAGTGCCTGCCCTACTTTATTACGTATTTCCTGGCTGGGATTTGTTTGCAGAAACTCTTTGAGATGGAGGCCGTTGAGCCAGTCCATGGTAATGATGCGGTCGGAGGAATATTCCGGGTAGTAGCCGGGAAACAGGAGTCCGGGAATGTGGGCGCAGGCGGCCGACAGGTCCATGGATCTGCGGAGTTCCAGGTGGTAATCGGTTTCTTCCAGCAGCTTGGTTTCTATCTCTTCAAAATATTTATCCATATCCACTTCGTTCATGCCTACAATACGCATGGCGAAAGGTTTTACGATGCGCAGGTCCGACTTCACGCTGGAGGCTACGCCCGGATATTGGATTTTAACGGCCAGCTGTTTACCATTTTTTTCTGCCTTGTGTACCTGCCCTATGGATGCGGCATTGGAGGCATGCATGTTAAATTTATCGAACAGCTGTGTGGGCGTTTTGCCCAGTGTTTTTATGAACGTGTTTACCACGAGCGGGCCGGATAACGGCGGCGCGCTGTATTGGGACATGGCAAACTTTTCTGAATAGGCTTTTGGGAGCATACCCTTGTCCATACTGAGCATTTGCGCCACTTTGAGGGCACTGCCTTTCAGGTTGCTGAGGGTATTGTAAATATCGGCGGCATTATCCTGGTGGAGTTCATCCTTACTGACAGAAGGGTCCATCAGCTTACGGGTGTAATGCTTGATATAGTTGGTGCCTACTTTAAGGCCGGTGGTAACAAACTTTCCGGCGCGTTCAACTTTTCCGGTGGGTATATTAGATTGTTCCTTCATCACTATTTCTTCATAAAAATAAACTTGCCAAAATCGAGCAAACTATCGAGTGTATTAGAGCCTATCAGCTGGAAGCTGAGGTTCACCGCTTTTTCGATGGCGGCATCGGTGAGTTCGAAGTTCTCACTGGAGTCTTCCAGCCAGTATTTGAGTACAAACAGGGCCTGTACCCAAAATCCGTGTACGTACTGGTCGGAAATATATTTTCTCTCTTTTATTTCGGTAGATACATATCCTTCTTTTACCAGGCCTGAAATGTAATCGTAAAATGCCGTTTTGAAAGTGGACAGTTTATTACGGTAAATTAAAGGAACGGTAAAAATATCCCGCTGCAGCAGGAAGTAGCTGCGGTCTTCCCGCAGTTTGGATACCCATAAGAAGTAGAAGGAGAGTAATTTTTCCTGCGCATTGTACTGCGGGTAGGTTTCGTCGGCCTGTAGTTGCTGGATGGTGTCTTCAAACACAGCCAGCCAGATGTCTCTTTCCACTGCTTCCAGGGAGCTGTAATATCCGTAGAAATCACTTTCCGGCATGTCAATGCTTTTGCACAGCATGTACACCGATACTGGTTCTTTCCCGTTTTCCAGCAAATACATCTTATATGCGTTGCGGATTTGTTGTTTGTCCATAGAATGACAATTTTGGGTCACACAACAAATTTACGTCACTTTGTAATACAAAGTGAAATTTTTTGCACCTGGAAATGTTAAATCTCTTAACGCGTTAATCCTCCATGATTTGCTGACCGCGGGAATGATCCCAAGGCTGGAGATGGCAATGATGGAAACGAATTAATCCTCCTTGATTTTGCTGACCATCCAGATAATCACCAGACCACAAACGGCCATGATGGAAAAGGAGATACGGAGGCTGGAAGCCTGTGCCACAAAGCCTACCAGTGGTGGTACTACGAGGAATCCGAGATAGCCAATGGTGGATATGCTGGCAATGGTTTGGCCACTGTTGGCATGGCCGGTTTTGCCTGCCAGGCTAAATACCAGTGGTACCACGCAAGCCACGCCGAGGCCGGCGCAGATAAATCCGGCGATAGCCGTTGCCGGATGCGGGAAAATGATAGCGGTACCGAGTCCAACAAGGATCAGCACCCCGCTGTATTTAAGAATAGGTTTGATGCCGGTACGCTGCACTACCTTATCACCAAACAGCCTGCCCAGCGTCATGGCGCTCATATAAATCCAGAAAGCGGTGGCTGCATCAGCCTTGGTGCCGCCTACTACCTTCTCATAATAAATGCTGCTCCAGTCGTACATGGTGTTTTCTGTAGCCATACACGCAAAGCAGATAAACGAAAATTTGAGCAGGGATTTGTCGGGGAGAGAAAAAGCCGGCTTTTTCTCCGATTCCCTGGCAGGGGTAGGTGTATCCGGGAACGTAGTGGGATAATAAAGTATCGTAAACACCAGCAGCAACAAGCTTACGCCAAACAGGTGCCAGCTGGGAGCCACATTGTATTTGATCATCAGGAAACCGAGGCCTGCACCGGTTACACCGGCAATGCTCCATATTCCGTGAAAAGTAGTTATAATGGATTGGGAGAAGAGTTTTTGTACCAGCACCGACTGCCCGTTCATGCTCAGGTTGAGCAGGTTACGTGCGGAGCCGAAGCAGAACAGCACCAGCGCCAGCTGCCAGATGGATTGCGTGAATCCGGGCATACTGAGGATGAGGTTGAAGAAAAGCGCACCAAACATCATGATCTTACGACTGCTGTATTTTCCCAGCAGGTGGCTGGTGATAGGCATGGTGGCCATCAGGCCAATGGGGAGTGCCAGCAGTACAAATCCCAGCTGCGCTTCATTCAGGTGCAGTTGCGCCTGAATAGAAGGAATCCTGGAAGCCCAGGAAGAATAACCTAGTCCTGAAATAAAGAAAAATACGGAAGTAGCTATTCTGTATTGTTTGGCAGTGAGTTCCCGGGTCTCGTTGTGTAAGTTTAAAAACATCCTCGCGCGGTTCTTCAGTTATTAGAAGAGTGCAAAATTAGTTAGAAATATTTTATCAGGTCGGAAGATTTCTCCCGCTAAGGTAGGAGAAATCTTCAGGGCGTTGGATCTCAGGTTCCTGGCCTCGCTAATCCCGGCCTCGCGGCCTCCCCGACTGAAAGCCGGGGCAGATAGTGATTATTAAAATAAGTTAGCGCAGATCGTCACTGAATTTTTCACCGCCTCAAAATCATCTGCAAAAGTAGAGAGGATGATTTCGTCTGTATCATAATCTTCCGCGATCTGGAGCAGCTTTGCCTTCATCTGGTCCGGTGTACCGTACAGCATCCGTTTGCGGTTATATTCAATACGTGCCAGGTGTGCCGGTGTGTATTCAATTTCCAGGATCTCTTCGTAGGTAGGGTATTCCCCGCGTGCGCCTGTTTCGATCCAGAGCATGCGGAAATCCATTTCTGCGAGCCAGCGGTCAATTTCTTCCTGCTTTTCTGAGGTGAACCCGAAGATGCCCACATTTACCTGTGGCTCCTTCAGCAGCTCGGAAGGCCGGAAATGCTGGCGGTATTGCTGTACCGCCTCCGGGCCACCGTTTGGATTGATGAAGTGCGCAAAAGACAGCGCCATGCCCAGGTGTGCCGCAAAATAGCCACTGCCGCCGCTGGAGCTCAGTATCCACATTTCAGGGACTGTTTCGGCCTGTGGAATGGCGATGATGTTATCATAATTTCCTTCGCCGCTTTTATGATCCGTGAGCCAGCTGCGAAGGTCTTTAAGCTGCTGCAAAAACTCCTGGTCGTTAAAGGTGTTGGATGGATTGAGCAGGGAGGCAGTCTGGCGGTCGCCGCCGGGGGCGCGGCCAATACCCAGATCAATCCTGCCAGGGAAGAGCGTTTCCAGCATACGGAAGTTTTCCGCCATTTTCAGGGCGCTGTGGTTAGGCAGCATGATACCACCGGAGCCAACACGGATGCGTTTAGCCTCGCCGGCCAGGTGTGCCAGCAGCACTTCCGGCGTAGAACCCGCAATTCTTGGGAAATTGTGATGCTCCGATACCCAGAACCTGGTGTACCCCAGCTCGTCCGCCAGCTTTACCAGCGCCGATGTACGGCGAATGGCATCCACAGCGGTATCTTGTCTTGCTATAATCGATTGATCCAATATGCCCAGCTTAATTTTCTTCATATTTTCAGGTATTTGTGGAGAGATACAAATTTACCGCTGAAAAAAGTATCAGAAGGGAATAAGGTATTGGTAATAACTATGCGGGTATAGATAAAAGGGTATAACTCCCGTGGGGCGCAATAACGTAATGTAGCAATAGCAGCAGCCCGATGCTGCCATTGCTACATCTCCAGGCAGGGCTGTTACTCTGCAAACTGGAATTTAACGTCTGTTAACAGATTTACAAGGAGGTCAAATTTCTTTCCGTATTCTTCCGAAATGCTGTAGTCGGCCTTATTATACAGGTGGCCCCTGACTGCCGGCACAGAGTAGGGCAGTACCCATGCGCGTAATGCCTTGGCTACGTTTTCCATGGTGTTGATGCCCTGCATCGCATGACCGCCTTCTGCCCAACAAACCATACCAACTACTTTATTGGTCAGGTATGGTACGGGCTCGCGTGAACTGATTTCAATCCAGTCCAGGCAATTTTTCATGGCGCCCGTCATGCTGCCGTGGTACAATGGCGTCAGCCATATATGCAAATCCGCGTCGCGGAAGATTTTAGTCATTTCTCTGGCGGCATCAGGGATTTCCTGCAGGCCTGCGGTATCAAAAAATGGGATAGATGCTTCCGCCAGGTTGAATACAGTTACTTCCATGCCCTTTCGCTCCAGCTGCTCACGCAGGTAGGCAATGATAGCAAAGGAGGTGCTGGTAGGCTTTTTCTCCAGCGAACCGTTAAATAATAAAACTTTCATACTGGCAGTCTGAATTTTTAGTGTGGAACAAAGTTAGTAGTTTTGTGAATAAACCAAATAATTACTTTGTTTATTATGAAAAATAATTTGCCGGATAATGAGCAGGCGCTGTGGATCCTTAAAACAAAGGGTTCTTTGCCTTTACAGGCCCTCGCCGATGCATTAGGCGTAACCACCGAAGGCGCCCGCTTTCAGCTGCATAAACTGGCGGCAGAAGGGCTGGTGCAGGCAGCCACCGCTGTCAAGGGTAGGGGGCGCCCCCAGCAAATCTGGTCCCTGACAGAAAATGGCCAGGCAAAGTTCCCGGATACCCATGCGGACCTCACCGTCCGCCTCATCAACTCCATCCGCGACACACTGGGTGATGACGCCCTCGAAGCAGTGATAAAATCGCAGCAGAAAAACAGTATACGTAAATATAACACGGAATTAAAACAATACTCCCACCTGAAAGATAAAGTAGCCGCCCTGGCTGGCATCCGCAACAGCGAAGGCTATATGGCCGAATGTATCGAGGATGAACAAGGGCTGCTGCTCGTAGAAAATCATTGCCCCATTTGCGCGGCCGCCAAAGCCTGTCAGAACTTCTGCAAAGCAGAACTGGAGGCTTTTCAGTCGGTGCTCGGTAAGGAGGTGATTGTCAACCGTATAGATCATATCGTACAAGGCGCCCGCCGCTGCGCCTACCGCATTTCTCCGCGAACAATATAGGCGGCTTACTGGTTGTAGAGTATGGTCAAAATCTATACTAATGCAAGCAAAAATAGCCTCGCTGACAGAGCTGGAAAAACAGGGAAAACCTATTTCCCGGCTCCCCTTTTCCATCAGGATTCTATTAGAGAACGTACTTCGTAACTATGATAAGTTTGCCATCACGGATGAACATGTGGAAACACTTGTCAACTGGACACCTGCGCCAATAGATAAAGAAATTCCCTTCAAGCCGGCACGCGTGCTGATGCAGGATTTTACCGGTGTGCCCGCCGTGGTGGACATCGCCTCCATCCGCTCAGAGGTAATACGCAGAGGAAAAGATGGTACGCGCATTAACCCGCTGATTCCGGTGGACCTGGTTGTGGACCATTCCGTGCAGGTGGACTTCTACGGCACCAACTACTCCTACACCAAAAATGTAGCCTACGAATATGAACGTAATACGGAACGTTACCAGCTGCTGAAATGGGCCCAGCAGGCATTTGAAAACTTTACCGTAGTACCACCAGGTATGGGTATTTGTCACCAGGTAAACCTGGAATACCTTGCCCACGGCATCATTGAGCGCGATGGCTGGATATTCCCGGATTCACTGGTAGGTACCGACTCCCACACACCTATGGTGAATGGCATTGGAGTGATCGCCTGGGGCGTAGGTGGCATCGAAGCGGAAGCCGCTATCCTCGGGCAGCCGCTGTACTTTACATGTCCGCAGGTAGTGGGCCTCCGGCTCACCGGCCGACTTTCAGAAGGCGTTACCGCCACTGACATGGTGCTGGCCATCACGGAGCTGCTGCGTAAATACGGCGTGGTAAACAAGTTCGTGGAAGTATTCGGCGATGGTCTCGATCACCTCACCGTTCCCGACAGGGCCACCATCTCCAATATGTCGCCGGAATTTGGCTGTACAGTTACCTACTTCCCGATTGATGATCAAACGTTACGTTACATGCGCCGCACCAATCGCCCGGAAGAGCTGGTGCGTAAAGTAGAGGAATACTGCAAGGAAAATATGCTGTGGCGCACCGGAGAAGATATGATCGAATATTCCGACATCCTGGAGCTGGACCTCGCCCGCGTAGAATCCGCTGTGGCCGGTCCTAAGCGCCCACAGGACCGCATCCCGGTCAAAGATGTACATGCCCGCTTTGAAGAACTGCTTGGTAAGGAGTTCAAACGGATGTACACCCCGGAAAGTAAGCGCCGCGATACCGCCTGGCTGTCGGAAGGAGGCTCCGGTACTACTTTTACCTACGAGATACAAAAGCCCACAGAAGACGTAGAAGTGGAACAGGACAGTTTACAATCCGTAAGAATCAAGCTGAAAAACCAGGAATATGTGCTGAGTGATGGGGCAGTGGTGATTGCTGCCATCACCAGTTGTACCAATACTTCCAACCCCAGCGTAATGATAGGCGCAGGCCTTGTGGCAGCCAAAGCAGTAGCACGCGGCCTGAGCGTGAAGCCCTGGGTGAAAACCAGCCTGGCGCCCGGTTCCAGGGTGGTAACGGAATACCTTAAACGAAGTGGCCTCCTCACCGACCTGGAAGCGCTGCGCTTCCACATTGTAGGCTATGGCTGTACTTCGTGTATTGGTAACAGTGGGCCCCTGCCGCCACATATTGCCGAGGCGGTGGACAAAGGCAACCTGGTAGTGGCCTCTGCACTCTCCGGCAACCGCAACTTCGAAGCAAGGGTGCATCCGCAGGTAAAAATGAACTTCCTGGCTTCGCCTATGCTGGTGGTGGCTTATGCGCTGGCTGGGCGCATCGATACCGACCTGCTCACAGAACCACTCAGCTACGACCCCAACGGGGAAGCGGTATATCTCCGTGATATATGGCCTACACAGGAAGAAATAAATGAAGCCATTGAAAGAGCCGTGCTGCAATCAGATTATGCGGAAACCTACCGCGTGATTTTTGATGGGGACGACCAGTGGCAGGGACTTCTGGCGCCGGTTGGAGAAAATTACCATTGGAGCCGCAACAGTACCTACATCCGCGAGGCACCTTTTTTTGAGGATCTGCCTGATACACCTGCACCGGCACAGGATATTGCAGGTGCAAGGGTACTGCTGAAACTTGGCGACTCAGTAACAACGGATCACATCTCTCCCGCAGGGTCCTTTAAATCAGATACTCCCGCAGGAAAATACCTGATAGATCACGGGATCGACCCGCGCTTATTCAACTCCTACGGCTCACGCCGTGGCAACCACGAAGTGATGATCCGCGGAACGTTCGCGAACGTGCGTATCAAAAATGAACTGTCACCTAAAGAAGGAGGATTTACTACTGTGATTCCTTCCGGTATGGTGATGTCTATCTATGATGCCAGTGTGCAGTATGCACAACATAAAGTGCCACTGTTGATACTGGCCGGAAAAGAGTATGGTAGCGGATCTTCGCGCGACTGGGCCGCAAAGGGTACCAACCTGTTAGGTGTGAAAGCAGTGCTGGCAGAGAGTTATGAACGTATTCACCGTAGTAACCTGGTAGGGATGGGCGTGTTGCCGCTGGAGTATATTAATGGGCAAACAGCAGAACTGCTGGGGCTTACCGGCACGGAGCTGTACAGTATCAGCGGCATTGCCGAGGCGCTGGAACCAGGAAAGTTATTAACGGTAACGGCTACACCGGCTGAAGGTAACAACATTGTATTTAACGTAAAATGCCGGTTGGATTCTGCCATTGAAATAGCGTATTATACCAATGGTGGCATATTGCAGTATGTATTGAGGGATTTTTTGAAGAAATCATAGTGTGCGTTTTATCGATCGCCTTCGGCGATCGATAAAACGCAAGAGGGGCGGCCACCTGGCCGCCCCTCTTGCGTTGCCTGAAAAAATTACCCGCGGAAATCCTGTATCCGCTTGCGGTTACCCACGAGCCAAACTACATCTTCCCACTCAAACACCGTATCAGAAGAAGGGTTGAGCATTTTCTCCCCACCTCTGGCGATGCCTACTACCAGTGCCTGTGTACTCTCACGAATACCGGAGGTACGCAGTGTTTTACCGGTGAGGCCATTATTTTCATCTACTACAATACTTACCAGGCCTATATTTTCGCTGGAGCCGTTTTCTTCCCCTTTGGAATGATCGATGCTGCTGCTGGCGATTTTATTAAATTCTTCCAGCTGGGCATCAGTGCCTATCACCGTGATTTTATCGTAAGGGAATAACTTTTCGTAGCGGCTGGGGGTGTAAATAATCACATCGCCCCGGCGGATAGCTCCGATGTTAATGCCATATTTTTCGCGGAGTTCCAGTTGTTCCAGCGGAATATCCACCAGGGTGCTCCACGGATCAATGTCGATTTCACTCACCTGGGCATCCCATGGCAGTGTTACCAGCTGTTTGGCCTTCGCTTCTTCCGCCGCTGTTTCCCGCATGTTGAGGTTGGTCATAAACCGCTTTTCTATGCGGTTATAAAACTTCTGCAGTTGACTTCTCACTAAAATCAATACTACCAGCATACCCAGGATAGTACCTATGAGGGCCGGCAGCAGCGGGAAAAACTGGTTGATGAAGAAACCTACAATCAGTACAGCTACCACGCTGCGCATCAGCTCCGCCACCACGAGCGGGCCACGGTTGTACTTGGAGTCGAGCCAGAGCGACTTATACGCAATACTTTGGATCTTTTGCACCACCATGGCCCATATGAAGGGCGCCATGGCAATCATGCCGAGCAATACTGTGGCCATGCGTGCCCAGAACGGACTGGCAAACTGTTTCATGAAGAATGGTCCGATGTAATACTTACACAGCAGCGTGATGGCCAGCATCAGAATACCATTGAGCACTATCACGCGAACGTATGAACGCAGTACGCGCCTCCAATCGCTTTCCCCTTGCAGGGTTTGGGAACTGGCACTGTATCGGTTGAGCGATTCCATCCATTTTGCCGGCAGTACTTTTTCCAGCCAGTTATAGAATGGCAGCGCAAATTTGATCATGTAAGGTGTGGTGAATGTGGTGATGGCAGACGTACCAACAGCTACCGGGAAGAGGAAGTCACTGGTAACACCCAGCGTCATACCCAGCGTAGCAATGATAAATGCAAACTCACCTACCTGCGCCATACTCATACCTACCTGTAAGGCTTGCTTGAGTGGCTGGCCGGATAGCAGCGCACCGAGGGTGGTACTGATGCATTTACCCACGATGGTGAGCAGTGTAATCCACAGCACCGGCCATTTGTATTCAATGATCATTTCCGGGTTGATGAGCATACCCACGGATACGAAGAAGATGGCACCAAATAAATCTTTTACCGGTTGGATCAGGTGTTCTACTTTTTCAGAAGAGGTGGTTTCTGCGATAATGGAGCCCATGATAAAGGCGCCGAGTTCAGCCGAGAAACCTACTTTAGTGGCCAGGATGACCATGCCGAAGCAGAGGGCTATACTTATTACCAACAGCGTTTCACCGTTGATATATTTTTCCATTTTCTTAAGAAAAGTTGGCAGCAGAAATATGCCGGCAATAAACCAGAGTGCGAGGAAGAACATCAGTTTGCCGATGGTGAGGATCATCTCTACGCCTTCAAATTGTTTGCTGACGGCCATTGTAGACAACAATACCATCATCAGGATCACTACAATATCTTCAATAACGAGTACGCCGAAAACTATTTTGGTAAAGGATTTCTTTTTAATACCCAGCTCCTCAAAGGCGCGGATAATGATGGTGGTAGAGGAGCTGGCGAGCAAGCCGCCGAGAAAAATACTATCCATGAAGGACCATCCCATCCATTGCCCTACAAAATAACCGGCAACGGTGATACAGGCAATTTCAGTGAAGGCCGTAATGGCAGCGGTGCCTCCTACCCGCATTAATTTTTTGAAGGAAAATTCAAGGCCAAGGGAAAATAACAGGAATATCACCCCAATCTCAGACCAGGTCTTGATCCCGGTAGTATCCCCGATGGAAGGGAACAGGCTGAAGTTAGGACTTACGATAAAACCTGCAATTATATAACCTAGCACCATGGGTTGCTTCAGCCGCCGGAACAGTAAGGTGATTATCCCAGCGGCGCCTAAAATCAAGGCCAGGTCAATAATTAGTTGTGGTACATGCATACAGAAAAGGTGGTTTAATTACGCGTGAATATTCTTTGTGCCAGCACAGAAATGTGCTATTCTATTGATCAAAGCCCGGAATCGAGATTCTTTGCCTGCTCGCTAATATATTAATTTTTTTCGAGGAAACCGCGGTCAGGTGTGCATTTCCTTATTTGCTGTAGTGCATTTGAGTGACACCGTTATTGTATTTTTCCAGGTTTGTTAGTTTAAACAACTGTTGCGAAACCCTCGCACCAAACAATGGTTTACCGGTTCCCAATGTTACCGGCATATGGGTAATAATCATTTCATCAATTAGGCCTGCTTCCAGTAAAATGGAATTGATCTGCCCGCCGCCCATCAGCCAGATGTCCTTGCCGGTGCCGGATTTTAGCTCTTTCACTAGAGATACCATATCACCGCTGAAAAATTTGACATATGGTGCTTCCGGTGTGTTGGCATTACGCGTGAAAATGTAAGTTGTGAGATCAGGATAAGCCCACTCCTCCTGGTTGCGTTGCAACCAGCGGTAGGTTTCATTGCCCATCAGGCAGGTGTCGATTCCTGCGAGGAAGTCAGTGTAGCCGTAATCTACTCCTTCGAGGGGAGGGAAGTTGATCAGCCAGTCCAGGTTATCGTCATTGGTGGCGATGTAACCATCCAAACTTACAGCAATGTAAAGTTTAATCTTTCGCATATTTCCGTATTTTTTGGTTCCAGATAAGGATACACTTTTTTTTCTTTTTTTACAAATGACTACTGTCGTAATTTCGTGTATGCGTTGGAAGAGACTGTTGACAGCCTTTAAGGAAGCTTTTAAGAACCTCATGATTAATGATCCGCTGCGACTGGCAGGGGCTACCGCATTTTTTGCCACGTTTGCGCTTCCAGCTATCCTCGTAATAGTAATCCAGTTGCTGAGGCTGATTTTCCGGGTGCCACGCTCCGGCAAGCGCCTGTTTGAACAGCTGGAGGGCATCATAGGAGTGGAAACTGCCCATATGGTGGCAGACACGTTGCAGGCTATACGCGGTATTGCGCAAAATCAGCTGATCACTACACTGGGGTTTGTATTTCTGCTGTTTGTGGCTACTACGCTGTTTAAGGTCATCAGCAGCAGTCTCAATCAATTGTGGAGTGTGCGTGTGGTAGATAAGGAAAATTTTGGGGATATACTGTTGGCGCGACTCAAAGGCTTACTGGTCATCTGTTTCATTGGGGTGATATTTATTATTGACCTGGTGGCAAGTGCCGGTCAGCAACTCATCGGGCGCTTCATCGATTATTACGTGCCCGCACTCACGGGCTATTTCAACAGTACCTTGAATTACGGCCTGGGCGTTGTTACTGTTACTATCTGGTTTGCACTGGTATTTTATTTTCTGCCTGCGGGCAGACCGCAGCGCAACGTGCTGTTTACCGGCGCTTTTGTAACGAGTATTCTCTTTAATATAGGTAAGCTGATACTGCGTGTGGCATTGAATTACAGCAGTATTAACAATATTTATGGCGCTTCTGCCAGCACAGTGCTGCTGTTGCTGTTTGTATTTTATACCGCAATGATATTTTATTTCGGCGCAGCGTTTACCAAAGCCTGGGCGGAAGTAAACGGACAGGTAATCATACCGCGCAGGCATGCGAAGAGTTATAAGCTGACAGTGGTGGAAGATTAAATTATTCTATGGTTAATCCGAAGTCCTTACCTAATACTACTTTCCCTTCTTTCTCGCTACCATCGGTCATTTTCAGCCCTTTTATTTTTCCTGTTTTGGATTTTGTAACCAAATCATTGATTTGTTTATCTGATAATTTTTTGCCGAAAACTTCAAAGGGGATTTTGAATCCGCATACCTGGAAGTTGCTGCAGCCGTAAGCTGTATTGCCTTTTTTGAGCGGATGTGATTTGCATTTAGGGCATTGCAGTTCCGCAATTTCCGGTGCCGGCTTTTTAGGTGCTCTTGGTTTCTTTTCTTTTACTTCCGGTGATGGTGGTGGTTCATGCGCAATGGTGATCACCTTGTAGCTGCCTGTTTTCACTTCTTTGGTAAGGTCGATCACCATTTGGATCAGCTCCTGCTTGAACGTTTCCATGGCGTATTCGCCTTTTTCGATCTGGCGCAGCTTGAGTTCCCACTGTCCGGTGAGTTCAGGACTTTTAAGGATTTCATTTTCAATGGTATCGATGAGGTCCATGCCGGTTTGAGTGGCATAGATATTCTTTTTCTTTTTGTCGATGTACTTGCGCTTGAACAGTGTTTCAATGATGTTTGCGCGCGTGGAAGGGCGGCCGATGCCGTTATCTTTCAGCATTTCGCGCATTTCTTCCTGTTCTACCTGTTTGCCGGCGGTTTCCATGGCACGCAGCAAAGTCGCTTCCGTGTAGGCTTTGGGTGGCGTGGTTTTGCCTTTGTGGATGCGTGGTTCGTGTGGGCCGGATTCGCCTACGGTAAATTCAGGAATAATTTTTTCACCTTCTTCCTCTTCATCTTTCTGATCGTTGGCATATACTTCTTTCCAGCCAGGTTCGAGGATTTGTTTACCGGTGGCTTTGAATTCAACCTGGCCTACTACACCGAGTACTGTGGTATTGGAGATTTTACATTCCGGGTAAAAGGCCGCAATAAAGCGCCGGGCTACCAGGTCATAGATGCGTTTTTCTTCCAGGGGTAACCCTTGCGGATATACGCCGGTAGGAATGATTGCATGGTGATCGGTAACTTTTTTATCGTCGAAAACTGTTTTCAGCTTTGGGATAGGCTTTGCCAGCAATGGTGCGGTGAGTGCAGCATAGGGCGTCATATCCTGTAGTATGCCTGGGATCTTAGGGTGCAGGTCTTCAGAGAGGTAAGTGGTATCTACGCGGGGGTAGGTAACCAGTTTTTTCTCGTACAGGCTCTGGATATATTTGAGTGTATCGTCCGCAGAGAAGGCGAATTTTTTATTTCCGTCTACCTGGAGTGCGGTGAGGTCGTACAGCCGCGGGTTGCCTTCCTTACCTTCCTTTTTTTCGAAGCTGGTGATTTCGAAAGGATGTTCCTTGAGGTAGGCGAGGCCTTTGTTGGCTTTTTCAATGTTTTTGAGTCGCTCTATGGTGGCGGTAAACTCCGTTTCGCGGTAGATGGTTTTCAGTTCCCAGTATTCCTCTGACACAAAGGCGTTGATTTCCTTTTGCCTGGCTACAATCATGGCCAGGGTAGGGGTTTGCACGCGACCTATGGAGAGCACTACTTTTCCTACGGCGAATTTTTTTGTAAAGAGACGGGTGGCGTTCATGCCGAGGAGCCAATCGCCGATGGCGCGGGCGCTGCCGGCAGCGTACAGGTTGTTGTATTGTTCACTGTCCTTTAGCTGCTGAAAGCCGTTGCGTATAGCCTCTTCCGTTAGGGAGGAGATCCATAGCCGCTTCACCGGGGCGGTGCATTTGGCTTTCAGCAGTACCCAGCGTTGGATGAGTTCACCTTCCTGGCCGGCATCCCCGCAGTTGATCACTTCTTCACATTGCTGCACCAGTTGTTCTATGACTTTGAACTGCTTGGCTACGCCGCTGTTTTCTATCAGCTTGATGCCGAAGCTGGGGGGGATCATGGGCAGGTCTTCCAGGCGCCAGAACTTCCACTGTTCGTAATAATCATGTGGTTCTTTCAGGGTACAGAAATGCCCGAATGTCCAGGTTACCTGGAAACCGTTTCCTTCGTAATATCCATCCTTTCGTTGAGTGGCCCCTATAACGGTAGCAATATCACGTGCTACGCTGGGCTTTTCAGCAATACAAACCTTCATACCTGAATTAAAGGTCCGAAGATAAGAAATGCTGCTAAATTATTTAGCGAAGCAGCCGGTTTCTGCGGCGTTAAGTGCGCGTGCGGTGATGCGTGCGGGCGACAGCTGATCGGCGCCTGCATCCAGCGGTGTGGTGCGGGGCTGACCATCCATATCCCAGCCGATGCCGGTGATGGCAGCTTTGCTGGCTGCGGCGGCAGGACTACCTTTTGTCAGGTGCCATATACCCTGTTTGTTTTGTTGCAGCTTTGGATTTACTTCCTGGTAGGTGCCTGCGGGCATATCTCCGGCGCCGGCGGTTTGGTAAATATAGTTGCTGGTCCAAACAGCGCCTGGATAGGTGCCTTTGATCAGTGCTGCCGCGTTGCCACCCTGAATGATGTTATATGCTACCGTAACATAGGTGGCGCCCAGGCCGTTTTTGCGTTCCGGCAGTTCTATATTGCTTTTGTTGTTGATCAGTGTATTGAAGCCGATGTATACGGAATCAGGGCGGTCATGACAGGTGAGCAGACTACCGGTAGCTACTTCACCGTCGCCATTGCCGATGGTGATGGCGGTTTGGCAGTCTTTGAAGTAGTTGCTGTACACCAGATGATGATCACCGAATATGCGGAGGCCTGGTGTTTGGAAGAAGTAGTTGCCGTATACCTGGCAGTAGTTACCATGGCGGAGGGTAAACTGTGCTTTGGAATTGCGGACGGTGTTGTATCGCAGGGTAACGCCGGAGGATTTCACGGAGATCAGTTCATTTTCGCCGGCGCAGGCTTCAAACAGGTTATGTTCCACAATGCTGTTGCTGGTGGACATACTGAAGCCGCTGAGGCCAAACTGCAGGGCTTCTGCGCCGTTGCCAGTTTGAGGTTTAAAGTCGTTAAAATAGTTGTGGTGTATCCATATGCGTTCAGCGATCTGGCTGCCTTGTCCGCGGATGGCGATAAAGCGGCCCATGCTGTTTTTATGCTGGAAGGTGTTGTAATCTACCTGGTGGTCGCTGCCGGCGAGCATCAGGTATTCGCCATCACCGGTGGTTTCGAAGAGGTTGCGGGTGAACCTGCAGAAGCTGGTGCCGGGTGCTGTTTTGGTGTGGTTGGCACGGTGGGTGAATTTAAACCCGGTAATATCCACGCAGGTGGCGGGACTAATGAGCATAAACCCGCCATTGCCGGTGATTTCGGCGCCTAATGGTGATGCGGCTCTGATGGTGATGTGTTTGGCGGCGGTGCCTGTGCAGGCGATGGTAATATCTGCTTCGGTGGTATAGGTGCCGTTGGCCAGGATAATTTCGTCGCCAGGTACTGCGTTTTTAATGGCCTGTTGCAGTGCGCCGATGGTGTTGACATTAATTTTCGCTGCCATGGCAGGGATAGAGAGCATCATGACTGAGATGATGCATAAAGCCTTCATTTTCATATCGCGGAGAAAGTTATTCCGCTAAAGTAAGCTTTATTGCAAACGATTGCAAAGGTGGGTCTGAAAAAATGATGTGCGGTGATAGGTTAATTTCTGAGCATGTGTTTGAACTTGTTTTCCAGTACACTGCGGATATTTTCGCAAAGGTCTGTGAAAGAGTTGGGCTTAGTCATAAAGAACTGCGCGCCGAGTTCGATGGATTCGTTGAAGTCTTCCCGCAGGGCGGAGGTAGACAGCATAATAATTTGCGTTAGTTTGAGGTGTGCGATTTTTTTGAGGGCGGTGAGGCATTCCTTTCCATTCATCATCGGCATGTTAATATCCAGGAAGATGTAATCAGGTACGGATACGCTGTTATCCTGTAATCTGGATAATGCTTCCACGCCGCTCTCAAACACAAGCGCATGTGTGCCGGGGGCTACTTCCTGCAACGCATCGCAGAACAGTTGCCTGTCATCGGCATCATCATCTATCATCATAATTGTACGCTTATGCATGGTTTATTATTTTGTTTTAGCGCCGGGTTTTGCTGAGACCAGGTTTTTTCGATTAATAGTAAATTCTCTGCTGAAATAGATATGGTGGTTGGATAAAGTTAGTGAATACATCCGGAATTAACTATTTTAATTCATAGTCGGTATAAGGACGGAGTAGTATACGGCAACTCCTTGTAAGTCAGGCGTCTCGCGCTGATAGTAGTTGAATGGTTAAAGATGTAAGTGGCAACAGCCAGTTACCTTGGGGCTTTCAAGGGTGATGACATAAATCTCTCCCAAAAAAATTAAAGGATAACGATAATGTATATACGATGCAAAACAGGAATGATATTACGTGCAGATGGAGGCCGGCAATAGGATAAACTTACAGGAAAGCCAGCCAGCAAATTCACTGCTGGCTGGCTTAATGAATTGTTTCCAAAATGGAAAAACTTCAAAAGTATTACTTCACCTCTGCCAGATACTTATGCACAAAACTAATTGCCATCGATCCTTCTCCAACGGCGGCGGCTACACGATTCATCGCTCTCGCCCGCACATCACCGGCTGCAAATATGCCAGGACAGCTGGTTTCCAGTAAATACGGATCGCGGGTTTGTTTCCAGATTGTTTTAAAATCGCTGTAATTTTTCAGTTCATTACCGGTTTCGATAAAACCTTTTCCATCCCGGATAATATTCAGGGAGATCCAGTCGGTAATGGGCTTGGCGCCAATGAAAATAAACAGTGCTACCGCCTCCACGGTGGCTGATTCGCCGGTGTCGATATTACTGATCACGAGTTGTTCGAGTCGGTCGCCTCCTTTGGCTTCGATGACTTCTGATTTACCATGCACTTCAATGTTAGGCGTATCATTGATCTGATCGATCAGGTAGGCGGACATGGTGCTGGTCAGATCGGGCTTGCGAATGAGGATAATCACTTTGCGGGCAAACTTGGACAAATACATGGCGGCCTGGCCGGCGGAGTTGCCGCCGCCCACAATATACACATCGCCGCCCATGCAGGCGGTGGCTTCCGTCATGGCCGCGCCATAGTACACGCCGGCGCCGGTAAAATCGGAGAGGCCTTTGGTGTCCAGTGTGCGGTAATCCACGCCGGTAGTGATGATGATGCTGCGGGTATTGACGGAGCTGCCATCTTCCAGGTTGATTTTATTATAACCGTCTATCTGTTCAATGCTGGATACGGCTTGTGGCGTAATGAACTCCGTACCGAGACGCGTAGCCTGCGTAATGGCCCTGCGGGTAAGCTCAGCACCGCTGAGGCCTGTAGGGAAGCCCAGGTAGTTTTCGATGCGACTACTGGTGCCTGCCTGGCCGCCAGGGGCGCGTCTTTCAATCAATAATGTTTTTAATCCTTCGGAGGCGCCGTACACACCGGCTGCTAAGCCGGCGGGGCCTGCACCAATGATCACTACATCGTATACATCGTGCTTTACCTGTGGGTTCAGCCCTACTTTCTTTGCCAGTTCCTGGATAGCGGGGTTTGAGAGCCAGCTGCCATCTTCAAAAAAAACCAGCGGTAACTCCTTAGTGGTGAGCTGATTGAGTTGCAGCAGTTGCTGTGCATCTTCTGATGTTTGAATGTCCAGCCATTGGTAGGGAATCAGGTTGCCTGCCAGGAAGTCCTTGATGGTATGGGATTTCTGGCTGTACTGATAGCCGGCAACTTTAATGCCTTTGAAGCTGGGGCGATAGCTGTGTTGCCATTCGTCCAGCAGTTCATCCAGTACCGGATATAATTTTTCCTCCGGCGGGTCCCAGGGTTTTACCAGGTAGTAATCCAGTTGGGCTTTGTTGATGGCGCGGATGGCGGCCTCTGTATCCGAATAGGCGGTAAGCAGTACCCGCTTGGCTTCCGGATAAAACTTGCGTGCATATTCGAGATAGCTCACCCCGTCCATTTCCGGCATGCGCTGGTCGGATATAAACATGGCGATGTTTTCGCCTTTGTTTTTTAGCTCAGTCAAACTTTCCCTGGCTTCTTTTACAGAAGCAGTGCTGATAATGCGGTATTGTTCGCGGTACTTGTTTTTCAGATCGCGTACAATCGCTCTCAGCACCTGCGGGTCGTCGTCAATACAAAGAATAATCGGGAGGCTCATAATTTGTTAGTCGTGCAGCGGCAGCAATACCGTAAAGGTGGTGTTGCCCGGCTCACTATTTACTTTATAATTGCCACGGTGGTGGCGGATAATCTGTGCTACAATATCGAGTCCCATTCCGGTACCTTTACCAATATCCTTGGTGGTAAAGAAGGGGTCAAAAATTTTGTCTTTTATTTCCGGTGAGATGCCAGGGCCGTTATCTGTTACTGTTACGGCCAGGCATTTGCCGTCCATGGCGGTAGTTACGGTAATTTGTCCTTTCCCGTTAGGTTCCATGGCATCAATGGCATTGTCGATGATATTGGTCCATACCTGGTTTAGCTCACCTGCAAACGCACTGATTTGCGGCAGTGAGGTATCAAAGTTACGGTTAACTTCGATATTACCTTTTCGCAGTTTATACTCCAGCATATTGAGCGTGCTTTGCAAGCCGGTATGTACGTCTATCCAGGATTTGTCCTGCCCCTGATCCATGTGGGTAAACGACTTTACAGAGTCCACCAGCTTGCTGATGCGCGCGGCGGCTTCTTCAATGTCGGTCACCATTTTTTCCGTCACCAGGTTGGTGTTAATCCAGTTCAATACCGGAGAAACGGCGTTTGGTGGTATATGTTGATTGAATTGCTCAATATGTACATCAGAAAACCCGAAATCTACCATGTTTTCCGCGATGTCCATGGCGTTATCCACTTTGTATTTATCGAGAATATCCAGCAGCTCATCGGTTTTATCACTGCGTTCCAGCATGCCCATGGGTGGTGGCGGGCCCTGGTGGATGACTTCAAACATTATGTTGTTCACCGCATCCACCTGTGTTTCAGAAAGCTGGAGATTCATCAGTGCTTTAAATACATCGGGTACCAGCTGCAGGTGTTGTTTCAGACTTCTGGCGCCGCGCAGCACAGCGGAGGCGGGGTTGTTGAGTTCATGGGTGAGTCCTGCGGATAGCTTACCGAGTGCCATCATTTTTTCGCTCTGTTGTTGCAGGCTGGTGAAGTCGCGCACGCGGCTGGTCATCACATGTACCAGTGCCTGTGTGAGTTCAAAATGATGATGAATCAGGTCATCGATTTTTTCCCGGGGGAAGGTAAGTACCTGCATTTCTTCTACCACATCGCAGCTGGCGGCAGCTTTGGTCATGCGGGAAAAAGGCAGGTAGCCGGTGATGGAATGAGGTTCCAGGGTCATCAGCTCCACCATATCGTTGTGTTGCTGCAGGTATAGTTTTGCGCGGCCTGAAATAACGATATGTGTGCCCGGCACGGCATCGCCGGCTTTGAACCAGGTATTGCCAACGGGATAGTGGTATTGTTCGCTGTTGTCTATGAACCATTGGAGCTGGCTCACCGGTACATCTTTCAGCGCGTCTACGGTTTGCAGCCAGCCGGCGGTTACTGTTGTCATTCGCATGTTTTTACTTAGGGAGCACCATTAAAGGTATGTTCGTATTCCAGGCAAGTTTTTGTGTAATACTTTTCTGGAAGAAGGAAAGTACGCTGTTATTTTTACGGTGAATGGTGATGATCATATCTGCGCTGTTTGCCTGTGCAAACTCGCTGATGCTTTTTGCCACATCCCTGTCGGAGTTGTAGGTATATTCTACGTTATATGGTTCCAGCAGCGTGTGCAACTGTTGAATTTCATCTCTCAGTTCTGTCTGATATTTATCATTTTTAGCAATGTTTAATACCAGCACCTGGGCCTGGAAGAGATCCAGTATGCGCGTGAGCTGTGACTTCTCTGAATCTTTAAATATTTCCAGGTCAACCGCCAGTACAATTTTTTTAGGAATAGTAATTGGGGCATCAGCAGGTACGAGCAGTAATGGGAGATTAATGCTGTTCATGGTGCGGATGGCGGTGCTTCCTACCAGTACTTTTTCCAGGTTGGATTTACCTTTCATGCCCATCACCACGCAGCGGACATCCTCTTCTACGGTCAGTTGTTCGATGACTTCGTTAATGGGCAGGTTAGAGGTAATACCGTGTACTTTGGTAGTTTCGCCGGTGATCACGCTCATTTCTGTTTGCCATTGTGCGATGAGTTTTTCGCTTTCTTCCTTAATGTCCGGTACGCTAAAGGCCACCACAGGTTGATTGGCCAGGGCCGTAGGGTTGAGGAAGTAGCTGTTTAAGAGGATTAATTGCTGGGTTTTATAGTATTTAGCCAGGAAGCTGGCATATTCAGCCGCATGGAACGCTGTGTCAGAAAAATCGGTTAATGCCAGAATAGTTTGCATAAGATCAAGTTATTTACTTTAATGAAAGAACAATCAAATAGCGTTATGGTTGTTATGAATATAACGGGTGTGATAGCTTGATCAAAAGAAATACCACAATTTGTGGTTATTTACAGTGAGAGCAGTTTGTTTGGAATGCTTAATTACATTCAACTTACAAAAAATATGTTATGCGGGCAATTATTATTGTGCAGCCTGGTGGGCCATCGGTCATGCATGTGATGGAGAGAGATACACCGACGCCGGGGGCAGAAGAGGTATTGATAAAAGTACATGCTGCTGGGGTCAACCGCCCGGATGTAGCACAGCGAAAAGGTAATTATGCGGCGCCGCCGGGAGCGCCGGTGGATATTCCCGGGCTGGAGGTAGCAGGTGAAATTGTGGAGGCAGGGCCGGGTGTGAGCCAATGGAAAGCGGGGGATAAAGTATGTGCGTTACTGGCCGGTGGTGGTTATGCGGAATATGCCGTAGCACCTGCGGGGCAATGTTTGCCGGTTCCTGCCGGATGGGATTTCATACAGGCGTGCACGTTACCTGAAACGGTGTTTACCGTATGGCACAATGTATTTCAGCGGGGGCGACTGAAGGAGGGCGAGCATTTCCTGGTTCATGGTGGCAGCAGCGGTATTGGTATTACGGCCATTCAGCTGGCGCGGGCTTTTGGTGCGCGGGTGTTCGCCACGGCAGGTACAGATGCTAAATGTGCGGCCTGCATGGAGTTGGGTGCGCACATTTGTGTCAACTACCGCACGGAAGATTTTGAGGTGCACTTAAAACCGGAAGGGGTAGATGTGATTTTAGATATGATTGGTGGCGATTATATCCACAAAAACGTTCATCTGCTCAATGTGGAGGGCAGACTGGTCTTTATCAATGTGATGCGGGGCGCTAAGGATACGCTGGATGCGCTGGCGGTGATGCAGAAGCGGTTGACGATTACGGGCAGTACGTTACGTAACAGGGATCTTGCGTTTAAGGCGGCACTTACGCAGGAGATCCGGGAGCGGGTATGGCCGGTGATTGAAGCAGGGAAATTTAAACCGGTGATCAGCCAGGTTTTTCCGCTGGCAGAAGCTCCTGCTGCCCATACGTTGATGGAAAGCAGTGAGCATATCGGCAAAATAGTGCTACAGGTGGTGAAAGATTAATATGTGTTTACAACTCATTTTCAGGAAACGTAATTCGATATCTCTATTAATTTTTTGATATCAAGTATGGCGATTTTCCGGCCGTTGGTATGAATGAGTTGCTGTTCTTTAAATTCTTTGAGGAATCGGACTACATTTTCTTTGGCTGTACCAACGATGTTTGCCAGGTCTGTCCGGGAGATGTTGATGATCACCTGTTCTCCGGGAGCTCCGTCATCTTTATATTTTTCTCTTAATACGATAAGGGCGATGGCGAGCCGTTCCTTTACGGAGCGTTGGGCAAACACCGATATGGTGTTGCTCAGCACAGCGAATTCATGGCTAAGGGCCTTGAGTAGCCGCTGTGTAAGTATGGGAGATTGTTGTAATGCGGCCAGAAAATCCTCTTTAGGAACAAATTTCAGGAGGCAATCTTCCAGGGCGGCGGCAGAATCGGGATAGCGATCGTCGCCCAAAATGGCATGATAACCGATTATTTCGCCGGTATTTGCCACATAAATTATTTGCTCCCGTCCGTCTTTATCTGCCTTATATTTCTTTATTTTCCCATATTTAATAAAGTAAATACCGGAGGGAATTCCGCCTTCGCGGAAGATGATTTCACCCTGCTCAAACACTTGCTCCTGCTGGTTTGCACAGAGGAGCTCATACTCTTCATCGGGTAAGTTCAGGAAGATCGATTGTGACCTGAAATTCCATTTGTCTATCGGAAAAATGCCAGTTAAGCTCATACACACGATTATACCAAAACCTGAAAAATTGATTTTTATCAACGCAACAGGTTAAATGCAAAGTTAACTTTGCAGGATGGAATTATCAACAGGCTTTGGCTTGAGTGAGCGATTGGTTAAGCCTAACTGTTTTTTAAATGACGGGGCATTTGACTGGCTGTATCCTGAGCGTATACAACGATTATCAAGGCGGCACTGGACACCACTGGGAGTAGCAAAGGCTTCCGCAAGGTTCCTCGCAGATGCACCAGGAAAGCGGATTTTGGATATTGGCAGTGGTGTAGGGAAATTTTGCCTGGTAGGCGGTCATTATAACCCGGATGCCACCTTTATTGGGGTAGAACAACGGGAGGAACTATATGATCTTGCCATGGATGCCCGAAATATGACAGGAAAATTTAATGTAGATTTTATACACGGAAACTTTACTCATCTGGACATGGATGATTATGATAATTTCTACTTTTACAACGCTTTTTTCGAGAATCTGGATCACCAGGACAGAATAGATCATAAAATAGAATATTCACAGAGCCTATACGTCTACTATTGTAAGTATCTGTTTAAAGTACTGGATGCCAAACCTTCGGGGACGCGGCTGGTTACTTTTCACAGTCTCGGCGATGAAGTGCCACCTGCCTATCATTTGGTGGATTGCTCGGTAGATACCCTCTTGAAGATGTACATTAAAAAATAATTTGATAAGCGATAAACAAAAGCATGATGAAAGCAGAAGGAAATATCCCGATGATAATGAGTCAACTTAAGAAAGGTGAAAGCATCGCCGAAGTAGAACAGATCATTCAGCATGCTGTAGGTGATCTGTCTGAATCAAACAAGGCTGCATCATTGGAGCTCTTACAATCCGCATTGGATGAGGTGTCTCCACTGGACTGCAGTACCGCTGAATGGAATGCCTGCCGTTATGCGCGCATGTACCTCAGCTCTCAGATGGCGGAAGCTGTCTAAATTAAATCAAGACTATTTTTATTGAAAACTATTAGAGAGGGCTTGTGGGCCCTCTTTTTTTTGGTCTAACCCTTGTTGCGTCAGGACCTTTGGTCCTGACGCAACAAGGGTTGCTTGCGCCGGCGGCGCAAGCAACGTTACCGCCAACAGATGCCGGCTTAACGCGGGGGCCGTGCTTGACGCATAAAGATGGGGCTGGGTGAATTCGGAAAATCAACGCTTCCTGAAATCCGTAGGCCTGGAATGTGTAAACTCATGAAACGCATCCGAAAAGCTACTGATAGAGGTATACCCCACCTCATAGGCTATATCACTGACAGGCTTCGCTGTTTTAAGAATCATTTCTATCGCTTTTACCATACGCAGTGTTTTCAGGTACTGTAAAAACGAAATTTGCAGGGAACTTTGGAATAAGCGGGACATGGACCGCTCGCTGAGGTTGAAGTGCCGGCTCACTTCAGCGAGGGTGAGTCGCTCCCCGATATTTTTTTCCAGGTAACGGATAATCCTCAGCATCTGGTCATCATCAGTAGTTGGCAGGATGATGGGCAGCGCCTTGTTGTTGAGCTCCGGCAATAATTTTTTCATGGCCACGAGGAACTCGAAATTATCGTCCTGACTGGTAACATGACGACCATCCCAGCGTTCGGAGTAGTTGATCATTTGTATCAGCAGCTCGCTGGCAGGATAAATGCCGAGCTGACTATAAAAATCGTTGCTGTCATCATCATGTGCATAAAAATACAGTGAGCGCAATACGGTGGCCGAATGCCCGATGCGCAGGATATGCGGCATGCCTTGCGGTACCCAGAAGTAATGCCTGGCGGGCACTACATAGGTACGGTTGGAAATGGTGATATAGGCGATACCTCCTTCTACATAACTCAATTGCCCTTTATTATGAGTATGTAAGGGTATCAGTTTCTCCGATTTTTCATGCATCACAAACACGGCATTGCGCTGCTTGTTGATTTCCGGTAACGATGCTATCAATCCCATAACCTGCTCTTTAATGTCGTGTAAAGGTAAAAATTTAATTTGGCTGGAATGATGAAAAGATTGACGTTTTATCTGAAACGGCATATCGTAACTCGTAATAATTTTGCACCCGGATATTGATTACAGGTATCTATTATTATGAATCACAGACAAGGAATTATTGCCACGGGACTGTTCCTGGCAATTCATTCATCGCACATTTACGCACAGGCAACCACTGTAAATGATACCCTGAAGATTACGCTGCCACAAGCATGGCAGAAAGCGGAAGCCTACAGCAGGGCAATTGCCATCAGGAAAAAAAGTACGGCCATTGCAGCCGAAGATATTGAGGATCGTAAGAAAGAGCGACTCCCCGAACTGGATGTGGCAGGCAGTGCTGAAAAGGCTACCAACATCCCTATCTACGGCGATGGCGTCTTCACAAAACCTACCAGTCAGCATGAAGTAATTCATACCTTATATAAAGTAGGGGCAGATATGTACTTCAACATTTACAACGGTAACAAGTTAAATCTTCACCTGCAGGCGGATAAAATATTGCACCAGATGGCCACCATCCGGGAAGAGGAAACAACATCCGCTATCCGCTACGAAACCGCTACACATTACCTGGAACTTCAGCAGGCACTGGTGTTCAGGGATCTGATCAAAAGCGATATTGCCGATCAGGAAAAGCAGTTGCAGGAAATTAAAACGTTTTATAAAAACGGAACCGTACTCAAAAGTGATGTGCTGCGCGTAGAGCTGGACCTCTCCAAACGCCAGCTCACCTTGGTGAAAATTGAAAATGATATCCTGGTAGCTACCCAAAAGCTGAATATTATTTTGGGAGAAGCAGATGAAAGGCCGGTCACCCCGGCGGCACTGGAGATGCCCGAAACTGGGATTGATTACAACCACTGTTTGGAGGAAGCCTTGGCGCACTCGTATCCATATCATCTCTCCGAAAACCAAACAGCACTCAGCAAAATAAACCTCCGGCAGGTAAAAGCGAATGTACGGCCAAAAGCAGGCCTGTACGGCGATTTCTACTACGCCAACCCGCAAATATTCTTATATCCCTACAATCCAAGCTGGTATTCACTTGGCATTGCAGGTGTAAAAGTATCATTCCCACTATCATCGCTATACCATAACACACATAAAGTAAGCGCTGCGAAAATCGAGCTGGAGAAAGAAGAAGAAGCGCATAAAGACACAGAAGATAAGGTGCGGCAACAGGTGAAGGAAGCCTTCCTTCGCTATAAGGAGTCGCTGGTACAAATTGACGTTGCTCAAACCAACGTTACCCGGGCACAGGAAAATGCACGCATTATCAAAAGCGCTTACTTTCATCAGGCCTCACTGGTAACTGATCTGCTGGATGCAGATGTGCAGTTGCTGGAAACCCGCTTTGAGCTGGCTGCCGCAAGAATTCTCGCCCAAAATAAATATTACTTACTCCGCCACATCACAGGAACGCTATAATACAAAATGAAAAAGAAATACATCGTATCCGACAGGCTGATCACCAGGATCACAGGCTGGATGGCTGGGATTATTGTACTCGCTATGGCCGTTTGGGGCTTTCAATCGCTCCGCTCTTATTATCTCTTCGAACAAACAAACGATGCACAGGTGCAGGAATACGTGAACCCTGTTATTTCCCGCGCCGGTGGCTTCATTGTAGCCGTTAAGTTTGAAGAAAATCAGCTCGTGAAAAAAGGGGATACACTGTTAGTCATCGATAACCAGGAATACACCCTGGAAGTAGATCAAACGGAAGCGGCTATACGTAAATCTGAAGCGCAGCTGCAAGTGCTCGACGCTAACATCAATACCCTGCAAAAAACCGCCGGCGCTGCACAATCGCGCATCAGTGGCGCCAAAGCAAAAGTATGGAAGCAGGAACTGGAATATAAACGCTATAAAGAAATGTACGCCGACGAAGCCGCCACCAAACAGCAGCTGGAAGACGTACAGGCTACCCTCGATATCAACAAGAGTGATTATAAAACCGCAGAAGAAAACTACGGCGCCGCCACCGCACATATACAGGATGTATACGCGGAGAAAGCAGTAGTACAGGCGGAAATAGCGCGGCTAAAAGCACTGCGCGACCGCCACAGTCTCGACGTAGCCTACACCGTTATCCGCGCCTCCTACGACGGCCGCATGGGCCGCCGCACCGTAGAAGTAGGCCAGATGATCGACGCCGGTGAAACGCTGGCCTACATCGTCAACAACGAAACGGATAAGTGGATAGTAGCCAACTATAAAGAAACGCAGGTAGAAAAAATGCGTGTAGGCGATACCGTTAATATCATCGCCGATGCCTTCCCGGATGAACAGTTCAAAGGGACGATCATTTCGCTGTCGCCCGCCACAGGCTCCAGCTTTTCCCTGTTGCCGCCGGACAACAGTACCGGCAACTACGTAAAAATAGTACAGCGCGTACCGGTACGTATCCGTGTGGATGGTAAGCGCAAGGACATCGACCGGCTGAAGGTTGGCATGAACGTGAACGTATATCTTCCTAAAAAGCAACATCATGGATAAGGGTATTCACATTCCCATATTCAAATCCTGGGCACCGGAATGGCTCATCAAAGCGGTGCTGTTCCTGCTGATACTGCCGGGTATCGTCATCTTCTTTTTGCCGATGGCCAACATCAACGCAGCAGCAGGCTACTACGGCAGCGAGCCCGCTGATATACAGTTTGCAGTGGCGCTGTTCTACGCGGGATATGTTGGCTTTTACAGCCTGGAACGTAGGTTTTTTGCCTATCTGGCAGCAAAGGAGTACTACGTAATATTTACTTTTTTACAAGTAGTTACCTGTATTATTTGCTACCTCACCAACGACCTGTACATCTTTTTGCCGGTCCGGTTTATACAGGGGATGTTGTTTGCCTGCACGGTAAACCTCTCGCTATCTCTGATGTTTACCAGGCTGGTGAGTGAAAGGGCCAGGGAAGTGAGTTTTTCTGTTTTCTTCGGGTTCCTGCTCTGCGCCGTGCCGTTCAATAACTTTGTGACAGCAGATATGATTGATGCCTTCGATTTTAACATCGTATACAAGGCAGTCGCCTTTACATATGTTCCAGGATTATTGTTACTGCTGCTGATGATGAACAGTGTACGGCTGAAAGTGAAATTTCCGCTCTATAACCTCGACTGGCAAAGTTTTGCATTATATAGTACCGCTTTATGTCTATTCGCTTATATCATGATCTTCGGGCAGGAATATTACTGGCTCGAAGATGTACGTATACGCAATAGCGTGATTGGTATTGCTGTGCTGCTGCTGATTTACATCATACGACAGTATAAGATGCGCCGCCCGTACCTGGATGTGGGGATTTTTAAATTTCGCAATTTCAGGGTGGGCTTGCTGGTTTTGTTCATCATGTACATTTGTCGCTTCGCATCCGGTATCACCAATACGTTTTATACCAGCGTGCTGAAGTTTGATCCGATGCACTTGTCGTACATCAACCTGCTGAATATTGCGGGACTGGTGTTTGGCGTAATCGCCGCCTGCTGGCTGATTATAAAGAAGCATCACATCCGTACATTATGGGTGCCCGGCTTTGTACTGTTACTCATATTCCATGTGTGGATGTTTTTCCTGTTCGACATACAGGCGGATGAATTTAATTATTTTCTGCCGCTGTTTATACAGGGAGCGGGTGTTGGTTTTATTATGGTACCTACGATCGTGTACACGATATCCGCCGTACCGGTGGCCTGGGGCGCCAGCGCTTCGGCGGTATGTCTGGCGATCCGCTTCCTGGGCTTTTGTGTGAGCATTGCGCTCATCAACTATTTTGAATTATTTGGTAAAAGCAGGCACTATAACGCATTTCAGGATCACCTCACCAAAATTGATCCTGTTGTAAAGCAATCCCTGCGCATGCAGGCCCATCATCTTGAGGCGAAGGGAATGGCTGCTGGCAAGGCTATGCGGGCATCTGACAAGTTGCTGGTCAATAGTGTAAACACACAGGGGCATTTGCGCTTTGCGATGGATTACTATGAAGTGATGTCGTGTCTGATCATCGTTACACTGTTGCTCATTCTGTTGTTTCCGTACCTGAACCGTACGGCAGTATATCTGAGGTCGCGCAGGCTGTCGCCCGCCTGATGAAGCAATTAATCATACATGTGTTAATAATCGTCCTACGCGCACCGGTCGTTCTGATCTCAGAGCGACCGCTTTTTTTTCGCAGAGGGGGGAAGGGGTTTGAGTGCGCTAAGATTAATTTAGCTTAGAGAACCTTTGAGGTCATAAGAGCTATTTTTTTCAAGCAAAGAAGCAAAGGATTGTGATTTTATTTTTGCTCGAAAAAGTAGCGATGCAGCAGCGTAAAGCAACTTGTTCATCAGGTGCATTATAGCATCCCGATAATTAGCTAAACATGCTCCTCATACTTATTATTAATTCGCTGTTTAGCTACTTGAATTGCTAAATGAAGTTTTTCTTGCAACACCTCTTTCGGTGGTAATTCAAGGAGGTATTGGGCAATATGAATGCCCGAACTATTCAGCTCAAGGAGCTCTATCAATTCGTCATTCTTATCTGCACAAAGTATTAAGCCAATTGGTGGCAGCTCATGTGGTTGTTGCTCGTTTTTTGCCAGCCATCTCAAATAAAGTTCCATCTGACTTTTATGACTATGTTCGAACTTACCCAATTTTAAATCTATTGCAACTAATCGCCTTAGTTTTCGGTGATAAAATAGCAAATCGATAAAATAATCAGTGTCTCCAATCGCAATTCTTTTTTGCCTTGCCAGGAAAGCGAAATCATTCCCCAACTCTAAAATGAACAATTGTAATTGATAAACAATTGCTTGTTCTAAATCTCTTTCACTAAAAGTATCGCATAATCCGAGGAAGTCAAGAATGTATGGGTCTTTAAAAGTGAGGTCTGTCGTCATCTCTTTTCCACGTTGCAACAGTTCCAAATCATTCTTTATCACCTGTTCAGGTTTTTTACTGATGGCAGTACGTTCATATAACATTGAATTGATTCGATCCTGTAGCTGTCTACTGCTCCATCTTTCATGCGCGGTCATGGTTAGATAAAATTCACGCTGTAGTTCATCTTTTATGTATATGATAGTTTTGATATGTGTCCAACTCAATTGTCTCCGCACTGCGGAGACAATTTGAACTTCAGTAAAAATCTCCGCGCAGCGGAGAGAATGTCTCAATGTCTTCTCATCCCACCCTTTACCAAATTTCAATATTAATTGGATAGACAGCTTTTTAACTATTTCTTTTCCATAACCAGCTCTTTCATTTTTTAATATGTAACTGTTCAACTTTGTTCCTATATACCAGTATAGCATTACCAGTTCGGTGTTGGCTTTTATAAGGAATCTTTGTTTGCTACCTGCAATGAGTGTGCTTATTTCACGAAATAAAATCATTTCTTTTTTAACTAAGTTGATTTCCATTTTTTTAAAAGTTGAGTCGGAAAATTGAATCTATTTTTCTAAAATTATTGAAGATATAATTAACGGAAAAGAAACTATTTATATAAATTTATATACCATATAATATTGAATGTCAAATGTATAGTTCAAAAGTCATTTTGATATTTATATTATAATAATTGAGTAAGGCAGGATCTTTTAGCTACCGCATTTCCATCCCAAAACTCATTCTTACTTAAATTCTACCAAGGTATATTTCGTGCAATTGGATGTAGATGTTATTGCTATTGCCATCCATCCTCCCAATTAATCTTAACTTTAATAAAACCCTGCTATCATGGAAAAAGTAGCCATCATCGGATCACAGCGCGTTCCATTTGTGAAGTCCTTTACGCACTACCTCCGTACCTCCAACCAGGATATGCTTACGGCATGCCTGCAGCAGCTTGTTACTAAATATAACCTTACCGGGGAGCGACTGGGTGATGTAGCGCTGGGCGCTATTATGAACCGCAGTACGGACTGGAACTTTGCCCGTGAATGTGTGCTGGGCAGCGGCCTGGACCCGCCTACACCCGGCTATAATGTGGTGCGCGCCTGTAGTACCAGCCTGGATGCTGCTGTGCAGATAGGTTTAAGAATTAAAGCCGGGCAGATAGCCATTGGTATTGCCGGCGGCAGTGATACGAACAGTGACCTGCCTATCTTATTCAGTAAGCAGTTTAGCTGGAAGATGATCGCGCTGCGCCATGCAAAAACTTTCGGTGAAAAGCTGAAGGTGCTGGCTTCATTCAGGATCAGGGATTTATCGCCCGTATACCCCAGCATTGTAGAACCCCGCACGGGCTTATCCATGGGGCAGCATACCGAGCGGATGGTAAAGGAGTGGGGCATTACCCGTGAAGCGCAGGACGAGCTGGCTTACCATAGCCATATGAATGCCGAAAAGGCTTACCAGGCAGGGTTTTTCAGTGATCTTGTTTTTCCATACAAGGGTGTTACCAAGGATACCATTATTCGCCCGGATACTACATTGGAAAAGCTGGCAAAGCTTCGGCCGGCATTTGATACCAGCGGTACTGGTTCTTTAACGGCAGGCAACAGTACTTTATATTCCGACGGTGCGGCCGCGGTGCTGCTGGCATCCGAATCGTATGCGCGTCAGCGTAGCTTACCCGTGCTGGCCTACCTGGAAGACGCTGAATCCGCTGCGGTGGATTATGTAAACGGAGAGGGACTGCTGATGGCGCCCACGTATGCCGTAGCACGTTTGCTCCGGCGTAACAACCTTACCCTGCAGGATTTCGATCTCTATGAAATACATGAGGCCTTCTGCGGGCAGGTATTGTGTACTCTGAAAGCCTGGGAAGATCCGGCATACTGCCAGAAGCTGGGCTACGACCAGCCGCTGGGCAGCATCGACCGCAGCAAGCTTAATACTACCGGTGGCAGTGTGGCGATCGGCCATCCGTTTGGCGCTACCGGCGCACGTATACTGGGGCAAACCGCCAAGGTGCTGCATGAGCGTGGCGGTGGCAGAGCGCTGATTTCTATTTGTACAGCCGGTGGCATGGGCCTGGTGGCGATAGTACAGCGATAAGGTAATAAAGTATTAGTAGTATAGCCAGTGCTGTCCTATCTTGGGAGTACCTATAGGATTTACGTTATGAAAAACACCTGGCTGATAGGCGGCATCATTTGTATGACCGTTGTAAGTACACGCCTGCACGCGCAGGAATTTACCAATATACCAAACCTGGTGTCCGTTAGCGGGGATACCATGTACGTGCCGGCAGGAAGTACGTACGCCTACACGGTGGATACTGCACCCGGGGCAGGACTGGTTTCCACCTTCAAGGATGCATATGTACTGGCCCAGCAGCTGGCTAATGCCTATCCTGCTTATTCATTTAAAGCCACCAATGCCGATGCATTAGCGGTTACATCTCCCAATAAAAAAATTAAACACTACCTCCTTGCTAAGGTGCCGGCAGCCCTTACCGGGCAACTGACTGTGCAAAGTGAAACAGGGAAACTCAATCAGCCAACAGAAATATTGCTGCGGTTCAAAGTCGGGCAAAGGAGCCCGGATGCTACCGTAGAAATCACCCTGCCGGCAACAGTACACATCGCGCGCCCCGATTTAATAACAGCAAATATCATCGGAAGAGGGGAGGTGCTGTTGGATAAACTAGCTACTACCAGCTCCGGCAGAACCGCTGCTGGTTATCGCTTTCCTACAATCGGAGCCGCTGTGGTGTCGAAGGACAAAAGGGGTAATACGGTGCTGCAATTTTCCCACCTGGACCTACGCCCCGATAACGGAAATGATATTGAACTACGTATAACCGATGCCGTTATTAAGCAACCTGGTAAACTACAGGTGAAAGCCAGATATAGAACAGCGGAACCTGACCAACATTGGAGTGGATACGCTTTTGCCGGTATTACAGCACCTCCATTTGTAAACCGTAGTCCGCTTCTCAAAAAAGTAGTATTCAGTAGTACTGACTCTACCGATAATACGGATGCAATTAATACCGCCATACTAAAACTGCATCAGCAGGGAGGTGGTATGCTTTATTTTGCTCCCGGACTGTACCAGATTCGAACGGTACACTTGCAGAGTAATGTGCATTTATATATCAGCAAAGGCGCTACCATCGCCGCCTTAAAAGGTGGCGACGCCCCTGAAACCACCTGGTTCTCCGATAAAGCCTATCGCTCCGGAACATCCCCTACCGATCACGGACCTTACGACGACCCGGAAAACTACCTCACCAAACAAGACGCAGGGCATCACTACTTTCATAACGCCATGTTTACCGGTGAACGGCTGGATAACATCAAAATCATCGGCAACGGACGTATCACCGGCAACGGCAACCTGGTGACCAGCGATAAGGTAATGAATAACGCACCGGATAATCGCAGTGATAAAATGTTTTCCCTGAAACTCTGTACCAACATAGAAATTGGCGGAGTATACCGCAAAGACGACTTGTGGTACGATGAACAGAAAGACGAGCCGTATTACATCTCCGGTGATGCAGATACGGATAATATGCTGCACATCGATCAGGCAGGGCATTTCGTGCTGCTGGCCACCGGTACAGATAACATCTTTGTACATGATACTTATTTTGGTAAGCACAGTCCGAAAAATGCCAGGGATATTTATGATTTCATGGCCTGCAATAATGTTACCGTAACAAATATTTATTCGCGGGTAAGCTCTGATGATATTGTGAAGCCTGGGAGTGATTGTTCACTTGGATTTACCAGGCCGGCAAAGCATTACAGGGTACGTAATATTATCGGAGATACTAACTGCAACCTGTTCCAGGTTGGTTCCGAAACAGCAGATGATATCAAAGATATTTGTGTGGATAACATTTATGTACTGGGTGCCAACAAAGCAGGCTTCTCTATATCCACCAATGATGGCGCGCATATCAGTGATATTCACCTGAACTGCGGTCATACGGGACCGCTACACCATCGTTCCAAAATGATGCGTGCGGCGGCGCCTTTCTTTATTTCTATTTCCAACCGTGCCCGCATCCTGGGGGCCAAAGCGGAAACTTTCAATTACCACGAGCATGGCCGCGATCATAAGGAACTGCTGATCACCAACGTGAGCATTGGAAAGGTGGAAAACATTCAGCTCAATGGTATTGATATCACAGAAGTATATGGCGGAAGTTCGTTTAGTGGTAACCGTTGGAAAGCGTTTGACGGCACCCAGCGCCACTTTGCCGCCATTGTGGCTGGTTATTCACTGCCGCAAAATATGGGCTTCACCTTGCCTGACGGCCGCGCTACCGGGTATATTACCAATATTAGTTTTAAAGATATTCACCTCACCGCCAAAGGCGGCCACCCGCTTACTGATACGGCGCAGGTACCACAAGAGTTAGGAGTAGGGCAGTACAATGCGGCGGACCTTAAAATCCAGCCATCATACGGCCTCTGGGCCCGGCATGTGCAGGAACTGGTGATTGAAAGTTCCGTATTTGACTTTGAACAAACGGATCACCGGTACGGGATTTTTCTGGAAGATGTCGTAGGCGCCACGTTAAAAGGCCTGCGTATCCAGCATACACCGGCGCAGCAGCAAGCCATCCGGATCGTTAACAGCAGCGGTACCCGCTTGTCAAATATTACCACTTTCTGAAAAAAATGAGCTAATTTTCGGACTGTCTTTGTTGGGCATGAAAATACGGTATGTATGAATGAAAAGGAACCACAGCTTAGGACAGTTCATGTAACCCGCTATATTACTCCATTGCGGGAAGGCGGCTCCATGCCGGGCCTTGCAGAAGCTGACGATGGCTTTATGTATGTCCTGAAATTCCGTGGCGCAGGCCAGGGTGTAAAGGCATTAATAGCAGAATTATTAGGTGGGGAGATAGCCAGGGCCCTCAAACTACGGGTGCCCGAGCTGGTATTTGCCACGCTGGATGAGGCTTTCGGAAGAACGGAGGCAGATGAGGAAATACAAGACCTGCTACGCTCCAGCGAAGGACTCAACCTCGCATTGCATTTCCTGTCGGCCGCAGCCACCTACGATCCGGCAGTAACCATCGTGGAACCCATGCTTGCTTCCCAGATCGTATGGCTGGATGCCCTGCTTACCAATGTAGACCGTACTTCACGTAATACCAATATGCTGTGGTGGAAAAATGAGTTGTGGTTGATAGATCATGGCGCAGCTTTATATTTCCATCATACCTGGCAAAACTGGAAAGACCAGGCAGTACGCCCTTTTGCGCAAATAGCCAATCACGTATTGCTGCCACAGGCTACTGAACTGGAAACAGTGGACAAGCAATACCGCGCTATCCTCACGCCGGAAGTAATCCGTGGCATCGTGAACCTGATCCCCGATGTATGGATTACCAGCAGCGGCGACTGGGAAGAAACCCCGGACGAAGTACGCAACGTATATTTTGAATTCCTGACTACCAGGATTGCCTCATCAGAAATTTTTGTAAAAGCAGCCCAAGATGCAAGAGAAACGCTTGTTTGAATATGAATATGCGGTGATCCGCATTGTGCCCAGGGTAGAGCGGGAAGAGTTCCTCAACGTAGGAGTGGTGCTGTATTGCCGCCAGCAAAAATTTTTACAGTCGCTCGTAGCACTGGACGAAGAACGGCTCCGCTGCTTTTCTCCACTCACGGATTTAACACTGATTAAATCCTACCTGGATGCTTTTACCAACATCTGCGCCGCCGAAACAGCCCACAGTCCTATTGCCAAACTGGATGCTGCCGGTCGCTTCCGCTGGCTTACCGCCACACGCAGCACCATGCTGCAAACATCTAAGGTACACCCAGGCCTAACCGCCGACCCTGCAGCTACCCTGCAGCGGTTACTGGAAACCTTAGTGCTGTAACAGTTTATGTCAACCTAAATCATAAGAACAGTGATACTAAAGAAAACCTTTGCACTTTTAGCTTTCCTTTGTGTGCACCACGCGTACGCACAAACGAAGTGCCCAGTGATACCAATGCCGGCAAGCGCCACCATTGCTACTGCCAATGATAAAACTATTATTACCCGAGGCGTGCAAGTTCGTGTGGACAGAAAAACGAAAGCTACCCAGGTTCAGGCTGTAGCTGATTTCCTGAAATCAGCAATAGCAAAACTCCCTGAACTGCCAGCTTCCACCGGCAGGGGCCAGCAGATACTCCTGGTGATTGCTAGGATGCAGGATAATAATCCGGAAGCTTATGAACTGGTCGTAAACACGCAGGGTGTCAAAATCAGTGCAAATACAGAGAAAGGCTTGTTTAATGGTGCTGTTACATTATTGCAACTGCTCCGTAATGAAAAAGGCCAACTGCAAAGCTGGGTCATCAAAGATGCTCCGCAATACGCCTGGCGCGGCTTTATGCTGGATGAATCCCGCCAGTTCTTCGGAAAGGAAAAAGTAAAATCCCTGCTCGACTGGATGGCTTACTACAAGCTCAATAAATTCCACTGGCACCTGACAGACGAGCCCGGATGGCGCATTGAAATCAAACAATATCCCAAACTGACTACCGTTGGCGGTATCGGCAACTTCACCGATCCAAAGGCGCCAGCCACCTATTACACGCAAGCGGAAATCAAAGAAATCGTTCAATACGCCGCAGACAGAAACATCGACGTGATCCCGGAAATTGATATGCCAGGACACGCCACTGCAGCCAATAACGCCTATCCTGAATTTAGCGGGGGCGGTTCAAAAGGGCATCCGGAATTTACTTTCAACCCAGCAAAAGAAGGCACCTACACTTACCTCACCAATATCCTGCGGGAGGTAAATGACCTCTTTCCCGCACATATGATCCACCTCGGTGGCGATGAAGTAAGCTATGGCAACGAAAAATGGAATACCAACACCGATATCCAGGCACTCATGCAAAGGGAACACCTGGCGAATATAAAAGAAGTAGAGCTGTATTTCATGCAGCGTATGTCCGACTCGCTCTATAAGCTGAACAGCAAAATGCTGGCCTGGGACGAGATGGCGGAAGTATCCCTGCCGAAAGATAAAACCATCATCTACTGGTGGCGCCACGATAAGCCTAATACGCTGAAAATGGCACTGGAAAAAGGTTACACAACTGTTATCTGTCCACGACTGCCACTATACTTTGATTTTGTGCAGGACAGCACCAACAGGCATGGCCGCAAATGGAGCAAGCTGTATAACCCGATTGAAAGCGTGTATAAATTCAATCCGCTCACGCTGCTACCTGCTGATGGAAACCCATCGCTGATAGCAGGCATGCAGGCTAATCTGTGGACAGAAACCGTGTCCGACACTAAACGCCTCGACTACCTGACCTTCCCGCGCATCTGCGCCCTCGCAGAAATCTGCTGGACCGCACCTGACAGGAAAAACGAAGCGGACTTTATGCAGCGGCTGCAACCACAGCTGAAATTATTTGAAGCTGCAGGCTTGTATTACTATGATCCGTTTAATCCAAACATACATCCGGAGCCGGTTCCCAAAAAGAAAACGGTGAGTGATTATAAAGACTAAAAAAGTAAGGCATCGGCGAAAGCCGATGCCGTTTTTCATTTGGGGCTAACCGATCATGCATATTCTTTAAGTCTTCGCTTTCTGGTATTTTCCGTTAGTAGCTCCCTGATGGAAGTCCACCATTATGACCTGTGGCGAAGTATATAATTTTACTGGTACGTGAATGAGGTACTGATTATCGGCAATCTCTTCTACCTTCAGCGCATTCCCTTTACTATCGGCAAATGCGGCTTTGTCCAGCACCATGCCTCTCGGTGTGCGCACTTTGAGCAGCCCGCTGGATGGCCAGTTAAACACCACCATGTTCAGTTGGTTGCTGCCTTTCTTTTTAGTGTAATAACCCCAGTCTTCTTTTTTCATACCGGCATAATCACAATTCCAGATAGCATCACCATATTTACCCATCCAGTTGCCGATCACCGTAGCAATGTCCTGTTCCTGTTTACGGAAATCACCATTGCCGGTAGGGCCAAAGTTTAAGAGGAAGTTACCGCCCATAGCTGTGGTATGCACCAACATTTCCAGCAGCTCCAGCGGTGATTTTACGTGACTCACCGTCCAATCTTTGTGATAACCCCATTGGTTTTCAGGGATGGTCATGCAGGCTTCCCAATCCCAATGTGTAACGGCGGTGTCTATAACGGGATCGGGTAAACGACGTTCGTAACCGGACTCGTAATCACCCATCAGCTGACCGTTGGAATCCTTGTGGCGCTTGCCGTAGTCATCAGCGCGGAGGCGACTGTTTACCACCACTCCGGGGCTCACCGCCTTCAGCATTTTTTCCACTTCATAAGTCCATTTGCCGTTCTTTTTTACGGAGTTGTCCCAGGTGCCATCAAACCAGAAAGCCTTTACGGTAGGGTAGTTGGTGGCCAGCTCTTTCAGCTGGTTGTAAGCGAAATCGAGGTAACGTTTAAAGGCTACACTGTCTTCGGCCGACTTAATATCATACCGCCAGTCAGGGTGATGCCAGTCGAGTACGGAATAGTAAAAATTTACATCGATGCCTTCCGCATTATAGGCTTCCACCAGTTGCTTCAGGATGTCTTTTTTATAGGGTGTACCAGCCACGGTAAAATCCGTGTACTGACTAGGCCACAGGCAGAAGCCCTCGTGATGTTTGGTGGTGATGGTCATGTATTTCACGCCCATTTTCTTCGCCATTTTAGCCCATTGCTTAGCGTCAAACTTCACGGGATTGAACTGGTACATCAATGAGTCCCAGGTGGCGGTAGAAATGCCGGCACTGGATTTCAGGAACTCCGCTGCATAATTATAGGTTTTGCCATTCCAGATACCACCTGGAATTGCGTATAATCCCCAGTGGATGAATTGCCCGAACCGGTTGCTGCGCCACTTGTTCATGGCCTCGTCTGTACGTTTGCCGCTGTATTGTGCGCCATACTGTAAGGGTATGGCGCTTTGTTTCTTTTCCTGTGCACCTGCCTGGAATATGGCTCCCAGCAGGGCGGCTGCTATTATTATCTTTTTCATTTTTGTAGGGAGATGGTATTACCATCCTGGGTTTTGGATCAGGTCATTGCTTTTGTTCACTTCGTCAAATGGAAATGGACAGAAATACATTTTTGGATAGAGGAAAACTGCGTTGAGGACAGTCACCGCCTGGTAGGCCCAGGTGTTATCTTGTTGTTTGGTCACCATCATCCCTTGTATAGGTCTGTTTTCTGTTACTTCCGCTGTTTTCCACCTCCTGGTATCATAGTACCAGTGGCCCTCGTAGCTAAATTCTACTTCATACTCACTGCGGATAATGCCACGCATAACTTCTTTGCTCATGCCTGCCTCCAGGCCATAGAGGTTATCAGCGCCAGGTGTAATGCCCGCTCTGCGTCGCACAGCGGTGATGATGTCGTACACCTCCTGCGTAGGGCCGTTGAGTTCATTGATCGCTTCTGCATAACCCATCAGGATTTCAGTGTAACGAATCACTGGTAATACACGATTTTGGTTGGTATACCTGCCGGTGCTGTCGTTCGCCATTTTGCGGCTATAGAAGCCGGTTCTGCTGGAATATGCCTGCAGCCCGTCAGAGGTGAGCTGTCCCTGCCAGGTTTTGTAAATATCAACCGGGTCCATTTTTTTGGTACTGTTGTTATATACGTTTGCCTGGTTATAGATGACGGTGCAATAGAAGCGAGGGTCCCTGTTGTTATACGGAAACTTAGGATCGTAGCCGGAGCCGGGAGCGCTGGTAGCTTTACCGTTGGCCATACCAAAAGCATCTACCAGGTTCTGACTTGGTGTGCTCCAGCCGCTGCCACCTCTTGAAAGCGGGAAGCGGGCACCTTCAATTTTAGTATTCGGTGCAAACATGTACGGCATAATATATTCGCTGTTTTTGCGGAGCAGGAACATTTTCCAGAAGCTGTAACCGGGGCGTGCGCTGGCATTCGTTTCTGTTTCGAACAGTGCATATTCGCTGCTGTTCATGATTGCTTTGCAGGCATCGGCAGCCTTTTGCCAGAGCGTGGCATCATAGGAACCGCTGTAGCTCACCAGTGGCTGTAACTGCGGATCTGTGGTGATGGCACTGCCGTTGAACAGCGGGCTGGCGGCATATACCAGCATCCTCGCTTTCAAAGCCTGACACATACCACGGGTGATACGGCCATAGTCGGCCGCCGGCTGCTCCAGGCTACCTGGCAGGTCGGCCGCGGCTTTGTCGCACTCCGCAGCTATGTAATCAATACACTCTTTAAAACTGTTCCGCTTATACGTCATGGGAGTGTTGAGGTCATATGCCGTGTCTGACACAATCATAACGCCGCCGTATAAACGAACCAGCTGCGAATAAAAGAAGGCACGCAAAAAGCGGGCTTCCGCAGCAGTACGAACCTGTGCAGCAGGTGAAAGCGGTGATTTCTTCACCTTAGCGATGTACTGGTTGGCAGCACGTATTTTCAGGTAATAGGTTTTGTAATAGTTATTGGAGAAAAAGTTTTTAGGTGTGCTGGCACCCGTGATAAATGCAGCCTGCGGATCACCGTAATAGGATACGGAGTGAGAGGTCATGTCCTCAAAGCAGGCATAGTCGTTACCTACCACAGAGGTTACCAATGTATAACGGTCATGTATAATGTCAGAGCCGGTGTATACATACATATCCGTCAGAAAACTAAGTGTTTTGGCGGAATCCGAAAACACCATCTGCTCTGTTAAGCTTTCTGTCTGCCTTTTATCCAGAAAGCTGTCTGATTTCTTGCAGGCGGCAAACAAGGCCAGGGCCATGCATCCTGCGGCGGTATATTTAAAGAGTTGTTGGATCATGTGATAATTTTTGATGTAATGCCAGTGTTTACAGTCCCACCTGGATACCCAGGTTATAAATACGCTGCTGCGGATACTCACCAATGCTGGAGGTTACCGCTGATTCAGGGTCAATAGCTACCGGCAGCTTGTTGTATACCAGCGCTATGTTGTAACCGTTGCCATAGATGCGGATGCTCTTGATCAGCTTATGCTTCAGCAGGGATGCGGGTACGGCATAACCGATTTCCACGTTTTTCCACCTTACATAATCACCGCGTCTGAACCAGTAGGTAGAGGTCTGCGGACTACCCTGGCCATCACCTATGGATGGGTAGGATGCATCGGTAGCCCATGGTGTCCACCTGCCGAGGTTAAACGGAGTGGACTGCCTTTCCGGGCGGCTGTAAGCGAGGCTGCCACGCTGGATGTTGATCACATAATCAAAGGAGCCCTGGAACAGTGTGCTGAAGTCGAAGCCTTTGTAGGAGATGCCGAAGCTGAAGCCAGTGATATACCTTGGGAGGTTTACGCCCATGCCCATTTTGTCATTCTCGTCGATGATACCGTCGCCATTGAGGTCAGCGAATTTCAGCGCCCCAGGGAACAGGTTTTGCTGCGGGATGCTGGTTACCAGTTTCGGACTTTTGTAGAGGTCTTCAATGTCTTCAAACATACCGATGTATTTATAGCCAAACTGCTGTCCGATGGACTTACCTGTTTGCGCCATCCATGGATATTTGGCATTGGCTTCGTCCATGTACAGGATTTTGTTTTTGGCATAGCTCACCTGTCCTCTCATGAAGTATTGTAATTTGTGAGAGCGGTTGTTGTATTCCACTTCTATTTCGTATCCTTTGTTGCTCACGCGGCCCAGGTTCATTGGTGGCAGGCCAATACCGATTGGCAGGGGAACGGTGCCGCGGGTGGACAGGATATCGTAACGATAGTTGTCGAAGTAATCCGCCACGATACCAATTTTACCATTGAGTAATTTGATATCTACCCCTATATCTGTTTTCCTTTCTTTCTCCCAGGTTACCTGGTCGTTTCCGAGGTCGCCCTCGATGATGCCGCTGGCGTTGGTGGAGTTCTCTCCAAAGTTGTAGCCTTTACCATCTTTATAAATCTGCTCGTACAGGTATTTGTAGGCACCTACTTTATCACTGCCTACGAGGCCGTAGGAGCCGCGGATTTTAAATGCATCAATGAAGTGGATATTCTCTTTGAAGAATGGTTCTTCGCTGATGTTCCAGCCCACCCCGATGGCAGGGAACAGGCCGTATTTTTTACCGCCTGCAAATCTGTCGGAACCGTTGTAACCGGCGTTTACATCCAGCAGGTATTTTAATTTGTAGTTATAACCGAGGCGACCGGTGAAGCCACGGAAGTTATTAGGGATACCGGCATCCACTACTGAGCTGCTGCTGTTCCAGGCATTGGTGGTATTGGTGATCTGGTTAAAAAGTGCCAGGGCGGTGATGTTATGGTCGCCAAAACTTCTGGCGTAGTTCAGTGATCCCTGCAGGTTCAGCTTGCGTGCGCTGCCACGGTAGCCGCCGTCCGCGTTGAGGCGGCCCATGCGGTACAGGTTATTCACTGTAGGCTTATAGGCTTCGGCTACGGCGTCGTAGTAGTAGGTGAGGATTTCATTGTTGGCGCGGGTCAGACTCTTTTCAAATGAATAGTCGCTCGCCAGCGACACCAGCAGGTTTGCGCTTAATCCTTTGGTGACGCGATCCAGTTTTTGTACTGCTGAAGCTACTACGTTGAAGTTGTTTTCATAGCTGCGTCTGTAACCGGAGTATTTAAGCACCGCTACCGGGTTCATTTTGGTGCCACTTGAGCTGGCGGCACCAAGGCTGCTGCCGAAGGTACCGTTCTCGTTATACACCGGATAACCGAAGGAGGATAACTCACCGTTCCACATATACTGGAAAGTAGTACCGCCTCCGTTGAAAGCCTTGTCATTCGGCTCGTTGATGGTGCCGAATCTACCGCTGAGGTCTACACGAATATGCAAATCCTTGGTAGGATCGATATCAATGTTGGAGCGGAAGTTATAACGGTTATAAAAGTGATTGCTGTTATAGCCTTCTCCTTTACTGAAGTTGTTGAAGATACCTCCTTGTGTGAGGTAGCCGAGGGAGATGAAGTATTTGATCTGGTCGGAGCCGCCGCTGATATCGAAGTTGGTTCTGTTCTGCAGGCTGTAATCCTTCATCAGCACATCCCACCAGTTCACGTAAGGGTGGAGGTATGGATCGCTGTTATCTTTATAGTATTCCAGGTTATCGTTGGCGAAGAACTGCGGATATTTCACGGCGGGGTCACGCAGCCCCAGTGTTTCATACTCACGGAGCAGGCTCAACGTCGTATAGCCGTCGTTCATTTTTGGTGGGCGGGTAGGGGTGAGTGCACCGGTTTCGTTGCGAACGGTGAGCATTGGCTTACCGCTTTTACCACGGCGGGTGCTGATCACCATTACGCCGTTAGCGCCTCTGATACCGTATACGGCGGTGGTAGAAGCGTCTTTAAGGATGGAGATGCTTTCAATTTCGTTCGGGTCCAGCTGGGCTACCTGCTCATAGGAAAACTCGATATCATCCACGATGATGAGCGGATTGTTGGCTGAGTTACCATCGGAGGTATTGTAGGAGCTGTTACCGCGGATGGAAAACACCGCACCATCTTTACCTGGCTGGCCGCCGCGTTGCTGGGTAAACAGGCCGGGGAGCCGCCCTGCCAGGGCATTCTGCAAGCTGGCACTTGGGCTCTGGCGTATCTGGGCGCCGGAGATGGAGCTAACAGCACCGGTTACGGTCGGCTTTTTGGGCGTCGCATAACCGATGACTACCACATCTTCCATGCCTTTCACGTCAGGACTGAGCACTACGGTGCCGCTGGCCTGTGCCGCAGGTAATTCTCTCTTTAAAAAACCTACATAGGAGAATATAAGGATATGCGATTTACCTTTCAGGGTAAGGGAGTAGCGGCCTTTTTCATCCGTAGCTACCCCATTGGAAGGGACGTCTTTTTCGAATACAGATACACCGATGAGTGGCTGTGCACCTTCCGTTACCACGCCGCTCACCGCCTGTTGTGCGATGGCTGGCATGGCCATCAGGAGCAGGCAAATGCATAAAACGGGATATATGAACTTTTTCATTGTTAGCCTTTTTTAGTGATTACCAGTTTGGATTTTGGTCCATTTTACCGTTGGAAATCATTTCCTGGTAAGGGATGGGATACAGGTACATGCGATCGGCGAGGAATTTAGTTGGTGTTACTTCCACTTTTTTGTAAGTCAGGCTGCCATCCTGTGCTTTGGTGATCTGCACACCATGCAGTGATCCGTTGAGTACTTTATCTGCCATCTTCCACCGGCGTATATCCCAGAAGCGTTGCTCTTCAAAAGCCATTTCTATGCGGCGCTCGTGGCGGATGCGCTCGCGCATCTGCTCTTTGTTGAGTCCTGCCGGCAGCGTGTATGGGTTGAGTTTAGCACGCTGACGGATCAGGTGCAGTGCGTCATATACTTCTTTTACGGGGCCACTGGCTTCGTTCAGCGCCTCTGCATAGTTGAGCAGGATTTCGGCATAGCGGATGATAGGAAAGCAGTGGTCGGCGCTGGTGTAACTGCTGGCAGTACCTGCTGTGGTTAGGAACTTGCGCATGTAGTAACCGGTACGGGTTTCACCACTTACGGTATTGCCAAAGCCAAGTGCGCGGTCAATGCCACCATCAAATGTTTCAACGGTACGGCCCAGCCACGACATCCCATTATGAAACACTGTGTAATAAAATCTTGGATCGCGACCTGTATAAGGTTTGGCCGCATCATAGCCGGAACCTGCTTCGGTAATCATTTTACCATTGGCCATTTCAAATTCATCCACCAGTTCCTGTGTAGGGTTGGTAGCACCGCCATCCCCGCGTTTGGAGCCTACAGGGCCGTTGAGCATTTCCACCGTGTATCCCTGGCCGGTCATATAAGCCACAATGATTTCACTGTTTTTACGCTTCAGGTACACGTCGTCGAAAGCGGTGGGCAGGGAATATACTTTGGTGTCCATCACATCTTTTGCTGCCTGTGCGGCGGCCTGCCATTTTTCGGTGTTATGGTCAGGGTTGTTGAGCTCACTGGCGGCATATAGTAATACACGGGATTTCAATGCCATAGCGGCGCCGCTGGTAAGGCGGCCATAGTACGCGGTAGCATAGGCCGCCGGCAGATATTTACGTGCAGTATCTGCTTCTTTCACGATGTAGCTTACACAATCGGTATAACTGTTACGGGCATACGAAATATCACTGTTTATGTCAAATACCTGGTCGCCTATCAGTGGTACACCGCCCCAGCGCTTGGTGAGCTCGAAATATGCCCAGGCACGCATGAGTCGCGCTTCCGCTATCCACTGCTCTTTAAGGCCGGCTGTTTTAAGCGGTACCTGGTTTATTTTAGAGAGAAACAGGTTTACCTTCTGGATGATATTATAGTTCTGGGTCCACCGGTTATCGGGCAGGTTATACGGGGTCCACTGACCATTGGAAAAGTACTGGACGGTGGCCGTAGCGTTGTTAGGTACGGCATCATCGGTACCAGCATCGAGGATGTGGCTGGATACGCGGTTGAAGCCACTGGGTAAATCTGCATAAACATTATACAGGTATCTTTCTGCGTAAACACCCAGGGAGTCGAGCTTGTCGAATACCAGGTCGTCATCAATAAACTCCAGTGGTTCTTTCTCTATCACATCTTTCTGACAGGCGGCAAAGCCGATACAGGCAAGCACTGGGAGTAATAAGGTATATTTTCTCATGACTAATTTCGTTTTGAATTACAGGCCAATGGTGATTCCTCCGTTAATGATGCGCTGGTTGCTGATCGGCGCCATTACTGATTCCGGATCAAGGTCGCCCAGGTGGCTGCTGGTAAACAGGTTATATGCGTTCACGAATACACGCAGCTGACTCAGCTTGCTCTGCCGGAAAGCAATATTTTTGAAATCATATCCCAGCTCAATATTTTTCAGACGCAGGTAGCTGCCGTTTTTGAGCCAGAAGGTAGACAGCTGGCTGTTATTCACATTGCTGCCGAGGGTGAGGCGGGGGAATTCCGCATTTACATTGTTCGCCGGCGTCCAGCGGTTGAAGTGCATTTCCTGCGCGTTGGCGTAGGCCGTGGTGTAGAAAGGCATCATGGAAGTGGGCGACATCATGATCTGGCGATTGGCCACACCCTGAATGAGCAGTCTGAAGTCGAATCCTTTGTAGTTAAAGCCACCTGTAACGCCATAGAAAATGGTAGGTTTGGTAGTAACGATTCCTTTTTTATCCAGCTCGTTAATAACACCGTCGTTGTTGAGATCTTTATATTTGATATCACCTGGTGCCGGCGTGTAGCCCTGGTAGTTAGCTGTTTTGGAGATGTCAGTGCCGGTCTGATAAAACCCATCGGCCACGAGCGCAAACAGCTGGTTAGCCGGCTGTCCGGTGCGGTACAGCCAGGGATACGGATAGAGCTGGTCGCCCGTATTGATCACTTTACTGTAAGCGGCAGAAATATTTCCTTCTATATAATATTTAAATCCGCGACGCACTTCGGGACTATAATTCACTACTGCTTCAATGCCGCTGTAGCGGTTGGTGCCGATGTTCTCTAACGGATACGGCTGACCGAAAATGCCACTGTTTTTACCACGGGTTTGCAGCAGGTCATAAAATTTATTGCGGTAGTAGTCTACACTTACCGACAGCTGGTTATGCAGTAAAGCCGCTTCTATGCCCACTTCCAGCTTCAGTGATTTCTCCCAGGTATAACCCGGATTAGCCACCTGTGACTTGGTAGCGCCGGAAACAGCGGAGGCAGATTCTCCGACGTTATAACCAGTGGTATCAATTTTATAGTTCGAGAGGTAAGGGTAGTAGTTATCCGGATCACCGTAGGCATTTTTACCAATGGAAGCGCGGATTTTCAGCCGGTCGATCAGGTGACTGCTGAAAAAGTTTTCATTGCTGATCACCCATCCCAGGCCTAATGCCGGGAGGAAAGCGCCGCGACTACCAGCCTGGTACCGGTTCAGCGAACCATATACCAGCGCCAGTTCTGCCAGGTAGGTGTTCTTCCAGTTATAGTTGGCGTTTACGCCGAAGTTGCTATACACCGTGTTGAGCTGGTAAAAGCTGGCGATATTATTATCCTGGTTGTAAGTGCCTAATAAGTCCAGCGTGTGGTCGTTCCAGTTATGGGAATAGCCCACCATGAAATTGTAGTAGTTCTGGCGCGTTTGGGTGGTTACGCTGGCGCTGCCGGCTTTCACAAAACCTTCAGTATTATACTGGATGTAGGTGTCAGGCAGTGCGCCTGCGCTGGTATCTGGTTCAAATACGGCATAGGTTTTAGAGCGGTCAATCAGTTCACTGTAAAAGTTATTCATTGACAACTGCGCTTTTACCCACATGCCTTTCACAAAGTCATCCAGTTTATACTGCAAGGCCATATCAGCGCTGATGCGGCGTTGGGTATTCATCAGGTAACCGGAGTTAATGGCCATGGCCATTGGATTATCCCGGTAAATATTAGTACCGGCAAAAGAGCCGTTCTGGTTATATATCGGGAAGGCAATCGGTGACGTATAGCTGATATTGTCCAATGTATTATTGGTGCCGGCACCGGGCTCATAGCCTGTGGCCAGGGAGCCGAATACATTCAGCGTCAGTTCAATGTCCTTGTTGAACGCTACAGCCGCGTTGGTGCGGATGTTATACCGTTTGTAATCATTGTTGGTATTGTAGCTGTTCAGTGGCGAGGTGGTAAACATCCCCGACTGACCAAAATGTTCCAGAGATGCAAAGTAGTGGTAGCTTTTTGCCTTGCCACCCATGTTAATGTTGTAGCGTTGCTGGGTACCGTTGGACTTAGTCACGGCATCCTGCCAGTTTACATCAGGCTGGGTGTATGGGTCATTCGTATGATTTTTCCAGGCGTCGAGCATGCTTTGGGTAAAGCGTGGGGTGGCACCGGGGTTGGTATTCAGCTGTGCTTCATTGTAAAGCGTGGCGTAATCGTAGGCTTGCAGGAATTTGGGGCGGTACAGCTGTTCCAGCGCGCCGTATTGGGCGGAGGCGCTTACCTCAAAGTCCTTACGGCCACGGCTACGCGTAGTAATCATCAGTACCCCGTTGCTGGAGCGTTGTCCGTACATGGCGTTGGCCACTGCATCTTTGAGCAGGGTAACGCTTTCGATGTCGTTGGGGTTGAATGCCGTGAAATCGCGCACCACCCCATCGATCACGATCAGGGGTGTTTTGCCGCGAAAGGTCATGGTGGCGGCATCTTTCCCCGGGGCGCCGCCGTATTGTATGTTGAGCAGGCCTGACATGCGGCCGGTGAGTACATTGGAAATATCGGCTACCGGTGTGCTTTGTACATCGTTATTATAGATGGAGCTGGCGGCACCGCTCATGTTGGCGCGGCTGATAGTCTTATTCCACAGGTACACCGGTTGGGCAAACCAGGCACTGTCTTTTACCGGCGTAATTTTTTTGATGGCGCCGGTATCCTGTGGCAGCGCTGCCGCGGTGCTGCCGATGCCGGCGGTGGTCATCACGGCCATACATACACGCACTGCTTTATATAAGTGTTTCATTGATTTAGATTTTAGGGATGTAAAGGTTTATCGCAAAGTGCCTCGCACCAGTCCATTTGGAAACAGGGTGGAATGAACGTCTACATACAAAGGGTCTGATTTCAGGGCACGCTGTGGCTCCCCGGTAACGGACATGCTCAGTTGCTTGTTGTAGTCGGCCGCTGTACTGGTTAGTTTCAGCAAACTGGCACCTACCGGGGTATGTATATGCGCTTCTTTGAGCACATCTCCGGACGGAATGCCATTTACATCGATTGCATAAAAGAGCGTGTTATCTTCCATCAGGCGCATACTCAATCTTGCGGAAGCGCTGTTATTTGCGGCGGGAACCACCTGCCCCGGCGTCAGGTTTACATCCATGGTCCAGCTGACTTTTTTGTCGAGCTGCCCGCGCACGAGGCCTCCCGGGGCCGACTTACTCGTAATAGTCATATACGCGGAAGTTTTCATCAGGCTGTCCGCCACTTCTTTAGGCATTGCCATGTTACCTTTCAGCTTATTGCCGGTAAAAGTGCCGGTGATGGTAAGGAGGGCGGCGGCATTGTTTTCTACGGGACCGCCTATACGGATGTCGATGCCATCCGGCGTAATCCCGGCAGGGAGGGAGTCGAAATAAATATCATAATACAGTTGATAATCATCCCGGAGGTACAGCAGTGCACTGGCACTGGCACCATTGCCAGGGGTAGCAGGTACCACATTGATACCTTTCATTTGGATATTCCAGAGCTTTTTGACGAACAGATCCGACTCAGGATCTTTTTTACAGCCCACCAATGAGCATGCAAGTATTAGCATGCAAAAATGGAATAAGGGAATCAGGCGCATTGTAAATTGATTTAAAAAAGTAATGCAATAGCAGGGGCTTCAACTGTCCCATGACAGCCGCCTGCAGTTTTTCATTATTCACTTGGAAATAGCTTGTTGGTGTTTTTTTCTACATCATGATCGATTCAGGTTGTTGACGAGTCCTGTAACTTACTTGTGATTCTGGTTCATTTTCTTGTGCGTAAAAATAGCGTCTTCACAGAATCGGATACCGGTCATATCCTTCTAAACTACCTGTATTTTGTTTCAAAAAAGGCGGATCACCTGTTGCAATAACAGGGAGCCCGCCTTTTAAAGTGTTGATTATCTTTTAATTACGTCTGTATTCGGATGGCAGCTGGTTAAATTCCTTCTTAAACCATTTGCGGAAGTAGTCCACATCAGAGAAGCCCACCATATACGCCACCTCATTTACATTATACTGTTGGGTGGCCAGCAGGCGGGCAGCATGCCGCAGGCGGATGCTGCGGATAAACTCTATCGTGGTTTGGTTGGTGAGCGCCTTCAGTTTGCGGTAAAGGGTAATACGGCTCATGCTCACTGCTGTTGCCAGGTCTTCCACATTCAGGGTGGGCTCGGCTATGTTTTCTTCTATATAGGTTATTACGGTTTTCAGGAAGATATCATCCGGACCTGTCACCGGAATTTCGTCTGGTGCCAGGGTGGCCACCTGGCTGTATTTCTCCCGGAGGCGCCTGCGCGAGTCGAGCAGGTTTTGCACCCGTGTAGTCAGCAGCGTTACACTGAAGGGCTTGGTCACGTAGTCGTCAGCACCGGTTTCATAGCCTTCCTGTATATGGGCTACGGTGCTTCTGGCCGACAGCATAATAACCGGGATATGGCTGGTGCGTGTATCATTTTTCAGGGTATGGCACAATTCTACGCCGTTCATGCCTGGCATCATCACGTCGCTGATGATGATATCCGGCAGGTGGGTGGTGGCCAGTTCCAGCCCTTGCAACCCATCGGCGGCCAGGTGCAGGGTGTAGTGCGCCCTGAACATATCCGCTAAGTATTTCAGTACGTCTTTGTTGTCTTCCACGATCAACATTACCGGCCGGTCACCTTCATCGGCGGGCATCACCGGCTGAAGGTGCTCCTCCGGCAGCTCCGGCCGCAGCATGCTTACCTGGCCGGCATCTTCCATTTCAGCAGGGCTCAGGTGTTCCTTCCCAACGGGAATGCGTATACTAAAACAGGTATAGCCTCTTTCCGTTCCGGTGGCCACACTGCTCTCCAGGTTGATAGTACCATAATGCCGGGCCACCAGCCCTTTTACAAAAGCCAGCCCTATACCGGTACCACCGGGTTGCAGGTTCTTGAAATCATAGTGGTTAAACTGCCCGAACACTTTATCGAAATGTGTTTCAGGAATGCCAATGCCATTGTCTGCCACCTGTAACAGTAGTTTATCCCCTTCGAAATGGAGCGAAACTTCGACTTTTCCCCCTGTTTGTGTGAATTTCAGTGCGTTGGACAGCAGGTTAAAGAGTATTTTCTCCAGCTTGTCCGGGTCAAACCAAACGATCATTTCGGGCTGCTGCGCCGTAAAGGCGAGGGTGATGTGCCGCGTGGCGGCCAGGCTTTCAAAGGCACTTACTATCTCTTTGCAGAACACCACGATGTTGGAAGGGGCGGCCTTCAGCGGCATCCCTCCTTCTTCCAGCCGGCGGAAGTCGAGCAGCTGATCCATGAGTCGCATGAGCCTTTCCCCGTTTTGCTGTATTAGCAGCAGCTGCTGGCGCCCGGCCTTGCCGGTAGTGGTTTGCTGTAGCAGCGTTTCCACCGGCGCCATGATCAGTGTCAGCGGGGTTTTAATATCATGGGAAATATTGGTGAAGAAGTCCATTTTATTTTTGGCCAGCTCCCGCTCTTTTTCCCGGAATACCTGCTGCTTTAAAATTTCATGTTTCAGCAGGGTAGTGCGGGCGGTATAGTAATAATACCATAACAGGAGACCTGCCAGCACCAGCACGTAAAACAGGTAGGCGTACCATGTTTTCCAGAGCGGTGGTAATACTTTTATATGGAGTTCAGTAGGTGTTTGGCTCCATAAACCGTCGTTATTGGCCGCTTTTACCTTAAAGGTATAGTTGCCGGGGTCCAGGTTGGTAAATGTAGCAGATGTTTGATGACCTACATAATGCCACTTATTATCCGAATGAAGCCCCTCCATTTTATAAGCAAACTGGTTGGAGGCCGGGTTGATATAGTTCAGTGCGGCAAAGTGCAGCGTGAAGTAAGCCTGGTCGTGTGTGAGTGTGATATTATCCGTATATGTCACGGATTGTTTGAGCGGGGAATTTTTATCCGAAACATTTACCGGAATATTTTTGATCAGCATCCCGGTGAGGATTACCTGCGGCCTTGCTGTATTATTAAAAATGGTAGCAGGGTTAAACCTTACGATGCCGTTGATACCGCCAAACAGGATATCGCCATTGCGGGTTTTTACTGCCGGGCTTAAGTATTCAGTAGTGCCTGCCCAGCTGGCGGCGCCGTAGTTTGTGACGGCGAGGCGACTGGTATCCGTACCGGGATTTTCCTGCAATACCTTCATAATATTATCCTGGCCACTCAGCCAGAGGTTACCGGCGTCGTCTTCCACAATACCCCTGATGATGATATCCGAGAGGCCTGTTTCCATCCCCAGGCCTTTGAGCATATTGGAAATAGTGTCTACATACATTAATCCAAAATCATGTGTGCCCGCCCAAATGTAGCCATGACTATCTTCCCGGATACAATGTATATTATTGGGATTATCGGCCATGCTCACCCAGCGGCTGCTGATCCTGGTAAATTTGTTACTGCCATAAGGCAGGTAACAGAGCCCCTCCGTGGTGCCTACCCAAAGGGTGCCGTGTTTATCTTCATATAAACAGTTTATTTCCCCATCGGTGAGGCTGTTGTAGTCTTTCACATTATGATGATAGCTATAGGAGTTCAGCGTTTTATCTAAAAAATACAAACCGTTTTCTGTACCTATCCACCAGCCGTTTTTACCTTTTTCCAGCGCATAGCAGGCGTGGTTTCGTTTGCCTTCCATATCCCTGATGGATTTCAGCGGTAACCGGGTGAAGGAGTGCGAAGGGATATTGAATAAATACAATCCTTCCAGGCTGCCCACGATTATGTGCTGATCGTCTTTTACTAAAACAGACTTAATAATTTCTGTGTTGGCATTGTCCGTTGGCGAGGGAATGCGGTAGTATTTAAAGGAATGTTCGACGGGATTGTAGTAGTTAAGGCCGGCGGCCGTGGCTATCCAGAGGTTCCGCTGTTTATCTTCCGCAACCGCCATCGCAATGCGGCTGTTCATGCCTATGCCGTCTTTCATCAGCCAGGAGATGTAGTTCATATCGCTGCCGGGATGTACCTGGCTTACCCCGCCCCAGTAGGTACCAATCCAGATAGTGCCGGCCTTGTCCTGGATGATGGAGCACACGGAATTATAGCTGAGTGATCCGGGATCATATTTATCATTGGTATAATGGGCTACTACCTCACGATTGCGCAGCACATAGATTCCTCTGCGGGTACCTACCCAGCAATCATCACCAATAAATTTCACGGCTTTCACCATTTCATTGGTGATGTTGTAGTTGTCATCGCCCGCCTGGTAGTTGATATAGGCAGATGTGGCGGTATCAAACATATGAAGGCCGTGCCCCTGGGTGCCTACCCATATTTCACTGTTATGTAGCGTAATGCAATGAATGGTGGACTTAATTTTTATTTGCGCCGGCCCAGGCTGCGTTACACCGGTGGTGGGATTATATTTAAGGAGAGATATACCGTAGCCGATCCACAGGTTACCGTCCTTGTCTTCGGCCAGCGCGCGGATAACGGCATTGGAACGATCCTGCTGCTGCGGAATGCGCCGGAGTTCTTCTGTTGCTGAATGGTAACTGAAAAACCTGCTGGCAGCGCCCACCCATATACGATTTTTTGCATCTTTATAAATAGCACATATATCATGAACACCGGGTGCGCCTGTTGCCAGGCGGAACGCTTCTTTGCGGGTGTCGTAAATATTGAGTCCGTTAGCAGTACCAACGAGGATATTACCTTTATCATCTTCCGCAAGCGCATATACAAAGTTGCTGCTGATGGCAGATTTATTGGATTTGCTGTAACGGAAGATTTTTATTTCATCGTCGCTGTAACGGCAAAGTCCATTTTCGGTGCCGATCCAGATAAAGCCCTTGCTATCCTGTAATATGCAATGGACGGTACTTTGAGGCAGGCCTTGTGCAATGCCAAGCCGGGTAAAATTGACCCTGTTTTCCTGCGCAAAGGAAGGCAGGAAAAAAAACAGGAGGGTACAAATAAAAAAATATTTCAGCAGTGGGAATCTCCCTACATACATCATAACAGGACGAACAATTTGGTTGATCTACAGGTTGATATTGAAGGTAAGCTGGCCTGTCCAATATCAATTCTGCATGATAAGATATTATCAGCAATCGCTAAAATACAGCTTGTAGAGCCACAATGCTTGTGGCTCCTCGCTCTGATCCCGTTTAACAGCAGGATTGAAGCTAGGAGCCGCAAGCATTACGGCTCTACAGTAAATGTCCGAAAAAGTCCACACATATTTCGTGGAAAATGCTGGTACAACGAACCGTAAAAAGTAGGTTGCAGTGTAGGCGCAGTTTTACATGAATGAGTAAAAAATCGGAATCCAATTTGATATTAATTTAACTGTTGTTGCCCGAGATGCTAAAGTGATTAACTGTAACTTTGCGAACCCTGGGAACTATACGCCATCTAAACTATTCTGAAAAATGGAAATTACCTGCTTATTGATTGATGCGGATCAGGACCGCCGCGTGCAATATTATTATGCATTGGATCTGTTGGGAAACTGCAAGGCATGTATCTGTTTTGCGGATATGAACAAAGGGTTAGCCTACCTGCAACAGCATCCGGAATTTCGTCCCGAATATGTATTTGTAAATGTGAATGACAGCTTTCATGCGCGCCAGTCGTTCAGTACAGCCGTGCAGGTATTGCCCGGCCTGACGGATGTCAGCATCGTTTTTAGTCAGTATGATGAAGTGTATTTTACTTACGATGAGTATAAGGTTTTTAACCTCATTGGCCGCTTAAAGGTACGCCTGCAGCAGGTGATGGCTCCCCGCAAAAAGCCATTGGTGCCGGCCGGATGATCCTGTTTATGATTTGATAACATACAGGTAACACTAAAAATATTTCTTTGTGCATTGTTTTACATATTTCAGTGTTGCATGTACCGGTTTTGTCAGCTTATAACGATCATTTTACTTTCCGTCATTTCTTTTGCAAACGCCCAAACCAAGCAGGAACCTGCTATTACCGCAGCCATAGCGCTGGGCAGGCAGTTTCCTGATTCGGCATTCCAACTGCTGCGCACCCTCCAGGATGCCGCTGCGAATAATAAGGACCAGCTCACCTCCGCCATTTGCTTACAGCAGATGGGGAAGCTGTGTATGGACCAGGGCTATTATTCCAAAGCACTGGAATACTATCAGCAGGCCGAAACCCTGCTGGCCGCCTCCAATAATCGCCGCCTCCATGCTGCCAACCTCAATGATATGGGGTTGCTGTACTTCCATAATATCAACAAAGCCGCCGCCAAACAACTGCATCTGCGCGCACTGGAACTATACCGGAAAGCCGCGGATACCGCCGGCGTGGCAGCAACCTACGGCTACATTGGCCATCTCTTTGAAAAAAATCAACAGCACGACAGCGCCTATGCCTACCAGCAACTGGCCCTTAAAGCTTACGAAAGTATCCGGGATAATTATGGGATTGCAGGGATATACGAAAACCTCGGCAGCATCTGCGAGGACCAGGAAGAATACGATTCCGCCCTGGTGCTGTTTCAAAAAGCCCTGGCAATTTACGAAGCCAACAACGATAAAACCGGTAGTATAGAAGTCGTCAACAATATCGGGGATGTATACCGGAAAACTAACCGGTTCCGCCAGGGGATGACCTACTCCCTGCAGGCCCTTGACCTGGCAAAGGCCACTAACAATAACTACCAGCAGGCTGCCGCCTGTAAGGATATTGCCCAAACCTATCACCTCCTGCACCATAACGACAGCGCCTACCTGTTCATGGAGCAAAGCCGTAAATCTCTCCTTAATATATATTCCGACCAGAGCAACCGCCAAATGAACTTCCTCCGCATCATGTATGATGTGAATAAAAAAAATGATGAAATACTCCGGCTGGAAGGGAGTCACCGCATGAACGTGATCATATACTGTGCCCTGGGAGCGGTTGTACTGCTGCTGGGGGTGGTGGGATTATTGGTGATTTCCCGCCAAAAACTCCGGATTTCTGAACAAAAGGCGATATCGGAGAAGAATGAACAACTACATCTCGCACAGAAAGACCAGCTGGAACTCAACAGCAAAAAGCTCGCTAACCATACGCTGCAACTTATACAACGCACCCAGTTTATGGACGAGCTGAAGGAAAGTATCTCCGGTATTGTGAAAGAGGAGAAGCGTGATAATAAAAAACAATTGCAGCAACTGTTGCATAAAATAGAACAAAATCAACACCACGATAAACAATGGGAAGAATTCAACAGCATCTTCGGGCAGGTACACCAGGCGTTTTTTGATAAACTCAATGCCTTGCATACTGACCTCACCCCCAACGATATTAAACTGGTAGCCCTCCATAAAATGAATATCAATTCAAAAGATATGGCCACCATTTTAGGCATTTCGCAGGACAGTTTACGGGTAGCCAGGTACCGCGTACGTAAAAAATTAAACCTTCCGGAAGGGGACTCCTTAAACACTTTCGCGCAGCAAATGTAGGTGTTAACATTCCCGTAATATTGGCTTAACGTAATGGTAATGGTGAAACATGTAACGGTTAATATATTGAAAATTAAATAGTTATAACGTTAATGTATACACGGTTAACGCTTTGTATACGGCCCTGTTAACGCTGATAACAATTTGCTTACGCCTGTTTCTTGCCAATTTTGAGGTCGGTCAGCACATTTGCACCGGGTTCGGAAAAACCACCGGTCCTGCAAAAAACAACTACCAATGAAATCATTGCTACAAATCTTTCTCTTTGTTTTTCTCGGCATGGCAAACGTGCTGGCCGGAGGAATTAAAGGGCATGTGTACGACAAAAAATCCGGTGAACCACTCCCGGGAGTAACTGTATTATTACAGCCCACCAAACAGGTGGCGGTTACTGGTTTGGATGGCGCCTACGCTTTTAAGGAGGTGGCGGCAGGTAACTACACCCTGGTGATATCCCACCTTACCTACAGCTCGCTGAAAAAAGACATTAACATCCTAAAAGAAGATAATCCCCGTTTTGAAATATACCTCAGCGAAAAAAGCAGTAAAGATTTGACGGAGGTGGTAATTGCAGCCACCGGTAAAGCCTCTTCTGAAAATACGGCCCGCAAGCTGGAGCAGAAAGCGCCGATTGTGATGAACGCCGTTTCCGGCGCCGCCATCGAAGTATCGCCGGACCTCACCGTAGCCAACGTAATGCAACGCGTTTCCGGTGTGTCCATTGAACGCAGCAGCAACGGTGAAGGCCAGTATGCCATCCTCCGGGGTATGGATAAACGTTACAACTATACGCTGATCAACGGGGTGAAAATCCCCAGTCCGGATAATAAATACCGCTATGTGCCATTAGATCTCTTCCCGGCTGACCTCCTGGAAAGACTGGAAGTATACAAATCACTCACTCCTAACATGGAAGGCGACGCCATTGGCGGAGTAGTGAATATGGTGATGAAGGACGCCACCGCCGGCCTGCAACTGAATGCCAACATTGCTACAGGTTACAGCCAGATGACGCACGATAAAGGATATACCGCTTTCACCGCTGATAAAATGAGCACCAAATCTCCCTATGAACTCAATGGTAAAGGCTACCAGGCCACTCCATCAGATTTCAACAGTGGCATGTTTGATTACAAGCGCCGTAACTTCACACCCAATACAGTGGCAGGCTTCAGCGTAGGAAACCGCTTCCTTCACAACAAACTGGGTGTAATTGTGGCTGCCAGCTATCAGAATAATTTCCGCACCACCACCTCCAGCTTCTACGATCACAGTGTGAATGACGTACAGCAATTTGCAGCCATCAACAGTATGAACAACCGTACTTACTATGAGCAGCAGCGCCGCAGCGGCTTCCATGGTAAAGTGGATTACGTGTTCAACGATCATAATAAAATCTCATTCTACAACGCATTTATGATGCTCACCAACCTGCAAACCCGCGATGGTATCATCACGGAGTTTGGTATCGGTGGCTATGATCCTGAAAAGGGAAATGCACAGCTGAAATATGAAACCCGCACCCGCCGAATCGATCAGCAGATTTATAATGGTACCCTGCACGGGGATCACGACCTGGTACCGGGTAAACTGAAGCTGGGCTGGTCAGCAGTGGTGTCCACCGCCAGAAATGATGTGCCGGATAATACCACCATTACAGTAAACGGTAAGCAAACCAACTTTGTATCTGCCCGCACCAATGTGGATAGAGCTTCCCGCCGCTGGGAAAGAAATACCGACAACGACCTGGCCGGATACCTGGACCTGACCTATTCCACTAAAATTGGCAGCTCCAAAGTAGACTTTAGCGCCGGTGGTTTGTACCGCGATAAACAACGCAGTAATTTCTTCAATAACTATACTTTCCTGCCAGCGGTAGCGGCAGCAGCCTATGGTATTGATTTTACCAAATACACCGATATCAAATGGGATATTCAGAACCCGGGTGGTGCCGTGGCAAATGCACTGACCTACGATGCTTCCGAAAAAACCGCTGCGGGTTACGGTATGTTTAAATTCAAGGTGAACGGCTGGGATGTAACCGGTGGTATACGTATCGAAAACACCGATCAGGGTTACCATATGTTCTTCCCGCAGGGAGAAAAAAGACCGGTGAACAACCAGGTATATACCGATGTATTGCCAAGTCTGAACCTGAAGTACGACCTGGGTCGTCATCAGCAGCTGCGCGCCAGCTACTTCCGCTCGGTTAACCGCCCTGGTTTCTTTGAAATTGTGCCGGCTAAAATTGTGCTGGAAGATTATATGGAACGTGGTAACGCCGACCTGAAACGTGCACTGGCAGATAACTTTGATGTACGCTATGAACTGTTTCCCAAAGCGGGTGATCAGTTGCTGGTAGGGGCGTTTTATAAAATCATTTCTAACCCGATCGAATATACGCTGCAGCCGGATGCTTCCCGCCCGCAGGATATCTATTACACACCGGGAAATTTTGGTACTGCCCGCAACTATGGTTTTGAGGCCGATTATATCCACTTCTTCAGCAAGCTGGGTGTGAAAGCTAACTATACTTATACGCATTCTGCGATCACTACCAACAAGAGCAAACGTATCCGCGATGAGAAAGGTGATCTGCAAACGATCCAGGTAGATCAAACCCGGCCAATGTATGGTCAGTCCGCACACATTGCCAACCTGTCCTTACTCTACAAGGATACCCGCAACGGCTGGGACGCACAGCTGGCGGGTGCCTACACCGGTCCCCGCATCAACACTGTTTCCCAGTTCCTTGATAATGACCTGTGGCAGAAAGGGTTTATCCAGATGGACTTGTCTGTCGAAAAACATTTCAAAAATCATTTCACCGTGTATGCCAAAGCCGGCAACCTGCTGAATACACCTGCTACTATTTTTATTAAAGGCTATAACAAAGAAAACGATGATGTGCCTGGTCAGCCGCTCAACGGCAAGGAAACACTCATCCGCAAAGAAACCTACGGACAAACATATCTGCTGGGAGCACGCTATAAATTCTGATAAATTTAAAAACGACTATCATGACTTTCAATAAATATATCTGTTTCCTGGTACTGGCTGTAATAATCGCCACCGGATGTAAGAAGGCAAATATCGACGTAGATACCACCGGAACGGAAACCGGCACCGATGGTATAAAGGGAGATGTATATGGTATTTGGGCAAAGGGTAGTGTGAAACGGGTAGTGGGAGATATCACCGTGCCCGAAGGTAAATCCCTTACGATCGAAGAAGGTGTAACCGTTATCATGGATACACTGGCAAAGCCTGAATTTATTGTAAAGGGAAACCTCTATGCAGTGGGAACGCCTGAGTTCCCGGTGAAAATCACCATCGAAGAAGGTTACAGAACGGCTGCCAAAAGATTTGGTAAGCAATGGGGCGGTATCCTGGCGGCACCTACTTGCCAGGAGCTGCTGCTGGATAATGCGATTATCGAATATGGCGGATCTACTACCACCGAGGCATCTGCCTCTGTGAAAGAAGGTTTGTATAAAGCAGTAGCAGGGGAAAACCTGCCAGCACTCTGGTTTATCAACAGCAAAGGTAAACTGGTAGTAACCAACTGTATCTTCCGCAACTTTCAGGAAGACTGCACTTATATCGAAGGAGGTTCCATCCTCTTCTCCAACAATAAATTTTATACTACCGGCTTAACCGGTGGTGAAGGTATCAATATTAAATCCGGTTGTATTGCTGATGTGGCTTTCAACCTGTTTTACTCTACCAACACCAACGCCTTAAAACTCTCCAATTCCGGCGACCGAACGCCACAGGCACACGTAGTAGCGTACAATAATACCTTTATGACTACCGGCTGGAGAAGGCCTACCATCAAAGGCGGGAGCGTATGGCTGGAAGCATCTGTATACGCAGAGATATATAACAACATCTTCGCCAACACCCGTTTCGGCATTAAACACGATACCAAAAAACTGGAAGATGCACGCTCCGCCATCAGCAACAACCTGTATTACGGTTATGATCAAACAACCGTTAACCAGTTTCAGCCAGGCGCCGATATTATTGGTGGCAAAAATGAAATCCGTGGTACAAAAGCCGGTGAAAATGATCCTAAATTTGTAAACTATCCTTTGTCAACAGATATGAGCAGCCCTGACTTTGATCAAAGCTGGGACTTCCGCCTCCAGGCTGGTTCTCCCGCGATCGGAGCGGGTATCAATACCTTCACCCGCAACTGGGCCGGCGGTATTGTAATCAATGGTACAGTATATAATTCACCAGCGCCTTCTGCTAACATCGGTGCATTTGGAGTTAAATAAGCTCATCACGTTTTAAGCTAATCGAATGAACAAAAATAATTTTATCCTTCTTGCCGCTGCGGCGTTGCTGCTGACTGCAGGCTGCAAGAACGGCAACCGGAATACAGCTGACACCATCCAACCGGTAATTATAACAGAACCGGTAAAATATGATTCTGATGATCCTGCTATCTGGATCAATAAAGCCGATCCTTCCAAAAGCCTGGTACTAGGTACTGATAAAGCAGAAGATGGCGCCCTGTATGTATTTGACCTGAAAGGGAAAATCATTCCTGAACTGGTAGTGCGGGATATCAAACGTCCTAACAATGTGGATATCGCATACGGACTGGTGCTGAACGGCCAGCCGGTGGACTTTGCCGTAACCAGTGAGCGCATGACCGGTAAGCTGCGTTTCTTTTCCCTGCCGGATATGAAGCCAATCGATGACGGTGGTGTACCGGTGTTTGAAGGTGAAACCGGCGACATGTACCGCGACCTGATGGGCATTGCCGTATATACGTCACCGGAAGGCAGGCACTACGCCATCGCAGGCCGTAAAAACGGCCCTACCGAAGGTGGTTACCTGTGGCAATACGAACTCTCGGATAACGGCCAGGGTAAAGTAAAAGCTACGCTGGTACGTAAGTTTGGCAAATACAGCGGCAAGAAAGAAATTGAAGCCATCGCCGTAGATAACGAGCTGGGATACATCTACTATTCCGACGAGCAGTTTGGTGTACGGAAGTACTACGCGGACCCTGCCAAAGGCGACAACGAGCTGGCGGTATTTGCGAAAACCGGTTTCACCGAAGATCACGAAGGGATTAGTATCTATAAAACAGCCCCGGGTAAAGGTTACCTGTTGGTATCCGACCAGGGCGCCAACAAATTTCAGATCTTCAAACGGGATAGCACCAACGAATTGTTAAAAACAGTGACCGTTGCTGCGGGCCACAGTGATGGTTCTGATATCGTAAGCACGCCGCTGGACAGCACTTTCAGGCACGGATTATTTGTGGTGATGAGTGATGATAAATCGTTTCATTTTTATCGCTGGGAAGATATTGCAGGCAAAGATTTGCTCATAAATAAATAACTTAAAATGCTTTCCCTCCCGTCCGGGAGGGGAAGCATTTTAAATAAAAGAGACCGTAGGTCGCTTTTATTTAAAATATTACACGTCCATCATAATCTGTTTAATAAACATCGGATAAGTAAGCGAATTCGTTGCCGGTAAATTACAATCGGCCACCACATTGCCAATATAGCCCGCATACTCCCGTGGGTCCGCTCTTCCAAACCATTCTATCCCAAAAGTAAAATACTGTTTCTCTTGTATTTCTACTGCTGTATATTCAATCTGGCAGCCACTTTCTATTTTTTGAGAGATGTCATGTACGGTGTAGTCCGTTGTGCCGTTACGGGTTACCTTCACGCCTATACGCCGTTTATGTATGCGTACACGCAGATAGCTGTTATTGGTATTTACATCGTCCAGCACGCGATTGGGAATATCTTTACCGATCAGCTTTTCCCAGCTTTCAATGAGGCCTTGTACGGTAGAAGATAAGCTTACTATTTCCGCAGGGGTCACCCTTCTTTTCAGTTCCATATTTCCTTCCCGCAGCTTAATGCTGGAGTGGTCCATATGTGGAAGGTAGAAGTAGGTATCGGTACGTGGTACCGCCTCTCCGAGGCTTTTCCCCTGTTGCATAAACCAGGTATTGATACCGGGATCATCTTTAGTAAAAAACCACCTGATTTCCTGACTACGGTAGATCGATTTCAGTTGAAAAAAGCGGCGGATACGGAGTTGGGTGCTCCTCCACCAGGATAGTCGATATGTGTCCAGCGTCTGCATTAGTAATAAGTTACTGAAAATTTTGCAGAGCACAGAGAATTTTGCGTAAAGTATAGCTGCCATCCGGTTCATAGGTGGTGGCCTATGCTTTCAATATTGGAAGGGTTGATACTGGCGAGAGGATTGGCGGGTACGCCGCTAAGCACACCTGCGGTGCTGCTGCTGTTAAGGATGGGAAACCCATCATATAGTGGCTCGATGCCACCTTGAATGGAGCTACGATGAGGGTGTAATGAAATTTTTGTCCCGTTACGTGCTATCGTTCCAGTGGTATATGAGTACAATGCCTTTACCTTACAATGTGGCAAAAGTTGCAATATTTTTATTAGTACACAATGTTTGTGGACTATTGTAAAAAAGTTTTATTGAACCATATCCCCTCGCAGTTGTTATAATGCTGTTGATATTTAACGATATATGTATGAAATTTCCTGCTCCGGGATTGTGCTGAAACACCTGCTTATACCCATCACCTTTGAAAGAGGATAAACTGAGTCTATGTTGACCACGACGTAGCTGCCGTAAATAACCATTATAGTCAATCCAGGTCTTGGTTCTGATATCCTCGACGCAAATAACCCTAATGGTACGCCCATTGCACAGGTGTCGACCGGTGATTCCGGCAGCGGTAACCGGGTAAGTATTGGGGGGCCACTGCCGGCTGCGGATAGTTCCAACAATACCAGCCAGACTGTTGTTATTACAGTGCTTCCGAAGGCATTGAACTGGAGTTACTCAGCACCTGTACCCGGTAGTGGGCAGGTCAGGAATGTAGCTGTGATCACAGGACCAACGGCCGTAACAATTCCAGATACTTCGGTGTTAATTGTTGACAGTGATCGTTATGCAAACATCAAGGTGACGGAAGTATTCAATGATAGTGGGCCAAATCCTGGAATTCACCATCAACGAGACCATCAACGCCCTGATACAGTACATGACGTAGTGATGGCGGATCACCTTGAAAGTATGCTGGCTGTGCCGCTGAGCTTCACCACGAGCAAAGGTACCGCTACATTCGACCAAAATACGGGCAACAATGCCTGGGCTATTCCGGGAATGCCAAATGGTAAATACGGAAACACTCACGTTTACGGTTAAACTGATTAACGGCGGTGACGTAGGTAATACGGCAACTCAAACAACCACAGGTGTACGTGAATACAAAGGTTGGATTGAACTGATTCGCTAAAAATTACTATTGGCATAAAAATGAAACTCCTATGAGAAGAAGTTTAACAAAGGGACTGTGTATTATGGCACTATCAGCAACGGTATATCTGTCGCCGGATAGTGCTGTAGCTCAGCAAAATCTTCAGTTTAGTCAATATGTATTTAACATGCTTGCTGTTAACCCCGCATATGCAGGCTATAAGGAAGACCTGTTTGCTAACGCCATCTACCGCAAACAATGGGTGAGCTTCCCCGGTGGCCCCCAAACCGGTGGGGTATCGGTGGACGGAGCGCTTAATTCCTCCCGCGATGCAAGGGTAGGTTTGGGCGCCCAGATCATGTATGATAAACTAGGGCCACAGGATGCTACCTCTATATATGGTATGTACTCCTACCGTATCCCGATGAATGAAGATGGGGATAAAAGATTGTGCTTTGGGATAGGCGCCGGCGTTACCCAATACGCCATCGACGGATCGGTGCTGCTATATAATGATGATAATGACCCGAGCATACCCATGGGACGCGCCTCCACCTGGGTGCCGGACGCCCGGTTCGGAATTTACTATTATACCCCTACCTGGTACGTAGGAGCTGCTGTGATGGATCTTTTCTCTCTCTATACAGACGCTTCCCGGTACTACTGGAAAGGATATCAGTATAAAACCATCAGGAAAACCCAGCATTTGTATGTAAATGCCGGTGTGATGTTCAATTTCTCTGATAACCTCAAGCTGAAACCTTCTATTCTCATTAAAGAAGATTTTAAAGGACCTACCAATGTGGACCTCACCGCATTATTCCTGATTGCAGACAGATTATGGGTAGGCGGATCTTACCGTACCGGGGTGAAGCTGTGGAGCAAGCCTGCCCTTGACAAAAATCTGGAACAACTGGATGCGGCCAGCGCTATTGTACAGTTTAACGTAACCCAGCAGTTAAGAATCGGTTATGCATATGATCTGACCATTAGCAAAATGGCTTCTTATCAAAGTGGTACCCACGAGCTGTCTATCGGTTATTTGTTCACCGGAAAACGACCAAGGGTAACCAGTCCCCGTTATTTCTAATAGTGCTTGACGCTGTAAATAAAGTCTATGAGAAGAATTTCAATCATACTCATCTTGTTTTCCTTTTGTCTTGTAGCCCGGGCACAGGAGCAGAAAACATTACAAGCGCAGGCGGATATATTGTATGACCAATACGAATATGCCCGCGCCGCTTCCATGTACAAACGTATTGCCGATAAAAAGAAAGATAAAGTCAGCACGGCAGTACTGGTGAAACTTGCAGATTGCTACCGGCAAAAAAATAACTATGCAGCAGCTGCTGAATGGTATCCCAAAGTGATAGCACGCAGTGATGCGCCGGCGGAAAGCAGGTTGTTTTATGCTGATGCGTTAAAGAGCCTTGGACGTTATGAAGAAGCTAAAACAGCCTATTCACAATATGCACAAAGTAATCCGCAGGCATTGCTGATAAATGAAAGGATTGCCGGCTGCGATTCCGCAGTACAGTGGATGCAGCACCCGGTAGATGCAAGTATTACCAATGTACACCGGCTCAATACATCGCATTCCGACTGGGGAGCTACCCGCATACCACATGGGGTGGTGTATATGTCTGATACGTTGATGAAGAATAAGCTGAAGCCCGGCAGTAAGTTTAACAGAAATGATTATGGCCGTACGAACCGGCCTTACTATACGTTGTATGTAGCCGATACCGGCAGTTATGACAATGTTTTCATAGATGATTATTCACCTTCGTTTAACGACTCCCGTTATCACGTAGGACCTATCGCTTTCGATAAGTCTTTCAACAACTGCTTTGTGACTTTCACGTTCCCGGATAAAAAAATGCCTTCTCAAAAATCCGATACCCGTCCTAAAATTAAATATGGTTACAGGAGGCTGGAGTTATTTACTTCCCAGAGAGATACAAACGGTAATTGGAGCGAGCCCAAGGCATTTCAATACAACAAGCCTGATCAGTACTCACTGGGCCACGCCGCCCTCAGCAATGATGAGAGTATACTCTACTTTGCCTCTGATATGCCAGGTGGTGCCGGTGGTACTGACATCTGGTATTGCGAAAGAATGTCCGGTGGGAGCTGGGGTACACCCGTAAACTGTGGCCCTGCAGTTAATACCGCTGACGACGAAGAATTTCCCACCATCGCACCAAATGGTACACTGTACTTTAGCAGTAAAGGCCATGCCGGCATGGGAGGCTTTGATATGTTTAGCAGCAGTGGCAGTAAAGCACAGTGGAGCACACCGCAAAACCTTCGCTATCCGTATAATTCCTCCGCTGATGATTTCTATTATATGAATTATGAAGATGGTGGTGGCTACTTCGCTTCCAACCGCACCGGTGGTTATGGCAGTGATGATATTTATGCGACTTATGAGATGGAAATTATTCATCGCTATGTGCCACCGCCGCTCACGATACCGTTTATTGGTAAAGTATGTCCACCGCTGACCGGCGCCTGCATCTACATATACAACCGCCAGCGGGATATGGGCTGGTGCTTTAACGGTGACCCTAACCGGGAAATTCAGCTCACCCTGGAAAAAGAAACGGACTATGTGATCCGCATAGTTGAAAATGGTGTGCGGGTGGATTCTATTGAGTTTAATACCCGTGGCATGCAGGATGGACAAACGATCGAAAAAATTATCTGTCGTGATAAACCCCTGAAAGCTGGTACCAAGTTCGTACTCCAAAACTTCAACTACGACTTTGATAAATGGAATATACGCCCTGATGCTGCACTCGTACTGGATAGCCTGGCGAACATACTACGTGCGCATCCTACCATGCATGTGCGGTTGGTGTCTTATACAGATAGTCGCGGTTCGGCTGCCTATAACCTGCAGCTGTCGAAGAAACGCGCCGCATCTGCTGTGGAATACCTGATTAACCACGGCATCAGCAAGCAGCGGATCAGTTCTGCCGGCAGGGGCGATGCGAACCTGCTGAACCATTGCAAAAAAGGTGTGAGTTGTACGGATGCAGAACATGAGGTAAACAGGCGTACAGAAGTAGAAATTTTGAAAGAGTAATATTGAATACCCCCTACGGAAACGACATGCTGAGGCACTAAAATCAAAACTGGCTCCTTCGGGAGCCTTTTTTATTCTGCCCTGCACCGTAATTCATAACTATTCAGAGGTGCGCCTGGCGGGGACGCACCTCTGAATATTCCCGTTACCGAAGGTGACTGAGAAAATTGGGAATTGCTATTATCTTTATCTCTCTGAAAGATAAATGCAAAACGTTGAACATATGAAAAAAAGACTGCTTAGTTTATTGCTGGTGGCTGGGTTGATCCAGGGAGCCTCTGCGCAAAAGCGACCTAATGTGATCCTGGTGCTTACGGATGATATGGGTTACAGTGATCTGAGCTGTTACGGCAATCCGCTGATCCGCACGCCGTTTCTGGACAAGATGGCCCGGCAGGGAGTGAAATCCACGGGTTATATGGTGTCGTCCCCTACGTGTACGCCTTCCCGTGTGTCGCTTATGACTGGCCGGTATCCTACCAGGTCGCAGCTGAACTTCCCCATTCCTCCGGGCTACAAAATCGGGCTGCCGGATGAGGATGTCACCATTGCAGAAATGCTGAAAGGGGTGGGCTATCATACGGCCATGATCGGGAAATGGCATATGGGAGATATTCAACCTTACAACCTCCCTACTGCACAGGGTTTTGAGCAGTATTTCGGGATGCTGTACAGTCATGACTACCGTTTCCCTTACGTAAAAACGGATACAACCATAAGAATTTTCCGTAATACTACACCGGAGGTGATCAAGCCGCAGGATACCAGTTTGACCGGACTTTACACCAAAGAGGCCATCAAATATATCCGGCAGCAGAAAAAGAATCAGCCGTTTTTCCTGTACCTGGCGCATAATATGCCTCATTTGCCGGTGGATGCTTCCAGTAAATATAAAGGTCATTCCCCCGGAGGTTTGTATGGAGATGTAATTGAGGAGATAGACGGGGGCCTCGCCCAGATATGGCAGGCACTGGAACAACAGGGGCTGGCAGATAACACCATCTTTATATTCACGAGTGATAATGGACCATGGATAGATTTCCCGGACCGTATGGCAAAGGATAATCATACCAAGCCATGGCATGTAGGTAGTCAGGGTATATTCAGGGGCAAAAAAGGGGATACCTATGAAGGTGGTCACCGGGTGCCTTTCATCCTCTACTGGAAAAATCAGGTACCGGTGGGTAAGGAAATATCAGATGTATTTACCAGCATGGACGTGCTGCCTACGCTGGCCAAATGGACGAATGCCCCGCTGCCTGCCGGCCGCAAGCTGGATGGTGAGCCGGTGGATGCCCTGCTGACCGGGAAAGTGGAGCATTACGTGCATTCTCCTATCTACTACGTCAATTATGGAAAAGTAGAGGCGATTCGGGTGGGCGACTGGAAATACCGCTGTGGCGGTAATCCTGCGGATAAAATCATGGAACTGTTTAACCTGAAAGAAGATGTAAGAGAGCAGTATAACGTGGCCGCGCAGTATCCGGAAAAGGTGAAGGAATTGCAGGCGCTGCTGGAGAAATACGATGGGAATACGCCCAACTAGTTTCGATGCTGTATGGCCCGGATGGGGCCATACAGCATCGAAAGGGGGGGTATCAAAAGTCAGATACACCCCCTTTCTTTTTTGGGTACCTGATGGAGTCAGGCAGTCATATAAGTAATTCTCAGGACGCTCGTTTTCTTTTGATACATCCCCTTTCGATAAAACAAGAATCCCCGCTGAACAAGGAAAACTTGCCACTTATACAGACCTGCATCGCCGTTACTCCAAATACGTTAGATTTGTTGGCATATAACTAACCAACCAAATGAAATCAAACATGAAACCAGCCTTATTCCTGACAGCTTCACTGTTGTCGTCCATGACTATCATGGCACAGGATTACAGCATTTCCGCAAAAGTTCCTTCTGCATTGAACGGCGAAAAAGTATACGTGTTCAAAGGCGAAGGTCAGACTATGTCCCGTGCGCCTTTCGACTCCACCGTGGTTGCTGATGGTGCATTTAGTATTAAAGGTCAAACCGAAGAGCCTAAAGCTTTAACCGTATACGTGATGAAACGCGCAGGCGACATCAGTCTCGGTGGCAAAAAAGGGCTGTTTGTGGATAAAAAAGATCAGGTGAAAATTGAAGTACCTGAAGACACAAAAGGTGCTAATATTTTCGAAGGTGCAAAAGTAAGCGGTTCCAAACTGCAGAAAGAGTATGATGCTTACCAGGCATTACTGGCGCCAGGTAACAAGGGTATGGATTCCCTTCGTACCATCGCCATGACTACCATGCAGAGTGATACCACGGGTATGTATGCACTGCGTTCACAATGGGAAGTGCTGTATGAACAAAACGAGAACATCAAAAACAACTTCATTAAGAAAAATACCAACAGCTACATCACTTTATACCTGGTGAGTGGCATGGCTGGCCGCAGAATTGAGGATGTGGAAGAATTCCAGAAAACCTTCAATGCCTTAAACAGCAAATTGCGTAGCACCGAGCTGGGTAAATACGTTGCCGGCCAGATTGAAAAATCTGCCAAATTCGCCAAAGGCCAGGTAGCTCCTGACTTCGCAGCGGAAACACCAGACGGTAAAACACTGAAACTCTCTGACCTGCGTGGTAAATATATCCTGATTGATTTCTGGGCCAGCTGGTGCGGACCTTGCCGCGCGGAAAACCCGAACGTAGTAAGTGCTTACAACGCGTTTAAAGATAAAGGTTTCGATATCCTGGGTGTATCTCTGGACAGACCAGGTGCAAAAGATGCATGGGTAGGCGCCATCGAAAAAGACGGACTGGCATGGCATCATGTGAGTGAGCTGAAATGGTGGAACGGTGATATCTCTAAAATGTATATGATCTCCGGTATTCCTGCTAACTTCCTGATCGATCCTAACGGAAAGATTGTGGCCTCTAACCTGCGTGGTGAAAAGCTGCATGAAGTGCTGGAGAAGGAGTTGAAGAAATAGGAGTAGCGCTGTGAAGGAGAACAAAATAGCAAATAAGTGCCTTTTTGTTGGATAATTCGAAAAGTTGTATATTTGAGTTAATAACCTAGGTGCTACGAACACCTAGGTTGTGAAGTACTAGAAGAATAAATCGTATAGTACTTTTAGTTTGATAGCGAAACTTACCAATTTGATAAGACCATCAAGGATAACTAAAAACCTTGATGGTTTTGTTTTTATAGGATTCATAAAAATGTGGGATTTTATGCCCCACAGCCCGTTTGCGCTCCTGATCGCAGTGGCCATTATTAATGAATCTGGATTATGTTAGCTACCTCATAATCTCTGATTTCGTAGATCATTCCACAAATATACTTAGAATAATATCTTATGGTTTGCTAATGCTATGCAACGCGTGTTATGCATTGGTTAATCCAAAAACAAAATGAGTATTTGTTGGATAATTAGGATTGCAAACTGAATTTGTAGTAGTTGATTTGAGTGTCAGATTACTTAAAAGAATAGTTTTTTTTGTTTCGCGGAATGCTGTAAGATTCAATAGTAACAAAGGTTGCGTTCTGTTAAAATGAGTTTGATTGATTTAAAACAAGCGTCACACGTTAATGAATTACAGAAGTTTACAAGAAAAAGTAACTATTTCAATTTGTGAATTGAAATAGATGTTCCTAAATTTGTATTCATAATCTGGATGCTATGAACACCCAGGTTGTGAAGTACTGGATGTATAAAATCGAACAGTACTTTAAGTTGTACTGCTAAACTTATCACACGGATAAGGTTAGCATGGACAACTAAAAAGACCTTGATGGTTTTGTTTTAATATGACGCATTAAAAAATGTGGGATTTAGCACCCCACAAGCCATTTGCACCCCGGTTTTGTTTTTTACCAGAACCTATTTGATTAATAAGGAGAAGTACGAACCCTTATTAATAACAGAGGTCCGCCTGCAGCGGACCTCTGTTGATTATATCTATTAAAACAAAATCCTTAACTGCTTTGCGAGCAAAAAAGCCAACATGTCTACCCGGGTGTGCTTAAAAACTTTTACACGCTTTGTGCGAAAAGACAAATACCATCCTTACAAATCTTTGCGGGCAAAATCCTCACGTCAACGCATCATGGAAAATAACCCCCAGCGAAAACCGCTGTCCATCATGCACTGTACTCACGCCGTGCTTCATATTCACCCGGTAATACCCCTGGCTGCCTTTTACAGGGCGGTAGTTAGTAGCAAATATTAATACGCTGCCCTTGCGTGGTTGAAGCACATTTGCCTTTGATTGTGCCCGTGGTATCTGTTCGGTGATCACAAATTCACCGCCGCTGTAATCTTTCTCCGGATCGCTGAGCATGAATACCATCTGCAACGGAAAAAAGACATCACCATATAAATCCTGGTGGAGGGTATTAAATCCTTCCTGCTGATACTTTAATATTAATACAGTGGGTAACACCTGTTGATGCGCTGCGCATATTTCGTGTAACTCCGAAAGTTTCGGAGGGTATCGGGTGTCGGATTTTACTTGTTGCATCCATTGGTTAGCAACGCGCACAATTTGCTCGTAAACCGCTTCCCGTAAGGATTGTATGAGTGGAGGCAGGGGATATTTCATGTATTTGTATTCCCCTTTTCCGAAACGATAACGTTCCATCGTGATGGTTTTACGATACAGCCCGGGATTGTCGTAGCCTTGCTTCAAAGCATCGCACTGTTCATCGCTCAGCAGGGATTCAATAATTACAAATCCTTTGTTGTGCAGCGTTTCACAGTAATCTTGCCAGGGTAGCTGCGCTATTTTCTCCATCATTTTTTTCTGTAAAAGTATACCCGGCGTAACGCCTTGTAAACCCGCTTCTTGCTAAAATGGTGAAATATCACTAATACACGGAGGCAATTAGCGATATTTCGCTAGAGTTTTTTATTTTCATCATTGTAACTGATTGATATTTAATATTATACAGCTGTGGCACGCCGCTTGACTACTACACGCCATCATACTAAATCAATAGAAGATGGCACCCTCATACTACGCAACACCACATCTGACTCCTGCCAATGGCGGGAAGTACCGGAGCAACATGATAGCTGTTACCATTAACGGAGGTATAAGCATTGAACCTTTATCGTGGCTGGTGCAGCAAAACCAGACCGCTGCCACACAACTGCACTGTTATGAAATCATCTGGGTTAAATCCGGCAGCGGCACTATGATCGCTGACCTGGCGGACTGGGACCTGTCGGCGCACACGGTACATATCCTGAAACCCGGCCAGTTCCGCAAGCTGATATTAGATGAATACTGTGATGGATTTTGTATTCATGTTACCCGTGAATTCATGGAGCAGCATGAAATGCATGGTATGGAACAGTTTCTGCGGGCTAACCCGGTAATATCCGTAACCGGCGAACTGCTGGCAGATACAGAGGAAATTCTGCTGAAGCTGCGCCGGGAATATATGATGCACACTACCGTAAGGCAACCTATCCTCAAACGATTTTTTGAATTATTCTTATTATACCTGGCAGAACAACCGGTGTCAGAAAGTGTAACCGCCACCGTTAGTGCTGAACAAATGCTGGCAGAAAAATTCCTGCAGGCAGTACGGGCAGAATTTCGTACCCGCAAGATGGTGGCCGATTACGCAGCCATACTCTGGGTAACACCCGGACATCTCAACAGAACAGTAAAACATGTAACCGGATTTCCTGCCAGCTATCACATACAGCAGCAGATCATCCTGGAAGCCAAAAGGAAAGCACGCTACTCGGAAATGAGCATGAAAGAAATAGCCTACGACCTGGGCTTCGAAGACGCATCCCATTTCAGTAAATTTTTCCGTAATAACTCAGGTGTCAATTTCACAGATTTCCGCCGGCAGGTGCTCAAAGACCAGCACGTATGCCAGGAAGCTATGGTGTAAAACAGAAAAACCCGCTATATTTGAAGGTCAAAACTGCACCCGGCGGGATCGGACTGTTCACAACCAGCAAATATGAAGTTGAAACGAGCGCCAATACTAGTACTCACCTGTTTCCTGTTACTATGCTCACTTGTAAAGGCACAAAATATTAACCGGCAGATGGTAGCGTTGCTGCAGGAGGAACTGCACAACAGCCATGCGGACACCGCAAGGATAAGAATTCTTGTGGAACTGGGAAAATACCAGCTGTACAAAGCCGGCGAAGCCAAAGCTGACCTGGATAGCTCACAGCACTACCTCCAGGCCGCCGCACAACTGAGTGATTCCCTGGGTCAGCAAGTATGGAAACATGAAATTAAAAGTCTGGTAATGGTGCTCACCATGGAACGGGGCGACTCCGCCGGGGGCAGAAAGATCTACAACCACCTCATAGAAGAATGCAGACGTACCAACGATAAAGCTACGGAAGCCGCTACACTCTTCCGCATGGGCATATGGGAGCGGGTACGCTTCGGCTCCTACACCAAAGTGCTGCATGCCTACGCCAGGTCCATGCAGCTGTATAAAGAACTGCACGATACGCTCAACGAAATAAAGATGCAAAAAGAAATCGCATGGATGCATCTTACAGAAGGGAAAAATCAGCTGGCTGAAGATATGCTGCTGGAAATTTTAGAGAGATATAAAGCAGCCGGATACAAGAAATTACACTATACCTATAACCTGCTTTCTGTGGCCAGCAGGGTAAAGGGAGATAATGATAAAGCACTGCTGTATGCCATCGCCTCAGTGGAATCCATGCAGGCCACAAAGGATACCCTCAGTGCCGCCAGCTTCTATGGCGACCTCGCCAGGATATATGAAGACGTAGGTAATCACAAGGAAAGTATAAAATACTTCCAGCGCTCACTGGATACCTGGAGGCAGGAAGGCCTGCCCAACTTTGCTATGTTTTTTGCCGCCAGTAAGGTAGTGCGTGAAATGATCAGCCAGGGCCATGCCCGGGAAGCACTGGAACTTATCAATCGCCTGCAAAGCGAAGTGCCGCCAATTACACTGATTCAGCATGCCATCATCGCACAAACAAGGGCACACTGCTACGAAGCACTCCGGCAATATCCCCTCGCAGAAAAATATTATTTATCAGCACTGCATAAATTCCAGGAAGCTGACATGGACTTCGAAGGATCGCAGCAGCTGCAGCAGCACATCGGCAGGTTTTACCTCTCCCGGGGCGATTATCAGCGTGCCGGCACTTTTCTCCGTAAAGCACTGAGTTATTACCCGCAGAAAAATGCCGTCTCCTCCCTCATGGATATCCATTACATGCTGTACAAAGTGGATAGTGCGCAAAACGATTACAGGTCGGCCCTCAATCACCTGCGACTCAACAAAGAACTATCTGACTCCTTATTCGATGAAAACAGGAGTAAGCAGTTTAGTGAACTGGAAGTAAAATACCAGACGGTGCAACAGGAAAAAAATATACAGGACCTGAATAACCAATCTTCCCTGCAGGCGGCCCAGCTGCGGCAGGCAGCATTCAAACAGCATGTTACACTCGGGGGCATTGCCGTGCTGGTAATCATATCAGGGCTGCTTTATTACCTGTACGTAGTGAAAAACAGGCATAACAAGGAACTGGAAGTGCAGCAGATAAAAATAGAAAGTAAAAATAACTCCCTGCAACAACTGGTAGGTGAAAAAGAATGGCTCCTGAAAGAACTGCATCACCGTGTAAAAAACAACCTCCATATGGTGATGAGCCTGCTGGAGTCGCAGTCGGCCTTCCAGCGTAACGACGACGCCGTACAGGCGATTGCCCAAAGCCGGGACCGCGTATATGCGATGTCGTTAATACACCAGAAATTATATCAAACCGATAATGTATCCACGGTGGACGTTGCGGAATACCTGCGTGAGCTGGTCGCGCATTTGAAAGACAGCTTCGACAATTGCAGCAAAATCCGTTTTGACTTACAAACCGAGCGGATAGAAATTGATATCTCCCAGGCAGTACCACTGGGACTGATACTCAATGAAGCCATTACCAACTGTATCAAGTATGCATTCCCGGCTAACAAAAAAGATAATGTAATCTTAATTCATATGAGTGATGCCGCCGATGGGCAGGTGCAGTTGGTAGTGGCGGACAATGGTATCGGGTTGCCACCTGATTTCAACAGCAAACGCCGGGAAAGCCTGGGTATGCGACTGATGGCCGGACTAACTGATGATTTAAATGGTATCTTTACCGTGCGTTCCGAAAACGGAACAATTATTACCGTGGTGTTTGCCCGTAGTGAAATAGCGGACATGCCTGCAGCCAGTACTGATTTAAATGCCATGTCGTTTTCAGCATGAAGGAGAAAATTCTGATAGTAGAAGACCAGTTTATTGAAGCCAACAACCTCGAAATGATTTTAACCCGCGCTGGATATGCCGTAAGCGGGATCGCACGTTCAATGCCGGCAGCCTTGAAGCTCATCGAACAGGACAAGCCAGATATGGTGATGTTGGATATTTTTTTACAAGGCCCCGCCACCGGTATAGACCTGGCGAAGGTGCTGCGCGAAAAAAATATTGCGTTCATTTACCTGTCTGCCAATTCCAACAAAGAAATTCTGGATGCCGCAAAGGCTACCTATCCGTACGGGTTCCTCGTCAAGCCATTTCGAGAAAAAGATGTGCTGGTTACACTGGAAGTTGCCAGGTACCTGCATCTGCACAGTCTCGAGTCCATGATCCGGAATACGGTAACATCTCCCGAACCGGAAATTGACACCGACAGCAATTTTCATGGGATCATTGGCAATAGCAGCAGCCTCAAAAAAATGCTGGAGCACCTGCAGGTAGTGGCCCCGGTAGATACATCTGTACTGATCCTGGGCGAAAGCGGTACAGGGAAAGAGAAAGTGGCGGAGCTGGTGCATGAGCTGTCGGCCAGAAGCCATCAGCCCCTCGTGAAGGTCAACTGCGCGGCCCTGCCGGCCACCCTGATTGAATCAGTGCTGTTCGGACATGAAAGAGGTGCCTACACTGGTGCTACGGAGCGCCGCATCGGTAAATTTGAACAGGCCAACAAAGGCACTATTTTCCTGGATGAAATAGGGGAGATGCCAATGGACCTGCAAATGAAACTGCTGCGTGTATTGCAGGAAAGAGAAATAGAACGTATTGGCGGCAATGCCACCATTAAAATCGATGTGCGGGTTATTGCCGCCACCAACCGCAACCTGGAGCAGGAAGTGGCTGAAGGCCGCTTCCGCATGGACCTGTATTACCGCCTGCGCGTATTCCCGCTGCTGCTGCCCCCGCTGCGGGACAGGAAGGAGGATATCCACCTGCTGGCCTATCACTTCCTGCATATTTACAACGTGAAGGCCGGACGCCAGATCAAATCCATCTCTCCCAAAATAATGGATATGTTTCTGAACTATGACTGGCCAGGCAATATCCGGGAGCTGGAGCATATGATGGAAACAGCGGTACTCCTGAGCGACGGGAAAACCATTAACCAGGTACCCATGCCGGCAGCTAAACCTGCCGAACCGCCGAAAGTCAAGACCATAGAGGAAAACGAGCGAGAGCATATCATTTCCGTACTCATCAAATGCAATGGTAAAATCTTCGGTAAAAACGGAGCTGCCGAGCTGCTGGGCATGAATGTATCCACCCTTAACTCTCGCATAAAAAAACTGGGGATTGATAAAGCCCGGTACTGATATTTGAAATATACATATGTAAGCTCAATTTGTCCGTTGATCAGGGTGTTGACGGCAGTTATCTTTGTGCATACAAACTATGCTGCTTTATGACCCGGATCACATCTAAAACGGTCCTGTTTATTACAGGTGCATTTGTAGACCATAGGTGCTGGGACAATTGGAAGCAGTTTTTTAAGCATAAAGGTTACAGAGCGATAGTAGTGCCCTGGCCGGCTAAAGACGCCAGTGCAGAGGCCCTGCGTGGCAGGCATCCCGATCCGGTGCTGGCCGCAGTTACTATCCGGGAGCTGATTTCCTATTATGCTGCCGTCATCCATAGTTTGCCGGAAGCCCCGATTCTGATTGGCCACTCCTTCGGAGGCTTGCTCATCCAGATATTGCTAAACCGCGATCTGGCAGCAGCAGGCGTTGCCATCCATTCCGTACCTCCCCAGGGTATTATCCCCTGGGAGCCCCGGTTTTACCTCAGTAATACAGCCTCACTCGGCCTGTTTACCGATATCAGTAAAACCTACCTGATGCCCTTCAAAAGCTGGCGTAAGGTGTTTACCAACGGGATGTCGTTTGCAGATCAACAGGAGGCCTACTACGACCATTGTATCCCCGAGTCCAAGCGGGCTATCCGGGGAGGACTAAGCCAGGCGGCAAAAGTGGATTTTAAAAAGCCACATGCGCCACTGCTGATAGTAGCCGGTACTAACGATCACTGTATCCCCTGGACGCTGAACCGCCGTAATTTCAGGGCTTATCAGGATAAGGATTCTGTTACAGATTTTATCGTTAAAGCACGTAACCATTATGTACTCGGACTCCCCACCTGGGAGGACGATGCTTCGGAAATACTAGACTGGATAAAGAATCATTAGCTTGCGAAAGGAGTTAATTTAGTTAGGAAAGGGCCATGGGCCCTTTCTTTCGTTATACGGGGTATTTTTATATCTTTGCATCCTTGTGAAACGTATCATCGCATACATATTATTGAGCATATTTCTGTTGCAAAACACAACGGTAGATCAGCTGCTGAAGTTGCCTATCCTGGTTACCCATTACCAGGAGCATCACCTGCTGAACCAAAATCTTACTGTGACAGACTTCTTATGTATGCACTATATCGGCGATGACGATAAAGATGATGATTACGACCGCGATATGCAATTGCCCTACAAAAGTGTAAACGCACAAGGGTTCCAGCATGCCTATGTACCGCTGGCAAAAGTAATTGCCGAAAGGCCACAGATCAGCCGTACGATTGCTATCAACTACCCTGTGCTGAAGCAGTTTCATCTTCCTGAACCTGCCTTATCCTCCTTATTCCGCCCTCCGCAGGTATAAACCTTACCCGATTTATGCTGTTATCCATGCAACTGGCATGGAGCAATTATTAATGCCAATTTTTTATTATCATGCTTAATAAGATTATTAGCTTTTCCGTAAGGAACAAGCTGATCGTTGGGCTGTTTGTACTTGCATTGATTGGTTGGGGGAGCTTTGAATTGACCCGCCTGCCTATCGATGCTGTGCCCGACATTACCGATAACCAGGTACAGGTGATTACTGTGTCGCCCGCTTTGGGCGCGCCGGATGTAGAGCGGCTCATCACTTTCCCGATTGAGCAGTCGTGCAGTAATATCCCCGGACTGAAGCAAATTCGTAGTTTCTCCCGCTTTGGATTGAGTTTGGTTACCATCGTATTCAACGATGAAACGGATGTGTACTGGGCACGCCAGCAGATTGCCGAGCGCCTTCAACAGGTGCAGCAACAGATTCCTGCGGGGGTAGGTTCTCCCGAAATGGCCCCGGTGACCACCGGTTTAGGGGAAATTTATCAATATGTGGTAAGACCCAAGCCCGGCTACGAAAACAAGTACGGTCCTATGGAGCTGCGTACTATTCAGGACTGGATTGTACGCCGACAGCTGCTGGGCACTCCCGGTATTGCGGATGTGAGCAGCTTTGGCGGCCGCCTCAAGCAATATGAAATAGCCGTACGCCCGGGTCAGCTCAAGGCCAATAATGTAACCATTGCAGATATTTTCGACGCACTGGAAAAAAACAATGAAAACACTGGTGGTGCCTATATTGAAAAAGGACCAACCGTATTGTATATACGAAGCGAAGGGCTTACCCAGAGCATGGAGGATATTGAGAAGATCGTGGTGAAAACGCTGCCGGGTGGTATGCCCGTGCTGATCCGCGATGTGGCGGTAGTGCAGTTGGGATCTGCCACCAGGTATGGGGCCATGACCTTCAACGATAAAGGCGAAGCTGCCGGTGCCGTAGTGATGATGCTGAAAGGGGAAAACTCTTCTGCGGTAATCAAACGCGTGAAAGATAAAGTAGCCGCCATCCAGAAATCGCTGCCGGAAGGCGTGGTGATAGAGCCTTTCCTCGATCGTACCAAAATGGTGAACAACGCCATTAAAACCGTGGAAACAAACCTGATAGAAGGAGCGCTGATCGTCGTGTTCGTGCTCGTGTTCTTCCTCGGTAATTTACGTGCAGGCCTTATTGTGTCCTCAGTAATTCCGTTGTCCATGCTGTTTGCCATCATCCTGATGAACAAATTTGGGGTGGGTGGTAACCTCATGAGTCTGGGTGCTATTGATTTCGGGCTGATTGTGGATGGTACCGTGATCGTGGTGGAAGCCATCCTGCACCGGTTCAGCCATTCAAAGAAGTTTAAAACACTGATGAAAATTGATCAGGCCACTATGGATGCGGAGGTAAATAACAGCACCGGCGCCATGATTAAGTCGGCCGTTTTCAGTCAGATCATTATCCTCATCGTATACATTCCTATCCTCACGCTGCAGGGCATCGAAGGGAAGATGTTCAAGCCGATGGCCTTTACCGTAGGCTTTGCGATATTGGGTGCCTTCCTGCTATCGATCACCTATGTGCCGATGATGAGTGCCTTGTTCCTCAGTAAAAAAATCAGTCATAAAAAATCAGTAGCGGATAAAATGATGATTTGGTTGGAGAGACGCTACCAGCCCTTGTTAGGGAAGGTAATGTACTATCCTAAAACTATCATTGCCGGGGTGCTCGCCTTGTTTGTTGTGGCTGTTATTATCTTAGGAGGTATGGGGGGTGAATTTATCCCGCAGCTGGAAGAGGGCGACTTTGCCGTTGAAACCCGGCTGCTCACAGGTAGTAATCTTAATACCACCATCCATGCTACCCAGCAGGCCTCCGGTATCCTGTTAAAGAAATTTCCTGAAGTAGAAAAAGTGGTGACCAAAATAGGTAGCGCTGAAATTCCTACGGACCCTATGCCGCTGGAAGCCAGCGATATGATGGTGATCCTTAAAGATAAAAAGCAGTGGACCTCTGCGAAATCTTTCCCGGAGCTGGCGGAAAAAATGACCAAAGAGCTGGCCGCCGTTCCTGGGATCAGCGTAGGATTCCAGTTCCCGGTGCAGATGCGCTTTAATGAACTGATGACCGGTGCGCGACAGGATGTAGTGTGCAAGATTTTCGGGGAGGACCTGGATTCCCTGGCTCATTATGCTAATAATCTGGGAGACATTATTAAAACAGTAGACGGCGCCGTAAACCTCTACGTAGAAACGGTAACAGGGATGCCACAGCTGGTGATCACCTATAACCGTGATGCCATGGCGCAGTTCGGCCTTAATGTATCAGATATCAACCGCGTTGTCAATACCGCTTTTGCGGGGCAGGCCTCCGGCGTGGTATACGAAGGTGAAAAGCGGTTCGATATGGTGGTGCGTCTCGCCGCAGATGCACGCACTAACATCAGCGATGTACAAAACCTGCTGGTACCCACACCTTCAGGTAACCAGGTACCGTTACAACAGGTGGCTAAGGTGGAAGAAATAGAAGGTCCTAACCAGATACAGCGCGAAGATACCCGCCGCCGTATTATAGTAGGCTTTAACGTAAGTGGCCGCGATGTGCAAACTATTGTACATGAGCTGCAACAAAAAGTAGACGCCACCCTGAAACTGCCGGCAGGCTATTCTATCGTTTACGGTGGTGCGTTCGATAACCTCACCGCTGCCAAACAACGCTTGTCCATCGTAGTGCCGGTAGCGTTACTCCTAATATTCCTCCTGCTGTATATGGCCTTTAATTCCGTGAAGCAGGGACTGCTGATCTATACCGCTATTCCATTATCAGCCATTGGTGGTATCCTCGCCCTCTGGATGCGGGATATGCCTTTTAGTATATCCGCCGGCGTTGGGTTTATTGCGCTCTTTGGGGTGGCGGTACTCAATGGGATATTGCTGGTAACGGAATTTAACCGCCTGCGTAATGAAGGCTGGACGGACGTCAGAAGAATCGTTATTCATGCTACCAAAACAAAACTCCGCGCCGTGCTCATGACTGCGCTGGTGCCTTCCCTCGGCTTTATTCCTATGGCTATCAGCCAGGGAGCAGGTGCGGAAGTGCAAAAGCCGCTGGCCACCGTGGTGATAGGAGGATTAATTATTTCAACCATGCTCACACTCTTTGTGCTGCCCGTGTTCTATATCCTTTTTGAAAAAGGATTCAGCTTTTTTAAAGCTAAGAAAGTACTCACGGTAATGGCTATACTGTGTGTATCGCTGCCGTTTGCAGCCCATGCACAGCAGTCCATTACACTGGACAGCGCCTTGCAGAAGGCTGTCCGTAATAACCTGAACATACAGGCTTCCCGCTTGGGAGAGCAGTACCACCAGGCACTTAAACGCAGTAACCTGGACCTGGATAAAACCAATGTTGGCGTGGAGTATGGCAAAATCAACAGCGTTGCGAACGATAACAAGTTTACCGTATCACAGGGAATACAGTTTCCGACGGTGTACTCCCGCCAGCGTGCAGTAAATAATACCAACATTCTCCTGAGTAAGATCAATACCTTACAGAAAGAGCAGGAAATTAAAGCAGCCGTAAAAGAACTGTTCTATTCACTGCTGGTGATGCAGCAGCGCGAACGGCTGCTGCTGGAGGCGGACAGCATGTACAATGTATTCCTGCAAAAAGCCTCGCTGCGCTTCAAAGTAGGGGATACGGATATACTCGAAAAATCGACTGCCGAAAACCAGCGTCAGCAAATTGCCAACCAGCTGACTACGCTGCGTACAGACTACAACGTAGCATTAAACCAATTCAGGATTTTGCTGAATGAACAAACGATCGTAGTGCCGCAGCAGGAAAAGCTCGTATATCACTTACCGTTAGTGCCCGACACTACCGCTATCGACAGCACACCATTGGTAGCCATGCAGCAGCAACTGGTCAACAGAAGTCAGCAGGAGTACCGTCTCGAAAAAAGTAAACTCCTGCCTACGCTGAACCTCGGCTATAATAATATGAGCATTATCGGTTATCAGCGGGTGGGCAATGATGAACAGTATTTCGGCAGCGGGGACCGCTTTTCGTCTGTTAGTGTAGGCGTGGGCGTGCCCATCTTCAATACCGGGCAGCGCGCCCGCATCAAGGCCGGCAATGTACAGATAATGCAGCAGCAGCGCGAACTGGAAGCCTCCAGGCAGCAACTGGGAAATGCCCTGGAAAATGCGATTGAAGTGTATAACCGTAATCTTGGCCTGTTGCAGAATTATGAAACGGTAACATTGCGCAACGCCAGGCTGGTAATCGATGCGGCTAACAAACGTATGGTAAGCGGCGAAATCGGTTACCTGGATTGGGTGATCCTCATCAACCAGGCCCTGGACATGAGAAGCAGCTATTATAGCACCATAGAGCAGCTGAATAACGCTGCATTCACAGTAGAAAAATTGAGCGGTAACATTTAATATACAATTGATGAAAAAGATTATTCCTATTATATGCGTGCTGTTTGCGTGTAAAAACGGCGAAAGGCCAGCACAGGAGGCCGCTAAAGACACTGCTGCCGTGGTAGTGGAAGCCACCACCGTAGCACTTACGCCGGTACAGGTTAAAAACGGAAATATAGAAATCGGTACCGCTACCACCCGTTCCATGGCAGCGCTGCTGCGTGTAAACGGTACAGTAGATGTGCCGCCGCAAAACGTAGTATCTGTGAGCATGCCGCTCGGTGGCTACCTTAAAACCATGAAGCTGCTGCCAGGGATGCCGGTAAGTAAAGGCCAGGTGCTGGCTACACTTGAAGACCCGCAATATATCCAGCTGCAGCAGGATTACCTCATGGCAAAAAGTAAACTGCGCTACCTCGAGGCCGACTATCTCCGCCAGAAAGAACTCAATGAGTCCAAGGCCAACAGCGATAAAGTATTCCAGCAGGCCAAGGCTGAGTATGAAGGGCAGCGCGTAACCGCCGGTGCCCTCCGCGAAAAGCTGCTGCTGATCAACATCAACCCGGATAGGTTGTCGGACGGTAATATCACCAGGTCCGCCAGCATCTATTCACCCATCTCCGGCTATGTAACTAAAGTAAACGTGAACGCTGGCCGTTACGTAAGCCCTACAGATGTGCTGTTTGAACTCATCAATCCTGCGGACCTGCACCTGAGTCTGACGGTGTTTGAAAAAGATATCGATCACATCTCCGAAGGACAAAAAATTACCTGTTATGCGGTAAATAACCCCGCTGAAAAATACACTGCCACAGTGCACCTGATCAACAGGAATGTGGATGAAAGTCGCAGCAGTGAGGTACATTGCCACTTTGACAAGTTCGATAAAAAGCTGGTACCGGGTATGTTTATGAACGCAGAAATTTCCCTGAACAATGCACAGGTACAGGCAGTGCCGGATGATGCGGTGGTGAAATGGGGTAATAAGCCTTATGTATTTATTGCAGATGGGGCTAATAATTTTACCATGCTGCCGGTAGAAACCGGTACGCAGTTCGACGGGTTTACTGCTGTAACAACGGACCTTAGCGGGAAGCAGGTGGTAACGAAAAACGCCTATACGTTATTAATGAAATTGAAGAATACCGGAGAGGACGAATAAATTTTTAATAGCAGCGGGAAAAGTATTTTCCCGCTGCTATCCTTATTTTTCTGGTACATCGTCGTCATCGTCCCACTCAATATCGTCGGCCTCTTCATCCGTAAGATCATTTTCTTCCAGGTCTTCTTCATCCGGATCAGGATCAGTGTTATCAATATCCGAAACGTCCTCTTCATCAGCCACATCATTTTTCTGTTTGCCTGTCTTAGGGCCGTTTTTCTCAGCCGGCGCATTGGCTTTTGCTGCAAGTTCCTCGTCTGTTTGATCTTTCCCTTTTAGTGGCCCTCTGCTTAGTCCTTCTTCCGGTTTTTGCATGGGATTTTTATTGGCTTGCTGGTAATCAGCTGTATTGGGCTGCACCTTTTCCTGGATGGTGTCCTGCTTTTTTGCATTGGTATGTTTGGTCATGATAATAGTTTTAATAATGGGGTTCCAAAGAGCGCGCCACTTGTAGCTGCGTCAGCAGGAGCTTTTTTATTCATCAGGCTGATAAGCCAGAATATCGCCTGGCTGACAGTTGAGCTCGCGACAAACAGCCTCCAGTGTTTCGAAGCGGATAGCCTTTGCCCTGCCGGTTTTCAGGATGGATAGATTGGAGATGGTGATGCCTACTCTTTCACTGAGTTCTGTGAGCGACATCTTACGCATGGCCAGCATTACATCCAGGTTTACGATGATGGCCATACTAAATAGTTAGATCCTGTTCTGATTGCAATTGTACGCCTCGCTGGTATACTACCGCCAGCAGGAAAGTGATAACGCCGGTGATAGTGCTGCTGCCCAATTCCTTGAGGTACGATAAGTAGGGCACCGGTACTGCGTGGCGTACCAGGCTGTTTACTACATTATATTCTATCAGATTGAGCACATCTGTTAAGATAAAAAGCGCTGCTGCTATTTTAGCGTAACGTACTATCCGCGGGTGGAATGGCTTGCTGAGGTCCAATTCCTTCAGTATACGCAGAAATATCCACATAATGGCTATTGCGGTCAACAACCGGCAAACCGATAACAGAATGGGGAGTGCGTTGCGTGTTTTTTTTTCTAAAGTAACCGTGTAACGGTCATTCAACTGCGTATACGTTACTGTGGAATCAGCGCTGTAAATTTTTACTGGTTTCTCTTTTACACCAAAGGCCTGCATTTCATAGGATGGGGTTGTAATATAACGACTGTTATAATTGCCTATAAATACATTGACAAGCAAAAAAGCCAATGAGGCGACAGCGATAAGGATTCCTAGTATGAGTATGGATTTAAGAAAGGTTATCAGGTGCTTGATTTTCATTTAGGGAGAATTTAATGAATCGAAGATATGTATTATTTATTAAAAAACAACATAAATTTATCGAAAAACGATAAATAATTATTGTAAAGCGGGATAATAATTGAGAATGAATGGTTTGTGAATTGCACGATAAATTTAGTTTTATAGGTAAGGAATCCTTTCTAAAAAAGTGTGTTGGCATACAAGGCATGCAATTTGGTTTTCTAATTAAAAAATATTGAGAACCTAAAAAATTATTTTTTATGGCTACATCACAAGTTGCATCTAAAACTACTTCTCGTTCAAAATCCGGCACTGACTCCCGTTCTGCTGCTACCAGCAAAGTTGCCGGCAGGTCTAACTCCAATGGCACCACCAAACGTGCTTCAACTTCCCGTTCTAACGCCCGTTCCGAACAAATGGAAAATTCTGAATTCCACCAGATGTTTGTTGATGAGCTGAAGGATATTTACTGGGCAGAAAAAGCATTGACCAAAGCATTGCCTAAAATGAAGAAAGCCGCTACCAGCGAAGAGTTGCAGGATGCTTTCGAAAAACATGCGGCAGAAACGCAAACACATGTGCAAACCCTGGAGCAGATATTTGAGCTGCTGGGAAAAAAAGCACAGGCTAAAAAATGCGATGCGATGGAAGGACTGATCTCCGAAGCGCAGAGTATCATTGAAGATACAGAAGAGGGGTCTATGGTGCGTGATGCTGCACTGATCCTGGCTGCCCAGAAAGTAGAGCATTATGAAATTGCCACGTATGGTACTTTACGTGTTTTCGCGGAAAATATGGGTCATACCGATGTAATGGACTTGCTGGAGCAAACACTTGAAAATGAAAAAGCTACAGACGTGGCTTTGACAGAGATTGCTATGAGTACTATTAATGAGGAAGCGAGCGAGGAATAGTGTTATTCCTGCTTTGTTTATTGTGCGGGCCGATGGTCCGCACAATAAACAAAAGCGTCCACCGCCAACGGCGGTGGACGCTTTTGTTTATATGAAAATCCACTTCACAATTTGTTAATGATACTTTTTTATCCAAACTTTTGCAGCCATTTCCCCAAATGCTGTTTCCTGTTTTTTTCCATTTAAATTTAGTTACGAAAAGAGCTGTGCTGTCCGCGTTATTTAACAGAGCATTTAAAAGGGAGTATCCCTACGCAATATCCTTTTTCTCTAAACCCAAAATTGAATAATGAAAAACACTTACGTAAGGCAGCTTGCGCTGCCGGCCATCATTGCTCTTTTCGGCGTTAGCTGCTCTAAAGATGCCAGCCAGGGCAGCCTGCAGAAAATTACAGGCACGAAAACGCAGATTGCCTCTGCTACGCCTGGTACCGACAGTGCCAATATTTCCCTCAACTGGGCACAGGGCTATCAGCGGATCGATGGCTTTGGTGCTTTTGCCGGCCGTGTTACTCCTTTCTTCGAATCGCCTAAGCGCGACAGCATCCTGGACTTATTATGGGGCAACAGCGGCTTGCAGTTAAACATGATTCGTGGCGAGGTATTACACACCTATCCTTTTAATTCATCTACCGGTGCAGTTACCATTAAACCAGCCACGGTAGACATTGATGTGCTGCCCACCGCGGCCGCTTACACCGGCCTTACCGCCGACCAGAAAACGCATATTTCCCAGCTGTGGATTATGAAGTCGGTGAAGCAGCGCTACAGCACACCCATTGCATTTGCCAGCACCTGGACCCCTCCACTCAGCATGAAAACCAATACCAGCGTGGTGAGCGCTAAATGGTTCAATGGCCTCAATTACAACTGCTGCTCCGGCTCCTTCGCCAATTATGTAGCCGGCTTTGTAAAAGGGTATCAGAATGAAGGCGTGAGTTTGTATGGGGTATCACCTAGCAACGAGCCGGAAAACGTATTTTCCGACTGGCCTGCCAGCTACTGGACCGCTGCCCACCTCGGCGAGTTCATCTCCAATAACCTCCGCCCGGCATTAAATGCGCAAGGCCTCAATGGTGTGAAAATTATTTCTTCCGAAAATGCCGCCTGGGGTACCGCTAACACATTCCTGTCCTCCATGGATAAAAGCAATGTAGATATCCTCGCCGGACATGGCTACGTAGAAATCGGCGACCTGATTGTGGGTAACCGCGGCCTCAATCAAAACCCCTCCATCTGGAATTACGCTACCGCCAACAAGCCGGTATGGGTAACGGAAGCTTCTGATGATGCAGGTACCTACGATGCCAGCATGACCATGGGGTTAAAACTGGCTACCAGCATGCATAAGTTCCTGGCCGAGTGTAACGTAAACGCCTATGTGTACTGGCTCGGAATGCTGGCGTTTCAGAATAACGAAGCACTCATTTGTACCAAAGCAGATGGCACGCTTGAATTCCCCAAGACTTATGATGTGATGGGGCAGTTCTCCAGGTTTGTGCGCCCCGGCTATTTCCGTTTTGCAGCGAGCGTATCCAATAACGGCAACCTCAAAGTATCTGCCTATAAAGACCCCACTACCGGCAAATTCAGTGTGGTGGTAATCAACACCGGATCAGTACCTGTTAACTGTGCAGTGGCGCTGAGCGGCTTTGCCGCCAGCACACTCACCGGTTATGTTACTGCCGCTTCCAGCTCAGCACATTGGGCGGCAGCTACGCCTGTTAGCGCCAACGCATCCGGTGGCTTTGTGGTGAATGTACCGGCGAGCAGCGTGGTGACATTTACCGGAACCAGCAACTAGCAACCAGCAACTATTTTTCAGCCGGGTAATGCAGTTTTGCATGGCCCGGCTTTTTTCTGTACGTAATATGCATATGGATTTTTCTCCCCTGTAAGCGACGCTGCCAATATATTCACACGGTAGGCAGCGGATAAAACCTATTTTTTTTGAGAACTTGAGCCGCCAATTTGTAGATTTGTCCGTAGCTTATAAAACTTATCATGACGGTACAATCCTTATCCAATGAAGCTGAGCTGTTGTCCGACCTCCGGCTGGGCAACGAAGCAGCTTTTACGGCGCTGTATTATCACTACAGCCCGGGGTTGTACGTGGTAGTGCAGGGTATGATAAAAGATGAAGCTGCCACCACCGATATTATACAGGAAATCTTTTCAGGCATCTGGAAAAACCGGACTGAGATACAAATTGCCAACTTTGCCGGTTACCTCGTGAGGGCCGGCCAGAACCGCGTCTTCAATTACTTCCGGCAGTTACAACAAGATAAGCTGAGGCAGGACCAGTTCCGTCAGTATGCGGAGGCGCACTATTCACATATCGAAGAGGCGCTGCATTACCAGGAGAGTCGCGATATGCTGGAGGATCTACTGCAAAAGCTGCCACCGCAGCAGGCCAGGGCCTACCGCCTGTGTCGCATTGATGGGCTGAGCAACCGCGAGGCGGCGGCGCAGCTGGGCATTTCCATTTATACCGTGAAAGAATACCTGAAAGAGGCCAACCGCAAAATCCGGGGTATCATCGGCAATGATCCTGGAAAAGTGCTGCTGTTGCTGCTGTTTTTCAACATATTGGGAAAAAATTAAAAAATATTTTTTCCGGTACCCCCTCCATTTCTGTTTTCCATTGTCATAATAGTAAGATGAGTCAACCAGAAAATAAAGCGGCCCTGTTTAACAGGCTGCTGACCGAATCCTGTACACCGGCAGACACAGCTGCGATTATCAGCTGGCTGGGTTCCGCTGCTGCGGCAGAGGACCCGGAAGCAGCTGCGCTGATCAGGGAGCAGCTGGAGGCGATTCCCGATGCCAGCGAAGTGGACCCGGTGGTGATACAGCGTCTGCAGGCCCTGCTGCCTGCCGTGCTGATGCAGGAGCCGGCCGTGGCGCCACATGGCCGTATCCGGAAAATGCTCACCATTGCTGCCGCTGCGGCAGCTGCTATACTGATTATTTCAACCATTGCATATTTATCCCTGTATAAGCCACCCGCACCTGCCCGTGTGGCCGTGGCCGTGCCCGGAGGCAACAAAGCCACCCTCACCCTGGCCGATGGTACGGTGGTGCAGCTGGACAGCGCCAGGAAAACCATCCTGCAGGGCCGGCAGGCTATTGAGCAGGATAATGGGAACCTGCGCTACGGCACCGCCGCCACTACGGGTATGAATACACTGGTAACGCCCCGTGGCGGCCAATATACGCTACAGCTGCCCGATGGCAGCAAGGTATGGCTCAACGCTGATTCAAAGCTGCATTATCCGGCTGCATTTACCGGCAGCGAACGGGTAGTGGCACTGGAAGGGGAAGCGTTTTTTGAGCCGGCCACGGACCAGGAAAGGCCATTTAAAGTAGTAGCCAGGGGAGTAACCACCCGGGTGCTGGGTACCAGCTTTAACATCAGCGCATACGAGGAAGAAGAAACGATCAAAACCACGGTGCTCACCGGCGCCGTAAAAGTAAATACCGCAACAAAAGAACAGGTATTACGACCCAATCAGCAAGGAGTAGTGAACAACGGCACTGACATCTCCCTGAAAACAGTAAACGCCTATAAAGTAGCCAGCTGGAAAGATGGGATGATTGCCTTTGAAAGGCTGGAAGTACCAGCCGTAATGAATATGATTGCCCGCTGGTATAATGTGGATATCTCCTATGAAGGAGCCATCCCGGATGTACTTATGTCAGGGGAATTCAAACGTAAGGTGGGCTTAGCCGACGCCCTGAAGATCATGAACTATAGCGGTATTAATTGCGAACTGAAAGGAAATACTATTGTAGTGTATTAATAGCAGAAACCAACCATTTTATTAGTATCAATCAAAATCAGCATTTATGTATCAACCAACAGTGAAAGTACAACCGCTGCTATAATCAGGTAGTATGCACAGTTAACAGTAAAGTATATCCATAAAAAAGCCGGAAATATTCGCAGTATTCCCGGCCAGGGTCTGGTATGCTTTCTCAATCCGGAAGATTGTTATTTCTAACCAAACACATTCAAATCTATGCAATTACTTGCAAAAGGCAAAGCCGTGCCCCCCGGAAGGAGCGGGACTTGGCGGCAGTATCTGAATATCAGACAAATAGGACGCATAATGAAGCTGACTTTCTGCTTAACATTATTTTTCGCTTTGCACATTTCTGCAAAAACGATGGGACAACGCATCACCATCGAGGCCCGCGCGGCCCGGTTGGAATCGGTGTTCGAAGAAATTAAACTACAAACGGGCTATACTTTTGTATACCGCGATGACCTCATGGCGCAGTCCCGCAAAGTAGACCTTCATCTCCAGGATGCCACGTTGAAAGAGGTACTGGAAGTATGTTTCAAAAACCAGCCATTTACCTACAGCATCACCCAAACTGCGGTGGTGCTGCGCAAAAAAGAGGATGAACCTCCTGTAACTGCACCCGCTCCGGTGCAGCAGGAGGTGATCATCCGCGGTAAGGTAACGGACGAAAAAGGGGAACCCATCCCTGGCGCCAGCGTAGCACTCGCCGGCCAGTCCAAAGGAGTGGCTACCCGCACCGACGGCTCCTTCGAACTCAAAACTGACCAGGATAATGTGCAGCTGCAAATCAGCTCCATCGGATTTAAAACACAAACCATCAATGCCAGCAGCAAATCTGTTGTAAGAGTAATACTCAAAACTACCGACCAGAGCTTATCACAGGTAGTAGTAACGGGCATGTTTACACGTAATAAAAACAGCTTCTCCGGAAAAACGGATGTATATACCGGCGAACAGCTGAAAACAGTGAGCAATAATAACGTAGTGCAGGCGCTGCGTACGCTGGACCCTTCCTTTCTTGTGATGGAAAATAATATGGCCGGTAGTAACCCCAACGTGCTGCCCACCATTGAGCTCAGGGGGCAATCAGCCATTTCCAGCAATGACCTGCGCGACCAGTTTTCGGGTGATCCCAATCAGCCGTTATTTATGCTCGATGGTTTTGAAGCCTCGTTGCGCCAGATCGTGGACCTGGATATCAACCGCATCGCCTCTATTACCGTTTTGAAAGATGCTGCCTCTACGGCTATATATGGCAGCCGTGCGGCTAACGGCGTGGTAGTGGTAGAAACCATCCGCACCGGTGCAGGAAAGGTAACGCTGTCGTATACACATGATTTATCTGTAGATGCACCGGACCTCACCAGCTATAACATGATGAACGCCCGTGAAAAGCTGGAATTTGAAAAGCTCGCCGGCAGGTACGTGGCCAATGGTGTTTTTGACCAGCCCATTGATCAGTTCCTGTACTATGATTCCTTATACAGTCGCCGCCTCCAGGATGTAGAACGCGGCGTAAATACCTACTGGCTCAATGAACCGGTACGAACCGGGATCACACAACGCCACTCGCTGTATGCCGGCGGTGGTTCCGGTCCCATTACCTTTGATGCAGGCGGCAGCTACCGGAAAGTACAGGGAGTAATGAAAGGCTCCGGCCGCGATGAGTGGAGTGGCCGGCTGACGCTGGGTTATAGAACGGGAAAGGTAAATATCTCCAACAGCGTATTTGTGCAGGGATATAGTTCCACCGAATCCCCATATGGTTCCTTTTCTACCTGGGTGAATACAAACCCTTACTTTGAAAAGTTACCGTCGTATGAACCCTATCTCGACAAAACCAGGGACAAAACCAATTCAAACTGGAATAACCTGATGGTGAAAAATCCGCTGTATGCTGCGGCAGTAGGGAACTATGATAAAAGTAAGTCACTGAATATCACCAATAACCTTAACCTGACCGCGGATGTGACAGATGCGCTACGTATCAGCGGTGGGTTGCAGCTGGCATCCAATAACCTGACAGGTGAAGTTTACAGGAGCCCGCGTGACCTGCAGTTTGATAAAACTGATCCATCCAGAAAAGGCACCTATAACAATACTAAAACCAACACCTTTAACTATGCCGCCTGGCTGATGCTTACCTACTATAAAATGTTGGGTAAACATATGATTAATGCGAACCTGCGTAGTGATATATCAGAGGTTAAAAATAAACGGGAATCTTACCTGTTGGAAGGTTTTCCTATGACCGCTAACGGAAACCCACGATTTGCATTTGATTATGCGCTCGGCTCTGTTCCAGGATTTACTACCAATATTTCCCGTAAAAACAAAGTACTCGGGTCAGTAAACTATTCGTATGATAACCGGTACAGCTTCGATGGAACGGTGGCCTATGACGGTTCTACCTCTTTTGGTGCCGCCAATAAATATTCGCCATTTTATTCGGTAGGTGCAAGATGGAACCTCGCCAAAGAAGGATTCCTGAAAAATACTACCTGGATCAACCAGTTAAGTTTACGCGCCAATATAGGCGTTACCGGTAACCAAAATTTTAATGCCTTTAGCTCGATTTCTACCTACGTGTATAACGGTGCCGCCTATGTGAATGCGGTGGGACTTAATCTCGCCACAAAAGGTAATGTAAATCTCCAATGGCAAAATACCACGGAAAAATCCACGGGTATGGATGCCGCCTTCCTCGGTGGTCGCCTGAAACTATCGCTGGATTATTACGAGAAACGGACCTCTCCACTGGTGATCGCCGTGAGCTTACCTGCATCCACCGGTTTAACCAATTATCCATTTAATGCCGGTACACTCACCACCAAAGGTCAGGAATTTAGATTGTCCTATAGTATTATCGCTAACCAGGAAAAAGGAATCACCTGGACCCTGAGCGCTACGGGCTCGCACTACACTTCCCGTTACAGCGACCTGAATAAATACCTCGATGTGGTAAATGATAAATTGAGAGAAGCCAATGCGCTGGTACAATACCGCGATGGATATGCTCCGGATGACCTATGGGCCGTGCCTTCCCTGGGCATTGATCCTGCTACCGGACGTGAAATCTTCCTGAAAAAAAATGGTACCCAAACGTTTGACTACGATTATAAAGATCGCGTAGTGATGGGGAATACCCGCCCGAATATACAAGGTGTGGTAAGCTCCTACCTCTCTGTGAAAAACTTCGTGCTAAACCTCAGCTGTCGCTACATACAGGGACAGGATGCCTTTAACACTGCCCTGTATGATAAGGTAGAGAATATATCTTTTGAGAAAATGGCCAATTACAACCAGGATAAAAGAGCGCTGTATGAACGCTGGAAAAAGCCAGGCGACCAAACACAGTTTAAAGGTATCAGCATCTACGACAAAAGCTATATGAGTTCCCGCTTTGTACAGGAAGAAAATACTTTCTCACTGGAGTCGGCCAGTTTGTCCTACACCTTCCGCGATAAAGCCTGGTTGCGCAATATGCACCTGTCTAACATACGATTGATGGGAATGACTAATGAACTGTTCCGCATTTCTACCATCAAGAGAGAGCGTGGGATCAGCTATCCATATGCCAGAACATTTTCTTTCACGCTGTCTGCCAGCCTACTTTAAAACATTCGAAGATGAAAAATATCAAGAAAATATATGGACTCCACCTGTTATTATCGCTGCTGATCTGCTCCTGTAGTAAATGGCTGGATGTAAAGCCGGAAGACCGGATTACAGAAGAGGCAGTATTTAATGCTGAAAATAATGTGTCAGACGCGCTCACAGGAGTGTATGCCCAAATGGCTGATAATACCTTATACGGAAAGAATCTGACGCTGACCATACTTGATTTATTTGCGCAAAATTACTGGTGTACCAACACTACTTATCCATGGTATCAATTTGCGGCGATCAACCAGTCAGATGCTACTGTGTCCCAAAATCTACAGGCCGTATGGGGGAATATGTATATCGCAGTGGCCAATGTTAATAATTTTATTGAGAATATTGATAAAGCCCGGAACATCGCACCGGAAAGGATCAAATACTACAAGGGGCAGGCACTTGCATTACGCGCTTTCCTTTATTTTGATCTGTTGCGCATGTGGGGGCCCCGTTATTCCACCGCAGATTCTGTAAAAAATTCTATTCCTGTGTACAATAAGGTGAGTGTAGACGTGAGTGATTTCATACCAGCCACAAAAGTGATGGATACGATCTGCAGGGATATTAGTCAGGCAGAAGAGTTGCTGGCAGCAGATCCTGTAGCTACGGAGGGTTACAGGGGTTATAATAATTTGCGCATGAACCTTTTCAGTGTAAAAGCCCTGAAAGCCCGTGTATTCTTATACCGGAACAACAAGCCTGCTGCCTTTGCTGCTGCCAAAGAGGTGATTGCCGCCAATAACCCTAAGTTGTTTCCCTGGGTAAACCCGGATAACATCAAGCTCAATCAGGACAGTACAGATAAGGTTTTTGCTACGGAAGTGTTGTTCGGTATTTATAACCGCCAGCTGTATTCAAATCAGGTGGCGCTTTATGATGAAAATCTGCTGGACTTCCGCATCCTGGCGGGTGGCCGGATCACGGCACCGGCCACACAGAATTTCACAGATAAAATTTTTGAAAGTAAGCTGGAAGACTTCCGTTACAGCATATTGTGGCAGCTATCATCGCCACTCGGCTACCGCACTTTCAGGAGGTATGAAGATGTAAAGCTCACCAGCTATACCATGCGATATGTGCAACCGCTGATCCGGTTGAGTGAAGTGTATTACATAGCGGCAGAGGCGGACCCTGATCCGGTGGATGGGCTCAATTACCTGAACACCGTTATTGCCGCACGTGGCATCACCACTAAGATCACTGATCCTACGAAACTGGAGGCAGAAATATTGAAGGAATACCGCAAGGAGTTTATTGGGGAAGGACAGTTGTGGTTTTACTACAAGCGAAAGAATATTACACAGCTACCTACACCTAATGCCGCAAACGGTACCCTGAATGTAGATGCCGGCCGTTTTGTATTCGCTTACCCGGATTCTGAAATGTCTTCCAGATAATTAAAACGCATTAGATATGAAAAAAATTATCGTCATTATAGCAGCAGCTTGTATGCTTTGGTCCTGCCAGCATGAGCCGCTTCAATTGTTTGACCAGGAACAGGCAAAGAGTAATATTTACCTGAAGAAACCATTTGATGCCTCCCGGAAATCTTCCGGAACGTTGGTGCAGGATGATACGTTGAAATTTTTCTGGGTAGGTATGGGATTTTTGCCGGCAGAATTTAAAGACAGCGTGGTCTACTTTGCCGTACAGGTATCGGGTGTGCCGGCGGATCATGACCGTGCATATAAGGTGCTGGCGGTGGACTCCACCACAATGCAGGAAGGCCGCGACTATTCAATTACCCGGGCTATCATAGGTGCCGGCAGGTTTGTGGATAGTTTGAAGATTACCGTGCATCGAAATGCCAATATGAATACGACCCCGCTGCGATTGGATTTTATGCTGGCAGGTGGTCCGGAACTGAATGTAAATATGCCTTTTGCGAAAACCGCATTTACCTCCAACCGCGATTCTATCAACCTGCTGAAGTATACCCTGTATGGGGATAACAGCACCAGCAAGCCTTACCTGTGGACGAATACTTCCCTGGCTAACACTACCGTGGGCTATTTTGGTGATTACAGTGCGGAAAAAGTGATGCTGATGATAAAGGCGATGGGCTTGCAGATGACGGATTTTACCGTGATGCCCAAGACTGGATTTAACTTCAATAATTTTATTATCTGGTCAAGATATATGGTGTGGTGGTTTGCAAAGGAGGCTTCAGAAGGCCGCTTTTATACCAACCCTGACGGTACTGCTATGACGATGGGCCGCTATGCGCAAGGGTAATAATATCTCTCAAACACAAAACAAAAATATGCGAATTTCATATATACTGACGGCTGCTATTTTGTTCCTGTTGTTTACCGGATGCTATAAGGATCTGGGCAACTACGACTATGTGGCTATTAATTCGGCAGAAATAAAAGGGATAAAGGATACTGTGGTGGTAATGAATGGAGATTCTGCGTTCATTTCTCCGGAAATTACCTTCACAAAAGGTGGTGGCGAAAATGATTATACCTATAAGTGGATTCTCGTGGGAAATGCCGGCGCCTCTTCTAACAGGGTGTTATCTGAAAAGCGCAATCTGGCCGCGCTCATCCCGGTGACGTTGGGTACTTACGACATGTTTTTCCAGGTGAGAGAAACAGCAACAGGTATCCTTTGGCAAAAGCAATTTAAGTTAGCAGTTGTAGGAGCCATAAAACCACAGGGCTGGTTTGTGATGTCCGAAGTGAATGGGGCCACACGCCTGGATTATTACCAGGAAGATGCAGCATCACTTGGTACCTACCTGCAGGTTTATCGTGATTTTAGCCAGCGACTGGTTGATCCCACTGATGGTACCCAGCTGCGGTTTGCCGGTAAACCCAAGTTTATGAGTATATGGGCTAATACGGTTACCCCGGCAGAGGCAAGGGCAAAGACCTGGTTGTATGTGGGTACATCAGAGGGTATTGAAAAAGTAAATATCACAGATGGTTTTATCTGGAAAAAAACAAAATACAACTTCGAGATGGAGGCCATAAGTAAAATGTGCCAGCGTCCGGACTGGGTACGTGGACAAAACACTGGGGTAGGGTATGCCTACCAGGATAAAAAATTGTTCAAGAATAATGCGGTTGGATATCAGTGGTTTGATGTGCCTATTAACCAGATCAACGGACTGGTGTTTGATGTATCTCCGGTGATTGCCACTGTTTATAACCAGATCTTCATGCAATGCTTAATGTTTGATGTAACCAAAAAACGACTGTTGATGCATTATGGTGAAAACTCCAATACGGTGAAAGCGCTTGGAGCAGGGAACGGTTCGTTTAAACCAGACAGTTTAGGCATGGATGTGGTATGGTTAGGCTATACACCTGTTCAGGGAGGACTCGGACTTGGGGTATTTGATGATGGTAAAGGAAAGCGCTTCCTGGCAAGGCTTACCTGGAAATATATCAACGGTATAGCAGAACCGTTTGCCATGGATGATATAACTTCACTTACGGATATTACCAAGGCAGATTTTTATGCAGTGGATGAAAGGTATGGTTACCTGTTTTATAGTGCCGGTAATAAAGTGTACCGCTATAACACAGATACAAAGGAGTTGATTGTATTCAGGGAGTATCCCTCCAACTTTAAGATCAGTATGATGAAGGCGCGTACGAATCCACAGATAAATGCCTGGATATATGTGTCGGTAAACCCGAATCCGGCGGTAACCAGGCAGCTGGAACCCGGATTAATAGGCTTACAGGTAGGCGTATACGACCCGTCGATGCCGGATGTATCCGGTAAGGTGGATGTGCTTAAAATCACGCCTGATCCAACTCCTGCAACATTATATTATACTTTATCCGGCTTGGGTAAGGTAGTAGCGGCAGATTATTTGTATCAGTAGTCCTTGGGCTCTCTCGTAATATCAGGAACAAAAAAAGACAGCCGCCGGCTGTCTTTTTTTGTTCCTGATCAGGAGATAGTTATTTCTTCTCTTCCACAAAACTAATCGCATAACCGCCGCCAGGTGCCACATAAGTAGCCAGTTTCGATTTATTCGTAACCGTTACCTTTTTAATCGTATAGGCTTGTGGGTTAGTTTTATAATGTGCATCTTTTGCATCCGCATAAATAGTAGCAGTATATTTTTTACCCGGTTCCAGGAAACTGAGACTGATATTGGAGGTACGGGCACTATCACCTTGTACGCTGCCGAGGAACCATTGTCCTGTGCCTTTCGCTTTACGCGCCACTGTTACATACTGCCCTGGTTCTGCTTCCAGGTACTGGCTGTCGTCCCAGTCAACCGCTACATCTTTAATAAACTGGAATGCATCTTTAAATCGCATATAATGTTCCGGTAAATCGGCTGCCATTTGCAGGGGGCTATACATAGTGAGATATAAAGCCAGCTGGTTGGCGAGTGTACTGTTTACATGCGAATGGTTATCGGGATTGATTTTATCGATGTCCATTTCGAAAATGCCGGGAGTATAATCCATCGGTCCACCAACGAGGCGGGTAAATGGCAGGATGGTTACGTGATTCGGTTTATTCCCTCCAAATGCCTGGTACTCGGTACCTCTGGCGGCTTCGTTGCCGATCAGGTTTGGCCACGTACGTGCGATACCGGTAGGCCGTACCGCTTCGTGGGCGTTAACCATAATACCGTAGTCCGCTGCTTTTTCGATGGCTGTTTGGTAATGGTTCAAAATCCACTGGCTGTAATGGTGTTCCCCGCGAGGAAGGATATTACCTACATAGCCGCTCTTAACGGCATCGTAGCCATTCTCCCGCATGAATTTATAGGCAGTATCCATATGGCGTTCGTAGTTGCGTACGGAGCCGGAGGTTTCGTGATGCATAATGATTTTCACGCCTTTTGAAGCAGCGTAGGATTGCAATGCTTTCACATCGAAGTCAGGATACGGTGTTACAAAATCGAACACATAATCTTTCGAGTTGCCGAACCAGTCTTCCCAGCCTACGTTCCAGCCTTCTACCAGTACTGCGTCGAAGCCGTTTTCAGCGGCAAAATCGATGTACTTTTTTACATTGGCATTGTTGGCGCCGTGTGTGCCGTTTGGTTTGGCGTGTACAAAGTCAGTGGTGCCCAGCTGTACAGTGGGGTATTGGTTGGTGTACGACCAGGTGGATTTGCCTGTGATCATTTCCCACCATACACCTACATATTTCACTGGTTTGATCCAGTCGGTATTTTTAATTTTCGTAGGCTCGTTGAGGTTATAGGTCATTTTGCTGGCCAGGATATCGCGGGCATCATTGCTCACGATGATGGTACGCCATGGGCTCTGGCAGGGGGCCTGCATATAGCCTTTGGCGCCCTGTGCGTCAGGGGTGAGCCACGACTGGAACACGAAGTTTTTATCGTCCAGGTCCAGGTGCATGCAGGAGTAGTTGATCAGCGCTGCTTCGTGCAGGTTGATGTAGATACCGTCTGCTGACTTCATCATCAGCGATGTTTGTACACCGGTGGGGGAGAAGGTGGTTTGAGAGACATTTGGTGTAACCGCTTTGCTCATCAGCCCCCTGATTTCAGAGAGTTTGGAGGTGGTGTAATCGTACTCCTGTGTGTCATAGTCGCCCGGAATCCAGAAGGCGGTATGATCACCGGTCATGGCGAACTGTGATTTTTCTTCTGCGATAACGAAGTTGGTCAGGTTTTTCTGCGCCGGGAATTCGTAGCGGAAAGCCAGCCCGTCGTTGAAGAGGCGGAAGCGAATAATGATGTGGCGGTTGGTTTCCTGTTGTTGCAGGGTTACGGCCATTTCATTATACTGATTACGGATGGTTTTAACCTCACCCCATACCGGGTTCCAGCTCTCGTTTACCTGCGCGTTGGCGGTGTTGGAGATGGTGAAGCCATGGAGCAGCGGCTGTTTATCATTTTTCAGTTCCAGGCCCAGTGTACTCTGTTTGATGACTGGTTTGCCTTTGTAGCTCAGCTGGTAGGCAGGGCTGCCATCCTGGAGCAAACTAAAGCTCATGGTAAATTGGTCATTCGGTGATTTTAATTCCTGTGCATAGGTGATACAGCAACATAGCAACCACGTGGAAATCAATAAAATGTACTTCTTCATATTGATACTTGGATATTTGTCTTTTGTTCTCAGTTTCCCAAACCTGAAAACTACTATAAATGGTGGTGATGGCCATTTGTGTGTGTATAAGGAAAAATGTCGTTTGTATAAGAAAAGATGCCGTTGGTATCAAGGAAAATTGGGGTTTAAAAGCTGCGGTGAAAAAAATACCGTAAACAGCGAAAGGAGTATTAGTGGTTTTTTGTGGTTGAAATCCTTTGTGGTAAAGGCTTACGGTTTAAAATTACCGATTTTTGCAATCGTTTGCAATTCGATGGATTTTTACTATTTTTAGTATACAAAATTTTGTTCCACTTTATGAGAATAGTGTGTGAGTCCCCGTCACACAAATGCGCTGTTGTGTAAACCAAAATCTATCATTATTTAAAATCACCCAAATGATTCCCGTTCTCTACTCACGGTTAAACCGTTGTGCCCACAAGTGGCTGTTGTTACTCCTGTTTGTATTTACCACGTTACAACTATCTGCGGCCACTATTAATGTCAGTTCTCTATCCGCCCTGCAAACAGCGATCAATAGTGCTGTTGCGGGGGATGTAATTATCCTTGCCAATGGTGTATACACTGCCAGCACCGACATCTCCATCAATAAACAAGGTACTGCCTCACAGCCTATTACCATTCAGGCGCAAACGATTGGTGGGGTGGAAATCAATGGTACTGCGGGGATTAATATTGTGAGTCCTGCGAAGTACATCATCATTAAAGGTTTCAAATTTAAGTTCAATGCCAGCCAGGCTACCATGGCCACTGGTACGAGCTTTTGCCGCTGGACGCGCAACCTGTTTGAAACACCTGGCGATGGTGAAAACCTGCTGCTGAATGGTAATGACCACGAAGTGGACTACAATACCTTTCAGCATAAAAATGCAATGGGCCGCTTTATTGCGGTACGCGGGAGTGGCAGCCAGATTGCGCAGCGCCTGCATATCCATCACAATTATTTTTATGATCAGCAACCGCAAACTGCCAATGGCGCTGAAACATTACAGTTTGGGCTGAGCGGATTGAGCTTATCATCTTCCAATAGTATTGTAGAGTATAATGTATTTGAGGGTTGTGAGGGAGAGAATGAAATGATCTCCATCAAAGCTTCCGCAGTAACACTGCGCTACAACACTATCAGGGATTGCGTTTCACAGTTTACCCTGCGACACGGTAATTTCTGTAACGTGTATGGCAACTATTTTTTGAACACGCAGGGTATCCGCATCTTCGGAGATGACCACAAAGTATACAGTAACCATTTCGAAAATTGTAGTCCCGGTATAAACATCGGGAATGGCGATGGAGAGGTGGCTGATGGTGCCGCGCTGACCAGTCATGACCGGCCGGACCGCTGCGTGATTGCATTCAATACCCTCGTGAATTGTGCTACCAATTATGTACAAGCTGGCCGCAGCGGTGGTTTAGGCGCCACCTATACTACCTTCGTAAACAATATCATTCAGGGCGGTGGTGCAGCTGCTTCTATCGCCGGCCCCTATACGAATGCTACCTGGGGTGGAAATATTTTGTACAGCACCAGTGGCGCAGGAGCGGTGCCTTCCGGTACCTATACTACCGGTAATCCTTTGCTGGCAAGGGATGCCACCGGTACCTTCCACATTCAGAGCGGCAGCCCGGCCATTAATGCGGCTACTGGCAGCTATAGTACACTGAATACGGATATGGATGGCCAATCGCGCAGTGGCACCTTTGATATTGGTGCGGACGAAGTGTCCACCGCCGCGGTAACTGCCCGCATCCTGGATGGCACTATGGTAGGCGTAAACGGCTCCGACACCCCCGTGGGTACCTGCGTGCCTGCCAGCGCCAGTGCGGATGATGGCAATGTGCCCGCCAATGTGCTGGACGGGGATACGCTCACCCGCTGGTCCGCCAGTGGCAACGGCCAATGGATTCAGTTTTGCCTGGATAACATCGTGTCGGTTTCAGCGGTGAAAATAGCTTTCTACAATGGAGACAGCAGGATCAGTACTTTCGACGTGCTTGCCAGCAACGACGGCAGCAGCTTTAGTACGGTAGTTGCCGGCCTCACCAGCAGCGGTGCTTCCAGGGTGCTGGAAACGTTCAGTTTTACACCGGTATCTGCAAAATATATACGCATTGTAGGCCATGGCAACAACGTAAATGCCTGGAACAGCTTTACCGAAGTGCAGGTAGTAACCGGTACCACCCCCTGTGTGCCCGTGATCGCCAGTGCGGACGATGGGAACGTGCCTGCCAATGTGTTGGACGGGGATCTGAACACGCGCTGGTCTGCCAGTGGTAATGGCCAGTGGATACAGCTCTGCCTCGGTACAGCGCAAAGCGTTTCAGGGGTTAAAATCGCCTTCTTCAGCGGTAATACCCGTACGAGCACATTTGATGTGAAGGTGGGAAATGATACCAGTAGCCTTACCACGGTAGCCACCGGACTTGTAAGCAGCGGTACCTCCACTGCGCTGGAAACGTTCAACTTCACAGCCCTAACGGGTAAGTATGTACGAATAGTTGGTCATGGTAACAGCACTAACTTATGGAACAGTTATGCCGAAGTGCAGGCGATTACTGGTAGTTCGCTGGATGCCATTACCGGCAGCGCCATGCTGGCTGCTACGCCGAAGCTGGCAGTTACTACTACAGAGCAGCTGGATATCTATCCGAATCCTGCCGGCCTTCAGACCACGGTTTCGTTTACCCTTAAGCAGCCTGCGCGTGTAGCCCTGAATTTGTATGATGTCAGCGGAAGATTTATCCGCCATATTGTGGGTGGTAAATTGCCTGCAGGTAAGCATACTTATACGGTGCCATTGTCGGATGTGAGCAGTGGAAATTATCTGCTGATACTCAACAATGAGGGCAGGTTGAGCACTGGCCGCATCAGCAGGCAGTAAAATTAAAGTGGAACAAAATCTTGTAGAGCCGCCATGCTGGCGGCTCCTCGCTAAAGTCCCCGCTAATATCCCTACTGTAATCAATTGATTTTTTGGGAGAAGGAGGAGATCTTATCGGGGAGCCGCCAGTATGGCGGCTTTACCATGAATAATAGATTGATAAATTTCCGGTCTCCATATCCGACAGCCCATTTACCACTGGCGTAGTTGTTTTCTGGGAGATGGAAAAGCCCCACCGCTGAATGCTGGCGGCAATGCTGACGTCGAGCCGGGGCAGGATCTTATGCTGTGCGAACGGTCTTTCGTCCGCCGGCTGGGCAGCTGGGTAGGGGAGACTGCTAAAGTACCCTCCGCTCACCAGGCTGTTGTGGAAGTTGGCGGACAGGCTCGGACGTATGGTGCCATATAATTGCCAGTTATCCCCGGAGCTGTATTGCTGGATATAACCATTGTAGTAGGGCGTCATGCGGCCAATGCGGATATTGGAATAGACGGCCATGCCGTTTACCATGGTGCCAAGGAATCCCTGGGCGCCGCCGCTCACCTGGAGGTAATCGCCTGCGGCCACCAGTTCCTTTTCTACAATTATATTGAGGTTGAGCAGCAGGTCGGTTTTGAGTTGTTTGTCCCAGCCGGCCGGCTTGCGATAATTCATAATGCTGTGGATAAGGCGCTGGGTTGATTCTGCCAGTGCAGGTGGGCCCATTACGCCCAGCAGGAGTTCCGTTTGTATGTTGTATTTTTTTTCCGGGTTGGAGGAGTGCTGGGTATGTGTCACGAACAATCCACCGGAGTAGTAAAAGTCAGCAGGGTCCGGGTCTGGCGTCATCAGCCGGGACGGGGTGAACATCGTTTGCATAAAACCGTATCCATAGGTGTTCACACTGGCTTTTCCCGCCTTCGGCATCCAGCAGTCCATGATGGAGCGCGACCGCTCTTTAGGCTGGTAAAAGAGGTCGAAGCGGGTGCCGTTGGTATACGCCTCGTCGTTGTCAAAACTGGTGAAGTTGATGAAGTCATTGTCTTCATACAACCTGAACATTTTCGTATACTCCTTTTTTTGCTGTGCCTGTGCGGCTGCGGTGATCAGCAGTAACAGGCACAAACGCGTTAGTGTCTTCATTCCTGGCGCTCGTTTCTTAATAGAACCTGAAATTAAGGGAAAGGTTCGAGAAATGACAGGGTGAATGGGGAAATTAATGGGGGATTATCATGTGGGGTAGTGTTACCAGATTGAGTTCAGTGCTGAACGCCATCGTTTGTAGGAAAGATGGGGTTTTCGCGGTGTCCGTATATCCTCCCGAAACCCCGGTAGGGGTAATTTTATGAACGGTAAAATATTTTCCAGTTAATAATTGTTAATCTGACAATTAATTTGTTTTTTTGAGTATAGGACGGTCCACGTCGTCAATGATAAACATGTAATACCTCGTTATGAAACAATTTCGTTATTTCCGCCTGGGTATAATGGGTTTGCTGCTCTCATGGCAGGCCACCAGTGCGCAAAACAAAGCCAGCTTTATTACTGATTCTACCGGTCCGGTGATCAACCGGGATATTTACGGACATTTTGCGGAACACCTCGGCAACTGCATTTACGGCGGTTTTTTTGTGGGTGATACCTCACATATCCCCAACAGCAGCGGTGTACGTAAAGATGTAATTGCCGCACTTAAAAACTTAAATATTCCCAACCTGCGCTGGCCGGGCGGTTGCTTTGCGGATACTTACCATTGGAAAGATGGTATTGGTCCGCAGGCAAAAAGGCCTACCATCGTAAACACCTGGTGGGGGAATGTGACAGAAGATAACAGTTTTGGTACGCATGACTTCCTGAATATGTGTGAGGAGCTGGGTGCGGAGCCTTATTTATCGGGCAACGTGGGCAGCGGTACCGTGCAGGAGCTCAGCGACTGGGTACAGTATACCAACTTCAAGGGAAAAAGCCCGATGTCGGATTTACGGGCCAACAATGGCCGGGCCACCCCCTGGCAAGTGAAGTACTGGGGTATTGGCAACGAAGCCTGGGGCTGCGGTGGTAATATGCGTGCAGAATACTATGCAGATGAATTCCGTAAATATGCCACCTTTATGAGCAACAGCGGTGGTAAACTCTTCCGCATTGCATCCGGCGCCAACTCTTCCGATTACAACTGGACGGAAGTCTTGATGCGCAACATTCCGAAAGGACTTATTGAAGGGATTGCCTTGCACCACTATGCGGTGATCCGTTGGGAAGGCAAAGGTCCTGCGGTGAAATTCAATGAAGAGCAATATTTCGCTTCCATGCGTTCGGCCCTGTTTATGGACACCCTGGTAACCCGCCACAGCGCCATCATGGATAAGTACGATCCAAAGAAAAAAATAGCTTTAGTGGTAGACGAATGGGGTGGCTGGTACGATGTGGAAGAAGGCACCAACCCGGGATTCCTCTTTCAGCAAAATACCATGCGCGATGCCGTGCTGGCAGGATCTACCCTCAATATCTTTAATAACCACGCCGACAGGGTACGCATGGCCAACCTGGCCCAGGCAATCAATGTGCTGCAGTCTGTTATTCTTACCAAGGGAGATACAATGATCCTGACACCCACTTACCACGTAATGGAAATGTACAAAGTGCACCAGGATGCTACCCTGATTCCAATGACGGTTCACGCCAACGACTATACGTATGGCAAAGAAAAACTCCCGGCAGTATCGGTATCCGCTTCCAAAGATAAAAATGGTGTCTCCCATATCACTTTGGTAAACATTGATGCCGGTAAAACGCAGGAGATCACGATAGACACGAAAAATGCTGCTTACAAAAACGTAAGCGGCCGTGTGCTGACCTCCGCCAAACTGCAGGATTATAACAGTTTTTCCCGCCCTGACCGCATTAAGCCGGTGGCCTTCAATGGTGCTACCCTTAAGAGTGGTACGCTGGCAGTGAAGCTGCCGCCGTTTTCTGTGGTGGAGCTGACGTTGCAATAGTCATTTAGTTACAGTTTTGGTGGCACCTGCGGTGCCACCAAAACTGTAAAATCCCTGGAACCGAAGGTTCCAGGGATTTTACAGTAAAAAATATATACCCATTTTTATAATTGTCATACAAACAATTAATATGAGCAGCCAATATGTGATAGGAGTTGACTACGGCACTGACTCGGTCCGCACCATCGTAGTAGACGCCGGCAACGGCAACGAGGTGGCATCCGCTGTAGTGCACTATCCCCGCTGGAAGCAAGGCCTTTACTGCAACGCCGCAGAAAGCCGCTTCCGCCAGCACCCACTCGACTATATCGAAGGCCTGGAAACAGGCATCCGTAAAGCTTTGGCCCAGGCAGGGCCCGAGGTGGCTGCCGCCGTAGTAGCTATTTCGGTTGATACCACCGGCTCCACACCAGTTGCCGTGGACGCCACGGGTACGCCACTGGCACTACTGCCGGCGTTTCAGGACAACCCCAACGCCATGTTCGTGCTTTGGAAGGATCATACCTCTATCCGCGAAGCCGCTGAAATAAATGCCACCGCCGCCACCTTCCCGGGCAACTACCTGCGTTTTGTGGGAGGCATCTATTCTTCCGAATGGTTCTGGGCTAAACTGCTGCATATCCTTCGGGCAGATGAAAAGGTACGTAAGGCCACCCATAGCTGGGTGGAGCACTGCGACTGGATTCCGTTTCTGCTTACCGGTGGCACCAATGCCGCGGACCTCAAAAGAGGCATCTGCAGCGCCGGTCACAAAGCTCTATACGCCGCCGAATTCGGTGGACTGCCGCCGGAAGAATTCTTTACCGCCATAGATCCGCTATTGGCAGGCTTTCGCGCCCGCCTGTTCGATAAAGCCTACACCAGCAGTGAAGCCGCCGGACAGCTGTCGCCCCAATGGGCCGAACGCCTGGGACTGCGTACATCCGTTACCGTGGGTATCGGTGCCTTTGACGCCCACATGGGCGCAGTAGGTGGCCAGATAGAACCATACCATCTCTCCAAAGTAATGGGTACCTCTACCTGCGATATGCTGGTAGCCCCCATGGAAGAGGTAAACGATACACTGGTAAAAGGGATCTGCGGACAAGTGCCCGGATCGGTAATACCCGGCATGATGGGTATGGAAGCGGGGCAGTCGGCCTTTGGCGACTGCTACGCCTGGCTGAGCAACGTGCTGGCCTGGCCACTGCAGCACCTCCTGCCCGACACACCCGAAGCTGCCCACCTCAAACAAACGCTGCTGGATAAGATGATTCCGGAACTCTCCCGCCAGGCAGCCCTGCTCCCGCCGGAAGAATCCAGTGAACTGGCCATCGACTGGCTCAACGGACGCCGTACTCCTGACGCCAACCAGGAACTCAAAGGCAGCATCACCGGCCTGCAACTGGCCACAGATGCACCGCGACTCTTCCGCGCCATTGCCGAGGCCACCTGCTTTGGCGCCAAAGCCATCGTGGAGCGCTTTGAAAGAGAAGGCGTGCCCGTGAAAGGTCTGATAGGCATAGGCGGCGTAGCCAAAAAATCTGCCTTCATCATGCAGATGATGGCAGACGTGATGAACATGCCAATCCGCATCCACCGCTCCGAACAAACCTGCGCCCTCGGCGCCGCCATGTTTGCCGCCACCGCCGCTGGCGTGTACAGCAAAGTGGAAGACGCCATGGAAGCCATGGGACAAGGCTTTGAAAAAGAATACCTCCCGGATCACTCACGGGTAAGCATATACGCAAAAAGATACCAGCGCTACAAAGCACTGGGCGAATTCACCGCTACACTTACTAAAACCAAAGCACATGCAGCCCTATCAGACATTGCGTGAGGAAGCATATGCTGCCAACATGCAGCTGCCTGCGCTAGGCCTGGTGATCTTCACCTTCGGCAACGTGAGCGCTGCCGACCGCAGCAAAGGCCTCTTCGCTATCAAACCCAGCGGCGTACCGTACGAGGAGTTGTCGCCCGACAAAATGGTCATCGTCGACTTTGATGGTAAAACCGTTGACGGTCAGCTCCGGCCATCGTCCGATACCCTCACCCACGCTGTGTTATACAAACACTGGGAAGGTATTAACGGTATCGTACACACGCACTCCACCTATGCGACTGCATGGGCACAGAGTCAGCGCGACATACCGCTCTTCGGCACCACCCACGCCGATCACAACACCGTGGATATTCCCTGCGCCGCTCCAATGTCCGACGAAATGATTGCCGGCGACTATGAATACCAAACCGGCTTCCAGATCATGGATGCACTTACCCAACGAGGACTTACCTACCACGATATTGAAATGGTGCTCGTAGGCAACCACGCCCCCTTTACCTGGGGCAAAACCGCCGCCAAAGCAGTGTACAACAGCGCCGTGCTGGAGTCCATCGCACAAATGGCGCAACTCACTGAAAGCATCAACCGCAACGCACCGCGACTAAAAGATGCACTTATTCGCAAACATTTTGAACGTAAGCACGGACCTAACTCCTACTACGGGCAATAAATTCATACGTTATGATCAACCTGAAAACACTCGAACTCTGGTTCATTACAGGCAGCCAGCACCTCTACGGAGAAGAAACACTGAAGCAGGTAGCTGCACACAGCCAGGAAATTGCCGCTTCTTTAAGTAACGATAAACGTATGCCCGTTACCGTGGTATACAAGCCGGTAGTCACCACACCGGAAGAAATTTACAACGTGTGTATGGAGGCCAGCGTGAGCAAAAACTGCATCGGCGTGATCACCTGGATGCACACCTTTTCACCGGCGAAAATGTGGATACGCGGCCTCAAAGCCTTATCCAAGCCTATCTGCCACCTGCATACCCAATACAACCGCGATATCCCGTGGCAGTTTATTGACATGGACTTCATGAACCTGAATCAGAGCGCCCATGGCGACCGTGAATTTGGTTTTATGATGAGTCGCATGCGCATGAACCGCAAAGTAATCACCGGTCACTGGCAGGATGCTGATGTGCTGGAAGAACTGGGAGCATGGGCACGTGTAGCCGCCGGCTGGAACGACTGGCAAGGCGCCCGCTACGTACGCTTCGGCGATAACATGCGCTTTGTAGCCGTTACCGACGGTGATAAAGTGGAAGCTGAATCCATGTTCGGTTTCTCCTGTAATACCCATGGTATCGGGGACCTCGTACATGTCATCAACCAGATCGGAGATGGTGAAGTGGATAACCTGGTAAAAGAATACGCGGACGCCTATACGATTTCGGGTAACCTGCTCATGGACCCCGCCCTGCGCGATGCCGCCAGGATAGAGCTGGGCATGAAAGCCTTCCTGGAAGCGGGTAACTACAAAGGTTTCTCTGATACCTTTGAAGACCTGCATGGTATGATCCAATTGCCGGGTATTGCCGTACAGCGCCTTATGCAGGCAGGCTATGGCTTTGCCGGTGAGGGCGACTGGAAAACAGCTGCCCTGGTACGCGCAATGAAAGTGATGGGCCATGGGCTCCCTGGCGGTAACTCCTTCATGGAAGATTATACCTACCACTTTGAACCAGGCAATGAAATGGTACTGGGTGCGCACATGCTGGAAATTTGCTCCTCCATCGCTGCCGGCAAACCTTCCTGTGAGAAGCATCCGCTGGGTATCGGTGGTAAAGCTGATCCGGTACGCCTTGTGTTCAACGTTGCTCCTGGTGAAGCGCTCAATGCTTCCCTGGTAGATATGGGTAACCGCTTCCGCCTCGTGGTAAACGAAGTACAGGCCGTAGCACCTCCAAGAGAGCTGCCACAACTGCCGGTTGCACGCGTACTCTGGAAGCCTTATCCGGATATGAAAACCGCCTGCACCTCCTGGATACTCGCAGGTGGCGCACACCATACCTGTTACAGTCAAAATGTGACTTCGTCCCAGCTGCAGGACTTTGCCGGTATCGCCGGAATTGAAATGCTGCTGATCGACCAGGATACACAGCTGCGCCAGTTTGAAAATGAAATCAGGTGGAATGATGCGAGTTTTCGTTAATAGTAGCGATCTTTGAGTGGTTTGGTATTTTAAGTATTCCGCTCTTTCCCCGAAGGCGAAAGAGCGGAACAGCAGAGGGGCCAAAGGTCCCTCTGCTATTAGAAATGATCACCTCACTTATGAAAAAAACTGCTTTCCTTGGTATTTCCGCGCTGCTGCTCATCTTTGCCTGTTTACTTGCTTCCGGCTTAATTTATAGGACAATTTTCGTAGTTGCTATTTTTATTGCCTTTATCACCGGTGGTTTGATATTGCTTGATATGCAGCAGGATATAAACGAAAGACGGCGGGAATTACCGCCGGAAGAGCAGCTTTTATTGGAGCGCCGCCAGTTTAGAATAACATTGATTACCGGGGGTATTTTCCTGGTGTTAGCGGTAGGATTAGTACTGTTTAATATCTGGAAGAACCGGGATAACATATAAACAGGGCCATGATTACGGTCAGTTTTTCCAGGTTTACCTTCGGGATAAACCCGGAGCAGCTAAGGACTTCAGCTCATTAGCTCCTCCGGTATCCACCACAAAAATGACGACTATCACCCCAAATAATTTATCATCTTCCCCCGAAGCAATCACTTATCTTTGCTGCACGGGAAGATGATCCCTTTTTAATTCAGTTATGAAAAAGTACTCGCAACAAACCAGGATGCTCCTGGCAGTGGACTGTATTATATTCGGATTTGACGGGCAGGATCTCAAGCTGTTACTTATCCAGCGCGGGTTTCAGCCAAGAAAAGGAGAGTGGAGCCTGGTAGGAGGGTTCGTTCAACCCGATGAGAGTGCTGACGCTGCCGCAGCAAGGATTCTCAAAAAACTTTCCGGCCTCGATGGCATCTATATGGAGCAGCTGCATACCTTCAGTCACCCGCAGAGGGACACGGTAGAACGTACCGTATCAGTTGCCTACACGGCGCTCATAGACCTGCAGAAATTCAAGCAGCACCTGCATGAAGATTTCCACGCTGTCTGGTTTCCTATCAATCAACATCCGGAACTGATTTTCGACCACCAGCTGATGGTGAATAAAGCCAAGGAGCAACTACGCTATAAAGCAGCACTGCACCCGTTATTGCTGGAACTGATGCCTTCCAAATTCACGATCCCGCAGCTACAGCAGTTGTATGAATCAGTATACAATTCAGAATTTGATAAAGGTAATTTCTCCCGCAAAATACTGTCCACCAAATTGCTGGTGAAACTGGCAGATAAAGATAAGTTGAACTCCAAGAAAGGAGCCTTTTATTACCGGATCGACCGGAAGCGCTACGACGCTAATAAGCAGGCCTTTTTAAACTTTGTACCTGATCCTAAAATTTAGGATCAGGTATTATTTATTCCGCCATGGTGGGAAGGCCACCAGCATAGTATTTCAATTCTATAATCCCATTCGGAATCATCTTTGAATTCCAGGAATGGTGAATGGCCAAAGCGGCGCCCATAGCCGTTGCCTGTGCCATGGAAGCGGCAAAGACTTCTATCCCGTTAAACAGCATGGCCAGCATGTTCATATAAATCTGGTTTTTGCTGAATCCTCCATCTACAAATATGCGTTTTACACCACCATTGTTCATCACCAGTTGGGTGGCGTGGTATTGTTGCGTGGCCAGGTCAAATAACAGCTGGTGGTAGGCCTCCGTATCATCTGTGAAGATGCTGAGGTCGCGGTCAGCGAAGTTGCCCGCCGGTCGCAAGGTAATAGCCGGCTGGTAGTCCATATGCCGGTATTTCATGGCGGCCTGACCAAAGTGTGCGGAGATGCGTTTCAGTTGCTGCTCGTGCTCATAGCCTGCAAAGAGTCGGGACGCCTTTACCGGGTTACCCTGGTAGGTCATGTAGCAGAGGCAGTCCTGGCGGAGCTCTTCAGCGGTGAGCGGGGAGTTGTTAAACGGGTTGAGGCTGATACACCAGGTACCGGTGCTCAGTAGAATAAACGGCTCATGAAAGCATACCAGGTAAGGGATCAGTGCTGCGGAGCTATCGTGCAGGCCGGTGCCTATCTGGTAGCCTCCTCCTGGAAACAGTGCTGGCAACACCTGGGAGGCCGGCATTACCGGTGCCAGCTTTTCGTATATACCTTCCTGATGTACCCATTGGTGGTATTTATTCTCTCCAAAATTCCAGAGGTTGGTATGACAACCAATGCTGGTAAGGTCGGTGGCGGCCTGGCCGGTGAGCAGGTAGCTCATATATTGTGGCAGGTGCAACGCATAGCGGGTGGAGCGGAACACGTCCGGGCGTTCATGCTTGAGCCGGTATAGCTGCATGCCTGAATTGAGGCTGCCGAGTACGGGCGAGGCTGTTTGCACAGAGAAAATATCTTCTCCCCCATAATCCTGATAAAACTGCTGCTGCAAGGCGGCAGGGTAGGGTTTCAGGTAATTATAAAGGGGGGTAAGCGGGTTACCATCTTCATTTACATACACAAAACTTGCCCCATAAGTGGAGAAGTTGATGGCTTTGATCTCTACCTCTTTCTTTTTGAAAACTTCACGCAGGGAATCAAACACAGACAGGCGAAGACTTTCGAGGTTTTCGCATGGATCTCCGTCTTCATCTGTTGTTTCATTGAATCGGGCTGTTCTTTCAAAAATAAGCTGGTACTGTTCATCAAACAGGAACAGTTTCTTGTTGGTTTTACCAACATCGAATACGACTATAACGGGAATCTTTTTCATGCCTCAAGGATTTGGGGCCAACGCATGAATGGCTGAACTTGAGTATTGGGTTTCTTTATAATCCGGTTGCGATGCTCACGGCGCCTCTTTCTTTGATGAGATTTTTTCTGATCTCACCGTTACGGAAGGCTGCCAGCGGCTGTAATGCGCCGCCATCCAGCAGTCGTGCTTCGGCTACCAGCGGACGAACGTCTGTACGGTATGCCTGTTGCAGGATCTCCTGTGCACGGGTCACATCATTTTGCAGCTGCGCTTCTGTGAGGGCCTTACGATCTACCAGCAGCGCCTGTGCATAAGCGATCATAATCGCTTCCACGGACTGCAGGAGGTCTTCCAGCGGGTCTTTAACGTTATGGGAAGCGTCGATCATCCAGCCCAGGTCAGTGGCATGTTCCATGCCTCTGGCGTCCATACCTTCGATGAGCTCATTGAAGATAAGGAATAGCTGGTAAGGTTTGATCGCACCTACGGTGAGATCATCGTCGCCATATTTGGAATCGTTGAAGTGGAAGCCACCGAGTTTTCCTTCCATGAGCAGCAGCGAAACGATTTGTTCGATGTTGACATTCGGGTGGTGGTGGCCCAGGTCTACCAGGGTATACGCCTGCGGACCCAGCTTGCTGGCGTACAGGTAGCTTTGGCCCCAGTCGCCCACAGTAGTAGAGTAGAAGTTAGGCTCAAAGGCTTTGTATTCCACAAACATTTTCCAGTTTTCAGGCAGTGCTTTGTATACTTCCTGGAGGCCGGAGAGGGTGTTCTGGAAGGCCTTACGGAAGTTGAGCTGCCCTGGGAAGCAGGAGCCGTCGGACAACCACACGGTGAGTGAGGTGGAACCGAGTTCGATACCGTAGTTGATTACTTCGATATTATGGTCGATGGCCTGTTTGCGGGTGGCAGCGTCTACATGTTGCAGGGAACCGAATTTATAGCTCAGTGTCTGACCTGGCTGGTCCTGGAAAGTATTGGAGTTCATCGCATCAAATACGATCCCTTTCTGGGCAGCTAAGGCCTTAATATGGGATGGATTGGAAGGGATGTCCCAGGGAATATGCAGGGAAATGGCGCCACTCGATCTGTTGAGGGCGTGCAGCATACCGATGTCTGAGATTTTTTCTTCCAGGTTACGTGGTTCACCACCACCGGGAAAGCGGCCAAAGCGGGTACCGCCGGTGCCGAGTGCCCAGCTGGGGATGGCTATCTGGAAGGCGCGTAGCTTGTCGATAATAGCAGCAGCGTTAGGCACGGTGGAGGCGATATAATCGAAAGCCTTACCATGCGCGGCCAACAGTGGTTCGTTATACGCTTCAATCTGGTATTTCTCAATATCCATAACGTGTAGTGTTTTTAGGCCAGAAAAAATACTTCTTTTAATGGAAAACTCACAGGAGAATTATCCTCGTTGGTTTCCATAATGTCTTTCATATAGGCCCACCAGCGTTTCATCACCGGATGATCCGGCAGATTTTGTAACGCCTGCGGGTCTTCAATGTCCATTTGGGCGAACAGGTAATTCGTATCATGATCAAGGAAAATGGAATAATTGCTTATTCCATTTTCCTTTAACAGGGCGTGCAGTTCCGGCCACAGTTCATCGTGGCGTTTTTTATATTCAGCTTCAAAGCCTTTGAAGAGTTTCATTTTAGATGCTACCCTGGGCATACTACGGGATTTAGGTGATTATCTTACGAAAGCCATGGCCACGCCACCGTCTACGTTCAGCACGTTGCCGGTAGCTTTGTTGAGCAGGCCGCCTACAAAGGCAAAGCATGCATTGGCGATATCTTCCGGCAGGATGATTTCGTTGAGCAAAGTTCTGCTGGCGTAGAATGCCGGCAGGTCTTCCACTTTCACACCGTAAGCTTTTGCGCGGCCTTGTGCCCAGGCGCCTTCCCAGATTTTACTATCGGAGATTACGGCGTCAGGATTTACTACGTTTACGCGTATACGATCGGCGCCCAGTTCAGCGGCATTGAGGCGACTGAGGTGCAGCTGTGCGGATTTTGCGGAGCCGTAGGCTGCGTTGTTAGGGCCGGATACGAGTGCATTTTTGGATACAATGTTGAGTACATCACCACCTACACCCTGCTTGCGCATGATGTTTACGCCTGCCTGTGTAACGAGGAACTGGCCTTTTACAAGTACATCATACAGCAGGTCCCAATCGGCCTCTGTATGCTCGTCGAGCGGTTTGGAGATGGAGAGGCCGGCGCAGTTTACTACGATGTCCACACCACCGAAGGTGAGGGCCGCATGCTGGAAGATGGCTACTACGCTGTCTTTAGCGGTAACATCGATCAGGTGTGCGGTGAAGCCGTCTTTACCATATTGTTTTTCGAAGGAGGCGTTGGCCACTTCGAGGCGATTAGCATCGTTATCACAGATGACAACTACTGCGCCTTCGTTGGCGAACCTTTGGGCGATAGCTTTACCGATACCGCCGGCGCTGCCGGTAACGAGGGCAATGCGGCCGGAGAGTGGTTTAGGCTTAGGCATGCGCTGGAGCTTCGCTTCTTCGAGCAGCCAGTATTCGATGTCGAATGCTTCCTGGCGTGGCAGGGATGTATAGGACGAAATGGCTTCAGCGCCGCGCATTACGTTGATGGCGTTGATATAGAATTCAGCGGCTACGCGGGCAGTTTGTTTATCTTTTGCGAAGGTAAACATACCCACGCCTGGCCATAGGATCACCACCGGGTTAGGGTCGCGCATGGCTGGGCTGTTGGCATGTTTGCAGGTTTCGTAGTAGTCGGCATACATTTTACGGTACGCTTCAAACTGCGGTGCCAGCTTTTCTTTAATTTCTTTTGTATTAGAGAGATCTGTGTCTGCGGCTATTTCCAATACCAGCGGACTGATTTTGGTACGGAGGAAGTGGTCCGGGCAGCTGGTTCCCAGCGGTGCGAGGCGTTCCAGGTCGTTGGAGTTGGTGAATTCCAGTACCCGTTTATCATCGGTAAAGTGGCCGATCATTTTGGTGTAGCTGGAGCAGAATCCGCGCAGCACCGGTGCCAGTGTGGCGGCTTGTTTGGATCTGTCGGCCGCAGGCAGGGGCGCTGATTTTTGTCCGCCGAATACGGGGCGTTTTGCGCCTTCGTTTTCGGCGATAAATGCAGCGCAGCGTTCGATCACTTCCAGGGTGTTGATATAGCTTTCATAAGCGGTATCCCCCCAGGTGAAGAGGCCGTGGGAGCCGAGCATGATACCCCGGATGCCTGGATTTTCAGCGAGGCATTGGGCGAGTTTCAGACCCAGGTCAAAGCCGGGGCGCTGCCATTCTACCCATCCGATGGTACCGTTAAACAGCTCCTGGGTGATGCGTTTACCATCTTTTGCCGCAGCAATGGCGATGGCTGCATCCGGGTGGAGGTGGTCGATGTGTTTGAAAGGCAGGAAAGCGTGCAGGGTGGTATCTATGGAAGGGGCTTTGGACTGGAGGTCGTAGATGCAGTAGTTTTGCAGTTCTACCATCTCATCTTCCATTTGTTTACCCTTATAGATATTTTTCAGCTGGTGCAGTTTTTCTACGTACAGCGCTGCCAGGCCGCTTTTCTTAAGCGTGCCGAGGTCACCGCCGGAGCCTTTCACCCACATTACTTCCGTTTCAGCACCGCTCAATGGATCGGTGGCTGTTACTTTGCAGGAGGTGTTGCCGCCGCCGTAGTTGGTCAGTCGCAGATCAGCGCCGAGCAGGTTAGAGCGGTAGATGAGGAGGGCAACTTCGTCACCCGCCATGGATGCGGCTTTTTCAGCATCCCACAAATAACTTACATGTTTGAATTGGGTGATAGTGCCATTGTTGATTGACATAATTGCTATAATTTTCGCTTGATCTTATTTATCCAGTGAATTACCGTATCCTACCAGCATTACGGAAATGATGATGGTGGTAATACCAATAAGGATGGTGGTTAAAGTTTTTTTGCTGACGCCTTTCCATTCTTTCAGCGCAAAGCCCCAGAGGCTGGAAATCAGGATGATAAAGGCCATGTGAAGTATCCAGGAGCTGGGCGCATTTTCGAGTTTACTTTCGCCCATGCCATAGAAGAAAAACTGTAAAAACCAGGTGGTACCGGCAATGGCAGCAAACACGTAGTTGTTGACCAGCGGGGTGCTGCGGTTGGTATAATCACCAAAGGTTTTGTTGCGGGTATTGAGGATCATGCACCAGATGAAGTTGGTAGTAAGGCCACCCAGCATGATGATGACAAATATTACGTTATTACGGAACAGCGGGTTGGCCTGGTTTTCCACGGCGGCACGGCCCATCGGCTCACCGGCAGCAATCGCAAAGCTCATACAGGCGCTCAGGATGCCGGAAATGATGGCTACTGTAAGGCCTTTCTTTAAATCGAACTCCTTAATATGTTCCTTCTTCTTCTCTTCAGGTAAATCCCCTTCTTTAAACATACCTGCTCTGCCGCAGATGGCGATACCTAACAGGCATACTACCACGCCGAGCAATATAAAATGACCACTGGGCTGCTGGATCATGCGGGAGAATGTATCTTCGCTGCCACCGGTAAACTCACGATAAATAGGCGGAATGAGCGCACCAAACGCAGAACAGAAGCCCAGGGCAACTGCCATGCCGAGGCTCATGCCCAGGTAACGCATGCTCAGCCCGAAAGTTAACCCACCAATACCCCATAACACACCCAGGGTATATGTCCAGAAAAGGGTAGTGAAATCAGTATTGCCGATGATATCCATAAAGCCGGGTATGGTAAGCCAGGCCGCTATAAAAGGAACAATCAGCCAGGAGAAAATACCTCCTGTAATCCAATAACTTTCCCAGCTCCAGCCTCTTACTTTTTTATATGGAATGTAAAAGCTGCCGCTGGCGAAGCCACCGATAAAGTGGAACAGAATACCTAGAATTGCTTGCATGGTGGAATTTTAAGGCTAAAGTTGTTTTTTGGTTTGATATTTAAAGTTATATAATGGGGGATGTCTAACTGTCATGTACTGTCATGCTTATGATACAGACTTTCAGTAATTTTACTAACTTGTTGCTGAAACGATAAATTCCACAGCGATTTGATCAAACAACACCCGCTATTTAAGTATATATATATTGATGATTTTTCGGTTACACCGAAGTACTTCCAGCTGGCCAACTCTATCATCAAATCCATTGCAGACGGTAAGCTGCAACAGGACGATATCATGCCATCCATCAACGAGGTAAGCTGTGTGTTCGATATTTCCAGGGATACGGCCGAAAAAGCCTATAAGTACCTGAAAGGACTGGGTATATTGGGTTCTGTGCCTGGAAAAGGGTACTTTATAAAACATACCAACCTCGGAAAGCAGTATAAGATACTGCTCTTGTTCAATAAATTAAGCGAGCACAAGAAAATTATATACGACAGCTTCGCGGATAAGCTCGGGGAGCAGGCCAGTATCGACTTTTATATTTATAACAGCGATTTCGGGCTGTTTCGTAAGCTGCTGTCCCAGAACCTGGACGCCTATACGCATGTGGTGATACTGCCGCACTTCCGGGAGCGCTGGGATAACGTAGACGAAGTCGTGAACAGTATTCCAAAGGAAAAACTGATTCTCCTCGATAAAAAATTGAAAGGGGTAACAGGAGAATACGGAGCAGTAGTGGAAAATTTCCAGGAAGATATTATCTCCGTGCTGGAACAAGCCAAAGACAGGCTGCAAAAGTACCAGACGCTCAAAATCATCTTCCCGGATCATAGCTACTATCCGGAAGAAATCCAGCAGGGCTTCCTGCAATTCTGCCAGAACTATGCCTTCCAGTATGAAATTGTAAAAGATATTGATAAAGAAACTATTAACCGGGGAGATGTGTATATCAACCTGCGGGAAAGTGATCTCGTTACTTTAATAGAAAAAATTATCTCGCTGGACCTGGTAATCGGGAAAGATGTTGGCATTATCTCTTACAACGAAACACCGCTGAAAAAGCTGATCCTCAACGGACTCACCACAATATCAACCGACTTTAAATACATGGGCGAAACAGCTGCACAGCTGATTCTTGAAAATACTACCGCACAAATAGAAGTTCCTTTTTATTTAACAATGCGACAATCTCTTTAAATGTTATTACATGCGACTCTCTTGCTGGCGGGACTTATCCCTCCGTCAGACACAACGAAATTTTATTTCGGCGGTGAAAATGTACGTGGATGCAAACAGGTGACAGCCAATGCTATTTATTCGGACAGTATCGGATTTGGATTTGAAGAATCAAAGGTCGTGGATGTGCGCCCCAAAGGCCGTAGCCTCATTACCGGCGAGTCCCCTTACTTCTTTTCAGTAAAATTACCGGAAGGTAATTATGATGTTACCGTAGGCCTGGTAGCGGGCAGCGACCCTAAAAGTGTTGCCATTCGTGCGGAAAACCGGCGTAACATGACCGGTAAAATCGACCTGGCGCCTGCTAATTTAACGCAGGTCAGTTTCACGGTACATGTGCGGGATACCTTCATTCGCAATAGTAACGGGGAAGTCACTGACCGTGTACGCATCAAGCCCCGGGAAAGAAATTATGCCCAATGGGATAACCGCCTCACCATTGAGTTTGCAGGTGACAGCCCCAGTGTAAGAACGTTGGCTGTTACGCCAAACACCAAAGCCACCACTGTTTTCCTTGCCGGCAATTCCACTGTAGTAGACCAGGACAAAGAACCCTGGGCTTCCTGGGGACAAATGATTCCCGCGTTTTTTCAACCCGGTAAAGTGGCCATCGCCAATTACGCGGAAAGCGGTGAATCCCTCAGCTCCTGGATTCGTGCCAAACGTTTTGAGAAAGTACTGCGTTTAATGAAACCAGGTGATTACCTGCTGGTAGAATTCGGGCACAATGATCAGAAACAGAAAGGGGAGGGCATAGGCGCCTTTACATCTTACAGTAAAGACCTGAGGTATGTAATAGATGAGGTAAGAAAGAAAAAGGGAATTCCTGTGCTGGTGACTTCCGTACAGAGAAGAAGTTTTGATAGTACAGGTCATATTCAGCATACCCTGGGCGATTACCCTGCTGCCGTACGTGCAGTGGCCAAAGAAAAAGGTACGGCGGTTATTGACCTGAATAAAGTTACGAAGGTAATGTATGAGGCATGGGGAGAAGAAAAGTCGATCAGGGCATTTGTGCATTATCCTGCGAACACATTTCCCGGACAAACTGCCGAACTAAAAGATAATACTCATTTTAACAATTTTGGCGCCTGGGAAGTAGCCAAATGTGTGGTAAAAGAAATCCAGGATAACAATATTCCGCTTGTGAAATTACTGAGAAAAAATCTCCCTGCTTTTGATCCTGCCCATCCTGATTCTCCTGAAATGCTGTACTGGCCGGCGAGCCGACTGAGAGCATCCGCTAAACCTGACGGAAATTAATTTTTTTTGTGCATTAATTTAACAATCAGTAAGTTGAAGTCCTGCGCTCCTGAAAATAAGTGTCAAAATAACAATTAAATTTAGCAAAACAGGATGGCGCAGGACAGTACTATTATACAAATAAGATATTTTTAAAACAGAAACACACCAGCAACCAACAGAGGGTGTCGCCAGAGTAGACACTCGTTATGAACAGTATTCACGTTATTGATTAAACAACCGGGCAGTCAACCCCCGGGTACAAAACCACGATAGTAATGGATTACAAACTATCCAGGATGAAAGTAATTTCTTCCACACTATTTCTATACTTATCCGTTTTTATCCTGCTACCGTCATGCAAAAAGAAAGCATGGGATGAATTCTACGGCCGCCCCGACAATCTGGAGCCTCCTATTTACCAGGTACTTGAAAAGAAGGGCAACTTCAAAACCATGCTTGCTGCCATTGATAAGGCAGGGTACAAAACTACTTTATCTGCCGCTGGCTACTGGACGTTTTTTGCTCCTTCGGATTCCGCGTTTGACGTGTATTTCAAAGCAAACAACATCAGTGGCGTTGCACAGCTGGACAGCGCTGCCTGTCAGAAAATTGTTACCTATTGCTTAGTGTACAACGCGTTCCGCCTGGATCGCCTGGCTGATTACCAGAGTACTACCGGCTGGATTCCAGGCCTGGGCTTCCGCCGCCGCACTGCCTCCTATACCGGCGTGTACGATGGTACCGACAGCCTGGGTAACAAAATCAAAGTTATCAACAGCAACCGTAACGGGACTACCATTTATGCCGATGCTGATAACAACAACAAGTACATCACTTATTTTACGGATAACTTCATGTTGGCAAAAGGCCTGTCTGCCGCCGACTACAATTATTTCTACCCGCAAACTACCTATACCGGGTTTAACGTACTGGACGCAAACGTTACTGAAAGAGATATACCTGCTGAAAACGGGATCATTCATGTAGTAAACAAAGTGATCACCACCTTACCCGGCATCGATGAGTACCTGGCGCAAAACCCGCAGTACAGCGAGTTTAAGAAAATCTTCGATCAGTTCCTGATCAAGTACGCCATCAACGTAAACATGACCGCCAAATACCAGGCTATCACCGGCTCCGAATTCAACGTATATACGAAAGTATTCAATGCCGCCATGACATTTGCTCCCAATAACGAGAACTTCATGAAACTGCAGGACAACGATGGTCAGCAAAATGCCTACAGCATTTTTGTGCCTACCAACGAAGCCCTGGAGCCGTTTATTAAAAATGTGTTGCTGGAACACTATAATAAACTCTCGGACATGCCAGTGAATATCATCTATGATTTCATCAATGCGCATCTCTGGCCTACAGCCGTATGGCCCACCAAGTTTGCCACTACCTACAATGCATCCGGTGAAGAAGCCCGCTTCGATCCCAATGCCAATATCACCGATCGTAAGATCCTGAGTAACGCTATCTTCTACGGCACCAACAAAGTACAGGATGCCAACGTATTCAGCAGTGTTTACGGAAAAGCTTACCTGGACCCTGCTTACAGCATGATGACCAGCCTGCTCAACCAGGAGCTGAAATTCCAGATTTCCAATATCCGTCAACGTTATTCCATCCTGATGCTGAGCAACGATGTGCTGAATGCAGCCGGCTACTTTGCTGATCCGATGGTAAACACCAACCCACTCTACCAGTGGAGATACACGCCTCCTGCCGGTGGTACGCAGCTTACCGGCCCTGATGCGCTGTTACGACTGCTGCGTATACTCAGCCTTTGTGTAATTCCTGAACGTGACCTGAAAGATCTCAGCGGTTCCGGTGTGGTAATGACTTACGGTGGAGAGTATATCCGTTTCAATGCCAACAAAATATATGCGAGCGGTGAACTTGCCACCAATACCGCGTCCAATGTGGTGCAGGCTAAAACAGCAAAAAATGGTACTGCCCAATACCTGGATAAAGCCCTGAGCTTTGCTGAAACTACCGTTGGTAAGCACATTGAAGCCTTAGGTGCCGCCACTACTTCTCAGTTCAACTACTTCTACCAATACCTGAAAAATGCCACCATGTTCAACGCTACCACCGGCGATATCACTGGTGTATCGGGTGGCGCCTTCTATACCGTTTTTATCCCTGATAATGCAGCCATCGTGGCAGCGGTAAATGCCGGCATACTCCCTGGTACCGGCACTGCGCCTAACAAGGTGCCAAAATACACCAGTCTTACCCCGGCAGAGCAGTTTGCAGTGGAATCCTTCATCCAGTATCATATCCTGGATAAGAAAGTGGTGGCCAGCGATGGGGTACAAAGTGGAGCTTTCCCAACGCTGTTCAAAGATCAGAACGGAGAAGCCGCCACCCTGTTCGTTACCAATGAAACAGGTACTTCTATGACGGTAACGGATGCGGATAATCGTATTTCTTCCATCAGAATGGATCAGAGCAACTTCCTTGGCAACCGCTGTGTAATTCACCTTATTAACAACTATCTGAAATATACAGAGTAATCTGTTCCCAATACCAGTTTAGTATGCGAAAATTATTTACAATTCTCCCCTTATTGTGCGCAGTGCTGTTCCTCACAGGAACCGCTGTGGCACAGGCCCCGGCTACTGCGGCTACCTCCATACTTATTAAAGGAAAGGTAACAGATAAAGGCACTAAAGAACCGCTGATTGGTGTAACGGTGATGGAAGTAGATGCTGACGGCCGCGTACTCAAAGGTACCACCACCGATCTAAATGGGCAGTATGTACTGAAGGTAACTAGCCTCCGAAGCAGGATTAACGCCTCCATCATCGGATACGGCACATTTAAAGACGCTATCAACGGCCGTACTACCATTAATATTCAATTGGGCTCGGGCTCTACCGACCTGAAAGAATTCAGTGTGTCAGCAAGAGCTACCAGCACCAATGGTATGATCAGCATTCCGGACAGAAAGTCCACCATGGCCATTGCTAAAATTGATGCCAAGGAACTGGAAGAAATGCCAGCCTCCAGTATTGACCAGGCGCTTCAGGGCCGTTTGAGTGGTGTGGATATCACCGCCAGCAGCGGCGATCCGGGTGCGGCCATGAGTATCCGTATCCGTGGTGTGTCATCGCTGTCCGGTAACGGTAACCCACTGATCATCGTAGATGGTATGCCTTATCAGACGGATATTCCGAGCGACTTCAACTTCGGTACCGCGGATGAACAAGGATATGCGCAATTACTCAACATCGCTCCCGCAGATATCAAAGATATCTCCGTGCTGAAAGATGCCGCCGCCACCGCTATCTGGGGCGCGCGCGCTGCAAACGGTGTACTGGTAATCACCACCAAACGTGGTGGTATCGGTAAACCTGCCATTTCCTACTCCTTCAAAGGAACGATGTCGAAACTGCCGGAACCGATCCCCATGCTAACGGGTGATCAGTATTCCACCCTTATTCCGGAAGCCTTCATCAACAGGATTGGTTCGGCACTCAACACTAACACTGTACGCGAATTCAACTACGATGTAAATGATCCTTACTGGTACCATAACTATAGCAACAATACCAACTGGATTGATGCGATTTCCAGAACAGGGTATATCCAGGATCATACCATCAGCATGAACGGTGGTGGTGAAAAAGCCCGCTACTATGCGTCTATTGGTTATTTCAATCAAACCGGTACTACCATAGGAACCAGTCTGCAACGACTGAACACCCGTATCAACCTCGACTACTATATCTCTGAAAAAATAAAAATATTTACCAGCATTGCCTATACGCACACGGACCAGAGCCGTAACTATATGAGCACAAAGGAGAATGCAATCAGAGGGGTCGCTTACCTGAAAATGCCGAATATGAGTGTGTTTGAATACGATGAGCAGGGTAATGTAACGCCAAACTATTTCTCTCCGGCTTCCAACGTGCAGGGTCAGTACTCCCGTATTTACAACCCGGTGGCAATGGCTAAGGAAGCAAAGTACGGTGTGCTCGGCGAGCGTGTGGTACCTCGTTTCCAGATGCAGTATAACATCCTCCAGGATGTACTCCGCGCTATTGTAGACGTGCAGTTTGATATCTTCAATACAAAAAATACCAGCTTCCTGCCGCAGATTGCTACCGGTCGCCCCTATACGGAAACAGTAGTAAACCGCGCTTACGACGGGGACATTGATCTGTTCGGCGTTACCTCCAAGCTCACTATGGAGTATACACCGCGCTTCAAAAATCCAAAACATGAGTTCTCCGGCTTCCTCAACGTAATTACGGACGATGGTAAAAGCCTGAACCAGGAAGTAATGGTTTCCAATACAGCCTCCTCTCTGCTGGTAGATCCATCTGCCGGCGGCCGTACACAAAATGAGGAGTTGAAAGCGGTAAACACCACCTCACAAACCCGCAGCATTGGCGCTGCCCTCACCGCACAATACGGCTGGGACGACCGCTACATGATCATGGGTAACGTGCGCATGGATGGCAGCTCCCGCTTTGGACCTGCATACCGCTACGGCTACTTCCCTTCTATAGGCGCCCGTTGGCGCTTATCCGGTGAGCAGTTTATGAAACGCTACGAGAAAAAACTGGATGACCTGAGCTTCCGCGCTTCTTATGGTTTGGCTGGTCAGTCGCCCGATAAAGACTATACTTTCTACAACCGCTATTCCACTATCGGATGGGGGTATATGGGAGAAAGTGCTGTTTATCCCTCTACCATGGAATTGCAGAACCTGCGCTGGCAAACGGTTAGCATCGAGAACCTCGGTTTGAATGCTTCCTTCCTCAAAGGCCGCTTCCGTATTGACGCAGAGTTATACCGCAAGCGTACCAAAGACATGTACCTGCCTGATTTAAAAGTGGCTTCCCAAAACGGTTATACCGCTGTGAACATGAACGTGGGTACGATGGATAACCAGGGCTGGGAAATCGCCATCTTCACCACTCCTTTCAAATCAAAGGACTGGACAGTAAGATTCGATGTGAACCTGGCTAAAAACGAAAATATCATCCGCAATATCTCCGAATTCTACCCAAGCAGCAAAGGGGACGTAACCGCTTTAGGTTCCTATATGAGCCTGCTGCAAATAGATAATCCGTTTGGCTCTTTCTATGGTTATCGCTACAAGGGAGTTTATAAAGATGAAGAGGCGACCATTGCAAAAGGTGAATCCGGTAAGCCTATTATCGGACCTAACGGCCAGATCGTAAAAATGCGATTCAACTATCCGAATGTGGATTATACCTTCCAGCCGGGAGATGCGATCTATGAAGACATCAACCACGACGGGAACATCAACTACATGGATGTGGTATACCTCGGTAACAGCAACCCTAAGCTGAATGGTGGTTTCGGGCCTACCATCAACTGGAAAGGAAAAATCAATATCTCTACTTTCTTCAACTTCCGTATGAATTACGATATCGTAAATGCGACGAAGATGAATACTACCAATATGTATGGTTTCGATAACCAGAGCACGGCGGTATTGCGCAGGTGGAGAAAAGAAGGCGATGTGACAGATATGCCACGCGCCGTTATTGGTGGTGCTTACAACTGGCTGGGTAGCGACCGGTATGTGGAAGATGCATCGTACCTGCGTTTCAGACAGTTCACCGTCCGTTATACCTTCGACAGCAAACAACTGAGCAAACTGAAAATGAAATCGCTCAACGTGTATTTCACCGCAGAAAACCTGTTCACGCTCACCAGGTATACCGGTCAGGACCCGGAAGTTTCACCACAAGGCTCTGATCCTTTCCGCGTAGCTACCGACAACTCCATGACACCACCATCCAAGAACTATGTGATCGGTTTGATGGCCAACTTTTGATCCTAAAAAAAGATTTGCGATATGAAGCAGTTGCTGATATATATTTCCATGTTCCTTATCCTGGCAGGGTCCGTGTCCTGTAATAAATGGCTGGAACTGAAACCTAACGATGGTCTTGTACGGGAGGACTTCTGGAAAACCAAAGAGCAGGTATCTGCCGCTGTTACCGGCATTTATGCAAGTATGCTGGATAATACCACTGGTAAAACGTGGGCGATGCCGGAATATCTTTTTATCTGGGGAGAAGCCAGGGCAGACATGGTGTCGCCGGGTTTTGCCACCAGGGCCGAGGAGATTGACATCGTCAACATGAACATCCTGCCAACTAACTCGTACGCCAACTGGAGGACTTTCTACGAAACCATCAACTACTGCAATACCGTTATAAAACTGGCGCCGAATGTGATGAATGAAGATAACACCTTCACGCAGGATATGCTGAACCGCGCAGTAGGAGAGGCACTTACCATCCGCGGGTTAATGTACTTCTACCTGGTACGTACTTTTGATCAGGTACCGCTGAAACTGGAACCCACAGTGAGTGACAACGACCTGTCGTCCATGGTGAAAAGCTCTTCAGATTCTATTCTTAACCAGATTGTATCTGACCTGAAAGCGGCAGAAAACCTGCTGCCTGAAAGCTACGGTAACACTTCCGTGGACAGGGGCCGCGCAACTAAATACACGGCAGCTACCATTCTGGCTGATACTTATCTGTGGATGGAAAAATATGCAGAATGTGCGGCGCAATGCGATAAAGTAATTGCTTCCGGCAGATATGGCCTGGTAAACCAGGAAACCTCGCTGTTCAATGCGCTGTTCTGGATAGGTAATTCCGTAGAAAGCATTTTTGAATTACAGTATGATGCGCAAAAACTCAACCCTTTCTTCATGATGTTTGCGGCCAACTCCCGCCGCTGGAGCGCTGCCTCCCACCTGATGGAAGAAGTATATGGTGTAGATATGGTGAATGCCATTCCGGTTAAAGATAAACGTGGCGACGGTATGGCATTGCGTGCCGAAGATGCTACCATTTGGAAATATATGGGGGCCAACGATGCGGGGACGGCTACACGCACCGCTGATCAGTCCTTTGCACATTGGATATTTTACCGCTATGCCGATATCCTCCTGATGAAAGCAGAAGCTATCAATCAGCTGGATCAGCCTATAGAGGCTTCCCGCCTGGTAAAAACCATCCGGGAACGTGCTACAGCACTTGATTTTGGTGATGCAATGGATAGCACCAGCAAATCCGGTATGGAAGAATATATCCTGCAGGAACGTTCCAGGGAATTTGCCTTTGAAGGAAAACGTTGGTACGATCTGGTTAGAAACGCAAAACGTAACAACTTTGCAGGCTTGCGCTACCTGATCAATTCCGCCTCCAAAAGCATTGCACCGGATATGCAGCAGTCGGCCTACGCCAAGCTGAGAGACAGAAACAGCCTGTTCATGCCGATTGCTCTGTACGAATTACAGACGAATAAACTGCTTGTCCAGAATCCATTCTATAAATAATTCAACCGCACGTTATGACCAGAAAGAAACTGTTTTACATGATGGTGCTTATTTGCGGTGTTTTTACCGCCTGCACCAAAGCTACGCTCAAACAGAGTACTACGGAGGATGTTAATATAGTTGGATATCTGCGGCAGCATCCGGATTCCTTCTCCCTCTTTGAAAAAGTACTGGTGCGCGCAGGCTATAGCGATTACCTGAACGCCTATGGTGCCTATACCTGCTTTGCTCCTACTAACAGCGCTGTGCAGCTCTGGCTCAATAAAGTAAAAGCCAGCAATGTAGAAGCTGCTGATATCAATACCCTGCAGGACATGGTTAAATTCCATCTCCTTGCAGATACCCTTACCACTGCTTCATTTAAAGATGGTAAGCTGCCGGTGCCTACTATGTTTGGCCAGTTCCTGGTAACGGGTGTGGCCTCCGGAGAAAGAGGCTCTAGCTACCTGGTAAACCGGCAGGGTGCGGTAACCAAATCGAATGTGCGGGTAGGTAATGGTTTGATCCATGTGATCGACCAGGTACTGGAGCCAGCCAAACTGACCATCGCCGAAGAGCTGGCAGCAAAACCTGACTTCAGCATTTTTGTGGAAGCCATGAAAGCAACCGGTTACTACGACAGGCTCAATACCGTGGATGCGGATACAGCTAAACGCTGGATGACCGTGATCGCAGAAAGTAATAAAGCACTGGCCGACAGCGGTATCTTCTCCTTCGCTGATTTAAAGGCACGCTATAGTCATACCGGCAATCCAGCTGGTGCAACAGATAGCCTGCACATGTATATGGCTTATCATATCCTGAGTGGTATTAAGTTCCTGGGAGATATTATTAACGCGCCTTCCCACCAGACCCTGCAACCGCAGGAGGTGATCAGCACCCAGTTGATTAACCAGGAAGTAGTGGTGAATGAAAATGTGTTTAACGGCGTGCTGGAAAAAGGAATGACGGTGGACAGAGTGGCCAGCGATAACGCAGCCACCAACGGTGTATGGCATTCCATTGAAGGACACTACCAGGTGAAATACCGTAAACCTACAGCTGTATACTGGGATGTGGCCACCTTTGAAGAAATTCTTAAGCTGCCGGCTACCTACAGAAAAGCATCCAAAGATTTCGTGAGACAGAGTGAAGCGGATCAGCCACTGAAAGACATTACCTGGGGCTGGGGCGCATTGGCAGGAACAAATGTGCTCTCTTATTACTACGGTCCTACGGTGAGTATTGGCCAGTACTGCAACTACCAGGATGCCATCAAGATGCCACTGGGATTACCTAACAGGCCTACCTACCTGGAGCTGCGTACCCCGCCGATCATTAAAGGAAAGTATAAGATCTGGATCTGCTACTCTGCCCGTAACCAGTCTACCAGCTCCCAGCAGCTCTGCGAAGTATACGTAAACGGTACCCTGATGCCACGTACGTTCAACTTTGTAGTAAAACGCCCAACAGGTACTAATGCCGAGCTGGAAGCGATAGGATACAAACAGTATACGGAAAATGCTGCGTCCCAAATGGTGGGCCGCCTCGTAGGTACCTATGAGTTTACCACTACCGACCGCCAGATTATCCGCTTCAATCCAATCAACGGTACACAGAACGACAACTACCTGGATATGATCCACTTCATTCCGGTGGATGATGATCAGGTATTCCCAAGGTTTAAGCCAGATGGTACTCAACTATTCCAATAAAAAAGAAATTATGATGTCCTATAAGACGATCGCATATACCTTACTCCCTTTTCTGTGCTGTGCAGTACTGCTGCAAGGCTGTAAAAAATGGGAAGACAGCATCACTGTTAACGACCAGGCACTGAAGGAAAATCTGATGGAGCGCATTGCCGCAGAGCCATCTACCAGCAAGTTTGCCGAGCTGGTGAAAAAGGCTGGTCTGGACTCCGTGCTCACCTCCTCCAAAGTATACACTGTATTTGCTCCTGATAACGACGCCGTATCCAAACTGGATGCGGCCACACAGAGTGATCCGGCCAAACTGAAAGCGTTTGTGTCCAACTACATCACGCTGCAGGCATGGAACAGCAAAACCGAAGACACTGCCGCTAACTACCTGCAGATGCTCAACGGTAAGTACCACCTGCTGCATGCCGCCCTCATGGGAAATGCCACTATCACCAGTGGTAACAAACCCGCTAAAAATGGCGTGTACCATGTGATCAGTTCTTTGCTGCCCCTCTCAGATAATATCTGGGAAACACTGACGAATGATAATACCATTCCTGCGGTACAAAAAGCATTTATGCTTTCCCTGTTCAGAAATGTATTTGATCCTACCAATGCCGAACAAATAGGAGTTGATCCCAATACCGGTAATCCGATCTATAAGCCAGGAACGGATTCTATCAATACCAACCTGTTCTGGCAACGTGTGTACGACCTGAGAGATGAGTCTAAACGCTATGCTTTATTCGTAATGGAAGATGCCGCCTGGCAGGGAGCCACCCAAACATACTACCCTTACTTTGCTACCGGTGGTATGGATACCACTGCACAATTGGCCAGCTGGGAAGTGCTGAAGGACCTGGCTGCCGAAGGTAACTATACAGCTGATAATATTCCTGATACGGTGTTGTCCAGGTTCAATGTGAAAGTGCCGGTAGAAGGAGCGCAAATTAAGCGTACCATCACTACCAGCAACGGAACCATTTTTATCATGGGTAAGGTGGACATCTCCCCAAAAAATAAATTTCAGCAATGGATACTACAGGGAGAAGAATATACTTCTTCTACCAGCAACAAAAGGAGTAATACCTACTTCCGTGACAGGCTCACACCGGCAGGCATACCATTTAAAGATGTACTGGTGTATAACCATGGTACCAGTGGTTTCAGTCTTGGCTTCCGCATTTCAAACGTGCATACCATGAAGTACAAGGCGTACGTAGTGGCGGTAAACGACTGGATGACCACCAACTTCACCCAGCGGCTGAGTGTAGACAGTGCTACCAATACGTCCATGGCGTATGTGACAGTAACACCGAACAACTACACAGAAATTTACCTGGGAGAATTTACCATCAGCAAATACCGTTCTGCAATGAATATATACCTCACTGCAGCAGGCAACACCACCGCAACCACAAATCCGCTGGTATGTGATTATATCAGGATTGAACCTTCATTCAATTAATTATGCAGCACAAATATAAATACAACGGCATAAAACTATTATGTGGCGCGGCTTTGCTGCTGATCACAGCTACCGCTTCTGCTCAATCTGCTGCGGGTAACGCGGGCAAAACAACGCAAACAGTTACCGGTAAAAAGAGCCTGACTGTTACCGGTAGAATTATTGATGCAGCTACTAAAAAGCCAGCTGCCGGCGTACACGTATCCATGCAGGATTTTTCTGCTGCTATTACTGATACTTCCGGTAAATACAGATTGGAGGTGCCTTCCTACAATGTGACGATCTCCGTGGATGGTGATGGCTATGCTTCCCGCATGGTGCCATTACAGGGCAGGAAAAAAGTGGATATCACTTTGATGGATGCCTCGCACACCGGCTACCAGGAGAGTATTGTGATGCCGGTAAATATTATTCCGCAACGCGAAATTACCTCCGCCGCACAGCAATACAACGTGGAAGGCTGGCGTCAGAACGATGCGATGCCAGACGATATGTTGCAGGGCCGCATCGCCGGACTCAATGTAACCCGCCGTTCAGGAACACCGGGCGCCGGCGCTACCTTGTTCCTCCGTGGTATTAATTCTCTCTATGCTACTAACAAACCATTGGTAGTAGTGGACAATATGATATTTGATACCAACGACTACGGTGAAAGCGTAATCGCAAATTATTATACCAACCCTTTATCCCTCATCGATGCAAAGGATATTGATAATATCACCGTATTGAAAGATGCATCTTCCATCTACGGCACAAAAGGTGCCAACGGCGCTATTATCATCACCACTTCGCATACAACGGATAAGGCAACCCATATCGATTTTGGCGCCTATGGCGGCTATATAGCAGCACCTAAAGGGCTGCCGGTAATGGGTGCATCAGATTTCCGCAGCTACCTTTCCGGTATGATGCAGTCCAAAGGTATGAGCCCGGAAGAACTGGCTGCGCAGCCTTATATGAACGATGATCCGGCCACTCCGGGATATGCGCGGTACCACAACCAAACCAACTGGCAGGATCAGGTGCTCACGGATGGCTTCAGCAATAACTACTACCTGAAAGTTACCGGTGGTGATAACATCGCTACGTATGGCCTCAGTATGGGTTATATGAAGAATCAGGGTACTATCAGCGGTACTGATCTGACCCGTTACAACACCCGCTTTAACGCACAGTTCAACTTTACACAGCGTTTTACCGGATTTGCAAACTTGTCTTTCTCCTATAATCAACAGAAGCTGAAGGACCAGGGTATTGCCGACAGAACATCTCCATTGTTCCTGGCGCGTACCAAATCGCCTTTCTTCCAGGATCATGAAGTGAACGAAGAAGGGGTACAAAGTCCGAACCTGGCAGATGTGGATTTACTGGGTGTAGGTAACCCTACCGCGGTAATCGATAAAATGATTGGTGCAAATGTATACTATCGTTTCTTCGGCACCTTTGGTTTTAAATACGACCTGGGTAAACATTGGAACCTGAATACCACTGTAGGTGTGGTGTTGAATAAAGTCAGGGAGAATATGTTTGTACCGGGTGTGGGTATTGTAAAGGATACCCTTGCTACTGCTATTGCGGAAAACCGCATGGGTACGCAGGTAAAGCGCATGTTTACTTTCTACAACGACACCTGGGCGGAATATGAGCAACGCTTTAATATGGATCATAAGATCTATGTGCGTGCCGGCCTCCGCACCCAAACAAATAATGCAGAACAGGATTACGCGCTCGGCTTCAACTCCGCTACCGATGACCTGACCAGTGTTCAGAACGGTATACCTGCACTCCGCGTAATCGGTGGTGGTATGGGTAAATGGAACTGGTTCAATACTTACCTGAGCTCCAACTATGGCTTCCGCGATAAAATGTTCCTTTCCCTGAACGTGGCCATGGATGGTTCCAGCCGCTTCGGTAAAGAAGCAAAAGAAGGCCTCACCATCAACGGTAGCAAGTTTCCTGTAATGCCTTCTATCGGCGGCGCATGGCTGGTATCGTCCGAGAGCTTCATGGCACATTCTAAAATTGACCTGCTGAAACTACGTGCAAGCTACAGCGTTACCGGCAACGATGATATCGGTAACTACACGGCCCGCCAGACATATGTAACGCAAAACCTCCTTGGCCTGCAGGGGCTGGTACGTAAAGGCATCGCCAACCCTGAGCTGCAATGGGAAACTTCCGTGAAGTTAAACGGCGGTATTGATGTGGCCATTCTCAACGAGCGCCTCTCCCTCAGTGTGGACGCCTATAAATCAGAAACCAAAAACATGCTGGTATATGAAAATGTACAGATGGCTACCGGTTTCGAACAAATGCTGACCAACGCCGGCCGTATGAAAAATACCGGCGTGGACCTGTCGCTCAACGCCCGCATTGTGGATAAAGGCAACCTGAAATGGGACCTGGGTGTAAACGTGAGCAAATACAAAAATACAGTGATTGCTGTGCCTGGTGGGTCTTTCACTACGGACTTTGCAGGTGCTACTATTCTGACCGCCAACGGTCAGCCGGCTAACCTGTTCTATGGTTATAAAACAGATGGCGTATATGCTACCAGCGCTGATGCGGCTAAAACACAGCTGTATTCAAAACAAACAGATGGTAGTCTCCGCGCTTTCACCGCAGGTGATGTACGCTTCGCCAACGCGAATGGTGATAACCTGATCAATGCGGACGACCGCACCGTAATCGGTGATCCTAATCCTGATTACATCGGTGGTATCAGCAACCGCGTGAGCTGGAAACGTTTCGAACTGAATGCCCTCATCACTTTCTCACAGGGTAACGATGTGTTCAACTACACCCGCTACCGCATGGAGTCCATGAGCGATGCCAGCAACCAGCTGCAAAGCGTAAATAACCGCTGGCAGTACGAAGGGCAGCAAACAAATATGCCAAAGGCTACCTGGGGTGATCCATTGGGCAACAGCCGCTTCAGCGACCGCTTTATCGAAGACGGATCTTACCTCCGTCTCCGTTCTGTATCTGTACAATACTATCTCCCGGTAAACCGTAAAGTGATCAAAAACGCTACGATCTACCTGATTGGTAACAACCTCGTTACCCTCACCAAATACCAGGGATATGATCCTGAGTTCAGCAGCAGCAACAGCCCGCTGGCACAGGGTATTGATACAGGTCTGGACCCCATCAGCCCTAATGTGACATTCGGAGTTCGTATAGGCCTCTAGGTTATTAACAATTTGAAATGATTAGCATGAAAAAGCTCACCATATTATTTTTATCTGCGGCCTGTTTCTGTACCGTACTTTCTTCCTGTAAGAAAATGCTGGATGTAATGCCGGGTGATGAACTGGACCAGTCGCAGATGTACCGCAACGTATATGACGCAGATGCTGCTGTAATTGGTATCTACGGTAAGTTCCAGGGACTGGCCGAAAGATATATCCTGCTGAATGAACTCCGTGCGGATATGCTTAACTATACCGAAAACGCAGATGAAAACCTGCGCCAGCTCAGTAGCCACAGTGTTGCCGAAGATAACCCCTACGCGAGCCCACGACCGTTTTACGAGGTAATCCTCAACTGCAATGATGTGCTGAAAAATTTCGACATCATGCTGAAGGACAAAAAAATGAAGGAGTCGGAATACGCATCCCGCTATGCAGATATCACCTGCCTGCGCAGCTTCCTGTACCTCCAGCTGGGTATTCACTACGGTGAAATTCCTTATGTTACCTCTCCTCTGGAATCTGTAGAAGCGGTGAAAGATGCTAAAAATTATCCTAAACTGAGCTTCGACGCCTTGCTGGATACGCTGATTAAAGCTACCGAAGCGCTGACATATAAAGACGAATATCCTTCCGGTACTTCACCAAACATCAATGTGGATGGCTATCCTACTGTAAAGTGGTTTATCAATAAAAAAGTACTGCTGGGCGATCTGAACCTCTGGAAAGGAAACTACGTACAGGCGGCCACGTATTATCGCCAGGTGATGGAAACTGCCGCCAACAACTCCAACGATGCAACGATGTACACCATGTATAAACTGGGTTGGGATTCCAATGGCGACATGGACCATTACATCAGTTACGGCCGCATCAGTGATGCACAGTCGCTGGTATGGAATACCCAATGGCGCATCATGTACGAGCAGGCGGCCAACAGCAAAGGATACGAAAGGGAGTGGGTATGGGCCATTCCGTTTGACTCCAAATTCAAACCGGAAAATCCTTTCGTGAAACTTTTTTCCCCAATCGGTGGTAAATACCTCGTGAAGCCTAGCCAGGAAGCGTTCGACAACTGGAACAGCCAGCAACAGCTGGGTAATACTTCTGCACCTGCCGTACCTGGTTTGCCATATGATGCGCGTGGGATACTAACCTGCCAGAACATTAACGGCCAGCCGGTAGTGATGAAGTACCTGTGGAACTACCTCAACTGGTCCACCATGTTGCCGGTAGATATGTTAAAGAGAAACAGTACCTGGTTCCTCTTTAAGCAAACGCACCTGCATATGCGATTTGCGGAAGCAGCTAACCGCGCCGGCAAACACCTGCTGGCATGGGGACTGTTTAACAACGGCATCGCCGGAGCTTACCCTGCTCCAACATCTGATGTTACCAACTATCACAACACCTTATTTGAACCATATCCTTTCAACTTCGATGCAAGAAACAGTGGCTCCTCCGGTATTCCTTACTACCGCGCTTCCTGGTACCGCAACATCGGTATCCGCAGAAGAGCGAACCTGGTAAACTATGCCATAGCACCAGGGGCGGACAGTACACTGGCCATCGAAAGTGGATTGATTAATGAAACTGCATTAGAGGATGCATATGAAGGAACCCGCTGGCCAGACCTCTTGCGTGTAGCGCTGCGGAGAAATGATCCGTCTTTCCTTGCTGAAAAAGTGTACCAGAAACTGAAGAAAGATAACGTTCCCGGTGCAGAAGCAGCAAGGGCTAAACTGATGGATAAGTCCGGCTGGTACCTGCCATTCAAATTCTGATTTTTTATCGATTCCCATAGCAAACAAGCAGCAGAGAAATTTGCTGCTTTTGCTGCTTTTACAAGGGGAAATTATGCTCATGTTTTTATATTTTGTTGAGATGAAGAAAAAAGTATTACAGATTGCCGCCCTCCTCGTATGTAACTATGCCGCTCAAGCCCAGGTACAATGGCCCGCTATCACGCAAACGGCTAAACCATGGACACGCTGGTGGTGGGAGGGTAGTGCTGTAGACTCCTCCGGGCTCACCGCAGCCATGGAGCAGTATGCAAAGGCTGGCCTCGGTGGACTCGAAATCACACCGATCTATGGTGTGAAAGGTACAGAGGCGAAATTCAGACCTTTTCTTTCCCCTTCGTGGATGACCATGCTGGAATACACCCTCACCGAGGCTTCCAGACTTAATATGGGAATCGATATGGCTACCGGCACCGGCTGGCCATTCGGTGGACCATGGGTAACAAATGAAGATGCCAGCAAGTATGTAACGTATAAAAAATTTGAGTTGAAGAAAGGCGCCAGCCTTTCTGATAAATTAGAATTTATCCAGGAACCAATGTTGCGCAGCGCAAATCCTAAACCGCTGCCGCCGGATACAAAAGTACTGGAGCCCATCAGTGCCAATAAAAATCTGCAGGAACTGGCCATCGATCAGGTGCGATTCAGAAAGCCGCTACCCCTGCAATCCGTGCTTGCTTATAACAGCAAAGGCACCGTAACCGATGTAACCCAATACGTAACTTCCGATGGACGCCTTAATTGGAATGCCCCGGAAGATGTAACCATCTACGCCCTCTTCATGGGCTGGCATGGTAAAATGGTGGAAAGGGCCGCCCCTGGTGGAGAAGGCCTCGCCATTGATCACTTTTCCTTACCCGCCCTGCAACACTACCTCGCAAAATTTGATGAAGCCTTCAAAGGCAGAAATACCGCTACCCTGCGCAGCTACTTCAACGACTCCTATGAAGTAGATGACGCACGCGGACAGGCCAACTGGACACCTGAATTCTTCAAAGAATTCCAGCGCCTCCGCGGTTATGACCTTCGTACTGTACTGCCACTCCTGCTGGCAAAAGATAATAGTCAGGATCACCTGCGTGTACTCTATGATTACCGCATGACGATCTCTGATCTGCTCCTGGAAAAATTCACGCAGCCATGGCATAGCTGGGCAAAAGCACAGGGAAAGCTGATCCGCAACCAAAGCCATGGCTCGCCGTCCAATATATTTGACCTGTATGAAACCATTGATATTCCCGAAACTGAAGGCACGGAAATTTTACGTTTCAAATTTGCCTCCTCTGCCGCACACGTGAGTGGTAAACCCTTCGCCAGTGCGGAAGCGGCTACCTGGTTAGGGGAGCATTTCAAATCTTCTTTGGGAGATGTAAAACTTGCAATGGACAAATATTTCGTGGGAGGGGTTAACCACATCTTCTATCACGGAACCAACTACTCTCCGCAGAATGAACCCTATCCGGGATGGTTGTTTTATGCAGCAGTGCACTTTACGCCTGCCAATTCCTTCTGGAAGGATTTTCATACCCTCAATGAATACGTAGCACGTTGCCAGAGCTTTTTACAGGCAGGAAAGCCGGATAATGATGTACTGCTGTATTTCCCTTTCCACGACCGTAACATGCAGCCTGGCAGAGACATGCTGCACCACTTTGATGGGATGGAAGGATTTTCCGGTACCTACTTTGAAGAAGTCGCAGAAGAAATGCTGAGAGAAGGATGGACCTTCGACATGGTATCCGACCGGCAAATACTGGAAAGCAAAGCTGCTGACGGAAAGGTGCAGATGCCAGGTGGTAAATACAAAGCCATCCTGCTGGCAGATGTAAAATACCTGCCCCTGGAAACATTACAGAAACTCAATGCCCTGGCTAAGTCCGGCGTTAAGATACTCTTCTTCGAAAACCTGCCTGCGGATGTAACCGGTTATCATAACCTGGAAAATAAACGGGCTGCTTTCCAGAAAACACTGGCGGAAATCAGCGCCAATAATAACTCTGCGCTTAACAACCACCTGTCGGAGCTAATGCGTGCAGCCGGTATCGTGAAAGAAGAAATGAACGGCCTCAGCTTCGAACGCCGCAGCTGGGACAAAGGCCATACCTACTTTATTGCCAACACCACCGGCAAGGAATACTGGAGTTACATCACACTGGCTACACCATTTGCTTCAATTGTCCAGTATAACCCGATGACACAGGAAGCAGGAGTAGCACACACGATGGGCCAGAAAGTATATATGCACCTGAAAGCCGGAGAGAGCTGCATCTTACAAACCTCGAATGAAAAATCTACCGCTGCTGCTTACCCTTACATGATCTCCGCAGGCCTGCCGGAAGAAATTACCGGCAACTGGCAACTGCAGTTCCTGCAAGGTGGTCCGGAAATTCCGAAAGGAACCATCACCACTAAAACAGGCTCCTGGACCGACTTACAGGTAGCGCATGCTAATGAGTTTTCCGGAACAGCCGCTTATACCATCAACATTAAAAAGCCACAACGCAATGTGGATGCCTGGGAGCTGAACCTGGGAAAAGTAGGCGAAACAGCAGAAGTATTTTTGAATGGCAAAAGTATTACTACCTTGCTGGGACCTGATTATAGCGTAATGATTCCGGCCAGTGCGTTCAAAGAAAATAATGAACTGCGTATTCTCGTGACCAATGGTATGGCCAATCGTATGATTGCGCTGGAGAAAAAAGGTGTGCAGTGGAAAAAATTCTATAACATCAATATGCCGGCACGGCTCCCGGAAAACCGCGGTGAGGACGGGTTATTCACCACCAAAGGATGGCAGCCAACACCATCCGGCTTATTAGATAAAGTAACGCTAACGCCTCAACGTAAACTCATTGACTTCAGTATAAATAAACCACGACAATAATGAAACGGAAACTTGCAGTGCTGCTGGGTATGTTGCTGAGTGGACAAACCTATGCTCAATCTACACTAATTCAATACCTGTCGGGCAAAGATAATAACCCAACGGTGCAATGGGACTTCTATTGCACCGGCGGCCGCAACAGCGGCACCTGGACAAGGATTGCAGTGCCCAGTTGCTGGGAGCAGCAAGGCTTTGGTAGCTACAATTATGGCAGGGATTATAAAACTTACGGAAAGAATTTCCGCTTCGCTGACGAACAGGGATTATACAAACACACCTTCCAGGTACCTGCTAACTGGAAAGGACAAACGATCAATATTGTATTTGATGGCGTGATGACGGATGCAGAAGTAAAAGTAAACGGTGTATCCGCCGGAGCTATCCACCAGGGCAGCTTCTACCGCTTCCGCTACAATATCTCTTCCTTGCTGAAATACGGAGCCACTAATACGCTGGAAGTGACGGTGAGCAAAATGTCCGCCGACGCATCGGTGAACAATGCGGAGCGCCTGGCCGACTACTGGGTGTTTGGTGGGATTTTCAGACCGGTATTCCTGGAAGTATTGCCGGCTACACATATCAAGCAGGTAGCCGTAGATGCTAAGGCTAATGGTGACCTGCGTATACAGGCTGAGCTCACAGAGGCAAAGCCTGGCGATATGCTGCTGGCCACTATTACCGACAAAGCAGGAAAGAAAGTAACTGAAATAAAAGCACCGGCATCTTCCAAAACCTTACTGGAAGGTAGTGTAAACGCCCCGGCCACCTGGAGTGCGGAAACACCGGAGTTGTATAAGTATACTTTGCAGTTACAACGTGGTGGAAAAACTATTCACAGTTTATCAGAAAAATTTGGATTCAGGACCATTGAAGTGCGCCGCCAGGATGGTATTTACGTGAATGGAGTGAAGATAAAAGTGAAGGGGATTAACCGTCACTGCTTCTGGCCGGAAACCGGTCGTACCCTGAACGACAGCATACAACTGCAGGACGCACTGCTGATAAAGGAAATGAATATGAACGCCGTAAGGTGCTCGCATTACCCGCCGGATAAGCGTTTCCTCGAGTATTGTGATAGCCTTGGTATTTATGTGATCGATGAGCTGGCAGGCTGGCAAAAAGCTTACAGCACCAAAGCCGGTGAACCGCTGGTGAAGGAAATGGTGGAGAGAGATGTAAACCATCCCAGCATTATTTTCTGGAGCAATGGTAACGAAGGTGGTCACAACAAAGAGCTGGATGATGATTACGGGAAATATGATTTGTCCGCCCGCCCGGTGATACATGCGCATCACCGCCCTGGTAACCAGTTTAACGGCATTGACTGCAACCACTACGAAGATTACTACAGCACTAAAAAAATCCTGGAGGATACCAGCATCTATATGCCAACGGAGTTCCTGCATGCGCAGGACGATGGCGGTGGCGCTGCTGCCCTTAAAGAATTCTGGGACCTGCACTGGAACGCTAAATTGGGCGCTGGTGGCTTCATCTGGGCTATGCTGGATGAGGGTGTGGTGAGAAGAGATCAGCATAACATCATTGATGTAAACGGCATTAATGCGCCGGATGGTTTGCTGGGCCCTCACCGCGAAAAAGAAGGCAGCTTTTGGGCAGCGAGAGAAATTTATTCTCCCGTAAAAATAGATATGCAACAGCTGCCAGCTAATTTTTCCGGGGAGATACCGGTGGAGAACAGGTACAATTTCACGAACCTGAATAAGTGCAGTTATAAATGGGAACTACGTAATTATCGCAAGCCCTTTGACTCCCAGAGCGGCAATTTTGTAATGAAATCCGGACAGGCAACAGCGCCAGATGTGGCGCCGGTGGCAAAAGGTAATATTCAACTGAACCTGCCTGCCGATTGGAAAAATTACGATGCACTGAGTTTAACCGCTACCGATCCATTGGGTCATGAGTTATATACCTGGGTATGGCATGTGAAGCCCGCCTCCGTATTGATAAAAGACCTGACAGGTACCGCAACCGGTGCTGGTACTGTTACTACTACTGATAGCAGTGTAACCCTTACCGGTGGACAGGTAACCGTATTATTCGACCGTGGTACCGGCATGATCAGGAGCGTGCGCAATGCGGCCGCTGATCAATTGTCGTTTACCGGTGGGCCGGTATTCACTTCCGGCAAAGCCACTGCGGAGGATATGCAGGTGGTGGGAGATACCGTGGTGTTCCATTACAACGGCGACATGAAAGAGGTGAAATGGTACATGGACAACAACGGCTGGCTGCGCATGGAATATAACTGGGAGCTCAAGCGCGACGCACCTTTCGCAGGGGTGAGTTTCAATTATCCGGAACAATACATGCTCAGCGCCAAATGGCTGGGTAAAGGCCCTTACAGGGTTTGGAAAAACAGACTACAGGGTGTAACCCTGGATGTATGGGAAAACGCTTATAACAATGCTGCTGCGGGCTCCGCGCCATGGCAGTTCCCGGAGTTTAAAGGCTATTTTTCTGATATCACCTGGATGGAGTTTAATACCGTACAGGGTAAGTTTTACGCAGGAACTTCCGATCCCGGATTGTATGTGCGCCTGTTTGAATTTTACGGAGTGAAAGATGTGAAGCCTAACCCTGGGTTACCTTCCGGCGATATCTCCTTCCTGGAAACCATTCCTCCCGTAGGCACCAAGCTGGCTTTTAATATCACAAACGGCACTGCTGCCTTAGGCCCTGCCAGCGAATTAAACCATCCAACGGGGATGCACACACGTACTTTATTTTTCTATTTTGGACTGCCTAAGTCGGCCGGTAATGCCCAGCAGTTCAACAGACCAAAGGTAAACGAGTTATTATGAGAACCTATATGATCGGGCTTTTGCTGGGTATTGCCCACCTCAGCGAAGCACAACGTATCAATCGCCATGAGGTGGTTACCCGCCATAATGTGCAGATACAACAGATAGACAGCCTGTCGTCGCTGTCGGTGGGCAACGGAAAATTTGCTTTTACAGTGGATGCTACCGGCATGCAGTCTTTTCCCGCGCTATACGCTGGGGGCGTGCCTTTGGGTACGCAGTCGGAATGGGGATGGCACAGCTTTCCCAATACCAACCACTACCAATTTGAGGAAACATTAAGAAATTATGATTTACAGGGAAAGGAAAGGCCTTATTCCGTACAGATAAAATCGCCGGACCGCAACCGTGATGCCTGCGATTATTTCCGCATCAACCCGCATCGTTTGCAGCTGGGAAGTGTGGGCATGGAAATTACCCTGAAGGATAAAAGTCTGGCTACGGCTGCCGATATTAAACAGATCAGGCAGGAGCTGGATTTATATACCGGCATTATCACCAGTAAGTTTACTGTAGAAGGTGTGCCTGTGGAGGTGACTACCAGTTGCCACCAGGATCGGGATATGGTGGGCTTCCAGGTGAAGTCGCCGCTGGTAGCCGGAAACCGGCTGCGTGTGCTCATACGCGTACCTGAGCCTGCAGGTGGCTGGAAAGACGGTGGAGATAACTTTAAAGGATATACGAAATTACGTACTTCGCTGAGCGGTAGTTCCATTGCCTGTGCGGCAGATACCAACCAATGGTTTATTAGTGTGGGAGGCAGTGCTGCATTGGTAAAAGCGGGTTTGCATGCGTATGAAGTAAAGCCGGCCGGTGCAAAGGATTTGAATTTTACGGTGCAATATACTGCCAGTCGCGCAGCTAATTTTACGACTGCTGACCAGGTGGAGCGGAGCAGCATTGCAGGCTGGAAGCAATTTTGGGAAAGTGGTGCCGCGGTAGACTTTGCAGGCAGCACTGACCCGCGTGCAAAAGAAGTGGAGCGCAGGGTGGTGTTATCTGAATACCTTACCAAGCTGCAGTGTTCCGGTAATTTTCCACCGCAGGAAACCGGGCTAACCTACAACAGCTGGTATGGCAAGCCTCACCTGGAAATGCATTGGTGGCATGCCGTTCATTTTGCTTTATGGGGGCGTCCGGAGCTGATGGAGAAGAGTTTGGACTGGTACAGAACGGTATCAGTCAAGGCGGAGAAACTGGCGGACAGGCAGCACTACAGCGGCCTGCGCTGGCAGAAAATGGTGGACCACAGCGGTGATGAATCACCATCTTCCGTAGGTGCGTTCCTGTTATGGCAGCAACCGCATTTTATTTACATGACTGAGTTGCTGTACCAGAGTAAGCAACACTCCGCGGAGGTAATTAAGAAGTATGCGGACCTGGTGTATAAAACGGCGGAGTTCATGGCTGATTATGCCAGCTACGATTCCGTGAAGCACCGCTACAACCTGGGACCAGGGCTGATTCCTGCACAGGAATGTTTTGATCCTCTACAAACTTTTAATCCTACTTATGAACTCGCCTATTGGCATTGGGCATTGCAAACCGCACAACAGTGGCGGGAAAGAGCCGGCTTGCCACGTGTAGCCAAATGGGATGCCGTTTGTGCACAGCTGGCTCCATTGCCTGTGTTAAATGGAGTGTATTTACCGGCAGAGAGTAACCCCGACGGTTACACGAACACCCGTTATCTCGGGGATCACCCGGCGGTGTTGGGTGCCTATGCCAGTATCCCTGGTAGTCCTGCCCTGGATACCGCTACTATGCGGCGTACCTTGGATTTGGTTTGGGATAAGTGGAGATGGGATGATACGTGGGGCTGGGATTTTCCGTTGACTGCCATGGCGGCCACCAGGCTGCACCAGCCGGAAAGAGCGGTGCAGGCGCTGCTGAAGCCTATCCGTACCAATACCTACCTGGTAAACGGACATAACTTCCAGGATGAGCGACTCACCATTTACCTGCCTGGAAACGGGGGACTGCTCAGCGCCATCGCCATGATGTGCGCCGGTACGGCGGCGGACCCTACGCTTACAAACGGATTCCCTGACAACGGACAATGGAAAGTGAAATGCGAAGGATTTACAAAGATATTTTAATAGCAGCAGGTTGCTGCCTGATCACCGCTACTGCGGCTGCACAACGCGAAATGCGTTACCAGCCGCAGGGAGGCGATTTCGTGATTCATAACGGTGCGCTGAAGTTTAATCGTGCGCTGTATGGTGGTAATAGCGGCTTCCGTGTGGAGGCCGGCGACAAGCCCCTGTTTGCCATGTACCTGCCCGGAATGGGCGGAAATCTGAAGTTTGCGGTCAAAAAAGGGAAAAATATCAAGTGGCTGAATGAGGCAGCGGATATCACTTCCCGGTATGGGCATGGTGCTATGCAGTACGTGATTTCCGATCCTGTTTTAGGCCCCGGCAAGCTTACGCTGACGGTAATGGCCTTGTATGGCGCAGAGGGGCTGGTTGCCCGGTTTAATGCGCAGCAACTGCCCGCCGGTGTAACGCTCTATTGTGTATATGGTGGCGCCAGCGGAAAAAAGTTTAGTCGCGACGGTGATATTGGTGCGGATTCCCCCAACCTGTTTGATCTCCATGCGGCTAATTGCGCCGGCAATACTTATGAATTGCTGCCGGATCAGTTCAGGCTGAAGCTTGCTAACGGTAAGGCCATAGCCGGATCGTTCCCCAAAGGTACCACACTGGCTATTGGTGATGCTAACGGATTGCAACAAGCCGAACAGCTTCCAGCTGCCTTAACGGCGAGGGATACACGCGCCGCGATATTAGTCGGTCAGTTGCCGCTGACCAACGGGGTGACTGACATCTCCCTGAACACAGGTGAACAACCGGTGGCCTTATCCGGTTTGTTTGAACAAACGAAAGCAGCAGCCAGGAATATTGCGGACCGTATTAAAGTAAGTACACCGGACTCCTATATCAATAATTTGGGTAGCGCCCTCGCGCTGGCGGCAGACGCGATCTGGGAAAGTCCTACTTTTCTGCATGGGGCGGTGGCCTGGCGCATGCGGCTCAACGCATGGAGAGGCGCCTACGCTGGCGATGCCCTCGGCTGGCACGACCGCGCACGGGAACATTTTTCCAGCTATGCCAAAAGTCAGGTAACGGTACCGCCTACACTGGGAGTGGTGGCAGATACCAACCTGCACCTGGCCAGGCAACTGGAAAAAATCGGGACGGCGATGTTCAGCGACGGCTACATCTGCCGCAATCCGAATGGCGACATACGTGCGCACCACTACGATATGAACCTGGTGTTCATTGACCAGCTGCTGCGCCATTTCAACTGGACGGGCGACACCGCCTATGTGAAAGAAATGTGGCCGGTGATTACCCGTCACCTCGCGTGGGAAAAAAGAAATTTTGATGCCGATGGGGATGGGCTGTATGATGCCTACGCCTGCATATGGGCCAGTGATGCGTTACAGTACAATGCTGGTGGCGTTACCCATTCATCTGCCTATAATTATTTCTCGAATGCTACGGCTGCTAAGCTGGCCAAACTGATAGGAGAAGATCCTGCCCCTTATGCAAAAGAGGCGGAGCATATACTGGCAGCGATGCAGCAACAGCTGTGGATGCCGGATAAGGGCTGGTTTGCAGAGTATAAGGATAAAATGGGCAAGCAACTATTGCATCCTAATGCCGGACTATGGACGATCTACCACGCGCTGGATTCCAAAGTGGCAGATCCTTTTCAGGCATACTCCTGCCTGCGTTATATAGACGAATATATTCCGCATATTGCTGTTGCTAAAGATATGTACCTGCTCAGTACTACTAACTGGCAACCCTATACGTGGTCGCTCAACAACGTAGCGCTGGCCGAAAACCTGCATACTTCCCTTGCTTACTGGCAGGGTGGTAACCCGGAAAAGGCGTATCAGCTCTGGCGCAGTGCCCTGGTAGAAAGTATGTTCATGGGATCATCGCCGGGGAATTTTGAACAGCTGGCAAAGGAAGATGCGATCAGAGGGGAACTGTACAGAGACTTTGCGGACCCGGTAGCAATGGCTGCGCGTTCACTGGTGGAAGGGTTGTTTGGAATTCAGCCGGATGCGCTGAATGGTAAACTGCTGTTGAAACCAGGATTCCCGGCCGCATGGAATAATGCATCCATTCAAACACCGGATATAACGTTTACCTATGCGGGTAGATATGCACAGAGGAAATATGTTATCAAACCTTCCTTCAGAAAGGAATTACAGGTAAGCATGATCATTCCTGCCCCTGTGACTACCGGAATAAAAATAACTGTAAATGGTAAGCCTGTGAGTTATAAGCCAGTGGCAGATGCCATAGGTGGTGCTGCGATGGAGATAACACTGCCGCTCGCGGCCAGTTATGAGGTGGTGGTAACTACCCCACCAAAGCATATCGCGCGCAAGCTGGAATTGGCAGGCCGCAAGCAGATGCAGCTGGTGAGTTTTGATAAGTTCGAAGAAGATGGGTTCACCTGGTGGATGCCCGGAAGGAGCTTTCGTCCGGAGGAACCAGTCACTGCAAAGGCAGATTATGGCACCAGCTATGAGAAAGTGGCATTGGAAAAATACTTCAACAGTAAAGTTACCGACATCTTCCAGCAACAGTATTTAAGTCCGCGTCCTGTGGTCCCTACCTTGCAGCTGCCAACGCAGGGAATAGGTAACTGGTGCTATCCATTGGCTACTGCTAATATCGATGACAGCGGACTGAGAGCCACAGCAGGCGCAGCTAATGAGGTGCACAATGCCGCTGGTGTTCCATTCCAAACGCCTGGAAATGTTTCAGAAAAAAATATCGTTTATACGTCCCTGTGGGACAACTATCCTGATAGCGTAAACATCGCGCTCAGCGGCAAGGCGAAAGGCGCCTGGCTGCTCATGGCTGGTAGTACCAATGCGATGCAGAGTCGCCTTACCAATGGTTTTGTAAGGGTTGCCTATACGGACGGTTCCAGCGATACGCTACTGCTGCGCAATCCGCAGAACTGGTGGCCTATCGAACAGGATCTGCTCAATGATGGCAAAGCGTTTACCACCGACGCACCAGTGCCGGAAAGACTCTACCTGAGGCAGGGTGAGTTTTCGCAAGGGATGCAGCAGTATGCATCCATCAAAGGGTATTCTACCAGGGCGGTAGACGGTGGCGCAGCCACAGTTTTGCAAATGCGTTTGCAACCTGATAAAACACTGGCCACACTAAGTGTGCACACCCAGGCAAATGATGTAGTAATCGGGCTCATGTCCCTCACCTTATGCAGGTAAAATATTTTTTTATGAAGAGATGGTTGTTGCTGCTTTTAACATTTGTAAGTATATCCGCAGTTGCGCAGGATTCCGTATACCTGTTCTGCTATTTTAAAGATAACGGAAAGGATGGATTGCACCTGGCGTATAGTCGGGACAGTTATAAATGGGTTGCCCTCAACGGGGATAGCTCCCTGCTGAAACCTACTGCCGGTAAAGATAAACTCATGCGGGACCCCTGCATCATCCAGGGGCCGGATAAATTATTCCATATGGTATGGACGGTGAGCTGGAATGAACGGACTATTGGTTACGCTTCCTCTCCGGACCTGATCCATTGGAGCGCACAGCAAACAGTGCCGGTAATGGAACATGAACCAACAGCCAAGAACTGCTGGGCGCCTGAAATTATGTATGATCCTGGAAGTAAAAAGTATATGATTTACTGGGCTACCACTATACCTGGTCGTTTCCAAGCGGGTGACACCAGCGGGGATGATAAGTATAATCACCGGCTGTATTATACGCTCACAAAGGATTTTAAGCAATATTCAAAAGCGGCGTTGCTGTACGATCCGGGATTTAATTGTATTGATGCCACCATTCAACAGGATGGTCATCAGTGGGTGATGTTTTTTAAGGATGAAACCCGCTATCCGCCTGCTAAAAACCTTCGCGTAGCCTACAGTAAAAAGCTCACCGGAGGATATGTAATGACAGGATCACCCATTACCGGCAATTACTGGGCGGAAGGACCCACCGCCTTGCATACCAGTAACGGCTGGCTGGTGTATTTTGATAAGTACCGCGACCATAAATACGGCCTCGTAAAAGTAACAGGAGAGGGCCGCCAGGACGAATCCGATAAATTACAGCTGCCTGCCGGCATCCGCCATGGATCTGTCTTTAAAGTAAGTAAAGCCATATTTGACCAACTTCCCCGGTAGTTATACAGGTAGGCACAGGATAGTTTCACAAAATTGAACTTGTATTTTGATCACCGATAATTACCGTTATGATGAGATCCGCGTTACTGATACTTTGCTTATTTACCCTTTCCGTGCATGCGCAACAGTTAGACTGGGTGAAAAAGGTGGGTGCCGCCTCCGTTCCAAAAGGCACAACGGTATATTATGCCAATACTTATGGTGCGGTAAATGATACCGTTACCGTTAATACCAAAGCTATACAGAAAGCTATTGATGCCTGTGCCGCCAAAGGTGGTGGTATTGTGGCATTCAAGCCAGGTACCTATGTAACTGGCTCCATCTTTCTAAAAAATAATGTTCGTTTACGTATAGACAAGGGTGTTACCCTGCTGGGCTCCCAGCGTTTTGAGGATTATCCCGAAATCGACACCCGTATTGCCGGCATCGAAATGAGATGGCCTGCTGCGATGATCAACCTGCTGAAAGTGAAAAACGCTTCCCTGGAAGGTGAAGGCGTGATCAACGCCCGTGGCCGGTTTTGCTGGGATAAATACTGGAAAATGCGTAAGGAAGACTACGAACCAAAAGGACTTCGCTGGATTGTAGATTACGACAGTAAGCGCGTACGCACCGTGCTGGTACAGGAATCCGAGGATGTCACCCTTTCCAAAGTAACCATCAAAAATGCCGGCTTCTGGACCGTTCACCTGCTGTATTCCACCCGCATCACTGTGGATGGTGTGGTCATCCGCAACAACGAAGATGGTACCGGTCCCAGCACCGACGGTATCGATGTGGATTCCTCCACCTGGGTACTGGTGCAGAACTGCGACATCGACTGTAACGACGATGACTTCTGTTTAAAGGCAGGCCGTGATTATGATGGCCTCCGTGTAAACAGACCTACTGAATATGTAGTCATCCGTAAATGCATTGCCCGCAGGGGCGGCGGCTTGCTCACCCTCGGCAGCGAAACTTCCGGTGGCATCCGCCATGTACTCGCTACCGACCTGGAAGCAAAAGGTACCACCAACGGTTTTCATATCAAATCAGCTACCACCCGTGGTGGTATTGTAGAAGATATCTATTTCACCAACATCACAATGGAGCATGTAACCACGGCCTTCCACTTCACCATGAACTGGAACCCCGCCTACAGCTACTCCACCTTACCTGAAGGTTACAACCCGGATTCTATTCCTGTTCATTGGAAAACCATGCTGATGCAGGTAACACCCGATCGTGGTACGCCTCATTTCCGCAACGTGCATGTGAGCAACATTAAAGCTACAGATGTACGCCGTATTATCACGGCACAAGGCCTGCCTTCATCACCACTGGAGGATTTCAGCTTCGATCAGCTAGACATCAGTGCAGAAAGTAAAGGTACGCTCACACAAGTGCAAAACTGGAATATCACCAATAGTAAACTCAGCGCCGCCGATAAGAAACCTTTTCAGGTAACCGACTCGAAAAACGTTCAAATCAACGAGTAATGAAACATCTTTTATGGGGCCTCCTGTTGCTCCCTGTAACGGCAACGGCACAACGAAATATGGAATACCTCAACAGAGGTGTGGTAGCTATTGCAGCACCGGAAGGAGGGAACTTCATTAGCTGGCGCTCACTGGTAACCGATCCGGATAACGCTGCCTTCAACGTATACCGGGGCAACGTAAAAATCAATAACCAACCAGTAAAAGCCGTTACCTGGCTGTTGGATAAAGCCGCCGACACAGCCGCTACCCTCCGCTACCAGGTGAAAATGGTGGTGAATGGTAAAGAAAAAGAAAGCAGCGAAGTCTTTACAAAAAATACCGGTAGTAAGCCATATTTATCTATACCACTGCAACTCCCCGAAGGCTATTCCGCTAACGACGGTTCCGTAGGTGATGTAGACGGAGATGGTGCGTACGATATCATCCTCCATGCCACCGGTAAAGCACATGATAACTCTCATGCAGGTCTGACAGATCCACCGGTGTTCCAGGCCTATAAAATGGATGGAACGCTGCTGTGGACCATCAACCTCGGTAAAAATATCCGCGAAGGTGCCCACTATACACAGTTCCTGGTATATGACCTCGATGGCGACGGTCGCGTGGAAGTAGTGATGAAAACGGCCGACGGCTCCATGGACGCACTCGGCAATGTAATAGGCGACAGCACGAAAGACTATCGTAACGCAAACGGATATATTTTAGCCGGCCCCGAATACCTCACCGTATTCGACGGCAAAACGGGTAAGGCCATGGCCACTACCGATTATATCCCTGCACGCCACCCATCGTCACTCACACCTACCACAGAAGAGCTCAAAGCTATCTGGGGCGATGGTTACGGTAACCGCATGGACCGCTTCCTCGGCTGTATAGCCTACCTCGATGGTAAGCACCCCAGCATTGTGATGACACGCGGTTATTACACCCGCACCGTACTCGCAGCCTGGGATTATAAAGCCGGTAAAATCTCCCACCGCTGGACATTCGACAGCGATGAGCCAGGAGGCAAAAACCGCAAGTACAGAGGGCAGGGCAACCATAACCTCACCGTTACTGATGTAGATAATGACGGCAAAGACGAAATTGTATACGGCGCCATGGTCATCGACGATAACGGCCAGGGGCTTTATTCCACCGGCCTCGGTCACGGTGATGCACTGCATGTAACTGACCTGGACCCGGAACATCCCGGCCTCGAAATATTCGATATTCAGGAACGCTTTGATGATGCCGGCGCCAGCTTCCGCGATGCCCGCACCGGAGAAATCCTCTGGAAAAAAGCTTCTGTAAAAGCCGGTGATGATGGTGAAGGCCCCGGCCGCGGACTCGCGCTGGACATAGATCCCCGCTACCCAGGTTCTGAATGCTGGGTGGCAGGTGCCGGTATCAGAGGACTCTTCGACGCCAAAGGAAATGTGATCTCCGAAAAAGTGCCCCCTTCCTGCAACATGGGTATTTACTGGGATGGAGATGTACTGAGTGAGCTGCTCAATGGTACTACAATCGATAAATGGGACTACGCCAACACCAAAGCTAACCGACTGCTGGATGCACGGGAGTACGGCTGTGTAAGTAACAATGGTACTAAATCGAACCCGGTACTGTCCGCCGATCTGTTTGGCGACTGGCGCGAAGAAGTGATCTACCGCACCGCAGATAACAAAGAGCTGCGCATTTTTTCCACCACCATACCCACTGACGTGAAATTGTATACGCTCATGCAGGACCCGCAGTACCGCCTGAGCATTGTTTGGCAGAACGTGGGCTACAACCAGCCGCCACACACCGGCTATCACCTGGGACAAGGCATGAAAGCGCCTGCGAAGCCTAACATCAAAATCGTAAAACCATGAAGACATTAAAATATCTGAGCCTGGCTGCCATGTGCCTGATCATGAGCGCTTTTGTGCAGGTGAATAAGCCAGTGTTGTACATTATCGGTGATAGCACCGTGAAAAACGGCGATGGTAAAGGTACCACCGGTCAATGGGGCTGGGGTACGCTGATAGGTAGTTTTTTTGATACTGCTAAAATAGACGTGCAGAATCATGCGATCGGTGGCCGCAGTAGTCGCACCTTCCTCACAGAGGGCCGCTGGGAAAGAATTCTGGCAGATCTCAAACCGGGTGACTACGTGATCATGCAGTTCGGACATAATGATGCCGGCCCGCTGGACGATACGAGCAGGGCAAGAGGCACCATCCGCGGCATAGGAGAGGAGTCGAAAGAAATTTACAATCCTATCCGCAAGCAGCAGGAAGTAGTGCATACTTATGGTTGGTACATGCGCAAATATGTGGCGGAAGCCAAAGCAAAAGGCGCCATCGCCATCATCTGCTCACCGGTGCCGCGCGACAACTGGAACGGCGACAAAGCCAAGCGTGGTAATGCCGACTATGGCATGTGGGCGCATCAAACAGCCGATACCACCGGCGCATTCTTCATTGACCTGAATAATATTATTGCTGATAAATACGATGTGCTGGGCAAAGAAAAAGTAGCCCCGCTGTTTAAAGGAGACCATACCCACACCGGTAAAGAGGGCGCGGAACTCAACGCAGCCTCCGTGGTAGAAGGACTGAAACAAATACCTGGATGTACGCTTAATAGTTACCTGAGATGAAAAAGATACTGATAGCATTAACGATGATCGGAACCCTGCAGGCAAATGCCCAGCAGGTGCCCAACAAAAAGGAAACACTGAAAGCGCTGGAACTCACCAACCAGTACTTCATGGATAAATATGCTGATCCCGGCAAGCCGACTTTCGTGAAAAAGGAACGCCCTTCGAACCTCTGGACAAGAGCCGTATACTACGAAGGACTCATGGCCCTGTACAGTATCGATAAAAAGCCCGCTTATAAAAAGTATGCGCTGGACTGGGGAAAGAGTCACAACTGGGGCCTCTGGGGAGGACCTACGGTGCGCAACGCGGACAACATCTGCGCCGGTCAAACCTATATCGACCTGTATAGAATCGATAAAGACCCGCAATATATCAGGGAAGTAAAGGCCGCCATCGACAATATGAAGAGCACCGACAAAGTGGACGACTGGTGGTGGATAGATGCGCTTCAGATGGCAATGCCGGTATTTGTGAAGCTGGGCGTGGATAATAAGGATAACAGCTACTTCGATTTTATGTACCGGATGTACAGCTATACCAAACATCAGCATGGTACAAACGGGTTATATAATCCGGCGGATAAGTTGTGGTGGAGAGATAAGGATTTTGTGCCGCCGTATACTTCCGCAGGTGGTAAACAGTGTTATTGGAGCAGGGGCAATGGCTGGGTGGTAGCTGCCCTGGTACGTACCCTGGAGGAGCTGCCGAAAACCGATCCTCACTATGCAGAATACCTGCAGGATTATAAAGATATGCTGGCAGCATTGCTGCCGATTCAGCGCGCAGACGGCTATTGGAATGTGAGTTTGGCTGACACTACAGAATACCCTGGCCAGGAACTCACCGGTACTTCCCTGTTTGTATACGGTATGGCCTGGGGTATCAACAAAGGCATCATCGACCGGAAGGTGTACCTGCCGGTGCTGAGCAAAGCCTGGAATGCGATGCTGAAAGATTGTGTGCACCCTAACGGGGCACTGGGCTGGGTACAGAGCACAGGTAAAGAGCCAAAGGACGGCCAGCCGGTGAGCTACGATAAAATCCCTGATTTTGAGGATTATGGACTGGGATGCTTCCTGCTGGCAGGGTCAGAGGTGTATCAGTTACGGAAAAAGTAATTGCCCGAAAGCCTGAAAGCCGGCTGTCGAGCGTTCACAAGGGAGAGGCGCCACCGGGCGCCGCTCCCGGATTAAACGGAGAAAGCCAGTTGTCGAACTTTCACCGCACCACCGGCGCCTCCCGTCCCGGATTAAATCTGGCCGAAGGCCTGATTTAATCCGGGGTCACAAAATAATTAAAAAGAGGTCCACCTCTTTCAAGATACCGTTTTGAGTAGATGCGGTGTATTTTTGCCCATTCCCTCGCTGGTTTTCCGGCGAGGGATTTTTCATGCCCATTTACGTCAAAATGACCCTTTTGGGAACGATTGCGTAAATAAATAGGGTCAAACAGTTGGCGATTAGAAAATTAGACAGTAAACTTGTTACCAGAGCTATGGATCTGACCGACTAACAGGCTATCAGCTTTTCATTGGACACGTTAATGAAACTTAATCAAAAGAATGCTTCCTGACCTATAGACACCAACAATATATAGCACGTTATACAGCTGAAAAGCTGATTCTATCAACCTAAATTTCATTCGAAAGGAGTTCTTCACCGGACATTAAATCATTTTTTCCACTTATGAAAAGAATTCTTCTCCTTGTTGCCATTATATGTGGCAGTATGGCTGGCTTTGCCCAATCCCGTCAGGTAAAGGGAACTGTCACCAACAAAGAAGCAGGCGATCCCCTACCGGGAGTAACTGTTCGCCTTCGCAACACTTCAACAGGGGTTAATACAGATGTTAACGGCCGCTTCACGATCACTTTACCAAATGACAATGCAGCGGAATTGCAGTTTACCTACATAGGCTATCAGTCTAAAGTATTGCCTGTAAAACCTGGTCAAACCCTCAATGTTTCATTGGATCAAACCAATGCCAACATGAATGAAGTGGTGGTGGTAGGTTATGGAACCATGTCCCGCAGGGAATTTACGGGTTCCGTATCCAGCATCAATGCTACCAAAGAGTTAAAAGACATTCCGGCCAACACCGTGGCGGAAGCACTGGCAGGCCGCCTCGCCGGTGTGCAGGTAACCACTACGGAAGGTCGCCCTGGCGCAGAAATCCTCATCCGCGTACGTGGCGGCGGTTCCATCACACAGGATAACTCTCCGCTCTACATTGTAGACGGTATCCAGGTAGAAAATGCCCTCTCCTTGCTCTCTCCACAGGAAATCCAAAGCATCGATGTATTGAAAGATGCCGCTTCCACAGCCATCTACGGTGCACGCGGTGCAAACGGTGTGGTCATCATCACCACCAAAGGCGGTAAGGAAATGAAAACGAAGGTTAGTTATGATGGTTATGCCGGTACGCGCAGCATCGTCAACAAACTGCCCGTACTTAAACCTTATGACTATGTAAAGTATCAGTACAAAGTATATAACTACAATACAGATGAAGCTACGGCCAATGGTTTCCGTGATAAATACGGCCGCTGGGAAGACCTGGAATTATACAAAAATATGCCGTTTACCGATTGGCAGGATGAAGTGTTTGGTCGGGATGCAAAAAACCTGACGAACGTAGTAACCGTTAGCGGCGGTTCTAAAACCACCAGCTTTAATCTCACCCTGAATAACCTGAAAGACGACGGTATAATGCTCGAATCAGGTTATCGCCGCAATATGCTGTCATTCCGATTTGACCACCAGGCCTCCGACAGGCTGAAAGTGGGTCTCACGGCACGTTACGGCCGTCAGCGTGTAGACGGTGTAGGTACCTCCAATACAGGTTCCCAGGGTACCAACCGTTTACGTAACTCCGTTCGTTACAAACCATTTATAGGTACAGGTCAGGAAGATGTGGTGGATGTATTCGATCCGGAATATGCCAACCTCACCAACCTCACCAGCCCGGTATTACTGGCACACAACGAACTGAAATATGATTACCGCAATGACGGTAACTTCAGCGGCTACTTCAGTTATGACCTCACCAAAGACCTGACCTTCAAGTCAGTGGCAGGTATCACTGCCAACAATGGCCGTGCAAATACCTACAATGGTGAAGTGACCAGTGTTGCCCGTAGCAACGCAGGTTTGGCCGTAGTTAATATTACTACCGGTGAAACTACCACCCTCACTAATTCCAACACGCTGAACTATAAACACACCTTCGCCAGAAAGCATAATGTAAACGTGCTGCTTGGTCAGGAGTTATATCAAACAAAAGCCACTACTTTTAACTCCACCGTTAAATTTATGCCGGTGGACCTCACGCCGGAACAGGCTTTTGCAGGTATCGATAAAGCAACGCCGCCTTCCGGATATATCCAGGACCCTGCCTCCACCAGTGAATCGCAGGCCCGCCTGATCTCCTTCTTCGGCAGAGTAAACTACTCCTACGATAGCAGATACATGCTCACCTTAACCGGTCGTTATGATGGTTCTTCCAAATTCAACTACGACAATGGTTTTGCCTTCTTCCCATCCGCAGCAATCGCCTGGCGTGTGGCAGAGGAAAACTGGTTTAAAGAAGCAAATATCAGTTGGTTGTCAGATCTGAAATTCCGCGCCAGCTTAGGTACTTCCGGTAACAACCGTATTGCCAATGACCTGTTCCGCACAGTGTTTGATCCTAAAACTGCCAGCTACGCTTTTGAAGAAGCGGTAACACCAGGCCTGGCGCCGGTAGCACTCGCCAACCCACGTCTCAAATGGGAAACAACGGTTGCCCGTAACCTCGGTTTGGATGTGAGCTTCCTGGATAACAGAATCAACGCAACCCTTGACTTATATAACAACAATACCCGCGACCTCCTGCTGGCTGTACAGATTCCGCAAACTACCGGTTATGCCACACAGATGCAGAACGTAGGTAAAACTAAAAATACCGGTGTGGAATTACAGGTGAATGCTTCCCTTTTTGCTAAGAGGAAATTCAACTGGAATGTAAGCTTCAACATCGCACATAATAAAAATACCATCGTTAGCTTAGGTACTGATCCAAGTGGCAAACCGCTGAACTCTTACTTCGCACAATCCGGATGGGTAAACAGTTTGAACGATTTCCTCGTACAGGTAGGCTCACCTATTGGTCAGTTCTATGGTTACGTAACGGATGGCTACTACAGTGTGGATGATTTTGATTACAACGCATCTACCCAGAAGTATACCCTGAAATCAGATGTGCCTAACGCCGGCGCAGTAGCCTTAGGCAACAGAGATCCTCAGCCGGGTGACCTGAAGCTGAAAAAACTCACCGACGATAAAAACATGATTATCGGTGCCAACGACAGAACGGTATTGGGCAATGCACAACCTAAATTCTTTGGTGGTATCAATAACCAGTTTACCTGGAATGGCTTTGATATGAGCATCTTCCTGAACTTCTCCTACGGTAACAAAGTGTACAATGCCAACAGAATGGAGTTTACCACGCAGTACCTTTATAAAGACAATAACCTGCTGGAGATCATGAAAGATCAGTGGAAATGGTATGACGACAATGGCATGAAAGTAACAGATCCTGAAGCGCTGAAAGCATTGAATAAAGATACCAAGTACTGGTCCGCACCAGGTGGTAACTACTTCCTGCATTCATTTGCCATTGAAGACGGTTCTTTCCTCCGTATCAGCAACCTCACACTGGGTTACTCCGTGCCGGATAAACTGCTGAAACGTACGAATGTATTCTCTCGTTTCCGTGTATACGCTACCGTTAATAACCTGTATACTTTCACCAAGTACAGTGGGTTTGATCCGGAGGCTAATACCCGTCGCAATAATCCGCTGACACCGTCTGTTGATTACTCTGCGTATCCACGTAGCCGTTTCATCCTGGCTGGTATTAATGCTTCTTTCTAAGAATTTAATTGTGACTCATTATGCGTAAACGTACTTTATATACAATCGTGGCTGCTGCTGGTATGCTTACCGTGGCATCCTGTAAAAAATACCTGACAGTAGACTCGCCCTCTACTGTATTGCTGGACGATACTTTCAACAGCGTGTCTAACACCAACAGCGCCATCGTTGGTACCTATGCCATGCTGATCGGGGATAACGGTTACGGTAGCCGTATTGCTACGCTGTTCCCGCAATCCGGTGATGATTTCAGAACTTCCGGCGACTATAACGCGGACGACCGTCGGGGTATCAGCTGCTATGGTGCCAGTCCTTCCAATACTGACCTGCCCAACTGCTTTAACCAGCTGTTTAAAGGGATCGAACGTGCCAACAACTGTATCAAGTATATTCCATTGTCCAAGCCATATACTTCCGGCTCGGAGAATGATAAAAAAATGATGCGTAAGATGTTGGGTGAGGCGCTGACCTTACGTGCACAGTTTTACTATGAGGCAGTACGTAACTGGGGGGATCTGCCTGCGCATTTTGTACCGGCTGCGGACCTTACCGATCCTTACCTGCCGCGTACCAACCAGGATAGTATCCTGGACCACATCATCGCCGACCTGGCCACTGCGGAAGATATGGTGCCGTGGAGAAGTGAGTCGCCCGACCAGAATATCCGTGTAACCAAAGCTACCGTAAAAGGCCTGCGTGCAAGAATTGCGTTGGCGCGTGGTGGTTATGCACTCCGTAGCACATCCCAAACGATGGAGCGCGGAAGTGAATACAAAAAGTACTACCAGATAGCGATGGATGAGTGTAAAGATATCATGGATCATCCTACGGAACACTCCCTGAACCCGGTATATGAAAATCTCTTTAAAACCCTGCATTCCGCTACCAGACTGGATAATGAGCATGAGCTGATTTTTGAAGTGGGTGCGTTTGGTGGTAACGCCAGCTCTGATAGTAAGCTGGGATATTACAACGGTATGCGTCACAATGCCAGCTCAAAGTATGGTGGTGGTGGCGGTGGTATCAATGCCATTCCAACCTATTTCTATGAGTTTGATTCTATCGGGGATGTTAGGAGAGATGTAACCCTTAACAGCTTTGAAATTGACGCGGACAGCAAAAAAATCGCTACTACCGGTGCTGCCATGACGGATGGTAAGTTCAGACGTTCCTGGACGAGCATCATCGGAACCGCACAGAACCTGGCTGTAAACTGGCCTATTCTGCGTTTCGCAGATATCCTGCTGATGTATGCAGAGGCGGACAACGAAATCAACGGTGCACCTTCTGCTACTGCACAGGATGCATTGCTGAAAGTACGTAAACGTGCCTACGCAGGATTTGAGAGCAGAGTTCCGGATGTGCCACAGGATAAAGAAGGTTTTTTCAAAGCTATTGTACAGGAAAGATTACTGGAGTTTGGTGGTGAGGGTATCCGTAAATATGACCTTATCAGGTGGAACCTGTTAGCAACAAAATTTGCTGAAACTAAAGATAAGCTGCGTGAATTTATGAATGGTACCGGCAGATATGCTAACGTACCGGCATATATCTATACCAAAGCAGCCGCCTACGGCGTGAAATCCTCCGCAGAAGAAATGTCTACGCTGGATCTGTATGGTGGCGCAGCTTCCAAAGTATTCTTCGAGCCGGGCCTCGGTACCGCTTCTGCACCAAGCGGATCAGGATACACCTCCAAAGCATGGCGGGCATCTGTAAATGAAGATTATATCAGCGGCGACCGCAAAGGGTATGTACGCTACTTCGAAGCCAACAAGAAAGAGCTGTTCCCGATTCCGCTGGATGCGATGAACAGTAATTACAAACTTGAGCAGAACTTTGGTTACAAATAAATATCCCTATCATGACTATCAGACTTAAATATAATTCCATCATAGTACTGCTGCTGGCAGTAGCTGGCCTGTGGTCCTGCAAGCGTACCGAAGATGAGCTGGCCATGCCGCGTGCATTCATGCCATCCGGTGATATCAGTATCTCTTCGGAAGATACTGTGGCTATCCTTACCTGGAAGGCCGCACTATATACCACGAAGGCTACCTACACGGTGGATTTATCGAAGGATACTACCTTCGCTACCTACGAACATCGGTTTACGACAGATACCTCCGGCATCAGGATCAGTGATGACTACCTGACACCGCGTACGAAATATTTTGTAAGAATACGCACTAACGATGCCGATAGTACGAAAAATTCGCACTGGCTGACCAGCAAAAGCTTCTCCATCTCCGGGGAACAATGGCTGATCAATCCTGCTGCTACCGATATCATCGACAAGGCAGCTGTGATCAGCTGGAAACCAGCTGCGGGCTTCGTGAAGCTGGAACTGAAAGCAAACGGCTTACCGGCGCTTACAGTGCCTTTGGATGCAGTTGCCAGTCAGGCCGGGCACATTCAGGTGAATGGTCTCAAAGCAGCTACACTCTATAATGTAGAGATATATGATGCCGCAGGAAAAAGCAAAGGTTATATATCCTTCACTACCAAAAGTGGTGTGCCTGCAAACGGCGCAGTGATAGATCTTTCTGAAATCACGGGTCGCCCTTCTGTACTGATGGATACGATTGGCGTGGTGCCTTCCGGCAGCACCATCATCCTCAGACGTGCAGAAAATTACGCTATCACCTCAGAAGTAGTGCTGAACAAGACGTTGAGCATTGTAGCTGAAATTAGTTTTAATCCTGCTTATCCGGTCATTACGTTTAACAGCGCCATGAACCTGACTGCCGGTGCCACTATTGACTCTCTGCAATTCCAGGAAGTAACGCTGAAAGGTGCCGTATATACCGGTTCTTATGTGATGAACATCAATAAAGCCGGCAGCATTGGTAAAGTGAAGTTTGAATCCTGCAACCTGGAAATGTTCCGTGGTGTGGTACGCGTACAAACAGCAGATGCAGCAGGTACAGCCATCAATACCATCAGCTTTAACAATTGTGTGATTGATAGTATTGCAGATTACGGAGTTGTAAATGGTAATGCACAATCGGCCCTGGCTAATATTAAATTTACCAACAGCACTTTGTATAAAATGCAGAAGGTAGTAGTGGGCGCTAAACAGGCAGAAACAGTAGAATTTACTAACTGCACCATCAACGAAGCGCCGCAGGGCGGCGGTAGCGCCTACCTGGTGGACTTCAACGCCATCAACGTAACCGGTGGTATTAAGTTCAATAGTTGCATCATTGGCCATGGAAGGATCAATGGAAGTGCAATAACGGTAAGGGGCGCACGCGCAGGTACCGGTACTTCTATATCTTCCAGCAGTACCTATACTACTGGTGACTATTCCGCAACAGCTAATGCGATACCTGGTGTAACGGCCTATAGCAGCACTGTATCAGCGCTGTTCACCGACCCATATAACGGAATCTTCAGAATTAAGGACAGCGGCTTCCCTGGCAAATCAATTGCCGGTGATCCGCGGTGGAGATAAGGGCGTTCGGCCTTCGCGATCTTTTTTTCTCGCAAAGCAGCATAAGGGGCATAAGCAGCAAAGGCCTGCATTTGTTCCAAAAAGTTTATCTGAATAAGGAGGAGACCGAAGGTCTCCTCCTTATTCTTAAATGGTCAGCCAATGGCTGACCATTTAAGAATAAATCATAACCAACAAAACATAATCCTTAGCTGCTTTCCTGCTTTGCTGCTTTGCGAGAAAAAAAGATAAAATACCCTCCTTCGCGAGAAAAATCATTTAACACGTTATTCATATGAAATTCATCAGCAAAAATTTTTTCTGGCAGATGATGATGGGAGGATGCCTGTTAGCTGCCGATGCTAATGCGCAGCAGCAGGCTTTTCCTGGTGCCGAAGGGTTTGGGCAGTTTGCCAGCGGCGGACGGAATGGAAAAGTCATCTATGTTACCAACCTGGAAGACGATGGTCCGGGTAGTTTTCGGGCGGCATTAGCTGCCAAAGGGCCGCGTACCATTGTGTTTGGTGTGTCCGGCACCATCCCGCTGCAATCTCCCATTCGTATTAAGGAAGGCGATGTCACCATTGCGGGGCAGTCGGCTCCGGGCGATGGGATTTGTGTACGCAACTATCCGACCTATGTAGAGGCTAACAATGTTATCATCCGGTATATGCGTTTCCGTTTGGGAGATGACTCCCATAAGGAAGGCGATGCCCTTGGCGGCCGCAACACAGATAACGTTATCATTGACCATTGTTCCGTAAGCTGGGCGATGGATGAATGTGCATCCTTCTACTATAACAGCAATTTCACGCTGCAGTGGTGCCTGGTGGCAGAAGCGCTGAATGAATCGTTTCATATCAAAGGGGCACATGGATATGGTGGTATCTGGGGTGGGAGGAAGGCCAGCTTTCATCACAACCTGATCGCTAATAATAACAGCCGTAATCCCCGTTTCAGTGGTTCCAGCAGCACTACCAATAGTGCGGATGAACTGGTGGACTATCGCAACAACGTAGTGTATAACTGGGGGTTCAATAGTTCTTATGGTGGGGAGAAAGGGCGATATAACATGGTGAACAACTATTACAAAGCAGGCCCGGCTACACAGAAGAAAGTGAGGAGCAGGATTATTAATCCTTCTGAGCCCTATGGGCAGTTTTATGTAGATGGTAACTTCGTTTATCAGGACCCTGCCGTAACGGCCGCTAATACGAATGGGGGCGTACAATGTAACGATCCTGCAGCAGCCGTGGTGAAGGTGCCGTTCGAAGTGAGCGCTGTCACCACCACAGATGCGCTCAATGCCTATAAAGCAGTATTGGCCTCCGCCGGTGCCAGCCTACGGAGAGACGCGGTGGATACGCGTATCATTCGCGAAGTGGAATCCGGCATCTCCACAAATGGTAAAAAACAAAATGGGATTGTAGATACACCGGCCGAAGCGGGTGGCTACCCGGAGCTCAAATCAGTACCTGCTCCGCAGGATACAGATGGCGACGGGATGCCGGACGCCTGGGAAAAAGCCAACGGGCTGAATGCGAAAGTGGCGGATGGTAATGGTCATCAGTTGGATAAAGGGTATACAAACCTGGAAGTGTATTTGAATAGTTTGGTGAAATAATTGTGCTGCATCAAAAATAAACGACGTAAACAATTGCCTGACTTCATCAGGCATGCGAATGACCAGAGGCTGTATCATACTTTTGATACAGCCTCTTTGCGTGTCGGAATTATTCGGGAAATAAAAAAAGCGCTGCAGACGCAGCGCTTCGGTGGCTATAGATGGCGGAAGGCGAGCAGCAGTTACTGCTCGTTTTGTTTATCTGACTTTCTTTTTGCTACATCTTCGAGCAGCTTTAGGCCGAGGAGTCCGGACATTGGGCCGCTGGTGCCATCTGCTCCGCCGCCTATCAGGATTTCAGGCATGATGCGGATGTTTTGTTCACCAATGGCTTCCATCACTTTCAGCTGGGTGAAGTTATCACCACCCATTGCTTCTACGGCGAGCTTGTACGATTCTGCGCTGGCCTGACCGGTAGCAAGAATTTTTTCTGCCTCTGCTCTACCGATGAGGGAGATTTTTTCTGCATCGGCTTTCGCGGTCCATTCGGTGCGTTCTGCTTCTGCTTTCGCAAGCAAGCGTACTTTTTCGGCCTCCCCGGCAGCCATCAGTTTCATGCGGTCGCTTTCGGCGGTTGCCTGCAAACGTACGCTGTTGGCGTCACCGGTAGCTTTTTTCACTGCGGCATCGGCGATACGTTCAGCGATCCAAACACCCTGGTCGGCCTTTACGATCTCCTTCTGTATTTCTGCAATCGCCGTTTCTTTTTCCAGTTTCTGACGTGTTTCCTGCGCCAGTCTTTCCGTGTCGTAGGTCACTTTCTGCTCCTCTGCAATCTTACGATCGGTGAGGGTTTTCATCAGTGTTTCCGGTGGTACGATATCGCCGATGAGGGTGTCAACGCCGTGTACGTTATATTGTTCCAGCACGTGGCCGATATGTTCCTTAGCAGAGTCCTGCCGTTCTTTACGACTGGTTAAAAATCCGATCACATCTGACCCTTGCGCACTGTTACGGAAATAGTTACCGATAGTAGGTTCCAGCACCTGCGTTACCAGGTTGCTCATGTTACCAAATCGCGCAATTACTTTAGGTGCTTCGTTGGTAGGGATGTGGATGATCTGTGCTACGTCCAGGTTGAAAGTAAAACCATCTTTACTACGCACGGTGATGGTAGACAGGTTTTTATCCAGCTGGTGTGCTTCACTGCGGGCTGCGGCCCAGTTGAGCACCAGGTTGGTGGTAGGCACCAGTTCTACTTTCATGATATAAGGGTTGATAGGGTATTTACCTGGTCCCAGGGGTTCGGCCCATACACCTTTATTGCCTTTGCTGACGATGTTACCATGCTTAAACTCCGCACCACTGAGGTCTATGCCATCACTACCTACGAAGGAGATCACCACGCCTACGTGACCGATCGCGATTTCCGTCATTTTCACCAGTTCAATACGCGCATACCAGGGGTTGATAAAGTAGGAACCTGCGAGTACTACCTGCTCCTGTAACCCTTTGTAGCCGCCATTCTCCAGGAAGGTGTCCACATCCTGGAAGTTGTTATGATGGTCAATATGTTTACCTGCGATTGAGCCGGCTTCCAGTGCTTTACCTTCAAGTGTGGTAACAATACCTACTGCATTTTCAGGCACTGTGATACTGTCTGTTAACTCCACTTCGAACAGGAAAGTATTGATACGATAGGAGCCTGGTGTGATGATGGCTGTTTGCCGCCCTTTACGCCCACCATTTTTCAGAAATGCGGCTGCGTCCTGGTAGGTGTCGCAAGGCACTTTGCGGGCGAGTATGGAGCCTGTTTCCAGCTCCATACCATCTTTTGCCAGCACCAGTCCGATCTTACCGGTAGGGATGATGGTAAACGGCTGGAACGACACGCTGTACTGCCATATCCAGCGCCAGAAATAGATGCCGGGGGCCAGTGTTTGCGCCTGGAAACCCGCTTGTCCGTCTGTAGCAATAATGCGGCCTTCCGGCAGTTCCTGCTTACCCAGCAGCACAAATTTTTTGGTCACCAGACCAATACGGTCCTCCGGTACAATCACAACGCCAAAGAGCATACGAAGTATGACTTTATGCAATACCAGGAGTAGTATGGGCACAGCAATAGCTATTACCCACGTAAGTGTAGATACGTTTTCCATTGTTAGGGATGTTAGAAATGTTTGTGTTGAAAATTACATCAGATGGTTATGTAGCTGAAGTCATACATCAAAGGGGCCCCCTTTAATTTTTGTGGCGCTATATATCCAAAAGGTATGCCAGAAGTATTTTATGCGCGAGGCGGAGAAGTATTGAACTTAGATAAGATGTAGGCAGTGAGGAACGTTATAATGTCCGAATTGTCAGATTCCATTGTGGTTGAAATTACGGTGTAAATGTGGAGAAAATCCCGGAATCCGCAAAATTATTTTGAAGGGGTAGATAAGAATATTCATTGTTACAAAGGCTGGGAGGCCCGGCCTTTGCAATGATTTCTCCCGGCCACCGGCCGGGAGAAATCATTGCTTATTTAGTAGTTGTTTCCATATTGATTGCATTCACCGCCTGCGCCAGCACTACTTCATCAAAGCCGTTATTGGCAATCATGAATTTCTTGGCTGTTTCTGCTGCCTGCGGATCATTGTCGAATGCGGCCAGGATGTTTTTACGCTTCAGTACCACTTTGGTAGCCTTATCGTTTTGCACGAGGTAATAAGTATACTTGCGTCTGAACTCATTGTAAAGTTTACCGGTTTGTATCATACCTTTATCCACGTAATCTGCTTTGGAGTACAGTATGGCTACATCTTTCAGTAAAGTATATTTTCCTGTGGATGACAGTTGTTCCACAAATTTCATGGAACCGTTCAGGTAGGCACGAACAAAGAAGCGCATTTCATCTCCTTTTTTGAAGTGCAGCGCCTGCACGTTATAGATCTCCGGCGCAAAGGCTTTGCCGTTACCTCCCTTGATGATTAGTTGATTCTTTTGCAGATCCAGGTTGGCTTCATATATAACTGATTTCTGTACCGGTTTGTTGTCCAGTGAATCCAGCCACATGTAAGCCCATCCGTCATAAAGGTAAGGAGTGCCAACTGTATTGGCGGTGGTAGTAAAGTTGTACACCATATTTGTTCCCATAGTGAGCTGGTCTATAGCATTGATGTATTGCGAAGTACGTAAGTAACCGGTTGAATCCTGGGCTACAACAGTAAAGCAGAAAGACATCAACAAACAAAAAGCAATGGCTAACGATTTCATAAGCGATAAAAATTAGTTGGGTTGAGGGCAAAAGTATTAAAAATTGCGCTCACTCCGCAGCTCATTTGCCGCAAATTTATCTTGTTGGGGAGGAAAGGCTGGAACCCACACAGCCGGCACCTTTTGTGCCAGCTGTACATCGGTCAATGTGTGGGTATCCGATAATCAGCATTTTCATGCTCCGGAAGCTATGGTGGGTAAATACCCCCGGGGTAGCTGTTCATAAATATCTTAAGGCAGCAGTACTTGCCCCTGCTCATTCATTTCCCAGAATGGATTATGCGCCACTTCAAATAAATGCCCGTCAGGATCTGTGAAATAGCCGCTATAGCCTCCCCAGAAAACCTCTTCTGCCGGTTTTACTATCGTGCCGCCGGCTTTTGCCGCAAGCGCCAGTACAGCATCGGTTTCTTCGCGGCTACGGGTGTTGTAAGCCAGCGTAATTCCTCTGAAGCCATTACCCGCTGCAGATTGGTTGGCATCTGCTGCCAGCGAATCCCAGCCAAATAAAGAAAGCACCATGCCTCCCAGCGAAAAGAAGGCTACCGCATCCTGGCTGTCAGATGATTTCTTCCAGCCTAATCCTTCTTCGTAAAATTTCAATGAGCGACTCAGGTCCCTCACGCCTAATGTTATAAGTGTTAGCCTTTGCTGCATATGGATGTATTTTGCTAATAAATTTAGTAAAATAAATCCATATGCAGATAGATGTATCGTTAAATTTCTACTGCTTCCAACTCTGCCTCCTGGATGGCTTTCAGCGTTTTAGTTACCGCATCAGGCGTAACGGAAATACTGTCAATGCCCATGCTGATCAGCATCCGCGTAAACTCAGGGAAATCGGAGGGCCCCTGGCCGCAGATGCCCACCTTTACACCTTTTTCTTTTGCCACGCTGATAAGCCTGGCAATCATGCGCTGTACCGCCGGATTCATTTCGTTGTATAAAGGGGCTACTATGCTGGAGTCCCTGTCCAGCCCCAGGGTGAGCTGGGTGAGGTCATTAGAGCCAATGGAAAATCCGTCAATGAATTCCGAAAACTCCTCCGCCATTATAATATTACTTGGCAGCTCCGCCATCAGGTATACTTCCAAACCTTCTTCGCCGCGTTTCAGGCCAAATTCTTCCATTACACCCAGTACTTTCTGCAACTCTTCTACGGTACGGCAAAAAGGAATCATTACCACTACATTTGTTAAACCCATTTGCTCACGTACTTTGCGGATCGCCTCACATTCCAGGCGGAACGCTGGTTTGTACGCATCGGAATAATAGCGGGAAGCACCTCTCCAACCAATCATCGGGTTCTCCTCTGCCGGCTCAAAATACTTACCTCCCAGTAAGTTGAAATATTCATTGCTCTTAAAATCAGAGAAGCGCACAATCACTTTTTCCGGATAGCAGGAGGCGGCAATCTTGCCTACACCATATGCGAGCTGGTTAATGAAGTAATCAGATTCACTGTCATGCCCCTTTATCAGCTGCGTTATTTTTTTGGTGAGATCTGCATCCTTCAACTCCCTGTGGTTTAGTAACGCAAGCGGGTGTGCTTTGATATAGTTGTTAATAATAAACTCTTCTCTTGCCAAACCTATGCCCCGGTTAGGCAAATGGGTATATTGAAATGCCATGGCCGGCGTGCCTACATTCAGCATCAGCTGGGTGTTTACCTGCGGCAGCAGGGATAAGTCCATTTCCAGCTCTTCTATCGGCAGGATGCCATCATACACCACACCTTCGGTCCCTTCTGCGCAACTGATGGTGATGGGCTGCCCTGATGTGAGTTTGTCGGTGGCATCGCCGCAGCCAACAATCGCCGGAATTCCCATCTCCCTGGCAACAATAGCAGCATGACAAGTTCTTCCTCCTTTGTTGGTAACAATGGCCGACGCCATTTTCATAATCGGTTCCCAGTCAGGATCGGTCATGTCGGTTACCAGTACATCTCCGGGCTGGAAGCCAAGCCCCGCATTGAGCCTGTTATCCAGTGAAAACAGGATGTTGACATGGCCTGCGGCAATTTTATCACCCACGGCGATACCGCGTACGATTTCCTCGCGGGGCGCACCGTTGTCATTGATCACGTACGACTTCACCTTATTATGATCCTTTCGGGAATGAATGGTTTCCGGCCTTGCCTGTACGATGTACAGTTCGTTGGTAAGTCCATCCAGCGCCCATTCTATGTCCATCGGGCACCAGTGGCCTTTCTTCTGTGTATAGTAAGCCTCAATGCAATTCACCCACGAGGCCAGCTGTATAATATGCGCATCGCTGAGGCAGAACTTATGCAAGGCCTGTTTTTCTACCGGAATAATTTTCGTTCTCTCATCACCACCTTCTCCATACACCATTTTTTTATCTTTCTGTCCGAGCTTCTTTTCTACGATGGGCGTATAACCTTTGTCCAGCAAGGGTATGAAAACAATGAATTCATCCGGGCTCACGGCGCCCTGTACCACCATTTCTCCCAAACCCCATGAACCATTGATCAGCACTACATCCCTGAAGCCAGATTCCGTATCGAGGGAAAAGGCTACACCGGAAGCCCCCAGGTCGGAGCGCACCATTTTCTGTACACATACGGATAAGCCTATACTAAAATGATCAAAGCCAAAGGTAGAGCGGTAGCTGATGGCACGGTCAGTGAAGAGGCTGGCGAAGCAGTTTCTGACAGCGTCAATCAGCGCAACAGGGCCGCGTACGTTCAGGAATGTTTCCTGCTGACCGGCAAAAGAAGCGTCTGGTAAGTCTTCCGCAGTAGCAGAACTACGTACCGCCACATCCGTTTGATCCTGTCCGTATTCGCGGGACAGCTCATTGTAAGCGTCAATAATCTGGCTGCTCAGCTCATATGGGAAGCGGGTGCTGCTGATAGCCTGGCGGATACGCATGCCCGCGCGGCGCAGGCTGGTAATATCTTCAAAGTCAATATGGGTAATCTGTTCGCGGATATAGGTTTCCAGCCCGCTATGTTGCAGGAAGTCGTAATACGCTTTGGTGGTAATGGCAAAACCGGTTGGAATTTTCACACCTGCCTGGGTGAGGTTGCCTATCATTTCACCGAGGGAGGCGGATTTGCCACCTACGAGCGGCAGCGATTCCATCGTCACGGCTTCGAGTGGGAGAATTATATGATCTTTCATAACCTGCTGTTTAGGCAATGAAGGTATCCCCCGATACGGGTTCCTGAATCGATTGATTCCCAACACCGAAAACAAATCCGAATTAGGGTGTTGATTCGGAATTTTTTTCAGCATTTGTGACCGGATACCTATTTTTGGAGAAAATCAGACATGGCCTTCATCCCCGATATGCTCGATATGTGTATTTTGGACATACTTCAACAGGATGCGCGCACCACCAATAAGGAGATTGCCGCAAAGCTGGGGAAGTCTGTTACTGCTATATTCGAGCGTGTGAAAAGGCTGGAAGCAGAAGGTTATATACTGGGCTACATTGCCGTACTCAACAAAAATAAGCTGGGAAACGCGCTGGTGGCCTATACCAGCGTTACGCTGGATATGCACGGGCACGAGAGATTATCGGCCTTTGAGGAAAGCATAAACGGCTTTGCGGAGGTGCAGGAGTGCTATAAGATGAGTGGCCAGTTCGATTACCTCCTCAAAATTGTGACCGCTGACATGGAGGCCTATGATGGTTTTTATTCCCATAAACTCTCCAAACTGGATAATATCCGTAAAATCCGGAGTCTGTTTGTACTATCTGAAACCAAGCAGGAGCCCGGGTTACATTTAAAGACTGATTTTATTAACCGCACTAAATAGTGAGGCCATATCGTGCCCGTAAGCTATCCATCATGGCGCGATTAAAATGGTAGGTCAGCGGAAAGCCGGTAGCTATCTCTCTTTGCAGGATTTCCTCCTGTGTCAGATTATCAATAAACATCACGAGTGCACGCAAACTATTGCCATGGGCTACGATCAGCACATTTTCTGCTGCTTCCATATGAGGCAGTATGGTGTGCATAAAATAAGGTACCACGCGATTATAGGTATCTTCCAGACTTTCTCCGCCTGGCGGGCGTGTGCTGAAGGAGCGGCGCCAGATATGCACCTGCGCCTCGCCGTATTGCGCTGCGGTATCAGCTTTGTTGAGGCCTTCCAGGTCGCCATAGGCGCGCTCGTTCAGTGCTTTATCCATCACAACAGGGATGCCTGTTTCACCGCAGTTTTGCAGCACAAGGTCCAGCGTATGCCGGGCCCGTATCAGGGTAGATGTAAAAGCAATATCTATCGGCTCGCCCCGTAATTCCTTACCTGCATCAATGGCTTCCTGCACCCCTTTTTCGGAGAGGTCTATGTCTTTCCAGCCGGTGAACCTGTTTTCCAGATTCCACAGGGATTGGCCGTGGCGGATTAAAAACAATTTAACGCTCATGGGTCTTTTTGTATATTACAGTTAGATAAAGTAATTTGTTGATACCCCACATCTCTATCAAATATAAACCCAAAACATACCCTTATGAAAAGTAAAGTTATCCGATCAGCAGAAGGCTCCCGGTTGGTAGTGTTGGGAGATAATCAAACTTTTAAATTTACCGGGGAAGATACCGGAGGACTCTTTACCACGTTTATCCAGGAAAATCCGCCAGGGGTACAGGTTCCCAAGCACAGGCATACGAATGAAGATGAATTTTTTCATGTGATCGGCGGTGAGGTAGAATTTATGGTAGAAGACGATTTACACATTTTACAGGCAGGTGATATGGTTTTTCTGCCGAAAGGGGTGGCACATGGGTTCAAAATAACAGGTAATAGCCCTGCACGGGTAGAATGCAGCGTGTATCCTTCGGGGTTAGAACATATGTTTGATGAACTGGGACGTTTGCCTGTAGGTCCACCTGATCTGGCTGCGGTGGCAGCTATTTGTGGTAAGTATGGGGTGCATTTTGTGTGAGGAGCTTTTAGCCTTTACCCTACGCGATTAACGGAGTATTAGTGGTACATCCCGTTCTGCTGGTTCTGCAATGCCAGGCTTTGTTTGCGGTTAACAGGGTACTGGTGGTACATCTTCGTTCTGCTGGTTCTGCAGTGCCAGGTTTTGTTCGCGAATAACAGGGTACCACCAGTACCCTGTTATTCGCGAACAGGTCTATGCCCGGTCAGTTGTTGTTTAACTGGCTTTATTTCTCTTTACAATCATATAACAGATATACAGAAACAGCAGCCAGCCTGGCATCAGTGCCACCGGCAGCTTCATTCCGGTAATCCACATCAGCACCAGTATGCCCGTTAAAAATATCAGGCAGATGTAGTTGGAAACCGGGTATATGAAGGAAGGGAATTTTGTTTTTTCCTGGTGTAATTGTTTGTTTTGCTTAAACTTCAGGTGCACTACGCTGATCATGATCCAGTTGATAATGAGGGAGCTCACCACCAGCGACATCAATACTTCCAGCGCTTTTTCCGGCATCAGCTTATTTACAATAATACAGATGGCAGCAAACAGGCCTGAAACGAGTATGGCCTGCACCGGTACACTGTTTTTATTGAGTTTAGAGAGAAATTTTGGCGCATTGCCTTGTTCTGCCAGGCCGTACAACATGCGGCTGTTGCTATATACACAACTGTTGTATACCGATAACGCAGCTGTCAGCACAATCAGGTTGAGTACATTGGCAATGAGGCTGGTGAAGTAAACAGTTTTGCCAAACATAGTGAACTGGAAGCCTTTCAGACTTTCAAATACCATCACAAACGGACTGCTGTCCGTAGTTATGCTTTTCCAGGGAGATAGGGAGAATAATATAATCAACGCACCCACGTAAAAAATCAGGATACGATAGATCACCTGGTTAGTAGCTTTCGGAATTGTTTTTTCCGGCTGATCCGCTTCCGCAGCGGTGATGCCTATCAGCTCCAATCCCCCGAAGGAGAACATGATCAGCGATATGGCCGCCAGTAATCCCTGGTAGCCGCCGTGCCCGTCGGCCTGCATAAGGCCTTTAGGGAAAAAGCCCCCGTCGTTCCAGAGGTTGGCCACCGTTGCCTGCGGACCACCGCTGCCACTAACGAGCAGGTATACCCCAAATATAATCATGGCGATGATGGCCACTACCTTTACAATGGAGAACCAGAATTCTGCTTCGCCGTATACTTTAACAGAAGTAAGATTGAGCGCATTGATAGCCACAAAAAAGAAGCAGCTGCTGGCCCACAGTGGTATTTCCGGCCACCAGAAGTGAACATAAACGCCAATGGCGGTCAGCTCCGACATGCTCACCAGAATATATAAGATCCAATAGTTCCATCCGGAAGCAAAACCGGCAAAGGTACCCCAGTATTTATAGGCAAAGTGGCTGAAACTGCCGGAAACCGGCTCTTCTACCACCATTTCTCCCAATTGGCGCATAATAAAGAATGCTATGACACCTGCCAGGGCATAGCCTAAAATAACGGAGGGACCGGCCAGCACCGCCGCAGGACCAATGCCGAGGAACAAACCCGTTCCGATAGCACCTCCCAGGGCAATAAGCTGTATATGCCTGTTTTGCAGCCCTCTCTTAAGATGCTGCTCTTCTGATTTAGCCATTGTAGTTGTTAAGTTGATTGCTATAGGTAGGCTGCAATATGAGCAATTTTGCTATAATCTTCGTAAAAAAATAATATAAGATCGCCCCTGGCTATGATAAGTGTACTTTGAACGTTAATTTAGCTTCCAGAAAAAACCGCGTGCATGATAACAATGAAAAGAATCGGATTAACCGCCCTGCTCGGGGCAGGGTTAGTTGGCCTGTCGCCCCTGGCTGCCCAACAGAAAAAGCCCAACATCATTTTTATTTTAGCTGACGACCTTGGCTACGGCGATCTCAGTGTGTACGGACAAAAGCAATTCACGACCCCCAACATCGACCAACTGGCCACTGAAGGGAAGCGCTTCACCCAGTTTTATGCCGGCACCTCCGTGTGTGCGCCCTCCCGCTGCTCTTTCATCTCCGGAAAACATACCGGACATACCTACATCAGAGGCAACAAAGAAATGAAGCCGGAAGGCCAGCAGCCTATTGCCGATACCGTGATCACCCTGGCTGAAGTACTGAAAAAAGGTGGTTACAAAACCGGAACCTTCGGTAAATGGGGCCTGGGGCCGGTGAAATCTGAAGGTGATCCCATCACACAGGGCATCGATCAGTTCTATGGCTATAACTGTCAGAGCGAAGCGCATCGTTACTATCCTTCTCACCTCTGGAACAACGATACCCGCGTGGAACTCACCGCCAACGGCGATCTGGAACATACGTTACAATATGCCCCGGATAGCATCCAGCAACAGGCACTGCGCTTTATGGACGATAATAAAAACCAGCCTTTCTTCCTCTGGCTCACCTACAACCTGCCGCATGCAGAGCTGCTGGTGCCGGAAGACAGTATCCTGCAACAGTTTAAAGGCAAGTACCCGGAAAAACCATACAAGGGCATTGAATATAATACCGGCGGTGGTAAGCACGGCTATGTATCCCAGCAATATCCGCACGCCAACTTTGCCGCAATGGTTACCAGGCTGGATATTTACGTAGGCCAGGTGATGGCTAAGCTGAAAGAGCTGGGACTCGATGAAAATACCCTCGTGATTTTCACCAGCGACAACGGCCCGCATGCCGAAGGGGGCGCCGATCCGGTGTTTTTCAACAGCAGCGGTGGATTCCGGGGTATCAAAAGAGATTTGTATGAAGGCGGTATCCGAGTGCCTTTCATTGCCAGATGGAGCGGTAAAATCCAGCCTAACACCACCTCCGATTACGCAGGAGCTTTCTGGGATATGATGCCCACCTTCGCTGTACTGGCAGGACAAAAAGCCCCGGCCAATATCGACGGTATCTCCATTGTACCGGAACTCACAGGCAAAGGCAAACAAAAACAGCATCCTTTCCTGTACTGGGAGTTCCATGAAAACAACGGCCGCCAGGCAGTACGCATGGGCAACTGGAAAGGAGTGAAATACAATGTGCAGAAAGATCCCGGAGCAGGACTAGAGTTATATGAACTAACTACCGATCCCCAGGAGAAAAATAATGTGGCTGCGCAGTATCCAAAAATTGTGGCAGAGATGAATGATATTATGAAGAGAGAACATGTGGAATCCGCTGTGTTTCCACTGTTTGGTCAGCGATAAGCTAAAGTAATATACAAATGCGAACGGGCCCAACTTGGGCCCGTTCGCATTTGTAATATAAAAACTACCGCCGCTATTTTAAATATTTCAGGAAATGGTTGTATTTTTCCACATTTTCCCGGAAGGTGTTTTTGAATAGGCATGCTAACACAAACCAATGATAATGAATTATGGCAATTGCTCCTCGCGGGCGACGACCACTCATTTCAGCAGGTATACCGTTCGCACTTTTCTATGCTGTACGAGTACGGCATGCGTTTTTCTGAGGAGGAAGATTTTGTGAAAGAGTGCATTCAGCAACTATTTGTGAAGATATGGACTAATAAGAACTCACTGGCCGCCACCACCAAAATCAAACCTTACCTCCTGTTTTCCCTGCGTGCAATTATATATAATAAGTTCAGGGACGAGAAGCGCCGCCGCATCAACAACCTGGAAGATGATTATGATTTTGAACTGGAGTTTTCTCCGGAAGCCGCTTATATAGAGCGGGAAGTGAATGAGAAAAAACTCGCCGCACTGCAAGCTGCCATGGAGCAGCTCACCCCCCGGCAAAAGGAAATTATTTATCTTCGCTACTACCAGGAGTTAGATTATAAAGAAATAGCATCTATCATGGATGTTTCCGTAAAAGGTGCCTATAAACTCTCCGCCCGATCCCTTGAAGCATTGCGGGAAATAATGGATATCTCCCTCATTACGCTGATATGCCTGCTGAAAGTCGCTGCCAGCAGGTAGTTTACTTCCTTTTTCCCTGTTTGGATTTTTCAGTTTTTACCAGCTGAAAAAAAATTAAAGTTTTTTTCATTTTCCATGGGGTGATCTGAATCCCCCCGGTGTTTATTGAGAAAGGAGCCTTCTATAGGAAGGCTGCCAGTGTAGTTATGAGTGAGTTGTATCAGCAATATAATAAACAGGATTTCCTGGACGATGACAGCTTTGTCCGCTTCGTACGCGGGGAACAAAGTGATGCCTGGGAGGAATATGTTCAGTCAGCACCGCCCAACCTGCGCGAGTTCCAGGCTGCAAGAGCGGAGTTGCAACTGCTCCTCACTGCCAAACGCATCCTGCCTTCCGCCACAGCGGAATCGGAAGTCTGGGAGTCCATCCGAACCAGTATTGAACAGGTCACACACCAATCACATCTTCGGGTGGTACGCAAACGCTGGATGGTAGCGGCGGCCGCCGCTGCGGTGTTAGTAGTTGGCATTACTGCCTATTTTCAGCTGGCTGATAAAAAGGTACATACCGAATATGGTAAACTGGCCAGCATCATGCTGCCAGACAGTTCGGAGGTATTGCTCAACGCGAACTCCACCATCTCCTATAAAAAGAATTGGGAAAACGGACAGCCGCGTGAAATTTGGCTGAACGGAGAAGCATATTTTGAAGTGCGCCACCTGAAGCAGGACTCCCTGCCGGTAAGCCCTTCAGAGAGATTTATTGTGCACACGAAACACCTGGACGTAGAGGTACTGGGAACCGTGTTTAATGTGAAGGAAAGACGCGGCGTTACCGAAGTTGGATTACGCTCCGGCGCCGTGCAACTGAAATCCCATCAGGGCCAGCAGCTGTTATTACAACCGGGAGACGTAGCCCGCTTTACCGAAACCACCCAACAGCTGCAACGTACAACAGAAGAGGTAAACACCGTCAGCGCCTGGAAAAATAAGCAGCTGATCATGAACAATATGACCGTACAACAGATAACACAGCTGTTGGAAGATACCTACGGTTATCAGTCAACGATTACAGATTCAACTATTTTAAATAAGAAGATTCAAGGTGATATTACCGTTAACAATGAAGATGATATCATTTTCATTCTGTCCGGAATTTTAAAGATGAACATTGAAAAAAAAGATCACATGCTGATTTTCAAACAACGTAATTAGTCGGCTCAACCAAATCAGAACGCTAACCAACTTATTCTTATGCAAAAAATTTCAATGAAATTTTGGCTGCTATTGCTATGCAGCTTTCTGACGGTGGCAACCTATGGCCAGTCAGTCAATGGTGGTAAAAAAATTCCGGTGGCATCGGCTTTGGAACAGATTACCAAACGTTACAGTACACATTTCGTGTTTGAAGCGGATTTGCTCAAAGGGCAGTCTACCAATATTAATGTGACTGACCTGCCAAAGCTGCCGGTGGAAGAAGTGATGAAACGGGTGTTGTATCCAGCCAACCTACTGTTTGTGTATGTAAGTGACAATACCTACATGATCATACAGCGACCTGCCGGTGCGGCAGCGCAGAAACTGGCTACGGGAGCGGGACAGCCGTCTCCGCAGGTTGCAGCGGCATTGTTAGAGGCTACGGAGCTGCGGGGGTATGTATATGATTCCACCACCCGGGAAGCGCTGACAGGCGTAACTGTCAGGGCGGTAAACGGCAGCCAGGGGGTATTGACAGACAATACCGGACGATTTGTACTACGTAATGTAAATATGGATCACAAGGAATTTGAAGTCGTGGTCAGCTTTGTAGGATATCATCCTAAAAAAATTGCACTCAACGGACAGCCGGTGAACATTGCGCTGAGCCAGAACATCAATAACCTGGACGAAGTAAAAGTGGTGGAAGTGGGCTACGGCACTAAAAGAAAAGAAGCACTGACGAATGCAGTGGGTACAGTGAACAATAAAACCATTACGCAGATGCCTACTCCTATGCTGAGTAATGCATTGATAGGCACCATACCGGGATTGTTTGGCAGGCAATCCGGCGGTTCCCCTGGCAGGGACGGATCGAGACTGCTGGTACGCAGTTCCTCTTTCTTAAATACTGCACTGATAGTAATAGATGGGGTGCCGTTGAATGATAATAACAGCACCGGAGGTTTTGCCGGGCAAGCCAGCATCAACGACCTGGACCCCGCAGATATTGAATCGGTTACGGTGCTGAAAGATGCAGCGTCCACTGCCATCTATGGATCACGCGGTGGTAACGGTGTTATTCTCATCACTACCAAAAGAGGGAAGAAAGGAAAAACAGCTTTTAATTTCACCGCTAACAGCACCTGGTCCCAGCCTACCCAGCAGCCTAAGTTTGTAGACAGCTATCAGCAGGCCTTGCTGGAAAATGAATTCTCCCTAAACTCCAACAGAGGCATTGTGTATTCAGATGAAACCCTGGATACCATCAGGCTCGGGCTTAATCCGGATAAATATGCCAATACCAACTGGAGAAAAGCAGCGCTGAAGGATTGGGCTAAAGGGCAAAATTATAACCTGAATGTTTCCGGGGGTACGGAAGGCGTTAAATACTATTTGGCCGGAGGCTATAATGCCCAGGGTTCTTTAGTGTCTGATAATGCGTTCAAACGTTATACCCTCATCTCCAATGTGGATGCAAAAGTAACGAGGAACCTGACAGTAGGCCTCGATATCCGCTTCGTTAATGAACAGCTGAATGACCCTGCGGCCATTGGCTCCAATGGTATCCTCAATAATGTATACCTGGCATCACCGTTGCAGCCGGTTTATTTCAGTAATGGGCTGCCGGCAGCTAATTATACAGGCACTATCACTAATCCCGTTGTACAGGAATCCAGCTCCGGCTACTATCGCAAAACGGGTAATTATTTCAACGGTAAGCTGCGCCTGGATTATAACATCCCGTTTGTAAAAGGTCTGACTGCGCATGCCATGGCTTCATTTGACCGGAATAATTACGGAGATAAAACTTTTAATACGCCCTATAAACTGTACCGGCAAAATGCCAATGGACAGTATATTCCCGTATCAGGGGTAGATAATAAAGGTGCAGATCTTAAACCGAACATCAACGAAAGCCTGTACCGCGCTAACTTTACCAATACCGAATTTGGATTTAACTACGACCGTTCCTTTGGCTTACACCGTGTAACGGGTATGTTGTTGTATACCACGAATGAATCTAATTCCAGTACACTCAGTGCTGCCAGGTCCAATATATTTTCTTCCAGTATCGACCAGATCTTTGCCGGCGATGCCAGCACCAACTCTACCAATAACGGTACTGCTACTGAGTTTGGAAGGGTAGGATATGTAGGCCGTGTAGGATATTCCTTTAATGGTAAGTATTATGTGGATGCGAGCTTCCGTTCAGAAGCATCTGTGAACTATCCGCCGGGCCATCGCTGGGGAACCTTCCCATCGGTATCTGCCAGCTGGCGTATGTCAGAAGAGCACTTTATTAAAGATAATGTTTCCTGGATTGATGAGCTGAAAATCCGCGCTTCCTATGGGATGGCAGGTGATGAAACCGGCTCTGGATATAGCTCCTATCTTTACAACTTCAGCGTTGGTCAGAACTCAGGACCAAGTTCTACCACCGGGAAAAACGGGTACGTGTTCGGTGGCAACTATGTGCCATCCGTATACCCGGGCAACAACGCACCTAATCTCGATATTACCTGGGGTACAATCAAAGCTGCCAACGTAGGCTTAAATATCAGTTTGTTTAAAGGCTTACTGGGCGCCGAGTTTGATGTGTATCGTAAGAATAACACCAATATTCTCATCTCTGTGTCTGATAATGTTCCACTCACTTTCGGAGCCAACACGCCCAGGGTAAACAGGGGAAGCAATCATACCAGTGGCTTCGAGCTATCGCTTACGCATAACAATCGAATCTCCAAAGATTTTAGCTATTACGTACGTGGCAATATCTCCCATACCAAAACAATTACTGATTTCTCCGGTGAGCAGAGCGGCTTGCCAGCCTGGGACACCCGACAGGTAAATGGTTGGGGCGCCAATATCACACGTGTATATAAATCATTAGGATTATTCCAGACGCGTGAAGAAATAAATGCATGGGCGGTACAGGATGGAAGAAATAATACCACCATCAACCCGGGCGATATAAAATATGCAGACCTGAACGGGGATCATATCATTGACCAACAGGATGTGATGGTGAAGGATAATATCAGTATGCCTTTACTGAACTATGGATTTTCAGTGGGGGGCACCTGGAAACAGTTGTCACTCGACCTTACCTTTCAGGGGATAGGTGATTACACAAATATCTACCTGTATAAAACATGGTCCAACTACGACTCCCGCCAGCTGGACAGATGGACGCCGGAAAATACGGATGCTACCTGGCCTAAGCTGGGATCGGTAGCCAGTGATACCCGTGTGTCAGATTATTATGGATTAAATAGCAATTACCTGCGATTACGTAATTTGCGATTGGCCTACTCGCTTGCACCGCAATGGTTGAAAAGAGCAGGATTTAATAACGTGGTGATCAATTTGCAGGGAGGTAACCTGCTGGTATTCTCCCGCGTGAAATTCACTGATCCTGAAAATGATAACCTCACGCCTTACGGCCCGCAGAAAACACTCAGTGCAGGCGTAAACGTTAGCTTCTGATTTCTTAATCCATTAACCTGAATGTCATGAAAAAAAATATAATATTCGGTCTGTTGGCTGGTGGCCTGGTTTGCTTTGCTTCCTGCACAAAAGATATTCTTGATAAAAAACCACAGGATAGTATCAACGAAATCACCGTGTGGAATGATATAGGATTGGTAGGTAATTATGTGAACTATTTTTATTCGACACTGCAAAGTGGTTATACCCGTGGGTACTACCTGTCAGCCGCTACTGATGATGGTATGAACGGCCTGGCAAACGATATATTTTTTATCAAACCTCTTACCATGGATGCCAGTTGGAATGCCACCAACGCGCCGTTCAATGGTTACTATACCAGCACGTATCAAAATATCCGTAAGGCAAATGATTTCCTGGCGCACATTGATGGAGTGAAAGGTGATTCTGTCCTCAAAAGGCAAATGAAGGCAGAAATCCGATTTTTCCGTGCATATTACTACACGGAATTATTGAACTTTTTTGGAGATGATCCAATCAAAGCTTCCGGCGCTGCGGCGCCATCAGGGCTTGTAGATGGGTATGAGGATGCACTTGGCGTAGTGCTGATAGAAAAAGCACAACAATATGGTACGGATACACTCAACATTCCCCGCAGCACCCGCAGGGAAACTGTGAATTACATCACAGGAGAACTGGACGAGGTGGCAACCGCACTAGGCTCGCTTCCTGCCAGCTTCACCAGCCCTTCCGGCCGCCTTACCAAAGGTGCAGCTATGGCGCTCAAAGCGCGTGTACTCCTGTATGCAGGGCGGTTTCAGGCTGCAGCAGCTGCTGCCAAGGCAGTGATGGATTTGGGAACCTACAGTTTGTATCCTGATTATAAAACGTTGTTTACAGTAAAAAACAACGCAGAATGTATCCTCTCTGTGCAGCATAATAATATGGCTAAGGAGAGAGGGCATACTTACGACCGGGATATGGCCGTAGGTTCTATGAGTGGTTTTTCCAGGAGCAATCCCACCCAGAACCTCATTAATGATTATGAGATGACGGATGGGAAATTACCGCTGGGGTCAGACCTTTACAATCCTGCCACTCCTTATGCTAACAGGGACGCCAGGTTTTACGCCAGTGTAGCCTATGATGGCGCTAACTACAGAGGATCTGTTTTGCAAACCTATGCTAACGGTTTCGATCAAACGAATGCGGGGTTATACGAAACACAAACTACCTACCTGGTGCGTAAAGCCTGCAACGAATCCTTCAACTTCCTCGGCGATGCTACCTACGGCAGCGATCAGAACTGGCAATATCTCCGCTATGCGGAAATACTGCTGAACTATGCCGAAGCACAAAACGAGGCAACAGGCCCGGATGCTACCGTGTACAATGCCGTTAATGCCATCCGCACACGTGCTAAACAGCCTGCACTGCCGGAAGGTCTTAACCAGGATCAGATGCGCCAGCGCATCCGCCACGAAAGGAGAATCGAATTCGCATTCGAAGATCAGCGCTTCTGGGATGTGCGCCGCTGGCATATTGCAGACAAAGATGACTTTAAAAAGATTTACGGCGCCAGCATCAAACTTTCCGGTGCCACTAAAGTATACGGTAGCCCCGTGCTGCTGGAAAGCCGGTTCTTTGAGCTGAAAAACTATTGCATGCCTATCCCGAATGCGGAGTTGCAGGCAAATTCAAAAATGATCCAAAACACTTACTGGAAATAAAGTCAATTTAGATGCAAATACTCAGGAACGGCTTCATGGCCGCAGGGATGTTGATTTCCGTCAGCACCATGGCACAGCAGAGAGATCACGATTATGTACGACCGCTGCCGACACTGGTAGAATGGACCGATAACCAGCATTTCATTCTCTCCCAGACAAATGAAAAATACCGTACCACCTATTTGAAAGTAGATGCTGCAACGGGAAAGGAAACTATTGATTCCACCTACCGTCCTAGGCCTAAACCGGTACAGAAAAAACTCGTGGTGCGCGACAATGACATCTTCCTGCAACACGGTAATAACAGGAAACAGTTAACACATGACAGCATTCCGGAGGCAACGCCGGTGTTTTCACCAGACAGCAGCCGCATCGCTTTTACCCGGCAGCACGACCTATATACCCTGGAACTTTCAACCGGTAAGGAAACCAGGCTTACCTTCGATGGGACCGCCACACTCATGAACGGTATGTCTTCCTGGGTGTACATGGAAGAAATACTAGGCCGCCAGTACGAAGGCCAGGCATTCTGGTGGAGCCCCGATAGCAAGTCCATCGCCTATTTTCAGACTGACGACAGTAAAGTACCTGAATACACTATAACTGATGCTGGAACAGGCTACCATGGTTATGTGGAAAAGCAACGTTACCCGCAGCCTGGGGATGCCAATCCATCTGTAAAAATTGGCATCATATCAGCTACCGGCGGTAATACTACCTGGGCAGATTTTAACCCTGCCGTGGATCAATACTTCGGTACGCCGGTATGGAGCCCGGATAATAAATCCCTGCTGGTGCAGTGGGTGAATCGCGATCAGAATCATTACCAGCTGCAGGCCGTAAACCCATCTAATGGCAGCAAAGTACTGCTCTATGATGAAACACAACCTACCTGGATTAGTTTGGATGAAGAAGATCGCATCACGTTTGTAAACGGTGGGAAGCAATTTATTTTTGTTTCTGATAAGTCAGGACACCGGCACCTGTACCTGCACAATGCAGATGGTACCTTGAAAAACCAGCTCACCAGCGGCAACTTTGAAGTTAACGATATCCAGTACATTGATGAGCAAAAGAAAGTTATCTACCTCAGCTGTAATAAAGACGGATTAAACCGGCAGGACTTGTACCGGGTGGATTTCAATGGTAAAAATTTCCAGCGCCTCACTTTTGGGCCATATAACCATGAGGTGAAATTTTCGCCGGATGCAAAATATTTTACCACCAAATACAGCAATACCGCCACTCCTGACCGACTTGCCCTTGTTACTACTACTGGTAAAATAGTAAAGGAACTGGCAGATAGTAAAGGACCGGCTTTCAATGAGGAAGTAGCGGCAAGACGACGTACCGTGTACGTGAAAAGTGAAGATGGTAAATTCGAACTGCCTATCAATTATTCATTGCCCCGGAATTTTACCCCCGGTAAAAAGTATCCATTGATACTTGTAATATATGGAGGGCCCGGCTCCTCCAATGTATACGACAGATTTGTAAACCCAAAGTTTACCAGTGGGGAAGAAATAATTCATGCCAGTATTGATCACCGGGGCTGCGGGGAGTTTGGTAAAGCAGGACAAAATTATATGTACCGTAACCTGGGTTACCAGGCCTTGCAAGACTATATACATGGTCTAAAATGGCTTATTGCCAATGTACCTGTGGATACCGAAAAAGTTTGTATCAGTGGATATAGCTTCGGTGGTTATATGACCTGCTATGCGCTTACCTACGGTGCGGATTATTTCAAATACGGCATTGCCGGCGGCAGTGTGGTGGATTGGCGTATGTACGACAGCCATTACACCGAGCGTTACATGGATACGCCTGCTGATAATCCGGAAGGTTACGAAAAATCATCCGTACTAACGTATACGCATAAACTGAAGGGTAGACTATTGCTGATGCATGGAGTAAAAGATGATAACGTTCATATTAATAATACCCTCTCACTGGTAGATAAACTGGAACGTGATAATAACCAACACTTTGAGCTGATGGTGTACCCTGGCAACAGGCACGGTGTGATATCTGAAAAACTTTCCCATTACAATGAGGTAATGAACCTTTTTCAAAAAAAATACCTTTTAAACCTGACTGATGATAAAAAATAAATCTATCCGGTGGGCCGCATCCGCCCTGCTGGCAGCTGCCAATATCCTGCCTGCACACGCACAGCAACAGCCTGGTATTATTAAAGGTACCGCTCCGGCTGCACTTAACGGCGTTACTATCTACCTAATCAGGGATGATGGCAACTTACGCTCATCGTTACTGGATTCTGCGGTTATTAAAAATGGGAAATTTGAGCTGAAAGATACCACGCATCAGCCTTTTTCCGGGATGATTTCAGCTGTGTTGCGCAAACCTGGTCAAAATGTGTTACCTGGCTATCGTCGTATTTTCGTAAAACCCGGGGACGTAACAGTGATTACTCAACCGGAAATGAAAAGTGATAAAAATAGTATGGAAGGAGCGGTGGTTACCGGTTCCGCCTATACGAAACAACAGGATGAATTGCTGGCCATCCTGGCACCTTCTGAAAAATTGTTGGATGAACTCAGGAAAGTAAATCGTGGATTGACCGCCAAAGACACTGCCGCAGTAGTTGCCAACAGCAAGCGGATAATGGCTGCAATAGGTGTGCAGGATAGTATTAAGCGTGCCTACATTAAAGCACATCCGGAGTACTACGTAAGTTTGTTTACGTTTAGCAGGATGATAGGAAACAGGGCGAAAGATATAGGGCAGGCAAAAGCTGATTTCAACACGTTTACACCTGCACTGAAAAAATCACAATTGGGTCAACAAATTACCGCCGTAATAGAAAGCTCTGCACGTATTAATGTTGGTCAGCCCGCACCTGGCTTTGCTGCGCCTGATAAAGACGGGAAACAACTATCCCTCGCGAGCTTTAAAGGCAAGTATGTACTGCTTGATTTCTGGGCCAGCTGGTGCGGACCATGCCGTCACGAAAATCCAACGGTGCTAAAGGCATATAACCGTTTTAAGGATAAGAATTTTGATATACTCGCCGTGTCACTCGACCGGCCCGATGGTAAGGCAGCCTGGTTGAAAGCTATCAACGATGACGGATTAATCTGGCACCATATTGCCGAATTGCAGGGCTTCAATGGCAGCATTCCTAAGATGTATATGGTAAACGGCATTCCTACTAATTACCTGATTGATCCTAACGGGAAAATAATAGCCATGAACCTCAGAGGGGAAGAACTGGAGAAGGCACTGGAGAAATTCGTGAAATAATTATACCAACCAACCATTCCTTTACGAACCGTGACACAATGATGTGTCACGGTTTTTTTATGCCAGGTATGTGATATAGCGCGTGAGTAGCCAGAGAGGGATTATTTCCCTCATTGGCTACACGATTTGGCAGTAATTTCCTATTTTACATACAGTGAACAATTGAAATCTCTGCTAAAACAGCGGAATAACTACCTCTACATGAAAAACAAATTTGTACTGGCTTTATCATTGATGGCAGCTGCCAGCGCTGCTTCAGGGCAATCGCAACCCTTGTCGCTGCAGTTCGACACAAACAAGGATATAGCTCCCGCAACTATTTCACAGCCTGCCTACACGAAAGGCCTGAGCGGAAAAGCGCTGCAGATCAGTAACAATACGTTACTGTCCTTTCCGGCCGAAAAGCTGCCATTCCGGCCTGATCAGGATTTCACCATACAGTTTTGGGTGAAATCTACTATGGATGCCAATAAAACAGCAGTGCTATTATCGCAGAAGGATTTTCCTGACAACAGTCTGGCTTCCCAGAAGCTGGCAGGATGGGTGTTTTATCAATACGGTGGTACCTGGGCCTGGAACATGGGTAGTGGTAACCGCCGTATCACGCATGAAAGAAGTAACGGCCATATCATGCCACTCAACGATGGGAAATGGCATCAGCTTACTATGACCTATAATCATGTGCAATCAACCATCCGGCTATTTTTTGATGGAGATAATAAAGTACTGTTTAATGTTGCAGATGCTGTTGGCTTTAATTTCGCCAGCAAAGCTGATCTCCGTGCGGGATGGGTGCAGCAGCAGGTTAATTCAAGGCCGGAAATAGAAAAGGGAGCCATAAAACTGCAGGAACTATTGGATAGCTTTAATAGCTTCCGGTTGCCTCCTCTTACCAATGACGACCTTGAGATGCTGATCGTTGACCCGTCAGCGTTAGTGTCTCAAAAATCTGCCCTGTTAAAAAAACAAATGGGCGCTGACAGCAACCGCTTAGTTAAACCCGACCTGAGCGGCATCCAAAAAATCAGGGCAGCCCTGGGCAAAAATCCATATACGGTACACCAAATCAGCGAGTTCATGGAACTGGCCCCCCTGCTGAAACTCTATGGCATTTCCAACGGTAAAGTTTTTGTCAGGGAAGAAGTCGCCGATACTTACCTGGCAGCAGAAAAACTCTCCCGCCCGGATTTTGCACTGGATAAGTTAATGGTATACGACCGGGCTTTGACACCGGAAGAAATTAATGCTGCCTACACCAAATATTTCCCGTCCACCATTAAAAGTTTACCTAAGAATAAAACGCAGCTCATTGCAGCCGACTGGAATATCTGGCATGGTGGCAAACATTTTACCCCTGCTAAAGATGGTTTTGATTCCCGGGTACGCATTGCAGAAATCTTACGTGCAAAAGATGCGGATGTCATCATGATGCAGGAAACTTACTCTTCGGGCGATTTTATTGCTGCTGAACTAGGCTACTATTATGCCACCACGGTAGATTGGGATTACCTGAACCAGGGTGCTAATATTTCAGTGCTCAGCCGTTATCCGATCGAAGAAATATATGTTCCCAAAGGTGCACCGTTTATGAACGTAGGTGCCAAAATCGACATTAGTAAAGGGCAGCAGGTATATGTGATGTCTAACTGGTATGGTATGAATCAATTTCAGGAGGTCTATGATTTTCATGCGCAGCGTTTTGCGCAATCAGATAGCATTCCCACTATTTTTGCCGGCGACTTCAATAACATTCCCCATACCGACAGTGACGCAGATGATACGCGAGCCTCCCGCAAAATGCTGTCCAGTGGCTTTACGGATGCCTACAGAAGTCTGTTTCCGGATGTAAAGACATACCCGGGGTATAGTCATCGGGAAGGTGTAAGAATTGACCAGATGTATTACAAGGGGAATGGGGTGAAGAATACCGGTACAAGCATTATCAGTACCTGGCCATCGGGTTTTCCAAGTGATCATTACCTGATGATCGGAACATTTGACTTATAGGAACACAGGCTTCACCAGGTTGTATTTAACCTGGTGAAGCCTGTGCATATTAATTATTTGCTACTTTATGATACTCCACCGTATCGCCAGGCAGTTGGGCCAGCCTGTATCCGCCGGTATCAATTTTTACCAGCTCTAACTGTTTTTGCAACTCCTGTAAGTCTTTTGCAGGTATTCCTGTTTGGCCTACATACAGCTGTTCCAGTTGTTTATTATTTTTTAGGGAGATGATATCTGCCGCTCCGGCAGCCGTTTGTACCAGGTTAAGGTACATGAGGCCAGCGCACTGGTTGAGCGATTTCAGCTCCTTGCCTTTGATGGCGGTGCCTTTCAGCGTTAACTTCGTGAGCTTTTTCAGCTGGCCGATGATGCCAAACACCTGATCGGTTACTGCGGTGCCGGATAAATCCAGCCATATCAGCTGTTCCTTCAAAGGCAGCAGCAGCGCTGCATCCTGATCGTTAAATGTTTGCGCAGTAAAAGCTGTGACAGACAGGTAGTTGCTGTTTTCCGCTACCGGCAATACTTTCAGACCCTTGGAGGTCAACGCTGCAATAGCAGCTTCCGGTGCTGCGCCTACTGTTTTTTCAGGCACGGTGACCAGCTGGTCCACCGGTTTGGATGGCTGCATAGCTGCCAGCACAGCGCTGATCCGGGGATTTTTTGGCAGGTCTTTTACCTTTTTACCGGCAGGGCCGCCGCAGGCAATCCACCAATGTAACAATTCTGTTTCCGCTGGCGACAGCGAAGGTTTCCCTTTCGGTGGCATGCGGTGTTCATCATTTTCAGGGAGTATAATACGTTTGTATAGTTCGCTTTCCTCCGGCATACTGTCTTTCAGCACGGGCCCATTTTCACCACCTTTACGCATCAATGCCAATGTTTCCAGTTGCAGGCCGCCTTTCAGCTTTTGCTGACTATGGCAGCTGATGCAGCGATTGTTGAGCACAGGTTGCACGAGGTCTTCATACAACAATGCATCCCCTATGTCTTTGTAATTACTGGTGCCTGCGGCTACCGCTTTTTTCGAGAACCCGCTGAGCGCCGCCGGCATGGCCGCTTCCAGGTAGTTGTCGCCATGCGTGAGCGTACCACCATAATGCCCGGTGATACTGATGAGCGCCAGCATTACCAGCGCCAGCACCAATTCTATCTTTGGGCTTTTTTTCAGCAGGCGGTATGCCACCCACCAGATGCCGCTGATAACGGCAACGGCTATACCGAGATAGAAATGTGTGTCTAATGTACGTTCCTCATAACCACCGTCCTGCGATAGTAAGTAACCGGTGATACAGCTGAAAGCCGCTGCAGCAAAGGCGAGGAACAAGGTGAACGGAATGGCAGCGCGCAGTGACTGCCACCTGGGTAATTTGCTGATCAGCACAAACAGGAGCGCCAGTATCAGAATGCCTATTGGTAAGTGTACCAGCAGCGGGTGCATACGCCCTGTGAGACTAGCCCAGCTGCCTGTACTTTCTAAAAGAATCATGCACAAAATAGTTGAGTAATTCAGATCATTTGGCAGCGGCGTAACGCGCACGCAGTTGCTGCATCATATATACGTTGATGTCCCACTGATTGGCCAGCGGCTGCCGGGTGTAAGGCAGGGTAGGCATATAGTTAGGCGGACCGAACTCTGTAAGCACGGTGAGCGGTTTGCCTTCGGCCTGGTGGCGTTGTACAATCTGATCCCACCAGCTGAAGTGCTGCTTTACAGCCGCTTCCCACTCAGGGGCACGCGGATCGCTTACCTGCGGTCCTTCCTGGTGGCCTACGCGCGCATGAAAATGGCTGGCGCGGGAAAGTGCCGCTGCTACCGCTTCCGGCTGATCCTGCAAGAGCGATTCGTGCACATTGCACCAATGGGAAATATCCAGTGTTAAGCGGAGATCAGGTTTGGCGTCAATGAACTGTTTCGCAATATGTGCGGCAAACAGCATCCTGCTGCGGTGTGTTTCGTGGTATACCGGTATGCCACTCGCTCTGGAAATGCGGGTGGTCATATCAATGAGGCGGCAGTTTTGTTCGAAGGTGAAATAATCCCTGCCGCTGTGGCAATTCACATATAATGGCTTTACAGCTGCCTTTGCAGTAGCGCGTTGCAGGTTGGTTTCAAACTCTGAAAAGTGTTTGTCGAAGTTGCTGTTGCTGCCGGCGGCGAGGTAGCCTACGGCGAGGTCATTATCTTTCAGTGCTTTGAATAACTCCGTTTGTACGTCAGGGTTACCTGACCACCATACCTCTATGCCATCGTATCCTGCCTGTTTGGCGGCAGCGCAAAAGGCGGTGATGCCACCGGTGAAACCCCAGTCGGTAGCCATAATGGTGAGCTTAAAGCCTGGTTTAATGCTGGTGTTGGTAGTAGCCAGTGATGGGAGGGATGGCAGCAATAGCGCACCGCCCAGTATCGATGATTGTTTCAGGAAATTTCTTCTGTCGTTGTTCATGCGGTTATGGAATATTTTAAGCCAGTATCGGTGTGATTACTTTCCCTCCGGTGTCGGTGAGGCGGAACGGCCTTCCCTGGAACTGGTAGGTGAGTTTTTCGTGATCAAAACCCAGCTGCTGTAAGATGGTTGCGTGTATATCATTGATGGCCACTTTGCCTTTTACGGCGGCATAGCCTATTTCATCTGTTTCTCCCCAGGTAAATCCTTTTTTAATGCCTGCCCCTGCCATCCAGATGGTAAAGGCTTCTACGTGGTGATCGCGGCCAAGGAAAGGCATGTCTTTACCATCGCGGTTTTCCTGCATAGGGGTGCGACCAAACTCACCACCCCAGATTACCAGCGTTTCGTCCAGCAGGCCGCGTTGCTTCAGATCCTGAAGCAGTGCAGTAACTGGGCGGTCGATTTCGCGGCACTTATTACGGAAGCCATAGTCGATAGCCAGGTTTTCATCTGTGCCATGACTATCCCAGCCCCAGTCGTACAGCTGTACAAAGCGTACGCCTTTTTCCACGAGCTTGCGTGCCAGCAGGCAGTTGTTGGCAAAGGATTCTTTCCCTGGCTGTGTGCCGTACATTTCGTGGATATAATCGGGTTCGTTCTGTATGTTCATCACATCGGGAACGGCTATCTGCATTTTATACGCCAGCTCGTACTGTGAAATACGGGCCAGTGTTTCCGGGTCGCCGTACGCCGTGTATTCTTCTTCGTTAATGCGGTTGATGGCATCAATAGAGGCTTTGCGCATATCGCGGTCCATCCCTTCCGGATCGGAGAGGAACAGCACCGGGTCGCCTTTGGTGCGGCATTGTACGCCCTGGTATACGGAAGGCAGGAAGCCGCTGCCCCAGATGCTTTTTCCGGCATCCGGTGTTTTACCGCCGGAGGTGAGCACTACAAATCCCGGCAGATTACTGTTTTCTGTACCTAAGCCATAGGTTACCCAGGAGCCGGTGCTGGGTCTGCCGAGCCGCGCACTGCCGGTTTGCATCAGCAGCTGTGCGGGGCCGTGGTTAAACTGGTCTGTTTGTACTGCTTTGAGGAAGCTCACGTCATCAGCCATGGTGCTGAAGTGCGGCAGGTGATCGGAGATCCAGGCGCCGGAATTACCGTGCTGACTAAACACCGCCTGTGGCCCCAGCATTTTAGGGACGCCGCGGATAAAGGCGAACTTCTTTCCTTCCAGCAATGATGGCGGGCATAGCTGGTTATGTAATTTCTGCAGGGCAGGTTTATAATCGAACAGCTCTAATTGTGATGGTGCGCCGGCCATGTGCAGGTATATCACGCTCTTTGCCTTGCCGGGAAAATGCGGCACCTTGGGCGCCATGGGATCAGCCGCTACTGCGCTGGGGATGGCACTGCTGCCACCGCATCCGGCGAGGAAGGAGCCCAGGGCTGCCGCCCCGATGCCGGTTACACAGTCCATTAAAAAGTGGCGGCGGGTGAGGGAGCGCAGGTGCTCTTTATTAGCTTCGTCTATCAGTTTTTTGTATCTGGACATACGAATGATTTTAAGATTTGGTCATGAATTCATCCAGGTTCATCAGCGCGTTGGCTACTACGGTCAGCGCTGCGGCAGACGGCGCCTCTGGCGTGTTGCTGCTGCACTGCAGCAGCTTGCAGGCAGCCGCAGGATCTTTCTGGTAAGTGGTTAATGCTTTGTTGTATAGTGTAAGCAGGACTTTCAGCTTAGTATCGGTAATAGGTTTGAACATAGCGCGTTCATAACCCCAACGGATACTCGCAGCCGGATCTTTGGACTGTGTTTGCATTTGTTTAGCCAGTGCTACCGCTGTTTCTACATACACCGGGTCATTGAGTGTTACCAGTGCCTGTAGTGGTGTGTTGGTGCGTATCCGGCGTTGCAGGCATACTTCGCGGCTGCTGCCGTCGAAGGTGATCATGGAAGGGTAAGGGCTGGTGCGTTTCTGGTAAACGTATACCGCACGGCGGTATTGATTGCCGTCGTCCGCCTTTTTCCAGTATTCACCGCTCCATACCGACTGCCAGATGTTATCCGGCTGGTAAGGCATGATGCTGGGCCCGTGCTGGTTCAGGTTTAGTAATCCGCTGACGCTGAGCGCCTGGTCGCGTACCGCTTCGGAAGTGAGCCTGAAATGCGGTCCTCTGGCCAGGTAGCGGTTAGCGGGGTCTTTTTCCTGTAGCTCAGGTGTATTGACAGATGAACGTTGGTAAGCAGCAGAGAGCACCATTTCTCTCAGTAATGGCTTCAGGTGCCATTTGTAGCGGTGCATGAAATTATAGGCGAGGTAGTCCAGCAGCTTCGGATGCGAAGGCGTGAAGCCCTGGGTGCCGAAGTCCTCCAGCGTTTCCACGATGCCGATGCCAAATAGTTGCTCCCACAGGCGGTTAACCATTACCCTTGCGGTGAGCGGGTTTTGATCGGAGGTAAGCCACTGCGCAAATCCGAGGCGGTTGCGCGGGGCGTTGGCCGGGAATGGATTGAGTGAATGAGGGACATCGGGTTTTACTTCTGCGCCTGTAACCATCCAGTTGCCTCTTTCAAATATATGCGTGGGGCGGTACATAGATACCGGGTTCTCTACCATCACAGGTACTTCTTCCGGCTGCATGTTCACTACTTCCATAAATTTAGCGGCTATCTGGTCATATCCCGGCGCACCTTTCCCTGGCAGCTCTTCGCGGAAGGCGAACCATTCCACTGCGCATACGGAGGACTCTTTTTGTAAGGCCGGATTGCGGAATATAAAGTACAGGTCATGGATGCCTGAGGTGGCAGGCATTGGAATGTTGATGGCGAGGCGGCCTTTGGTGACGGCCAGCGGCTGCGTCAGCAATGTTATACCGTTGAGGCTGTCCAGGCGTATTTCCATAACACCACCGGGCGTGCCGGTCCAGTAGTTCATGAGGAAGCGCGATTTGCCGGTGAGGTCCTGCTTCGGGAGGCGGCAGCTACCGCCGCTTCTGATGCCGAGGTATTTGGTATCTGCGAGGGCGCCGTTGATGTATTGGTCGCAGTCGTGTGCATGGCGTTTAGGTTCCAGCACGGTCATGAATTCCTTTACATCCTGTTGTTGTATGGTGTTGCCGTTGTTGCTCACCCAGCTGGTAATGGCCTTTACCTGTTCGTTACTAACGCTGTCGTACAAACGAAGTTTAGGATGTTCCATGTGGGTATCTTCATCGCGGGTATTATTGACGAAGGCGAGCAGTTTATAATAATCTTCAAAGCGGAACGGATCATAAGGGTGGCTATGGCATTGTACGCATGCGATGGTAACCCCTTGGAACACGTCCATGGTGGTGCTGATGCGGTCCATTACGGCGGCGGTGCGGAACTCTTCGTCCTGGGTGCCGCCTTCATCGTTGCTCATGGTGTTACGGTTGAAGGCCGTAGCGATGAGTTGGTCTTTGGAAGGGTTGGGCAGCAGGTCGCCGGCGAGCTGTTCGATGGCGAAGCTGTCGTAAGGCAGGTCGCGGTTAAATGCGTCGATTACCCAGTCGCGGTAGCGCCAGATATTCCTGCCGTTATCACGTTCGTAGCCTTTGGAATCGGAGTAGCGGGCGAGGTCCAGCCACATGCTGGCCCAGCGTTCGCCGTACTGCGGTGATTGCAGCAGTTTATCCACCAACTTTTCATAGGCTTTGTCGCTGTTATCTGCTGCAAATTGCTTAGCCATTTCCGGTGTGGGTGGTAGTCCGGTGAGGTCCATGCTCACGCGGCGCAGCAACGTCATTTTATCGGCAGCGCCGGCGGCTTTAAGGCCTTCGGCTTCGAGTTTTTCGTTGACGAAATAATCGATGGCATGGTCCTGATCAGGTACCGTGGGTGCTTTGGGTGATACGTAAGCCCAGTGCTCGCCCCATTCCGCGCCGGATTTTACCCAGGCGGTCAGGATATCGATTTCTTCTTTGCTGAGGGGATCTCCTTTCTGTGGCATCCGTTCTTTCGGGTCCTTACAGGTGAGCCGGCGGATAAATTCGCTGTGATCAGGATCACCGGGAATAATAGCGGGCTTGCCCGATTTAGTGACACCAAGGGCCTCTTCGCGGAACAGTACACTGAATCCGCCACTTTGCTTTACACCGCCGTGGCAGCTGATGCAATGCTTGTTTAAAATAGGTTTGACTTCTGTACTGAAGTCCGGTTTTCGCGTGGAGTTACATGCAGCCATTATACCGCCCGCAACCAGGGCAATGCATATGTTCACTGTAAGTATCCGACGCGTAGTGGAATAACGCATTAGACTAATGATTGACGTAACCTAAAATTAAGAAGGACCTGCCTGATGATTACTAGATGATCTGTCGGAAATGATGGATTATTTTATGATTCAGGTATTCCTTTCCCTGTACTGGTTGGGCGACACGCTCATCACTTTTGTGAAAAGCCTGGAAAAATAGTACGGGTCCTCCATGCCCAGCCGCGCTGCTATCTCCTTAATCCTTAAAGTAGTGAAAAGCAGGTACTGGCAAGCATCCTGGACTTTCAGCTGGTTAAAATACTCAATAGGAGAAAAGCCGGTATGGGCCTTAAATAAGGAGCTGAAGTGCGACTGCGAGAGGTTTGCAGCATTTGCCATCTGTTGCAGCGTCAGCATTTTATGCAGATTTTTCCGCATAAATGAAATGGCCAGGTCGGTGGCATTATGGCTGGGAGCCACGGTCAGCTCAGCTTCTGAATAAATGCAGTTGGCCAGGAAAGTCCAGAAATGCATGTTGGCATACAACAGGTTCTCTGTTCTGTAGCCTTTCTCCAGCTGCCGGTAGCTTTTGTCAAACAGCTCTATCCGCTGGTCGGACCAGCGCAGAAAAGTTTTGTACCCCTGCCACTCCTTCATGGCAGCCTCCAGCAGCCCGTCGCTGCTGGTGCCGGTGAAATGTGCCCAGTAGATGGTCCATGGATCTCTGGCGTCGGCATTATACTCATGCGGCACGTTCCGCGGCAGCAAAAAACAATTGCCCGCCTGCATAGGATGGGCATGGCCGCCAACGATGATCTGACCGGCGCCCTCCTTGCAATAAATTAAGATATGCTGATCAGCCCCTTGCGGACGTTTCTTATAATGGAACTTAGCTTTGTCGTAGAAACCAATGTCGGTAATATATAAAGGCGCAAGCGCCGGATTCATTGTACACTGCGTGGCTAAAAGACTGCGTGGAAGCACAATTGCTCGCTGCCCCTGGAAGCCTTCTCTCTTCCGGATCATAACGGGATATTTGAATCAAAGTAAGAAAATCCATCCCGACGGACAATTTTATTGGATGAGTGGCAATGAAAACGATTGAAACGACTATTTCTTCTTCAAAACAGTCACAGAAAAGATTACCGGGGTGACAGGTACATCATTTTTATCGGTAGGCTGCCCACTGATTTTTTCAACCACCTCATAGCCTTTGGTAATTTCACCGAATACGGTGTAATCGCCATCCAGTCGCGGTATACCACCTATGGACTCATATACTTTTTTATGCTCCTCCGGGATCACCACCCCTTTTTTCTTTTCCAGTTCTGCCAGTTGGGCTGGGGTATATTTTTTACCGGTTACAAAATATATCTGGTTGAAGTACGCCGCCTTTTCAGGGTTATCGTCGCGGCCAGCACCCAGGGTGCCGCGTTTGTGATAGCGGTTGGACTTGATCTCCGCAGGAAAGCGGGGTGCCCCCAGTTCAGGATGCTGCTTTTCATACAGCAGGGTAGTATCGTCCAGCACGCCGCCCTGGATCACAAAGTCCTTGATCACCCGGTTAAACAGGGCATTGGTGTAAGTGCCCTTCCTGATTTCAGCAAGGAACATATCCCGGTACTTCGGTGTATCGTCGTACAGCATAACGGTGAAATTGCCTTGGTTGGTGGTAAATTTTACCAGTACTGACTGCGCCTGGGTAATGATAGCACCCAGCAGCAGGGCAACTAACAGCATCCCTTTTTTCATGTTCAGGTTTTTGCTGAAGATACTATTTTGCTAAGATAGTGTCACTAAATATCATTATTGTTTAACTCACATGATCCGGAGATACCTACTTTTGACTATTCTCAATAGTATAAGTAAATTCCATGTATTGTAAAAACAAGCGCTTACATGCGGCCATGATGGTCTGCATGCTGTTGTTGCCAATTTTTTCCTTTGCCGGTAAGATAGTAGTGTCGTGCTTAGGCACCAGTATCACGTATGGGGCCGGTATGTACAACCGGGAACAAAATAACTTTCCAAGGCAATTGCAATACCTCCTGGGCAACGACTACCAGGTTAACAACTACGGTGCCAGTGGCGCCACCCTATTGCACCATGGTAATCTGCCCTACGATCAGCAGCAGGTGTATCAAAAAGCACTGCAAACAAAGAGTGATATCATCTTTCTTGAATTTGGTACCAACGATAGCAAAGCCGTGAACCGGCCTTACTTTAATGAGTTTGTAAACGACTACAAACAATTGATTGCGCGGCTCCGTAGCCAGCATGCTACTACATCTCCCCGTATTATATTATTAATGCCGGTGCCAGCCTACCTGACTGATACTGCCAGTATCAGTGATAGTATTATAAGGAGAGATATACAACCCATGATCCGCCAGGTGGCCTATGAAACGGGCGTGGAAATCATTGACCTGTACCCATCCTTCGCGGGGCAAAAAGATTTATTACCGGATCAGATTCATCCTTCCTCCATAGGCGCTGCACTAATCGCACGGCGTTTATACGAGGCCGTTAGTATCTCCCCGGATAAAAACTATGATATTTTTACCCGCCTGAAAATGCCGGTGGCAACCAGCTCCTTCTATGGCTATGCCTGCGCTGATTTTACCCTTAACGGTCGTAACTGTAAAGTGGTGAAACCCCGGCTGGCAGCTAAGGACAAACCATGGATATGGCGGGCACGTTTCTGGGGCCACGAGCCACAAACAGACATCGCGATGCTGGAAAGAGGCTACCACATCGTATACTGCGATGTAGCTGAAATGTTTGGCAGCCCTGCCTGTATTAGCCTGTGGAATAAATTCTATCAACTGCTGACCAGCAGCGGCCTGGCTAAAAAAGTAATATTGGAGGGGATGAGTCGCGGTGGGATGTACATTTATAACTGGGCCCTTGCCAACCCCGGCAAAGTAGCTGCCATTTACGCGGACGCGCCCGTACTGGACATCACCCGCTGGCCCGGACATAACGGCGCAGGCCCTGGCAGTAAAGAAAACTGGGAGATCTTTAAACAACAATACCACCTTACCGAAGCACAAGCGGTGCAGTATAATCACTCCCCGCTCAACAATGCCGCTGCCATAGCAAAACTGGGTTTTCCCATGCTGCACGTGGTAGGCGATGCAGACAGCCTGGTGCTGGTAAGTGAACACACCACGCCGTTTGAGCAACAGGTAAAAGCCGCCGGCGGCAATATCACCGTCATACATAAACCAGGAATAGGGCATCACCCGCATAGCCTTGCCAACCCGCGACCAATCGTTGAATTTATGCTCGCAGCCACCGGCCATAAAATAAACTTTGCCCGTAAACCTATACCCGCTGCGGAATACCGCTCTGCCGCCGGCTGGAAAAAAGACTGCGGCTGGTGGGAGCAACATGCAGATATTGATAGCCTGCTCCTGGCGCAAAAAGGTAGCCTCGATATCGTGTTTGCCGGTAACTCCATCACACAAGGCACCGGTGGACATCGTACCAAAACCACCAGCAAAGCAGGATACAATGCTTTCGATTCCACCTTCGGTAAATGGAACTGGGAATGTGCCGGCATCTCCGGCGACCGCGTACAAAACCTGCTCTGGCGCTTTCAGAACGGTACCTATGCGGCAGCAGAACCCAAAGTAATGGTGGTGACCATTGGGGTTAATAACTTTGGCGATAACGACAGCGCAGCAGAAATTGCTGCCGGCATCCTGGACCTGGTAAAGTGGGTGAGGAAAAATATACCGGCCACCAAACTGGTACTCTCTGGCTTACTGCCCACGGGCTTTACAACGGAAGATCCCCGCAGGATTAAATACGACGGTATACAACGTATCCTGGCAGATACTAACCATAACGGATACACGTACCTGCCGCTAACGGGAACATTTACAGACGAAAAAGGTAACCTGGATGCGACCGCATATGCAAAAGATGGGATACATCTCACCGGAAAAGGATACCGGATGTGGGCCAAAGCGTTGGAACCTGTGGTAGTAGGGTTGTTGAAATAATTCTTTGTCAGTTATGTAGAGCCGGGCTGCGCCCGGCTCCTCGAATTGATCTCCGCGATGAGACGGGCGCAGCCCGTCTCTACACAAATCATACGGCAACGACCGCTTTCTTGACCGGCGCTTTTTTCTTCTTCTTACCCTTACCCCACCAGATAATAAACCCGGTAACCGGCAAGGTAGCACCAATTAAACTGGCAAAGAATGCCAGCACTTTTCCCGGCAAACCAAGAATACTGCCCACATGGATATCATAGTTCATGCGCCGCAGCTTGCCGCCAAAGTCGGCCTCCGCGTATGACATCGCACTTTCAGGATCACCTTTGATCTGCGCCAGTGTATGCTGGTCATACGAATAACGCTGCAGGTCATAAAATGTTCCTTTGCTAGGATAAGCAATTACCATAATGCTGGAACCAGCTTTTCCTTGATCCGGCAGGCCTATGTAAAACCCTTTAGACGCCGGATGTTTGGCAGCCGTGGCTTCCCATACCGCATCAATACGTTGGCCCATGGTGAGTTGCAGTTTGCCCGCCTGCAGTGAGTCAGATACCGCTTCCTTGTAGGAAGGGATGGAGCGGCCACCGGTGGTAACCCAGTAGGTACCCTTGCTCCACCATTCCAGGCCGTACACCATCCCGGTGCAGCCAATAGCAAACAAAATCAGCAAAGCATAAAATCCAAATACGTTGTGAAGATCGTAGTTGATACGTTTAGTGCTCGCCCCCCACTTAATGGTAAAGTTCTGCTGCCGCGTGCTCTTATTCCACTTTTTAGGCCACCACAGCACCAGGCCGGTCAGCAACGTGATCACACAAATGAGTGTGCTATAGTTCACAATAGGGCGCCCAATCTTAAACGGCATCCATAGAAAACGGTGCCCGTTGAGTACCCACCTGAAAAAGTTTACTTCTCCCGGCTTGCGCGTTACCTTACTTACCACTTCACCTGTGTAAGGATTTATTTTAAGGGTAGACCCGCCACGACGAGCGCCCACATTGAGCTCTGCAGTTTTACCATCTTTATAAAACATATATCCTACCGACTGCCCGGGCAGCTCCTTTGCGGCAATCGCCATCAGCGCCGATGGTTTGAGTACCGGCTTGTCCTGGTGTGCAATCTTAGTTTCTGGTTCCAGTAAACTGGTAATCTCCTCATTGAATACCCAGATGCAACCTGTAAGGCATACGATAATAACAACAATGCCGGAAACGAGTCCCAGCCAAAGATGTAACCAGGCAGATATCCTATAGAAAAGCGACCGGGAACCTGGTTTTTTCCCGGTCGTTGCTTTCTTGTTTGTTTGCATTAGTATTCTACTTTAGTAATCGCAGTAATTTTTCCACCCTGTACTTCTAATCCGCGTGTAGCCGTTGCCGTTTTAATATCAATTTTATATATCCAGCTGCCGGTAGCAGTGTTAATACCAATGTAGCCCAGCTCACCATCACCGGAGCCGGTGTTGTTATTGTAAGGCGCAGAGGAGCTTTGGATATCTTCAGGGCCGCCTTTGATCCAACCGAAGGATTTTTCTGCCACATCCACCAGTGCCATTTTACGGTTGCCGGTGTTGGCATGTTTATCACCATACATCATCAGCAGAAATTTGTTGTTGCCGAGGTAGGTTTGTGCTGAAATTTTATGTCCGCCGGAGGCTTCTTCCACATCAAAGAAATAGCTTTTATCAAACTCCGTAGTGCCTTTAAGGATACGTACCACTGCGGATGGTTTGGTAGATATCACCTTGCTGGTATTGGTAGCGATGGCAGAAGAGAAACCATAGATGTCACCGTTTTCTGTAACGCCTAAGCCATCGTTGAAATAATTACCAATGTAGCTGGTGCGGTTGTCGCGGATTACTTTTTCCACTTTCAGGTCGGGGTAGGAGAGTACTGCCACCCAGGTACTGTCGGGGTACACTGTACCAAAGGCGTCATTACAGCAGCCTTTGATGCTCATGTATGGCGCAAATACTTTATCGCCTACCTGTGTAGCCCAGGTGAAGTGCGCACGCTCGCCGTTGGCCGCCAGCTGTACGATGTTGATGGCGGCACTGCCGATCTGCTGCGACTTCAAAGCATCTATACGATAGAAAGAGGCGGTTTCCACACCGCTCCTTGGGATTTTTATCAGCAGTAACTCATCATTCACTTTAGTGAAGGCCTGTACGGTTTCTGTCTGGAACTCAGATGTTTTCAGCAGCTTGGACCCGGCGGAATCAAACCGGTAGGTGGTAACCGCACCGGGATTGCCCTGGCCATACAACAAGCTGAAGAACCTGCCTTTGTGAGTCATATAATAACGATAGGAACCATCCTGCTCAATACCGTTGCCGGCAGTGGTAATGGCGCCATTATCCAGCTGATCAGTGCTCAGCAGGTAGTCCGCAATACCGGTAGTGCCTGCGGGAGTGGCGGTAATCACATATTTATACTTGCCGGATGTTTCCCTGTCTCCGAAATCATAAATAGCATCTATATCATCTTTATCACATCCTACACCTAACATGGCCATGCCACATGCAAGCGTTAATATCCTGTTCAAATTTTTCATTACGGCGTATTAAATATTTTAGTAGTTATTTTTTGCTGATGAAGTACCTGAGTTTTACGTTGAAGGCACGTCCAGGCTTCTGTAAGCTGAAGTTGTCGTAGTTGCGGTTGTTGACCAGGTTTTTGCATTCCACGGCTACGTTGTAGCGGCCATCTGCGAGGGCATACACCACATTTACATCCTGACAAAACTGGCGTGGGATAGTGAGCTTTTCACCGGCGGTACCCTGTCCTGGCCAGCTGAGGAAAAATTCATGTACATACTGGAAGTTGTATCCTACGGTGAGGTGGTTACCTTTTTTCAGCACGTTTTTGAAAAACAGGGAAGCGTCGGCATTACCAAACATATAAGGGATGTTAGGGATGCGGTCGCGGTAAGTAGGACTTACTGTTTTCTGCTCAGACTCGAATTTGGTATTGTTACGGAGGTTCTGATAAGTCATGTTAACTCCTGCGGTGAAAATTCTTTTGAAGCTATAGCGGATTTCCCCGTCCACACCCATGTTGGTGATGCCGCCCAGGTTTTCGTTGCTTTGCTTGATCTGGTTGCGGTTCAGGGTAGGGCGGATGAAATCTGTGGCATTGCGGTACAGGAAGTTGGCATCCACGCTGAATCGGTGATCATCGTTCAGCTTTGTTTGCCAGCTGGCGCCAACATTATAGTTGTTGCTGCTTTCCGGACGGAGCGTTACGTTTCCTTCCAGCAGTTGCATATCGCCAAACAGTTCTTCACCTTCCGGCAGGCGGTAGCTTTTTTCGTAAGAAGCTTTTACCTGGAGGGTAGGGAGGAGGAAGTAAGCAGTGGCAGCGCCATAGCCCCAGTTGTTCATTTTGTTGGACAGCTCCCGGTAGGCCACATCGCCCCAGCCGCCGGTAGGATTGTAGCTTTCCGCATATTTATTTACCTGGTTGTAGTTTTTGGCAAACAGGGAGGTGGTCCATTTTTCGTTGTAGTCGTACTGATAGCTCAGGCCTAATACATTTTTGAAAGATTTTTGCGGCTGCTCATATTTGGCATTCTCCGGAAACAGCTCATCACTGCCCTTTCGGTTGAAGGTGGTGTATACATTGTTGACGGAGAAGAGATGGTGTTCGTTGAGGCGGTAGTTCAGGTTGGCGGTGCCTATACCATTGTTATTTTTGAACTTATATAAAGAGCGCTCGCGTTCTGCGCCTTTGGTATTGGCTTCCCATTGGCCAAACCAGTTGTAGAGGCGACTAACGGTATCAATTACCTGCTCGGTACCGAGGTTGTAGTTGCCGTTCACGCTAAGGTTCAGGCCTTTTACAAACAGGTCTTTTACCTGGTATTTTAAAGTAGGCATTACAATATTTCCGCGGCGGTGCAGTTCACCATATACGGTTTTCATGCGGGCGCCTGTTTGCAGTTCGGCGTAATTTTGGCCGAGCGTGATGCCTACGAGGAGTTTGTCTGCATATTTTTTTCCTACCACACCTACGTTAGCAATCAGTGTTTCGTTGTGATAGGTGTCATTAAATCTCCTTACCCAGGTGGCTGGATAATATTGTTTTGTTTCCAGGTTGGTAGCCTGTACGCGTACTTTATAGTCGTTGTCGGAGTAGTTCTGGAAAACGTTCAGTTGTGCTGTGAATCCGGAATTTGCCACATAGGCTGCGTTTACAGCGGAGCGGTGGGTATTAAAGGAGCCAAAGCTGTAGGAGGCGTCCAGGTAGCTTTGTTTAACATTGCTGGTAACGATGTTTACCGCACCTCCCAGTGCATCCGCACCGAGCCATACCGGCACTACACCTTTATATACTTCTACTCTGTCAGCGAGGTTGATGGGGATGTTATTAAGCTGAAAGGAGGAGCCAAAGTTTTCCATAGGAATACCATCGAGGAACATTTTTACCTGGCGGCCGGAGAAGCCGTTTAGTGAAAAGTTCATGCGGGAGCCCAGGCCGCCGTCCTCCCGTACACGGATACCCGAAACGCGGTCCAGCGCGTGTGCCAGATCGAGCGTGGTGTTATGCAGTTTCTTGGCATCGATGGCGGTGAGGTTGTATGCTTGCCGCTGTACATTCTGCAAAGGCGTGCGGCCAATAACAGACACGGCTTCCATGTGTTTCATGTCAGCTTGCATACTCACATTTACGGTGGCGGTTTCGCCAGCAATAGCATTAACCTCCAGCTGATATTTTTTATAACCAATCAATGAAATAATCAGTACTCTTTTTCCGGGGCGTATGCCTTTTAACTGGAATTGTCCGCGGTGATCGGATACTGTTTTATTAGTATGATCAGGCAGGGAGATGGAAGCGCCGGCGAGGCTCTCACCTTGTTCGTTTTTGAGCATACCTTTGATGGTAGCGTCATTGCCTGACTGTGCAAACATGGTAAAGGTCAGGGATAATAGCAGGCTTAATAGCAATAGTTTTTTCAGGTACATCATTTATTCTTTTGTAGATCAGTTCATTCGTGTATGGGCAAAAAAATCCCGCAGCAGTGTGCGGGTAGCGCATGCCAGTAAAGAATATAAGTATTGTTTCCGGGTGCAAATGTAGGGGTGGGATTACAAAGTCATTTTCGAAATCCGGAAAAGATTGGAAGAGAAAAAATTCCCTATTACGTAAATGCGTTGGCGTTAGTAGACTGTATTGTTGATTGGGCCGCCTTTGGCCGATCTAATCAATAATACAGGGGAGAGACCTTCGGTCTCTCCCCTGTATTGAAAAAATATGGTAGGTGAACTAATCAAATAAATCCCTGGGTAATTGCTGCCTTTATTAACGCTGCCACATTTTTGGACTGAAACTTATGCATCAGGTTTTTGCGATGCGTTTCCACCGTCATGGGGCTTAAATTTAATTGTGCTGCAATTTCCGGTGTAGTTTTTCCATCCGAAATCAGGTGCAGTATTTCTTTTTCACGGGTGGTCAGCTGCGGGGTGCCTTGCAGGTCCAGGGCCGACGGGCGCGCCATAATTTCCCTTACTGCCTTGCTGAAGGTGATCAGGCCATTATTGGCTTCCTGTATGCAGCTGATGAGTTCCTCGGCACTGGCGTTTTTCAGGAGGTAGCCGGAGGCCCCGTTTTGCAGCAATTGTAATATCAGGCTACGTTCTGAATGGTTGCTGAAAGCCAGGATATGTGTGGTGGGAGCAATGGTTTTTATTGCTTTGCAGAGATCAGCTCCTTTCATATCGGGGAGGTTGATGTCTAGCAGCAGCACATCTGTTGGCTGGAATTCCATTGCTTCCAGGCATGCCTGGGCGGTGGTATGGCAGGCGGTAACCACCATGCCGGATACTTCAGATAATAATTTATGCAGGCCTTCCAGTACTACAGGATGATCGTCTACGATGGATATGGTAATTTCTTTACTGGACATTCAGTTCAATGTTTACGGTGGTTCCCTGATTAATGCGCGAATCTATATCAATATTTCCTTTCATAAAGCCCACTCTGTTGCGGATGTTATTCAATCCGATGCCTTTGCTGCCGTTGGTAATATCAAATCCTTTGCCGTCGTCTTCGGCGGTGATGAAGCATTTGCCCTCATCGATGCTACACTGCAACATAATATTTTTTGCGTTGCCGTGGCGCACGGCGTTGTTGAGCAGCTCCTGGATGATGCGGTAGATATGTAGTTGTATGTCTTCGGCGAGTGGGTGGTCGGAGAGGTGTATGGCCTGGAAGGTGATGCGGGTATGGTCGTTCATCATGCTTTCGCAGAGATCGTTGATAGCCGCTTCCAGGCTCTGTTCCAGCAGGGTGGCCGGCATCATGTTGTGTGCAATGCGGCGTAGTTCGGTAACGGACTTGTCGAGCTGCTGGGTGATTTTTTCCAGGGGAGCCGCTACTTGTACATCACTACTTTTCATGTGGGCCGACAAATTTATCCGTGCACCGGCGATCATGCCGCCGAGGCCGTCGTGGAGGTCGCGGGCGAGCCGGCGCCTTTCCTGCTCTTCCCCCTGCATGATGGCCTGGCTGAAGCGCAGCTGTTGTTCCTGTTCTATTTCGTGGAGATGTTGGCGGTAGCTGAGCTCCTTTTGCTCGTGCAGTTTGCGTCGGTTACGGAAGATGATATAACCGGTGGTGAGCAGCAGCACGAGGAACATGCTGATAGAGCCAAACAGGCCGCTGACCAGTCTGGAGTTGCTGGCAGAGAGGCTTTCCTGGATATTTTTTGCTTTTAAGGCTTCGATTTCTTTTTGCTTTTCGGCGTTGCGGTAGCGGATTTCGAGGGCATGCACATCGTTGGTGAGCTGACTTTTACTGAGGCTGTCGTTCAGTTCCGCATATTTTTTCATCCAGGTATAGCCTGGCTGATAGTCTTTCAGTTCTTCGTAGGTAAGGGCAAGGCCGTAGTATACCTGCAGGCGGTTAGTGGCCAGCATCATCATTTCGGGCTTTTCCGACAGCAGGAGGAGTATGTTCCTGGCTTTGGTAAACTGGCGGGCATTGTAGTAGGCGTAGAACTGTTGGAGCTGCATACGCTGCATGTCGTAGGCTTTCCCCATTTTGCCGGCCATGGCTATGCCTTTATCCAGACTTTCCAGGGCCTCATCAAATTTGCCCATAACGGTGAAGTTCATGCCTTCGGCGGCGTAGTAGTCGAGATAGAATTCCGAGTCGGGATAGGCTGGTAGCAGTTTGGCGGCGCTGTCGAGGGCCTGCCTGGCTTCAGCAGCTTTGCCGCTGAGGGAATAGTTTTCTGCAACGGTGGTATAAGCGGTGATCAGTTCATGGGTAGGCACCCCAGGCAGTTTGAGGGTGTTGAAAGCAGATTTTATGTATGTGTCTGCTTTGGCAAACTCGCCGGCATTTTTAAACACCATGGCTACTGCCAGGAGGTTTTTCCCGGCCATGGTATTGTCGCCCGCCTGCTGTGCCAGTGGGATGGCTTTGTTCAGGAGGATGTCGGCAAACCCTTTGGGGTTATCCTTTTTTTGCTCGCCGGCGCCGTAGAGGTACCATGCCTTTGCGCGGAACGACAATGCCTGCGGCGTTTTGAAGGGCTGCAGGAGGGTGTCGGCCTTCAGGTAGAGGGCCATGGCTTTGTCCAGGTCGGTGGCTTCAATAATCCTGCCGGCATAGTAATAATATGCCGCGGCAGGTATGCCGGTATTTTTACTGAACTGTAATCCGTTCTTGAGATAGCGGTCGGCTTTCAGGCTGTCTTTTCCGAGATATAGTTCTGCGAGTTCGAACGACAACATGGCTCTGGCACTATCACTGCCGGCTGTGTTTAGCTGCAGTAGCAGGTTCTCCGTGGTTTTTTCATTGGCTGGCGTTTGGGCATTCACGAATAACGGCAGCGTATATAGGAAAACAAGGATGACTAACTTTTTCATACCGGAAAATTAATAACAATTACGGAGCATACCAATTTCCGGCATTTCCATCTACCTGAAAACAGGTAGATGGAAATACTGCATACCCGGGATTGTTGCCCCTCTTAGATGTAAATACTTTTGTATCGACTAATATCTTTAATTATGAAACTATTTAAGAAGCTCCTGTTTCCATTGTTGGCAGTGATGTTTTTGTTTGCTGCGTGTTCTAAAGACAAAAATGATGGCCCCTCCAGCACCAGCCACAAAGTGGTGTTTAAAGCAATTGGTTCCAGCGATACAGATATAAGCACGGCGGTTTACGGTTATGATACCGAGTTGACAACTGCATCTGCATTATCTGGCACCACCTGGACCAGCCCTGAGATTACCGTACCAGCGGGTGCCCTGATGGCACAGGCGGTAATATCAGCAATCGGCACTAACGTTAACTCCAGCCTGAAAGTAGAAGTATGGGTGGATGGAGTTAAAAAAGATGAAGCCAGCAGCACTGGTACAGCGCTGTCGGCCCATGCCTCTGCACGCCTTCAATAAAAACATTTCACTTATTGCTGTTACCCCGGTGGTCGTATAGGCGACACCGGGGTATTTTTTTGCCGCATAGCACCATAGATCCGTGCTATGCGGTTTGTTTTTTTATATTTGTTGGCATAAACCGGATTTTTTATATGAAGAGAATAAAGTGCCTCTTTGGGGCAATGGCCTTGTTACTGACAACTGCAAACTTCGTAGCTGCGCAAACGTTAGATAAGATGCAGTGGTTTAATGAACCGGAGAAATGGGAGATAAAAGACAACGCCCTGGTAATGCAGGTGACGCCGCAGTCGGACTACTGGCGGATTTCCCATTATGGCTTTACCGTGGATGACGCCCCTTTCCTGTACACCACCTACGGTGGCGAGTTTGAAGCCAAGGTGAAGCTAACCGGTGCCTATAAAGCCCGTTTCGATCAGATGGGACTGATGCTGCGTACTGATCATGAAAACTATATCAAAACAGGAGTAGAGTATGTAGACGGGAAGTTCAATGTGAGCACCGTTGTTACCCACACTAAAAGCGACTGGAGTGTAACTACGCTGGATAAGGCGCCGCCTTACATCTGGATCAAAGTGGTGCGCCGCCTCGATGCGGTAGAGATTTTCTATTCTCTGGATGATAAAAACTACATTATGACCCGCAATGCTCCGTTGCAGGACAATAAGCCGGTGATGGTGGGCCTGATGGCCGCGAGCCCGGATGGAAATGGCTTCCAGGCTACTTTTGAATACTTTAAGGTAAAGCACCTGCCGGATCAGCGCCGTGTAGAATGGTTGAAAAAGAACAGCGGTAATTGATAATTTTCTCTTATTTAGTATGCTATGAAAAAAATCCTGATTACACTATGCCTTGGCCTTGGCAGCTGCTTAGCTGCGCAGGCACAGAAAGAAAAAAACGAACTGCACTTCAAGAGTGGGCAGTCTCAGCTGATCACCGTTTATAAGGGTACAGTTTTCGTCAATGGTAATAAAGCTTTTATCTTCCAGAAAGATAATATTAACTACGCCAGTAAGCGTAATAAACTGGTGGAAGATGGAAGGACAGTTTTTTTATTTCTGGAAATAGACAATGCGCCGAATAAAAATCGGTTCCTGGTGTTCAATATTGATCACTCGCTGGCGGATACGGTTGTCAACGCTATTGCTTCTGATGTAAAGGACTGGGATGGTGATGGCAACCTGGAATTTGGTGGTGCGGAAAATACGCCAGTGTACAATGGTACAGACTCTGCTTACTATGTAGCTTCCCGTTTTTACGAGATTAAAAAAGGCAAAATTTCCTATGATGCTGCGCTGACGGAAAAGACGGACCTGAAAAAAAACAAGGTATTTTTAACGGACCCATATGATGCAAATGGTCAGCCAAAGCTGATCCCTAAAAGGCAGCCGAAGCGCTGATTTTTGATACGCTAATTATCATTATAATAAACTGAAAATCAATCTGATGTGAGGAAGATTTTTCCTCCCGGATTGATTTTTTTATTGTGGAAAACTCCTAGCTTCGCGGTATAAAATCAACTAAAAAAATATAAAACCATGTTTGACAACCAGGAAGTTTTTAAGGTCATGTTAACCGAAGTTGTTAACGCCGCAGTAAATGATTCGATGGATAAAAAGTTTGAAGCTTTTGAAGTGAGGATGGATGGCAAGCTCCAAAAGCTGGAAGGTTCCATGAATCAACAATTTAATGAAGTCCATGAAAAGTTTAATGGAATGGACACTCGCCTTAATGGAATGGACACTCGCCTTGAGGGAATGGACACTCGCCTTGAGGGAATGGACACTCGTCTTGAGGGAATGGACACTCGCCTTGAGGGAATGGATGCTCGCCTTGAGGGAATGGATGCTCGCCTTGAGGGAATGGATGAACGATTTATGGACATTGACAAGCGCCTTGAGGGCATTGACAGCCGCCTTGAGGGTATCGACGAACGATTTGTAGGAATTGACACCCAGCTCAAAGGGTTTGATGAACGATTTAAGGGAATTGACACCCAACTTAAAGGGTTTGACAAGCAACTTAAAGTCGTTGATAAGCAACTTAAGGGGTTTAATGAAAACTTTAAGGGAATCGATCAACAATTTGCTGATATGAACACAAAGATTGACGATATCCAGAAAACATTAGTGGTGAATGGAGCGCATATTGCTAAAGGTGCAGGTCATCTCCTGACTTTAGTGGCTAACCAGAATGCTTTGATCAGCCATTTTAAGCTAATGGAGGCTACTATTGAAGAAAAATTTAAGGTTAAACTAAATGTTATTAAAAGTGATTCCTTTAAAAGGCACAACTAACTGATTATTTTTTATTCGTATTATTTAACAATCAAATTTTTATTATTATGATGATAGAACCTCACATTAAACAGGTTATGGACCTTGTTGAAATTCAAAAGGAAGAAATGGATAATTATCTAAATGCTGTGAAAGCACGGTATAAGGAAGTTCGAGATAATAGCTCCATCTCTGAGGGAGAGCATCCAATTGCTTGGGATGAAATTACGTCTTGGATTAAATCATTAGAAGAAACCTTACAACTTACAAAAGCAGAAGTAGAAACTATTAATAGTAATTACTTTATGTTCAATGCAGGTTGGAGAATCTTTAAAGAAAAATGTGACAGGATTAAGCTCCGATTAGAGCTGGCTGAAGCAAATGCACTGCCTCCTGCTGAATAACCCTCCTTCAACTTTAGATACAGTTAACTACCAAGGATTATTCCCCAAAGTCAATTCCCAACAACAAACACCGCAGAATTGGCGGAAGCTCAATGCCACTAAATAGGGTATTAGCGATCCCGTGCTCATAGTCGCCGTAGCGCCTGGAGGAGTTGTGTCTTGACTTTTGGGTTACCCATTGTTTCACAATATTTTTTTTAACTCAAAAATTGAAAACCATGTTTGATGACCAGGAAAAATTCAAAGGCATGTTAACCGAAGTTGTTAACGCAGCTGTTAATGATTCCATTAAGAAGGAGCTTAAGTCGCTCGATGTTTCCATTAACCGGAGAATGGGCAAACTGGAAAAAAAATTCGAAAAGCGATTTGAAAAAGTGGATGAGAGTTTAAGAAACATATCAGGTCGACTTACTACACTGGAAGGTAAGATGGTTATTCTGGAAGGTAAGATGGATAATCTGAAAGGTAGAATGGTTATTCTGGAAGGTAGAATGGAGAGTATGGAGGGTGAGATGGAAATGGTGAAAGTTGAAATGGAAAGTATGAGTCAGGCGGTGAAATATGCCAGCAGCAGATCGGATTTAGCATGTACGCATACCTATAAGTTGCTGGATGACACAGGCAGGATCGGTCGCCAATTCGACCTCCTGATACTTGCACTTGAAAAGGCGTGTAAAGTGGACCTTACTGATGTAAAAATAGTTACACCAATAATTCCGGAACACAATTAAATCATTTTATAATCTAAAAATGGAAATTTTATGTCACAAATTTTAGAAAGCGTAAGAATAATGCCACTTGCCAAGGCAGTAGACGAATTAGCGAAAGAACTCGAAGGAAGGTTTGATAAATTAAAGAGTAGATACGAGCTTTCCTATGCACAGTTTAAAGAGGAAGGCAATGACCATCCATTTAATGATGCTGGCATTACTGAACAGTATAACAAGCTGACTAGCTTCATTGGTTTTATGAGAAAGGAGGCCGATGGTGTAATTGGAAGTCTGTTGAATTTTGGTAATTCTTTTTCGTTCCTTGATAATGTTTTAGACAAGCTTAACTTTCGCCTGGATATGCTTGAAGAAATCGAAAATTCAACATCGGAAGGCGGTTGACCCTTTTTCAACTTGAGATACCGTTAACTACATACTATCCCAAAAGCCATCTCCCACATCATCTCCCGCAAAGGCGGAAATTAAACCACTACCAGTGGTATCAGTACTGCTGTGTCCGTAAATAATAGCAGTCTATATGACTTTTTGGATAGTATGTATATATAATGAATTAAAATACATATACATAGGCTATAATTGCTCAAACTTCAAAATTGATATAAATTTGCACTGCACTTTGCCTGCAAGTATGTACATATGAAAGTCTTGATCGTAGAAGATAATAAAGAACTCTCCAGTGGTATAGCCGACTATCTCACCGGAGAAAAGTATATCTGTGAGCCGGCCTACGACTTCGAAACTGCCACCGAAAAGCTGTCACTCTTCTCGTATGACTGTATCCTGGTAGATATCATGCTGCCCGATGGCAACGGCCTCGAACTGCTCAAACAAATCAGACAGGAAAACATCCGCAGTGGTATACTCATCATCTCCGCTAAAGATGCCCTCGATGATAAAGTCAAAGGCCTCGACGAAGGCGCCGACGACTACGTCATCAAACCCTTTCATATGTCCGAGCTGCACGCACGCCTACGTGCCATCTACCGCCGTAAACAGCTGGAAGGCCCCAGCAGCCAGGTAGTATTTAACGAAATAGAACTCAATACCGATACCATTGAGGCATCCGTGAATAATCAGCCACTCGATGTGACAAGAAAGGAATTTGACCTGCTGCTGTATTTTATCGTCAATAAAAACCGCGTGCTGTCAAAACAAGCCATCGCCGCTCACCTCTGGGGAGATTATACCGATAACCTCTCTAACTTCGATTTTGTATACCAACACGTAAAAAACCTGCGGAAAAAGATCAGTGTGGCCGAAGGAACAGACTATATAGAAACCGTATATGGCCTGGGTTATAAGTTTAATACGTCCAAACAATGAAGTTACTCAACAAAATAACAATCTGGTTTATTGGCGTGATCTTCCTGGTGACACCCATCACCATGGTGATATCCCGTACCAATATCAAAAAACATCTCGATAAAGCAGAAGAACAACGTATGCGCGCCGTCAACGACCACGTATACCAACAACTGCTCACCGGGGTTAAACTGGATCATTATACCCATGGCCGCCCCATCGACGTGAGCCTCTTCCAGGGCCCTATGCCCGCCGAAAGAGTGCAGACCGTCAAGGAAATAGCCCCCAACGAAGACCTGGCCAAAAACGAATGCCGCATCACCGTTACCTCCTACTACCAGATAGGTAAACAGATCTATAAAGTATCCTCCTATAACTACGTGCTGAAATCGGAAGAGATTTTCGCCGGTATGCTCAGCACCGTGGTCTGGAAAATGCTGCTCATCATCCTGTGCGTAGGACTCACCGCCAGACTGCTCTCCAGGATTATCCTCGAGCCTTTCTACCGCGGACTCAAAATTATCAAGCACTTCGATGTGAAAAAAAGCGACCAGAAACTGCAACTCGCCCATACCACCACCACCGAATTCAAGGAATTGAACGACTTTATCGAGTCCATGGCCCAAAAAGCCCGCGCCGATTACGCAGCCATTAAAGAGTTCAGCGAAAATGCCTCCCATGAGCTGCAAACACCGCTGGCAGTCGTTCGTAGTAAACTCGACCTGCTCAGCCAAACCCCCATCAATGATAAACAGGCACAACTCATCGGTGATATGCAGGCCTCCATCGAACGCCTCTCCCATATCAACCGTTCCCTGGTACTCCTCACCAAACTGGAAAACCATGAGTATGCCACTTCAGAAAATATCAAGTTCTGTGCTATCACCAAGCGCGTAATAGCCACCTACGAGGACTGGGTGAAAATGAAAGACATTGACGTCTCCTCCAACCTGGATGCAAACATTGTACTCAATATCCACCCGGCCCTGGCCGAAATCCTCCTCAGCAACCTGTTTAGCAACGCTATCCGCTATAACCTGGAAGGAGGTAAGATAAAAGTGGAACTCAATAAATATAATTTCATCATCAGCAATACCGGCAACCCACCAGAACTGCCCACCGCAGAACTATTCCGCCGCTTCAAAAAAGGTAACCAGTCCGGTGAAAGCACCGGCCTCGGCTTAGCCATCGTTAAACAGATTTGTACAGTAAATGACTTTTCGGTGACTTACAATTTTGAGAATGGCTGGCACCAGGTTAAAGTAATGTTCGCACAGCCAGAAGTCAAGCCCACAGTGGAAAAGATTTGCGCCGTGGCAGAGCCGAAGGTGGCAGTCAGCTAACGCCGGCCGACAAATTTCTCAATTCTGAAGATTCTTCAAATTTACTTCAAAATGTGATGGTCACTTTGCACCTGGAAATTCAGATGAACTTCCACCGCTAGTAAAACCAAACTCATCATGTGGAGTAAGAAATTATTGTTGTTGGCGCTCTGTTCATTTATAACGGGAAATTATATCTATGCCCAGCAGGTATTCACCCTGCAACAAGCCATTGACACAGCTGTCGCCAACTACGGAACCATTAAGGCCAAGCAATCATATACAGCCGCCTCAAACGAACAGGTAAAACAGGCACGCCGCGATTACCTGCCCAACTTCAACATCTCTGCCCAACAGGACTACGGAACCATCAACGGACAAAATGGTCCGCTCTATGGCTTCGGCGGCCTCGCAGCTTCCTCATCAGGACTGCCGCTCGACCACCAGAACTGGAACGCAGCATTCGGTGCATTATACCTCACTAACATAAACTGGGATTTTTTCGCTTTCGGACGAGCAAAAGAAAAAATTAAAACCGCAGTCGCAGCCGCTGCACAGAACGATAAAGACTGGCAACAAGAGATCTTCAGACACAAAATTAAAGTGGCGGCTGCTTATTTAAATCTCGTGGCAGCAAAACAACTCACGCGCTCCTACAGAGATAATATGGACCGTGCTGATACCATCCGAAAAGTAGTGCGCATACGCGTACTGAACCACCTGATCGCCGGCGTGGACTCCTCCCAGGCAAACGCAGAATACTCCAGCGCACGCATCACCTACACCAAGGCAAAAGATGCAGAGCAGGAGCAGGGTAACCAACTCGCACAGCTGCTGGGCATCACCGCACGCGATTTTGAAGTTGACACCGAATTTGTTAAACGGATACCTAATCTCCCCGGCGATAGCCTCGATGAAACAAAACATCCGGTACTACAGTACTATAAAAGCCGCATCGCCCTCGTTGATGAACAGGCGAAGTACTCCAAAACCTTCTACTACCCGGCGTTTTCACTGGTAGGTGTATTGCAGACCCGCGGCTCCGGCTTCGGTAACGGATATGCTGCCGACCAAACAGATTTTAGTCACAGCTACTGGGATGGCATAAAACCCACCCGCAGCAACTATCTCATAGGTCTGGGTGTTACCTGGAACCTCTCGCAGCCCTTCCGCATCTCAAAACAAGTGAAGGCGCAAGAGCTCACCAGCAAAGGATTACAGTATGAGTACGAACTCGCCGATCAACAGATCAAAGCGCAGTACGCCCTCTCCGATACCAAACTGCAAAACGCGCTGTCCAATTTCAGAGAAGTGCCGGTACAGGTGAAAGCCGCTTCCGATGCCTATCTGCAAAAAACAGTACTGTATAAAAACGGGCTTACCAATCTGGTAGACCTCACCCAGGCGGCCTATGTACTCATCCGTGCACAAACTGACCGCGATATCGCTTATGTAAACGTGTGGCAGGCACTGCTGCTGAAAGCAGCCGCAGCCGGCGACTTCAACATATTTAGCTACTAACTAACGCTGACGGATAAACGGAAATCATGCTGATTATTTCTAAGAAACAACTATTATGAATCTGATAAGCTTTGCACTTAAAAAACCTATTACCATCCTGGTGCTGGTAGCCGGTTTGTTCTTCTTCGGGATCAAAGCGGTGACAAGTATCAAAGTAGATATCTTTCCCAAACTGGATCTGCCGGTGATCTATGTTTCCCACCCCTTCGGCGGTTATAACCCCGCCCAGATGGAAACCTATTTCGCTAAACAATACATTAACATCTTCCTGTTTGTAAACGGGGTAAAAAGTATTGAAACTAAAAATATCCAGGGCCTCACCCTGATGAAGATCAACTTCTACCCGGGCACCAACATGGCCCAGGCGGCAGCAGAAGTAAGCGCCTTCTCCAACAGGATTCAGGCCATCTTCCCGCCGGGCTCCAACCCGCCGTTTATCATCCGCTTCGACGCATCCACGCTGCCGGTAGGCCAGCTGGTATTGAGCAGCGACAAGCGTAGTAATAATGAACTGCTCGACCTGGCAAACGTATACGTACGTTCGTCCTTTACGTCTATCCCCGGCCTGGTGGCCTCTCCGCCATTCGGTGGTAACGTGCGTACCGTGGTGATCAAAGCTGATCCTGAGCTGCTGCGCCAGCACAACCTCACACCTGATCAGCTGGTAGAAGCCATGCGTCTCAATAACCAGACCTCTCCATCCGGTAACGTGCGCATTGGCGATAAAAACGTAATCACTCCCATCAACACCACTATTAAAACCGTAAAAGATTTTGAAGATATTCCACTGTTTAAAGGGGATGTACAAAATTTATATCTGAGAGATGTAGCCACCGTGGAAGACGGTGCGGACGTAACCTCCGGCTATGCGCTGGTAAACGGCCGTCGCTCCGTATACCTCAGTATCGCAAAAGGTGCGGATGCCTCTACCTGGGAAGTGGTGCAGAATCTGAAAAAAGCAATTCCCCGTATTCAATCCCAGCTTCCGGAAGACGTGAAGCTGAGCTATGAATTTGACCAATCCACCTACGTAATTAATTCAGTAAAGAGCCTCCTGTCAGAAGGTATCATCGGCGCCATCCTTACAGGCTTAATGGTATTGCTGTTCCTCGGAGATGCACGCGGTGCCCTTATCGTAATCCTCACCATCCCTACCTCCATCATCTCGGCAGTGTTGTTCCTCACGCTTACCGGACAAACGATCAATATCATGACGCTGAGCGGCCTGGCCCTCGCCATTGGTATCCTCGTGGATGAAAGTACGGTAACGATTGAAAATATACACCAGCACCTTGATATGGGCAAACCCAAGGCCCTGGCCATCTGGGACGCCTGTCAGGAAATAGCGTTCCCTAAATTGCTGATCCTGTTCTGTATCCTCGCGGTATTTGCGCCGGCCTTCACCATGGGTGGTATCCCTGGCTCACTGTTCCTGCCGCTGGCACTGGCGATCGGGTTCAGCATGATCATCTCCTACTTCCTGGCACAAACATTTGTACCGGTGATGGCCAACTGGGTAATGAAAGGAAAACACCACAAAGGCAAGGATGGCCATATCCTTACAGATGCGCAAGAATATGCCCATTCAGGTTTACCAGCCGGTAGTGAAAAAAATACCTGGGATCAAAAGGAAGTTTTATTACAGCGAGAAGATAGTAACCGCGATGGTAAAGTGTCCCGTTTCGAAAAGTTACGCGCCCGGTACCTGCGCTTCCTGGAACGCATGATGCCTTACCGCAAAATTGTAGTAATAGGTTATCTGGTGATTACAGGTGGTATAGTAGCCCTGTTGTTTGCCAATATCGGCCGCGATGTACTGCCTAAAGTAAATTCAGGTCAGTTCCAGGTCCGCATGCGCCTGCCGGATGGTACCCGTATCGAAAATACGGAAGCAGCTACCATTCAGCTTACTAACGCCATAGGTGAAATTGTAGGTAAGGAAAACGTATCGATCACTTCCGCCTACGTAGGTACCCATCCGCAACAGTTCTCTACCAGTCCTATCTTCCTCTGGATGGCAGGCCCGCACGAGTCAGCATTGCAGGTGGCACTAAAAGAAGACTATCATATAAACCTCGATGAACTGAAAGATAAGATCAGGGATAAAATGCAAAAGCTGAATCCGCAAATGAAATTGTCCTTCGAACCGATTGAGCTCACAGATAAAATCCTGAGCCAGGGATCACCTACACCAATAGAGGTTAGGTTCTCCGGCCGTGATAAAAAACTCAACGAGGCCTATGCACAAAAAATGGTGGATGAGCTGAAAAAAATTCCTTACCTCCGGGATGTACAGATAGGCCAGTCCATCAAATATCCGGCTTTAAACGTGACCGTGGACCGTGTACGCGCAGCCCAGCTGGGCCTGGATATGACGGATGTTTCCCGTTCTGTTACCGCCTCTACTTCTTCTTCCCGCTTCACGGAAAAGAATATCTGGGTAGATGAAAAAATATCTAACAGCTATAACGTACAGGTACTGATACCGGAAAGCAAGATGGCCAGCAAACAGGATATCACAGAGATACCACTGATGAAAAATAATTCCAGACCTGTGCTGGGAGATGTGGCCACCCTCAGTGATGGTACCACCTACGGTGAAATCGATAACCTGGGCGCCATGCCTATGCTGACCGTTACAGCCAGTATAAACAAAAAAGACCTGGGCTATGCCGGTAAAGATGTGCAGAAAGCTATTGCCAACCTGGGCGAACTCCCGCGCGGTTTAAGTGTAGACCTGATCGGTATGAGCAGCACCCTCACAGAAACACTGGATAGCTTACAGAGCGGCCTGCTGGTAGCGATTGTCGTAATCTTCCTCATGCTGGCGGCTAACTTCCAGTCGTTCAAAGTATCCGCCATCGTACTGGCTACAGTACCTGCGGTATTGCTGGGTTCCCTGCTGTTGCTGATGATGTGCGGCTCTACGCTCAACCTGCAATCTTATATGGGTATGATCATGTCCGTAGGGGTGTCCATCTCCAATGCGGTACTGTTGATCACCAATGCCGAACAGCTGCGTAAAGCAAACGGGGATGCTGTATTATCCGCCAGAGAGGCAGCAGCACTACGTTTGAGGCCCATCCTGATGACGGCACTCGCCATGGTGGTAGGTATGATTCCTATGGCCAGCGGCCTCGGTGAAGCAGGGGACCAGTCCTCCCCATTGGGAAGGGCAGTAGTGGGCGGTTTGATCGCTTCTACCTTTGCGGCACTTTTCGTACTGCCGTTAGCGTTTGCATGGGGACAAAAACGCACTACCACACAGAGCGTATCCCTGCATCCGAGAGATGAAGAAAGCATTCACTATATTCCAGAAGTTAACTAATATCATTACAAATCATTCAATAAATAATATCATATGAATAGCGGTCTGCGTTTATTTTTTCCTTTATTATCGGCGATAGCCCTGACAGCGGGCCTGCAGAGCTGCGGTACCTCCGATGCTAAAGACGAAAAATCTGCTGCTGCGGAAGCGGCACCTGCCCTCCAGGCTTTTGCGCTGGAAAAAAGCAACCTGTCTTCCAACATCAAAATCCCCGGCGAACTGATTGCCTTCTCTTCTGTAGACCTGTATGCCAAAGTGAGCAGCTTTGTGAAAAAGCTGAACGTGGATGTGGGTTCCCAGGTAGAGGAAGGGCAGGTGCTGGCCATCATGGAAGCACCAGAGATCAACTCCCAGTTGTCCGGCGCCGATTCCAGGCTGAAATCACAGGAGGCCATTTACCTCTCCAGCAAGGCTAACTACGATCGTTTGCTGGAAACCAGTAAAACACCGGGTACAGTGTCCCAGAACGACCTGGATATCGCCTTTGCCCGTCAGAAGTCGGACCTGGCACAGCTGGAAGCAGCAAAGGCTTCCCTGCGCGAAGTAGGCAATAACAGGGATTACCTGACCATCCGTGCACCTTTCTCTGGTGTAATTACGGCCCGTAACGTGAGCACCGGCGCCTACGTAGGCCCTACCGGTAAAGGTTCCGAGCTGCCAATGTTTACCCTGCAACAACAGCGGAAACTTCGTTTAGTGGTAAGCGTGCCCGAAGCTTACAGCGCCTACCTGAATGGTAAGGACGAAGTAAACTTTACCGTTCGCTCACTAAGCAACCGCAAGTTCTCCGGAAAAATTGTTCGTATGGCAGGTGCGCTCGATAAAAAACTCAGATCTCAGCATATAGAGCTGGACGTAATTAACGACGATAAAAGCCTGTTGCCGGGAATGGTAGCTGAAGTGAACATTCCGCTGAACAGCGCTGCCAACAATTTCGTAATCCCGTCCACCGCGGTACTGAATTCTACCAAAGGCCTCTATGTGATTAAAATAGATAACCACAAAACCAAGTGGGTGCCTATTTCTACCGGCCGCAGTGAAGATGGTAAAACAGAAATCTTTGGTGAGCTGAACGAGGGCGATACCCTCATCACCAACGCTACCGAAGAAGTTCGCGATGATGTAACCGTACCGGCGGTAAAAATTGGGAAATAACCAGATTAAACTTTCACTTTGTTAAGTAGTCTGAATATCAGCTTTTCGTGAACGGAAACCATGCATTAACACGTAAGCAATGCTACTTTATATAACACAGATTATAGGTTGATAAATGAAGAGCCGCCAGGTATCCACCAGGCGGCCTTTTTTATGCACGGAAAATAAAATTACTGCGGTGTAAATGCAGTCGAAACGCCCGCCTGGTAACGCAATCGTTGCCGATAACGATTGCGTAAATAAATCGATGCCATGACTATGATGCCATGAATTATTTTACGAATTTCAATGGAACCCTCATTCAAATTTTCCACGAATTAAAAATTGCACTGTTATGAAAAAATCCCCTATTATCATGATGCTATGCATCGCATTAGCAAGCTGTCAGAAAAATGATGTGGCCCCTCCCGGCGCAGCTGAAACAACCACCTCTGCTGCCAAAACCGAAGCCATTACCGTTACTACCGAAGCAGCCCTGAAATCTGCTATCAGCGCGGCTAAAGCCGGCGATATCATTACGGTAAGCGGTACTATCAAACTTACCAGTACCTTACAGTTGCTCAACAGCGGCACTTCCAGCTCTAAAATCAATTTCACCGGTGGAGTGCTGGACTGTTCCGGCATCGCTTCCGGCTGGGGTGTAAAATGTAATGGCAGTTATTGGAACATCACCAACATGACTATCAAAAATGCCCCTGACTGCGGGCTGGTATTCCAGTATGGTGGCTACAATTACGTGTATAACGTGACTACCTCCGGGAATCATGATTCCGGCCTGCAGATCTATAATCAGTCGCATCACAACAACATCAGCTACTGTAAGTCCAACGACAACTATGACACACAGAATGCGGGTGAAAATGCGGATGGTTTCGCCTGTAAATTATCTGCCGGCGCAGGAAACCTGTTTGACCACTGTACTGCCAACCACAATTCAGACGATGGATGGGACCTGTACGGACAACCGTCTACCGTAAAAATTACTAACTGTACCGCCACCAACAACGGTTATGGGGGTAATGGTGATGGTAATGGTTTCAAGCTTGGCAGCGCCGGACAGAATGTAGCACATACGGTCACCAACTGTACTTCCAGCTACAATAAGGCATCCGGTTATGATGGTAACGGCAATACAGGCCACATTACTATTACGGGTAGCACCGGCACCGGAAATGGGAAAACACTGTTTTACAGGTTATATTAATCAACAACATATATTTTGGAGAGACCAAGGGTCTCTCCAAAATAATTACAGTCTGCCAAAGGTAGACTGTAATTTGCCCTAAAGAATATGCTTTTATCGCTGCTCCTATGTTCGCAATAAACAACAAAACACAAACCTTTGCTGCTTATGCTGCTCCTATGTTTACACAAGCAATAAAAACACAAACAACATAACACAAACCTTTGCTGCCTACCTGCTTGGCTGCTTTGCGAGCAAAAAAGACCGCTCTCCTGGCGCCAAAGGCGCCTAAAACTTAATAAGGCTTTGCGAGCAAAAAAAATCCTCCTGCATACTAACCTCCTTTTCTTTATTTTAGCATCAGAAAATGCGCGAATTTGACAAGGGATAACGCTTATAGTGACCTGGAACTGGTAAGCATGTTAAAACGAGGCGATGTACAGGCGTTTGACCTGCTATACTCCCGTCATTGGGCTGGGATGTACCAGTCAGCCTTTTACCTGCTGAGAGATCAAAATGCCTGTATGGATATAGTACAGGATATTTTCGCGTGGCTATGGGAAAAGCGCGCGGAGCTTGATATACAAACTGTACCTGCCTACCTCCGCAGCGCTGTTCGCTTTAAGGTGATCAACTACATCCGTTCCGGAAAAATAAGGACCGATTTTTATGCTGAGCTGGCAGGAATTGCCTTGCCCACAGAGCCGGGCCCGCAGGACTTCCTCGAACTCAGTGACCTGAAAATTATTATCCAGCAGGCCATTACGGATCTGCCTGAGAAATGCCGGGAAATATTTTTATTAAGCAGAGATGGACAGCTGACGAATCAACAAATAGCAGATTTACTGAATATCTCCATAAAAACGGTAGAAGCCCAGAAAACCATAGCACTAAAGCGCATCAGAACCGCCGTAGATCCTCATCTGCTGGCGTTGTTACTACTCCCTATTGTTACCCACTATAGTTAGTATCCTACCCAGCTGAAAATTTTTTTTGAACCTTTTAGGGGTATTTATTTTTATAACTGCCATACTAATGGAACACCTACGTATGACCAAAGAAGAGCTGATATTATTAACAGAGAAGATTGTGTCAGGCACCGCTACGGACGCGGAGCTGATGCAGTATAACCGGGTTTTCAATGCCTTTAGCCGGCAGGAAACCTGGGACGAGCATACGTTGGGGAATAAGGCCGAAATTGAAGCCGCTATCCGGTTGCGACTGGAAGATGCCCTCCGCAAACCTGCTGCCACACCAGTTATAGGCTGGTATAAGTGGGCGGCAGCTGCCGCTGTGGTGGTTATTATAAGTGTATCCGCCATATTGCTACGCCCGCGGGAAGTCCGCCTGGCGCCACAAGCGGAGCGTTTCCGTAATGATATACCCGCTCCTTCGGGCAACCACGCTGTGCTTACGCTCGGAAACGGTCAGCAAATTCTGCTGGATAGCGCCGGCAACGGTACCATCGCCGTGCAGGGTGGCGTAAACATTGCCAAAACCGCTGATGGCCAGATCGCCTATTCCGGTGCAGGCGCCACCGTTAGCACCAACACCATTACGCTGCCCCCAGGCAGCCGTGCGCTGAAGATTGTGCTGGCAGATGGTACCAAAGTATGGATAGACGCAGGTTCCAGCTTTACCTATCCCACCACCTTTACCGGCAAAACACGTGCGGTCAACATCACCGGACAAGCCTATTTTGAAGTAGCACAAAACAGTAATATGCCATTTACCGTTAGCACCACCAACAAAAGCTATTCGGTAGATGTACTCGGCACCTCGTTTAACATCCGGGTGTATGCCGACGAAAGTAACATCAAACTCACCCTGGTAGACGGGGCCGTGAAATTTAATACCAACACCGTTTCCAAGCTGATGAAACCTGGAGAACAGGCCACCGCATCAGACAACGGTACCATACAGCTTACAACGAACGCCGACCTGACAGCGGCCACCGCCTGGAAAGACGGACTATTCTATTACAATGGCAGTGATATAAACACGATTATGTCGGAGCTGCAACGCTACTACAATCTTGATGTAGTGTACCAGGCCAATGTCAGAGATTCATTTGTTGCGAAAATTCCGAGGGATGTTCCCATTTCTCAATTGCTAAATCTGTTGGAGATGACCAATCTCGTGCATTTCAGAATTGAAGGAAGGAAAGTAACAGTAATGAAATAGATTATACACCAGCACAATATTTACCCTGCAGGTACCCACCAAACCTGACAGTAAGGAAAGGTATGTCCTGAACCACCGCAATGGCGGTATTACTAATTAAAAATCAACCAGAAGCTATGCTAGGAAGAAAGCTTAAAAGTCTACTATGCCAGCCACCTGCTGAAAAAAGGGCCGTTACCAACTATGCCCGCATTTGTTTAATGATGGGACTGCTGTTGCTGGCAACCCAGTCTTTTGCGCAGAAGGTGACGATGACGATGAAATCAGGTTCCCTGGAAAAGGCGTTCCAGGAAATCGAGAAGCAAACAGGCTTTAGTTTTATTTATGGGAAAAACCAGCTGAGCCAGGCTGCTCCTGTAAATATTACCGTAAAAAACCAGGAGCTGAATGAAGTGTTGACCACCCTGTTCAGTAACCAGCCTTTCACATTTTCCATCTCCGGAAAGTTTATCGCTATCCGTATGAAAAATGCATCCGGTACTCCACAACAGCAGGTGCAGGATGGGATCATCGTAAAAGGGAAGGTCACAGATACTAAAGGTAATCCGCTGCCATCCGTATCCGTGGTGATCCCCGGTACGCCCCTTGGCGCCATGACCAACGAGCAGGGAGAGTATTTTATCAACAATGCCCCTGCAAATGCAGAGCTGGTGTTGTCTTATATCTCCTTTATTCCGCAGCGCGTGGGTATCAAAGGCCGGGCTATTATCAACGTAGTGCTGGAAGAAGATGTGAAATCACTCGATGAAGCGGTGGTAATCGGTTATGGTACCACTACCAAACGTATGAACACCGGTTCTGTAAGCAGCCTTACTGCAAAACAAATCGAAAGTCAGCCCATCTCCAATCCGCTGGCCGCTTTGCCTGGTCGCGTGCCTGGCTTGCAGATCACGCAAACCAACGGTTTGCCCGGTAGCTCTGCCATTATTCAAATTCGCGGACAAGGGTCCATGAACTCCGGCTATGTGCCGCTGTATATCATCGATGGTGTACCTTTTACGAACTATAGCGGCTCTTATCCGCCTTCTGATAATCTTAACTCATGGGGCGCCAGTGGTGCTAATGGTGGCATCAGCCCATTCAGTATGATCAATCCGGATGATATTGAACGTATGGATATCCTGAAAGATGCAGATGCAACCGCGATCTATGGTGCCAGAGGTGCAAACGGTGTTATCCTGATTACTACCAAAAAGGGGAAAGCAGGTAAAACAAAATTTAACGCGAACGTATACACGGGATTTGGTAAGGTCAATCACTTTGTGCCCATGATGAACACCCAGCAATACCTGGACCTCAGAAGGGAAGCATTTAAAAATGACGGCATCACACCTACCTCCGCCAATGCGCCGGAGCTGACTGTATGGGATCAGCAGGCGAATACCGATTGGCAGGATTTCCTCGTTGGTGGTACTGCACATAATACCGACGGACAATTCCAAATCTCAGGAGGCGATGCTAAAACACATTTTCTATTTAGTGGCGGCTATCATAAGGAAACAACGGTATATCCGGGTGATTTCAACAGCACCCGCTACACAGGCCGTCTTTCAGCCGACCATACCTCTGCGGATAACAAATTTTATGCGTCTTTTACCGCCAACTATTCCAACGATAAAACGGTATTGCCAGGCACTGACTTAATTCAGCTGTATAACCTGCCACCAAATATGCCACTGTACGATGCCACAGGAAAGCTGATCTGGTCCAATGGTTTCAATAATCCGGTAGCCCTGCTGCAACGCAGGTATACGAATAATACAGGAAACCTGATGACCAATGCCAACCTGCGTTATAGCATCATCAAAAATCTGAATTTTAAAGTAAACCTCGGCTATACCAATACCACACTGGATCAGGTAAATCCGATGCCTGCTTCAACACAAAACCCAGCCAATAACCCGCAGTCATACGCTTATTTTTCCAACACAAAAATCCAGAACTACATCGTAGAACCTACACTGGATTATAGTCTGCGGGTAAAAGAAGATCATCAGTTTAACTTCCTGGCAGGAGGTACCTATCAGCGTAGCCTGAGTCAGGGTAATTACATAACAGCCAATAACTACAGCAGCGAGGCATTAATGGGTTCCATTACCGGTGCAGGTTTGCTGACAGGTTCTGCCACTTACATAGATTATAAATTCGCTTCTGTGTTTGGCCGCATTAATTACGACTACAAACAGAAATATCTGTTGAATCTGACTTTCCGCCGCGACGCGTCTTCCCGCTTTGGCCCGGATAATATTTATGCGGATTTCGGTGCCGTGGGTGCCGCCTGGTTGTTTACCCAGGAGGAATTTGCAGCAGAAGCAATGCCATGGCTTAGCTTTGGTAAAGTACGTGCCAGCTACGGTACCACCGGTAACGATCAGATTACCAACTATACTTACCTGCCATTGCTCAGCGCTACGGGTACTTACCAGGGGGCAAATGCACTGTATCGTCAGGTATTGCCTAACCCTGGTGTGAAATGGGAAACTACCCGCAAAATGGAGTTTGCATTGGAACTGGGCTTCCTGAAAGACAGGATTATGTTTACAGGTAACTACTATCAAAACCGCTCCAATGACCAGTTGTTGTCGGCCTCACTGGCTACGCAATCCGGCTATAACAGCTATACCGTAAACCTGCCGGCACTCGTACAGAATAACGGGGTTGAACTGGAACTGAATACAAAAAATATCCAGAAAAGAAACTTTACCTGGAATACTTCCTTCAATGTTACATTCTACAAGAATAAGCTGATCTCCTTCCCGGGAATTGAAAAGTCATTCTATGCCAGCAGCTACCTGGTAGGGCAGCCGATTGATGTGATCAGAAGATATGTATACACCGGATATGATCCGAACACGGGTATACCGCAATACGAGGACCTGAATAAGGATGGGGCTATTGATTTCAATAACGACCGACAGGTGATCAAACCGGGAACACCTTTCTTTGGTGGTATAAGTAATAATTTCACCTATAAGAACTGGGATCTTAGTTTCTTCTTCCAGTTCCATCACCGCAAAGGACCTAACAATAACCTGACTACGCCTATTGGCAGCAGCAGAAGCAATCAGAACACTTCCCTGCTCGACAGATGGCAAGCTCCTGGTGATATCGCTACTTTCCCGGCAGCTACTTCTACTTCCGGAACTCCTATTTATACCGGGTATAATTTTTACTCCAGTTCTACCGCTCTTTGGGGAGATGCCAGTTTCGCAAAGCTGAGAAATGCATCGCTTGCTTACACTTTCCCTAAGGAATGGCTGGCGAAAGCAAAAATCAGCAATATGCGTTTGTATGTAGAAGGTCAGAACTTGTTTACCTGGGCTAAGAACAAATACATTTTTGATCCGGAAACCAGCATGGCTGGTGGAGCCCCTGGCCTTGGAACCGGCGCAGTGGCGATGCCTCCGCTGAGAACTATCGTGTTTGGTATAAACTGTTCATTCTAAAACCTGAAATGTCATGTATAATCATATCATAAATAAAAAAGTACTGGCGGCATTATTGCTGGCGGGCACCCTGTTTTCTTCCTGCAAAAAACTGGTGGAAATTGGTCCGCCAACCACGCAGGTAGGACTGGACCAGGCATTTGCTTCTGATGCAACTGCCACCAGCGCCGTGCTGGGTATTTATAATGCATCGGCTACGCGTGACTACCTGTTTCCGATCAGCTCCATACCTGGTTTGTCGGCAAACGAACTCCAGAACAATGTACCAAATGTTGCGCTGGATGAGTTTAAAACCAACAGTATCACCATTGGGAATGGTACCAATAATACTACCCTTTGGGCATATAGCTACGCCACCCTGGCACAGGCTAATGCTATGCTGGAAGGTATTAGCAAAAGTAACACGTTATCAGCGGCACTGAAAAATCAGCTGATGGGTGAAATAAAGTTCTGGAGGGCATTTACATTCTTTTACCAGGTAAATATGTGGGGAGATATCCCAATGCCGCTTACGGATGATCCTGTCGGAAACGCAACGCTGGCGCGTACGCCAGCCGCTGACGTCTGGAAACAGATAGAAAAGGACCTCACAGAGGCACAGGCACTCCTGACGGATACCTATCCTACCAGCCAGCGTTCCCGCGTAAATAAACAAGCAGTAAACGCCCTGCTGGCAAGAGTATACCTTTATACGAAACAATGGCAGCTGGCAGAAACAACGGCTGACGCAGTGATCAAATCAGGTATTTATAGTCTCAATAAAGACCTGAATAGCACCTTCACCAATACGAGCAATGAGATCATCTGGCAGATCGCTACCCTGAATGGCTTATCCGTTTATATGACTAATACCGATGCCAAAGGTGGCAGTTTCGCCGCAGCACCCGGCGTTATTCCGGCTATAACGGCAACGGATACACTCTATAATAGTCTGGAACAAGGTGACCTTCGTAAAGCCAACTGGTTTACACCCACCGTGATTGCCGGTACCAACTATAAAATTATCAGCAAGTACAAACAACGTTCCCTTCCTACCGGTGCTACCACCGGCAGTGAATACAATGTAGCGCTGCGCCTCGCTGAACAATACCTGATCCGCGCTGAGGCCCGCGCCCAACAGGCCAACCTGGGCGGCGCTATTGCCGATGTGGACACCATCCGCTCCCGCGCAGGCCTGACTATGTTAGATAATAACATCTCCCAAACTAACCTGCTGCTGGCGATTGAAAATGAAAGAAAAGCGGAATTGTTTGGAGAATGGGGCGCCCGCTGGTTTGATCTCAAACGTACACCTGGCAGGGTTGATCCTTCCAAATCCCGAGCGGATGAAGTAGTAGGAGGTATGCGCCCTGCCACCTGGCAAAATACAGATGTATTGTATCCGATTCCGGATGCGCAACGTCAGCTGAATACTGCGCTTACGCAAAATCCAGGTTATAATTAATATACTGCCCACCGCGCATTACGCGGCATTAATCCAGCCGGGACCGAAGGTTCCGGCTGATATAAACCTTCAAAAATCATCACCATGAAAAAGATACTAGTCCTCCTTGGCGGCTGCTTCGCGCTCGCATCAGGCAGCGCCTTCGCCCAGCAAAAGCAGGACACCCTGCGCAAACAATACGATGCGCTCCTCAAAGGCGACGAGCAACAGCAAAACCTGCTGGTCACTAAAATGTACACGTTGCTGAAAAGCAAAAATGAACACGATTGGGCCACTGCCTCCAATTATTTCTTCCAGCTGAAGAAAGGCAATACCTCCGATTCCATCCAGGCCGCTATGGTAAAGCGCTGGCCTAAAGGCGCTACAGCGCGTAACAAAGCCGTTCAGGTAATCTATGATGAAAAGGATCCGGTGAAAAAAGAACAGCTGTATTTCCAATGGCTGAAAGATTACCCCATGAAAAAAGACAGCAATGATATGATCGTATACGATTATGCGGCTAATGCTGTTGGCTCAGCCTATGCAGATGCGGATAATTTGCCAAAGGCATTGGAATACGCGGACAAGGTTATGACACCGGTATGGAAAGGTGAAGGTTGGGCAGGCACTGCTTCCCGCATTATGAAAAAAGGCCATTATGCAGAAGCGCAGGTACTCCTGAAAAAAGCAATTGATCTCTCCTACGAATATAGAACCACCCGTAAAGGTGAATACGGTGCCGCATTTGCCGCTATGGGCTATCCTGGCTACCTGAGGATGTACGTGCAAACACTGTACGAAAACAAGCAGTATGATGCTGCCCTTGAATACCTCAAACGCGTTGAAGAAGTGGAAAATGGTAAACCGAGTCCTGCAACCCTGGAAACCCTCGCAAAAATACAATTGGCTAAAGGCGACTACCAGCAAGCGTTTACCGGCCTCAGTGAAGTAGCAGCCAAAGGCATGCTCAACGCTACCAGCAAAAAAATGCTTTCCGAAGCCTATACGAAAGTACGTGGCGCTCAAGGCTTTGATCAATACATTGATAGCCTGAAAGGTGGGCTGGATGCAGAAGTACGTAAAGAACTTGCTGCCCAGATGATCAGTGAAAAAGCCGCAGACTTCACCCTTACGGACCTGGAAGGAAAAAAAGTAACGCTCTCCGAACTCAAAGGGAAAACAGTTGTACTCGACTTCTGGGCCACCTGGTGCGGACCTTGCAAAGCCTCCTTCCCGGCTATGGCTAAAGCACAGGGGTTGTACAAAAACGATCCTAACGTGGTATTCCTGTTTGTGCACACCTGGGAACGCGGTGAAGCCAATCCTACCGCCGCTGCCGGTAAATTTGTACATGACAACAAATATCCGTTTACGGTGCTGATGGACCTGAAAGACCCATCCACCGGCGTTAACAAGGTAGTGGACAGCTACGGTGTGAAAGGTATCCCGACTAAATTCGTGATCGACAAAAATGGTGACATCAGGTTCCGCTTCACCGGTTTCTCCGGTGGGGAAGATGCCGCAGTTGCTGAAGTGAAAGGTATGGTGGAGTTGTCACGCCAGTAGAGACGCAATGCTTGCGTCTCAAACGCAAACGGCTATACGAACATATCATTCCATAGAAATTGGCGTCACCCATTTCTTCACCAGGATGCTCCGCGCTTCACGCAGAACATCCTGGTGAATTTCAATAATACCGACCCCGTTTACCTGGTAATGCCGATAATCAGTTTGAAGCCACCCTTCTGGACGATAATATATCCCCATGAGAGAATGACCTGATAAATCCCAAATTTTCTTAATTTAGCCTCACAAGCCAGGAATTACCCCACGCCCCATACCGCGATCCTTAACTGTACACGTAAATAGATTTTAGTCAACTCCAAAATTTGAATCATGCAAAAGCTTTGCTTTTCAATCATTTCTGTACTATTCCTTTTTGCCTGCAATAATCCCGGGGCAACTAATCAGCAGCAGGCTACCGACAGTGCGGCGCCTACAATAGGCTGTTCCGTGCCTACCACCACCGACAAAAGCTGGTACACTTCCGGGAAAAAAGCCCCCTTGCTGAAAGGGCTGGAAGGAATAGATTTCAAAATCACCACCCGCGTGCCGGAGGCACAAACCTACTTTAATCAGGGCATGATGCTGGCTTACGGTTTTAACCACGCCGAGGCAGCCAGGTCATTTTTTGAGGCTACCAGGCTGGATTCCACAGCAGCCATGGCTTTCTGGGGCTTTGCATATGTACTGGGGCCTAATTATAACGGGGGTATGGAAGAAGACAATTTCCAGCGTGCTAATGAAGCAGTCGTAAAGGCGCAGGTGTTAGCCGCTAACGCTACCCCAATAGAGAATGCACTGATCCAGGCGCTGGCCACCCGCTATGTGCAGGACCCACCGGCTAACCGCGCTCCGCTGGACAGCGCCTATGCTGCCGCCATGAAAAAAGTATATGATCAGTATCCCTCCGATCCGGACGTAGGCGCATTATATGCCGAAGCCATAATGGACCTGCATCCATGGGATCTCTATGAAAAAAAATCAAAAGCACCTAAAGCCTGGACACCCGCATTAACGAAGGTATTGGAGCACCTGATGCAACTAAACCCGAAACATCCGGGAGCACATCACTTTTACATTCATGCCCTGGAAGCATCTGCTACCCCTGAAAAGGCGCTGGCCAGTGCAAAGTTGCTGGATACACTGGTGCCGGGCGCTGGGCACTTACTTCATATGCCATCGCATATCTACATCAATACAGGCGATTACCACGAAGGAAGCCTGTCAAATATAAATGCAGTGAAGGTGGACAGCGCGTATACGATCGCGTGCCATGCGCAGGGTTCTTATCCATTGGGATTATATCCGCATAACTACCATTTCCTGGTGGCCACTGCTACGCTGGAAGGCAATACCGCACTGGCCTGGAAGTCCGCTACCAAACTGCAGGAAATGATATCAGCAGAAATTATGCGTATGCCGGGATGGAGTACCCTTCAACATTATTATACCATTCCTTATTACATCGCTGCTAAGCTATCGATGTGGGATACCATTATTGCTATTCCTGCACCTGGCAGCGACCTGGTGTATCCCCGCGCTATCTGGCACTATGCCCGGGGGATGGCTTACCTCGGGAAGCATGATCTGGCCAGTGCCCGCAAGGAAATGGATAGTCTCAATACGCTAAACGCTGATACTATATTGCAACACCTCACCATCTGGGGTATTAACACCTCTGCTGACCTGGTACAGATTGCCACCAAAGTATTATCTGCCGGTATTTCGGTGCAGGAAAACCAGCTGGAAGCGGCTATTGAAAAGCTGAAAGCTGCCGTGGTGATAGAAGATAACCTGAATTATAACGAACCGCCCGACTGGTTCTTTTCCGTGCGGCATCACCTCGGTGCTGTGCTGCTGAAAGCCGGTAAATACAAGGATGCAGAAGCGGTATACCGGGAGGATTTGAAAATATGGCGTAAGAACGGCTGGGCGCTGAAAGGGCTGCATAACGCACTGGTGCAGCAACACAAGGATGCTGCCGCACAACAGGTACTGGCAGATTTTAACCTCGCCTGGAAATATGCGGATAAACCGGTGACCTCATCTTCGAGTATCGTTGATTAATAAGCAGTATACTGCAGGGCATTGCCCTGCAGTACTTCCGTTACCGGAGAAAATCACCGTCGATAATCAGCAGCTTCACCCCTGACGCTGTGCTGGATCTATGGTTACTCATGTCATCTGAAACCACATAGGTCATACCCTGGTGGAGTTCAAACGCTTCGCCGTTATCCAGCTCGCTGATAAAACTTCCTTCCAGGCAATGGACAATATGTCCTTTTTTGCACCAATGGTCCGCCAGGTAGCCAGGAGAATACGTAACAATTCTCAAGCGCAAGCCTGGTAATTGGAGTGTTTGCCAAAGTGCGGTGCCGGTAATACCTGGATGGGTAGTAGGGTCAATTGTACTCCAGTCGATACATTGAAAAGGATGTTTCATGCGGTAAAAATACAAAACTCATACATGCTTGCAAGCCTTTACGAATACTAATCTTTAGGCAACTGAGTGGTACTTTTTTTGTTAGCCGAAGCGGTTTTTCGTGCCTCTACCTGATATTCCTGCTCTGCTATTGCTATCATCATATCAAATATGGCGGCTTTCTTTTCGTTCTTATTTTCAAGCTGCGCTTTTTGTTCCTTTAGCAACTTTACTTCCAGTGCTAGTTCCTGAAGCTTTTGTTTGGTTGATCTTGACATGGTCATTCGCTGTTGAGGTATGAGCCGAAATTACAAAAAAATATCACGGTATATAATTTTTTGTTTAGGGAGACAGCAATTTCCCTTTGGGCTATTTTTACTAGTTTTAACAGCAATAATCAAGTTTTAGCGAATGACCACCCTGGAAAAAGTTGCATTTAAAACCCAGCTGAAAACACTGGGAGAGGCTATTATCCGGGAACGGATAGCGGCCGCCAAATTGGCCATCGACGAGGCCCAGGCAGCTGCCAACAGCGAAGAGAAAAGCTCGGTAGGGGATAAATATGAAACAGGACGGGCCATGGGGCACCTGCAGAAAGATATGTTTACCAGGCAACACCTGGAGCATAAGAAGGAACTGGATCAATTGCAAAAAGTAGACACCAGCACCATCTACACCACGGTTCAACCGGGTGCTTTTATACGATGTGCATCTGCCGCATTCTTTATAGCCGCCGGTTTGGGTAAGCAGCAAATAGACGGACAGCAGGTATTCTTTCTGTCACCGCAAGCGCCACTTGCGCGATTATTACTTCATAAGAAAGCAGGGGATCACTTCCTGTTTAATAAGACAGATGAGGAGATACTGGATCTTTATTAAAGGACAAAGTATGGAAACCTGATCAGAAAGTTCTATTTTTCCACCCATGAATATCCATTTGTTCGACAAACTGCAGCGTGATGGACACCTTTCCCCGGGTTCCGCCGAAAAGCTCCAAAATGCCGCTGCCACAAAGTTGTTTAGCCTCCATTGGGAACTAAAAACTATCCTCTACCTGGGTGTATTGCTGTTAAGCGGTGGCTTGGGAATCCTGGTGTATAAGAATATTGACACCATTGGGCACCAGGTAATACTGGTAGCTATTGCGGCTTCCTGCGCGGGTTGTTTCTATTACTGCTATAAGCACAAAAAGCCATTTACCTGGGAAAAGGTGACGTCACCCACCCCATTTTTCGATTACATTTTATTACTGGGCTGCCTGCTTTTTATCACCTTTATTACCTATCTCCAGGGCGCTTATTCCGTGTTTGCCAATCATTATGGTACGGCCACATTTATTCCGCTGCTGGTGCTTTTATTCAGTGCTTATTACTTTGATCACATCGGCGTGTTAAGTCTGGCTATCACCAATTTTGCGGCCTGGCTGGGTGTAAACGTTTCACCATATGCCCTGATGGACGGCTTTTCCTTGTTTAACACTCACCTGATCAAAACTGGTGCAGTGTTGGGTATAGGGCTCTGTGTGGCCGACTTTCTAAGTCATCATTACAATAAAAAGGCACACTTCGGATTTACTTATCGCAATTTCGGTACGCATATATTCCTGGTGGCTTGTTTGGCGGGCATGTTCAGTGTTGATATGGGCCTATCGCTGGAAGGGAATTACTACTTCCTTTGGTTTGTCTTTCTGGCAGTAGGCAGCTGGTGGTTTCTCCGGGATGCCTTCAAACATAAGAGCTTTTACTTTCTGCTCATTGTTTCACTGTACGCGTATGTGGGAGTGAGTTACGTGATTATTCGCCTGCTTATTCTGGGAGATGATATAGCAGCTGTATATGGAGGAATATTGTATTTCATTGCTTCCGCCATCGGCCTGATCGTGTTCCTCGTAAAAGCCAACAAAAAAATCAAACATGCTAGCATATAATAAAACGCAGCTGGACAATCTGGAGATTGTTGCAGCTACTGAAACAGCATCTAAACAACAGTTAATTACTGTGGATGAAAAGGATATTATCATCGCCGCGCATCCGGTGAAGCTGTATAGCCCTAATGTTTTTATGCGCATCGGGATATTTATTCTTACAGTAATCATTGCAGGGTTTTCGTTGGGATTGTTTGCGTTGATGATGCTCAGCGGCAGTTCAGAAAGTGCTTTCGGTGGATTGTTGGTTTTTTTTGCAGTAGTTTCTTATGCAGGTGCTGAGTTGTTGATAAAGGAAAAGCAGCACTATAAGTCCGGCGCTGATGATGCACTGATTTACTTCAGCAGTATTTGCCTCTTTTCAGCTTATATCCTGTTGAATCATAGTGGGAGCTCGGAACGGACAATGGCGGTAATAGTGATTGTACTGGGTGTATTCCTGACCCTGCGCTTTGCCGATATGCTGGCCACTGCGGCCGCTTTTGGAGGTATAATGTATCTGTTGTATGTTTTCTCTTATAGCCCCTGGCTGATCATGGCTGCCTCATTGGGCATATACCTGCTGGCGCTTAACTTAAAGAATAAGTACTACGAAAATAATGCGATTGTGCTGCAAAGTCTCGCACTGCTTACCCTGTATGCCGCGGGCAACTATTACATCGTCCGGGAATTATCGGAACAAAATCAGCCAATTTTCTGGGTCAGTACTGTGCTGATACCGCTTGCTTACCTCTTTTTTGGTATCTACAGAAAGGACCGGACCCTCCTTCGGACCGGCCTGATACTCGTTGCGGCCATGGTGTTTACTATCAGGTATTACCATAGCATCGCACCGTTGGAAGTCGCGATGACCATTGCTGGTGTGGGTATGATACTGGTAGCGTATATACTTATACGTTATCTGAAAACACCGCGTAATGGCTTTACCTCCGAGGAAGTGGACGACGACCAGGCGGCGGCAGTACAGCTGGAATCATTGATAATTGCGCAAACGTTTAATAAAGTAGGTGCTCCTCCCAAGGATGGATTTGAGTTTGGTGGTGGTGATGGTGGGGGAGGTGGCGCTACAGGAGGGTATTAGGAAGCGGATGTATCAAAAGTAATCTGAATGCTCTGAGAATTGCGTATTTGAAAATTGTCTCTATCAAGGCTCCCGAATAAAATCGAGTGGAAATTACTTTTGATACACCTTCTATTTTTTCTTCTTGCTCCAAACGGGCTTTGTCCTTTCAAAGAATTCGATCACCGCAGGCTGGATGCAAATCTCCGCATAGTCCACCCAGTACTCATACGCCTCATGGCGCGAGCCTGCAAGGATTTCCTCTTCCAAAAAGCCCGACGGTGGTGTATGTCTCTTCTTAATAATTTCCGCTGGCAGATAAGCATTAGATGCCATGGCATCTCCCAGCAAAAGCTCCGCGCTTTTTTGATCTCCGTCTATTAAAGCGAGGAATACTTTCCCGTAAGTAAACTCAATTGAAAATTCACTTGGATAGCTTTCCAGTAATTCTTTTGCTGCTGCAAAGCTTTTTAACATAAAGAGACATTCCAGCTTCAGATGCCTGGCGCCCTGATTGTCGAGCGGGTTCAGCTGCAGCATTTGGTCATAGATCTCAATCGCTCTGTCAAACTCCTCATTAAACTGCAGTTCCAAACCCCAGATATGGCAGGCCCGCAGGAACGGGCGGTTATCGGAATTAACATAGGGAAGTATGGCCTCGTTTATCTGAAAATCCTCCGGAAAGCATTCTTTTCCTATTCTATAGCCCTTTTCAGCTACAAGGTAGCTCTCGAATACCTTTTCCTGGTTGCGGAAGGCTACCGATAAATAGTTGTAAGCATCGAGGTGAAAAGGGTGTTCTTTGATGATTGCCTTCAACATCATTTCTGCAAAAGGGTCATTGGTGTCCAGCATGTTTAAGGCACTGGTGTATTGCAAGAAGGTTTCTTCACTGGATAATACTGCCGGCTGTACGAATGCCCATTCGTTGGTATCGATCTGTATGACGCGAGGTTTTTGGGTCATATGCTTTGTGTTATTCGGAGGGCAAGATAGGGATAAAGTGCCAGTGCCGGGAAATGAACATTCCATTGGATAAGCCGTTTGAGGAAAGTTTGTGGGGGAACTGATGTTGTTTCAGCTTTTATCGTTGTAAGAAAGTTCTGATGCGCGCTGCTATTTCAGCCGCATATTCTTCCAATGCAAAGTGTCCTGTAGGATAGAAGTGGATTTCAGTATCAGGCACATCTTTTTTGTAGGCTAACGCACCTGGTTTCAGAAATACCGGATCATTTTCGCCCCATACAATAAGTATTTTGGGAGAAAGTCTGCGCAGGGTTTCCTGCCACTTTGGATATTCCGCAATATTAAACCGATAATCGTATTTCAATTTGTACTGGATCTCTTTATTACCGGGTCGGTCCATCAGTAACTGATCAAGCAGGTAAGCTTCCGGTGCTATTTTGGTGGAATCGCTTACACCATGCAAATATTCAAATGTAGTATAGTCCAGTTCGAATGCGTTGTATACTTTGGCGCGGGAAGCGTCGGTGTTTTCGTCGATGTTTTTCTTGTATGCTTTAAGGATATCGCTTAATCCTTCAGCATATATGTTACCGTTCTGTACAATAAGCCGGTCCAATATAGCGGGGTTTCGCTGAATGATTCTCATTCCGACTGGTGCACCATAATCGAAGATGTACATGCTGCACTTGGTCACTCCTTTCAGCTGCAAAAATTTCTCCACGATAAGCGAATAATGCTCGAAAGTATAATCAAAGTCAGTCATTGGCGGCATATCACTGAACCCATAACCGGGGTAGTCAGGCGCCAGGATGTGAAACTGGTCTTTCAGCAAGGGAATCAGTGTTCTGAAGTTGTGGGAAGAAGAAGGGAAACCATGTAACAGCAGGAGCGTTGGCTTGGAGGGATTACCTGCTTCACGGTAAAATATATTAATTCCGTCCACATTCAGGGTTTTATGGTATACCGGGTATTGTTCTTGTGCATTACCGGACAAGGTAGTTGTCATAAGGATAATTATTAAAAATGTAATTTGATATTTCATTTGTAGCGTTTGTAGTTTAAATGAATGCCAGGAGTGGAGTACTCGCACTCCTGGCGTGCCAGGGTACAATCAGGCGTTGGCTAAAGACGGGCGTGTCACTTTTCTTTTGAGATATTCCCGGATGGTGGCAGCAATTTCTTTCCAATGGCTTTCGAGTGCAAAATGACCCGCGTCGAACAGGTGATATTCCAGGTTCTTCACATCTTTCTTATAAGCTTCAGCTCCGCCCACGGGAAATATGTAATCGTTTTTACCATATACTATCAGCATTTCCGGGTTATGGGTGCGGAAGTATTCCTGCCATTGCGGGTACAAGGTGGTATTATTTTGATAGTCATAGAACAGTTGCAGTTGAATGCGGTCATTACCAGGGCGCTGGAGGTGGCGAAGATCTTGTTCCCAATTATCCGGGCTGATCACGCTAACATCAGGTACACCGTGTGTATATTGCCATTTCAGGCCATCCAGGCTGTGAAAGCCTTCCAGGGTGCGTTCTGCCACCTTATCGTTTTTATTGGTCCAATATGCTTTGATGGGGTCCCAGAACTGCTCTAACCCTTCGTCATAAGCACATCCATTTTGGACAATCAGCGACTCAATGCGTTCCGGGTGGGCGGTAGCCAGGCGGTATCCAACCGGAGCGCCATAGTCCATGAGGTAAAGGCTGTAACGGTGCAGTCCCAGCTGATCCAGCAAGCCTTGTACAATGTCGGCCAGGCTGGCGAAGGTGTACGGAAAATCGGCCATATGTGGTTGCGCACTTTTGCCAAATCCGGGATAATCGGGTGCGATCAGGTAGTAGTCATCTGATAGTTCCTGCATCAGGTTTCGGTACATATGTGAGGAAGTAGGATATCCATGTAACAATACCAGGGTCGGTTTACCTTTCTTGCCAGCTTCCCTGTAGAAGATATCGATGCCATTTACTTGAGTGGTGTGGTGTTTAACGTATTCCATGTTTATTTGTTTTATTTAATTACCGAACGTTCGGTAAAATATGAAGAAAAAAATTTTTACTCTTTTGTAAAAAGCGTTTTCAAATCAGTCAACGCCTTATGAAAATAGGTCGGATCATTTAATCCTTTGGACAGTACCAGGCTTCCCTGTACCAGCACGAGCGATTGTTTGGCTTTGGCTTTAGCTTGTGCAGCAGTGAAGCCTTGCTCTACGCCTAGTGCGGTAAATGCTTCGATCCAAAGCAACATCGCTTTACTGATCCCACCGCCGAGGGCTACCAGCCCGGAATCCAGGGAGAGGGCATTTAGTATGCAGCTCTTTTCACCGTTCTGATACAGCTCTTTGATATGCTGTATAGCCCGTTGCAATTTGGTTGCCGGTGCCGCGTCTTTTGCGGTCAGCACCAGGTAGATGTTGTCTTTTATCCAGTTATACACGAATTCAAGCACCATAACTGCTATCTCATTCTTCCCACCAGGAAACCGGTGATACAAGCTGGCTTTCTGCAAGCCGGTAGCTTTGGCGAGGTCGTTGAGGCTGGCGCCTTCAAAACCTTTGGCCTGAAGTACAGACATTAGTCCTTCTATCAAACTTGCATCGTCTATTTTCTGCGGTCTCATGGAACAAAGGTAGGAGGTTTTTTTATATTACCAAACGTTCGGTAAAATAATTTTTAAAAAATCTGTAGCGATCTCTGCTCCTTCTAATCCAAAGAAATTGGAAGTAAGAATAGTTGCATCAATGCTATGCTTGAATTGTGGCAGTTGATAATCGTCGGCTATTTGGTGCTGATAAATAGTATTCATAGTACAATGAATGCTTATAAATCTACAGGTAGGACTTCATTAAAACAAGAAAGCACCGCTTCTACGATGCCTTTTAAGATTTTTCGGACGCCGTACGACCTACACTCCAAAGGGTAGTTTCATTACTATATGAAATACAGTTAATTATGAAATTATCAGCAGCTTTAATAGTTATTAATTTCAATGTTCTGTAGTCGAAAAGTATTTTTCTATCTACTCATTTTTTGCTAATTTTATTAGGAATTTTAATATTGATAAATGACAGCCTTAGAAAAAGAATTAGCTATTCAGGATAAGAAGTTTGCCGCTACAATTGAGCGGCTAAGGAATCGTAATTTCTCCCGTAACCTGCCATTTCTGATTTTGTCAAACAAATTACCGGAAGGGCAGGGTTATTATGAATATGCAGACGGACATATAGAAATTCAGGAGGTTTATACCATTGGTGCCGATATTGAAACCAGGTTTATTCGTACCCTTTCAGAAGCCGAGACCATTGTGGTGCGTAATGATTTTAAACTTAAAAATGGATTACAGTAAGCCAACATTGCTTGTTATCTCCGGCCCCAACGGAGCAGGAAAATCTACTCATATAGACTCCATGCTCCCCGAATTGTTCGATGGTGTTCCCCCTTTTGATAGAGACTTGACCCGTACCACGTTTGAGAAAGAACTTCAAGGGAAAGGATTAACTCCGGAAGAAATTAGCAGTCAATCATCTTTAATGATGGAAGATTATCTTTCTGCAAAGATTAATGAAGCCATCAGTAATCGACAACACTTCGTTTTAGAAACACCGTTATCACACCCCGATTACTGGCGATATATCGATCGTTTTGAGAATGCCGGTTACCAGATTCAACTGAACTACCTATGCCTGGATAGTATCCTGGATTGTGAACAACGTGTAAGGCAGAGAGTTAAGGAAGGTGGTCATGCGGTCGACGCGAGAACAATTAAAGGTGTTTATGAACAGAATCTGAAATTTATCAATGATTACTGGGAGACTTTTAATGTAATTTGCTTGTATGATGGAATGGCTAAGCCGACACTGTTGGTGAAGTTGGAGGATAAGAAGGTGGCAATGGTGTATAAAGATGCTTTAAAGAAAGGATGGGTGAAGAAGGGGCTTATTAATATTTTTAACCTAGTGAGAGAATAAAACTATCCAATAGCTGAGAAAAATAGGCAACCTGATTTTAACGATTTTGTGTGTTTAATTTTTTGTATGTCCCCTTATGTCTTAGATCTGGATTTTAATTTACCAGAATTCAAGTCATTATTAAACTTGTCATTATTTGAAAGTTGGTTAATGAACCCTATTAGTTTTAACTATCGGTACTTTAAACCATATTGGCTTAAAGCTACCAATTTACCGATTATCATGGAACGCTTGAAGGGAAATGAAAATATTGAAAGAGCCTTAAGAAGCGCAATAATCCAGTCCTTTGATAAGGAACTAGCTCACCTTTACTTTAAGTATTTTGCTATTCCCATTAGTCCGATGCCGTAGGCTTAACACTTCATTCAAACAAAAAAGGCACCGCTTCCGCGATGCCTTTTAAGATTTTTCGGACGCCAGTCCGATGTGTACCCCAGATGGGATTTGTTTGGAAAATATCACCTCGTTTTTATCTGAAATACATGGTGTTTTTATAGCTGGTAGTCCAATTGTCCTCAAGTCGTATAATGATATTGTATAATATTTGCATCCCAACATAATACCAAATATATTGGCTTGGTGTTTTCCCCCAATGGTCACTCTAATTATGGGATTTGACAAAGGCTACCGTATTGGCAATAATAGTTTGAACGCGTTCAGATTCTGTCGGTTTATTGTCTCTTGCAAACGAATCCTGGATATTTCTGCACATATTTTCGATGGATTTCTCATTTTGGCCCTCTACTAGTAATTTAAGTGCATATTCTTCCCGAATATGAGGCTCCTGTTTATAAGGTACCGGGTATTTTTTCGCATATGGAGCGAGGAAAGTAGCTACGTCCTCAGTTTCGGCTATTTTGGAAATGACACTATCATCAATGACCGCCCCCGCCCAGTTTAAACTTTCTGCTTTATTATGGACCTTGACAAGTCCTTTACCATAAATCATATTTACGCTATATGTGGATCCTGCCTCGTTTTTACTTTGACTACTAAGCATCTCATATTCGTCATGCAAAATTGCGCCTCTGACAGGCATATTATAGAAATTGCTTTGAAAGTTAAATTTCTTAGCAACTTCTAAAAGTTCGATCAAGCTTTCCTTGCTATCATCTTTAGTAGAAAAAATTACAGTATCGGAGATATTCAAGCAATTTACGATAGAGGATGAGATATCAGCTACCAAATGTCCCTTTGATGACTCAGTGTATTTGCCATTCCCCATTGACATTTCTATATCTCTTAATATATGACCAATTCTAGTATCTAATCTATCAGCCTCACAGTTCTCAATAAAACTTTTATACCCTAAATAATCAAAATATGCAATAAATTTTCCCATTTTATATTTTTAAGGTTTTGATATTTCTAAAAAACTTAAGATACGATTTCCATGATTCTGAAACTCTATCTGTGCTTTTTCTGCCAATTTATCTAACTTGACAGGATTCGTATCGTCTAACTCGATCTTACAAGTATCGTCTAATTCTGTATCGATACGCATGTACCTGAAGTTGTCTGGTTCAGACCTGTCAATCCCATTTTTCATTAGGCTAATTAAATTTTGTACTTGCTGGGATTGACCCTGCATGAATAGATCAATGATTCTTTTCTTGCTTATGGCCCAGTAGAGTAGTCCCCATCGTGATCTGGAACAGCCATCCACAAACCGCTGATGTCCAGTACCGATTGAAAGAACTTCGATATTAGAGAGGGGTTGATTAAATGCCTTTTGTGCCTCAATGATCGCTAATAAAGTAGGATTATTTGCAAAAACACCACCATCTACTTTATTATGAAAAAGTTGTTTGTTGTCCTTAGTATCGATGTAATCCGAGGAGTAAGGATTAAAGAATGTTGGCGCAGCAGAAGTGGCGAGAGCAGCTTGATATGCGGGAATATGGAAATCTCGAACAAATGCTGGATGGTATTTGCTTTTAAGTACTGATGGTTTTCCCTGGAAGAGATCGTAAATAGGTATACAAGTCGCTGTTTTGCAGTCTTTCAGTATTGGATCTCTACCAGCAAATTGTTTTGAAAACTCGCTTCTCAAAAGGTTTTCTAAATATTCCCTATTATGGGCTGATTTAAAAAGCTGAGTTGGGAATAGCCACCGTTTATTTCCAAATATGCCTTTTGCATGTTCTCTGTATAGATTATAAATATCTATAGCAGGGATGCCCAAAGACAATGCGAGGGAGAGAATTCCTCCGGTCGATGTGCCTGATATTAGGTCGAAGTATTGCCATATTTGCGTCTTCGGACAGTTACGTGTAGCTAACTCCGCTTCTGTTTCTGCGAGCAGTTTAGCAGGGAAGATACCACGTATCCCCCCGCCGTCAATGCTCAGTATTCTGAAAGGTTTTGTATCCATTTAGCCTTTTGATTTAGTAGGGTCTGCTGATCTTGGATAGGTTCGCTCTTCTTGAAATTGCCCGTTTCCTTTGTGGATCTTCAGGGAGCTTCCTGAATCTGAAAGGTATGCTGCACTTTGCCGTACAGCATCTGATTTATTTAACCCTTCAAAATTAATAGAAGCTCGTTCAGCGTTTTCACGTTTTAATTGCCAGTCGCCGTGGGCATTTTTGGTTAAATGATAATTTTTCATTTTTTATTAGCTTTAAAAGTTAGTAATAATTGTAATGTGATTTATTCATACTGGATTGGTGGGATGTCACCTTGATGGTTAATACCTCCGCCAAACCATTCACCATTGGGTAGCCACAATTCATAGTAGTATAGCCAGTCAGATGCCCATGGAATTAAGGTTTTTACATAATACATCCCCTGATGCCATTCCCTATATTCAGGATAATATAAACAGAGTTGCTGCTCGGCGGTACTGTATACATGGGGGAGTGTTAGGCAGTTCGGCGCTAATTGTAGTTTTGGAGCCAGTACATACACTTTAGGTGGTTCCCCAACAGTATATTTTAGTTTTACCTGGTAGATATTACTGAGCGCTGTCGGGCGCAGACTACCAATCCATGTGATACTGGTTTCGCCACTTCTGGTAACAGTACTTTCTGGAAAATATGATCGTAAACTACCTACCTGATGTATTAATGAAATTCTACTCTTCACTGCCAAAAAATGTGTGATTGCCTAATGACGTCCGACCAGTTGCTCCTAATATGCCAGTTGAAGCGGCCATTTTTAGTACCCCTGCTTCTCGGCGTTCACGTTGCATAGACGCCAGGTTGGAAAATGTTTGCGTTATTATTTTTTTACCAAAGGAGCGATTTAATGTTTCCTGAATAGTGGGTAGACTTCGTTGTTCAGTTACATATGCAATATCACGTTTAACAGCCTGTAGCCATTTATAAAAATTAGCTTTACGCTGAGGGAAGGAGAGCCATTTATCCGCAAAATTCTCCTGCTTATTTACTGGGTTTCCAATCCATTGATAATACTGGCCGGTGACTGGGTCATAGCGATCTTCAATGTACTGCTCCATTTCTGCAATTACCTCCTGTAGACCCACCAAAATATTTGTTTGTTTTTTGTAAGCAAGTGCCGCGAGAGTCGTAATAATAATGGAAATTGGTTTGTCTTCGTCGCCATTAAACATAATGTCACGATGACGTTTTAAGATTTGAACTATGCGTTGCAAAGGTGTTTTACGAACTTGGTAAGTCGGTACAGGTTTAATGGATTCGGAGAAATTTACAGCTTTTATTAAGGCTAGACTGCACCGTTCTTCAAACCATACAGCATAACCAAACATATTGCTAACCAGCCATTCTAAAGGATCTGTGGCAGTCTTATAGTTTTGTAGTTCCTTATCGGTGATGCGAATGGCTAGAGGTGTCAGATCTTCCATTTTTCGATTGGCTGCTTTTTCCAAGAGGATTTGGAAACCGTGGCCAACGATTGACGGGAGGATATCCATATGAAAGTTAGCCTCTTCGGCATATTCGAGAGTCCAGCATCGGCGGCCTTCTTTTCTACGAAGCATGCGATTGAAGGTACCATGTGCCTTCAATCGGTCGCCAATGGCATGTTTCAGATCATATTGGGTCCAGTATGATCGCTTACCTATCAGCTTACAAACCAGATCTATATCTAAATGATCTCCTTCTGTTACTGGCTGAATCATAGTCCCCAGCAGGAATGAACCCTGAGGACTTATGACAGGGCTGTACGGCGCCAAAGGGGAGTCTTTTTCAGCCAGCCACCCTCCGACGTACCTATAACTGGTAACTGCTTTGTCATAATCTGTTTTGCTAATGTCTAAGGATTTTCCCAGTTCATCGAATATCTCACTAAACTGATCCCGTTGTTCTGTTGTTAACATTGGATTTTGTATTGTTTTTTTATTATGGTTCTCGATGGAGTTGTTCTCGAATAGTAAGAAAGTTGAAAAAACTTCTTATATTAGATATACTCCTGACTTTCTTTTTTTAGCCAAATGGCTAAAAGTTTTTTTTAGAGAGTATATATATTTATGAAATAGACAAAATTGTTGTAATGATGGACTCCGAAACCCTTATCCGATTACAGGATATTAGTAACTCCGAATGGGAGGCTATTTTCAAGGAGCTGGTTTTATATGCTGAATTTAAACTCAAAAAGGCCGGATTATCAACTCGGTTTGAGGCCGATTCTGAAGCAGGCGCTGTAGACTTTGTGCAGGAGGCTATTAAGAGGGTTTTTGAAGGTAGACGGCGCTGGGATTTTCATGACAAACCCGATATCCGCATTTTTTTAAAACACGTTGTTAAGAGTTTAATTGGCAATCACTTCAAGCAAACAGGAAGAATTGAGGTGAATTCACAAAGAAGAAGCCAAGTCGTGGTGTCTGGTCGCGATATGGACTATTTAACCAATCTGCCTGATGATGATTTACCGGATGAGGAGATTGAAGTCGCCAACGAAGTATGGGCTGAATTAGAGACTGCGTTTGGAAATGATGAGGAGTATCTTATTTTTATTGAATTTTTAGAGGGTAAAAAGCCAAGAGACCTTTCAGTTGAGTATTCAAAAGATATATCGGATATATATAATATAATTAAAAAAGGCAAGAGATATTGTATTTCTATAAAGAACAAAATATTATAACATGGAATCCAAAAAGCTAAATATTGACCGACTCATCGACATTCAAATGGAGATGGCTTGCGAGAACCAGCAGAGGTTGGATGAAATGCTAAGGTGCGAAGGATTTGATCCTGAAAAAATCGGGAAAGAAGGCCTTTCATTTATTAAAAGTCAAATGTTTAAAGTAGTCGTAGCGAAGAATAAGATTAATAATTCGGGCTTATATGAAAAGGCTGTTAAAATGTTAAGAGAGATTGCCGTTTCTACAGTTCAAACCAAAGAGGCAATACTTCTGCAACTGCAAGCAAAAAGCCCACGACTGCAATTCAACAAACTGGAGAATCTTACAGTGGAAAATTTACAAGAGATATTAAATGATACGGAAGTATTAGATCTGATGTCTCAGCTAGAAAATGAACATAGCCAATGATAGCATCTAAAGCTGCGCTAGATTTATTATTTGAATGTAGTGTAAATGACCCCAGAGACGTGGATATTGAAGATTTGATTATTTATAAAAATGGAATTGTAAAGGAAGTTCCCTTGTCTGGATGTGATGGACGAATGGTCATGAAAAATGGGAAAGCTATAGTGTCGGTTAATTCAAAAATCGAATATACCAAAAAAAGAAGATTTGTACTAGCTCATGAATTGGGGCACATTATACTCCATCCTGATAGGGAAGCCAGCTTTACCGATAATCACGACACTTTAGAAGATTATCGAAAAGGAAGCCAAGAGAAGGAAGCCAATGATTTTGCAGCTGAACTTTTAATGCCAGCGCAAAAATTCAAATCTGCATGTATTGGACAGAATTTTTCATTTTCAATATTATCAAAGCTTGCCGAAAGCTTTGATACAACCCTGTCTGCTACAGCTTTTAGGTATGTTGACCATGGAAATTTTCCTATTTGCCTATTTTATTGTAAGGATGGCGTAGTTCAGTATTGGAAAAAATCTAAAGATTTTTGGTTCAGAATTCCTGATAACAGGCATTTAGCAGTTCCGTCTGGCTCAGTTGCAAGCGAATATTATGAGAAAGGTAAGATTTATTCGAAGGAGTGGGCGGATCAGGATATTTTTAAATCGACTTGGTTTGAATTAAGAGATGAGGATGAGGATCTAAGGATGAAAGAGTTTTGTATTATAACTCCAAAGTTTAACTCGGTTCTTAGTGTTGTATGGCAACCCAACAAAGGTAAAAGATAATAGGGTGAAACATTACGCTCACCACTTCGCTTCACTGCACTAGGCTTGGATTTTTTTACTTTTTTATATATTGATAGATATTCCAATCATCTTCCTTTTATCAAAGTAACAGTGATGCGCAGTCGTTAATTGATTTTGTAATACAACTCGGTAAATGGAAATGGGGTTTTAGGATAATCTTTTCTCATTATTGATAAAACTAGATTAGCCATGAAAACAAATATCAACGTTTTCGCCGTTGGCTACGCCCGCATCAGTATCAAAGACCAATCCAGTTATTCCCTCACATTTCAAGAACAAGCCATAAAACGCTACTGTGAACAAAACAAACTTACCCTTATTGCATTCTTTCGCGACGATGGTGAGAGCAGTGACACCTTCGACCGCCCCAACTGGAAGGCTTTAGAAGAGTTTCTCCAAAAACATAAGGATCTGGTCCAATATCTGGTTGTCTTAGAGTTAGACCGCTTCAGCAGGGAGCTGACCAAGGCATTACAGAAGATCGACGAACTATATCAGAAGTACAAAATCCGTGTGGTCACGGTGAGCGAGCCAATATCACAGGATAGCTCTTCGCCCAGTAGTTTTCTAATGCGTGGAATAAAACTGCTCATTGCGAATCATGAATTAAACCTTATTCGAAGCCGGACAGCTCAGGCTATGCTGCAAGCTAAGGAGTCAGGAAGGTTTACACATCACGCTCCGTTCGGCTATAGGAATAAAAAGGATAGGGCGGGGTTACCAGTATTGGAAATTGTACCTAAGGAAGCCGAAATAATCAGGTTTATTTTTCAGCAGTATATAGCTGGCGTTCCATTTTCCCTGATCTTCGAGGAGGCCAGGAGTCAGGGATTCAATCGATCAGGTAATAATAGTATCCAGCATGTTCTGAGTAATTCTTTGTATGCGGGATTTATTAAGATTGCGAAGAGTGCCAGTCAACCGGAAAGACTTGTGAAAGGGCTACATCAACCAATTATATCGTTATCTCTGTTTAATACAGTTCAGGATTTATTGAAGAGAAGGCATAAGCCAATTGCGAGTAAACCTAAGCAGGTTATTCCTTTACGTGGTATGTTAAGATGTCCGTGTGGTGCTGCGATCTCTGGGAGTTATTCCGGTGGCCGCAGCAGACGGAAATATCTGTACTATTTCTGTGGAAAGGAGCGCTCCTATAATTTCCCAGGGGAAACATTACATCTGATGTTTGATAAAATTCTGAAGCAGCTTTCTTTCACACCAACGGACTTTGACCTGGTTAGGGAGAAGGCCGTGACTTGGTTGCAGGAATACCGAAAGAATCAAGGTACACAGATAAAAAACTGCGTTGATCACATAAAGGCAATAAAGCAAAAAATTTGCTACCTACAAATTGCGCTATTAAATGGCGTGATTTCCACCAGTATGTACAATCGCGCATATGCCGATTGCAGCCTGCATAAGGCACATTGGGAGGCAGTGGCGAATATCCTGAGGAAAGAGCAATTGCCAGTACTGGATATGCTCAATAGGGCAGGAGAGACGTTGATGCATTTAAATGAGTTGTTTACAACATCCAGAGAGGCGGAGAAATTCAAACTAATGAAATTGATTTTTCCGGAGGCACTTGAGTTTGACGGTAAACTATTTCTTACCTCAGCCGTCCATCCAGCTCTGGCTTTCAACTATAGGAAGAATTTGTTTTATGATCTTCTCACTTTAAAACAGTCTAAAGATGAAAACAAAGGCAAAACTTCGGAAGGCAGATAGCAGCTATCTTGACTGTTATGATAGCCATACGATTACCTTGTTGCAAGGAATATCAGGTGAATCTAATAATAGGGATCTTGAATTCGATCTGCACAAAACGATTGCAATTCAAAGGGCAAATATTAAGCACCTGGTAGTACAAGAAATGATGGACAGCGATGAAATGAAGGATTTGCTGATTGACAAGTTCCGGATACCAAAGCATATCACATGTGACGTCTGTGGCTTACCCTTGCGCTTCTGCACCTATTTCTTCGATATGGAAGATCATCCAATTTTATTTGTTTTTGAATGTTTAAAGGGTCATTTGCCCAGAGTACTAGTGGATGCTGATGGAAGACGTTATGATATGCCTGCGCAAAAATGCTCGGACTGTGGCTTCGATATGACAGTATCACTGGAAGGGCTAAACGATGAATTAACCATTAGCCACGAATGTCATTCCTGTGATAAAAAAATTGAAGACACTGTAAAAGCTGATTGGACGGACTTCTCGCAGATTAAAGAAGAAGACAGAAAAGAGTATTGCTATTCATTTGCAGGACAAAATTTATTCTTTCTCAGTTTATTTCGGCTGGCAGAGGATTTGAGCCAGATGGGAGTTGAACACGTAAGTGGCTAAAAATGAAAATAATGTGTAAAAAATGAGAAGAAAGCTCGAAAAGTTGGAGAATAAAAAAAACCGCCATAAGATACTGTCTTTCAAGTATTTATGACGGTTTTATGTACCCCAGATGGGAGTTGAACCCACACTCGCATTACTGCGAACGGGATTTTAAGTCCCGCGTGTCTACCAATTCCACCACCAGGGTATCAAATCCTCCAAGAGGATTTTGAGCGGAAGACCGGGCTCGAACCGGCCACCCCGACCTTGGCAAGGTCGTGCTCTACCAAATGAGCTACTTCCGCTTTTAAAAAGAACTTTTTCCCTTCAATCCCCGCTCATGGCGTTTTTCGTTGGGATTGCAAAGATAGGAATCTTTTTGAATTTACAAATTTTTTTTCAAATGATTCAAAGATTTTTATGCATTACTGATTAAAAGTATAATTGTACTTCACCATCCCTAACAGCTCCTTCCCTTTGCCATAGCAGCTTTCACGGTCAGGTAACCCACTCGCCTGATAGCTGTACTCCCAGATAGTATACTCCCCGCTAGCCACATTTACCGACGTCATCTTCTTTAACAACCCACCCTCATATTCAAACATATAGTCCGGCAACATACGCTTTCTCACTGCGTTATAACTGTATATGTCCGTCAGCTGACCATTGGCGTCATAGTTAAAATACGTCCGCTTGCCCAGCGCCGGCTGCTCCTCAATCACATGCCCCGCACTATCCGTCTTGAAAGCCACCACCAGCGAATCATTGGTCGCACTCTTCCTCCGCACCATCCGCTGCAGCCTGCCAGCAGTATCATAGACATAACTACGCGTTTCCTCAAACTTTAACTTACTCGACGTCGCCTGTGAACTGCTGCTCACCAACACCAGCTTGCCCCCCTCATCATAACGGTACTGGGTAATCGTAATGCTCGCATTCGTACTGTCCACCGTTTTGGTAAGCATCCCCTTCGATGAAAAAGTGCTCACCAGCACCTCATAACCTGTGGCACTACTGTTAGTAACAGAGCGTAACTGATGCCCAGTCGGACTCACCAGCCGAACACACCTGAAATCCTTGTCCGGCTGCATCCCCGGATCAAACGTCTGCACCATCTGCGCCGTTACCTTCTGCTGCTTCAGCACCGCCATAGTAGCAACGGTACGCTGCGTATTCACAATGTCCTGGAAATAATACTGACTGCTGGCTGTGGAGGCAATGCCCAGAAAGCCTAATAAAATTGCAATTGATCTCTTCATGAATAGGTTACTACGCTTTTGCGTCTGCAAATTAAACGTAAAATTCAATTTAAAATTTTTCAGATGTTTGATTTTCCTCCCGCTTTGGCCATATGCCAATTAATTTTATATCTTTAGCCCGCCAATAATCTAAATCGCTTGTGAGAACTCAACCCTTACGTGAAGACAAACACTGTCTGAACTGTGGATACGAAGTGCCAGAAAGATACTGTACCCATTGCGGCCAGGAAAATACCGTACAGCACGAAACCTTCGGACACCTGGTGAAACATTTTGTAGCTGATATCTTTCACTACGACAGCCAGTTCCTGATCACACTCAAATATCTCATGATCCGCCCCGGATTCCTGACAAGGGAATATATGGCTGGTAGAAGGGTACGCTACGTAAACCCAATTAAACTATACGTGTTCGTGTCCTTCGTATTCTTCCTGACAGCCTTCGGCTTTATGGCGAAAAACTGGGATAAGTCAATCGATATCGAGGATGATCCACCTAAACTGAAAAAACAAACAACCGCACAAAAGGCAGATACACTACGCGTTGTAGCCGAAGGAGATACCGTGAACGGTTATCGTTATCATCCTGCACTTGCCAATGATACCAGTCATAATATTTTAGGGAGAGATTCAATGCTCCCTAAAGAAAAAACAAAAGTACCGGAACAGCCGGTCCTGGCACAAACGCATGATTCAGACTCCTCCGATACAGCAATGGCCCACCCAGCCACCACAGCGGGTCATGGCCACGGAAGCGAAGCAATTTCCCTCGCGGGTACTAAAACAAAAGTCTACGACGATGAACAGGCACAACTCCCGCCAGGTGAACGCGATAATAGATACGTCGCAAATATGAAGCGCCGGGCTTTATTTGTAACAGATTTCATAAAAGGCAGACTCCCTAATCAGGCAGCAGTCAGGGAACTAATGTGGGATTACTTCAAACATAACGCACCCAAAGTCATGTTCCTGCTGTTGCCACTGGCAGCACTCCTGATGAAATGGCTGTACCGGAAACAGAAAAAATGGGTATATGCAGATTTCGCCATCTTTGCGCTGCACTTCCATTCATTCATGTTTATTCTCTACCTGCTGGCTGTAATCATCATGTCCATATTCCCGGGGGCAAATGGTATTACCTGGGCAAACTGGATTATATTCGGTTACCTGGTAATAGCATTGTACAACAACTACGGCCAGTCATGGAAGCGCAGTATCTGGAAAGCCAGTGTACTCTGGATATCTTACGTGATGATGGTATTTGCGGTAATGATGATGGTATTGGGTTTCCTTGTTGCATTAATTTTGTAAGTTTACAAATGCCTCAATTCATTATCATACACCAGCAAGTGGCCCCCTACGTGGCCCACATCCAGCTTAACAGACCCAAAGAGCTAAACGCCCTGAACCTCGAACTGATGGGGGAACTCCGTGATGCACTCAAACAACTGGATGCCGACGACCAGGTACGCGCCATCGTGCTCTCCGGCAACGAAAAAGCATTCGCCGCCGGCGCCGATATCAAACAAATGGCCGGCAAAACCGCCATCGATATGTATAATATCGACCAGTTCAGCACCTGGGATACCATCAAAAAAATAAAGAAACCGATTATCGCAGCAGTAAGCGGCTTCGCCCTCGGCGGCGGCTGCGAACTCACCATGCTCTGTGATATGATCGTGGCCAGCGAAACGGCCCGCTTCGGTCAGCCGGAAATTAAACTGGGCGTGATCCCCGGTGCCGGCGGTACCCAACGCCTTACCCGCGCCGTCGGCAAAGCCCTCGCCATGGAAATGGTGCTCACCGGGCGATTCATTACCGCCCGCGAAGCCCATCAGGCAGGCCTCATCAACCGCATAGTGCCCACGGAACTATTCCTGGCCGAAGCTATCAAACTAGCCTCCGAAGTAGCCTCCATGAGCCCCATTGCCATCAAAATGGCCAAAGAAGCTGTTCTCAAAGCATTCGACTCCACCCTCGACGAAGGCCTGCAATTCGAACGCAAAAACTTCTACCTCCTCTTCGCCTCCGAAGACCAGAAAGAAGGGATGCAGGCTTTCATGGAAAAACGTGCCCCCGAATTCAAAGGCCACTAACTAATATTATTAAACTTTTTATTATTTGAGTTGTTAACCCTCTAGACCTTGCCAAACCGGATGGTGGTACCTGTTTGGCATTGGAAACTATCAACTTATGCAAAACGAACATCCTCTTACCGTTCGGCTGTTGCTCCTGACAATAGGCCTCTGCGGAATCGTTACCCAACAAGCCTGTAACAGCCGCGTGCAACAGGTGCGCGCCATCGTGCTGGCTGATGACCTCACCCCACCGGAATTAGATACCATGAAAACGGTATCAGATACCATACACGCCGAAATCGTCAGCTCCTGGACCTCCTTCGCCACCATGGAAGGACAATACCCGGAAGACGCAGACCTCCTCAATAAAGAGCCACTTAAATCCAGAATGGCCAAACTCCTCGGACCCAAAAACCACGAGGAATTCCTTGAAAGATTTAAAGTCACCCCGCCACTCGAAATCGAAGATAACGTCCTGTTCGATGAAGGCTACCAACCCGGCGGGCGACAGTCAGACGCCGCTGCCATCGCCGTTGATATGGACGACGATATCATCTACGTGGGATTGGCAGTACACCATAAACTCCACATCTTCAGCGAAAAAGGAGATACCCATTACCCCAAACAACTACGTACCTGGATGACCAAATTCAAACGCTCCCAACCTTAACTTACCACATACAAAAAGCCCCCTTTTCCACAGAAATGCCGGAAAAGGGGGCTTTATTATAAAAAAGACGATTAATTGAACTTATTCTTCAACGCTGCCAGCTTCGCCTGGAAGTCGTTCAGCGGCGCCTCCTTCTGCGCAGGCTTGTCTTTCCTTTCCTTCCGCTGGCCACCGCCCTGGTGTCCCTGATGTCCCTGGCTGCTGCCACCGCCGCCTTTTTCATTGTCTTTCATCGACAACGAAATACGCTTGCGCATCGCATCCACCTCCAGTACCGTTACCTGTACCTTCTGGTTCAGTTTTACCGCCTCATTAGGGTTGCTGATGAACTTGTTGGAAAGGTGGGATATATGCACCAAACCATCCTGTTTAACCCCAATATCCACAAACGCACCAAACGCAGTGATGTTGGTAACCACACCTGGTAATACCATGCCCGGCTTCACATCTTCAATCTTGTGAATACCCTCGGCATACTCGAAAATGCTGATCTCATCACGAGGGTCACGGCTAGGCTTAGCCAGCTCCTTCAGGATGTCTTCCAGCGTTACCATACCCACATCTTCCTTGATGAAGTCCTTCAGGTTAATTTGCTTGCGCAGATCTTCCTTACCCATCAAATCCTGCACCTTCAGTTGCTGCCTGCTCGCAATTTCCTCTACAAGCGGATAACGCTCAGGATGCACGGCGCTGTTATCCAGCGGATTGTCACCATTTTCAATACGCAGGAAGCCCGCGCACTGCTCAAAAGCCTTATCGCCCAAACGGTGCACTTTCTTCAGCTCCTTGCGGTTTTTGAAAGCGCCGTTTTCTTTTCTGTATTTAACGATGTTGTCGGCCAGGGAAGGTCCCAAGCCGGAAATGTAAGCCAGCAGGTGCTTGGAAGCGGTGTTCAGGTTCACACCCACGTTGTTTACGCAGCTAACCACCACACGGTCAAGACTCTGTTTCAAATGCGACTGGTTGACATCATGCTGATACTGACCTACCCCGATGGACTTAGGATCAATCTTCACCAGTTCCGCCAACGGATCTATCAGCCTGCGGCCAATGGAAACAGCACCACGCACCGTTACATCCTGATCCGGGAACTCTTCACGAGCTACCTCAGAAGCAGAATAAACAGATGCACCGCTTTCATTTACCATGAAAACGTTGATTTTCTGGCCAAAATCCAGTTTTTTCACAAATTCTTCTGTCTCACGGCCTGCGGTACCATTACCCACTGCAATGGCAGCAGTATCATACTTTTTCACCCATTTCTGGAGCAGCGCCTCGGCATCATCTCTCTTATAGTTCTTTTCCAGCGGGAAAATCACATCATGATCCAGCATGTTGCCCTGGTTATCCAACGCTACCACTTTACAACCGGTTCTGTAACCCGGGTCAATGGCAATAACTGCTTTAGGCCCCAGTGGTGCCGCCAGCAGCAACTGGCGCAGGTTCTCGGCAAATACATCAATCGCCTCTGCATCCGCTTTGTCTTTGGCTCCCGCACGGAATTCATTTTCCAGGGAAGGACGCAACAAACGCTTGTAAGCATCAGCGGCCGCTTTTCCTACCTGCTCAGCAGCAGCACCTTTTCCGGTAACAAACTGCTTGCTCAGGATGTCCATGGCATCTTCCTCAACAGGCGCAATGGAACTGAATAATATACCTTCAGATTCAGCACGGAGGATCGCCAGCACCCGATGGGATGGCATCTCCTTTAAATCTTCAGCAAACTCAAAATAATCCTTGTATTTATTGCCCTCTTCCTCTTTGCCTTCCACCACTTTGGATGTCAGCTTGCCGGTATGGGTGAAAAGCTTACGCAGCTTGTCCCTGCACTCGGCATTTTCATTGATCCACTCCGCAATAATATCCCTCGCACCCTTCAGCGCCTCGTCAGAAGTGGCTACCTGCTCATTCAGGAATTGCTCTGCTGCCGACACATCACCATCCTGCTGATCAAAAAGTAAATGGGCCAGCGGCTCCAGTCCTTTTTCAATCGCCACAGTGGCACGGGTTTTACGTTTCGGTTTGTAAGGCAGATAAATGTCCTCCAGCTCAGCCAGTACCCAGGTAGATTCAATTTTTCCCAACAGCTCAGGGGTCATTTTTTCCTGTTCTGTGATCGTCTTGATAATAAAATCACGACGCTCATCCACCTCTTTGTAGCGCTTCTGTAAGTCCTCTATCCGGCCAATCTGCACCTCATCCAGACTCCCCGTTACCTCTTTTCGGTAACGTGAAATGAATGGTACCGTTGATCCTTCAGATAACAGGTTCATAGTGTTCTCCGCCTGCCTGGCCGAGATACCTAATTCGGATGAAATCAGTGCAATGTGTTTCGAATTCATGTTAATTCATTTTGGGATGTATTTCAATACTACAGGTACTTGTCGCATGACTGTAGCAAAAAAAACAATCGCTTAATTGTAGCTCGCAAATGTAATTAAAAAGGCCTTTTTCCCAAGAAAAAGAAATTAACAGTTTTTAGCATGGATATTGCTGTCTCAGCCCTCCCTGATGCACATTTTTAACTACTTTTACGGCATATGGAAAACAACGCTACTTTCGACAGACTTTTGAAGATCATGGACGATCTGCGGGAAAAATGCCCCTGGGATAAAAAACAAACCATTCAAACCCTCCGGCAGCTGACCATAGAAGAAACCTATGAACTCGCAGATGCTATCACAGACGAAAACTGGCAGGCCATTAAGGAAGAACTGGGCGACCTCATGCTCCACATGGTTTTCTATGCTAAAATAGGTGCAGAACAACAACAATTCGATATCAACGACGTCATTAACGGCGTCTGTGAAAAACTTATTCACCGGCACCCGCATATCTATGGTGATGTTAAAGTCGAAGATGAAGAAGAGGTAAAACAAAACTGGGAGAAACTGAAACTCAAAGAGGGGAAAAAATCTGTCCTCGGAGGTGTGCCCAAAGCCTTGCCCGCATTGGTTAAAGCCATGCGTATCCAGGAAAAAGCCAAACAAACCGGCTTCGAATGGGAAAATAACAGCCAGGTAATGGATAAAATAAAAGAAGAACTCGCAGAACTGGAAGAAGCCATCGGTGCCGGTAACCAGGATCATATCGAAGCCGAATTCGGAGATGTGATGTTCTCACTGGTCAACTATTCCCGCTTCCTGAAGGTGGACGCAGAAAATGCCCTGGAACGCACGAATAAAAAGTTTCAGCGCCGCTTCCAGGAAATGGAAACGATGGCCCTTCAACAAGGCAAACAACTCAACGACATGTCCCTGACGGAAATGGATGCGCTCTGGAACGAAGTCAAAGCGCAAGAAAAAGCATAAGCCCAAACTATACTCCCATTGATCGACGCTAAAGAAATACGCTTATTTTTCCTGCGGCATGGCTACCTGCTGATCGTAGCGGCATGGCTGTTTACCTTCGCTTTCCTGTTCAGCAACTACTGGTCGTACTACTCCTCTCCGCAAGGCGTACAACACAGCCTGGAAAAAAGTATACGCGAAAGAGAAAAAGATTTCAATGCCTTCCTGCTGGATACTTCTACCGTAAATGCACTGTTCTCCCGCTCTTATACGGAAAAAGCAGTGGAAAAGCTGAGCAAACGCGATTTCCATGTGTTTGCGTACGATTCCTCCGTAGTCGAGGGGGCGTGGCTGGCCTTCTGGAGTACCAACCTCGTACAGCTGGACGACCTCCCCGCACAATGGCGCAGTGGTGAGTATTTCCTGAAGTTGAAAAATGGCTATTACGACGTCGTTGTCAGAAACATCAGGGCACCCGAAGGGCATACCCGCAGAGTAGTAGGGCTGATCCCCGTACGCATGGAATATGCCCTGCAAAACCATTATCTCGTTAATCACTTTTTTGATAAACCCGCGCTGGGTGCAGAATATCAGATCCATATCTTCCCGCATAACTACATGTCCAATGAGCATATAGTATTGCCGGTAGTAAACAGTAGTAATAAAACGCTCTTTTATCTCGACTATAACAAAACCTTCCACAGCAGGCCTCCCAACCTGTTCAGCGTAATATTCCGGGTGCTCGGAAGTATCTGTGTGCTCATATTCCTGAACCTGTTTGTGACCCAGCTGGCAAAAAATTCCAATCCGCTATACGCCTTTCTGGTACTGTTTGTAGTGGTGTTTGGACTTCGCGTGCTTAGCTACGTATATGCGTTTCCGTTTAACATGCGTAGCCTCAATATCTTCGATCCGAGCATCTACGCAAAAGATGAAATATTCCGCTCCCTGGGCGACCTGGCCATCAACGTCATCCTCGTGTTCTGGCTCATTGTGTTCTTCCGCGAACACGTGAAAACCATCAACCCGCCAGTGATTAAAAAACGCTGGATGCAAAGCCTGGTCATCATCGTAGCGAGCCTCCTGCTATACATCGTAGAGCAATTTCTGGCTGACCTCATCCAGAGTCTGGTAATCGATTCCCGCATCTCTTTTGATGTAACCAACTTTTTCAGTCTGAATGAATACAGCGTCATAGGCTTTGTGGTACTGGGTTTTATCTCATTCAGCTTTTTGTTTTTTTCGCAGATCATCAACTACCTGCTCAATGAGCTCACCAACTTCCGCTACCGTACCAAATACATATGGCTGGCAGCAGTAGGTATACTCTGGATTCTTTTCCGGCTGCATAATCCCGACGTGCCTTTCACCGTCACCATGGTGATATGGCTGCTGTTGTATATCGTGTTGCTCGACTTCATTGCCGACAGGTTCGAAAGCACCGTAGCCACCGTACCTTTCCTCTTCTGGCTGTTCCTGCTCACAGTTACCACTTCAGGTACCATCGTGTACTATAACAATCAGAAAGAAGTGTCTACCCGCCTCAATATTGCCAAAAATCTCTCGAAACAGAAGGACCCTTACCTGGAAATTCTGCTCAACGATGTCGGCAAAAAAATGGAGCGCGACGAATACCTGCAAAGTTTCTTCGACCACCGGGAATCGGTGCCGCATAAGTCGGAACTGGAAAATGATTTACTGCAGAAATACTTCCAGGGCTACCTGAGCAGGTTCAATATCACCTTTTATCCTTACGATGAAAACGGGGACCCCATCTATGCTTCCGATACCATCTCCCTGATATCCTTTAACAGACGGATGTTGTATGATCCGGAAGCCGCACCGGTACTGCAGGGAGGTAACGATCTTTATTATTACGAAAAGAGTTTTAAACAATATAGTTATATCGGGAAGAAGGAATTTTATAGTCCGGTAGATCACGCAGGTGTAGGTTGGTTGCTCTACGTGATCACCCCTAAAGTATCCGCTTCCGACAGAATTTATCCGGAACTCCTGGTAGAAGGCGATGTATCAGATGCCACCAGGGAAAACGCTTCTGCGTATTCCTATGCCGTTTATGATAAAGGTATTCTGGTAAGTAACTTCAACGATTTTCCGTTCCCTATACGTTTGTACGCATCCGATCTGCCGGCCACAGATGTGGCGTTACGCTGGGTAAGGGGGCATTCGGAGCTGGTGTACAAGGCTACAGCCGATAAGGTAGTGCTGGTGGTAAAGGAGAGCAGGTCGTTTACAGAATTCATTGCTTTGTTTGCCTGCATGTTCTGCCTTTTCCTGCTGATCATCGTTATCTATAAAGTATTTGACCTGCTGATCAAAGCACGTATGCGCATCAGCAATCTGCGTACATTGGTGAAAATCAGTATCCGCAGAAAAGTCCATGGCACCATCATTTTCATCGTCGTATTTTCCTTCGTGATCCTGGGTTTAACCACAATCAAGTTTTTTATTTACCGCTCGGAATTACAGAATAAGGAAAAGCTGAGCAAAGCCATGGGAGAGGTAGCCACCGACGTGGAAAAAGTGTTTGATAACCAGGAAACACACGACCAGGTGGGCGATATATACGATTCGCATTTATTGGTGCAGTTGAGTAATTCGCTGGCCAACATTGCGGATGATCGTGCGATGGACCTCAACGTTTATGACCGTGACGGGAATCTGCAAATCACTACCCAGCCATTGATGGTGGAGAAGGGGCTGATTTCCCGGAAAATGAATCCCCTGGGCTATTATCAGCTATACAATGAGCAGCTGATACAGTTTATCCAGTATGAGCAAATTGGTACAATGGCTTTTCTTTCCGGATATGTTCCTTTAAGAAATGATGCAGGAGAAGTTTTTGCTTATCTGAACGTTCCCTACTTTGCCACGCAAACGGAGTTAAAGCAGCAGATCTCCAGCTTCCTGGTGGCGCTGATTACTTTCAATGCTTTCATCTTCCTGATCGCGGGTATTATCGCCCTGCTGATAACGAATTCGATTACACGTTCTTTCTCGCTCGTCACTGAAAAGCTGCGTCACGTTAACCTGGGCCAGCGAAATGATGAAATTGACTGGGATAAGGATGATGAAATTGGGGCGTTGGTAAAAGAATATAATAAGATGGTAAGGAAACTGGAAGTGAGTGCGGCAAGATTGGCTAAGAGTGAGCGTGAGGGAGCCTGGAGGGAGATGGCAAGGCAGGTGGCGCATGAGATCAAGAATCCGCTAACGCCCATGAAGCTGAGCATTCAGTACCTGCAACGCGCCATTGCTGATGACCGGCCTAATGTAAAGGAGCTGTCGAAAAATGTGGCCAACACCCTCGTAGAGCAGATTGAACACCTGGCCAACATTGCGTCGGATTTCTCTGCGTTTGCCCGTATAGGTGAGCCTTCCAATGAAGTGGTGCAGGTCAATGAGGTCCTGCATTCCCTCACCGGCTTATACCAGGGCCATGAGCATTGTACGGTGATCTACCAGGAACCATCCACGGATTATTATGTATATGCTGATAAAACCCAGATGAACCGCCTGTTCACCAACTTGCTGCAAAATGCTACACAGGCGATCCCGGAAGGGCGGGAGGGGAGAGTAATGGTGCGTTTCCAGCGCACGGATGATCGCTATGTGATCGTCAGCGTGGCGGATAACGGGGATGGTATTAGTCCGGAAGTCCAGTCGAAAATATTTGTGCCTAATTTCACCACCAAATCCTCCGGTACCGGTCTGGGGCTGGCGATGTGCAAGAATATTGTGGAGCAGATGCGCGGTGAAATCTGGTTTGAAACCAAGTTAAATGAGGGCACTACGTTTTACGTAAAAATGACACTGTATGAGGCGTAATAATTCAGGGAGATGTCAGCCTTGTGTTATAGTATTGTTCCGTTGTACTGTGGTAATAATTTAGGGAGATGTCAGCGCCTGTGTTGCTACATTCTCCAATGATTCACCGTTCATTCAATAACACATGCCTTATGCGCTCATAAATTGCAAAGGGATGTGGGCGCACCCCGCGCCCACATCCCTTTTTCACCAGTGCCGAAGGCACTGGTGAAAAAGGGATAAAAACAAGAAAGCCTTCGCGCAAGCGAAGGCTTTCTGAATAAGTTATGAGCAGGATTACGCTTCTTTAGTACTAAAGCTGGCAGTAATCTTTTCCAACAGTTTAGATTGTAGCATCTGCTGTGCGAGCAGAATCATGTTTTTAAAGGCGAGTGCCTGAGAAATACCATGACCGATAATTACAGGTTTGGAAACACCCAGAACCGGGGTACCACCGTAGGTCTCGGAATCAAACTTACTAATGTACTCGTCATTGATACCACGTCTGTGCGTGATTTCATGGATTGACTCGGCCATTTTAAGAATGATATTTCCGGTGAAGCCTTCACAAACAATTACATCGGCTTTATTGCTGAAGATATCTCTACCTTCGATATTTCCGACGAAATTGATTTGTTTGTTTTCTTTTAATAGCGGATAAGTGGCCTGAGCGAGCAAGTTGCCCTTTCCTTCTTCTTCCCCAATATTCAGTAATCCAACTTTAGGGTTGGGAACATTCAGGATGTTCTGGGAATATAGGGAGCCTAGGATGGCAAATTGTGCCAGGTTTTCTGGTTTGCAGTCGGCGTTGATACCCACATCGAGCAGCACTCCGTATGAGCCGTCTTCGCGGGGAACAAGAGTAGAAATCGTAGGACGTTGCACCCCTTCAATGCCTTTAATAGAATAATAGGTACCTACCATCATCGCTCCGGTATTACCAGCGCTGATGAAAGCATCTACCTTTTCATTCTTTAAAAGATGGAAACCAATTGAGATAGAAGCTTGGGGCTTCTCTTTCAGTGCCTTGGTAGGGTGTTCATTCATCCCAATAACCTGAGATGAATGAACAACTGAATATTTTGATTGGTCCAGCTGTGCATCAGCAAGAAGTGGCGTGAGCTGTTGCTCATCTCCAATCAATACGAGATGCACATCAGATGCAACTGTATCTAAATATAATTTTACTCCTTTTACTGCTTCTGTGGGAGCGAAGTCGCCACCCATCATATCAAGCCCGATTCTCATGTAACTCAAGTTTGTTCTTGTTAGCTCGGGTAAAATTAGTAAAAATTATTATTTAGCAGCGCCCTGTTTTTCCAACACTACTTTTCCTTTGTAGTACAGTTTGTTTTCTACCCAATGAGCACGGTGTCTCAGGTGCACTTCTCCGGTTGCGCTGTCTGTGCTTAATGTATCCGCTACCGCCTTATAATGCGTTCTTCTCTTTGCTGATCTTTGCTGAGAATGTCTGCGTTTAGGATTTGGCATTTTATTTAATTTTTAATTGTCCTTAAATTTATCCAACCCTTTCCAGATTGGGTTATCGTTTTCTTTTGCCTGCTGGTTCATACGTTCCAGCATTTCTATCACCTTTGGATTGCACCCGCTCTTGCCATCGGCAGTATCCGGGTGAATGTGCTGCATCGGAATGCTCAAATGTATAAACTCATAAATCAGATCAGACACATTCAAATGTGATTCCGTCCTCGATATATACGATACATCCGGATCTTCCTCCGACTCGTTCATTTCCTCTGGATTGTCCACCAGTTTTACCACATGGTTGAAATCATCCCAGAGCTGTAGTTCAAAAGGCTCTCCACATCTGTCACAATTAACAGTAGCAGTGCCACCTATCTCAAACTTCAACATGAAGAAGTTGCTCTTCTTGTCAAGATTCAAATTCACCGTCGCTTTGCAATTACTAAAGTCCCTCGGACCATCGTAGTTCTCAAAGAAACTCTCATCCACCTCGTACTGAAATGTGTGCACCCCGGGTTTTAATCCTACAAAGGCTATTTCAAAATCGCGGTGTGGTTTCATATCCATATCCTCACTTTTAGAGGGATGCAAAGGTAATTAAATATTTGCAATTGCAAAAATTTCCTAAATTTGTTCACTATTGATATTATATTTAATATATATTTATATAGTAATAAAATATCAACCATATTGCTGTCCCTGCGGACCAGCGCGAATTACAAAGGTAATCTTTTCTACCAGTATTCCAGCGCCATTTTCGCATTGTCAGTAAATATTGAAAACCCTTAGTCCCCCTATTCCATCAAACGATGAAGTCCATAGGAAAAGAAGCAAAGAAAAACAGTGCTCCCGTAGCCGGTAACGTCAACAACGGCGCCGCCGACTTATTTTCCATGCCCATCACCGCCTGGCTCCAGCATAATAACGCGGGAATACTGGTGACTAACGAACAGTACCGCTGCATCTGGATCAATGATATCCTGCAGCAACATACCGGCAACCTCATCCAGATTGGGGACTCTTATACCGGCATGATCACCGCACTGACTCCCATGCTGGCCAACCCGGCAGCTTTCCATAAACAGCTCCGGATTCTCCGGAAAGATAAAAAACCCTGGTTCGGATGGGAACTACCCTTCCTGAACGGCCAGTTCAGAGAAGTAACCCACCTGCCGGTATTTCAGGGCGACCGATTCGTAGGCTGCATCTGGCAGATAGTGGATGTTACCCGCCGCAACAGCGTGCAGGAAGCTATCCGCCTCAATGAACAGAAGTTCCGCACCGTCCTCAATAATCTCAATGCCGCCATGTGCGAAACAGACCTGGAAGGCAATATCACCCGCGTTTATGAAAGCTTCTGCCGCCTGTCAGGCTACAGGGAAGAAGAACTCATCGGCAAAAACCTCACGGAAGTATTCGTGCCCGCCGAAAAGAAACTCTACGCCAAAGCCCTTCGCAAACGAAGGCTCGATCATAACGTACCACTCCTGTACGACCTGGAAGTAGTACTCAAAGACGGCTCCCGCAAATGGGTCGTGTGCAGCTCCACCAACGTGTATGACCAGGCCGGTCAGATCATTGGCGGCGCCGCTGTTCACATGGATATCACCCGCCAGAAACTGCTGCAACAGGACCTCGAAAACGCCCGCCGATCCGCCGAAGAAGCCCGGCAGGCCCAAAAGGAATTCCTCGCCAGCATGAGCCACGAAATCCGTACCCCCCTCAACGCTATCATCGGGATGGCACACCTCCTGGAAGAAACCAACCTCGATGCCCAGCAAAAGGAATATATTAACCTCCTGAAACACTCCTCCGGCATACTGCTGGGTATTGTCAGTGATATTCTCGATATTTCCCGCATCGAAGCAGGGGAATTCCAGGTAAATCAACGGGAATTCAATCTGAGGGAACTGATACAATCCCTGCGACATACCTTTGAACTGAAACTAGGCCGCCGACCCGTAAAAATTACCACCGAACTCGATCCTGCCATCAATACCTGGCTCATTGGAGATAATATGCTCCTGAACCAAATACTACTCAATTTGTTAGGTAATGCAGAGAAGTTCACAACGGAAGGAGAAATAGCTATCCGCATCCATCAGGAAAGCTGGCTTAATCATAAATCATGGATCAGCTTTCGTATATGCGATACCGGTATAGGCATCAGGAAAGATAAACTGGAACATATTTTTCTGAACTATAAACAGGCAGAAGGAGATATACGTGAACAATACGGAGGCACAGGGCTGGGACTGGCCATCGCCAAACAACTGGTAGAACTGCAGGGAGGTACCATCGCAGTAGAAGAAATGACCGGATTTCAAACGGTATTCTGCTTCAAACTCCCCTTCATCGATACCGGTAAACCACTGGCAGCCGGCAGCCGCAAACCCGGTACCGTACTCAAACAACGAACATTCGAAAACGCCAGGATCCTGGTAGTGGAAGATAACCAGATGAACCTCCGCTACATCATGAGCCTGTTGCAGAAATACAAAATCAATTATAACGTTGCTACCAACGGACCCGATGCTTCCTATTTCCTGGAATCACGACAGTACGACCTCATACTCATGGATATCCGAATCCCCGGCATGAACGGACTCGAACTGGCCCAGAAAATAAGAGCCAACGAAGACCTGCCCAACGTAGCAACACCCGTTATCGCCACTACCGCCGTTGCCATGGAAAGTACCGCCAACATGGCCCGCGCAGCCGGCATAACCGACATACTCATCAAACCATATACACCGGATCAGCTATTACAGGTGTTCAATAAATATCTAAACGAAGACGAAACAGAATTAATAATGGAAGAAGTGCAGAATATAAGCGGCTATGATTTTAATCCCGACCTGAATGTACAGTTCCTCAACGGACTGTATGAAAATAATATATCCTATGCCGCCGACCTCTTCGAAATCTTTATCCGCATTATCCGCGATGAAATCGGTAAAATAGGCGACCTGCTGGCAAAGGACGACTGGACCACCATGAAGTTTAACCTGCATAAACTCAAGCCTAACTTCGCCATGGTAGGCCTCACCTGGATCACCGAAAAAATTCAGGTACTGGAAGGCCTGCTTGTGACCGATCAGGACCAGCGTAAAACAGAAATTACCAGACTATACAACGAAATAGTAGCCGAAATGAATAAATACTACCCTGTAGTAAATGAAGAATATGAAAAAATGCGCAGATTCATTGAAGCCAATGGCCTCCGGTAAACATCAGTAAGCAGCCAACACCTCCCTGACACTACTATAATAACTGCCACCAAACAAAATCGTATGCACCAGCAAAGGATAGAGCTGACATACCCCGATCCGCTGCTGCCAGCCCGGCGCTAAAGGATAGATAGATTGATAGGCATAGTAAAACCGGGTGTCGAACCCACCAAATAACCTGGTCATCGCCAGATCCACCTCCCTGTGCCCGTAATATACCGACGGGTCATACACACATGCCCGCCCCTCCGGTCCGATCATGAAATTGCCGGACCATAAGTCGCCATGCAATAAAGCCGGCTTCTCCGCAGGAAAAATCTGTGGCAACTGCTTGCATAAACGCTCTACCTGCTTTACAGTACCCGCTTCTATGATGCCCCTGTCATACGCCAGTTTTGTGAGCGGCATCAGCCTGTTAAAAGCGTAAAATACCGGCCAGCTGTTATAAGGAGTGTTATATTGTTTTAAAGTGCCTATGTAGTTGGGACTCATATAACCAAAATGTGGATTGGTACGCAAATGCTGCTTACTCAGTCCCGCCGCAAAATTCTCCCAGAAATCCCCGATCGCCGTGCCCTTATTAATATTTTCAAGTAACAAAAAAGTTTTACCCGCCGTCTCGCCATAAGCCAGCGGCTTAGGCACAGTAAGGGCCTGCGCATTGCGCAACTCCGTCAACCCGGCATACTCCTGCTGAAACAGGTCCGGATACAACGCTGCATTATTTAACTTCAAAAAGAAATATCCTTCGTTAGTGCCTATACGGAATGTTTTATTAATATCCCCGCCATTGATGCTTTTTGCCTCATTAATGTGTACTTTTAGTTGCAGTTTTTCAGATATAGCTCCGCCAAGCAATATTTGTAAAGATTCATCTATCATGATCCTTATTGTATGGAATTAAAAACCAAGTTTAGAATAAAGGTTCTCCGTATTGTACTAACACTTGCGGCTATACTGTTGTTAAAAGGATTAATGGCCTGGAGTTACCGCTTCGAAGAATTTTACTTTCATATGTGGTATAAGTGGACCAGCGCAGCTTTTAGACAAATCACAGGTATAGTGCCCTTCAGTGTTGGCGACGTAATTTATGTCGCCTGGATTATAACAGGAATATTTTATTTGTTAAAACTATGTTATAAACTCATCCAGCTGGCATGGGCAGATGCAGGTTACCACCTCCTGAAAGGCATCCACGCCCTCCTGGGCTTATACCTCGCCTTCCTGGTACTATGGGGGCTTAACTACGACCGAAAGCCGCTACAGCGCGATACCGGGCTCATTACAGGCGACTACGACACCCAACAGCTCTACCAGCTGTCAGACACACTCCTGCAACTGGTAAACCGGGAAAAAGCCCTCACCGGTGATACGCTTAATGTTATCATGTCGGACCCCAGCACCGTACCTGTATTCAAAAGAGCCATACAAGCATATGATACCGCCGCCACCCGCTGGCCCGCCTTCCGGTATAAGCGCCCTAGTATTAAGCCCGCCCTGTTTGGCAACTGGCTCAATTACCTCGGTGTTACCGGCTACCTGAACCCCTGGACCAACGAAGCACAGGTAAATACGGAAGCCCCACCGGTGCTCCAGCCTTTTATCACCTGTCACGAAATCGCCCACCAGCTTGGTTACGCACCGGAAGAAGATGCCAACTTCGTAGGCTACCTTACCGCCTCCAACGCTGCGGATAACCGTTTCCGTTATGCCGCCAACCTGGAAATGTTTCTATATAGCGTGCGCCAGCTCGGCCACCGCGATTCCACGCTGGCAAAGAATGTATGGGAGAGAACCGTACCCGGTATAAAGGAAGATTACCGGTTCATAGTGGAGTTTTACAGCAAATATGAAGGCAAGGCAGATGAATATAGCGCCATGTTTTATGATCAATACCTTAAAGCGAATAAACAGCGCCGTGGAATCCGCTCCTATAGTGATGTTACTGGCTGGCTCATGGCGTACTACCGGATAAATTAAATGATAAGGTAATTCACCGGCTAATTCATCATCAGCACATTCACACTCCGCTGCAAAATATTGAACGCAATCTCCGCCATCAGGTTCTCACGATCCAGCGTCGGATTCACCTCCGTAATCTCAAAACAACAGATCTTACGGTGTTGCATAAACTTACTGATCAGGTCCTCTGCTTCACGTTCTCTCAGTCCATTGCTCACCGGCGTGCCTGTGCCTTTTGATATAGAGGAATCCAGACTATCCACGTCAAACGAAACATAGATGTAGTCACAATCACTCAGGTAGCGAAACACTGACCTGGAGATGGCTTCAGGTCCTTTACGCCGTACTTCACTGGTGGTAAACACCTTCATGCCGTACTGTTTGATCAGGTAGTCTTCCTCCTTTTCGTAGTCGCGCAGCGAAATGAATACAATGTCTTCCGGTAAAACCTTAGGTGCTATTTTACCTATGTTTTTAAGGGCTTTCCACATGTTAGACGTCTGCTCATCAATTTCATGCACCTTACAATCGATGTTATCTTCTGCAATGGCGGTAGCCAGCGGCATACCGTGCATGTTGCCTGAAGGCGTGGTATAAGGGGTATGCAGGTCGGCATGGGCATCAATCCAGATCACTCCCAGCTTGGATTTGGGATGTGCCAGTTTTAGTCCCGCGATAGTAGCACCGGCAGTGCTGTGATCACCGGAAAGCACCACGGGGAACCAGTTGGCCTTAACGGTTTCGCATACACTCTTACTGATACGCTCATACATGGCCAGCGTACCTTTAATTCTTTTGGCGTAAGGGGATTCAATGGGTTCAAACAGCAGTTTGTTCTCAGTTTCTATGGCTTCTGTAGGAAAGTGAACAAAGAAGTTGCTCATGAAATCCAGGGCGGCAATTTTGATGGCATCCACGCCTAAACTCGCACCGCGCGTTCCTGCACCTATCTCAGATTTTACTTCTATTATTTTGATATTCTTCATAAAAAGGGAATATGCCAGTTGGCAAGCTAATGGATTTTACCTGAACAGGCAAAGCAGCTGACATTTGCCGCCTTTAAAACAAATCGTTTAAAATAGACTATATCCAACAACCCCTGCATTATTACAGCGATTTGTTCAATAAATTTCTGCATATGGTATACAAGTTTGAATTTTCCGCCATGCATTTTTTTAGCTCCTGATTTATGGATAATTTGTGTCTATCACACTAAAACAACAACAATTAATGGATTATCAGCTCACAGAAGAACATCTCATGATACGCAAAGCAGCACGCGACTTCGCAGTGAATGAGCTTTTGCCGGGAGTAATAGAAAGAGATGAAAAACAGATTTTCCCTAAAGAACAGATTAAAATGCTGGGAGAACTGGGCTTTCTTGGGATGATGGTGAGTCCTAAATACGGCGGTGCCGGACTGGACACCATTTCCTATGTAATTGCCATGGAAGAAATTTCTAAAGTCGATGCCTCTGCCTCTGTGGTAATGAGTGTAAACAATTCCCTGGTTTGCTGGGGACTGGAAACATTCGGCTCCGAGGAACAGAAACAAAAATATCTGGTACCGCTGGCCAAAGGAGAAGTGATCGGTGCCTTCCTGCTCAGTGAGCCGGAAGCTGGTTCTGATGCTACCTCCCAGCGTACTACCGCTGAAGATAAGGGAGATTATTATCTCCTGAATGGTACTAAAAACTGGATTACCAACGGTAATTCCGCCAGTACCTACCTGGTGATTGCCCAAACGCACCCGGAAAAGGGTAGCAAGGGTATCAATGCTTTTATTGTGGAGAAGGATAGCCCCGGCGTATCCATAGGACCTAAGGAAAATAAACTGGGTATCCGTGGCAGTGATACACACAGCATCATGTTCCAGGACGTGAAAGTGCCGAAGGAAAACCGCATCGGGGAAGATGGTTTCGGTTTCAAATTCGCCATGAAAACCCTCTCCGGAGGCCGTATCGGTATTGCCTCCCAGGCACTCGGTATCGCCAGCGGCGCTTATGAACTGGCACTCAAATACTCCAAAGAAAGAAAAGCTTTCGGTAAAGAGATCAGCCAGCACCAGGCCATTCAGTTCAAACTGGCTGATATGGCCACTAAAATTGAAGCCAGTCGCCTGCTCTGCCTGAAGGCCGCCTGGGAAAAGGATCACCACCTCGACTACACACTCAGCGGTTCCATGGCCAAAGTATTCGCTTCTGAAACGGCCATGTGGGTGACCACCGAAGCTGTACAGGTACACGGTGGCTACGGTTACGTAAAAGAATACCACGTAGAACGCCTGATGCGCGACGCTAAAATTACCCAGATCTACGAAGGCACTTCCGAAGTACAACGCATCGTTATTGCCAGATCTATTTTATCATAGTTGAAGAATACAGAAAAAATCGAATGCAAGGCCCCGGCATCTGTCCGGGGCTTTGCATTTATAACGGAATCCAATCCTTTGCTCCCTTGTGAGCAAAACACAATATTGGCTGCTGACGCATTCTTATGCTGCCTTGTGAGCAAAGATCCGCACAAGCGCCGAAGGCGCCACCAAAACTTTCCCTATTTTTGCCATATGGCAATTAATCTGACCGCATACAAACAGGTACTCGCAGAATTGGTACCCTACAACGCAAGACTGGTAGCTGTTTCGAAAACCAAGCCCGCAGAAGATATTGAAGCGCTCTATCAGGAAGGCCAACGCATCTTTGGTGAAAACTATGTGCAGGAGCTGGCCGACAAAGCAGCCGTTCTCCCGGCCGATATCGAATGGCATTTTATTGGTCACCTCCAATCCAACAAAGTAAAATATATCGCCCCGTTTGTGCATACCATCCATGCGGTGGACAGCTTCAGGCTCCTCGTGGAAATCAACAAACAGGCGCTAAAGCATAACAGAACAATCAACTGCCTGCTGCAACTGCACATTGCAGCAGAAGAAACCAAATTCGGTATGGATACCACCGAATTATATGAATTGCTGGATGCCTGGAAGCAGCAGCAGCAAACCTTTGGTGGCGTGCGTATCGCAGGTCTTATGGCGATGGCCACCAATACCGATGATCAGCAACAGATCCGTAAAGAATTTCAGCAGGTAAAAGCTATCTTCGATACGGTGAAGCATAAATATTTCAGCGAACAGGACAACTTTAGAGAACGCTCCACCGGCATGAGCGCCGACTATCATATTGCCCTCGAAGAAGGCAGTACTATGATACGGATTGGCAGCCTGCTGTTTGGAGAAAGAAACTACAACAAATAACTACTTAAGGTTTTTGCTATGAAGAAATTATGGATCTGCCTGATGGCAGGACTATCCCTCGCCGCATGTAAAACGGCAGCCGTAAAGGAATTGAAAAATGGTACGTGGCAGGCTAAACTGCACCGCGCTGATGGGGCGGATATCCTCTTCAACTTTGAAGTGAAAGACACCGCCGGTCAGAAAGTAATGTACATCCTCAATGCAAACGATCGCCTGCTGGTAGATCAGGTAAAGCAGCAGGGGGACTCTGTATTCATCAGGATGCCTTTCTTTGATTCGGACTTCAAAGCCGTATTAATGGAAGGGGGAAAGCTGGAGGGGGCCTGGGCCCGCCACCTGGCAGATAAAGATGTCAGCATTCCATTCACCGCCACCGCAGATACACCCGAAAGATTCCCGGTATCAGCCGCCCCGGAAGGAAAAATCTCCGGCCGCTGGTCCACCTGGTTTGTAGGTAAGGATAAAAATGATTCCTCCTATGCTATTGGCGAATTCCGACAGGAAGCCGGCAACCGCGTTGTAGGCACGTTCCTGACGACCACGGGCGACTACCGCTTCCTGGATGGCGTCCTGAACAAGGATACTCTTAAACTCTCCACCTTCGACGGCTCCCATGCCTACCTTTTTACAGCGCTGCTTCGAGGCGACAGTATCACAGAAGGTACCTTCTTTGCCGGGATTGGTGATGGTAAAGAGTCCTGGACCGCCTACCGCGACGACTCCGCCAAACTGCAGGATGAGACCACCCTGGCCACTGTTAAGCCCGGTGCAGGCCCGCTTACCTTTTCATTCCCGAACCTGGACAGCCAGCTGGTGAGTTTGAAGGATGAACGCTTCAAAAATAAAGTAGTCGTGATTACACTGATGGGCTCCTGGTGTCCTAACTGCATGGATGAAACCGGCTACCTGAGCGATTGGTACAAAAAGAACAAAGACCGTGGTGTAGAAGTGCTTGGACTCGCTTATGAACGGACCAACGACTTCCAAAAATCAAAAAACAGCCTCTCCGGCTTCCTGAAACGCTTCGATGTGCAGTATCCGGTACTGATTACCGGCGTTACACCAGGTGACCCGGAAAAGGCCGCTAAAACGCTCCCACAGCTCACCGGTATCAAAGGGTTCCCTACCACAATTTTTGTGGACAAGAAAGGCAACGTAAGTGAGGTGCATACCGGGTTCAACGGTCCGGGTACCGGCGAACATTACGAAGAATTCAAATACAATTTCAACCGATTGATTGATAAATTATTAGCAGAGTAGGAGCGGGTGATAACGGAGCCGGGACTTTTTAAATTAATTTATTATTTTCGTTTCTTTCAAAAAGTTTTGAAAAACAAAAAATCCTGATTATTTTACTGCTCCGTTTGACTTTATAAATTCCATTATCTACTCGCTTATCTTATCCACATAGCCGGAACGATGTCAAAACGTTGATATTGTTCCGGCTGTATTATTTGATATTTTTTGGACGATGAATTCCCGTTACTGAACTGAGAGCTGTAGAACTTTTAATCATGCCATACACAGGCGAAAGGTATAACGTCAACGAGCAAACGTTCTTACTGGTTTAATAAAAATATATTTTAACGGTTTTTAATGTTGATTGAATCACTAATTCAGCCTATGTAGTCTATTGGGCCATTCTTGGCCTAATATTTGAAAATTTGCATGTGCAGCACTGTTGAACTAAGTGCTGTGATGATTTGTTAAACCATAAAAACCAGTGTTTATGTCTACTACGAAATTTTTAGCAGGAGCATTGGCCGGGCTTACCGCCGGCTTAATTATAGGTGTATTAACAGCCCCGGACAGTGGCGAAGGAACTCGCGGCAAAATCAAATACACCGCCGGAAAATGGCGCCGTAAAGTAAATAAGCTCGTAGGTAAAGGTGCCGGTGACCTCGATGAACTGAAAGATGTATTTGGAAAAGAGGTTTCAGGCCTCAGCGATGATGTTCGTGAAAAAGTACTCAGGCTCATCAATGAAACCAAGAATACTTACCATAATTTCAAGAAAGAGGCTTTATCATAAGAACGGGATCTGAACCCACAGCGCAGCGTAAGCCCACCGCGCGCAGCGCGGCCCCTCCACTATCACACTGAAGGTGTGATTGAAATCATACAAAACAATCTACCCTCATAGGTAAATAAAAAACGACTGATGCACCTTGCATCAGTCGTTTGCTTTTATACATGAAATGACAGGTCTAACTTGCCGTTTCACCGGTTTCCATAAAATATTTAAAACGCTTAATATCATTCACGATCATGTTCTCAAAGGCAGGATTCAACAGCCATGCAAGCCCGCTGCCCAGGTAGCCCGCAGGCGCCCTATAGGTCAGCATTACATCCACTGCCGTGCCCCCGCCGGGGATATCCATAAAAGTAACCCTGCCAGCTGTAGCAATGCTGCTTCCGGGTAATGATCTCCATCCCAGAAACTCTCCCGGATATTCCTTCACAATTTCAGCATCCCATTCCAAAGTGCCGATGCCGCCCGGCCCTTTCACCACCCAATGTGAATGCAGAGGATCATGCTCCTCCACCGTTTGCAAGTGCCGCATAAACACCGGCAGATTACTCAACTGACGCCAGAAATAATACACCTCCTCCCGTGGATTGTCAATCATAATCGTCGTACGAATGTTCACCGCTCTGGTATGTTTGTCCGGCTGACGCTTTCCTGTCAGTCCGTTAAACAGGCTGTTGCCCGATATTCCTCTGTACAGTAAATAACCCGCTCCAATCAGTTTCAGCAAGCTCTTCACCGGTTTCTTATCGACCCGGCTAATCGCGGAGCCCAATAGCCACGCACCTGAAAATATAGACACCAAACGACCTTCCGGACTAACATTAATAATACTTGAACTATTGTATAGTAGTCCTGCTTCTGGCTGAGCCTGACCATTCAACTGGTTATTTTTCATCATAAAGCATAGTTTGAAATTACCTCCACCAAAACCTTGCAATTATTTAACATTTTGATAAGCATTACACTAGATATATCATAATTTCTATCTTTTGTGGAAAGATGGGTACGTTGCGCAAAATATTACACACTACGTCAGCCGGAATTTTTCTATCTTACCCATTACAAACTATGAACAGATGAAAAATTTTATTACCACGTTATTGCTTTTTTCCGCTGTCAGCGGCTATGCCCAAACTGAAAAGGACATTGCACCTAATAAATGGGTGAAAATGTTTAATGGCAAGGATCTCAAAGGCTGGGATGTAAAGATCAAAGGGCATGACCTCAATGATAATGTTGGCAATACCTTCCGTGTTGTAAACGGTGAACTCACGGTCAGCTATGACCAGTACAAGGAATTTGACGAACAATACGGCCACATCTTCTATAAAAAACCTTATAGCGCATATCTGATTGTAGTGGATTATCATTTCACCGGCGACCAGGTAAAAGGCGGCCCCGGCTGGGCTTACCGCAACAGCGGTATCATGCTGCATGGTCAGCCTGCCAGCACCATGGGTAAAGATCAGGACTTCCCTATCTCCCTGGAAGAGCAACTGCTGGGAGGTAATGGTACCGATCCGCGCACCACGGGGAATCTGTGTACACCCGGTACCAACGTGGTCATGAACAAGAAACTGATCAAAGACCATTGTATCAGTTCCGTGTCTAAAACTTACGCAGGCGACCAATGGGTACACGCAGAGGCATTGGTGTTGGGTGATTCGGTAATTCACCACATCGCCGGCATTGATACCGTGATAACCTATAATAAACCGCAAATCGGCGGCGGCAACGTAAGTAACTACGATCCAAAAGTGAAAGTGGATGGTAAACTTTTAACAGCAGGTTCTATCTCGCTGCAAAGTGAAAGTCATCCCGTAGCATTCAGAAAAGTAGAGCTGTTCGACCTTTCACCATATGTACACGATCCGAAAAAACTGGCGCGCGTGATTGAATTACTGCAACAACGTAAATTCAATAAATAATATCCCTGTAAGCACAAAAAGGCCGGAACCAATAGTTCCGGCCTTTTTGTTGCAGCCCCGTGCGCTGCACGGGGCTCTCCAGTCGATGCCGAAGGCATCGACCAAATAATTATTGTAACATCAGCTGCCTGATATACATCACAGGCGCACTACCATAACTCAGAAACTTCTCATTGAAAGTTTTCAGTTTGTACTCGTTGCCCATTTTCCTTTTATATGCTTCACGCAGGTCTATTATCTCCTTATATCCGGTATAATAATAAGTAAGCTGTACGCTGGAAACAGTTACCCTGCGCCATTTGCCCTCTGCCTCCGCCTGTTGCTGGAAGGCCTCTTTGGTAAGCAGGTGCAGCGCATCTTCCTTACTCATGTTATTTACATGCACGCTGTAATCCAGGATGGTATTGCAAACCGTACGAAGGTTCCATTTATACCACATCAGCCACATCTCAGGCGCATTATTGCCATAGCCGCTTTCCAGCATCATTTGCTCGGTATACACTGCCCAGCCTTCAATCATGGCACCATTGCCCATGATAGATTTGATCAGACTTGGCGACTGATTGGAATACACCAGTTGTGTATAGTGGCCAGGAATCGCTTCGTGGATATCCAGGATCTGCATGATGTAATGGTTATATTCACGGAGGTAGCTTTCTGCCTGTGCTGCAGGCCAGCCTTCCAGACTGCCTACATTATAGTACGTGTTACCGCCTTTGTCATAAGGGCCAGGCGCACTGATGGAAGCTCCGGCTACGCCAGCCATATATGCGGGCTCTTTACGCACCACCAGCGGTTTGCTTGGATCAAGATACAGCAGGTCCTTTTCCTTAATGAACTGCACCAGTTCAGGGATCTGTTTTTCTATGGCAGACTGGAATTCTTCCGGTTTTACATGTTGTACACTTAAGGTATCAATCATACGGCCGATCAATTCCAGTGAATCAGCCGGCATTGGGGCAGTACCAAAATATTTCGGCCAGAGTTCACGGCTGATCTTTGTCATTTCGCCATGCACATATTTTTTACGCACGATGGCGCTGTCGTAAATCTGTGCAGCAGTGTAGGACGATTGTACTGTATACCGGAACTTCTGGTCATACAGCGTTTTGCCGAGGCGGAAACTGCGTGGGCTAGCAGGTTTCAGGGCGCTGAGCCATTTGGCATAATCACGCATGGCAGCAGCTGCGGCTTGTGCGCTGGCCTCCATTGCTTTCTTTTCTTCGGCGGAAAAACTGGTGTTTTTAAGAGAGTCAACAAAGTCTTTATCAAACACGGAAGCACCGCCGTTATTCTGCATCACTGCCAGTTGTTGCAATTCCGGTACAGGGTCTTTCACCTGTGCTTTGGCAGCTTCGTAATAAGCCGGAACATTTATTAATCGCGCATAAAAACTACGTAATCTGCTTTCCAGCGGTGCATAGTTTTCATTTAATATAGTAGCGAAACCGCCGCTGATATTGAACTCAGAAGGGTCCCATTCATTTGATTTCAGTTCTTTGATCGACCATACATTGGAGTTGAGATAATCCTCCATCAAATGATAATCGATTTTATTAGCGTCGGTGAGCTGGTCCAGGTTATAGGATTTCAACGAATCGAGGTGGCGGGCACTGAAGGCCAGCGAAGCCTGTGTGGCGGCCTCATTGCGTACGATGAGCACACTGTCGTATTTATGAAATCCCACGCTCGTAGCCCAGCCCGGATTCTCTTTCCAGAGGTCATCAATAAAATGTTGCTGATAGGTAGCAAATGCCTGGTTGACGGCACTATCCACGCCGGTCCCTTTACCCGTGCTGTTGCCGTTGTTGCAGGCAGCGAGGGATGCCGCTGCAGCTGCGCATAGTAAGATGTTTCTCATTGCAGTATGTTAAACGTTGTCCTGTAAGATACTATTTTTGGCCGATGCGGCAGGGGATGTTATACATGGATGGTTTTTTTCTGTATTTTTGCACCGCATTTAAAATATAAATAGCAAAACCTTGAGCCATGTAATATCGCAGGCATATTAATTTTCCAGCCTTAGTCGTTTCCCCGGAAACGGCCTGTGATCTTATTGTTTACTCCAATCATCCAATCATGGCGATTTCACAAAAGTACGGCCGTACCTGGCATTACCCGTTTTCTCCCGGTACCACCAGCGACGATCGTATTCAATATAACTATTGGGATGTGCTCACGCAGATCCCCCAAATCATTCATACGGAGAAACTGGATGGAGAAAATAACTGTCTTTCCCGCCATGGTGTGTTTGCGCGCTCACATGCAGCACCCACCACCTCGGCATGGACAGCCTCCATCCGCACTTACTGGAACCAGGTGCGGCACGACCTCGGTGACCTTGAAATCTTCCTGGAAAACCTGTATGCAGTACATAGTATTGAATACAGGAACCTGGATCATCACTTTTATGTGTTTGGTATCCGCGAGCACGACAGATGGTTTAGCTGGGAGGAAACGGTGTTCTATGCCCGTATGCTCGACCTGCCCACCGTACCGGTAGTAGCCGTAGTAACGCCACCGGCTACACGACAGGCGTTTGAAAAGCACACGCTGGAACTGACACAGGGCCGCGGGAGCTTTGATCCATACGATACCGTTACCGGTAACCCCACTACCATGGAAGGCCTGGTGAGTCGTAACGCTAACGGCTATCCGGTAAATGAATTTGCTAATAACGTGTTTAAATATGTAAGAAAAGGACACGTAAAAACCGATCAGCACTGGACCCGCCACTGGCGCAGGGCCAGGCTGAATCACGAAGGAGGTAACTATGTGGACCATCGATAAAAATAAATCCTGGGCACACCTGCACGATACCTGGTATTGGATCAGTCGTATGGATGGTGTGCCGCAAAGCCCCGTCCACCACGCGGAAGGGGATGTGGCCACCCACACCCGTATGGTAGTGGAAGCACTCGGGCAGCTGCCGGCCTGGCAGCAACTACCGCCACAGCAGCAGGAAGCACTCTGGGCCGCCGCCCTGCTTCACGATGTAGAAAAGTTCAGCACTACCGAAACGCTGGACGATGGCTCCATCGTATCCCCAGGCCATGCCCGCCGCGGCGCCATGACGGCCAGGAATATCCTGTTCGAGGAGATACCCACGCCATTCGCCATCCGTGAGCAGATATCCTGGCTGGTACGCTACCATGGCCTGCCACTCTGGGTATTTGATAAGCCAGATCCGGTAAAAGCCCTGATCAGCGCCAGCCTGGATGTAGATACAGCCATGCTGGCCACGCTTGCACGTGCGGATGTGCTGGGCCGCATTTGTCATGATCAGGAAGAGCTGCTCTACCGCATCGATTGCTTTGAGGCACTGGCCCGCGAGCAGCAATGCTGGGGCCAGCCAAAAGCATTTGAAACTGCCGCGGCTAAAATGAATTACCTGTTGAAAGAAGAGGTGGCTCCGGACTATGTACCATTCCCGGTTTCCGGGAGTGAGGTGATACTGATGAGTGGCCTGCCAGGTGCCGGCAAGGATACCTATGTACAGCGCAATTATAAAGAGTGGGCAATGGTATCTCCCGATAACCTACGCAGGGAAAAAAGGGTAGACCCAACAGATAAGAGTGCCAACGGAACTATTATCCAGGAAGCCAAAGAGCAGGCGAGGGGCTACCTGCGTGCAGGGAAAAACTTTGTGTGGAATGCCACCAATATCACCCGGCAAATGCGGCAGCAGCTGGTGAGCCTCTGCATGACCTATAATGCCCACGTGACGATTGTATACGTGGAGGTTCCGGCGGAAAAGTTGTTTAAGCAGAATGCCCAAAGGAAATATGCCATTCCTGAAAAGGCGCTGCATCAGCTGGTGCGTAAGCTGGAAGTGCCGGGGCAAACGGAAGCACATGTAGTGAATTTTATTGTTTAACCGTGTGCCTTCGGCTCACGATTAAACGCCAGTGTGGGGCTGCTGCGCCACACGCAGCATGAAAGATAATCCGCTTGACTACTGGCAGTTACCGCGCGCAGCGCGGAACTCTCTATCATGACACCGAAGGTGTCATAAAAACAAAAAAAGCGGTTGCATACCATATGCAACCGCTTTTCATTATATCATTAAGATATTAAAACTCATTCTTCCACATCATACTCTCTACCGGCTTGATCGTGCGACCGTTATACTTCGCATTCCCTTTCTTGTTATAGAATGTTTCGACATCGCCTTCCACTACAAAGTAGATCAGCTGGCCAATCGGCATGCCCGCATATACCCGTACCGGCTGTGCACAGGAGATTTCCAGCGTCCAGGTGTTGCAGAAGCCTACATCCCCTTTGCCGGCGGTAGCATGAATATCAATACCCAAACGGCCGGTGCTGGATTTACCTTCCAGGAAAGGCACGTGGGCGTGTGTTTCAGTGTATTCATCGGTTACACCCAGGTAGAGGGTGCCAGGTTGCAGCACAAAGCCTTCTTCAGGAATCTCAAAATGCTCAATTTCATTGTGCTGGCGTGCATCCAATACGCGGTTCTTGTAGGTAGCGAGGTATTTGCCCAGGTGTACGTCGTAGGAATTGGTGCCCAGGTACTTCCTGTCGTAAGGAGAAATCACGATCGTGCCTTTCTCAATTTCCTCCAAGATGCGTTTGTCTGACAAAATCATGTGATAGGTGTTTGCTTTAGCTATTAGTAATTCGGATTGGTGTAAAAAGCGGTTAAAGAAAAGCTAATACCGGCAGGGATTGCGCTTTTATTCACCTTTTTTCTATTAATTTGGCAAGATATGCCATTAATACGTACCATACAAATTGATCCGGACACCAGGCTTGGGTTGTGGAAAATTAGTGAACAAGAAGCCTTCTTCCAGGAGCAAATAACCATTAGCAGGGCCATACACCACCCGCATAAGCGCTTACAGCACTATGCCGGCCGTTTGCTCCTCATCACCCTGTTTCCTGATTTTCCCCTGCAGGAAGTAGTGGTGGCCGATACACGCAAACCGGTATTACATTGTGGCAGCTTTCATTTTTCCATTTCGCATTGTGGCGACTATGCCGCTGCCATCGTGAGCCGCAAAGGTGCTGTGGGGATTGATATTGAAGGCGTTCAGCCCAAGATCGGGAAGGTGGCGCCGAAGTTCCTGTCGCCCGCAGAGCAGGCGTTCATTGACCCTGTGAATACGCTGAAGCACCAAACTATCTGCTGGAGTGCGAAAGAGGCCATGTTCAAATGGTATGGCCTCGGCAGTGTTGACTTTCGGGAGAACATGCGCTTACAGCCATTCCCATTTATGCCGGCCGGATTTATTACCGCCAATTTTGTGAAGCCGGATACAAATACGCAATTATATTTGCAATATATATTGGAAGACGACCTATGCCTGGCATGGACACATCCGGTGGCTGAAAGTCAAACTAATTCATAACTGTACCGTAATATGAAAATATTCTTACTCGGTTTTATGGGAGCCGGAAAATCCTATTGGGGTAAACAGCTTGCAGATGTCTGGGGCCTGCCTTTCTATGATCTCGACGACGTGATCGTGGAAACAGAGGAAATGGCCATTAGCGATATCTTTGCTGCCAAAGGGGAAGATTACTTCCGGGAGAAGGAGAGTATGTTGTTGCGCGAGCTGTCCAGGCAGGATAAATTCCTGATCTCCTGCGGTGGCGGCACGCCTTGTTTTGAAAACAACATGGATTTCATGAACGAGCGTGGTATCACCATCTGGATCAATCCATCGGTACCTACCATGGTGGAACGGTTATCCAGGAAAAAGGCTAAGCGCCCGCTGATCCAGGACCTGGATGATGAAGAGCTGGCAGTATTCGTAGAAAGAAAGCTGGCCGAGCGGTTGCCCTTTTATCAGCAGTCCATGCATATCATCGCTTCCGACGATATTTCCCTGGAAACATTTACCAAAAATATAGACCATGCATAAGAGTTTTTTAGTTTGGGCAGCGGCGTTGGGAGCCCTGGCAGTCGTGTTGGGCGCATTTGGCGCACATAAGCTGAAAGAGCTGGTACCTCCCGAAACAGTAGGCACCTTTCAGACGGGCGTTACCTATCAATTCTATCACGTATTTGCACTGCTGGTAACCGGTATCCTTTTTGCACAGGCTCCCGGCACACAAATGCTGTGGGCAGGCAGATGCTTTATTATCGGGATCTTCCTGTTCTCCGGCTCGCTGTACCTGCTTACCATGATGAAAGCTACTGAAACAGTAGGGCTTTCTAAACTGGGTATTATCACGCCTATCGGTGGCGTATTCTTTATCGTAGGTTGGGTGCTGCTGTTACTTTCTGTACTGAAGATTAAATCATAATTCGCAATCAGGGGATGCTTTGTCATCCCCTGATTGCGAATAGCGCAGGGCCTGCGGCCCTGCGCTATTCGCAAAAAACGCAAAACAACAAAAGGCCTTTGCTGCTTATGCCCCTTATGCTGCTTTGCGAGAAAAAAATCAAACGCCTGTCATAGAAAATATTCAAGATGCAAAGACTTTTATTAGTGTGGATGATGGTACTGGTGATAGCCCAGTCTGCAACTGCCCAGGAGGCAGACAAAATAATGGGTAACTGGTATGGTGTAGTAAGTGCCAACAATGAGAAGCTCCGTACAACGATTAACCTCACCACCTATGGCGGTAAACTAACCGGTAGTATTGGCTTTCCTGACCGCGTAACTGAATTTAAAGCCTTTGACTCCGTCAGCCTGAATGCAGGCCTTCTCTTTCTCCGCCTTCGGGAAATCGACCTCGTATTTATCGGTAAAGTTAGTCCCCGCAAAGATTCTATCTCCGGAAAATTTATCTGGGGAAATATTAATCAGGATGTTACGTTAACTCATAAAGTAATTAACACCGCGGAACTGGTATATCCGCGACCACAGGAACCTAAGCCACCATTCGCTTACCGTACGGAAGAAGTGTCTTTTCAGAATGATGCGGATAGCGTAAGGCTGGCAGGAACATTTGTAAGACCGGCTAACTTCGCCAATAATTTTCCGGTGGTAGTGATGATACCTGGTGCGGGTGCAAAAAACAGGGATAATGAAACTGCCCGTCATAAAATGTTTCTGGTAATGGCCGATTATTTTGCGCAGAATGGTATTGCCAGCCTGCGCTTCGATAAACGTGGTGTTGGAGGAAGTGGTGGTAACACAGATACGACCGATATTTTTGGCACAGCCAGAGATGCGGCCGCAGCAGTAAGATACCTGAAAACGCGTATAGATATTGATCCGCATAGTATTGGCGTACTCGGATTTGGAGAAGGGGCTTTATCAGCCCAGATCCTGGCGGCCAATAATCCTGCAATGGCCTTTGTGGTATCGATGGCGGGGATGGGTGTTACCGGAAGCGAGTTATCAGCGCAACAGCAAATCATCGCGGCAAGGGCGGCGGGCCTGTCAGATAAGGAAATTGCAGAAGACGCGGCGCTGATGAAACCGTATCGGGATGCACTCATGACTGGTAAAACAGTGGCAGAAACCAATGCGGCAGGTACCAGAGCCCTGGAAGCCATATATGATCAGCTTCCTGCGGCCGTAAAGCAATCGGTAGACAAGCAACAATTTGCTGCGGAAGGCGTCGTTAGTCCGGAAATGTTATCTATATTACATTATAAACCAGTAACCTATCTGAGGGAAATCCGTTGTCCGTTCATGGCAGTCAACGGTGCAAATGATCAGCAGGTACTGGCAGAGCCCAACTTGAATGCATTGGAACGGGGATTGACAGAGAATGGAAATATAATGGTGACTGTTCGCAAATTTGCCGGATTAAACCACCTGTTCCAGTCCTGTAATACATGTACAGACAAGGAGTACATAACACTGGAGCAAACCATTGACCCCCTGGTACCGGAATTCATCGCGCACTGGATATTGCAGTTGCCGCCGGTGGGCAGGTAGTCACAACTTTTGATAGAAATTATGTCCAAGAATAAACTGAAAACCGAAAAACCGGAGAGCAAAAAAGCCAAAGCCGCTCCTGCCCCCAACCCTGAAGTGCTGAAGAAAGATAAAGAGGCAGAAGTAAAAGTAAAGGAGCTGGTGAAGGATGAGCGTACCCATAAAGTAATGGGGGCGTTCTTTTTGCTGCTGTCCGTCTATTGTTTTATCGCATTCACTTCCTATATTTTCAGTTGGGAAGATGATTTTGATAAAGTTAACCGCTATTCTACCCGTGAATTATTCTTTGGAGATGTAAGCGTAGATAACCTCCTGGGTCGCCTGGGTGCCTTTGTTTCCCATGGTTTCTTTTACAATGGCTTTGGGATTGCATCCTATCTGTTTTGCTATTTCTTTTTTATCATCGGTGTAAATTTTATCGTTGGCCGCCGCGTGTTTCGTGTATGGCGTAACGTGAAATATATTTTATTCGGCCTGCTGTTCATCAGTATGTCGATGTCGTTCCTCTCTTTTGGTGCGGAATTTCCATTCGGCGGAGCCGTAGGAAATGCACTCACCAAATGGACCTCCGGGTTTGTAGGCAAAACCGGAACTGCCCTGCTGCTGCTGGTGCTGGGCTTCTCCTGGCTGATCTGGAAATTCAACTTCGATTTCAAATGGCCGGAAAGTAAGCCTAAACCACCAAAGCCTGTGCCTGTCCCTGCGGCCGCTGTGAGCCCCATTGTCCCTGCTGCGGAACAACCCGTAACATCTCCCCGGGAAAAAAGTAATGGCCTGAAAGATAATACAGGCGTGATGGTGATACCGCCAGGTGAAGAGGAAGAGGAGGAAGACCTGCCACCTATGCAATTGGTAGAAAAAGATGATATCACCGTGATTCCGGCCCATCATGCACCGGCAGTACCGTTATCAATGCCGGAGCATATGACTTTGGAAGATGATGAGGACTACACGGAAGAAGAACTCGAAGCTGCCGGACCGATGCTCCTCATCGATGAATCGGTAGAAAAAGCCCAGGACCTGCCACTGCCGCAGGAACCAGCATCCAGAAAGAAAAATAATACAGAAGAAGTAGCGTTTGAAATCAAGCCTACCTATAACGACGACGAAGATGAAGGAGAAGATATAGTGCCGGTGAGGGAAGCCGTGCCGGTAGATCCGTATGACCCATCGCTGGACCTGAGTAACTATCGCTTCCCGGGACTCGACCTCCTGGAAAATCACAATGCCGACAAAGTAATTGTGCAGGACACCACCGAACTGGAAAAGAACAAGAACCAGATCATCGATACGCTGAAGAACTACGATATTTCTATTCAGAAAATCAGCGCTACGGTGGGGCCAACGGTGACCCTATACGAAATAGTGCCCGCAGCGGGCGTTCGTATCTCCCGGATAAAAAACCTGGAAGACGATATTGCGCTAAGCCTGTCAGCACTGGGTATCCGTATCATTGCTCCTATACCGGGCAAGGGTACTATTGGTATTGAGGTGCCTAACGTGAAGAAATCAATTGTATCGCTGAAAGCCCTGCTGGCCTCCGAAAAATTCCAGAACAGCACCATGGACCTGCCGATTGCCATCGGTAAAAAGATCGATAATGAAAACTTCATTGCCGACCTAGCCAAGATGCCTCACCTGCTCATGGCTGGTGCCACAGGTCAGGGTAAATCCGTAGGTATCAATACCCTGCTTGTTTCCCTGCTGTACAAAAAACATCCTTCCCAGCTGAAGTTTGTACTGGTGGACCCGAAAAAGGTGGAGCTCTCCCTCTATAAACTCATTGAGAAGCATTTTCTGGCCAAATTACCGGGAGAAGATGATGCCATTATTACAGATACCAAGAAAGTAATTCATACCCTCAATGCCTTGTGCATAGAAATGGATTTGCGCTACGACCTGCTTAAGGAAGCCGGCACCCGCAATATCCGCGAATATAACAGCAAGTTCACCCAGCGCCGCCTGAACCCGCAGAAAGGACACCGCTACCTGCCGTTTATCGTGCTGGTGGTGGATGAGTTCGCGGATCTGATCATGACGGCCGGTAAAGAGGTGGAAATGCCGATTGCGCGACTGGCGCAGCTGGCGCGTGCCGTAGGTATCCACCTGATCATTGCTACCCAGCGCCCGTCCGTAAACATTATCACCGGTACCATCAAGGCCAACTTCCCGGCGCGTATAGCCTTTAAAGTATCGTCTAAAATCGACTCCCGCACTATCCTGGACATCGGTGGCGCCGAGCAGCTGATAGGACAGGGGGATATGCTCGTATCCTTTAACGGGGAGCTGGTAAGGTTGCAGTGTGCCTTCGTAGATACGCCGGAAGTGGAAAGTGTGGCAGAGTTCATCGGCAACCAGAAAGGCTATCCTGACGCTTTTCTGCTGCCTGAATATGTAGATGACAAAGATCCGGAAGGCCGCGAGCTCAGCCTGAGCGATCGTGACCCGCTGTTTGAAGAGGCTGCCCAAGTGATTGTGCAAACCCAGCAGGGATCTACGTCTTTGCTGCAACGCCGAATGAAACTGGGGTATAACAGGGCAGGGCGACTCATGGACCAGCTGGAAGCAGCCGGTATCGTAGGGCCTAATATGGGCAGTAAGGCCAGGGAAGTGCTGGTGAAAACCGACTCCGAACTACAGGAAATTCTTAATGATTTGTTATAATCATTACCAAAAAATCAAATATGAGGTCGCTTTTCGCAGAATTATACGAATTTTGAACCCTCAAACGACACAACCACCCCTGCCGGCATAGCTTTTGACTATACGGGGGTAAATTAAAAAAGAACTACGATGAAGAAATTAATATTTACAGGATTGTTACTGAGTGGCATCACTTTCAGCGGTATGGCGCAAACCAAACAGGCGAGCGATCCCAAAGCTAAAACCGTACTGGATGGAGTAAGCTCCAGGTTCAAAACCCTGAAGTCCGTAGTCGCTAATTTTGTGCTGAAAGTGGAAGGTGCCAACAACAGTGTGGCTGATTCCAAGAAAGGCACCGTTTATATGAAAGGTTCCAAATACAAGGTAACCATGGATGGGCAGGAGATTATCAGCGATAACAAAACTTCCTGGACCTATGCGAAAGATGTGAACGAGGTTACTATTAATAACGTGGATCAGAGCAGCGGCGCTATTACTCCTGCCAAGCTGTTTACCAATTTTTATGATAAAGACTTCCTGTACCGCCTTACTCCGGAAACTACCGAGAAGGGAAAGGTGCTGCAGAACGTTGAAATGACGCCTACCGACAAATCCAAGAACATCTTCAAGGTGATCGTGTCAGTGGATAAAAAAGCCCAGAATATCGCGAAAATGAAGGTTTTCGAGAAAAACGGCAACCGTTATACTTACGAAATCACCAACTTTACGCCAAATGCGGCTGTAACAGACGCAACATTCCTCTTTGACCCTAAAAAATATCCGGGTGTGGAAGTGGTAGATCTGCGATAATTGTGGAATTCAACAATTAATTTCTACCTTTGGCAAGTTTTATAAAAATTAAACAATATGGCATACGACGTTATCGTAATTGGTAGTGGGCCCGGCGGATATGTGGCTGCTATCCGTGCTTCACAGCTGGGATTTAAGACCGCTATCGTGGAAAGAGAGAACCTGGGTGGTATCTGTTTAAACTGGGGCTGTATTCCTACTAAGGCATTACTGAAATCTGCGCAGGTATTGGAATATATGCAGCATTCCAAGGACTATGGTATCACCGTTGCTGACGCACAGGTGGACTTCCCGGCAGTAATCAAACGTAGTCGTGGCGTTGCTGATAAAATGAGCAGGGGCGTACAGTTCCTGATGAAAAAGAACAAGATTGATGTGCTCATGGGCAATGGAAAACTGAAATCCAAAGGCCAGGTAGAAGTTACCGATAAAGATGGTAAAGCTACCGTACATGATGCAAAACACATCATCCTGGCAACTGGTGCCCGTGCACGCGAACTGCCTAACCTGAAAATCGATGGTAAAAATGTGATCGGCTACCGCGAAGCACTCGCCCTGCCTACACAGCCTAAATCCATGATCGTTGTAGGTTCTGGCGCTATCGGTGTAGAATTCGCTTATTTCTACGCTACCCTCGGTACTAAAGTAACTATCGTTGAATTCATGCCTCGCATCGTTCCGGTAGAAGACGAAGATATCTCCAAAGAACTGGAAAAAATCTACAAGAAGAAAGGTATCGAAATTATGACCAACGCTTCCGTTGAAGCAGTAGAAGCTACTGGCAACGGTGTTAAAGCGAAAGTTAAAACCGCTACCGGTGAAATCTCCCTGGAAGCAGACGTGGTGCTGAGCGCTGTTGGTATCGCTGCCAACATCGAAAACATCGGTCTGGAACAACTGGGCATTAAAACTGATAAAGGTCGCGTTGTAGTAGATGGTTACTATCAAACCAACGTTCCTGGCGTTTACGCTATCGGCGACATGGTTCCTGGTCAGGCACTGGCACACGTAGCATCTAAAGAAGCGATCGTTTGCGTGGAAGCACTGGCTTACAACGAGAAAAAATACGCTCACAAACCTGCCACCATCGACTACATGAACATCCCAGGCTGTACTTATTGCGCACCTGAAGTTGCTTCTGTAGGTTATACCGAGAAAGCAGCACGTGAAGCTGGTTACGAAGTGAAAGTGGGTAAATTCCCATTCTCTGCATCCGGAAAAGCAACAGCAGCCGGCGCTACAGAAGGTTTCGTAAAAGTAATCTTCGACGCCAAATACGGCGAGTGGCTGGGTACGCACATGATCGGTGCTAACGTTACTGAAATCATCGCTGAAACAGTGGTGGCACGTAAACTGGAAACTACTTACCAGGAAGTGCTGGACTCTATCCACCCGCACCCAACTATGAGCGAGTCAGTAAAAGACGCTATCGAAGTAGCTTACGGCGAAGCAATTCACCTGTAACCGACATTCATCAAGAATTACTTTAATTAAGCATATAGATGAATAAGCCCTCGCATCCGCGAGGGCTTTTTTTATGGTATTTTGCCATCTTAATCGGTTGCTTTGCGGCGCTACTGCTTCACGAACTTCCTGTTATATATCCGCTGCCCGTTAAAATATATAGTACAGTTATACACGCCCGCCGGCAGCTGCGATACACCAATTCCTGCCAGACTATCTGTAATCGTTACCCGCATTCTTTCGCGCCCGCTCATATCGGTAATCACCACCTGCCGCTCCCTTACCACCGGGTCCATGATGCCCAGCGTATTCACCACCGGGTTCGGGAATACCATGATGTTATCAGTTTTGAAAATCTGCACGGTGGAAATATCCGAGTAAAACGCCCTGCCATCAAGGGTGTTTAGTTGTACGCGGTAGTACATCAGCCCTTCCCAGGTATTAGGGTCGGTATAGTAATACAGCAGGGAGCTGGTAATAGGCGTGGTTTGCAGGTTTTCCCAGGACTTTCCGTTATAACGCTGCCAGATGATCTCCTTCAGCTGGTAGGTGCTACCAAGGTAGAGGGATAGCTGTACAATGTTTTCAGTGGTTTTATCGGCAATCAGGCTTTTTACATAGCAGTCCACCCCCTGGGTGGTGAAATCGACCGTATAGCTGCGGTACCCTTCCCAGCCGGCGGCACTCACGGGGCCTACTGCGAAATTGCTGGAGCTGAGTTGCGACTTGCCGATAAATAAAAAGGTGTCGGCCGTTTGCCGGTAAGGCTGCAGCTGTGTTTTTCCCATGTTATAAATGTTATACATGGTGGCTCCTGGAAGGTGATCCCAGAATATGAAAGCGCTGTCGGCGCAATTGAAACCTGTTTGTATGCTCACTTTCGGGGAAATGATGAAGGCGGGACTGGTAAAGCTCGTATCCGGCAGCTGGAAGCGCAGCATTGCTTTACTGAATGCATCCGGCAGGAACAAGCCAATGTAGCCGGTGCTGAGCGGGTAGTCGGATACGATGGGTTCCCATGTTGTGCCGCTATCCAGGCTATATTGCAGGTTACCATTGCCGGTAAATGTGCTTTCCCAGTAGAGGTCTGCGTTGGTATTAGCCTCGAAAATCGTTTGTGCGTCGGGGTTATGCCAGGCGAAAGTAGACTTTGGCACCATTTCGTAGGCATAGTACCAGGTTTGTGCGCTGCGCAGCTGGCTGGCGCTGATGTTAATATGTGCTGTGCCTGCGGCGGGGTTGGTAATGGTTACCTGTTCAATATTATTCAGTGTGTCTCTGCCGCGTTTAGCTGGCAGTGCCAGGGAGTCCGGGGCAGGGTTTAATATCCAGGGGAGATATAAATTACCATCGGTGCCGGTTACACGTAAATCGAGGTCGTTGACGAGGGCTTTGGTCGCGTTAACAGTTGCCGGTACATCGTTCCAGTAAAGGGTTACTTTCAGCTCCTGTATATTATCTGGTATGTTCAGGTCGATGCTGGTGCTGCTGTTGCTGGTGGCGCTGCCTTTGCCGTAGCGTTTGTCTTTCAGCGTTTGCAGTGCGTGGAGAGCGTTGGCGCTGCCATAGCCCGATTTATAATTGGGCCCTGTGCCGGTGGCTCTGCTGGCGCTGTTGAGCAAAATAACCTTGAGCAATGCGGCCGGCAGGGGCGTAAACGTTTGTTGTTTCCAGTAGTCCTGCAACAGGGTGCTGATGCCGGTGATGGTAGCAGCGGCGCCGGAGGTACCATCCTGCCCGAAGGCGGAAAGTTCCGGTTTGATGCGTCCGTCGAATGCGGGGCCGTGGCTGGACAGGGAAATGAAATTACCGGCGGCATCTGTGCCACCCACCACCAGCAGGTTTTTGGCCTGTTTTACGTTGCCGGTGAGGTTGGCGTATATCAATCCCTGATAGATGCCGGAGTTGGCCGGTTGGCCACCGATGTTGCCGGCAGAAAATACATGTTGCAGGGTGTCTGCTTCATAGATTTGTTTATCATAGGCAGCCGCATCGGGGCCGTAAAAATTTTCTATTTCAGTACCATAGGAGTGGTTTTGCAGGGAGATGTTATACTGGCGGTAGTAGGTGGCCGTGTCGGGCAGCAGCGTTATGTTGAAATTGGAACTGCTGAGTCCCGCTGCTGGCGCGGCTCCCAGGCCGAGTGCGCCGGTATTGCCTGCTCCCGCAATGATGGTGGCCATAGTAGTGGCATGGGAGGTTACATTCGTAGAGGCGTTGGGGTTATAGATGATACGGCCGGCGTAGTCGAGGTCGGTAGTATCAAATTTATCTTCCTTAACGCTAACGGCTATACTTTTTCCGTCGATACCGGGAAATTTTTCCTGCGCAATGTTGATACGGTTCACGTATGGGTTAGCCCCGTTCAGGATCATTTCTGTTAAAGCCTTTCTGGGCATGTCAGCAAAGGTGATCAGCGTATCTGCGATGAACACATCCCATTGCTTTACGGGCAGTTTCACCATTGCAATATTATAATCTCTCCGTAAACTAATAATAGTGATAAAGGGCACTGCAGGCAGTTCATTTTTTATACTTACTCTAACAGTAATACTATCATTTTTACCGGTTTTTTCCAGCTGCTGCAACAGTGCTTCACTGGCTTTCCAGTTGTAGTTGGCAGGGCCCTGAAACACGAGTTGTTTTGATAGTTCATTTTCAGGGATTTGCTGCTGAATAATGTAAGCTTTACTATGAATGATTTTGCGGAGACCATAGGCTTCGAGCCGCTGCGGCGCTACTGACTTTTTAAATATTACCAGCCAGTTACCGGTGGTTGTTTCGGTAGATGTTGCAGCAATCGGTTGTAAACCGTAGCGGTACCGCACACTGTCTGCAGATAACAACTGCTGCGCGGAAATGTTGCGGCAGAAAAACAGCAAAGTGAATAGCAGAATGAGTTTGGGCAGATAGTGGTTCATGCGGGACAAGGCGAAATATTGCGTTTTGAATGGCAATGGCCTTTCTAATCTACTGCATTAAATTGTTTGATCCAATTTTTTTCTAAAGAGTTTTGCAAAATGTTTTTTTTAAATAAAACGAAAGTTGTAATATTGGATACGTAAGTTGTAAATGAAAAACTTCAACAAAATCTGAGCTAAATCGCACAATAATTAGTTAGTTAATCTGAAGAGCAAATCTGAATACTACCGGTTAGCACCGGCGTTGTAAATCATCACCAATCATTAAGAAAACTGCCGTTTATGGAAGCCTCCTCGTGAGCTGTAGTTTTGCTATGAGAAAAACTGAGAGCCTGTACTTGCCAGCAACAAGTATACATTAAAAGCTATAGCAATCACCGAGTTACCATCAATGTTAGTTACATAACGATATACGCTATTCACGCAGCAGCAGGGAAGATAGTCTTTCGCTTCCTATGCTACCGTGGTGACGGAATCCGTGCGCAGCGCTGGTTCCAGCTGAATGACACCTAACGGGTCACAATAGCACTGCTATGTAAAAAAGAAAACACTTGTAGATATTTTTTTATTCTAAAAACCCAAAATCTGAGTCTATGAAAAAACAAACACTTAGTGTTTTATTTGCCCTCATGGCTATTGTAGCCGTTGTATCCTGTCAAAAAAGCAACACAAACGAAGATGCTAAACCGCAAGAAGTATCTGAAGATGTGTTAGCGCAAATCAAAGCCTATGGCTTTTCTACAAATGATGTTCACAGCGCCGACGGCGGCGTGATTGTGGAAGGGGATATTTTCCTTTCCCACGATCAGCTGAAACAGAAAGTTAGCGGTCCTACCTTACAGGTGGCACAAACAGAACAGTATCGTACTACCCGGCTGGTGACCGGACTGCCACGTGTTATTAAAATTAAAGTTTCTGGTTTAGGAACTGCCTTTATCGCTGGTACTGATACCGCAATTGCCCGCTATAACCGACTGGGACTGCGCCTTACCTTCCAGCGCGTTACCTCCGGTACAGCTAACATTACCATCCAGGGCTTCAATGAAGGTCCAAGCGGTGGTTACATTACCTTAGGTTCCGCAGGCTTCCCAACTGCCAGTGGTAATCCGTACAGTCAGATCCTGATGAACACTAACCAGTATGCATATGGCAGCAATCCAAATGTGCTGTATGTAGGTTCTGTTATTCAGCATGAAATTGGCCACTGCCTGGGTATGCGTCATACCGACTACATGAACCGCGCTTACAGCTGCGGAGGAAGTGCCTCAAACGAAGGTTCTGCCGGTGTAGGTGCCATCCTGATTCCTGGTACACCATCAGCCGCTGATCCTAACTCCTGGATGCTGGCTTGCTCCAATGGTGGCAACCGTACCTTCAATTCAAATGATATTATTGCATTGAAATACCTGTATCAATAAGGTATTAACTTCTTAATCCACTTAACGCCGGGCCGCAAGCCTGGCGTTCCCCGCAAAAAATAATTGCGGTAAAACTTCCCGGGAGGTGCAGCCAGGGTTTACCCCATATCTTATTTTGGGTGTAAATCTGTCGAGCACAAGAAGTGCTGCGCCTCCCTTTATTTTCTCTGCCGATACTTCGCACCTGTTTATCGACTTAATTTTATTTTTTGAAGCGTATTGGAAATATTTGGAGAAAATAAAACCATATGGAACAATCCAGGAAGAAATTCTTAAAAAACCTGCTGGTAAGTGCAGCAGCAATGCCTATCGTGATCAGCGCCTGTAAGAAAAGCAGTGCCAGCACCGACGACGATTCAAACAGCAACAACAGCGCCTGTGCCAAATCTCCCGAAGAAACAGACGGCCCATATCCACTGTACGCAAGTCGTAACAGCACCATCACCCATGTGGATATCACCGAAGGTAAAACCGGTATTCCCCTTTACGTTACTATCAATGTACTGAATGTAAATAACAACTGCCTCCCGTTGGCAAACGCCCGCGTGGATGTATGGCATTGTGATAAAGATGGTTACTACTCTGGTTATACGAACAACGGCTACCTGGGTACACAAAACAATGAAGCCGCCACATTTTGCCGCGGTATCCAGACAACGGATGCTAACGGCCAGGTGAAATTTGCCACCATCTACCCCGGCTGGTATACCGGAAGAATTACCCATATTCATGCACAGGTGTACGTCAGCGATACGCTGAAAGTAACCACACAGATAGCCTTCCCGGATGATATCAATGCACTGGTATATAAAACGGATTTATATGCGGCACATGGTCAGAATACGGCTGTTGCCAGAAACAGTGCAGATATGGTGTTTGCAGACTCTCTGTATGCTGAGCTGGCAGCAGTTACAGTAAATGCAACGGGTGGTTATGACCTGGTACATACTATCCGCATCAGTGGCTGAGAAAACAACCTTTAAGGTTGTTTCCATGCTTTCAAAAACTCATGGTAACTATCGCCCACCGGCAAAATGATTCCGCAGTTTAGTTTTACCCGCCTGTTACTCACTGATCTTACACCGTTGACCGGCACCACATAACTCCGGTGTATCCGGCTGAACTGCTCTGCCGGTAAACATTCTACCACTTTCTTCATCGTCATCAATGTCCATACAGGCGGGCCATCGTGCAAATGTATTTGCAGGTAATCTTTTCTGCTTTCTATATAGCGGATGCGATCAAGCCGGATCCGTACTACCTGGTAGGAGGAGTGTACTACCAGGTAGTTTTCGGCGGGTAGTTCCTGCTGCTGACTGCTAAGCGCAAATACTTTTTCTATTGCCTTTTCAAACCTTTCCATACTAAAAGGTTTTAGGAGATAGTCAACTGCATTGAGTTCAAACCCATCGTAAGCATATTGTTTGTAGGCGGTGGTAAATATGATTTTCGGACCCTTTCCTATAATCCTGGCCAGCTCTATGCCATTGAGGTCCGGCATTTGTATATCCAGGAAGATGAGATCCACGGGGTAATGGCGCAGCCACGTAGCGGCAGTAATAGCATCGTCAAAGGTTTTTACCAGCCGCAGGTCTTTATATTGCCCTGCATACTTATTGATGATAGCTAAAGCTGGTGGCTCATCATCTATCGCTATGAATTTTATCTCCATACAATCCCCTCAGTTTTAATGAAACATGGTAAAAGCCATCTTTTTCTTCAGTAAGCAATGAATAACGTTCCGGGTATAAATGATCCAGCCGTTGAATAGTATTTGAAATGCCAATGCCGGTGCGGTTCTCCGGCTGACCTATCCGGAAGATCCTGTTGATGCAGTCGAAGTGCACGGCATCGTCTTCAATGTTCAACGTGATATTAATGGCGCTGGACTCATGATTGCTGATGCCATATTTAAACGCGTTTTCAATAAAAGGTAGTAACACCAGCGGCGCAATGCACTTAAAGCTGGCTTCTCCTGACACGGAGAAGCCAACGGAAGTTTGTTTACTAAGGCGCAGGCGTTGTAAGTCAATATAGTCGTGCAGACAGGCAATTTCGCCCTGCAGCAATACATAATTTTTATTTTCCTCCGTCACATACCGTAGCATATTGGAGAGTTTCATAATGCTGGGGCCTGCAAACTCACTATGTGTAATGGCGAGAGAATAAATATTATTCAACGTGTTAAACAGGAAATGCGGGTTGATCTGTGCTTTCAGAAACGATAGCTCGGCCTGCGTTTTCCGGGTTTCGGCGTACAAGGCCCGCTTCTCTGTTTGCCGCCACCGGTGTGTGGTTTCAATAGCCACACTTAATGCAATGGTGAGCATAAATAAAAACAGGCTGAAGTAATCCGAATGAAAGTGCCCGGGTATATGCGGCATAGGAGGTGGCGGCCCCGGAGGCATGGGCATATGCGGTCCTGTGAAGCGCCGGAACAGGTGGTCAAACGGCTGCATGAGGTTTACCATCAGCAGTAATAAAAGCAACGATAAAAAATATAGCACATGATGCTTGCGAAAGAATAATTGAGGAAACAGGAAGTTGGTATGAAAATAAAACAGAGAAGAATAGGTGAAGATGAAAACAAAAAACTCCGGAGAGAAGAGCACTTGCCAGGCGCGGTCATCATCCGCCTGCCCGCTGATGAAAAACAGCGACAGGCATACCAGGATTAACCACCCGGTCAGGTGAGCCAGAACGACAGAAGATTTTAAGCGAATCATGCACGACAGAATTTAAATACGCTATTGAAATTTGGGCCAATCTGGCCAATTATCTGCCAATAACTCTTCAAACTGGGAGATTATGTCGATGAATGATGTAAATTGCCAGCTTTATTAAAAGAATATCAGATATGTTGTTAAAATCAGTGAAGTCGAGTCTGCTGTTGGTACTCATCGTACTATCGCAGCACGTTCATGCTACTGAGGGTATGTGGTTACCGCAGTTGCTCTCTAATCTCAATGAGAAGGAGATGAAGGGTATGGGTATGAAAATCAACGCCTCAGATATCTACAATATCAATAAAGGCAGTCTCAAAGATGCCATTGTTAGTTTCGGTGGTTTTTGCACAGCGGAAGTAATATCTTCCCAAGGGCTCATTTTGACCAACCACCATTGCGGCTATGGCTCCATCCAGAAGCATTCTTCACTGGAAAATAATTATCTGGAAAATGGCTTCTGGGCCAAAACATTCGCCGAAGAACTGCCTAATGCCGGACTCACCGCTACCTTCATCGTCCGGATCGACGATATCACCAAACAGGTGACCGCCGGTGTTACCAAAGCGATGTCCGAAACGGAAAGACAATCAGCCATCGACCAACAGCTGGCGGAGATCAGGAAGTCGGCCAAGCGCGAATCCTGGCAGGATGTGATGATCAAGCCTTTCTTCGAAGGCAATAAATACTACCTGTTCGTAACCGAAACCTATAAGGATGTACGCCTGGTAGGTACCCCGCCGTCTTCCATTGGTAAGTTCGGCTCAGATACAGATAACTGGGTATGGCCACGTCATACCGGCGATTTCAGCATGTTCCGCATTTATGCCGGTAAAGACGGTAAGCCAGCGGAATACTCCAAAGACAATGTGCCTTTAAAGCCTAAATACTTCCTGCCTATCTCCATGAAAGGCGTGAAAAAAGACGATTTTACCATGGTAATGGGCTTTCCTGGCCGTACGATGGAGTACCTGCCTTCCGAAGCGGTAAAACAGACTGTAGAGGTCCTGGATTTCGCTAAAGTGGAAATGCGCGATGCTGCCCTCAAAGTAATTGATGGCTATATGCGCAAAAACGAGCAGATCAAAATTCAGTATGCGGCTAAATTTGCTTCTACTGCCAACTATTGGAAAAAATGGCAGGGCGAGATGCTGGGCATCAAAAAAACCGATGGTATCGGTAAAAAACAGCGCTATGAGGCGGAGTATAACAAACTCATGAATGCCAACCCGGCACTGAAACAACAGTATGCCGGCGTACTGGATACCCTCAATGCGCTCTACATACAGATCAATCCATACGCACAGGCCCGCGATTACTACAGTGAACTCACTAAGAACGCGGAAATATATACTGCCATTGATAAATTCCTGGAATATACCGACAATGCAGCAGCGCAAAAAGGTAATGCCGACGAATACACGAAAGCACGCACCGCTTTCCAGGATGCGATGAAAGCATTTTACGCCAACTTCAACGCCGGAGTGGATAAAGACGTGTTCATCAGCCTGATGGATATTTACGTAAACAAAGTGCCGGAAAACTTCCGCGATGCAAAATTCAATGCTACCTGGAAAAAGTATAATGGCGACAGTCGTAAACTGGCCGATTACGTATACGCCACCTCTGCATTTACCGGCTTCGATAAAGTAAATGCCCTGGCGCAATTACCATTCGACCAGATGATGCAACAGGCAGTGAATGATCCGGCAGTACAGCTGGCCATCTTCCTCCGCGAAGGATTTGCCAAACAGGTAGCGCCTCAACTCAACGCGCTGCAACTGGACATCAACAAACGTCAGCGTACCTACATGAAAGCACAGATGGACGTATTCGAAGGAAAGAAAAACTTCTATCCGGACGCTAACAGCACCCTGCGTGTAACCTACGGTAAAGTAGATGGCTACAGCCCTAAAGATGCAGTAGAATATGACTACTATACCTGGCTGGATGGTGTAATGGAAAAATACATTCCAGGAGATTATGAATTTGATGTACCGGCAAAACTGATTGAACTCTATAAGAAAAAAGACTACGGTAAATATGGCGTGAACGGTCGTATGCCGGTATGCTTCATTGCCTCCAACCATACTACCGGCGGTAACTCCGGCAGCCCTGCACTCAATGCGTACGGCCAGCTGATCGGACTTAACTTTGACCGCACCTGGGAAGGTACGATGAGTGACATTAACTATGATCCTTCTATCTGTAGAAATATTATGGTAGATATCAGGTATGTGCTGTTTATCGTGGATAAGTTTGCAGGATGTACGAGATTGGTGGATGAGATGAAATTGGTGAATTGATCTCCATCTTTATAAGATATAAACAATGGCTCCTGTACAGGAGCCATTGTCATTTTTAGGTTTTTATCTGGATAAGAATTACGCATAAAATAATCGCTATGAAGCAATTAATATTGATAACATTCCTGTTATTTAGTTATTCGATCGGCTATTGTTGTTCCTGTATGGATGAGTTGTCCGTAAAGGAAGAATTTAAGCATGCAGATGTTGTGATCATAGGAAAGGTAATAGCAAAAAAACTTGTCTACTTACCAGATACGCTGCGGGAAGAAATTAAAATTCCAATAATGGAATACATCCTGGAGGTAGAGACGAGGTTTAAGGGAGAGATAGGGCAGAAGGAGTTAACGATTTTCACCGGCACCGGACGTAGTGACTGTGGTGTTATATTTGAAGAGGGACAAAAATATATCGTTTATAGCTATTTTAGGGATACTTATCCTACTGGTAAGAAAGTCCCGAGGTTTCTGTATACGCACATTTGCACAAGAACAGGATTAGCTAATGATAGAAAAGAGCAGAGAAAGCTTAGAAGGTTAGCAAATAGGTTATAACAGAAAGGGCTCCTGTTTCGGAGCCCTTTCTGTTATAGTTATAACTTACACTCATACACAATCGAACTACACCTATCCACCTGCTTCAATCCTCTTCTATACGATCGCAATCCATGAATGAAACCCTGCAGCAATCTGCTCTTCCCGGTTTTATACTTCTCACTCAGCAGGCTCACATAAAAACCGTCAAACACCATCGGATGTTTCTTCACTACTTTAATGCCATGATGCGCCAGCAGCTGCTCCATGGAAGTAGGGGAGAAGTGATATAAGTGACGTGGCACATCATATGCTGCCCAGTATTGTTTGTAGAAGTCTGCGTCCAGGGAAGTATAGTTGGGTACCGCAATCAGGATAGCGCCATCCGGTTTTACCAGCTGGCGTATTTGTTTGATGTAGGCATGCAGTTCATGCACATGTTCCATTACATGCCACATGGTAATAGCATCGTACTGCTGATGTGGTAAATGAAACAGCTGATCAACCGGCAACGCTTCAATCTGGTAGAGTTGTTTAGCATTGTGGCGGGCGGTTTCGTCTGGTTCCAGGCCGGTGACCGTCCAGCCGCCGGTTTTCATGTAATGGAGGAATGCGCCGGTGCCGCTGCCAATATCCAGTACAGTGCCGGTTTTCATGCCGGTAGCATTACGTACCCAGTTTTGCTTGGAGCGCAGCGTGATCTTACGTACGCTGTGGTATAAACGATTGATTAATCCTTCTTTAGTTTCAGAATGGGAGATGTATTCCTGCGACTGATAATAGCGGCCGATATTGGCGCCATCAGGTACATTCTGGGTAAATCGGCCGGTACAGGTACCGCAGTGCCAGATACCAAAGGTTTCTTTAGATACAGTGTAGTCTTTTGCAGTTAACACTTCATGAATCTGTGAAGAACCACAAAGCGGACAAGTATTACGGTAAATCAAGTTATGCAGTTATTTTGTGTCGCAAATTTAATATTAAATATTTTTTTCCTTAATGATATTCTCCCCATTCGGCACGGAGTGCATCGGCGATTTCACCGAGGGTAGCGAGGGCTTCTACTGCTTCCACTACGATAGGCATTAAGTTTTCTGTGGTATGCGCTGCTGCGCGGATGCGTGCCAGCAGGGCGTTTACGGCCTCATTGTTTCTGCGGGAGCGGAGGTCCGCCAGTCGCTCGGACTGTACCTTTCTGATACTGTCATCAATGCGAAAAACTTCTGGTGGATTATTATCCGTGGAGGTAAATTTATTTACGCCCACGATGATTTTCTCGTTGCTTTCAATTTCTTTCTGGTAGCGGTAAGCACTTTTTGCAATCTCATCCTGCACAAATCCTTGTTCAATAGCGCTTACAGCGCCGCCCATCGCGTCAATTTTATGTATCAGCTCCCAGGCTTTGCTTTCCACTTCGTTGGTCAGTGCTTCTACGTAGAAGGAGCCCGCCAATGGATCAACGGTGTCAGGGATGCCGCTTTCATATCCTACGATCTGCTGGGTGCGCAGCGCAATGCGTGCCGCTTCTTCTGTAGGCAGGGAGAGGGCTTCGTCGTAGCCGTTGGTATGGAGCGACTGTGTACCACCCATAGTGGCAGCCATGGTCTGAATAGCTACACGCACAATATTGTTAAGCGGTTGTTGCGCGGTAAGCGTGCTGCCGCCGGTTTGTGTGTGGAAACGCAGCATCTGTGCCTTTGGATCGGTAGCACCCAGCTCCGTAGTGATCTGTGCCCACATACGCCTGGCGGCGCGGAACTTCGCTACTTCTTCAAACAGGTGGTTATGCGCGTTAAAGAAGAAGGAGAGGCGTTTGGCAAATACGTTGATCTCAAGGCCTTTCTCCAGTGCCGCTTTCAGATAGGCCTTCCCGTTAGAAAGGGTGAAAGCCAGCTCCTGTACAGCGTTTGCACCAGCTTCGCGGATATGGTAACCGGAAATGGAAATGGTATTCCATTTAGGCACTTCGCGGCTGCAGTAATCGAAAATATCAGTGATGATACGCATAGAGGGCTTCGGAGGGTAGATGAAAGTGCCTCTGGCTGCGTATTCTTTTAAAATATCATTTTGAATGGTACCGGAAATCTTTTTCAGATCAGCACCCTGCTTTTTCGCCAATGCGATGTAGAGCGCCAGCAGTATGAAACCGGTAGCGTTGATGGTCATGGAAGTGGAAATCTTTTCCAGCTCGATGCCTTTAAACAGGCGCTCCATATCTTCCAGGGAATCTATGGCCACGCCCACTTTTCCTACTTCTCCTTCCGACATGGCATGGTCGGAGTCGTACCCGATCTGGGTGGGGAGGTCGAAGGCTACGCTGAGTCCCATTACACCCTGACTCAGCAGGTAATGATAACGTTCATTGGAGGCTTCTGCCGTACTGAAGCCGGCGTACTGGCGCATGGTCCAGAGCTTATCGCGATACATGGTGGCATGTATACCCCTGGTATAAGGAAACGCTCCTGGAAGTTCATGCATGGGGACTTCCTGCGTATATACAGGCGCAATGTTAATGCCCGAATCGGTTTGAATTTGCTTTTCCATCGTAGATTGGTACTATCATTGCAATGTTACATAATTATTATGGTACTTCGCCGTGGAGAAAAATATTGATATTTTGCAGTAAAGTTAACGCCGCCGATGATTATCTACCTGCTGCTTGGAATTACGTTACTATTATCATTTTTCAGTATCCGGCTTATTTGGAAGTCGGGCTGCCGCCCGCTGTCAGCCTCTTACAGCACCCTGCTGGCTGGCTTGTCCCTGGGCGTTTTTCTGTATCTCTTCGGTACCTGGGTGTACCTCACCATCTATGCAGGCTATGCCTTTGGGATACTGATATTGCTAACGCTGGGATTGATCTTCTTCCGAAATAAAAAACAGCAACTGCCACCGGTGGCCAGATGGAAGGTAATGCTGAACCTGTTTTTTACGGGGTTACTAACGGTGCTGAGTATACTGTATTTCACCGGTACTACCGGAAAGCCGGACGTGATCAACCTCACCTTTCCATTTAAAAAAGGGAATTACTTTGTATTACAGGGAGGAAAAGGGCTGCCTACCAACCTGTTTCATTTCAGCCTCCGTGGCGCAGTGTACGCAATGGATATTGTGAAACTGAACAACTTCGGCGGACGAGCCGATCGTATCTTCTCTAAAAAATTAAATGATTATGAGATTTTTGGAGATACCGTGTACGCACCTTGCGATGGCCGTGTAGTAAGGGCTTACGGCAACAACCCGGACAATATACCGCCCAATATGAAGCGGGGTCCTAGGAATACCAACCAGGTTTTGCTGGAAACGCCCAACAGTTACATATTTATGGGGCACCTGCGTATGAATAGTGTGATCGTGCACGAAGGGCAGGAGGTAGTGACGGGCCAGCCGCTGGCCTGTATCGGGAACTCAGGCTTTAGTACGGAGCCGCATCTGCACATACAGGTACATTTTAAACAACCGGGTATTCCGTGGTACCTGGGCTATCCGCTCTACATTCATTTCAATGGAAAAGGCTACCTGATGAATGAAGTGATTCGTGTCAGATAGCCTTTGCCGTAATTATTTCATCAGCTTTTTAGCTTCTGTATTAATGATCTGCGCTACGAGCTCATTGGGAGAGGCGCCTGCTGCGGCAAATACCTCGAGGATTTGTTTGTTCAGTTCCATGGCCGGTGCATCCTGAGGCAGACTGCCAGCTACCTGGTTAATTACCGAAATGGTTTGTTCCTTCAGTGTTTTAATGGCTTCCCAGGTTTGGGTAGTTACATATATCTGCTGTGTAACGTTATGATCGTATTCCGCTTTGATGTGCTGTATCATGGCCAGCTGCATGTCCACGGTGGTCATGCCCTGCTGATAGATGCGGCCAATCAGGCTTTGCGGCGAAATTCTTTCTACATACAAGGCCATTCTTTCATAGGCTTGCAGCTGTAGAGGCAATATGGTATTGCTGTTGCTGTTGTTGTTTTGGGAAGATGCCGGTGCCTCCGGCTCTTTGGAAGACTTCTTTTTGATCAGGTCTTTGGCGGTACTGTAAATCATATAGGCTGCACCCAGTGCAAGTACGATGAACAGTATTTTTTGCGTATCCATGTATAGTGATTCGGGTTTTGTATTATAGGAAGGGGGAAAGGGACCTGCGGTCCCTTTCCCCCTTCCTTCCACGTTTTCCATATTGGTGAAAAACGTGAAAGGATATATGGTTGAAACCAGGCTTAGCTAAGCTTGCCCAGCCATTCTTTCATGCGTTTAACGCCTTCCTGCAGCTTGTCCATGGAGGTAGCGTAGGAGAGACGGATGCAGTCAGGTTGTTCAAAGGCAGCGCCGGTAACGGTAGAAACGTTAGCGCGGTGCAACAGGAACATACACAGGTCGTCTGCATTATTGACGGTTTGACCTTCATAGGATTTACCAAAGAAAGCGCTGATGTTCGGGAACATATAAAAAGCTCCTTCCGGATCATTCACCTGCAATCCTGGAATTGATTTCAGGGCTTCGTGAATGTAGGCGCGGCGTTTTTTGAACTCCGCTACCATAGCAGTGGCCGAACTGAGGTCGCCGGTAAGGGCGGTAACTGCGGCGCGCTGCGTGATAGAGCAGGTAGCAGAGGTAAACTGGCTCTGTATTTTGTCGCAGGCTTTTGCGATGTCCAGTGGAGCGGCCAGGTAACCCAGACGCCAGCCGGTCATGGCAAAGCCTTTGCTGAGTCCATTGATCAGGATGGTTCTGTTTTTCAGATCACCAAACTGGGCAATGCTTTCGTGCTTACCTACGTAGTTAATATATTCATAGATCTCATCGGAGATGATATAGATCTGTGGATATTTTTCGAATACTTCCGCCAGCGCTGCCAGCTCTTCTTTGGAGTATACAGATCCGGTAGGATTGCAGGGAGAAGAGAACATAAACAGCTTGGTTTTCGGCGTGATAGCGGCTTCCAGCTGGGCAGGCGTAATTTTATAGTTGTTTTCGATACTGCAAGGTACAAATACCACTTCACCCTGACAGAGTTTCACCTGCTCGGAGTAGGTAACCCAATAAGGGGTAGGGATGATCACTTCATCTCCGGGGTCAACCAGTGCCAGTACGGCGTTGGCCAGGCATTGCTTGGCGCCGGTGCACACCACTATCTGTTCCGGCGTGTAGTCAAGACCGTTATCCCGCTTCAGTTTGTGGATAACCGCCTGACGCAGGTCAGCGATACCAGCTACCGGGGTATAGTGGGTAAAGCCTTCGTCGATCGCCTTTTTGGCGGCCTCGCGGATATGCTCGGGCGTATCAAAGTCAGGTTCTCCAATACTAAGGTCTACAATGTCTATTCCCTGGGCTTTCAGCTCACGTCCGAGCTTGGCCATTTTGATAGTTTGAGGCTCGGAAATCCGGGACAGCCTCTCTGCAAGTTGATTCATAAGTTTAATATCGGATTGACCAGGACAAACCTACACAAAAAAAAGAAAAATCACAGGGAAAGATATTGGGAGGTGCTGTATAAACGCAGAAGGGGCCGGATTATCGGCCCCTTCTGCGTTCAAAGGAATGAATATTTTTTACGGCTTAGTAAGCACCGTAAATGATGTTGGTGCTTGGTTTGTCGTTGCCAGTGCTGCCGGCATTACCGGTAACGTAGGCAGTATATACGCCGCCAGTTTGCAGACTGCTGATTTTCAGGCTGTTGTTGGTAGCTATCACTTCTGTTGTACCTGCTTTCTTTATGGTGATCACATTACCTTCTGTAATATCGGTAAAGGTGGTAAAGTCAGGACGGAAATAACCATCTGAATATACTACGTTCGGAAATACCATCTTGGAACCCATGTATACATCTACCGGACCTACACTTTCAGACAGGTTATAGAAACGCAGGTTGATAGAGGTAGGGCTGTAGTTAGTTAAGTTAGATTCTACCAGGGCAGCCTTCACAGGATTGCCACCGTAGATCATATAGGTATAATAGTGGAGGCTGTCGAGCTGACTGCTGGCAGTAGCCAGAACGGAATCCTTGCCGGCAACGGTAACTTTCATTGCATGCTGTCCGCCGTAACCTCCGATGATTTCAGAGAAAAAGCCGGAAATACCCGTGTTGGTCAGTTTCGTACCGTTGTCATACAAATCCATGGTACCGGAATAGGTAGACAGGTTGGCCACATTCAGCCAGAATGTAGGGCGCTGCGGTGTAGTATCCACATTGTTCTTCAGACAGGAAGTCATTCCCATAGTCGCGGCTATCAGCACTACAATAGCCCATACACGATTGATCTTAGTTAGCATCTTGCTCTCAGTTTTTAAAGTATGTGTGAATTTTAGCTTTATTGGTCTTTTCCGATCACGCCCTATGGTCGAAAGCGGCTAAGATCGGGTGTTGTTGGCTTCGGTCGTTCCAGTTCTATCGTGTAAATCAATTCCCCCAGGGCCTGCAAAAACGGTTTTCCGATTTCTTCAAAGGCCTGCTGATCTTCTCCTAATATTCCGTCATGGTTGACATGTACTGTGGCTGACAGGAGGAATTCTATATTATTTCCAAAGTCGGCAATATAAGCAGTGTCCGTCAAAAATCCATATGCCCATCCCGGTTTATTGAATATGCGTATATCCGGGGGGATAACCGCCTGCTGACTTCCGCCATACAGGAGGAACTTGCAGTAGGCCTGGTGATATTGTTGCTGATCATAAACAGGGTCCTCCGACGCTGTTGGGTATTGCGACATACAACGATACAAAAATGAATAGTCGCCATCCGTTAAACGGTAGCGTTGCTGATTTGTTACAGCCTCCGGAAAAAAAATACTGCGCATGATCTCATGCAGGTGTACGAGCGGGAGCCGGTTGCGGATAGAAAAGTCCATGGGCGCATTTTCCAGCGTTCCTTTGTGCGTACGCCAGGCCTTACCTGCCAGATCGTGGCGAGGGGCAAATCCGAGGTTACTATAGGCCGCCGGCTGCTGGTAAAGTACCTGGTTGCCCGACTTAAAATGCATGGCGTTGGTGTGCCTGTTCGCTTCCTCATGAAGGGGCAGGCCCAGTCGGTGACGTATCTGTATATCCGCATAACCGTTTTCCCAAAGGCGGCGGTTAAAGGCTTCCTGTCCAATAAATTCATAAAGCCGGTTATAGGCATCGTTATCACTTATTAAAAATATTTTTTTAATATAATGAGAGATGGATGCCTGTCCGCTGGCCGCCGTTAAGTCCTGGTCAACACCGGTGTTAATCCCAGATAAAGGATTGATATACATAGGCGTATGCCTATCCAGTCCGGCTATTCCCAGGTCCCTCAGTTTTTCCAGCGCCAGTACTGCCGCCGGCAGCTTCACCGTGGAAGCAGGGTAGGAGTATATATCAGGGCTGGTCTGGAACCTGAAATCCCTGAACCGCGGACGCTGATGCTGGTCCCGGTCAATTTGTGTATAAATCACCTGTAGCCTGAAAGGCTCTGCCCGCCTGAAGATATCTCCCAGTATACCTTTTTTTCTCCTCCACCAACTCTCCGGGAAATAATCTGTTGTGCGATAATGAAGGGTTTGCATATATTTGTCGGTATTAACGTGCTGTAAAGCAATGGAAATATATTAAAACCATCAGAAACCAGAATCGCAGATTTGTAAAATTCCTGTGCCAATAGTCCAGCAAACTCAAGCCGGTAGCTAATTTGCGCCTATTTTCTAAAGGGCTTTAATATATCAATTTAAATTCTATCTTTGCAACTCTTTAAAATTTTTTTATTATAAACCCGAAACAAATAGTATGCAACTTAAAGGACTGGTAAGATTTTTTGCCATCGCACTGATCCTTATCTCTTTGTACCAATTGTCCTTCACGTTTTTGGTGCGGAACTACGACAAGAAGATAGAGCAGCAGGCCGAAAAGGACGTCGCCAAACAGTATCCCTCCGCCGAGACGAAGTATCCTGGAAACACGCAATTGCAGGGTTTCTACGCCGATACGCTGAAAGGCTTTGTGAAACAAAGAAGACAAGAGATCGTGGATAGCACCAGCAATAAAGAGATTGCAGGGTTTCCATGGAACGTAACCTACAACAAGGCTAAAGAAAAAGAACTGAACCTCGGTCTTGACCTCGTTGGTGGTATGAACGTAGTACTGGAAGTAAGCGTAGAAGACGTTGTACGCGCTTTATCCGGTCAATCCAAAGACCCGGCTTTCAACAGAGCGCTGGAAATGGCTAAGGAAAGAAAGAAAACCAGCCAGACCGACTTTGTTACTTTGTTCGGACAAACTTATGCGGAAGTTGCTCCCCAGGGCAAATTGGCGAACATCTTCGCAAATGCATACCAGAAAGACATCAACTTTAACTCTTCTAACCAGCAGGTGCTGGATATGATCCGGAGAGAGTCTAAGGCAGCTATCAAAAACACTTATATCGTACTGCAAAAACGTATCGATAAATTCGGTGTGGCCCAGCCAAACATCTCCCTGGACGAAAATAAAGGTCTGATCTCCGTAGAACTGGCCGGTGTTGACAACGCTGAACGTGTTCGCAGATACCTGCAAGCTACTGCCAACCTGGAATTCAGAGAAGTTTACAAAAACAGCCCTGAAGTTCTCCAGAACATCCTCTCCCCAATGAACGATGCCATCAGACTGGCACAGGGAGCTACTCCTGCAGCAAAAGACACCACCGCAGCTGTGAAAGATTCCGCTGCGCTGGCAAGTGCCCCTGCTGATTCAGCTAAAACCGGCAGCCTGAGCGACTACCTCGCAAAAGACAGCGGTAAAGCTAAAGCAGACACTGGTCTGGCTTCTCAGGAAAAACTGATGCGTGAACAACAGAAACAGAATCCACTGTTCGCTGTACTGTTCCCTCGCTACGATCAGCAATCCGGCTCTATCATCCCTGGTCCTTCCGTGGGTATGATGCTGCCAAAAGATACCGCTACTTTCCGTCGTTACCTGGCAATGCCTGCTGTACAGGCTATCCTGCCTAAAGATGCAGTTTTCGCATTCGGTCCGGAAAATAAAACTGATAAACACGGCCCGCTGGAAGTTTACATCCTGAAAGTAAATCCGGCTAACCCTGCTCCACGCGTTGGTGGCGAACGAGTAATCGAAGCTCACCAGGACGTAGACCAGAACAACCAGCCTGAAATCAGCATGACTATGGATAACCAGGGTGCTCACGAGTGGAGAAAACTCACCGGTGAACTGGCTCCTGCCAATCCAAAAGATCCTTATACCTTCAACTACGTTGCAGTAGTACTGGATAACATCGTTTACTCCGCTCCTTCTATTCAGGGCGAAATCTCTGGTGGTCGTTCTTCTATCACCGGTAGCTTCACTCCGGAAGAAGCAGGTGACCTGGCAAACATCCTGAAATCAGGTAAAATGCCTGCCCCTGCTAAAATCGTTCAGGAGCAGATCGTAGGACCTACCCTCGGTGCTGAATCCATCGCCGCAGGTGCTAAATCCTTCCTGATCTCCTTTGCCATCATCTTCGTACTGATGCTGGTATATTATAACACTGCCGGTTGGGTAGCCAACATCGCGCTGATCCTCAACCTGCTGTTTACCTTCGGTATCCTCGCTTCCCTCGGTGCTACACTCACCATGGCTGGTATCGCCGGTCTGGTACTCACCATCGGTATGGCGGTAGATACGAACGTAATCATTTTCGAAAGAATCAAGGACGAACTCACCCACGGACTGTCATACGCTGACGCAGTGGAAAAAGGTTACAAACGTTCCCTCGCTCCGGTGCTGGACGGTCACGTTACCTCCCTGCTCACCGCCTGCATCCTGTTCTACTTCGGTCTTGGTCCTGTACTGGGCTTCGCTACCACTCAGATCATCGGTCTCCTGTTGTCCCTGTTCTGCGGTATCCTGGTTTCCCGTATGGTGACTGACTTCTGGATGAAGAAAAAACGTCACTTCGAATACTTCACACCAATTTCCCGTAAAGTATTTAAACACGCTGCTTTCGACTTCGTAGGCAAACGTAAATATGCATACATCATCTCTGCTATCGTAATGGTAGCCGGTGTATCTTCTTTCTTCCATGGTTTTGATCATGGTATCGACTTCTCCGGTGGCCGTAGCTTCACCGTGCGTTTCGACCACCCAATGAAATCCGATGAAGTGAGAGAAGCCCTGCACACTGAATTCGGTTCCGAGCCTTATGTGAAAACAATTGGTAACACCAACCAGCTGAGCATCACTACCGCTTACAAAATCGAAGAGCAGAGCCTGGAAGTAGATAAGGAAGTTACTGCTAAACTGTTCCATGGTCTGCAGAAATTCTATGATGCCTCCGTAACAGAAGATGCATTCGTTAACCGTTACATCGTAGGTTCACAGACGGTTTCTCCAACTATCTCTGATGACCTCCGTTCAGGTGCGATTAAAGCAACTATCCTGTCCATCGTGGTGATCTTCCTGTACATCCTGCTGCGCTTCAGCAAATGGCAGTACTCTGTTGGTACCATCTTCTCCCTGCTGCACGACGTACTCGTTACCCTGGCAGTATTCTCCTGGTGCAGAAGCTTCGTACCATTCACCCTGGAAATTGACCAGCACTTCATTGCGGCGATCCTCACCGTTATCGGTTTCTCCATGAACGATACCGTTATCGTGTTCGACCGTATCCGTGAATACTTCCGTACCGGCGCACATGGTAAAGACCGTGACACCGTTATCAATAAGGCGATCAACGATACGCTCAGCCGTACCGTAATGACATCCCTGACAGTGTTCCTGACCATCCTGATCCTGTTCGTATTCGGTGGTGAAGTTACCCGTGGTTTTGCCTTCGCTATGCTCGTAGGTGTGATCACCGGTACATACTCTTCCATCTTCGTAGCGGCTCCGGTTCTGGTTGACTTCGACAAGCACAACCAACTGTCCAACGAAAGCGAGTCAGTGCCTGCTTCTAAAAAAGAAGTGGCTGCTAAGTAAGCTTAACTGGAAAAATGTTTGATAATAATAAGGCTGGCTCAATTGAGCCAGCCTTTACTTTTTGTATCAGGTATTAAAAAGGGCCAGGACCTCAGGTCCTGACCCTTTTTAATAATCGTTCGCCTTCGGCGAACGATTATTAAAAAAAATATTATTGCGGAGTACTAAATACAAAACCGCTGCTATCCTCCTGTTGCTGATAATCAATCTGCATGCCTGCCAGGTACATGGTATGTGCCTTTTTCATAATCACAGGAATACCAGCGATATCTACCTGGATATCGTCTGCTGCTTTTTCGTCAAATCCTATCATATAGCCCATACCGGAACAACCACCACCTTTTACGCCTACACGCAGGTAAGGGGCTGTTGCGATAGAATGAAGCAGTTCCTTCACCATGGCTTGCGCCGCAGGTGTAAACTGCAATGCTACATTAAAACCTGCTTCCATTTCTCTGAATTTTCAACAAAGGTAGCTAATTGATGAATATGCCTGTTTCATAGATCTGTCAGGCTTTTTGAGCGGCCAGCTCCAGCAGGGTCTGATGCAGGGCGAGCACCTGTGGGATCACCATATGCTGTTCATCATTATAGATCACGTAATCGCTTAAACGCATTTTAATGGTTTCATCGATTTGTTTATGCATACGTGCCAGGACATCGTTGCGGGATGCGTTATCACGCTTCATAACGCGCAGCAGGCGTAGTGGCTGGGGAGCGCTCACGCCTATAATTTTATCGAGGTGATGGAATGATTCTGTTTCAAACAGCAGCGCTGCTTCTTTGAGCACATAGGGGGCTTGTTGTTCGGCGGCCCAATTGTTGGAATCCCGGATGGTGGCCGGATGTACGAGGGAGTTGAGCAGTGCCAGTTTGTCTTTATCGTTGAATACGATATTTCCCAGGCGCTTCCGGTTAAGGGTGCCATCCGTTTCATATATATCCGCACCAAAGTGATGCTTCACTTGTTCTGCCAGTTCCTGATCTCTTACCAGAATGTCTTTAGCCTTATCATCGGCATAGTAAACGGGGATACCCAGCAGTTCGAAAATCTTGCTGACAGTGCTTTTGCCGGAGCCTATGCCTCCTGTAATTCCAACCTTTAACATAACCTGACCAAGTTAGCAAAAATTGAGAAAAACAAAAGCCTGTGCAAGAAAATTCCCTGCACAGGCTTTTGATATGAGTTTGTACGAATATTACGCTTTTACGTTGGCTGCTGGCGCGTTGAGTGCAGCAGAGTACTCCATGCTGATAGTGGAGCGTTCGATAGTCAGGGTTGTGCCTGGTGCTACTTCCATAACGAGGGTTTTACCATCGTCATTGAATTTTTTGATTTTACCGTGGATACCAGCAATGTTTACGATTTTATCACCTTCTTTCAGGTTTTCGGTAAACTGTTTCTGCATTTTGGCTTTTTTAGTCTGAGGGCGGATCATGAAAAAGTACATTACCACGATCATACCACCAAAGATCAGCATCTGTGGGAGCGCGCTACCACCGCCTTGTGCAGGAGCTGCTAATAAAACATTCAGCATATTCATCTATAATTGATTTAATAGTTTATAAAAATTATTTCTTTACAATATTGCATCGGATGATGGGGCCTACATGGTAACCGGCGCCATCATTAAGTTTGAGTGCTACTTCTTTTTGCGTATATCCTTCTTTGCCGGCGCTGTCAAAAATTACTTTGATATAGGCGGACTGGCCTGGTTTCAACGGTTCTTTAGGCCATTCCGGTACGGTGCAGCCACAGCTGGAAATGGCATCTTCAATTACCAGGTCGGCCTTGCCGGTATTGGTGAATTTGAAGGAGTATTCCACTTTTTCGCCCTGTACGATTTCACCGAAATCGTGGGTTTTTTCTTCAAAGGTAATAGCGATGTCGTTGCTGTTGATGGTTTTTTGCTTGATGGAGTCGATGGCAGCGGCTTTGCGGCCTTCGCTTCCGTTACAGGCGGTCATAACCAGGCAACCTGCGGCAAGGACATAGAACAGTGCTTTCATGATGATGCAATTTGCGTAAAAATAGCTATTCCGGTTATTTTTTCGGACGGTCCTGTTTTTTTACCAGCTGTTCCTTTTCCAGGTCTTTCAGGATATTATCCAGGATACCATTGATGAACTGGCCGCTTTGTGGCGTGCTATAAGCTTTTGCCAGGTCTATATACTCGTTGATGGTCACCTTGGTAGGGATGGTAGGGAAGTACAGGAATTCACATACGCCCATTTCCATCAGCAACATATCTACAGCAGCAATACGTTCCGGGTCCCAGTTCTGCAGTTTTGGCTTGATCAGCTCCAGGCAGTATTCTTTTTTATCGATCACTGTCAGCAGCAGTTCTTTGGCATAGTCCAGTTTCTCCTTGCTGATCAGCTGCATAAAATTAAACAGGTGCGGTTTGTTGAAGTAGTTGCCGAGCAGGATATTCATCATGTCAGCATCATCGCCCCAGTGCAGGAAGGTATCTTCCAGGTGCTGCTGGAACAATTCACTTTTCGCCAGTATCTCTTTATAGATGAACTCCAGTATTTCCTTTTCACCTGCTTTGCTACGCTGGTCGTCCGCTATATAGGACTTATAGGTGTCAGTAGCCACCAGGAGGTTGTACATTTTACGTGTCAACTCTTCCTCTGCCAGGTGTCTCATCTTCCATTGTTCCAGGTTTACCTGAAATCCTTTGTCATTAATAATCTGATAAAGGAATTCGTTTCCTGCAATTTTGGTATTTACCTGCAGGTCTGCTGCGGAAGGCAAATGTTTGGAAGCACGGGCAGCCGAGTCAATCTCTGCGTATTGCGCTACCTGCGCTACCGAATAAAGTAAATAAGTAAAGATCTGGCAGGTCTGATCCAGCTTTTCGTTTAAAAGTCTGGTAGCCGTACCCGGCTTAATACTGCTTTGCTCCATCGTTTCCAGGGCGTAAAGTGTTTGCATTACTTTTACCCGGATATTTCTTCTACTGATCATCGTATAAAAAAGAACTGGTATAAGGGCGCAAAACTAGAGAAAAAAATCGATATTTACGGATTCCGGACCTGTCACGGGCGTTAAATTCAGCATAAAGCATGGCGCTCTGTCATTTTTACGTGGTCACAGGGATGATTTGTCAGTATGAATGGCACAGAAGCACAGAAAAGTCTGAAAATTTGACCCATATTGCCCCTTGGCATAATTCTCGTGGGCCTTGTCAACACTATAAAAATTCAACTACTTCTTTAAATAAAAACTACTATGGCTAAAAAATTAAGTATTAAACCTTTAGCTGACAGGGTAATTGTGAAACCTGCAGCAGCAGAAGAAAAGACAGCTGGTGGTATCATCATCCCGGATACCGCAAAAGAAAAACCTCAGAAAGGTACTGTTGTGGCAGCTGGTCCTGGCAAAAAAGATGAGCCTGTAACTGTTAAGGTGGGTGATACTGTACTGTACGGTAAATACTCCGGTACTGAAATCAGCATCGAAGGTGGTGACTACTTAATCATGCGTGAATCCGATATCCTGGCGGTGGTTTAAGCCCGTCTCTATCCGATATACGGTAATTTGTATCAAAACTCTTAAATACTTTAAAGAATCATGGCAAAACAAATATTCTTCGATATAGACGCCCGCAATAAAATGAAAAGAGGCGTTGACATTCTGGCGGATGCAGTAAAAGTTACCCTCGGTCCTAAAGGCCGTAACGTGGTAATCGAAAAGAAATTCGGTGCTCCTGCTGTTACTAAAGACGGTGTTTCCGTTGCAAAAGAAATCGAACTGGAAGACCCTATCGAGAACATGGGTGCTCAGATGGTGAAAGAAGTAGCGTCTAAAACTGCTGATCTGGCAGGTGACGGTACCACCACTGCAACCGTTCTGGCTCAGTCCATCATCAGCGAAGGTCTGAAAAACGTTGCCGCAGGCGCCAACCCAATGGACCTGAAACGCGGTATCGACAAAGCTGTTAAAGGCATCGTTGAAAACCTGAAAAAACAATCTGAAAAAGTTGGTAACGATACCAAAAAAATCGAACAGGTTGCTACCATCTCCGCTAATAACGACAACGAAATCGGTAAACTGATCGCTGAAGCGATGAAAAAAGTTACCAAAGATGGCGTTATCACTGTAGAAGAAGCAAAAGGTACTGACACTACTGTAGAAGTAGTAGAAGGTATGCAGTTCGACCGTGGTTACCTCTCTCCATACTTCATCACCAACAGCGAAAAAATGCAGGCTGAACTGCAGAACCCTTACATCCTGATCTACGATAAAAAGATCAGCACCATGAAGGATATCCTGCACATCCTGGAAAAAGTAGCTCAGCAAGGCGCTCCACTGGTGATCATCTCTGAAGACCTGGAAGGTGAAGCACTGGCTACCCTGGTGGTAAACAAACTCCGCGGTACCCTGAAAGTTGCTGCTGTTAAAGCTCCTGGCTTTGGCGACAGAAGAAAAGATATGCTGCAGGACATCGCTGTCCTCACCGGCGGTATCGTTATCTCTGAAGAACAAGGTTACAAACTGGAAAATGCTGACCTGACTTACCTCGGTCGCGCTGAATCCGTAACTATCGATAAAGACAACTCTACCATCGTTGGTGGTAAAGGTCAGAAAAAAGATATCCAGGCTCGTATCGGCCAGATCAAAGCACAAATCGAAGTAACTACTTCCGATTACGATCGCGAAAAACTGCAGGAACGCCTGGCTAAACTGTCCGGTGGTGTTGCCGTTCTCTACGTAGGTGCTGCTACCGAAGTAGAAATGAAAGAGAAAAAAGACCGCGTTGATGATGCCCTGCACGCAACCCGCGCTGCCGTTGAAGAAGGTATCGTGCCTGGTGGTGGTGTAGCTTACATCCGCGCTATCGAAAGCATCGAAAAACTGAAAGGCGACAACGAAGACGAACAAACTGGTATCGCTATCGTTAAACGCGCAGTAGAAGAGCCTCTCCGTCAGATCACCGCTAACGCTGGTATCGAAGGTTCTATCGTTGTGCAGAAAGTAAAAGAAGGTAAAGGCGACTTCGGTTTCAACGCCCGCACCGAAACTTACGAAAAAATGCTGGCTGCCGGTGTAATCGATCCTACTAAAGTAGGTCGTATCGCCCTGGAAAACGCTGCATCCATCGCTGGTATGCTGCTGACCACCGAGTGCGTAATCGCCGACAAACCAGAACCTAAATCCGCTGCTCCTGCTATGCCAGGTGGCCACGGTATGGGTATGGATTACTAATCTGATTCATAATCAGCATATTGAAAAAGCTCTTCCCTCAGCGGGAAGAGCTTTTTTAATTACAATATATCTTCAGTGATTGTGAACTAGAAAAGAATAATCTACCCCTATAATTATTTTGATAATTAAAGCGAAACGAATATTTTAACAAATATTGTGGTCTAAACAATTCATTTTCAGTCAATAATTCTGTAAGGTTGGGAGGAGAATTAATTAACCTTGGCATCCAACCTAAAATAATTTAGTATTTTGATTGGCACCTAAAAGTGATTCCAGAATAATTCGGCCACTTATTAACCTAACCTGGATAAAAAATTATGTAACAATTATCCTGGTTTGTGGTCAGGCATATTAAACCTATAGTGCAGCCCTGATTTTGTTTATTAATCCACAATCATATAAACTATGAAGAAACTCTATTTTAGGCTAGCTCTGCTGTCCATGACCTATTTCTGTACATCCTGTACAAAAAACGAGGTGCCAATTGATAATGCTGTACAAAAAATTGAATTTGACTCAATAGACTCGTTGGGTGTTTATCTATCGTATCCTACAAAGGACGCGTTCAATTATGCACTTAAACAACAAGAACAGCATTTCTTAAATGGTGCAAATAAAGACAATTCTGTGTCAAGACCGGCCGGCTTCGTTTCCATGTATGAGCTGCATCGCCGGTTTGATAAAAGAATGAACCGAATGTTGGAAAGCAATGACAGTACCGGTTGGGCTGACCTCAAAAGGCAGTTTGCACCTGCACTGCATTATAACAGTGATACAGATGTAATACGTTTGAACTGCCACAACCCTTTAATCGCGACACTTATTAACGGCAATGGTATTGTTAAGATTGGTAATGAGATTCATCAATTTTCTTATGACCGTGAAATAACCTTACGTTCTGGAAATAAGGCTACGCTGGCCAAAGCCAGGTTGATGACAACAAACGTCGATGGCAATGCATATGCGGTAAAATTTATGGACAGTAACGGCATCCCGAGACAAAGTGCTATGACTATACCACTGGAATATTCGTTGATGTGTGGTAATCCTGGAAGTAATGAAGCAAGAAGCAATGTTAGTTCGGTCAAATCCTATAAAAGTGGTAACTACACGGTATATGCTCAATTGGGCATTATCAGTGTGAGAAGAAACAATGTTATGTATGGGTATACTAGCATCACCTATTGGGCGGAACGAAAAACGTTTCTTAACAGCGTAACAGAGAAGGTAATTAATCCTACCGTTGACGGGATGTCCACCGTGATATTTCCGGCGCCTTCCGTGCCAATGGCAAACTATCGTAAAAATTTTAGTTACAATAATTTCAGGTATACAGATACCGTATATGATAACTATTATACTACCTGGAACGGGACTATTTTCCTGGGTATTTCTGAAAAATTGGCTAAACATCCAAGTCCTGGTGAGATTATTGTACCAGGAGGCTCTTTACCAGCACTCATCATGAGGTACGGTGCAGACCCACTCTGTGCTGATTATTTGTTTAATGACATTACACCGTCTGGCCTGGATATGCAGACAATGGGTAATAATTATTACTGGATGAGCCTCGTGATCGAAGAGGCACCAATTCCCGTTCGTCCATTTATGTTCAAAGCATATATAACTGGTGTTGGGACTGAATTTGCATTTAAATGGATATAAACCAATGAGATAGGGTGTGAAAATAGCGGGGCTCAAAAGTGCTTTGAGTCCCGCTATTTTCAACACATAGTACCGTTTAGTTGCCTACACCGAGTCAAGTATTTTTCCGAATACTGTAACTTTACTGAATTCTCAGGCGTTTATACAGCCAGAAGAGATAAAATCACAGATGCGGATGAAATATTTACTTTTACTCATAACTTCCCTTACTATAATCACTTTGGGCACCAGCTGCACCAAAAGAGATGACGTTAATTTCGAAGCCATCTATCGCGACGCATGGGCCTCTGATAGTACTATCAGAAGCATTATCACACAAAAGAATGAATCGGCCTACAGAGATCCGTCAGGATTATATTACAATATTCTTAAACCAGGTGATTCCATCCATTACCTAACCGCTACCTCCATTCCCATCGTATCATATTCATACCAGCTCCTCAACGGCAGCATAGTGGCCAGCTCATTCGGCCCCACCGATTTTGACAATATGCAGCTTAAAAATCATATTGCCGGCTGGCAAATAGGCCTGCGCAAAATCTCCAAAGGTGGCCGCATCCGTATGTACATCCCGCCTGAACTGGCTTTTGGCACCGCCGGTGTGCCCACCCAGAGCATTCCACCCAACGCAATTCTGATCTCCGAAGTAGAACTCGTGGATATTAAGTAAGTTTTTATATTTTCACCACAACTAAAAAGAGCCAAACAAATTAAGATGAAAAAACTTCTGATCGTGGGACTCGCCATTATTGGTATCCTCACCGCATGTAAGAAAGATAGTCAAGTGGATAACTTCGATGAGCAAGCCCAATATGTAATCGATTCTACAAAGATTGAAGCATACCTGAAAGCTAATAACATCACTGACGTAATTAAAGACACCACCGGTGTTGTTATTGAAATAAAACAACAGGGAACCGGTAACGATACCATCAGATGGACCAGCTACCCAACCGTAGGTTACGCAGGATACTTAATGAACGGCACGCAGCAAGGTGCGAAATTTGATGGTTCTGATTCCACTAATTTCAATTTGGAATTACAAATGAAAAAACTGATACCAGGTTGGTATATTGGCCTTCGTTATGTGAGAAAAGGAGGTATCGTAAGGCTCTATATACCTTCTTACCTGGCATATGGCCCTAAAAGTTCAGGAATAATTCCACCCAACTCGGTCCTGATCTTTGATATCCGACTGATCGACTTTTCCGTAGGTAATTAATCCTTACCGCGGTGAAAGTAAAAAGCCTCCGGTAACTGATTACCGGAGGCTTTTTACTTTCAGCAGGCTACGTTTCGCCAGCTCCAAAGCCTTGCCCAATATCTCATATCTGCCTGCTACCGGTACATCGGGCACTACGCCCCGAAGGTGATGCATGCTACGTAAGGATGCGAACACAATGGAATACCCCCGTTATTCCCCCTGCGCCGTGCGTGCGGAACGAGCAGAAAAGCTACTAAAAACACATTCATTTTATCTGCCCAAGTTGCCTTAATTTTACAGATAAATAAATCCAACTTAGTGGCACACGAATGTATTTCAGTATTCGATATTTTTAAGATTGGCGTTGGCCCTTCAAGCTCCCATACCTTAGGCCCATGGCGCGCAGCACTGCGATTCCTGCACGATCTTGAAATTGCCGGCCGCCTGCCCGCCGTATCCCGCCTGCAGGTGCTGCTGTATGGCTCCCTTGCTAAAACCGGTCATGGTCACGGTACCGACATAGCCGTTTTACTGGGCCTCTGTGGCGATGATCCCGTTACCTTCGATGTAAACCAGATCACCCCTAAAATAGATGCTATCCGTCGCAGTCGTAAAATGACGGTAGCCGATAAATACGAAATTGACTTCGATCCTATGGAAGATGTCACTTTCCTCTTCGAAGAATCACTGCCTTTCCATCCCAATGCACTCACGTTCCTCGTTACCTTTAATGACGGTGAACAACGCGCAGCCACTTATTATTCCATAGGTGGAGGCTTTGTTGTGCAGGAAGGTGAAAATGGCAACGCTGCCAACCAGGTAGACTTACCGTTTCCAATCGATACTGCCCGCCAGTTGCTGCAATGGTGCATTAAGACAGGCTACAGCATTTCTGAACTGGTAATGGAAAATGAACATGCCTGGCGCCCGGAAGCGGAAACACGTGCCGGTGTGCTCAACATCTGGAAGGTAATGCAGGATTGTACCTACCGCGGTTGCCATACTACCGGTGAATTGCCCGGAGGCCTTAAAGTGGCCCGCCGCGCTGCCGCCCTCAATAAAAAATTGCTGAAAGGCCGCACCTATACGGATTATACTTCGTGGATTGAAGCTATCCGCGCTGGTGGGGAACATTTCACCTATACACTGGACTGGGTAAGCTGTTTTGCCCTGGCAGTAAATGAAGAAAACGCGTCCTTTGGCCGCGTGGTTACCGCACCTACCAATGGTGCCGCAGGCGTTATCCCTGCTGTACTCCAGTATTTCATTGCGTTCTGCGATGGCCTGCACGAGGATAAAATCCTGCAGTTCCTGCTCACCGCTTCTGAAATCGGCAGCATCTTTAAAAAACGCTCCACTATCTCAGCCGCCATGGGTGGTTGTCAGGCAGAAATAGGGGTGTCGTCCGCAATGGCGGCTGCAGCCCTGACAGAGTGTCTGGGTGGCTCACAGCGACAGGTGCTGATGGCCGCAGAAATAGCCATGGAACATCACCTCGGCCTTACCTGCGATCCTATCGGTGGCCTGGTACAGGTGCCATGCATCGAACGTAACACCATGGGTGCCATTAAAGCCATCACTGCTTCGCAGCTGGCACTACAAAGTAACCCTGAACTGGCAAAAGTATCCCTGGATGCGGTAGTGAAAACCATGTGGGAAACCGCGCTGGATATGAACTCAAAGTATAAAGAAACCTCTGATGGCGGTCTGGCGGTGAATATCCCGATCAGCCTGAGTGAGTGCTAATACCTGCCTGAATAATTTAACAGTGAAAAGCCCTCGCCAATGGCGAGGGCTTTTCACTGTTAAAAAGTAAAATGAAGGAGCTATAAAATGCGGTGTTGCTTCCATCGCCTGCCCGGGCGGGTGTATCCTTTTTTAGTCTGCCCCAGCTTTGTGAGAACCAAAAAAAACTCTAATTTCCCTTCTCATCTAACTCCTATGCGCTATTTACCCGTCGTATTACTGACGCTGACATGCCTGCAACTCTCTGCCCAACAATTTGGAGGAAACCCTTCCAGCCTGAAGTGGCAACAGATCAACACCGACACTGTCAGGGTGATATTCCCTGCCGGCCTGGGAAATGCCGGCGAGCGTGTAGCCAATATCGTTACTTATCTCAACAGAAATAACCGCCTCTCCATAGGCCCGCTGCAAAAAAAAGTAAACATCGTACTGCAGAATCAAACTATGGAGTCCAACGGCTACGTGGCGCTGGGGCCATTCCGCTCCGAATTTTTTCTGGCACCGCCGCCTGCTTCCTATAACCTGGGCTCACTCAATTGGGTAGATCAACTCTCCCTGCACGAATACCGCCACGTACTTCAAAACATGAACTTCCGCCAGGGCGCCTCCAAAGTAATCTCCTGGCTGGGAGGAGAAATGGGACAGGCCGCCGCTACCAATATCGCAGTGCCCAACTGGTTCTGGGAAGGGGACGCCGTGACCATGGAAACAGCACTGAGTCCACAGGGGCGGGGGAGACTACCAGCCTTTTTCGATGGCTTCCGTGCGCTGGACCTGGCCCATAAGGATTATAAATACATGAAGATCCGTAACGGGTCCTACCGCGACTATACGCCGGACCATTATCCGCTCGGTTACCTGATGAGCGCCTATGGCCGCGAACATTACGGTACCACCTTCTGGAAAGATGTTACCACAGACGCGGTACGCTTCAGAGGTGTGTTCTATCCTATGTCGCACAGCCTGAAAAAACGTACAGGCATGAACGTTACTGGTTTCTACCATGCTACCATGCGGTATTACGACTCGCTATGGACGGCCAATGCGCAGCGGCCCCACATCACACCGGCACAGCAGCTGCTGCCTGTCGAAAAAGTATTCACCAATTATAAATACCTCTACCCGGCAGGTACCCCCAACGAATTTATAATACTGAAAGCCAGCTGGAATACCGTTGCCGGCTTTTACCTGCTCAAGCCCGATGGCAGCACCTCGCTGCTTACCCGCCCCGGCCTCGTGTTCGACGATTACTTCAGTTACCGCAATAACCGCATCGTATGGGCAGCCGCGCGATTTGATGCGCGCTGGGGATGGAAGGATTTTTCTGCCATCCGTATTTATGACAGAGCCACGGGCCGTACCTCCACCGTACCCGGCAAAGGCAAATACTTCTCTCCCGATATAAATACAGACGGCACAAAAGTAATAGCTTTATCAGCCACGCCGGATATGCAGTATAGCCTCCGGCTGATCAATACCAGCAACGGGGAAGTGGAAAAAATACTGCCAAACCCAAATAACTACTACTATACCAATCCACGGTTCAACCAGCACAACGATGCAGTGATCAGCGCCGTAAGAAACCACCAGGGCCAGATGGCGCTGGTGAGCCAGTCGCTGGCCACCGGCCAGATCACGCAACTGTCGGACTTTTCCTTTAACATCATCGGAGCACCGGCCATAGCAGGTGATACGGTTTATTTCACCTCCAGCGTAAAAGATGTAAATAACGTATATGCGATGACGTTATCCGACCGTAAAACCTGGCAACTAACAGATCGTCCAAATTCCGCGTTGTTCATGGCGCCGGTGGCAGATAGCCTGGTGTTCAGCGAGTTTACAGCTAAAGGATACAAGCTCCACACTACCGCTCTTACATCTCCCTGGAAACAAACAGATATAACACAAAACCAGCATAGCGCCTGGCTGAACCCCGACTTTAAAGAAGGTGGGAACATCCTTGATAAAGTACCGGCCGACTCCTTTTCTTTGAAAAATTACCGGAAAACTACCGGTTTCTTCAATTTTCATAGCTGGGTACCGTCGTTTAATGATCCGGAATATAGTATCAGCCTGCTGGGAAACAATATCCTGAATACTACGTCTACCTCCATCGGCTATACGTACAACCGCAACGAAGGAACGTCCACGGTGGGCGCCAACTTTATGTACGGCGCCTGGTTCCCCTGGCTGGGTACCGGGTTCGACTATACGCTCAACAAAAGCGCCCTGCTCAAAGGCAAACGCTATTACTGGAACCAGCTGAGCTGGCATGCCGGCTTCACTATACCGCTGCAGCTATCGTCCGGTATGTATAGCCGTTCCTTGTCGCTATCTTCTAATTATTACATTCAGAAATTATATGCGGATAACCTGCGATTCCGCGTAAACCCGCAACAGTACAGCAGTAGCTCGCTGGTGTTTAATAATCAGCGCCTGCGTGCCAGCCAGAATATTCTGAGTCATTTCGGGCAATACCTGGTGTTGCAATACAATCATTCCATTGGTGCGTTAAAGGGAGAGCAGCTGTATGGCCGTTTTGACCTGAATCTGCCAGGCATCGCAAAAAATCACAGTCTCCAGTTGCAGGCCACTTATCAGCAGCGTGATACTTTAGGTAACTATAGTTTTACCGATCGCTTCGTATATGCGAGAGGGTATAACACGCCGTTTTACAACCGCATTTATAAATTGGGGGCTAACTACCATTTCCCGCTCTGGTACCCGGATTGGGGATTTGCGCAACTCCTGTATATTACCCGTATCCGTGCCAATGCTTTCTATGATTACAGCAGTGCACACAATTACCTGGTGAAACGCGATAACCTGTATCGCTCCACAGGTGGCGAGTTATACTTCGATACTAAAATAGGCAATGTGATTCCGTTTACGTTTGGGATGCGGGTGAGTTACCTGATTGATCCGGACCCGGCAGATAATGCGAAAACGAGGGTGGAGTTTATTATTCCGTTGCAGCAGTTGTTTGCGTACTAGAAAATGGGGACGCCCAATGGTGGCGGCTTTATTGATTCGCGTGTAGAGCCGCCATGCTGGCGGCTCCTCGCTCAGTCCTACCAGGCAATAAGCTATTACCTTACTATAAACTTCAGTGCCGGCGCCTTATAAATCTTATCTGCACTATACTGAATCAATATCTCATCAAAATACAGCACATTCCCTTTGTCCAGTTTCTCTTTCATGCCTTTACGCCAAACGCTGTCCATACGGGCGTCCTGGAAGTTATTACCGATGTAATCCTTGTACAGGCCGGGTTTTCCGGTAGTGTCGTTTAGGTAAGCTTCGGTGGTTTCGTAGGTAAATGCAAACGAAATCACCGGGTATTTCACCCCTTTTTCATCCCGTACAATCAGTGCGGAGTCGATTAATTTAATCAGTTCATTTTTAGGGAGAGAGTCGCTGAGGAAGTTGCCCCAGGTACTCACCAACTTGGCAGGTCGCTTGCTGGTGGCAGTGGTGGCAGGCTTTTTGGCAGCGGGTTTGGCAGTTTGGCCAAAGCTGTGGATGGTGGCCAGTAGGCAGGTAATCAGTAACAGGTGTTTGATCATAGTTTAAGCGGCAAAAAAAATCGCCCGGTATTTAACGACCGGGCGATTAGAAAAATTATAAAGATTTAAGACTTTCCTCAATCACCTTGATCTTGGCTTCGGCGTCTTCTTTCTTTCTGCGTTCTACGTCTACTACTTCAGGCTTGGCGTTGGCTACAAAGCGCTCGTTGGAAAGTTTCTTTTCTACCGATGCGAGGAAGCCTTGCAGGTATACCAGGTCTTTTTCCAGTGCTTCTTTTTGAGCGGTGGTATCCAGTTCTGATTCAGTGCCCAGGTAGAACTTATCTTTTTGTATTACCAGGGTGATACAGCCGGGAACTGCCTCTGTTACATAGATCACCGCTTTTGCGTTCACCTGTTTTACGAGGATGCTTTCGATTTGTTTAAAAGCATTTTCGTCTTTGGTTTCGATATGCAAAACGATCGGATCTTTTGGTTTGATCTGATGTTTCTGTCTTGCTTCACGGATGCTGCTGATTACTTCTTTCAGCAGGGTACCTTCTGTGAGGGTTGCCTGATCGGGTGCTTCCGGCGCAGTAAACTGCAGGAGCATCAGGGAATCTTCCGGATTACGGAATTTCAGCAGTTGGTAAATTTCTTCGGTGATGAATGGCATGTACGGGTGCAGCAGTTGCATCAGTTCTTCGAAGAATTGAATCGTTTGCTGGTAGAGGGACGCGGCAATTGGTTGTTCAAAACCAGGCTTCACCCATTCCAGGTACCAGGAGCAGAAGTCGTCCCAGATGAGGCTGTATATGGCTTTCAGTCCTTCGCTGAGGCGGAAGTCTTTATGCAGACCTTCTACTTCAGCCTGTACTTCACGCAGGCGGCTCTGGAACCATTTCACCGCAAAGTGGCTGGCGGCGATGTTGGTTTGATCCACTTCCTGGCGTGCTTCCCACATTTTTACCAGCTTGAGGGCGTTCCAGATTTTGTTATTGAAGAAACGTCCTTGTTCGCAGCTGGCATCATCGTATAGGAGGTCATTACCGGCAGGGGAGGCGATCATAATACCGAAGCGTACGGCATCGGCACCGTATTGGTGAATGAGTTCCAGCAGGTCCGGTGAGTTACCGAGCTGTTTACTCATTTTACGTCCAAGTTTATCGCGCACCATTCCGGTGAAGTAAACGTCGCTGAAAGGCTTTACGTCCTTGTATTCCAGGCCGGCCATGATCATGCGGGCTACCCAGAAGAATATGATATCCTGTCCTGTTACCAGTACAGAAGTCGGGTAATAATAATTGATGTCTGCGTTATCCGGCTGGGAGATACCGTTGAACACTTCCATTGGCCAGAGCCAGGAGGAGAACCAGGTATCGAGGCAGTCTTCGTCCTGTGACAGGTCGGCGGCTGCAACGGTAATACCACGTTTCGCAAACTGGGCAACGGCTTCGGCTGCGGTGGCAGCTACTTCGAAGGTACCGTCGGCAGCGTACCAGGCAGGGATCTGTTGTCCCCACCAGAGCTGGCGGGAGATACACCAGTCTTTCACGTTTTCCATCCAGTATTTATAGGTGGCCAGGAAGCGGTCGCCCGGGTGGATGTTCACGTCGCCATTTACCACAGCGTCCAGTGCTGGTTTCGCCAGGTCGGCCATTTTCACGAACCACTGGGTAGAGATACGAGGTTCTACTACGGTGTCAGGGTTACGCTGGCTGTAGCTCACGCGGGTGGTGTATTCCTGTTCTTTTTCGAGCAGGCCTTCTTCCGCGAGGGCAGCGATTACTTTTTTGCGGGCCACAAAGCGGTCGTCACCTACAAATACCTGAGCTGCGGCGCTGAGGGTACCGTCTTCATTGAGGGTATCAATGATTTCCAGGTTATGTTTCAGGCCGAGGTTATAGTCGTTCAGATCATGTGCTGGCGTTACTTTCAGGGCGCCGGTACCAAATTCTTTGTCTACGTAGGTATCAAAGATGATTGGAATGCGGCGTTTCACCAGCGGTACGATGGCGAAGCAATCTTTCAGGTGAGTATAGCGCTCATCTTCCGGATTCACGCAGATCGCGGAGTCGCCCATAATTGTTTCCGGGCGCTGTGTGGCGATGGTGATAAACTCGCCGGTAGTGTTTCCTGCTGCATCCGTGAGGGCGTATTTCACGTGATACAGTTTCCCCTGCATGTCTTTGTATTCTACTTCTTCGTCGCTGAGGGCTGTTTTAGCTTTCGGGTCCCAGTTGATCATGCGGGCACCGCGATAAATCAGTCCTTTATTATAGAGGTCTACGAAAACTTTGATTACGGCTTCGTAGTAGTGGTCGTCCATGGTGAAGGTCACACGGTCCCAATCGCAGGAGCAGCCGAGCTTTTTGATCTGATGGTAGATGATACCGCCGTATTTTTCTTTCCATTCAAATGCGTATTTGAGGAACTCTTCGCGGGTGAGCTGGGATTTTTCGATCCCTTTTTCGCGTTTGAGCATGTCTACCACTTTGGCTTCCGTAGCGATGGACGCGTGGTCGGAACCTGGTACCCAGCAGGCGTTGTAACCGCTCATGCGGGCACGGCGCACCAGGATATCCTGTACGGTTTCGTTGAGGGTATGGCCCAGGTGGAGTACACCGGTCACATTTGGCGGAGGGATGACGACTGTAAAGGGTTGGCGACCGTCCGGTTTAGAGCGGAAGTAGCCTTTATCCATCCAATGCTGATACCATTTTTCCTCAACCGTTCCAGGTTGGTAGTTCTTTGAAAGTTCCATGCTATTAAATATAAGTCTGCAAAAATAAAGGAGATTGACCACAGATGGAAATTATATCCCAATATTTGTGAGGCTGGTTTAATTTTTTGATTGTCAGGTTATTATATTTTATTTAGAGAGAGATTTACCGCGCCTGCGGCCATTTTGCAAGTAAGGGAACGTTTTTTGGATTGCGGCGGCGCTGCTAATCTTTTTCTCCGGTAGACGCGTTACGAGGCAACCCTGGCGTTTGCATTGTCGTATATTATCGTAGAGGCGCAATGCTTGCGCCTCCCCGCGAAAATCTTCCGGTATGGTCAATCGCTTAGATCCCGCTAAGCAGGGGGATCTAAGCGAGGAGGTGCAAGCATTGCGCCTCTACAGCATTTATGGTTTTGTGGCATTTTAGAGCGCTTCGAGCACCTTACACGTGCGTTCCACCATTTCAGGCGTAACATCCAGGTGTAGTACCATTCTTACCTGCGTAGCAGAAATCGGGATCACGAGGATGCCTTCGGTTTTCAGGTAGGTGGTAAGGTCTTTAGGTGTAAACCGTCCTTTAACCTCGAAGATGATGATATTGGTTTCTACCGGGAGAAATTCACCGACGAAGGATTTTTCTCTTAAAACGTCCGCAATTTTTTTCGCATGCAGGTGGTCTTCAGCGAGTCTTCCTATATTGTTCTCCATGGCGTAGATACCGGTAGCTGCCATATAGCCGGCCTGGCGCATACCCCCGCCGAGCTTTTTACGTACGCGGCGTGCTGCCTTGATAAATTCGCTGCTGCCGAGCAGTACGGACCCCATAGGGCAGCCCATACCTTTATTGAGGCATACGGAGATGGAGTCGAATGCTTGTCCGTAGACTTTCGGATCTTGTCCGGTGGCTACCAGTGCATTGAAGAGGCGGGCACCATCGAGGTGGAGGGCCAGGTTGTGCTGGTCGCAAACAGCGCTGATGTCGAGGATGTCTTGCATATCATAGCAGCAGCCTCCTCCGAAGTTAGAGGTGTTTTCGAGGCTTACAAGGCTGGTATGCGGTTTATGCACATCATCGGGCTGAATGGCAGCCTGCACCTGTGCGGCAGTGATGAGGCCACGGTCACCCACCAGTGTTTGCACCTGTGCGCCGGAGTTAAAGGCGATACCACCTCCTTCGCTCACGTATACGTGGGCCAGGTTGGAGCATATGACTTCATCGCCCGGTCGCGTATGTACGTTGATAGCTATTTGATTAGACATTGTGCCGGAAGGGCAGTAAAGGGCTGACTCTTTGCCAAAGTAGTCTGCCAGGATGGCTTCCAGTTTATTGACGGTGGGGTCTTCGCCAAAAACGTCGTCGCCGACTTCCGCCGAGTTCATCGCCTGTAACATGCCATGGGTGGGACGTGTGAAAGTGTCGCTTCTAAAATCGATCATATTATTGGATAATTTGCAAATTCCGTCGCTGAAAATTAGTGAATACAATTGGGTTTATGATAAATACTTATCAATTGTTAAAATTTGACTAAAGCTGCGTTATGAGAGAACTAAAGGGCTATGATATTTCGTTTATATAGGGTACTTTGTTAGTAGATTGGCAGCGAGAAGAAGATTTGGAGATGTGATCGGTTAGCACGATCTTTGCAGGCTAATTTGAAACAAAAGAACAGATAGAGCAGGAAAATTTGTAAGTTATATAATTTTCGACGTTCGAACAAAACAAAATATTTCTTTCTCTGTTACTTTATTTATAAACCAATACAATTTTTCATATGAGGCAACTTAAAATTGCCACCCAGATCACCAACCGTGATTCGCAGGCGGTAGAAAAGTACCTGCAGGAAATCTCGAAGATCCCTTTGTTAACACCTGAGGAGGAGACCGTTTTGGCGCAGCGTATAAAAATGGGCGATCAAAAGGCTCTTGAAAGATTGACTACAGGAAACCTTCGTTTCGTAGTTTCTGTGGCGAAGCAATATCAACATCAGGGGCTCAGCCTCAGTGACCTTATCAATGAAGGTAATCTCGGTTTGATTAAAGCGGCGCAACGATTCGATGAAACAAAAGGTTTCAAATTCATCTCTTATGCTGTATGGTGGATTCGCCAATCCATTTTACAGGCGTTAGCTGAACAAGGTCGCCTTGTTCGTCTGCCGCAGAATAAAATTGGCACCTATAACAAGGCAAACAAAGCCTACATGGCTTTTGAACAGGAAAACGAGCGTGAGCCTTCTACCGAGGAACTCGCAGAAATCCTGGAAATGTCTGAATCGGAAATCAACAATATCTTCCAGAGCAATACCCGCCATATGTCACTGGACGCACCAGTACATGAAGCTGAAGACGTAGCAATGGGTGACCTCCTGGAAGGTGGCGATATTACCGATGATGATGTTATGCGCGATTCATTACGTGAAGAGATCCGTAGGGTACTGAAATCTCTCAGCCCTCGTGAAGCAGAGATCGTGAACGCTTACTTTGGTCTGGATGGTGAAAACGGAGCAACAATCGAACAAATTGGTCAGAAATATGATCTGACTAAGGAAAGAATCAGGCAAATTAAAGAACGCGCTATCAAAAGGCTCCAGAAAGCCCGCTATAGTGGTGCTTTAAAATCCTATCTTGGATAATTCATTTTGGAATTCTCTCGATCCTGATAACTGGCACAATGCCCAGTTTCTTACATCAGATAATAAAGAAATCTACATATCCTCTTTATTCTATAAGAACACCGGCCTTGTAATTACATGGCCGGTGTTTTTATATTGACCCAAGCCTCGTATTTTTGCAGGCTAAAATCATCATACACCAATCATTAGCAATAATATTACACAGTAACTTAGAAGTATGGAAAACAAGAACCAGCAAGAGCATGTGCATCTATTGATCATCGGTTCAGGCCCAGCAGGCTACACCGCCGCAATCTATGCCGCAAGAGCTAACCTCAAACCAGTACTGTACCAGGGTATCCAGCCAGGCGGTCAGCTTACTATCACCACGGAAGTGGAAAACTACCCAGGCTACCCGGAAGGTATCCAGGGCCCGGAAATGATGGTGGACTTCGAAAAACAAGCTACCCGCATGGGCGCCGATATCCGTTATGGACTGGCGACTTCAGTTGACTTTAGCAAACAGCCATATAAAGTAATCATCGACGAAGAAAAAGAAATCACCGCTGATGCCATCATCATCGCCACCGGCGCCTCCGCCAAGTGGCTCGGCCTCCCGTCTGAGCAGCGCCTCAACGGTAGCGGCGTTTCCGCCTGCGCTGTGTGCGACGGCTTTTTCTTCCGTGGTAAAGAGGTAGCCATCGTTGGTGCCGGTGATACCGCCGCCGAAGAAGCACTCTACCTCTCTAAAATGTGCAGCACCGTACATATGCTCGTACGCCGCGACGAAATGCGCGCCTCCAAAGTAATGCAGGACCGCGTACTTAAAACATCCAATATCATCGTGTACTGGAACTCAGAAACAGATGAAGTACTGGGTGAAAACAAAGTGGAAGCCCTCCGCATCCACAACAATAAAACCGGTGAAAAGAAAGAAGTGCCTGTGAGCGCATTCTTCGTAGCCATCGGCCACCAGCCTAACTCCGCGATCTTCAAAGATTACCTGGAGCTGGACGAACAAGATTATATCGTTACCGTACCTGGTTCCTCCCGTACCACAGTAGAAGGCGTTTTTGCCTGCGGCGACGTACAGGATAAAATCTACCGCCAGGCAGTAACCGCCGCCGGTAGCGGTTGTATGGCAGCCCTCGATGCAGAAAGATACCTCTCTGCAAAAGAGCACCACTAATCCTGCAATCAATTATTTCAATGCCGGGCCGGAATACCACCAGCCCGGCATTTGCTTTAAATCAACTGATTATGCTTACCATCGCACTGGAAAAAGCCTCCTTTCACGCCTTCCACGGTTACTACCCGGAAGAAACCATCATCGGCAACGAATTTATCCTCGATATCGCCGTTCGTATACCCGGCACCGTGCCCGTGGATGACCTCTCCGAAACCGTTAATTACCAGGGCATATACGAAATTGCCAAAGCCGTAATGGCCATCCCCAAACCCCTCCTCGAAGAAGTGGTGTACGCCATCACCGACGCCCTCAAAGCCCGATACCCCAATATCACCCACAGCCACGTTGCCCTCCGTAAAATGAACCCGCCAATGGGCGCTCCCATCCGCAATTCTATGGTGTCGCTCGAAAAAGACTACTGATTTTTTTAACGCAACCTTGCCGTTTTAAATTTGTAATTTTAGTATATTTATATCTATAAGCTAATCAATATTTATACTTAAACTAAAACCTGTCCTATGGTGAAAAAGATCATAACGGCATCCATGTTCCTCCTCGGCGCCCTCATCTCCCAAGCCCAATCAGTAGATGAAATGGTAGCTCAGGCCAAGCAACTGGAAGTACAAATGAAAGAGCAGGAAGCTTTTGATAAGGATAAGGAAATTCTTAAAATACAACCTACCCAGCTGGATGCACTCATACAGGCCAGTGAAATGGCCTCCCGCATCGGCAACCGCCAGAAAGATAAAGAAGCTAAAACCAATTACTTCAACCAGGCAAAGGACTACGCCAATGCTGCACTGAAAGTAAATCCCAACAGCGCCATGGCCAATTATGCCATGTCGGTGGCCATGGGCCGCATGGCCCTCATCTCCGGCGCAAAAGATAAAGTAGCCGCCTCCAAAGACGTGAAAAAATACGCCGACCTGGCCATTAAACTGGACCCTAAATTTGGTCCGGCCTACCACGTACTGGGAAAATGGAATTATGAGGTAGCCACACTCAACGTATTTGAACGCAGCGCCGCTAAAATGCTATTCGGCGGTATCCCCGAAGGGACCCTCACCACCGCCATCGCTAATTATGAGAAATGCCGCCAGCTGGACCCCGGCTTTATTCTCAACTATTACGAACTGGCCCGCGCCTATAAAGAAAATGACCAGGAAGATAAAGCAGTAGAAGTGCTAAAGAAAGCACTCACACTTAGAAATATTACTTATGATGATCCCAGCATAAAAGCTGATGTGAAGAAGATGTTAGATGATCTGCAGTAACTTGTTTTTGCCGGCCTCCCTTTGCCTTTGGCAACAGGATGCCGGCAAATATTAAATTAAATTTCTTTCCCTTTCCACCTGCCACTCCGCAAATACCACGCACTAATCCCGAAAATGATCGTCCAGTAAAAGAAGTCCGCTCCCCAGGCCCAGTGCAACGGGCTCCGCATCCGCTCTATCACGATATAACAATAAATCAGGTATCCTACCACCGCCACTATTTCCGTAATCAGGTTCATACGCGTGTTCCCCGTGCCGGTTACGCCACTCAACGCCACCGCCGATACCGCCATGAGAATAGTGCTGAGCGTAATTACCCGGATACTCGGCAGTGAATCACTGATAAGACTGGCATCTGCCGTATAAATATGTAATAACGTATAAGGGAACACGTTAACGAGTATGCAGACCACCACCGAACAGGTCGCCGAATAAAGGATGATCCGCTTAATAGCCTGTAGTACCTGATCCTGCCTGCCCTGCCCGATCAGGTTACTCACCATCGTATTGCAGGTTGCCGCCAGCGCCCAGGTAAATATCCCGAAGAACCCGAAAATACTGCGTAACATATTGGAAATTGCCAGCGGTCTTTCACCCATATGCTCAATGAAAATAAAGAACACAAACCAACCACCAATGCTGAAAAGGAATTGCACAATGATGGGAGCAGAAACGTTCAGGATGTTCTGCATCACGCCCCAGGCGGGCTTCAGGTAGCTAAATAAACTGTATCTGCGATGAAACCTGCGGATAAACAGGATGCTGAAAGCCACCACAAAACCGGTGCTTTCCGCTATGATACTGGCCACCGCAGCGCCATTGAGCCCCATGGCCGGCATATTCAGCTTACCGAAAATCAGCCCGTAATCGAAATAAATATTCACCACCTCCTGGCAAAGGGAAGTAATAGCCAGTACCCGCGAATGTCCGCTGCCAATATAAAAGGCATTGGCCATACTCAGCAACATCAGCATCGGCAGGCCCCAGATACGGATACGGATAAACGAAACCGCCGCTTCGTAAATCGCCTTGTTATGTAAGGTGTGTGAAAAGAAATAGGGTGCAAATAATAAAGTGATTCCAATCGCCAACAGAGAGCAGAAAAGCCCCAACATCAAACCATTGGAAAACAGCTGGCCTATCCCCGCATAATGTTGCTGGCCGGCACGCCGGGCTATCAGCACCTGCATCCCGTTGTTAAGCCCATAGGCAATCATGTACATGACCAGGTAATATATACCCGCAATGCCATTGGCCGCCAGCTCAAATTCCCCCAGCCGGCCCAGAAACGCAGTATTCGTCATGTGATTAACCTGCGGTATGATCAGTGCCAGACATATAGGGGCTGCAATCTTTATAATATCTCTGTTCGAAACTTCCAGTTGCATGGTACGGGTTCGGGTCTTGATGCAGGCAAAGATATACTTCCTGCAAGGCAATTAAAGTAAAAAGTTTATTATTGTAATTCATTTGAACTCTATAATATGCCTGTGGCCTATAACATCCATCCTGCATTTACAGTAGACGATGAAACGCTGCTGGAAACCGATCTTACCGCCTGTCACCTGCTGGTGCTGGTAAGCAGCGGTACCTTCAGCTATGTGGTGTATGAGCCTGTTGCAAAGAAATTCCTGGCATTGAAATCCTATCATTTTCAACCCCAGAAATTAGCACTGGCGGACCTGGAAATGATCGAAGAAGTATTTGAGGTAGATAAACTGTTGTTCACCGCTTTCCGTTCCGTATTGCTGGCCTTTGACACCGGCACCGGTGTACTGGTGCCACAGCAGCATTTTAACGCCGGCCTGAAAAAAGAGTACCTGCACCTGGTACAGCCGGAAAAAATGCAGGAAGCTGTGTTGTCGGACCTGATATATGGACAGCCATTCGTGAATGTTTACAGCCTGGATAAAGACCTGGTAGGTTTCCTCAGAAAGGAGTTTTCCTCCGACCTGGTGATCCATGCCAGCTCCGCACTGCTGCTGGCATATCCGATGGACCTCGATTTCGGCCATGAGAAAGGAGTGACCTTTGTAGAAGTACAGCGTAACGCCATCACCATCACCATTTATAAAGCCGGTAAGCTGCTGATACATCAATCGGCAGAATACCAGAGCGGACTGGATGTGGTGTACACCGTCGTAAATACCCTTCGACTGCTGGGACTGGATGAAAAAGAGATAAAAGTGAAGTTGTCCGGAGCCCTGGTGAAAGACAATGCCGTATACCAGGAAATGTATAAATTCATACCTAACCTGGAATGGGCACAACGACTACCGGGTTATTCCTATATCAGCAAGATGCAGGAAATACCGGGATATTATTTTCATAATTTGTATGCGTTAGCATTATGCGTATAATCGGAGGAGCGAGTGGGGGCAGGAGATTTCAGCCACCGGCAAAGATGCCTAATACCAGGCCTACTACAGATATTGCCAAAGGCGGCTTATTTAATATCATCGAAAATAACCTGGATATATCAACGTTAAAAACCCTCGACCTGTTTGGCGGCACCGGCAGTATCAGCTACGAGCTGGCCAGCAGGGGAGCTACTGATATGACGGTTGTGGAAAAAGATCCGTCTATGGCGGAATACATCAGTAAAACAGCCCGTGGACTGGACATTACCACCCTGAAAGTGGTGAAAATGGATGTGTTTAAATACCTGCAGCAGTGCACGGAGCAGTTCGACTTTATCTTCGCTGATCCGCCATACGCTATGGACACGCTGGATCAGCTGCCCCTTGTGGTGTTCGAAAAACAGCTGCTGAAACCAGAAGGCTGGCTGGTGATTGAGCATACCAATCATAATAACTTCAGTAAATATTCTTACTTCCGCACAGACAGGAATTACGGCGCCACCATCTTTTCGGTGTTTATCAACCGGGAAGAGCTGAAACGCTAGTACCTGCGGACCTTTACAAATAGAACCCATATGAAGATTTGTCTTTTCCCCGGCACATTTGATCCCATCACTTACGGTCACACCGATGTGATCGACCGTGCGCTGGACCTTTTCGATAAGCTGGTGATAGGCATTGGCTACAACAGCAATAAGCAGCCTATGTTTCCGCTGGAAGAAAGAATGCAGTGGATCAGGGAGCATTATAAAAATGATTCCAGGGTGGAAGTAGCTTCTTACCAGGGGCTTACCATTGATTTTTGCAGAGAGATAAAAGCCCGGTTTATTCTTCGTGGCATACGTGGTGTGGGGGATTTCGAGTATGAAAAGGCCATTGCAGATGTGAACCGGACGATAGAACCGACCGTAGAAACGTTTTTCCTTACCTGTTCGCCCTTATATGCCAGCATCGCCTCTACACTGGTGCGGGATATTTACAGACATGGTGGCGAAGTGAACGCTTTTGTGCCCCCGGCTGTATTAGAAGGTATGAATCGTTTGAAAAAATAAATTGATTGTATATGAAAGCGATCTGGCATTCCCTGAATGTATCCCTGGATCAGTTAAATGAAATGGGCGCCAGTACCATGGCAGCCTGCCTGGGCATGGAGTTTACTGAAATTGGTCCCGATTACCTGAAGATGATGATGCCGGTGGATCAGCGCACCGTGCAACCGTACGGGTTACTACATGGCGGTGCTTCGGCGGCCCTCGCCGAAACCATTGGCAGTGTGGGTTCAGGCCTGATCATTGACCCGGCTAAGTCTATTTGTGTGGGCATGGAGATCAATGCCAACCATATCCGTGGCGTGAAAAGCGGGTACGTGCATGCGTTTGCAAAGCCTTTGCATATGGGAGCTACCAGCCATGTGTGGGATATCCGTATTACAGACGATGAACACCGCCTTATATGTGTGAGCCGCCTTACAGTGGCTATCCTGGACAAACGTTAACATTATTACCAATACTGTACTGCTTTGCGTTATCTTATCCCTATACTGATCTGGCTAATGCCGGCGGCCCCGCTGATGGCCCAACACACCGCACTGGTAAGTGCTACTGACATCCCCCTGTTCTGGAAAGCTTATGATGCCATTTCAAATACGACTGACAGCGCCAGAAAGCTGGAACTGATTCAAACCCTGTATTTTGACAAGGCGGGTGAAGGCTTTAAGGCGCTGCGACAAGTAAGGGAATACACAGCAGCAGATTACGTTAACGCAATTAAGGACTATCCAAAGTTCTGGGCGTCTGTAAGGCCAAACATGCAACGGGTAACTACTTATGCTGCTGATATCAATAAGGGTATTGCTGCACTGCGCAAGCTATACCCCTCCATGAGGCCGGCTCATATCTATTTCACGGTAGGGGCCATGCGCTCCAACGGAACTACCCTTGAAAACAAGGTGCTGATCGGCAGTGAATTGTCGCTCGCAGACGATAAGACCGCTACGGATGAATTTCCTGCACAATTTCAACACCTCAAAGCCTATTTCAGCCAAAATCCGGTGCAGCAGCTGGTGTTCCTCAATGTGCACGAATACGTACATACGCAGCAGGTAACCACTATAGGGAATTATTTATTGTCGCAGTGCGTGCTGGAAGGAGTGGCGGAATTTGTAGCAGAAAAGGCTTTGGGTGTGGCTTCGCCCAATCCGCCGATTGCCTATGGCAAAGCGAACGACAGCGCGTTGAAGGCAGTATTTGTGAAATCCATGTTTTCCCCGCATAGCAGCTACTGGCTGTATAGTAATCGTGCTAATCCATTTGGTATGCGCGATCTCGGCTATTACATGGGATATGCCATTTGTGAAAGTTATTACAATCGTGCTGCCAATAAACAAGCTGCCATACGTGAGTTGATCACCCTGCCGTATAATAATGAGCCGGCACTGTTCCGGATGATCGACAGCGCGCAGTATTTTGATCAACCGGTATCGGTTTATAAACAGGCTTACCTGGCTGCAAGACCGGTGGTAAAGGAAATTAGTGGCCTGGATCAATCTACAGGCGTAGTGGCTCCGGGGAAACATATCGTAACCATCCGGTTCTCTGCAGGTATGGACAAGCGTTTTAGCAATTTTACCGAAGGACCGGACGTACAGGCGGCAGTATTGCAGGTAAAAAAAGTTATTGGTTTTGATGAAACCGGAACAGCATTTTCCTTTGAAACGGAGCTGCTGCCCGGTAAGGAATACCAGCTGATGGTAGGGCAAGGCTTTCGCACAGGTGATAACCTGGCACTTGCACCATATCTGATCAGCATCCGGGCAGCAGGCAAGTAATGTTTAAAGGATAAAACCTGGTGCTCCCTTCGTCAGCATATTAGTTGCTTTGAAGACCTCCCTGATATTTTCATAGGAGAACTGCAGGTATTTGCCAACATTATGCGGTTTCACCCATTGGATATCCATAATATCTTCTTCAATCTGTGGTACGGTAAGCTCAGTGCCGGTAAATTCCATGCGGTACCAGTAGGTATGCTTTAGTACCTTTTTATTTTTCATGGGGTAATAATGGAATGTTTCCGTGATTTTCCCTGTGAGTTTGATATTGTGCAGGCCGGTTTCCTCGGCTACCTCGCGCAGGGCGCAGGTTTCGAGATCCTCGCCCGGGTCCTGTTTACCTTTTGGCAGGTCCCATTTGCCGCGGCGGAACATCATCAGCACTTCCTGCTCTTCGTTGGTTACCAGGCCACCTGCTGCCACCAGCACGGTGAAGTGCAGGGAAACTTTTTTCAGCAATTGCTTTACGTCTTCCCTGATAAAAACAGCTGACTGGCGTTCTCCTTCTTCCAGTTCCAGCAAAACCTGATCTATCGTTTCGGTGTTAGGATCTTCGTATACAACGGCATCTTCGAAGCCGGCAGGAATGGATGCGCGGTCCGCACTAAGCAGGAGCGGGCGTTCGTTCAGATATATATTGATGTTTGTGGTCATGAATGCAAAAGTAATACGGATGAATTATTTCGTGGACATTCTAATTAGAAATTAAATCAATAATTTTGGCGCTTGTATGACTAAAATAAGCGAAAAACAAGTTGCAGAAAAACTGCTGCAGGTGCAGGCAGTAAAGTTGAGTCCGGCGCAGCCTTTTACCTGGGCCTCCGGCTGGAAATCTCCGATCTACTGTGATAACCGGAAGATCTTGTCTTATCCATACGTGCGCGACTATATTAAATCCGAGTTGTGCAATGTGGTATTTGAAACATTTCCGGATGCAGCCGTAATTGCGGGTGTGGCTACTGCGGGTATCCCGCATGGTGCACTGGTGGCTGATCAGCTGAAACTGCCATTCATTTATGTGCGTTCCAAGCCGAAAGAGCATGGCATGGGCAACCAGATTGAAGGTGTGCTGCAGCCAGGCCAGCAGGTGGTGGTAGTAGAGGACCTGATTTCTACCGGCAAAAGCAGCCTGGAAGCTGTACAAGCTATCCGCGCTGCCGGCGGGGAAGTGGTAGGTATGGTATCTATCTTCAACTATGGTTTTGATGTGGCGGTGAAAGCTTTCGAGGCCGCCGGGGTGCCATTTCATTCTCTGAGCAATTACAATGCGATGATTGCGCTTGCAGAGGAAAAGGGTATTGTGAATGCAGATGAAATCGCTACACTGCAGTCATGGAGAACTTCTCCGGATACCTGGGGTAAATAGTCAGGCAATTTTTATGGAAATGCAGCGCAATGCATGAACTTTCCGATGGTAAAAACCCTTCGGTTTGGCGTCTGAATTTAACAAATGGGCATCCAGATGTATAATGGAAAATCAGTATATTGGATCTGTAAATTGAAAACTATGCGTACCTTAAAATTAGTACTGGTGCTGATGCTGACCACTTTTGGTATTGCATCTGCCCAGCAGAAGCAGAAATCACTGGCTACCGTTAAAATCTCTACGCCAACTGTACAGTGCGAGTCCTGCAAAAACCGTATTGAAAAATACCTGTCAAGAGAAGAGGGCGTAGAAACCTCCAAAGTGGATTTCAAAAAACACGTAACGACAGTTAAATACTGGACAGATCGTACCAACGTTGAAAACATCAAAACTGCCATTGCTAATTGTGGTTATGATGCCGACAATGTTACTGCCAACAACGAATCTTACCAGCGCCTGCCGCTTTGCTGCAAGAAGCCGGAAGATGGTGGTGGAATGCCTGATAAAAAACATTAATTAAATATAAAGCCAGTCCCGTGGGACTGGCTTTTTTATGCAAACGATTATCTCAGTAGGGAAAAAATCAGAAGAACTTCAGCGCCTGTTTTGTCTCACACTTAATCGGAAACGGCAGATACACCCCGCCTTTTCCAACTTTGCACTTACCCGTTGCTTTTATAGTTACCTCTTTATTACTGAATGCGCTAAAGGCGTTTTTGAAGACATTACCCATATTTACTTCCAGTTTCACCGGAAAATAGAAAGTATCCCGGGCAGGGATGTTAATGATTGTATCCTGGATGGAATGGCCGACTTCGGTATCATCTATAAAAAGATCGAAATCCGCATCCTTTAACTGAAGGCGATAGTTGTTTGGGTTATAGTATGCCAGCGTCATGTTTACGATGCTTTTGGACATACCGAGCTCACCCAAACTGAATCCGGCTACTCTGACAAACTGTAGATCCTTATTTTTTTCGCAGGAAGAGAAGATGCCCCAGGTAATGAAAATTGCTAATATGAGTCGGATGTATTTCATGCTAATAACGGCTGACTAAAAATTTTATCAAACCTACATTAAAAGAAAAATATCTCAAAAGGGGGTGGGCAATTTAGGAAACAATTAACGCACGGGAAGAAATGGCTATCTCGCTTAAAATTAAAAATTTATATAAAAAACTCCTGTTTTTATAAAAATCCGATATCTTTGAAATACCTCCACAGTTCGCTAAAAATCAATTCGTAAGCGACTAATTTCTTTAGTAAATTTGCATTTTCCCAGGCAAGCTGGACTTTAAGTAAAATACTAACTGCATTAGCATATTTATTTATTTTCTATGAATTGTTAGTCATTTGCTTAAAGTAAATTATTAAGTACAAAACTTTAAGTACCAGGAGGGTACGAAACCATGGCTTCGTACCCTCCGAACCGAAAATTTGACAGTATGTCAGTGAGTGCAAATAATTCAACTTTGTTGATTGAGTCTCAGTATTTTCCATCGATTGATTTTTATAAAACTTCAATTGAGCATGATATATTATTATTGGAAAAATATGAGCACTACCAAAAGGTGAGCTACCGTAACCGTTGTTACCTCGCAGGCCCCAATGGCAAAATGATCCTGAGTGTTCCGCTTACTAAAGGGAAGAATCAGCGGACCGTGATGAAGGATGTCCGCATCAGCAACGAGGAACGGTGGCAGTCGCTTCACTGGAAAACGCTCGTGTCTGCCTACCGACGCTCTCCTTGGTTTGAATACTTTGAGCCGGAACTGGAAGAGCTCTACGAAAGGAAGTTTGATTACCTGCTCGACTGGAACCTGGCCTGCCTGGAATGGGCCAACAACAAACTTGGATTGCAGCAAACAATATTATTTACGGATGGTTATCAGAAAGAGGTGACCGGCGTTACAGATATGAGAGACAAACTGCAGCCTGGTACCGTACAGTTCCCTGGTATTCAATATGCTCAGGTTTTTGAAGACCGCACCGGATTCCTGCCGGGAATGAGTATCCTCGATCTGCTTTTCTGCGAAGGAAAACAGGCCCTGGAAGTACTCCGCGGGACTAAATAAAATATTAATCATTGTTATTTAAAAATCTGATTAGTAATAGTTTGTATATTTGCGGTTTGCACCTATCTGATTTAACAAAAAAATTAGCGGAGCAATCGACAAAATATTTAGCTTTGCAACCAATTTTGCTGGGGTTCGAACTGACGTAGGTGTGTAAACCAGGAGTTTTCCAGCGAGGGGAAAGGAGCATTTATCCTGAAGTTTAAATTTTATTACTCATTCCTAAAATTCATTCTCAGCATTAAATGAATAGCACCTACACAGACCTCGTTAACCAGACTTTTGAATTTCCCCAGGAAGGGTTTGATGTAAAAGAAAACTACCTGGAATTTAATGGTCTGGATATTAAGGCGTTGATCGACAAGTACGGGACACCATTCAAGCTGACTTATCTGCCCAAAATCGGGATGCAGATCAATAAGGCTAAGAAAATGTTCAACGATGCCATTAAGAAGAACAGGTATGATGGCGAGTATTTTTACTGCTATTGTACGAAAAGCTCGCACTTTTCTTTCATTATGGAAGAAACGCTCAAGCATGGCATCCATATTGAAACTTCTTCAGCATACGATATTGATATTATCAATAAGCTGTATGAACGTAAGAAGGTTACAAAAGATACTTATGTTATCTGTAATGGCTTCAAAACCAAGCCTTACACCAGGGCAATTTCTAAATTGATCAACTCCGGATTCAGAAATGTAATCCCTGTGCTGGACAATAAGGATGAACTGGAAGATTACCAGAAAAACGTACGTGCAAAGGATAGTGTAAAAATCGGACTCCGTATAGCTGCAGAGGAAGAACCTACCTTTGACTTCTATACCTCCAGGTTAGGTATTGCTTCCAGAGATATTCTGGAGTTTTATGTGGACAAGCTGAAAGGTAATCCGAAGTTCGAGCTGAAAATGCTCCACTTCTTTATGAATAAAGGTATCAAAGATGATATCTATTACTGGAGCCAGTTTAACAGATCCATCAACCTTTATTGCCAACTGAAGAAAATCTGTCCTGAACTGGATAGTATAAATATAGGTGGCGGTTTCCCTATCAAACACTCCCTTGGGTTTGACTACGACTACAACTACATCGTAAACGAGATTGTAGCCAATATCAAAACCATGTGTAAAAAGAATAAAGTACCAGTACCTAACATCTACACTGAGTTTGGTTCCTTTACCGTAGGGGAGAGTGGTGCAGTTATTTATAGTGTGGTTGGTGAAAAAATGCAGAATGACCGTGAGATCTGGTACATGATCGACAGCTCATTCATTACCACCTTGCCGGATACATGGGGGATTGGTGAAAAATTCCTGATGCTGCCTATTAATAAATGGGACCAGGAATACCAGGAGGTGCACCTTGGTGGCCTCACCTGTGACGGCTACGACTTTTATACATCTGAAGAGCATATAAATGCTGTGTTCCTGCCCAAGCAGGGTGGAAGTACTGAACCACTTTACATTGGTTTCTTCCATACCGGTGCTTATCAGGACCAGTTGAGCGGCTACGGAGGTATCAAGCATTGCCTGATTCCTTCTCCTAAACACGTGATTGTAGGCGCCGACAAAAACGGGCAGTTGAAAGACTGGCTCTACGCAAAAGAACAGTCTGCTCAAAGCATGTTGAAGATTTTGGGTTATTAAAATAATGGGTTAGTAATCCTTTGCAAGAGGGTGTGTCACCAGACACACCTTCTTTTTTTATGCCCTGTCCGGACCCATGATCCCATGGAATACCTGACGATATAGTATGGGCAAAAAAATGGCCTTCATTTGAGATGAAGGCCGATCACGGCATAGGTTAGATTTAGCTAATTTCGTAGTATAAGGACAATAGGAATATTTTCTAACAGTACAAAGGTACTATTAGGGATTATTGTGTGTAAGCCCAAAAAGTTGTAATTTTTTTAATGCGATATTGATATGATACAATCACCCGAATGGGTGGTTAATGCCCGTTGGTATTGGAGGTCTTCCGGAATTTGCTTCCTAAAGCATAGTAAACGAATGGTTTAACCAATCTATTGTGTCACACATCCGTGTAGTTTTCACCGTTATGCTTTTGTTCGCTTGATTCGTCGAGGTAACTGATGGCGATGCCACATTGTTTTTCTATTTCTGTGAAACAGGCTTCCAACAGCTCCAGCTCACCATTTTGGAAGGCGGACCGGCCTGATCTGGAGAATCCTTTTACCAGCATAAATTGTTTGGTGAGATGCTGGTGTATCAGGCTGAGTTGTTGTTTCTGCTGTTGCATCGTGCGTTTCCTTTCCATGCGGATCACATTCTGATAGTACATACCCATGGACCTGATAATGAAAAGCAGGTAAACGGTGATGACGATTGGATTGGAGATGTAAAGGTAGCTGTTGGAGAAACCGGACGATACGTAGAGGGAGATGCCATTCAGTTTGATATAGGCGACCAGTACCAGGTAGGCTACTATAATGGCGGACCAAAGGATGGCGGTAAGCAGGTTGACGGTGATGTAACAGAACAGTATGCTTACAATCCAGATGGTGGCGTATTTCGGCGAAATATCCTGGTTGTTGAAAAACGAAGACAGGATAGGCATGATGAGGGTGGTAAGGGAAGTCAGCGCGCCCACCACCTTTGCGGATATGCCGTTGCGCAGTAGCGCCAGGCATATAAACAGCATGCCCACCAAGAATGGGATCACAATCAGGTTGACCTCATTAGAGGTAACAATAGCCAGCACGGCCACCGGAATCAGGGCCATGGTATAGTAAAAGGCGTAGTCAAAAATCAGTTTGGCTTTTGCGTGTTCGTACAAATCGGCGCTGCGGTTAACAATATTTCCCAGAGCAGCTCTTTCGGCACGTTGGTAAATGCCTTTGATAAATATCCAGGTATTCCTGAAAAAGTTTGCCATTATCCAAGCTTATTAATGGCAAATTATTGTATAAAAAGTAAGGATTGATGAAACGTTCGTGTGAAATTTGTATTAGTGAAGTATTTCTGCATCGCCTATACGAAAAAATGAAAAAAGGCCGCAAAATGCGGCCCTTTTGTTTTTTAAACCCCCATGTTATTAGCAATTCCGTTTGAAATCACTACTAACCCTTATTCAACTACTATAGATTTCGGAGTATCCTGTGCATTTTCCTTTTTAGGAAGCGCAATTTTCAGGACACCATTATCATATTTTGCAACAATTTTAGAAGTATCAATCGCATCGCTGATGGTGAAAGAGCGTTTGAATGACTTGAAGGTATACTCACGGCGTACCTGTTTGTCGGTTTCATTTTTTTCTTCTGCTTTCTTTTCCGCGCTGATGGTTAATGTTTTTGCGTCAGTATTAATTTTGAAATCTTCTTTGCTGAAGCCTGGTGCCACCACATCCAGGGTGAAGCCTTCCTTGGTTTCAGTGATATTTACCGGCGGCTGTGCAGTGAAGAAATCGTTCGTCAGGAAATCATCTTTTGCTACTTTGTTCCAGCCATTATTCAAGATATCGCCAACAAGTCCATTGATAGTTCTAGGTCCAAATGTTACGTGTGTCATAGTCTTAATTATTTTTTGGTGTTAATTTTTTAAATTTTGTTTTACACCCTATGCAGATCAAATCGGATACCATGCCATCAAAACTGCTATTTTGTTAGTAAAAACGTTACAGATTATGACGAGTTGTCAGTTTGATTGTTTGTTGAGTGTCAAAAAGTCCACTTAGCATTCCATTTTTTTATATTTTGGCTTGGTTTATTTAACTTTGGGTATAATTTCAACTAAAAAAAATAATAATTATATGTATCCAGCGGAATTAGTAATGCCTAGAAAGGCCGAGCTGACCGATTATGGTTTTGAGGAATTGCTCACAAAAGGACAGGTAGACGATACACTGAAGAAAGAAGGAACAACACTGGTTGTCATTAATTCTGTTTGCGGTTGTTCCGCAGGTACTGCCCGCCCGGGTGCGTTGCTGGCTGTTGCCCACAGTGAAAAGAAACCAGACAGACTGACTACCAGCTTTGCAGGTTTTGACCTGGAAGGTGTGGCTGCTGTTCGTGAACACCTGTTACCTTATCCTCCGTCCTCACCGGCAATCGCCCTGTTTAAAGATGGTCAGCTGGTTCATTTCATCGAACGTCATATGATCGAAGGTCGCTCTGCTCAAATGATTGCAGCGAACCTCGCAGATGCATTCGAACAATATTGCTAACCTAATCTTAAAGAAATTTGAATTCTTAAATTCAAATTTGCAACGTACTTTGGTGGTTTGATTTTCCTCTTGATAATTCGGCTTTGTTCATAGGAAAACTCAGATCACCAATTTTTTTTGGCTATGTATCCAAATTTATATTACGCTTTTAAGGACCTGTTAGGCCTGGAAATCCCTTTCTTTAAGCTGTTCCAAACTTTTGGTTTTTTTGTTGCTATCGCTTTTCTTGCAGCTGCCTATGTGCTGACGTTAGAGCTTAAACGCCGCGAAAAACTGGGATGGCTGCAGGGAGTACAAGAGAAAGTACTGGTAGGCCAACCCGCTACCAACGCAGAAATTATCGTCAATGCCCTCATCGGTTTTCTCCTCGGTTTCAAAATATTAGGTTTGTTTTTCCAGTGGGACACTGCCATGCAGGACCTGCAATCTTACATGTTTTCCGGTCAGGGAAGTCTGGCTGCCGGATTTATCCTGGCTGCTGTTTTTGCCGGTTATAAAATATATAAGAGACAACAAACCCTCAAAAAAACTACACAAAAGGAAGAGATTGTTACTGTGATGCCACACCAGCGGGTGCCTGACTTCACCGTAATGGCTGCCATCGCAGGATTGATCGGCGCAAAGATTTTCCATAACCTGGAAAACTGGAACGACTTTGTCCAGGACCCTATCGGGGCGCTGTTGTCGTTCAGCGGCCTCACCTTTTATGGTGGCCTGATCGTTGCCGCCATTGTGATCATCAACTATGCCCGCAAGAAAAAAATTACTATCCGTCATCTGATCGACAGTGCTGCGCCGGCCCTGATGCTGGCTTACGGTATCGGTCGTATGGGCTGTCATTTTTCTGGAGATGGTGACTGGGGCGTTTACAACAGCGCCTATTCCACAGATGCTGCCGGAAGAGTGGTAAAAGTGGCGCCGGCACAGTTTTCCGCGGAAGTAGAAAGGAATGCGCAATTCTTCCTGAACCAATACCCCAGCCTGGACCAGATCCCGCATATCCCATTTGAAAAGCCGGCCTCCCTGGGCTTCCTGCCCGACTGGTTTTTCGCTTATGGCTACCCGCATAATGTAATCAGAGAAGGGGTGCAGATTGCCGGTTGTGAAGGTCAGTATTGTAAAGTATTGCCGATCGCCGTATATCCGACACCGTTATATGAGATTATTGCCTGTATTGGGCTGTTCCTCGTTTTGTGGGCTATACGCAAGCGCATCACCACGCCGGGAGTGATATTTGGTATCTACCTGATCATGAATGGTGCGGAACGATTCTTTATTGAAAAGATCCGTGTGAATACCAAGTATAATATTTTTGGTTTCCATCCTACACAGGCGGAAATCATTTCTGCATTGATGGTTATCGGTGGGCTGGTACTGATCTGGTACTGCCGTAAGCATAAAAATACTGCCACCACAGTATCCTGATAGGGGCGATTGAATAGAGATATGCAAAGACATTCCACTTTAATACCGCTCTCGCATGAGCATAAACGCCTGTTGTTCGTATGCCGGTATCTGAAAATAGACGCCGCACCATATGAAGGTTTCCCTTTGGAAACACAGGCAAAGTTTGAATATGTGGTCCGCATTTTCCAGGAAGTGATGGTGCCACATATCCAAAAGGAGGATCACCTTTTTGATAAATGTGCCGGCCACCATCCGTTGGTAGATGCGGCCATTGCAGAACTGCAGCAGGAACACCACATTATTTCCCGCATGTATGCTGCCTTGAACGACAGCACCCGGCTGGAGGAGGATATGGATGCCCTGGCCACCAGCCTGGAAGCACATATCCGCAAAGAGGAAAGGGAATTTTTTGAGCTAATTCAAAAGGAGCTTCCGGCGATTTTAAATAACCTGAAACTGGATTAAGGGGAAGCCCGCTTTGTTCTGTGCGAAGCACGGAACCACTACCATTGGCGCCGAAGGCGCCATTAAAGACGGATGTCTGAGACATCCGTCTTTTTTGTCTCCAAACTTGATAAGAAAAGATACCAGCTTTGTGTTATTGTGTTCTTCCCCGAAGTTTTTTATCTTCATTACCGTAATAATTATTAACCACTTATTGCTATACCTCAACGATACTGTTCATTTTTGCTTTAATCCACGTTTCTTAATGCCAATAAGTATTGTATGCGTAGTTTTTGCTGGGTAATATGCCTGTTAATCTGCCAATGCGCTGTGGGCGCAGCAGGTTATGATAATGCTTTGTCTTCCTTTTCCTGGCAAACCAGGAGCCAGGTGCTTACCGAAGGGCATCTGTTACATGTACCGGATCGTTTCCGTTTTTTAAACAAGCGTGATAGTTATAAATTATTACATGACCTGTGGCACAACGAGGTGCATCCGGGTTTGCAGGGAATGCTGGTACCTGAAAATGTGGATCTGCTTTCGGCGGAAGCCTGGGGAGCCACTATTGTGTATGAAAACTCCGGGTATCTTGCGGAAACTGATGCTGTTCATATGGATTATGATCAGTTGCTGGCAAGTCGCCGTAAGGAGCACGCCGGGCAGCAAATACGGGTCAACTGGCTGGTGTCGCCTTTTTATGATGCTGCTAGGCATGTATTCCACTGGCCGTTAATTTTTCAGCAAAAGGCTGGCGGTGGCACCATCATTAACTATGAATTGCGGTTTCTTACCCGTCATGGGCAGTTATGTTTTAATATTTTCGGCAACAAGCCGAGTGTGGGAAAATTAATGGCGGCGGTGCCTTTGATTGCCGGGTCGTTGCAGCCGGCGGTGGATGCCAGTTATACCGCTTTCAACATTCATACTGATAAACTGGCTGATTGGATGCCACATCCCGCGCTGGGTACCATGGGTACGCCTGATTTCCTGCAGTCCATTTTTAATAGCTGGTTGTTTGTGGTAGTATGCCTGCTGATGGTGTTGTTCGTATATACGATGCAGTTTATTCACCAGCGCAGAAAAAACGGGCATTCTATGTTCCGCATTGATGAGCACCTGAACTGATCCTTTCTATCCTATATATATTATTACCTACACTGTTTTTTTTCCGGGAGATACGGAGGCCGTTGGTCCCCGGTTTCCCGGTTCGTTTTTTATCTTTTCCAACAACATCTCCCCAGAAAATCAGGCAGCTCCTGTATATTTATAAGATTTTCCGGGAGATTCTGAGGCCGTTGGTCCCCGGTTGGCCGGTTCGTTTTTTATCTCTTCCAATAACATCTCCCCAAAAAATCAGGCAGCTCCTGTATATTCATGAGATTTTCCGGGAGATACGGAGGTCGTTGGTTCCCGGTTGGCCGGTTCGTTTTTTCATCCCTTCCAGTGATATCTCCCCATAAAAATACCTGGTAACACCACCTGTGTATCCATAGGGATTCCGGCAAACCGATAGCTCGTAAAGCAAATTCAGCCGTAATACTAACCATTAATAGCTCCACCTGGTCCCCAGTAATCCCTACATCTTCCCAAATAAGTCCCTTTTAGGGCATAATCCGACAAAATTGCATTTTTTGCAGCCTTCTGCAACTTACCGAAAGCTGGGTCGTCTTTAACCTGAAAAATCAACATTTACCAATCATCCCTATCTACAGACCGTTTGTGTAGAAAAAGGTACTATGTAAAGCATAATACCTACTTTTACATTGTAGCTGATAAAGTATTGTAGTTGTTAAACCAAGGTTCTGAATCAGTGATAAGTACTAAATCAATCTAAAAATACCTAAACCGCCCTTGTATGAAAGCAATTGTAAAAGCGTTTATGTTGACAACCAGTGTTATAGGCGCTTCCTTCAGCTCTCAGGCTCAAACCCCAACCCACATTTCCGGCCAGGTAATCCAGGCGGGTAGCAAACCAGTAGAATTTGCCACCGTAACACTCTTAAAGGCCACCGACTCATCACTTGTTAAAGGTGCTATAGCCGATATCGCAGGTAAATACGAATTCGAACAGATTAAGAATGGTAAATATATCATTGCCGCTGCCTTCGTGGGTATGAACAAAGTATACAGCAGCCCCTTTGACGCTAAAGGTGGTTCATTCACGGTACCACCCCTGGAACTGACTGTTAACAGCAAAAACCTGAAAGCCATTGATGTTACCGCACGTAAACCTTTCATTGAACAGAAAGTGGACCGCCTCGTGGTAAACGTGGAAGCCAATATCGCCACCGCCGGCGGTACAGCCATGGAAGCACTCGAAAAATCACCGAACATCACGGTGGATAAAGACGGTAACATCTCCATGAAAGGAAAAGGAGGAGTGATGATCCTGATCGATGGTAAACAAACCAGTATGTCGAACCAGGATATTGCAGAACTCCTGAAATCCATGCCGGCCACCAGCCTGGATCAGATCGAACTGATATCCAACCCTTCCGCTAAATACGATGCTGCCGGTAACGCCGGTGTGATCAACCTGAAACTGAAGAAAAACAGTAACTACGGTACCAATGGTAACCTTACCCTCGGCGGCGCCTACGGTACCTGGCCACGCTATAACGGTGCGCTGAACCTGAACTCACGCAGCAAATTTGTGAATGTTTTTGGTTCATATAATTATAGTCATAGGGAGAATCAGCAGTCACTGAAGCTTTACAGAACAGTGGACGACAAAAATGGCCAGCAGATCTTTGATCAGAGGAATGAATCGCATCATGAAAATAACTACCAGGGTGGAAGAGTAGGGGCCGACTTCTTCGTTGCAAAAAATCATACGGTGGGTGTGCTGGTTGACCTGGCGCAGAATAAATATACCAATCCAACCGATGCCATCACCAATATTAGCTATGGCAAAGTGCTGGATTCTATCCTTCAAACTTATGGTGGTAACAATGGTACCTGGAAAAGAGGGGCCTACAACATCAACTATCGTGGTGTACTGGATTCAACCGGTAAGGAGTTGAATGTGGACCTTGACTATTCCAGAAGTTCAGACAGGCAGTATGCAAACATCTTTGCATCCACCAGTGAGCCGGTGTTCAACAAGCTGTTGAATGCAGATACTTCCCGCAGCAATCAGCCGTCTATCATCACCATCAAAACCGCAAAGGCCGATTACACACAGCCTTTAGGCAAACAAGGTAAACTGGAAATAGGTGCTAAAATAAGTTTCGTGACTTCTGATAATGACGCCCGTTTCGATTCACTCCGGATGAATAACTGGCAGGCGGATACCATGCGCTCTAACCATTTTATTTATAAAGAGAATGTAAATGCCGCATATGTAAACTTCAATAAGCAAATTAAGAAACTGACGTTGCAGGTAGGCCTCCGCGCTGAGCAAACGAACGTAACAGGGGAGTCCACCTCTCTGCGTGTATCGCAGAAAGGCATGGTGAAAAATGATACTTCCTACTTCAACCTGTTTCCAAGCATGGCACTGAGCTATAAAGCGGATAAAAATAATACCCTTGGATTCAGCTACAGCCGCCGTATTCAGCGCCCGAGCTATGAAGATCTGAACCCGTTTGAGTTTTATATGGACCGCTATACCATTCAGGCTGGTAACCCAAATCTGAAACCACAGTATTCTCATAACCTGGAAGTATCACATACTTTTAAAGATTTCCTGATGACCTCTGTGAACTACATTCATACTACGGACCTGATGATGCGTATCATCGAAACAGATAAAAATCCCGCTACCGGTGATTCTTCTCTGCTCCGTTACAAGTATATGAACGTAGCGAAGTCCGATAACCTGAGCTTCAATGTTTCTGCGCCATTTCCAATCGCAAAATGGTGGAGTACTTTCACTACGCTCTCTGTTTACTACACCGGTTACAGTGCGTTCGTAAACGATAACAACGTTAAAATGAATGCAGTAGGATTCTTTGGACGTACGCAGCATACATTCACCCTCACTAAAACGCTGACTGCCGAAGCGATTTACTTCTACGTTGCTCCTGGTATCTCCGATGGGGAGTTGTTCAGAATGCAGTCGATGGGTGCACTGGACCTGGGCTTACAACAGAAAGTGCTGAAAGGAAAAGGTAGTCTTAAACTGAATGTAACCGATGTGCTGGGTACACAGAATTTCAGAGGTTCCTTTGCTAATGCAGGTATGGACACCAGGGTAAGAAGCAGCTGGGATGCCCGTCAGGTGCGACTGAATTTCTCTTACCGCTTCGGTAATACCAATGTGAAAGCTGCCCGTAGCCGCAAAACCGGTCTGGAAGCGGAACAAAGCCGCAGTAAGGCCAGCAGCAATTAATACCACGCCATCCCGAAAGGTTTATTAGGTATATATAAGGATGAAAAAGCGCGGTTACAAGATAATTGGACCGCGTTTTTTTCATTTCGTCACAAAAAAATGGTGTTTGGTGGAATTTCACTGGTTACTGAACGGGATTGCATCTACATTTGAAAAAAAATCTTCGACAGGAATTTGTTTTTTTAAATATCTATAGAAATCTGACAGTCAATTTAGTATAGTTGTGCAGCGCTTTGGAAAGCCCTGATAAGTGACCCTCTTGCCTGAACATTTGAACCAAAGCGTGCAACCTTTCACACAATCATTGTCTTTATAATGAAAGCATCAGAAAACAACTTGAATCAGACGCCATTAGCCGAGAATGTAGTAGACCGCTGTAAGAAAGGGGATGTTCGCGCATTTCGCGAAATCTACGATGCCTATTCCGCAGCCATGTATAATATCTGTATTCGTATGACCAACCAGGTTAGTGATGCAGAAGATGTTTTACAGGAGGCGTTTATACAGGTTTACCGCAGTATTGGCAAACTGGAGAAAGACACCAGTTTAAGTGCCTGGATCAAGAGAATTGTAGTCAATCATTGTCTTAACTATCTTCGCCGCAAGAAAGTCTACTTCGAAGAAGTAGGAGAGATGGAGATATCAGAGGACACAGGATTGGATGAAGCGCAGTTCAGTTACACGGTAACAGCTGTTAAATCGGCTATTACAGCGCTTCCTACAGGTTATCGTACGGTGCTCAATCTTTATCTCTTTGAAAATTATTCCCACAAGGAAATAGCAGACATGCTGGGAATATCCGAATCTACTGCCAAAACACAGTATATGCGGGCTAAAGAGAAAGTAAGACAGATTGTGAATCAGCAAAACATCATGAATTAATGTCGGACAATTTCGAACAATTTATTCAACAAAACAGGGCAGCCTTTGAGCAGCCCGGACCATCTCCCAGAGTATGGGATGCGCTGGAGAAAGAATTGGGGCAAGAGAAAAAAGGCCGGGTAGTTAGTATGCTGTCTTCAAACTGGTTTAAAGCAGCCGTGATAGCACTACTTATTATTAACGCCGGCGTACTGTTCTTATTTGTAAAGAGCAAACAGCATCAGAAAAATGACCTCGCACTGATGATCCCGGAAATGCAGGAAGCACAGGTCTACTATAGCTCCAAAATTGAAGCCCGCCTTGATTCCATCAGGATGTACCCCGCCGGTGAGATTGGCTTGGACAGTGCCGCCATGCGCGAACTGGAACTGAAAAACGATACTTATAAGATGCTCGAAAAAGAGCTGAAAAATAATCCGGGCAATGAAAGAATCCGCGCGGCCATTATCCGGTACTATCAATTGAAATTGGATCTACTAGACAAAATCCTGGAGGAGCTCGAGGCTAAAAATGCCACTCCGGGAGATTTAAAAAAGCAATATGAAGAGAAAATTTAGTTTCCTGTTATGCCTCCTCCTTCCCTTGCTGTCACTTGCAAATCGTGGGGAAGTATCTTTCAAGAGAACAGAAGTAAAAGAGTTTAAAGTGTCCTCCGGTGCACAATTCAAATTAACCAACAAGTACGGACAAATTATTATTCACACCTGGAATAAAAACGAAATCAAAGCAACGGTAACCATCACAGGTTTCGGTAAAAACGACACAGAGGCACAGAATATTGTATCCGCTGTAAATATTAACAGCAGTGGTAGCAATAACAGTGTATCGCTGGCAACGGACTACAGTCCGAAATCCAGCAGCAGGTGGTTCAACTTCGGCGGTGGAAAAGACTCCAAAGATTATGTAAACATCGACTACGAAGTGTATTTACCGCAATCGCTGGCGATGGCCTACATTGAAAATAATTTCGGTGATGTACTGGCAGTAGAGAAGCTGACTTTTCCGGCTATTATGAAGCTGAACTATTGCAACTTCGATATTCGCGATGCAGAAGATTTGCAACTGGGTCTTAATTACTGCTCAAAAGGTAAAATAGGTACAGCCAATCGTGTGAAAATGAACAGTAACTACTCCGATGTAAAAAGCGGAGAACTGAAATCCTTAACGGTTTCATCTACCTACAGTAATATTGAAGCAGAAACTATTGGTAAGGCAGATATCAAAGCCACTTATGATAATTATAAAGTGCAGAACGTATTTGGCCTGATAACAAAAGGTACTTACTCCGATTTTACGATCGGGACTTTGCAAGAACAACTGGATGCGAAATTAACATATGGTGATCTGAAAATTGAGCAGCTAACCAGTGCCTTTAAAGGAGGAGATGTAAAGCTGACATTTGGAAATGCAAAGATGGGAGTTTCCCGCAGACTAGCGTTGCGACTCGATTTGAAGATGACTTTAGGAGATGTGAAAGTGAATGGACTGGATGTGAAGAATGTACAGTCAGTTAGAAATGGCGTTAATACTTCCTATAGCGCCTATGCTGGTGGCGCAGGAGAGCAGTCAGGCATCCTCCGTGTGGCTGGCACCAACAGCGATGTAAAATTAATAGCAGAATAACCCTCATTTGTAATAACATCTTTATAAAAAAAACGTCATGAAAAAAGTAGCATTATACAGCCTGATGATAGTACCTGTATTGGCCGTAGCCATGGTATTATCCGCTTTCAAAACTATCCCCGCCATTGGCTTTAACGAGCGTATCAAAGGTAGTGGCAATGTGAAAGAAGAAAATCGTTCTGTATCCGGGTTTGAAAAAATCAGTACATCGGGGATTTACCACGTGGTGCTCACCATGGGTAATGAAGAGAAAGTACGTGTGGAAGCAGAGGACAACCTGTTGCCATATATTGAAACAGAAGTATCCCGTGGGCGCCTGGATATTCACACCAAAAGAGGCTATAACATCGAACCGAAAAAAGACATTACTATATATGTAACCGCCAAAAGCATTTCGGAACTGGAAGCCAGCGGTGCCAGTGGTTTTAAAGGTACCAATCAGATTAAGGGTGACAAGCTGAAGATTTCCCTGAGCGGTGCAGCCCAAAGCAAACTGGATGTGGCTGTTGGTAGTCTGAATGCCGGCCTCTCCGGTGCAGCGCAATTAAACGTTAGCGGTAATGCATCCAATGCCGATTTCGGTACTTCCGGTGCAGCGAATGTAAAAGCGACTGACCTGCGTGCAGATGCGGTAAATGCTGGTACTTCCGGCGGTTCCTCTGTATCAGTGAATGCAGTGAAATCCCTGAATGCAAGCTGCTCTGGTGGCAGTAATGTAAGATATAAAGGAGAGCCTGCTGTAAACAAATCCACCTCCGGAGGCGCTTCTGTAAGCAGGATATAGGGTAAAATGACAAATAGCTTTATATTTGCTGCTGTAAGAAAGCCGCTTATAAAATAAAATTTGTCAATTATGCCGTCCTTTGATATTGTTAGCAAAGTTGATTTACAGACACTGGATAACGCCATTAACACTGTAAAAAAGGAAATTACCAATCGATTTGATTTCAAGGATTCACATGTCAATATCGAGCTGAATAAGAAGGAATTGTCGCTCACGGTGGAAGTGGATAGTGATATGAAACTGGGGCAGGTGCTGGATGTACTGGTGAGTCGCACGATGCGTCAGGGACTGGATGCCAGCATTTACGACCAGAGCAAGGAGCCTTATCAGAGTGGTAAAGTCTACAAAAAGGAAATTCCTGTAAGAAATGGGATCAAACAGGAAGATGCCAAGAAGATCGTGAAAATGATCAAAGATTCCGGGATAAAGGTACAGGTCGCTATAATGGACGATATTGTACGGGTAACTGGTAAAAAAATCGATGATTTACAGGAAGTTATAGCACTGGCGAGGAACTCCAACCTGGGAATTCCTTTACAGTATATCAACATGAAATCCTGATTTTTTTTGAATAATCTTTGAGTGTTTAAGAAAAAAGATATACCTTTGCACTCTGTATTTACAAAATTTTGATATGAAACAGGGAATCCATCCAGAAAGTTACAGATTTGTGATATTTAAAGATATGTCAAACGGTGTTAGCTTTTTAAGCCGTTCTACCGCTCCTACCAAAGAAACTGCTCAATGGGAAGATGGTAACGAATATCCGTTGATTAAGTTGGAAATTTCCAATACTTCTCACCCTTTCTACACTGGTAAGAATGTATTGGTGGATACTGCAGGACGTATCGATAAATTCAACAAACGCTACGCTAAGAAAGCTTAGTAGTTTTCGAAAATATTTTTTCAGAGAATCCCATCGGTTAATCGATGGGATTTTCTATTTTTAGCACCTATGGAGCGTAACTATATACTATTTGACACGCCCGTACGTGATTTGTTATTCCCCTTTACACATACCAGACCCATTTCAGCCTGCCGCGTAGGTATACTTACCATACAGGAGAAATGGGAAAAATGGCTGGGTGCAGGAGTTAGTCATTTCACCGTACAGCATCTACAAGAAAAGTTCCCATTACACCAGGGCACTGCCGACACCCTTAATATATTGATCAGCGGGCATTTGCTGCCCGATGAGCAGCTGGTGGCAGCTATAATGGCTTTGCAACCGGAGGAGGAGTTGTATCACGACAACCATCTGATTGCCAAGGTAGTCAGGGGGATGGAGGTACATCTGCTGCCGGCCAATGCCCGAAAAAATTATACGGGCAAGGTATTGGGAATTCATAAACCCTGGGATATTTTTGCGCTCAATGATGCTGCGATCCGGGAGGATTTCCGGTTGCTGACGAAGGGCCGGGTTTCAGAGCCGGTGCCGGCGGGTAACCAGGTGCTTGGTGCGGAGCAGGTATTTATAGAGCCGGGGGCGAGTGTGCAGTGTAGTGTGTTAAATGCCTCTTCCGGGCCTGTTTACATAGGCAGGGATGCCGTTGTAATGGAAGGTAGCCTGGTGCGTGGGCCGTTTGCCATGGGTGAGCGGGCCGTGCTTAAAATGGGCAGTAAAGTATATGGGGCTACCACGCTGGGGCCTTATTGTATAGGAGGTGGGGAGATCAAGAATGTGGTGATGTTTGGTTACTCCAATAAATCACATGAGGGGTACCTGGGTGATGCCGTGATTGGCGAGTGGTGTAACCTGGGAGGTGGTACTAATTGCAGTAATATGAAAAACAATGCTTCTGCCGTACGTGTATGGATGGAGTCGAAGAATGAAACTGAATCAGCGGGGTTGAAATGTGGGGTACTGATGGGTGATTATAGTCGCACAGGCATTGGTACAAACCTGAATACAGGCACGGTGGTTGGCGTTTCCTGCAATATTTTTGGTGGCCAGATGCCGCCGAAGTACCTGCCATCTTTCAGCTGGGCGCAGGGGGATACTGTATCCCGCTACCGGGGGGAGGAAGCATTGAAAGATGCGGCTGCCTGGATGAAGCTGAAGGGGCAGGAACTGACGCCTGCGGATGCTGCTATTTTACGTGGATTGCATCAGCGTACCGATCGTACAGAACTTTAAAAACTTAATACCACAATTTATACTATGAGAAAAAAAATTGTCGCAGCGAACTGGAAGATGAACCTCACGCTGGCACAGGGCGAACAACTGATTAATGATATTCTGGCTGCAGGACTGAAGCTGGGAGAAGGTCAGGAAGTGGTGATTTCCACACCTTTCCCGTATTTGGTGAAGGCGAAGTCTATGCTGAAGAACTATCCTGGCTTTTTCACAGGTGCGCAGAACTGCTACAGCGAGAAATCCGGTGCCTATACCGGCGAGGTATCTGCGGAGATGCTGCAGTCAATTGGTGTGGATTATGTGATTATTGGTCATTCCGAGAGAAGAGAATATTTTCAGGAGAGCAATGAGATGCTGGCTAAGAAGGTAGATCAGGCGCTGGCTTATGGGCTGAAGCCTATTTTCTGTTGTGGTGAGCCGCTGGCAATCCGCCAGGCGGAAACGCAGAATGAGTATGTGGCAAAGCAGCTGGAAGAGAGTCTGTATCACCTGACTGAGGAGCAGCTGAAAAATGTGGTGATTGCGTATGAGCCGATCTGGGCTATTGGTACTGGTTTAACTGCCAGTGCGCAGCAGGCGCAGGACATGCATGCTTACATCCGTTCGCAGATTGCTGCTAAGTTTGGCCGTGAGGCTGCGCTGCGCATGTCTGTACTGTACGGTGGCAGTGCTAAGCCGGGTAATGCGGCGGAGTTGTTTGCCTGCCCGGATGTGGATGGCGGATTGATCGGTGGTGCTTCTTTGGTGGCGGCTGATTTTACAGCCATTATCAGCAAACTGGCTTAATAAATTGAGAATACGCAGATTATATATGTCTGCGTATTTTTTTAGTAAAAAATGCTAAAAAAATTAGTATTTCAAAGAAAAGGTTGTATATTCGTATTGTCATTCTAACAAACAGATTTAAAAGAAACTGTTATGAATACGAGTATTGAAAATTCAGAAGTCTTATATGATTATCTGGTTGTCGTAAATCCAGATGTACTGGTGTCGAAGGATATCGTTCGCATCCGGCAGTTTATTGGGAGAGAGATCGGAGATGAGGGGATGGTGAATCCTTCCGTACAGATTCCGTTGTTTCGTTCTGTTTTTCCGGAGCGTTTCCAGGAGGTGTTCATGGAAACGTTGGAGGGGATTGCGAAGGAGCAGGGAGGGTTTGCGGTGTACACCTCCCGGATCGACAGTCATCAGCATGCTGATGGGCGGAGTAGTATTTTCGTAAATGTGGCCAATGTAAAGCCACTTGTTAGTTTACAGCGTGCGTTATTGCAGCGCTTTGATCTGCCTCAGCAGGATTACCGGCCGCATATTATGGTGGCAGGTCGTATTGAACATCCGGGCTTATCCCGTTTGTTACCGCAGCTGTCCCAGCAAATGTTTGTGCGTAGTTTTAATTGTCATTGTTTCAGTTTGCTCCGTCGTCCTTCTTCGGGAGGAAAGTATGAGCGGGTGCGCGATTTTGTCTTCGGCGATATCGAGCATATGGTAGGCTCTCTGTTCAATTATGCTGCTTAAATACATCCCCGGTTAACTCCTTTATCTTTTACTGCCCTTTAAATTTAGTGGCAGCCTACGTTTCCGCTGACCGGAAGTCTGGAATTTTTGCATGCCTTGGCGTAGGATTGCATCATATGCCCTGCTGTACGGGAGTATGGCGGACGGGAATGCATTGCATGGTGTGGGGTGTGGGCGGGCATAAACGTATACCTGTAAAACCAAAGCCATCACTACCTACCGGTTCCAGTCAGGGCCTGTGGAGTAATGCTTTCAAAATTATTGCAAAGCCGACTTTAGCGTCCATTGTTCATCCATGTTTGTTTGATCCCAACCCTCAAAGTAAGCAGTACTTACTACCCCATTAACCTTTTTAGAAACCATGATAGCCAGAATTCTTTTGAGACGTATTGTAATTAGACTTAAATTAGTGGAAATATAATTCAACCATAATTCCGCTTATTGGATTTTAGTATTACAAAAGTCTCAAAAAAGCCATAAAGAGATAATAATTGTTCCCCATAAACTGAAGTAACCATACAGTGTGTGAGGGCGTAAAATTTGTCCTGTTGGTTGATTCTTGCTAGTAACTTTATTTCCTATTTTATTGCCATGGCAACAAATTCAATTGTACACAATAAGATCCTCATTAAAGGTCTTGTACAGGGAGTAGGCTACCGCGCTAATGCCAAACACGTCGCCGATTTATTGGGTGTTCAGGGAAGCGTCAAAAACTTATCCGATGGAAGCGTCACTATTGTGGCAGAAGCTACTGCAGAAGTAATGGAAACCTTTTTGAAATGGTGCCGCAATGGGCCAAGACCTGCACAAGTCAGTGAAATGGTGGTGGTGCCAGGAGATGTACTGCATCTTAAAGACTTTCTTATCCTTCATTAACAGCACGGGAGCACCCGAAATTATTATTGTATTCAACTGCCACAGCGCTGTGGCAGAGCGTTTTCCTTCGGACGGTTTGATGACATCCCGCCCGAAGGAAAACCGCATTTTTAACTAGTACTATAGTACTAGTTCCGGCCCTTTGGGAACTGGTACTGATATGCTATTTGCTTACTCTTGCCTTCAGCGCCTTGTCCAGTGCAGCCTTGGGTATTACCACCGAAATTGTATTATTAGAGAAATAGGCCTCCGAAACATTCAGGTAGCCATGATACGGCCCCGCCTGACCCCAGGAGTTCTTCACCACAAAAAAGGTTTTGCCTTTAGGGCTCTGACCAATACCGGTAATGTGCATCAGGTGATCATCTTCGGTAACCAGTTCTTCGTATAACCGTTGGCGTGATTCCTGGGTAACCACGTTCTCGTCCTGGTCTGGGTTAAGTGGTTTGGCGCGCATGAGTGAATCCACCGCAGGTACCAGTGCGTAACCACGACCCATGGACCATCCACGGTTGGATACATCCGCATCCCAGGCAACAGTGTAACCCTTCTTCACGGCTGATTTACAGGCTTCCACCAGTTCATTGAGCGGAATATTGTAGTAAGCGCCATTGCTGAAATTATCCGGTACTTCCAATACAAAGCGCTCATCAAATGGATGGTGTGTGAAGGAAGTCAGGCCCACATAATCGTCGGCATTAAACTTAAGGATGTCCTTGGCGTAGGTTTGCGGCGTATAGCTTTTTCCTTTATACTCGAAAGAAGCTGGAGGCGCACCCAGGTATTTGTCCAGGATCACGATGGTGCTGTCCAGCCAGTTATCATTTACCGGACGGCGTTTTTTCAGGGCGGAGTCCAGGTAAGCTTTCAGCTCTTTCACCATTTTGCCGTGGCTAAAAGAGGTGGCGCCATTGGTCAGTCCGGTATACGCGTTTTCAGGTACTGCACCGTATTTCGCGATGGCCTGGATCACATCGTGTCCTAAACCACCTTCATCAAAGCGGGCGAATCCCTGACGGAGAATATAGTTTTTTGCTTTTTCGATGTAGATATTTCTTACGGTAAACATCTCGGAGATGTCGGGAGTGGACTCACCCTTACGGATACACTCTGACTCTATCAGGGAGGTGGTGGCAAAGCACCAGCAGGTGCCGGTAGCCTGTTGGTTTTTTACGGCAGTGGTGGCATTGAGTTTTCCATTTACCAGGCTGCTGTCCTGTGCATAAGCTGCCACAGTGCCGGTTAAGAGAAACGCGAGAAAGATTGATTTCATAATGCAGTAGATTGCTGATGTTGGCTAAAGTTAATTGTTGCTACTGCAAAAATAGCACTGTCTGCCTTAGCAAACAGTGCTATTTTATAAATGAAGAACGAATTTGAAAAAGTAGTTGGTAGCTATAGCATTAGGGGGGAGCAGTGCTGCTTCCTGATGGTACAGCCGGTAAATCCTCTTACTGATTATTGGATTTGGAAGTGGAGATGCTCAGGTGATCTTTACCGCCTGAAATCTTCAGGTTATCTTCTTCGATCAGGGATTTATATTTACGGGTAACGTTGTCTGGTTGCGTAACACCGTTTACACGTAAGGTATTGTTGCTGTATTCAATTTCGTAGTTGCTGTTTTTATCCAGCAGCTTATCGGCAGCCATCTGATCAATGATAGCGTGATATTTGTTGGAGCGGGCGGTGGCAACTTCACGGTTCTTTTCAGCACGGCCCCTGTTTTCTTCAGCAAGCTGTCTGTTTCTATCCGCCAGTTCCCGGTTTCTGTCAGTGGCAATTCTTTGTTTGTCGGCAGCCATCCTGGTTTTCTCAGCAGCCAGTCGACCCCTTTCAGCGGCCAGGCGGCCATGTTCGGCTTTCAGGCGTCCGGCTTCAGCGGTAGCGAGGCCGGTAGTGTCGCCGGAAGTGCTGTAATAATACTGGTGCTGCCCACCGTATTTGAAATTACTCACCTGGTGGTGCACATAGTTGCGAATGGAATCCACGTTCACGTTTACATTAACGCTGCTTTTTACAGAAGCCATCATTTCATCGAAATTGATGTTTTTAAGTGCTTCCCTGGCTTCTTTTTGCGCGGCCAGTATATCAGCATTCATTTGTTTCCAATCCACTTTATCGAGGGCTGCTTTAGATTCTGCCTGAATCTTTTTCATATCCACCTCGTTGAGTTGGGCCATCGCTTTCTGGATAGTAAGTTCTGCGTCACGGATTTGCTTTTCGAGCTTTTTCTGTTGTGCAGGTGAAAGGCCATTGGTGGTGTATACGTAGGAGCCTTTTACTCTTGCTGGTGGTGCAGGCGGAGCAGGAGGTACGGGGAAGTCGGCATCTCCCGGTACTGGTGGTGCTGGTGGTGCCGGTATGGCTGGTGCATCCGGAACTGGCGGAGCTGCCGGTGTTCCTGGTGCCGGCGGCGGCAGAGGCGGCAGGGTGTCTGCTATTGCGGTGTTTTCAGTGGCATTTTCGTGCACACTTGCTATTGCTTCAGTAGTAGTGGTTTGGGCAGATGTAATGACCTCAGCGGCTGGTGCCTCCATGGCAGCTGGCTTTTTCTCCGAGGCTTTCACCTTCGCCGGATTTAACCAGGCGATAGAAACGAGGCCGGCGGCAATGATCATTACTGCAAGAAATTTTTGACTATAGTTGAGATTTTTTGTTTTCATTTCCATGATACGTTTAATGCGATTAAACAGATGCTGTTTGTTGTTTGCAGCAGCCATGGCCAGTGAATTGGATGATAACCGGTATTCTTCCAGTGCCACCAGGGCTTTGGCATAATGCAGGGGATGTACGGAGTTGACCACCAGATCATCGCAGCAGTGTTCGCGCTCCTGCCGGATAATTCTGGAAATCTGCCATACAAAGGGATTGAAGAACAGAATTGTTTCAACAATTGATTGGAAGATATTCAACAGATAATCATTGCGTTTAACATGCGCCAGCTCGTGGAGGAGGATGGCTTCCAGCTGTTCGGTAGAAAGGTTGTTGACCATTGCTACCGGCAGCAAAATAATAGGCTTCAGAAAGCCCAGCATCACCGGTACCTGGATATATCCGGATACAAGCAATTTTACAGGGCGGGAAATGTCCAGCTGAGCCGAAAGCCTTGCCAGGGTTTGTTCCCAGCTTGCGTCCATCGGACTCGTTTTATCTGTTCTGATACGCTGTAACTGCGCCAGATCAGCAAATAATTTGATCGTCATGATACAGAAACCGATCACATACAGCGTTACCAACACGGGGAACCAGTTCTCCATCTGTGGAAAAAATCCGGTGAGTCCGTCCTGACTTTTATACATGGTTTCTACCACCAACCCTTCGGGCACTGCTGCCGTCAGTTGCAGGTTGGCCACTGCAGCTTCTACTATCTCCCTGGCAGCCTGGAAAGCCGTCAGCTGCTGATATAGCGTGATCACGAACCAGGTGAAAATTCCGCCCAGCGATAGCACGGATAGGTTGTATTTTATCCTGGCAGAAGCCATCGGCCACAGCGCCAGCACGATCCGCAAGGCTGCAAATACGCACAGGGATTGCCAGGTAGAATGTAAAATGGTCCATCCTAACGCACGTACCAGGTCTGCAGTGAGAGGTAAGAAAGTCATTTGGCAGGATTTAGATAGTTATCGCTGTTGTTTTTCGATATCGTTGAGGTATTGACGGATCTGATCCAGTTCCTTATCCGACGATTTATGGTGTCCCAGGGCCTGCAACACCAGCTGGCTTGCAGAACCACCGAACACGGTGTCTATCATTTTACTGAGCAGTTGCTGTTGTGTTTCCTGCTGCGATACCGCCGCCGCATATACGTGCGTTTTGCTGCTGGCATCACGGGTAAGCAGGCCTTTCTCGAACATGATCTGCATCAGCTTCAACGTAGTGGTGTAGCCTGCGTCCTTGGTTTCGGCCAGCTTCTCGTGAATTTCACGAACCGTGCTGGCACCTTTCTCCCAAAGAATCCCCAGGATCTCCAACTCACTTTCTGTAGGTTTTTGCTGTTTCACTTTTATGCGATTATGTTGATGAAATGTGTACTTGATAATACGATGCGCGAACATCTACGAATATCTTCGTAAACAAATGTACGATAGTTTTCGTAATTGCAAAATATTTTTCAGGTAAAATTGTAAATCATTGATTTTGTTGTGATTGTCGCAATTGCTTGGTAGTTTTGCGACTCCCGTCCGCACTCCACCCGGGGGAATCAAACAGGTAGTGTAAGGCCTCATTTAGTGATTTGGCATGCCGTACATCCTGCCAGATGGCCACCCATTCGTGTGTGGCTATACGTAGTGGATTATAAGTCCTGATATTGGAGGTGAGTCCGTAGGTGGGCCGTTCCTGCTCCGCCATGAAAGTACCAAACAGCCGGTCCCAGATAATAAGGATACCACCATGGTTTTTATCCAGGTAGTTCAGGTCGGACCCATGATGTACCCGGTGGTGCGAAGGGGTATTGAGGATATATTCGAAAGGCTTTGGCAGCTTATGTATGACTTCTGTATGAATCCAAAACTGATAAATGAGACTGATAGCCTGCATGGTCATCACCATAATCGGATGGAAGCCCATCAGGGGCATCCAGAGCCAGAATAGGAAGGTGCCGGTGAAATTGCCCGTCCACGTTTGGCGTAGGGCCGTAGCCAGATTATATTGCTCAGAGGAGTGGTGAATGACATGCGACGCCCAGAAAAACCTTACACTATGGCTGATGCGGTGAAACCAGTAGTAGCTGAAATCATCTGCAAAAAAACATAAAACCCACACCCACCATTCAAAACCAAGTGTAAACAGCCTGATTTTATCATACACCAGCATGTAGGTGCCTAATATGATTGTTTTGGTAAACAGGCCGGTAAACACATTGCCCAGTCCCATCGCGATACTGCTGGCAGCATCTTTTGTCTGATAACGGTGCCGGTTGTCGATAGTAGTGATGATGATCTCCGCGAGAATCAGGAGCACAAAACCGGGAATAGCATATATGATGAGTTGCGGAGGCATAAGGTGGAAGTATTTTCATTAAGTTACTGAATTTTGATGGCATAAAAAAAGGTCGAAGCCAACGGCTTCGACCTTTTTCCGGGTAGGAGGGACATAGGGCCCCTGACTACAGCGGAGGCTTTTATTTCACAGAAACCTCGGCTCTGCTCACCGCAGATGTACCAAAGCGACCTAATACTTTCACTTTCCCGTTTGCAGTAGTATTCTGCATGTTGCTTTTCACATTTTCCAATACTTTAGCAAACAGTCCACCTGCGTTTACCTGCTCATTTACCTGGGTTAAAAAGTCATAGCTGGGTTTAGAGAGAGATTTAATTCTTACAATTATTTTTTCCCCGACCTGGAACGGTTTATCGTAATCGGTAATACTCTGTTGAATTGGCAGAATAAAGGAAGCACCGTCATAAATTCCTTCATCAAAACCTCCGTCTACTGAAAAGGCATCTTCGAGGCGGGCGGTGGTATCATTTCTGTAGGACCTTACCCAGTAATAGTCCACGGCACCTGCGGGGTCTTTTGCATAAAAGCGTGCATAGTAGCCTTCTTTACCGGAAATAGACTCTTCCTGTGTTTTGTATTCATAGGTGATGGAATCTATTGGGGTGGTACGTTTCAGGGTATCCAGGCCTTCCAGTATTTCTCCTTTGTATTCGAGGTGCAGTTTATACACGTGGCCTATTACACCAATGGCTTTTGCACTGGCATCGTAGGTATAATAGCCGTTGTTGTAATTAAAAGGGTAGCTCTCTCCGCTGGTAAGATCGTGAAGGGTGATCTTCGCGTCGTTTACCACCGGTGCCGGGTCCTGCTGGGTATAGGGCACGCTCATGGTCATACGGATTTTCTGCACGCCTGCTTCGTTGGTAATCCAGCCATCCAGCACTGGAAAGGATTGCCCCGCAGGCACATTTAGGTCGATAGGATCATCGCAGGCAGTAAAAGCACCGGCGATAATGAGTAATATATAAAAGAGAAACTTTTTCATGGCTACACGTTTAGCAGTTAGAACTTGAAGTTGTAAGTGATACCAGGCACGATGGTACCGATGATAGAAAAGCGAACCGCCTCCTTAACATCCGGGTTATCCGGATTTTGACGGAAGTAAACGGTGTATGCGTTGCGGCGTGCATAAACGTTATACAGCGAGAACACCCATTCTCCTTTCCAGCGTTTCAGTTGCTTACCTTTCAGCGTCATGGAGAGGTCCAGGCGGTTGTAGGGCGACAACCGGTAGTTGTTACGTTTTTCTGTACTGTTGTATGGAATATCCCAGTCCTGGAATTCCAGGCGGTTATCTGCAAATGTTGCCGGTGTGCCGGATGCAAATACCCAGTTAGCAGAGGCAGATATTCGTTTTGTGAACGTATGGGACACTACGATGTTTACATTATGCGTACGATCGTAGCGGTTGAGGAACCATTCATTCAGACTGATTCCAGGCGTTTTACGCTCTGTTCTTGACAGGGTATAGCTGATCCAGCCGGTGGTATTTCCAATATCTTTCTTGGCATATAATTCCACACCATAAGCACGGCCTTGTGAAGGCAGCAGGTCGGCCTCAATTTGAGGATTGAGTTGCAGGTTGGCATTGTCGATATAGTCCAGCTGGTTATCGGTGGTTTTATAGAAAACTTCACCGGACAGCTCATAACTATCGTTTGGCGCATTAAAGAAATAACCGATGGTATACTGATTAGAAACCATTGGCGCTACGTTGTTGCTGCTTGGTGTCCAGATGTCGAGCGGTGTTGGAGATGCCGTATTGGAGAGCTGGTGCATGAACTGGGAAGTACGGCTGAAGGCCACTTTCACAGCGTGTAAGTCGTTGAACGCATAGCGGATGCTTGCACGTGGCTCGAGATAGCTGTATGCTGTCATTTTTTCTCCTGCGCCAAAATCTTTTTGTCCGATCAGGCGTTTTCTGATGCCTGGGGTAGTATCTGCATAATAGTATTCAGTACCGCTTCCGAGTGTTTGGTAATTGGAAAGTCTCACGCCGTACTGGATACCGAAATGCTTGTTTGGTTTATACTCATGATCCACATACACAGCTGATTCCAGTGCATGTTTATCAGGAATGGTTTTGATATGCTGGTCATCCCCCTCTGTGCCAATCCCGGTACCAGGTTTGAAGGTATAGTAAATGCCCTGAACGCCAAAACGCAGTGTATTAGCGGAGTTGATATAGTAGGTGAAAGATGGTTTGAGGCCGTAGTTGATGATGTTGGAGGTCCAGTCGTAGCTCTGTGAAGGCTCACTGTCTGATTTTTTACTTCCATTGCTGAACTGCAGACTATAATCGTATTTGCTATAGTAGGAGGTCAGGTTTAAAAAAAGTTTGTTGGTAAATACATGGTTCCATCGCAGGGTGGCGGTGGCATTTCCCCAGTTCATATTTACATCTTTCCCAAAACCAAATACATCTCTTCCGAAATAACCACTGAGGAACAGGGTATTATTGCTGTTAAATTTATAGTTAGCCTTTGCGGTGAGGTCATAGAAATTCAGCTTGGTATCTTTCATATCTCCTTTTACGAAAGGTTTCATCAGCACATCGATGTAGGATCTTCTGGCGGCTACGATAAAGGATGATTTATCTTTTACGATAGGCGCCTCTAAGGACAGGCGGCTGAAAATATTACCAATACCCCCATTTAGAGCAAGTTTCTGGTTGTTGCCATCTTTCATACGTATATCAAGTACAGAAGAGGTGCGACCGCCATATTCGGCCGGAAAGCCGCCTTTAATCAGATTCAGGCTTTTTACCGCATCCGGATTGAATACGCTGAAGAAGCCCAGCATGTGGGTGGAGTTGTATACCGGAGCTTCATCCAGCAGGATGAGGTTTTCGTCGCTGTTACCTCCACGAACGTTAAAGCCGGAGGCACCTTCCCCTACGGTAGCCACGCCCGGGAGGGTTTGAATGGCGCGCAATACATCCACTTCTCCCATGAAAGTAGGCATGGCCTTCATTTGTGCAATATCCAGGCGGTTGATACTGGTATTGATGGTATTAATGGCTTTTTCCTGTTTATCACCTTTGATGGTAACTTCATTGAGTTGGCTGGAGCTGGCTTCCAGCTTCACATCCAGGGTAATATTTTTTTGAAGTTTGACAGTAGTTTTGTAATTGGTATAACCGATATAGCTGAATTGCAATTCCTGCTCCCCTGCGGGCAGGGTGATGGAGTAAAAGCCATATTGGTTGGTGACGGTGCCGATGCTGGTACCTGGCTTTCCTACCGAGATACCGATGAGGCTTTCGCCATTTTGTTTATCTTTCACATATCCGCTTACGGTGTACCTGGCTTGTTGCGCATACGATATGGAAGCGCCAAAAAGCAGGCAGATGGCGGACAGCAGCATGGTTGCCCTTGTTTTCATAAAAGGTAAATGCAGTTTAAATGAGTTTTTCCGGTTTTGTAACATGCATATATGACGAGGGGGGAAGTTCTTACCCCTACACGCCGTGAAAATAAAAATGAAATACGGGTTTACAGCACTCGTTGTAAAAAATAATATGTTACAACGCCGTCTGTAAACCCGTGGAAAGATTTGTTCAGCTACAGTAATTAGTCCAGAATATCGCAGGCAAACCCTAAGTTGGTGACCAGTTCAATGATTTCCTCTTCCTGGAAAGGGGCCTGGCCGGCTACTCTCAGCACCCGGTCGCAGTCTTCGATGTCAACACTACAGGCCTGCACCTCAAAGGAGGATGAAATGGCCTTGATGACATTATTTTTATCATGAACGGAGGTGATATTTGTACGGAATATTCCAATCATTTTGTTTCTTATTTGGTTATTCGGAATATTTTTGTGCAAATTTGCTATAGTTATCCCAACTAACTGTTACACCTGAAGGAGTAAAATTTATATGAAACGGATTATTTATGGCCGTAGTTATAAAAAATGATGCGAGTGACATCTTGCTGCGTGATGAGATGGACTTCGATATGAATAAGCTTTCGTCGCCAACTATATTGGAAGATGTGAAAAACCTGTCCTACTATTTTGGCAATGCTACATTCAATAGTCTGTACTTCGATGGTTATCACCTGGGCCATGGCACTGCCCATATTTACGAGAATTTGCATATTTCGCATACCAAAGGGGCTGCCAGTAAGCTGGTGGATATGTTGTTTTTACAGCGTGGACGCTTTAATACCGGTCTGGAAGGGGTAACAGATAACCTGCGTTTTTCTACGCTGGAGCATAACCTGTTATATGACCCAACCGGTGATGAAACGGCTTCCATTGAAAAGCAGGATGGGTTGAATATGTTTATTATCAGCTTTACTGCGGAGCGTTTTTTGTCATTGGCGGAGCATAACGGGGATATTTTGGGAAAGATGGCAGATGAGGTGGCGGGTAACCGCGCCGCTATTTTGGAAGCCCATCAGAATCCTCATATCACCCCGCGTATGAACGCCATTATTGAGGAGATTACCAATTGTAACTTCCAGGGTGGGCTGAAAAAATTGTTTTTACAGTCCAAAACGCTGGAGCTGCTGGCATTGCAGTGTAGCCAGGTGGTGGATGGGATGCAGCATAAATCGGTGAAGCCCCTGTCAGTATCCGACCGTGAGCGGTTAGATTACGCCAGGAGCGTATTGCTGGCCAATATGCAGCAGCCGCCTACGCTGTCGCAGCTGGCACGCATGGCGGGCATCAACGAGTTTAAGCTCAAGAATGGCTTCAAACAGCTCTATAATACTACCGTTTTTGGTTATCTGAGTGATTACCGCCTGGAGCTGGCGAAGGACATGATCCTGGACGGCAACAGGAGTTTATCTGATATTGCCGATGAAGCAGGTTATTCCAGTCTGCCACATTTTAGTACGGCTTTCAGGAAAAAGTTTGGGGTAAGCCCAAGCAGGATGAAGCATTAACTGCGAAGCAGGGCTTTCAGGAATAAAAGTATTCCCGGCTTTTGTAAATACAAAATAGTCGGTTTTCAGAAAGCCTAAGAGGAAAAATATTTTCCCTACGTACATAAATGCAAATCAGGTGGCTTCAGTGCAGCAGCCTGAGTGGAAGGATTCACTACCTGCTGTAAACGCAAAAAGGTGCCGGGCACGGCACCTCCTCACTATATTTTTCTCCGATATCTATTAGTAAGCCACTGTAAACTGTTGTTTTACATGTTTAGGCGTTTCCAGCTCGTCAACAAGGGCTACGGCGTAATCGGCTACTGAAATTTTGCTGTTACCGGCTTCGTCGGTTACCAGTGAGGTGGTGCCCACGCGGAATTTGCCGGTACGGGGGCCTGGTTCGATCATGGCTGCAGGGATTACGGCAGTCCAGTCCAGGTCATTTTCCTGTCTTAAAACAAGGAGGCCTGCGCGGGTGGCTTCAGCGATGGGTTTCCATTCAGCCGGGAAATGGGGGCTGTCGAGCAGGAGGTGGCCAGGAGCAACTTCCAGGCTGGCAGCACCGCTTACCAGGATAAATCTTTTTATGCCTGCTTGTTTTAAACCTGCGATGGTGGCTTTGGTAGCCTGTACGTAGGTGTCTGTATCTACTGCTTTATAAGCACTGATAACGGCATCTGTGCCGGAAATGGCTTCCGCTACGGCATTTGCATCAGTAACATCCGCTTTTTTCACGATCAGGTTGTCATTGGATACGGTAATCTTTTCCGGGTTACGGACAATCGCTGTCACCTGGTGGCCCCTTTGGAGGGCTTCGTTCAGGATTTCATGTCCGATAAAGCCGGAAGCGCCTATAATTGCAATTTTCATCTTTATAAATTTAAACTGTAATAAAAATAATTACAGTACAAAAGTAAGGAGGAAATTTATATGGGCCAAAAAGAATTTTTGAGGAGGAGTCCCTGGTGTTCGGCCCTGTGCCTCATCCGGAACTTGCCTGGGCGTGCTCGCCCTTGTACCTCATTCGGATAGCTGGCCTGTGAGTACTCACCCTGTGCCTGATGCGGAACTGGCCTGGGAGTGCTCGCCTTAGGCTTCATCCGGGCAGCCGGCCCGGGAGCCCGCGTATTGCAATATTTATTGGGGTATATGGCAGCCTGGGCAATCCTTAGCGCCACCGCGCGCAGCGCGGAACCCCGCAAGCAAAACCGAAGATTTTGCGACCCCGCCAAAACTAAAAAGCCGGATAAAAAGGAGTAATCTCCCCTTTATCCGGCCTTTAGTTGAAATTAATTAGTTCCTATTTCTTAGTCGCCACATAAGTCACCAACGGCGCTTTTGCCGACTTTTCAGCCTGCGTGCTCACCTTGGCAGTTGGTGCAGCATCCCTGGTATGGAATTTTTCTCCCAGGGTGGGCGCAATCACCAGTGATACAATAGACATCAGTTTGATCAGGATGTTCATAGACGGACCGGAGGTATCTTTGAAAGGATCACCCACGGTATCACCTGTCACAGATGCTTTGTGTGGCTCTGATTTCTTGTAGTAAGTTTCACCGTTGATTTCAACGCCTTTTTCAAATGATTTTTTAGCGTTATCCCATGCACCACCGGCGTTGTTCTGGAAGATGCCCATCAGTACACCGCTCACAGTAGCGCCAGCGAGGAAACCACCCAGTACTTCCGGCCCGGCAATGAAGCCGATCAGCAGCGGAGAGATTAATGCAATGGCACCAGGAGCCAGCATTTCACGAATGGAAGCTTTGGTGGAAATATCCACACATTTATCGTATTCCGGTTTGCCGGTACCATCCATGATACCTGGAATTTCGCGGAACTGACGGCGTACTTCTTCCACCATTGCCATGGCAGCGCGACCTACCGCCGCTATTGCGAGGGAAGAGAAGATGAACGGAATCATACCACCGATAAACAAACCAGCCAGTACATCCGCTTTGTAAATATCAATGCCGGAGATGCCTGCCACGCCCACAAAGGCAGCAAACAAAGCCAGGGCAGTAAGCGCAGCGGAAGCAATAGCGAAACCTTTACCGGTTGCAGCAGTAGTGTTACCTACGGCATCCAGGATATCGGTTTTTTCACGCACTTCTTTTGGCAGTTCACTCATTTCAGCAATACCACCTGCGTTATCAGCGATCGGGCCAAAGGCATCGATGGCCAGTTGCATAGCGGTGGTAGCCATCATACCGGCAGCAGCAATGGCTACTCCGTATAAGCCGGCAAAAGCGTAAGAGCCCCAGATACCGGCTGCCAGCACCAGGATTGGCAGGGTGGTAGATTCCATACCAACCGACAAACCTCCAATGATATTGGTAGCATGACCAGTGGCAGACTGGCGGATGATAGAACGCACCGGACGTTTGCCCATTGCGGTATAATATTCAGTAATGATACTCATCAGGGTACCTACTGCAAGGCCTACTACGATCGCACCAAATACTTGTCCCCTGGTGAATACATGGCCACGCAGCTGCATTTCTGTATCAGGCAAAATCCAGTTTACCAGGAAGTAAGAGGCAATGAGCGTAAGTACAATGGAACCCCAGTTACCCATGTTCAGGGCGCGCTGTACCACGGAAGTATTTAAACCTGCATTGTCGCTGATGCGAACAAAGAAGGTGCCGATGATAGAAAAGATAATACCGAATCCGGCGATCAGCATAGGCAGCAGGATAGGAGCGATACCGCCAAATGCATCCTGGCTGGTAGTTTCAGAGCCCAGTACCATGGTAGCCAGTACGGTTGCTACGTATGAACCGAACAGGTCGGCGCCCATACCGGCAACATCACCTACGTTGTCGCCCACGTTATCAGCGATAGTGGCAGGGTTACGCGGATCATCTTCCGGAATACCGGCTTCCACTTTACCTACCAGGTCAGCGCCTACGTCAGCAGCTTTGGTATAGATACCACCGCCTACACGGGCAAAGAGTGCGATACTCTCAGCACCCAGCGAAAAGCCGGTGAGTACTTCAATTGTTTTGACCATTTCAGGTGTATTGGCGGCAGCGCCAAAGAAGGAGCTCAGCACAATAAACAACGCGCCCAGCCCTAAAACAGCCAGACCCGCAACACCCATCCCCATCACGGAACCTCCGGTGAAGGATACCTGCAGGGCTTTTGATAAACTGGTGCGTGCCGCATGTGCGGTACGTACGTTCGCCTTAGTGGCGATTTTCATACCAATGAAACCTGCTACTGCAGAGAATATAGCGCCCATTACAAAAGCCAGTGCAATTGACCAGTGCGAATTTTCGTGAGTGGCTCCCATAAAAGCCAGCAAAAGAGCAGCAATAATTACGAAATAGGTAAGGATCTTATACTCAGCTTTCAGAAATGCCATTGCTCCTTTTGCGATATGGGCGGCAATCTCCATCATTTTTTCGTTGCCGGCATCCTGGCGGGAAACCCAGGCGCTCCGAAACGCGGTAAATAACAAGGCTAGTAATCCAAAACATGGAACGAGGTAAACTATATTCATATAAGCGAATTTAAAAAATGCAAGGTTGACAAAATTTGTTTTAGTAGTTAAAAGATCATAAGATTCCAAATAGTGTTTCAAATAAATATAAAACATAAAAAATTAATACTCACGTGTGTGGCTCAATTTTTTAATAAACTTCGCTATGGGAGGGACTTTTGGGGAGCAGATTTTTTAAGGTCAGATACCCTGCAAAAAAGCATCCCCCAGGTGGTGGATGATGTCGCTGGCAGTCATCGCCTCCTGTGATAAGCTGGCAGCGGCAAGGTCGCCGGCATAGCCGTGCAGCCATACCCCCAGAATGATGGCCGCTTTGGGCGTATATCCCTGGGCCAGCATGGCGGTGAGTATGCCTGTCAGCACATCACCGCTGCCTCCGGTTGCCATTCCTGCATTACCGGTAGGATTGAAATATAACGAGCCATCGGGGCAGGCGATGGTACTATATCTCCCTTTTAATAAAATATAAAGGCCTGTTTCCATTGATTTCCTGCTCAGCAGATCCAGCCGCTCAAACTGGTTGGCTGTGGCGCCAAATAGTCGCTCAAACTCTTTGGGGTGTGGAGTCAGCATGGAACCTTTGGGAATCTTGTATAACAGGTAAGGATATACGGAAATGATGTTTAATGCATCGGCGTCAATGACCATCGGCAGTGGATAGCTTTCCAACAGCTTCTCCAGGGCCAGCGCGGTTTGCTGGTGTGTGCCCAGTCCGGGGCCAATGCCTATACAGTTATATTTTGCCTGTGCCGCATCCAGGTGGAAATGGGTGCTATGCTGCATTTCTGAATCGGTGATGCACATGGCCGCCGGCTCCCCCAGCTGCATGATGTCATAGCCGCAGCCGGGCACATGGCAGGTGAGCAGTCCCACGCCTGCCCGCAGGCAGGCCCTGGTAGCCAGTAAGGCGGCACCTATTTTTCCATAGCTGCCGGCAATAATGAGCGCATGACCATAAGTACCTTTATGTCCAAACGGATTCCTGGGCTGATATATAGTTCGGATAGTGTCCGCATCAGAAAGATGAAAACGTACAGGCGTTTGCGTCAGGTAGTCCTGATGCAATCCTATAGGCAGCACATGTATCTCTCCCCCAAAAACTGCATTTTCAGGCAACAGGAAAGCCAGCTTGTAAGTTTCAAAACTAAGGGTATGATGGGCCTGCACCACTGGTGTATGCAGAGAGCTGTTATCCGCCTGCAAACCGGAAGGTATGTCCACTGATACTACGGTGTGGCACATACGAAGATCGTTTATCCGGTGGATCACGCCGGCCATCCAGCCTGCTACGGGTTTGTTTAAACCGGTGCCAAACAGGGCATCTACAATAATACCATCTGCTGCTGGTATAGGAAATCCCTGTAGATCATTGAGCGGGTGGATATGGCCTGGATACCGTTGTTCCAGGCGCTCCTGGTTCGCAAGATTATCGGGACTGGCATGGCCGGTAAGCAGCCAGGCATTTGCTTCATATCCTTTTTCCAGCAGCTGACGGGTGATAGCGAGGCCATCACCGCCATTATTGCCTTTGCCACAAATGATATAAACGGGATGTGCGGGAGTGAAATGATCTGTAATCCAGTCAGTACAGGCTGCTGCGGCACGCTCCATCAGGTCAAGACTGCTTACAGGCTCGTGTTCAATGGTATATGCATCGGCTTCACGTATTTGTGCTGCGCTGAAGATCTTCATAGTAATAGCTTGTTCCCTAAAATTAGGGAATATTCGCTTATTACTTACTTCACCAGCAGGGGCTTTACTGCCTGCCCGTCGCTCCAATGGCCGGTGTACTGCTGTGCAGTAGTGTTGCCCAAAGCGGTGTCACAGCCTTTCTGGTAAAAGGCACAGTCGAGCAGGGCGTCTGTGAGTTTCCAGTAGTAATAATAGTCGGTAGCATCGGTTCGTGTACCCGTAAACGATGCACTGATCACCGTATTGCGTTCACCTGAATCGAACCACATATCTGTGGAGGCAGCTTCGCCATGATTGGCGGATATCACCGGAGCGCCGTGGTTATCTGCCTGATGAATGATGAAATTCTTGTTGCTGGCGGTTATATATGGAGTGGTAGTATAAAGCAAATCTGAGAAGGTAGTGCCGGCGCGATTATCATCTTCTTCCGTCAATAAAAGCATTTTGATTTTAGCAGACATATTTCTGTAAGATGCAGCGGCACCCTGTGGTGCATTGCCTGTGCCAGGGCAAGCCAGTATCAGTGCTTTGGCGGCCGAAATGCCGTATGCAGCCGGTGTGAGGGCCAGGTTGGCACTCACCACTGCGCCATAAGAATGGCCTACGTAGGCATATTTTCCTTTGGCTGGCTGGGGCCAGGATGGGTTGTCTGCAATTGTTTTTAACGCCCGGCTAATGGCCGTGGCAGCGTTTGAAGTATATATCGCGGGAGTGGTAACAAGGGTAGCCTGGTATCTCGGAAAAATAACAATATTACCCCTGCGCACCAGGTGCCTGATCCAGCCTCCGTAGCAGGCGGGGTTCCAGGCGCCATAACCATGGTTAAAAACGATCACCGGAGCCTCCTTGGGGATTGGATTCATCGGGTAATAGAGCCAGAAGCCGGTATTGCCATCATCAAAATTTACTTTTCCGATGTCGTTGTTGGTATAGGCAGCCCCGCCGTAGCCCTCAGCGGGTTGGGCCGGCTGTTTGACGGAAGGCACCTCCGGCGCTGGTTTATTGCAGGCCGTTTGTGAAAATAAAGTGGCAAGAAGCAGGAATAGCAGGCGCATCTTCGCAGGGAGTTAGCATTTGTACCAATGAAAAACGGATTATGGGAGCCCCATAATCCGCTAAAGTACATTTTTATTTCCCTTTTTTTAGAAGGCAAATCTGGCGGAAACACCACCGATCTCTTCACCCATGTAGCTGGTTGGACCAACAAAATTCACGAAAGGTTTCAGATCCGCACTGATATTGAGCGGGAACTTCTTGAAAGTATATTCAATACCGATGATACCATCCAGACCCGGAGTTGCGTACGTGCCTTTTCCTTTTTCATGGAATTTATCTTCATCGTAGTCCAGACGGTCCAGGATGCTCAGGTGCACACCACCGCCAGCATACAGGTTCATACCCTGCATGCCCACGTTCCAGTGGTATTCATATAATCCGGTAAAAGTTACGTTAGTTCTGTTCGAAACGTTAGTGGTTACTAAGCCTTCGATAGCATGAGGTCCCTGAATGAAATGTTTAATGGTAAAGCCTACCATCCATGGGTTCAAACGAATACCCAGTGCAGTGTTATAGTTTTCTACACCATAACTGCCGCCACGGTAGCTGCTTTTCTTTTGCGCGTTAGCCTGTATTGCCAAAACAGCGAAGAGGCTGAAAAGTAACACGACTTTTTTCATAGATGTGATTTGAATTAAAGAAAAATAAATATTTGGGTTCTTTAACGTTAGATTTTTCTCTAAAGTATATGGCTTCCCAAAAAAATTCACCAACATTTAACAATAACAATGCCAACAGGCGTAAACGTTAGGCTTTTTTTAACAGCCGGAGGTAGAAAAATCCTGCCAGGCCCGCTGCCAGCGAGGCTGTAATTACGGAAATAATGGCAATAGTTTGTATGGCTCTTTCTGTATAGGCAAGGGTGGAAATAAAGATAGACATAGTGAATCCGATCCCGGCAATCATTCCAATTCCCCATAGTTGCAGCCAGCCGGAACGTTCGGGCAATACTGCCAGCCGCAGCTTTACTGCAATAAATGACAGGGCGAAAATGCCCAGTGGCTTGCCTATAAACAGACCTGCCATGATACCATAGCTGATATCGTGTCCGAGGGAGGACAGCAGGTTATCCGGTAAGGCAATGGCAGTATTAGCCAGGGCAAATAACGGCATGATCACAAAATTCACCGGATCATGCAGGTTGTGTACCAGCTCTTCGATCCTGGACTGCGGTATGCAGAAAGCCAGTAACACCCCGGCGATAGTTGCATGGATGCCGGAATTGAAAATGCAATACCAGAGCACAATTCCGGGAAGGAAATAAAAAATCAGTCTTTCTACTTTAAAGAGATTTAGTGCAATCGGGATGAGCAGTACGCCACCTCCGATTAACAGGTACTTTATTTCCAGGTGTGGGGTATAAAAGATGGCAATGGTAAGTATCGCACCAAGGTCGTCAATAATCGCCAGGGCCATCAGGAAGATTTTAAGGCTCACGGGTACGCGGTTGCCGAGCAGGGACAATACCCCCAATGAAAATGCGATATCGGTAGCCATCGGAATTCCCCAGCCATGGGCATAATCAGTACCACGGTTGAACAGGGTGAATATCAGCGCCGGTGCGATCATCCCGCCGATAGCAGCCAGCACGGGTAATATAGATTGTTTGATGCTGGAAAGTTCACCTACGGTGAGTTCCCGTTTGATTTCCATTCCTACCAGAAAAAAGAAGAGGACCATCAGGCCGTCGTTTATCCATAGCAGTATTGAGTTGGGTAGCAACAGGGAGCGGAAATGGTAGTGGTGACCTGCGGTTGGATCAAACAGTTCATTCCAGAAATTGATGTATCCGTCCTGTACGCCTGAATTGGCCAGTATCATGGAAATCAGGGTGCAAATAATAAGTGTAATCCCTACTGCACGACTATCCTTCATGAACGTGTAAATAGGTGACAGCAATGATTTCCTGATGATATTGAACGGATTTTTCAGCACAGTAGAATGTTTTTCCAGGTTAGGTAACTGGGCAAATATAGCCAAAAAAAATAAGCCCCCTGCTGTGGCAGAGGGCTTATTCTTAATGCATTAGCTCATATTTATTTTTCGGTTGTCGTTTGACGTCCCATTTGAAATGTTCCAGTTTCAGCTCTTCCACCGGCCGTTGTGTAAACGGATACACGGTTGTTTCGGGCTGGGTGTAGAATACTGCCTTCTGTAGTTCACCACCGGAGAAATACAGCTTGATAGTGGCGGACAACGTCCGGTTTACGTTCATATATGCGCCCTGGTTATCAGTGGCATAGGTGATTGTTTCGGCGTTGCCTTCTACGTGCATCCAGTCCAGTGATTGTTCCTTGATGTAGCCGGTGATCAGGTTGCCCTTGATCTGGTTATATAAATCGGGGCCGGATTCATTAATGATAAATGCATTTTGTTTCATCACTACTTTATCGGCCGTTTGATTTTTTGTATACATGTAGATGGTATCGCCGTACATCTGTGTTTTCCGGTTACTCCACAGCACGGGATCTTTGTATAGGCGGAATACGGAGTCGCTGGTGCTGTAATAGACGCTATCTGCCACACCCTGTAAGGAATCGGAGAACATGCGTACGTTATGGTAGGCGAGGATATAGCGTATATCTGCCGTATCTGCTGATTTATCTTTCGGTTTGGTCAGCGCGATACTGTCTGCGTAGTGCATGATGCCTGGCAGGGAATCCGCTGGCTGTATGGGCTTCATGGGGGCAATTTTAATATTGCCTACATTATTGAGCTGCATACGATCCCTGGATTTGGCCATGGCCGAATCTGCCATCATCATCATAACGGCGCCGGATACACTGTCTTTTTGTTGTTTGGCCAGTAGTTCATCTTTTTTCAGGAACTCCGGCATGTTATCGATAGGTGTTTCTGCGATCCTGGATTTCACGGGGGTGAGTCGCAGTGGAGGTGGCGCTTTTTTAAGGCCTTCCACGGAAGGGATGGAGAGGCTGTCGCCAGGTTTGATGATTCCGGTAAACAGTGTATCTGCGGCCATGTAGAAGGTATCCTTTTTATTCTCCATGATGAGGAGCGGCTTCTGGGTGGCGAGCAGTGTTTTATTATTTTGGTCAGCTACGCCGTAGTTGGCCAGCAGTGACATCTTATTAATGGTATCGCGGTACACCATGTTGCCGGTAGCATAGGCTTTGCCGCTGATGCGGTCGATTTCCAGCTGGTCGGCGGTGAGGGTGCCGGTACTGTCTTCGATCAGGGGGCGGCTGGTAAAGTTGCCATATCCTTTGTCGGTGTCGTAGTAGCCGCTGGTAACATACATGATGCGTTTCCCTTCATTGATGGTGGTAGGCGCAATGATGTTGGCAATTTTAGTGTCGGTATTATAGAGCAATGCATCGGTGGCGAGGGTATAGTCCGGGTTTACCAGGACTACATTTCGCTGGAAGTGCATTTCTTTCATATCCACGTAATAAAATCCTTCATCGCTGGTGAGTACGCTTTTATCGCTTACGAGCTTACCGGTTTTAAGGTAGGAGCCTACTTTGGCGTTCATGTCGTACACCAGTTCCGGGCCGGTGATGGTTACTTTATTATCGGTCATACGTGCGTCGCCGGTGAGCGTGGCGATGCGGGTAGCTGCGTCGTAATTGAGTGCATTACCATAAATGTAAACACTATCGGCCTGGTTGATACGGATATTACCGTATGCGTCGATGATATTGGATTTGAGGTTCTGGATGGCGCTATCGCTCCAGAACTGGGTGGTACCTTGTTTAAGGTGTACTTTTCCGATCAGTTTTCTTACTGCCAGGGTATCCTTGGTGATATCCAGGAGGGAGTCGGCATGAATAATTTCGATCCTGGTGCCTTGTGCGGGGGGAGGTTGATTAGGAACCTGTGCCCTGGCGGGGATCAGTGCTGCCAGAAAAACTGCAGACAGTAATAGCCCGGATTTGATAAATGCGCGCATTGAGATTATTGAGCTTTTACTGAGTCAGAAGGTATTGGTCTTACTTTATCTTTTTTACCAAAGAGGGAGAAGTGCACATACCGTTTAGGGTTGATGCGCAGGTCTTCCAGCAGTTTGTTCAGGTTGCTGAGCGAGTATTGCAGGTTGTTATATACCTGTTTATCGTTGAGCAGCATGCCTGCGGTACCGTCGGTGGTATTAAGTTTGGCGATGGTCGCATTCAGGCTGGCGGCAGTGGCTTGCAGTTCCGCGAGTGTTTTATCGATATTGCCATTTGCGAGTGAGCCGGTAGCTTTTTCGGCGTTGTCGAGGATGGCGGAAATTTTTTCGTTACTGTTTTTGAGGTTGGCGGTAACATCCTGGAGGTTGTTCATGGTACCGGCTACGGCGCCGTTACGGTCCAGCAGGGTGTTGAGGGCTGCGCTGGTGTGGGTAAAGTTACGGGTAACCACTTCCAGGTTGCCGATGGCCTGGTGGAGATGACCTTTGGAGGTGGAGTCCAGGAGGCCGTTTACGTTAAGCAGCACGGAGTCGATATTCATGAGTGTCCCCTGGAGTTTTTGCACGAGGGGGTTGAGTTGTTCTTTGAGTGCATCGGTCATGGAGCCGTCTACGGCAGCATATACGGTATCGCCGCTTTGGAGGAACTCACCGGAGTTGCCGAGGTCGAGCTGCACGGTTTTGCTGCCAAGGAGGTCGGAGCTGATGCGGGCCACAGAGTTACGTGGGATTTCAATTTTTTTGGTGATGGTCAGGGTTACGAGGATTCTGCCTGCGTTTTGGTCCATTACATCGAGGTTGGCAACATTACCTACCACGAGGCCGTTTACCTGTACGGCGTTGGAGGGTTGCAGGCCATTTACCTGCGTATATACAGCGTAGATAGTTTTTGTGCGTTTAAACAGGCTCTTTCCCTTCAATAAATTAAAGCCCAGTACAAGGAGGGTTATACCTACGACAGTAAGTATGCCCACTTTTGTTTCGTTTGATAATTTGAGCATGTGATTCGTATACGTTCAGCGCAAAAATAATCAAAAAGGATGTCCGGGGCGTATCTGAAATAAAATGTTGATAATTATAGGATGGAATATTTGGGGAGGGCGGGAGTTTCCGTGGTACCGGGAGCGGCCTGATGGCAGTAGCTCCCGGTATGGGGATATGAGTTATTGAAGATTAGCGGCTGCTAACGGCGGCAGAACCTTCAGTGTCTTGTTGGCGGTTGATGGTGAAGCGGTCCAGTTCATCACGGTAACGCTTAATCGCTTTATAGATACCGTTTGCCAGTTCGGATTGTCCGCTGGCGGAGTTGAGGTAGTCTTCTTCTTCCGGGTTGGAGATGAAGCCCAGTTCAACGAGTACGCTAGGCATGGCGGTAGCGGACAGCACCCAGATACCTTTTTCGTTACGTTGTCTGGCGCCGCGGCTGATGCGGCCTACTTTGGTAAACTCATCTTCGATGAGGGTGGACAGGCGGAGGCTCTGGTCGAAGTAGGCGTTACGCAGGGTGTTGAGCAGGATGAAAGTTTCCGGGTCGGTATCGTCCATGAGGGCACGTGACTCTTCGGAATCGGCATCCAGCACGATTACGGAATTCTGCTTAAGGGATTCCATTTTTGCGTTATTCTTACTGGTGGCCCAGATATAGGTTTCCGTACCTTTTGCCGGGTTAGGGTAGTAGGCGTAGGTAGGCACCTTTACGGCTACTTTCTTTTTACCTTTTTTGCGGTATACGGTTTGGGAGCCTGTCTGGCGTCTGATTTTACCTGCTGAGTTACAGTGGATGGATACGAACAGTTCGCCTTTGGCGTCGTTGGCCATATTGGCTTTTACCCTTGGGTCGTCGAAGCGGTCCGTTTTACGTGTATACACTACCTTTACATCCGGCATGTTCTCTTCGAGGATCTTTCCAAGCTTAAGGGCTACCTGCAAGGTAAGCTGGCTTTCAGTGGAATAGCTGCCGCGGGCGCCCACGTCGTGTCCACCGTGGCCTGCGTCAATTACAATCGTTCTGATAGGCTTGCCCTGATTCCCGGAAACGTCCTGTTTCTGGGAAACTGGTGTGTTTTTTGCCTGAATAAAAAAGGTACAGGTGAATAAAGTTCCCAGTCCTAAAGTCCAAAATCGGTTCCAGCGCATGATTCTCTTTTTAATGGGTGCTGTAATCACAAAAAATAAAAAATAAGTTTATTTATCAATTTAATAATTTACTGGCCACATGCGCATTTCAACTACCTATATACTTCTTTCCCGTCAAACTTTACAAGTTATCATTTGTAATAAATTGTCCAAAAACTTGTAGGTTTGTGCCCGCCTTAACACATGAGCTCTAGCTACAAAAATAATTATAAAAAGTTTTTGCGACAGACATACCTGGCATTTGCAGGTATAGTTATCGCCGTTCCCTTTATTATAGATGCATCGGCAGGGAATATACCACACGGATTCTTCGGATTTAACAAAATTTTTGCAGACACTGTTCCGCCTGCGAAAAAAGTGGATTCGATAAAGCCAGTTGTTCCCTCCAGGCCTAAAGATACGTTGATTGTGCCTAAAACAGGCGATTCTACGGCTTTAAAATTGCCGGGGGACTCAACCCTGCAGGATACGACCATCGTTACGGTGGATTCGCTGTTGTTGCCTAAAGCATCGAAAGACTCACTGGACGCGGTTGTAACCGCCAAAGCGGAGGATTCTATGGTGCTGATGGTCCAGAAGAAGCAATTCTACCTGTTTGGCAATGCGAACGTAAAATATAAGACCATTGACCTGACGGCCTATGAAGTGAGTTTTGACCAGCAGACGGGGGTAATGACCGCCGTGCACGGGAAAGATACTGCCGGTAAGTACATCGGACGCCCGGTGATGAATGATGGCGGGCAGAGTGCCGAGTCGGATACGTTGGAGTACAATTTTACATCTTCCAAAGCATTAATTTTTAATACCAGGTCACAATACGGGGAGGGGTACGTGCACAGTGAAAAAACCAAGAGAATGGCTGATAATACCATTTTTGGTTTCAAGAACGGCTATACGACCTGTAACCTGGATACACCTCACTTTAGCTTCCGGGCTAAGAAAATCAAGGTAATTCCTGATAAACTGATCGTTTCCGGGCCTGCCAACCTGGAAATACAGGGTATCCCAACGCCTTTATTCATTCCTTTTGCCATTTTCCCGATTACCCAGGGCCAGCGCTCCGGGATTTTGCCGCCGCAGTTTGTCACCAACGCGCAGAAAGGTATGGGGCTGGAACAGGGCGGTTATTACTTTGGGATGGGCGAGCACCTGGATATGACGCTGCGCGGGGATATTTACTCGTACGGCAGCTGGGCGCTGACAGCCAGTCCTACCTACCGCAAACGCTATAAGTATAGCGGAGGTATGACCCTGAGTTTTGCCAATACCAGGCTGGGTGACCCTTCTGTGCCGCAGGAGTTTGTGAACAGCCGCGACTTCCGCGTAATGTGGAACCATACCATGGATAGCAAGGCACGCCCGGGAATTAACTTTGGAGCGAGCGTAAACTTCGGAACCAGCTCCTATAACCAATATAACGTCTACGACTACTCGACGCGTGTAAACAATAACATCGGTTCCAGTATCAGTTTCTCGAAAACCTGGCAGAACAAGCCCTACAATCTCACTATAAACTTATCAGACAACCAGAACCTGCAAACCCGTGACGTGTCCCTGACCTTCCCGGATGCGAACTTCTCGGTGCAGACCATCTATCCTTTCCAGCCTAAAGAACTGATTGGAACGGCCAAATGGTATCATAAAATCGGTATCAGCTATACCAACCAATTCCGTAACCAGGCTTATTTCAAAGATTCTTCCTTTGGTAAAAAGGAGATGTTTGATGCGTTACAGAGCGGTATGCAGCAGAACATCCCGATCTCTTTTTCTATACCGGTGATGAAGTCGTTTACCTTTTCACCAAGTGTGAACTTCACCGAGTACTGGTATACCAAGAAAACTGAGCGCCAGTGGAATCCGAATAAAAGGAACCTGGGAACCGGTCAGCTGGGAGCCCTGGATACAACGTATATTCCTGGATTTTATGCCCAGCATGAGCTGAGTACCAGCTTGTCGCTGGCAACGGCCTTGTATGGAATGTATGATTTCGGGCAGGGTAAAATCCGGAAGATCCGGCATGTGATGCGTCCTTCGATTGGGTTGACCTACCGGCCGGACCTCACGCAGGGAGCTTATTACAACATGACTTATAATGCGGAAGGTGATTACCAGCGTGCGTCCTACTTCCAGGGATCTGTGATAGGGGTGCCTGGCGAGGGTTCCTTTGGTGGTATGAGCTTCTCCCTGGATAATAACCTGGAGATGAAAGTATTCAGCAGAAAGGATACCAGTGGTAACCACGAGCGGAAGATCAAGCTGCTGGATGGTTTCGGGTTGAATACCAACTATAACTTTGTGGCAGATTCCTTTAAGTTATCGCCTTTCAGCTTATATGCCCGTACTAACCTGTTTGACAAGTTGAATATCTCTGCCAGCGGTACACTGGATCCTTATGTTACCAATGAGCAGAGCGGGGTTCGTAAGGACCGATATGTATGGCAGGATGGCAAGCTGAGTTTAGGCCGGTTAACAAATGCTTCCATAACGATGTCGACCTCCTTCCAGTCAAAAGACAAGAAGGGAGGAGACGAGCAGCGGCAAAAAACGCTGGATAGCTTGCAGAATGTGATGGATGCCAATGCCTTGCAGGCTGCGCAGCAGCGGCAATTGCAGATGATGCGTCAAAATCCGGGTGAATATGTGGATTTTGATATTCCATGGAGACTGGACCTGTCCTATAGCTTATCGTATACAAACCGGATCATTGCCGATTCGGGCGGTGTGGTAAAGGAGTTGCGCCAGTATGTGAGTTTTAATGGAGATTTTAGTCTGACACCGAAGTGGAAGGTAGGTATGAACAGTGGTTTCGACTTTAACTCGATGGAGATAGCGTATACCAACCTGTATATATCGAGGGATTTGCATTGCTGGCAGATGTCGATCAACCTGGTGCCGTTCGGAACCTATCGTCAGTTTAGCATTACGATTAATCCGAAGGCGGGTATATTGCGGGATTTGCGGCTTAACCGATCGCGAACGTATTACAGTATGTAACGTATAAGTATATACGTAGAGATATAAGAAAAGGCGAAGCAGTGATGCTTCGCCTTTTTTGCTATTTATTTATCATTAGCAATATAGTAATCCCACATAATTTTGAATACTTTCTCCTTTAATGCTACCACATCGTCTTTGGTAAGGCCTTCCGTGGGCACGGCGGGCAGGAAATGATAATCGATCCGGTGAGGCCAGGCGTAAAAACCTTTATCAGCCGGGTTGACAATTTTGGTATGAAAGAGCAGAGAAGGGATGACGGGCACCTGTGCTTCTATGGCGAGGGCAAATGCGCCATCATAAAAGGGCTTCAGGGGCTCATTCGTGCGGTTTCTGGTCCCTTCCGGGTAGAGGAGCATGTGCATGCCTTTTGCGAGTGCTTCCCGCATTTCTACGACGCTGTTTTTGCGGCTTTGTTCATCTTTGCGATCTACTAGGATGCCACCAATCCGGTACAGTACGCCGAAGAGGGGTATTTTACCCATGGAGGCTTTGGCGAGTGTTTTATTAACGCCTGGTACGCCTGGAGTGGTAACGGGCACGTCGATGAGCGCATTATGATTGCATACGACCACGTAGGTTTTCCCTTTTTCAAAGTATTCTTCTCCTTTAATACGCACAGGGCATCCGATGAGGGGCATATAGACTTTCATCCATATTCTACCGATGGTAAGGAAACCCAGTGATTTTTTAGGATCGGGGAAGAAGGAGAAAATCCAGATGGGAATAAACACGATCAGCATGGTTCCTGCGAAAAGCAGGAGAGCGTACAGTGCAAAGACTTTTCCGAAGATGTTTTTTATCAGTTTCATATAGCTGTTCAGCGTATCCCCGAATATATTAAATAAAAATCAATATAATTATAATCGCCAGTCTACCGGTTCTATCCCTGCTTTTGCCAGGAGCTCATTTGTTTTAGAGAAGTGTTTACAACCAAAGAACCCGTTATGGGCGCTGAGTGGGGAGGGATGGGCGGCTTTGAGAATATGATGTTTGGTAGCGTCCACCAGGATTTGTTTGTCTTGCGCGAACCTTCCCCACAGCAAAAATACGACATCTCTTTTTTGGTCGGATATTTTGCGGATAACGGCATCGGTAAATGATCCCCAGCCTATTTTGGAATGGGAGGCTGGTTCATGAGCTCTTACGGTAAGCATGGCATTCAGCAGGAGCACGCCATGTTGGGCCCATTTGGTGAGATTGCCACTGGCGGGAGGAACAAGGCCGAGGTCGGCCTGCATTTCTTTATAGATATTAACGAGTGATGGAGGAGGTTTAACGCCATCCTGGACACTGAAGCAGAGGCCATGTGCCTGTCCTTCGTTATGGTACGGGTCCTGGCCGAGAATCACTACCTTTACTTTATCGAAAGGTGTTTTATCGAAGGCGTTAAAGATATCTTCACCTTTAGGGTAGATGGTTTTTCCGAGTGCTTTTTCATGTTTAAGGAACATGACAATCTGTTCAAAATACGATTTCTGGAATTCGTCTTTGAGGACCTCTTTCCAGGATGATTCAATTTTTACGTCCATAGAATCACAACATTATCGAAAAAAAATAAAATTAATTTGTTTTTTTAATCAGAAAATTTATACATTTGCACTCCCAAAATGACAGATAAATATAACAATTTTGATGTCAGGATGGACGGGATGTCTCGGTAGCTCAGCTGGATAGAGCAACTGCCTTCTAAGCAGTAGGTCATTGGTTCGAATCCAATCCGGGACACACAGACTGAAAAAGGAAGATTGCGAAAGCGGTTTTCCTTTTTTTGTTTTATTTGAAATATTATTAGTATTTTTTAGTTGTTGCATCTTCCTTGATTTTCTAAGGAGCGTCGCGTCATTGCAAGCGGATTACTATAATTTATTTTGTACTCAATCCAAATGAGTATTTTTGTTAAACCTAATTTACACTAATACAAATGATAACAGAAAATAAGGTAAAGGAGTTAATTGCTGCAATGGAAAGTGACAGGGTGGAGAGGACAAGGTCAACTGCTGATGATAAACTTGGTCAGGCCATTTGCGCGTTTAGCAATGATTTTCCTAATCATAAGCTTCCTGGTTATCTCTTATTGGGAGTAGATGATGATGGTTCACTTGCAGGTAAGAATTATACAGATGATGATCTCCAAAAAATTGGAGGCATGAAAACAAATGGCAAAATTTTACCTCAACCCTCAATCACAGTGAGTTCTATTTTTAAGTTTCAAGGAGGGGATGTTATTGTCATTGAGGTTAGACCTTCAAGCTATCCTCCAGTAAGATATGATGGTAGGTGTTGGATAAGGGTAGGGCCAAGAAGGGATAAAGCTTCAGTGGAGGAAGAGAGGATACTTTCTGAAAAGAGGGTTTCAAATGCCAAGACCTATGATCTTGTCCCCGCTTTAAGTTCTACTATCGCAGATTTAAGCATTGAATTATTCAAAATAAACTATCTAACCTCTGCTGTCGATAAAGAGACGCTTGCTGAAAATGGGAGGACCACAGAGGAACAACTAGCATCTTTGCGCTTTTACGATCCAAGAGAACATTGTCCTACCAATGCAGGTATATTGATGTTTGGTCTGAATCCTGAGTTTTATTTGCCAGGTGCTTACATACAGTATATCAAGTTTTCTGGATTAGAAATGACGGATGCTGTTGAGTATGAAAAAAAATTCTCAGGAGCATTGATAACTGAGTTACGTCTACTTGATGATTTTATTAAGGGAAATATAATTAAGGAACGTCCCCAGCGGACTGATTCGTTTCAGGAGATAAATGTACGTAATTATCCCTACTGGGCTTTGCGGGAATTAGTAATGAATGCTATCATGCATAGAAGTTATGAATCAAATGCGCCAATTTATATTTACGAATTTTCTAACCGAATAGAAATAATTAATCCAGGAGGTTTGTTTGGTGAGGCCACCCCTCAGAATTTTCCTGACGCCAGTGATTATCGAAATGTGGTGTTGGCAGAATCGATGAAAGTTCTAGGGTATGTAAACCGTTTTAATTATGGGGTCAAAAGGGCGATTCATGAACTTGAAAGGAACGAAAATGGGGCACCGAAGTTCGATTTGAATCTTACAACTAAATTTAAGGTTTCAATACCAATAAATAAAAATTGGGAATGAGGATAATTACATTTTTTAATAATAAAGGAGGAGTTGGGAAAACAACTACGGTATATAATGTTGCATGGATGCTCTCTGAGCTAGGAGTGAAAACAGTTGCTATTGACTTAGATCCTCAATCAAATCTCACCTCAATGTTTTTATCCAATGAGAGATTTGAGGAGATTTATGAAAATGAAATGCCAATTACTATTTTAGATGCCATTCAGCCGATTGTTGAAGGGGAGCCTTATGTGCCTGTGCATATCGAGCCTATTAATGATAATCTTGGATTGATTTTAGGTAATTTAGCTTTATCTACGTTTGAGGATAGATTAAGTGATGCCTGGCTTAAATGTTTAAATGAAGATATTTATTCATTTCGGATTACGAGTATCTTTAAAACTATAATTGACGAATCTGTAAGTCGATTTAAGGCTCAAATTGTACTAATAGATGTTGGGCCTAATTTGGGTGCGATTAATAGGGCTGTGACTATTAGTTCAGATTATATAATTATGCCTGTAGCTTCTGATTTATTCTCACTTCAAGGTATTAAAAACCTGGGAACAACACTTCATCAATGGAAAAAGGGATGGAATGTACGTAGAAGTATGGTACCTAAGAAAATAGTTATACCTGAAAATAATGCTGAACCAGCGGGCTACATTGTAATGCAATATTCCGCGAAAGAGAGTAGACCCGTCAAGTCTTATCTAAAATGGGCAAACCGTATTCCTGAGGTATTTAAACGGTTTGTTTTAGGGAACAATGAGCTGGATTCAGACACAACCGTTGATAACGATAAAAATTGTATTGCCTTGTTAAGGCATTATAGAAGTTTAGCTCCAATGTCAATGGAAGCACATAAACCTATATTTTTACTGAAGCCTGCTGATGGAGCGATTGGTGCACATGTATATGCGGTTCAGAAAAGCTATGAAGAATTTAAGCTGTTGACTAGAAAAATTCTCAAAAGATGCCATTGATACAAATTAAATATTCATATCTGAATGTTTGATTTAATAATTTGTATTCACAAGCGCTTCTATATAATTTCATAGTTAATTCGAAGTTCGTACCCTATAAGAAAAGGAAATGCGGGTGTATCAAAAGTAATTGTTACTCGATTTTATTCGGTCCCTGATGGAGAACATTTCATATAACCCAATTTCCGAAACCTTCAGATTACTTTTGATACATCCTCATCTGGTGTCATTCTATTTTTCTGGTCAAATGATCCATCATTGTTCAGATTGACTGTTCACCCTTGCCTGTTGCTGTATATTAAACACCGTTCCGGCAGGATCAGTAATCCAATGCATATTTTCAGGAAGCTCCTCAATTTCATCACAGGTTTCAACACCGTTTGATTGCAGATATGCTGTTGCCGCTGCAACATCAGGAACAGTTAATTGTAACCAGGTTTCGGCATGCGTGTAGTTGTCCACGCAATCTAACCATATAACATTGTGACCGAACTTTACTTCGTGTGTTCTGGAAACGGTGGGATTAGTAATCGGTTTTTCCTGCACTTCTAGTTTTAGAATATCTCTGTAGAAAGCGACTGTTTTGTCGTATTTACTTTTTGGAATTTTAATGGCGATGTTAATTCCTGCTTCAAATTTTATTTCCATGCGTAAAGATTTTATTAACTGAATTACAACATACATCTCAGAATGACTAAATCATGATAAGGAGGCTAATCACAAATACGCCGTATACCCCAACACACTCTCCTCCAACTGCACCCTTTTCTCACTCAGCTCCATTTCCAGCCGCACTTCCATCTCTGCCGGCACAAAATAACTCACCAGCCACCGCACTATCTTTTCAAGCCTGCCTCCCGGCATTAATTGTAACGAAAGCGCTGATGTTACCGGGCCTACGCGAATGATTATTTCTTCATCACCTTCTAAAAAACAATCTCCTGCAACCATATCTACTCCTAATCTGGTTGCACCCAGGAGGCAATCGGTAACGGCTATACGGGATTGTCCCGGTACCGGGTATACGGACACCGGCAGTTGTAACATCAACCCTAGCACCTGCTCCAGTTTTTCCAGATTCCCTTTGTGATCATGCAGCAGTGGGATGAGGTGTAGAAAAATGTTCGCTTGCTGCTGATCCAGCAGTTCAAATATTTCCCATCCCGGGCGGAATATATCTACCAGGTCGTTATAGAAATTCTTCTTATCGATTTTATTTTCGTAGAGTTCTATCAATACCCGGAAAAGATTAATCTCTGCTTCCAGCGGCATGAAAAATTTTCGTGCTTCTTTTTCCTGTTCCTTGTGCCGTTTAATCTGATCTATCAACTCTTCGGTAGAACGGGTGGAAGAGTAGGGCACGGCTGTATGAAACAAGCCTTCCGGTAACATGTCGTACAAGCCTTCCCGGTTGCTTTTAATGCACAGATAATCTTTATAACCGCCTTCCGGTGCATACCATTCTACACTGAGTATATCTTTCGAAAAATTCCGCCTGCCGGCACCTGCCGGCCAGATGAAAATTTGATTCAGGTCAATGCCTGCTTCAACCAACTCCGCGGCTAAAACAGCAGCCTTGTAATCGGTATAAAAATTGTTTAATTTAAAAAATGGGGTATCTTCCATAAATCAATTATTCAATTAAATTTATAGTCTTTAAATTAGCATAAAATCAGGCAAAACCCTAAAAAATGAACCCTTGCCTGTGTATTTTTTTAGATTAACCGCTCCGGACCATATCAATTACTATGGATGTAAAATCTGTTTTTGTAAGCTACATTCTTTTTCCGCTGGTTGCCACCATTATGGGGGCTGTAATGCTCATCCTGAATAAAAAGAACCGGCTGATGAGCAGCCGTAAGCTCATTGTTACCTTATTGTTAACCAGTATGGTGTTGGCTATTCCCGGCCTGTTCGGATTATTGGGGATGTACTTCATGCCTTGGGGATACCTGTTGTCCCAACTCAGTTACGTGCTGCTGGGCATCCTGGGGGTTTATCTACTCTCCAGATACTACCCCGACGCATTGGAACACAAAAAAGGTATGACCGTGTTGTTGGGAGTCATCACCATATTACTGGGTGTTTATTTATATAAACTGGTGTTCAACTGGTTAAACGATCTGGAATATGGCTGGTATGCGGCTACTTCAGTACTGATGTTTATGACACCGCTTTTATTCTGGTGGACATATATGGCGCTGATCAGCATTCCTGCTGAAATCTACACGGTTTGGTACTATCCTCGTATCACCCAGCCGCTGGATATGTTTGATGTGGATATTGACAAACTGAAAGTACTGGAAGTGGAGCTATTTAAAGCAGTAAATGATCCTGCCCCACTGAAAGTAAAAGTAAAAGCCCCGCCTGAAATGGGTTTCGGCGTTTGGTTCCAGAAATTTATAGATGATTATAATATAAAATTCCCCCGTAACGGCATTCAGTATACAGCAGGTGAAGAAGCCTATGGCTGGATCTTCTACCTGAAGCCCAACTTCTTTTCCCGTAAGCAATTCATTGATCCGGCGGTGAGCATCACCCAAAACCAGGTAAATGAAAAGCATACCATCTTTGCACGCAGGGTAACGCGATTGCAACAGGAAGCCGGAGGGGAAGACCGGGTTGTTATCTTATGATTTATTAAAAATTACTTATGCTATTTCCACGCAAACATGCTGCTGTAAACTGGATCGATGGGATGAAGATTTCCCGCCGCCATTTTATGGAAACGGAAGACCATTTTACAGATGCAATCCGCGATACCACGTCGCTGTTTCTTCATAGCTATGATTTTGGCCTGTTGCCGCCTTTCCGCGGTCAGCGGCTCAGCTGCGATTTTGAATTGAACGAACGGGTGACAAGACAAGTTGAGCTGCGTTTACGGCAGTGCAATGCCGTTACTGCCGGCGGTGTGCGCATTCATATTCAACCCGATGCATATGAAGAGCAATTGGTCCGCTCCTGGTCCTTTGCCGAAGAAGCGCCGCAGGAAGAAGGTGAAGTACAGTATTACAGTGTAGTCCTGAGCGTGAATCCCTATGAACGGGTACCAGCCGGCACTCCCGATCCGGAAGAGACGCCACCCCGCCACCCGCATGTGCTCAATGGGATAGATCTGGCTATCCTTCCAGCTGAACAGGTATCCGCAAATGAAATGAGTTTGAATCACCTGGTAATCGGACAGCTAATCCGCAAAAACGGGCGCGTGACGGTTAACGATCAGTTTATTCCGCCAAGCACCGCCATCATCAGTCACCCTTCGCTGATCCGCTATTATGAGCAATTCAGTGGATTATTGAATGATATACAAATGAGCAGTTTTCGTATAATCGAAAAGGTTACTACGAATGAACGAAGTACAGAGCTCGCCAAAAATATAAAACTGCTTTGCGAAAAGTTGTTAGACTACATTGCGCAGGTATTTTTCTCCTATCGTAATATGGTGCATCAGCAGGCGCCGGTAGTGCTGGTAAGCATTTTCTCCAACCTGGCCCATATCTTTTATACCACCCTGCATTATCCCGGCACCCGTGCCAAAGAGGAAATGCTGAAATATTTTTATGAGTGGAGAGATGTAACCCCAGGCAATTTCGAAGATATGCTCGTTAAAACAATAAATATCGCGTATGACCACTATCACATACAACAGTCCATGCAACAATTGAATGAATGCATGCATGTGTTGTCAGCTCTGTGGAATAAGCTGAGCAGTCTTGAATTTGTTGGTCAGCGCAGGGAAAATATAGTTGTAGCGGAGCAACGTACTATTGAGCAAACAAAGGCCAGGAATACCTGGAGCCTACTGGATTAGCAACCGGTAGGTGACCAGCAGTCCGCTCCGGGCTACCAGCTTACGAAGCAGCGATTGCTTTGTGAATTCCCATTCTTCTTTTTCAAACGGTTGTGCCACGCTTATCAGGATGTCGGTCGTTTTTTTCAGTCCTTCTTTAGGATGCGGAGACACCATTACACCCCGCTGAATTTTAATGTCCGTAATGCGCCCTCCGAGTTCATGGCGACAAAAATTCCGGATATCATCTTCCGTTACAATCCGGTCCCGGGTCATCAACCCATATTTATATGCCTGGAGGAGATTGCCACGGTCAGCCGCCTGCCGGCCTCCTGTAGGCTTGGTAAGTAGCAGGAGTGAATCGGCCCTGGTGCCAGATCCTTCAAATTGTGTGAGCAGGGTGCCACTGCGCAATTGTTGTGCAATGTCATGCTGGGTGGTCCAGTAAGTCAGGTGCATGGTTTCTGTTGCGGAGGAAGGCTTTACCACTACATAGCGGGTGGCTTCCGTCATCGTGTCCAGCGATTTTCGTGCTTTCTGTTCCACCAGTTCCAGGTTCTGTTGCAGACTTTTGAGTACATCTGTGAGGAAATCGTAGCCATAGGCTGAAAAGGCGGCGCTCTCATCGCGAAGTAGCTCAAACAGGTAATTGATCATCTCCCGTGCATTGCGACTATCAAAGCGTTCCGCGCCTCCAAGCCTGACGGAATACGCATCCTGCATATTCACTTCTCCATTATTGTACGACACCGGAAAATATTGTTTTCCGTGACTGTCGGTTAGCTGGTGTACACTTAGGAAAGCCTCATGATTCCCTGGCTTAACCGGGATGATATTGCCTATCCCTTTAAACCTGTGGGTGATGGTATGCAGGCGCCTGTTCATTACAGGTACCGCATTCGTGTATACTTCCAGGTTATCCAGCTGTATGGCAGGAGGGAAATGAATTTCCAGCCACAGCAGTTTTTCCTGCATGCTGCTCAGTGTACGTTCTTCAAAGGCGGTTGTAAAGGCAGCCGGGTATAGCTTTTTTTCGTATAGCGATGCCTGTAGGTCGCAGTGCAGAAAGCGTGGTGCATAATAATTGAGCACATCACGTGTAATCACCGGCATTACATCGAATGCCAGCGTTTGCGCCAGCATATTTTCTGACGATGTAGCGGCGAGTCCCGGAAAGCCTGGATATAATGTAATGGCTTGTCCGTTAATACTGGCAGTGCAAAGCGATAGCAGCCGGTACCATTCATTATCAAATGGAAAATGCGGCCAGTTAAAATAAAAGGTCAGGTTTTCCAGTGCTGCCAGTTGATTGTTTACCCGTATGCCCAGGTATAAGGTTTGTGTAGGGAGATATTTACCTGCGCCTGTCAGAATCTTCCCGCGCTGGGAATCATGCGCGTATAGATTAGGTCCTGCCGCCATATAGGCGATGTGCGCGTCGTATATGCGTGTAGGTGTGGCAGGCGAAAAAAAGACATCCTGGGCACTGTTTTCTTTCTTGGGATGATATACAAAATGGCGTTCCTCCCGCAGTAGCTCACTGGAATCCAGTGGCATGGCCTGCATCAATGCATGAGCTGGTAATGCTGCTGTTAATAGATCCGGCGTTAGGAGTGCTGCCAATTTGTTAAGCAGCCGGCTTTCAGTATTTTTCAGGTCGTTGGATAAGTTGTAGAGTTCGCCAGATAAGGCTTCTATCAGCAGGCGTACCAACGGGTCCAGATCTGTGGTGGAGCGAATGCCCCAGAAGTCGGCCGCCGTTTGCATCAAACGCGCACGGATATTGTCTTTTGAGGTGTAGTGTGATGGATATTGCATATGGTTTATTCAGAAGATAATGGACTGAGAAATAAGGCCGTATTAAACACATAGTTTTCTCCGGTAGCGGCCAGCTTACCTTTTATAATAATGTCCACTCTTTTTTTTATTTCGGTGATCCTGCGGAGTGGAAATATTTTTTCAACATCAGTGATGCTTATTTCGCAGGAAACGCCGTATAGTCTTTGCTCCTGGCTGGTTACAGCTTGTTCCAGGGATCGGCACATATGGTCTTCCCACATGGATTGATTCACGATCAATTGAAAATCAAGTTCCCACACCTCACAGCCAAAATCGGAGTTGAAGCGATGTTCTCCAAAGCGGGTGAAGATGATGAGTTCAATGTGCTGGGCTATAGATGCGCCACTGTCGCAAGTTTCCAACGGGGAGTTGGAAAAGACACGGGAGAAATCAAACGGTTTTTTATAAAAAGATATGGCCATCGGTTAACATGTTAACATTTTCAAAACTAAAAAAAAATCCGGGAAAAACATTTTTCAGTATAATATTTGTAAGTATATTAGAACTGTGATTATGTAATTATGGATATCTGATGATCGTTTATTAGCCCGAGTATACATAGTCACAAATAACTTGAAAAGTTACCCCGTTAGCCAGTATTTTTTATAAACCATATTATAGAACCTAGCTTTAAACAGCAACCATAATAATCATATGAAGCCGATCAATTTACATGAATTGAACAGGTCTTATTTCAAGTTTATTATTCATTTCGTCATCCTGATCCTGTTTGTATTAATAGGTGTGGCGAGCTTCTTTTTCACTGGCAGGCATGAGTTGCAGCTGCTGGGGGAACAGTCACGTACCTATGACCAGGTAGCCTATTACCGGGATGAGGTGAACAGCCGGTTCGATAATGTGCTGTTGAAGTTCAGGTCCCTGGCGCAGTATGTCAATGCAGATGCACAGGAACTCAGCAACCAGGCCTTACTGATCAATGGCGTGCAGTCGGATAATAACCGTGTACGTGGCCTGCTGGATGAACGTAAGGAGTTAACTGTAGTCCCAAGCTATGAGCTCTATGGAAAAATGACCCGCAATGTGATGATCCTGGCCAGCTTGAAAGATTCACTGTCACAAACACGCTTCCAGATGGAAAGTCTTCGGGAACAACTGGAAGACTGCGACCATTCCACCAAAAAAGCTATGAAAAAACTAAACGGATACTAGACCTTATATGGCGCATATTAGCATTAAAGCGCGGCAGGAACAGTTTGTGTTCCTGCTGGTGCTCAGTCTCTTTACCATATCCCTCCTTGCGTGGCTGATATTTTCCGGCAGTAATGTTGGCAGCAGCGAAATGAAGGATAAATTGTCACAAAAAATAAATGAAGAAGAACAATTCGAAACGGTGGCTGCAGAAATGCGTCCGGCGGTAGATTCTACCTACAAAAAGATCATGGACTTTGATCCCTCTGTGCAGGCCCTGTTTCTGGAGTCGGATATTCTTAATGCCATTGCCAGCATAAAGGCTGCCTATCAGCGTAAATCATATGATAAACGATATAAGGTATTCCTCCAGGAAGCCCAGCTGCTGGAGGTTTTGTTTTATGACAAAAAAGAACTGCGGGGAAATTATCATAACATCGAAAAACTGAACAGCGATCTGGACCGCTGCAAGCTGTCCAAACGCGGCCTTCAGGAGGCTATTATCAATCAAAACAGGAACTAGTGGAAGGCACAACGAAACAGAAAGCAGTACAGACTGATAGCAGAAGCCGTGTTTATCTTTATATAGTGCTGGCAGTTTTAGTGCTGGCCGTTGTTTTCCTGGTGATGAAACTCCTGTTCAGCAAGCGCGAGTTAAACGCACACCTGCTGAAAGATGAAATCTACCTGAATGAAAACCTGGTGTATACCGACAATACCGCAGGTGCAAAGGAATGGCTGTGGGAGTTTGGTGACGGTGAAAAAATGACTAAGCAAAGTGGCTTTTACAGATTTAAGCAATCCGGCAACTACCTGGTACGGTTGACGGTAGACGGGGAAATGCAGCGCCAGTTTGCGGTAGTGGTGAAAGATACGGTACCGGTGCTGGTGATCGACAGTATCCGCATTACCGGGCCTACCTCCGGCACCGTAGGAGAGCAGCTACGACTGGAGGCAGAAGGGGATGCCAACATCTTCGAATGGAACTTTGGGGAAACCGGCAGGGTAGATGCTAAGGGAAGAACAGCATTTTATACCTTCCGAAGTCCCGGCAGGTATAACGTGATCCTTAAAACTGATAAGAGTGCTGCACCAGTGTATTATACGCTTAATATCACCGAGTTCGATGACCTGGAAATGATTGACCCCGGCGCCGGAAGCGCAGCCATGATGGATGATTTTAAACTCCATCTGCAGGCGATCGCCAACGGTAAAAACTTTAATACGCATTATTATTATCTCGTAAAAAAATATCTCTGTAACGGAGAAAAAACTTCGGCACAGGCAACAGATGAAACAGGGAGTAAGAAGACGGACTTTTACTCCTATTGCATCGGACTTACCTTCAGCAAAAATATTGTTATTGATGAAGTGGGACTCACGTTGTCGCCGAAAAAATGTGTTGGCATGGTGAATGTGCAGCAGCATAGAACGGAAAAGTAATTTCTAAATCCATATCTCTATTTAAAACAGATGAGAATTCTCGTATTGTTAATAGCTACATTGTTTTGTTTCCAGGCGGAAGCCCAGTTTTATTCGGGCAAACGCATCGAGAAAATGCCGGTGAATTTCAGGTATCCTACCCCGCAAACGAAAGATCCTTCCGGGAAAACCGAAAGTACCGCGTGGATTGTATTTTCCGACAGTGAAGGGAACTATACTACCACCACACCCGGCGGTACGCTGGTGTTCAAGAAGCTAAATTTTATGCAACCCTTCTTCGTCAGCGATGAAAAAAACGGTTATCTCCGCCTCGTAAAATATGACCCATCTATTCTCAAAAAAGGATCACGTATAGGGGATAAACGAAAAGCAGTCAGCTATGGGTGGATACCACGCAGCAAGGTATTGATGTGGCAAAAAGCCTTGGTGGATGAACGTACGCGTTTTCCCTTTAAAGCCGTAGGTATCATCAGCGGCGCCGGGCCTATTGCACAGCCACGGTACTACTTTGCACATGATAGTATCATTGTTTATAACTCGCCGGAACTACAAACGCCCGGCACAGAAAAGCTCAAGCTTAATGACCTTATTTATATCTATAAGTTTTCGGAGGATGGTAAAAAAGCCCTGGTGGGCCATGCCAGCCAACTGACGGCCGACAGCGCCGCAGCCTTTACCGCCGGATGGGTGTCGGCAGAAGTAGTACATCTCTGGGGCAGCCGGCTGTATGTAGGCACAGGCAATACAGCCTCTTATGATAATGATTCCCTGACCGCAAAGTATTTTAATGCGCACCTGAAGCCGGTTACGCCCGATGGCGGCAACTTTGAATACGATCCGCTGCTGCCATCCGATAACCCACTGTTCCGTATGGTGCCGGTAGTCCAGCGGAAAGGCCTTGGGCTGAACATGCCCTACCACTCCGCCGTGGCCCACAATGTATTTGATAAATCCTCCAATACGGTAATTAATATCAAAGGTACCCGCATCGACTATAACAACTACCTGCGACTGCGCAGATTCGGCAACCACGTGAATGTCGTTTTTGTAGTGGACGGAGGAAATGCCATGCGCGATTATCTCCCCGGCATCACCAATACCATACAGAACTTCGAAGATATCTTCGGTAAAAAAGCTTACGCCAGCTATAATTACCGCTTCGGGGCAGTGGTGTACCGCGGCAATGAAGGGTGCGTGCAATCGCCCGGGATGAACGTATTTGAGCCTTCAGATAATTTCAGCAGGGTGGTGGATTTTATCAACAAACAAGCCACCATGACCCAGCGTTGTAACGGCCTGGTAAATGATCAGCCGTACTACGCAGGACTGATGGAAGCGGTGAAGATATTGAAACGCTACCCCATGCAAACGAATATCATTATCGTAGCAGGCAGCACCGGCAACAAAAATTCCAATGGCATCAATGAAGACATGCTGGTACGGGGCCTCGCCGGGGTAGATGCAAGAATGCTGGTATTCCAGGTGTATAATAAGTTCGACCCTTCCTTCAATAACTTCGTATTAGAATCCAGGCAATTGCTGGAAAAAACCGCGCAACTGGAAGCAGATCAGAAAAAACTACGCATGGTTAAAGGGGAAGGCCTCGCTGTAACGCAGCAATTTAATACTGCGTATACGGACTCCGTTTCCTATTATCTCAACTATCCGGATGGCAGCCTGATACCCGGTGCCATTGTATTCCCAGGCAGAGGAGCTGTGAAAACAAACCGCGAAATGATGACAGCGTTAAACCGCTTCCTGGGAGAAGTGTATACCGATAACCGGCAGATCATCAAGTCGCTGGACAGTGTATTCATGATCTCCGGCCGCTTAAAGGAGAAAATTACCATGCCGGTGATGGCGGCTGTAAACACCGGGAAAAGTATACTGCCGGATAACCTGGGAGAGCAATTGCCCCACAATGCATTCAAATACTATTTTGAAGTAGAGGCAAAAGAACCATTGGTAGAAAAAAATGCTCCGATGGAATATGCCATCCTCCTCAGCCAGGATGAGATATTGCAGTTGTCGGACTTATTGTCCCGGCTGGCGGGCGATAACCTGCAGCAGGACAATAAGAATTTCCGTAAAAAACTGGCCAAAGAATATGTGGCATATGGTGAAGGTCAATGGAAAGATATGTATAGCCGCGGGGCTATACGAAGCATGAAGCTGCCTCTGTTCCTGGAAAGAGCAACGGGTATGCCGCAGCCACTGGAGCCATTCGACCGGTACTCCGTGGCTGATCTGAAGCGCAATATGAGCGCAGCAGACTTTGAAAAGTATATTAACTATCTCCGTAAGTGTAATGAAGTCGTGAAGAAGCAATTACAAACAGCAGATTATTTTATCTCTAACGGAGAACCCTATTTTTATATCACACAAAGCGACTGGAAGCTATGAACATGCTCAATCTAAGCGAATCGGTGAAGCATGCAGTGCATGTAGCTGAATCCCTGGCAAAGGAAAGACATCATGGTAGCTATGGACCACCTCATCTGCTGGCAGGACTAATGCACAAAGAAACGGGCCTTCGCTCGTTGCTGAATGCGATCGATAAAGATCCGGTGTACCTGCAGGAATGGGCGGAGATCCGCATGGACGAGTTTCCTAATGCCAGACAGCTCCAGCCGGATGTGAAAAGTACGCCGGAGGTAGCACTGGTGTTTGAGGAAGCTGATGATGTGCGACTGAAAATGGGACTGGACCTGATAACCCCCGTTTGCGTACTCACGGCACTCAGTAAGCCTAACATCGGTTTTCCGGCAGATCAGATGAAATCGTTTCCTGTGAAGGAAAGGGACCTGATCGAAGTATATCTGGATGACCAGGAGGTGAAGCATGCTATTCAGGAGGAACGTAAGACCGATAATACACCCGCCTCCGGCGCACTCGCTAAGTATACTATTGATCGTACAGCGGCCGCCAGGGAGGGTAAGACCGATCCTATCATTGGCCGTGACCTGGAATTGCGTATGGTCATGGAGGTATTATGCCGGCGGTCAAAACCAAATGTGATCATCACAGGGGATGCAGGGGTGGGTAAAACTGCATTAATAGATGGGCTGGCACAACAGATGGTTAAAGGGGAGGTGCCTGCCGCATTAAAAGATGCAAAAATCCTGGAGCTGGATACCGGCGCCCTAATTGCCGGGGCTTCCTATAAAGGGGAGATTGAAGACAGGCTGAAAAAGATCATCGCCGCGTTGAAGGAGTCAGGCAAGGTAATATTGTTTATAGATGAAATTCATGCCTTGCTGGATGCAAAAGGTGCCATAGGTTCAGGAGCTGGCAACCTGCTGAAACCGGAGCTCGCGCGTGGGGAGATTACCGTTATAGGGGCTAGCACCATGGAGGAGCACCGTAAAATCATAGAGCCTGAAAAGGCTTTTAGTCGCCGCTTTGAGGTGGTGCAGGTACCGGAACCCGATACCGACACCGCTGCGAAAATGCTGTATTGCCAGCTGGAACGCTATGAAACCCATCACCAGCTCAAAGTGCAGGAAGGTACAGTCGAGGAATGCGTGCGGCTGGCCAAACGGTATATGAAGGACCGGCGCCTGCCGGATGCAGCATTTGACCTGCTGGACAGGACCATGGCGGCTATCCGGATGATGAACGATACTTCCGAACGAGAGCTGCTGCAGTTGCAGGAAGCGTTGCAACTATCGGCAAAGGATACACTGATTAGCCTCAATAGGAAATTGAGTCCGGTATTATTAGGCCGACTCGATGCCGCCGCACCGGATGATGAGGAAGGTTTGCAATCCTACCTGAAAGATGCGCTTGATAAGTTGAGTGTGCTGGCTAAAGAAAAAATTTTCGAAGTCGGCAAACAGGATGTTGCCGCAGTGATCGCTTTTAAAACAGGGATTCCAATTGGTAAAATTCAGACACAGGAGCGGGATAAGTTAATGAACATGGAGGCGCACCTCAAGCAAAGGGTTGTAGGGCAGGATCATGCCTTAAAAGCGCTTTCTGCGGCCATTTTGGAGTCACGCAGTGGCCTGGGGAAGAAGGGGCAGCCTATCGGGTCGTTTTTCTTACTGGGGCCTACCGGTACCGGCAAAACGGAGTTGGCAAAATCCATTGCGGAATTTTTGTTTAATGACGAAAAGGCCATGATCCGTTTTGATATGAGCGAGTTTAAGGAGGAACATTCTGCGGCACTGCTGTATGGCGCACCACCAGGATATGTGGGATATGAGGAGGGTGGACTGCTGGTAAATAAAATACGGCAGCAGCCGTATACGGTGTTGCTCTTTGATGAAATCGAGAAGGCACATCCATCTGTGTTTGATATCTTCCTGCAAATAATGGATGAAGGCCTGATTCACGACAGGCTGGGAAAAGAAGGAGATTTCTCTAACGCCCTCATCCTGTTTACCTCTAATATAGGCAGTGAGTGGATAACGGAACAGTTTAACCAGGAAAAAATGCCGCAGTCACATCAGCTGATGGACTTGATGGCAAAGCATTTCAGGCCGGAGTTCCTGGCGCGTTTATCCGAGATCGTGCCTTTTGGTCCGATTACAGCGGAAAATGTGGTAAAGATTTTTCAGATACAATTGAAGAGTTTACTGGATGCGCTGCACAAACAACATATTACATTGGAGATTTCCGATGATGCCATGAAAATGCTTGCTCTTAGCGGGTTTACACCAAGGTATGGGGCCAGGCAGATCACGGGTGTTATACGGAATCAATTACGCAGACCTATCTCCCGGCAAATTATTTCAGGAGAATTGAATGCAGGGAAAAAAATTCTGCTGCAACTAAAGGACGGAATGGAAGAGCTGGATTGGCAAATTTCATCGGAATAAAAATTTAATATCGATGTGTGCCGTGTACAGCAGAAAATTATTAGATTTATAATACTGTTTTCTATCATCTAAAAAAGTAACCAGCATGTTTAATTATGAAATAGGCGGTAATGAAAGGAAGATCGATACGACAGAAACGTTTGTTGACATCTCGCCAAACAAAACCTTATTCATTCAGCAGTTAACCGAACAGGAACCGATTAAGCCGACGATTGTTGAAGGACTTAAGACAGTAGAAGAAGTGTTCAGGCATTTCAAACCCAACGTGAGTGTTGATTTCGAAGGGAAAGACGGAGCTGCGGTACATGAAACACTGCACTTTGATCACCTCGGGGATTTTTCAGTAAAGAGCATGATCCAGCAGAGCAACCAACTGCGGAACCTGAACCTGGAAAGTGAAATGTACCTGAATATCATTCGTCAGCTCAAGACAAATAAAACGTTGAAAGCAACCCTGGAAAATCCGGAAACCCGCCAGGCATTTGCTGCTGCGTTGGAAAACCTTGCGAAAGAATTGCAGCAGACCATATAGCACATTGTAGGACCCGACAGCGCGTAACCATAGATTGAAAACTGAATTAATACACGCCCCGCAGAGAGGCAATAAACGCTAACACATGTCAGCATCAAACGAAAGAATGCAGGCAGCTCAGCAAGAGCAGCCGGCACTGCAGCATGCAGTTCCCGAAACCCCGGCATTGTCCCTGGACGACAGTTTGCAGAAACTGGTGAAGGTAGGCGGCTTTGATTTTCTTGAAGCCATCCTGGATGGATTACAGAATCTTAACCCCGAACGTAAAGCACGTAAAAAAATATTTCTTACCGACCAGGATAAGGCAGCGGAAAGAAAGGAGCTGTTGAAGAAGATACAGCTATGGCAAGACCTGCTCCGCAAGGATGCCACAGTGGCTGAACTGAAGGATGAAAGCCAGCAACGCGCCGATCAGGCGGAAGCGCTGCTGCAGAAAAATATCGGACAGGCGCTGGAAGCTACCCGTGATCTGGAACAGGCGTACCGCACGGTACACCAGTTCTATAAAAATACAGAAAGTGATAAGCTCACGAACGTGAACATCATGAACGCGGCTATGTCGCAGCTGACAGACCTTGACAACCCGCGTTTCATTGAACAGGTGGCAGAAGAGCTGAAACATAACTACGATCGCCTCGACTTGCGGGATAACTATTCACTGGTAGTGATTCCTGGTTACCTCGGCGCAAACAAAGTGGTGGAAAGGTGGGCTAAGATCGCACACGGCAATAAAGCTATGCTGGTAACTGATTTCGCCAACCTGGATCAGCCGGATGATGTAATCGACCTGTTTACATCCGCTAATCTCACCGGCGCGGATGCTTACCGCTCTAATGTAATTATGACTTGTAACTGGCTGGTAGGTCGTGGCAAAGTAGAGTCAGCCGGAGAAGAAGACGATTTGCATGTGCCAGGTTCAGCATCTCTCGCAGGAAAAATGTATTATACGCTCATGAGCCAGGTGACAGCAGGTAAGAAACATGGTGCAGTGAATGAAGCGGATGGTGTTCGATTCGACCTGAAAAAAAGTGAAATATCGCAGCTGGAGCGTATAGGCCTGGTGCCAATGGTAAACGAATATGGAAAGGTAATGGCCTTCTCCGCCAAAACACTTTTCAATGGCGATAATATCGGTTTACAGACCTACTCCGTGGTGCGCGTGTTTGACTATATTACCAAAGTGCTGTTTGATTTCCTCAACCGTCGTGCGTTTGAAAACTGGAATTCTAAAACCGAACATGACCTGCGAGCGCAGATTGTAAAATTTCTGGATAATATTCAGGGGCCGGACCGGCTTATTGAGCGTTTTAAGATCATCCGCTTCGAACAGGATGAAGTGCAGAAGGATCGCATCCACCTGGATATTCATATTACACCTTACTTCCCGGCCAAAAGTTTTGTGGTAAAACTGGATGGCTATAAGGGTGAAGATGAAAGCAGAACCTGGAATACAGAGTATGCTGCCGTACAGAAATAATCTGGGCACTCCTGTTTTGATTTTTTCTGATGAATGCCCTATTTTACGGGTGTATGAAGAATCTGTTAATTCTACACGGCGATACGGAAAGATCAGGCATCAATCAGGAGTTTGCAAAAGCTTACAGGCAGGGAGCGGAAAAGGTAGGAGCTACCGTGAAAGAGATACATATCATGGAGTTAAAGTTCCTTCCTAACAAGCAGTTTAATAACCAGATCACGCCATTGGAGCCAGACCTGCTGGATGCAGCGGAAAAAGTGAAGTGGGCCAATCATATTGTGTTGTTCTGTACAGTGGATCGCAATTCAATTCCGGCAAAGCTATCCGGCTTTTTTGACCGGCTGTTTCCTTCAGGGCAGTCGTATGCAGGGAAGTCGGCAAGGATTGTTTCCGTGTTGGATGAGGCCAGTTGGAGAGAGTGGCAGTTGAATAAAAAGCCGACTTACCACGCGATCAAACGCACGGTGCTGGAGCGTTGCAGAGTCAACCCGGTACGTACCTGTACAATTGGATATGTACATTCACCGGAAAATGATTATGCAAAAAAGTGGAGTATGAAAATGATGGCTTTTGGGGAGAAATTTATGTAGTACAGCCGTGATGTTAACACTGCATGAAATGACTATACGAAAGCTGCCGGCACTGAAATTATATTTATTTTTATCGACAGGATATAACCATAATCAGATTAATATTTGAATTCCAGAAGAACCATTGTCTATTTAAAAACCTTTAAAACCGGATTCATCATACGATAATTGTTTGTACCGATGAACAGCCATATTTATCAGTAACCTTTATAGCGTTTAGTTATACCCAACCCTGCGCCCTGGCGCCTGGGAGTACCATTGTTTTTTATTATTTACCAATAAATTTTCATTACCATGGCATTCAATGCAAAGTTAAACCTGGCAGGTAAGGAGTACGATGTACTCAGCTGCAATTACACCCTTAACAGGGATGTGGACGCCAAAGGCCGTCCTGCTTCCGGCGTGTACGGAGGTACCATTGATGTGGAAGTGGAGTCCACGGAAGATACCTCTATCGTAGAGGCAATGGTCAACAACCAGTTTAAGCCTATTGCTGGTAAAGTCCTCATTAAAAAATCTGAGGAAGATGCTAAAATGAAAGAAGTAACGTTTGAAGATGCTTACATCGTCAAGTATTCAGAAGGCATCAATGTCATAGGTTCTGATCCTATGAAGCTGCGCTTTACAATTTCTGCCCGTAAGCTGAAACTCGGCAATGCCGAGCATATCAACGACTGGCCTGGGAGAGATAAAGCTTAACAACGTTCCTTCCGCAGCAGTTCATGCACAGGTGAATTCCCGTTACAGTCTCGCTGTAGCGATCATGCATGTGTACAAACAACTTTCGAAATTTTTTAAATCACTTTACAATGGCTTTTAACGCAAAAATTCAACTGGGCTCAAAAGAATATGATGTACTGCAATGCAGCTTTTCCTTAAACCGCGATGTGGACGCTAAAGGCCGTCCTTCTTCCGGTGTATATGGTGGTACTATTCATGTGGAAGTAGAGTCTACCGAAGATACTTCTGTGATTGAGTCTATGGTGAATAACCAATATAAACCTTTCAGCGGCAAAATCATCATCAAAAAAACGGATGAAGATGCTAAAATGAAAGAGCTGACTTTCTCCGATAGCTACATCATCCAATATAATGAAGGTATCAATGTGGTAGGTAATCATCCTATGACGTTGAGCTTTGTCATTTCTGCCCGTACCCTCAAGCTGGGTGCAGCCGAACATGTTAACGACTGGCCAGGCAGAGGTTAACCGGTTGATGACTCCTGTAAATATTAAGATCAGCTGGTGTGTTGCCAATTGGCAGCACACCACTTTTTCCTCTTAACCGCCAACATGAAGAAAAAGAAACAGATATCACCTACGGTGCAACCCAAACAAAAGGCAAAGGTAAAGGCAAAAGCAAAGCCTAAACCAGTGCCGTCCACACCTTCGGATGTGGAGTACCAGCAATTGTTTGATACCTGCGCTATCACCATTGCCAAGCTGGCAGAGGTGGATAAAATTATTGATGATAAAGTGGTCGCCAACAGGGGCAAGTATGAAGATATTGCCACCATGGTCCAGGGCGGTGGCATGCTGGACCAGCAACAATCTTTCAGTACTTCCTCCTTATTCAGGAGCAGGCCGCTTTTTAACGCATTTGCGGGCAGAAGCCAGCAACAACTGGCAAATCCGGTACCCACCGTGCCGGAGCCACTGTTTCAGCAGCTCTCGCCCCAGGCCCCGGCATTGTCGCTAAGCTATAAGCCGGCATCCAACCCATTGGGCTTAGGGTATATGTGTCAATTAGGGGGCGACTTCTCCTTTACGGCGAATGGCCGCATTCCATGGTATTTTATTGCCTGTGTGCATTACCTGGAATGCAGCTTCAGCTTTAAAAAGCATTTGCACAACGGTGATCCCCTGACAGGCTACACCGTACAGGTGCCGGCAGGACGCCCGAAAGTAGGGCATCCTCCACCGTTCACCTTTGAGGAAAGTGCGGTGGATGCCCTTAAGCTGATGGGCTTTGATAAAGTTACCAGCTGGAAGCTGCCGTTTATTTTACGGAAGCTCGAGGCCTATAACGGTTTCGGCTACTTTAAATATCATCATATGAATTCACCCTATCTCTGGAGCTATTCCAATCATTATACAAAAGGCAAGTATGTGAAGGATGGCAAGTTCGATAAGGATGCAGTATCTGCGCAAACAGGTTCGGCAGTGATCTTGAAGCGGATGGAAGAGCGGGGGCTCATCTTTATACCCAGGTTCTAATAGCATGAGGTGCAGATTAGTCGTAATTATTTTTTGCTTCGGCTGGCTGACAGCCTGCATAAACAGGCAGGGGGCAGCAGATGATACACAGCAGCCGGCGTCAGCGCCGCCTGTACGGGAGGATTCCATCGCCGGTGCAGGTAAGGGTACACCGCAACAGGTAGCTGCTTTGCCCGCACGGGCGGATACAGCCGCCGCCAGGAGTAACATCTCCCCGGATACAACAGGAGATGAACAGAAATTTCGTATAGCCCTTGCAGTACTGCAACAAGCAGTGAAGAAGAACGATACAGTAATGATAAAAAAGTGTATCCGCTTCCCGTTACAGACCTGTCTGCAATGGACCAACGAAGATCTGAAAACAACGCAAGTCGACAAGGCTGCCGGTAAAGTGGCCTTCTACGAATTCAGCGAATATTACCCGAACATTTTTCATGCAGCCGTTAAACGGCTGTTACCCAAAGCAGGGGAAAGCGCCCTGCAGGAAATAGATGAAAAAATGAACGAGGACTATTATAACACGCTACGGCAGGGAACTGACAAAGGTTCGAAACTATACGAAGTATATGAACAGTATCCGGAAAAGAGTGGGCATGCGGAAAGTTTCTTTGCTTTTGTATTCGGCCGGATAGCCGGCGAATACAAGGTGGTAGCCTATTATGCAAAATGGCCTGTCAAAGGCTGACATTCAACACGTAAAAAAGGTGAACCTATGGAAGGTAAACTGAAAGTAACAATTAACATCGAAGATACGCCGATACTGCATTTCTCGGCGTTTACCCTGGAGCAGCGCTTCAATGCGCATCATTACTTTGAGCTGCGCTTTAATCACGATGAGCAAGGTGCGCCGGGAATGATTTCATTGGAGAAATCACGTGCATTCATGGGTAAAAGCATTACCGTGCAATTTGGGAAGGAAATGGGCAAGGAACAACTCTTCGTTGGTAAAGTAACGCGGGTAGAGTTGTCGCAAAGCCATGGCTATCACGGTACACTTATTATCAGTGGCTATAGCCCCAGCATCCTGATTGACCGGGGCCCCGACCTGGGATCATATCTCAATAAAGACCTCAGTGGTATTATCCGCAAGGCTACGCAGGATGCACCTGCCAATGAACTTAACCTGACATTGAACCCGGCCCGCAAGGAGCCGGTCGACTATATGATTCAGTACCGCGAAAGCGATTACGATTTTATCAACCGCCTCTCCGCAGAATATCATGAATGGTTTTTTTACGATGGTACAAAACTCCATTTCGGTAAGCCTGAAAAGCAGGAGGAAGTGAAACTGGTGTATGGCCGCGATGTAAACAGTCTGCAATATGCCATGCAGGTGGCGCCCTTGAAGAGCCGCAAGTTTGCCTACAAACCGGCGGACGATGAATTGTTTAAAGCAGAGGCGAAGGCACAGGCAGGGGGACAACCAGACCTGGCACATGCCGTGAATGCCTCTAATGAGCTGTATAGTAAAGTGTATTCTCAGCCTACGAACGTGCGTATCGACACTAAAAAGGAGATGGACACCTTTGTAGAAAATGAGGATAAAGCCAATATCGCGGACCTCCTGCAGATTACCGCCACCGGCGACAATCCAGAGGTTGGCCTGGGGAAAATAGTAGATGTGAGCATGAGCGTGAAGGAAGCCCTGAGCTTCAGCGTGCAGCAGCTTGGCCGTTTTCTCGTGACCGCTGTGTATCATCACATTGATGGCGTAGGCCACTACTATCACACTTTTGAAGGTATCACTGCTGATGCGGAAAAAGTGCCGGTACGCGAATATGATCGTCCTTTTGCGGATATGCAACTGGCCATTGTGGAAGATAATAACGACCCTAAAGGACAAGGCCGTGTAAAAGTTAAATTCAAATGGGAATGCAGCTGCAACGATGCCTCTGAATGGTTGCGCGTAGTAACCCCTGATGCCGGCAGTTCCGATAAAGTAAGTAAGAACAGGGGCTTCACTTTTATTCCTGAAAAAGGGGACCAGGTGGTGGTAGCTTTTGAAGAAGGTAATACCGCCCGGCCATTGGTAATGGGAAGTGTGTTTCATGGTAAAACCGGTAGTGGTGGCGGTTCCGCCAATGGGGTGAAGAGTCTGACTACCCGCACGGGGTCCACCGTAACACTGGATGACAATAAGGGCAGCGTAACGGTAAAAGATCCCAGTGGTAATGTACTGATCATGCATGGAGATGGCACCGTTACTCTGAACGCACCCCAGAAAATGATTATTAACACAACAGATTTTGTACTCAACGCCAGCAATAGTGTCACCATCAATGCACAACCCGGAGAGCAGGGCGGTGGCGAGGGTACCGTGACTATCAGCGCCAAGAAAAGTATCAGTGGAACCGCCGATACAGAGGATATTTCACTTACGGCTACGGCAAGGGATGTGGCCATTAACTCTGCTGCAGGAGTATATAAACTGGACTCCAAAGAAGTGTCTATCACCGCTACTGAAAAGTTCTACGCCAGCGGGGGCGCCCGTGGTGAGTTTGTTGCTAACGAAATTGAGATCAATCAATGTTAAGTATCTACAAGCCCAGGGCGGGCGACAGCGCCTTGTACCATTTGACATCCGCCAACAGAACCATTGTTGGAGGGCGGCTGATGGAATTTGTGCAACAGAAAGTGGTACGTATGCAGATGATAGGGGAGGAAGAGGGTGACACTATTTTCGAGTATACAATATTATCGCAGCAGGTAGACGGGACCGCCTTAATCCACGAGTGGGCGATGGATATGGAAGTATTGCAATCTCCCCTGAAAATAGTACTGGATGAAAACGGGCAACTAAAAGACGTCCGTAACCTCTATGAAATAAGGGAAAGGTGGGAGCGCTCTTATGCGGATCAACTCCGGCGCAAATATAAAAAGCAGGAAGGGCTGGAAGAGCTGATTGCGGCTACCACTGCACTGTTAGAAGATAAAGCACGGTTTGTGCAATCGCTGGATGGCTTTAGTGCGTGGCGGTTTTTTTTCCAGGATAATTACAAAGGACAAAAAGAGGAGGTGCTGCAACCATTAGTGTTGAAAGGGTATTTCGGGCAGGTGGACCTGCCGCTAACGCTTACGGCTATATGGAAGGAGGAATATGAGATCGGAGCGTATCACTGCCAGCTAACGCATAAGGGTACACTGGATAAACCCCGGTTCGACCGTAAGCAGTTTGGCCGCATGCTCAAGGACCTTACCGGCGTGTTTAACGTGAGTGCAGAGCTGGACTTGTTGATGGAGGAAGAATTTCACTACGATAAACATCGCTGGCTGACGAGTGGTGAGATGTACCTGGAAACGAAAGTTTCCGACTGGTATCTCGTGGCTTCTGCGCATGTGCTGGAGCGCATCAGCGAGGCCAGGGCAGATGAACTCAAAAAGAATTTCAATGTTGCTGCGGAGCATACCGCATAAATTTCCGGCATTATGGGATCTAAAAAATACATTCCAGATAACAGCTGGCTTACTTGTGATAAAGGCAGTGCGCCTTCCAGGCTGAAGGTAACCCATCACAATAATACCAAGATCTACGGCGAAAACCTGGCCAGCGAAATGGACATGGTACCGGGTGAAAATATTATGCCTATGGGCCGCTGTTCGGCTTCTGGTGGCAGTTGTAAGCCAGAGCCCATTTACTGGGATAAATGTAACAAAGGTGTAAAGGTAAATGGCTATAAGCTGGTATTTGAGGATGCCTGCCTGCTGTGCAAGCAGGGGGGAAAGGTGAAGGTGGACTTTGATGCACCATCTGGTAGCAGTAATATGGCGGCGGATGGACTTACGGGCCTTGGTGCCGGCGCATGGGCATTTGGCAGCTATGATGCGGCGATAGATTATGTGCAGCGTGGGGTGATACATGATGTAGAAAACGGTAAGATGAGTCTGGTGAGGGATAACAGTCCTAATGATTTCAGGCGTGGAGGTAATTATGGGGAGATGAAAGACCAGGTATTCCACAGGCAGGAGGGCTGGAGAGATGTGCGCTCCGAGCATCCCAACATGGATATTGATAAGCCGACGTCGCCGGGCATCGATGGTGCTTATGAAAAGAACGGTACCTATAAACTGACTGACGCCAAATATAACGGCGCCAAGTTGGAGAATACAGCCACCTACGGGCGTGAAACCAGCAGGCGATGGACGAAGTTCCATACGGATAATGGCGGCATCAATCCGGCCGACAGGGAAGCATTTTCCCGCGCGAATGATAGCGGCACCCTGCAGCGTGAGATGGTGAAGACGATGCCGAACGGGGACATGCACTCTGAAACGCAGAATGACCGTGGTTATAAGCAAACCCGTGGTCAGCGGGAGGCCATGGAAGTAAAGACGAGCCGTGCCGGTACGTTGGTTAATGGCGTACGTTCTTCCATCCGAAACTCAAGGCCGGTAACTGCCTTGGCAAACTCAAATTTCTCTCAAGCGGTAAGAAGTAGTAAATTAGCTACAGGAGCCAATAATAGTCTGTTTAAAGCCACGCAGGCTGTATCCCGTTCTCCGGTATTGAGTACAGCGGGAAAAGTGGTAGGCAGAGGATTGATTGTGGTGGGCATTGGTCTGGAAGTCTTGAATGTTTATAATACTTACCAGGAGGAGGGGCATTTTGGGGAGAAGACAAAAGAGGCGGTGGGAGGTGCGGCAGGTGCTATCGCCGGTGCGTGGGCAGGTGCTGAAATAGGTGCGATTATAGGGACGGCTATTTGTCCTGGTGTGGGAACGGTGATAGGAGGACTGGTAGGAGGAGCCATTGGCGGTATTCTTGGAGGTGGATTAGGGAAAACAATAGGAAGCTGGTTCTGATTTTATTCTTTAAAATATCATTTAATGGGTTTTTTAAACAAATTGTTCGGCGGATCTAACACGAATGAAGAGGAGCGTTCTCCTGGTCAGAGAGCAGCTATGAAGAACGTCAAATATTTTGAGAAAATGCTTCAGCAGAAGGAGCATAATATTACTGTAGACATGCAGACCAGGTCAGACCTGATGAAACAGGGCAGAGCAGAGCCCTACCATGATTGGTCTATCTCCTATGATTATCTGCAGAAGTTTTCAGTAGCCTATTCTATGGGGAAACCTATTCAGGAGTGTTATGATATTTTCATCCAAGCAGCCGACTGGTATGCCAACGGATGGGAGCCGGATTCCACTTATGCAGATATGCTGGACATGTTGGCACTGGGTTATCTGCTGCAAATACCTGACGATAAATATAACGGCATTGTAAAGGTGATAGAGCAGGCTGATGCTGGCTCCGATTACCCGGAATGGAAACCTGACGCTATTCTCTGGTTTATCATCAATGGTAAAAGAGGTGGGGGTAATCAACAGGAAGCAGTGATCTGGCCTTCCTTGTATCAATATTTGCTGGATATTATCAGAATGAATAAGGAAGATGCTACCGTTGCAATGAAACAATACCTCGACACCTGGTATAACCTGCATAGGAATGATCCCTGGTACGATAGTCATAAGAAAGATCATGCTTATACCGGCTACTGGTGCTGGGAGGCAGGCGCTATCACTAAAATCATGCAGCTGGATGATACGGCGTTTAAGGATAGTCCGTATTATCCATATGATTTAGTGCACTGGTCGAAGGCATAATGTACAGCTGATCTGAAATATTTGATGGTTCCGGGTTTCCCTGGAACCATTATTATTGATGCTCTGCGTATCTTATCCAGCCCGGTGCGCTACCTGTTTCTTTGCGTAATATCATATTCAACTGCGCTGTATGATGCTGCACATGCCGCATGTTATATAAAAACAACTCAAAAACCGGCATTACCTTATCACTCTCTATCTCTGTCCATAACGTTGCGAAATCAACTTCTGTCATATTGAGAATAAGCTCCTGTGATTTTTTGCGACTGGAGGCTATATAAGCCAGAATTTCTTCTTTACTATAAATCTTATCCGGCACAATGTCGTCGATGCCATCTGCTGGAATGTCGTCACTGAGTGTAAACGGTAATGGTGAGGATAATGTTGCTGCGGGAATGGTGATATAATAATCAAGGAAAACAGCTACATGATAAGAAATGTAGAAGAATTTTTTTTGTTCGTACCAAAGGTTTTCGGGATAGGAGGAAATGGCATTGGTCAGCATGTCGATACTGGCGCCAAATTGATTCCATAGGCTTTTGCGAAGTTGAGGTGTCATATTTTTTGCTTTTAATAGTGACTTTATCGAATACCTGATGTGTTCTTCAGAAAACTTTAAATAAATATTACCACCATAGTGCAATTGTTTCTATTGTATGGATTAATATCTTTGTGCTCGCTTGCAAAAGTAGTAAACCAATATCTATTTTTTAGAGTCATTTAATAAACATTGCTTTTAAATACAAAAATACCTATACCAGAAAATGTAACCTGAGTAAACCTTGATGTAACCCACAATCATGTCATGTGAATAATCTGTTACATTCTCTCATACTATATGTTATGCTTAAATGCCTATGCAGTGCTCTAATGGCTGCTGTAAAATAGTGCAATATTAATTGGAACCAGAAAGGGAGTATAATGGCTAATGAAGAAAGAGCAAAAGAGATGCTCCAGCATTTAATATTATTGATTCATGAGTCTATGCAAAGTGTAAGGCCAGCCTCACTAGTGCAAGATGATTTATTTGAGCAAGGTAGGGCTCTTGCATATTACGAAGTGGGAGAGTTGGTGTTGGAAAGCGCTCGTGTCTTCAATCTTTCATTGGAAGAATTAGATGTTAAGGGCTTTAATCCTGGTTCGCTACTTTGACTAACAATCTTTTATAAATAAAGGTTAATCAGACATGTTTTTCTGGGTTAATTATTTTTTATAAAAATGGAGATATGTCAGTAGTACATGAGATATCTAATATAATCCCTAAAACTGCAAAATAATAAAGCATGAAATTTTGTCATTTACATTATATTGATAGGCTGGAGTTTGAAAAAACTGAAAGTATTTATAAAATTATTGATGAAAAAAATCCTGACACATATATGCGTATAGAGTTAGGAGATGCAAGATATTTTTTAGCTTACCAAGGACATTTAGTCGGACGCCTAAAAGGGAGGTCGAGTCTTCAATAAGAGTAAATCTACTGAAGTAGGTATTTGGGTAATATGCTAATCTGATTAGCTTTGACTTTTTAGATTTTAATAGGATTAATAATTAGGTATCAGGCTATTATAGTGATGATTGAAAATAATTTGTCTATATCTGTTGGTGCGTATAAGAGGGCTGCTTTGGCTAGTGATTGGGATAGAGTTAATGTAATTAATTACAAATGATTTACTATTTTGATAAGGTTAGGGAGTGTGTTTTTAAGGGGGATGATAAGGGTGCTATAGATTTATTAGAGGACTATTGTAGTAAAAATGATCGGGATGTTCATGCTAGATTCTTATTAGCTTTTTTGTTGGTGAATACACAAGTCTACGCTGATGGTTTCTTATCTGCTATAGATTTGCTTAAGTATAATTTGACTTTGGATCCTAGTCATGGTCAATCATTAATATTGCTCGCATATGTTGACAGTGAATATGACGGAGGTATAAGGGAAGATGTTAATTGTTTGTTGGAAAAATGCCTGATGAAAAATGATGTACATCATTTTAGGAAATACTTATTTTTATTAAGTGCGGAGTATTATTCCGTGTTTAATAGAAATAAGTATATTTTCCTGCTTCATAAATCGATCGAAGAAGATCCGGTTGGGGTGTATAATTACATTTACCTTGGAAGAGTTCTCAGGGATAAAACTGTGTTTAATATTGGAATAAACAATATAAAAGTAATCCTTGCTGCCAATGATGCTACGTTTGATGCATTAAATTTTGAGGATTTTTGTGAGGAAAATATAAGAGGAAGCAGAATGACCGCTGTGAATTATTATGGACTTAAAGAGGAAATGAATAGAATGTAATCTTTCAATTGTCGATAATTTATGGACATTTTTTATTAATGAGTTTTAGGCTTCGGGGCTAAAACTAGAGTAGAATTTGTAAAGTTATGTTTGATAAGTCTACAATAAAAAGATCTGACTCCGCCTGACCATTTAATTGTAACCTTACCGCTTTGAAATCTGCATGATGGTTTGATAACCCTTCCACACTGGCACAATACTGGCATCCTTCTCCCTAAACACAAACTACATGAAAGCTATCATCCTACTCGGCACTTTAAAAAAATCCGGCCTCTCCAACACCGTCACCCTCGCTGAGTTGTTCACCGAGCGACTCAGCCGCCACGGTATTGCCACAGAAACCATTCAGCTCGTCCATGAGCATATCCAGCCCGGCACATATACGGATATGGGCTGCGGGGACGCATGGCCGTCGATTTTAGCTCGTCTGGAAGCAGTGCAAATTAGCATTTTCGCTACACCGATCTGGTGGGGTAATCATTCATCTGAAATGCAAGAAGTTATTGAAAGACTTGATCACCTGCATGATGAGATCCTACAGGGTAAACGGATACCATGGTCTCCCAACCGTTGAAATACCTTACCAGATAGCGTCAGCCCAATTATCACCTTTATCACGGCACATTCTTAAACATCACCGGTGCTGCCCCATACAGCGGCGTTTTTCCATCCCATTTTTCAATAAACTGTTGCTGAATAAGCAGGGGCGTCAGGGACTGTTGTCTTAACGAGTTCGCTTTGGCTTCGGCTTCAGCCTGTACAATTAACTTTTTGGCATTGGCCTCGGTTACGCGCAGCTCATTTTCCGCACGGATCGCTTGTTGTACTGCACTGTTCTTCTGATCTATTGCCTGGGTGATACTTTCAGGATATTGGAGGCCGGAGGTGAGCTGTTCCAGTGTAAAGCCTTCCTTCACGAGTTCATCGGAGAGCTGTTTTTGTACTGCGTTTTCAAAGCCTTCCCGGTTGCTGATCATACTGTCAGTGGTATAACGGTTGAACTGTATACGAAAAGCATCTTTCACATAATTATACAGCGTTGTCCGGGTAATTTCCTCAATGCCTTTGCGGTATTTACGGAATATTTCAGGCGATTTCCCTGCAATAACGCGGAAGGATATCGTTGGGTCTACATGAAAAACACTTCCGTCTTTAGCATTTACCGTAAAAGGATCATAGTCTGCCGTTTGCACAAAGATGGGAAACTCATAAATGTTTTCCGTGAAAGGGTTATACCATACCCGTCCCGTTACCAGCGATACGTCTTGTACGCCTTTATCGGTGCCATATTGCTTTACGCGGATGCCTTCATGGCCGGCATCAATTCTCGTACAGGAAAAAAAGAAAACAATTAACAGCACTGCCAGCACAACCAGTGTGAGGATAGACTTAGGACTGAATCTCATTATAAAACAGGTTTAATAGTTTATAGCGAATAAATAGGCTGCATACAAATTATGCATGAGTACTACACAAGCTAATAAATTTTCGGGAACTGCATAAAAAAAGTGAGGGATTAACTCCCTCACTTTCCTATGTAAATAAACCTGATTACTGTTTAATAAACTTCGTCATGCTGGTGGTGCCATCTTCATTTTTCACACTAACCATATACACGCCAGGAGGCAATGTTGCGATGCTCACCTGCAAGGTGGACGTATTGTGTACACGGCGCATTACCACGTGGCCGCTTACATCAAAGATCCTTATTTCCGCTTTGCCTTTGTTGCCCGCAATGTTAATATTGAGGGTACTGTTGGCCGGACTAGGGAATACCGTCACCTGTGGTCCTTCTTCCTTCGTGAGGCGATCCGTTTCTTTACTGGCAGTGCCCAACTGTACGCGTAAGGTATAGCAGGTGGTACTGCTGTTGGCGCCTGAATAGCCGTATACCTGCGCATAGTATGTTCCTGCAGTTACTGTTCTGCTGATGGTTTCGCTGCTGGTACCGCCAGCCTGTGAAATGGCTACCTGTGAACCGGCGCTGTTAAGCAGTTTCAGGTCATAATCGCCCGGGAGGGTACCGAGTGTAATGGTAATAGTACCGCCGGTGGTGATCACGAACTTGTAATGATCAATATCTCCGCTTGGACTTATCAAGCCCGTAACATTGGTGTTAAACGGAATAACTGCCGCGCCGCTGGTGGTGCCATTGGTGCTGTTATCCAATACGTTTGAACAGCCGCCGGTGGTCAGCGTGGTGAACTGTGCAGTGGTATACGTGCTGTTGCCGCTGGCACAATTGGTTCTTACTCTCCAATCGTACAGGGAGGCTGCCGTTAATCCGGACAAGCTAACGGAAGTGGCAGTAGTGGCGGTGGCCGCGCTGGTCCAGGTGGATGCGCTGTTGAGTTTATAATCTACTGCATAGCTGCTGGCACCTGATACTGCCGTCCAGCTTACGGTTGCACCGCTGCTGGTTACAGAGGCACTGGTTAAGCCGGAAGGTGCAGTACAGCCGGATGTGCTGGTGGTGGTAAACTGCGCAGTGGAATAGGCGCTGCTGCCACTGGCGCAATTGGTTCTGATGCGGTAATCGTATAGGGTGCCTGCGGTGAGACTACTCAATCCTACAGATACTGCGGTAGTAGCCGTAGCAGCATTGATCCAGGTGGAAGAAGTGCTTACTTTGTAATCCACATCGTAGGAAGTGCCGCCGCTTACAGCCGTCCAGCCGATGGTGGCAGCCGTAGTGGTGATGGAAGATACGGCTAAACCTGCCGGCGATGCGCAGGATGACCCGGAGCTAATGGTAAAGTTGGTATTGGAAATATCAAAGAAGACGTTTCCTACCGCTTCTACTTTTATCCTTGCGGTGGTAGAAGGGGTATTCGGAATCGTTACCACTTCACTGCCATCGTTGGGGGTGCTGGCCACGAGGGTGCTGAAAGTATTACCGCCATCAGTAGAGATGGATATCTTAACATTGGCGCAGCTAACCGGAGATGCGGTGGTATTGGCCACATTCCAGGTGATGCTCTGGGAGGAGTTGCCAGCCCAGGTTACGCCTGTATTGGGAGCTGTAATGGTAAATGGTCCTGAGGTATTGCTGACAGAGATGGTCACATCGTCGTAGTTCGTTTGACCTATCACCACCGGAGCGGTGGAACTATAGGGAGCATTATCCCTTACCGTTAGTCTGAATGTCAGATTTCTGGAAACAGAACTGAGCGCTTCGGTGTTGGCGCCGGCATCGCCACCGGTGAGCGGACCTGAAATCAGGCCGCCGGCCAGGATGGTGGCGAGCTTAGGAAAGTACCGGGTTGGCGAAGTGGACGGCATATATGAAATCCAGTTGGGGCCGGATGCTTTGGCAGCACTGGCTACACTGCTGGAACCTGTTTGTGTGGTGAGTGCATTATCGTTTTGCTCCCAGCAATAGGTGAGTATATCACCGGGGTTGGCATCGGTGGCTGAACCGGTAAGGGCAAACGGGGTGCTGATGGGAATCGTGTAGTCACTACCGGCATTCACCACTGGTGTAGCGTTGTTGGCAGAAATAACTGTAGTAACCGGACAGGTTTTACTGGCAAGATTCGTTTGTATCTGACCGATAGATGCCGCATGGTAAATAGCGATAGAATGTGGTGCCAGATCCTGACTGGTGATGCCGGCGTAACCCATGATGGTAATGCCTGATCCGGGTTCTACGTTCACACCGGTGTTTTCGTTACTCATGGAAAAGGTGTGATTAGCACCCAGCTGGTGGCCTACTTCATGTACTACATAGTCGATATCAAAGTTATCGCCCTGAGGAATGGCATCTGCCGGAGAGGTGAAGCCGCTTCCCTTAGTGCTGTTAGTACAAATACAGCCAATACAACCGGCATTGCCACCACCACCGGAAGCACCAAAGAGGTGACCGATATCGTAGTTGGCGCTGCCAATTTTTGTATTCAGGGTATTTTGTAATTCACTGTTCCAGGCGCCTGCGGCACCGGTGGAAGCAACGGAGTAGGGATCGGTACCGGCATTGTAATAAATAACTGCTGTATCAGTTGCAATCAGATTCAGGTGAATAGCCAGGTCCTTTTCATATACGCCGTTACAGCGGGTAAGGGTAGCATTAATAGCTGCCAGCACGAGGGATACTTGTGCGGCGCTTGTGGCGCCAAAGTAATTGGAATACTCGGCGGTAACGGACTGGGCTAAACGAAGTGTTTTTACATCGCCGGTAGATCTGGCGGTGTTATTAGGTAGCTGGCTGCTGATACCTGTTGCCATCGCGTGTTCAGGTGTGCTGCATTTCCAGGGTAATGTCCTGGGTTGCTTTCTGAATACGGTGTATACGGTATGGTCCGCCGAATAAGGCTCAATGAACTCGTTTTCCTTGTCGGTACGGAAAACCATTGTTTGAATCCCTTGCGGCGAAATGCTCAGCTTCAGCGTAGCATACGGGTCGGTAATACCTTTACCGGAAAACGCCCGTATGTCCGGAAATTGTGCCTGCAATGCAGGGTCGAAGTTGGAGGCTTCGGTGATTTCGAATTGCTCGATCTGACCATCGGCATTGGGCAGGGAGATGATGGTATTAACCGCGGCTCCTCTGGCAGCTACTGCCTTAAAAACTTCCCTGCGGAAGGTGGCCTGGTTCAGGTCAAATAATTTGTAGGAGGAGGGGAAAGCAAGTCGTGCTACCGCTTTGTCGGTAGTAATTCTGGCTAAATCAGTGTGGGCTTTCCAGTAATCCTGCGCATACAACGAGGTAGTGCACAGCAATGCTGTGGCAAAGAGTAAGAGTTTTCTCATTAGTGCTTCAGATTTGGTTGAAAAATTATGGGTAACGGTATAAATGTAGCGGAAGTCACTGCATTGGCATGATAGGTAGCTGGGGTTATATTATGGTAGGCGGGTATTTTTTATTTAGGGAGATGTTAATTTCACTTCGAAAAGTGCTGTGAGGGGGACAGCACCAGATTAGGATAGGTGTGCATGGAGAAATTTCAGGATTCCGGAGGTAGTCCCCATTTGGTCAATGATTCCTTGCCATTTCCAATTCTTTTACAAAGAAATCATCATTGCTGTAATTTTTCCTGGTTTTGCGAACCTTGAAAGTATGCAACCATAATGGATTTTTTTTGTTTTTCTTCATAATCTTTAATAGGATATTAAGCACGTTTTCAACCTAAAGTTACCACTATTTTTATATAACTAAAAAAGCCTGATAATTAACACCTGGCTTAAAAATGTCCCATTCTTCATCTGTTCGTCCATAAATAGTAAATAAACCTGCTATTTCAGTTAGATTTGCATTAAGTCCCATTCACCAAATCCCAAATTAATAACTTGATATCCTGACCAAATGAATCCAGGAATAGGTTGGGATACGAAACATTTCAGGAGCCACTTTTACAAGCAGCATATTTTATTACCCGCCGGTTTAGTCCATGCACCGCTCTGATCTCTCCCAAAAATAAAATATATTAACTTATTGGTAATTAGTTGTTTAGGGAGATGTTAATCATTCTTCGCAAAACCTCCCCGCTCAATTTTACCGGTTTCGTCCTGCGATAATAGCAATTGGTGTATCGTATTTCAAGAGGCGTTTTGTTCGCGATAAGTTTGTATCAACAAGTTCAAAAAACAAATTTATGAGAACAATACAAATCGCATCAACAATACTGGTACTGCTCTCAGGCATGCAGCTGGCAACAGCGCAGGTCAAAAGGGGAGAGTTGCACGGACAGGTGGGCGATAGTCTTACCAAAGGTGCCCTGCCCAATGCCACCGTGTTACTAAAAGGAAAAGATACCACTTTCCATTCCCTCAGTAATGATAAAGGTAGCTTCTCATTTAAGAATATTCCGGATGGTACTTATACATTGTCAGTAATATACATTGGTTATAAAACTTACAGTAAAGAAGGTATAGCGCTGGATGGAAGCAGTACACCGGTTTTTCTCGCACCTGACCAAAAAATGCTGAAGGCGGTAAATGTTGCTGCGGCCAAGCCTTTCATTATTCAGCGGCTGGACAGGATCGTACTCAATGTAGCTGAAAGTCCCGTAGCTGCCGGTGGCAACGCTTACGACGTAGTACTGAAAACCCCCGGCATGATGGAGAATAATGGTTTGCAGTTTCGCGGTAAAAGGTTGACCGTGCTCATCGATGGCCGTAATACTAACCTCACAGGTGATAATATAAAAGAGTATCTGGCCTCCCTGCCCAGCAATGGTATTGACAGAATCGAAGTGCTCCCAAATCCCTCTGCAAAGTACGATGCCACTGGTGGCGCTGCCATCAACATCATAACAGTAAAGGATAAACGATTAGGAGCCAATGGTACCCTCACCGCAGGGGGTGGTGCCGGCACCTATGCCCGCTACCTCGGCGGAGCATCCATCAACTACCGCACTAAACAACTCAACCTCTTCAGCAGCTACGATTACCTGCATACCCAAACTTTTGCAGATAACAATTCCGACCGGCAGCTGAGTGCCAACAACGTACAGATCAGCGAACAAACCCGGGATATCCGTACCCGTGATAATCATTCCTTTAAAGCGGGATTGGACTACGATATCAACAAACGCAATACTATCGGTCTGTTGCTCCGCGGCATGTATAACGAGCGTAGCCACTATGCCCTGGCCACAGCCACGCAAAGCGGTGCCACCACTGGCGGTGCAGGAGTGTCGACCGTTAATACCGCCGGACATGCGAGGTATTTCAATCCCGCAGTCAACCTCTACTTTAAATCAATATTAGATAGTGCTGGTAAAACCCTGGTGATTAATGCAGACTACTTTAACTACAACCGTAAGTGGAATGATGACCTGCTCACCCGGTACTACGACTATAAATTCATAGAACTACTGCCATCCCTGGTGCAGCGGGATGCTCTCCCGTCCGACAACACGATCAAATCCCTGGCGGTGGACTACACCCAACCCGGTAAGGCCGTGAAGTTTGAAGCAGGTGCTAAGGTAAATTTCAATACCATCGATAATGACGTATTATGGCAGCAGCAGATAAATGAGGAATGGACTACCGATGAAGGCCGCTCCAACAGGTTTATATACAAGGAAAATGTAAATGCCCTGTACTTAAATCTCTCCAGAACATTCGGAAAATTTGATGTGCAGGCAGGCCTGCGGGGAGAGCAAACCAATACAGAAGGCCGCTCCGTCACTACCGGCGACGTCAATAAAAACAATTACTTCAACGTATTTCCCAATGCCAGCGTCACCTTTAACCAATCGGAGCTACAGCAGTTCGGATTTTCCTACCAGGAAAAAATTGACCGGCCACGTTTTGAAATACTGAACCCCTTTCTGATATATGTGAGCCAGTTCAGTTATACACAAGGGAACCCTAACCTGAGTCCGAGTATCTCCCACAACTTTGAGTTGAGCTATGCCCGGGGACTTGAATGGATGGCCGCCTTTACCTATCAGCATCATCAGCAGGTTGTAGCCGACGTGTTCAAAAAAGCCGCTACCGGAAATGCCATCATATCTACCTACGACAACGTAAGCAGCGGCGAATACCTCGATGGAAGTGTGAGCTACAGCAAGCGACTGCTGCACAACAAATGGAATACGGTAAACAACTTCGGTGCCTTCTATGCCAGGTATAACAGTAATGGCACGCTGGCCCTCGACAATGCGCAAGTGACCGCCTACTTTACTACCACCAATATTTTTCAGCTTCCCCAGAGCTTTAAGCTGGAACTGAGCGGACGGTATTATTCGCCAATGGCCATGGGCCAGTACCGCTTCAACAGCCGCTATGCAGTAGACTTTGGGTTGTCCAAAACCATCCTGGATAAAGCAGGGACCATCACCCTCAACGTATCCGATGTTTTCAATACACTGGTGAATAAGTACAGTATAACATCTCCCGACCTGCAACTACACGACATAGCAAAGGTAGAAAGCCGGATAGTAAAATTACAGTTTAACTATAAGTGGGGTAACAAGAACGTAAAAGCAAGCGCAGTAAGAAGAACAGGTATCGAAACCGAAAAACGCAGAGTAGAAAATAATTAACCTAAAATATTTTAAACCCCTGTAATACAGGATAAATCATTCAACTCAAAAAAGTATTTATTATGAAAAAGCAGGAGAGATTATCACAGTCAAAATTATTTCTGAATAAAGAAAGTGTGGCCATCCTCACCAAGCTGGATATGGAAAAAATAGTGACCGGTATGGAAGATACGATCGCCAGAATATCACTGGGTTGTGTCCCTCAAAGTACACAGGACGACTTTAACTGCGATTATTTCAACCAGGAAAGTGGTGATCGTCCACTTCAACAGCAGTAATCAAAATCCAATCATATTTAATCACCAATTAAAACCAACAAACATGAAAAAGTCAATTGCTTTACAGAACAGCAAACTCCCATTCAGCAAAGAAAAAATCGCTAACCTGACTGGCGAGGAACTGGACCAGGTACAAGGCGGGATCGATGAAATCAAAACCGGTGACACAGTAGATACTGCTTCCGGCATCAGTACTCACCACAATTTCACTTGCTGCGCTTGTACTACCCTCTCAGGTATTGCTGAAGCGTAACAGGTAAAGTAAAAATCAAAAACAATAACAACCATTTATTCACAACCAACCAAAAATCAACAAACATGAAAAAGTCAATTGCTTTACAGAACAGCAAACTCCCATTCAGCAAAGAAAAAATCGCTAACCTGACTGGCGAAGAACTGGACGCCGTACAGGGTGGAATCGATGAAGTTAAAACCGGTGACACAGTGGATACCGCTTCCGGTATCAGCACTCACCACAACTTCACCTGCTGCGCCTGCACTACCCTGTCCGGTATCGCTGCTGAAGATCAGGCTTAATTAATACCCCTTTTACTTTTCACAATTTTTTAAACCAACCAAAAATCAACAAACATGAAAAAGTCAATCGCTTTACAGAACAGCAAACTCCCCTTCAGCAAAGAAAAAATCGCTAACCTGACTGGCGAAGAACTGGACGCCGTACAGGGTGGAATCGATGAAGTTAAAACCGGTGACACAGTGGATACCGCTTCTGGTATCAGCACTCACCACAATTTCACCTGCTGCGCCTGCACTACCCTTTCTGGTATTGCTGCTGAAGATCAGGCATAATTCACATGGTGTTGTACAACTTATATCCGGGGCCTCCATTTTCAGTGTGGCCCCGGTATTAAGAAAAAGCAAAAGAATATTCCTCTTATCTCTAACAATAACGGTTATATGAAAACAGCCACTTTCATCAGCGAAAAACTGGAACAGCTCGACCGGGATCTTACCGCCAGCCTGCCAGGTAACGCACGTTTATCACTCCTTACCGGCAGTAGTGGACTGGCACTGTTCTATTATAATATGTACCAGCAGTTTGGAGATGAAAAATATAGCAATCGTGCGGCTGCCATACTGGAAGAAGCCATGGAAGAAGTAAATAATGGCATTCGTTCCTATACCTATTGTGACGGACTGGCGGGATACGCTTATTTGCTCAACTACCTGCAACAGAAAGCATTTATTGATAACAGTATTACCGATTTCTTAATTCAATGCGATGAAATTCTTTACAGCGTTTTTGGAAGGATGCAGCTCAAATCCAATACAGACCTGCTACATGGCTCCCTTGGACTGGCTGCTTATTTTCTGGATCGGTACCAGTCAGGAACAATTGAGCTGAACCGCATCCGGCAGATTGGAGAGGCTATCCGGTTGTCGCTCGATGAAATTATACTTGCCCAGCAAGCCCCACAGCAGGATGTGTACGTGAATTGTGGTATGGCTCACGGCATTGTTTCCATGATCCTGTTTCTGGTCAAATACCATGAACTGGCCGATAATAAAGCAATGGTGAGTGCCTCCGTGAAAGCGGCTGTGGATTGCCTTTTACGGTTCAAATCCACTGACCCCCGTTCTATTTCACTCTATCCCTCTATTGTAAAACTGAATGCGGCAGGCATGGATACCACATATGATATTCCGCTGGGGTGGTGCTATGGAGATATTATTGTTTCTATCGGGTTATATCATGCAGCCCAATTGCTGAAGGATGATAACCTCCTGCATGAGGCCGAAGGACTGGCATTAGCAGCTGCCAGGCGCAATACGCCCCGCAGCGCTCTGGTGCATGACGCCTGCCTGTGCCACGGTGGCGCCGGACTGGCACATATGTACAAGAAATGGTACCGCTTTACCGGTAATGAAATATTCAATGCCAGCTATCACCTGTGGATGGATAAAACCCTGGAACTGAGCAATCACCCGGATGGCATTGGCGGATTCAAAAAGTATAACGGAGGCCCGTTTGTGCAAATGCCGGGTATCCTGGATGGTGCTGCCGGTATGGGCCTGGTGCTGATGGACTACCTGCAGGGTGAGCAGGAAGATAACGACTGGGACAGGGTGCTGTTCCTCGCTTAACAAATTAACATGCCGCGTTGGTCAAGAGGTGAAGACGTTTCCCTTTCACGGAAAAAACACAGGTTCGAGTCCTGTACGTGGTACAACTTAAATCATCATAAAACTCTTTGCCATGAGTATCCCATATTTATTCGACCCGCAATTAGTATTAAGGACGCCAAGGTTTCCGCTCACCGCACAAGTCAATCAGATTGATTTTGATGCGCTGCTGCAAAACAACGCTTTCCTGGAAGCGCTGTACCTCGCGTCGCCGGTGTTGCACGATGAATGCATTAAATGGAGAAATGGGCAGATCAGTTCAAAGAAAGATATCGACAAACTCAAAAGATCCGTTAGCAAATATTTTGTGCGCATGAGTAGTCGCTGTACACCTTTTGGCTTGTTCTCCGGCTGTGCGGTGCTTAACTGGGGCAAAGAAAAAACCAAAGTACTGGTAGATGAAAAAAAGATCAGCCGTCATACCCGCCTGGATATGCACTACCTCTGCGCGCTGGCGCAGCAGCTGGCCACGCTGCCAGGCATAAAGGAACATTTGTTGTACCGCCCCAACAATAGTATTTATACCATTGGCGATGAGCTGCGTTATGTGGAATATTCTTACCGCTATGGCCGCAGGCGGCATCAGATCAGTGCGGTAACAGGCACAGAAAGCATTACCCGCGTAATCCGCTCTGCTGCCAATGGCGCTACCATCGATCAAATGGTAAGCTGGGTATTGGAAGATGATATTACCACAGCGGAAGCTACCACGTTTATTGAGTTGCTCATTGAGGCGCAACTGCTGGTAAATGAACTGGAACCCGCCATTACCGGCAAGGAATTTTTGCACCAGATCATAGACGTGCTGGAACGCCTGCAGCACACTACACCAGCCGTTAACGACATATTACCGGTGTTGCTGAATGTGCTGGAAGTATTGCATGACCTGGACGCTGCCGATGCCAATGATGTAACCCGCTACCGGGGCCTGATGGCCATCCTGGATCAGCTGGGGGTAAAATATGAAGAGAATAAATTGTTTCAGACGGATGTAGTGAAGCACCTGAGCGGTAGTGGTGTGGATGAAAATATTCAATCGCAGCTGCTGGAAGCCATCGGTGTGCTCAATCGCTTCACCGCTGCAAAGCCGGGTGAAAACCTCCGCTCCTTTGCACGTCGCTTTTATGAGCGGTATGAAGATAAAGAAATGCCGCTGCTGGAAGTACTGGACACAGAAACCGGTATCGGCTACCTCGAAAGCGCGAACGGAGGCATCACACCGCTGATTGGCGGTATCCCCGGCGGCACTGCCAAAGAGAAAGAAAAAAATATTGCATGGGGTAAGCTGGAAACACTGCTGCACAATAAATTGATGGATGCCTATGCACAACGCAGCAATACCGTGGAACTCCTGGAAGAAGATATCGCCAAACTTACCCCTGACTGGGAGGACCTGGCCCCATCCCTGCCTGTGATGTTTCGTATAGTCGGCACCGATAAACTCCAACTCTACATTGAAAGCGTAGGAGGCTCCAGTGCCGCCAATCTGCTGGGACGCTTCGGCCACGCGGACGCGGCTATTAATACCATGGTCAACAGGATCACCGCCAAAGAGCAGGAACTGGACCCGGAAGTGGCCTACGCAGAAATTATACATCTCCCGGAAAGCAGAGTAGGTAATATATTACTGCATCCGGTGTTCAGAGGGTATGAAATACCATACCTGGCCAAATCATCACTCGATAAAAGTAACCAGATTGATGTGCAGGACTTATATGTATCCGTAAAAAATAATCGGGTGATACTTCGGTCCGGTCGCTTAAACAAGCAGGTGGTGCCACGGCTCAGCACCGCACATAACTACGCCAATGGCGCCTTGCCGGTATACCAGTTTCTGTGCGACCTCCAGATACAGGACAAGCGCCCGGGCGTATTTTTCAACTGGGGTAACCTGCAGGTACAGCACCGCTTCCTCCCCAGGGTTACCTATAAAAGTGTAATCCTGCACCTGGCACGATGGAGCTTTGCATGGTCGGAGGTAAAACACCTTGCTGGCCTGGAAGGTGCCGCTTTATTGGAAGCCGCCACCGCATTCCGTAACCAGTGGAACCTGCCAAAGCTGCTCGTATTAGCCGACGGTGACAACGAACTACTGATCGATTTTGAAGACGAGGCCATGCTGAGCGTTTGGCTGGACACAGTAAAAAACCGATCTGTATTCATGCTGCGCGAGTTCCTGAACAACCAGCAACAGGTAACGGATACTAACGGTAACGCCTATGTAAATCAGTTTGTGGCAGTGCTCAGCAAAACAACACCTTCCTATACCGGAAAAGTAACGGCTAAGACTACACGCACAAAAGAGGTAACGGAAAAGTTTGCCCTTGGCTCAGAATGGCTGTACTATAAAATATACTGCGGTGTGAAGTCGGCGGATAAAATCCTGCTGGATGCCGTAAAGCCACTCAGCGAAGCATTGCAGGCAGCAGGTATTTCCGATAAATGGTTTTTTATCCGCTATAACGACCCCGGATTTCATCTCAGGCTACGTTTTCATATAGCCGATACTGATAGTACAGGTGAAGCCATCCGCCGCATTCATGATGCGCTGCAACCTTACATCTCCGAAGGATATATCTGGAAACTACAGGCAGATACCTATAGCAGAGAGGTGGACCGGTATGGGGCCTCCACCATCGATCATGCGGAAACGTTTTTTCACCACGACAGCGTGGCGCTGCTGGAACTGCTGGACAACACTTACGGCGATGAGCGGGAGAGCCTGCGCTGGCTATGGGGTATGCGTGCCGTAGATGAACTGCTGGATGTTTTCCGGTTTACCATCGCAGATAAATTTGCCTTACTGGATCATCTTAAAAATATGTTTGCTACAGAGTTTGGGGTAGAAAAGCCGGTGAAGCTGGTGTTGAATGACAAATACCGATACCATAAGAAAAACATCGACCTGTTTATGAACAAGCAAATGGACCCTGCGGAAGAAGTGTACCCGCTCATAGAGGCGCTGTATGCTAAGTCTAAAGCCCTGGAGCCGGTGGCAACGGAGATATTGCAACTGGCGCAGGCAGGACAGCTGCAGGTTCCGTTAGGCTCTCTCATGGCCAGCTACATCCATATGCTGCTCAATCGGATTACTACCAGCAACCCACGTAAACATGAAATGGTGATCTACGATTTCCTGTCAAGATACTACCAATCTGCCATTGCCCGTCAAAAGGTAAAAGCAGCTATCTGAAAATTTTAAAAGCTGATGATATGTTAAACAAATTTCCTCAATACAGGCAGTACGACGAGATGGACTGCGGCCCTACCTGCCTGCGGATCGTCAGTAAGTACTACGGTAAAACATACTCTATAGAGTACTTCCGTAAGTTATGCCACACCACCCGCTCAGGTTCCAGCCTGCTGGCCATCAGCGAGGCTGCTGAGAAAACAGGGTATCGTACGATTGGGGCAAAACTCGGTTATGAAGACCTGGCAGAAGAAGCACCCTTTCCCTGCCTGGCCCTCTGGAACCAGCGCCACTACGTAGTAGTATACAAGATCCGGCATAATAAAGTCTACGTTTCCGATCCGGCACACGGCCTCATTACCTATAAAAAAGAAGAGTTTCTGAAAAGCTGGGGCGCCGGGGTAAACAACGAAGGTATAATCCTGTCGATGGAGCCTACACCGGAATTTGATACCATAGGGGAAGAAGAAAAGGCAACCAATGGCGGTATCATGTTTATTTACAAATACCTGCTGAAGTATAAATCACTGATAGCACAGCTCCTGGTGGGCCTGGTGGCCGGCAGTCTGTTGCAGCTGGTATTTCCTTTCCTCACGCAAAGCATTGTAGATACCGGCATACAGCATAATAACATCGGATTTATTTATATGGTGCTGCTGGCCCAGCTGCTGCTGTTTTTCGGGAAAACGAGTGTGGAAGTATTGCGGGGATTTATCCTCATGCACCTGAGCAGCCGGATAAATATCAACCTGTTATCCGACTTCTTCCGGAAGCTGATGAAATTGCCCTTAGGTTATTTTGATGTGAAGATGACAGGGGATATTCTGCAACGTATTACCGACCATCAGCGGGTGGAGTTGTTCCTTACCTCCGGTACTTTGAATACGGTGTTTTCGTTTATCAACCTGATCATATTTACCGTAGTGCTGGTGATATATAGTCCGTTGATATTTGCGGTGTTTGCCAGTATGAGCGCCTGTTATTTTATCTGGGTTACCTTTTTTATGAAAAAGCGTGCCACGTTGGATTACAAACGGTTTACACAATTGTCGCAGAACAACGAAAAGAACCTGGAACTGATTTACGGCATGCAGGAAATCAAATTGAATAATGCCGAACGTAAAAAAAGATGGCAGTGGGAGCATTTGCAGGTAAAGCTGTTCAAAACCAGCCTGAAAGGCTTGCAGTTGAGTCAGGCCCAAACCAGCGGCGCCTCTCTGATCAATGAACTGAAAAATATTATCATCACCTTCCTGGCCGCTAAGCTGGTCATCGACGGGAAGATCACCCTCGGCGTGATGTTGTCTATCTCCTATATCATAGGCCAGCTCAACGGACCTATACTCCAATTGGTGGAATTCCTGAAGTCCTGGCAAGATGCGCGACTCAGTATAGGCCGCATCAACGAAATTCATAACAAACCAGACGAAGAAAGTGAAACCGAAGAGAAGATCCAGGAAGTGCCCTCCGGTGATATTACGATCAGCAATCTGACCTTCCAGTACGAGAGTACTTCACGCAGTAAACCAGTGCTTAAAAACCTGGACCTGCTGATACCACACCAGAAAGTGACGGCTATTGTAGGTGCCAGCGGCAGCGGTAAAAGCACCCTGCTGAAGCTACTGCTGAAATTCTATGATCCGCAGGAAGGAGGTGTGTATGTAGGTGGCCATGCGCTGGCAGATATCAGTCACGCCAAATGGCGGGCATCCTGCGGGGTGGTGATGCAGGAAGGCTATATTTTCAACGACAGTATAGCCGGCAACGTAGCCGTAGGGGAGCAAACCATCGATAACAAACGGTTGTTCGAAGCCTGTCGCATTGCAAATATTCATGAGTACATCGACACCTTACCGTTGAAATACAATACCAAAATTGGACAGAACGGTATGGGGCTCAGTACTGGTCAGAAGCAGCGCATCCTGATAGCACGGGCTGTCTATAAAAATCCCGCGATACTGTTTTTCGATGAAGCTACCAGTGCGCTGGATGCCAGAAACGAAAGGGTGATCATAGAAAATCTGAACCGGTTCTTTGAAGGTCGAACGGTAGTAGTGATTGCGCACCGGCTGAGTACTGTGAAGAGCGCAGATAAAATCATTGTGCTGGAGAAAGGGCAGATTACCGAAGCCGGTACCCACCAGGAACTGATACAGGAGCAGGGTTATTATTTTAACCTGGTCAGGAACCAGCTGGAGCTGGGTAATTAAATAAATCTTCTTCCGCATTGCCCCATCACCGGTGCAGTGCGGAATAATTCAAAAGCCTTTAAAACAATTATTTATGTCAGTTAAAAATATAGCACTGGAAAGTTCGCTGATGAGTGAGGAAGTTAATGAAGTGCTGGGCGCAGGACCGTCCTTTATGATGCGGTGGGGTAATATCCTGTTGTTTGCAGTGATATTGCTGTTTCTTACGCTGTCGGGTCTGATCCGTTTCCCGGATATTATCGGGGGCAAGGCTACCATTGTTCCACTGCAGGCGCCTGCGTCAGTGATCATTGACCAGGGGGGAGTCCAGGCGGCACTGGTACAAAACGGGCAGTTGGTGCATCAAGGGCAGGCGTTACTATTGCGTACCGGGGGAGATACTATTGCCGCGCCGGTAGCAGGAAAGGTAGTTTTTGAGCGCAGCATCGACAGCCGTATTATCTACACAAAACCGACCCTGTTACTCAGTATACTGCCGGAACACGGAGATTATATTACTACGGTTACCCTGCCTTCGGCAGGTGCAGGAAAAGTACAGATAGGGCAGGAAGTATCTATTCACCTGAACGACTATCCCAGCGGCGAATTTGGGAAACTGGCAGGTAAGGTATTGTCAAGGCCGCTGCCGGCGGGTAATGGAGCCGTTTCTATAGATATACAGCTGAAAGACGGTAACATCTCCAGTTATCACAAACCACTCGATATATATAAAGCCATGGATGGCCGGGCTGAAATAGTAACGGCTAACAAACGGCTCATACAGCGCATACTCAGCTTTCTGAACTAAGCAGGATTTGGTAGTTAAAAGGGCATTTTCGGGGTGTTGGTACTTCGAATCAGGGGATACGTGTATCGTTTTATACCACCTCTGCCAATAGGTATACTTTTATTTCAACAAACGGAATTGCTCCGGAAAACATTGAAAATCAAAACCTATTTCAAACTACCAAATCTAAAAATCGCTATGGAACAGAAAATCAAATCTATCAAAAAACGCCCTTTGAGCTTAGGTAAAATCACAGTAGTATCTCTCGACAAATCTCCGGTAAACAAGATATGGGAAAGCACTAACAATGCCGGCGCACAGCAGTTTGGCTCTACCCGCCCTGAGTGCGACGTTACAAATACCCTTACCATTACTTCCCTTAGTTTGTTGTGACCCCCAGCGTTCGTAAATCATTTTCCAACCATTATTTTCTAAAGGCCGGCCCAATGAAACATTATGTTACCCTCTTCCTTTTGCTGACTTGCCATGCCCTGCAGGGGCAGGACTGTAACTGCGGCAATGATTTCCGTTTTATGGTGCAAAAGGTGCAGCATAACTATGCAGGGTATGATGACAAGGTTACACCATCCAATCAGCAACGCTTCGCGGAACTGACCGACAGTCTCCGGCAGGTGGCTGACCAGTCGGACACCTATCAGTGCCTGGGAGTGATGCGCACCTGGCTCCGGTTTTTCCGGGACCTGCATATGAATGTGTTTATAAAAGAAGATACCAGCAACTACGATATTATCCGGAGGGCTTTCCGACAGGCGGAAACGATTGCCGAATCTCCGGAAGCATTCACCGCTTACCTGGCGCGGAATGTGCCTGCACTGGATACCTTGGAGGGCATCTGGGAAGATGAAACGAAAACTTACCGGATAGGGATCAAAAAAGGGCAGCAGGAGGATAGCTCCCTGTTTTCAGGTTTCATCCTCCGGGCCGATAGTATCTTCTGGCTGCCGGGGCAAATCAAGATGAAATTGCGCAAAACCGGGGGGAATTATCAAATAATCGCATTTTATACCAGGGATCATTCCCTGATCATTCCACCGGTAACGATAACAGGTACTACTATTGATATGGGGATTTACGGCATTTGGCATAAGGTGATACAGGGAGATAACGGAGCCGCCTATACGGCAATTTCGGCAGCCCGGCAGCGGGAGCCTTCATTCCGTGTACTGGATCGGGATAATTGTGTGCTCACGATGCCCAGCTTCGGACTGGCTTATAAACCTATGATCGACAGCCTGATCAAACAAAACGCGCCTATCCTGGCTACCACACGCCGATTGATAATTGACCTCCGGAATAACAGCGGGGGCTCGGTGTTGTGTTTTGAAAACATCCTGCCATATCTCTATACCCGGCCTGTTATCACCATAGGCGGACGGGTAAGGGCCACGGCAGAAAACATCCGGGATTATTATAGTATTACCGATTATCCTAACATCGGTGATAGTATGAAAGCGGTGTTCAGGCACGAACTCGCAACACTGCAGCTGCATGTAGGTGAATATTTCGATTTGTGGCCGGATGATACCCTCACGCTGCCGGGCATACGAAAATATCCTGCCAGTGTGGCGATTATTATTAACGGTAACTGCGCCAGCAGTGCCGAAATGTTTTTGCTGAAGGCTAAGCAGAGCAGTAAGGTGAAACTCTATGGTGCCCATACCATGGGCGCAGTGGATTACACCGATGTTTTGGCCACGCCCATGCCATGCAGCATATTTGTGCTGCGCTATCCCACCAGCAGCAGCAACCGGCTGCCAGATTACCCACTAGATAATTTCGGCATTGTGCCGGATGTACTGATTGGGGAGGATATACCCGATTGGGTAGAGGAAGTTTGGAAATCTGATCCCGTAAAATGAACCAGCGGGGTGTTTAAATATCAATTTTATTTTGATATCTTGATAATAGAATTATGTAATTAAGATCGTCCAGGATGATTGTCAACCGCTTTATATCCTCCCTCATTACTTCTCTCAGGAAGTACAACCATGTGCTGATTCATGTATTGGCCTGGGTAGTGTATATTTCCCTGGGTACCCTGAAGGGTGTATTTCTTATACCTGGTTATAAGCTTCATATATTGGACGTTATTGTGACGCATGTGCCTCCGGTAATGATATTTTACGGACATTATTATGTGCTCATGCAATTTGCACAACGCCGCAAATATCGCTGGTTTCTTCCGCTGGCAGAGGTGCTCCTTTTCTGCTGCATGATGAATGTTTATTATTTAACTGGCTATGTACTGGCAGGAATTATTAACCCTGAAGCATCGGTTCCTGCATTTCGGCTGGTTAACCTGCTGGTGGGTACCTTTTGGGCATATGCAGTATATGCCTCTTATGCGCTCGGATATTATTTTGCTATTCAGTCCGTGCGCAGGGCCAGGCAACTAAAAAACATTGAATTACAAAAGCTGAAAATAGAGCAGGAGCACCTACAGGCGGAACACGCCTTCCTGCGTGCCCAAATCAATCCGCACTTTTTGCATAATACCCTCAATTTTTTTTATGCCAAATCCCTGGCCTGTGGTGCAGAACTTTCGGAAGGAATTCTTACCTTGTCAGAAATAATGAGGTACTCCCTGGAGGCTGGTGATGATACCGGTACGGTATCGCTGGTGAGGGAAGTAGAGCACTTGAAAAATGTGATCAGGATCAATCAGTTGCGGTTTAGTCATAAGTTGCACCTGGATTTTGAGATTAAAGGAGATACCTCCGGAATTAAAATTATTCCGCTGGTTCTGATAACCCTGGTAGAAAATGCCTTTAAACACGGAGAGTTAACCGATGCCAGGTACCCGGTGAAGTTAGTCCTGGAAGTAAATGAAGCCCGTACCAGTTTAAATTTCAGTACATACAACAAGAAGAAGAAAGGCCCAAAGGAGCTATCCCATGGCATTGGTGTGGAAAATATCCGGAAGCGGCTCAACTGGACCTATAACGGTAAATATCAGTTTGAAACCGGTAGCAGCGGGGAGAATGATGATTTTTATTTTGCTAACCTATACATTTTTTTCAACGATAGTAAAAACGGTGTTACCGCCCAAACCCTGGAACCCGACATTAACCACAAACTAAAAATGATATGATTAATTGTTTGATAGTAGATGATGAACAACACGCTATTGACATATTAGTACACTACGTAAAGCAAACTACTTTTTTGAACCTGGTGCATACCACTACCGACCCGCTGGAGGCACTGAAGATACTGAGTACACAAAAGGTGGATCTCATTTTTCTGGATATCCAGATGCCTGAAATTTCCGGTATTGATTTTATCAAAACCATTCAGGGGAAATCCAGGGTGATCCTGACCACTGCCTATAGCGAGTTTGCAGCGGATAGCTTTGATCTGGAAGTTATTGATTACCTGCTAAAGCCGATTCCCTTTCCCCGATTTCTGAAAGCAGCACAGCGGGCGCTGAGCATATTATCTGCCAATGCCGCTTCCCAGGCAAGTGACGATTCGCAGTATGAAGATTACATCTTTGTAAAAACAGAATTAAAAGGGAAAATGCTGAAGGTAAACCTCCCGGATATTGACTACATAGAAGGGATGAAAAACTATGTGGCCATCCATCATAACGGCGCTAAAACTATGGCGCTGCTGAATTTGAAAGATTTGGAGGATAGGCTTCCCCGCAAATATTTTATGCGTATACACAAATCGTTTATTGTGGCTGTCCCTAAAATCTCCGGCATAGAAGGCAATCAGATACAGTTGAAGAATATCAAAGCCGATATTTTGCTGGGCGAAACCTATAAGCCCGCATTTCTGGAGATGATGAAAGAGAAGATGATGCAATAAAAAAAATACCCCATTTCCTGCTGAAAAACCTGTATTTGTACTGCATCCGTTGAGTGGATGCTGTTATCGTTGTTTATCCGTTCCTGACCTAATCTTATCTGCATGTTTGAGTCCTATAAAGCAGGTTTCTTTTTTCTGCGTACCCCTTTGTATTCTCTGGAGCAGCTAAGGGAGTTTTATACTTGTATTGGCCAGGGGGAGAGATATGAATTATTCAACAGGATACTGGAATCGTCCGCCTTTAATGAGGCATTGTACCTGGCTTCATCTGATTTTTACGGACAGGTGCAAAAGTACCGGAATGGAGAGCTGACGGATCCGCGTGCAATTTCCAAGTTGGAATGGTCACTCCTTAAATATTACACCCGCAGTTGTTACCGCTGCACGCCCTTCGGTATTTTTGCAGCCGGCAGTACAGGAGTGGTGGGTGAGCAAACGGTGGTACATTTCAGTGAGCAGGGCATGCAGCGCCATGTGCGGCTGGATATGGCTTACCTCTATGATGTGATGACTGAACTGTTAAAGTCGCCGGAAGTGAAGCAGCAATCAGTATTTGTTCCTAATAAAACGATTTACGCATCGGGTAACCGCCTCCGTTACATTGAAGTCCGTTACGCCTCTAATGGTATGAAGTCCCACACGATTGCGGAGATTGAACAGGATGAAATGATCAGTTACCTGCTAAGCGCCACCATGGCTGGTTGCAGGTATAGTGATATTGTGGCATTGGTACGGGAGCAGGGGTATGATCAAACAGAATCCGGTGCTTATGTGGATACGCTGATTGAAAACCAGTTGCTGGTGATGGAGTTGGAGCCGAATGTAACGGGAAGTAGCTATCTGGAGGAGTTGTTGGAGAAATTAAGGGAGATGAAAGTGACGCATCCGATGATGGCAGGTTTAGTGAATATTCATGCCCTGGCGGGCGCCATTAAAGGAGATGCCGGCCTGGCGCCTTACCTGCATTTGCGGCGGCAGGTGAATGAGTTATTCGTGCCCAGGCAGGATAACCAGGTATTTCAGGTAGATGCCAGTCGCCCGTGCACCATAAATACGCTGGACAGCAACATTGTAATAAATGTGAAGCGCGCATTGAGGGCGGTTTCCCGGTTGGGGACGTCCGGAACTGCTACTGGTAAAGTGAATGCATTCCGGGAGGCGTTTATTAAAAAGTACGACCGGCAGTCGGTGCCGCTGCTGAAGGCACTGGACCCGGATATTGGAATAGACTACAAGAAACTACCCGCGGTGGACACGCTGATGCCGCTACAGGAACAGATATCGCGGTATAAGATGGAAAAGCTGTTGGAGGCGAAATTGCATCAGCAGCAGGAGATAGTAATGACTGATGAGGCTTTGGAAAAGTTTCCGTTGCCAGCAGCTTCCGAATTGCCTGATTCCATGTATGTGATGTTTAAGCTAACGGAAACGGATATACTGTTGAGTGCTGCTGCTGGTCCGTCGGCGGCCAACTTACTGGGGCGGTTTTGCCATATGGATGCGCAGTTGGAAGACTGGGTTAAGGCCGTGCTGAAAGAAGAAGAGCAATTACATCCGGATAAGATTTTCGCGGAGATCGTGCATCTGCCGCAGCCGAGGATCGGCAATATTTTAACACGCCCGCATATGAGGGTGTATGAAATTCCTTTTCTGGCGAGATCGTCGAGGCCGCAGGAGCAGCAGTTGTCATTACAGGATTTATATCTGAAGGTGGAAGATGAGCGGGTGGTATTGTTTTCGCGTAGCCTTGGAAAAGAGGTGGTGCCGCGGTTGTCGTCCGCACATAACTTCAGTTCTGATGCTACATTGCCCGTATATAATTTCCTCTGTGATTTACAGTTTCAGGGACTTCGGTCCGTAGTAGGATGGAGTTGGGAGCGTATGAGTCAGGATAGTTTTTTACCACGGGTGCGATATGAGAATGTGATCTTATCACCTGCCACCTGGCATATTAGTGCAGGCGAGGTAACTCGTGAAAAGCTTACACCGGCACTATTGGGGGCATACCTGGAGCAGGTTTGTCAATTACCAGCGTTTATAGAATATGTAGAGGGGGATAATAAGCTGATACTGGATACTTACTCCGATTTGGTGATTCATTTTTTATGCCGGGAGTTGGAGCAGCGGGGCCGGATAAAACTGGTGGAAAGCATTGTGATGACGGGTGTTTCACCGGTTGCCCATGAGGGTTTACATTATAACAACGAGTACATATTGCCACTCGCCAGGGAGCGGGAAGTATTATTGGTGCCGGGTAAGCATTATTTACCGGGTGGTCGCGTGGAGCGTGTATTCATTCCCGGGTCGGAGTGGGTGTATTTTAAACTATATACAAGCGTTAATTATGCTGATACGCTGATTACCGGGCGACTGGCGCCTCTGGTGGCAAAGCTGAAAAAGAACGGCCTGGTGGTAAAATGGTTTTTCATTCGTTATTACGACCCCGCATTTCACGTGCGGGTGAGGGTGCAGGTAAAACGTAAGCAGGAGGTGGCTAAGGTAATGCAGGCTTTTTATACCGTGTTTGATAAGGAAATAAAGGCTGGCAAAATTGCCCAGGTGATGCTGGATACTTATGAGCGGGAGGTGGAGCGTTATGGGGAGGAAACGATGTTGCTGTCGGAAATGGTTTTTGATTGGGATAGTAATAGCGTGGTGGCGTTGCTGAATGTGGGCGCCAACAGGCAGCTGGCGGGCTTGTCTGGGCTGGCTGCGTATTATGCCGGGCTGGGATTGACGTTGGAGCAGCAGCACCAGCTGGCGGAGCGGCATTTCCGGAATTTCAGCCGGGAGCTTGGAAAAGAGCAGGACGCGGGGATGAAGTTGGAACTGGATCGCAATTATCGATTGATGCAAAAGCAAATTACGGATGCCATGGGTATGCCGGTGGGCAGCGGTGGGCAGGCTTTGCTGGGAAAAGTGCGGAGGCAGGCGGAGCGGGCAAACGTACCTCCTTCTGTATTAAGTTTGGCCGGAAGTTATTTTCATATGTTTATCAATCGCCTGTTTGCTGCGGAGCAGCGCAGGGAAGAATGTGAATTGTATTATTACGCCGCCAAGTACTATGCTTCCCTGTTGGCAAGGGACCGTAAAAAGGCTTAAAAATCGCTCATTCGCGGAATGAACAAGCCTTTCCTGACAAAACGAATGAGAATGAACAGATCAATTTTCCGCGAATGAAAATGAACAGCATGAATTAGTTAGAACTACTTACATTTGATTATAACCATTGTGAAAAACTTAACCTTTATGAAATCCTTTTATGATAATGATTTTCTTATTGAGCTGAATGAGAAGCGATGTACGGAGTATGCATCGTTAGCGCAGCAGATGACGGCGCGGTTTAGTATGTTGTTTGTTTTTTATTCGGTAATGTTGGCAGCGAGTATGCCGGTAGTGAAGCAGTTGCTGAAGGTAGGAAGTGTGGATTGGATGTTGGTAATTGGCTTTACTTCTTTTGGTGCCGCACTTGTTTTGTCCATTAGGTATGCGATACCGTTACTTAGTGCTGCAGAGCCGGATGTTTTAAAGTTACCCTTGTATTATTATCAATTTGTCAAGGAATACTTACTTATGCATATTCCGCCTAATGAGATTGCTTTGCAGGATGTATTAAATGAGGAGCTGAAACTCTACTATAAAAATGATCTGGAAAAATTGGCATTCCAACGGTACAAAAGAGTAATTTATCTACAGAAGTGCTTTGACAATAGTATACATTATTCATTGTCCTCTTTTGTTATATTTCTATTTGTTTTTTGCTATTACTTACTTCATTACTAATGATTGTAACAATGTGGTTACATCGTATTATAACCAGATTTTATATTTGCAAATGGCAAAGGTATTATGCCAGCATAGCCTATATTAAAAGTATAACGGATATCACAGGTAATGAGAAAGCAGGTCATCTATTATCAGCTACGATCTATGGTGGTGAACGATGAACTGTGAAGGTAGAATTTCGTATTTGGAAGGCTATTTGAAATGTATAGAAGTGCTGCAACACAATTCTGTTTCACTGACATCCGTTTGTTTTTTCCGTATGCAATTTTGTTTCTAATTCATTATAATAATATTATGTATGTTACTTCAGTTAATCCAAAAATGGTATATACGAAAATGGCGGAGGCACTATGCTAGCGTAGATAAAAAGGGAGAGTTAATCAGGGAAATGGCTGCTGTCTTTGGGAGCGAAGAGCTAGCTCGCGACTTTTACGATCGTTATCCTCCAACCTTGGTAAATTGGGATCTTGCTGTGGAGTTTCTTATGTGGGATCCTATTGAAAAACCTGAGGACTGTCCAAAGCCTGTTTATCACCAATACAGAGTAGATAACAGGAAGACTGCGAGGGCGTGATAGACCGGACCATTCCTCCCTGCTTATTTTTTCCGATTCCGCATACTGTAAGTCTATCCTTCCCCGTTTTAGGAAATAAACCATAAATTTACAGTTTCTCATTGCTGTTATGATCGGACCCATTTTAAGCAGGCTGGAAGCCTCCCGCAAAGAACTGCTGGACCTCGGCCTTAGAAATCCCCTGCTCAACTATAAATTACCCACCGGCAAAGGCCTGCACATTGTGCAGGAACAGTCTGCTGCTGTATATAATATTCTTGTTCGCGAGAACAAAACAATGACCTTTGCCGGCAAAACCGCCGCAGAAGCGGCACGTACCCAGGAGCTGCCACTGGAAGCCCCTGCCGCACCGGCAAAAGATCCTGTTACTGATACCAAACTGCAAACCAACGAAAACAACGTTACCCTGCAGCATAAACTCCTGCAAACTTATTACGCAGCCCGCACCAGCGTGGAGGAACAAGGGGTTAATATCCTCTACCTCTCCCTCGGCATGCTGCAATGGTACGAAACGGATAGCAGCCAGGAAGTGCGGCTGGCACCACTCATCCTCGTGCCGGTGCTGCTGGACCGCGGTAACGTGGGCGACAGATTTAAACTCAAATATACCCTGGAAGAAGTAGGAGAAAATATCTCCCTCCAGGCGAAAATGAAAACGGATTTCAATATCCATATCCCGGAACTGCCAGACCAGGAAGATGTAGATATCACCGCATATTTCGCTGCTGTGGAAACCGCCATCACCGGATATAACCGCTGGAAAGTAATTCCAGACGCCATTGAACTCGGCTTCTTCTCCTTCGGGAAATTCATGATCTATAATGACCTGGACAGCGACAACTGGCCCAACGGCCAAAAGCCGGAAGAACATCCGCTGATTGCCAGCCTGTTCGGTGCAGGATTTCAGGACCCTAATCCCGATATTCCGGAAAATGCATTCATCGACAGGGATACCAATGCTGCGGAATTATTTCAGGTTGTAGACGCCGACAGCTCCCAGATCATGGCCATGCTGGCTGTACAACAAGGGCGCAACCTCGTCATCCAGGGACCTCCCGGCACCGGTAAGTCCCAAACGATCACCAATATCATTGCAGATGCCATCGGTCGTGGTAAGAAAGTACTGTTCGTAGCAGAAAAACTCGCCGCCCTGGAAGTGGTAAAACGCCGGCTGGATAACATCTATCTCGGTGAAGCCTGCCTGGAACTGCACAGCCATAAAGCCAATAAAAAAGCACTGCACCAGGAACTCCGCCGCGTACTCGATCTTGGTAAGCCCGCAGCTTCCAGACTGCAGGAGGAGCTACACCTGCTGGACAATACCCGCGATGAACTGAACGACTACTGCCTCGCCATCAACACCGAAATACAAAACAGCAGTCTCACCCCGCAACAAATAATCGGTAATCTGCTGCAACTGCGCCAGGATACCGAAAACGTAACCTTACCCCGTATAGCCGTTCCCGATATTAGTAACTGGAACGCCTACACGGCCGGTAAAGCTGTAGCACTGGCCGAACGTATGCAGGCATGCCTGCGCATGACAGGCGTACCCGCCACCGCCATATTCAGAGGCTCCATGCTCACCAGCCTGCTGCCTCATGAGCAAGCCAACGTAAAACTCATACTGGAAGAAGCCATCACCGCCGCGCAGCAACTGCAACACCGCTGCGCCGAAACCGCCACCTGGCTGCAACTCCCGGCACCTGATACCTTCGCCGCCGCCAACAGCCTGGTGACCATTTGCGAAGTAATCGCCAGCCAGCCGGATATACACGAAATGAATATCAGCCACCCGGGATGGCTGCGCCAATCACAACTGATACAGGAAGTGCTGTCAGCCGGAGAACAGGCCGCCGCACTTCGTGAACAATATAAAAACCTCCTGATCCCCGAAGCCTGGGACCAGGACTTGTTGCAGGTACGCCAGGATGTGCTGGCACATGGCGAAAAATGGTATAAGTTCCTCATCGGCTCCTGGCGCCGCAGCAAACAACAACTCGCTGCCCTCTGCCTCCAGGGCCTGCCAAACGATAACGCCACACGGCTGCAATATGTAGATGATGTGATGGCCTGCCGCCGCTTCGAAGCCATCCTCAAAGAAAACGCCGCCCTCACCGATGGCCTCTTCGCTACACGCTGGGAAAAACTGCATAGCAACTGGCCGGTGCTCAACACCGCCGCCACCTGGCTACAGCAACTCCACCAGCAAATTCAGCAAGGCACCGTTCCCGCCGCAGTAATCGACTGCCTGCAACGCCAGACCGATCCGGTAAAAGCTACCCAGGAACAACAGCGCCTCCATCAACAAATAATTCTTACCAAAGAAAAATTAGGGGCAGCCCTGCAAGCGCTGCAAATGGAAGAAAGCAAACGTCTGCCCCTGCCACCATTGCAGGAGCAGACCTTCGCCGCCCAGCAGGAAACCCTGCACGAGTGGCATTCACATCTCCCTGAAATCACACATACCATTGCGTGGAATAATATTTCCGCCACGGCAGAAAAAGAAAACCTGCAATGCCTCACGGAGGCAGGCCTGCACTGGCCCGCAGCCGGACAATATCTCAAAGCCGCCCTGCTCAAAAGCTGGTACGAATACCTGCTGGAAGCGGCAGTGCGACAATACCCGGAATTACGACAGTTCAACCGCTCCAGTCACGAAGAGCTCATCCGGCAATTCCAGCGCCTCGATACCTTACAGTTACAGTATAACCGTATACGTGCGGCACTGCACCATTGGGAGCAAATGCCTAAAACGGAAGCAGGCGGACAAGTAAACATCCTTAAAACAGAGTTCAATAAAAAGGCAAGACATATGCCGGTGCGTAAGCTGATGCAGGCCGCCGGCTGGGCTATACAGGCCATTAAGCCGGTATTTATGATGAGCCCTATGTCTATCGCCAACTTCCTGCCGCCGGAATCAGTGGAGTTCGACCTCGTTATATTTGATGAAGCCAGCCAGGTGCGGCCGGTAGATGCGCTGGGCGCCATCATGCGGGGTAAACAGCTGGTTGTAGTAGGAGATACGCGACAGCTGCCACCTACGAGCTTCTTCGACACGCTCACCCGCGAAATAGATGATGAAGAAAACGTAACGGCCGACATGCAAAGCATCCTCGGCCTCTGCGATGCGCAGGGCGCGCCACAACGCATGCTCCGCTGGCATTACCGTAGTCGCCATGAATCCCTGATCACCCTTTCCAACCATGAATTTTACGATAATAAACTGGTGATATTCCCGGGCCCGGGCACCAAAGAGCAGGCCGGCCTGGTATTCCATCACCTCGCAGATACAGCGTACGACAGGGGTAAAACCCGCACCAATCCCAAAGAGGCGGAGCGTGTAGCCGATGCCGTTATCGCACATGCAAAAACATTTCCGAAACAAAGTCTGGGCGTGGTAGCCTTCAGTACCAGCCAGCGAGAAGCCATCAGTGATGCACTGGAAGTACGCCGAAAGGCACACCCGGAGCTGGAAAGCTTCTTCACCAGTCACCACGATGAGCCCTTTTTTGTCAAGAACCTCGAAAACGTACAGGGGGATGAAAGGGACGTAATCTATATCTCTATCGGTTACGGCCGTACGGAGGAAGGCTATGTGGCCATGTCTTTCGGGCCGCTCAACAACGAAGGCGGCGAACGCCGGCTCAATGTACTCATTACCCGCGCCAAGCTGCGCTGCGAAGTGTTTACCAACATCACCGCAGATGATATTGATGAGAGTCGCACCCAGAGCTACGGTATACGTGCACTCAAGAGCTTCCTCTACTACGCACAACATGGTAAACTCAACTACACTGAAGAAACCGGTTTGCCGGCAGATAGCCCGTTTGAAGAAAACGTAGCCGCCGCACTCGCCGCTAAAGGGTATACTATCCGCAAACAGGTGGGCGCCAAAGGCTTCTATATAGATATGGCCGTGGTAGATCCCGATTTTCCGGGACGCTACCTGCTGGGAATAGAATGCGACGGCGCTGCCTATCACTCGGCAAGGTCCGCACGCGACAGGGACCGGCTCCGTCAGCAAGTGCTGGAAGGTATGGGTTGGAAGATACACCGCATCTGGAGTACCGACTGGTTCCATCATCCGGAGGCGGAGCTGGAGCGACTCATCGCCGCCATTGAAGCAGCAAAGCATGCCCACCAGCAGGCTGATAAAGCAGAGGAAATTACCGCCGAAGAAATTGCCATGGAACGTACCGTGGTGGAAGTGCCGGAAGAAAAAACGGTGCCTTACCAGATCGCCAGCCTGCCGGAAGATATCCGCGAGCAGGAACTTCATCAGGCGCCGATAGGGCAGCTCTGCAACTGGATTCAACAGGTAGTAGAGGTGGAAAGCCCGGTGCATTTTGATGAGCTGGCACGCAGGATGGTGGAAGCCGCAGGTGTTACGCGGGTAGGACCGCGACTCCGGGAAGTACTCCGCCACGCTGTACGGCACGCCGATGCGGGTAAGCGTATCCGTATCAAAGGGCAATTCCTCTGGCATGTGGATCTCCCATCACCGTTGGTGCGTGACCGTAGTGAGTTGCCGGCATCCGCCAGGAAAGTGAATTACATCGCCGTAGAAGAGATGGGCGTAGCACTGGAGAAAGTGGTAAAAGATGCGGTGGCCATTCAGCCCGAAGCCGCCGTGCCTTTTATGGCTAAAATGTTTGGTTTCAGCAGGGTGACCGAAGATATGAGAACAGAATTTCTCAAAGGTATCGTTGCCAGCGTAGAAAATAATGTGGTGCAGATGGATGGGGACTACCTGAAAGCATAATAACGGACAAGGTTGTACTAAAAACGAACAGTGTTGTATTATTTATTATATGTATTTGGTTCTTATGTAAATAATTCCCCCTTGGCATAGCAGGTGTGATATCTCTGTAAAATTAATCCCTATGATACACAACTACATATTGATTGCGTGGCGTAACCTGCTTCGTTATCGCTTGTATACATTGATCAACCTGACGGGACTCACCATTGGCCTGGCAGCCTGTTGGGTGTTGCTCTTGTATGTGTATAAGGAGAAAAGCTACGATACCTATTTTGATAAAGGCGACCGGATATACCGGGTAGTGAATGCCGCCAGCTGGACGGGAGGTAACCTGAATCTGGCCAGTACCTCCGCACCTTTCGGGCCGGTATTGCAGCGCGACTATCCTGAGGTGGAAACAGCGTTGCGCATTGCGGCAGACGGCAATAACACCCTGGAATCCGGCAACAAACGCTATGATATTGGTTCCCTTTTTATCACTGATCCTACTTTTTTTAAAGTTTTTAATTTTAAATCCCTCGCCGGCAATGCCGAAACAGCCTTGAATGCACCCGGTAACATCGTGCTCACCAAAACCACGGCGGTAAAAATGTTTGGAAGCCCGGAAGCCGCTATAGGAAAAGCAGTGGTCATCAATAAACCGAGTGTTTACCAGGTAGCTGCGGTAGTGGATGACGTTCCGGTAAATACACATTTTCAATTTGAAGCAGTAAGGGCCATGCCGGCGGATTATCATGCCGATGGCTGGCAGAACTTTGAACTCTATACTTATTTGTTGTTGAAACCCGGTGCCAGCGCAGATGGCCTACAAACCAAGCTCAAAGGTTTTTATGATAAGTACCTGAAGCAATATATGGGAGAAGGCGTGTCGTTCAACATGACCCTGCAACCCCTGACCACGATCCACTTACAATCTCACCTGAGCTTTGAGCTGGGAGCCAATGGAAATGTAGTGTATGTGTATATTTTTCTTTGTGCAGCCATCCTGATTTTGCTGATAGGTTGTATTAATTATATGAACCTTTCTACTGCCCGTGCAGTGGTACGAACCAGGGAAGTAGGTGTCCGTAAAGCGCTGGGGTCCGACAGATGGCAGGTGGCGATGCTGTTTATAGCGGAAGCCCTTATTCTGACGCTGGTAGCGGTAGTTGTGGCATTTGCACTGGTGGTCACTGTGCTGCCGGCATTCAATAATATTACTGGTGTAAGCCTGCATATCTGGGATGCCGGGATAGGCGTTACCGTTATAGCGGTACTGTTGGTGGCATTGGGAACGGCATTGCTGGCGGGTGCTTATCCGGCGTTGATTATGTCCGGGTTTAATATGATCAATAGTTTAAAAGGGCATCGCGCAATTCCATCGCATAGCGCTTTCCGTAAAGGGCTGGTCGTATTTCAGTTTTGCATCGCGATACTGCTGGCAGTCAGCGCCAACGTGGCTTACAGGCAATTACAATATGTGACTACCACTGATATCGGATTCAACAAACATCAGTTGCTCACCTTTCATTTACCAGATCAGGAGAGCCGTCATCATATTGCCGCCATCAAGCAGCAGCTGTTGGAAAATAAATTGATCAAAAGCGTAACTGCGTCCAGTAATCCCATTGGGGATAATAACATTGGTACAAACGGATTCCTGTTTGAGCAGTCCGATGGCCGGATGCCTTCAGCTACCCTGTTGGCCCAGAACTTTTATGTGGATGCTGATTTCATCCCTACCATGGGTATAAAAGTGATACAAGGTAGAAATCTGTCGGATAAGGGAGATGGGGACCGTTACCATGGTGTATTGATAAATGAAACTTTGGTGAAGAAGCTCGGCTATACGAATCCCATCGGCAAGCGCGTGGAATTTGCCATCAATGATAAAAATATATCGGTGTCAAGGGTGATTGTTGGAGTGGTAAAGGATTTTCATATTTATTCCTTGCAGCATAAAGTGGCCCCGTTAGTGTTGAGAATGGCGCCTGTACCCGAGATGGAAGATAATTTATTTGTGAGGATCAGCAGTGAAAATATTCCGCAGGCCATTGCATGGATTGAAAAGGTTTATCATCAGTATGAGAAAGAAAATACCTTCTCCTATCGCTTTCTGGATGAAGCATTTGGCAGGCAGTATGAAAAGGAGCGTGTGCAGGAGCGTGTATTCATGATGTTTACCCTGCTGGCGTTGTTTATTGCCTGTCTGGGTTTGCTGGGCCTGGCAGCCTTTACGGCAGTGCAGCGAAATAAGGAAATCGGCATCCGTAAGGTATTGGGTGCAAGTGTTTGGGGAATTGTTGGTTTACTATCGCTGGACTTTATCAAACTGGTGTTAATAGCGATTGCCGTTACTGTTCCGGTGGCATGGTGGTACATGGGCCGGTGGCTGGACCAGTTTGCCTATCATATCCATTTGAACCCGGAGGTCTTTATTATAACAGCTTTGACGGTATTGGCGGTGGCATTACTGACCGTTAGTTACCATGCTATAAAAGCTGCTGTTGCTAATCCTGCAAAGAGTTTGAAGTCGGCCGATTAATCAAATTGCCGGGAGAAGTCGGCCAGGGAAATGCCATGTAATTTATTCACCAGTACGTCTTCCACTTCTGCGTACAGGTGTTCCAGGTGGGTATTAATATCTCTGCCTACGGCACAATCAGGGTTAGGGGTATTGCGGCTGTTGCCCAGGAGGGAAGATTGCCGTACGGCCCCGTAAATATCAGAAAGCATAATGCTTTCAGCGGGTTTTGCCAGGGCGGCACCGCCATTTTTACCTTCTTTACTTTCCACCAGGCCGCTGTTGCGGAGGTTGCTGATTTCCTTACGAACGATTACCGGGTTGCAGTTGATACTGCCGGCTATGAAGTCGGACGACAATAAACTCCCTTCCGCCCTTGCCAGGAGGGTGAGTATGTGAAGAGAAATCGGAAATCTGCCGTTGTTCATTCTGTAATTAATGTTATTACAGTACAAAGTTACAATAAAAGCGGGTAAAATCGAAATTAGCGCTGGCTGAAGAAGTAAACCAGGCTGGCGGCGATCAGCAAAATCACAATAAGTACTATAACGCAGCCATTTTTGTTTGGTTTTTTTATTGCATGTGTAAGTCCTCTGGAAGCCAATAAGCTATCTACTTCCTGTTTCGCTTGTGATAGGGAGACTTTAGTGCTGCTCAGCTTATTCATCTCGATCAGGTAGTATTTGATGCCGTGAATAAGTCCGTGACTTAGGCACAGGTCGACGACCTGTTCGTGGATGTTCTTTTTTTGTTGTGCCAGCGAATGTGGGGTCGACGGGTAGGCGGGGATCACCTTTTGGCAGTGATCACAGACTACAATTACATCAGCAGGATTTTTTTCAGGTATAGCGCGGACTAGATCATGGCTGCCACAGTACGGGCAGGCAGCGGCAAGGTCTTTTACGGTGCTCATTAATGGAATTTCAGTTTTTTATAACTGATGGAAGATAATAAAAAAGGCTGATTAAACCTTACTTTTTCCCATAGGCCTTTTTCCTGCTTAGGGAGCTGGCTGTCGCCCGGTTCCCTAAGCAGGAAGAGCCGATCACCAAAGGCGATCGGCTCTTCCTGCTATTAAAAACAAGATCTACTGTTTCTTCAAATGCTCCTTAAACACTTTCTTAAACTTTTCGAGTTTAGGCTTGATCACAAAGTAGCAATAGGGCTGTGATCCGTTCTGGTTATAGTAATTCTGATGGTAGTCTTCTGCCACATAGAATTTCGTGAACGGCGCAATCTCTGTCACGACAGGCTTTTCATAGGCGCCGGAATTTTGCAGCTTATTTTTATAATATTCCGCTTTTTCCTTTTGTTCCGGGTTATGGTAGAAGATAACGGAGCGGTATTGGGTGCCCACGTCGTTACCCTGGCGGTTAAGCTGGGTAGGGTCGTGGCTGATCCAGAATGCCTCCAGGAGTTCATCGTAGCTGATTTTTGTGGTATCATACGTTACCTGGATAACCTCTGCATGGCCGGTATTGCCTTCACATACCTGTTCGTAGGTAGGATCGGGGACATTACCACCGGAGTAGCCGGATTCCACTTTCACTACCCCATCCAGGTATTGGAACTGTGCTTCTGTGCACCAGAAGCATCCGCCGCCGAATGTGGCGGTTTGGAGACTGGTATTATTCTTTGCTTCCATATCGTTGGGGACCTTATCCTTTTTATTTTGGGCGCAGGCTGCCAGCGCCAGTGTGATCAGAAAAATAAATATTGAGTATTTTCGCATAATGAAACCGTTTTTAATTGTTGGTTAAACCACTTACCAGTAAGACGCAAAAAATGCCCAAACCTTACAGCGCAAATATTATTTACGTGTAAATTGATACAAGAGAACGACAAGTTAAGTAACTTTAACATTCTTTTTGCCCAGCAGCAGCGTTTTTAACCTTAGCAAACAGAAAAGTAAAATGAATGCTCACTGACCACCGCCTATGTTAGCAGCACGTAAGGAGATGGTCTGATTTATTATTAAACAATACATTACAATTGAAATATTTTCCTGAATCTGCGTTGATGCAGTTGGAATTTGATAAAGTACAACAGCTCCTGACGGAGCACTGTAAGACGGAGTTGGGTAAACAGATGGCCATTGATCTCCGGCTGCATACGCATATAGATTACGTAAAAACCGCCTTGCAACAGGCGCATGAATACAAGCAACTTACCTTATTACAGGAGCATTTCCCCAATGATTTTGTACTGAACCTGAAGACGGAGCTGAAGCTTTTGTCCATCCAGGGTGCCGTACTCACCGGGGAACAGGCCTTGCAGATCCGCAAACTTGCGGAAAGCATGCATGCCATTACCCGCTTCTTTGATCATGACCGTAAGGTGCAATATGTTGCATTACACGAGGTTATTAAAGAAACCTATTACGAGAAAAAAATCACCGCTTTAATCGATGAAGTACTCGACGAGGTGGGGCAGGTAAAGGATAATGCAAGCCCTGAGCTGGCAAAAATCCGTATGTCCCTGTTCCGCAAGCGTACAGAGTTACGTCGTGCCTTTGAGCGTGTGATGCAGAAACTGCAGAAAGCCAATTACCTGGCCGACCAGGGAGAAGCTTTCCTCAATGGTCGCCGTGTGGTAGCCATCTATGCGGAAAACAAACGCATGGTAAAGGGTATCATCCACGGGGAATCCGACACCGGAAAAACCACTTTCCTGGAGCCGGACGAAACCATTGAGCTGAATAATGATGTGCAGTCGCTCGAAAGAGAAGAAAACCGCGAAGTATACCGCATCCTGCGGCAGCTGACCGCCAAGCTGAATGGCTACAGCGGTTTGCTGAACAGCTACCATGACGTACTGGGTGTATACGACTTTATCCGCGCTAAAGCTAAGCTGGCACTGGATATGGACGGAAATTACCCCGCACTGGTGCCACACGCACAGGTACACCTGGTGCAGGCATACCACCCGTTACTGCTGCTGTATAACCGTAAAAACAGTAAGCCTACCATACCGGTAAACATCACGCTGGACAAGGATAACCATATCCTGGTAATCAGCGGACCCAATGCCGGCGGTAAAACGGTGACGCTTAAAACCATTGGATTGCTGCAGCTGATGCTGCAATCGGGATTACTGGTACCGGTACACCCTACCTCCCAGATGGGTATTTTCAAGCAACTCATGATCCACATTGGGGATACCCAGTCCCTGGAGTTTGAGCTCAGTACCTATTCATCTCACCTGAAAAACATGAAATATTTCATGGAAAATGCGAACGGAAGAACGCTGTTTTTCATAGATGAGCTGGGAAGTGGGTCCGATCCTAACCTGGGAGGAGCTTTTGCAGAGGTAATCATGGAGGAGCTGGCAAAGAAACATGCCTTTGGTATTGTAACTACCCACTACCTCAACCTGAAGGTAATGGCTAATAAGGTGAAAGGCATCATCAACGGTGCTATGGGCTTCGACGAAGAAACCCTTATGCCGCTGTATAAATTGCTGATCGGTAAACCTGGTAGCTCCTACACTTTCTCCATCGCACAGCGTATAGGTTTACATCCCTCGCTGATAGCACGTGCGAGAAAACTGGTAGACGAAGGCCACTTTAAACTCGATAAACTGCTGAATAAGGCAGAACAGGATCTCCAGAAAGTAGAAACCGAAAAGAAGGACCTGCATAAACTGCTGAAGGAAAACGAGAGACTGAAACGCGAATATGAAGAGCTGGCCGACAAGGAGCGCAAAAACCAGCAGATAACCTTCCTTAAATTGCAGAATAAGATTAAGGAAGATGACCTGCAATATCTGAAAGATATGGAGCGCAAGCTCAAGCAGATCGTGGTGGAATGGAAGCGCGCCGAGAAAAACGACGAGCGCGAAAAAGTGATGAAAGCCGCTGAAATACTGCTCTTCCGCCGCAGAGAAAAGCAGATCAATGAAAAAATTGACAAGAAAGTCCAGGATAAATTCAAGGAAGTGGGCGGAGAAGTGCAGGTGGGTGACCAGGTGAAAATCATGAGCAACCGCCAGGTAGGTAAACTGATTGAAATCCGCGACAAACGCGCGATTGTACAGTTAGGAAAAGTGCCTATCAACGTGAAACTCAGCGATCTGGTACTCGTAGAAGAGAAAGTATCCGAGTAATTCAATTACCATAAAATGAACCGAAGATGGAAGTAGCAAGTAAAGTACCTATCCCTGTATATCGACTGGAAGACTGCACAGATGGTTTTCCGTTTCTGATCACGAGGATGAAGGGCTGCGAGCCTATGGTGAAAGACTTTGCCATTCCTCATCGTCATACAGGATATAGTATTGATATAGTAGTGAAAGGAAGTATCCATCAGTCGGTGGACTTCCGTCAGCACCAGGTCATGGCGCCGGCAGTAATGCTGATGGAGCCTGACCAGGTGCACCTCCACGAAATGGGGGAGGACTGCGAAATGATCAGTATCTATTTCACCGATGAGTTTCTGCAGTCAGAACTGCAGGGTGTGGTGAGCTGCTGGCGCTGCATCTTCGGTTCAGGGGTAATTCCGGTAAATAATGAGCAGCTGGAAGAATTGTTGTCCTATGCTTACCTGATCGAAAAGGAATATGTTTCGAACAGAATCCGCCGGGAAGAAATTATCCGCAACCTGCTCAATGCCTTTATTATTGCCTGCGGCCGTATATCCGAACCCGTTACGCGTGACAACATCTGGTTGAGGGTAGAGAGCGCACAATATAATATGGCGCGGCAGTTTAAGGTGCTGGTGGATAAACATTACCATGAAAAGGCGCAGGTGTCAGATTATGCTGAAATGTTATTTGTGACCCCTGGTCACCTGAATGATACTGTGAAGTCGCTCATGGGGCGCAATGCGAAATATGTCATAGATGAGAAGCGCATACTCGAAGCAAAGCGGCTACTGTACTGGGGTGAGCACTCTGTAAAGCAGATTGCCTCGCACCTGAATTTCGAAGACGATGCTTACTTTAACCGCTTTTTTAAGAAGCATACCGGACAAACTCCGGCGGCATTTCAACGAGAAAGCCGTGAAAAGTACAATTAAACCCGCAAAAATTTAAATCGATCAAAAAGATATTTATCTATTTTTGCATCGTGAATAATATAATGACGCTGCCCGTACGTCATTCTAAATTTGAAAGCCATGGAAATTAGCGATTAGAGATTAACCGCAACCTTCAGAATTGCTTAATTAATTATTTCATTTACAGGAGTAACATATTGTTGCATGTAATCGTATAGCATTGCTGTTTAGCTATTCGAATGCACAGTGAGCTTCGTGGCTGCATAACACCCGCCCGTAAACCGTTATGCATACCCGGACACGCTGCTATGCAATATATTGCCTGTATCCTCACGCCCGATTGCTGTCACTAAACCTGATTTGCTGCGAAGCAAGGCTGCCTTTTATTGGCCTGAGTCGCAACGGGGGATTTTATTTTTAGTCGTCAAAAAAAATGTAGTATGAAACTATTGAAATCAACATTAACAACATTGCCGGCAGGCCTACTTTATAGCTTTATAGTTCTTTCAGTATTGTCTGGATGCAGTACTACACAGGCAAAAACAGATGCACCGCCACCAGCGGCATTACCTGTAATTAAAGCCGTTACATTACCTACTACAACGTTTCAGGATTTTTCTGCTTCGGTAGAAGGAACCCGTGATGTGGAAATAAGACCGCAGGTAGACGGTTATCTGACGAATATTTCAATAGATGAAGGCGATTACGTTAGAAAAGGTCAAACACTTTTCACAATCGACAGAAGGCCATATGCAGAGCAACTCAACAATGCCACTGCAAATTTACAAGCTGCAACAGCGGCATTAGAGAATGCAAAAATCAACGTTGATAAATTGAAACCGCTACTTAGTAATAATGTGGTATCAGATGTTCAAGTAAAATCGGCAGAAGCAAGTTACAATTCAGCGAAAGCAAATGTTGCCCAGGCACAGGCTCAGGTAGAAGCTGCCCGTATCAATCTTGGGTTCACCAATATTACTGCACCCAGCGATGGTTATGTAGGTAGTATTCCCTTTAAAACAGGAAGCCTTATTAGCCGAGGAATGGCAGGCGCATTGACTACTATTTCTGAAGTAAAGGACATGCGTGTTTACTTTTCTTTAAGTGAAACCGATTTCCTCAAATTCAAGGAAAAATATCCAGGTAATAGTGTTGCTGAAAAAGTAAAAGGAATGCCAGAGGTAGAATTAATCCTGGCAGATGGCAGTGTTTATCCTGAAAAAGGAAAAGTTGAAACAGTGGAAGGGCAGTTTGACAAAACTATTGGTGCAATTAGTTTACGTGCCAGCTTTCCTAATGCACAGGGAATACTTAGAAGTGGAAGTACCGGTAAAGTGAGAGTACCTACGTTACATGCTGCTGCATTGGTAATTCCTCAGGAAGCCACGTTTGAATTGCAGGATAAAGTATTCGTTTATACCGTGGCCGATAGTAATAAAATCGTTACAAAACCACTTACCATTTCCGGCAAAACGTCTAATTATTATTTGGTGACGGATGGCGTAAAGCAGGGGGATAAGATTGTATTATCTTCTCAATCTACCATGATGATGGGTGGTTTAAAAGATGGTGTTGTTATTCAGCCACAGATGGTATCTATAGATAGTTTGTTGAAAGCAAAGCCGCTGCTTTAGAAGAATTAAACGTGAAAGCGCGCCGTGTCAGGAATGCTTACACAAAACATTATTCAAATTGTGACGCAGGCAGTGTTGTTACACACATGGCTGCCTGTGTTCGTGCGGAAATACCGCAACCCATAATTGTTATTTATGTTAAAACGATTTATTGAAAGGCCGGTATTATCTACGGTTATTTCTATCATATTGGTTATACTGGGAGCGTTGTCTTTATACTCCCTGCCTACGGCTTTATTTCCTGAGATTGCGCCGCCATCTGTACAGGTGATAGCCAATTACCCCGGTGCCAACGGGGAGGTGATAGCCCGTACAGTTGCTACCCCGATAGAAGAATCGGTAAATGGTGTGGAGAACATGACGTATATGACGTCCAATTCCAACAATGATGGTAGCTACGTCTTAACAGTTTATTTTAAACAGGGAACAGATCCTGATATTGCGGCGGTAAACGTACAAAACCGCGTATCAAAAGCTAACAGCCAGCTACCTCCCGAAGTATTACAAGCTGGGCTTTCTACACAGAAAGTGCAGAGCAGCTTCCTGATGTTTGTGGCGATATATAGTGAGGACAGCGTTAAGTATAATGAACTGTTCTTAAATAACTATGCAAGAATTAATATCATCCCTCAGTTACAGCGTATACCAGGGGTGGCACAGGTGCAGCCATTTGGTTCAAAAGATTATTCGATGCGTATCTGGTTGAAACCCGACAGGCTTGTCGCTAATAATCTTTCTACCACAGAAGTGATGAATGCGATCAAGGATCAGAACGTAGAAGCTGCACCAGGGCGTTTGGGACAAAGTAGTAAAGAATCTTTCGAGTATATTATTAAATACAAGGGAAAATTAAATAAGCCGGAAGAGTATGAAAATATGGTGATTAAGGCAAAGAACGATGGTTCTGTTCTTCGCCTTAAAGATTTGGCCAGGGTGGAACTAGGTGGCTATACCTATACTGCCTCGAATTTGCTTGATGGCAAACCGGCTACTGGTTTTGGTATTGTGCAGACACCGGGTTCCAATGCCAATGAAATTCTTACCGAACTGGAACGACAGATTGGGGTATTTGACAAGGCGTTACCGGATGGTATGAAATTTAAGATAATGTACAACTCGAAGGAGTTTTTGGATGCATCTATCGACCAGGTAAAAGAAACACTGATCATTGCGTTCATCCTTGTGGCCATCGTAGTTTTTGTTTTCCTGCAAGATCTGCGCTCTACATTGATCCCGGTAATTGCTGTTCCTGTTTCGATTATAGGTACCTTCTTCTTCTTACAATTATTCGGCTTCAGCATTAACCTGCTTACATTGTTCGCTTTGGTACTGGCTATTGGTATTGTGGTGGATGATGCCATTGTGGTGGTAGAGGCTGTACACTCAACGATGGAACGTGAGCATTTACCGGCAAGAGAGGCCACCCTTAAAACGATGAGTGAGATATCCGGTGCGATTGTTTCCATCACATTGGTAATGGCGGCAGTGTTTGTGCCAGTGAGCTTTGTACAAGGTCCTGCAGGCGTATTCTATAAACAATTTGCTTTTACACTGGCCATTGCTATCGTTATTTCTGCAGTGAACGCGTTAACGTTAAGTCCGGCGTTGTGTGCTTTGTTCTTAAAGAATCAGCATATAGGCGAAGGTGGACACAAAAAAGGTTTTGGTGCCCGTTTCTTCGATGCGTTTAATACCGCTTTTGATGCCATGACGGCAAGATATATACGGAGCATCAAATTCCTGCTGAAGAACAGATGGGTGGCCATTACCGGATTGTTGCTTGTGGTGGTTGCTACCTTTTGGCTGATCAAAACTACACCTACCGGGTTTATTCCAGATGAGGATCAGGGATTTGTAGTAGGTATTACCCAAACACCTCCCGGTAGTTCACTTAGCAGAACGGAGAATGCAACGAACCAGATTAGTAAAATTGTGATGCACGATGAGGGTGTGAGCGATGTATGGGCTGCCAATGGGATGAACTTCGTAACAAATGCGAACGCTTCTCCTAATGCTGCGATATTCGTAAGGTTAAAAGATCGTAAGGAGAGAGGTGTTGTAAAAGACCCTACTGCCATTGCAGGTGGTTTGTTAGGCAAATCGACGCAAGTACATGATGCCTTGACTTTTTTTGTTGGTTTTCCAACCATACAGGGTTTCGGTAATGTGAGCGGGGTAGAAATGATGCTGCAGGACAGAACAAACGGCTCGCTGGAGAAATTGGCAGGAACCGCATGGGGGTTTGTTGGTGCGTTAAGTCAGCGGCCGGAAGTGGCGAGTGCATTTACTACTTTTAATACGGGTAACCCACAATACACCATTGATATAGATGAAGTAAAAGTGAAACAACTGGGTGTATCTGTTGGTGATTTGTTGAATACGCTGCAAACGTATTATGGTAGTAGTTTCGTTTCGGACTTTAACCGTTTCGGGAAGTATAGCCGCGTTATGGCGCAGGCCGATGTTTCATACCGGATGGATAAAAGTTCGTTGGATGCTATTTATGTAAAGAACAACTTGGGTACGATGGTGCCGGTAAATACAGTGGCCAAATTCACACGCGTATATGGCCCGGAAACAGTAACACGAAACAATCTGTATAGTGCTGTTACCATCAATGCTACACCCAAACCAGGTTATAGTACCGGTGATGTAATTAAAGCCATTGAAGAAGTATCGAAAAAGACATTGCCACAAGGATATGCCTATGAGTTTACGGGTATTACTAGGGAAGAGATAAGAGCAGGGAACCAAACTGCGTTCGTGTTTTTATTGAGTGTATTGTTTGTATTCTTCCTGCTGGCTGCACAGTATGAAAGCTATATTCTGCCACTGGCAGTAATCTTAACGGTACCTACGGGTATATTGGGTGTATATAGTTTCATTGGCTTTAAGGGTATAGAGGGAAATATCTACGTACAAATTGGTATGATCATGTTGATAGGATTATTGGCTAAAAATGCGATCCTGATTGTGGAGTTTGCGATACAACGGAGAAGGGCGGGCTATAAGCTTGTTCAGGCAGCTTTGGAAGCAGCACAGCTTCGTCTTCGTCCAATATTGATGACATCATTTGCCTTTATTGTTGGTATGTTGCCATTAATTTTTACACAAGGCGCATCTGCCAAAGGCAATCATTCAATAGGCTGGAGTACAGTAGGTGGTATGTTTACCGGGGTGGTCCTCGGGGTATTTATTATACCTGTGCTGTTTGTAATTTTCCAGTTTCTGCAAGAGAAAATCAGCCGTAAGCCGATAGCGGAAGTGGAAGCAGCACATGAGGCAAAGCTGATACATTAAAATATCAGCGTTATCTATTATCAGAATCAGAAAAAAGACAAATGAAAACAAGTTATAGCTCATTTTTAATTCTGTTGTCTATAGTTGTAGGTTTAGCAGCATGTCGGGTAGGCCGCAATTACGAGCGGCCCCCGATGGCGCTGCCAGAGCAGTTCAACAATGCGGCACCATCCGACAGCAGTATTGCCGGGATGGAATGGAAAAAGTTTTTTACTGATCCTACTTTGCAGCAGCTGATTGATAAAGCGGTGAGTGGCAACCTGGACCTGCAGATTGCAGTGAAAAGGGTAGATGCTGCCCAGGAGTACCTGAAGCAGGCGAAAGTGGGCTGGTTACCTTCCTTTAACGGACAGGTAAGTGCGGCTACGAATTTTCCTTCCAAGAACAGTTTAAACGGTATGAACATGAGCCAGTTTGGCATGGGTGATCATATCGAAGACTATAATGCTGGCATCAGCATGTCGTGGGAGATAGATGTTTGGGGAAAAATTCGTCGTCAGAAAGAGGCGGCATTAGCGTCCTACCTACAGTCCTACGAAGGCGCACATGCCGTGCAAACCAGTGTGGTGGCGGCTGTAGCGAGTAGTTATTTTAACCTGCTGATGTTGGACCAGCAGCTGGACATTGCCCGTAAGAACGTAGCGCTGAGCGATACGATCGTGAAGGTGATACGTTTGCAGAAAGCGGCCGGTGAGGTAACGGAGCTGGCTATACAGCAGGCTATTTCCCAGCAGCAGACGGCAGAATTACTGGTGCCGGCGCTGGAACAGGGGATTACCATCCAGGAAAACGCTTTGCGTATCCTTACCGGTGAATTACCGGGAGCTGTTTCACGCAGTAGTAAGTTGCATGATTTCACCGTTCCTGCGGCCTTACCAGCAGGCATTCCTGCGGAGATGATTAGTCGCCGCCCGGATGTACGTGCCAGCGAAATGGGGTTGGTAGCGGCCAATGCGAAAGTGGGTGTGGCGCAGGCCAGCATGTATCCTTCGCTGAATATTACTGCCAGCGGTGGGTTGAACAGCTTTAAAGCAAGCAATTGGTTTACTATGCCGGCATCTTTGTTCGGAACGGTGGCTGGTAGTCTGGCTCAGCCGATCTTCCAGAAAAGGGCTTTAAAAACGCAATTAGAAGTAGCTCGCATTAACAGGGAGCAGGCGGTGCTGGAATTCCGGCAGTCGGCCCTCAACGCCATTGGTGAGGTAAGTGATGCGCTGGTGAAGCTGGATAAGCTCAAAACCCGCCAGGAGATTGTGACCCGCCAGGTGAGCACGACTCAACTGGCGATACAGCAGGCGCAGCTGCTGTTCCGCAGCGGTATGGCCAATTACCTGGAGGTAATTACAGCACAAGGAAAAGCATTGGAATCTGAGTTGAATCAGGCCAATATCGACAGAGAGCGCCTTTCAGCCATGGTGGACCTTTACCGTTCACTGGGCGGAGGCTGGAAATAAGAATATAACAGGAAGTACGGGCCAGGTATAGCGCGATGAATCAGCAATATCTATGAACCATTATTCAACAGACAGGCATAATAAACGGGCCTGGTTCGTACATCCTTCGTTAAGCGGAGCCTTTGTGGGAGCGGGTTTAAAAAGAATTCAAAAATTTTTTTGGAAATTTGGTTTCGTTTTATACCTTTGCATCCCACTGGAGAGTTGGCAGAGCGGTCGATTGCGGCAGTCTTGAAAACTGTTGACTGTAACAGGTCCCGGGGTTCGAATCCCTGACTCTCCGCAAAAATTCAAAAGCCTTCGGATATTGATCCGGAGGCTTTTTTGTGTGCGCCAGGCATGGCGATCTGCTATAGGGTGCAAGTCCCGAACCCACTTTGTAGTAGGAAGGGTTAGCCAATAGCAAGGGTGTCGCGGGCGACTGCGAATCTGAAGGAAGCTGGC
>NZ_JAHUWJ010000030.1 GCF_019219075.1 Chitinophaga sp. sic0106
CCGAGGGAACGGCGAGCGCGCAAAAACCGTGACAGGGGGACGCGAAGCGGACCACTGGCGCGTGTTTTTGCACGCCGCCGGACCGAGGGAGACCGATTTTCCTTCAACATAAAGGTCTTTACAATGATCAGGTGACCACTTTTAAGTTACGAGGCGGCTCTTTTATTTCATCGGATGATATTGATCTATGGCCGCTCTTAACACTTCTACCTCGCTTTGTTTATAGCGCTCCGTACTGGATGGGTACTTATGCCCTGCGAACTGCTGCACTACACTGATGTCGTGGCCTTGCGTTAACAGGTTTGCGATTACACTTTGGCGTATAGTCTGCGGCATTATAATTCTTCCGGGGTAATAATTCCTAAAGCTACGGATCACATACTTAGTGATATCCTCCGCTGGCATTGGCTGCGACCCTTTACCAATAAGGAGTGTAGCACATTCTTTTCCCTGCAGCAGTCGCGGGCGGTCCTGCTGTAAATAGGTATGTAATATCATGATCTGCGGTGCTTTTAAGGTTAGGGTGCGGCTGTTGGTATTGGGAGTAGATTTTATGTAGATGTTACCGTTATCCAGATTTACGTCTGTAGCGCCCATCTGGGCGATTTCCTGCACTCTTAACCCCTGACAGACCAACAACCCCATTAACACCTTATTACGGCTATAAAGAGCCTTATATCGCTCCTTTTTACCCAGTAACCCTTCCAGCTCCTGCGGGGTAAATAACTCCTGTAACTGTACATCACGGCTACGCTGGTCATGTAACCGGATCGATTTTGCAGGATGGTCCTGTCTTTGCCCACTATAACACAGGTAATCATAGTAGACTTTTATAGCAGATACAATACGGTTCAGCGTTTGCGGGTTGGTGTAGCGCAGGCGAAGCTGGCGGATGTAAACCGTAACATCCGTAAAGGTAGCCATTGCTGCCGCTGGATAATTACCTGTAAATGCAGCTATTTCACGCAGGTAACTGTCCGTAGTCGCAGCCGTGTAGCGACTTTCAAGGTAATGCCGTATAGTCATAACTGTTGTAGTTGATGCACACCAGGTACCGCATAGATTTGCGTGGATTCCAGGTGGCGGTGACCTAAGTAATCCCGTACATAACCAAGGCTCATACCTCCATGCAGCAGATGTGTTGCAATGCTGTGTCTGAGGTGATGCAGGGTAATATCCTTGCTTAAGTCCGCTTTTGCCAGCAGCTTCTTTAAGATAAGCAGGTAGCTATCTCCCCGCATAGAGTGGCCTATACGGTTGAGCATAAACGCTGATCCGGATTTACGCGAGCGGCTACGCTCGTGCTTTAAGTACTGGCCCAGCACTACCACCACCTTATTAGGCAGAGGGATCACTCGCCTGCGAGCATTCTTGCCACGCTTTACATACAACACCTGGTGGCTCAGGTGAACATCCGTTACCTGCAACCGTACCGCCTCGCTGCGGCGCAGCCCACAGCTGTAAAACAGATGCAATACTACCCGCTCCTTTACCGTAGTGGCCACGTCGAAGAGCTTTTCTATTTCATCACGGGAGAGAGGCTTACGGCTGTTATACGCTGCCGTCTTAAACTTCAGGCCGCTGATAGGATTCACAGGCTGTACGCCTGTTGCCTGCAACCAGTCGAAGAACACACGTAACGCGTACATGTAATGGGCGATCATCATTTCGCTCAAAGTGCCTTCCTTGCGCTTCAGTGGCCGCACCTGTAGCCACTCGTAAAAAAGACGTATATCCGTTGGGGTAACCACCGACACGTCCTCACACTGCCTGTAGTGTAAAAACTCGTTTACACACCTGGGCAGCATAGACTGCGTGCCTATACTGTAACCCACAACAGACAGGTAGTCTTTGAACATACCTATGATCTGTTTCATAAATTTTTGGTATTATTTTAACTGACTTTTGAAGAGAGGAGTAACACTATGATATAAAACCTATAACTATGATACTTTTAAAAAAGGGCCCTTGAGCAGATTTTTGGAACAAGGAACAATCAAGATAAATCCTTACTGGAACTGCATTACATTGTTCCATAATTGTTCCAGATTGTTCCATTCCTATTGGATTGTTCCAGATTGGCGAAGCTGGGATATTTGGGCAGCGAGGTCGTTACTGATCCTTTCACGGATCATTTTATGCTGGTCCCAGTAGTCTATTTTATACTGCACCCTACGCAGGTTATTCCCATTTTGGCAAACAATGTATTCTAACTGTAGCAGCTGGGCAAAATACCTGCTACACTGGGCTTTACTGATGCGCAGCGCATGTCGGACTTCCCGCTGAGTAAACAGTACTGTGCCAGGTTGCCGCTCCAGGTATTTCTTCAGCTGCTCGTAGAACTGCCGTAGGCTACCATCCAGCTCATCCACTTTCAGCACAATGCTTTCGAACATAATATCCACTGCTACTTCAAGGTCTGATATTTCTGTAATTAACCGTCCTTTACTGTCCCGCCTGCGCTGGTACTGATGCAGCAGCGTTACCATCTTTACAAAGTTTAAAAACAGGTCATTTAAGCGCCTGATCTTGTGTGCATCGGGCGGCAGTTGCAGCTTACAGGCATAAGGGTTCACTACTTCAAGCGGTTGCAGGCAGCGCACCAGGTGTTGTATAAATTGTTTTGTTTCCTGCTCCTGCTTACTGTCGATGTTACCGGTGGCTTTCGTGTTCTGATAGTTAATAATACGGCTGGTCTGGTCGCTGCTTTCATCCACAGCCAATAAAAAGACACGGCTCATATTATCCTCATAGATTTCACCGCGGGTAGTACAGGCAAGCGAGGCAATAGGCCCTTTCACTGTTTTCTGACCGCTGGTAATAGTGCCATTCTCCAACTTAATGCTGGTGGCGCTGTTCAGCTCTCCGTTACTCTGCAGCTCTCTAAACGCGAACTCTGCTTCTTCACTCAGGCCGTCGATATCTTCCAAGCATAGCAACCGGTTTACAAAGTAATGCTCCGGGTAGTTATACAGTACCTTATCACTCACGCGGGTAAGTTTGGTAACGTTTTCGGGCGGGATGCAGTCAGATATTTGCTTTAGCAGTCTGGTTTTACCACTGCCGCTACTGCCTTGTATAAGGGCATGGAGGGTTTCAGGCATTTTATAACTGATAGCGATCAGTAGTAAAAAGATGCGGTTGGTTTCTTCCCCAACAATACCAGCACTACCCAATAGCTCATTTAACTGACCGATCAGGTCTGCTTGTTTTAAAAACTGCTCTGCACCGCTGCGTTCCGCTGCTGTCATAGGATACGCCTTGGCACTGGCAGGGTCGCTTTGCTGCTGATCTTTTTCCCGGTAGCTATCCAATAGATCCGTGAGCGTGGATAAATCAACGTCCAGTAAGGATTTATCTACCCCTAAACGTTCGCTAATATCACGACTCAGTTTTTCCACCTGCTTATCTTCGTATAGGTCTACTTTGTTGCGGCTTTTCTGGCCATTATCCTTGCGTTCCACTACCAGCGTCACTTTCATGCTATCCAGTAGCTTACTTAGGCCACCCTGGATACAGTACTGAAGCTGGTCTGTATCATAGATAAGTTTATGCGGATGATTGGTATTTAATACAGGCGTGGCTTTTACAGTGGCTACCGGTTCCGGTGTTTTTTCTTCAGCTGAAGAAAAAATTGGTTTTCTGTTGACGAGTAGATGAACAAAAATTTGCGGTTCATGGGATAGGCTGATGCTGTTTATATCTTCACCGGTTGGCAGTGCCAGACGGGTAAGTATAATACCGGGAAGCTGTTCTTTTAATAACGCTGCATATTTCTCCACGGCCTTATTGCCTGCCTCGTCTACGTCAAAAGCAAAAACGATCTCCTTCAGATGGGGTAAAGTTTTAATAGCACTCATATGTTCAGCCAGCAGGCCATTAGTCCCGTAACAAGCCAGCATGCTATAATCCTTAGTAATGGTTGGCTGTTGCAGCAAGGTAGCGGCATCGATGATCGCTTCAGTTAGGATTAACTTTTCCGTACTGACAGCGGGATACCCCGGATACAGCCCTTTACGATCCTTTAAGTAGAAGTGTTTTTGATCGGCATCATTGTAAGTACTGCGGAAGTATAGACCAGACACCTGGTGTTGTTTATTACGCAGCGCAAAAACGATACAACCTTTACCGAACACACGATAAGAGGTTTCACCCGTGCGGCCCAGCTTATCATGGACTGATAATAAACCTACCTGTAAACAATCGCTGATCAGACCTTCATCTTTACGGGCGCCGTGGTGGAACTGACCACTATTGTAGCCGATTTCAAGGGTTTCATAACTTAACCCACGCTCACGTATATACGTTTTTGCAGGATCACTATTACTAACCGCATTTTTAAAGTAAGTGAACATATTACCCAGGATAGCGGTACGCTGCCCCGGTAAAGTCACAGCAGGCAGAGGATCACCGCCGACAAGCTGCTTACATTTCAGGATTGCTTCATACTTGCTGCAGTTTTCTTTGTGCATTACAAAGTCAATCACATCAAGCGGTTTGCCGTGGGTTTTGCAGTTGGCACTGAAGCAGTAGACCGTGTGGGTTTTATAGTACACTTGCAGGCTCGGCGTCTTATCATCGTGGAACGGGCAGTTAAGCCGTAGCGATTTATCGGGCTTTAAGCCGTAGTGATGCAGGAGGGTAGCAAGAGTTAGCTGCTGCTTAATCTCAGTGATTTCCATCGGCAGCTACCTTTTTGATGATCAGCATACCATTTTCGATCACTATTTCGATGGGATCACCCACATAAAAACCTGCCTTCTCCAGCCATACACCCCGAACATTTAACCAGGGCACATTCCTGCCATGGTTCCAATGATTGCGTAACTCCTGATATCTGCCATGTAATTTGCCGCGGCGCACCTTTTTTGTGTCCATGTGGATAAGTTTTTATTTTGCTACATTTATGTATCAAAGTAAACTTATTTGTCGCACATAAACAAACCTATTTTTAGCATACTATTACACACTAGTATCAAAAACAACCCAAAACTGCCACAGATAGGCTATTTTTGTTAACCTAAACAGACAGTCATGTCGCAAAAAAATAATCTCGGTAATCGTATACTGGAACTCCGTAAATCCAAAAGCTGGTCACAGTCTGAACTTGCTGATAAAGTAGGGATTTCATACGCCCAGATAGGTCGCTATGAGACTAAAGGCGCACAGCCACCTGCAGAAGTAATTAAAAAAATTGCTGAGGCATTAGATACCTCTGTGGATTACCTGATCTTTGGCAGCTCCGCCGATAAAGCCAGCGAAGCACTGCACGACGCAGAGATTATACGGTATTTTAAGGAGATTGAAGCGCTGCCGCATGAGGATAAAGATGCGCTGCTGAGGGTGATTGCGGCGTTTATCAGGGATGTAAAAACTAAGCAAAATTATGCTCATTGAATATTTATAGTACTATTGCGGAGTAAATTAGAGATCCTGCAGTTGCCTAGTTCCTATTTACTCCGCAATAGCTATCGTTGCTTATTGAGACTCCAAATAATCACCAAAATCTTTTCTAAACCTATTAGTAATTTCCTTGCTGTCGCTCCAAGCACAAGAGTTAACCACCAAAGCATCCGCTTCAGGTAATGATAGTTTCAACTTTTTTATTAAAATCATCACTGACTGTGCTTGCGTGGCACCAGATTCCCTAAGTCTCAAAAGAGCTGCATCTAAACTTGCTGCATTCTCATAGACAGAATTAAAAATATTCTCTAGCATGGTTAAATCCATAGTCATTTCTTATCGTTTTAAATCAAATGTTTTATCCAATTCATGCCCCGGAGTAGCGGAAGAACTGTTTTCTGCTCGCTTATACTGCACTCTTAATTGCTCTGCACCTTGAGATTGCGCGTATTGTTTTAAAACTCCTAACGACTCCATTATCGCTCTGGTTCCAAATTCATTTTTCAGTTCATTTCCTTTTGCTCCTTGCGGATAAAAAACCATATTAGTCAATGACATTTTCGTACCTGTCACTGTTTTCTCTGCCAAAAACTCATTTATTTTTCCATTCGAATATTTTATATTTCCCATGATGATTCCATCAGCTTCTCCAATTATCGTCAATTCAGGTTGTGATCGACTAGCTGTCTGTCCATTACCGCTGGGCACTTTAGTCGCGCCTCCTTGTGCGGCCGAAACTTGTTTTGAAACAGATACTTCCGGAGTACTCGCTCTACGAACCGCCCAAGCAGTAGTAAATCCTCCCTGGAACAAGTCTACCATTTCCTTTTCATGGGCAGCATTTGAGGCTGCCGCTACTTGTCCTACATCTTTTTGAGAAAGAAATACCTTATCCATTTCCTCCTCTGTTTTTCCAGAAAAATCTCTATAGGCTTTCGCTATACGAGAAGGTGCACCAAACCAGCTCTGCGCCCACTGTGGGGTTTCATCTCCAAAATAATAAACTCGATTTTTATAATGATAATAAGGACTAACCGTTAATCCCCATGAGTTAGCATGCATTAACGCCATCTGACTCCTACCTGTCTTTTCGTTGAAAGAAATAAGATAGTGCTTATCTTCCCCTCCATCAAGGTCTATTGCTTGTATAGGAGTATTTCCTGCAAACTGATATGGAGTATACCACGGAAAATCCTTCGTTAATGGATCTACACTAAGGAACTTCGCAATCCTCGGATCATAAATTCTAAATCCATAATCCTGCTGATTCCCTTCTCCCTTCACCTCATTATCATTCTCCTTACCATTGAACCCATAACGATACCTACCCGCATCATACCCTCTACCATACAGCCCCACCCCAAACGGAGCATAATCCTGAGCCGATACAATTCTTGGCACATAATACCCAACCGTCGTATCATTCAGCGCAACTCCCAGCTTATCATCACCTACAGTTGCCAACACATTACCTAGGTGATTAGATAACTCAAAGAACTTATTACCTCTCTTAAAGGTAGTAAAATATCCGGATCCTACACCTGGTAATGAATATGTTTCAGGCGATTCTGCATTTGCCACCTGGGTCTGACTATTATCAATACCTAGACGGCTGCTACCATACAGATGAATCTCGGTTTGTGTTTTGAAACCATTGTTGATAGATGGGTCGCCGGTGACATAAATACTCATGACATTACCTGATGCATCTCTCAAATAGCGTGTTTCTAAATCGCCCACTCGTTTTGCTATGCGATTCCCAGCTATGTCGTAGGTGTACTTTATGACTTTACCATCTGTCTTTTCTATCTGAGAAATTTTCCCGTATATATTCCATGAAATACGTTTTATCCCCCCTTGAACATCTGATGTCAGATTTCCAATTTCGTCATACAGATAATTTTTATCCTGTTGTCCATCGATATCATTTTCGTATGCAGCCAGATCCACACTATCAGTTATGAAGTTAAGTTTATTGGACCCAGTCAAATAATGGTACTGCATACTATCCATCGTTTCGCTCTTTCCTGCCCAGGTAATGTTACCATTACGCTTGTATTTTAGGATATTACCATTAGGGTCATACGCCAGCGACTCTGCAAAATCCGGCAGTGTAATCCGATTCCACTTATTGGCAACCGAATCCAGCCCTTTGGTAGCATTCATCTGCTTGATACGATTCAATACATCGTAAGTATAATTATACATTAAAGGCTCACCCACCTTAGGCAAATTCACAGCCATTGCCGCGATATTACCGTTATATAACGGTCGTATTACATTATTAGTAGCTGTAAATGCTTTTCCACCAATACCGGAATAATCTCCATTATTATAATGCAGATTGAAACTATACGCATCCTTAGCAGTCAAACCTGATAGACTTCCATCTCCCCCCATATCATTTAATGCACCTAATACGGTACTATTCACGCCTTTGAGCCAACCTTGTAACGTATATGCATAGTCGACTCCCTGCACTTTAGCCTGCCCTAATACCGTTCTGGTCAACACACCGTGCTTAGCGTACTCATAGGATGCATCACGTTCCCAATAAATACTATCCTTACTTGTTTCTACTGCAATAATTTTATTTTCTGCATCATAGGCATATCGATGGTAAAAGGCATCCACCTGACCAGGCTGATAACTTACTGAATTTACCTTACCACTAATCAGATCATAAGCATATGCGATTTTCTTAAACCTGTCTGCCTGATTGGAAGCTAATCCGTCCTGGTAGTCCTGCATAAGCAATTTAACATTACCATGAATGTCATAGGAATAATAAGTGGCTGAAGTATGCCCTCCTGGTATAGTATCATTAATTGTCGGATAAGAAGCACTCCAGGCAATACGGTTTCTCAGATTTACGGGTGACCAGTCCGTTCCATCGGTAAATGGATAAGGCTTATCATATACCGTACGGGTAATCTGCTCCCTCGAGGCTCCTGCGTTGGCAAACCAAAGCTTCCAGGTTTCCGACATTTTCGCAATCGAGTCCACCATAGCATTGCTGCTGGCCAACTGTCCCACCTCTGTAATTCTCCCAATATTATCATACAATGTATAACTGTAATTGCCAACTAAATGCTGTTTGGCATTTTGAGAAACTGACAAGCGTCCAAGGCGATCATACCATAACTTGGTCTTCCCTCCATCCGGTGTTTGTTGTTCAATCACGCCTCCAACTGTATTATATCTGTAATTTGTAACAAGTGTATGCGCTGGCACCACTTGTGCACCATTTGTTCTAGCTACAGCAACACTATCCAACCAGGCCTTTCGCTGGTTAACCTTTGCTCCTGCAGGAGGTACCGTTTTAACGAGATTTCCTGCCTGATCATAGTAGTACAAAGTATGTTGGTATTCCCTCTTGTCATAACTTACTGTGAACGCTTCATACCCTTTTACGGATTTCAAAGCTGCTACATAGGCCTGCTGGAAGTTATAGGTAAGATTGTCTTTAACATAGTTGTAAATCTCCTCTGCTTTAGCATTTGCAATTACACTACTGTCTACACATGGATTATAATCACCGGAAGTATCCAATGGAAATATTGGTGAAGCCGCGCCACATAAAATACTGGAAGATACAAAGTAACAACTATCAATACCTGGACAATTAAGACTCAAGGCAAATGGAGACTTATTACCAGCAAGGAGAGATATGGTATTGAATGATGTTCCAGAAACTACTTCAATATTACCAGCCAAACTATTTGACTTGCCAGCTGCTACTGAAGATACCGGTAGTTCCAGCAACTCATCATTACAACCTGTTTTACCTTCCCTGGTAGCAGATACCATTAAGGCTCTGCCATCCTGGGAACCGGAACCAGCATAGGTACCTGATGAATGTTGCACCAGCTTGGACAACCTTTCATTTCCAGGCAATAAAATATGGTTAGCCCAAACAGGTTGCATAGCAGCATCCAATGCCTCTAACCACACATCTGCGCCAGATCTACTTATGAGCACTCCATTATCTATAGTGGCAGACAACCTGATTCTGGACAATTCAGTTTCAGGCGCATCTGATAGTTGAATGGCTTTTAGAACATTACCAACCTGATCAACACTTAAAATCCGGTTATTCGAACCATTATCACACGCCATCAACAGAGCATCACCCGATTTCACAAAGTCTCTTACGCTATTACTATCGGATAGCGTATACTTACTAATTGAAATAACAGTTCCATCAGCGGTTGACACACTTGCCATTACCGGTTGCAACCCCACACCATAGTCTACAGAACCAGCCATCACGAGCGATTCACCATTGCTAACCAATCCCAGATAATCTCCGGTTAAACCAAGATCCTCCTGATTCATCCATTGTACATCACCCTCATTAGTAAGCACGCCACTTACCCAATGTGTATAATTCGCCCCATTTTTTCGTAACCCAGTAAATGCAAAACCACCAGTTGCAGTTTCAACTATATCACAGCCTTTTGCACCAAATTCAGCAAAATCAACTGTCTTATTCCATACTACTTCACCCGTTACATTCAGTTTAACCAATAAGATTGCACCATTATCAAAGCAAGCAGAATAAGTAGTACCAACACCAACGAAACCGCCATCAGTTGTAGGAATAAGTCTGCTTAATTCGTCATCCGCCTCGCCTCCATAGGTCCTAGCCCAAATATAATTTCCTTTTGTATCCGTATTTATCACATAGGCATCTTTCCCGCCGGCAGATGCTACATTGGTACTACCAGCCATAATATACCCGCTGGCTGTTTCATGAATATCATTGATATTATCTACTCCTTGACCAGCGTTATATGTTTTAATCATCTGTCTGCTCTCTAATGAGCCAGGTTTGCATACCTTCACCGTATTACCGGTACCGGTAGCACAGCTATCCATGAACTGCAGGTATTCCCATGTTTGTTTTGAGAAGCCTAATCTGGTATTCATGTAGGTTGCGTATAAACTATTTATTGAACGCTGATCCTCGGTGGAATCCTCATAAGCGGGAACTAAGCCCGGGTAGGCACTACTAAACCCAGCATTTAATTCATTGATCCGTTCACAATTCACACAGGAAGGATTAGTACTACACTGTAAAAATACAGGCACAATCACTGGCTTAGGAAGATACTTACAGTCTGTATTACTTTGACTGCACGCATCCAGCAATTCATTCAGGTTTTCCTGTGAAAAATTTAAATGCCGGGTTCTTTTTACATATGCCGCAAGGTTTGTGTCCTGAGGTTTTTTGAAATTACTATACTCATTCACCAAAGCCTGAAGATTATCACACTCACATTGCGCGGGCTTGGTATAGGATGTTCTGTCTGAATACTTAATCGTCACATCGTATGGAGGAGGAGCTTTGATCAGCTCACTATTACATATCAAAGGATCAGTGATCCCCTTTGCATAATTATATGCATTCAATACCTCCGCAAAACTTTTGTATACTGCATTAGTACCAGGTTTAACAGTGCTTGCACCATAAGGATGATCTGCATCAGCGGCTGATTTACAAACAGCAAGTAACTTTTCTTTAATTTCTGCCAATGCAGTTGGTGAGAACTTACATGGAGCAAGTTGACTTAACCAGGTTTGCGCCATACTATCAATATTGCGATAGTAGACCTGCATCAGCTGTTGCCTGGTGTCATTGACAGGATCAGTACTAACCTTAAGTAAGCTATCAAGAGACCCTAAACCATTATCCTTTAACAGATTTGTGACATTTCCAAACCTTGTTGCCTTGCCTGCGGCAGCCAATACTTCTGGTTTTGCGGATTGTTTTGTGCAGTTAATAGCCGCCAGACTATCCAATGCTGTTTTATGAGCCGAAAGGTAATAAGAACGGAAATTGCGCCACATCATATCCAGATCGCCACTACAAACAGTGGCCTCCAGTCCGGAAGGAGTAGCATTGTTATATTGAGTCATACATGCATCGCCACCATCACATCTTACCGCCATTGCAGCCACTGTCCACATGCTAGCCATTTGCACCTGCGTGCCTACCTTGATCTTCTGATATTTAGCGACTTTATCTGGAAGCGTAACCGGTGCAGCCTTCAGGAGCGGATCAGGGTTGACAGACTTAGCATCAGCAGGTGTAAGATATCCAGCCTGCTTAGCAGCCATATAACTATCAGTATTCTCAAACTTATAGATCCATTTTTGTGCATCATTATATTGTTCATAAATGCCTAGCTTACAATATTCAGGATGCAGCTTCAGCAGGGTATTTGCCCACTGTGGTTCAAAAAATTCAATAAAACTCTGTGGACTTAGCTCATCTGGCTTTTTATAAGTTGGGTTAGGATTATCCGGATCAAGGATCGTCATAGCTTGCCCGTTAATATCAACAAAGACACCATTTGTTCTCTGATATGGTGGCGGCTGCTTATGATCCAGGTAAAAAATGGAATAAATGCTGGTAGTATCATAAGCCAACGCATATTGACCAAAGGGCGGGGTTACATCGTCCAACATCTGTTTACGGATTTCGTCAGTGGACGGCGTTTCTGACCTTCCGCATTCAGAACAAGCCGGCTCACAAGGTGAATCCCGATGTAACTGCTTCTGTTCTTCCAAAATAGTCTCAAATGAAACACAGGAACTGGATTTAAAATAGATGCTATCCCTGTAATATTCCATTGCATGCTGGTTAATTACCAATGATCTGTTAATCTGATAACTACCACGCTCCAGCTCAAGTGCAAACTCAAACTGAAACTTACCTTCCTCCTTCAATTTATAATCTGTAGTATAGTTATGTGCAACAATCTTATATGGCCTTCCATTAAGATGCTGGTTCATAACATCATCTGTAATAACTATTTCCAGATCGTACAAACCAGGATAAATCAGCGTATCTCCACTGCAATTCGGAAGCCGCAGCACAGGTGGAACCAAGTCATATTTGAACGTATAAACTCCTTTCTCAGGTACCAGCTTGGATTCCTGTAAGTTCAGTGAATAGCTCCTGGGATCATAACTATCTTTTGTCAGCTGTTCAGAAACATGTACCACATCGATGCTATCCAGATCGAGCAGGCTTCCAGAAGATTTACCAGCCAACGCAGTCGCCACTGTACGACCATGCATATCAATGTAGCTATAGGACAGCTGGCCATTTTGGTCCACCACTGCATTTTTGAAATAGTGGTTACTACTTCCTACCTCTGTTCCAAACATAGCATCCAGTTCTTCCTGCGAAGCACCTGAATAATAATACCTGATCTCCCTGCCACTACCGATCTGATATTGATCACCAACCCCACCTTGCTTTCTGATCCTACCAGTATTATCCGGTTCAAATACCGTTTCTACAAAAGGATAACCATTAGCTCTGGGAATATATTTATTACTTCCGACATTGGCTTCCGGATTAGCGGAGGAATAATAATTGGAAGTTCCACTGGAAGAATCCATCGCAGGTGCATGCGCTGTTAATAGGTCCAGTGGACTGTTAACTTTATCATATAAGTCCTTATCATATGGCAAGCCTCCTGACGCTACATTCAGCGAAGGGTTATACTTTAGCACTTTAAGTCCGGTTGGACTTGGCAATACCTGGATCACACCACGTCCTTGCAAATCATACATTTGCTCCCCAACGATAACATTATTGGTAACGTTATCAATAGATACTGTCTGGCGGTTATGCAAACCGCCATCTGCATAATTAGTCACAATTTTTCTTTTCCCATCTTCAGCGAATACTACTTTTGACTGCCAGTTCAATGAACGCTGATGCCCGTTATACATATATGCACCGAAACCTGCCGGATAATTTGAGCTCCACACACTTTCCAGCCGTTGCGTATCTGATAATTCCTGTACTGGTCTTACCCTATAATACAAAACCCCTACTTTTCCATACAGTAATGGAATATCATATGCAGTTGATGATGTAGTAATTCTTGTTGCATTGTTGGAAAATACCATTTTGGGATTGACGGGATTTCCATATCTGTTGGCGTCTAATGCACTGGAATCAATAAATGTCCATTCCAGGTCATATACGTCAGCCCCAATAACAGCTGGCCAATTTACGGGTAGCCTGTCTTCATCCACAATATTTAATGGGGTAGCAGTTATAGTGGTGATAACATCATTGCTGCAGGAGAAACTATATTTGGGCACCAGGCGCATTTCGTTGTCCAGCATGAGTGCTGGGAGCACCCGTTGTAGCTGATCAGAGACTACACTTGTCATCTGCACCTTTACACTATGTGCTCCGTTAAAAACAAATGAGTTACGCAGACTATATGGTTTGGAGGTATCATAATCGATAGTTAACTCCTTATCCGTATAATGCTCATTATCACCATCAACACCATAAAATATTCGCACATTTGCTTTCACAGAAAATTTTGGTGGCAGCATACGCCTGGAAAATTCATTCAGACGCAATGTGATTATATTCTTTACAGTTGAACCAGCGGTCATTTTAGCACGGAGTGCACTGTCGAAATAAATAGAATCCTGTAGGGATATCGAAGAATCTTTTACTAGATTTCCGATTGCTCCATCCAGAGATTTAATAATTGTTATTTCCTGCCTGGACTGGGCATATGCCCCCAACTGCAATAAAAATATTGCGAACACGGAAATAAAGGCTCGGGATAATCTTAAATAGGGTTGCATCAAATATTATCAGTTGGGCTTGTCAAAAGTCAATGTATAATCCTTATATTTTCCGATAGGTATATAGCTATTACCATCCGGCTGTATATACTGTTTTTCATCAAATCCCGGATAATCCTCTTCTATAAAGCGATAATTCTTAAAATCAGAAGTTACTACCAGTTGGCTCATACCAGAATCTATAGTATCAGTATTCCCTACCAACGCTGCTACCTGCAGTGAAAAACCAGTTTTTATGTCCGTTCTTATAACGAACCTCTGGATCTCCATTGGTGGAATCGTATTTATTATCAAAATCCGTTCGGCGGGCCCGGATTGTAACTCCCAGTTAGCAATATGAGACAGTAGCAGATCTGCAGATGGAATAGCCGTCTGAGTGGGCAGGTTTTCAGAATTGTGATACTTGACGTAAATTTCTTTAGTTACATGATTTAGCAAAATCCTGAACTTACCATTGATAATTAGCGTAGTTTCCGACGTTTTCATTATCATCCTGCCCTTTCCAAGGAAAAAGCTGACAGCCATTGTGTCTGGGGCACCACCGCCTTTACTCATCACCAAAGCATCATATGCATATGGGCGCATATCCGGACTACGTTGCATCAGTTCATAGACTGCCCTGAAACCAACAGTATCCTTATGCACTTGCCCATAACCCCAAAATGGCAATACACCGATTGTGAGTAATAATATAAATTGTAATCTTATCATTTTCTAATTACTTTGAATCAAACCTGTTCTGCTTTCTGAAATTGTCTTTACACCACGTTCAGTTTCCTTTTTCACACGGATAAGAGTTCCATCATCATCGTACTCATAGAAGGTAGCATAATTATTTTCATCCAGGGTAGCCATCATTTTTAACGACAGTGAGCTATATACATATGATTTCATGTTCGCGTTATACGGATGGAACCGGATATCGTCGAAATAAACTTTAGAACTGGTGGTAGCCTCCAACATTAAAGTGAGACTACTGTCACCTACTGGCAGATTAAATGATTGCTCATAACGTTGCCAGCCATCTATAATACCCCCAGCCGGCTTTAGCTCAATAGTTTGGCGCACAGCTCCTCCCACAAAAATTGTCACTTTGTGTTTTTCATAATTTATAGTAGCACAAGGCTGCTCTTCTTTGACCCATGCACTAAAGTACATATTGGTACCTACCAGGGGAGAAAAAGTCGGCAAAAGCACACTACTGTTAAGCCTTACAGCGGCAAGCACAGAGTCATAGTTACAGGCAGAATAAGCCATCCGAAAATCCGGTAACTGCGCAGGAACATCAGCTTGAACAACAGGCACTTTAATAGCTACAGGCTTACTTTGCTCCACCCTGATCGAATATCTGCCGGTATGGTGCTCAGTGCTATCAATCTGTGAACTATAACCTGAAAAATCAAAATGTCGGGCAGAGACACATGTGCCGTTTTCATTACAATTTGTCGCTTTAAAATCATAATCTTCAAAACCTTCAAATGCTGCACTTCTATATCTGCCGTTCACAACATCTGCAATCTGGAGGTTATTGTTATAGCCAAATAAAGCAGCATTATAGATACCCAAGGCATTACGCGACTCTAGCTGACTACCAGAGCTGTTTATTGCCATACTTTCAACGTTCCATACCCATTTGGTAGTGTCAATTGATTCGTCTTTAACCCAGTTCCCATCACCCTGTCTCCAGAAAAAGCGGAACGTATCATAAGTCCCATCTGTTCTTATATTAGTGGCCACATCAGTCGACTTCTCTTTACGGTTATCATAATATAAATAACTCCTCTTCGCTTGCCAGTTACCCAATAGACCAACAGTAACCGGATTTACCGTGGTATCAGTTACAGCGCTGATGCAAGAATTTACGGAAGGAGCCAGCTTAATTTCTACAGTATCTTTCAAAGAAAAAGGACAGAGGTCTGTAAAAATTTCAACTGAATATATTCCGGCATTACCTGACCTGAAATTATTAATTAATGCATATGGACCAATCGCCTGGAATGGCCGGGTTCCCAAACCAGAAGGTTTTGGCCCTTTCCATGCATAAGTAGAATTAATACCTGGCAATTCAACTCTCAACTGCACAACATCACCACTGCAGTAGTAAGACGATGATTTAATCAATTGCATGGCCGCAAAATCATATATCTTTACATCCTGAATAATAAAGTTGCCACATGGGTCAGTTATCTTAATTGAATACTCCATATCCTTCATTAAGGAATAGGAAGATCCGCTGCTAAAATTACCTGTTTGGTTACTTGCTATATAGGGACCCGTTTCCCCCTGCCCTTTATTCGCTAATTGATAGGTATAAGGGCCATTAGGTATACCTCCATCCTTAGCTCTGATTCTTATAACTCCACTATTATCTGGGCCACCCGGACATATCCACCCGATGACTGTATCGACAGCTAATACAGGCCGGATCGTATTAAATGTCTTAGTGTTTATACCCCAATCTTTAGCTGAATAAGAATTCCCTCTTAGTGCAACATTATAATACCCTCCTGCTGCAAGGAAAAAGGAGGTAGCATCTCTCCCTGCAATAATTGTTGGACTTTCAACTAACTGGTATCCAAAGGTATTTTTAGGATGATATCCCGTAATAGTGGGAAATACTCTCAATCCACCACATTCCCATTGGGAAGTATAGTCCCAGCTGTATGTTGCAACATCCTGATCTGTTACCATAAAAGGCACTAGCACAGTATCACAGTCATATATAAACCTGAATAAATAAGACCCTGGCATAATGGGACTATCATCTGGTTCTTGATATTGATTATTTTGATAAGATGGACTGCCCCATATTACACCAGTAAAAAGGGCACTTGAAGAATAAGTACCTGCATACGGATATAACATTTGCCACTTCATATTTGACGGAATGCCCGGGTATCCATTTATTAGCGCAATGATACTTGTTACATTACTTCTTCCAGTTGCAATCTCGCCACTGGTAGGATCTAGCCTCAATCTTACCGCAAAAGAAATATAACTCAGCACATTCATTGTATATTCCCATTGCACCACATTATTGGCATCCTTTAACTCTAATCGATACTTACCTGCTTTCAAATTGGGACCAATGCCACTTAAATCTTCTATTGAATGGGATCTTCTATAAACTATCTTATTGGTCGAATCATAAAGTGTAACCAGGTATGGTGGACAACTGTAGGTTTGTCCAAAATCATCCTGCCAGATAGTATACTTAATATCATAGGAGCTGTCAACACAATTTTTTACTGTTTGTACAGATAGATATGCTTTGGGAATTTCACGAGTAAACGATGACGTATCCAGGCAGGTCGAAGTCACTGTTAATGTTAATAGCTTGCCATAATTATCACTGATTGTTTTACCGGGACCAAATAACAAAGTATCATATGCACTTTCCGAAATTCTTTTCCATGGCGAAGGCCCCCCTCCATCAAATGCTAACGAATAATAATTGGTATCCGGATAAAAGTATTGTGATGAATTTGCTATTAGATGGAGTTTTAACCCGGAGCAATCAGTCAACCTTTCCATGCCTATGTAGGTATAAAAACTTTGATTTGACTCCACAGGTACGGTTACAGGGTTTAGGTACTGTGAAGTACCACATGCATCCACTACATTAATTTTATATTCACCACCTGGCAATCCTCTAAACGTTTTATAATTATTATCCGGAAGAATGAGGGAGGTGGTATCTACCCCAGGTGGGGCATATTCGTATGTTACTCTGAAAGGTGCACGTCCACCTTCTAATTCAAGCTTGATCTCACCATTATTACATGTACCGTAACTCGGAGTATTCAAATGATAGTATGGATAAAAGTCAGGATAAGTCCCTATCACTTGCGCAGTTGCTGACTTTGTCACCTTATTTCCTCCACACATGGCACCCACGGTTACGATATAAATACCAGGTTCAATACCTGTTAGTATAGGAAGACTGGTGTTTGTAATCACTGTTCCCTCTCCACTTTTCGGAGCTAGCGAATAGGTTATATCAGAAAGACTAGCAACATTTGGCCCGATCAATGTCACAGCTATTTTACCACTTATTGGGCAACGGGAAGTATCGGTTGCTATTTCCAACCGCCAATTATCACACTGTGAAAACACAGTATGGGTAAAGGTCGTCATCAAAAGCAACAGCACACTACTTATTATATATTTAAAATTCGGCATAGAGCGCATCGTCATTATTAATAAGTTGTTATGATTAGTTTCTTCTGAAAATGCATGAATAAACCATCCTAACAGGAACATTCGTTTTACTATCCATATAAGTGCAAGTCATATTACCAAGAATAAGCATTTGCGGCAGCTGTACCTGATAGTCTGCATCAAAAAGAATTATAGGAGTATTCATAACACTGTCCTTTTTCATCCTTGCTCTCTGCCTTACGATCAGCTTTAGACTATCCGTAGTTTCATAATCATAGTAATCAATAAATAAGGGCGATTTCACCATGCACTGGTTGCCTTTAAACTCCAGAAAGTCTATCATCGGACCTGCAGCTGTATAGTGCATCTCATTCCCCGACAATTCCTTGTGTTCTAACAATTGGCCGCCCTGCATATGATAAGCATTATACTTCATGGCTATGAGATCCCATTTCCCCAACAACGCTATGTCATTCTTCTTTTTACCTTCCAATGGTTTATGGCGGCGAATCTCTAACCCACGAATAATAGTATCTTTTCGCTGCGCATTTACATTTATGTGAAAAAACAGGAGCAAGCCGATTAACAGTGTATATTTAATTACATTTAATTTCTCCATAGAATTTTATTTAAGTACGCAACGTAAAATCGCTTTTTGGATATCACTAATTTTCCAGTTTTCACTGTATTCAACACTAGTAGCACTAAGTATGTCTCTTGAGTCATCAAGTATGAGCAACGTTCCCCACTCATCTGTAGCAAGTGGATTCTTTTTCATTGTAACCATCCCTGCTGTCCCAAGCACATTTTTCCTACCGGATCTGAGGGTTTTAAAATTTCGGGCGTCATCAACAGGTTGACCATCTGCTGTAACCACCATCACTTTCTTAGGTCCACCTTTGATTTCACTTAACTCAAGCACATATCCTTTGCCTATATTCGGAAACTGAGCAAATACAGAATAACAGGTATCAAAACTTTCAACGCCTATTTTCTTGTAATACTCAAACATTACTTCATCCCCTGTTGTATATCGTTTCACTATATCATCAGCGCCAACATCAGCTATCCCCTTCGACACATTCATACTAGTTCCTACTCCGATATTTTTATATGCCAGCCCCATTCTGTCATATACCCAGTAATTTGGAAGACTGAATGTATAAATAGGATCGTCAAACTCATTCTGAGTTTCGGTCAACAGCACATTTCCCGTTTCTTCATCGTACATGAGATTTTTTGTAACCACACGACTACCACGGTCAGTTACTACCATACTATCAACTATTCCTCTCCGATTAACTAGCTTAGTAATTGCAATTGATCTGAATATACTTTCCTCATGCTGCGGCAGTGGAAACATGAATGGCCAGGTAGATGGCAAACCTAGCATTACACCTATGGAGCCACCAGCAATGGTCAAAGAGCTGGTACGCGATACCTGTTGCCGCGCATCTTCCATCAATTCAATATCAATTCCACATTGAGCTTTGTCGTTAATGTCACCATTGGCATTCAGAGTTGTGACAGTGTTATTCAAATGCTGAATAGCCATTGATGGATTATCCACATGATAATAAACTGTAGACGTCGATATCGGCTTATCTGATCCTTCTGCAAAAGTTTCCGTGTTGCGTGGCTTTCCGTGCATATCATTCAACTCTACCAGGAATCCCTGGCTAATCATAAGCTGATACTTTGCATCCAATTTCAGCCAGTTATTAAGATTGCTTGGCTTATAACGCATACGGGTACTATCATTCAATTCTACATAAGAAGAAATTGTTGGAAACTCATACGCAGTATAAAAACCATTTACAGTATAGCCCATACCAGACCTTATCTTGTCTCCTCTGTGAATAGAGCGTGCAACAACTTTCCTGTAACCAACAGAAGCACCAGGGAAAAGCGACTCACCAAACGGAGTTTCGACATAACTAGTCACCTCCGGAATCATCTTACCCACTTTCTCCTTATATACAATTGGCTTCTTCCATGGGTTTTCCTCCCCGCCTAACAATGGTTCATAGGAAGCAACACCACTACTAATCTCAAGAGAATCTTCATTCAGCATAGTATACTTATACTCAGTGCCATATAATGACTCCTTCTGGTTAGTCATAGCATTCCAATTATCATAAATCAATATATTTCTCACCCTCAACCCTCCACCATACTTCTTATATTCAGGGCTGCACAGGCGAGCAAATGAACGTTTCAGATCAAGATCTCTGGCGCTTCCTCTTACGCGGGATGACCTGTCAACCCCCGCAAATTCAGAGACCACATTTGTGGAGAGTTGCAAAATCATCTTAATAGCAGCTTCTCCCGTTAGGCCTGAACCAACTTCAGAACCAGGATAAGCCTTGGAAGGCAGATTCGCCTTCATAAACTGGATTGCAGCATTTGCCAACGGACTAAACCTACTGCCTTCATCTCCATCCAGATGAACCGGCCTTAATTTGAAATAGATATAATTACCGTGGTCGAAAGTGCCATAATCAGTAGAATCAAGATAGCCATAGCAGGGTATATTTTCATTGCCTTTACCATTCAGATCTGATGGCATCTGCACATTCAAGCGGAAGAATATAGTATCGTTCAGATCTTTAAGGTATTTCTTAAGAACGGCTGCCTTATTTGCCACAGGCTTATCTACTTTAAAGGATACATACAAATTATCAGAGAACGAAGGCCCACTATTGGTATATAAACTTCTGGTTAAATCCGTGACATACTGCGGTGCTGACTGTGACAATCCTGCTATCTGCACCATACTTGTAGCTCGCTTATTCTGAACAAAGCCATAATCATCACTCTCAAAGTTGATTTTCATTCTACCACCAGAAGGGAGTTTGATACTATCCAGTGTCCACGCAGCGGCATTTTTCGCCATCACTGCACTATCCTGAATAGCATATGGAAATTCTGCATTTGTAATCAGATCCGTTGGTGTTGATTGCGGGTTATCCAGTGGATTTTTATAATTACCCCATCTGTCGAATGACGTATGCTCATATCCTGGGTTTTTACTATTATAGTAGAACACATAGCCATTTTGCTTTGCCCTGGCAATATTCTTACTTTGATTTCCATTATATGAAAACCATATTCCCTTCAACGTCAGCTTACCTTTCGTTGGGTCCCCATTCACGCCCTTACATAGACTGTAGTCATAATCAAAGTGAACCGTTTTTACCGGAATCGGCTGACGGCTTTCATCAATGGCTTTTCCATATTCAGCTTTTGTATAAAGGTTTATTTCTTTCAGAAATTTTGCTGGTCCTTCCGAAGCCAGATCTCCCTTTTCAGTGATAGACAATAGATCTTCCCTGTTTCCAACAGTAAAGGTGGCAATCATAGTATTTGATATAATAGAATTCAGATACCATAATTCCTTCTCTCCATAGACATAACTACCTTTATCATCTCTTGTGTCACTTTTCAAACCCTCGTTATAAGTAGTCTTTTTATTACCAGGTGTACGCCATTTGAACCGGTACGACGCCCCGGCCGTTTTACTGTAATTGAATTTTACAGCTGTACCCAGATCATCATCTGTAATACCATTCCCGGTCACATCCACATAATCAGGAGACTGGATGCTGGTTAATAAAAAAGAATGCGCATAGGCAGGCGTTTCCTGCATATTGAAGTAATTATCATTGCCATTCAAGTTATCAGGAGTATTGTCTTTGCCATGTACATAATCAGCTTCTCCATACTTAGCAGCAGTATCGCTGTGATTAAGCGAGAATGTATATTCCCTTTCAACCAAATTATAAACAGGTAGGCCATAAACATATCGTTGCCCGGATGTATTGAGCACCTCTATTTCGGAAATATGGTTCTTTTTACGAAAACTATTTACTCGTTTCTCAATGGATACACCTGACGAAGTCACCAATGTATCAGCTTTCGGAGGAATAAAAAACATATCTTTCATTTGCTCCCCATCCTGGTTTACCCATTTCTGACGAAAATAGCCGTCACTGATATCATTGCAATACTCAATCATGATATCATAATATCGGTTTCCTTCCAGATTAATACTAAAAAAATCAGTACCAAACCCTTCATTCTTCCAGTGATTATACACCCTAACGTCATTAATATAGTACCTCACCTTGTCATTAAACTCAAATGTACATTTATAGGTACCGTCCGCAGGAGGCCGCATTCTGGCCTTCCATTGAATTGTATATTGTGAATTATTCTTCTTGGCAGTATTTATCCAGATATAATCTTTCAAAGGAGGATTCTTGTTCAATAAATCTGAACCATTATTAAAATTCACGTCGGGAAAATCAACTGTTCTCAGATATCCTCCCTTTGTTGCATCGATTCCATTATAAACATCACCTGTAAACCCAAGCTCAGACTCCAAACCATCTGGAATACTTTTTTCACAGTCACTAACCGGAAAACTGTTTAATGGGTAGTTTTCTATGAACTTATCCGCACTAACAGTCGCTGCTTCCTCAGCGGTGAGATAGCTGATTACCTGAGTTCTTTTATCCCGCTTATTCTTTATTCCATATCCATCCCAGGCATATATATTATTCGTAACTCTTCCACCCTTATATACTTGCAATACTCCACTTGGGCCCATGTAGCTGGTCTGGGGATAACTCAATTCTGCAAATACCAAATCCGTGCCTCCAACTGAATTAAGATATTCCGGGTCTATAGCGCCCATCTCTCCGGCATTCTTAAAATAAGATGGTTCAAAAAGACCCGTTTTTTTCTTGAAAGGACTCACTATAGAACCTGTTTCCAAAAGAGGCCCGGTCGTGGTTTCCGGAATCGTTCTATTAAAATCAACCCCAAATTCAAACAATTGTCCAAAGCCTAAATCCAGACCACCTCCCATTGAAATTGATTTCGTTTTGAGCTTATGATCAGAAACATAACCGACATCACCACGCCGCGCCCTGAACATACCTCCGGTACCTTCTCCACTGATGGAAAACACATCATAAGTGTAATATGGCACCGCAATATTCTTATTATCCTCTTTCACAGGAATTTCTCTCTCTCTACCAAAATCCAATAAATTAACTCCATTACGATCCACATTTTGCATATTCAAATACCCATAAGCTGGTAACTCACGGTATTGGTCATCTTTAGCAATAAACTGCCTGGTAACATAACCACTCACACCTACGTGAGGATATACGCCGAAAACAGGAATCCCGACGTTAAACCGACCATTGTAAGCCTCTGTAGTATAAGGCATACTTATTCCAGGAAAGAATGCAGGCGAAACGTAAGAAATGCTACTGGAAATCGTTCCCCTTTCAGCGGAAGCGGTTGAAACACTCCGTTCCAATTTGGATACTTCATATCCATTCTCATCTACTCCCGGTACCGTCTTATCCTTTACAATAGCCGTATTTTGTTTAATTCCCGCAGAATATTGCAAAGCTTTCAAGCCACTACGAGTATTATAACTAAGTCCTACTGATAATGTACCAGTAAAACCTCCTTTTTCTTCATTTTCTTTCCTAAATGTCTCATAGGATATGGAAGGAGAAACTGATATACCTTCATGTGTATTATTAGATATCGATAAGCCACCCGTGAGTGTTCCAAACCCCTTAGCGCCAGCACTTAAACCCACGCTTGCACCCGACTCCATTCCCCATCCTCTGTAATTATTATAAAACAGTCCCATATTAAAGTTAGCAGACATTGGATACCCGGATACCTTAGTTCCCAGGGTGGCCGAAACGCCCACCGTTTTGTTTTCTTTAATATTCATCTGTTTAACAATGGAATCGCGTCCATCAAAATCATCCGGTAAGCCACGGAGATTACGTGTAATAGCTCCAGGATTCAGATTCCAACCCAACCCAACCCAACTCGCCTCCTGATCCATATTTATCCCACTATTGTAACCAATGGCTAATGGATACCCCCCTACATCAATCAAAGGGATAGTGTATTTAAAATCACCGGTAAATAAATCAACCATATCATTACTATTCACCGAATGAAAACTTTCAGACTCAGGTTGAGTTGGTCCTCCATCCACCATTTTCCCTATTCGTGAAAGTGATATCGTTGAAGCCTTTGTCAGGCCGGCTCCTATAGGACCGTCCGCCTTAGTAGAATTATGACAATCACTAACCGTATATGGAAGGACATTCCCTTTTGTTGCATTTAAGGCATAAGCAGGCACCACTATTTCAACATAAATGAGGGATAACATTATTGATGCGATAACCTTTCTCTTCTTTTCTATAAAAAACAGAACCATTCTTATTCTTTATTTAGACAGGATATATAGTTGTTTATTTTTCAGTATGGCGTACTTTAATCTGCCAGCGCTCTCCATGAGAATTGCGAACTGTAAACAGATACAGCGCTCCATCCTTCATCCTCGATTTAAATGTAACAGATAAGCGATTTTCACCCAATTGCACTTTCAATTGTCCTTTTTCCAGCTGCTGATTGTTACTTAAATCCATCATATCATAGTTCACCAGGGTATCGTCAGTCTCATTAATAAAAGAAAATGCCAAAACGTCCGATACAGAAACGACTGCACCATCAAGTTCACGACGGAGTGCTACATAGGCGCCATTATTATCTCCATTAATTACTTTCCTCCCCTTCACCCTAAACGTCCATACCTCCGACTGCGCCGCAAACACCGTCCCATTCTTCGCCCGCACCGTCCATGCATACGTCGCCGCCGTATCCAGCGCCTTTGCCGCCGACGGATAGTTTACAAATACATCCTTCAGATAAGCTCGCCTGTACACCGGCGCATTCTGCTGCACCGCTTCTTCCGGCGACTGCCCCTCCCGCACATACGTCAATACCAGATCGTAGTTCAGATCCTTGAACATACTGGCAGGGGTAGGAGGCAGCCAGGTAAACTGTGGCCGGTCCGTTTCAACCAGACTTTTATTCTCAGGCATGTTCAACTGCGGCGGACTCACCGGCTCCACCACAAACGGTATACAGTCTTCACCCATCTGGTGCTGCTTATTGTCGGATAGTATCAGGCTATAGCAGGCCAGGTAGTTACCCGCCGGCAACAAGCCATTAGGACTACGGTCCACAGAAGGGGAGAGATACTCATACTGTATCGGCGTAAAATCCGCAGCGGTTAGTTGTCGCGCTCCTCTGTTCAGTAAAATTTCTTTGGTAATACCCGTCAGCACAGCCTGATTGGTAGTGGCATCCATCAAACGAAGGGTCACGGTAGCACCTATCGGCGCCTGTGAGCCCGACATCAGCGCAATATTCCATAGCTGCGCTTTCGATAAAATTCCGGCAGGGGGTAACTGCGGTGTAATGGTCACCTGCGCTTCCGCACGCAGAGCAAGAAACACCATCAGAAGGTATAGGATCCTCTTCATAGTCTACAATTAAAATATTTTGGTATAGGTCAATCTTCCTGTTTTATTTGGTACCAGCTGTTTATTCACTCCCGGAACAAAACCCTTATCAGCCATCAGCACAAACTCACCCACCTTAGGTATGTTCAGTCGCGCATTACCGGAATACCCGAGCTGTTCATTAGTATATACGGTTTGATAATTATACACCAGGCCTGCACCCACCTCCAGCCAACTGTTGATCCGGTATTGCGCATTGCCATCAGCACCATAAAGCGCATAGTCCTGGTTGGAGGAAAGGGTTCCCCCTCCTGATAAAGTCAGCGATTTCAAAAACAATGTTTGCGTCAACTGCATGTTGGTACTGTTGAAATAAACAAAGCTGCTGTCTGTCTGGCGGTTGTAAAACCTCGTGGCCGACAACATCGTATTCATGCTGATCCCCTGATAGGTGTAATTATGACTGGCCGTTCCTGCCAGGGTGTAAAACATATTCTCTATAAACTTATCTTCCGAAATTTTCATGAGCTGGCTGCTCGGGTAGTAACCTACCGACAACACCGGCCAGTTGCGCCTGCGGAAAGTAGCTTGTATACTTTTAAAAATGGTTTTACTACTGTAGCTCGTACTGTCAAAAATGTTATTAAAAGCATTTCGTTTAACCGACCCCGTTATAGTTAATTGCTTTTTGAACAAAGGCTGCTCCGCCTTCAGCAGCCAGGCAACTTGCTGGGAGCCACTGGAATACAGGCTAAACGACTGAAAATCCGGCCCCATCAACTTATACATGCCCGTAAAACGTGTAGCCGTAAGCGGTACAAAGCTGAAACCAGATACAGAAAACGCTTCATTGGAACGTTGATTCATTTTTGCCATGCTACTACCTAAACTCTGATGATCCGCTGCCCGCGCATAGTAAGGCATAGAACTCTTAGCCACCTCACCAACCAGGTAATTATTCCGGGTTACCTGCCAGCGGCCCTCCACCGACACACCCATGATTTTATTATCCGGCACCTGCACATTCGTACTGGTGTTATAGTTATACACCTGCTTCTTACCCGTATAAAAGGATACAATCACATTATTACCTTCTTTCTGCCCCGTGCCCATGCGTATAATATTCAGGTACTGCTTCGGCCGGTTGGCATTCACCACATAATCCCTAAAACGATAGTCAACTGCACCGGTGGCAAATGCAAAATACCAGCTGGGGTTAAACTCCGCCTGCACACCTGTAATGCTGATATTCTTTGCGGTCAGCTCACTATAATCCACCATTGTTCGGCCTACTCCAAATGATTTCATCGACAGGAGCAATTTATAACCCGGTGGCAAAATTGAGTCCGGCAGATTCATAGCAGCCAGGCTGGATATCATTTCCTCATCATTCTTACTCTTCCTGATAGCATCCAGTAACGAAGCTTTTTTGCTGCCAAGTGCGGTGCGTTTCTTATTATATAGTTTTTCTAATTTGGAATAAGAGGACTGCATAGAGTCCAGCTCCATTTTCTTTTGCGCAAACTCTTCGCGCAGCAAGGCTACAGCACTATCTTTTCCGGCAGAAATAATTTCTTTCTTATCAGGAAACTTCATAAAAGGCCTGCTGAAATTTGGCTTTTTCAAATCCAGTTTTTTGAAGGCCAGCGAATCCTGAAAACGAAGATTATAATCATGCTCTTTAGCTTCCACCATACGTTGCTTTTGTCGTGGAGCAGCAAACCAGCCTTTCAGTCGCTCCAGCTTAGTCCAATCCACATCCATCTTTGCTTTCAGACTATCTACTTCACGCAGCTGTTTCAATTTCCCTACATCCCACGACTTCGCTTTATCCAATAGCAACTGTTTAAAATCGCGATTCGTATATCGCAAATTCATGCCGGTCAGGTTGCGGAACAGTACCGAATTTCCCTTGCTGGTACTAAATGCCAGGTGCAACGGATATTGATTCTTTACAGTAATATCTAAACTGGTAGTAAGGGTATGTTGGTAAATATCTTTTTCGAGATAAGGCGTATCACTGTTGGACTGATAATACCCGTCATAAGTTACGTTTCCATGCACCTGCAGCAATGGTATTCTGTTCACTATTGGCGAAAACGCAGCCGGCTTGCGTTCTCTCAGGGCAGGCAAACGTGTATCTCCCAATGGCCCGGCGTATAAGGCCACAGGTATGGGCACCATTGTTTTACAACGATCTGAATGTACCGTGTAGTACAATGTATCTATCGCTTTTTTCGCTCCGGGGATTTCTTTCACCTGTGCAGATGCGCGTAGGATACACAATAGGAATAATATCAGTATGGTTACGGTTCTCACTTTAACAACGTCAACTTAGGGCTAACAATCAGACAAAATTTTTGGTATAGGATTCGTGTCATCAAAATTAGGTTTTACACAATAACATCAAAAGGATTTATCAGCTAAAATATTAGTGGGCAGTATCCTGCTATGTTTCACAGAAAAAAAATTTCATGCGAACTTATCATGGATAAAAACTCTCCTCAATTTTTATAGGCATTCATAATTTTTTATAGAGAGATTTATGGCTACTTTTTATCAGCGACCAGTTTTTCTATCATTGCTTCCAGTTGCTTTACCTTCTCCACCAATGCCTCATTTTGTTGGGCAAGTTCCTGTACCGACTTCACCAATAACCCCACAGTACTGGCCTGGTCTACACCTTTTCTGCCAGGGGTCGACATTTCATCCGGCACCTCGTCCGCAATGAAACCAATGTTGGTTTTTCCGGTAGTATCAGCCTTAAATTGGAACGTGCGCACCTGTGCTTTATTCAATATTGCAAGCGCTGAATAGGAGAGGGGTGTGATATTCTTTTTTAGACTTCTCAGGGAAGTTTGATAGTAAGAAGTAGCATACATATTGCCTGAAGCAGTGGTATTACCAGCTCCATCCACATCAAAAACACCTCCGAAATTGAGTTTATCACGGTTAAGCTTTAATACATCTTTTACACCTGCACCAGCGCTCGAGTTATTTCTAAATAACCAACCTTCATCTCCATTATCCGCATTTTCAAATACCATATTACCAGAAGGAGTGTCATACTCCGATTCGATAAAAATCCGCCATGAATCAGTATTATTTCCCCAATACAAGCCTGCGCTAGCAATCCCATTATTTACAAACATCAAATTTCCATTCAGATCCCTTAATGCAAGTGTATTTGCCTTACCTAACACATCCGGATAAAGCCCTCGCAGCAAATCCGCATCCAATCCGGAGTTTACGCCATCATTCTCTGAATGCCATAATTTCCCATCCATCCCAATATCCGACCTCACCCTCAACTGGCCGTCATCCCACATGTACAGTGCCATACCACTTATGCCAGGCCGGTGAAATCCATACGAAGGATAACCATTACTCTGTGCTTCAAAATTACCTCTTGCATATAAAGTATCATCCAGTACACTGGCGCGACTAGAACTGATCTTATTTTTCACCATAATAGGCACATCTGTAGTGGCTTCCCGTCCAGTTACACTCGCCAGTGTTTCACCATCCACCGGCACACCAAGGAACTTACGTACAGCCGTTGCATCTACAGGTCTGATATAACCATCATTGCCCGCAAATATCCTGGTAAGATTTATACCATTCTCAGTAGGAGCACTAGTATTAAAATACCGGGCAAAAGCATCACCATAACCATCCCTTGCTACAATCGAATTGATGTATGGCGCATAAACAGGTGCCAACCCACGCAACAAATCCGCATCCATACCAGAATTCACCCCATCATTTCCTTCATGCCATATTTTATTCCCGTCTACCAACGGGGGATAAAAGAAATTGAAATTCTCTTGTGTCCATCTGGCCACCATACGACTGTTAGCCATTAAGGATAGTACTCCATCTCCATCAGACCTGATTCCTGAATCGTGATCCCCTATAGCCAGAGAAATAGACGGCGGCGAATACACGAAGTTTCCGTCTACCAATACTTTATTATGAGTCATATTTCCACTTGCAGTAACATTCTCCAGGGTAGGAGCCATGGGTGCATCAATGGTATATATGATTCCATTTTTTACATACTTTATCTGGTCCCCCTCCCTGTAAATACTTTGTACTCCTCCAATACCAGGCATGGTACTCAAATCAAGAGTATCCTGCCCCACAATGGCAATTTGGGAAGTCCCGATCTGTTCCAGCTTTATCTTTTTAAACTCCGTACGGCCATTTCCTTTATTATACAGGTAGCCATTTACACCTGATGTTCGATTCTCCAGGATCAATTCTGCGGTATCGCACACATTATAAATACGAACACTGTCGGCCCGAATCTGGTATACCTTCTGCGCATAGGAGCTGCTCGCAGCGAATAAAAACAATAATAGAATACTTTTTTTCATAGGATATCCATCTTGCTGATACAAACCCGGTGGCATGCATCATCAAATCATGTTGGCAAAATATTTATTCCGGGAAAGATGCCTTATGTGGCAGTTTATTTCACGGTTGAAAGTCGAATAATTACTACGGTTACTGGTATCACAGAATTAAATTCACAACAATCCTATTTGGGCTAACTGAAAAATTTCAATAGGTCTAGGACTATTTCAATAACAAAAATAGACATTCAAATTAAGAATAAAAATAAAAAAACATAATTACAACTAGTGTTGTATATCTTCTTAATATTCACACAACTGCTAGATAAGCAGACGGTTAGCGCATGCACACCAACCAACCGTGCAGCATCATTTATAGCAGAAATGAAAGCAAATTTTGATCTATACCACGAAGATTTCAGGAGTGCTTACTCCCGCATATTTCAGCGTCTTCATGAACGATGGTTTGCCACTGCTACCTCCATTCAGTCCCTTCCCTGATATTTACCCATCAACAAACTTATCATGGAAAAAATCGCAACCCCTATCGGCATACGACTCACCAACCAGGTTACCAACCGGTACTTTGAACTGAAATTTTTTAACGCCGCACACTTCGGCCGGGAAAAAATGGGCAAAAGCATTTTTACCGACAGCACCATCAGCCGCAATCATTGTATGATTAAACTGATTAAAAACGACTATTGGGTAGTAGATGTAGGATCTACCTATGGAACATTTGTAAACGTTAACGGAGAAGAAACAGCCTGTACAGCACTGGTACAGCTTCAAAATGGCGGCACCCTCAAACTGGCCACCATACCATTCTTAGTGGAATATATTTTTTAACGGGAAGAATCTACAGAAACGGAAGGATTCGCCTTTTTCCACTGCTCAAAACTATTCTTGATATATAGTAGCAGATCATACTCAGAGGCGTCGTTTAAAAACTGGTACGAAGGACGGTATTTGTACATAAACGAATCCAGCTCCGGACTTTGCAGCTTGGTCATACGACCCACCACTTCCGGTGAATAACGGTAATCAATAAATTTCTCTTTTTCCCAGAACTGCAGCTGCTCTTTAAACTGCTCTTTCCGCTGACGCGCTTTGCTGGGCACCAGGTAGGTGAGTGCTGTAATCGGATTTGCCGGCAATGTTTTTAATACATCCATTGCTCCCGGCTTCTTGTAGTTGAAATAACGGTCATATTCGGCACGCATAGCCAGTGAGTCCTTGTAATGACTCTTCCCCTGCACATTCACGCCCCCCAGCTCATACAGCCGCTTTGCCATCAGCACATCAAAGGTGGCATTCATACCTGGCGTTACCACCACTTTTGTAGCATAGCTCACCATAGAGAACTCAAGGGTATCTCCAGGCATCGCCTCTATATAAAAACGACCACTCTCCGCACTAAGTGTGCCGGTCATTGCGCGCTTATTTAAAATGGAAACAAAGGGAATCCCCACTTTAGTGTCCTGATCCGCCACCATACCAGATAATCTTACTTGTGCGACCGTATCCTGCAGGTTGATGAAAAAGAAAAGAAATAATGCTCCGATATATGCGTAAAAACGAACCATGAACTACGTTATCAACCAAAATTAAACTTCCACCCGCAAAAGAAACGTTAAAATGACTCCCGCCAAATCTTAAAATTTTCTAAATACGACAGTGCTCTTTAACAAATTTATTAATTCTCAACCGTATAAATATCCCGCCTATCCATATTATTAGCTATTTTTACCATAATCCAGTGATATTTTTTATGTCCCAGAAAGTCATTTTCGCTACACAACATTACCAATACCTGAAAGATAGACTCCTCGCCATCTCCATTCCCCAGTGGGAAAACGGTGAACTCGATATCCGAGATTTCCCCGATGGCGAACACTATCACCGCATACTTACCAACGTAAGAAACCGGGAAGTTATCCTGTTAGGTGGCACCATCGACGATAAAGAAACCCTGGAATTATATGACCTCGCCAGCGGCTGCATCCAGCTTGGCGCCTGCTCCATCAACATCGTAATCCCTTACTTCGGCTACTCCACCATGGAAAGAGCCGTCAAATACGGTGAAATAGTAAAGGCTAAAACAAGAGCCCTCCTGTTCTCCTCGCTGCCACTCACGGCACAGGGTACACAAGTGGTCATGATTGACCTACATGTGGACGGGATTACACACTATTTCGAAAGCAACGTGCGCCCCACCCATCTTTATGCTAAAGATTTTGTTAAAGATGCCGCCCGCGAACTCGCCGATGGCAAACCCTTTGTCCTCGCCAGTACCGACGCTGGCCGCGCCAAATGGGTTGAATCCCTCGCCAACGACCTCCACGTACCCGCAGCATTCGTATTCAAACGCCGCCTCTCCGGCGAAGAAACCGCCATCACCGCCATCAGCGCTGATGTAAAAGGTAAAACCGTCATCATCTACGATGATATGATCCGCACCGGCGGCTCCCTCATCCACGCCGCTGAAGCCTACCGCGATGCCGGCGCCCGCGAAATATTCGTGATCACCACCCACGGCATCTTCGCCGGCAACGGATTCCAACGCATTAAAGACAGTGGCATCATCAAAAAAGTAATCTGCACCGATACACACCCCAACGCGCTCACCATACAGGACGAACTCCTCGAAGTACGCTCCGTAGATCACCTCATCGTCAACTTTTTCGAAAGCATAACATCTGGCATGTAAACCTGTTGGCAGGCTATTTGTAAACAATCGTTTGCAGAGGAAATCATGCATATAATTAATCAGCAGTAATGATTATTCCTGCTCATTTTTTATATACACAAACAACGGTCAGTGATGAAAGTATTACTTGAGTAGCATACCTCACTTTGAAATGCGGAAAAACCTAATTTATTTTTTTTTGCCCTTAAACCCATTGTCAAGGGCCACTTGATTGTATAGTTATATTGATAGATCAAATGCCAATATAACTGTAGACGGCTAAGGCTATCCTAAGCGTCTAAAAAATTTTGTAACCAAATCGTGCATTATACAATGAGAAGCCAAGTACTAGCCTGGTTGGGGCTGTGCTATGCCCTTTTCTGCTATACCTCCAGCAGCGCATACACAATCCCGCATGGGTCCCTGCATATCCGGCAGCAAAAGGATACCACTACCCCCGTAGTCGTAAAACCAGCCGCTGACACAACTCCTGTAAAACCCGTAAAGGATACATCCGCACCAGCAAAAGACACCAGCAAACCCTCTCCTGTAAAGGATACTGGCACAACGCAGCCAGCTAAGCAGGACACCGGACTAGTTCTTCCTCCCGACGAAAAAACAGCTAAGGAAGAAGTAAATAAATTCAATCTAATAGGCACCATCAAAGATGATGCAGGCACTGCCATTCCAGGCGCGATGATAAAAAATAAGAAATCCGGCGCCGTAGCACAGTCTACTCCCGCAGGTACTTATACCATCAAAGCCGGAATCAATGACACCATCCTCGTTAGTGCTCCTACCTTTGCTGAACAAACTATTCCTGTAACAAAACGCGGCGAGATCAACATCCAGCTTACGCCCGCCAGCGCAGGAAAAAAAGTGCTCAACGAAGTGGTAGTAACAGCACTCGGTATCAAGAAAAACCCACGCAGCGTAGGTTTTGCCATGTCAGAAGTAACAGGCAACTCCGTACAGGAAGCAAAAGAAGTCAACTTCGTAAATGCCCTCAGCGGTAAAGTTCCCGGCTTGCAGGTAAATACCAACACCGGCTCCATGGGCGGTTCCTCTAAAATAACTATCCGTGGGGTGAAATCCATCCTCGGTGATAATAACGCCTTTTTCGTGGTCGACGGTGTGCCCATCATGAACACCAATACCAACCAGGGCGGACAGCTCAACGGTGGTGGCGGTTACGACTATGGTAGCCCACTACAGGACATCAACCCGGAAGATATTGATAACATCTCCGTACTCAAAGGCGCCGCCGCTACTGCACTCTACGGCAGCCGCGGTGCAAACGGTGTACTCCTGCTCTCTACCAAAAAACGCCCCGATGCAGAAGGTGGTATCGGCGTTACCTACTCCCTCAACGCACAGATGGACCAGGTAGCCATTTTACCTAAATACCAGAATATGTACGGTGGCGGCGGTAACGGCCTGTTTGATACACTCTACTATAACCAACACCCGGAAGGATTCCTGAACGAACAAAGCGCTACCTACGATGACAACAACGGTAAAGGACGCTACGATCTCATGCCACAGTACTACGAAGACCAGTCATGGGGTCCTAAACTGCAAGGCCAGATCATCCGCCCTTACTGGTCTTGGGGTAAAGACAAAAACAACCCATCCTTCGGCCAAACTGCCCCCTGGGTAGCACAGCCTAACAACGTAAAGGATTTCTACAGAACAGGAGTTACCATCACTAACAATATCTCCATGGCCGGCTCTAACGATAAAGGCGCCTTCCGCCTCTCCTACGGCAACATGGACCAAAAATTTGTACTGCCTAATTCTACACTCAAACGTAACAACCTTTCCTTCAACGGGAACTATAAACTGGCAAAAGGCCTCACCGCCACCGCAGCTGTAAACTATAGCTCGCTGAATGCTAAAGGTCGCCCGGGTACCGGCTTTACCGGCCCTAACCCCACCCTCCAGTTTACCATGTACGGCCAACGCCAGCTGGACCTGGAAAAAGAAAAAATCTATCAGTACCCCGACGGCTCCCAGATCACCTGGAACCGCCGCGCATGGAATAACGATACCATGTCGTCCAGCAACGGACCATACTGGAACCGTTACATGGACTACGAAACAGATAGCCGTAACCGTGTGTTCGGTTACGCCGGCCTCGACCTCGACGCCACCAGTTGGCTCACCCTCCGTGGCCGCGTGTACATGGATGACTATAACCAACTCGAAGAAGAAAGAACCGCCAAAGACTACGTAGTAGGCGGATATATCAAACGTATCCGTACTTCAAGAGAAATGAACTACGAAGTAACCGCCAATGCACATAAAGAATTTGGTAAAGACTTCATGCTCAACGCAACCGTAGGTGGTAACGTAATGCACCGCAAATGGACTACCACAGGCGGTTCTACCAATGGTGGCCTCATCACGCCCGGTGTTTATAACCTGCTGAACAGCGTGGCCATCGCCAGCCCGATTGATGAATATGCAGAAAAACAAATCAACTCCGCATTTGCTACCGCCAACCTCGGATATAAGAACTTCCTGTTCCTGGATCTGACCGGCCGCAGCGACTGGAGCTCTACCTTGCTGAAAGGAAATAATCAGTATTTCTATCCTTCCGCATCGGTATCTTTTGTATTCTCGGATCTGCTGAAAGACTGGTCCTGGCTTAGCTATGGTAAACTGAGAGGAAGTATGGCTGCCGTTGGTAACGATGCCGATCCATACCGCCTCTATGACACCTACCAGTACGTACTGCCTTTCGGTAGCAACCCAATCAATACATTCAGTCCTACTAAAAATAACCTGGACCTCAAACCTGAACGTACTTCAGAATTTGAAACAGGTATCGAACTCAAGTTCCTGGATAATCGTATAGGCGTTGACTTTACCTACTACGATAAAACTACCAAAGATCAGCTGCTGCCATTGCAGGTGCCTGCCGCAACCGGCTATACCAGCACCTTCGTAAATGGAGGTAGCGTGCAGAACAGAGGTATTGAAGTAGGCGTGAACCTCAACCCGATCCGCCTTAAAAACGGATTCCGCTGGGATATCAATGCTAACGTAGCCCGCAACAGAAACAAGCTGCTGAACATGGACGTAGCACAGTATAACGTGTCGCTCCCAATGCTCACTATCGGTACCGACAGACGCACCCAGAAAGTATCCGTAGTGGCGAAAGTAGGAGAGCCCCTGGGTACACTCATGGGTACTGATTATGTATACGACGCCAATGGTAACAGAGTCGTAGACGCTGCCACCGGCTATTACAAAGTGAGTGCTATCAAACCTATCGGTAACGCCTATCCGGACTATGTGGGTGGTGTAACCAACAGCTTCAGCTATAAAGGAATTTATCTGTCCGCACTGGTGGATTTCCAGAAAGGTGGCAATTTCTTCTCCTATACTAATTTATATGGGGAGAAGTCAGGGCTGCTGGAAAGCACGGTAGCGAACAACATCCGTGAAACGGGGATTATCGTACCTGGTGTTACGGAAGATGGTAAGCCAAATGAGAAAGTTATCACGGCCAAAGATCATTTCAACTTCAACGGCGGTAACGTGATCAGCAAGGCTAACCTCTATGATGCAAGCTACATCTACCTCCGTGAAGTAAAAATCGGTTATAACCTGCCGGAATCATGGTATAAGAAGATTAAGGCACAGGCTGCCCGTGTATCTTTCTATGGCCGTAACCTCTGGCTGATCAAGTCCAACGCACCTAACGTGGATCCTTCCAACATCGTCAATTCCTCCTCTAACGTGCAGGGTATTGAAGGTGGTGCATTGCCTTCTCTCAGATCACTCGGTGTTAACCTGAATGTTTCATTCTAAATTTTTGTGAAGATGACGAACAAGCTATTTAAATATACCAGCATAGCCTTAGTAGCAGGCGCAATGATTTTCTCCGGCTGTAAAAAACTGGACGAAATGAATCGCGACCCCACCAAACCCACCACCACGCAGCCGCAATACCTGCTTACCGGTGCCCAGAAAACCGCTATGGATATCCTTTACAGCGGTCTCCAAAACGGATACATCGCTATGGAGTATGCGCAGTTCTGGACAGGAAATTCCCGCACCAACGATGCGCAGTTCCAACTGGATGAAGGTAATAACGCGGCCTTATGGAATACGTTGTATAGTCAGTCGCTCCACAACCTGGACGACCTGATCAAACAAAATAATTCCAAAACCGATAAAACAGGCGTACCTAACCAAAACGCCATTGCCAGTATTATGAAAGCCTGGCTCTTCCAGATACTGGCTGATACTTATGGTAACGTTCCATATTCCGCGGCCTTCAACGTAACCACGGATATCACACCGGCATACGATGACGCACAAACGATTTATAAATCACTGGTTGATTCACTGGAACAACAGGTGGCTATTCTCGACGAATCACAAAGCAGCTTTACTTCCGGCGATATCATCTACAAAGGAGAAGTAGGACTGTGGAAAAAACTGGGACACTCCCTGTTGCTGCGTATCGCTATTCGTATGGCTGATGCCAATCCGCAACTGGCACAGCAAATCATCGAAAAGCACTATAAGGATGCGTTTACCGGCAACATCGATAACGCACAGTTTGCCTACCAAAACACTGCACCAAATAAATTTCCGTACAACGACTCGGAAAGAGAGATCAGTGAGTTCTTCGTAACATCCACTTTAACGGATTATATGAAGAGCGTAAACGATCCGCGACTGAATATTTTTGCACGTCCTTCCAGGAACTCAGATACCATCAAAGGTATGCCGTACGGCACTTCCAGCTCTGATCCGGGACGCTTAACGCCAAATGAATATTCCTTCCCGGGCACCCAGGTCTACAGCGCTACCATGCCTGGTATACTGATGACGTATTCAGAAGTGGAATTCATCCTGGCAGAAGCGGCGGCAAGAGGCTGGAATGTAGGCGATGCTAAAACGCACTACGAAAACGGAGTGAAAGCATCCATCGACTACTGGCGCTCACTCACTAAAGCTGATATCAGCGATGCTGCTATTAACGACTACCTCACCCGCGTACCTTACAATGCTGCCGACTGGCGCAATGTTATCGGCACACAGAAATGGTTGTCATTATACCCGCAAGGGTTCCAGGCATGGTTTGAACGTACCAGACTGCATTTCGCTAAACCAGGCGGCGCAGCATTGTTCATCAAACCAGTATCCGGCTCTGTTGATCCAAGCGTAACCATGGTGCCTTTCCGCCTTACCTACCTGGTGTCTGAAACTACCCAGAACGCGGAAAACTACACTAAAGCTGCCGAGGCTATCGGTGGTGATAAAAAAGGAACACAACTCTGGTATAATAAATACTAAACAACTAATAACTAACACAACTACAATCAACGGCGCCCGGACGCAGCTTTCAGCTGCCCCGGGCGTTTCTCTTTCTTACCATTTATCTACTCCTGCTTTTCTGAAAGGCCGCTATGATTTATCTTTAACCCAACCTATATTCATTAGACGCCATGATTAGAAAAATTGCGTGCCTGCTGATGGTGGCATTTTTATGCCATACCGCCACCGCACAGGACATGACACATGCTTATCAGAACTGGTATACGTATTTTGGTACCGCTAAGCTCAACAGTAAATTTGCCATTCCTTTTGATGTACAGCTTCGCCTGCGCAACGGTTTCAGCGATAAAGGACAGCTCCTCATCCGCGGGGGATTACAGTACTCCCTGAACAAACAGCACCATATCCTGCTGGGATATGCCTACGTACCTACCTATAATGGTACCGCCGACTCCTGGCTACCGGAACACCGCATCTTCCAGCAATACATTTATAAAGCTAAAAAGCTGGACATGACGCACCGCTTCCGCCTGGAACAACGCTGGGTAGGGCAGCCCAATGCCGCCGCACCCTTCAAACCCGTTGACGACTGGAAATATGGCAACAGAACCAGGTACTTTAACCGTACCGTCCTGCCTTTCAAAAAAAAGCCAGCAACCCCTTATGTGGCACTCCAGGAAGAAATTTTCCTGAACCTCTGGGGTAATGAGATCAATAATATCTTCTTCGATCAAAACCGTTTCCTGGCAGCTATCGGCTACCAGTTTAAACCCGATCTGCGGGTAGATATCGGTTATATGAACCAGCTGGTACAGGTGAACTCAGGTGCAAAAACCATGAATCACATCCTGCACTTCGCAGTTTTCCACAATTTTAAACTCTAACCCAGCATTCTTGGGCCGACTGCCCAAAACATCAAAAAGGGGAATTGCTGCAAGCGATTCCCCTTTTTGTCTTACCCAATAAAACACCATCCTTTGCTGCTTACCTGCTTTGCTGCTTTGCGAGCAAAAAAGTCCGCACCAGATGCCGAAGGCACCTACACCAATTCTTACCAGCTAATGCCGCAGACCTTAGGGATAAGCTGGCAGCCCTCCGCGCGCAGCGCGGAACTCCCCCAAATGATGCCGAAGGCAACATCCCAATAAAATAATACGCAGGAAAAAAACACCGGCCGAAAGAACTCCGGCCTACGGAAAACTACTCAATCTTCTCTTTCAGTAACCTGACACATCCCTCATACTGCTCTGCAGTATTAAAAGCACTCGCAGGAATCAGGAAGAACGTTTTCTTATCACGATAGAGGTAAATAAACTTTTTGGTGTCCACCACTTTGGAAAATTTATTCCAGCTGATGGCCCGTTCATGGTAGGAGGAGCCGGTAGAAATGAACATCCCGTCGTCACCAAATTTGAGGCGGATGTCGTCTTTGAAAGTGGCGGCCCTGTTATATATGGATACCGGCAGCAAATACCAGAAAATCCAGGTGAGCACCAGGATCATGATGGTAATGCCTGTTAAGGCACCGATGGTAACTAAGCTAAAGAAATAGCCGGCGAAAGTTGCCAGCAGGAAGATGATAATGGTGTTGCGAAACACCTTGATTTCGCCACGATGCATAAAATGATACCGTAATGCACTCAACACCTCGCCCTTATTGTAATTAAATTCTACATGCATTACCGAATGCCACCAGGTTTATCTGTTAACTGAAATAGATAATGGGTTATCCATATCATCACGTACAGTAACTGCTTCTTTTTTACGTGAACGCTTCACATTGCTGAGATCATCCTCGCTGAAGCCAGGAAAATTCTTTTTTACAAAGAGAAAATATTGCTGCAGCACCTTTGGATCCACTTTAAATGGAAACAGTAGTTCTTTACCGCTCGACTTCAAAAAGTCGCCGGCATTTACTTTACTTTCATTCTGAAGGTACCATTTGTACAGATCCACAATCGCTTTTTCCAACTCGGCTTCATCTACCCGCTCTGGAGCATCAGCCCTGGGAAACAATAAAACAAATTCTTCTACGCGGAGTGGTTTGTTATTGTTGACGGTCTTAGAGTTATTGCGGTTATCGTTGTTATCACCACCGTTTTTATCTCCATTGTTGCCTCCGTCTCTAATCCCAGTGTTGGCATTTGCTGATGCGGCTGCGGCCAAAATTACCAACAGCATAAACAACAGCTTCTTCATAAGGCGCAAAATTTACGGACTTAAAAATACAATTTATTTTGGGATTTAGTTATGTTAAAAATTTTTCGGGAAAATTGGGTAAAAAGTCGGAATAATGGAGATTTTCATATAAAAACAAAAGCAATGGGCGAACCATTGCTTTCGAGAGTCATTTACAGTGCGTGAAGATTCACGCGGTGTAGGAATATTTGGTTTTTCATAGGACAGTAACCATAATAAAAATTAATACAATAACAAATATATAAAAATTATATCATGACGATGCGGTCCCGCCAAATATTGACGAAAAAGAAATAAAAGCCCCTGATTTTTCGATTTAGCGAAAAAATGCCCTGTTTTTAGAATAAAAATGAAAACCCAGTCGTCCGTACAGGATAACCAGCGAAAGTGAAGTGAAAATAGGAGTGGGGTAATTCCCCAAAAACTAGTGTTCTATAAAAAAATAAAAGGGCGCCTAGAAAAGCGCCCTCAATTTGTTACTATCCTATGAAAACCCTATTTGAATACAAAGGTAAGTGCATGTTATTTTTCTTTGAAATTTTAAAGGCACAATAACATATCATTAACAAGAGTTGCAACATTGAATCAGCTACAACCCATACTGTTACCGCAATTCAGGCACTTATAACAGGTTCCCGACCGCACAGTAATATGACCGCAGGTATTGCACGCCGGCGCATCACTCTGCATACTCCGCAGGTAATCTTGCGTACTATTTTCACCTTTGTGTACCGCTGTCACAGCCTGCTTTACAGGCTTTTGGGGAGATGCCGGCTGCGCCACAGCCGCAGTCACCCGTATACTCGATAGTTGCGGCGCTGCAGCTGGTAAATCATCCCCCTCATCATCCCCCGTATTTTCCGGGCCATCCAGCACATGCACCAGATCCGTCCTGCCCAGATATTCATATCCTAAAACACGGAATATATAATCAATTAAAGATGTTGCTGATTTGATATTCGGATGGTCTACCATACCCGCCGGCTCGAAACGCGTAAACACAAACTTGTCCACAAACTCCTCCAGCGGCACACCATATTGTAACCCGATGGAAACCGCTATGGCAAAGCAGTTCATCAAACTACGCAACGTAGAACCCTCCTTCGCCAGATCCACAAAAATCTCACCCAGTGTACCATCATTGTACTCCCCGGTACGCACAAAGATCGTTTGCCCGCCCACATTCGCCTTTTGCGTAAACCCACTTCGCTTGGTAGGCAATGTTTTACGCTCCACAATCCGGGACAACTGACGTTTTAGGGTGGTATCCTTACTAGCTATCATTCGCTTATTTACCTCCTCCAGCAACTCATCAATGCTCAGCTGCTCCAGGTTGATCAGCTGCGATGCCTCCGCCACCGGCGCATCCGCCTTCTTTCTCTTATCACTCTTATTGCTCAGCGGCTGACTCAACTTACTACCATCCCTGTACAACGCGCAGGCTTTCAGCCCCAGCTCCCAACTCAGCATATAGGAGTCCGCAATCTCCGCTACCTCCGCCTCATGCGGCAAATTGATGGTTTTGGAAATAGCCCCCGATATAAATGGCTGCGCCGCCGCCATCATGCGGATATGCCCATGCGGATGTATATATCTCTGCCCGATTTTCCCACATTTATTCGCACAATCAAACACCGGTAAATGCTCCGCTTTCAGATACGGCGCACCTTCCACCGTCATCGTACCACATACATAATCATTGGCCGCTTCTATCTCCTCGTCCGTAAAGCCCAGCGCATGGAGCAAACTAAACTCCAGGTTAAAATACTCTTCCGGCTTATATCCTAACCGCTGCAAACACTCTTCTCCCAATGTATGCACATTAAATACAAAGGATATATCGAAAGATGAAATAACCGCGTTATCCAGCTTCTTCAGTTCCTCGGCTATAAACCCTTTCTCAGAGAGCGTTTGATGATTAATGTATGGCGCACCGGCAAAGGAACCGGTACCTTTCGCATAATCCACAATCGCCCTGATTTCGCCAGGGGCATACCCCAGGTGCTCCAGCGCTGAAGGAATAGATTGATTGATGATCTTGAAATACCCCCCGCCGGACAGCTTCTTGAATTTTACAAGTGCAAAATCAGGCTCCACACCGGTAGTATCACAATCCATCACCAATCCTATCGTACCAGTGGGTGCAATAACGGTAGCCTGCGCATTGCGATACCCATATATCTCTCCTAATTTTACTGCTTCATCCCAGGCCTTGGTAGCCGCTTTCAGCAGGTAGTCCGGACAAAATACCGCGTCAATCCCCTTAGGTCTTATCTCCAACCCTTCATATGCTTCCGCTGCATCGTACGCCGCCGCACGGTGGTTACGCATCACACGCAGCATATCGGCCCGGTTCTCCTCATACTTCGCAAAGGAACCCAGATGCGCCGCCATCTCCGCAGATGTTTTGTAGGCAATACCCGTCATAATCGCGGTAATAGCACCGGCAATACCGCGGGCCTCCTCACTGTCATATGCAATACCACTCACCATCAACATAGAACCCAGGTTGGCATATCCCAGGCCCAGCGTACGATAGTCGTAACTCAACTGCGCCACCTCTTTTGACGGGAACTGCGCCATCAGCACAGATATTTCCAATACCACCGTCCATAATCGCACCGTATACTCAAAGCCGCCAACATCAAATAAATTACTGCCCTCATCATAAAAACGGCGCAGGTTCACCGATGCAAGATTACAGGCGGTATTATCCAGGAACATATATTCAGAACAAGGGTTGGACGCATTGATACGGCCACCCTGCGGACAAGTATGCCATTCGTTAATAGTAGTGTCGTATTGCGTACCAGGATCGGCACAACGCCATGCAGCATAGGCTATCTGATCCCAAAGCTCCCGCGCCTTTACCGACTTCACCGTTTTTCCGGACGTCCGGCCAATCAGATCCCAGTCAGCATCTTCCTCCAGTCGCCTGAAAAAGTTATTAGGAATTCTAACCGAATTATTTGAATTCTGACCGGAAACCGTTCTGTATGCCTCTCCTTCATAATCGGAAGAATAGCCGGCAGCAATCAACGCACCTACTTTCTTCTCTTCCTCCACCTTCCAGTTAATGAAGTCCATGATCTCCGGATGGTCCAGATCCAGACATACCATTTTGGCCGCACGGCGGGTAGTACCGCCCGACTTAATCGCCCCGGCAGCACGATCGCCTATTTTCAGAAAACTCATTAAACCACTGCTGGTACCGCCACCACTAAGCTTTTCACCCTCTCCCCGGATCTGTGAAAAATTGGTGCCTACACCAGAACCATATTTAAAAATTCTGGCTTCCCGCATCCACAAATCCATGATACCTCCATCATTTACCAGGTCGTCGGATACGCTGAGAATGAAGCAGGCATGGGGCTGAGGCCGTTCATAGGCTGAGGTGGACTGCTCCAGTTTTCCAGTATTCTGCTCCACATAATAGTGGCCCTGCGGCTTACCTTTAATCCCGTAACTCTCGTGTAAACCGGTATTAAACCATTGTGGTGAGTTAGGTACGCAACCCTGATTTAGCATACAATACACCAGTTCATCATAAAATACCTGGGCATCCCGGGGAGAGGCAAAGTATCCGTACTTTTCACCCCATACACGCCAGCAGTTGGCCATCCGGTGTACTACCTGCTTTACAGATGTTTCCCTGCCAAGACTCCCATCGGCCTGCGGCACCCCCGCCTTCCTGAAATATTTCTGGGCAAGAATATCCGTGGCTATCTGCGACCACCCGGCCGGAACCTCCACATTATTCATTTCAAATACAATATCACCACCGGGGTTCCTGATAACAGAAGACCGAAAGTCATATTCAAACTGCTCATAAGGGCTCTTCCCCGCCTTGGTAAACTGACGTGTAAACTCAAGACCGGCTTCTCTGTTTGCTGGATTTTTCATGCTGGTACATTTCTTAGGATTATACAATACTTGGTTACTGCGTGTGGGCTTTACTAAATTAATTTTTTAATTGCGGAGGACAACGCATTTATTTTGCACAACTTGTGGATAATTCAACAAACTCTTTCGGGGGCTAACTTGTTATTTAAGACCATACTTTCTGTCGGTTTTCCGGCTTAAAATTTGCCGTAAAAAACGCATTAGGAATATGTTACTTATATGCATGTATTTATCAAGCTATTCATGAATAAAAAATGAATGTCATGCATATTTATTTATCAATGTAGGTTATTAATAAAAAAATTATACATTTGCGACAACCGGAACAATGCGCTATTGATGTACAATAAAATATACAATTCGTTCATCGAAAGAAAGGCTAAGAAGGAAAAAGCATTTGCGGTTCTTGTGGATCCTGACAAAGTAACACCTGAAGGGATCATTGAACTGGCCGCTAAGTGCACCGCTGCTAAAGTAGACTACATCTTCCTTGGCGGCAGCCTTGTTATTACCGATCATTTGGATGAATGTGTTCAACAACTTAAAGCCAGTTGCGATATCCCGGTTGTACTATTCCCGGGAAGCCCGTCACAGGTATCACGCTACGCTGATGCACTGTTGTACCTATCCATGATCTCAGGCAGAAACCCTGAATTATTGATCGGTCAGCACGTAGTATCCGCTGCTGCCGTTAAAAAAAGTGGCCTGGAAGTCATCTCTACCGGTTACATGGTAATCGACGGAGGCGCCCCTACAACAGTGTCCTACATCAGCAACGCTACACCCATTCCTTCTGATAAGGCAGATATTGCCATGTGTACCGCCATGGCCGGCGAAATGCTCGGCATGAAGGTAATATATATGGACGCTGGCAGCGGTGCCCGCATCCCTATTTCGGAAAGCATGATAAGCAGGGTAGCCAGCCAGGTAAGCGCGCCCATCATTGTGGGTGGCGGTATCAGAGATGCTGAAAAAGCCTATCTGAACTGTAAAGCCGGCGCCGATATCATCGTGGTTGGTAACGCGATCGAAAACGATCTCTCCCTGATTAAGGAACTCGCAGATGCTGTTCACTCCGTAACAGCTCCCGTTAAAGCATAATATTAAGATCTGATCTAAAACGCAAATCGAAAAGGGCTACGTAACACGTAGCCCTTTCCCGTTTACGCTATGTTGCCTTGGCTCACCCCATGCTTCCTATTACATAACCACCAGGAACGGTATGGAACGCACGATTCAACATGTTCCAGGAATTAATAGTCACAATCGCCAGCGTGATGTCGGCAATCTGTGCTTTATCAAAGTATTTCGCCAGGTTGTTGAACGTTTCATCAGAAACATTCATGGCCGTCGCTTCCTCCGTATAAGCCAATACAGCACGCTCTTCTGCTGTGTAGTACGGACACTCCCTCCAGGCGCTCAGTGAGTATAAACGCTGCTCTTTCTCCCCCAAATGAATAGCATCTTTCCAATGCATATCCAAACAAAATGCACAGTCATTGATCTGTGATGCACGGAACTTAATCAATTCCCCCAGGATCGGATCAAGCACTGATTTTTTTACATACATACCGGTTTTGAACAGTCCGTCCAGAGCACCCTTATTAAGATCTTCAAATTTGATTCTTGCTTCCATGATGTTTAAATTTTTATAGTTAATGTGTTTAAATCGTTGTACACATATAAGACAAGCTTCAAAATCTAAACGTGACAGAAAGTAGGAATTAATTTGAATAATTTTTAATATAATATATAAAGAGATATATTTCAATTACTGGCAGGTGTCAAGTCCCTGCATCACCGTCGCTTCACCACGGCGCCTCCGCTCCGCTACGCCCGGACGCGTAAAACCATATCCCCCCTTCGCATCAGCACACATAACAAGGGCCGCCGGGAAACCGGCAGCCCTAATATTTTTGTTAGCAACTTTACAAGCACGGCCCATGCCGTCTTATTTACAACACACTTTGAATTGGATCAGAGACTCATCATCTCTTTAAATTTCACCGCCTGTCTGCGGCTTACCTCAATTTTTTCACCTCCGCGCATCTCCAGTAATAAGCCCCCATTGAAATAGGTGTCTATTTTTTCGATCATGCGCAGATTTACAATATGCTTACGGTTGGCACGGAAAAACACGCGCTCATCCAGGCGCTCTTCCAGCGCGTTAAGCGACTTTAAAATCAAAGGCTTGTTCGTCTCAAAATACACCCTGGCGTAGTTGCCTACACTCTCAAACAGGCGGATTTCCTGCAGCTTTACAAACCAGCAACGGTCCCCGTCTTTAACAAACACCTGATCGCTCTCCGACAACATCGTCCGAACAGCGCCGGTAGCAGCCATACGCTCCTTCTCATCCTGCTGATGCAGCTTATGAATAGCATCCGCAAGGCGCTTAGGCTCCACCGGCTTCAGCAGGTAGTCCAGCGCATTGTACTCAAACGCTTTCAAAGCATACTCATCATAGGCAGTAGTGAAAATAACCTGTGGCGTCTTCTCCAGCTCTGCAAGCAACTCAAACCCGGTTTTATCCGGCATCTGAATGTCCAGAAACAGCAGGTCAGGATGCAAAGTCTCAATCTTCTCGATGCCATCCTTCGCATTCACAGCTTCCCCTACCACAACAATCTCCGGATGGTCAGCAAGCAGCTTTTTTAACTCACTCCTGGCCAGGCGTTCATCATCAATTATCAATGCTTTTTTCATTGGCAATATGAAGTTTGGTTGATGAATAATTTTGTTAATATAAATATGCCGTAACCGGATACCTCCCGTTACAGCGGTTTATTACTTGTTTCCTTATAAAATAGGCATCAGCACCTTCGCTTCCACCAGATCGGCACTCTTATTCCGGATCTCGAATGAAGCACGGTTCCCGAATAGCAAACTCAGTCGCTGACGGGTACTTTCCAGCCCAAAACCATGCCCGTTTTTGGTTTTCCCCACAAACTGACCGGTATTCTCAATCATGATTTCATGCTGCAAACCCTTCAGTTTTGAGCTGATATATACATGCCCGCCACTGATTTCTTTCGAAATCCCGTGTTTTATGGCATTTTCCACCAAAGTTTGCAACATCATGGGCGGTACCTGCAACCCCAATGTATCAGGATCAATATCATATGTTACCCGCAAACGCTCCTCAAAACGGATAGTTTCCAGCGCCAGGTAGTCTTTTACAATATTCAGCTCCTTTTCCATACTCACTGTTTCCGACTTCTCCGCCGCCATAGAGCTGCGAAGAATGTTAGACAACTCCGTTATCGCTGTCCTGGCACGCTGCGGATTCTCATCCACCAACGCCCGGATACTGTTTAGCGCGTTAAAAATAAAATGCGGATTCAGCTGCGCCTTGATCGTTTTCAACTCCAGCTCCTTTACCGTTGCCTGCAAAGTCAACTGGTCCATCTTTGCCATCCGCGACTTTTCCACAATATGATACAGGAAATAAATCCCCCACCAGGGCGTCAATATCAGGTAAAAAGTCATTAACCCACCCAAAATATCCGTCACCTCATCCGTTAACACATATAGCACCATCAGGTAGTACACCGCATACATCAGCGTTCCTGAGCCTATCCACATCACGAAAAAGACCAATAACTGCTTTTCCAGTGGGTAAGACTGCCAGTCCAACCTCCGCACCAGTAACCGGAATACATGCGTGGCCAGGATTCCCGCCAGCATAATGGTAAATAAACGCTGAAAATAAATGTCTGTATTCTTGCCCTGAGAAGCGTAAGTATTTATCAGAAAATACGCTAACCACCCCAGGATCTGGCACAACCAATATTTCGAAATATGCTTAAACATTTATATAAGTTAGTGTACTTCCCGTATGTTCAAATATAACTTTCGGGTATCCAGCGTAAAACCTAATTGTTACCAGTGGCCCGTAGGCTGGTTAACTGGTTTGGAACTCGGCAATAAAGGCCGATGCGGCAGTTTCACCTAAGTTCCGTAAATTTATGAAACTATCAGCTTGTCAACAAACCGTCAACCAGAACCGCTTTTTTACGTATTTTTGTTCTTTAATAAAAACCCTGAGCCATTATTATGAATATTACGGCTGGTCAACTGTTGAGCCAAATACAGAATCCTGCTGATCTTAAAAAATTAAGCAAGGAACAGCTTCACCAGGTTTGTGAAGAACTGCGTCAATACATAATTGACGTTGTAAGTGTGCATGGTGGCCACTTTGCCGCCAGCCTGGGAGTGGTGGAACTGACAGTGGCATTGCATTACGTTTTTAATACGCCTTACGATCAACTGGTATGGGACGTAGGTCACCAGGCCTACGGACATAAAATCCTTACCGGAAGAAGAGATGTATTCCCTACCAACAGGAAATACAAAGGCATCAGCGGTTTTCCTAAAAGAGACGAAAGCGAATACGATACTTTCGGTGTAGGACACTCCTCCACCTCCATTTCCGCAGCACTCGGTATGGCCATGGCCTCCCACTACAAAGGGGAGTTCGACCGCCAGCACATCGCCGTAATCGGCGATGGCGCCATGACTGCCGGAATGGCCTTCGAAGCACTCAACCACGCCGGCGTTGCCAACGCAAACGTGCTGATTATCCTCAACGATAACTGCATGTCTATCGACCCTAACGTAGGCGCACTCAAAGAATACCTGACCGATATCACCACTTCTCCTACCTATAACAAGCTCCGCGACGACGTATGGAACCTGTTAGGCAAACTGCCGGTAGGAAAGAACTTCACCCGCGATATGGCCTCCAAACTGGAAGCCAGCCTCAAAGGCGTGGTATCCAAGTCCAGCAACCTGTTCGAATCTTTCGGCATGCGCTATTTTGGTCCTATCGATGGCCATAATATCACCAAACTCGCCGATACCCTCCAGGACCTGAAAGATATTCCCGGCCCTAAACTGCTGCACATCGTTACCACAAAAGGTAAAGGATACGCCCTCGCTGAAAAGGACCAAACCACCTGGCACGCTCCAGGCCTCTTTGATAAAATTACCGGCGAAATCTTCAGGAAAGTTCCTGAACGACCTCAGCCACCAAAATACCAGGACGTTTTTGGCCATACCATCATCGAACTGGCTGAGAAAAACGATAAAATACTCGGTATCACCCCAGCCATGCCTTCCGGCTCCTCCCTCAAATTCATGATGGAAAAAATGCCGGAACGTGCCTTCGACGTAGGTATCTGCGAACAACACGCCGTTACCCTCTCCGCCGGCATGGCTACCCAGGGTATGCGCGTGTTCTGTACCATCTACTCCTCCTTCTTCCAACGCGCCTTTGATCAGGCCGTGCACGACGTGTGCATCCAGAAACTACCGGTGATCTTCTGTCTCGACAGAGCCGGGTTGGTGGGAGAAGACGGTCCTACCCACCATGGTGTGTACGATATCGCCTATATGCGCGGTATCCCTAACGTAATTATCAGCGCCCCCATGAACGAGGAAGAACTCCGCAACCTGATGTACAGCGCCCAATTAGCGGACAATAATATGCCATACGTCATCCGCTACCCACGCGGCCAGGGCGTAATGCCTGAATGGCGCACGCCGTTCAAAGCCATCAAACCTGGTACCGGTCGCAAACTGCGCGATGGGAAAGATATCGCTATCCTCTCCCTCGGCCACCCCGGAAACTTCGCTACCGAAGCTATCCGCGAACTGCTGGCAGATGGATTGCAACCTGCACACTACGACATGCGCTTCGTGAAACCACTCGACGAAGAAATGCTCCACGAAGTGTTTACCAATTACGATAAAGTAATCACCATAGAAGACGGTACCATCACCGGCGGTTTTGGCAGTGCCATACTCGAATTCATGGCCCGCCACAACTACAAAGCCGAACTGCGCATGCTCGGTGTACCCGACAAAATCATCGAACACGGCAAACCAGATGAACTCTTCCGTGAATGCGGATACGATGCCGCAGGCATCGCCAGGGCCGTTCGCGAAATGATGAAAAATAAAATTACAGTGACGGCCTGAAAGCCCGCCCAGCATATTTTTTAAGACCGGAGTTACAGGCCCTGCCTGTAACTCTTTTTTTACCCGGCAAACCCATGTATCTCCAACTACGCATCACCGCCATCACCAGGGAAACAGCAGATACCCGCTCCTACACACTGGAAAATGTAACCGGAGAAAAAATCGATTACCTCCCCGGACAATTCCTCACCTTCCTCGTAAACCTCCACGGTATCGAACATCGCAGGTCGTACTCCCTCTCCACCACACCAGGGCTGGACACACACCTGGCCGTGACCATTCGGAGAAAAGAAAACGGTGAAATCTCCCGATATATCCTGCAACACTGGCAACCAGGAACCCTTGTAACCGCTCTGGAACCTACCGGCCGGTTCACCCCAGGCCCCGCCAGCACACAGCCCAGGGACATCTTCCTGCTGGCAGCAGGAAGCGGCATTTCACCCGTATACGGCATCATGCGCCATATCCTGCACACTGAACCTACCGCACACCTCAAACTCATCTATAGCAATTCCACCCCGGAAAGAACCATATTCCTCCGGCAAATCCAGGAGCTGGAAAAACAATATCCTGCCCAACTCCACGTCATCTACCTATATAGTAACGACCCGGACGCAAACCATGCCTACCGGCGCCTGAGCAACACCCTGCTGGAAATGCTGGTGAAAGACCAGCTGCGCTACGAACCCGCCAACGCCCAGTTCTTCCTCTGCGGCCCCTTCGACTATATGCGCATGATTATCATGACCCTAACCTTCATAGGCTTTAAAGACGGGCAACTGCATAAAGAGAACTTTGTGGTCAATACCGCCGCCAAAATCGAAAAAACCGGCGTTCCGGAAGATGATACCACCCGCGCGCTGACACTTCGCATAAAAGGAGAGGAGTACCGACTAAACATCCCCGGCAACCAGCCCATCCTTCAATATGCCCTCGAACAAGGCATAGCGCTGCCCTACAGCTGCAAAGGAGGCGTTTGCGGCTCCTGCACCGTACAGTGTAATAAAGGAGAAATCTGGATGTCCGTCAATGAAGTGCTCACCGAAAAAGAGCTGAGCCAGGGCCTGGTGCTCACCTGCACCGGGTATGTTAAAGAGGGCCCTGCGGAATTGGAATTATAAAAATAACTGATAAGATCAGCTGTTTTTTGTGAAAAAATAATGAACTTCAGGAATGCAAAAGGCTTCGCTAAAGATTGTCATAGTGTGCCTGTTGTTAATTGTAGCATGTATCAACGGATACTTCCTGATAGCAGCTCAGTCTGGCACACAAAATATAGCAGTTCATTTTCAATACCTGCTGCTTTGTAATGAATTATTGCTGATAGCTGTCATTACAGCACTAACGGTCATGACTATACGGAAAACTAACCATAGTCTGCAATATGAACGCCTGTTTTTCGATCATCCCATTCCCATGTGGATATACGACAAGAACACACTCCGGTTCCTGTCCGTAAATAATGCCGCCATCAGCAAATATGGCTACAGCAGAAAAGAATTCTACAATCTAACGTTAAAGGATATACGCAATAAAGAGGAAGTGCCGTTCCTCATGCGTAACATTGACGAGCGCTGCAATGGCGTGGAATACCGCGGCATCTGGAAACACCGTAAGAAAAACGGTACGGACTTCTTCGTCGAAATCTACGCCCACTCTGTATCCTATCGCGGCAGAGAAGCACGGTTTATCATGGCCAAAGATGTGGACGACCAGGTAAAAGCAGCACAGCGCGCCTCCGCGGAAGGTGTGCGCTATGAACTGCTGGCACAGGCCACCAATGATGCCGTGTACGACAGAAACCTCGTGACAGGTGTTATCGCCTGGAATCATGGACTTTCCAGCATTTTTCAATATGACAATAATAAGTTCACGGAAGTGTTGCAGTGGTGGAAAAATAACATCCACCCGGAAGATAAACAACTGGTCATAAACTCACTGGAGAATACCCTGCTCGCTAACAAACGGTATTGGGCAGCCGAATACCGCTTCCGCTGCGCCGATGGCAGCTTTAAGTACATTTCAGACCGGGCGCATATTTCCTACGAAGGACATATGGCCGTACGTATGATCGGTATGATGCAGGATATTGATCAACATATCCGACAGGCGCGACAGCTGGAGGAACAAAATAAAACCCTCAAGGAAATTACCTGGATCAACTCCCACGAAATCCGCCGCCCGGTGGTATCTATCCTGAGCATCACCCAGCTGTTCGACAAAGAAAATAAGGATATACAACTCAATGCCCAGCTAATGGAATGGCTGCATCAGTCCACCCTCCAGCTGGATGAGATCATTCATAAAATCGAGCTCAAAGCCCGCCAGATCAATGATGATCCGCCTACGCGTGGCCTGTCATAAAATTATTAAACTCACCCTTTAACTCCCCGTAGAGCTTCTGGAAAGTCTCCATCCGATCTTGTATGGTGGCATAGTTCTCGACCGGACGGTCGTCGTGATGTACCTGCGCAGGGCTATCAGATAAACTTTTTGCGCATTGCTTAATGTCGTGGAACATTTCATCGGCAACTTCCCGTTGCCTTAATAAACGGTTTTCGAAGTGTTCTACGCGGTGCATGATATCCTTAGGCGCCTTACTTAATGCAATCTGTTCCAATCTTTCCCTCATCAGTACTACTTCTTCTCTTACTTCCCGCACTTCTTCCTTCCAGGAATTGATCTGCTCATGCAGCTCAGTTGGTTGCGTGGTTGTACCCATGGTGTATTGATTTAAATGATGACTGAATATTTCTTATCAGTTAAGCATTCGCAATATCCAATTAACAGTTTACACCAGCCTATTGTTACTAAATTTCTATCATCAACTGATAACAGCTAAATACACTATTTTATTGTCAGATTTTCAATCATTGGAGCAAATGCACGGTGCATTTTCATCGCTTCCAGGATACCACCGGCACCGGTACGGCCAGCCTGTAATACATGCGGCATTTCCGCAGTTAGTGCCACCAGTTCATCCTCTGCGCCCCCCACTACCACACCGGCTATACCGGTTTCATACATGGCAAAATCATTCATGGTATCGCCGGCCACCAGCACATCTTCCTCCGGAACACCCAGGTAAGCCAGTAGTTTTTGCAATGTATAGCCCTTATTCACCCCTTTGGGCATGATATCCAGGTAAGTACCGGCAGATAACAGCAGGTCGCAGGATAATTCACTTGTAAGTGCCCTGGCATGAGCTATATCTGTCCCTTCATCATAACGAAAGGTGCATCTGAACTGCTGATGCGATTCTTCATGAATCAGTCCATTTACGACCCCCATTCTTTCCCGCACCTGCTCACCCGGCCATAAAGCGGCAATACCCGACTGTATGGGTTCTACCATCTGCATGGTATCCAGGTGGGTAACCGTAGCACCTACGTCACAAATGATATATTCCGGGCGTGGGAAGGAAGGCGGGGCATCTTCCAGTAATTGCAATACACTGTTTACCCCTCTTCCGGTTACAAATACTAATCGTATGTTATGATTGTCACGAATGATATTGTAAAGTAATGTTCTGTCCGCATCCGTACCTCCTAAAAAGGTACCATCAAGGTCTGTAGCCAGCAGCATAAGTCTGATAAAAAATTATTCTTTAATAAAGGTAGCCAAAATAGCTGAAATGGCTGTTCAGTATGGGTAAAATCAATCCTTACAATAACGTATATCCGATTTGTCAGGATTACTAAAAGTATCTGGCAACACCCATCTTGCTTTATAAATTTTCAATCCTTTTTTCAGGAAGATGCTATTGCCTTTGGCGTCTAGTACCTCGTCCGTCCACCAGGATTCCTTTGGCAATACGCATATAGCCGGAAAGCCCGCGGGGCCTGAAGAAACACTCTTTACATTTTCCTGGATAATGTCTTTTGCAGGCAGGGTCTTCTGCGTTTTCACATCGTAATACCACACATTGGTGAGGTTGCTCAGCCATAATAGTCTTTTGCCGTATACCGGATACAGGTCATGGGCTTCTGTACCGGGCAGTTTTAAGCGCTTTTCCAGCTGTAAATCCGGGGCGTTACAATTGTTGTTGTACGAAAACACGAGCATAGAATCCATGGCAGCGCTGTAGAGCTTTTTGCCGGCAGCGTCCCACACTACATTATGGGCAAAGTGAGCCCATATTTTTTTTGCGTATACCTGCTCCGGAAAATGAGTGGTATCTGTTTTAAAAACGGTAAGAAAATTTCCGGTACTGGAGGCGCTCACTATATTTCCATCAGGCAGTAATTCCGCGGAGTGGGTATTACCACCGGCATAGGCGTAAAAAACAGTTTTCCTGTCAGCAACTCGTATCAGCGCTACACCGCCACCAGAGGCTGCCATGAGCACATACCTGCGATCGTATACCATCTTTGCCTCACTGGGGTTGCTGAACCATTTTACGTCCGCCGGCCGTACATTGGATAATTCAGCTTTCCATTCCCAGATAATATTTCCGGTTTGGGTATCGGCAATAATAATGCGATGCTGTGATTGCTCTGCGGCTACTATACATTTGCTGCACGCGGCAACGGAATCCTTTTTTTCATTGTTCTTAGCTGAGGTGGCCAGTACCGCAAGTAAGCCAGCCAGCAGCAACAGGGTTGTCTGTTTCATGCGACTAAAATAAAAATTCATCGCAGAGAATGAAAATAAAAAGGGCAACCGGTAAACAGTCGCCCCTATTGAATGGGTTAGTATATAGTATCGAGAATATTATTGCAACATAGGTACATCAATTAACAAAAACTCTGCCGCTTTGTTTACTTCGATGTCTAATTGCTTGTATGCTGATACGCCTATCGCATCCCTTTCATGTAATATTTCATCCCCAACTTTTGCTTCTCCGCCAATTAAGAACAGGTAAGATCCTTGCCCCTCCTGCTTTGGAGAGATGCTTACTTTTTCACCGGCATCAAAATTACCTAATGAAAACCAGGCATCCTGGTTCAACCATAAATTATTTGCTGACTGCTCAGGTGATACCACTTCCTGCCATTTATTATGCCGCTGTGCAGGGTCAAATGTCTGCTGATCGTAGCGTGGCTGCACATTCCGATGCTTAGGAAAAACCCATATCTGCAGGAACTTCACGTCTTCCGTTTTCGATGCATTAAACTCTGAATGCACAATACCCGTACCGGCACTCATGACCTGTACATCATTTTTATTAATGGTTTTATCTCTTCCTGTATTGTCTTTATGCGCCAGCGCACCATCCAGTACGATAGACACAATTTCCATATTATCGTGCGGGTGCGCGCCAAAGCCCATTCCACCTTTCACTTCATCATCGTTCAATACGCGCAAGGCGCCGAAATGAATAGATTCAGGATTATAATAGTTAGCGAAGCTGAAGGTATGATGTGATTTAAGCCAGCCGTGATCTGCGAATCCTCTGTCTGCCGCACGATGTATGATCTTTTTCATAATTGCTCCTTTTTTATACAATACAAATGTCGTATATCATGCGACGGTACAGAATGGATAATAGGCTGTAAAGTGTGGACTTTTTGTGAACTAACCGCGAAACGGCTTCTGTCTTCACTCATACCGAAGTCACAATTTTTCAATTACTCCAGGGTGTGGGAGGCCGCACACAGCGGCCCCACACCCACTATCCCATGGCCAAAGGCCATGGGATAGTGGGTGAAAAATGAAAGAGGCTACCACTGGTAGCCTCTTTCAAGAATTATATCACAGTGATGCTTATACCAGGGTAGCATCCATTGTAATTTTAGTATTCAGCAGTTTGGAAATAGGGCAGTTTGCCTCCGCATCTTTTGCGAACTCAGCAAATTTTTCTGCATCCAGTCCAGCCACACTGGCTTTCACTTCGAGGTGACTTTCAACAATTGCACCGTTTTCGAAAGTGATGGTGCATTTAGTATCGATATTACCAGGAGTAAGACCAGCACCAGAAATGATGAAGCTCAGTTTCATGGTGAAGCAGCCGGCGTGAGCAGCTGCAATCAGTTCTTCAGGGTTAGTACCTGCACCATCTTCGAAGCGGCTGCTGAAAGAATATGGTGTGTTATTGAGGGCGCCGGCCTGGGAAGTCAGTGTACCTTTACCTTCTTTACCTGTTCCTTGCCAATTGGCAGATGCAAATCTTTTCATGTTTAGTATTTTACTTTTTTGCGGTGAAAATAGCAGTGTAGGCCGCCAAATTACAAATTAATTCCGGGATTTTACGGAAGCCAAAAAGGGCTTTCATACATAATAATGCATGAAAGCCCTTTTCTGTTCCATTCTGTCGGTTCTTAAATTACTTCTACGAATTCTTCCAGTGGCTTACGTACTTTTTTAGCATGTTGCATCACATCATCGTCTGCTCTGAATCCAACTGCTGCAATAACGGTGGCAGACAGTCCCCTTTCTTTCAGTCCTAATATTTCGTCATATTGAGCAGGGTTGAAACCTTCCATCGGGCAAGCATCAATTCCTTCTGCAGCGGCAGCTACCAGCAGGGTACCCAGGGCCAGGTAGGCCTGTTTACCGGTCCAGGTGGCTGCACCCGCAGCATCCAATCCATTTACAGTACCCTTCATTACGCCACTGAAGCCATCCAGCATAGTGTGGTCGATATTACGGGTAACAGCTATATTTTTCGTATAATCGTCTACGTGTGATTCCTGGAGATCTGCTACACGTGCAAACACAATCAGTTGTGATGCATCGGTAATCTGTGATTGGTTATAGGAGGCGGCTTTCAGCTTTTCGCGTACTGCCGGGTCTTCTACCACAATCATTTTGTATGGCTGCAAGCCATATGCAGACGCTGATAAACGGGTAGCTTCAATCAGGCCATTCAACTGTTCTTTGCTGAGCTTTTTGGATGCGTCAAATTTCTTTACCGCATAACGCCAGGCTAATTTATCTAAGATACTCATCGTTAAAATTTTTTGTGTGCCGTAAGGCAATGAAAAAGCAAATGATGCCGTGGCACCATTTGCTTTAAAGGATTTATGCTTGTTGTTGTTTAACCATTTGTACACTTGCCAGCAATTTCACTTCGTCGCTCAGCATAACGCCGCCGGTTTCAGTAACTGCGTGGAAAGTGAGGCCGAAGTCCTTACGGTTGATTTTACCGCTGAGTTCAAAACCTGCTTTTGTCTGACCCCAGGGATCTACTACTTCACCACCAAACTCTACTTTCAGTTCTACAGGGCGGGTATTGTCGCGGATGGTAAGGTCACCAATCAGTTTGTAATTTTCGTCATCTACTTTTTTCACTTCTTTGGAAACGAATTTCAGTGTAGGATACTTCTCTGCTTCAAAGAAGTCGCCCTGCAGCAGGTGCTGATCACGCTGGGTATTCTGCGTGGTGATGCTGTTTACAGCTGCTTCAAAAGAGATTTGTGCATTGGAGAAATCGTTGCCGTTTGTTTGCATGGTAGCATCAAAAGCGCCGAATTGACCGGTAACGGTAGTGATCATCAGGTGTTTCACTTTAAACTGAACGTCACTGTGAGTAGGATCTATTTTCCAGGTTGTCATATACTATGTATTGAGTGTTATAAATTGTTTTTATTGCTATTATTATTTTTAGGGAGATGTAAGCGCTGCTGTTACAGGAAGCCCATCTTACCGGTATTGTAGTCTTCGATGGCCTGTGCAATTTCTGCTTCGTTATTCATCACAAAAGGACCATATGCGAAGATCGGCTCATCAATTGGCTCACCGCTGAGCAGCAATATGCTGGCGTCTTCCAGGGCGGTGATGGTAATATCAGTACCGTTCTTATCAAAGAAGAGCGTTTCTACTGCACTACCGGCAGTCCCGTCAAACTCCGCTTTCCCTTGCATAATTACCGCCATGGTATTAAAATGAGCAGGGAAGGAAGCCGTTACGGTATCGCCCTTTTTCAATTGCACATCCAGTACGTTTACCGGTGAATAGGTGCTGGCGGCACCTTTCTGACCATTGTATTCACCAGCTATTACGCGGAGGTAACTGTTTGCAGATAACTGCACAACAGGAATTTCCGCTTTGGTAAGATTTTGATAGTGAGGCTGATGGGATTTGTATTCCTTAGGCAGGTTTACCCACAGCTGCGCCATTTCTACCTTTCCGCCGTTTTTGCTGAATGCTGTTTCATGTTTTTCTTCATGCACAATACCATTTGCAGCCGTCATCCACTGTACATCACCGGGGGCCAGTTTACCGTAGCTGCCGGTGGAGTCGCGGTGTTCCAGGGCTCCCTGGTATACCACGGTCACAGTTTCAAACCCTTTGTGCGGATGCTGATCCACACCACGAGGTTTACTGGTAGGAGGGAAGTAGGAAGGAGCACCGTAGTCCATTAATATAAATGGGCTCACCCGGTTGTTTTCATTCCTGGTACCTCCAGGCAGTACGCTGTGTACCCTGAATCCGTCACCTACCATGTGAGGGGCAGGTGCTTTATAAATGTCTGTTACATGTTTTACTGTTTTCATATTGTTGTCCTCCATTAAGACAATACAAAATTACGTGTTGCAACATCTATGTGAAATGGATAAAATTCATTGAGTAATGGACTTTTTTTAAGGGAGGAGGAGGAGGTTTGCGGCAGATTTGGGGTTAAGACGGGGAGAAACCGATACTAAACACAAAAGCCGGGCACCCCCGGCTTTCAAAATATCATTACGAAAGTAAACCCTTACGGCTGCGGGTTCACCGCTCTGGAAGCTTCCTTAAACTCTGACGGACTCTGGTTCGTATATTTTTTAAAGAAACGGCTGAAATAATGCGGGTCTTCAAATCCGAGCTTATAAGCAATTTCTTTAGCTGTGAGGTCAGTAAAATGCAGGTAGCGCTGCGCCTCCAATATCACCCGGTTGCGGATATGCTCCCCGGCTGTGATGCCAGATAGTTGTTTACTGATTTCATTCAGTAAAACCGGCTTTATAAATAATAGATTCGCATAATCCGAAACGTTTTTCAGATCTATGTACTTCTCTTCTATTAAGTTCTTGAATTTCAGGAAGGTAGAGCTGTTATGCGCAGTAGTTTGCTCCGGCGTGGACAACACACTTTCTCCTTTAACGCGCGAAGCCAGTACCAGGAAATAGCGCAACAGCCCGTGCAGGGCAGTGTCGTAATCAGGCTCCTGTAAACTTAACTCCTTCATCATAAGGCCTATTACCGCCTCAAAATCTGTAGATTCCTCACTGCTGAGGGTAATGATGGAACTGAACTGATTATTGAAAAAAAGGCTGGATTTAATGGCAGATACCTGATCCTGATCCCTGAGGCACATAAATGAATCCTGGAAGGCAATCATATAGCCTTCTATCTTCTCGCTGGAGCGTATATTGTGCACCTGACCCGGCGCCAGGAAAAACAGGGTGTTATCCTTTACCTCGTGTATTACCGAATCGATGGTTTGGGTAAGCTTTCCGCTTTTAATCCAATAAATGGTATAGAAATCATGCCGGTGCGGCACTCCTATCTGCTGGAAAAAAGTATTTCCCAACTCACACAAACCTGACACAATAAAGATGGGATTTGTATGTGCATAGTCCGGCAAGGACACAATTTCAATATTACCACGTTTCTCAGCCATCGATTACAACTCCTGCGGGTTCTTCCTCCCTGTCGGAAGGATCTACATATTCAATAATAAAATTATTTCTTCCTTCTCCCACCATAATACCCAGGTGTTTCATCTGCACCAGTTCCAACATACTGAGGAACAGGAAGATAGCATGCACTCTGTCTTTACAGTGATCAAATATTTTTTCGAAAGATAAAGTCCTTTCTGCACGCGCCAGTTCTTCCATATACATCCTGGAGCCTTCCATGGTATAGTCGTACTTGTAAACCACGTGCTGGGGCTTATTATCGCGCTCTTTCATCCGCTGCATCACCTTTTCAAAGGTTTTCGCCAGCTTGAAGAGGGTAAGCGTCTGTACCTCCGTACCTTCACTGGTAGCCTCGCCAATCTCAGCGAGTTCCTTCTGGATATTGCCACGTTTAAGCGCCAGTTGCCTGTCTGCCTCCATTTCAGCCAGTTCCATGGCGGCTTGCTTGTAACGCTTGTATTCCAGGATCTTATCAATCAACTCCAGTCGCGGATCAATCTCGTTGCCCTGCTCATCCAGCTCCTTGCGTGGCAACAACATCTTAGCCTTAATACGCATCAGTGTGGATACAAACAGGATGAACTCACTCGCCAGTTCTATATTGAGCGACTCAATATGGTGAATATAAGCCAGAAAGTCCTGCGTGAGCGTATTGATCGGGATATTATAGATATCCAGTTCGTCACGTTCGATGAAAAACAACAACAAGTCGAACGGTCCTTCGAACTGCGGTAGTACTATCTTGTATGTGGATTGCTCAGCCAATGATAAAGTTTTATTCTTTTGCCGGAGATGCTCCGGTAAACCTCCGGTATATAAGGACGTATGTCCTTACATACCGGAAACAATAATAAGTATTATCAAAAGTAACAAAAATCCGACGAATCAAAACTTGGCAGCAAACCCGATCCCAATCACCTGTTTGATCTGCAACCGGGCCCCTTCTACACCGGTTTTGCTGTCCTTGATCTTGGTATCATCATCATAGATCATATCCAGGGTCAACAGGGCAGAAATCCACTTATTCACCTTCAGTTCCAATGCATTAGTGAAAAATATGTCTACGTTTTGCGGGTTATGCCTGTAATCGGAGAACAGGTCTAACCGGCCTTTGTAGGTCATATTTTTTGCAAAAGTCTTGATATAATTGGCGGAGAGATAAGCACCCATCTCATATTTCAAATGCTTGCCGGTATCCACCCCATAAGCGCCCTGGTTGGACAGAAATTGGTCCATTACCACTACAAAACGGGCAGTAACAGGGGATAAGAACAGCGAAAACTCTTTACTGGGCTTGTAGTCAAAGCCGGGTGATACCAACACATATGCCGGCGAAAAAAAGGTTGAGTTAAACTCAGCTGCGGTGTCGGATGGGTACAGGTAACCATCTGTAAACTGCGTTCTAAGGTTAACCAACCCGCTTACAAACCAGTTTCTGCCAATATCGTAGCCGTACTTGGAGGTAAGGTCTATCCGGTCATCACTTTTACGGCTACCAAGGCTGGTCGTGTTGATATAACCATAGGCCAGGTCTGCCACGTTACTCCATTCCCTTCTTCCTTTTTTATAGTTAGCCCATGCAAAAACGGTGGAACCGAGGGAAAATGAAAAGTTGTCACCACCCGCAGCCCAGTTGCTAAGCGATCCCTGGTTGATATTCACGTTGATGTTCATACCCTTGAACCAGAGCTTGGGGATTGTATCTTTATCATCTCTTTTTTTCAGCTTTTTGGCGGCTTCATCCCGGTCGGTCTTCATCCAGTCATTCTGAGCCTGCACAGTAGTACAATACACACACAAGAGGCATGCGATGGATAAAGTAAATTTTCTCATCAATTTCAATTTTTAGTTAGGATAATACAAAACGTAAAAGAAAAGAACCATGATCCAGCATGATCCTTTTCTTAAAAATTATAGCGTATATGCGATAAGGTTATTTGGATTTGATAGCATCGCGGATTTCGATGAGCAGCTTCTCCTGTGTGGTAAGCTCAGCAGGAGCAGGGACTTCCTCTTTCTTACGGGTGAGGCGGTTCATAAATTTCACCAGCATGAAAATACAGAAGGCAATAATCACGAAGTCAAGCACACTTTGCAGAAAAGCCCCCCAGGCCAGTACATTCACACCCGCAGCCTTGGCTTCTTCCAGCGTTTTGTAGTCCGTGGTGTTACTGAAAGATAACACAGTGAATTTATCCTTAAAGTTCACCCCGTTTAAAAAAATACTAACGATCGGCATTAATAAATTATCAACAAGTGATGTAACGATCTTTCCAAAAGCACCTCCAATAATCACACCCACAGCAAGATCCATTACATTGCCCTTTAAAGCAAATTCTTTAAACTCCTTTACGAACGACATAATGAAAAGTTTTAGTGGTTAAATTTTCTGTAAACAAAATTAGTATTTATTGACGGAACACATTCATTGACAATTTATTATTTCTTTAAACGAGGATATTTCATTTTCAATGATTTTAGTGTATCCCTTAACGTTAATGCTATCAGGTATTCCTTGTACCAGTTCTGATCGGCCGGCACTACCATCCATGGAATGTAGTTACAATTGTTAATGGCATCCTCATAGGCGTTCATATACTTATCCCAGAGTTTTGATTCGGTGAGATCCTGTTCATTATATTTCCACATTTTTCTCGGATCTTCTGTACGTTCTATCAGGCGTTGTTGTTGCGCTTCGTGTGAAACATGCAGATAGAATTTCAGGATTTGTGTATTTCCATGTACAGCCAGCAGTTTCTCAAAATCATTGATGGCATCCATCCGTTTGTAGGCCGTTTTATCATCAATCCATTTATGCACCCGCTGTATGAGGATGTCTTCATAATGCGACCGGTTAAACACCTGGATCATGCCTTTCCCTGGCGTCTGCTTATGTATGCGCCACAAAAAATCATGATCTGTTTCTTCCGGTGATGGCGCCTTAAAGGAATATACCGTAACGCCTTGTGGATTTAAGGTACCGGTCACATTCTTGATCACCCCGTCTTTGCCACTGGCATCCATTCCCTGCACAATCAGTAAAACGCTGTGCTTATGTTCTGCGTACATTAAATTCTGTAACTCATCCAGTTCCTGCAAAATCTCTCTCGTAAGTGCTTTAGTTTTTTCTTTATCAAATTTTTTGGGAGCGGAGGTACTTATTTCTGCTAATTTGATTTTGCCCATAGCCAATTGGTTCTTATTTAAATGTAACAAAATGTAGCCAGTAGTGTTGAGTTAACACGCTATTCTTTTTTGATTTCTGACCGTATAATCTGACCTTTGCACCCATAAAACCCTGCCAATTGAACCAACGAATCGTCAACTGGAGCATATTTCTGCTATTATCACTTACATGGGGAAGCTCCTTCATTTTAATGAAAATAGGACTGGAAGCATTTAGCCCTTACCAGGTGGCCAGTTTACGACTGGTGGCTGCGGGAGCGGCGTTATTACCTTTCCTTCCAAAGGCACTGAAGGCTACGCCTATACGTAAATTGCCTGTTATTATTCTCTCCGGCCTGCTAGGAAACGGCATTCCCGCCTTCCTGTTCTGCCTCGCCGAAACCCGCATCGATAGCTCGCTGGCGGGCATCCTTAATTCGCTGACACCGCTGATGGCACTCATCACCGGCTTCCTGATATTTAAAGTACCGGTAAAGAAAGAACAGCTTACCGGCGTTTGTGTAGGATTACTGGGGGTGGTACTCCTCTTCAGCAGCAAAGGCGTTGCAACAGATAAATACTGGTATTACGGTTTACTGGTGATTGCTGCCACGGTCAGCTACGGCGCTAACATCAGCCTGGTGGGCCATCACCTGAAAGGTTTCGGGTCCTTACAGCTGGGATCTATTGCCATGTTCTTCTGCGGCCTCTTCACCCTGCCAATCCTCCTGTATACCGATTTCTTTCCGCAATTTATGGTGGAGCCGGCACCCTGGCGCTCATTAGGAGCAGGGCTTGTACTGGGTGTAATGGGCACCGGTGTGGCCGCGGTACTGTTTTACCTGCTTATCAGAAGGGCGGGCGGTATGGCGGCATCCATGGTAACATATGCGTTGCCGATAGTGGCGATGGGCTGGGGATTCCTTGCCAAAGAACCTATCACCTGGATGCAGGTGGCCTGTATGTTTATCATCCTCTTTGGCGTTTACCTGGTCAACAAAGCAAAAAAGGCATAAAAAAAGCTCCGGATCAGTGATCCGGAGCTTCCTTAATATGATGGATCGGCATTAGATTGCCATGATCTCTTTTTCTTTGACTTCGCAATGCTTGTCAATCAGAACAATGTTCTTGTCGGTCATTTGTTGAATATCCGCTTCTGCATCTTTGGCGGTATCCTCACTCAAACCATCTTTCTGCAGTTTCTTGATACCTTCAATAGCATCGCGACGGATATTGCGGATGGCTACTTTTGCCTGCTCGCCTTCACCATTTACTCTTTTTACAAATTCCTTTCTTCTCTCTTCTGTGAGTGGCGGCAGGAACAAACGGATGATAACACCGTCGTTCTGAGGGTTCAGACCAATATTAGAGGCGATGATCGCTCTTTCGATCAGCTGAAGCATATTTTTTTCCCATGGTTGAATAGTCAGCGTACGTGCATCAGCTATCGCCACATTGGCCACCTGATTCAGTGCGGTTGGCGCACCGTAATAATCCACAAAAATACCATCCAGAATTTGTGGGTTAGCTTTACCAGCTCTGACTTTTGTCAATTCCACTTCCAGGTGCCCGATGGCTTTTTTCATCGAGTCCGCTGCATCATCAAGGATAAGCGTTAGATCGTCTTGCATAACATAAATAGTTAAGTGCCTGCAAACCTACAGGATTTCTTTTAATCGTCAAAGTATAGCTTCCATTTAGCCGATTAAAAAAGGGTAGCAAATCATTGCTACCCTTGTAAAATATTATTACACGTTTACTTATCTTGTAAGATACCGTCGTTTGTTACTCTTAAAATCTTTGGTGGATTCTGCAGCGCCACATTCTCCGGCGTAGCCACCTGCAGGTTCAGGGCTGCCTGTGCCTGAGCAACTGCTGCCAGTTTACGCTTGCGGGCGAGATACAGAATGCCCGTCAACCCCATAGCTGACATGCCTACCACAATGATCATGGCGGTAGTACCAATACCCTGCAACGCAAATGCTGCTGCAATGTATATGGCATTCACCGTTACAGATACCAGGGTGGTTTGTTTATGGTTCAGCTTCAGATCCAGCAGATAGTGGTGGATGTGGTTTCTGTCGGCAGAAAACGGAGAGCGCCCCCGCAGCATCCTTACGGCAAATACGCGCAAGGTATCAAACAACGGAACAATCAGGATGGCTACAGCCACGCCTGGTGTAGCAGTGATAGGCATTTTACCAACCGGGTTGCCGGCCACATCTATAAATTTGATGACGAGCACTGCATTTACCAGGCCAATCAGCAAGGAGCCGGTATCACCCATGAATATTTTTGCAGGTGAGATATTGTAAATCAGGAAGCTGGCCAATCCCCCGGCCATGGAAAAGCCCAATACGGCATAAGTAATTTCACCCACATGCAGGAAGTAAGCCCCCAGGATAGCACTAACAAGCAATCCTATACTACCAGCCTGACCATCCACCCCGTCGATCAGGTTAAATGCGTTGATGACCACGATAAAGGTAAAGTACGTCAGCATCAGGCTGATGCTGCTTGGCAGCTCATAGATACCGAGAAATCCATACATATTTGAAATCTGCAGGTTTCCGAGGTATATGATCGCAAAAGAAGCCAGCAACTGACCGATCAGCTTTTTAAGCGGTGATAATCCAACGATGTCATCCTTCATTCCCACCATGAAAATGATGAAAAAAGCAGCCATCATGTATTGAAAAGGAGAGTTCTGGAGCACAGGAACGCACACCGCAGCTGCAATGATGAAACCAGAGAAAAAGCCCATTCCGCCAAGGGTTGGAATACGCTTTTTGTGAGCCTTTCTTTCGTCCGGTTCGTCGTAGAGGTGCTTTAATTCCGCTACCTTAATCAGTATCGGAATTGAAAAATAGGTCACAACAAAACTTAGGACGGTAGCAATTAATACATTCTCCATTTATCGGGGGGTTAGAGTGCAAAGATATTAATTTCAATGAAATGTGTAAATATTCGCTGAAAAAATAAAGATTTTGTGATATTTTGGACCCGCAAAAAACATTCAAACGCTACAATTCTATGAAATTCTTATAGTTTTGCGGCTTTAAAAATCACAAGTATCATGCCACAGCTCCAGGATATAGCTTCACAGGTAAGAAGAGATATAGTACGAATGGTACATGGTGTTCAGAGCGGACACCCAGGTGGTTCCCTCGGCTGCGCCGATTTCCTGACCGCCCTTTACTTTAAGATAATGGATCATAAGCCTACGCCGTTTGATATGGATGGTAAAGACCAGGATCTGTTTTTCTTATCAAATGGTCATATCTCCCCGGTATTTTACAGCGTACTGGCACGTTCCGGATACTTCCCGGTAACTGAGCTGAGCACTTTCCGTAAACTCAACTCCCGCCTGCAAGGCCATCCTACCACCCATGAGCACCTGCCAGGTGTACGCATCGCCTCCGGCTCTCTGGGCCAGGGTATGAGCGTTGCCATCGGTGCAGCACTCGCTAAAAAACTCAACGGTGATAACCATATCGTGTTCTCCCTCCATGGCGATGGCGAACTGGAAGAAGGCCAGATCTGGGAAGCAGCCATGTTTGCTCCTCACCATAAAGTAGACAACCTCATCATCACCATCGATGCCAACGGTCAACAGATCGACGGTACCACCGCTGATGTAGCAGGCCTCGGCGATATCGGCGCTAAATTCGAAGTTTTCGGATGGCACGTTATCCACATGGACGGCAACAATATGGACGAAGTAGTTGCAACCCTGGAAAAAGCTAAATCCCTCACCGGACAAGGCAAACCTATCTGCATCATTATGAAAACCGTAATGGGCGAAGGGGTTGACTTCATGGAAGGCCACCACGAATGGCATGGTATCGCTCCTAATGATGAGCAACTGGCCAAAGCACTCGCTCAACTGCCTGAAACACTGGGTGATTACTAAGCATTAACTTCTTGCTATAAACGTAAAAAGGAGGCCGGTGGCTAGTCATGGTCGGAAGAAATTTCTTCCGACCATTTTCTTTTATATATTTTCTTTTGATTTTTTAACAAGATACTGACAACCATTTATTTATGATTACATATCACTATTTTAGTGATTGATGTATC
>NZ_JAHUWJ010000031.1 GCF_019219075.1 Chitinophaga sp. sic0106
TCCATTTGGAGGGACGATGGAGGGGATTAGTTCGAATGTGTTGAAGGGGTTGAATTATGCGGCGAATAGGTTGAGGTATAATGGAATAGAGCATACGACTGAATTAGGTTTAAATCAGTATGATGCACAGTTTAGGAATCTTGATCCACAGATTGGAAGATGGTGGCAAATCGACCCAAAAATCGATGAGTTTGATAGTTGGACCCCATATAATTCGAATTTTAATAATCCTATAAGATATAGTGATCCCAAAGGGGATTGCCCAACCTGTCCTCCTAATAACTGGGAGATGGATGCTTTTAATAAAGGATCGGTTGGCACAGGATTGGTCGAGTCTGGTAAAAGTACGATTACCGGTGTTTATAGTGCAGTGACTAGTCCGGTTCAAACATTGAAAGGAATCGCTCATGCAATTGCGAATCCTATTGAAACAGGCAAGGCTATATATAATGGTGTAGTTGCGGACTTCAAAGCTGATCCTGCTAAAGCAAGTGCAAAGGTTCTTGGAGATGTAATGCAAGTTCTTTTAGGTACAGAAGCACTGCAGGTCGTCAAGGAAATGTCTTCCGCAGGCAAAGCCTTTAAAGGCCTGACATCGGCTAATGAATTGGGAGCAGCAGGAAAAGCATTGACAAAAGACATTCTACAAAAGCAGTTTGGTGCTGGGGCTGAGATATTAGAACAAGTCGCTGTTAAAATGGATGGTGCTTCTATGCGTGCTGATTTTGTAGTGGTTCAGGATTCAAAAGTTACAGGTGTTTTTGAATCAAAAGTAAATGGTAGTAAATTGAGTAATGGACAAAAATTATTTTTCAAAGATGGTGATAAAGGAGTGTTAACTGGAGCTAATGCGCAAAGGTTCTCAGGTGTAACAGTAGATCCAGCAAAAGTTCAAACAGGTGTTTACCGCTGGAGTTCTAAAACAGGGAAGTTTTCAATTGAATAGAAATGAAAATGAAAAAAAAAAGAAATTGTTAGAAGAATTATAGAATTACTTTCTACAGATTTGAAAGTATTCGGATTTAGTCCTAGTATAAAAGAACAGGGGTTTGTAAAAAAAGAGAAAGGGTCAATTTGTTTATACCAGTTTCTTGTTTACGACAGAACATTTATTAAAACGGGAGCCAAAGGGGTTCTTGTAGAGCCATATATTTGGATTGGGGTTGATGAAATCGAAAAGCATTATAAGAAAATAACTTTGAATACAGAATTAAAGAAAGAAACTGATTTTATAACTATTGGTAATAGTGTAGCATCAATATTACATAATCCAGATGGATTGTATAAAAAACGAAATGAGAGTTTAAATTTATTGATTACTGAGGATAGTCAGGTAGAGGCGATTGCATCTGAATTATTGAATCAGTTTAAAAAGGTAGCCTTGCCTTATTGTGAGTTGAATTCCTCTGTTGCTCGTGTCGATGAGTTGCTTAATTTTATGCCCAATGAATATAAAGTAAACGCAGCTAATGATATTTTTAGAATTACAAAAGGAGTTATAGCCGCAAAGCTTAACAACAACCCTTCATTGAATGTGTTGATTGATATATATGATCAGCAATTAATTGAGCGGGATATGGATGAGCTCCATAAACAAGAGATGGAGAGATTAAAAAGACTTTTGCCTAATGTTATTCTGGCAACATCTTGAATGTTTATGATTTTTTTTCCAACTAGATTTTCTATTACTGAAATTTCTCCTAAGCTGATGCTCCGTGGACCAATGACCGGGTTAAGTATGATGTGCCAGCCATAATAGAGCCACAAAAAAGGTGCCTCCAAAACTGGAAGCACCTTATCACATTGTTTACCGTTTATTTTTTAACGATCTTCCTGATGCGGTGGTTCCCCAGATCCGCGATGTAGATGTTGCCGGCGGCATCCATGCATACATCTGTAGGCTGGTTAAACTGCGCTGCCGATCCCGGACCGTCAGCAAAGCCGCTGCTGGTGCCGGCAATGGTGGATACCTGTCCACCAGAAATCAGCCTCACTTTATTATTACTTAAATCTGCGATCACGATATTACCATCTTTATCGAGTGTGATCCCATAAGGATCTGCGAACCGTGCGGCGTTGGCTACCCCATCGATATAGCCGGTGGTGCCGTCGCCGGCAATGGTAGTAACCACGCCTGCCGGCGTGATTTTACGGATGCGGTAGTTCAACCGGTCGGCTATCCACAGGTTGCCGTCTTTATCAATTTCCAGGCCGCTGGGGTTTTTAAACCGTGCGGCAGTACCGGTACCGTCTGCATAGGCAGCGGTACCGTCGCCGGCGATTGTACTTACAGTTCCATCTATCGATATTTTGCGGATACGGTGATTCAGGTTATCTGCCACATAAAGGTTACCGGCGGGGTCCACCACTACATCCAGCGGCTGGTTGAATTTAGCGGTAGCAGCAGGGCCATCGGCAAAGCCAGCGGTACCTGTACCGGCCACAGTGCTCACGGTGCCGTCTGTAGCTATTTTTCGAATGCGGTGGTTGTCTCTGTCGGCCACGTAGATGTTACCGGCAGCATCAGCTACTGACCGCCATGGCAACTTAAACAGGGCAGTGGCAGCTGCGCCGTCCTTAAAGCCTCCCGCGTCCACACCGGCAATGGGAGATACCATCGTGCCGCTGATTTTACGGATACGGTTATTCCCACGGTCCACCACAATGATGTTGCCTTGTGCATCTACTGCTACGCCTTCCGGGTTTTTGAATTGCGCGTTAGTGCCACTGCCTTCCACACTGCCACCAGTGCCATTGCCGGCAAGGGTGGACACAATATATTCCACGGGAGGTAAGGTGTAGTTAAACACAGGACCGGTGGCCTGCTGCTGACCTACGGCAATGGTAATGGCGCCGGTAGTACCGCTTTCTGGTGTTACTACCTGTAGCTGACTGGCGTTGGCTTCTATCACCACCGCGGCCACGCCGTTGAATTTTACTTCGTTCTCTTCCCGTATGCCACTGAAGTTTTTACCATTGATGATGATAATACTGCCGGCAGGAGCACTTCCCGGCCATACGGAAGTAATGCTAAGCGCTTTTACAGCGGATGTTTCCTCGTTTTTACTGCACGAAACACCCAGTACAGCCATTAATAACAGTAATGTATATACGATATTTTTCATGGTAGATGGGAGATTGGTTAAGGTAGATCGTTAATGATCAACCAGCTATTGCCTACAGCACGGTTGTTGCCATCAGATGGTTTGTTACGCACCTGCCATACCGGCGCAAGCGGGTGACGGATCATGAACGTGGAAGAACCGCCACCGTCCAGGTTTACCACCGTGCTGGCACCACAGGCTTTCAGCATAATACCCAGGTCAGTAATGGTGATACCATTGCTGTAGTAAAAGCTCCGACCATCCACCACGGCAAAGTACAGGGTGTTGTTTGCGCTGAGGCCCGCCGCAGTGCGCGGTTCTATCGTTACATCCGTTTGCAGCTGCACCACATTGTCTTTTACCAGCAACTGCCCTGCACCCAATGCATCCTTAATTTGTGGCTGCATTACCGGGAAATCGGCCCGGGTGCCGAGGTATGGCTTGCCATCATTGAGCACGGCAATAAAAGTAGCACTGCGCTCATTAGCCCAGGTGGTTTTGAAAGTTTTACCGTCTTTCATCATAATACCACGAGGTTCGCCGATGGTGCTGAAGAAATCCGCATTAACGGCAGCGGCTACACGATTGTGCGTAGAGTCAATATATTTAGCCATGTCAGGCACTGTTTGTAACGCCCATGGGGTGAGGCCATATGGTGTGCCCGCCTGCAGGCGGATGCCGGGTTTATTCATGTCTACTTTCAAAATGAAAATACGCATGGTATAACCCGTCTGACTCAAATAGTGAATATCCGTTTCTTCAATACCGGGAGCAATGGTAAAGCTGGTGTCGGAAAAAACTTCAGCCATTATTTTGGTACTGTCGGTAATTTTTTTCGCGAGGTCGGTCACCGGTACGCGATGCACCGGTGCAGTAGTATCCTTGTTGCAAGCCACCGCGGTGATGCTCAACAGCAGGCAGCAGGCGAGTCTTATGATTTGCATGATGTTAATATTTTGGATTTTGCTGTAGTAAATTGTTTAAAGCGATTTCGTTCATGGGAATAGGGAATTTGGATTCTCTTTCCGCGAGGCCCAGGTCACTGGTTCTGTTTAAACGAACAAGGTCATACCAGCGGAACCCTTCTCCTACAAACTCTTTTCTTCTCTCTGTTAAAACAGTATTCAGGTAATCCTCTTCCGTGGTAGGTTGTATTTCGGTTAATCCACGCGCCACACGCAGCTGATTGAGGCGGGATAAGCCTGCCAGCCCCTGCGCTTCCGCGCTGATCAGGTACATTTCAGCAATGCGTACTACTATCAAAGGATCGGTGCCCGACTGCCCACTTGGATATTTATTCACCACATTCAATCCCTGGTAGGTATCTACAGACATGGCCCTACGTGTATCCGTTGCCGTGAACAGGTTCATGACTTCGTTGGTAGGGCGGTATACGTAACTGCCTTTTACAGGATGCGCATAAGTGTAGAACAACGTACTGATGTTGGTGCTGGACTCTATCGTCGCATTTTTAAACGAGAAAATGATTTCGGTGTTTGCCAGTGCACGGAAAATTTTATCGAAGGAATCCAGTTGGAAAAATCCGGATTTAATCACCTCTTCGGCATAGGCAGCGGCTTCCGTTTTTTTATTTTGAGCGAGCATAACCCTTGCCATCAGGGCTTTGGCAGCCATGCCGGATACATAGTTGTATGATCCGTTGGTGTAAGTGGGGGTGGTGCTGATAGCGGCCTGTAATTCTTTTTCAATGAATGCCCATACTTCCGCTTCTGTATTGCGTGGTACCTTATTGGCAGTATTTTTTTCCAGCACCGGTACGCCACCCCAGCGGGTTACCAGGTTGTAGTATTCATAGGCACGGAAAAAATGCACAATGCCCAGCACTTCGTTCTTACGGTTGGATTCCGGAAGCTGCGATGCTGATTCCAGCAGGTTGTTGATCTGGTACAACGCATTGTAGTAGCCATTCCACGCGCTGCTCATGAGCCCTTGCTCGGGCCGCATGATGTTGCTGATGAAGGTATTTAAACCACCATCTGTAGTAGAACCGGAGTTGATCAGGTTGCCGCCGGTAATATCAAACATGATGTAGGATTCCGCACCGGGAGCGTTTTGTACCCTGTTGTAAATCCCATTCAGGAATGATTCCACATCGTCCGGAGAAAGGGTGTTGGTGGCCACAGCTGAGTGCGACTTCACATCCAGCAGTTTGCTGCAGGAACTGAAGACCATGCTGCCGGCTAATATGATCGGTAAAAATTTCTTTTTCATAATTAGGTGAGATGGTGGTTAAAAGCCCAGGTTAAGTCCGATGATAAAGGAGCGCGGCTGCGGTAATATGAGGTTGTCTTCACCGAGGAAACGCGGGTCCATATTGGAGTTTACTTCCGGATCAAGTCCGTTGTATTTGGTCCATATCCAAAGATTATCTGCCTGTGCGTATATGCGTAACCGGGAGATATGTGCTCTTTCCAGCAGGGAAGCAGGGATGTTATACCCCAGCGACACACTTCTCAAACGCAGGAAGGAACCATTTTCCAGGTAGCGGGTGCTGTTGTAGATATTGTAACCGAGGTTGTAAATAGCGCGGGGTGTGGTGTTGCTGGTACCAGGCCCGGTCCATCTGGTTTCCACAGCGCGTGCAGTACTGTTGAATCCGTTCTGGCCGAGCCTTTCCGCGTTAATTCTCCAGGAAGCATATACATCTGCCCCAACTGCATAGTTCATGAACACACCCAGGTCCAAATGGCGGTAACGGAAAGTGTTATTCCAGCCACCATACCAATTAGGATTAGAGCTGCCTACAATCTGGCGGTCGTTGATATCAACGTTGCCGTCGTTATTCAGATCTTCGTATTTCACATCACCAGCTCTTACACCAATGTCATAAAGGGGCTTAGGCACTTCTTTATCATCCTGGTACAGGCCTGTCATCTTATACACCCAGAAGCTGCCGATATCCTCGCCTACTTTGAGTCCGCGATTGCTACCGATGCTCAGTACATCCGAATTGCCGATGAGGGAAGTGATACGGTTTTTAATATAGGCGATGTTGAAATTCGAAGTCCACATCACTTGTCCGAAATGGACATTTGTATTCAAACCCAGTTCCACACCGGTGTTCAGCATGGAGCCGATGTTACTGGTGATGCTGGTAAATCCTGATGTTGCCTGTATAGGCATGTTATACAGGAGGTTAGTTGTCTTCTTGTTGAAGTAATCCAATGTTACTTCCACGGCTCCTTTCAGCAGGGAAAGGTCGATGCCGGCATCCAGCTGATTCGCTTTTTCCCAGGTAAGGCTGTTGTTACCAGTGGTAGTTACAGAGATACCACTTTTTCCGTCATAGTTATATCCGCCGGTAGTGAGTGATTGATAGGCATAGTTACTTACTCCTTCCTGGTTACCGGTAGAACCGTAACTCACACGCACTTTCAAATCAGTGGCGGGTGAAAACCAGAATGGTTCTTTAGATACCTGCCAGCCTGCGGAAACGGCAGGGAAGTAGCCATACCTGTTTTCCGGGGAGAACCTCGAAGATCCGTCTGTACGCATGGAGAGGGCGAGGAGGTACTTATCTGACCAGGCGAAGTTTGCTCTGGCAAAATAGGATTCCATGGCGTTACCATACAGGTTAGTACCTGCATCGTTGATAACGGCGGCTGCATCCAGCACATCAAATGATGGGGCAGGGAAACCATTACCATCGATACTGGAAGAGCTGATCATATTACGCTGGAAGGATTGTCCTGCCAGGAAATCCGTCTTCAGCTTGCCGAAGTTGGTGCTGTAACTGAGCGTGTTTTCCAACAGGATATTGCTCAGGAGGCGGCGCTCATCTATATTTCGGCCGTTGCCGGTGCCATACGGATGCTTTTGGTTATAGTAGATATAATCCTGTGTATAAATCAGGTCTGTTCCCAGGGAAGTCTTGAAAGTAAGGCCTTTGGCCAGTTTCAGCTCTGCGAACAGGTTGCCCAGCAGGCGGTAGTTATCCAGGTAAGCTACTTCTTCATTGAGGATTTGTACAGGGTTGTGGTATACGAGGTCGCTGGTGCCACCCACATAATAGTCGCCATTGGGCTTATAGGGCCTGTCAAACGGCCGTTGTGGCAGGCTGCGACCCATAATGGTGCTTCCCAGGTTGGAGCCCGGCACGCGGTTGTTTCTGGAATAGGTAAGACTCATATTGGCTCCCATGCGTGCCCATTTTACTGGTTCGCTGGTGAGGTTAATACGTGCCATATATTTTTCGAGTCCGTTGGTTTTGATGGTACCTTGCTGGTTCAGGTAACCGGCACTGATGTAGTAGGTACTTTTTTCGGTACCACCGGAGGCGGCTACGTCTACGCTTTTGGTATATGCTTTACGCAGTACTTCATCCATCCAGTTTGTTTCAGGCAGCCTCGGGTAAGGGTTGTAGATGTAGGGGATGAATTTACTGTTGCCAGGCGTGTAGCCGTACTGGTTATTGTAGTTGTCGATGGATTCATTGGCCACTTCCACATACTGCGCGCTGCTGGCCATTTTAATTTTATTGAGTCGTGCTACTTCCTGCATGCTGGCGAAAGTATTCACGGTCAGCTGGCCTTTCCCTTTCTTACCGCTCTTGGTGGTAATCAACACTACGCCGTTGGTAGCACGGGAGCCATATATAGAGGCAGAGGCAGCATCTTTCAGCACATCAATCGATTCAATATCGTTAGGATTCAGTTCTGCCAGTGGGTTCATACTTTCACCGAAGTTGGTGATGGCGGCGTTGTGCGGCATCACCGGCACACCGTCGATTACATACAGCGGTTCATTGCTGGCGCTGATGGAGCCTATACCGCGAATGCTTACACGTACTGCGCCACCGGGGGTACCGGAGCCGGAGCTTACGTTTACGCCGGCAATGCGGCCTTGCATCATCTGGTCAGGACCCAGTACCGGACGGGCATTCAGCTCGGTAGGTTTGAAGCTGCCTACGGAGCCGGTGAGGTCTACTTTTTTCTGTGTACCGTAACCTATCACCACCACCTGTTGCATGTCCTTGCTTTCGCGTTTGAGTAGCACGTTGATATGTTGTGTTTTGGTGATGACGAGTTGTTGGGCGGTGAAGCCTACGAAAGTGAAATTCAGTGTAGCCGGTAGCGTTACATTTTTTATTTCAAATTTTCCGTCGGCTTTGGTGATGGTGCCCGCGGATGTTCCTTTCACGCCTATGGTTACGCCGGGCAGCACTTCGCCGGAGGAGGCGTCCTGCACGGTGCCGGTGATGGAAACAGGTGCTACCTGCTGCGTTTGATTTTCTTCTTTTCTTGGTATAAGGATAACGGTTTTATCCACAATGCGGTAGCTCAGGGAAGTGCCTTCGAGGCATTTGTTCATCACCTGGTCTATCGTTGCATTGGCGAGCGACAGCGTTACCTTGTTTACTGCTTTGGACAGGTTTTCATCGCGGAAGATGAAGAGGTAATCGCTTTGTTTACGGATGATGCCGAAGATCGTTTCCAGGGTGGCATTTGTTGCCTTTACCGTGAGTGGCTGATCCTGTGCCAGTGCGCCTGCGGAGGTCTGCATCGAGATGGCGAGCAGTAACAGCAGGCCATAGCGGCATATACGCGTGGTATATGAAGTTGCTTTGCACTTGCCAAGCCATCGTTTGATGGGTAAATGTGTTTTCATTGCTGGTAAGTTTGTGGAATACAATAGTGTGCTGTATCAGCGTGCGCGCGGTCGCTGATGCAAACAAATTATTGGTGATTTTTATTGAATTATCTGGTTACGTTAATGGTCCGTCCCTGTATTTTGAAATGTACGCCTGCAGTGATTTCCAGTATTTCCAACGTGCTGGAAAGATTAGCCTGCCGGCGCATAAATCCTGTTACATGAATAGTTGATATATCTAAAGTTTCGTCGTATTTCACTTCGGTATCATACCATCTGCTGATTGTTTGCATGACTTCTTTCAGATCGTCGTTTTTAAATGCGAACTGTCCGTTTTTCCAGGCGATGGCGCGTGCCGGATCGCCGCCGGAGGCTTGTAAGCGGCCGGTGGACTTATTATACACCGTTTGCTCACCGGGTTGCAGTACTATTTCTTTTTCTGCTTTGGCCACTTTTACGGCTCCATCGATGAGGGTGGTGGTATTGCGTTTTTCCTCCGTATAGGCTTTCACGTTAAAGCTGGTGCCCAGTACGAGCACCTGCTCTTCCGGCGTGTTTACATAGAACGGCATATTTGCGTTGGCGGCTACTTCAAAGTAGGCTTCGCCGCTGAGTGTAACGGTGCGTGTATTTCCACGGAATGATGCCGGGTAAGTAAGTGTGCTGGCGGCATTGAGCCATACCTTGGTGCCATCGGAGAGCACCACCTGGTATTGGCCGCCTTTGGGCGTTTGCAGGGTGTTTACAGCCACAGATTCGCCGGTATGATTATACACCAGTTCGTCCTGTGCTTTGTGGATGTTTTCGTCGCCGGCAGGGATAGTGCCGTCTTTCGTGTCTTCCAGGATAACAGTTTTGCCGTTGCCCAGGGTGAGGAGCGCTTTATTGGAGCCGGGCCTTACATCTTCCCCAAACTTACTCGCAATAAGGGCTGCTGGTGGCTGGTTTTTTTTATTTTTTGTAGAGAGATGTGGAGCTGTAAACACCACGACTGCCAGTATAGCTGCGGCGGCCGCTGTGGAAGCTATAACCAGCCTTCGGTACCTGTTACGCGGTACTGCCGGTGCTACTGTTTGTAATTGTGTATGGATGCTTTGTAGCAGCGCGCTGGCATGCTCACTGCTTTTTTGTTGTGCAGTTGCTTCCCTGAACCGGCGCAGCAGATGCTGTTGCAGCTCACTGTGGTTAGAGGTGGCGAGGTATTGTAATACCTGCTGCCGGTCTTCTTCCGTCCAGTGTTCCTTTTCGAGCAGTGCGATGATGTAGTGGTCCATATCCACGGGTAGCGTTTATATTAATACACCGGGGAGTGGCAAGTGGGGGGCTGTATGGTAAAAAATATTTTTCAGCTGGTAGCAGCAAGATAGGCCAGCAAGGGGATACCAATCTGGAATGCTTTATCAGGGTGCATTCTGGCGTATTCTCTGATGAAATCGTTGGCTTTGGTAATATGTTCTTTTACGGTATACCGGGAGATATTCAGTGTTTCTGCTGCTTCTGCGTAGGTTTTGCCCTGTATTTTACAGAGAGTGAATACGCGTTTGCGTTGTGGCGGCAGCTGGCCGATGGCTTCTTCTATCAGCTGCAGCTGGGCTTCGGTGATCTGCCATTCATTTTCAGCGGCGGTAAGGGTGGTGGCCAGCTGTTCGGGAGCGAGCTTTTCCCGTTGGCGGTCGCGCAGGTAATTCATACTACGGTTGTAACTCACTACAAACAGCCAGTTGCCGAGGGGGCGCAACACATCGAGGGTCTCTTTCTTCTCCCATAACCTGATAAACACCTCCTGGATAATATCGTCGGTGGCGGCTGGATCATGTGTGAGCCGGAGGATGTTGCCATATACTGCGTGAAAATATAGGTGGTAAATGGCGTCGAAGGCCGCCATATCACCGCATTGCATTTGTGCTATCAGTTCCGTTTCTGTTAACCCTGTATTCGTTGACATGAATTTAGTACGCTTATTAGGTTAGCAATCAGCAGGTTCTTACACCGGATGAATAGACAAAGATTAGAATTTTAGCTGTTTAGATGTTGGTTACTTTGCTAAGTTAATATTTATTTAATCCGAAAGAAATATAAAAATTGGGTTTTTCCCGCGCAACAGCGCGCAATAAAAAAGCCTGATACCGCTGGCATCAGGCTTTTTACATATAAAAAATCATTAATTATTCGTATTCATCTTTACATCCTCTGTATCACCTTTCTGATAGATATAGATGTTTTTATTCTCAAAGTAGGATGGCACGCTTTCACCTTCTTTCACGTATACCGGCTGGAAGTTGTACCTGGAAATGATCTTAGGTGCATCGTTGGTATATGCATTAAAGTACACGCCTTTATCACGCATGAGCCGCACGAAATAATACGTCATGTCAAATCCTTTAACAGCCATATCTGACGGGCGTGCGCGATAAACACGACGGAAGTAATCCGTTACGTATTTGCTGTAGTAATCGTTTTTATCGTTGTAATAAGGAGAGGAATAGTAGATATTCATGCCCTTGAACTCCGGTTCTTTGAAGCGGAAGATGTCCCAGGTAGGCATACCGTAGATTTGCACCGGGTAGGTGGCAGCAGTGGTGCTGAGTTTGCGGAGTAAAGTTTTTGCGCCGTTTTCATCCAGTGCAGTTACAATGAGGATGTTGGTACGGTCGGTAAGTAATACTTTGCTCAGTTCTTCAGCAGTGGTGCCATCGTTCCATACCACCTCACGGATCCTGGATTTTTTGGCGTAGTCCATTTTGTCGTAGGCGGCTTTGAAATCAGCGTACATGCGTGATTCAAAAGCGGTATTCCTGCGCAGCAGTACTATATTTTTATTCGCGAAGGTTTCCTGTACATATTTCTGCACCGCTTCTGTATGTGTTTTCAGGGTGCTGTTGCTGATAAACAGGAAAGGATTATCGGTAACGCCGCCATCGTTAGGGTAGGTGGCGGACACGAAATTGATTTCTTTATCGCGGGAGAAATCGCTCAGCTCTTTCAGGTCAGGATTGGTCACTGATCCGATGATCAGGTCGGTGGCATCCAGCACTTTAGATTTGATCAGGCTGGAGATGCTTTGTTTTCCTTTGCTGTCGTATACGGTTACACGTAGATTATATCCTTGCGTTTGCAGGGAGTCGAGGGCGAGCTGTGCGCCTTCGTAGAATTCAAGTCCTGGGAGTACGTAGCGGGGCATGGTACGACCGGGAATATCGGTGGAGGTGGCAAATACGGAGTCGAGATACAGCGGCGCAAAAATGGCTACGTTGTAGGTGCCTCTTTTCACATCTTTGGCAAAAGCGGGAACGTTGAAAGGTATTTGTTTATCTACCTTTTTGGGTTCCGGGCTTTTTTCAGGAGCGGGTTTGGTGGCAGTTGCGTTAGGTGTGGGAGCAGGTTTTGATACGGTTTTGCGGGAAGAGGAACAGGCGCTGATGGTTAGCGCGATGGCCACTCCGGCAAACAGGTGTTTTATAGAAAAAGACAGGCTCATAACAATTGGCAGTTTGTGTGCTTGATATAAATTTAACAACCGATCGGCATCTACTGCATAAGTTGTGCCGATCGGTTATTGTGGCTCAAAAAGACGCCTGTTATTCCCACTCGATGGTGGCAGGTGGCTTGGAGCTGATATCGTAAACAACACGGTTAATACCTTTAACCCTGTTGATTATATCATTGGACATTTTTGCCAGGAATTCATATGGCAGGTGCGCCCAGTCGGCGGTCATACCGTCTACGGAGGTTACTGCACGGAGTGCAACGGTAAACTCGTAGGTGCGCTCATCGCCCATTACGCCTACGCTCTGAACAGGCAACAGGATGGTTCCTGCCTGCCATACTTTGTCGTAGAGGCCGGCCTCACGGAGTCCGTCGATGTAGATTGCGTCTGCCTGTTGCAGCATATCCACTTTTTCCGGGGTGATGGCACCGAGGATACGGATGGCCAAACCAGGACCCGGGAAAGGATGACGGGCCAGGAAGATGTCGCTGATACCGATTTCGCGGCCTACGCGGCGTACTTCATCTTTAAAGAGGAAACGCAGGGGTTCTACCAGCTGCATGTTCATCTTTTCAGGAAGGCCACCTACGTTGTGGTGCGATTTGATGGTAACAGAAGGTCCGTTTACAGAAACAGATTCAATTACATCCGGGTAGATGGTACCCTGACCGAGGAAGGAAATATCCTTCAGTTCAGCGGATTCCTGCTGGAATACCTCGATGAAGAGGCGTCCGATGATTTTGCGCTTTTGTTCAGGATCTGATACTCCTTCGAGCTGACCGTAAAAGAGATCTTTTGCATTCACTCCTTTTACGTTCAGTCCCATATGTTTATATGATTCCAGTACGGTGTTGTATTCATCTTTACGGAGCAGGCCGTTATCTACGAAAATGCAGAACAGGTTGCTGCCGATAGCTTTGTGGATCAGTTCAGCAGCCACGGTGCTGTCTACCCCGCCGCTGAGCGCCATCACCACACGTTTGTCGCCCACTTTAGCTTTGATATTGGCGATGGTTTCCTGTACAAAATGAGCAGGAGTCCAGTCCTGGCTGCAACCACAGATGTGCATCAGGAAGTTACGGATGATCTGTTTTCCTTCCAGGGAGTGTGTTACTTCCGGGTGGAACTGCAGACCGAATACCGGATTTTTAGCCACTTTTGAGCTTTTAAAAGCGGCAACCGGGATATTTTCGGTGGTAGCGATTACCTCGAAGGTATCAGGTATTTTTTTGATGGTGTCGGAGTGACTCATCCAAACCTGGCTTTTACCGGAAATATCATATAATAATTTTTCCTCTTTATCGCTATGCTCCATGAAAGCGCGACCGTATTCACGGATATTACTTTTGGCTACTTCTCCGCCGAAGTTTTTAGCCATCAGCTGTGCGCCGTAGCAGATACCGAGTACCGGTACTTTTTCGGCCATCGCTGCGATGTCAACGGAAGGTGCGTTTGGATCATTTACGGAAAACGGACTTCCGGATAAAATAATGCCTTTGATGGATTCGTCCCATGCAATTGGCTGAAGGCATGGTTTAATTTCGCAATAAACATTTAGTTCGCGTATGCTGCGTGCAATCAGCTGCGTATACTGTGAACCGAAATCGAGGATAAGTATCTTTTCTGTCATGGTGGTGCAAAGATAAAGTCATTATGGGAAATTCGGCTTATCTGATTCCAAATTCCGAAATTGGGTCGTATCTTTCTGCCATAATCCAGCATTTATGAGAATCAACACTAGCCTTTGCCAAGGGCTCCTGACCCTAACCACCCTCGTATTATTATCCTCCTGCAATTTCCGCCGTATAGAAGGAAATGGTAATGTAATCAAGGAAGAACGCCAGATCACTGCCTTCCGCAGCGTCAAAGTTGATGGCGGTATGAACGTACATATACAGCAGGGGGAAACCAAAAGCGCCGTAATTGAGGCGGAAAGCAATATTGTACCGCTGATCGTGCTGGAGCGCGACGGCGAGGAACTGATTGTAAAACTTCGTGATGATGTGCATAACATCAGCACCCATAAGAAATTTGATGTATATCTGTCAGCTCCCCAGCTGGATGCTATCAAAGTAGATGGCAGCGGGGATATCGACCTACTGGGCACTTTCACTAACCCGGAAAATATTAAACTGAAAATTGCAGGTAGCGGTAATATCATCGGTAAGGTGGATGCTCCGTCTATCGACGCTTCCATCGCAGGTTCCGGAGATATGAAGGTAACCGGCCAAACCCGCGACCTGAACGTATCCATTGCCGGTGTAGGTAACTTTGAAGGATTAGACCTGTTTACCGAAAATACCAAAGTGAAAATCTCAGGTGCCGGTAACGCCAAAGTACACGCCAGCGTAACGCTCAAAGCCAGCATTGCAGGCACCGGAGACGTTGTCTATAAAGGCTCCCCTGAGGTAAGTCAGTCCATCGCCGGTGCAGGCTCTGTAGAGCAGGCGAAATAATATTTACAAAATTTTAACAAATTTTGTATCATAAAGAGACTGATTCTTAGTTATTTAGTTGAAAATATTAAAAGTCCTTTAGACCAGGTGCAGCAACAACTTAAGTAAGCCGATTGGTGTTGCACCTGGCTGGGGCACAAGCCCTGAATGTCAGCCTTTAACCCCACTCTCCAGATAAGATTAGTCCCCGTATTACATCAAATTATCATTAAATCATATAAATGATAGTATCTTTTTTGTAAGTTTACAGCTTAATTAATGTTGAACTCCTGTTCCTTTTATGAATGTAAAACCTAAGGTCCTGGTAGTATATTATACACAAACCGGGCAACTGAAAAGGATTGTAGATCATGTGCTGGCACCGCTGGAAGGCAAGGTGGATGTGACTTTCGAGCAACTGGTTCCTTCGGAGCCCTTTGCATTTCCCTGGAAAAAGCAGACTTTTTACGATACAATGCCGGAAACGGTACTGCAAACACCACGTGGTATCCAACCTTTGAAAGTTGATGTGAACGAGCATTTTGATCTGGTTATACTGGCATATCAGCCATGGTTTTTATCGCCATCGCAGCCTACTGCCGCGTTCCTGCAAAGTGAACAAGGCCGCCAGCTGCTGAAAGGTAAAAATGTAATCACGCTCCTCGGTGGCCGCAATATGTGGCTCAATGCCCAGGAATCCGTGAAGAAATATCTTCAGCAAGCCGGTGCCAAACTCGCGGGCAATATTGTGCTGGTAGATAAATCTTCCAACCTGGTGTCACTGATCACCGTTCTCAGGTGGCAGTTCAAAGGCCTCAAAGCCGCTACCAAATACCTCCCGCCGGCAGGGGTGCAGGAAAACGAAATCGTTACCAGCGCCCGATTTGCGGCACCAATCGCCAAAGCACTCGAATCCGGTAACTGGAACGGACTGCAGCAGGAACTGATTGACCTGAACGCAGTAGAACTCATTCCTAACCTGATATTGCTGGAAGACAGAGGCATCAAAGCCTTCAGATTCTGGGCAAAATATATCAGCGCCAAAGGCGGACCAGCAGCAAGCTCCCGTCAGGGCCGCGTGACTATGTACCGATCCTTACTATTGCCAGGTATCGTGGTACTTTCACCTGTGACCATCATATCATCCCTTATAAAACTTAACCTGAAAAAGAACGACCTGCAAAAGGAAGTGGAATACTATAAAAGTACTTCCCTTCGTTGAGTGAAAATGCAGGATTCCGTGCCGACCTGTAATGAACCCGGCTTTTAGTCTGGTGGCGTAATAATTGTAATTCAGATTAGAATTCTATATTTACGTTTGTATAATACATATACCATCATAACATGCACCCTAGTGACATGTGCCTTTTAAAGACGATTTTTTCAAATGAAGGAAGTTTATATTAACAGGCTTTCAAAATTTTTACCCAACAAGCCTGTAGAAAATGAAGAAATGGAGAGCATTCTCGGGCTGGTAGATGGAAAGCCTTCCCGGATGCGGCTGAAGATTTTGGGAAACAACAAGATCAAAACCCGCTATTACTCCCTGGACAACGAAGGAAAGAGCACCCATACCAACGCAGAAATGACAGCTGAGGCGGTGAAAGCATTGTTTGATGACAAAAACCCAATCAGTAATCTGCAGCTGCTTGCCTGCGGTACTACATCTCCTGATCAGTTACTGCCTAACCATGCCGCCATGGTGCACGGTTTGCTGAAATGTCAGCCTGTTGAGCTGATCGCAGCTACCGGTGCCTGTGCCGCCGGTATGCAGGCCTTTAAATATGCCTGGATGTCTATCCGCTGTGGAAACACCTCCAACGCGGTAAGCACCGGCTCCGAAAAATTCTCCGCCTGGATGCTGGCAGAAAAATTCCAGCCCGAAAGAGATGCACAGAAAGCCTTAGACGCCAACGGCTACATCGCTTTTGAAAAAGACTTCCTTCGCTGGATGTTGTCCGATGGCGCCAGCGCCGCTTATTTCTCTGATAAGCCAAATGAAGAAGGACTTTCCCTGCGGGTGGACTGGGTGGAAATCGCCTCCTACGCCAATGAACTGGAAACATGTATGTACTCCGGTGCCATTAAAACCGAAGATGGCGACACCAAAGGCTGGATAGACATGACCCCTGACGAATGGGCTTTCCACAGCGTGTTTTCCTTCAAACAGGATACCCGACTGCTGGGCAAAAATATAGTTCCTTCCGGTGCACAAATGTGGAAAAACCTGGTGGAGCGCTATGGTATCAACCTGGATGAAATTGACTTCTTCCTGCCGCATCTTTCTTCCGAATTCTTCCGACTTAAAATAGATGAGGAAATCACCCGCATTGGTGTGCCTATCCCACTGGACAAATGGTTTACGAACCTGGACCGTGTTGGTAACGTGGGAACTGCATCTCCCTACCTGATGCTGGAAGAACTGATGAATACCGGCCGACTGAAGAAAGGTCAGAAGATTGTGATGATGGTGCCGGAAAGTGCGCGTTTCTCCTATGCTTATGCACAGATCACTGTTGTGTAAGTAATCACCTTTAAAACTGCTGTCATGAAAAAAGAGGAAGTACCACAGGACAAGGATAACCTTCATGAAGGTACATTCAAACAGATTATGTATGCGGTGGATAACTCGGGCAACTACGTTCAGGTGCAGAGTGCTGGCTGGGAGCCTGAAAATATCGCCCTGGACCAGGCCTGGGAAGAAGTGAATAAAAGAGTAGAAGCGGCCAGACAAAAAGTACTTGCCGGAGAAGTGAGCCCCATCGCCTACTACATGGAAAAAAACATCATGGACCTTGCCCTGCTGGCAAACTATGTAGGCAAATTCCAATGGCAGGTGAAAAGGCACATGAAACCCGCTGTATTCGGGCGTTTAAGCCAAAACATGCTGCAAAAATATGCAGATGCCTTTAAGATCAGTATCGCTGATCTGCAGCACATAAAATAACTTACAATTTTCCACATCAAACGGAGTTCTGACAACCGGAACTCCGTTTGATAATTAATGGAGCTATAAAAACTATGAGCGAAATTCTATTCCATCACACACAAACAGCACATTGCGAAAGCGGTGTTATCTCCAATCTGCTGGGCCACCACGGACTGAAGATCAGCGAGCCAATGGCTTTTGGTATTGGTGCCGGTTTATTCTTTGGTCACCTGCCGTTTGTTAAAGTGAATGGCGTTCCGGGAACCACCTACAGGATATGGCCTGGTGCTATATTCCAACGTGTATGTGATCGCCTGGGCGTAAAAATGAAGGTGGAAAAATTTAGTTCTGTGGAGAAAGGTATGGCCGCACTGGACCAGACCCTCGCCGCCGGAACGCCCGTAGGACTGCTTTCCAGCGTTTACTACCTCACCTATTTCCCTGCATCCTACCGTTTCCACTTCAATGCACATAACCTCGTTGTATATGGCAAAGAAAATGGAAACTACCTGGTGAGTGATCCGGTGATGGATACCATCACCAGCATCGAGCCGGAGAATCTGGCTCAGGCCCGCTTTGCAAAAGGATTTCCGGCGCCTAAAGGAAAAATGTACTACCCGGTGAGCGTGCCATCTTCGGCTTCATTCGAAAAACCGATCATAGAAGGTATTAAGCAAACCTGTCACTATATGCTCAAAATTCCGATACCCATGTTTGGAGTGGACGGTATACGGTTTCTGGCAAAGCGACTGAAAAAATATCCGGAGAAACTGGACGACCGCCGTGCAGGCCTCTACCTCGGCAATATTATCCGTATGCAGGAAGAAATTGGCACCGGTGGCGCCGGATTCCGTTTCGTATATGCCGCCTTCCTCCAGGAAGCAGCAGAGCTGCTGAATAAACCGGAACTTTCTAAATTGGCTACTGAACTTACGCAGATCGGTGACCTGTGGCGTACCTTTGCTTTTGCGGCCGGCCGTGTATGCAAAAGCCGCAGCGCAAACGATGTTTCCTATAACGAGCTGAGTGAGATGCTGTTCCGCACCGCCGCTGCTGAAGAAGCATTTTTCCGTAAGCTCAGTAAGGCTATATAATTGTAAGATATGTCCAGCATTGCAGTAAAAGAGCTATACAAAACCTACACCGGCGCAGAAGAGCCCACGCTGAAAGGCCTGACGTTCTCCTTCCGGAAAGGTAGTATCGCAGGGTTGCTTGGGCCGAACGGCGCTGGTAAAACAACCACTATTTCTATCCTTTGCGGACTGGTGAAAGCCAGCAGCGGAGAGGTGCTTATCAACGGCCTTTCCCAGGATGCACATCACCGCGAAGCCATCAAACAGCAGATAGGCGTGGTGCCGCAGCGCATTGCCCTCTATCCCCAGCTAAGTGCAGTGGAAAACCTCACCTACTTTGGTAACCTGTACGGCTACAAGGGGAAAGGATTGAAGGCCCGCATTATGGAACTGCTGGAGGCATTCGGACTGGAAAAAAGTGCAGATAAGGAAATTCATAAATTCTCAGGTGGTATGAAAAGGAGAGCCAATATCATTGCAGCTATTCTCCATCAGCCATCGCTGCTCGTACTGGATGAGCCTACCGCCGGGGTAGACGTACAGTCCAGAAGCATGATCCTGCAATTCCTGCGTGAATACAACAGCCAGGGAAATAGTATTCTCTATACATCCCACCTGCTGGAAGAAGCACAATCGCTATGCAGCGATGTAGCCATTGTAGACCAGGGCCGCCTCATCGTACAGGGTAACCCCGAACAACTCATCGATGAACTGCCGGATTGTGATAACCTGGAAGATGTGTTCCTGCATTATACAGGACATGCCTTGCGAGACTAATACTCAGATTAATGCTACGATTACTGGCGACAATAAGAAAAGAATGGCAGCTACTGGTGCGCGATAAAACAGGACTTACCCTCCTGTTTCTCATGCCGGTGGTGTTGATTACAGTAATGGCACTGATCCAGGATGCCCCGTTTAAAGACTACCAGGAAGTAAAATTCGATCTCCTGACGGTTGATAACGACCATGGCCGCCTGGGCCGCCATATCCGTGAGGGACTGGCCAGCGGCGGGCAATTCCGCATCATCGACACGCTTGATGGCAAGCCAGTGACCGCTGAGCAGGCGCGTCAGCTGGTGAATGAAGGGACCTATAAAATAAGTATTATTATTCCCGCAGGTGCTACCGCCAATATCGTTAGCAATGCGAATAGAATAGTGAACGATATATCTCATCGGATGGGGATGTCGCTCGCACTGCCGGTTAAGAAAAATGCCGATTCCCTGGATGTGACCATCTACTTTGACCCTGCCGCCAAAAAGGCTTTCAAGGGAGCGGTACACCAGGCGATAGATAATTTTCTGACGCAGGTAGAAACGGATATGCTGTTAGGGCGTATTCGCCAGGAGCTCAAAAGTAAGGACACCAGTGTGGCCCCCTCCGGCGATACCCTGCCTATCCGCCTGCAGGCGGTTGGCCTGAAGGAAGAGGCGACCGGCACAGGGAAGCAGATAGACGTAATCTCTAATTCCGTACAGCATAACGTACCGGCCTGGAGCATATTTGCGATGTTCTTTATCGTCATACCTATTGCCGGCAACATGATACGGGAACGGGAGGATGGCAGTTTACTGCGTATGAAGCTGATTCCGGGTTCCTACCTGGAGATTTTACTGGGCAAGATGTTGTTTTTTGTCGGCATCTGTGTGGTACAGTTTTATTGTATGATGCTCGTGGGCATATACATCCTGCCTTTGCTGGATCTGCCAAAACTGGTGATGGGAAGAGATGCAGGCGCTACCTTTCTGGTGGCAGCGGCTATTGGGCTGGCAGCTACGTCATATGGCATACTGATTGGCACGCTTTTTAAAACGCCTAATCAGGCGCTGAATTTCGGGGCAATCTCTATTGTGATCCTGTCGGCCATTGGCGGCATCTGGATTCCGCTGGAGATCATGCCACATAAAATGCAGGTGATCGGGCATTTATCCCCGCTTAGCTGGGGGCTGGATGCCATTAATGATATTTACCTCCGTAACGGCAACATTGCCTATGTGTGGAAGAATGCGGTGCGGCTGGTAGTTACGGGCCTGGCGATGCTGGCCATTGCCGGCTACGTTGAAAAACGAAGAATGAACTGAGAATAATTTTCAAAACAGTACGAAAACTGTATTTTTACCAATTAACAAAGGCATCTTGTGGCTGCCGACAGTCGCGGATAAACCTACAACATTATGGAAGAATTAAAACAGAAACTGAAAGAACAGATCATTGAAGCACTGAATCTGCAAGACACCAAACCTGCTGATATTGACGACAACGCGGCGTTATTCGGCGATGGTCTGGGGCTTGACAGCATCGACTCTCTCGAACTGATGGTATTACTGGAAAGACAGTATGGCATTAAGGTGGAAGATCCGCGTGAGGGCCGTAAAATTTTGCAGTCTGTTCAGTCTATGGCCGAATTCATTCAGTCTAAACAACCCGCATAAGTAATCAGCTGCATGGCGGAAAGAGTGTTTATTACAGGGATGGGAATGGTCACCGCCATTGGTGATAACGTGGCCGGTAATCTGCAGCGCCTTCGTCAACAGAAGAGTGGGCTTGGGTTTACGGACTACATCGATACTATTTACAAGCAGATACTGCCGGTAGGTGAAGTAAAGCTGGATAACACCACTTTATTCCGCATGGCCGGCATTCCTGTGCGGGCGGGGTTTAGTCGCACTACGCTGCTGGGCCTGGTGGCGATGCGGGAAGCATTGCAGCAGGCTGGTATCAGCAACCTCCAGGAGGAGCCTACGGGCTTTATCAACGCCAGTACGGTGGGAGGGATGTGCGATACAGAGAAAGTTTATTTCGATCTGATAAATCCGGATAAGTCGGGTGCGTTTATAGAAAGTATTCATACGCTCGACTGCGCGGATTGTACACAACGTATAGCCGATACCGTAGGCTTTACAGAGCATATTGCTACCATCAGCACGGCTTGTTCTTCTTCGGCAAATGCACTGATGTTTGGTGCACGCATGATCAAGGCAGGCATGTATCAGCGGATGGTATGCGGCGGTACCGAAGCGCTTACCCGCTTCACCCTCAATGGATTCAACTCGCTGAAAAATGTGGATAAGCAGTTTTGCCGTCCTTTTGATCAGCAACGTACCGGCTTAAACCTGGGCGAAGGCGCAGCTTACCTGGTACTGGAAAGTGAATCTTTTGCAAAAGCAAACAACAGCACTATCCTCGCAGAGTTCACCGGGTACTGCAATGCCAACGAAGCATTCCATCCTACCTCTCCCTCGCCGGAAGGTGATGGCGCCTATGCTGCCATGAAAAATGCACTGGCCATGAGTGGCCGTACACTGGAAGAAGTACAGTATATCAACGTGCATGGCACTGCCACTTTAAACAACGATATCTCCGAAGGACGTGCGCTGGAACGGATGTTTGGTACAGCAGTACCTCCGTTCAGTTCCACCAAACCGTTTACCGGTCATACCCTTGCCGCTGCCGGCGCTATCGAAGCGATCTACGCGGTGCTGGCCATCCGGAACGGTATCATCTTCCCGAACCTTAATTTTTCCGAACGTATGGAAGAATTACAGATTTCTCCGGTAACGGAACTGCAGGAAGAGGTAATCATCAATAATGTAATTTCTAATTCTTTTGGCTTTGGGGGTAACAATGCTTCCCTCGTGATCAGCAAGTATGAAGGTTAAGTGTTATATCCAGGGAATGGCAGCTATATCTCCACAACAAACTTTTGAAGGAGATATTACCACAGCGCCGTTTGTGCAAAGCGACAGCAACCGGTTGGTGTGCATCGAACCCGATTACAAGCCCTATATCCCTGCTAACAGTTTGCGCCGGATGACACGCGTACTGCGTATGGGACTGGCTACCGCCCTGAAATGCCTCTCTGGCAGCGGTGTTTCCACTCCTGGCCCTATTGTTACCGGCACTGGAAAAGGCAGTTTGCAGGATACGGAAAAGTTTATCAAGGAAATTGAGCAATACAAGGAAACGGCATTAAACCCTACGCCGTTTATACAATCTACTTACAACTCTGTCAACGGACTGATTGCATTGCAGCAAAATGGGACCGACTATAACAACACCTTTGTGCACCGCGGCTTTTCCTTCGAAAATGCGCTGGTGGACAGTCTGATGCTGTTACAGGAAGGTGCCACCCATACGCTTACCGGCTCTTTTGAAGAAATGACGCCGGAGCATTTCTATATTAAAAGTCGCATTGGCCAGTGGCGGGAGCAGCCCGTAGGCAATACCCATTTATTTGATGCCAGTTTACCCGGTACTATTTCGGGAGAAGGTAGTGCTTTCTTTGTGCTGGCGGCCGCGCCAACGCCGGAATCTAAAGCGGCAGTAACCGGTATTAAACTGCTCTATAAGCCCTCCTTGGAGCGACTTTCGGCCGTGCTACAGGAGTTAGGCGCAGATGCGGATTTAATTATCAGCGGCGCTAATGGCGACAGTAATTATTCACATTATTATGAGTTAGCCAATCAGGTGTTGGCTGCACCTACTATACCATTCAAACACCTCTGCGGAGAGTATGATACAGCAGGTTCTTTTGCCCTGTGGCTGGCGGCTTCGCTGCTGCACGCCGGCAACATACCGGCGGATTGGTTTCCGATGGTGAAAGAGCTGCCCGCGGATTTTAAGAAAGTGGTGATTTATAATCATTTCTTTGGGGAGCAGCATACGGTGATGGTGGTGGAAAGGGTGAGTTCCTAAGCTATGTACTCAGGATCTGGAAAATATCAGCAATTGATCAAAGTTACCAATATCAGCAGACCTTAATGCCTTGAGGTACAGTGATCTGAATTCTGTTTGGTGAATCAGGTTTATTGAACCCCAGGTAAACACTGCTGATCCAAAAATTTTTTCAATCACGATATCGGCTACCAGCCTTGAATGACGGCCATTGCCATTGGGGAAGCAATGTATGCTGACAAGCCTATGCTTGAATCTAAGGGCAATTTCATCCGCTGGAAATGTTTTATGGTTAATCCAAAACCGGACATCATCCAGCAGAATGTTCAGGTCTAGCCGGATGCTAAATTTATCAACACCAATATTTTTATTGGTAGATCTGAATTTGCCAGCCCATTGCCAGACATTTCCCAACATTCTGGAGTGTAAATCGCAAATGAATTCTACGGAAAGGATTTCTTCCCGTGTAAACTTCTTCCTTCTTTCAAAAGTCCAGCGGATGGCCTGTTCTATGTTTTGCTGCTCATGTTCATCTAATTCCTGTCTGGTTGAAATACCTGGAATTAATAAACCCTCCCTTTCATCCTCATCCAGCGGGGTTTGTCCTTCAAAATAGTTGATCTCTAATCCCATAACTTTGATGATAACTCTCGTTTTAGGTCTAAGGTCATTTCTTCTATGGCCTCTGATAATCTTGCTTTTGAGTTCTCCTGATCCTCCAATTTCATGGAAGTTGCTGTTCGGCTGACAATCTTTGTTGCAATAGCTCTGGCTCTTTTTTCTATCATCATTTCTAGCGATCCATCCTTCGGAATAAAGCCATAGACCAATTGCATGTTGAGTGCTTCGGCAGCAGTTGACAGTGCATTTATTGATATGGTACCAGTAGCTTCCCGTATTTCAATTTCACGGGTACTTTGAGGGGTAATATTCAGGCGATCACCTAACTGGCGCAAAGTCATATTCAGGGATCTGCGGATTAAGGATATCCAGCCCTGAGCCGGCGGCGGCGATTTCAAAAGCGGTTGAAACTCGATTGCTTTTTTATCTAACTGCTTGATAGCTAGTATTTTGTTGTTGATTGCCATTGAGTGTCCGCATTTATTTAGACAAAAATAAGGTTAAAGCCTTAAAATATGAAAAATATTTTAAGGCTTTAACCTTATTTATTATTATTTAAATTAATGCTATAGCCTTAATGATAGAGCCTGTTTACTCCACCCTAAACACCGGATACCTCATATACTCCGGCTCCGCATACGGCGACTGCTGATACACCCATTTCAGCTGCGCTGCCCCATTATTTGCAAATGCAGTATCAGCTGCGCGTTTTTTCTCTAATTCCGCTTGTGCTTCCGGATGTTGTTTCAGCCATTCATAGCCGGTGTCTTCAAACACATAGGGAGAATAACCTTCTTTTTGTCCGAGGATGCCATATTTAGACAAAAATAAGGTTAAAGCCTTAAAATATGAAAAATATTTTAAGGCTTTAACCTTATTTATTATTATTTAAATTAATGCTATAGCCTTAATGCTATAGCCTGTTTACTCCACCCTAAACACCGGATACCTCATATACTCCGGCTCCGCATACGGCGACTGTTGATACACCCATTTCAGCTGTGCTGCCCCATTATTTGCAAATGCAGTATCAGCTGCGCGTTTTTTCTCTAATTCCGCTTGTGCTTCCGGATGTTGTTTCAGCCATTCATAGCCGGTGTCTTCAAACACATAGGGTGAATAACCTTCTTTTTGTCCGAGGATGCCATCGAAGAAATTCCAGGCGAAGTAGGAGTCACCTGCGGTGGGCTCCAGTGTTTCGATAAGGAAGCGGTTGGCGACCTGGTTCATCGGGATATAGAAATCTCCTTTGCGGAAGCGAATGGAATCCAGGGTGGTGGTTACTTTCACGTCTGTATGCGGGAAATGACTTTCGTAGGGTCTGGTGTAGGATTTATAATCGGTGATGTGGTAGGTAGCAACGTAGATGGTAGTATCGTTTGGCAGCGGCTGCATGATCACTTTATTGTTTTTCAGCAGGTCCAGCACTGGCCACCAGCCTTGAGGGATGATGTAGGCTTTGGGTTTATTCACAAAATTGGTGGCGTTGGCGAAGTTGTAAAATTTCACTTCGCGGGTATAGGGTTTGGTGCGGTCGTAGTAGAGTCGCGGTAAACCGGAGATATTGCTGGCTTTGTGTCCGGCGGTGTAGCCTTTGAAGGTGATCCGGCTGTATTTGCTCATATCAAACTGCCAGTCGAGTGGGAATTGCGATTGCGTGAGCACGGCTTTTTTAGTGGCGTTGCGCAGGTCGCGGATGGTGCTGCTATTGTCGGAGGTGAATTTAATGAAGCACTGCATGAGGGCATAAGTAGCCTGTACCCGTTGTGGATAGGGTTTCAGCATATGTGTTTCCGGCACAAAGCCGAAGGTATAGAAGAGGGTGGTGAAACCGGAGGAGTAGCGTGGGGAGTCGTCAAATTCTACCCAGCCGCTGTCCGGTGTTTCTCCGAAGTGGTTGACATAGGGTACGAGGTCGTACCCTTTTTCTTTCATGAGTTGGTATAGGGTGGGTGTAAAAGTTTTATTGAGATATTCACCCATTGCGCCGCCCAGTTTATCGTGCTGGGTAGCGAGTAAAGTCATGATATGCTGGTAGTCGGCGCCGTTGCTGACATGGTTATCTATAAACACATCCGGATCGGTGAGGTGGTATATTTGTTGGAAGGAGAGGGCATTTCGGGAGTCAGCCTTTATAAAATCGCGGTTTAAGTCAAGATTTTGGCCATTTCCGCGGCTGCCGAAGGCATCCGGTCCGTTTTGGTCTACCCGGAAAAAGGTGGTACGGTTGAGTGCGCCATCAATATTATATACGGGAATCACTGCGAGGACGATATTATCCGGGATGGATGCTTTGCCTTGGGCGAGGTCGCGGAGGAGCATCATGGAAGCGTCGATACCATCGGGTTCGCCGGGGTGAATACCGTTATTGATGAGTATGACCCGTTTATCTTTTTTATGGAGAGATGTAAAGTCAAAGTCTTTAGTGGGGCTATAGATAACGAGGTGTAGCGGGTAGCCGGCGTCGGTATTTCCCATTTCCAGCATTTTTATCTGGGGGTATTTTTTGGTGAGTTGCTGATAGTACGCGATTACCTCGCGGTAGGTGGCTGTTTCCTTGCCGTTGGTGCGTTCATAGCGGGTCAGGAGTTGCTGAGCGAAGGAGGGGAGGGTAAACAGGGCAAAAATGCCTGAAATCATGAGTTTTTTGATAGGAAGAGCAAAATCTGGCATACGTATATATTTTATCTCTATATAAACAGACTAAAAAAACAAAAAGCCCTTCCCTTGTGAGGAAGAGCTGTAAATATTGTTACTGAGGCAATTAGGCGAGAGTGTTAACTTTCTTCGCCAGCTTGCTTTTCAGATTTGCAGCTTTGTTTTTGTGAATGACGTTACGTTTAGCCAGTTTGTCGATCATGGAAGCTACTTCAGTAAAATCCTTCTCCGCTGTCGCTTTCTCAGTTACTGCTTTCAGGTCACGGATGGCATTACGAGTAGTTTTACCGTAGTAACGGTTACGCTCATTACGCTTTTTGCTCTGACGTACGTCTTTTTTCGTTGCTTTATGGTTTGCCATTTTTCAAATTTCAAGTTTCGGACGGCAAAGGTAATACTTTTCTCAATTCAATACAAAAATTTATTCGCCGTCTTTAAAGGTGCAAATATAAGTGATTGACTCTAATGTTGTGCATAGGTAATCATCTTATTATTTTCTAATTTTTTACATACTCGGTAATGAAAAACGAGCGATATTTGCAATCCCATACATTATATAATGTGGGACATCTACCTATATAATGAGGGACTCAACAGAAAAGTATTTGAACTGAAGATCAGCAAAACTCGTTGTAAATGAAGGACTTCTCATTTGTCACCAACTCGCATCCTGCTTACATAGAATCTTTATATCAGGATTTCCGCAAAGACCCTAATTCCGTCGACCCAGAATGGGTGAAATTTTTTGAAGGGTTTGATTTTGCAGTATCCAACGCCAATGGCAAGGCGGGCCCCGCAGCGCCAACGGCAGCAGGAGGTGGGTCAGCGCCGGTGACGAACGACCAGCTGGCAAAAGAATTAGGCGTATACCGCCTGATCCAGGCTTATCGCAAGAAAGCCCACCTGATCGCTAAAACTAATCCCATCCGTGAGAGAAAAGACAGAAAAGCAGGTCTGGAAATGACCAATTTCGACCTCACTGACGCGGATCTGAACACAGAATTTTACTCAGGTACTTTCCTGGGCCTCGGTAAAACCACGTTAACGAACATTCTGGCATTCCTTAATAAAGTATATGCGGGACCTGTAGGTATCCAGTATACATATATTAATGACCGCGAGAAAGCAAAATGGATGGAGAAAGAATTTGAATCCGCCATGAACAACCCGCTTTCCACGGAACAACGCCGCCGTATTCTGCAAAAGCTGAACCAGGGTGTTATTTTCGAAAAATTCCTCCACACCAAATATATCGGTCAGAAACGTTTTGGTCTGGAAGGTGGAGAATCCACTATTCCGGCACTGGATGCGATGATTAATGTAGCCGCCGAATATGGCGTACAGGAATCCGTTATCGGTATGGCTCACCGTGGCCGCCTGAACGTACTGGCAAATATCCTCGGCAAAACTTATGAGCAGATCTTCAACGAGTTTGAAGGCCTGGCTATCCCTGACATGACCATGGGCTCCGGCGACGTGAAATATCACCTCGGCTTCCGCTCCCAGGTAAATACCGCAGGTGGTAAACCGGTAAATCTGCAACTGATGCCTAACCCTTCCCACCTGGAAGTGGTAGACCCAATCGTAATCGGATTCTCCCGCAGTAAGGCTGATGTGATCTACGACAGCGACTACGACAAAATCCTGCCTATCCTCATCCATGGTGATGCGGCCGTAGCAGGACAAGGCATCGTGTATGAAGTAGCTCAAATGAGCAAACTGAAAGGTTACTACACCGGTGGTACCATTCACTTTGTGATTAATAACCAGATTGGATTCACGACCGATTTCGATGACGCCCGCTCTTCTGACTACTGTACCAGCGTAGCCTCCATTGTTCAGGCTCCGGTATTCCACGTAAACGGTGATGATGCCGAAGCAGTGGTAAAAGTATCCCAGCTGGCAGCACGCTACCGTCAGGAGTTCAATGAAGATGTGTACATCGATATGGTATGCTATCGTAAGCATGGCCATAACGAGGGGGATGAGCCTAAGTTTACTCAACCATCTCTCTATGCCCTGATCGACAAACATCAGAACCCACGCGAAGTTTATACGCAGTTCCTGTTGCAAAACGGCGATGCCGAAGCACAGTCACTGGCAAAAGATATGGAAAAGGTGTTCTGGGACGAACTGCAGGCACGCCTGGATGAAGTAAAACAACATCCGCTGCCTTATGTAAACCAGAAACCAGAGGAATGGTGGCAGGCACTCCGCAAGGCTACCCCGGCGGATTTTGATCAGTCGCCCGTTACTTCCATCAACGAAGCGGACTTCAAACTCCTCTTCGACGGCCTGATGAAATGGCCTGCTGATTTCGTGCCTTTACGTAAAGTGAGCAAACTGTTACAGGATAAAATTAAACTGTACCAGGAAGAAGGTAAAGTTGACTGGGCAACCGGTGAACTGCTGGCTTACAGCAGCCTCCTCATCGAAGGTAAAGATGTGCGTATGAGCGGTGAAGACGTGAAACGCGGTACTTTCTCCCACCGTCATGCGGTGCTGTTCGATGAAAATACCAACGCGACCTACAACCGTCTGAACGACCTGAAAGAAAAACAAGGTAAACTCAGAATATACAACTCTCTCCTGAGTGAATATGGCGTACTGGGCTTTGAATATGGTTATGCCATGGCTAACCCTAACAGCCTGGTGGTTTGGGAAGCGCAGTATGGCGACTTCGTAAACGGCGCACAAACAGTAATTGACCAGTATATCAGCAGTGCAGAGCAGAAATGGACTACGCAGAATGGATTGGTGATGTTGCTGCCTCATGGTTATGAAGGTGGTGGACCTGATCACTCCAACGCACGTCCAGAGCGCTTCCTGCAACAATGTGCAGAAGAGAACATGGTAATTACCAATATTACTACGGCGGCTAACTTCTTCCACGCGCTGCGTCGTCAGCTGAACTGGCAGTTCCGTAAACCACTGATCAACTTCTCTCCGAAAGCTAACCTGCGTCACACGGGTGCTTATTCTACCATGGAAGAATTTACTAACGGTGGATTTAAGGAAGTAATGGATGATCCATTTATCCAGGACGCATCACTGGTGAAGAAAGTATTGCTGTGTACCGGTAAAATGTATTTTGATCTGAGCGACAAACAGGCCAAAGAAGACCGCAAGGATGTGGCGATCGTACGTCTGGAGCAGCTGTATCCACTGCCTGTAAAGCAACTGGAAAATATTGCTGCCAAATATAAAGGAGCTACCTTCTTCTGGGTACAGGAAGAGCCGCTGAACATGGGCGCTGCATCTTACCTGCAAATGAACCTGAAGCAGATCAACTACGGTGTTATCAGTCGCAACCCAAGTGCATCCACTGCTACCGGTTATGCTAAAGTGCATGCCCGCGAACAGCAGCAGATCATTGACACCGCTTTTAACATCTAATAAAATAATCAACGAAATAAAACAGATGCCTGCTGTTATCTGTTAGGTCTTATGTAAAAAATGCAGCCTGACCTTAATAGCAGGTTTCACCATCAACTGATAAAATATGGTTATCGAAATCAAAGTCCCTACGGTAGGCGAATCAATTAGCGAGGTAACAATTGCGAAATGGTTGAAAAAAGATGGAGATTATGTGCAGCAGGACGAAGTATTGTGCGAAATGGAGTCTGAAAAAGCTACTTTCGAACTGAATGCTGAAAAAGCAGGTATCCTGAAAATTGCTCCTAATGCATCTGAAGGAGCAACGCTGAAAATTGGCGATGTTGCCTGCACCATCGATACGGATGCAGCAGCACCAGCGGCTTCTGCACCAGCGGCAGCAGCAGCTCCGGCAGCGCCAGCAGCGGCACCTGTAGCGGAAGCAGCACCAGCAGCACCAGCCGTAAACAAAGGGGTAATTGACATGAAGGTGCCAACAGTAGGCGAATCCATCAGCGAAGTAACCCTGGTGAAATGGACTAAAAAAGATGGTGATTACGTAGAGCGCGACGAGGTGATCTGCGAACTGGAATCAGAGAAAGCAACTTTCGAACTGAATGCAGAAGAAGCAGGTAAACTGATACTTGTAGCAAAAGAAGGTGACACCCTGAAAATCGGTGATGTTGCCTGCAAAATAGATACCGCTGCTGCACGCCCTGCGGGTAAAGCAGCACCAGCCGCCGCTCCGGCAGCTCCTGCACCCGCAGCAAAACCACAGGTACAAAACGCACCTGTAACCAGCATCCCTAATGATATCAAAGCTACCCCGGTAGCTGCGGCTGTAATTGCCGACAAGCACGTAGACCCAGCCACCATCAAAGGTAGCGGTGCTAACGGCAAAATCGTGAAAGATGATGTGTATGCTGCCCTGCAAAATCCAGGCGTAGCGATCGGTCAGGAAATGTTCACCCGCAACGAACGTCGCGAGAAAATGAGCAACCTGCGTAAAACGGTTTCCCGCCGCCTCGTAGAAGCGAAGAACACCACCGCTATGCTCACTACCTTCAACGAGGTAGATATGACCGAAATCATGGCATTGCGTGCTAAATATAAAGAGGTATTCAAGAAACAACACGAAGTGAACCTGGGCTTCATGAGCTTCTTCACTAAAGCCTGTTGTTTTGCATTACAGGAGTTCCCTTCTGTAAATGCCTACATCGATGGCGAAGAGCTGGTGTACCACGACTACTGCGATATCTCTATCGCCGTATCCGCACCGAAAGGCCTGGTAGTTCCGGTTATCCGGAACGCCGAAAGCCTGGACATGGCCGGTATCGAAAAAGAAGTACTGAACCTCGCTACCAAAGCACGTGATAATAAATTAACCATTCCGGAAATGACCGGCGGTACCTTCACTATCACCAATGGTGGTGTGTTCGGTTCCCTGATGAGTACACCAATCATCAACATCCCGCAGTCAGCTATCCTCGGTATGCACAAAATCCAGGAACGTCCAATGGCTGTAAATGGCCAGGTGGTAATCCGCCCGATGATGTACATCGCCCTGAGCTACGATCACCGTATCATCGATGGTCGCGAGTCCGTTAGCTTCCTTGTTCGCGTGAAAGAAATGCTGGAAAATCCTGAACAACTGCTGTTCGGTAAAGATCCGCTGAAAGCACTGCTGAAACTCTAAGTATTATCAAAAGTTTTATACAAAAAGCGGCTGTTTCATTATCTGAAACAGCCGCTTTTTTATGCGTACTTGCAATTTTGAATCCGATTTATTTATATTTATGCAGAAACCTTTTGTGATTGAAACTATCGGATATCGCTTTATTGGAGCGTATGCAGGTACAGGATGATAAAGCCGCTTTTGATGAATTATATCATCGCTACTGGGAGCAGCTTTACATTGCCGCCTATGCGAGACTGAGAGAGGACGCAGACGCCAAAGACTGTGTACAGGAGGTATTTATTGCCCTGTGGCAAAAACGAAAGGAATTACAGATTCGCGAACAACTTGCCTCCTACCTGCATGTAGCGCTTAAATACCGGGTACTCAATCATATCCGGAATGCGGCTACCTACCAAAAACACCTGGATGTATTTGCAGAGCTGCCACCGGCCATCCTGCTAAAGGCCGACAGCCCGTTACTACTTAACGAAATGCAACAGGTAATTGCTACCACCGTGGCAGCTATGCCGGAACGTATGCAGGAGATCTACCTGCTGAACCGCCGCGATCACCTGTCGTTAGATGAAATCGCCAACCAACTTTCGCTCAGCAGGCAAACCGTGAAAAACCAGCTGGGACTGGCACTCCACCGCATCCGCGAACAATTGCTCTTCTATCGCTAAAAAAATAAAATATTTTTTGTGAAGATATGGTACTCCTGCTTCGCAGGCGTGTCATACCTATAAGCAAATGGATACTGAACGTTGAAAGAGCAGGAAAAAATAGCACAAATTCTATCCCGTATTGATACCGGCACCTGTACTCCGGAGGAGTTGGCGTGGCTGCAATCCTGGTATGATGCACAGGAAATACCTGCATCACAGGTGTTTAGCCATGAAGCAGATAGGCTGCAAATACAGCAGGATATGCTATCGGATATTCATGCTGCCATTCATCAGTCTGCCGCGGCAATACCTTTCTACCGCAGGTATTGGGTGGCTGCTGCCGTGTTGCTGGGCGTGGTTTTTACCGCAGGATTTTATTATTATAAATACAGCAGGGCACATGAAATGTTGCTGGCTACTGCCGGCCCGGGCCAAATGAAATCGTTCCTGCTTCCCGATAGTTCTAAGGTATGGCTCAATGCGGGTGCCACCATCAAATACCCGCGTACCTTCGGCAAAATAAGAACAGTACAATTGGAGGGAGAGGCCTTTTTTGATATCCATCCGGATGCCAGGCATCCGTTCGAAGTCCATACTACCGAAATAAACGTACAGGTACTGGGCACCTCTTTTGACGTAAAAGCCCACCCTCTCCTCGATGAAACACAGGTAACCGTAAAAACGGGCATGGTTAAGATATTGCATCAGCAAAAGGGCCTGGATGTGCTCAGTGCAGATGATCAGCTTACCTTCAGCAGATCTGCACAGCAATACATGAAATCAACGGTAAGCAATGATCAGGTAAATGAATGGATGGATGGACGGATCGCACTTGCGCAGGTGGGTTTTGCAGAACTGGCACTTACGCTGGAAAACCAGTATGGGGTGAAGATCCGCTACAATCCGGCCGAAATGAAGCAGGACGAATATACACTCAGATGCAGCAATAAACTAACTATTCAACAGGTATTAGACATTGTAAGTGGTATTCATCCACTGCAATATGAAATGAATGGCAATGAAATAACTATTCACAAATAACATAAACCACCACATCTTTTTTTTCACCGGGATGAACAAGTAACCATCATCCCTGGAGAAGTATTGTCTTCTAAAAAAACAAAAACCGCACCTGTTGACGCAGGTACGGCTTTTAGTCTGCAATGATTTGCACACTGTGCAGTTAATTCTAAAATCAACCAAAGATATGCAAAAATCGCTTAAGCAGGCGTTCGTACACGCCTTGATAAGATGGCGTGTAGTACTAACAGTGATCTCACTGGGGAGTTTTGTCCTATTATCGGCGCAAACAGCCAGCAGCCAACATTTACAGCAGGTACGCATTTCTGCTGTTTTCGAAAACGAATCACTTGCATCATGTATTAAAAAGCTTGAAAAAAATTACCATCTATCGTTTGGATATGACCAGCAACAATTAGCAGATGTGAAGATATCACGCCTGCGTTTTGTAAATGAAACACTACATAAAGTAATGAACGGATTATTAGCCAATACCAGTCTTACTTTTGAAGAGAAGAACGGAGTGATCATTTTGTCGCTCGCACCTGCCGCAATGCAGTTGCAGGCAGCGCAAACTATGCCCGGCAAGATCCGTGGCCGGTGCCTGGAATCCGGCTCGGCGAATCCCATTCCCGGCGTTACGGTGCGCATCACCGGCACTAACTACACTGCCATTACGGATGCTGATGGGATTTTTGAATTAAGCGTACCACACGGTACCTATACCGTGCAATTTTCCTCCATCGGCTATCAGCAGCTGCTGAAGCCTGCCGTGCGTGTAGCCGCCGCACTCATCAGTCTGCCGGTGAATATGGATGTACAATCTTCCCGTTTATCCGAGGCCGTAGTCATTGGCTATGGCGTGCAGGAGCGCCGCCAGCTGCTCGGTGCAGTCAGCACTTTCCGGGCCGATGAACAACGCGGCCAGCTGCCTATTTCGGTAGATCAGGCCATGGTAGGCAAACTACCCGGTGTGTACATCGCGCCTTCCAGTGGCGTACCAGGCGCCGCAAGCAATATCACCATCCGCGGTATCAGCACCCTGAACCCAAATGGAAATACACCGCTGATCGTAGTAGATGGCGTGCCCATTTACGGAATCGACCAGTCACTGAATACAGTGGATTACAGCAAAGGTTCCTCCCAAGGCTTCTCCTACGGTGGTACACAGGTGGCTAACGATTATAGTCCCCGCACTACCTTTGAAAAAAATCCCCTCGCCACTTTAAACCCCGATGATATTGCGTCTATTGAAGTATTGAAAGATGCTTATGCTACTGCCATCTATGGCTCCCGGGGCTCTGGTGGTGTGATCCTGATCACCACCCGCAAAGGAAGGAAAGGTACTGCACATGTGGATGTACAGGTAAGCAGTTCCATCAGCACCCCCCGGAAATTACCCGGTGTGATGACTGGCGATCAGTACGCGGATTTCTACAACCGCCTGTTTCAATTGAAAGACTCCATAGGCAAAGCTTCCAGCGGATGGTATATTCCCACTAACTACAAATTCCCAAAAGGAGTAAACACCAACTGGCTGGATGAAGTAGTGCGCAACGCCATCGGAACAGATGCAAACGTATCAATGAGCGGCGGCACCGATAAAAGCAATTATTACGTCAGCCTCGGCTACAACAAGCAGGAAGCCTATATCATAAACAATGATTTTACCCGTTACCAGGGTCGTGTAAATTTCGATAACCAACTTACAAAGGCGCTGAAAGTAGGCGTGAGCGTAGGTTTGAATCAGGCTAACAATAATGCGCTCAATGCACAGCAGGTGTACCGGGATGCTATACTGAAAGCCCCCAACATCGGTATTTATGACAGTGTTGGAAAATTTAACTGGCGCTACGGCAATAATCCTACCGGTCCGGAAACAGTATCAAATCCGGTAGGACAGGCTACCACCGGAAAAAACTATTCTACTGACAGTCGTGTGCTTGGTAACGTATTCGCCGATCTGAAGCTGCTGTCGTGGCTTACTGTACATGCAGATGTTGGGACAGACTGGATTAACTCCCGCGCGTACAGCCGCGTGATAGACCGCCCGCAAACAGTTGGCGGCATGGCCACCGAAACGCAACAACAGCTTCGGAAAATGGTAGTCAACAACCGCGTGGACATCAACAAACTGCTGGAAGGCGGACATGGCATCAGTGCCATGCTGGGACAGAGTTTTGAAAAATCAGTGGAAGATGTGACCACAGTGGTGGGCGACCAGTTTATAAATGATGAAATGTTGAGTATCGCCACTGCCAAAAATAAAAGAGTGGTGACCTCCCTGCAACAGGAATGGGCGCAGGTATCGTTCCTTGGGCGACTCAACTATCAATATAAAAATCAATACCTGGCTGGTGTTACCTATCGCCTGGATGGCTCTTCCAGATTTTCGCGCAATCACCGCTATGTAGGGTTTCCCTCTTTTGCATTGGGATGGGTACCCAGCGAAGCTGCATTCCTGAAAGGCAATGCCTGGCTTAATCAACTTAAACTGCGCGGTAGTGTAGGCTTTACCGGTAGTGACGGTGGTAATGGCTATTACGGTAATCAGGGACAATACGTGGTAAATACCTATGGCGCCAGCTATGGTACTGTTACCGCTATTGGTACTTCACAACCAGCTAATCCTAACCTGGCCTGGGAGCGAACTACCACGTGGAATATAGGGCTGGACCTCGGCGTGTTTAACAGCGCTGTTACTGCTACACTGGATTACTACCGCCGCCAGACTACCAATGCGATTGTTAGCTCTGCGCTGCCTTATTTCCAGGGCTTCTCCGTACAAAAGCAGAACCTGGCAGATCTTACTAACACAGGGTTAGAGCTAAGTATCAGCAGTGAAAATATCAAAGGCAAATCCTTGACCTGGAATACCAATTTTAACATCTCTGCCAACAGAAATAAAGTGGTACGGCTGCATAAAATTAATGAGGATGAACTGGCTGTTCAAAATGAACAGGATGGTGGCCGCTTCTGGAAAGTGGGACATTCGGCCACTGCTTATTATCTCTACCAGTGGGGTGGAATCAATCCGCAGAACGGGCAGCCACTGTGGATAGATAAAAGTGGTAAATCGTCCGAAACGCCGATTCAGCAGCAGTATACAGATAAGCCATACCTGCAGCGGGAATACAAGGGAGATGCCATGCCGGTTGTTTTTGGTGGCCTCGGTAACACGGTTTCCTGGAAGTCCTTTGAGCTGAACTGTTTCTTCTCTTTCTCCGCGGGTAATAAAATTATTAATGGCGCTAAAGCGGCGCAGTATAGCTACATGGGCAGTTCTGCCAGTTCCAATAATACCTGGAATCTGTCGCCGGAGCTGCTGGCCTACTGGCAATATGCCGGGCAAAATACGGATATCCCGGCGCTGATTAATAAATCTAATTATGCATCCGGTAGTTTCGGTGCTTCATATGATTATACGCTGAGCCGCCAGAGTGACCGGTTTTTGGAAGATGCTTCCTTCATCAAGCTCCGTAGTCTTACCCTGACGTATGATTTCACCCGGATGTTGAAATCGGTGAAGTCGTTACGCTCGCTGCGTGTATTCGTGGAAGGTAATAACCTGTTTGTGCTGACTGGTTATTCCGGCATTGATCCGGAGGTGAGTGCAAATGGTTCCTCTGCGTTGGGGATGGGCTTTGATGAGCTGACGATGGCGGCCCCGCGTACCTGGAGAATAGGTGTAAAGGCATCACTTTAAAATTGATTTTTATGAAGAGATTAATATATAGCGTAATCGTTACCGGCCTGGTTGTACTGGGTGTGTCCTGCGGTAAACAGCTGGACCTGAAGCCGGAAGGAACAATGGTGGAAGCCGACTTGCTGAAGGATCGCCAGTCCACCGAAAGTTTTTTAGCGGATGCCTACCTGCAAATGATGGATGCCTGCGGCGCGGATGCTTATTTGTTGGGAGATGTAACGGGTAACATTGTAAGCTCTTTCGACCAGGCATTGGTGGAAGGGAAGATAGATCCGAGAGATAAGAATTATGATCCTTACTGGCAGCAGCCATATGCTGTTATCAATGAAGCCAATGTGATCATCAACAAATTGGGCAAGTATGCCCAATTTGATGTAGCCAGCCAGCAGCAGTTTATAGCAGAAGCTAAATTTATCCGGGCATATTGCCACCTGACATTGCTGCAGATGTACGGTGAAGGCGCCTTACAGGGGAATAGTACCGGTATGGGGGTGCCAATAATGCTGGATGCCTTTGAAGGATATGATGGTTCGCAGAACAAGGCCCGTAATACGAATGCGGAGGTGTATAAGCAGATTTTACTGGATCTGGACGAGGCGATGGCCGTGCTCCCCGCTACCAGAAGTACTTTGCTGGACAAGGCTTCCAGGGCTACCAGCGGCGCTGCAGCCGCACTGGCTTCGCGGGTTTGTTTATACATGCACAACTATCAGCGGGCGGCCGGTTATGCCGACGCTGTATTGAACAGCAAACAATATAGTCTGCAAAAAACATTTGCCGCCATGTGGCCGGATAATACCACCGGTACTGCTCCATACCAGTTAAATACAGAAACAATTTTCGCTTTCCCGGAGAGTTATAATGCCACCAGTAACTACGGGGATAATAACGGGCTTTACTATTCCTATGGCTTTTATAAGTCCCTGCCTGACTTCCTGGCAATTTACGATGTTGGTGATGACCGGTTGCTGGGCACTAAAGCAGGTACGTTTATACCCAAATACACGGATATGAATATCCGCGATAATGTGATTATGATCCGGCTGGCAGAGGTGATGCTTACTGCGGCAGAAGCGCAGGCACAGGTGGCTGGTGTTACACAGGGCGCGGTAGACCTGCTCAATGCCGTGTATGCAAGATCGTTTTCCATTAATCCGGTACCGAAGGTATATACCATAGCGGATTTCAGCAGCAAGGAACAGCTGATCAACCGTATTCTGCTGGAACGTAAGCGGGAGATGGCATATGAAGGTTTGGCAAGATTTGATGCCATCCGATATAACAAACAGCCCAATCCGCTACTGCTGCCGGAAAAGTTTGCTATGCCTGTTCCACAGCATGAAATAGATATTACCGGTGGCCTGATTAAACAGAACCCCGGATATGCCAAATAACGTTAACGAATAAACGATTAAGTATGAAAAAAGCCCTGAGTGCTTTAACCGGTGTATTGCTGTCGCTGGGCAGCATGGCACAAACCATCACGATCGAAGGTGATATCACCGGCGACCTGAAAGGACATAACAAAATGTATATCTATTCCCGGACCTACAAAGACTCCGCGGAGATCGTCAATGGTCATTATACACTAAAGGTGCCTTTTTCCACACCTTCCATGATGATGTTATTGCCCGAATATATCCTGGCGGAAAGGCAGATGTATGTGCCTTTTGGAATTCTGTTCGACAAGCCGGTGACTTATAAGGTTAGCACAGATGTGGCGAAAGGTATGTCGGAGTCGGCGGTGAAAGGATCAGAAGCCGCGGAGTTGCTATTGGCCTATGGCCGTCAGAAATCCGCCGCTTACCAGAAAATGACGGCTACACTGCAAGCCGAATTCGGCGCTGTTTGGATGGAAGAAAGTAATCCAAAATATGCCGCGTTCGAGCAACGGCAGAATGAGCTGCAAAAGCAATTACTTCTCCCGTTATTACAAAATTTGGTAAAGCAGCATCCTGACTCATATGCGTCCGTATTTAGTTTGAATGAAGCGCGCGAAATGGCCACAGTAGCGCAACAGGAACAACTCTATAACGGGCTGTCCAAACAAATGAAGGCTACCAGAGAGGCTACCGAATTCCATCAGTTTGCAGAAGGATTGCGTAATTCCGCCATAGGTAAACAGGTAAAGGATTTCAGCCTGCCTGCTCCGGATGGGAAATTAGTAAAGTTCAGTGATTTGAAAGGTAAATATGTACTGATTGATTTCTGGGCCAGCTGGTGCTCACCTTGCCGTAAATCTTTCCCACATATGCGGGAGGTATTCCAGCAATATAAAGACCAGAATTTCGTGATCTATAGCATCTCCATCGACAAAAGTAAACCAGACTGGCTGAAGGCGGTGGCAGAAGAAAATAACCCATGGATACAGGCGCTGGATGATAAGAATGTTTCCGGTAGCGGCTTTGCTATCACCGGTGTTCCTACCACCATCCTTGTTGGGCCCGATGGTAAAATTTTACAGAAGGAAATAGGCTTTGATGAAACCGGAAATGGTGGTATTGAAAAGCAATTACAGGCGCTGTTTGGAGGAAAGGTGACTAAACCTGCTGAAGCTAAGCCGGCAGCTGAACCAAAGGTAATTCCTGCCATGCCCATGACCAGCATGCAATAAATTCAAAAACCAATCATACATGAAACAATTTCGTAAACGGATGCTTGCTGTTCTGCTTGTTGCTGGTGCTATACTGCCGGCAACTGCACAGCAGGCAAAAAAGTACATTACGGTGAGCGGAAAAATCAAATTTCCGCCGGATGCCGAACAACAGGCAAAGTTTCCATTTCTTGTGCAGAAACAGCAGGGGGACGAGCGTATCACCATTGATACCATACACCTGCGTGCAGACGGGACTTACAGCCATAAGCTGGACGTTTCCACCCCGCAGTTTTATATCCTGAATGAGTTTGAGGAAGACAGACTGACTGTTTGGGCCAACAGGGAAAACCTGCGTATTGATTTCAGAGGTATCGACACTGCTGCGATTAAATACAAGAATCCTCCTTATGTATACATCGACGGGAGCGAGGAGAACAAACTGATCAACGAAGTTAATTTCATTACCTACCGTAACTACCAGGCTATGATACAGAATGGGCAGTTGCAATACCAGGCATCGTTTGCAAAAAATAAAGAACTGGATAGCACCTTTACTGCCATGTATGGCTGGCTGAGCGATGATATGGCCGAAAGGGTGAAATTACTTATGCGTATGAACCCCAATACGCCGGTACTGCTGTATGCATTGGATTATTTACATCCGCAAAAAGACAAGGAGCTGATAGCTTCAGAACTAGACAAGCTGATCAAAAAGTATCCTTACCTCGCCGAGGCGAAACGTAAGAAGGCGGATATGATCATTGCGGCAGAAATTGAGCGTAAAACCGGTGTTGGCGCTACAGCCATGAATTTCACGCAGGCAGATACAAAGGGGAATCCTGTACAGCTGTCTGATTACAAAGGGAAATATGTGCTGGTGGATTTCTGGGCCAGCTGGTGCGGGCCTTGCAGAGCGGAGAATCCTAATGTGCTGGAAAACTTCGAGAAATACCATCCCAAAGGATTGGAGATACTGGGTGTATCCCTTGATAATTCCAAAGATGCCTGGATAAAGGCTATTAAAGATGATGGCCTCACCTGGGCACATGTAAGTGACCTGAAGGGATGGAAAAATGAAGTAGCAAAAGCCTATAATATCCGTGCCGTGCCCTCTAATTTCCTGATTGACAAAGAAGGAAAGATTGTGGCGGTTAACCTGCGCGGGGATGAGTTGACACAAAAACTGGAAGAGATTTTCGGAAAATAAGATTTAAGAGAAACCTGTAATAGAAACGATTATGAAGCAACTGTTTACCTTGTTGTTAATCTGCTGTAGTATGGCTGCCATGGCCCAGATCCAGGCTGCACAAAAGATCATTCCTGAGTACCTGCATGAATCGCAGATTAAGAGTACACCGGTAAAAATCTGGCGCACTATCCGCGACCTGCCAAAGGCCAAGGAGTATTCGAATGGAATGATTAAAGAGATAGATATCAGAACGGTGGGACAAGTCAGCTACCGCGACCTGGTATTTGCGGATGGTACCAAACGCACGGATGAGATTGAACAAGTACATGATCAATACAAATTTTTTGTGTTTAACATCCAGGACCCGCTGCCAAAGGGAGTATCCAAAGCAATTATTACTGCATTGGTGGAGTCACGCCCTGATAATGATGATGTAGCGGTGGTACGATGGAGTATTATTATGGAAGGGGATAAGAGTGCCCGTAAGCCATTGGTGGAGAGCCTGACCGCTGAAATAGCCAACTACGAAGCGGGATTGAAGAAGCTGCTGGAATAGTTGCACCTAAATATTGCTGAAAAGACCTGTGCTATGGCACGGGTCTTTTTCATGTAGGGCAGAAAGTCATACCTTCGCGGCATGACACGTTGGGAAAGTTATCTCGTTTCAGCCGCTAAAGTGATTAATGCCTACAAAGGCGAGCTGCCGCTGCACCATTTTCTGAAAGCATTTTTTAAGCAACACCCGCAAATGGGGAGTCGCGACAGGCGCTGGATTTCACAGCTGGTATATCATTATTTCCGGCTGGGATGGTGGAAGAAAGATATGGAAGTAAGTGAGCGCCTGCTTTTAGGGACTTTCTTATCGGAACAAAAGCCCAACGACCTGCTGGCGCAATTGCAGCCGGCATGGAATGAGCAGATAGCTGCACCGCTGTCGGAGAAATTGCAGCTGAGCGGCGCCGGAGAACTCACCGCTGAACAGCTGTTCCCTTTTACGGACGAGTTGTCTGCCGGTATTGATGCGAACGGGTTTGCGCTAAGTTATCTGAATCAACCTCATTTTTTCCTGCGCATCCGCAATAATAAACAGGATAAAGTTCAGGCGATACTGAAGCAGGCTAACATCGCCTACGAATTGTCTGAAAACCGTACCACGCTTGCGTTACCGAACGGTACTAAAATAGAAGAACTCATTCCTGATAAAAGCTGGTATGAAATACAGGATGCCAGCAGTCAGCAAACAGGCCTGTTGTTTAAACCTGCCAGAGGCCAGCGTTGGTGGGATTGCTGCGCCGCCAGTGGTGGTAAATCCATCCTGCTGAAAGACCAGGAGCCTAATGTACAGTTGTTGGTAAGTGATGTACGTAGATCTATCCTCGAAAACCTGCAGCAACGCTTCGCTGCCGCCGGTGTGAAAAACTATGAAGCGCGCGTGGCGGACCTTACCAATCCTGCCTTTCCGGGAACGATGGGGAATGTGAAATTCGATGGTATTATCCTCGATGCACCCTGCAGTGGTTCCGGTACCTGGGGCCGTACACCGGAGAGTTTAGCCTTCTTCAAAAAAGAAGAAATACAACGTTACCAGGATTTGCAAAAGCGTATAGCCGATAACGTTATACATTTCGTGAAGCCTGGTGGTGTGCTGATTTATATCACCTGCTCCGTGTTCAAGAAAGAGAATGAAGAGGTAGTGGAATTTATTGAAGCAAATAGTGATTTGAGAAGAGAAGAAGGCGGTGTGATTCCGGGGTATGGAAGTGGAGCGGATACGATGTTTGCGGTGAGGTTTAGGAGAGTTGGTTAGAATCTTATCCAGAGAAGAATTTCTTATAAAACACTAAATTAAATTGATAAAATTCTATTTTTAAATTGTAGTTTACCCATCCCTTTTATACTAATGATATTGTGAATAAATGAAAAAGAATTTAATTCTCCTATACCTTCTGTTAGTTATAGCAGGTGTTGGTTTTGCGCAGTCCGGAGATTTACTTCGCGTGATGCAACCTTCACCTACAAGCCGTGAATTCGAAAAGTACATTACCCAGCAAGTTTCCTTGTACAATGGTATTCCTGAAATCAATATACCATTATATAATCTCCAGGTGGGTAAGGAGTCAATACCCATTATGCTGAAATACCATGCCTCCGGAATAAAATTTGGTCAGAGCTCCGGGGAGGTGGGCGTTGGCTGGGTACTTGAACCCGGCTATAGAATTTCCAGGACTATGTATGGTCGGCCGGATGAATATTTTCCTATGCCTGCAAATCTGGATGCGGTCAACTCGATATCTGATCCTGCCACCAGAGATATTTACCTGGCGCAATTTGGCCGTGATAATGAAATGTACCTTCCCTATGCTGCCCAGTCACTGGACGGTGAGTATGATAAGTTTTCTTACTCTCTCGGGTCTACAGCAGGCATGTTTATTATTACCGACCGACAGCTGCGACAGGTAAAAACTACCAGTACCACTTTGGATGCAATATCTTATGCGCAGAGCAGCCAGGGGATGATTACCAATTTTGATATAAAGGATGGTAATGGAATTTCCTACCGTTTTGGAAAAGAATTGACAGGAGGTAATGTAATATATGAAAGAAACTCCAGCGTTAACTTTACAAAAGGTATTACCCCTTCCGCCTGGTTGCTGACTGATATGGTGGATCCGTTCGGACAATATGCACGATTTCACTATAAAAATTACCAGGAGAGCAACTCAAATACAGGGAAATCACTGTATACCATGGCCTCAGTTACCGGATCTGACGGAATGTGTCCTAATACAACCGGAGATGCAAATTTAAACAGTGTTCCACTAAATGTATATGAGGTACAGGCATTAATGGATATAACTACGGAAAGAGAGGTGGTGAAGTTCTATCGAAAAGCCAATACCACCATTATTGACTCTATTACAGTAAACCTAATCACCGGTCAACGTTTGAAAAAGTTTGTATTCCAGTATGTCTCAACTGCACTGCACCGGTTCCTAGATAAGGTGATAGTTTATGGAAGCAAAGATATCGATGGACAGACCTACAGCTTTAACTATATTAACCGGGATTATCCAGGAAACGGAAGTCTGATCGCGGATTATTGGGGTTATTATAGACAAACCTCCAATAATTACTATGAGTTTCCGGATTTCGGCTCCCTGTATCTCTGTAAAGGAGAGTTAGGGGTTGTTTCGCTGGGAACCTATATGACAATGACGGACAGAAACTCGTATGGTGCTGATGCTAGTTTTTTTACGCTCAGTAAAATAACCTATCCGACAGGGGGAAGTACTTCTTTTGAATATGAATCAAATAAATATTGGGGGGCGAATGATAATAATGGGATGCTTGCAATTAAAAATGTTGGTATCAGAATAAAAAAGATTTGGTTTAATGACCTTGTGAGAAATGAAACAATGATGAAGGAGTACCGGTATGGCACTACTGATGATGAAACAGGTCAGGTTTCGGTAGACCTTGCGAATAAGAATCTGTTTATTTCGGAAGCTGTATTTGGGGACTGCCTATTATACGGTCCAAGTCAGGCAGACGTTAGGTTACTGCGTACTGTCACCTTTAAAACCAACCCTGATGAAGAATTGGCGGTGGCTGCTGCAAGTCCGGTTGTCTATAGCAAAGTTACTGAAACTTCGCGGGGCATCAATTCAGTGAATGGTCTGGCAGAATACAATGGAAAAACTGAATATTATTACTTACTACCTGAGGCTATTTACTATCAAGGCTATCCTGTGAACTCCAGTTATATGGCGTATGATGGACTAATGGATGGATTCGGAGCAGACTGTATAAATATGGGGGCTGGCGCAAAATATTTGCTGCGAAAGTATCCTGCTTATTACGTTTCTCTCGATGCTTCCTGGAAAAAGCCAGTGTTAAAGTCTAAAAAAGTCTACAAATATGTAAATGGAATATATGAGCCGCAGTTATTTGAGGAGAGTGAATATGTTTCAAATATGGAAATGTTTCCTGGTTTAAAGGTGCGGAAGTTTTTTAGTGCATCTGAAAATTATAATAGTTCCAGCAACTATTATGCTTATGGCATTACCAGTTTATTTGACTATGGTAGTTATAGTGTTTCATGCGGAGATCAGGTGCTTTCCCGTACAGTTTCCACGTATTTTTCAAATGGCAGCCAATTGCAACGGGAACGGAAATTAAGCTATAATTCTCTACTACAGGTCAACAAAGAAGAAACTGTTAATAGCGATAATACAAAAACAATTGCATATAATTATTATCCGAGAGACTATGGGGTAATTACAGGAACTGATCCCATTTCGTCAGGTGTAAAAAAACTGTTGGAGAGCCATATACTTACAGCCACCATTGAAAATACGTTAGCCAAAACTGATATCGATGGCAGTAATGAGCGGGTGATCAAATCGAATTTTAATTCCTTTAAATCCAACATGCCATTACAGGATGGATTTTGGACATTCAATGATGGCAGTGGTGTTACCAATTTTAGCAGAACTACAACGATTAACGGAGCTGTAAACCTGGACCCCCGCTATCAATACAGGTTATCGTTTAATAGTTATGATAGTCGCGGAAATATCCTGGAACAGCAGAAGGTGAATGACATTGCCGAAGTTTACATCTGGGGTTATAACAACCAATATCCTGTCGCGAAAATATCCGGAGGAAACTATGTTACCTCTATTGGGCAGTTAAACCAGGCAATTTTACAGAATCCGGCCAACGACCAACAATTAAGGGAAGAATTGAACAAGCTCAGAATTAATAGTCTGGATGGAAAAATATTGGTGAGTACATATACATATGCGCCTTCAGTAGGTGTTACCAGCGAAACTGATCCTGCTGGTCGTACTTCTTATTATGAGTATGATGAATCAGGTCGTTTAAAGCTGATAAGGGATGCCCATGGAAATATTGTTAAGCAGTATGATTACAAATATCAGCAGCCTTTAACTCAATAAATGTATTATTTAAAAACCGTTCTGTTGTGAATGGTTGAAGCGTCTATTTTCCAAATAATAGTTATCCTGATACTGTGAATAAATTTATCCTTGCCCTCATTTTTGGAGGATTCCCAATAATATCGCTTGCACAGGAAAATAAACCTGTAGTAATTACTCCAGTTTCTCAGACTGCGGAGACTATACCTGCCGGGTATACAAATCCTACCATTAATTATGTGAGAACCTGGGAGCCGGCTGTCCCACTCACAAATGCAGCAGACGTTAGCAACCGAACTAAGCCTGTAAGCCAGGTGAAAGAACAGACTACTTATGTAGATGGTCTTGGCCGGCCACTTCAATCAGTAGTAAAAGGGATTAGCCCGCAGGGGCGTGACCTGGTAACACCTGTTATTTACGATCAGTTTGGCAGAGAAGTTACCAAATATCTTCCCTATACTTCCACCACAGGTGACGGTAATCTGAAGCTTAACCCATTTTTGGACCAGCAGCAATTTTACCAGGGGTATCCTGCGGCACAAAACAATACCATCTATTACAGTGAAACTGAATTTGAAGCCTCGCCGCTTAATCGGCAATTAAAAACTTATGCCGCCGGGAACAGCTGGGCCAGAACAAAAGGGAATCATCCAATAGAGCAGCAATATCTGGTAAATGAATCTGCTGACCAGGTAGTTATCTGGACAATAAATAACAATGGTAATACCATCGCTTCCGGATACTATGCTCCAGGTACATTGTACAAAGAAATTATTATCAATGAAGATGGAGCAAAGGTGACAAGTTTTAAAGACAACAGTAATGTTCTGATCCTGAAAAAGGTGGAACAGACTTCTCAACATATGAATGCATATGATGGTTGGCTGAGTACCTATTATGTATATGATGATCTGGGGCAGCTCAGAACCGTTATACCTCCATTGGCAGTGGAAAAGATTGTCGGCCAGTGGAGCCTTGACGCCGTGCAGGCAGAGCTCTGTTTTCAATATAATTATGATAGTCGTGGCCGAATGATTGAAAAGAAGATTCCGGGAGCTGGCGTAGTGGAAATGGTTTATGATACACGCGATCGGCTGGTTTTTACACGGGATGGAAATATGAGAGGTAAAGGAGACTGGCTGGTGACTTTTTATGATGGGCTAAACAGGCAGGTTGAAACCGCTGTTTATCATCCTACGGTGCCTGCCGATCGCCCTTCGTTGCAATCAGGTATGAATGTGGTTACCAATACTACTGGCCAGCAACAATTCATCTTTGCCGGCATCGATAACCTGATAATGGCTACTGATCAGAGTAAATCACTTTATGAAGCAAGAATAAGTATTGAGCTGATTGATGGTTATGATAGTAATACAGGTGAAAAAGAGTATAGCATAAATCCCAACCTGAATACCGGTCAGTTGGCTTTGCAGGTGAATAATCCGTTGCCGGCTATAAGTGAAGAAGAACTGACCCCATTGACTTTTACTTTTTATGATAACTATAGCTATCCAGGCGTGATTGCGCCGGTTGGTTTTGATTTTAATCCCTATAAAGATGTCAATGCAATTGGTCCTGTTGATCCTCTAAGGGCATTGAACACACAAGGATTGGTAACAGGTGTGCGCACCCGCGTGCTGGGTACAAACAACTGGCTTACTACCACTACTTACTATGATGATAAAGGGCGTACCATAGAAATAGCGAAAGAAAACTATAACGGTGGTAAGCATACAATTCATTCCATGTATGACTTTTCCGGCAAAATATTACTGACCCATGAACAGCATACTAATCCATCCAGTGCGCAACAATCTAACATGGATGTTATCACCCGGAACAGCTACGATGCTGCGGGCAGATTACTCACAGTTACCAAACGTTATAATAACGACGCCAGTCTGGAGCGAATAATTTTATCAAATACTTACGATGCAAACGGTCAGCTGCAAAAAAAAGACCTGGGTATTAGTACCGATGCTATTGCACTTACTTCCGTGAACTATGAATATAACATTCGTGGTTGGTTAACGGGTATGAACAAAGCATATGTGACAAGTGGTACTGGTGACCGCATGTACTTTGGCCAAACGCTGTCATATGACAATGGATTTAACAATCCATCATTTAGTGGCAATATCGCTGGCCAGCTGTGGAGAGGTTTTAATGATCCTGTAGCAAGGGCCTATGGATATAAATATGATAATGCCAGCAGATTGCTTTCAGCGGATTTCAACCAGCAGAATAATGGTCCTTCTGACAGCTGGACGCACAGTTCCGTTAATTTCTCGGTATCAAATCTTGGATATGATGCCAATGGTAACATCATGAGCATGAAGCAGGACGGTATTGTCGCTGGTGCTCCTGCAATAATTGATAACCTGCAGTATCGTTATATGAGTAACAGCAACAAGCTGGGGTCAGTGAACGACCTAGGAGGAACGGCTGCTGCATTGGGTGATTTCAAAAATTCTTCCTCCGACGGAGTGGACTACGGTTATGATAGCAATGGTAATCTTATAGGTGATAATAACAAAGGCATCAGTCAAATTAATTATAATATCCTTAATCTGCCGGAAGAAATCATTGTTGGGACAAAAGGGAGTATCAGTTATTTATACGATGCTGCAGGCGCCAAACTCCGGAAAACAGTAATTGATAAAACTGTTTCACCGGTAAAAACTACTGTTACTGACTATCTGGCGGGTCTTGTATTTAAGGATAATGTCATGGAACTGATAAGTCATGAAGAAGGCAGGCTGCGGGTAGTAAATAAGCAGGGTGCTGCGCCATTATATATTTATGATTACTTCCTGAAGGATCACCTTGGTAATGTTCGCACCGTATTGACAGAACATAATGACCAAACTATTTATGCTGCAACGATGGAAGCAGCCAAAGCCTCGACTGAAGAAGCGTTGTTTAGCAATGTGGCCACTACCAGAGCTGATTTGCCGGTAGGTTACCCAACCGACGAAACTTCCAATGTTAACAAATTTGCATCCAAATTAAATGGGGGGTCCGAGAAAAAGGTAGGCACTTCACTGGTGCTGCGTGTAATGGCTGGGGATACAGTTAAAATGGGCACTAAGGCATTCTACAAATCAACAGTGGGTCAAAAGAAGAATGCTTCCAAAGAGGAAATACTTAGCTCCCTGCTAAATGCATTCGGTGAAAGTACAGGAAATGGCGGCCACGGTAGCGTAGCCTCAAATCGTACACCAGCCAGCAACCTGACCGGCAATGACTTGCGTAAGCTGGCCGAGAAAAATCCCGACCAGGGAATGGTAGACAAACCTCGCGCTTACCTGAACTATGTATTGTTTGATGATCAGTTTAAACTGGTGGATCAGAGCAGTGGCATTAAGCAGGTAGCTGCCACTCCAGATGAACTGCAAACATTATCCACAGATGATGTGGTGATGGAAAAGAGTGGTTTTCTGTATATTTATACCAGTAATGAAACCAATCAGGATGTGTACTTTGATAACCTGGTGGTGACCCATAACGGAGGGCCGGTGCTGGAGGAGGCGCATTATTATCCTTTTGGGCTGACGATGGCAGGGATAAGTTCGAATGCGTTGAAGGGGAGTAACTACCCAGAGAATCGTAAAAAATATAATGGAAATGAGTTACAGTCAAAAGAGTTCAGTGACGGGTCAGGGCTGGAATTATTTGACTTCAATGCCAGAACTTTTGATCCGCAGATTGGCAGATTCTTACAAATAGATCCCTGGATCGAGGAAGGCAGTCAGGAGATGTTGACGCCATACCAGTTTGCTTACAACAATCCGATAAGGTATAATGATCCTAATGGGAAATGTCCTGCATGTATTTTCCTGGCCTTACCAGCTATAGGAGATGCTTTAGTTACATTAGGTGCAGCAGTTGGACTTACTGCGGTAATAACTCGGGCTGCAGATAAGGTTAAAGATATTGAAGTTGATTGGAGTAAAATTGGAGGCGCCGAAGGATCCTTGACATTTGCTCCTCAAATCACAATTCCGCAGCATAGGCTGATGGAAATGCAGAATGCTGAGAAGTCTCAATCTTTGGAGAAGGATGTTAAATCACTGGAGAAAGGTATTAAAAATCATGAAAAAACAATCAAAGAACATGAAGATAAGCTGGAGGATTACAAAACAGACCCAGATAAGCACGATAATAAAGGAGAATTAAAGAATTTGACAAAAGAGCAGAGAGATCGAAGGGTTGATGGTAGGGTGAAGGCCTTAGAAAAGCAAATTAAGAATCAAAAAGAAGCATTGAGGAGAGATCAAGAAAAACTTGAAACAACTAAGAAAGAACTAAGCAATCTTAAATTAAAATAAGGATAAATTTATGTCAATATCGGAAAAAGAAGATTTTAATCAACCTATAGACGCACCTGAAATTTTGAATTTTGCCGATATAGCAAGATCATATTGTAGATTTCTTGAGTATGATCGGAACATGAATGCTGAGGAGTTTTTACTTATGCTACAACGTATGTTGTTAATACTTTATCAAGATGCAAGCAAATTACCGATTGTTGAATCTGACGAGGAGATAATAATTGAAAACGATTGGGATAGCACTACCTGGGAAAAAGTTTTTTCCCAAACTATAGAGCGATTAAAGGATTCACGATATTATCTTCATTTGTTTAATCCTGCAGATGAGTTTGATAAAGATATCATTTACGGAGATTTGCTCGATGATATTTGTGATATATACAAAGACATAAAAAGGGCGATAGTAATCTTTGATAGTAAAACAAAGGGATCAATGAATAATGTAGTATGGCAATTTTATTTCGACTTTAAGAGTCATTGGGGTGATCATTGTATAAATGCAATTTACGCGACACATTATTTCTTAAAAAAGATGGCTGAATAAATGACACTATCTCATAAACTGTGTAAATCATAAAAATCGGGGTTTCGCTCCGATTTTTTAATTTTAAAGCATATACAGTATCATGAATACAGAAAATTTTTTATCAGACGATTTTCTGAAGCAGTTTAAAACGGCCGATCAGCTAAATAATTTCCTAGCCCAGATTCAGAAGCGGTGGACTGAAAAGATGCTGGAAGCTGAACGGGCTAGCCATTAGGCTATTATAAGAATGAGCCAAATGAAAACGACAAAAGCCGTAATGGCTATGGCAAAAAGAAGATTAAGACCAACTATGGTGAATCTGAGATAAAAGTCCCAAGGGATCGGCATGCCAGTTTTAACCTATGGTTTTAAGGCATGTGGTGTAGAAGATATGCGAATAACGGCTACTGATAACTTAAATGGTTTTACGGGAACCCATTAAATCAGTGTTCCCGGAGTCTTCTACTCAGGTTTGTATAGTACATCGGATCCGTAGTAGTTGCCGCTAAGTGGTCTGATAAGACAAAAAGGAGTTTGCCAGGGACATGAAGGACATTTATGGAGCATCAACAAATAAAAAGCCATTAGATGAAACTAATTATGAAGAATAGAATTCTCTTAATATTGAATAGAACGCACTTGCGTCGGAAAGCCCAAATCTCAAAACTTTTCAATACAAATTGATGCATTGTATATGATCAATAAGATAGTACATCCTTATGGAACAAATATGTATTCTTGTTACCCTGTTATTATTGATTGGAAAAATAAGACTGAGATTAACAACTGTCCGGCTTTAATAGTTGATTATTGCAAAGTTTATGAAAATGCCTGAAAGAATGTTTTAAGACAAAAAAAATTGGTGATACATTTTAGTTTACTACAAGATATGCCTGATTCGGCGCAGATCCAAAGACTATTAATGGGCAATAACTTGAAAGTGATATTATTGATATTTTTATATGAACCAATTCATTCAGCTGGTTGAAGAAATGATCAGGTAGGAATGTGATTTTTCAAGTCATGTGAGACGAAAATCAATTCCGTTTCCGATAGTACCATTTTCTATTTCTCGGAATAATTTCAACCTCTTTTTCCCAATATTTGCCGGTTCCATCAGGTTGGATTGGGATAAGGTGTTCTAGTTCCAAGTATTTCTCGTATGGTGTCTTGCCGTTTAAAGAGGCATTAGGCCTTTGATGGTTATAGAAATCCTGCCATTCTGAAACCTTGTCGGCCAATTCAATATTTTTTTGCTGCCGTGGAATTGTCGAATAGAACTCTGATTTGTCGGAAAAATCCTCTTTTTGGGGTTTGTTTACCTGGTTATATTTTAGTGATAGTACAGTGACCATGCCAAATTTTTCCACTTCCGCGACTTCCCGCTGTTGTTTTTTTTCGTTAACTTATAATCAGGAAACCATCACAAACGAAAACCGCGCAGCATGAAGACGCTCTGGAAATACCTGAAGCCGCATAAAAAACTCATCCTCTTATCCCTGCTGCTGGCCGGCTCCGCGCAATTACTCAACCTGCTGGACCCTATCATCTTCGGTAAAATAGTAGATAATTACGCTTCCAATCCCGGTAATCTGAGTGAGAAGGAACTGGTGAGCAGTGTACTTTACTGGCTGGGTATTGCCATTGCCATAGCCTTGCTCGCCAAAGCCCTTAAGTCTCTGCAAGAATACCTGACAAGAAAAACCGTGGCCCAGTTTGGGATGCAGATATTTAACGATGGGCTGAAACAGACGCTGCGCCTGTCGTTTCAGGAGTTCGAAGAAAACAGGAGTGGTACCACGCTCTCCATTTTACAGAAAGTAAAAACGGACGCGGAACGATTTACCAACAGCTTTATCAACGTACTTTTTTCTTCGCTGGTAGGTACTGGTTTTCTGATCTGGTATAGCATTAATAAAAACTGGATGCTGATCCCTGTATTTGTGATAGGTGTGTTAGTACTGGGTTCGCTAACGGGCCTCCTTTCCCGGAAAATCAAAACAGTGCAGCGCAGCATCAACCGGCAAACAGATGCACAGGCTGGTGTGATCACCGAAAGTTTGCGGAATATAGAGCTGGTAAAGAGCCTGGGGCTTACCTTTCCGGAGATCAGGCGCTTGAATGAGCAAACGAAAAAGATCTATGAGCTGGAGATGTACAAAGCAAAAAAGGTGAGTACACTTTCGTTGCTGCAGGGCACTGCGCTCAACCTGTTGAAACAATCGATTTTGTTTATACTTCTTTGGCTGATATTCAGACAGGTGCTGAGTACTGGTGAGCTGATCGCCATGCAATTCATATCCACCGCCATTTTCGTGCCGTTGCAGGACCTCGGCAACATGATCCTGCAATACCGCGAAGTGGATGCCAGTATCCGCAATTTTGATAAGCTGATGAAGAAACCGGTAGAACGCCGGCCGGAGGTGCCAGTGGAGATTGGACCTTTGGAGAGCTTACGTTTTGAGGATGTGGTATTCCGTCATAAAACCGCTACCTACAACGCTATGGATGGCATTTCTTTCGCGGTACATACCGGCCAGACGATTGCCTTTGTAGGCCCGTCAGGTTCCGGTAAATCCACGCTGGTAAAGCTGTTGGTGGGACTCTATACTCCTGTTAGCGGTAACATCTACTTTAACGAAGTAAAATCAGCAGACCTCCGTTATAACCCGCTCAGGAGGCAGATTGGCTTTGTGACCCAGGATACGCAGCTGTATGCCGGCACCATACGCGATAATATGCTGTTTGTAAAGCCCGGTGCTAGTAATGAAGAAATTATGGAGGCCCTGAATAAGGCTTCTGCAGCGGCTTTGATCGCAAAAACAGATAAGGGAATTTATACCATGCTGGGCGAAAACGGTATGAAGCTCAGCGGAGGGGAAAAGCAACGGATTTCTATTGCCAGGGCGCTGCTACGGCAACCGCGCTTATTGATTTTCGATGAGGCAACCTCCGCCCTCGATTCCCTTACAGAAGAAGACATTACCGCTACCATCCGGGAAGTATCAGCATCCAGGGAGCAAATGACGATACTGATAGCCCATCGGTTATCTACTATTATGCATGCAGATGCTATTTACGTGCTGGAAAAGGGGAAGATAGTGGAAACAGGCAGCCATGATGAGCTGCTGGTGCAGAAGGGGCTGTATTATGCCATGTGGCGACAACAGGTGGGTGAGCGTCGCTTCCGGCCGGAAACGTTGCAGGATGCCGGTGCTGACGAGGAGGAAGAGGACGATGACGACATCATTGTGCAAAAAATAGGGCTGACCTGATGGCCAGCCCCGTAAGTATAAACTGTATGTACAATTAAAGATTGTCTGGCGCAAATGCACGCTGGATAATACCACCGCCGATTACGTCATCCCCTTCATAGAAAACGGCCGACTGCCCGGGAGCAATACCTTTCACGTTTTCGTAGAAGTTCACCTTCACCTGCCCGTTTTCATTGTAAAGGTTGCTCAGCGCACCTTTATCCTTATAACGGATTTTGGTAATGGCTTCCATTCCATCAGGAATGATATCGTATTTACCCATGTTTATTTTAGCAACAAACATTTCGTTTTTCTGTAGTTCATCTTCATTGCCGAGCACCACTGTATTGGTTTCCGGGATGATTTCCGTTACAAACACCGGGCGGCCCAGGGCAATATCAAGCCCCTTACGCTGACCGATCGTATAGAAAGGATACCCCTTGTGTTTACCTACCACAGTACCATCTGCGAGTACGAAATTACCACCGTTTACACGTTCCTCGAGGCCTTCCACTTTGCGTTTCAGGAATCCGCGGTAGTCGTTGTCCGGCACAAAGCAGATCTCATAGCTCTCCGCTTTCTTCGCCAGTTCAGGGTAACCGAAGTCGAAGGCCATTTGCCTGATCTCCGTTTTGCGGTATTTACCCAGTGGTAGCATGGTGCGCGCGAGTACATCCTGCTGGATGCCCCACAGTACGTAGCTTTGATCCTTCAGTTCGTCTATCCCTTTGCTGATAACCATGCGGCCATTATCATGCCGGCGAATCTGGCCGTAGTGGCCTGTCGCAATAAATTCGCAATCCAGTGCATCGGCGCGTTTCATGAGTGCACGCCATTTGATATGGGTATTACAGAGTACACACGGGTTAGGTGTGCGGCCTGCAATGTATTCATCTACGAAGTTATTGATAACAAAATCGCCGAATTCGTCGCGGATATCCAGCACAAAGTGCGGGAAACCGTGATGCACCGCAGCTGCGCGGGCATCATTAAATGAATCGAGGTTACAGCAGCCGGTTTCTTTCTTGCTGGCACCAGCCGACGCATAATCCCAGGTTTTCATGGTGATACCCACCACTTCATAGCCCTGTTCGTGTAACATCAGTGCTGTTACAGTACTGTCGATTCCGCCACTCATGGCAACCAGCACTTTTCCAAGCTTGCTCATTAAATTTGTTTTAAGGATGCAAAATTACTTAAAATCCTGCCAATGCCCGTACACATATTATCGATTATGCCAATACCACAATCAATTTTTACTATGGGATGATACGTTTTTGGCCTGGTTTAGCAATTATTTAGCTTCTTGCTACAAATTGTTAATTTAGCGCGCTATATTTAATGTCCAAACAAGAGGAAATGTTACCAATACTCAATCAGGAGCTCGTACTTCAAAGAGCAGATTCCGGCGTTAGTGAAAACCAGTTTCAATTCCCGGAAAAAATACTACAATTCGGCACAGGCGTACTGTTACGCGGCCTGGTAGACTATCTGGTAGATAAAGCCAACAAGCAACAGGTGTTCCAGGGCCGCGTGGTGGTGATCAAGTCCACCGACGGCGATACCAACGATTTTGACCAGCAAAATTCATTGTACACCACTCATATTAAAGGAATTTCTCAAGGAGAATTAGTTGATAGCGTACTGATCAATGCTTCTATTTCCCGTGTTTTGCAATCGAATGCAGACTGGAGTAAGGCGTTGGAGGCTGTGCATCAGCCTGAATTACAAATCATTATATCTAATACAACAGAAGTAGGCATCCAGTACCTGGCTGAAAAAGTGACCGCCGGCGTGCCTGCCAGCTATCCGGGTAAACTGCTGGCCATCCTCTGGGAGCGCTACCAATACTTTAAAGGCAGCAGCAACACCGGTTTCGTAATCGTACCAACAGAACTGGTGGTAGATAACGGGAAATTATTGAAAGATATCGTGCTCAAACTGGCGGCCTTCAATGAAATGCCGGCAGGCTTCATTGATTGGATCAACAGCGATAACCATTTTTGCAGTAGCCTGGTAGACCGCATCGTTCCCGGAAAGCCTCGTAATCTCCCGGAAATGGATGAAAAAGCAGGTTATACCGATCAGCTGTGGATAGAAGTAGAGCCATTCCTGTTATGGGCCATCGAAGGCAATGAATATATCCGCTCTGTGCTGTCGTTCCACCAAACAGACGAACGGATGCTGATACAGCCCGATATTACACCGTTCCGTGAGCAAAAACTGCGCATTCTCAACGGTTCCCATACCGCCGCCGTACCAATGGCTTATCTGTCGGGCCTCAACACCGTATACGAAGCCATGGAAAACGAATACATGCGTAATTTTTTCCAACAGGTAATTTTAGAAGAAATTCTGCCAACCATTAAAGATATTTGTCCTACGGCGCCTGCATTTGCCACGGACGTGCTGGACCGCTTTGCCAATCCGTTTATCGCGCATAAGCTGATCAGCATTACCTTCCAGGAGAGCTCAAAGATGAATGCCCGCAATGTGCGTACGCTGTTGCGTTATTACGAACAAAAGAAAACCCTGCCACCGTACATCTGCCTCGGGTTTGCAGCCATGCTGCTGTTCCTGAAGCCGGTAAAACAGGAAGCAGGTAAATACTACGGTGCCAGAGATGGGGAGGATTACCTGATTACAGACGATAACATCGCCATTTTTGCGGAGTACTGGGCTCAACGCACCACTACCTATGAAATGGTGGCTAAAATAGCTGCGGACACGCGTTTGTGGGAAGTAAGCCTGCATGCTATCCCTGGCTTTACCGCCACTATCAGTGAACATTTGGATCAATTACTAGAACAGGGAGTGAAGTCCTTTATCCGCCAGGAGCTGGCTTCCTCTGGTTTATAAATTCTACAGTGCTATGAAACAATTTTTGTCGGAAGATTTTTTGCTGCAAACAGAAACGGCTAAACGCTTATACTTTGACTATGCACAGGCGATGCCTGTGATCGATTACCATAACCACCTGCCTCCGGATGAAATTGCGCAGAACAAGGTGTTTGCCAACCTCACGGAGATCTGGTTGAAAGGAGATCACTACAAGTGGAGAGCGATGCGTGCCAACGGAGTGGCGGAGCAATTCATCACCGGCGACGCGGATGATTTCACCAAATTCAAACATTGGGCAGCTACCTCCCCGTACACCATGCGCAACCCGCTCTATCACTGGTCGCACATGGAGCTGCAAAATCCGTTTGGTATTACCGATCTGTTAAGCGAATCTACCGCCGAAAGTATTTACCAGCGCTGTAATGAGCAGCTGCCAGGTCTCAGCACCCGGGCCCTGCTGACGCACTATCACGTAACCACGCTCTGTACCACGGATGATCCGGTGGATTCACTGGAACACCACGCCGCTATTGCCGCCAATCCATTTGGAACGGCGGTGCTGCCTACCTTCCGCCCCGACAGGGCCATGGCCGTGGATAACCCGGCTGCTTTCAACGCGTTTGTGGATAAGTTGTCGGAAGTGCTGAACAGCGATATTAATAGCTATGATAAGCTGCTGGCGGCTTTGCAGCAGCGCCATGACTATTTCCATGAAAAAGGCGGGCGGCTGAGTGATCACGGACAGAGCGCCTTTTATTTTAAAACCGCTACTCCAGCGGAACTGGAACAAATTTTCCAGCAGGCAAGAACCGGTAAAGTAGCCACAGAACTGCAGAATGAGCAGTTCAGAACAGCCGTGCTGCTGCAGATCTGCGAGTGGAACCACGCTAAAGGCTGGGCACAGCAGTTCCACGTAGGAGCCATCCGTAATAACAACACACGGCTGTTGCAGTCCTATGGCGCTGATGCCGGCGTTGATTCTATCGGCGACTGGAAAAATGCTGTTGCCATGAGTGCGTTCCTGAATGAACTAGATAAGAAAAATAAACTGGCTAAAACCGTTTTATATAATCTGAACGGGGCCGATAATGATGTATTTGCAGCGATGGCGGGCAACTTCCAGGATGGCAGCATACCGGGTAAAATCCAGTATGGCTCCGGTTGGTGGTTCCTGGATCAGAAAGACGGAATGGAAAAACAAATGAACTGCTTAAGCAATATGGGCCTGCTTTCCAGGTTCGTTGGCATGCTTACGGACTCACGTAGTTTCCTTTCTTATTCGCGTCATGAATATTTCCGTCGTATTTTGTGCAACCTCCTGGGTCGGGATGTGGAAAATGGAGAGCTTCCTAACGATATTGCATGGTTAGGGAAAATGGTGCAGGATATTTGTTACAATAATGCAAAAGCATATTTCGGATTCTAATGAAAGCAGTAAAAGTTATTACGTTTGGGGAGATCCTGCTGAGGCTCTCCCCGCAGCTGTCGGAGCATACAGCTGCCATCTACGTAGGAGGGGCTGAGGCCAATGTGGCCGCAGCCCTGGCTCAATGGGGCACGCCTGCATCCTACCTGAGTAAAGTTCCCGACAACGGCTTATCCCGCGATGTACTGGCCCAGCTGAGCGCATTGGGGATTGAAACCGACAGAATGTTATGGGGTGGGGACCGCATCGGTATTTATTACCTGGCGCAAGGTAGTGACCTCAAGCATGCCGAGGTGGTGTACGATCGTAAGTATTCTTCCTTTGCTGGCATTCAGCCGGGTACGGTGGACTGGGATAGTCTGCTGGGCGATGCGGAATGGTTCCACTGGAGTGCCATTACCCCTGCCTTGAACCCTGATGCCGCCGTTATTTGTAAAGAGGTGCTCGAAGCTGCTACCCGCAAGGGCTTGACTATCTCCACAGACCTGAATTTCCGAAGTAAACTCTGGCAATATGGCAAAAAGCCATTTGAAGTAATGCCGGAACTGGTGGAATACTGTGATGTGGTGATGGGCAATATCTGGGCGGCACACACCATGCTGGATACCTCCCTGAATACCGTAGCCCTGGAGCAGGACAAACAGGAAGTATACATTGAGCAGGCTACAGTGGTGGCTAAAGAGATTACCGATCGCTTCAAACGCTGTAAGCGTGTGGCTTTCACCTTCCGGTTTTCTTCAGCAGCCACGCATAACCACTACTATGCGTTTTATTATAACGATGGTAATGTGGCGGTGAGCAAGGCATATGACACGGATCAGGTGGTGGACAGGGTAGGCAGCGGGGATTGCTTTATGGCAGGCCTGATACATGCCCAGCTGGCAGGAAAGGATGATCAGGGTATCATCTCTTTTGCAGCAGCAGCCGCTTATTCCAAGTTTTTTGTTAAGGGAGATTTTAATACTACTTCGGTAGAGGACATATATAAATTGATGTAGACATGGCACCGAAATCAGAAATTATTTTAGCTGCTTTCAGGCAGAGCGGGGTTATCCCGGTTTTTTATCATGAAGATGTGACCGTTTGCCTGGAGGTATTGCAGGCCTGTTACGACGGTGGACTGCGGGTATTTGAGTTTACCAGTCGCGGCGCCGCTGCCAGGGCTAACTTCAAGGCTATGCTGGAAAAGAAGAACGCCGGCATGCCGGAAATGTACCTTGGTATTGGTACCATCAAGAATGCGGACGACGCAGCATTTTTCGCAGATGCGGGTGCTGATTTCATCGTTTGCCCGATTGCAGATCCCGCTACTGCTGCTATCTGTCATGAAAAGCAGATCACCTGGATCCCGGGTTGTATGACGCCTACAGAAATTTCAGTAGCAGAAAAAAATGGTGCTCAACTGGTTAAGCTGTTTCCTGGTAATGTGCTCGGTCCTGGTTTTGCCACTGCGATCAAGCCTTTGTTCCCTAACCTTAAATTTATGCCTACCGGTGGGGTAGAACCTACTGCGGAGAGCATGAAAAGCTGGTTTGACGCGGGTGTGGTATGCGTAGGCATGGGCTCCAACCTGCTGTCAAAATCCCTGATCGAGAACCGTGATTGGGCAGGTTTGAAAGAAAAAGTTATGCAAACGTTTGCAATTCTGAAAGGCTTGCAGTAAATTAAGCCTCTTTATAAATTCCAAATTCAGCCGAAATGGATTCCACAACTTTAGGTAAATATCGCTGGCGTGTATGTGCGCTGTTGTTTTTTGCGACCACGATTAATTATGTAGACAGACAGGTAATTGGGTTATTGAAAGATACCCTTGCCCTTGAATTCAGTTGGACAGAGAAGGATTACAGCTATGTAGTAATGGCGTTTTCCGCTTCCTATGCGCTTGGTTTGCTGGTATTTGGACGCCTTATTGATAAAATCGGCAGTAAACTGGGTTATGCCCTTTCTGTCACTGTTTGGAGTATTTCCGCTATGGCGCATGCCATTGCAAAATCCACCTTCGGTTTTGGTGCAGCCCGTTCTGTACTGGGTGTGAGCGAAGCCGGTAACTTCCCGGCAGCTATCAAGTCGGTGGCTGAATGGTTTCCTAAGAAAGAGAGAGCATTTGCGACCGGTATATTTAACTCCGGCGCCAATATCGCCGCTATCGTAGGCCCTCCTACCGTGTACTGGATCTTACGTAATTACCACTGGCAAACGGCCTTTATCTGGACTGGTGCCATCGGTTTTGTATGGCTGTTCTTCTGGTGGATTTGGTATGAAATCCCTTCCAAACAAAAAAGACTGAAAAAAGCTGAATATGACCACATCCACTCTGATAATGAAGAAGTATCGGAGGAAGATGCGAAGAAAGGCGTGAAATGGGGTAAACTGTTTGCCATCAGACAAACATGGGCATTCATTTTCGGTAAATTGCTGACTGATCCAATCTGGTGGTTCTATCTGTTCTGGCTGCCTACCTATCTTTCCTCTACTTTCGGCATTGACATGGCAAGCACCGGCGGATGGCCGCTGATCGTGGTGTATACCATCTCCAGCGTGGGTAGCATCGGTGGAGGATGGTTATCTTCCTACCTGATCAACAAAAAAGGCTGGCCTGTATTTAAAGCCAGAAAAGTTTCCATGCTGTTCTTCGCCCTTTGCGTACTGCCGGTAGTGTTAGTGCCTTATATCCCGAACCTGGCTGTAGGTCTTGGTTTGATCGGATTGGCTACTGCAGCACACCAGGCATGGTCTGCCAATATCTTCACTACCGTGTCTGACATGTTCCCTAAAAAGGCGGTGAGCTCTGTAGTAGGTATCGGTGGTATGGCTGGTTCCGTGGGTGGTACACTGTTTCCGCTGGTAGTAGGTATTATCCTGGATCACTATAAAGTGCTGGGTAAACTCTCCCTGGGTTACGGTATTATCCTCACCATCTGTGGTTTGGCTTACCTGCTGGCATGGCTGATGATGCATATTTTTGCACCAAGAATGGAAGAAGTAAAACTCGATGATGAAACTCCTGTAACAGCTGCTCCTACCGGACAACACGTGTAAAACAGGTTCAAATAAGTATTCGTTTAAGTAGAGTACCATTAAGTATAAGAGTCAGGGGATGCGGCCCTGACTCTTTTTTTGTGCCGCTGTGTTTTGACCGGCACAAAAAAGGGGCCCCAAGGTAGTCATGGTCGGAAGAAATTTCTTCCGACCATTTTCTTTTATATATTTTCTTTTGATTTTTTAACAAGATACTGACAACCATTTATTTATGATTACATATCACTATTTTAGTGATTGATGTATC
>NZ_JAHUWJ010000032.1 GCF_019219075.1 Chitinophaga sp. sic0106
TGCCGCCAGCTTCCTTCAGATTCCATCTTACAATGGACACCCTTGCTATTGGCTAATGCTTCCTACTACAAAGCGCATTCGGGACTTGCACCCTAGAGCTATAACACATGCCTGGCACACATAAAAACCGGCAGGCGAAATGCCTGCCGGTTCTCAAAATCATTTATAGCTATCAATCCTTCAGCCCTAAATACTCCTTCACGGCTGCATAATTATTCCAGTCTATTACAGACCTTGCACGCACACCGCCCGGAACTAATACATACCGGTATTGGTAGTATTTAACCCCGTTATTGTCCATTAGGGTGCTAATATCACCATTCGAATAAAGATCGATGGTACCCACACTAGCAGTCACCTCAATCGTAAGGCCAGTAAATGCACTGAAGTAAGGCAGGGCTATCAGGCTAGGATCAGTTGCTGAAAAACCATTTAGGTAAACCTTCACCAAACCGGTATTCAACATATTTAAAGTCAGTTTAGGGGCAGCTATTTGTGAATAATATCCAATCGTATCTACCCCTCCACCTGCAGTATGGATCGTATCAGGCAAGAACCTTACATCCAGCCAGGCAGAATAAATAACATTAGCAACACCAGTATCTCCTTTAGGACCAGCGGGACCAGCAGGACCACCAGGACCTTGTGCACCATTCTGGCCATTTGCACCCGCAGGACCGGCAGGACCAGCGGACCCATCCTTACTACAGGAAGAAACAAACATAGCAGTAGCGCCTGCCACCAGGCACACCAAGAGCAATCGGGATATTTTTTTCATACAGTTAGAGTTTGGGATATGAAGATTTAGAATTCGCACATGGGACTATTAACATCTTTCGCTACAAGGACTAAAAAGTGCTTGAAAATAGTAATTGTTTCTCTCATATTGCAGATTTCTGTCAACTTTTTTGACAGATGGCTTTCCAAGTGGCATTCTTTGTGTACTCCTTACTGTTATGATCACCATAGAACAAATCAGCGATCCTGTGGCGGTGGCTAAATCAGTAAAGCTCCGGTATGTAAAATCCGATGCTCCTGGCATTACCCGCCTGCGTAGCGGCAGCAGTTTCCGGTACCTCGATCCGCAAGGCCAGCCCGTTACCGATGAAGCTACCCTGGAGCGTATCCGTAAACTGGTACTGCCTCCCGCCTGGGAAAACGTATGGATCTGCACCTGGCCCAACGGACACCTGCAGGCCACCGGCACGGATACCAAAGGCCGCAAGCAATACCGCTACCACAACGCCTGGGCCGAGGTTAGAAATGAAACCAAATACTTCCGCCTTCAACAATTTGGGGAAAACCTGCCGGCTATACGAAAAAAAGTGGCCGAAGACCTCCGTCATACAGGCCTCCCTAAAGATAAAGTCATCGCCATAGCGCTCCTGGTCATGGAAGAAACCCAGATCCGCGTAGGCAACACCGGATATGAAAAGCTATATGGCTCACACGGTCTCACCACCCTGCGCAATAAGCACGTGAAAATCACCGGCAGCAGGGCTTTCTTCCAATTCAAAGGAAAAAAAGGAGTAGAACATAAAATAGAACTTAGAGATGCCGCCCTGGCCCGACTCCTAAAGAAAGTACAGGATATCCCGGGGCAAAGTCTTTTCCAGTATTATGGAGAAGATGGAAACCACCATCACCTGGATTCCGGGGAAGTGAACGATTATATCAAGGCATGCTGCTCCGCGCAGGAGTTTACCTGTAAGGACTTCAGAACGTGGGCCGGCACCGTCCATGCCTTCAACCTCCTGGCCGATCTGGAACCCTACGACACCATCACCGCCTGCCGCAAAAACATCGTGACAATTATAGACAGTGTTGCCAACAAACTGGGGAATACCCGCGCCGTTTGCAAAAAGTATTATGTACATCCATTGCTGCTCTCCCAATATGAAGAAGGTACCCTCGACCCCTGGCTGAAAAAACTCAAAGCACAACGGAATAAACCCACCAACAACGGACTCCATGGGGATGAAAAAATATTGCTGCAATATCTTCGTGAGCTCTCCTCACTAAAATAAAAAAAGCTGCCCTCTAACTGAGGTGCAGCTCTCTTACTATTCAGGTTGACCCATTTTTACGCTTCACTATATTTCCCTTTGTTCATCACAAAGAATACGGTTACCAATATCATCACCAACGGATAAGATACCTCTGCAAAAGGAGCACCACTAACCACTTTCAGGATTGCCGCCATGATCATGGTGAATAACAGCGCTACCGACAACGGCCGTACGAAAAATCCGCTGATCAACGCCAATCCTCCCAGCAGCTCCGCCAATGTGGCCAGCAAGCCCCAAAACATAGGCCAGAACGAAATACCTACAAACTTCATCGTGCCTCCTAAAAACTCCCATACCTGCGGCCCACCTATCAATTTCATAACACCGAAAATGGTGAAAAATACGCCAATGCCTATACGAAAAATCAAAAATGCCAGTTTGTTATTGCTACCCATACTTTCTGTTTGTTTAAAATGATAACACAAATCTACTATCGCAACCCCGTTCCGCAGATGGACTAAAATCATTATGTATTGGACTTTTTTCCAGCCTTCGGGGAATAATATTTTTTGCAACAAAGTTGCATTTTATTATTTTTGCAGGAAAGTAACCTGTACGCCATGCAACAAATTCATTACGACGCTATTATCATAGGGGGAAGCTATGCTGGCCTGTCGGCCGCCATGGCACTGGCAAGATCAAAGAAAACAGTATTGCTAATCGATGGTGGCCAACCCGCCAACCGGTTCACGCCACATTCACATAATGTGATCACCCTGGATGGCGCCAAACCGGGCGACATCAACGCCACCGCTAAAAAACAGGTGATGGCCTACCCTACTGTTACCTTCGTAACAGATATAGCCACTATCGCGGCACGCACGCCACACGGATTTAACATCTCCACAAAAAATAACCTGCAATACCAGGGCAAAAAACTGGTGCTCGCCACCGGATGGAAAGATGAAATGCCCGATATACCAGGCTTTGCAGACTGCTGGGGTATCAGCATACTCCACTGCCCCTACTGCCATGGATATGAAGTGAAAGACCAGCCTACCGGCATCATCGCCAGCGGGGAACCTGGATACGACTTTGTAAAACTCATCAGCAACTGGACCAGCCAACTGACCGTATTTTCCAACGGCCTGCATCATTTTACGGAAGAACAACTGGCAAAGCTGCAGCAACACCACATCCCGGTGATCACCACCGCTATTAAAGCCATGATTCATGAGGAAGGACAACTGAAAAAAATAATACTGGCTGATGGTACGTCCTACGCCATCACCGCCCTCTATGCACGCCCGGCCATGCTGCAGCAAAGCGAAATTCCCCAACAGCTCGCGCTCGACATCACAGAACAAGGCACCATTAAAACAGATATGATGCAACGCACCTCCGCACCAGGCGTTTATGCCTGCGGAGATATCACCTCCATGGGCCGTTCCGTTGCCAACGCTATGGCCACCGGCAGCGTAGCCGGCGCCATGCTTAATAAAGAACTAATAGCAGACGCCTGGTAATCAAAAATTAAAAAAGAAGAATACGAGTGCAGCCCACTCCTTCTTAACACCAGAAGCATACCCGATGGTACTGTACGATTTATTCTGCACCCGGCCATCATCCTTGATGTAGCCAATTGTATTGTAACTGCTGTTTTGTACAGTACCGTCCTCTTTCACATACCCTACGGTAGAATAACTACCATCCTGGATCTTACCGTCCTTTACATAACCAATTGTTTGATAGTGCGCATTCTGCACCGTACCACTGCTGCTGATTTTACCCACCACCGTGTAACTGCCATTCTTGATGGTACCATCACTGCCAATGGTATATTTGGTGGTGTAATCGCCCGACTTGATCGTTTGCGCACGTATCACGCCTACGCTGGCTATCAGAATAAGGATCAGGATAAACTTTTTCATGACTATATTTGAAACATTGTTTACCTAAGTTACTGCTTTTATGGACCTCAATCTGCTCAGAAGAGACACACCAGGATGTAGCAATGTCATCCACCTCAATAATGCCGGGGCTTCCCTGATTCCTAAGCCGGTCCAGCATGCCATGCAAGATTATCTAGTTCAGGAAACGGACTTCGGCGGCTACGAAACAGCGGATAAATATGCTCCCGCCATCATGGCTTTTTATGATCAGGCTGCTACCCTGCTCAACACCAGAAGCAGCAACATCGCATACGCCACCAGTGCTACTGATGCATATAACCTGGCCCTCTCCGCCGTACCATTTAAAAATGGCGATGTAGTACTGCTTACAGAAAACGATTATCCTTCCAATTTCATCACCTTATTGTCATTGCAAAAACGCTATGGCATCCGGCTGGAATTGGTGAAGAATACCCCTTCCGGCGAAATTGACCTGGAGGACCTGGAAAATAAGATCAAACAACATCGCCCGGTGCTGGTGTCTGTTACCCACGTGCCTACCAGCTCAGGGCTGGTGCAGCCTGTAGCTGCCATCGGCGATATCACGACCCGGCTGGATACCTTATTCCTCCTGGATGCCTGCCAGTCGCTCGGTCAACTCCCTGTGGACGCGCTGGCAATCAAAGCTGATTTCATCAGCGGCACTTTGCGTAAGTTTCTACGGGGCCCCAGGGGTGCCGGGCTGCTATATGTTTCCGATAAAGTACTGCATGCCGGACTGGAACCGCTGATGCCGGATATGCGGGGCGCCGACTGGACATCCACCTTTACCTACCAGGCACGTAAGGATGCTAAAAGGTTTGAATTATGGGAGAAGAATTACATGTCCGTTATCGGTAGCGCCACGGCACTGAAATATGCTAACGATATCGGTATACAAGCCATAGCGAATCGCAATGAGATACTGTGCGGGTTTCTTCGCAAAGAGCTCGCCTCCGTGCCCGGCGTGCAACTGATGGACAGAGGCGCGCAACCTTGCAGCATCGTCACCTTTGCCATGCAGGGCCGTCAGGAAACAGGGGCAAAACAGTACTTCCGGGACAGAGGCATCAACCTGCATACCACCACCCGGCAGTCTGCCATGATAGATTTCGAGGAGAAAGGCGTGGATTGGGTACTCCGCGTATCTCCCCATTATTACAATGTGGAAGAAGAACTGGAAAGATTTGTAGAAGTATTACAGGAATGGTAACCATTACTTTTTGAGGTGCCGCCACCAGTCCATAATAGCTTCCATACGCTCTTCCAAACTGAGGTCACCTTTTAACTGCAATACAGGCGCAGTTTGCCGGGCCAGCCATGCTTCATGTGCCTTTAATGTTCTGTTGGAAATACCTGTATCGTGATCATAATTGGCGGCCCATGCAAGAAAGGTGTTGAACTTTTCTTTCATGGCCGCATCGGTGTCCAGCAAGGCGCCATAACGTTCATATTCTCTTTGCCGTACGCGTTGCATTCGTACCTCCGCAGGCACCCACAAAAACACGATGCCATCAAACGAAGGGAATACCTCATCTCCCCAATTAATGATTGAACCACCCAAAACCCACGATGGCACCGCTGCCAACTCGCGGGATATCATCGCATTACGCTCAGCAGGAGGCCGCCGCTCCGAAAATGGCAATACAGTGGCCTGCCAGAAGTAAAGATCACTGTCGAAATAAGGAACGTCGTAATAACCGGCCATGGCCTTTCCCAGCGTAGTAACACCTGTGCCGGCAGCACCGAAAATATGGAGTTTCATACTGTAAAAATGCGTATTTATGCGGAAGCTGAGATGCCCCCTTTGAAATATCCCTAAAAATGCGGAACTTACTATTATTGTTCGACCCCACATGCCCCGAAATTAGTATAACCTCAAATAAATCCTTATGTCAAGAAGTAAGATTATCGCAGTAGCTGCCGCAGAAAAAGGCAATACTGAAACTCCCCCGGGGAGCAACAAAACCAAATATGGCAAATGGTACGGCCTAGACGGATACGCCTGGTGCGCCATCTTTGTGAGCTATGTATATGACCAGGCCGGGCATCCGCTCGAGGCTATCGACAGTCCCAAAGGCTACCAGGGCTGCCAATCCGGCTACAATTACTGGAAAAGAAATAACCGCATTGTTACCTCCCCCCAGGAAGGAGATATTGTGTTGTACGACTGGTCCGGTAAAGGCATCTGCAACCATACCGGTATATTCGTAAAATGGCTGAACGCGGAACGTACCAGCTTCCAGGCCTGGGAAGGCAATACCGCCACTGGTAACGACAGCGATGGGGGTAATGTGATGCTCCGCACGCGTAACAAAAGTTCCGTCAGAGCATTTGTAAAACCATTCGCATTGGATAAGGAGCCAGACATTCCCGCACCCGCGTATTTACTCAAAAAAGGAGATCGCGGCAGTGAAGTTATTACCCTGCAAAAACTACTGTTCGACCTCAAATACACTATTACTGTAGATGGCATTTTTGGTGATGAAACCAAAAATATCATCGAGCAGTTTCAACAGAAAAACAAACTCGCAGTAACAGGAAAAGTAGATACCCAGCTGCTTGGATTGTTGCAGGAAGCTACGGTAAAGCCACCGGTAAGCGATACAAAGATTACAACGGGATCGTATATACGTAAAGGTGATAGCGGGGAAGTAGTATTGCTCATTCAACAGGCACTGAATAAAAAAGGCGCCAACCCGGCGATTGTTGCCAGTGGCGTATTTGAAGCCACTACATTTTCCGCAGTAAAACAATTCCAGCAGAAAAATGGATTGGATGCGGATGGAGTTGTAGGACCTAAAACATTTAAAGCACTTGGACTTACCAACGTTTAACATATCCATGCGCCCCGAAGCCCTGCAGTGATCGGGGCGCATGTGGGGCTGACCAAAAAGTAATGGTCAGCCCTAATTTATTCGGGTACCTGATGGAGACTAATTGTCGTGTAAACGATTCTCAAAGCCTTCCCAGCCCCACAAAGGTGAATGATTAATTCGCTTCCGCATATTTCTTAAAATTATCCAGAATAGCCTGCCATCCACCCTGCTGCATTTCAATGGAGTTCTGCGACTCCGCCTCAAACTGTGTGGTAACAGTAGTTCCATCACCTGCCGGCACAAACGTGACCTGCACTTTCCTGCCATCGCCCAGTACATAGGCAATTTCTTTTTCCTGGTCTACAGTAGTATACTCTCCGCCAAAATCGAAGGAGAAACTGCCATCTTTTGCAGCCATCGTATACTTAAACTGACCGCCTACACGAAGATCATTTTCGGCATGCGGGGTATGCCAGTCTTCCGATGCATTATTCCAGTTCACTACATGCTCAGGGGTGTTATACAGGTTCCAAACTTTTGCTGCTGGGGCATTAACGGTGCTTTGTACAGTAATAACGGTGTTCATATCATTTATTTTTTCAGTGTTGACGTGTGTACGATTACAATGCAAACTTAAAACGTTTATCTGGTTAGCGCGGTGGTTAGGTACGACAATGACCGGGTGAATTCCGACAAAAAATTAAATAAAAATTGCCGATATTAGCAAAAAGACCAGCACCATGCTAACTGAACCTGATGCCGTCGCTGAGCAGGAAAAATTACGACAGCAAATCATTACTGAAAACCGTTTCCAACAACCTATACGTTATATTGCCGGCGCCGATGTGGAATACGATAAGGATACCAATCTTATTGCAGGCGCTATTGCCGTATTACACTATGATACGCTGGAAGTGGCTGCAGTAGCTACACACGTAATGGAGGTTACTTTCCCATATATACCAGGGCTGTTTTCTTTCAGAGAAATGCCGCCATTGCTGGCCGCCTGGGAAAAGCTAACGCTTAAACCTGATCTGATCATCTGCGACGGGCACGGGATTGCGCATCCCCGCCGGTTTGGCATGGCTTCTCACCTGGGAATCATGTTGAACGTACCAACGATCGGCTGCGGAAAAACAAAGCTGTATGGGGCATTCGAAGAACCTGGCGCCAGAAGGGGAAGCGTAGCACCGTTATTGGCGGAAGACGATGGGCAGGTCATTGGCAGCGCCCTGCGTACCCAGGATAATATCAATCCCGTATTTGTATCCACGGGGCACCTGGTTTCACTGGACACCGCTACGGCTGTTGTGCTGGAAATGGCGCGACTCTACCGGCTCCCGGAAACCACACGTATCGCAGATCATCATGGCCGGTTGGCCATGGAAGCCTATAAAGAAAAAAATCCGCTGTAAGGCGGATTTTTTGTTAGCATTATTTTTCGAGATAGCTTTGCGCGTAACCAATCCAATCGTCCGAGTCCCTGATCACCACTGCTGGTTTCACCCCTGCGTTATCTACTCCCTGTCCTTTGTCAATTCTTCTGTTTCTGCTGGTAGGGTAACCTACTACAAAAGGCAGCGATTTAAATTTAGCGACACGCACATTGGCATAATCAGCAATACCTGCACTGGGAGTACCCATCAGTGTGGTTTTCTTACTCTGTTTTGCCTGCAGTAAAAATTCTTCTGTTGTGCTGGCACAACCACCATCCATCAGTACCACCACCTTTTTAGGTGCGGGGTTGCTGGCGGTCACTTTTTTCCAGGCATCTCTGGTAATGGCCACCATCTTGCCTTTGTTGGCACTCATGGTATCTATTACTTTTTGCAGTGCTGCCTTAGTATCATCCGGTAAGCCGGCATTCAACAGTTCCTTCCAGCTAACGATATTGTCTTCCGTAGCCCAAACATCCGCACCGGTGATGCGGATAGAATCGGTGTACAACAAAGGACTCACGGCTGCAAAGGCGGCATCACTGCCACCACCATTACCACGTACATCAATGATTAAGTTGGGATGGGCTGCAATAGCAGTATTGTTAGCTTTCATCACGCTGTCGATCGCATCCAGCTGGTCCTGTTCAAAGGAAGCCAGGCGCAGGTAATAAGTTTTATCAGAGAGTTTTTTAACGTAGGTAGCTGGCGGCAATACTGGTTGCTGGCCACTACCGGGTTTACCGCCGGCACTTTCCCGTATCCATTTACCAAAAGAGTTACTGTTGGTAACAAGGCTGATATTTTTCAGCAGCCCCATGTCCGTATATTCGTAACCGTTAAACACGTAGTTGATGGTATCATATTTCAATTCCATCAAAATATCGCCTTTACGCCATTTGTTATCATATGACAGCATCACCTGTGCTACATAATCGCGGAATTTATTTTTTGATTCCGTCACGGCCATGCGCACGGTACCCTCTTCATTCCAGAAAATGCCTTCCGGGCCGGTGGATGTTTTCAAACGGGTGATAGTCTGGTTGCTGAGTGGCACCGGCTCCACCTCTTTTCTGGCGGCACGGGCGCGGACAATTTCCGGCATCGCATGGCGGCTGTTATCTGCCGGGCGGTCGAGGATCAGATGCCCATCATGGAAAAAATCGATATACTGCTTTACGAGGAACAGGCAGTAGGTAGGCCGTACTGCTTCCGGTGCCAGCTTTTGCAGGCTGCTCACCAGGCTATCGTAGGATTTCCTGCCGTATTGTTTCACTTTATCATTGAATCCGGAATAATTGGTTTCCACCTTCTGCCTGATGTACTTGAATTCAGCAGCACAATCGCAGGCAGGAGCCTGTGCATAGGCACTACCCGCTGCCAGCAGCAGGGTGAATATGGATAACTTAATTTTCATAGGAGGCATTGGTTTATTACAAAATAAGGCTTTTCAGACCTCAAATATGGGAATTTTTTGTAATTAATCAAGATTTTCCTCGTCCAGCGGTTCTCCTTGCTGCATTTCCAGTATTCTTTTTTTAACGCCGGGGTGCAGGAGCAGGCCTACCAGCATACCACTGAGGAGGCCACCGATATGTGCGGCATTGTCGATTCCACCGCTAAGGCCCCACAGCAGGTTATACCCAATCAGCATGAGGATGTTATACAGCTGGCGCTTAGCGTATTCATTTTTACGGGCTTTGGCAAGGAATACCACGCACATACCAAACAGGCCAAAAATAGCACCGGAGGCGCCTACGCTCACGGTATCCGGGTGCCAGGCAATACTGGCGGCGCTGGCCACAATACCGGTTACCAGATAGGCGATAAGCAGTCTTTTCCCGCCGAGCAATGGTTCCAGGAAGGCGCCGGCAAACACCAGTCCAAACATATTGGAGGCCATATGTACCAGTCCCCCGTGCAGGAAGGTGCTGGTAAGTAACCGCCACCATTGCCCGTTTACCGTATAAGGTCTGTAGTTGGCTCCCCACTGCAGCAGGTCATCTGCCCGGAAGGCCATTACTCCCAGTCCGCTCACCACCATCAGCAGGTACACGCCAATGTTGAGATACATCAGCACCGGCGTTACATAATACCCGGGACGTGGTGTAAAAAAAGAAGGCTGCCGGGGCTGTTGTGGCCTTTGCGGCATTTCCGTGTGTGCGTGACCGTGATCAGCCGTATGTGGTGTATGCCAGTCGTTGTTAAATGCTTTTTCAGCGGGTTTTATTCTTGTGTAGATAACAATGGCCACCCAGATCACCAGCCCCAGCATAAAGGCCAGTATCGTCCATAAAATGGAGGGCGTATGCTGTGCGAAATCCCCAAACTTAGGTTGCAGCAGAATGTTACCGCTGCCGGCAAAAGGTTTGTTTTCTTTGATAGCTGCCAGCCAGGCTTCTTTATCCTGGCTGTTGGGCACCTTTTCCAGGTAGCTGTAATCGTTGGCATTGAGGCGGTCAAATTGTTGCTGGCTCTCACTGGCGAACTGCCGGAATTCCTTTTCTTTTTCATCCGCACTCAGTTTGTTGGGCACCGTTTTGCTGTATTTCAGCGCATACCAGGCTACTGCCTTATGACGGCTGGTATCCGCCGGTTTATCGAGGATAGGCAGCACTACATATAGGTACATCTTAAAGTCTTCATTCAGCTTGCCGCTGATTTCCGCATCATTTACCACACCTGCATTAGCTTTATCTATATAGGTTTGGGAGAGATGATAATATTTCGTTGGCGGTACCTTCGCGATGTCTGATATAACTGACAGGTTGGTTAGTTTGCCGGTAGCGGCAATAAGATAAGATTGCGCCACTACCGTTGGTACGCTGATGGCGAGCCAGAGGTAAAGCTGAATCAGGAACACTTTGTTCTCCGGGTTTTTAAGTTGCAGTTTAAGCAGTCGTTCCCGGAAGAATAGCAGGATGGGAACCCACGCCAGCCCCATGGGCGCCCAGTAATTGAGTACATCCTCATCGGCCGAAAATAACTCCAGCCGTATAAAAAACAACCAGTGACAAACAGAATATAATACTAAATAGCTAATGGCTACTATCGCGTACGGCCATACGAAAACCCGTAATTTCTCTTTCAGCTGATCCATGTTGATATCATTTGGGTTAGCGCAAAATACGGATTTTCGGTTACCCTACAGCTTACTGGAATATTCTTCCAGGGTCTTTCTCTCTTCGCTGGTAAGGCTGATCATGCCTTTGCGCTGAATTTTTTCCAGGATGGCATCCACCTGTTTTTCGCGGTGGGCTCTTTCCATCCGGTATTTATCGTCGATGCTCATGTAGGTTTGTTGTTGCTGGAAGAAGTTATTGCGGATGAGCAAAATGTAAGGCCGGGTGAGCACGATGTAGATGAAAAAAATACACGGTAGCAGTATCGCGGATATGTAGAGATAGTGTGCCCGCAGGATGGCAGGGTACAAAGCAATCATGAGCAGCATGCCGGTGAGTGCCCCTGCCAGGTGGGCTTCATGCCCAATATTATCGGACTTGGAACGGATGCCGTAGATCGAAATTAAAATGTAACCAATGGCGTATAGCCATCCGGGTATGCTGAGGAGGCCAAGCAGGTTAATGTACATTTCCGGTGAGTGTACAATGGCGGCAAACACCACGCCTGCCACAGCGCCGCTGGCGCCAACTGCGCTGTAATCACCATGGCGGCGGTGCAGGAGCAACGCAAAAAGCTGTCCGCCGATCAAACTGGCGAAGTAAACCAGAAACAGCTGCCATGCAGCAACTGCGTATACCATATCTACCGAAAAAAAATAAAAGGTAAGCATGTTTACCACCAGATGCCCCCAGCCCACATGCAGAAAGCCCGCCGTAAACACACGCCAGTATTGACGTTGCAGCAATACCTTCTCCACAATAAACTGATATTTGCAGAAGAAATTTTTATTACGAAATCCTATTGCTGAAAAAATTATATTGGACAGGAGCAGCAAAATCACGACCAGCGCGGCATTCATAGGTAAGGTTTTAAAATGGGTTGATGCTGTAAAGTTGCAAATATTTTCTTTTTTTAAAAATAATTTTGGTGGAATGAAATTATTGTTGCTATATTTGCAACCCCAAACGGGGAATAACAAACGGCTCAAAAGGCCGCCAGTATTGAGGATCAGTAGTTCAGTTGGTTAGAATGCCGCCCTGTCACGGCGGAGGTCGCGGGTTCGAGTCCCGTCTGGTCCGCAACAACAACACAAGGAATAGACATCAGGTCTGTTCCTTTTTTTTCTCTACTTACGGGCAGGTTCCAGAGCGGCCAAATGGGGCGGACTGTAAATCCGCTGTCTACGACTTCATAGGTTCGAATCCTATCCTGCCCACACTTTCTACCCTGTGGAACAAAAAACGGAGACCGGTGGTCTCCGTTTTTTTTTGCTTAATACAATACCCGGAAGCTGATCGTGTTCTCTACTTTCTTCAACGCTTTCAACAACACTTTATCATAGTCCGAACGAATATCTGCAATCACATACCCGATATGATCATTGGTCATGAGGTACTGTGATACAATGTTGATCTGATGATCCGCAAACACCTGGTTGATGTGCGCCATCACACCCGGTACATTTTTATGCACATGAATACAGCGATGCACGTTTGATAATGCCGGCAGCTGTATATTCGGAAAGTTCACACTCTTAAACGAATCACCGTTATTGATAAACCCGGTAATGCGTTTCAGTACGGACGCAGGCTTTTTAAAATCATCAAATACTATCACTCCTTTCTGGGTGCAGGTAGCAAGGGAAATAGCTTTGGCTGCATTACCCAGGTACGCAATCAGTTTCAGCTTGCCTGCTGCTTCCAATACCTCCCCGCTGATCTTTTCTTTTCCTCCGGCAACAATGATACGCGCTTTGGCTACCTGACTGCTCTCCAGTTTTTCCACCTGTTTTACCGTATATCCTTCTTTTTTCAGCTGTTTCACCACCTGGTCGGGCACCTGTGCTGTCACCACACAATTAATCCTGTTTTTAGGGTAGGAAATGGCCGCAGGCAGGTTGTTGATATACAGGAACTCGTCGAGACTCGGTGTTACGTGATCTGCTTTTTCTACCACGGATTTACGGGCAACATTCTCCGTAAAGGCGTAGAACTTCTTGATCATGCCAAATTCTTTCAGCTGAAAATCGGAGTAGCCATCGCCGATACCATGGATTTCCCCTTGCAGTTGCAGCTCCTTCAGCAGCTTCACTTTCCCACCTTCAAATGACAACGGATTGGTTTCATCATAACCTATAATTTTTCCGGTTTCATCAAACACAAAAGTGTTGGCATAAATATTTGCTTTACGGATATGATAAGGTAAAACTACCGGTGTAATAAATTCTTTAAACCCGCCAGACACAATCAATACCTCATCCGCATGGTTTTTAAAGAAATTTTTATTTCTGGCGAAAGATGGAGAAACCAGCTTTTTCAGGTGCTTCACGAGTAGCTTCAGGTGCTCTTTGTTAGCTTCCAGCAGCTTCACTCTGCCTGCCAGGCTTTCCCTGAACGACAACTTCCCTTCCATGGCCTGGTTGGTGAGGTCTTCTATTTTTTTATAAATAAGCTCACGGTCCGGATGATCCTGCAAAGAAATGCGGGCTAATTCATCCAGCGCCTCTACCTGCGTAAAGGTGCTGTCGAAATCTATGATGTAATATTTTTTATTCACTGACGCCTGATTTTAGATAGGAGCACAAAAGTAATCATCAGGCGTTGCTTTTTTCGGAGAATGTTTACCGCCGCTTAATAATAACTTAACATATATAATTTTTACTACAGGATATCTTTGCGCCCAAAAAAATGAAGAAGATGTTGCTGCTGGGCGCGCTACTGGCCGCCGGCGTTGGTACTTACGCACAAAAGGCATCGCATGTGGTGCTGATAACGATCGATGGTTTCCGGCCTGAATTTTATACCGATGCCTCCTGGGGCATGTTTAACCTGCGGCACCTGAAAGAAAACGGTGTGGCCGCCGACGGTGTCAACTGCATCTTCCCGAGTGTTACCTATCCGGATCATACTTCCATCATTACCGGTGTAACGCCGGCTAAGCATGGTGTGTTTTACAATGCTCCCTTTGAGCCTGCAGGCGCTACGGGCCGCTGGTACTGGCAATATGAAGCTATTAAAACGCCGACACTGTACGACCTCGTACGTAAAGCGGGTAAAACTTCTGCCAACGTTATCTGGCCGGTAACGGTAGGTGCGCCGGTGGATTATAATGTACCTGACATCTGGCCTTCAGGCAATAATAAAGACCGCCGTGAGCTTACCGCCTCGGTATGCACGCCGGCAAACCTCTGGAAAGAGGTACAGGAGAACGCTACCGGCACCATGGCCGCTGCCGATATCACCATGGAAAACGGCGAGCTGATCATGGACGAAAACGTAGCCCGCATTGGCGCTTACCTCATCCGAACCTACAAACCGGCATTTACCACACTGCACCTCCCCTGCGCGGATCATTACGAGCATGAGGAAGGCCGCGACGGCCTCCTGGTACGCAAATCAGTAGCCGGCGCCGACAGAGCACTCGGTACCGTCATTGAATCACTCAAACGTGCAGGCATATACGATAGTACCGTCATCATTGTAACCGGCGACCACGGCTTTGTAAACGTGAAACAGATTTTTTCGCCCAATATACTCCTGGCAAAAAATGGACTGATGAATAACGTAGCAACCGGCGACTGGAAAGCCCAATTTCATACCAGTGGCGGATCTGCCTTCCTGCATCTGAAAGATAAAAACGATGTGGCTACCCTCAATAAAGTACTGGCGCTGCTCAAAGCACTGCCTGCCAATCAACAGGCGATGTTTAATATTATTGATAAAAAGCAACTCGCACAGGTAGGGGCGGATCCTAATGCTGCCCTGGCCTTAGCTGCCAGCGATGGTATCAACATTTCCGGCACCTTGAAAGGGGAGCTGGTAAAAGCCGGTAAAGGTGGCGCCCATGGGTACTATCCGGACTTTAAAGAAATTCAGACCGGCTTTGTGGCCTTCGGTCCTGGCCTGAAAAAAGGTGTGGTGGTAAAGGAAATGAATGTGACAGATGTAGCACCTGTGGTAGCTAAACTCCTGGGATTATCTTTCAGTGAAATCGATGGCAAAATTCCTGCCGGCATATTACAATAGTAAATTCAGACCGGGTTTCTCTGCTGTGGCAGCGGAAACCCGGCTACACTATTCAAATTCGTAAGCAAAATTCAGCACTACACGGTTCCGCTCATCGGGGTTGATGGCGAGGTACCTGGCTACTTCTGCAAACACGTATTTCTTAATATCACTTTTCACGGCAGCAGCCTCCAGCCGCCACTTTCCGGGACCTACAAATTCCAGTCCCTTCCCCCTCACCGCTGCAATCAGGATCATGCTTTCCACCAGCTTCTTTTTACTGATGCGGATTTTTGTTTTTGTGATCAGCGCGGCCTCCTTTATCGCTAATATAATACCATCCTGTACTCCTTCTATCAAGGCTCCACCGAGAAACAGCTCATAGTGGTTGGCAAAAGAACGTACATACGAGGTCGTTAGCCACAATGGCTGGTAGCAAAAGCTCACCTGGTATACATAATCGCGTATGGCCGCTTTCAGGTCGAGCCTGAAAAACGGGCTGGCATGCGGATGCTGTGCAACGGCCATATCCAGCAGCCGGCTGATGCCCTGTGGGTAGCGGAACACGTTACGCCGGTGGTCCTGCCGGTGGTCTTCCACAATGATTTTTACCCCCGGGTACAGGTAAGCGAACTTTTGCATCAGTGCAGCGGTTTGCTCATAATCAGGGGTAAACTCATGGAATATCAGCGGGTCTGGCGTAAACTCAATGATAACCTGGCCGGCCGTATGTTCGCCGGTCTTCGCATTAAGAATGTATTCCCCCTGTTTACTATCGAGCGTGATCACATCAGCCAGGTGATGGATCTCCATTTCCGCGTGCAGGCTCAGCGCCACGATGATGGCTACCGGCAGGGAATTGGTTTGTTGCATATCCGGCTGATCCAGATTATAGATACAGTTAATTAGTCCGGCGGTGGCTACTTTTTTTGCAGTCATCCGGATAGCATTGGTTTTCAGGAATTCAATCTCAATGGTCGTATCAGTCGTGATCTCAGTTAACATTTCTTCTAATACAAACTCCAGCATGTTGGCAAAACCGGTAAAGTGCAGGTTTCCGACAAACATGGCGGGACGTCTACGAATTAGCTCACTCAATTTGTTGGCTCGGGTATCCATCTCATTAAAAGGGTCAAAATCAAAAAATAAAAATACAATATCAAATGGTCAACGGGATTTCTCAGATAACCCCGTATTCTTATCGTGATAGCAGATAAAAGGCTGCTCAAAATAAGGAATAACACAGTGACATCACGGTTATTTATTCGGGAATATGATGTATATAATAGTTCTATCGTCATTTTTTTGATGGGAAAAAGGGGATTTTACAGCAAAAAAAAGGCCGCAACAGTGTGCGGCCTCCTTTGGAAAGATATCTTTTAATTTTAGTTATATAGCGGATTTTGCTTCAGGGCTGTATTAGCATCCAGCTCTGTTTGCGGCAATGGCAGCAGTAATTGGTAGTCTTCCACTTTATGGCCGAGCGACTGCTGTACCTCTTTATACTTACCTAACCTGATCAGGTCCCATCTGCGATGGCCTTCCACGCAAAGCTCACGGGAGCGGTCGTTTACCAGGGTATCCACAAAAGCCTGGGCATTAGGTGTGTTGGTCAGGTTCAGCTGAAACTCAGGCGCGGTGAGGCCTGCACGTTTCCTTACGGCGTTGAGGCCGTCGAACTTGGCGGCATCTGCCGGATTCAGATTGTTCATTGCCTCGGACTGCATCATCAGCACGTCAGCGTAGCGGAGGATAGGCCAGTTATTGCGGGCGTTGTTACTGTTTTTGGCCCATTGCGCATCCCGGTATTTGTAAATGAAGGGATCTACTTTTTTAGCACCATCGAAATCAGACAGGTTAAAGGTTTTGCGGGTATCTGCCGCAGAGAAGTAACCTTTCTGGAAAAACTGCTGCGTGGTCATGAATGAGCCTGAACCACCCAGGCCTGCAGGTGAAAACATCCTCACGATAATGTTCTGCGTAGTACCGGAACCGTTTGTACCAAACTGCACGCTAAAGATGTGCTCTGGTCCATTTTCTTTGTCACAGTCGAAAACATCGGCATAATTGTCCAGGAGCTTGTACAGGCCTGAACCAATTACCTTGTTACATGCATCCAACGCATTCTGGTTGTCCGCAGCATCTTTCCACTGGGTACTGTTGCGTTGCAGGTATACCCTTGCCAACATGGCTGAGGCAGCGCCGGAAGAAACCATTCCCTTGAGGGTAATTTTATTTTCAGGGAAGCAGTTAGCCTCCGCGTACTTAAGGTCTTCAATAACCTGCTTATATACTGTACCACCTTCAGTACGTGTAGGGAACATATTCGGATCAGCGATGGAAGTAACAGGAGTCAGCATTAATGGTACATCCCCAAAACTTCTTACGAGATCAAAGTAGGCCATACCACGCATGAAATAAGCATTGCCCAGCAAATTCTTTTTCTGCGCTTCATCCATATTAATGGCAGGAACATAAGCGATGATATCATTTGCGCGGGAAATCAACTTATAACTGTTCTGCCACCAGTTACGGATTTCAACATTACCTGCATTATAAGTGATGTTGAACATTTCCAGGCGCTCTGGCGTTTGTCCGGCAATAGGCTGCAACGCATCGCCGGAGCATTCGGTGATAACATAAATAGTACGCTGATAATAAGCCTGCGGTTGTAATGCACTGAGCAATCCGTTAACTGCTGACTGGGCATCACTCGCGTCCACAAAGGCATTATCCTTTGTCAGAAACCCTTCCGGTGTTTCATCCAGCCCTTTTTTGCACGAACCAAACATGGCGGCTGCTGCCAATAATATGATGGAAATTTGTTTTTTCATTTTTAATAGTTTTCTCTGTGAATACAATTTTTAGAATCCGAACTTAACACCTACCATATAGGTTCTGATGTTTGGATAAGGGTTGTAATCAATATTTAGAGAAGTATAGTTACCGAAGGAATTAGCGTACGTATTCACCTCCGGATCAAAGCCAGAATAGTTGGTGAATGTATACAGGTTTTGTACGGTAGCATAAATGCTGGCCGACTTAAATACATCCCTGGTTATTTTTGGCAGTGGCAGCTGATAGGAGAGCGTTACAGTTTTAATGCGGAGGAAACTTCCGTCTTCCACAATATCACTGGTTACATTGGATGCTCTTCTAAGTCCGCTTCCGATGGCAGGCAGCGTGTTGCTGGTACCTTCTCCATGCCAACTGTCAGTAGCCACATAAGCAAACTTGTTGCTGTACACAGCGCCATTTTCCATTTCAATACGGCTTACATTCAGGATATCCTGACCTTGTACCCCTTGCAGGAAGATGCTGAGAGCCCATGGACCATATTTCAGGTTACTGGTGAAACCGTACGTGAATTTAGGCAGCGCATGACCAATTATTACCCTGTCTTTATCGGCAGAAAGTACGCCGTCGCCATTTTGATCCACATAAATCGGATCACCTGGTTTTACAGTTTGTTTGGTTCCACTTGCGGTGATCTGTTCCTGTGATTGCCAGATACCACCAAACTGGTACCCATAGAAGGAACCAATGGATTCTCCTACCCTGAGGATACCAGAGTTCTGACCACCAGGGAATACAGAGGAACTTACGTTACCTTGTGGTATGTTGTTTTGTCCACCCAGGCTTTTAATCTTGTTTTTATTGGTAGCAATATTGAATGAGGTAGTCCAGCTTAATTTCGGCGTTTCAATGTTTACACTGCTGATGCCCAATTCATAACCTTTGTTTTCTACTGTACCGATATTCGCCATCACACCTGTAAAGCCGGATGTGGAAGGAATTGCTTTGTTGAACAACAGGTCAGAGGTTTGTTTATTGTAGTAATCCGCAGTAATGGTCAACCTGTTATTCCACAGTCCCAGGTCAAACCCGAAATCAAATGCACTGGTACTTTCCCACCCCAGGTCAGCATTACCCAGGTTGTTGGCGGAAGTACCTACTACGCGGCCCTGGCTAAGAATATAACTGTTGGTAGTATATTGTTGTAAAGAGAGATAAGGATCTATACTTTGGTTACCTACGCTGCCATAGCTGATGCGCGCTTTCAGGTCGCTGATCTGTTTTACATTCTTCAGGAATTCCTCATCGGATACTCTCCAGGCAAAAGCACCGGAAGGGTAATAACCCCATTTTTTGTTAGGGCCGAATTTGGAAGTTCCATCCGCACGCATGCTTACCGTGAAAAGGTATTTTTCCATCAGGCGGTAATTGATTCTTCCCAGGTAGGACTGAATCGCATTTTCATACGGCTGCACCCTTACCGGCACGGCGGTACCTACGCTCATGTTGGTAGTACCGTATTTGTTGGTAGTCAGGTTATTGATCGTGTTGGTAGAACCTTCCGTTCTCCACAGCTGATAGGTATAACCAGCCAATACGGTGATGGCGTTATTTTTATTGATGGCTTTATCGTAAGTGAGGGTATGCTCTGTCAGGTAGTTATAAGCTACGCGGTTTTCAATAGAAGCCAGCCCTTTATCCTGTGCACCCCAGTAGGTGGTGGTAGGATGAAAGATATCCTCACGGGTAGACCTGTACTCACCACCCAGGGTAGACCTGAGTTTCAGCCCTTTTATGATTTCCCATTCGCCGAACATGTTGGCGAAAGTGCGGATCTCTTTCTGTTTATCGGTGTTAAGCATGGCGTTTGCCACAGGGTTACCGATCTGCGAAAGCAGGTCCTGGTTAGCACCCACGAAAGTATAGGTGCCGTCCGGATTATACACCGGGCCGATAGGGCTGATACGCATGGCATCCAGCAATGTACCGCCGGTAGAACCTCCGTTGGAGTTGATGGCAGCCAGGCCTTGTGTGTTGTAGGAAACAGATGAGTTAATACCTACACGTACTTTTTTACTGATGTCGCGGGTAAGGTTAAACCTCAGCGTTCCTCTTTTATAACCGGAGTTAATGATGATACCCTGCTGATCGAAATAACTTGCGCCCAGGAAATACTTCGTGCCTTCGCTTCCTCCGGAGAGAGAAACGTTCGCATTGGTTACCGGTGCGGTACGGATAATTTCATCCAGCCAGTTGGTGCCTTTACCCAGGGTATCCAGGCCGGCTTGTGTATATACCGGTGCTTTGCCCTGATAGGTTTGTACCGTATTCAGGTAATTCCCAAACTGGGTAGCATCCATCATTTTCAGCATGCGGGACACTTCCTGTACGCCGCGGTAAAAGTCTACCGACACATTATTTCTTCCTGGCACACCTTGTTTGGTGGTGATGATTACCACTCCGTTAGCGCCGCGGCTACCGTAGATAGCGGTGGCTGATACGTCTTTCAGAACGTCGATGGTAGCGATATCCGATGGGTTGATGGTGGAGAAATCCGCACCAGCGTAACCATCGATCACATACAGCGGATCACTGCCGGCAGTGATGGAGTTGGTACCACGTACCCGCACGGAGAAGGCGGCACCGGGCTGCGCATTGGTTTGCGTTACCTGCACGCCGCTCACCTGCCCTTGCAGCAGCTGGGCGGTACCAAATACCGGTGATTTTTCGATGTTGGCAATGGGCACGGAGCTGATGGAACCAGTGAGGTCTTTACGCTTGGTGGTACCGTATCCTACTACTACTACATCCGACAATGATTTCACTGCTTCCTTCAGGACAATGGTTACATTATCCGTGGTGGCCGTATACTGTAACGGCTCATATCCGATAGACGAGAGTAGCAGCACCGCCTTGGTGCCTGCGGGTATGTTTAAGGTAAACGTACCTTCTCCGGATGTGACAGTGGCTACTTTAGTACCGGATACCTGAACGGTGACTCCCGGCAGGGGGCTGTTATCCACCCCGGTTACTTTTCCTGTGAGCTTCTTTGTTTGGGCCGAAGTAGCGAGGACACCAAACAGCATCATAACGATTAAAAGGAATTTACGCGAGAACATAGCTCTGCTTTTAGTGTAATTTTTATTGAAAGGCTAATATTTTGTACCAGTAAGGTTAAATGTAGGGGCAAATCGGTTGACTCCGGAAAAATTCTACGGAAACGTTTGCATAAAACATCAAATTGCGCTAAATTAGTATCAGGTCCACAGAGTATGAAAAAGAGGTAAAGTCTTATGAGTGCAATCACCATTAAAATGCTTGCCAGGGAACTAAACCTGGCAATATCCACAGTATCAAGGGCGCTGATGGATAGCTATGAGATCAGTGCAGAAACAAAAGAGAAAGTACATGCATTGGCCCGGCAGCTAAATTACCAGCCAAATCACTATGCCAGCAGCTTGCGCCGACAGCGCAGCAAAACTATTGCAGTGATTATACCGGAAATTTCCAATAACTTTTTTTCCCACGTAATCAATGGTATAGAAGCCATTGCACAGGAAAAGAACTATCATGTACTGATTTATTTCACCCACGAAAATCAACAGAAAGAAGCGGAGGTCATTCAGCATTTGCTGAGTGGAAGGGTAGACGGCATCCTGATGTCCATGGCGGGAAATACCACCAATATACAGCACCTGCACCCTATCCGGGAACAGGGTATTCCCATCGTATTTTTTGACCGGATCTGCGCCGATCTGGATGCTCCCACCGTTACCACTGATGATTTCGACAGCAGCCTGCTGGCCACCCATCACCTGATGGAGGTGGGTTGTAAAAAAATTGCGTACCTCTCCATCTCCCCGCACCTGTCAATCGACTGCAAACGTATGCAGGGATTTCAACAGGCCATCGCCACAAAAAGTGGCCAGGTGGAGTCGTTACTGTTGCCCTGCAGCACCGATCCGCAACGCAACCAGGAGCTGATAACCAATATGCTGGCCATTGAAAAGCCGGATGGCATTTTTGCTTCCGTGGAAAAACTGGCTATCGCCAGCTACCATGCCTGCGCATCGCTGGGACTCTCCATACCAGCTGACGTAAAAATACTCAGCTTCTCTAACCTGGAAACAGCCAGCCTCTTGAATCCCGGGCTCACCACCATCATTCAGCCTGCCCATGATATGGGCAAAAGTGCTGCCACCGTATTATTTAATATGCTGGAAAAAAGGAAGAGCAAAAATTGGGAGAGAAATACAGTGATCCGCTCTTCTATGATCATACGAAGGTCCACACAAATTGCAATATAGAAAAGTGGGTGTATCAAAAGTCTGATACACCCACTTTTTATTCGGGTGCCTGATGGAGTCAGGCAGTCATTTAGGTAATGCTCAGGACGTTCGTTTTCTTTTGATACATCCTGTCTTTACAATGATTCCGGAGAACCCATATCTTAGAAATCTACTTTCTTCTTATCACGCTTATCATTCTGATAGCGCTTCTTGTGCATGTTTCTTGGCTTTGGCCTGCGCGGATCTGCCTTTGGTGCATCCGGGTTAGCACTTCTTGCTTCCATGTTGGCCGCTTCTTCAAACGGATGGCGCAGCACAGTGATTTCCTGTTTGGTAAGCCGGTGAATGCTTTTCAGGTAATCTCTTTCTTCATGATCGCAGAAGGAAAGGGCAATACCGGAGGCGCCGGCCCTTCCTGTACGACCAATACGGTGCACATAGGTTTCGGCCACATTCGGCAGGTCATAGTTGATCACATGTTCCAGTGCATCCACGTCAATACCGCGGGCAGCAATGTCAGTAGCTACCAGCACGCGCATACGGCCACTTTTGAAGTTGGCCAGCGCCATTTCTCTGGAAGACTGTGATTTATCCCCATGCAACGCATCGGCAGTGATGCCGTGGCGCTTCAGGTTTTTGGCGATCCTGTCCGCTCCGTGCTTGGTTTGTGTAAACACGATGGTACGGTCTATCTCCTTGTTTTTCAGGATCAGCTCCAGCAATGCCTGTTTATCTTTTTTGCGGATGTAATACACCCCCTGCTCCACCCTTTCGGCAGTGGAAGAAACAGGCGTAACGGTCACCTTTTCAGGCTTATACAGTAAGGAACTGGCCAGCTGGGAAATCTTAGGAGGCATGGTAGCCGAGAAAAACAGTGTTTGTCTTTCGGCAGGCAGTTCCTTGATAATTTTTTTAATATCGTTGATGAAACCCATGTCCAGCATGCGGTCTGCTTCATCCAGTACAAATACATCCAGGTAATTGAGGTAGATGATACCCTGGTTCATCAGGTCGAGCAAACGGCCTGGCGTAGCAATCAGGATATCGGTACCGCTGCGCAGCGATATCACCTGTTTGTGCTGTGGTACACCACCAAAAATTACATCATGTTTCAGGCCTGTGTGCTTACCATAGGCGGTAAAGCTGTCACCGATCTGGGAGGCCAGCTCGCGTGTAGGCGTGAGGATGAGTGCACGGATGTGCTTATACCCGCCGGAAGAAAGGTTTTCATTGTAGAGTCGCTGTAAAATAGGAATCGCAAAAGCGGCTGTTTTACCAGTACCGGTTTGGGCGCAGCCTAACAGGTCTTTTCCGGTTAATACAATTGGAATGGATTGTTCCTGGATCGGGGTTGGGGTCGTATAGCCTTCGGCTTTTACTGCTTTCAAAATGGGCTCAATAAGCCCTAATTGCTCAAATTGCATGTTTAATAATTTAACCCGGGATGTGCGTCGGGGTTGACCGGATTAGCTATTACAAATAATGTGAAAGTTTATCTGGTCTGTTATGAATACGTTACAGGTAAAAAATCCTGTACAGATGACCAATGAGGAGAGCAAGTTTTTCAGGTTGTATGCTATTATCTCAAAAGACAGATGCAAAGATACGTGATTTCGTGTATTCGCGGTGTTAAAACTGGGCTTGGATACCGGAGGCCGCAGGAAGGACACTGAAATGCCCTCCCTACGGGCTTTTTGAGGCTGACTAAAAGTGGTAAGTGCTGGAAACAAAACCGCATACATGCGACGCCCGGCGCCTTCATTTTACTTTTTAGTCCCCCCCCTAAAGGGCCGGAAAAACTTACCTGGCAGGCGCCGCCTGTGGTGCCTTTTCGGCAGGCTTGCTCACTGGCTCTTCATTACCGTGGTGACAGGTATAACAGGTAACTGTCATCGGCTCGGAACCTTTGAAAAATTTCTTGTTAATACGGCTGGTCATACGCATCATATCGCGTGCTACTCCTTTGTGCGGATTTTCGTCACTGGCGAAATCCATGTGTTTGGGATCATCCTTGGATGGCGCGTGGCAAAATCCACACTTTACCCCCAGGGCATTGTTGAAGTTGCGCATTACCACAATCAGCTCTTCATGACTGATGTTTTTAGGCAGCACCTTCAGGTTTTTTGGCTTCTCCGCTTGCTGTGGCAGCGACAGGGAGCAGAGCGCCCCGGCAGCCACAAAGGCAGCGGCTAATAAAGCCATGCTCTTCTTGATTTTCATGACCATGAAATTTTAGGTATTAATAGCTTCCTTTATCTTTGGAAATCTACAAAAAAAACTCATATCACAAAATATGATATAGATAAACTGCGCAATTATCGGGTTTACCGGTCAAGTCACCCCGACTACCTTTGTGTTAAAAGTGATTGATATGGACAATTATGAAAAAGTGGCAATCGCCATCGACTACATTAAAACCCACTTCAAAGAACAGCCGGACCTACGGGAAATAGCTGCTGCTGCACACCTTAGCCCTTTTCATTTCCAAAGGGTGTTTGCAGAATGGGCAGGCGTATCTCCCAAAAAATTCCTGCAGTTCCTCACCCTCGACTACGCCAAATCCCTGCTCAAACAGGACCAGGCCACCCTCCTGGATGTGGCATTTGAAACAGGGCTTTCCGGCACCGGACGCCTGCACGACCTGTTTATCAACATCGAAAGCATGACACCCGGCGAATACAAAAACGGTGGAAAAGCTTTACAAATCAACTACAGCTTCGCGGAAAGCCCTTTTGGCAACGTGATTGTAGCCAGCACCACTAAAGGCATCTGTTATATGGCTTTTGCGGAAGATGAAACCGCCGCACTTACCGGACTCGTACAAGCCTTTCCCGCAGCCACTTTCAGGCAAATGACGGATCTGATGCAACAGCATGCCCTGTATATTTTTACGCAGGACTGGGCCAGCTTATCCGACATCAAGCTCCACCTCAAAGGCACCCCCTTTCAGCTGAAAGTTTGGGATGCGCTGCTGCATATACCGCTGGGAGCCGTGAGCACCTATTCGGACATCGCGCAAAAAATAAATCACCCTAACGCTTCCCGCGCAGTAGGTACCGCCATAGGCAGCAATCCGGTGGCCTTTTTGATTCCCTGCCACCGCGTGATAAAAGCCAACGGGGAAACCGGCAGCTACCACTGGGGTGCTACCCGCAAAAACGCGATACTGGGCTGGGAGGCCGCTAACATCTCCCCGGAAAAAGATGTTTGATACGCGTGTATTACTGGTACCAGGCGGGCACTTACCGCTCACTAACAAACACGGTTACACGCGATACCTTGCCAGAGCAGCACTCACATCTCCCTGAAAAATATTTATGATACACCACCAACAACTGGGCACCACCGCCTACACACGCAGCAAAAAACTCCTGCAACTCATACAGGCAGGCACCATCACCCTGGGTGGCAATAAAAAACTGAAAATATATGGGACCCTGCAATGCAGCTCTGGTAAACGCATGAAAACAGAGAACCGTGTTTTTTTCGGGGATGAACAAGAAGCCCTGCAACAGGGTTATAGAGCCTGTAAGCGCTGCTTAAAACGGAATGTCCCCCCCTTGGGAAGGGAGGGACTCCATTATTGCTTATGAATAAGACCAGCATTGGAAAATGCCGCGCCGCTACAAAGAGGAAACAAAAATTTTACTGGTTATCCACGCAAAGCTTGTTATACACCAGCTCATCGGAAGATATCGGGTAAATGTATTTTGCAGCGGCAGGATCTATCGCTACAATACCACCCCTGGCTACAAATGGCAGTCCCAAACGGGTTACTTCCATTCCTCTGAAGCCTTCGCCCAGCATTTCAATATGTTTTTCTTTTGTGATGGCATCAATTAAATTTTGCTTGGCAGCAAAATCACCGGCCACAAAAGTAGTAGTAGGATCAGAACGATGCCTGATGGCATTCAGCAACGCCAGTGCACCTGCATCAATACCAGCACCTAACCGCGCTTTCGCTTCTGCCAGGTTCAACAGTACTTCCGCATAGCGCAACACCGGTACCCAGTCAGTATACGGACTAGGTGTACCAAATTTGGTCATATAGTTATCCGCACCGTCATTATACACCATGGCACGGCGTGCATCGCCCGCTTTCCAGCCGGCATCGCTTACAATACCGGTGCTGATAAGTGTGTACTCACCATTACCGCCATACGGACCATCATTTGGCGCAAAGTAGTAACCGAGCTGTGTTTGTGTACCCGGAAAGTCACCCACCGTACTGGTGAAAGGCAGTGAGAAAATAGACTCGTTGGTGGTATACGGCGCCTGAAACACTTTGGTAACATCCGCCTGTAAGCCATGACCACCGGGAGATACATAAGGTGCCGCTGCGCTTACAATTTTAGCACCTTCGGTCACCACTTTATCGTACTGGCCCATATGCAGGTATACACGCATTTTTAAAGCGATCACACTGTAAAAGTTAGCATGTGTTACTGCGGTACTTGAGCCGGCACTTGATTTAGGCAAAGCTGTTTCGGCTTCATCCAGATCCTTGAGGATCTGTGTATAGGTTTCAGCCACTGTACTCCTCGCTTTCTGGTAAGAGCCTTTGTCTTTATTACCTTCGGTATAAATAATCAAACCGGCCTTGCTGCCATTGCCATCCCAGTATGGGCGGGCGTATAACTGCAGCAGACTAAAGTAGGAAAGTGCACGTACAAATTTGGCTTCACCGATATAAACTTTGGCCAGCTCGTCTCCAACAACTTTACTACCACCGCCGGCATTCATACCGTCGATGAAAAGATTGGCATTATTGATGGTGAGATAACCATAGTTCCAGATCTCTTTTACCTCCTGCGTTTCATTGCTGGCGCCTCTTCTCCAGGTAAGGTTAAAGGTTACGCTGTTAGACAATTCATTCTGATAATCTTCTGCACGTACTTCATTGGCGATCTGAAATTTACCTCCAAGAAAACGTCCGTCTTTTAAGCGGGTATACAACCCATTGTTCAAACTCGCTATACGATCCTTAGTCTGAAATGCCACGTAATCGGGCATATCACCGGCAGGAATCGGATTAAGCAGATCATCTTTACTGCAGGAAGCCAGCCCCATTGCCAGCAACAGTGTATATATGCTGATTTTTTTCATCTTCATTCGGTTTAGAAATTAACATTAACACCTACTGTTACAGTTCTGCCGTTGGCCAGTGTATTACGGTCAATACCCTGTCCGGATGGACTGTTACCATTGGAAGATACTTCCGGATCAGGACCAGGATATTTAGTCCAGATAGCCAGGTTTTGTGCCTGTGCATACACGCGTACTCCGCTGAGATGCGCACGTTTCACTACTTCGGAAGGAATGTTATAGCTCAAACCAACATTGCGGAGCTTCACGAAATCTCCTTTAAACACGTTGGCAGAAATAGCATAGGAAGAACCGTTGGAAACGTTATCACCGTAATAGATTTTAGGGAAGTCGGTTACATCACCTTCTTTCTGCCATCTGTTCAGTACATCGGTGCTGTTATTCCAATAGCGCTGATCTCTCAAGCCCGCGTTGGAGCCATAATACACGGAGAAACCTGCCTGGTAAGTCAGCATTACATTCAGTTCAAATCCTTTGTATCTAAAAGTATTTTCGAAACCACCTACATATTTTGGATTCGTATTCGCAAAAGGCACTGCAGAGGTTACGCTCACTGCACTCACAGGCTTGCCTTCCATATCGTAGTAAGCCTTCGCTAACGGATCATATTCCACCTGTTTGTTGTCTTTGTTGATCAGCATACGGCGACCGTTTTTCGGATTTACACCCGCAGAACGTACCACGTAAATCATACCTACCGGCATGCCCACTTTATTGATGGAAGTTTGTTCCAGACCACTGGTAGTGTATGGTATTTCAGTCACACCATCCAGCAGAGAGGTGATCTGATTTTTGTTGTAGCTGAAATTGAAGTTAGAAGTCCAGGTAAAGCCACCATGATCAATAACTGTAGCGTTTACAGATGCCTCTATACCTTTATTGAACAGGGAACCAACGTTTACCGGGATGGTAGAAGGTAAACCGGAACTTGGAGGGGATGACATCCGCAGGATCAGGCCGTCCACATTGTTGTGGTAATAAGCGAGTTCAAAATTAACACGGTCTTTTAAGATACCGAAGTTAATACCCACATCCGTTTTCTTGCTTTCTTCCCAACCCAGTGCTGAGTTACCGGACTGGCTGAAGTACATGGATGGGGCACCGCCAAATAACTGCGGGGTGTAGAGGTACATGAAGTCGAAGTTACCCAAACCTGCCATGTTACCTACTTTACCGTAGCTTGCCCTGATTTTGAAATTGCTGAACACATTACCGATGCCGCTACCGGACCAGAATTTTTCTTTCGCTATTTCCCAACCACCGCTAAAGCCGTAGAAGGTACCTTTTTTATGACCGGGTGACAAGGCTGAATATTGATCCTGACGCAGGTTGGCGCTCAGGAAATATTTTGCATCGTAGTTATAATTCAATCGGGAGAAGGCAGAGTAAAGATAGTTTTCACCTCTGCTTAAACCGGTAGAGAAATCACTCAGCCAGCCGCCCTGAATTGTATTGAACATATTATCTGTCTGATTCTGTCTTTCCAGACCATAGCGCTGATAGTCATCGTGCTGTTGTTCCAGACCGAGCAGCAATCCGATATTATTTTTACCGAATGATTTATTCAGGTCAGCGGTGTTGGTCCACACCCATCTTTTAACTTGTGTGTAGATGTTGAAGATATCACCATTGGAGGCATAACCATCACCGTTTTGGTTGTTCTGGTAGATGTCGTTATTCATCAGCAGATAGTCGATACCGTAGTTGGTTTTCAACGTTAACCAGTCGAATGGTTTCAGCTCACCGTATACGTTTGCCTGAATGTGATTGTTTTCTGTGTTGGAGTGGTCCAGGTCCAGCAATACCTGAGGGTTGTAAATACCTACTGCCAGTGCCGGGTTGTTTTGACGGCCGATCTGCGCACCGTCTACGTTATAGGAGCCGTCGTTATTGTATGGGGAAGTAGTAGGTGAGGTGAGAAAGCCCAGCCTGGCCAAACCACCGGAGTTGAAGGCTTCTCCTTCCAGTGATCCGGAGGAACCGGAAATCAGACTCTGCTCATTACTGTAGGACAATTTAGTACCTACGGTAAGTACTTTTCCTATTTTCTGATCGAGGTTAAACAACAGATTTTTACGACCAAAAGAGTTACGTTTCAGGATACCTTCCTGGTTGGTATAACCACCGGAAAAATAGTAGCTGGTAGTTTCAGTAGCGCCGGAAGCGTTGAAGCTATGGCTTTGTGAAAATGCTTTGTCGCGATAAACTACATCCAGCCAGTTCACATCTACCATATTGCCGTTTGCATCCTGATTGGCTTTATACCTGGCAGCGTTATTCGCATTTTTTAATCCTTCGTTTTTGATATCAATGTACTGTTGTGCATTAAGTAGTGTAGGCAGGCGTGTAGGCTTACTCCAGCCTACCCAGCCGTCGTAGTTAAACCTGGTTTTACCCATTCTGCCTTTCTTGGTGGTAATAAATACCACACCGTTTGCTGCGCGGCTACCATAGATGGCGGTAGCAGCCGCATCTTTAGCGATATCGATACTGGCGATGTCGCTCGGGTTAATACTTGCCAGCGGATTGAGTGGTGCACTGGTTGCGCCCTGATCACCGGTGAAGGTAGGTACACCGTCGATAATGATCAGCGGATATGCGCTCAGTGACAAGGAGTTTACACCACGGATACGGAATACCGGCGGGTTATTTACCACACCATTTGGAACGGTGATTTGCACACCGGTAGCACGGCCACCTAATCCCGCTTCAAAGCTCTGGATAGGCATTTCAGCTACTGCACCTCCTCTCACGGAGGCGATGTTTCCTGTTACTTCTGTTCTGCGTTGTGTACCGTAACCTACGATAACAACCTCTGAAATTGTTTTGCTGTCGAGGCCTAACGTTACCACCCCAACGTTGCTGCCGGTGATGGCTACCAATTTGGTTTCGTAGCCTACAAATGAAATACGTAACTGCTTAACTGCTGCGGGGATGGTGAGTGTAAATTCCCCTTTAACGTTGGTGACTGTCCCGGTTTTACCACCCGGAAAACTCACAGTTACTCCTGTCAGGTTGCCACCTGTTTCGTCAGTGACACGACCTGAAACAGTTTGATTCTGGGCCATTACAGAAAATGCTAGTAATAGCATGCTGGCCACCACGAGTAATAGTTTCCTCATGAAGTTCAGATTTTGGTTGAATGAATAAATAAAGTCGTTATACCATCATTGGCATTTCCTCTTACTATGTTATAGGTAGAAAGTTATACAGTTAATAAATCGGTTTAGCGTTGTAGATGAATAGTAACACAAGGACACAATTTGGCATCAGGATCATTTCCTCTAAGCATTTACAAGCAGTCAATGAAATTTGGTTACAACAAAAAATTGGCAGTTTTACGTGCGATTATACTTTAATCAGATTTTGGTTATTACTTCTTTATCTCAATAAGCTTTATACTATCGTAATAGGTTATACGATAAAAATAATAAATTATTTCATATCCTAATAAAAGTTTAAACAAATAAAGAGGGATAACTATAGCGGAGTTTATTATTAGTCTTATTTACAATTATTTATATATTCATTTGCCTCAAAAAATTTCCTGCGTGGGCTTTTCTTGTTTAGGGAGATATAAATGCTACGCTGCCGGGATTTCGCAGCAGTGCTATACTTGCACCCTTAAAATTGCTGCCACGGTGCGATGCCATTGCACGGTTTCCCGATTACCTGGCTGTAAATCTGGTTACCTCCATCATTTCAGATGGAGGTGAACCAAAATGACCGGCCTCCCGTACATGATAACATGCGTTGGTTACTTTTCATATTATTTACGGCTGCTAATTTGCCGCTGATGGCCCAGGAGATTCATTGGCAGTCTTTTTCCGCTGACATCTTCAAACAGGCACAACTGGAACATAAACCAGTATTATTGGACCTTGGCGCCAGCTGGTGCCATTGGTGTCATGTAATGGACGATTCTACTTACAACAACCCGCAGATCAGCAAGTATCTGGCGGAAAACTATATTACGGTAAGGGAGGATCAGGATAAGCGTCCGGACTTGTTTGCACGCTACAAGGATTATGGCTGGCCTGCTACTATTATTTTTTATGAAGATGGCAGGGAAATACTGAAAAATGCCGGGTATGAAGCTCCGGAGCCATTTCTGGCGCTACTCCAAAAGGCTTATGCAGCAGCGCGCATCATGCCACCAGCAAAATCAGGGACTACCAGCCAGCCCTACAAAATAAAAAAATGGTCTCCGGCTACCGCCACTTTCGTACGTAACAATTTCATCTCCTACCTGGATATGAAAAAGGGTGGATATGATATGCAACAACGTTTCCTCGAATATGATGGTATCGCCTATGCACTGCAACAGTACCAAACTGATTCACTACTCCGCAGGTGGTTACGGATTACCATTCCACAGTCATATAAACTAAATGACAGCGTGTGGGGAGGCGTATATCAATATAGTACACGCAATGGATGGGACTATCCTCATTTCGAAAAGATATTAAGCATTCAGGCACGTTACATCAAAATTTATGCAGATTACTATGCCACCACTAAGGATAGCAGCGCATTATTGCAAGCCAGGCATATCCTTTCCTACCTCAATCAATTTCTGTGCAGTCCCTCCGGCCTCTACTATAATTCTCAGGATGCAGACCTTGTTCAGGGCGTACACGCCGGTGATTACTTTCAACTACATGCAAGCGAGCGACTACAGCAGGGGATTCCCAGGATAGACAGTACCTGCTACGCCAAAGAAAACGCACAACTTGCTACCGCACTTTTACACCTGTATACAGCGGCCCCTAACCCTGTATATCTGCAAAAAGCGACTACCATTCTTAAGGAATTGGAACACTATTATAAAACGCCGGATGGTGGCTATTTGCACGATACGGCCTTTAAAACAACGCTGACACTTAGTGATATTTTGTATACCGGCATAGCACAGCACTCCTTGTATAAGGTCACAGCAAATGCAGCAGCACTGGTAGTATCCCGCCGATGTGCAGATTATATCCTCTCACATTTTATGAGCAGCAACGGAGGACTGTATAGCTTTATACCCACCAATAAATATCTTCCTGCCGACTACTCACTCACGGAAAATATTGATGCCTGCAGGTTTTTCCGGGAGCTAGCACCTTTAGCACCCATGTATAAAAAAGCAGGGGATGAGATATTTGGTTATATCTCATCCCCTGCTGTATTGCAAAATATTATTGCCGAGCCAGGCATATTACTGGCTGCTCCATGATTATATTCCGATGGCATGATCAGCCTTAAGCCCCTGCCCTCCATAGGCTTTCACGGCGCTCCAGTCCGCGGCAGGCGCCGTCCAGAACGCATGCTGCGCTGGCAATCCCAGCGGCAGGAAACTGTTGGTGCAAAGATATAAGCTACCTGTAGAAATATAATAATCGCCAATTTCCGGCTGATGTCCGCAGAAACCTATCTGCAACCAGCCCTGCTTGTCGAAGTTACCAGGGTTACTAAAAATACGTTTATGCATGGCCGTTAATGCACCTCTTACCTGTGCCTGTGAAACCTCTGCCGGTAGTTTATCTTCCAGCGCCAGTTGCGCCAGCGGTTGAAATGCCCCACTACGGTACGCCATAGAACGGCCTACTACCGGAAATGCGCCGTCAGGCATGATCAATCGCTCCTGGATGGCACCATAGCGCTGCATGCGCTTTAATGCCAGCTCATATTGTTCCTTGCTGCCTTCCCCTTTATCCACCAGCACTTTGAGCACCTGCACCAACATCGGGTGCATCACAAAGCCATTGTAGTAATCGTAATGGAAGGAGGAACCATCGCCGTACATGCTGTCACCTTTATACCATTCCATCATTTTGCTGATGGCGGTATCCACCGGCTTACGATCCCAGCCGCCATCAAACTGCAGCAGGAACGCTTCAATCATGGCAGCAAACAGTACCCAGTTATTGTTAAACGTTCTGGCTACACGCAGTCCTTTCAGGGCGTCGATCACTTGCTGGCGCGTAGCGGCAGGCAAGTTCCCCCACAGCTGATTAGGCGCCCTCAGAATGCCGAGTGCGAGGAAAGCACCGTCTACCAGGGGTTGTGCATCAAACTTATTATTGAACGTCATATAGTCGGCGCCGTTAGGATCAGTGGCCTGGTGCATCGCCACTTTAGCTTTTTGCAGTAACGCGGCACGCTGCCTGCCCTCGGCAGTATCATCTCCCCCTAATTCCAACCAGGGAGCTACGCCGGAAATGGTACGGCCAAAAGCCTCCAGGTAGGTCACTTTATCTACCGGTTTGGCGTAGTGAGGCGCTACTTCACGCGGCATCTGCTGTTTCAGCTGGCCGCGACTCAGTGCATCTATAACAGGATGGGATATACGATATAGTAAAGTGGCGTTATAATCTCTGTCGGATACCGGCTTCGCCGCCGCATTGGCTGCTACTTCTTTCAATAGTCCGTTACCAGTACCTAAGGAGCCTGCCAACCCCGCTACGGGGATGGCTTGCAGGAAATTTCTTCTGTTCACAGTGTTGAATTTTTTAATCAAAAAAGGGGGTGAAGGAAAACCCCCACCCCGTTACCTTTAAGATATTATTTAGCCCATTGTTTGTAGCGCACAAGCGCCTCAACAAAGTAGTAATCCGCATACGTCAGGGGAACGTCTACCTCAGAGTTATGAGGCAGTGACCCTGTGCTATGCATCAGGATGAAGTCGTTGTTTTCACCTTCCTTTGCCAGGTAAGCAGGGCTACAGAGGCTGGTCAGCATGGTTTCAGCTGCACCCCAGTAGCGGTTACCGGTAGCTTTGTCGGTGTATTTGCTCAGCTCCAGCAATGCCGAGGCAGCAACAGCTGCGGCAGAAGCATCACGTGGCGCATTTGGAATGTTTGGCGCATCATAGTCCCAGTAAGGCACCAGATCAGCCGGCATGTGTGGATTATTGAGAATGTAGTCCGCAATATGTTTTGCCTGCGCCAGGTATTTTTTATCTTTTGTTTCACGGTACATCATGGTGTAGCCATAGAGGCCCCATGCCTGTCCGCGCGACCATGCAGAGCTATCTGCCAGGCCCTGGTGCGTTTTTTTCTGCAACACCGCGCCTGTAGCCGGATCGTAATCAATTACATGGTAAGAGCTGTAATCCGGACGGAAATGATGTTTCATGGTAGTGTTGGCGTGGGTTTTAGCAATCTCTGCAAACTTTTTACCACCGCCGTTTTTGCTGGCCCAGGTCAGCAGCTCCAGGTTCATCATGTTATCAATGATCACCGGAAACTTCCAGGTGCCATGGTCCCATGATTTAATACAACCTACCGTTGGATTGAAACGGGTGGATAAAGAGGCCGCGCTGGTGAGCAGCACATCTTTATATGCCGGATCTTTGGTAATACGGTATGCATTGCCAAAAGGACAGAACATCATAAACCCGAGGTCATGTGTTCCTTTGTTATTTTTTTCTTTCTCTACCAGTGCCTGACGTTTCAGCGCCTCATCTTTGAAGGCCTGATCTTTCGTGTATTCAAACAGGTACCAGTTTACACCGGGGTAAAATCCGGAGCACCACCAGCCACTGCCGGAAGTTGCCAATGCACCTGTTTTTGAATTCGTTGTTTTTGGCAATACAGAATCAGGTAAATGTTTGGCCATCAGTTTGTACTGACGGGCGGCAAACTGTAAGGATTCATCTGCTTTTTTCAGCAGGTCCTTGTTGGCCTTGCCAACTTGTGCATACGATTGCAAACACAATGCTGACAGTAATAATGGAATAATAAGCTTTCTTTTCATGATTTCGTATATACGTCTGAGTTAAGATAAAGTCAATTTCTTTTTGCCCGTTTTTGACTTTCCGGCGCTGGATTGCCGCTCTATCAGCTGGATAGGAATTATCTCCTGTGAATATCGTGGTTCAGCGCTCTGGCGGCCGTTGATCAGTTCCATCAGTACAGCTACCACCCGCTCACCCATCATGGCGGGATATTGGTCGATAGAAGATATTGGCGGCGTCACGATTTCTGTGCGGGGATCATTGGAGTAGCCAACGATTTTCACATCTTCCGGTACGCGCAGGTTCATCTTTCTGCAATATTCGACGATGGTAATTGCAGTAGTATCGTTGGAGGCAAAGATGCCATCCGGATAGGGTTGATGTCCGAATATTTTTTCGCAGGTCTGCCAGGCGTTTTCACGCGTCAGTTCCTGGTAAAAAATACGGTTCTTTTTAGACGTTAACCCATGCTCCTGCAATGCTGCTTTGTAACCTGCCACACGATCGCTGTATAAACAACAGGTCAGCGGTCCTGAGATATGCACAATGTCTTTACAGCCCTTCTCTACCAGGTGCGTGGTGGCTACATAACCGCCACGGTAGTCATCTCCCTTAATCACCTTCACGTTATAATCCTTTGGCACCCGGTCAAAAAACACCAGGGGAATGTTATTATTACGGAAGATATCAAAGTGCGAGAAATCAGTGGTGTATAGTGTGGTGGACACCACCAGTCCGTCCACCCTTGCGGAATACAAAGTATTCGCCAAGGCTACTTCCTGGTCGTAGGAATCGTTTGACTGGCAGATGATCAGGTTATAACCGAATTCCTGTAATTTATTCTGAATGATGGTACTGATCGTTGCAGGAAAAAACATAGAAATTCTGGGCACTATCAGGCCGATGGTTTTGCTTTTGTTATTACGCAAACCTGCAGCGAGTGCATTCGGACGATATCCTATTTTTTTGGCCACCTTTTTCACACGTTCTTTCGTACGTGCGCTGATGTTAGGATGGTCGTTCAGCGCCCTGGATACTGTGGAAACTGAGAGTTGCAGTTCTTCCGCAATATCTACAATCGTTTTTTCTGTTCGTTTACTCATGGAATTTATATGGCTTTTCCTGCAATGATAGTATGTTATCTGCCCATCCAGCCACCATCTACGGTCAGGATAGTTCCGTGCACATAGTCTGATGCTTTAGAAGCAAGGAATACGATAGGTCCTTCAAAATCTTCCGGCTCACCCCAGCGGCCCGCAGGTATGCGGTCGAGGATGGAGGTGCTGCGTTGCTGATCGGCGCGCAGTGCGGCGGTGTTATCGGTAGCGATATACCCCGGTGCAATAGCGTTTACGTTCACCCCTTTGGATGCCCATTCATTGGCGAATGCTTTCACCAGTGAACCAACGGCACCTTTGCTGGCTGCATAGCCTGGTACGTTGATACCTCCCTGGAAAGTGAGCAGGGAAGCGGTGAATATCACTTTTCCGCTGCCTCTTTCAATCATCGTTTTACCGATTTCGCGGGTGAGGATGAACTGTGCGTTCAGGTTGGTGTTGATTACGGTATCCCAGTATTCATCCGGATGCTCAGCTGCAGGCTTACGCATGATGGTACCTGCGTTGTTTACCAGGATATCAATTACCGGCTCGTCTTTCTGCACTTGCCTGATGAAGGCATACAGGGAATCTCTGTCTGCAAAGTCGCACTGATAAGCTTTGAAACGCCTGCCTAATGCAGTCACTGCTTTCTCCACTTCACTGCCACTCAGTTCCAGTGAGGCAGATACGCCGATGATGTCTGCACCGGCCTTTGCCAGTGCCACTGCCATCGCCATACCGATACCACGTTTGCAACCTGTTACCAGGGCTACTTTTCCGTTTAATTCAAACATTATTTCTAATTTGAAGAATTACTTAATTTTTACTTCCATCGGATGTTGCACGCGTTTTGCAAAATCCTCGAGGTAGCTAAACCATTCGGCTGCATTGGTATAACGTCCGCCTTTGCTCCAGGCTGCACCCATGTAATACACATAAGGGGCAGTGCTGGTGGCTACGCCTGGCGTAAGCAAATGTACGTTATCTGTTTTCATGCCTGGCTTAGCTTCCGGAAATACGGCTCCCAGTCCAAGGGTACCATCTTCGCCATGTTGCGGCTCCCAGTAACCCATTACACCGGTTTTTTCGTTGAGCAGGATGGTGCCTGCTTCTTTACGTTTAACGATGCCCGTTACTACCGGCATTTCCTTGCCTTTGAAGCTGTACTGGTACGACATACGGTTCAATTGTGAACCGGCGTCCAGGCTGATGGTTTTGGTCACAGTCACCGGTGTGCCGGCAGCGTTCCAGCTTTCGTATATCAGCTGGAAGGTGGTGCGCAGCGGACCGTTTTCCAGTGTTTTATACTTACGGTAGTTTTTAGGGAAGTAGATGGAATCTTTGATGTAAGGCGCGTTGTCGCCGGCACCCAGCGTGAGGCCAACACTGTAGTAGTCGAGGCCCTGGCCGTTGTCGTGGTGATAGTTATCGGTTTTATACCATTCATTGATCACCAGTTCATTGGTACGTTTTGCCCATACGTCAATACCAAAGGCCATTTCCTTCGGGGTATTTTCCAGTGCGGCGCCGTACATACGATAGGCCATGCGGTCGTTTTCCCAGGCATAGTCATCTTTACGTTCCGGCACGTATCTGCCGTAGGCGGCAGCTTTAACCGGTGCCGGCTCACCTTCTCTTACAAAGGCGGTCACGGTAGCACCAGGTGCGGCGTTTACCTGCAACAGGATGGAAGATGCTGCTTTTGCACCATTAGATACCAGCTGGTACGGGATTTCTTTGCCGGTCACCGCATTGATCACTTTGAAGGTTTTAGCCTTTCCTTGTGCTTTGGCAAAAGAGGACATGGCTATCTCCACTAACTCACCCGGGCGGTTAACACCAGTGCTGTTAGTCATTTGAATGGCCACACCCTGTTGGTGACTGATATCCAGTTTAATCAGCTCAGCGCCTGCTAACAGAAACGCACCTACGCCGTATACTTCTGTATCGTCCGCAGTGGTTTTGCCGGGGGCTGCACCAATTTCCTGGACAAAGCCGAGTTTACCACCTGGCTGCACGCAGCTTACCAGGGCTTCCCAGCCTTTTTTGATGACTGGTAAAAATTCTTTCTCCGGCAGGATACCGTTGTTCACTCCCCACGTTAACGCATACACGTAAAAACCGGTACCACTTGTTTCTTTGGAGGGGTAGCTGGCTGGATCGAGCAGGCTCGCATGCCAGGTACCATCGCTGGTTTGCAGGCGTGCTACCTTATAAGCCATTTGTTTAAACAGCTCCGTAAATTTTGCTCTGTTGGCGTAGTTAGCCGGCATATTATCGAGCAGGCGTGCGAGGCCACCGATTACCCAGCCGTTACCGCGACTCCAGAACATGCGGGCGCCGTTGGCTTCCTTTTTATTGAAGAAGGTGGCATCGCGGTAGTAGAGGCTATCTTCTTTACTATAGAGAAAATCAGTTGTTTTCCACCACAGTTTATCGGCAGTTTGCAGATATTTCGGGTCGTTGGTGGCGGTGCTCAGGTATCCCAGTGCGGGAGGAGCCATGAACAGGGCATCACACCAGGCCCATTCGCGGTGTGCGATACCGTTTACCCATTCCAGTGATTCGGTATGTGGCTGGGCCACGATGGTATCGGCCAGCTTGCGCCAGCGTTCAATCATTACCGGATCTTTGTAGATGGAGTAGAGTTGGGAATAGAGCTGGCCTACGCAGTAGTCATCGGCGTGGAAGCGGTCTTGCCCGGTATTCCAGTCACTTTCCACTCCTACCTGTACCAGGTGGCGGATATAGGAGGGATTCTCGGATACCTGTGCCAGTTTGAACATGCCTGTATACAAGGCACCGTTGGTCCAGTTGGTTCGGCCGTAAGCAAACCCTTTGGTATCAAGTTTATTCCATTGCCATGTGCCTACTTTCTCCATTTGGGCAATTACTGACGGGGCCGACAGAGAGGAGTCGCCCACCGGCAGCGCCATAGCGGCGGATGCGTGGAATAAGGTAAGTCCCGCGAGACTCACCTTCAGTATATTTTTCATCATGATTACGGATTATATCAGTTACTAACGTAGCTCATTGATTTTGCAGTGGTCCATATCGCCGTAGTCGAGGTTTTCGCCGGCCATACCCCAGATGAAGGTATAGTTGCTGGTGCCTGCACCGGAGTGAACGGACCATGGCGGAGAAATAATCGCCTGTTCGTTTTGCATCCAGATGTGGCGGGTTTCCTGCGGCTGACCCATAAAGTGGCATACACTCTGTGCTTCCGGTACTTCAAAGTAGAAGTAAACTTCCATTCTTCTGTCGTGCGTATGTGCCGGCATAGTATTCCACACGCTGCCTGGCTTCAGTTCTGTCATACCCATTTGCAGCTGGCAGGTTTCCAGTACGGAGTTTACCAGCAGTTTGTTGATGGTACGGTGATTGGAAGTTTCCAGTGCTCCTAAAGTAACAATTTCAGCTTCATTTTTTGAAACTTTCTTTGTTGGATAGGTATGATGCGCCGGCGTGGAGTTCAGGTAAAATTTAGCCGGATTTGCGGCATCTTTGCTATGGAAAGTAACTTCCTTAGTGCCTTTACCGATGTAGAGTGCTTCTTTGAAGGCAATCTCGTATTTTACGCCATCTGCTTCTACCGTACCATCGCCGCCTACGTTGATCATTCCCAGCTCTCTGCGTTCCAGGAAATAATCGGCTTTCAGCAGGTCTATCACTTCCAGTTTCATGGCGCCTTTAACAGGCATAGCGCCACCGGTGAGGTAGCGGTCGTAATGTGTGTGCACCCAGTTGATCTGGTCAGCAGCAAATACTTTTTCAATAAGAAAGGCTTCTCTCAACTGCGCAGTGTTCATCTGCTTTACTTCGGCAGGACTGCTTGCATAACGGGATTCATAATTTTTGCCCATATACTGTAACGCTTAGTTAGTTTTTAAATTAATAGGTCACGTGATAATCTTTTTTCACGGGTTTTCCACTCCATACTTTCTGCGCGGTCCATTCAGCGGGAGGTGCGCTCCAGAAAGGATCTTCCGCAGGCAGCCCCAATGCGAGGAAGCCGTTGGTGCAGATATAAAGGCTGCCGGTAGAGGTATATACGTCCGCTACTTCCGGCTGATGGCCTGCTATACCCAGTTGCAGCCACCCTTGTTTATCGAAGGTGCCTTCCATTTCAAAGATGCGTTTCATGATGGCGGTCATGGCACAGCGCACCTGAGCCGGCTCCACTCCTTCCGGCAGCTGATGCATTAATGCCAGCTGTACGAGAGGCTGAAAGGCAGCCGTACGATAGGTCATAGATCGTCCCAAAGCAGGATAAGTACCATCAGGAGCAATCATGCGTTCCTGCAGTTCAGCGAAGCGCTGCATACGTTTCATGGCCTGATCATAATCTGCTTTGGTACCCTGCTGGTTGTCCATCAGTACTTTCAACATATCCGTGAACATAGGGTGTATCACGTATCCGTTGTAGTAGTCGAGTGAAAACTGCGGCCCGTCCGCATAAAAACCATCTCCTGCATACCACTCTTTCATTTTCTGCGTGGCAATCATCGTGCGCAGCGGTTCATACTCTTCATGGATCGACAACAGAAAGGCTTCCACCATGCCTGCAAACAGGAGCCAGTTGTTATAAGCCGGCCTTATACGGCGCAGCTCTTTGAGTTCGGTAACTATATTTTGTTTGGTTTTGCTGTCCAGCGGCTCCCACAAAGCCTTTGGTGCGCGCATAAATGTCTGGCACAGGTATGCTGCATCAACCAATGGCTGCCCTTCTTCCCGGAAATTCAGGTAGTCGGGCGATGCCGGATTTACGCCATTCACAATGCCTTGCAGCACCTGCTCGCGCAGTTGCTTTCTCAGCTTACCTTCTGCGGTAGCATCGTCCGGTAATGCCAGCCATGGTGCCATGCCTGAAATACATCTGCCAAAAGCTTCCAGGTAGGTCACTTTTTCCAGTGCCAGCCCATATCCCGGACCTTTTTCTTTCGGCATGTTTTTCTTCAGGGTACCCCTGCTCATGTTTTCCACAACGGGAGCAACAATTTTCTGTAATAGCTGAACGTGGTACGCACGGTCGGTAAGTGCAGCTGTGGAATTGTTCTCTTGCGTGGTGGTGGCTGATGCAAATGCCGCCGATGGTATCATTCCCGCGAGTCCGGCTAACGGGGCCATCCTGATAAAGTTTCTTCTTTCCAAGGCCTGATTGTTTTTAGCATTGTTACCAGTTGCCGGTCTATCAAGACTCTAAATTAATGCAAACGTTTGCAATAATCCAAGCCCTTTTTTCATTGTTCATCGGAAAGGCTTGTCAGCACTGTGTTTGGCTGTGTTAAAAAATATTTTTACAGGGAGATGCCAGCGCATGCTAAATCGTTATTTCATCGATATGACGACGGTGTGGCATCTCCCGGTTTGTTATGTTCTGATGCTGCTTTCATGCAGTAGCAGGTGTGCTATTATAGCCTTACTCATTGACCAATGCTGACTTTTGTTCAATAGTAGCTCGTAATTTTCTTGCCTTGCAAGGCTATTCCATCACAAATCCAATAAGGCGACCAGCTTACTTTTCTGCAACAAGTAGCGCATTACTTTCTTGCCTTGCAGGGCTATTCCATCACAAATGCAATGCTGTGGCTACCGGTCAGCTTCTTCCCCTTCGACACCAGCGTAATACGCGTTACGCTGCTGCCCCATACCGGCGACAAGCGCCCATCTGCGATTTCCTGCTGCTCCGTTTCCACCGCAAACTCAGCGGGGTTGTAGGTAATCACCAGCGTTCCCTCTTTTGCTGACAGCACTATTTTTCCGGCTTTGCTGGCATCTACCGGCAGGCAGGTCATGAAATGATCCCGGAAGGCTTCTTTCCACTCCTTCAGTGCGTAGGCCTCCGTCAGTTCCAGGCGCTGTTTGCCGGGAATGAAATTGAAAGTGCGCTGCCATTTGTTCACCTGTGCTTCCGCCGGATAAGCAGCGGCTATATCCATCTGTAGCTTATCAGCGCTTTTTTGCGGCGTAAACTGTACATGGTTCGCCTGGAAAGCACGGCCATCTTTCTGCTGCACACCGTTAATGGTAGGGCAGTTGTGCCATTGCGACTGCATGTACCACAGCTTGTAACGATCCTTGCTGAAGGTTTGCTTCGTATAAGTACCCACACCTACATCAATCACCGCAGGCTTACCATTCATATACAACACAAAATTGCCTACATCATTGTGGTTGTGACTTTCGGCGTTATGTCCGCCCTGTGCGGCAAAAAACAGTCCAGCGCTGCTGCCTGGCTTGCTGCGGAGCGACAATACCTGTAAATCCGGTAACCAGTTAACACCCGCGAATGGCGCTACGGCTTTCGTACGCAGCATTTCATCTCCCAATAATAATTTATACACGAAAATTCCCAGTGCGGAAATCCGGATATTATCGCCACCACGGCGTTCCAGCTGATTGAGGTAAGCGCCGAATTGCTTTAGTTCCTCATCATTGTACATTTTGCCGTACATAAATACATCCTGGGAAGGCGGCACACTGCGTGCCGAAGCATCTGCGAAGTTGACAAACCGGTTGCTGTCCACATGCATTTTATAGATGTATGCACCTATCGCATGCATCAGCTTATTGTTACTGAAATCCAGCTTACCACCACTGCTGCTGTTCAGATCGTCCAGCAGTTCAATGAGCTTGCCGCCTGCGTGTCCCCAGTAGCTCGGACCTTCATCACAGCCACCATCAGGTGCGTAAGCGTTCACGAAATTATCGGCACTGCGGATGCTTTTTTCAATCACCAGATTACGTTTATCCGTGTCCGTGAGGTTGAGCAATGCAGCTTTCAGTACGTTGGAGTTGATCCAGATGTTCCAGTTGTTTACCTGTCCGCCTTTGAAGCCCATCCACCAGAAATCGTTGCGCTGGAGGTAAGGGGTATAAATCCTTTTTTCCAGCTCATAGTCGATGCGTTTATTCACGATCACGGAATATTTATCCAGCTCACTGCGGAGCAGGAATTGGGCCCAGGAGAGCGTCATAGCGGTTTCACCGGCAAACAAATCGATCACCTGTTCGTTCGGGTCAGGCAGATTGCTGCCCTGCTTCTGTGCACCGATGTGCGCAGGCAGTACCCAGGTACTTTCTTCCAGGATCAGCCAGAGGCCATTTACGATCTGTGGCATAAAGCGGCCCTTGTTTTCTGCCAACTCTCCGGCAATGAGCGTGGCCAGCACTTTACGACGCTCAAACTGAATATTTTCAAAGTTGATACGATTGCCATTATCCCTGAATTGCAGGTATACTTCCGCGGTGATGGAAGGCCATGAAAAAGACATGGCTTTCTCCGCATCGGCAATCATGTCCTGGCGGGTAGCCGCGTCAATAGCTGCCAGCCGGGAGGCAATACGCTGTTTAAGCTGTTGTTGCCAGGTAGCCGCATTGGTGATGGCAGCTGCGCCACCGGCCTGTTTCCAGGCATTTTCCAGGTAATTGGCCGGCGCAGTTTTCTGCTGTGCCGTAACGGTGGGTGTGGCCAGGCTTAGTCCTGTAGCCAACACAACGTGGAATATAGAATGATTCAACCTCATAGGGCTAGTTGTTTACTATAAGAAAAGCGCTCCGGGCACCGCATCGCTCGCGTACTAAAATTGGTTGCAAATGTTCCCCCAAAGATGGTATCAGCCTGCCCGGACTGTTAAAAATTCATTGTCCCGTTGTCAACGTGGTCGATAAAAGTATCTAAATGTAATAATTGTTCAAACGTTTGCATAAACTTTTTTTCAAATGGTATTTAAACCCTCATAATTGTTATTTCTCATTTCCTGATTCATTCGTAACTTGCCACTGTAACAGATTTCAGCTGATTTTACAACTTGTCAAAATTTCATCAGGGATTAACATTATAGTATTACCAGCCCGCATCAAATCTTCATACTTTAGCCTTTATGAACAGTTATTTACAGATACATCCGGCAGATAACGTGCTGGTTGCATTACAAGACCTCCAGGCTGGAACAAAGATCACCTTCAACGGCCACAACATAGAACTCTTGCAGCTTACGCCTGCCAAACATAAATTCCTTATTAATGATGTCACGAGTGGAGACCCGATCACCATGTATGGTGTACTGGTAGCCAAAGCGGTAACCACCATCAGGCAGGGCGGACTGATGACCACAGAAAATGTGATTCATGACGCCAACGCCTTTCATGAAAAAGATGGCAGCGAGCAATGGCAGGCTCCTGACGTAAGCCAGTGGAAGGACCGGACCTTTATGGGCTACCACCGCCAGGATGGCCAGGTAGGCACCCGTAATTACTGGTTGGTTATACCATTGGTATTCTGTGAAAACAGGAATGTAAGCGTCATCAAAACCGCCTTCGAAAAAGGGCTGGGATTTGCGCCTGCAGAGGTTTACAATGAGCAGGTGACCGACCTGGTAGCCCTTTATAAAAAAGGGGACCTGAATGCGATTAAAAATTATGAAGCAGGTAAATCAGCAGACACAAACAGTCGCAGCACCATTTTCCCTAATATAGACGGTATTAAATTCCTCACCCACGAAGGTGGTTGTGGGGGTACCCGCCAGGATTCAGATGCTCTTTGCGCATTGCTGGCAGGCTACATTCACCATCCAAACGTGGCAGGAGCAACAGTGCTGAGCCTCGGCTGTCAGCACGCACAGGTAAGCATCCTGCAGGAATCACTGAAAAAGCTGAATCCTGATTTCAACAAGCCAATCCTGGTATATGAGCAGCAAAAGAGTTCTTCCGAATTCAATATGCTCTCTTCTGCCATTAAAGATACTTTCCTCGCAATGGTGGAAGCCAACAAAGTTACCCGCCAGCCTGCACCACTCTCCAAACTGGTGATAGGCCTGGAATGCGGCGGCTCCGATGGTTTCTCCGGCATCTCCGCCAATCCGGCAGTGGGCCATACTTCCGACCTGCTGGTTGCACTTGGTGGTACCTCCATCCTGTCCGAGTTCCCGGAACTCTGCGGCGTAGAGCAGGAACTGATTAACCGCTGTACCACGGAATATACATCTGAGAAATTCATCCGCATCATGCGTGCGTACGAAAACCAGGCACAATCTGTAGGCTCCGGCTTTTATATGAACCCCTCCCCGGGTAACATCAAGGATGGCCTCATCACCGACGCTATCAAGTCCGCAGGCGCTGCTAAAAAAGGCGGCACCTCCCCGGTAACCGATGTACTCGACTATACTGAATATGTAACCAAACCAGGCTTAAACCTGCTCTGCACACCGGGCAACGATGTGGAGTCCACCTCTGCAGAAGTAGGTTCCGGCGCTAATATCGTACTGTTTACCACCGGCTTAGGCACCCCTACCGGCAACCCGATTGCCCCGGTAGTAAAACTGGCCACCAATACCAAACTGGCTACCCGCATGCCTGATATCATCGATATCGACACCGGTTCTATCATCAGTGGTCAGCACTCCATTGCAGAAATGGGTGAGCAGATCCTGGAATATGTGATCCAGGCTGCCAGCGGTGAAGTATATACGAAAGCTGAGCAACTGCATCAGGATGATTTCATTCCGTGGAAACGTGGGGTGAGTTTGTAAATCACTGTAGATAATTTTATGGAAAGGGGCCTTGGGGCTAGTCATGGTCGGAAGAAATTCCGACCATTTCTTTATGTTTTGAAGTAAATATCAGGATTTCCGCCACATAAGACAACGATTTGAGCAATTGCCAGATCCCTGACTTCCATAGCCATGCGCCTT
>NZ_JAHUWJ010000033.1 GCF_019219075.1 Chitinophaga sp. sic0106
TCCTTTGATGCTGTTGCCCCGCGGGCGCATTTAAATTTTGCGGTATTCAATGATCGCTTTAAATTAGTGGAAGAGAATACCGGTATCCGTTCTCTGCGCAATAACCCTGATGAGCTACAAAGTCTTATAGTAGATAAGTTTACAGTAAACCAAACCGGTTTCCTGTACGTATATACGAATAACGAATCCATAGATAATGTTTATTTTGATAACCTAACGGTAACGCATATTGCGGGTCCGCTGTTGGAGGAAACGCATTATTATCCATTTGGAGGGACAATGGAGGGGATTAGTTCGAATGCATTGAAGGGGTTGAATTATGCGGCGAATAGGTTGAGGTATAATGGGAAGGAGTTACAGTCGAAAGAGTTTGGGGATGGTAGCGGGTTGGAGTGGTATGATTATGGGGCGAGGATGTATGATGTGCAGGTGGGGAGGTGGGGTGTTCTAGATCCCTTGGCTGAACAAATGAGAAGATATTCACCATATAATTATAGTTTAAATAATCCTTTGCGGTTTATCGATCCTGATGGAATGGGGCCACAGGATATTGTTTACTTTAATCTCAATGGGGAAGAAGTTTTTAGACAGAAAAGCAGTACTGAGTTTAGAACATTTATTCAATCCTCAAAAAATGTAGGAGATCCATCAAAAAGCTCAATTGGTTGGAAAGAAGTAGCAATGCCTAAGATCATTCAGGAGAGAACTCAATCAAAAGAAAATACGACTGGGCCTGAATACCAAGAAAATGACTACTTGATTGCCGCCAGGGTGGGATTGTTTAATCAGACAAAGAATGCAGGTTTATTGCAACTTTACACAGATGGAGGGCAGGCGATTCCCAAAGAGGAGGCAGCCAAAATTCCTGATCTGGATCCTACTTTAATCAAGGCTACCGCTATACAGGAAAGCAATAATGGTATTTCAGGAAATAGCGATTTGTTGACGGCCAATAACAAAGGAGATTATGGGAAATATAAGGCTGCCTATGGATTGGCTAGAGAAGAAAATGTAACAAGTCAGAACAGATCCTTATACCTCGGTATTCGGTTTATTGCAACTAAAGGATTTAAAGGAGGAATTCAATATGATCCCGCAACTGGTGCAAAAAAATATACCTTTAAAGGGTGGATGAATGCAACAGGAAGTTATAATGGTGGTGGGGTTTTAATGTATCAGAAATATATCGAAACTATGTATAATAACGCTATTAGTCCAACACCACAAAACTATTGACAATGCAAAAAATTACATTGGGTATTTCTATTGCTTTACTCACTGCTTGTGGTACATCGAATTATGATTTAAATAGTTTTAAATCTATTAGTTATTATGAAAAGTGTAGAAGAGTAGTTCTGGCAGAGAATGTAATAGGCAAAGAATATTTTTTTTCACGAAGCGGAAATGAAATTGATGAACTCAATATAACCTACCTTGGATATATAGTACAAACGAATGGAGACTCCCTTCGTGTTTTAAATTGTATTAACTATACAGGTCAAAACCCTGGAAGCAGAAGGGGGAATGGAAAGGTTTATATCTATGATATAAAAAATGGTAATTTTGGTTTTTATAGTGTTGGGTCAGCGAAAGCCGTCCCAAGTAGGGTGGAGAAGGGGGATCTGATTTTTGATACTCATTATGATGATTGTAATGCAGCTACTCGAATACGTTTGAGTGACAGTATACCAAAAGAAATTTTCATAAATTGTAATAAAGAAGGTGGTGATATATATTCATTTGAAAATTCGGTAGAGTAATTGAACTATTTCCGTTTTGCTTTTAGGCATGGATCCGCGCCGTTTTCTCTGTTATATATCTTCTGTTATATGGTAAGTATTGGAGTTGGGAAATGTTTAGAATCTTGTCGTCCCGACCATATAAATAAAAACCCGCTATGGCAGCGGGTTTTATCATTTTCAGGTGGTAACGGGGACAGAACAGGGACAGTTGTTAAACCGAAAAAATTCCTGAGTATGAAGTATAAGTTAGCCCATATCTACCCAGAGTCATTGGATGTTCGCGTGAAGAAATGGCACGTAGAATACTATTATGAAAATCCCATCACATTTCAGAAAGAGCGGTTCAAAGTTTATGAGGACATCAACCGGCAGCCAATCAATAAGAAGGCTGAGTATGCCATCAAACTGCGAGATGCTATCAATGCCGCACTCGTTGGAGGGTACAATCCATTTGGAGAGGAGGCGATAATACTCGACCGGATTAAGAGGGATAAGGAAGGGCGTCGGGAGAACTATACAATTCAGCAGGCAATCGCCTACTATCTCAATGAGAAGACCAAACAAGGGAAAGCAGAAGCAAGCCTTGCCCGATATAAAACAGCAACTGAGTTTTTCTCTGAATGGCTTCGGGTTGAGGATCTATTGAATACTCCCGCACGAGATATTACGGCCGCACAAATCATGAGGTACTTAGACGAATATGCTGTCGCTAAGGAGTGGACTAATAACACCTACAACAATCACCTCAACAATATGCACAACCTGTTTAACCTATTGGCAAAAGGCATTCACGGCGTCGTGCCTAAAAACCCCATACAGGGAGCGGAGCAAAGGAATGTTGTGGTACATAAGCATGCGGCTTATACTGATGAACAGTTAGCTGCTATACTAGCAATGGTACGTGAAAAAAATGATACTAATACAGAGGGGGTAATCCTGACCTGTTACTACGCATGCGTAAGGAGCCGGTCAGAGATGCGCGCCTTAAAAGCCGAACACATACTATACGACAGGGATCTTATCCGGCTAGAAGGAGAAGATACCAAGGGCCGCCGGGATGATTTCATTCCGCTCGATCCTGAACTGAAAGCCTTCTATAAGAAACAGGGGTTCCATAAAATCCCCGGGCATTATTACCTATTTTCTGCATCCAGGACAGCAGGACCTAAACGCGCCAGCTATCATATGTATGCCATTGATTTTAGGGCGTACCGCGATCACTTGAAGCTGGATGATAAGTACACGTTGTATAGCTTTAAACACACAAGAAATATTCACTTAGCGAAGGAGAAGGTTGATCCTTACGCACTGATGCAACTGAACAGGCATACAACACTTGAACAGACAATGAAGTATTTGCGTGACCTCGGCATCATTATTAACAGGGATGCCACGAAGGATTCCCGTAAAATATAAATCCACCTTGATAGGTGGATTGATTAAATTGCCATTTCGTGATAAACAATACTTACTGCAGTAGTATGGTAGATAAAAAATCCCCTCTGGGAACAGGGGATTAACCATTAAAAAAAACCGGTTGCTCAGAGTTTAGGCTTGGGTTGTATAATGTTTGTTGCTGGTAATCGCTCTAAATCATCTTTCATTAAATCTTCAATCCTCCGACTCCATCCCCGTCCATATTTTTCTTTGAACTCTGACAGGATATCCGCATCTACAGTGAGAGATTGCTGTATTCTCCTTGCTGTTACCCTTTTTGCACCTGCTTTATTCCCGGCGCCCGGCCGAGCACCTCCTCTTGCTGCGCTCATATGTTTAGATTTCGAATACGTGAATATCACCTTCAGAGAAAACCAGGGTAGCTTCTGTTGCGTCAAAGCTATCACCGTCTCCCCAGTAATCCGTTCTTGCTGTTGCTTCGGCAATTGCATCTTCCCTTGTTTCAGCGTCGAGATATATGCAGGACAAACCATTTTTTGCATTTACGTTGTCAACCGCTACCCAGTAGCCTGCGTACAGCTCTGCAAATTCAAACTCACGGATCAGGTCAGGGTAAATTTCAAATCCAGAAACAGATACAGAATGATTGTCAGTTGCTGTTGCTAAATATGCATCCAGCTCTGTGCGCGTACCTTCGAAACCTCCCTCCCCAAAATTCCAGGATGACCAGTTGCGTTTGATATCTTCTTGAATGTTATTTGATTTGCGAGCGATGAACATTGTTTGTTTGTTTGTTTTGTTGAAACAAAGATAAACACATAATTTGATTAAAACAAATTATTTTAATCAAATTATACAGAAAATAAAAAGTCTACTTGTCAGTTAAAACCCCCATTGCCTGCCGGTACATGCTGTCGAACCCCTTAATATCCTCCATGGTAGGCTCGGCACTCGCTTTGCCGGCGGCCCACTCCTTTTTGTAGGCCCTGGCAAAATCCGTGATATTATTCACGTCCATGGTCACTATCTTGCTGGTACGACCGCCGATATAAATGCCGCGCTGCTGCAACCTATCCATCAGCATTTGCAGGCATCCGGATACATGGTGAAATGCCAGAAATAACCGGGACTTACCGGTGCCATTCTCATTCTTCTGTACCACGCCGGCGATCAGCGGATCGTAGATGATGGGCCAGCGGCCAGAGTCGGCCTGAAAGCCGGAATAATTTTCATTAATGCCACTGCGGCCATTGCCACTCTCTTTTCGGAAAATCATGTAGGCGGCACGCTTCACTTCAGCGGGGAATGTGCTGTCCTGAATCGCCTTGATTGCCGCCAACATTTCCACCGATGTGCGGCGGAATTGCAGGATCGGTTTTTCTGGATATGCATTTTTCATTTCACATACTTTAAAATGAGGTAAATCACAGCCACCACTAAGGAGATGGCTATGCCTGCGCCTACCAGCCAGTTAATTCCGGTTTTGTCCGTTGCTTTGCTGGAAACTGCGGTAGATTCTTGCTTCCTGGCTGCCTGTACACTGCTGCCGGTTTCTGTTTTCTTCTGGTGGAAATCAACCGGCGCCATGACTTCCTCCGGATTCTTGCGCGCCTGCACATGCAGGTCACGGCCTGAAACCTTCCCAGCGGTATCTCGGCGTGGTTTACTGGTCACAGTGAGTACAAGCGTGCCGGCTTGGATAGATTCGGACCTGGTAGTGGTGTCTTCGGATGGCAGGTACCAAGTGAGGCCAGCGCTATCCGGACGCGTGTAGGCGGGCACTGTGCCGGATACAGTGGTTTCGGTTACCACCGAATTTTCCTGTACGGTGAGGCCTACACTATCCATGCGGCGCTCCTCCCGGGTAATAGATTTACGGGAGGATGCGCAGGAGCAGAGCAGCAACAGGCCAATAATTATTTTAGTGCGCATTTCGTTCATTTTCCATGTTAGCAACCTTCTGTTCCAGGATGGCTAATCTCACCTTAAAATCAGCTTGATTCGCCTCAATCTGAGCTTTCCAGATTTTATTATCCTCATCCATTTTATCGACCTTCTTCTCAACGCGACTGGTTGTATCGTCTACCTTATCTATTTTGTTGGCCGACTTGCCAATAACCCATACTACAGTAACTGTTTGGGCAACTATAATCGCCACTTGGACAATGCCTATTTTTATATTTTTCAGGTCCATTACTCAGGCTTTGAAGGGTCATCAATATTTCTCTTCTCCTGGCGGAAATAGTGCATGGCAACCATAGTCAAAATGCTGATCATAGCGGTCTTTACATCAACCACATTATTGTTTTGAACGGTGGCGAAGTGAGTGCCGGAGATGTAAAAAAAGTACCCGAAGCAGGTCACTACAATAATAAGCGCCAGCAGGTGCTGGAAATTAAAATTTAGGTTCTTGAAGAAATTTGCCATTGTTCACATTTAGAAGGTGGATAATGCCGTGCGCTTCCAGCCTGCGGAGGTTTTCAGATACAAGTAATTTGCATCCCACGACACATCCCCAGTGTTACCATTAGTATCTGCTGAGGATGTAGGTGTATAGGAAGTACGCAATCGTAGTTGATTATATCCAGTGGCGCCGGAAACATCGAGCCGAGAGGACGGAGAAGTATTGCCGATGCCAACATTTCCGTTAGTCAGTATCCTGACCTGTTCATTGCCCCCTGCGAACAAGGTCATCGGGTGGCCGGAAAACGTGCCTACCAGGCCGGTTCCTGCGCCAGAATCGTAGAACAGCAGATTAGACACAGTGCCGTTGCTAGCCTGCATGTAACCAGTTATTCGGGCATTGCCGCCTACTTGCAGTTGTGTGCTGCCATCATCAGTAGTGTTCAGTGCCATTCTCAGACGTGATTTGATAATCGACCTCAAGGATAGAATAGTATCATAAGCGGTAGTGATGCCGGCGTTGTTCGCCGTGTCCTTGCGAAAGATGAATCCTTCTTGAGGAGAGCTATTATCTCCATTCGTAAATATCAGATTGCTTGAATTGTCAACGTCTCCTGTCGAATACCACTTCACCTCTCCATAGTCGGAGTTTTTAGCGAATCTTATATAATTCGTATCAGTGAATTGCATATTACGATCTGTGCTGTTGCCGGCTCTTAGTGTCTGATCAAGTGTTTGAAATTCCGTATGGAAGCTGAGCTGATCAACATAGAATGCCTCTCCTGCTGTTCTCTGCAAGAATATCAACCTATGCCCTACCGGGATTTTTGTGAGTGTTTCCGCTGCGATCGGCGTCGTAATAGCACCAGCCGTGTAGTTAACTATTGTTGTGTCCCGCTGGGAAATACCATTCCCGTAGCGTATCAGCAGCGATTTAGTAGCGCCATTATTAACAGTCTTAATAGCCAGCTGAAGATCTGCTGAGCTATTGACTATTACAGGATATACAGAATTGCCTAATAACTGCCACAGGTACCCAGTGGATGCTGAGGCATAAGGAAATGTAGCGCCGCCGTTAAAAATCCGATTCGGAGGGTAAATAGTAGTGCGATGGCCTACGATTGTATGCGTACGAGGATCACGCAGGAAATTTGCTGCCGCCTGGCTGCCCCACTCATTATTTGCGAGCGCATTCAGGTGCAGGCCATCTACCCATTGTGTGGACATCCAGCCGATAATCTGCTGAGAATTGACGATATCAAGATTATATTTATTCGCAACCTCCACTATCGCGGTTTTGTATAGGTTTATTTTAGCCTGTCCAGTACTGTCATCGATATCCGGTGGGAGGGTCAATAATACCCAGCTATGCTGCTTCAGCCGGCGTTCTACTATCGCTGATAGGTTAACCTTGTACTGATCTATCGGCACCACACCCGATGGATAAGAGGCGTAGTTCATTGCATCATTGTGACAGTATTCTATGATTACCGCGTCCACCGGCGAACAGGTGTCCCACCTTGTGAGCCCTTCGATTGTCCGGTCCCCTGGATAACCACGATTGATAACCGTAGCGTTAATTCCAGCGTATTGAAGTGTGTTCTGCAATGCGGATGGATACTGATACTGAGCACGGGGAATTGTGCTCCCATTAATCCCAGGTACAGGTCCATCCGGATATTGCTGGCCGTAGGTCAGGCTAGTACCTTCACACGCAATCGTAACAGCTGCACCTGCACGTATTTTTTCGAAAAATGCATCTGCATAGCCTCTGCCCAGGGAGATCGTATCTTTGAGTTGTTTTAGTGTTATCAAATTTGTATCAGCTACTGCCGGCTGTGCGCTGATTTTGCCTGACACATGGGCATTCCCGTTTACTTGTAAGGTATCAGTCTTAACCCCATAGTAATACCAGTAATATGGCGATAACCGCCAATCCTGCGCAGTAGCGAATACAGATGTGAGTAATAGAAGCAAGGTTAGTTTGATGGAATTTCGCATCGGTCGTATGGTTTTGGGTCGCGGAAGGTGAAGGTGATAAAGACACCAGCTGTGAAGTCCACGAACCGTTCGGTGAATAATAAAATTTGAATACTGTCGTCTACCTGAAAATCATAATCAGGATTATCTCGTAGCAGGGCGATCAGGTCCAAGGCCACCTGCTCCATGTCAGACTGCACTTCCAGTTCATTGCTTTTGTCCTCCTTCAGGAGGTCGGCAAAAACAATCTGGATATTCCGCTGCATCTGCTTATCGGCATGACGGCCATCGTATGAGGCGACCCACATCAGCGGATACACGATATCCTTGCTGGCTTGAAGCTCCTCATAGCCGCCACGGCCAAAGCTATTTAGCTGTGGGTGGTCGCTTACGAACCCCTTCAGTAGCTGATTTAATTGGTTTAGGGTCATTACGTTTGTTTTTTCTTAAGTAAGCGAGTAGCTTCTTTTCGTTTTTCTTCTGTGCCATGGTAGGTTTATTTGCCCTGGTACCGGCGATCGAACGTATGCTTATCCCTGCGTACCGGCCCCAGGTCAATACCGCAGGTGTATTGTGTGATATCCGGGTATATGCCATCTGCCGGCTGTTCTGTCGCCTTATATTCAGGGTATTTATCCTGGTTAGCACACAGGTACTGGATACAACGCTGAGCGTACCACTCAGCCTTATTGCGGCAGTAATCGACGATATTCTGTACCTCTGCAAATGATATGGTCTGAATAGCTTCACCGGTGCGGGTAATTACACCTTTGTTCACAAGTTTATACTGAAGTGGCACAGGCATCTCAGTAAGTGTGTACCACACCAGCGTATCGGTGATATATTCATCCATCAGAATTTTATAATCGCCAGCTACTGTACCTGATTGCACCAATTCCTGAAGCTTGTTATACAGCGCCGACCCCAGTAATGGATGGATGTACATGTCCTGCGTCATCTTAACCGTAGGCCGTAGCGACTTAGGATCTATATTGTCCGAAAGCATGCTGCTGTCTTTCAATTTTTGCTCAGATATGAACAGTATATTTTTGCTCATTATGCTACGTTTTTAACGACAACATTGGATACCCAGCTATGCCGACAGTATGGACGGTGAACATTCGTTCCTGGCACTGTATACCAACCACCCCTGCGCATCCAGACCGAATAGCCGAGGCGGGTTGATATCAACTCAATTTCTTTCCTGGTGTATAGCCGGTCGAGATCCAATAGTTTTTTGCAGAAGGCTCTGTTCTTATCGTCCTTAGGCCCTTCATAGCTGTACTTAACTTCTATGGCACGGGTTACCGGCTGCTTTTCTTCGATGATCTTGCGGGCCTCCTTAACTGGCTTACGCTCTACCACAACCTCTCCACGTACTTTCTTCTCTGTTACCTTCAACGCCCCCGCAGCTACCATTGCACGTATGGCGTTATTGATAATTTGAACATCTACACCCAGGGCTTCCGCAAGGATCTGCTGAGTAGTGAGCGGGTCGCGATTCAGGATATCAACAATCCCGCGCTGAACGGTAGTCAGTTGCAGGACTGTATCAGCGAAATCCATTCGCTCTACGTAGTCAGATGTAAATAGGACCTTTCGACTTTTGATTATGTTATTTTCGCTGCGAGGGGTACCAAACTCTGAGAATATACCAGCATCTCGTTCATCATCCTGAGCTGAGAATGTGACGGAAGGCTGAGGTAATGACCCAGGTGCGGCCGGCGGTAGGTTAACAAGACCTCTTAACTCATCACTGGTCAAATTGTCCAGCACCTTATTAGCAACCAGCGGCGACAGGCTATTGATTGCATCGATAACTTTCTGAGCGGCGGTTGCCTCCTGCACCTGCTCAGGCGGCAACCCCATCTTTTCACGGATCTCATCCTTACTCATATTCTGCGCTTGGGTAGACTCTGAAAACTCAAAGCTGATGGGCTCAGTCCTCTGAATCACCAGCGGCGTAGTAATGCCCTTCTTCTCAGCAACCATATTAATGACTTCTTCCAGGTACTGCTGGCGGGCATTAACATACGTATTTTGGAAGGCCTCGTATGCGTCACGCATTTCGGACCGGCCGCCCAGCTGACCCTCAGTCTTAACGCCGAATAACATCGGGGAAGTAACCCGGTGCCCGGTAAAGATTTCTTGCTGGGTAGTCTTGTTGAGCTGGTCAAATAGCTTATCGGATTCGGCGACGTTCAGATCTTCCACGGTGGCTGCGTTATCCTTATTGGAATTGTACGCCAGCATATACTTACGCCCACGTACACCGCCGAACTTCTGTTCGAACATTTTTTCTATCGTCCGCTTATCTTCCGGAGCAGGCACGCCATTATTGAAGTTGATCAGTTTATTTACGAAGAATCCCCCCTTCACATTGTTAAGGTGGTAGTTCCCGATTTCAATATCAACCTCAATCCACGTTATAGACCCTCGGTAACCAGGCAGTGTATAAATATCTATGCCTGGGTGGTACTTCTTCAGGTATAACACCTGTGTGCCGGAAGTGCTATTCGGATCATAAGCATCGAATTCTTCTATATCATCCGGGTTGTTATTGGTCGTGTAAGACCCGTCAGGCTTATATTTCACCCAGCAGCTCGAAACGAAGAACTTAGTATTATCAGCATTACTTCGTACCGTAGAGTAGTCCAGGTGGTATATACCAGCGATGTCTCCGGTCTTACTCCTTACCACTTGCAGATAAGCGCCGTTGAATATTTCCATATCCAACGCTGCCTTCTCTGTAACAGTTTTCAGGCTCTCGCCACTCTCATTGCACTGTTTGATGAATGCATTAGCCGAGGCATTTTCCGGAGCATCCACGTCGTCAACTCCCAGCCCCCAGCCCTTACCAACTATATAATCAACCTTGCCATTGATGATAGCGGAATGCTTAGCGGAATTGTTATAGAGGTACAACAAGTACTGCGGGTAATCATTTTTTTCACCGTACAACACATACGGCTTCCCCTTCTTCTCCACAAACACCGGCTGTGCCGCGTCATCGAAACGAAGCATCAGCATGCCATTACCTAAATTCTGCGCCTGTACTTTATTGTCCATATGTATCGTACTCAATTGGGGTAGACTGGTACTCTACCGGGTTAACAGTTTCTCCTACCAGCTTCATCTTACCTACTTCCAGTACGCTACCGTCCTGGTCAGTGATCTGATAATCATAAAATCCATTATCGGCATCATCAAAAACACTGGTATCTATATCAAATGCATTGTAGCGTTCGGGGTAAGCGCTGGTGTCGGTCAGTCCTTCAATCAGAATAGGGGTTTTCGTCATCTCGTTTGTGAATAGAATGGAGTATGAAGTCACAGGAACTACAGCCATTTCACTGGCTGTAACTACTATGCGCCCTGGTTGGTTTCTGAATAGAAGTATCATCATTACTATATATTAGTTAGTGTGATTTTTTTTCAAAAAAAATGGCCCACGATGGGGCCATTCCTGAAAATATTTTTATTGACTATGCTGCGGGTGTCAGGAGGCCGGCTATGATAGAGCTCTGTACCTCTGGTGCCATCTGGCGTTCCATGCCGGTGAAGGCTCTGGTATAACCGTTTCGATCACCGGTAGCGGTGCCGCTACCACCATCACCACCGGATAGATCCAGCGCGCGCTCACGGCCGAGTAGCCAGTATTTGCCGTTAAGGTCAAGGGCGATAGCTAACAATCGGTTCTGTGCCAATAACATCAACTCGTTGCGGGTATTGGCCTGCATCTTATTAATCACTACTGTGAGCTCTTGTTGGTAGAACAGGGTGCCGTTTTGTGTGTTACTGTTCGGCGTCTCCGTCCAGAAACCGGTTTCTTTTGGTAGAACATATCTGCGGAACTGCTTACCGGTAGCAACAGTAATAGTAGTGACCACTCCGGACGCTTCGGTAATAGCTGTGACGTTGTCGAACTCAATAAACAGCACTTCTTTGGTACCGCCTATAGAGTCCTTACAGTCTATGGTCATGTTCTGCGTGAGGTTGCAGGGCATGGGGTTAAGTTTTAATGGTTAAGAGAAGGGCCGGATTGCGCCGGCCCGGAGGGTTAACATTATGCGCCGCGGTGGAATTCCACGATCTCGGAAGGGATGCCTATCTGAGTACCGAGTTTCCAGCGCGCCTTGAATTTTACAACGTCGTCGTCTTCGGAATACCACATTTTGAACTGTTCTTCTTCGTTCTCCATGTCGGTGCCGATCCACATGTTGGAGAGACGCAGACCGAACAGGCGGTTAGTACCATCAAGGCCGTGGACAGCTACCAATCGGTAGTTAGTACCCGGGATATCGATCTCTCCCGCTTCGTTGTCAGCAGAATAGTGGTACAGATTTTTGTATTTCAGCGCAAGCACATACGCTTTGAAGAAGTCCCAGCCGCAGAAGATGCGGAAGTCTTCTTTATCCACGATGGCGGCAGGTACCGCTGCGTAAATAGCATCAGCTACAGCAAGTGCTACGTCGCCTACCAGTGGAGTGCCGGAAGCAACAGGTCCGCCAGAAACATAAGCGGCCTGGTTGGCATGGATAACAGAACCGGATGCGGCGTCAATTAGCTTGATATAGCCGTCGAACCGACTCAGGTTACCATTCCCGCTGGTGGTATCACCCTGCCAGAGAGCTACCTCGTTCTGAGCTGCGATTAGGTCAGATTTCTTTGTAGTATATTCCTCTTCGAAAGGAATGTTCTGATATTCTGAGCCGATGGCTAGCGCCTTCTGTGTATACTTTGTTTCCAGATCCTTAGGGCACAGCTGTTCATTTACCTTCAGCTTACCTACAGTGAGGGTACGCTGAGTGATAGCAGTGGTACCAGATGGAGTGAATCCGCAGGAAGCGTCAGACTGAAAGATAGCATCGGTTTCCATCCGGTTAATAGTCTCAGCGGACTTAATACCAGTCATGATATTACCGCTGGCTGCTACCAGCTGCTGCGTTTTGGCGTTGAAAACTGAAGACGTGATGAGGACGGCTACGTTTTCTTCTGTATAATTTTGTAAGGCAGATACGTCGAATGCCATGGGGTTAACTTTTAAAGGTTATTTGAGGGAAGGGTTAACAAACAATTCAGTTACTTACTCTTATTCTTCAGCTTCTCAGCGAATGCCTGGAATGCGGCTTGCGCCTTGGCCTTAGCTGCTGTCTTCTTGTCAATCTGAGACTGAAAGATTGATTGCTTAGGCTTCTTCACTTCACCGGTTTCGGCTTCGGACACAGCTTCCAGATATTCTTTGAATGCCAGTGTCACTGCTTCATTGGCGGCCTTATGAGCGTTGAATGCCGATGTCAGTGTAGCGATGTCTTTAGTGCGGGTAGCCAGTTCATTTCGAAGTGTGGCGATTTCAGCGCGCATTTCCTCGACCGACTGGTCCTGTTTCATGGCTTCTTTAATTTCGGCGATAATGCCAGGCTCAGTAATCACCACGATGCGGCCATCTTCCAGTTCCAGCTCTCCTGCCGGCGCGGGTACATAATTACCTTCTGCATCAGGGATAGCGATTTGTCCGCCGGCCGCCAGCTCAGAATACTGGACTTCCGTACCATCCGACAGCTTGCCTGTCTGCATTTCGAACTTATCCTCCTGCTTCGGTGTCTCCTCGCTGAAGAGCGCTTTTATTTTTGCTAAGGCTTCTTTTGGTGTCATGTCTGTGTTGTTTCTACAGACATATATCTGTTGACGTATTTTTTTGCCGAAACGGTAATAAAAATCCCCGGCTAATCTCCGGGGATTTTTATTACTTACCTACCTTCTTCAGTATCTTGGTGATCTCCTTCATCACTGCTTCGTCCGGATCGATATCCGCTACCGGGGTGTAATCGAATAGGCCCTCGACAGAAAAGCCGCGGTACTCGCCGGACTTGATTTTCTGCCAAGTCTCGTCGTTATTGATCTTGGCGGTGAGAAACCAGGTACCGTCTGGAACATCTTTGAATGCCGCTAGTGGCATCTTCCCCTTCTCACGGTCTACCACCCAAGACTCATAAAATACGCTGTTTGCAACTATGGCATTGCGCTCATGCATGGTGTTAATGTTCGCCTGGTATCCTTTTTTGAAGAACCGGATAGCGATCTTATTGATGGTGTCAGCATCGAACACGACGTAAAACTCTCCGGATTCATCACGCCGGTAGATAGGCGCATCCGGTATCATCGCCGGGCCGGTAACGATTCGCTCATCTTCATTATCAATGGAGAACGCCTGATGTTCTGAGAATGACAGGAAGTTCCGCTGAATAGCCGGACGATCTACCAGAGAGACGAAGTCTACTTCGCTATCGTCGTCATTGTTATCGGAGATGGTGAGTTGGTAGATTGGAAGTTGTGTATTCATGGGGTTATGATTTAGAATTGTGCGTTTGCTTTGATGTTAGCCACTGTCGCCTGGGTGTCGGTGATATCGCTCTCCACCACATACACGCGCTGCGCCTGCCGAAGATTTGTATTCACCTGGGCGAGCTGGTCGACCATGGTGGACTGGACCATTGAGGCAGGCGGTGAGGTTGGGAGCTGCACCCCATTGCTCATGGCGGATATAGCAGGTGCCGAAGCGCCACTACCAGCGCCAGGGATTTTAATTGAGGCAATAGCCTTAACCCTGGCAAGACCTGATATTACTGCCGCAGCGGCAAAGGCACCTCCAATAAAGGGGCTGGCATATGTTGGTACTGGCAAGAAGGCAGCTTGATAAGCGCTTTGTGCAGCAGCATAGGTTTGTATTGTGGTAGATGCGATTGCCAATGTTTTACCAAGTGCTGTTTGTTCACCTGCGAGTTGTGCACTGGACTCTAACACAGCAGCAGTAGCGTCCATAGCCTGGCGCTTTATGTTCTCCTGCTCTATTTTTATTAATGCTGATACTCTATCTGCTTCTGATACCTTTTGTGATGATGCTATCTGCCTTGCCTGTAAGGCTTCTTGAGCTATAGTGGCATTTGTGATAGCAGTAGTTATCTTACCATGCGTGGATGTTATATCCTCAGCTAATGCTGCGTTTAAAGCTTTTCTTTGCTCAAACTGCTCAAGATCTAACTGCTGTTGTATATCCTTAGTATCAGTTCCAAGCTTTATCGCAAGCGCTTTTTGCTCCTCTAGTTGTGAAAGCCGTAGTCCATAAGTATCCCTTCCTGTAGTTTCCAGTACAGCTTTTTCAAGAGCTTGCTGATTTTGCAGTTGCTTAAGCCTTTCATCTGCTGACTTTTTAGCATCATCCTTTGCCTTATCTTCAGCTGCCTTCCTATTTCCAGCTATCAAAGCATTAAAGTCAGCTTGAGCGTCTAAATACTCTTTGCTCGCAGCTCCAAATTCCAGTAGTTTGGCCGCCGCATTGTTACGGGCGATTTCTTCTTCTTGCTTCGTTACATCGGCACCCATCGCTTTTCTGACCTTTAATTCCCTTGCTAAATTCTCATTCAGCCCATTTAGAAAAGTCGCAGCAGATTTGTTCAGCTGATCCCTTACCTCCTGTTCAAACCCTTCAACATACGCATCACCTATCCGTGTGCCGGCTTCCTTCGCTGTCTTCATGGCGCCAGAAAAATCACCAGTGAAGATATCACCGATGATATCTCCCAGCACGCGGAAGCTCTCAACGATAGCATTCATCGCCCCCATCGCTACAGCCTTCAGCTTGTCGAACAGCTTACCGAATCCTTCGAAGGCAGGGAACAACCGCTTAATCACAGCCTCTATCTTCTCGAAATTAGCAATGATAAGTCCCAGGGCTACAGCCAGTGCGCCGATACCAGTAGCAATGATAGCGCCCCGCAACGTGGTAAATGCCTGCACCAGCTGTCCCTTGATCACGGCACCCAGCCGCTGAAAGTCCTTCCAACTGTCCGCTACAGTAGAGAGTCCTTCGGTAAATGCCATCGCGCCTTGCAGCTTCACCAGCGTTTTTTGCAGATCCTCCGATTCATCACCGAAGGCAGCGGCCGCGCCCTGAATAGCGGTAAACCCACCAGCAACCGACTTAAGTACATTACCGAATACCTGGAACTTAGCACCAGGATCAGCCAGAGCTATACGCTCGTTGAGGTCTGCCACCTCGTCTTTCAGCTCAGCGACTCTTTTGGCTGCAGCGATAGCTTCCGGGGATAGCTCACCAAATGCGCGGGCAAATGCGATAGCTTCGCCTTGCGCTACTTTCAGCTCCTTCCGGAGATCCTTAATGGTCTTTGCACCATCTACGTTAAGTTTAATCTTAACGTTTACTTCTTCATCTGGCATGGTTGGCTATTTGAGGTTAACAATTACATTGAGTACATGACTGTAATACGGGTACCTGGTGGTAATGCGCTGCCGAATCGGATAATGCCGGTATCCGTGTCGAAGTCCCATTCATCGAAGGCGGGGACATCCCCGAAATTTTCCACCATAATCAAATCGTCAGCCTCTACACGCACATTCTGGACTATGTTGTTCTGTAGCAGCGTAGTATTGGTGTAGGTTTTCCCGTCTCCAGACAGGCCGCCACTGCCATAGGTAGCAGTAAACCGGAAGGTAGCCACACCACCTTCGGTGCCGTAAGTATCTCGCAATATCCAGCTGCCGGATACCTTCTGATAGATACCGTGATTCTGTACATCGAATGCGATATCTCCGTCAACCCCCAAATCGACAGTCGGTACGCCTACCGGGAAGTATGCGCGGATGCCGGAGCCGGATACACCGTCGAAAAAAAACTGCTTCAATGTTCCTAATGGGACTTTCAGGGCTTTACCGGTTGAATGGTTCTGGTTCACGACAGCGTAATCGTTCACCGTAAGGGCGCCGGCGTCATCCAGTTGGTTTATCTTTTTGTCTGCCATGGGTTAAGCGTATGGTATGCGGGATGATCCGTCATCGTGCAGCAGGTAACCGCCGTCTTCGTGTAGGATAAATCCGGGTTTAACAATTTCTACCTGAACAATGGTTTTGAATAACTCCACCTTAGTGACGTCATTCGTAAGTGGGCTGTAACCTTCTACCTTATTGAGTTTGTAGTACAGGTTATCCACCTTCACCAACTTCTTAAAATCAAGCTGGTTAATATCTGCCGGGGTTAACAAGGCGTATGCCTTGAATAGCTTACTATCCTTATTCCCTATTTCCAGCATGTACTGCTCCCAGTAATACCTGAATAGGGTAACATCTGGGTATACACCACCTGGGGGGTTGAAGAATATTTGATTGGGGGGGCCGAAACACAGGTCGCGAGACGGCGCCTGTGGGTCATCGAACATGCCGCAGTAAGGGTAGTCACGGTAGGTAGCGATCGTCGCACCCGTAGCATCTGTAATGAACCAGTAGGCGTATGCGTTGGAGCCGATTTTATACGATGGCATCATTCCGCCAAACTGAAGAATGCGAATATTGAACGCATCACGGGATTTCACCCCATCTTTATCAACCTTGTAGATGTGCGGTATCACACGGGAGTTACCGGTTTCCTGCACGCTCGGCGTAGGGCTGAATACCAACTCGATCTTTTTGGTATCCTTCTGAAAATCGTTGTCTACTGAGTACTTCCGCTGGCCGTATATCTCATTGTATACCTTCTTATACTTATCTGCATTGTAGTAATCGCTGTCCTCCTTATAGGTAAATAGGAAGTCGCGGGCGGTAAGCTCTCCCATTGGAGTAATCTTTACCTCCTTACTGTAGTCGATTTTATCCGTCCAGTCTACCGCATCAGATGCGGCCGTACTGTAGAACTGATTCATCGGCACAATGAACAGATTCGTCTCATTGTCAGGATCAGTGAACACGTACAAGTTGTGCATCAGGATTATGGACTTGAAAAAATCCTTCTGGCTTACCGTCTTGGAGACGAAGTTGTTCAGCTTGATATCTGTACCGACATCCACAGGATAGGCGCTGTCGTCAACAGGCGACGGCATGGTAACCAGGGTATCGGCGTAGAAGGTGGTCTTACACTTCGGCGGTCCATCTATCGATAACATGACCTCGTCTCCCTGGCTGAACTGGCGCTTTGCGATTTCTATAATCTCAGTATGTGGTAGCGCATACACGCCCGTATTGGCGTTTTGTATCACGTTGCCGTTGACCCGTACGTTGATGTACCCAGGGCCAGAGCAGGTGTATTTAAATGAGAACTGTATAGATGTTTCCAGGTCTCGGGTGAACTTGATCAGGACGCCCTTGGATTCATCGGTGGTGGTATTGGTTATGAACTCGTATTTATCGTAGTATGCTGGATTACCTGTATTCAGATACCACCAGTTACCAATCTCTCGCCATTTACCCACGCGGTTATTTTGGTCGGAACGCTGACGGGAGGAACACCGCAGTATCTTCGGACTGGATGAGGTGAAGCCGTCCTTCTCGGTAGACGGCACAACCAGACTTTTAAAGTATGGCAGGTTGAAGAAGTCGCACTGGTAGGTAAACCCGTTCTGTGCGAACATTCTGTCAATGTACTCCTTAGCATAAATTGCTGGGGCGAACCCCTGAATTGGGTAGTGCATGCCATCAGTAGATAGCCCATAGTCAATGAGTGGATACGTGTAACGGTACTGCGTGGGATGATCCCACACATAGCGTATGTTCGCCGGCGTTAATGTATTCGAGCCAGTGCCAGTTATCGGCGAAACATCCAGGTCGGAGAAATCAAGGTCTGACAACTTCTTATCTCCCATAGCGAACAGAATATCAGACAGCCGTCCCAGCACATTTGTTTCATAGGTAATGGCGCCGCGCTCGTTGGTTATGTTCATTATCCGGATCACCCCCTTAAATATCTGGATGCCGTCCACCAGGATCAGCGCCTTGGCCACCTTGTTGGGATTGAAGTTGTAGCCGATGTTAACGGCAGCAGGATTCCACGTGTTTTCAATGTTCAGATCAAAGATGTGGGCGAACAGAGTATTATTCACCGGTGTGCCAGGGATGGATATGGTTTTGCTGAAGTCGGTGGTGCGCTTATCCGGTTCTCGTATGTCCTGAATGGAGTACGTAAAATCGGTATCAACCTCTTCGGTGAGGTCAAGCGGGTAGCCTTCTACTATGACTGTTGATCTTATCATCAATAGTATATATTAGAAGTGCTGTTTTTTTTTCTAAATAAATTTGGTTAATACGTTATAACGTATTAACTTTATGAAATAAAACCAATAACATGAAAAATAAAATCTCAGTTAAAGATGTATTTGAGAGTGCAGACATTTATGTAATAGAGGGTATTGAACAGGGTAGCGATGGACAGGTGCGCATTAAAGCTAAAACCAGATATTATAAGGTAGGAGCTGAAAATCAAATGACCAAATGGGTAAGTAAGTCTTACGCGACTAAACTGTATGGCTCTCCAATTAGCAATCATCCAAAATTCATCTTTTAATGACACATCCAACACACCTCGTAAGCATCGGGCTTAATGTTAAGAGAATGCGAGAAGCCAGAGGCATGACTCAGTCCGAGCTGGCCGAGTCATCAGCCTTAAGGCAGGCCACGATAGCAGATATAGAGCTAGGCAAGAGTAACTTTGAAATCAATACTCTGGTTAGAATATGCTCGGCTTTAAACTGCTATCTTGATATTAATATTTCTCCGGCTGGCTAAATTACCTGCCGGTAGTTGTCCGTAGATATTTCCAGATCAACCTCCAGGTTGAACAGTTTATCGACCCTGGACTTCTTCTGCTCGTAGTCTGTTGTCTTTATGTTCACCGGTAGGAGCACAATACCGGTACCGCCAAACTCAGTAGCATCGGCCTCCTGGTAAGCAAGCGGACTATCCAGCATATCGCCCAGCAGTTTACTCTCATCATCTGTAAGGTAGTCGCTGATTGCTTTTAGCTTCTTTACAGTCCTGGTGTAATAGTTCCTATTCAACACCTCAAATCTTCTATTTCCCGCATCGTAACCGGTAGCCCGATTACCGGGTTGCCGGAGGGTCTGTTTACGCTCAGTGCTTTGGCTGGCCTTCTGATCCAGCATGAAGTTGAAGGAATCAAATCCGCCCAGCTGGTTCAGGAACCGGAGCCTTACGCCTGGGAAACGCTCGCACTGGCTATACAAATCTATCCGCATTGCGGCACCTCCCGCTGGAGCGATCGTATAATAAGCTGCCTGACTATAGATGGTAGATGAAAAACCGAGCCGAGCATACAGATAGTCGAACCCAACACACAGGTGTAGTGCCCGATGCTGTACGTTAGACAGGCTGGTGTATGGGTTGGAGATAGTGGTAGTGTAAGTCTGTGTCCCGGCGGAATTGTAAACCTTGATATCAAACCCGGTTACCGCAACCGTATCCAGTTGCAGCATGGACAGCATCATATTGTCACGCTTACGGACCGTCTGCCGCTGGAACAAGGTAAGAAACTTCGTATTGGCATAATCGGTATAGTCGAACCATGGCCACCGAAGTTGATCAATAGCGCCATTGAATACATACCCTGAATAACTGGCAAGGTTGCCATGAATGACCCCACTATACTGTTCTCCAAACTGAACACTGTAATCAGCAACACAGCCACCACCCTGGGCGACGATTGCCGGCGATATGGTACTGTCAATCCGCAGGTAGTTAGATCCTACCAGATCGCTGAGCATCTTAGCCAGATCGATCACTACAGCATCGGTACCGGTTACCGGTGGCTGATACTTCAATGTAGCCAGCAACTGGCCGGCGCCTGAATACACATCGGCCACATATTGGAAGCCTGGCAGTGCGTAGTTATCTGATGTTAATGCGAATACCACCGGATTGAAGGCCGGCGTAAACTTCTGCGGGGTAGATACTATGGTGATCATCTGAAATCCTTCTGAATGTTAACAACAATTGTATTTGACAGGGCCTTCTGCATCTCTGCCTCCATCTGCGCCATCACTTCATCCAGACTTTCCTGCTTGAAATTGGTGGCCCGGGTACCGTGCCGGAGGATACCAACTCCCAGCCGGATAGCCAGATCCTGTGCCCGCATCTTGTTACGGAGGTAGTTGCGCGTAAATCGACCTTTTAGCCCTTTCTGCGGCATATTATTCTCTACTATATTCTTCTGCCTCACCCATAATAACAGCGCCTTCTGCATGTTCTTAGACGGGAAAGCGTGCTTAAACCGGTAAGGGCTGGTGTTATTCCGGTTGTTTGGGCCAATACCGCGCACGCCCTTATCGACGTAATCGGCATAGTCAGCCATATAGAACACCGCCTCGTATGCATTACCCTCGAAGTTGTATTCTACACGGATCGATTCAGACAGGTTTCCGCTGGCGGATATTTCCCGGCCATCCTTCAGCGTGTTCAGATTGTTCTGGAATGCCAGGAGCAACTGCCCCATCCACTTTACAAATATCTTCTCTACCGGCGTCAGGTCCAGATCGGAACCACTGTCTGTTCCTAGGTTGTCCAGGAATCCGTCATCAATTAGAGCCTGTTGCCGTTGTGTTTCCGTTGCCATTGGTCATGCAATAATTTATCATACTTAGCCTTATCCTTCAGGTAGGCCAGATCATTCAGATAGTTAATTACCGACAGGTCATATGCCTGTGCCACCGGTATACCCTCAAAAGCGGCAACCTCCTTTGTGTTCATTATCCAGCCCCATCTCTCGTGGAAAGCGCTGCCAGATACATCGCCCCCTCCATCTCCGTTAGCGTCCTCCCCTGCTGCACTTTTCTCTCCAAACAGCCCGGAATAACTCTTAAATATTCCTCCCAAACACGATAAAAAAAAAGGGCCGCTGCCTGGGCTTGGAGTATAGGAACAGACAACATGTCCTCGGCTACCTGGTGGAATGGGATGTCGCCATACTTCCCCAGAGCCTCGCCCCTCGTGATGCCCCAAAACTTCTTCCTCCTGATTGGTAGGCAGATAGCCGCCAGTAATTTGTGCATGTTCAGTATATTCTCCTCCGGAGTCTTGGACACGGATACCACGTCAATAAACTGGCCAGCGTTCAGCTGGTCAAACTCATACACTATCTGGTACTCTCTGCCATTCACCTTCAGCCGGGAAGGAATAGGTACTGCCGGGATATCCGATAAGGATAACCACGATAACTTTTCCTTCTCCTTCCGGAAGTCGGTTACCAGCATGTCCTCATAATAGTCTGCCGGCTTGCCCTCCAATGCGGAGAGCAGCGCGATATCGCGGGCGATGTCGCTGTCGAAGTTCTTACCTTGCAGGATATCGTACAGCTCCTGGAATTTACCTACTGTAATTCTATTCCACATATTCAATTATTTCATAATAAAATACAGAAGAACCATTGTCGTTGCCCATCCCAATGAACACAGCAGTTAATGGTATCTTTTCCGCTGGCCTGAAAATACTTATATACCTGATCTTAGGCCTATCAGGGATGCGCGGGGGGACTGGTGGTGGTGGTGGTATCGGCATATTGTATTAGCTAAGGACATATCGTCCGTTATTGTTATTGCCCAACTTGTTCAACCCTACATACCGCAGGGCGTCGATAAGGTGGTTGTTAAAATCGACAGGCTCGTTCAGCGTCTTGCCGTCCTTGTCCTGTCGCCATTTGTACATATTCAGCTCCCGCCGCAGGTTGGTGCTGTCCTTAGTAATGTTCATCGTCCAGCGCTTCAGGATATCAATACTGTTCTTCACGCTGTCAGCACCCTTGTTCGCAGCCCATACATTGAACCCGTAGTTAGTAAGCTCGGTGATGCTCTTCGGCTCAGCACTGTCCGCCACTACTTCATCGGTAGTTCGGATGCCCACCTGTCGCATACGATCGGCGATAACAGGGTTTGTCATGCCGGTTTCGTAGAACCGCTCCGTAACCCACAGTTCCCCGTTAAACTTATACACCGAAGGACATGCAGTCGGGTCGTTCGTAAATCCGAAGTCCAGACCATGCGCTACCAGCGTAGCCTCTTTCGGTATCTCGTCCACCAGGTTCCAGTTACGGAATATCAGACCTTCAATCTTACCGGTCAGACCACGACCGTAAACCTTGAACAACTCGTGATCCTTAAACCGCAAGGCCTCAATCTTCTCCCGAATCTTATCCGGGCAGAAAGGGTTATGTCGGTGGTCACTGATCAGAAGTTTCACGCTCTTGCCGGCGAGGACTTCCGTATGCACCCAGAACTCAGCATTCGGATTGTAGTCGATATACACCTGCTTGCGTGTACGCATTTCCAACTCCTGATATATTGAGTAGGCGATACCGTTAGCCTCGTTAACGAACAGGTAATCACGCTTACCTGACTTGGCGTCCTGTGCGTTCTGGTAGCTGGTGAACTCCATCACGGAACCATTCCAGAACTTAAACACACGATCGGTACGGTTGTAGTCAGTAATGAACCCTTGCAGTTCTCTACTGCCGGCGATAATGGTTTCGGCATCGCGCAGCGCACCCTTCTTCAGATTCGGAATATCCTGACCAACAATGGTGATTACCTGGTTCGGCTCCTGTATCGCCTTGGTAAATAGCACCTGCAAAATGCTGTACGTCTTACCTGACGAGGTGCCGCCCTGGTTAACTATCACGTCATCGATGGCATCCAGATTAGCTTCATATAGTGGCCCTACCTCAAACATTATACATCTACATCCTTTTCGCTGGACGCTATAGGCGCGTTGTTAATAGCCGGTAATAAGCGTACATCAACGCTGTTGATCTGCACGGTCTGCTCTACCACCTGCTTATCCTGCCAGCCATAGTTACACTTCAGGTCGAATATCAAACCGGTAGTGCTGCCACCGCCGTTCACCAGGGCCGCCCGTTTACGCGCTTCTACTTCGAAGGAAATTGTTTCACAAATCGCCTCATATCTTTCGCGTTTACAATACTCCGACCAGGCCTGACGGGATAACGGGAGTCGTGCCTGGAATTCCTCTAAAGTGTACACGCGCGGTCGTAACAATTTCACAACCTTGCCTGCACTTACCTCTTCAACCCTATGGTTGTTACAATCTCGCTTATACTCCTCCCATAAGCTCTGAAGCTCTACTGGTTCAAAGCGCGGTTTACTTCCAGACATCTTTATTCTTCTTTGAGGTTAAATGAAAACAATGGCACTCAGTACAGAAGTAGGCCCGGCATTCATTGCGCCGGCGGAACGCTTTCCGCTGACGGTTATGCCTGATCCAGTATAGCGCCTGGTTAGCCTCTTCCTTCGTGAGTGGTTTCTTATGGCACATACTCTGCCATGTTCATGGTGGTTTCTCCGTCAGGCGCTATATACACCCTGCCGGGATTATTGATGTATTCCTGGATACTGGCGACATGTACCGGCCAGGTAGCCTGTACTGATGCTGCCTTATCATACCCATACAGAGTATTGTTGTGATCATCCAGGTGTGTGGACTTGCCAGGTATGTAGTAGTTGACAAAGCCCTTCATCTGGCATCGGACATTATAGTCGTTGTCGATTGGCCCATACCTGCCGAAGTCCTCCCGGAACTTACCTACTGCATCATACACCTGCCGGCTGATCATGCAGTTCCCGATCACATCGCCCACAAATGCCGGGCGCCCGGCGATCTCCCCGTATGGGTACATATGCTCGCCTGGACAGATACTGATCATTCCTGATTCTGGTATTGCCTTCAAGTATTTAACCTTATCGCTCAGCCAGTTCTTAGATTCCAGGATGTCGTTGGCCATGAAGTGAACGGCATCGTATTTATGTAACCTGATTGCAGTATCCATCATTATATTCAGCGCCTTCGCAATACCTACATTATTATCACTCAGGTAAAGTGAGTATGGATGGATAGAGCGGGCCAATTGCTTAACCCTGTAATCCTGACTACCATTGTCCCATATGAACAAGTCGAACGGGTGGCCGGCATTCTTCAGGTTGTGATCCAGCACCATCTTAAACGTATCATATCGCTCATAACTGAGCATTAGCACTGCTACTTTCATGGTATGATATTTTGTCGGATATACCTGGCAGGGTTACCAGCGTATACTCCTCCTTCATCAATTTCAACTTTCAGAGGAACCACAGCCCCCATGCCAATCATAGACATAGCGCCAATGTGGTGTCGCTGGTGAATAACAGCGTTTAGGCCAATGGTGGCGTGGTGTTCTACCACCGTATGTCCCCCGATCTTGGCACCGCAGGAAATGGTTACATCGTTGTGGATTTGCGCATCATGCCCAACATGCGCGTGCTTCATGATGAAAGCGTTGTCACCTATATAGGTGTACCCTTCCATCCCAGCGTCAATGGTAACATGACCAGTAATACGGCAGTTATCACCGATGACCACATCTCCCGGATTCGCCGGGTCCCACTTTCCGCGATGTTCCGCCGGCATTCCAATTACGCAGTACGGGCCGATGTAGTTGCCGGTACCCATGGTCACGTTCGGGCCTATGACCGCTGTTGGATGTATATAGTTACTTCCCATTGCCTGATGGTTTAGGTGGTTTGGCTGGTTTATCTGTGGCCTGCTTAGCGAGGTATCGGTCATAGGCTTTATAAACCTTGCCTACCATCTCTGCGACACAGGAGCCACACCAATGGCTGAAATGCTCAACGCCTATCGCTTCGTTATGGACCTGCTGTAGCTGGTCGAATACTGTTCGGTCCAGATTCTGGATAAAGCCGGCATCACGGAGAGTGATCCAGTGACCCTTGTGTTGTTCGAGTATCTTGATATGGTCTTCTGTAAAATTCATTTTTGAAGGTGCTTGGTTATGGCAACTGCGGATATCGCAGCCCCTGCACCTATATATATTACTTCGAGCGTGTTTTTTTCAAAATAAATGGAAGAAATTATTCCGAGCCACCAGGCAAGGCAAAGGGCACAGTCCAGCGGCTTAACCCGCTTAGACATGTCGGAGCGAATCATGCGCTTCACAGGCATGTACATTCGCTGCTCTACGAAGATGACCGCGATGCATGCGGAGCCAAAGATGATCAGTAGGTTATTCATACTTTCTAACTTTTTTCCGCACGACCTTACGCACGGTGGTGATGGTATTATGGAGCGATTTTATTGGTATCTCTGTCAGCTCGCTGACCGCCTTAAGCGTCCCATGTTGCACGTACAACTTCATCACCCCAGCATCATACCAATACGCCTCGTCCAGCGCATTCTGTGTCTTACTTAACAGATCTTCTGGGAAGCCGCCACACGTCCAGGCCTGGTTGATGTCCTCGGCATGCTGACGTACTATCATACCATCACGGCGGAATTTCTTATGGTAGGCACTGGTCTTACTATTGAACTGCTTCTGCGCCATGCGATAGAAGAAGCACTTCAGGCACGACTCATTCAGCCGGCGCAGTTTATCCTCTGTTATTTCCAGCACAAACAGGCACAGCTCCTGGTAGAGGTCATCCGCATCAACCGGATCACCGGCCACCTGCAAACAGATGGCCTTGTATTCCGGATCGCGGGCAAATTGGTCGATGATTGCATCTCTATTCATAGTACAGATTTGAACGCTTCAAGGCGCAGGAAATTCAATATTCTCAGCTCATAGTTTCGCTTCACGAACTCGTGCATCGCCTCACCAGTATCCTGAACGAAGGCCGGGTTAAACTCGCAGTAGCGTATCCACCTGTGCCAGTCGCTGGGGGTGTCCACTCGCATGATCAGCGGGTTATCGTCATCACGGTATGGAGGCACATTGCTACATATGATCGGCATACCCTTACAGCCGGCCTCTATTACTTTCAGGTTGGATTTGCAGGCATTAAAGTCGTTGGCTACCAGCGGTGCCAGCGCTACATCCCCATGGCTATACAGATCCATGTAGCTATCCAATGGCAGGTGGTTCTCTGTCCTGAACTGCTTCAATGCGCCATTGGCAGACATAGCCAGCGCCATGTCGTCGTATATTTTAATCCCTTCTGCGACACCGGCCAGCACCAGCTCACCTGTAAATGGCTCACGTGCCAACCTGCGGGCTGTATTTCGCAGCAGCCGGACGTCCCATAGGTGCGAGCCACCGCCGGCATACACGAATCGGGTTAGACCTTCTGGCCCCGGTATATTACGGGTAAATTGCCCTTCGCCAAATGGCAGCCCATTGGGCACCACGTACACGTTCCGGTTATACGTACGCACCTTCTCGGCCAGGCGGTCGCTGGTGCAGGTAACTGCGTCGGCGGCGGTAAGGCTTTGGACGATCTTCCACTCCATTTCCTGCGACTTCCATACAGCAGTCAGCATGTGCCCTGGGTACAGCTTCCAGTAGTCATCTACATCTACGACGATCTTAAAGCCGTGCTTCCTCCGCAGCGCCAGGACTGTCTCCATAGATACGCCGTATGGTATGCGGTTATAATACAGGATGTCACATTGCGCCAGTTGTTCTTCCTGCGTCGGTGCAGTAACTCCTGAGATATACCCCGCCTCGTGGAGGTATTCCAGTGGCAGGCGTATACGGTGATAGTCGCAGCCGGAGTGCTTATTTAGAAGTGCGAGTACTTTCATTAGTTGTTTTGGTTATCGTAATCAATTCGGTTGTGTCCCAGGTAGTTTTGCCGGCAGTACTCAGCAGCTAGAGCCTTCGTTGGCGCCTGAACGTTAGGACCACAGAATTCACGGAATGTGCCGGTATACGGATCTATGGCCCTAACGATTGTAGTCCAGGTGCTCATGGTTAGAATGGTAAGTCGTCAGAAGTCTCGGCGGCGGGTGCTGCCACAGGTGCTGCCGGTTGCTGTGCTGTCGCTCCCGCGCCGCCCTTTTCAGTTACCTTAATACGCCATCCTTGCAGGGTATTCATTACCCCTTCTCGGCCATCCTTTGTCCAGTGCCGGCCGCGCAGGTTAATACCTATCTCTACATGATCGCCCTTGTTAACCTTATCCAGCAGGCTAGTGTTGTTCTGGTGGAACTCGATACAGTACGTTTGTGGGTAGTCACCTGTGGTCTCCTTCAGCCACAGTTCGCGCTTTTCGAAGTTTCCAATAATGACAGCGTCTTTAACGCTCTGGACTTCTCCAGTGAGGGTGATTTTAGCTTGGTCGCTCATTGTACTATTGATTTTATAAGTGATTGAAATGTTTCTTCGTCTCGGACCAGGTACACTTCGATGCCGGCAGCCTGCCACACCTGGTGTATCTTCTCCTGCTCCTTAGATGTTCTGCCGGCATCAGCCTTAAGCTCAAAGCCTACAGGCCTACCGCCATACAGGCAAACCATGTCCGGAATGCCAGGCACCACGCCGGTTGCTTTCAGCGCCATGGCTTCCCGTACGTTTCGGGTGCCGCCGTTAGGCACCGCGAACAGGAGGCCACGCAGCTGCGGGTAGGTGTTATGTGCCCATTGATAGCAGCGCGCTTGTAGTTGCGATTCTTTCATACTTCTTTACTTTTAGCATGATATATATCCTGGATACCAGTTTAAATTGTCTTGCCGATGATGCTCTCATGAAGGTGTCGTCTACAATCATTGCAGTCCATATCTCCATGTAGTCATCACGAATCTGCAAATAATCAGTACGGCCTAAGAATGCTGATTTTATTCGGTCCTTAAATCTTGATTCCTTGCTCATTTTGTTTACCAGTATCGCTGCTGGTAGCGTTTAAATAACAACTGTTGTTAACTGGTTAATAATCCTGGTATCTACTCCGGGGTACTGCGCCTCCATCTTCCGCACCGCGTCGTTGTAGTCTACGGCCAGCAGCACCGCGTGCGAGATGTAAGCGATCATGTTGACCTCAATAAGGAAGGGCTTCATCTCGCGCAGCCAGTCCCGCAGTTCTTCTTCTTTTGATTTTCTGGGCATATATATCTTTTGTTGTGTCACCTTGTCGTGACGGTTTGACATTTACTCTCTATTAGCCAATAACACCAGTAACACCCCTATGTTATTGCTGAAACTCTTTACTGTGGCTTAAAATAACAGGATAACACCAATAACACCACTTTACTAAACTTTTATAGAAATACCATTCTATTTTAAAGCTATAGGATATATGGACTATATATTTTGATATATCGGTTATATATACCCATTTTACTACTAACCACTATTCCTATTAACTTTTAAGAATTTAGTGTTATTCCTGTTATTCTTCTGTAATGCAGCCACTGTATTACATTACAGCAATAACACCACCGTTATTTTACAGTTATTGGCTGTTATTGGCTAAAAAACCGGACGCGGTTTAGTTTCCACCAGGCACACACGACGTGCCGTACTGCCATTAACTGTTTTTAGCTTTGACTTCCACCCTAATCTATTTGCTTCTTTCATTAACTGCTCTCTGTTAACTCTAACAGTAGAATACCTTTCCAGGTAGGTTATGATGTCAGCGTATGTCATCCATATACCAGATGGATTATATACATTATCTGGCACATACTCGAAGTGAGTTAGCAATAACTCATATTCGCTACTGTAGTTCTCAAACCCGGTAGTATGGGCATTCAAGCGCTCTATATCCTCCTTATTAAGCTCCCACTTAAACCCTTCTTTAAATAGCCAGTAAGCCTCCATTATCAGTTCAATGCGATCCACTTCATCAATCCTGGTGAAGTCAATGGATAGCACATTGACAGGAATGATGCGCCTGTTCCCTGTGGGATCACGCAATATCTCCTTATGGTTAGTGGTGCCACAGAATGTGCAGATACGCTTCATGGTGACGGATGCATGGGCATAAGGTTCCCGCACGGTGATGTTCTGTTTCGACAGGATAGATTTCAGCTTTGCCTCCTCTTTCTTATTCTTGCCAGACAGCTCATCGTCGAAAATCAGTATCTTCTTACACATCAGTACATCGTCGTCTTTGTCACGTTCCATCTTACATTCAGCGAAATACTGCTGTAACTCAGCCGGCAGCATACGCTGGAAAAACTCTGTTTTACCAGTATTTATCTCCCCAGACAGCACCATCATTAATGGTGATGGCTTACCATATAAAGTCGCAATCATACCTACCAGCCAGCGCTTGGCATAGTACTGAACAAAGTCCGGAAAGAATTCACTACCTTCCTCCATACCCGTATCGGACTGAATACAGGAAAAGTATTCGTCAATTACTCCGGTTGGGCGGATGTGCTGGTACCGTTCGAAAAACTCATCAAATGGATTATAGTCCTCAGTAAAATTTGAATGGATGATATTACGCACCATATCCTTACTCACCTTGTCATACACCTTAGCCGTTTCCTTCCAGATGGTATTCATATCACGGTCCTCGATTGGCACCCCGTTCACCTCAATAAAGCGGGTGATCACATTCCTACGCAGGCTGTAATTATACCTTAACCATTCCTCCACCTGGGTGATCAAGCTGTCATCATTCTCCACAGCGGCACCAGCCCAAACCTGGTCGATTATGGGGCCGGATTCCTCAGCGTCGATACCGTCAGCATCCTTAAGCATCTTGGCCGCCTCCGCTTTGGTGCTACCGGACTTTTTAATATTCCTGGCAACGGTGGCTATCTTCTGTGTCCTGGCTGATACAGTTTGCAGACCCGCCTGCTTGGCATAGTAGTAGAATGTGGCGATGGTAACACCGGACCGGCCAGCCTTTAGGCAGTTAGTATACTGGCGATCTGCCAGCTCATACTTATACTTATGGTGAAACTGGCTGATACGGTGATAATACTGCCGGCCGTTCTGTCCGAACTTATCAGCCAGGGCAAACCCAATTCGCAGCCATGCCTGGTAATCACCGGTAAGGTCAATCCTACGGGATTCGATCTCCTGGACGATAGACTCGAAGTCGTTCTGCACGAAGACTACCTCCTGCACCTTACGTAGGGACGCCGGCTGTTTCTTAGGGTACTGCACGAAGCGGTCCGACTGCTCATTCAGATACAGGTGCGGATCCCAGGAAACGAACCGTGCACGTGACACATCCCTGCAGGAAGGGTCTACTACGATGTGGTAATTCGTGTACAGATATTCCTGCAGGCCTTCGAAGGCGTCAGCATGCTTGTCCGGATTGATCTTGAACATCACCGCCAGACCTTTTCCGCCGGCGGATACGAAGGCAGCGTAAACGTACCGGTCGACACACAGGAGGGATTTTACCTCCTCCGGATCTACATCGTCTATATCAATGCACAGGAAACCCGAGTGTTTAATAAGCCCCGTAATGCGGCGCTCACTGAACCTGCCTGACATACATACAGCTACCAGGTTGGTCTTATCCTTCTGCCCATTGCGTACAGCCAGCACATCATCCTGGTACTTACCGTCCCTGATGTTCTCCAACAGCAGATCTACAGGGATTTCATTGTCTCCCTTCACCTGCTTAATATTGCTGTATATACTGATCGTGGTCATGCTACCTGTTGCTGATTGGTAAATACTTTATTTAATGCTTCTTCAAACCACTGCCGTGTGGTTTCCTTGTGCCACTGGTTATATCCCTTGTCATTGGCGTGACACCAGTCTTTAACCTTCTCCTGATACATGGCGTGCAGTTTCTCCGTAACCGAATCGGTAAGCTCTTTAACACGCCAGCTCCTACGAGCCTTTGATATGATGGTATCTTTGATCCTGTGTAGGGCGGCGTAAGAGTTATATCCGGCAGCAGCGGTAGTGCTGATTACTTCATCTACAGCGATAAGCAATGGACGCTCTTCCGTCAGCAGTTCAAACTCTGCCAGCGCAGAATCTATCCGCATGGCCTTCTTCAGATCACCGCCGCAAACCGGGCAGGTAGTTACTGAAGCGTGAACGATAGCCTCACAATGGTCGCAAGACTTCACTGGCGCGACTCCTTCTTTATCAGATGGCTTATCCGGGTTATGAAACATAAACTCCCAATCACGAACAGCACACCAGTCGCCATGCGTAAGGGCATTTCCGCCCATATCCAGTATGGTGAATAATTCCTTACCTGGGAATGGCCTACTGCCTCGGCCGGTCATCTGCAACCACAACGGTAGGCTGGTGGTTGCCTTGTTCACGATCACGGTGGATATGCCCGGCTCGTCGAATCCCGTCGTCAAAATACCCACGTTATTCAGGATCGCGCCAGGTGTATCCTTCAGCCATTGCAGGCACTCTTTCCGGAAAGCATCACCACAGGTAGCATCCAGGTGTCGGGCTGGATAGCCGGCATCTATAAAGGCCTGGGTGACAATCTTGCTATGCTCGACATTACAGTTAAACACAACCGCCTTGCTTCCCTCGCAGTGCTTACGGTATCCTTCTACGGTATTACTCACCTGTCTGGCCTTGGAGAACTCATTGCCCATCTGCTTATCATCGAACTCTCCGCCCTTAATCTTCAGGGTCTTACGGTCGATGTTCTTGATATGATAGGTCTGATTCCTTACCAGAGCGCCAGAGGTAATCAGATCAGGTATATCTATCCCGCATACTATGTCCTCATACAGATCCTTTAACGGCTCCTTCTTGCTGGCGCTAATTGGTGTAGCGGTGAATCCGATGATAACTGCATCCGGGAAGTACTGGTGCATCTTCTTGAAGTTTCCCAGGTGGCATTCATCGATTATTACCAGTCCCACATTACCGAAATAGTTCGGGTTCTTACGTAGACGGTTATACGCCGTCTCTACCATAGCGGTATATACCGGAACATTTGGTAAATATTTCTGCCCAGCTACTACCGGATGACCGATTATCTCATACCAATCGTATAGAGTCCGGCGTGCCTGATGTAGTAGCTCCGACCGGTGCACCAGGATCAGCACCTTACTGGACTGCTTGGACAGCCACCGCTGGCTAAGACCTGAGAAGGTGACGGTCTTCCCGCCGCCGGTAGCCAGCTGGAAAACGATACGACGCTTACCAGCTGCTACCTTCTGAGCTACGGCGGTGATGGCCTCTGTCTGATATGGTCGTAAAGATTTCATTATCCCCATTGATTTGCCATAGCATTAGCTATGCCTTTAAAAGTCCTGCTACGCTCTTTCCACCTATCAGGTGTGTTAGGTTGCGAATCAGTGTAGTATCTTTTCTTACCCGACTTGTCTGTAAATACCGGGCCCGGAATATATTTCAAAGGGTTAGCCGCCACTTCGGGTAGTCCATTCAGTTTTGGTAACCCCTTCAACCATAAGCAGGTCTTCTTTCTCTCAGACTCGCCAAACCACCATGGTTCGATAACTTGTGTATAGGCAGGTAACCCGGCAAGTTTATGAGGTACGGGATTCTCAACGCAAATGCGAGGGGCCCGGTGATTTAACAACAACATAAAAAAGTCCCTGGCCTTCTTTACCTCGGCCATTCTGCTATCTATAGTCATTGTCTTGCTATCATGATACAACCATCCCACGCCAGCACGTGTGAGATATGTGCACGGCGGATGGGCTATTATCAAATCCCATTCTTCATGAAGAATATCCCTTACATCGCCTTGATAGTGGTTTCCTTCGCTCTCAGTTGCGAGCAGATCGCAACTGAGAGCGAAGTGCCCTCTTTGAGAAAAGGCATCTCTAACCCTCCCAGAGTACTCGCATGCAACTAATACTCTCATCTGATTTGGAGTGATTTACGCTCAACTATTGCAGCACCTGGGTATGTAATACCTTCTTTGATCAGGCTGGCGACACGCGTTTTGCTGATAGTTGATTTAATATTCAAGGTTGCCAATACCTCAGAAGTAACTCCTGCAGCTATGGCTTCATCTTCTTTTCCAGGCGTAATGAATGCGGTGACTGAACAATACCTGATGATGTCATCATGGCACGTTTCCGACAACTCTACCGGCGAAGACTTGCGGATGCTGAGTGTCAGCAACTCATTCTGGACCTTAACCTCTCCGAACTCCGTCATGGCTTCCAGTACTATCTGCTCTAACTTTTTTGCCTTCTTCAGGAATGCTGCTTCCCGAGCTTGCAATCGCTTTATTTCCTGTGCCACTACCTCAGCATCAGCTTCAAGTTTCCGGATAGCAAACCCGTAGGCAATGGCTTTCTGCTGGAATTCCTCCCTGTTGATAGTCAGCTCCTCCATGGCTGCTTCGTCCAGTTCACCGTCAGCAGCATCGATGAAGGCAAGGAGTGTAAGATTATCCTGGCGGATATCATATAGTGAGCGCTTAGACTCGTTGCGCTCTTCAGCGAATATTTCTTTTGACTGTCCCATTTTAAGCAGCTTTAGGTTTGGCTTCTTCCAGTTTTTTGCGCTGGTCATCGGTGAGAGAATAGGTTGATTTTACTTTTTCTTTGATGCCATGCTCTCCATTAACGATCCGTTCAATGGCCTTATCAAGCATGGCATCTGTGATAGGCAGTCGCTTAATTGACTCGGTTACACCGAGATCGCACCAATCACGTATAGCCTTACCTGTCATTACGTTTGGCACAAACGCTGGCTTGTCAGCGAATAGTCCAGTTCGGTCCTTACTAGATAATGCCAGGTGATTGATATCCAAGTCCAGTGAGACCGTTAATTCATATTCGAAACCCTCACGAGTCTGTGCAGCCATGCCTACTTTCTGTGGCACCTGCTTACCATTTTTCTCGGTGAGTATATAGTCTGACTTGCTTCGTACCGTAGTAATAATATGCACAGGCGCGGTGAGTATCCTGTCAACAAATTTTTGATGTAGTGGGGTTACCTTTGCCCAAGCCGTGAAGCCATTTTGCGTTCTTTGTTTTGACACCTCTACATCATGTAACTCAAGACAACCACCGACGCCATTCCATTCATGGGTAATGCTGTCAATGATAATCACCTCTGCTCCATGCTTCAGACACAGATCAATAGATTGGATATACCTGTCAGGGTGATAAGGAGCTGACAGTGGGATTACGTTAAACTCCCCTACCGTGAGCCCGTATTCTGGCAGGTACTTCTGGTCGTACAGGTCGGCACTTTCGTTTTCACTATCTATCAGCGCTATCTTAGACCAGTCACCTGTAATACCGTACGCTATAAGCAGAGCAGTCAGTGTCTTCCCTGATCCAGCTGGACCAGACAATCCAAGGCGAACTCGCGCCTTCTTACGCTCAACTTTTCTATATTGTAATTCAGACATAATAATAGTTGCCGGCATTGCCCCACCGGCGAGGGTTGTTAATCCCAAAACTCAGTTATGCCACATCCACAGTACCAGCGGTATGATCACCAGCGCGGCGAATACCAAACCCCCTGCAATAAGCTTCAGCCTCTCGACAATTCGAGAGTTGCGCGAGTACTTCGGAGGTTGTACACTCGTCAGGTATAATTGCAACAGTATATTCCTGTGTAGCATATAATGCGGTTATAAGTGATAAAATTGCCTGCCGACCAATTGGCGTCTCATACCTACAGAACATTATCAGTACGCCGCAGTATGTGACCTTAAGGGTTCCAGGCATATCAGTTCATTTGAATTTTAGTAACCTTAGGCACCCCTGTTACCTTCACGTGCCTACGCAATACCACACGTACGCCATACCTATCCAGTATCACAAACAGACAGATGATGCCGAGGCAGCAGAGTATATTAATTATTGCTTCCATGGTGCTTTCCCGTTTTTAACTATTAAATAAATAGCTGCAACCAGTGCAGATACCAAAAGTGTAAGCTGAGCGTATAAGTATATAGTAGACATGGTAGTAATAATTATGAGAAGGATAGCCCAGTGTAGAAACATCCGGGCGTTCATTCCCTATGAAACTTTAGTCGATTACTCTTTCCATCAGTTTAGAGTAAGGGTTATATGAATTCTGGATATAGAACTCGTATGTACCCTCTGGCAGCAGGTGACTTCCATGGTCAGCCTGTGGTAGCTCTTTGCTGCTCTCATAGTCCTTCTCACTGAAATTACTTTCGTGAACATGCTGAATCCTGGCGCCATCAGGCCCTACAACGCATATGATTCTACCTTCAGCTTCCAGCATTTCAACATCCCCTGTTATCACATGCATGTGACCTGAATGCTCGCCTAATGCGATTGGCTTATTCAGCACACGTTTAGCACTGGATGGTATAGATTGAATGGAAGCAAACTGCACGTCACCCTGGTGACCACGTAAATTGTTTGTCATGATTATATGTTTTGAGAAGTGAATAATTTATGAACGCAAGTCGAAAGAGTAATCCTCTGGCTTGAAAGGAGATAGAGACGCGATTGCCGTAAGGGCATCCGTATGATGAGGGTCTACTCCTTGCAGGTATTGTGTACCTGTAGACGGGCAAACCATCTTCACCCAGGCAAACGGCTGACCATCTATCTCCTCAAATAGTTCTGATGTCTTAAGCAGTGTAACAGTTTCCAAATCACCATTTCGGTGAGTGATAGTACAGCTATCTATCTCAATAGCGCCCAGTAAATCCATCATCCTCTTCTGACCGAGAACCTCGTATATTCCGCCCTTTATTTCGCTGTTTGGCTCACGCAGGAACATCTCTTTAGTAATCTGGCCAGCTGCTGCCTTTTCCCAAATCCACGATGGTAATGCCCGCCCATTCACATAATGCTGTGCATATCCGTCTGCAAACTCAATTGCCGGCCCGTTAGGATTGTGCAGCCTACCTTCTGCGTTGCGTATGATCTTTGAAGGAAGCGATGATACAATGCAGAATCCTTCCAGCTGTATCATGTCGTATATGCCTGACAATAGCACACTTTTAAACTGGTTAAATCCTGCATGGTCAATCACTCCAACCTGCGTAAAGAAGTCATAGAATGATACCCAACCGTAATCATAGATGCTCCCGCCGGCGTAGCCGGTAAAACTTGTATATTCTACCCCGACCTGATCCCCGACCTGAGCCACGACCTGAGCCCCGACCTGATCCACGACCTGAGCCCTGACCTGATCCCTGACCTGATCCCAGACCTGAGCCCTGACCTGATCCCCGACCTGAGCCACGACCTGAGCCCAGACCTGAGCCACGACCTGAGCCCTGACCTGAGCCCTGACCTGATCCGTTGATGAATTCACACCAATAACCTTAATAATTTCTTTCAGGTAAGCGACTGCATACTGGCACCCCATTGGGCTGTCCACGTAAATAACGACAGGGCTTTTCTTTCCGATAGAATTATACAGCCAATCGATGCCAATCTTAGCAGCATCTTTGTTTATGGCCGTCTTGCAGGAAAAGATGTAGTTAAGCCAGAAGTCGCGTACTTGTAGCATCTTCTGCTCTTGTTCGTTAGTTAATCTTTCAAGTTTCATATATAGATGGTGTTTAAGACTTTAGTAATACCAGGGCTGCGATCAGCCCCGGGTGCATTCTGATTCCACGTTATGAAAAACTGCCTGGGTGAAGTCCATTACCTTGGCCGCCGCGCTTAGGAACGACTTCCATTCAGGAGCTTCTACAATGCTTTGATAAAACCATATCTGATAACCCTCATTCTCGAATGATACACCGTACTTTGCCATCATCGCTTCAGCCATCACCGCGTACTCTGCAGTAGTATCAAATGCACCTTTGGTGTGCCAGAGGGTAAATAATTTTTGAAGGAATCGTCTTTTCATAACTGATATGTTTTATTTGATTAAACCGTGTTTCTTCATCGCGGCTATCCTGTCACGGTGCCGCCACTTCGCTACCAGGTACTCCGCCATCTCCTCCACCTCCTGCTTCCTGGTCTTTTTCTTCGGCTTTACCAGCTGCTTCTCAGGCTCATCCCCTGCGCGATATGCGACGTACATCTCCGTTAGATTTGCGTATGATCTTACGAGCAGCTTTGGCGGCAGCCTTCACGTCATCCACGTTGGAGGACTCGCCGTCCAGGACAGCGTAAATTGTGCGGCGTTTCAGACCGTTCTCCCGGCACACTTCAGTGAGGTTCACCCGGCGGAAGAGGTTGCGGTATGCCTTGATCTGTTTGCTTGTTAATCTCATTATCATACTGGTAATAGAATTTGCGTACTAATACGCGTTGTATTGTTTGTATCACAGTATTCGTACATTTGTTGTACGAATACTGTGATACAAAGAACAGATATTTTTCACATTTGGACAAATAATTTTGTCTAAATTTTCACATAATTTTTTACCATATGTCTAAAAAAGAGGGGGATATTTTAATAAACTTCATTAAATCAAGAGGGATCGCGGTAGAAGATTTTGCGGAGAAGGCAGGATACAGGGGGCGTCAAGGGTTATACTACCAGCTTAAAAAAGGAGATACACTATCTCATGAGTTTAAGTTGAAGGCCGCTGAAGTGCTAGGCGTAGATGTTGAGGAAATTTTTGGGCAAAATTTAGACAAAGTAAAAAAAGTAGATGAAGAAAAAGAGGTTTTAAAGAAGTTGGTCCAAGCACAGGAAAGCCTCCTGAAGCATCAAAATGAGTTTATAACAGCTCAGATGATACGCTTGGAGGCTTTCGAGGAAACTATTCTTGCTAAGGTTGCGGAAATTCAAGCTGAAGTTGTACCGCGCTACAAAGGCCGCAATCTCGATGCGATTTTAGACGAAGCCGAACAGGACGTTCGAGATAAGACACAAGAAATCCGAAAGGATCTGGGGTTGTCTGCTTCTTCTTAATTCGTTTTGCAATTCCCTTCTTCATACATCTACAATTTGTGGTTAACAGATAGCCAGGTGCAGTAAGTAGAATGAAGGTATGGGCACACTACGCATTGTATTTACGTACACCTCAATAAAACAAACATGAAAAGATTAATCGTTTCACTTATTGTTATTTACTCCATTGGTTGCAGCAAATCAGACACTCCGCCTGGGATAGACCAACCTCAGAAAACAAGAGATAGCATAACTTTGGCATTACAAGGTAATTGGAGGCTAGATAGTATGCAATCAAAGTCTGTTCGCAAATGTACGTTTGGCACATGCGTTATCATTAACCCTGATGGAACTGTTAGGGATACAGTAAGAGAAACAAAGAAGTACAATAATGTAATATGGTCAATCCTTAATACTGAGTTAAAAAGGATTACCCCAGTAGGTACTGAGTCTAAAAATATACGCATTTCTGACGGCTTTATAATATATCCACAAGATGAGGAACTGATATCTATCTTAACCCTTTTGCCATCACGAATGGTATTAATGCAAGAAGGTAGAACCGTAGTTGTAAATGATAGATATGATATAACATACAGATATTATTTCTTCACAAAATAGTATCAATTTTAGGGCATCGCAGCCCAGTAATCAGGTCCCATACGGGGACAGCTATTATCTAAATTAACAATTACTGTATTATATAACAGATTATAAATCAATAAAACATGGCGACGAAACGCACTCCGCGAGAATCTAAATCTCTAAAATGAAAATTCTCTTAATCATAGAAATAAGTTTTACTCCGTCGGTGATATGTGCGAATAAAGATCTAATTGAATGCTAACAAACTAAACTCAAAGTAACTGGCATAAAAAAAGGTGCCTCCAAAACTGGAAGCACCTTATCACATTGTTTACCGTTTATTTTTTAACAATCTTCCTGATGCGGTGATTCCCCAGATCCGCGATGTAGATGTTGCCAGCGGCGTCCATACATACATCTGTAGGCTGGTTAAACCGTGCAGCCGAACCCGGACCGTCAGCTCAGTTTTAATTTGATTCGTTGGTTATTATAATATTCAATGTATTTCCACAGGTTCAACGCTGTTAAAGCAGGAGCGGCAGTCCTTTAATTCTGTGGCCTCGCGGGCGCATTTAAATTTTGCGGTATTCAATGATCGCTTTAAATTAGTGGAAGAGAATACCGGTATCCGTTCTCTGTGCAATAACCCTGATGAGCTACAAAGTCTTATAGTAGATAAGTTTACAGTAAACCAAACCGGTTTCCTGTACGTATATACGAATAACGAATCCATAGATAATGTTTATTTTGATAACCTAACGGTAACGCATATTGCGGGTCCGCTATTGGAGGAAACGCATTATTATCCATTTGGAGGGACGATGGAGGGGATTAGTTCGAATGTGTTGAAGGGGAGTAATTATCCTGAAAACCGCCTGAAATATAACGGGAAAGAACTTCAATCAAAAGAGTTCGGGGATGGATCAGGACTTGAGTGGTATGATTATGGGGCGAGGATGTATGATGCGCAGATAGGAAGATGGCATGTGTTAGATCCACTATCCGAAAAAATGAGAAGGCACTCTCCTTATAATTATGCGTTTGATAATCCGATAAGATTTATTGATCCCGATGGAATGGCTCCATGGGTTCCAGAAGTACAAGAGAATAAAGATAAATCAGGCAAGGTAGTGTCAGCTCAATTAGTGCTTAGGAAAGAAGCTGGAGATAATGCCAAGACGTTATCCGCTTTTCTGGGAGTAGATCAGAAGGAAGGACAGAAGTTGTTTAATACAATGGATAAAAACGGAGTTGTGGCTCTTCCTAACAGTGTATCTGGAGTTAAGGAAATTAATGCGTCTATAAAGGATTATGTTGATGACCCAGGTAAATATGGTACAACGATGTTAACCGATCAGAATTATAATTGTTGGGAATGTGCAACTTCTATTTCACAGGACAGAACACCTGATTTTGGTAATGTGATGACCAAAGAAGATTTTAAGACAGATATAACGGCTAATTATACAGACGTGACTGATAATCCATCGCAATATAAGTTTGGGGAAACCGTTGTTCGCTTTGCCGAATCCAAGTGGAGTATATTTTCTGGCTCTTACAGTGTAACCACGCATGGAGCGCTTTATCTTGGAACATCAAAAGAAGGGACGCAATATTTATGGAGTAAAGATGGGACAACAGCAAAGCCGAAAGTGGAAACCTTGACTGATGTTAGTTCCCAGTATGGTAAGGTTGAAGGATATAGAAAAGAACCAGGAGGAGGATATTACAACTATAAACATTAATAATGAAAATGATTAAGTGGTTTATAATAAGCCTATTAATATTCACAATAGGAGTCAGTATTTATTTTGCTGTATTGGGAAGTAGTTTTTTCCGGAGAGACATCCTTTGTGTATTAATATTGATTTTATGGATGGTGTTGTGGAATAGTAGGTGGACTTTTGTACCGGGTATTATACTTTGTATTTATGGGGTATATAATTTATTATTAGTGAGTGTAACTACAGCTGAGCCTACTTTTATGCAATTTACTTCTCCGTTGATATATTTATTTTTTGGCACTAAAACAGGTTCTTGGTTGCATCATACCATAATATTAGTTCCTTTATTTTTTTACTTTTTTTATTTATTGTTTTTGCTAAGTAAAAAAGGTAGGATTTATTATGGCATTAAATTTTAGTTCCCGTATTGCAATAAAAAACGCAGGCAATATCGCCTGCGTTTTTTATTGCAATACGTTTTTGATTTTTCTATTAGCAATGAAGGAGTCGAGGAACTCATATACGAGTTCCTTGTCCTTAGGAGAAAGTTTGTTTATATCCAGGTAGTTACGGCTGTTATTGCGCAGCTAACAAATGCGTTGGAAGGTTACCGGGTGCAGCGTATGGAGAGCCTGCAACCTAAGACAGCGGCTAAGCCGGAGCTATCACCAGCACAACGTGAGGCAGCTATTAACTACCTGAAAGCCCCTGATCATTTAAAGCGTACGGGTGAAGATATAGGCAGGTCTGGGCTTGTAGGGGAAGAAGTAAACCGGATGATTGCTTACCTGGTGTACAGCAGCCGTAAACAATCTACCCCGTTGCATATTATGTTTTTAGGCAGCAGTGGCAGCGGTAAAACCTATCTGCAGGAACGGGTATCAGACCTGATCCCTGCAGGAGATAAAATAGAGATTACCCAGATTACAGAAAATGCGTTTTATTACTTTAAGCAGGACGAGTTAAAGCATAAGCTGCTGCTGATCGAGGATCTGGACGGTGCGGAAACGTCCTTGTATCCCTTGCGGGAACTGCAAAGTAAAAAGCGTATCACCAAAACGGTTACACTAAAAGACAATAAAGGGAACCTAAAAACCGTCACTGTAACAGTGGATGGCCCGGTAAGCGTGAGCGGTTGCACCACACGGGAAAAGCAATACGAAGATAACGCTAACCGTTGTCTGTTGTTCTATGTGGATGCCAGCAAAGAACAGGACCGGAGTATTATGGAGTATCAAGCCCGCCAGAGTGCGGGAGCAGTTAACTACAGCCAGGAACGGGCTATTAAACAGCTTTTTAGGAATGTACAGCAGGTACTGCAACCGGTACTGGTGGTGAATCCCTATGCAGGCTGCATCCAGCTACCGGAGCAAATTTTTAAGCCCCGTAGAACCATGACGCTGTTATTATCGTTTATAGAAACGATTACCTTTTATCATCAGTATCAGCGGGAAGTAAAGCGGGATAGTAACGGTCAGCCCTGTTGGGGCGACAGAATATAGCCATCAGCGTTATACCGCTGACCCGGCGACGGGAGAATAAGCTGCGCGAACACCAGCGGTAGTACCCTGATCAGCTTTTGTACCATCGCGCTTCCGTCCGGGGATGGATGATGTGGTCAGCAGCAGAATATAGGCTGAGCGATAAATCTATGATCTGGCATGAGAATGTAAAATCAGCAGCAGTAACACATCATCTATCCCCGGACGGTGACCGCGTTTTATGACGGATCAGATTTTTTTTCTTTCATATGAAAAAATAAAATCCGTTATTTTTAGTGGTAGAAGTTGTTTGAGACCGTTGCTGGAGGAGACGCTATTATTATCCATTTGGAGGGACGATGGAGGGGATTAGTTCGAATGTGTTGAAGGGGTTGAATTATGCGGCGAATAGGTTGAGGTATAATGGAATAGAGCATACGACTGAATTAGGTTTAAATCAGTATGATGCATTTTATAGAAATTTAGATCCGCAAATTGGAAGATGGTGGGATGTGGATCCGAGGCCCAATGATGCAGTATCTCCTTATGCAGCCATGGAGAATAATCCGATTCGTTATAGTGATTTTTTAGGTGATACTATTATATTTGGCAAATCCACAACGAAAGAGTTTCAGCAAAATTTCAATAAAGCAATTGCTTTTCTTAAAGAGAAGGGAGTTGGAGAGTTCTATGACCAATTATCCTCTTCTAGTAAAATATATACAGTGAAGGAATTTGATGGTACGAATGGCTCATTTCAGGGGGACTATACACGTGATGAATCTGGTAATGTTGTAGGAGGAGGAAATGGTGGTACAATATCTTGGAACCCTTATAATGGGAAACAAACGGAAACGGATGCTTTTATCTCGCCGTCAACTGTGCTTAATCATGAATTAGACCATGCGGCAGGATATGATACAAACCCTATGGAGCAGCGGAATAATGTAAAAACACAAGATGCTGAATATGGTAACAAAGAAGAGAGAAGAGTGATAACGGGTAGTGAACAGAAGACAGCAACGGCGTTAGGGGAAACGAAGCCAGGGCAGGTTGCAAGGAAAAGTCACCAGTTTAAAAATCAGACCATAGTGTCGGACCCAACTTCAAATAAAGGTTCGATTATAAGTCCTTATTATAATCTGGGTGGAATAGAAGTGAAAGGACAAAGCAAGAAGAAAAATTAGAAGCCAAAGCGAATCATATGCGAGTTATAATTAATGCAATTTTACTTACTGTCTTGATTACTTTTTTCACTGAGTATGGATACTGTCAATCCTCAAAAGTGCTTGTTGGCGTTTTTATAGAGTATGAAGACTTTGCGACGAGTACAGTAGAGGATGTACCTTGTGAATTTTTCAAAGCGGCATTTGCAGGAACAATTAAGCACATAGATATAAAAGACACGTTGGAGCTTAAACAGATAGCCACTTCTGTTAATAAGTTTAAGGCGGCTAAACCCAAATCTGTAGATGTTCGAGTGTTATTCACCTTTTGTTATAAAGGAGTAAAAGAAGAATATTGTATGGACCGTTGGGGGCTTTTTGTGAATAAGAAAACAGGGAAGTATTACAGTAATAAATTATTGGCAGATTTTGTTTTGAAAAAATGTCGATAGGGGAAATTGTAAATCAAAAAGCCGCAGGCGTCATAGCTTTCGGCTTTTGCTATTTATCGTGAATATGCTTTTTTAGTTTTGTTATAAGTAATAGCCATATCGATAAAATAATATACCCTCTCTTTATCTTCAGTGGGGAGGGCTTTAATCTCTTCCATTCTTTTGAGTAGCTTTTTATCCAGGACAAGTTTGTCCGTTCCGCCGATCAGATAATCCACTGTCACCCCCAGTTTATCTGCAATTTTTTAGCCATATCGATAGATGGCTTAATTTCCTCCTGTTCATACCCGGCAATGATCGGAGCAGAAGTGCCAACTCTTTTAGCGAGATCATGCTGAGAAAGTTTAAGCTGTTTGCGCTGCAGGGTAATACGTTCACCAAAAGTCAAACAAACGAACCTGCTCAGCGGCGCTACCCCACAGTTTACCTCGCTTACCCCGATGCACTACGATCATGCAGGCTGGATGAAGTAAAGCAAAATACCTATAACCTGGCAGGCTGGCAAACAAGCGTTAATGCAAACTATGTAAATAATGGTGGTAGCACCGGAAACTGGTTTGGCGAGGTACTCAGCTATGATACAGGTTTTACGCAGTCACA
>NZ_JAHUWJ010000034.1 GCF_019219075.1 Chitinophaga sp. sic0106
AAGGCGCATGGCTATGGAAGTCAGGGATCTGGCAATTGCTCAAATCGTTGTCTTATGTGGCGGAAATCCTGATATTTACTTCAAAACATAAAGAAATGGTCGGAATTTCTTCCGACCATGACTAGCCACCGGCCTCCTTTTTACGTTTATAGCTGCTCCCGCAGCAATATCTTAAACAAGTTAAAAAATCTTATCAGGTAGCCTTTAAAGCCATCAGCTCCCGGGAGGCACGCCTCGCCGGTATCCAGCTCGCCGCCGTTCCTATTACGAGAATAGTAATCAACACCAGCACAAAATCTCCCCAATACATAATTACCGGGTACGCATCTACGAGAAACGACTGACCATCCAGTTTAATCAGCCCGAAACGCTGCTGCAATAAGCAGAAAGCCACGCCCAGCGCACAACCTAAACCACCGCCTATCCCCGCAATAATCAACCCCTCCGCCAGAAAAATCCGCATGATCAGCGAATTCCTTGCGCCCATCGCCTTGAGAATAGTAATATCCTTCTGCTTTTCAATGACCAGCATATACAGCGAACCCACCATGTTGAAGGCCGCTATCACCAGGATAAAACTCAGGATCACATACACCACCCACTTCTCCGTTTCCATGATGGCATACAGCGACTGATTCTGCTCAAAGCGGGTCTGCACCTTATAATCAGGTCCCAGCACCGCCACAATCCGCTTTTTGAGCTGATCCTCGCTCAAACCGGGAACTGCTGCCACTTCCAGGGCCGACATCTCATCAGGCCCCATCTCCAGCAGCTTCCTTAAAAAGTTGATATGGGTAATGACGTACTTGCTGTTAAACTCCTGTTGTATCGCAAAAGTCCCCCTGGGATATACCACCCCGCTGTTTAACGCCTCCTCCGGAATAGTAAAGGAAGTAGCACTGCGCCGGGGTACATATACGGTAATAGGGGTCAGACTATGCTTTACATCTACTCCCAGCGCACCTTCCAGCTCCAGCCCTAAAACAGCGCCGTAGCCGTCCTCATCGCCGGTGTTAAAGTCTCCCCTTACAATCTTACCTTTTAATTCAGCTACCCTGGTATAGTTACTGTCTACCCCTTTCAGGACGGCAATCGTAGGCTCATCCCCGTAACGGAGCACCGCCTTCTCCTCAATAACAGCCGTATAGGCCGCTACACCCGGCACCTCAGCAATATGCCTTAGCTGCACAGCATTCAGCCGGATCGTTTTGCCACTCACCGGCGCGACCTTAACAGAAGGGTAAAAAGAAGAATAAAGTGATTTTACAAGGCCTTCAAATCCGTTGAATACACTCAGGATTACAATCAACGCTCCGGCACCCACCGCAATCGCTCCCACACTCACCCAGGCGATGATGTTAATGGCATTGGTCGATTTCTTGGCCCAGAAATATCGGGATGCAAATTGCCAGATCATATGGATAAGCTAAAAGCCCCGCCAGTAGCGGGACTTTTATTATTTTGTGTCTTTATTGATATCAGTATTTCCTTTGATATTGGAGTCATCTTCCTTGATTTTCTTGAATAACTCCTCCATTTTAAACACGTAGTCCAGGGTTTCATCCAGAAAGAATGTCAGTTCCGGCACCCGGCGCAGCTGCTTGCCAACCCGCTGTCCCAGCGCTTTCTTGATTTCTCCCATACGCTCGTTGATACGGCCCAGCATACCATCCTGATCTTTGATCTGGAACATACTCAGGTATACCTTCGCCTCCAGCAGGTCCGGCGTCATCTTCACGGCAGCAATGGAAATCATTCCTCCTTCCAGTACGTTGAAACCCATACGCTGGAATATATCACTTAATTCTTCCTGAATTAACTGTCCAATTTGTTTTTGCCTCTTAGTTTCCTGCATGTCGTTCAGTTTTTTCGTTAATAAATACGGGCATCGGTGCGAAATTAACCTATTTTTGCCTGTTCTTACAATCAAGACTAAAGAAACAGGAATGAAGACTTTCAAGCGATTATTGGGATATGCGACACCGCTGCATCATTACCTGCCTGAATACCTGATTTATACCATCATAGGTATCATATTCGGACTGGTGAATTTTACGGCATTAATACCCCTGTTCGACCTGCTGTTTAACCAGATGAGTTCAGAAAAGGCGGCACAGAACCTCGTAAAACCGGAGTTCAGTCTTACTATCGACTATTTTACTACTTTATTTAAATACCATCTCAGCGCCCTCTTTGTACAGGACAAAATGCGGGCCCTTGTATTTGTGGGTCTCTTTATTGCCTCCTGTACGATTATCGCCAATGCCGGCAGGTACATGAGCGCCCGTGTGATCACCCGCCTGCGCATGACCATGCTGCAAAGGGTGCGTAACGATCTCTATAAAAAACTGACAGAGCAATCACTGTCGTTCTACCATAACCGAAAGAAAGGGGATTTACTCACCGTAATGTCCAATGATGTACAGGAGATAGAATCCAATGTGGTAAACGCTATCCAGATATTCCTACGCGATCCGTTTATCATCATTTTCACGTTCGCTACCCTGTTTTATATTTCATTCAAGCTCACCTTATTCACGTTGTTTTACTTCCCGATTTCGGGACTGGTAATCTCCTATATCAGTAAGCAACTCAAGAAGAAGGGCCACTGGAGCATGTCCTGGCTGTCCAAAACGATCAGTATTTTCGAAGAGAGCATCAGTGGTATCCGTATCATCCAGTCTTTTGGCGCTTCCCGCTACATGCAGGAAAAATTCGGAAACGTCAATCATCAATTCATCAGAACCAGCCGCAGCATGTATAACCAGCGTGAAATGGCATCTCCAATATCTGAAATCATGGGCGTTTCTGTTATCCTGATATTGATCATTTACGGTGGCAGTTTGGTAATTGGAGAGAATCCAACCCTGACTGGTTCTGTATTTATCACGTACCTGATCCTGTACTCACAGATTCTGCAACCGGCAAAGAATATATCTACCTCTATCACTAACATTCAGAAAGGCCTTGTATCCAGTGAGCGCATTTTTGATGTACTGGATACGCCGGTAGCTATACAGGAAAAGCCCAACGCTTTACCGGTAAAGGCTTTCGAGAAGTCTATCGCGTATAAGAATGTTACTTTTGCATACGAGCAAAATCCGGTACTGAAAAACGTAAACCTGACGATAGATAAGGGACAAATTATTGCACTGGTAGGAAGAAGCGGTGCAGGCAAATCCACCATGGCAGATATTCTTCCAAGGTTCTATGATGTGCAGGAAGGTACGGTAACTATTGATGGTACAGATGTGAGGGATTTAAAACTTGATGACCTCCGCGGACTCATGGGTGTAGTATCTCAACAAGCCATTCTCTTTAATGATACCGTGTTTAACAACATTGCCTTTGGTCATCCGGATGCTAATCTGGAAGATGTTATCCGCGCTGCGAAAATTGCCAATGCACATGAATTTATCGAGCGACTGGAAAACGGCTATGAAACATCCATCGGTGATGGTGGCATGAAACTCAGTGGTGGTCAGCGTCAGCGCCTCACCATTGCACGTGCTGTATTCAAAAATCCACCGATCATGATCCTGGATGAAGCAACATCCGCATTGGATACCGAGTCAGAAAAACTGGTACAGGAAGCCCTGGATAAATTGATGGAGAGTCGCACTACAGTTGTAATTGCGCACCGGCTCAGCACCATCCAGCATGCCAGTGAAATCATAGTAATGGAGCAGGGGGAAATTGTGGAACGTGGCAACCACCAGGAGCTGTTAGCGAAAGGGGGTATATATAAACGCCTGGTAGAGATGCAGGAGTTCAAGTAACAATAATATAACGTCGTAGAATACACGATTGACGGCACCTTTGCAAGGGTGCCGTCTTTTTTTTGGGCCGCAGTAGCGGGTTTTGTGGTATCGTTTTTGTTATAAGGCTTGCTGATAATGCCAACCAGCTCTTTGCAGAATTTTTTTTTAACCTTTAACATAGCGAACCCTATGATATCAGTCGTAATTCCTGTATTAAACGAAGGCGCAACCATTCGCCAGGTTATAAAAACGATAAAGAAGACATCCCGACAGATTGAAATTATTGTGGTAGATGATAACTCAACAGATACCACAGTAGCTGAAGCGATGAAGGAAGACGTGCGTGTCATTACCAGTAGCCAGCGCGGCAAAGGTATTTCCATGAGGGAAGGAATGATGGCAGCAAAAGGAGATATAATTGCCTATGTAGATGGTGATATTCTTACTTACCCCGACAATATTATTGACTTATTAACCATTCCTATTGAAAATGACGAAGCTGATTTCGTTAAATCCTACTTTGAAAGGCAGGCGGGCAGGGTCACACAACTGGTGGCCAAGCCGCTGCTGAGTATCCTGTATCCGGAGCTCGCGCATTTTCAGCAGCCTCTCAGCGGCATGATTGCAGCCAGAAAAAACCTGCTTACCACTGTACATTTTGAAAATGATTATGGTGTTGATATTGGGTTATTGATAGATGTACACCTGCAAGGTGCACGGATCGCGGAAGCGAACATTGGCCGCATTGAAAACGCCATGCAAACGTGGGAACAGCTGAGTAAGATGTCGCGGGAGGTTTCCCGCACCATCCTGCGCAAGGCGGAAAACATTCCGTCTGAAAACCTGGAAACCCTCGGTAATATCAATGTTATCCGGGAGCAGATGGAGTATTCCATTCTGGAGTCCATTGAAAAAATGGAGAAGATGGTCATCTTCAACCTGGATCACGCCGTATTTACGCAGGATTACCTGCAATGGGCCGCTATCGCGTTTGATGAGGAACAGCGTTTTCTCGCTATACAGGCAGCGGAGTTGTCGCCGATAGAAAGATTAAGAAAGATCACTGCTTTATTTGAAGGCCGTAACCTGGCTGAATTACTGGAGGTAGCGGATGCGATTCCTATAATACCAGGTATAGAAGGGGTAGTCCGTGAGCTGAAGCGCAGGGGATATGTGTGCGGATTGGTAACGGAGAGTTATGGCTGTGTGGCGCGGCATATCAAGAACAAGCTGGGAATGGACTTCGTATTTGCCAACAAGATTCAGCTGATCAACAGTGTTGCCACGGGGGAATTCACGCCAGGCAGTCAATTTATGCAGCTGGGGGTGTATAGCAAACAGCATTTGCTGGCGCACATTTCCAAGGAATATGGGATTGCCACGCAAAATATTATCTATGTGGGAGATGGTAAGCATGACGAACAGTTGCTGGTAAATGCGGGGATAGGTGTTGCATTTTGTCCACAATATCAACGTTCCGCTGTAGAAAAGATTGCTGACAAGATCATCACCGGGCTATCGTTGCAACCATTGCTGGAGATTGTTCCGGATGTAGCGTCTGTTAAAAAAGGTATAAAAATTCCTCCAATTAAAATAGACAAGCGTCAGGCGACGAGGATTGGTATTGGTAGTTTGGTAGGCCTTGGTGCGGCAGGGTTGCTATATTTAGCGCTTCGGTCCAGTAATAAGGAGAAAAAGGCGAAGGAAGCCTGTTAACACTGAAACGGTAAAGCAGTACATAAAAAACAATGCGCCCTCTCAAGTAAATGAGAGGGCGCTTTATTTTTACGCTTGTGCGTGTAAAGCTTATTTGCTTTTAGCCAGTTTGGCTTCGATGCTAAGGGTAGCGTGAGGTACTGCTTTCAAACGTGCCTTATCGATGAGTTTACCGGTTACGCGGCAAATACCGTAGGTTTTGTTTTCGATACGTACCAGGGCTTTTTCCAGGTGATCGATGAACTGAATCTGGCGGCTGGCCATCTGGTTCAGCTGTTCTCTTTCCTGAGAACCGCTGCCGTCTTCCATGCTCATATATTTGTTTTCAGTATCATCGGTACCGGCTTCATCCTTACGGGTGATCAGGCCTTGCAGGTAGATCAGTTCCTTTTTAGCTGCCTCTAATTTTTTGAGGATAAGGTCTTTGAATTCCTGCAGGTCAGCATCACTATACCTGAATACGGGTCCAACCGGAGCATCGGGTTGATCCAGTACGGATTTGGTAAATTCAGGTTGGTAAGCTACAGTTGCACCGGCTTTTGTACCTTTTTTCTCGGTTTTTTCAGTCTTTTCGGGTTTTGCGGATTTTTCCGCCTTGACTGATTTTTCAGCTTTTACAACTGGTTTCTCCACTGCTTTTTTTGCGGATTCTTTCTCCTTAGCAACTTGTTCTGCTTTCTTTACTGCCATCGTTTTAAGTTCTTTTTCTTCTGACTTAGAAATTAATGGTTTCTGTTTTTCAGCGGAAACGCTTTTGGTCACCACTAGCTGCTTTGCAGCAGGTTCTTTTTTTACGGTCGATTTTGCAGGTACAGCAACTTTTGCTTTAACGGACGGTGTTTTGCTTTGGAGGGCAGTAGCCTTCTTAGCAACAGGCTTGGCGGCCGCCGGAGCGGCCTTTTTTACGGAAGATTTCGCTACCACGGCTTTAGAAGCAGCTGGCTTTACAACTTTGGTCGCGGCCGGTTTCGCAGCCGCTTTTTTAGGAGCGGGTGTCGTTTTTTTGGCCGGAGCTGGTGCAGCTTTCTTTGCTGGTGATGCCTTCTTTTTGACGTCCTTCGCCGAAGCTGCCTTTTGGGTCGATTTGCTAGCAACCTTCTTTTTTGTTGCCATGGGGGATTAGCTTTTTTTGTTAACTAATACATTGAATTTAAGGTCGTTCACCTCTACTTCTGTACCTTCTTGTAGTGCTGCTACTACATCCAAGCTATCTGCCAAAATTTCCGTGCAAATATAGTCATTATAGTTAATAATCGCTGATTTCAGGGAATCTACCGCAGCTACTTTAACATCAATTCTGTCAGTTAGTTCGAAACCGCTGTCTTTCCGTATCTTCTGGATACGATTCACCAGTTCCCTGGCGTTACCTTCATCCTGCAGCTGGGGAGTAATAGTAATATCAAGTGCAACGGTGAGTGCACCTTTATTGGCTACTGTCCATCCAGGAATATCTTCGGAAATGATCTCAACGTCAGAGAGTTGTATCTGCACCTGCTCGCCATCCACTGTCAAAGTATAATGACCGTCTCTTTCCAGGGCAGCGATGTCGGCATCGGTAAAGGCAGTGATTGCCGCGGCTACCGCTTTCATCCTGGCCCCCATTTTAGCACCGAGAGATTTGAAGTTAGGTTTAATCTTTTTCTTGATAAAACCTTCCGTTTCCGTAAGATAATCAATCCCTTTAACATTCACTTCACTTTTTATCAGGTCCGCCACTTTGGCGATTTGCTCCTGCATGTGAGCGTCTGCTATAGGAATCAGGATCTTTTGCAATGGCTGACGAACCTTGATATTCACTTTCTTACGTAAAGACAATACCAGGGAAGAAATATCCTGGGCCAGCTGCATCCTTTCTTCCAGGTCCGGATCGATCGCCTCCGATTGTACCTCCGGGAAGTTCGTATGATGGATAGAAGCCGCACTGCTGCGCCCGGTAACCTTGTTCAGGTTATTAAACATCCAGTCAGTAAAGAATGGAGATACCGGCGCCATCAGCTGAATCACTTTTTCCAGGCATTCGTATAGGGTCTGGTAGGCGCTGATCTTATCATGCTCATAATCACCTTTCCAGAATCTGCGACGGCATAAACGAACATACCAGTTACTAAGGTGCTCATCTACAAAGCGTTCGACTGCACGGCCTGCTTGCGTAGGCTCATAATCATCGAAGTAAGCAGTGGCATCTTTCACCAGTGAGTTCAATACAGAAATGATCCAACGATCAATTTCCGGACGTTCTTCCAGCGGTATATATGCTTCCTTGAAAGTGAAATTATCCAGGTTAGCATACATTGCAAAGAAGTTATACGTATTATAAAGTGTGCCAAATAATTTCCGCTGCGCTTCGCCTACGCCCTTCACATCGAACTTGAGACTGTCCCATGGAGAGGCGTTGGTGATGAGATACCAGCGCGTAGCGTCCGCTCCGTACTGCGCTATCGTTTCAAATGGGTTCACCACGTTACCGAGGCGTTTACTCATTTTCATACCGTTGGCATCCAGTACAAGACCGTTAGAGACCACTGTTTTATATGCTACGCTGTCAAACAGCATCACACCCAGGGCGTGCAATGTGTAGAACCATCCACGAGTCTGATCCACACCTTCAGCAATGAAATCCGCAGGGAACGCTTGACGTCCGTCAACCGCCTCTTTATTTTCAAAAGGATAATGCTGCTGTGCAAAAGGCATAGCGCCGGAGTCGAACCATACGTCCACCAGATCCGGTTCTCTACGCATAGGCTTGCCGGAATCGCTCACCAGGATAATATCATCCACATATGGCTTGTGCAGATCCAGGATCCCCTCGTGCAGGTAGGACTTATTCACATCTCCGCCCAGCACTTCGTTGGCTTTACGGATTTCTCCGTTCAGTTCTTCGATGCTGCCGATGCATTTTTCCTCAGTTCCATCTTCCGTACGCCAGATCGGCAGCGGCGTACCCCAGTAGCGGCTGCGGCTCAGGTTCCAGTCCACCATATTCTCCAGCCAGTTGCCGAAACGGCCGGTACCGGTGAAGGCAGGTTTCCAGTTGATAGTTTTATTCAGTTCTATCATCCGGTCCTTTACTGCAGTGGTTTTAATGAACCATGCATCCAGCGGATAGTACAGTACTGGTTTATCTGTACGCCAGCAATGAGGATAGGTATGTTCATACTTCTCTACTTTAAAGGCGCGGTTTTCCTTTTTCAGTTTTACGGCAATGTCCACATCTACATCCTTGTAGTTCGGATCATCTTTGTAATTTTTTACATATCTACCGGAGAATTCACCGACGTTGTCAGTAAACTTACCCTGTTTATCTACGAGGGTGAGGATGCCCAGGCCGTATTTTTTACCAACGCGGTTATCGTCCGCACCAAAAGCGGGTGCTGTATGTACGATACCGGTACCATCTTCGGTGGTTACGAAGTCGCCCACGATCACGCGGAAAGGATCTCCTTCCTCAGGTTGGGCAAATGGCAGCAGCTGTTCGTAGCGGATATTCTCCAGGTCCTTACCTTTAAAGCTGGTGAGGATCTGCCATGGAATAACTTTATCTCCTTCTTTATAGGCATCGAAATCAGCATTTTCCCCTTCAGCCTTGAAATATTTAGGCATCAGCACCTTTGCCATGATCACGTTGACAGGCAGGTGGGTGTACTGATTGAAGGTTTTTACCAATACATATTCAATGTTGCCACCTACGGTCAAACCGAGGTTGGAAGGTAAAGTCCATGGGGTAGTGGTCCAGGCGAGGAAGTAAACCTCATCGTTACCGGCTGCATCAAACAGGAACTGGGAATTAGCTGCCTGCTGCGCTTTAAACATGGCTACAACTGTGGTGTCCTTTACATCTTTATAGGTGCCTGGCATGTTCAGCTCAGCAGAGCTCAAACCGGTGCCGGCAGCCGGGGAGTAAGGCTGGATACTTACGCTCTTATATAAAAATCCTTTCTTATAGAGGGTTTGGAGTGCCCACCAGAGGGATTCGATATAGCTATTATCGAAGGTGATATAAGGATCTTTCAGGTCTACCCAATAACCCATCTTCTGGGTCAGTTCGTCCCATTTATCTTTATATTTTAATACTTCTTTACGACAGGTATCGTTGTATTCAGCGATGGAAATCTTTTTACCAATATCTTCTTTGGTAATGCCCAGCATTTTTTCCACGCCCAGTTCTACGGGCAAACCGTGGGTATCCCATCCGCCTTTACGTTTTACCTGGAAGCCTTGCATGGTTTTGTAGCGACAAACAAGATCTTTCAGGGTACGTGAAATCACGTGGTGAATACCAGGCAGGCCGTTGGCGCTTGGTGGGCCTTCATAAAATACAAACGGAGTAGCTCCATCACGAACTTCCACGCTTTTCTCAAAAGCCTGGTGCAGTTCCCATTGCTGGAGTATATCTTTCTCTATCTGAGGTAAATTCAGTTGGTTATATTCCTGATATTTGCTGGACATAAAACAATTCCCCGCCCTTTGATGTTATATGATACAATAATTGATTAAAATTGTGCGAAGTTAATAAAATAGCCCGGGACCGAAAGGCGTTAGTTTACATAAATTACCGGATTTCGAACTTTTTTTGTAGATATTTTAGTAATTTACAATAAAGTATAGTTATTTTACGTTTTTGGCATTGTTTTGGTATCCAAAAGGAAGAATTGAGAAACCTAGTAATTAATTTAACCCAACGCAAAACCATATCTTATTATGAAAAAGTTGACGTTAATTTTTTGCGCGGTCTTGGTCTCTTCCGGCATAACTTTTGCACAGCAAAAAAAATCAGTTAAGAAAACAAAAACTGTTGCACATAAGGTGGAAGCACCTGTAGCAGTAAAAAGCTCTTTTGAACAGAATTTTGCAGGTACAACTGACGCCAAATGGACAAAGACTAGTGCCGGATTTTGGAACGTTAGTTTCCTGAAAGAAAATATTAAAACTGTTGCGCAGTATAATGCAGAAGGAGGCTGGATAAGCACCAGAAGCGAATTCGACGCACAGTCATTACCGGAGTCAGTGTCAACAACACTAAAGACGAAATATCCGGAAGCAACTATCAAAGATGGTTGGAAAATAGAAAGGGCAGATGTTGCTGCCTACTATAAGGTTAATATTCAGGATAATGGTGCAGATAAGGCAGTGCTACTGAACGACGCAGGCACCATCACTGAATAACATTAAATTCGTATTTCATAGGTATAGGGATAAATAGGACAGACCCTGCTCTTTTGGGCGGGGTTTTTTCATTTTATGAATCAGGATCTTTTGCAATGGCTGACAAACCTTGATATTCACTTTGATATTTCAGGCGTTTGCAAAAAACAACATAACACAAACCTTTGCTGCTTACCTGCTTTGCTGCTTTGCGTGAAAAAAAGACCGCACTCCTGGTGCCGAAGGCACCTTACACCAAATAAGTCTTTGCTGGCTTATAAACATTGCGAGAAACAAAAAAAGTCGCCCTGCGGATGCAAGGCGACCTTATAATGTGGTCGAAAAATTTCTGGCAAATTTTTGCATTTAGTCAAATGGTGTTTGATATTGAATGCAAGTATTATTTATGGCTTTACTTTTTATCTGCCAGTAAAGTTTCTTCCATGGTCAAATCTGATAAGGAAGCTTTAGGAATTGCGGATCGATATCCGCTTATCGTGACACAAAGATGCAACGATATTTATTCTTCACTATATCGGATCGGGAAAAGTAATGATCAAATTGGGAAAATACTGCAAACCCTTATTGGGTAAGGGCTTAGCGAAGCAGTAATTCACAGGGTTTTAAACCGGTGTGCTTCTTAAAGGCAGTAGAAAAGTGAGAGATGCAGGAATAACCCATCAGCATCGCCACCTCAGATACCGACATTCCTTTCTCGTACAGGAGGCCCTTGGCCTTCTCCATACGTTCTTTCTGGAAGTAGTCGTAGATAGTGGTGCCATACATCGCTTTGAAACCTTTTTTCAGGTAACACTCATTCATAGCCACTCTGCGTGCCAGATCGCGGATAGTAACCGGGGAGTCCAGCTGTTCCAGCAGGATTGCTCTTGCTTTCTCAATCTTCTCACGGTCTTCCATCTGGGTCAGGAAGCGGCAGCCATAGCGCTCATCCGTATCATTCTGGATAAACTGGTCAGAGCTGAATAGCAACAGCTCCAGCGCTTTACTCTGCAGGAAAATGTTTTTCAACATCCCCTCATAGTTATGGTGCACCATAGTTTCCAATACTGACTTGGATTTGGTGCATGGCTGAATGGTTTTTACAAAAGGTTTGCGGGACTGCATTTCCAGGAAGGAAACCGTAGTACTGCCCTTTTGTAACGATTGTATAAATGATGGTTGAAATCTAACGGTGATCAGGTCCACTGAAGGGTCCTTTTCATTGCAATTGCCCTTTTTACCTTCCACACAAAGCTGATCGGTACAACCAGGGTTTTTACAATATTTGTTTCCTGCCACACAATAGCGCAGTTCAATGGCAGCAGCATGCCCGCGCTTGGCAGGCTGATACACCACCATCGCCACATCTTCTACCGGCAAAGCCGCTTCATAAGAGAAACGCTGCAGGCTGAAGTCCAGACAGTCAGGCACAGACACCTGGTCCTGCTCCACCAGCTGCAGCTGATCGCTCATGGCTGGCTGCGGAATGGCCAGTGCTAATATTTCCTGTACTTCTTTCATCGCGCTAGTGTGTTAAGATCGTCACAAATTTAGGCATTCAGAATTAATTCAAAATGGTTTTGACACGCAGGTTACAATTCATCGAAATTTTTCAATACTTCAATAGGTAGGTCTGCTATCCAGATACAACCATTTGGCGTAATTTTCGTTTACAGCTATATACATGGAAAGGAAATTTCATATTATCAAGGCATTGAAAGTGATCGGCATCGTACTCGGCGGGCTTATAGTCCTGGTGCTGGGTACAGCATGGTACCTGAACCACCATTGGAACAAATTAATCCGCAGAGAGCTGAAATCCTATGTACAGGACCTGTCCGACAGCCTGTACCGAATAGAATACAAAGATGTAAAGCTGGATGTATTGTCCGGCAGCGTCACCGTTGATAAAGCCAGCATGCTCCTGGACACTGCTGTGTACAAGCGAATGTTAGCAAACCAAACTGCCCCCTCCGAAATCTACCTCGTAAGTGTGGAAAAACTGGAACTAAAATATTTCAAACCCTGGCGTTATTTCCGCAATAACGAGATCAACGCCGGCCTGCTAAGAGTGACCGGGCCAAGCATTGTAATGGAGCAGGACGCAAACGTAGTGGATACCAGTAAACCTAAAACTGCGTACGAAAACATCTCCCCGAAATTAAAATCCATACTCATTGGTAAACTGATCCTGGACAGTACCAATTTCCGGTATAAATTTACCAAAAAGGACTCTTCCACGGTGATTCACCAGTTTAAGGACCTGAACGTGCGGGTAAACGATTTTCTGATCGACTCCCTCGCCCTGGATGATCCTACCCGGTTTCTGTATGCCCGCAATTATGAAATAGGGATGAAAGACTATGTGCATCGCACAAAAGACAGCCTGTACTACCTGAATGTAAAAGGCATCCGGTATGTAGCTGCCGACCAGGCACTGGAAATCAGGCAGGTAGAGCTCAATCCCCGTTATGAAAAAGAGGCATTCAACAGAAAATTGGGTTATCAGCAGGATTACTACCATGTAGTGCTGGAAGATGTCAGCCTTAAAAATCTTAACCCTAAGCGTTTATTGCAGGACCAGCAGATCTGGGCCCATAAGCTGATCATTAACGGCGGGAAACTGGAGGTATACCGCGACCGCCGGCTGCCGATGCCGCCGGGCGACAAGCTGGGGCAGTATCCTAACCAGATGCTGGCTAAACTCCGGGTGCCGGTAGCCATTGACACCCTGATAGGCAGGCGGTTCAGTATTCATTATATGGAAACCAGCCCCGAATCAGACCGGACTGGCACCCTGCGATTCAGTAACGTCAACGGGCATTTCCGCAATCTTACCAATATTGATTCCCTGGTAAAGAAAAACGACCACCTTACCGCCAGACTCGACGCCATACTCATGGGCAGCGGCAAGTTAACCGCACATTTCGACTTTATACTGGGTAGTAAAAATGGTAATTTCAATGTATCCGGCGAATTGAAAGACCTGAATGGGCGGGAGCTTAACCCCGTTACCAAGCCCCTGGGCAAGGTGGAGATCAGAAGCTGCAATATTCATGAACTGTCCTTCCGTATCCGCGGCGATGAACGCAAGGCCGCCGGCGAAGTCAAACTACTGTACGACCACCTGAAAATCGCCATTCTGAAGCAGAACAAGGAAAGTAAAGAGTTTGAGCGGAAAGGGCTGATCAGCCTTCTGGCCAACCTGATGGTGGTGCGCGACAGCAACCCCTTACCTGGCGAGAAAACCAGGGTTACCCACCCCGCGCTTCAAAGGGATATCCACAAGTCGTTTTTTAACCTGGTGTGGAAAACTATTTTCCAGGGCATAAAAGAGACGGTGGGGGCCGACAAAATATAGCGGTAAAATCATACATCCATCCCACTTAAAAACAGTACTTTTTTTATTGAAATCAGGCTTATTTTTCGTATTTTTGCATGATTGTCGACTGTTTTTATTTCTAATAGATTTTACACCAACATATGAGCGAAGAATTAGTGCAAGCAACCAGCCCCAGCAACGGCTATGATGCAGGCAGCATCCAGGTACTGGAAGGTCTGGAAGCCGTGCGCAAGCGCCCGGCCATGTACATTGGCGATATCGGAGTCAAAGGTTTACATCACCTGGTATATGAGGTGGTGGATAACTCCATTGATGAGGCCCTCGCCGGATATTGCAAAAACATTGATGTAACTATCTGTGAAGATAATTCCATCCGTGTAGTGGATGACGGACGTGGTATTCCTACCGGTATTATCCCTAAGGAAGGACGTTCGGCACTGGAAGTTGTAATGACTGTATTACACGCCGGTGGTAAGTTCGACAAAAACACCTATAAGGTATCCGGTGGTTTGCACGGGGTGGGTGTGAGCTGCGTAAACGCATTGAGCTCCGTCCAGCATGTGACCGTACGCCGGGAAGGTAAAATATTTGAACAGGAGTACCACCGCGGTATTCCGCAGTATGCCGTACGTGAAATCGGTGTTTCCGATGCCACAGGCACCACTGTACACTTCAAGCCGGACCACGAAATCTTCAAGGAAACTACCTACAACAGGGAAATCCTGGCAGGTCGTTTACGTGAATTGTCCTACCTGAACAAACAAATCCGCATCAACCTCACGGATGACCGCGAAAAAGATGAACACGGCCAGCCTTTCAAGGAAACTTTCTACAGTGAAGGCGGTATCGTGGAGTTTGTACAGATGGTGGATAAGAATGGCCGCAGAAACAGCCTGCTGCCTGCGCCTATCTTCATTGAAGCATACGATAAAGATTCTAACGTAACCGTGGAAGTGGCACTGATGTACAACGATTCATTCAGTGAAAGCATCTTCTCTTACGTAAACAATATCAATACAATTGAAGGTGGTACCCACGTTTCAGGGTTCCGCCGTGCTATCACCCGCGTGTTTAAGTCCTACGGCGACAAGAACAAGCTGTTCGAGAAATCGAAGGTAGAGGTAACCGGTGATGACTTCCGTGAAGGCTTGAGCGCTATCATCAGCGTAAAAGTACCGGAACCCCAGTTCGAAGGTCAGACCAAAACCAAACTCGGTAACTCCGATGTAATGGGTGTGGTTGACAGCTCTGTGGCCACTGTACTGGATTCTTACCTGGAAGAGCACCCACGTGAAGCCAAACTGGTCATCAATAAAGTAGTACTGGCAGCACAGGCCCGCGAAGCAGCCCGTAAAGCACGCCAGCTGGTACAACGCAAGAGCGTAATGACCGGTAGCGGCCTGCCTGGTAAACTGGCAGATTGCTCCGACAACGATCCTGAAAAATGTGAACTGTACCTGGTGGAGGGTGACTCCGCAGGTGGTACGGCTAAACAAGGCCGTAACCGTTCCTTCCAGGCTATCCTGCCGCTCAGGGGTAAAATCCTGAACGTGGAAAAAGCCATGGAACACAAGATCTACGAAAACGAAGAGATCAAAAATATCTTCACGGCACTGGGTGTAACCATCGGTACCGAAGAAGATGATAAAGCACTGAACCTTGCAAAACTGCGCTACCACAAGCTCATCATCATGACGGATGCGGACGTGGATGGTAGCCACATTGCCACCCTGATCCTGACCTTCATATTCCGTTATATGAAAGCCATGGTAGAACAGGGCTATGTATACATTGCACAGCCACCGCTGTACCTGGTGAAAAAAGGTAAAGAGCAGGAATACTGCTGGACAGAAACGCAACGCAAAGCAGCCATCGCACGTATTGCGGGTAATGGCCGCGAAGACAGCGTGAACGTTCAGCGATATAAAGGTTTGGGTGAGATGAACGCAGAACAGCTGTGGGATACCACCATGAACCCGGATAACCGTACGCTGAAGCAAGTGACGATTGAAAGCGCCGCTGAAGCTGACCGCGTGTTTAGCATGCTGATGGGCGACGAGGTGCCTCCACGTCGTGAGTTCATCGAATCACATGCGAAGTATGCGAAAATCGATGCTTAATATTATTTAAAAGATATAGAAAAGCCGGTAGATGTGAAATCTACCGGCTTTTCTTTTTTAGGAGGATGCCACCTTCGGTGCCATCCGGTGAGGTTCCACGCTGCGCACGGAGCCTGAATAAGTATAATTGTAAATGCAGGCTGCATTACCAGCCGCTGATACAGTCGTTTAACTTTCCTTCGTTATTACATAGTTTGCCAGGAACTGGTAAGCAAATACCCCCAGCAGCATGATTGTCATAAAGGTATTGAACGGATCACCATCATACCAGGCTTCCGCCACACCGCAAACGCCGAGTGCTCCTATGGCAACTGTATATATAAGGAATATCTTTCGCCACTTAGGGCTATCGGGAGCGTAGAGACTCGATAGCGGCAACAGCAGCACACCGGCGGCAATAGCCAGGGCCAGGAGCGCTGCAGCAGAGGTAAGCCAGTAGCCACCGGCAGCAAGGAGTCCCACCAGCATAAAGATGCCCACCAGTGTGGAAACTTTTGTTTGTTCTGGTGTAAGCGCATACCTGCCATACGGATTGAGTCGCAGAAACAGGTTACTTACCGGACCTATCAGCCAGGTGGAGATGGCGGCCAGCGCCAGCACTACATATAATGGAAAGAATACGGTACTGGCTATACGGGAAAGTACAAAAATTCCGATGATCACGGCCCATTGTACCCCCGCTTTCTGCCGGCTCATAAAGAACGCATATTTCAGGAACATACGATAGAGCCAATAGCGTGCCTGCATGGCCTGCACCATCCCACTTTTAGCCCATTGCTGATTAGGGTCCAGCTTCAGGGATTCGCGGAAATGTTCCAGGGCCTGTTTATGATCACCCGCCTGTAACCATTTCCAGCCGATATTGGCGTGTGTATAAGCATTTTCAGGATTGTGCTCCAGTGCCTCATGCAAATTGGAAAAAGCCTCTTCCTTTTTGCCAAGGTTGAAGAGGGCGTTGGAGCGGAGGTTCAGGCAAGCTTCGTTTTCCGGATCGATGGCCAGGCCTTCTTCTGCCTTTGCCAGTGCGTCACTGTAATCTTTCTTAAACAGCAATATCTGGCTCCACAGGGCGAAGTAAGCCGCATCGTGGGGGTTGATAGCTACCGCCTCACTGATAGCGGTGATAGCTGCGTTATATTGATTTTTATGAAAGGCGATATTGGCGCGCAGGTAAAAGAACCGGTCATCTGCCGGGGCGAGACTCAGCGCGTTGCTAATGATATGTTCTGCCTCTTCTGTGTTTTTCAGATTGAGGTAGCACAATGCCAGCAGATACAGTCCGTCGATATCGTTGGCATAAGTGCTGAGATGCTGCCGCAGGGCGGTAACTGCATCTTTATAACGGCCTTGTTGCAGCAACAGGTGAGCACGTTGAATCAAAAAAGCCATAGTCTATTTCTTAATATCCAGGTATTTCAGCACCTCATCATACAGGCCTGCCTCATTGGAGTACAGGGCATAGTTGCGGGCGGTATTGAACCACTCGCGTGTGGTGGCGCGGTGTGATTTGGTTGCCTTGAGCAGGTCTTTTTGCGTGATAGGCTGTGGGATACCTTTTTGCAGGGCTTCCATCAGCTTATCTTCTATGGCCAGGTCCACGATTGCTTTCAGATCGGCGCCGGAGTAGCCGGGCGTTGCTTTTGCAATGGCGCGGTAATCGATACTGTCCACCGGTTTGTTGCGCAGCTGAATCTTCAGTATTTCCTCGCGGCCTTCCTGGTCAGGAGGGGCCACGAAGATGATTCTGTCGAACCGGCCAGGGCGGCGAAATGCAGGGTCCAGGCTCCATGGCGCATTGGTTGCACCTATAATCAGTAAATTTTCGTTGTTGGCGGCGATGCCGTCCATTTCAGACAGGAACTGATTGATGAGGTGACTGGCACCGCTGTTGCGCATGGAAGTGCGGTTGGCGCCGAGCGCATCTACCTCGTCGAAGAAGAGCACGCAGGGTTTGGATTCGCGGGCGAGTTCAAACAGACTGTGTAAGTTTTTTTCGCTGTTGCCAATCCACATATCGAGTACATCGTGGATACCCACGTTGATGAATTCTGCTTGTATTTGTCCGGCTGTAGCTCTGGCCAGGTAAGTTTTTCCACAACCCGGAGGGCCGTAGAGGAGGATACCACCACCGGCTTTTTTACCATAGGCTTTGTAGAGGTCCGGGAACTGGAGGGGCTTAATTATTTTCAGGTCTATTTCCTGTTTTTCGCGTTCCATTCCACCTACATCACTGAAGTTAATTTCTGGTTTTTCCAGGGTAAATATCTTCTCTATATCCTCTCCATCCTCGTCAGCAGCGGGATTATATTGTTGTTGAGGTGCTCTGAAATAGCCGTCCAGGGCTTCGTCGCGGAAGCCTGGATTTAATTGCAGCAGGTGTTGGTAGATGTCACGTGCGCTTTCCATGCTGTTTTCCTTTACAAGAATACGGCAATGGAGGAGGAGGGCATCGAAGTTATCCGGCTCCTGGTGCTCCAGTTGCTCCAGCACTACGATGGCTACTGAATATTTTTGCTGATGGTAAAAGGTACGGGCGAGCCCCAGCTGGGCAGCGATATTGTCATGCGATAATTCCAGCACCTTTCTGTATTGTTCCTCTGCCTGCTGGTACTGAAAATCCTGTAGCAGCACCTGGGCCAGGTGAAGGCGCAGGGGCACGTTCTCCGGTGAAAACTGTACGGCTTCCTGTAATTGTTTAATCACTTCCGATGACATAATGCGCTTGTTAAATGATGGCGTAAGATCGTAATAATAGGGATTTGCTGTCACAAAAATAATGTTAAATGTAGTCTGCTGGTTTTATTCAGGGAGATTCCAGGGTTCCAGCTGACCAGTTGCCCGGTTTTCCTGCGGTTCCGCGTATGGCCTGGGGCCCCGGCGTAAAACGACGGGCTGGTCCCTGGTGCCCTGGCATCTCCCGAAAACAAATATTCTTATGAAAAATTTATATAATTTATAAAAATCTGCATATATTGCGACTATATTTATCCCTATGCCACGAAGCTAACCGACAAACCTATGTCGATTTAAAAGATTGCCGGCCTACCGGATAATTAGTAGGCCAGCAGTTATCCATACCTATGAATTGACGCCACTTGAAGATGGCGGTTTCTCCGTGCATATTTTAACACTCATAAAATCTGCATTATGCGCTTTAAATTATGGTTTGCAGCCTTATTTGCTGCTGTAACTGCATTATCATCCTGCGAATCTAAAAAGGACACTACACCAGCCAGCACCTTCGTTTTCACACTGGACGGGCAAACATATCATTCCTCCCAAACCGATGCTTTCATGGAAGTGGACAGCACCACCGGCGAGAAATTATTTTCCATCAATGGGGTGACCAACAACCTCTCCCACCATATGGAACTGGTAATCGGATTCCCTGAAAACATTGTACAACCGGGCACCTACGAGGCATCAGTCACCATGGTTTTGTCTGACGTTCAGGCAAATAAAATTACTGCCTATGCAATGGGTAAAGGTTTGAAAGTGAATTTAACTAGCATCAATAGTAAACATGCCGAAGGAACATTCTCCGGCACTTTAACCAATGGTGAAATTGAAAAACCTTTAACGGACGGGACTTTTATAGTCAATATTAAGTAAATCATCGTTTTAAGATCTTCACCGGCCCTGCTTATTAAAGCGGGGCTTTTTTATTTCATCTAATGACACCTTCGGTGTCATTAGATGAAATGCGCGCTGATATTGTATTACCGCAACTCCGGGACTTTTTGTGGTAACTGGCTAATACAGTCCCACTCTTAACAATTCCTTAATGTTCCCTTAACATTCTGGTTGCTTTGGGATTTCACCTTTGCGGTGTAAATACAGACAGCAACTTTTATGAAATCGTTTATTGCGTTATTAGCTAGCGTCATTGTATTATTCAGCGTGAATACAATGGCCCAGGTAACCACCTCCTCTATTACCGGTAAGGTAGCCGATCCCAAAGGGGGCGCTATTCCCGGAGCAACGGTAGTAATTCTCAACGTTTCTACAGGTATCAAAAGTGGTACTCAAACCAACGCGGATGGTCGTTATATCATTAACAACCTCAATCCGGGCGGTCCTTATACTATTACCGTTTCCTTCATTGGTTTTAAATCAGAACAAAGAGCGGATGTAAATCTCCCTTTAGGCTCTTCTTCTTTCACCTTTAAGCTGGGCGAAGAGTCCAAAGCGCTGAGCGAAGTAGTGATCACCGGTAGCGCAGGTAAAAAAGAAGGTACCCGCGTAGGCCAGGAGCAGATGAAACGCATACCGTCTATCAGCCGCAGCTTGCAGGATATGACGAAAGTGACGCCGCAAAGCAGCAACAACTCTTTCCTCGGTACCAACTACCGTTACAACAACGTAACATTGGATGGCGCCATCAACAACGATGCGATTGGCTTCAGCCCTTCCATGGGTGGACAGTCCAACTCCAGCGGACAGCCAGGTAGCAGTACCCGTACCAACCCGGTATCACTCGATGCCATCCAGGATGTACAGGTATTACTCGCACCATTTGACGTGAAAGTGGGTAACTTCCTCGGTGGTTCTATTAACGCGGTAACCCGCAGTGGTACCAACGAGTTCCATGGCTCTGTTTACGGTTATGGCCGCACAGCAGGTCTGGTAGGTAAAAACAATGCCGGCGACGGTTCTAAACTGCCTTCTGATTTCCACGACTATCAGGCAGGTGTACGCCTCGGTTTCCCTATCATCAAAAATAAACTCTTCTTCTTCACCAACGAAGAAATCACCCGCCGCGTAGATCCAATCATCCTCGCCGCCGGCTCTAAAGATGTTGCCAACATCCTCAGCGAACAGGATGCAATGGACATCACTGCTAAAATGAAAGAATATGGTGTAGATGCAGGCACTTATAAAAACACCTCCATCTATTCCAACTCTAATAAATTCTTTAACCGCCTCGACTGGCACATCAACTCCAAACACAGCCTCTCCGTACGTAATAACACTATTACCTCAGAAGCAACTAACCTGGAGCGTGATCAGCAGAACTTCCGTTTTGGTGGTATCGATTTCAAACAGGTAAACAACCAGACTTCCACCGTGGCTGAGCTGAAAAGTAACTTCAACCCAACTGTTTCCAACAGCCTGATCCTCGGTTACTCTTCCGTTCACGATTACCGTGATCCATCCTCAGATCCTGCTACACCGCAGATCCAGATTGCCGGCAAAACTCCTGGTACTACCATCTTCCTAGGTACTGACCGCGAAGCAAGTATCTTTAACATGAAGCAGAAAACCTTTGAAGTAACCGATAACGTTACCATCTTCAAAGGAAAAAATACCTTCACCATTGGTACACACAACGAGTTTTACAATATCACCTATGGCTTTGTAAATTCCTGGAATGGCCGTTTGGACTACAACTCTGTTGCCGACTTCCTGAACAACAATCCCAGCCGTGTACGTGGTAACTATAACTACGCAAATAACTCCCGCGATTTCATCATGTCAAACCCTCCCGCACAGTTCAAAGTGAACTTGCTGAGCCTCTACGGACAGGATGAAATTCAACTGACTGACCGCTTTAAAATCACTCCGGGTGTACGTTTGGACTACGCAGGTATTCCTAACAAACAACCGCTGAGCGACAAAACTACCAAAGCGCCGGTAGATGCAAACTACGGTAACACCTACACGTATACCAAACCACAGGATATCAAAAATAACTTCCTGAATAACGTACAAATCTCTCCACGCCTCGGTTTCAACTGGGATATCAAAGGTGACAACACCATGGTACTGCGCGGTGGTAGCGGCTTATTCACCGGTCGTATTCCTTTTGCATGGCTGGGTTACGCTTACTACAACAACGGTGTAACTTACGGTGCGTACGATCAGAAATCATCTGACAAACCATTTGTAAACGGTCCGCTGCCAGCAGCTAAACCATCTCCAAATGGTATCGCAGACTTCGCACAGCAGAACGGTGTAGATGTTACTAACGCTGCCGGTGCAACGCAGGTGGATCTGATGGACAACAACTTCAAAATGCCGCAGGTATGGAGAAGCAGCCTCGCCTTTGACTATACTACCAACGACCAGTGGAAATTCACTGTAGAAGGCATCTATACTAAAGTAGTACACGATCTGATGTTCCAGCAGATCAACCTGGTAGATAACCCTACTTATTATGCATACGATGTAAATAAGCAACAGCCTATCTACTCCGGTAAAAAAATCAACAGCCTGTATACTAACGCCTACCTGCTGTCTAACACCAATAAAGGTTACCGATACAGCGTTACTGGTCAGATCCAGAAAACTTTCCCATGGGGCTTTAACTTCATGACAGCGTATACTTACGGTCAGGCGAAGGATATCACCAACGGTATCCGTAACTCTATGGAGTCTAACTGGCAGCTGAACCAGGCACTGAATCCTAACAATCCGGGACTGGCTTATTCCAACTTCGACATCCGTCACCGTATCGTAGCAACGGCTAACTACAGACAGGATTGGGGTTCCAAAGGTAAGTGGGTATCTAACTTCAGCCTGTTCTTCTCTGCGCAATCCGGCACACCTTACTCTTATGGTTTCGTAAATGCTACTATCCAGGGTACGCCACAGCAGGTTAGCCTGGCTTATATTCCTAAGGATCTGGCAGAAGCACAGAAATTCTTTGTGGATATTCCAAATGGTCAAACCGCTGCTCAACAGGCTGCTGACTTCATGACTTATGTGGATGGCAACAAATACCTGAGTGGCCGTAAAGGTGATTTCACCGAGCGTAATGGTGGTCGTACCCCTTGGAACTACCAGGCTGACTTCCGTTTTTCTCAGGACCTGAATATCAAAACTGCTAAACGCACCCACACCATCACGTTTACTTATGATATCGTGAACCTGACTAACCTCCTGAATAAAAACTGGGGTGTACAAACATTCTCTCCAAACACATTCAACTCTACTTCATCTGTGGGTCTGAAAGCGACGAAGAATGCTCCTGTAAATGGTTATCCGATCTATACCTGGTCTAACCCTGGTGTACCGTATGCAACAGATTTCTTTGCATCACGTTACCAGATGCAGCTGGGTCTGAGATACAGCTTCTAATACAACTAAATAACAATCAAAAAGAGAAAGGCTCGCGATATGCGAGCCTTTCCTTTTTTAGTATGTTTTTGGAGTACCTGATTATTTAATCCCGAATACGGTTCTAACTTCTGCACGTACTTTAATGGTTTTGAAATCTACATCAGAGATACCGCCCATTCCGTCAGCAGCTTTAGCCATGTAGTTTACTGCCAGCGGACGAACGTCAGAATAACCGTCGGTATTGATTTCCTGGATTTCAATGATGCCACCAAGATTTTCACCAATTGCATTTACCATATAATCAGCTTTAGCCTTTGCAGCCTGTAAAGCTTTGATTTTAGTTTCTTTGCGGTATTCTTCCATTTTACTGGAAGAGTAGCCGGTGATACGGGTGCTTTCAATACCTTCCGCATCTACTGCGCCGAGGATAATATTGATTTTATCCAGTTTGTTCAGTTTCAGGCGGAACTGTTTGCTGGCCATAAATTCCTGCGGATTTTTCTTTTTGTTCAGGTAATCGTAGTTATAACCGGAAACGTTTTCTACGGTCAGGTTTTCTTTTGGAATACCAGCATCCACCACTGCTTTCTGCAATTGTTTTTCCAGGGCAGTGATTTCTACTTTCGATTTACCTTTCAGGTATTCTTTCAGAGAGATGTTAAAATATATTTCGTCCGGTGTGATTTCAATTTCTGCGGAACCGGTTACTTCGATTTTCTTTTCTGTTGCTTTGTTGCTTGCAGTTTGTGCAAATGTGCTCATCGCTAAGAATAATCCTGCTGCTAATAACATTACCTTTTTCATGTTTCTGAGTTTTATTGGTTTGAAAGTGATTGTTCTTTATGTTTTACAGCAACATGATGCGAGGTTTCCATCTGTTTCCATAAAAGGCATAAAAAAAATTTGGGTTTAGGTTATGTGATAATTTGTTTAAAATTGGTTCTTAAACGGTTATATGCAGAAAAGGTTACAATGAACTTTTATTTTTGGGGAGATGTAAGGGCATAAAAAAAGACACGGTTAGTGTCTTTTCAGTAAGTCCCGCGCAATGGGCTGCTTTATTTTATGGCGAATACCGCCTGGATAGTTGCCTGTACCTTTATAGTTCTGAACGAAGCCTGTTCTACAGGATTGTATTTACCGATTGCAAAATCATTTGTGTTTACCTGTGAGTAGAGTCCGGGAAACTGGTCGCTTTTAGTTTCATCAATTTCCAGTACTTCTCCGAGTTGCTGCCTGGCGATATCAGCCAGGTATAATGCTTTTTCGTTCGCAGCTTCAAACGCCATTGTCCTTACCTTTTTGCGGTATTCCTTCATTTTGCTGGAGGTGTATTGGGATAATCTGGCGGCCACAATACCGTCATCCTCCATTCCATCAAGGATGGCAATCAGTTTGTTGGGTTGGGTAAGTTTAAGACGGAAGTCTTTGGTGGTAAACAATTCTGCCGCGTCCTTTTTTCTTCTGGTATAGCTCATTCCTGCCAGGTCCTGCACGTTCAGGTTCTCTTTGGATACACCGGCATTTGTTACGGCCTGTATCAGTTCTTTTTCCAATTGGGTTATTTCTACTTTGGTTTTCCCCTTCATATATTCTATCAGGGAGATGGTAAAGTAAAACTCATCCGGGGTGACTTCTATTTCAGCGGTGCCATTGACAGAAATTTTTCTTTCGGTAGTTTTTTGGGCAATGGCGCTGACATTCAGTAGCAGTACAGCTACAAACAGTATGATTTTTTTCATGTACAGAGATTTAAGTCAACGAGAAAATAGTTTTATCCGGTTGATCAAAATCTACCCTTTATCAACATTAACAGGAAATTATCAGTTTCTGCTATCGGTCATACCTTTCAGGAAGTCGTACAGGTCGTTCATATTTTTGATGCGGCTGGCAACGAGCATAAAGTTTTTACCTACCTGTTTGAGTTTGGCGTTGTTAGTACGGGTTTGTATATACGTTAATAAGTGATTGAAAGTAGGGGATTCGAAGTAAGGCGAATCCGGGTTATTGATAAAGTAGCAGCGGAGGCTTTCCTCTTTGAGCATCATTTTCTCGAAGCCCAGCTGGATGGCCATCCAGCGGCAGCGGATCATGGTCAGCAGGTCTTTAACTGGTTCCGGCATTGGTCCGAAGCGGTCGATCAGTTCTGCTTCAAATGCTTTCAGTTTGGTTTCCTCAACAATGTTATCTAGTTCCTGATAAAGGTTGAGGCGTTCCTGGATACTTTCGATGTAGGTATCCGGGATGAGGATTTCGAGGTCAGTATCGATGGTACAGTCGCTTACGAAGTCTTTTTTCTCTTCCAGTTGTTCCTTAAAGAGCTCACGGAATTCGTTTTGTTTGAGTTCGCGGATGGCTTCGTCCAGGATTTTCTGGTACATATCAAATCCAATTTCGGCCATAAATCCGCTTTGTTCGCCACCGAGGAGGTTACCGGCCCCGCGGATGTCGAGGTCGCGCATGGCTATCTGGAAGCCGCTGCCTAATTCGCTGTGCTGCTCCAGTGTTTGCAGGCGTTTGCGACTATCTCCGGGCAGTGTGCTCATAGGAGGAGCGAGCAGGTAGCAGAATGCTTTTTTATTGCTTCGTCCTACGCGGCCGCGCAGCTGGTGCAGGTCGCTGAGTCCAAAGTGATGTGCATTGTTGATAATGATCGTATTGGCGTTGGGGATATCCACACCGCTTTCCACGATATTGGTACAAACCAGCACATCATATTTGCGATCGATAAAGTCGAGTATAACTTCTTCCAGCTGGTGTCCTTCCATCTGGCCATGGGCCGTAGCGATGGAGAGGTCGGGGCAGAGCCCGTGTATGAGTGCCGCCATTTCACCCAACCCTTTTACGCGGTTGTATACGAAGTACACCTGTCCGCCACGTTCTGTTTCATAGTAAATGGCGTCGCGGATAAGGTCGTGATCAAACACATGCACTTCCGTTTCAATGGGCTGCCTGTTAGGTGGCGGCGTATTGATGATGGAGAGGTCGCGGGCGCCCATGAGCGAGAACTGCAGGGTTCTTGGGATAGGCGTTGCCGTTAGCGTGAGGGTATCAACGTTATGCTTGATCTGTTTGAGTTTTTCTTTAGCGCTTACACCAAACTTTTGTTCTTCATCCACCACGAGCACGCCCAGATCTTTGAATTTTACATCTTTACTGAGCAATGCATGTGTACCGATGATGATATCGATTTTCCCTTCTTCGAGTCGTTTAAGTGTTTCCTTTTTCTCTTTGGAAGATTTGAAACGGTTCAGGTAGTCCACTGTACAAGGGAAATCCTTGAGGCGATCGGCGAAGGTTTTATAATGCTGGAATGCGAGAATGGTGGTAGGCACCAGTACGGCGGCTTGTTTGCCATCCACGATGGATTTGAAGGCGGCGCGTATGGCCACTTCTGTTTTCCCGAAGCCTACATCGCCGCATACGAGGCGGTCCATAGGTGCGGGGGCTTCCATATCCCGTTTTACATCTGCAGTAGCCTTGCTCTGGTCGGGGGTATCTTCATAAATGAAGGACGCTTCCAGTTCAGTTTGCAGGTAGGTATCCGGAGTATGTGAAAACCCTTGCTGTGCCTTGCGTACAGCGTATAATTGAATCAGGTCTTTGGCGATATCCTTAACCTGTGTTTTAGCTTTTTCTTTCAGTTTATCCCATGCGTCGCTACCCAGTTTATTGACGCGTGGTTCCACCCCTTCTTTTCCGGTGTGTTTACTGATTTTATGCAGGGAGTTGATGTTTACATATAACAGGTCATTGTTTTTGTAAATGATCCTGATGGCTTCCTGCATTTTGCCGCCTACTTCTATTTTCTGCAAGCCGCTGTACACACCTACGCCGTGGTCGATGTGGGTAACGAAATCACCGGGTTGCAGTTCCCGCAGGGTTTTCATGGTAATAGCCTTATTCTTGTTATAGGCTTGTCTTACCTTGGATTTATGAAAACGCTGGAAGATCTGGTGGTCCGTATAGCATACCAGCTTCAGTGAATGGTCGATAAACCCTTTACTGATGGGTACCGGAATGGGAAAAAATACGAATTCCGCTTTCAGGTCTTCGAAGATACTGCGTAAGCGTTCCAGCTGACGTGGATTGTCCGCAAATATGAAGAGGGAGTATTTACTGTTATTATGTGTGGTGAGGTCTTTAAGCAGCATATCAAACTGCCTGTTAAACACTGGCTGTTCCTGTGTTTCAAAGGTAATCACCTGATGTTCCAGGCCATTTTCCTGCAGCCAGTCTTTACTGCCGAAGATGACGGAGGTACGCTTGATCAGCTGCTCCATGATGGTACCAGCTTTTACGAAGTCATCCTCTTTCAGCACCATTTCTTCATCTTCATCTACCCGTACCTTATTACCTGTTTGCAGGAAATCGTCCAGGCGTTGTTCCATTTGTTCGATTACGCCGCGTACGTATTCCGGATCTTTGATCCATACTACGGTGTTGGCGGGCAGGAACTCCAGCAGGGAGGTTTTTTGGTGATCAACGCCACGGGTGTCCATGTTGGCGATGAGGGTCACCTGGTTGAGCTTACGTTCGCTCAGCTGGGTTTCCGGATCGAACAGGCGGATGGAGTCGATATCCTCGCCGAAGAGTTCTACGCGGTAAGGTTTATCGTTTCCAAAGGAATATATATCGAGAATACCGCCTCTGAGTGCGTATTGCCCGGGTTCGTATACAAAATCGGTAAAGTGGAATCCCCATTCTACCAGTTTTTCCAGGAGTTCGTCCACTTTGAGTACATCGCCCACTTTGAGCTGTACCATGTTGGTATTAAACGCCTGGCTGGCAGCTACTTTTTCCCACAGTGCCTCCGGGTAGGTTACCAGGATTTTTTTGTGGATGGCAGGACCGGAGAATTTCATCAGCGCCTCGGTACGCAGCATGCTATGGCTACTGTTGAGGTCGGAAAACTGGCCTGTTTTCTTGAAAGAATCGGGGAAATAGAAAATATCAAGGGCTTGAGAAAGCTGTTCCAGATCATTTTGGAAATAGGCAGCCTCCTCTTTATCGTTCAGGATAAAGAGATGATTTGCCTCTGCCTGTGCCCAGGTACTTACCGCTACAAAATTTATCGCACTCCCTGCAAGGGATGATAGCTGGAAGTACTGAGTGGTGGGGGATTGTACCCCTTTCACCAGGGTTTGGAGGCGGCTATCTCGCTGAAACTGATGTAATACGCCTTGTAAATTCATGAAGGATGCAAAGATACGAAGAAAAAAAATTTCAGAAACAGGGAGAATGTTAAAAAAAAGAGGGCCTTCCAGGCTAGTCATGGTCGGAAGAAATTCCGACCATTTCTTTATGTTTTGAAGTAAATATCAGGATTTCCGCCACATAAGACAACGATTTGAGCAATTGCCAGATCCCTGACTTCCATAGCCATGCGCCT
>NZ_JAHUWJ010000035.1 GCF_019219075.1 Chitinophaga sp. sic0106
TATTTGCCGCCAGCTTCCTTCAGATTCGCAGTCGCCCGCGACACCCTTGCTATTGGCTAACCCTTCCTACTACAAAGTGGGTTCGGGACTTGCACCCTATAGCAGATCGCCATGCCTGGCGCACACATAAAAAGGTCCGATGCAGTAGCATCGGACCTTTTAAGTATAATAAGCAGTTGTAAACTTACTTTTTCATGTACATTACTTCCTTCACCAGTTTCACGGTACGTTCGATATCCGGCAGGTACAGTTTCACGAGGTTTGGTGCGTAGTGCATAGGAGCATCCACAGCGGTGATGCGGCGGATAGGGGCATCCAGGTAGTCGAAACCTTCTTTCTGGATACGGTAGGTAATTTCGGAAGAAACGGAAGCAAAAGGCCATTGTTCCTCTACGATTACCAGGCGGTTGGTTTTCTTCACGGATTCCAGGATGGTGAACCAATCCAGCGGACGGATAGTACGCAGATCGATTACTTCAGCTTCGATACCTTCTTTAGCCAGTTCTTCAGCGGCGCCCAGTGCTACTTTCATCATTTTGTTGAAAGAAACGATGGTCACGTCTTTACCGGCGCGTTTGATGTCGGCTTTACCGATAGGGATGATGTATTCTTCTTCAGGTACTTCACCCAGATCGCCGTACATCTGCTCAGACTCCATGAAAACAACCGGATCGTCGTCGCGGATAGCTGCTTTCAGTAAGCCTTTTGCGTCGTATGGGTTAGATACGGAGATTACTTTCAGGCCTGGGATGTTTGCATAGTAGCTTTCGAATGCGGTGGAGTGTTGGGCACCCAGCTGACCGGCAGAACCGTTAGGTCCGCGGAAAACGATCGGGCAACCTACCTGGCCGCCACTCATAGCCAGCATTTTGGAAGCGGTATTGAGGATCTGGTCCAGTGCCAGTACGGCGAAGTTCCAGGTCATGAATTCCACTACCGGACGCAGACCATTTTGTGCAGCACCCACACCGATTGCAGCAAAGCCGAGCTCAGCGATAGGGGTGTCGATAACGCGTTTTGGTCCAAACTCATCCAGCATTCCCTGGGTCACTTTATAAGCACCATTATATTCGGCTACTTCCTCCCCCATTATGAAAACCCGTTCATCACGGCGAAATTCCTCCTGCAGGGCTTCTCTTAAGGCTTGTCTGAAAGCTATCTGACGCATGCTAATCTTAATAAAGTTTGAAAGTTTAATTGCCTAAGTCTTCATTTAGGCAGGGCAAATTTATCGTTTGTTGTCGAAAAAGCAAAGGAAAAAAAAGCCGGGATCATAAAGTAAATATTTTATATATTTATAAATTCATATTTAAATACATTTCACCTACTGTTGAGATGATAACCATTACCTTACTTAGTTTGTCCTATATCGCGGCTATTTCCTTCCGGATTAAGGACATAAAAGCGCCCGTAGCCCGACTGTTGACCTGGAACTTCCACCTCATTTTCCTGGTGTTATCGGTGATCAGCTTACTGCTGTCCATCAATGGTTATGGCTTTAAAGGCACGCAAACGGAGCGTATGTTCCTTACACTGTATGCGGGCAGCGGGTTTATATTATATGGCTTTTCGAAGCCGGAGATCAACGCCCGGTATTACTACCTGGCTTCCTTATTTGCTTTTCCGCTGGTGCTGGTTGTTGGGCTGCTGCTCCCGTTTTTAAGGACGATCACCATTTTGGCATCCCTGACCTTATTTGCCGACAGTGAGTTTGAGCGGTATAAGATTGACGACGATTTTGCGATGCAAACGAAAAGTACGGGTATCCTTACCCGTTATCCTACTTATAGTATGGTGGAAGACAAATATTGGTTTTTTGAGAAGATAACGCCGGATATAATAAATCCCGGGGCGGCTCCCGGGACTGTTAAACTTAGTAAACTTGGCAATGACAGCGTACATATACAGTTAACAGCCGGTGGTACAAAGGGTGGTACAATCAGGGTGGATACAATTGTGCCGCTGAAGCAGGGGTATGTTAATTAGTAAGAGGCAGCGAGCCCCTCAAAGCGCGAATCTATTAAATATTCATTTTTCAAAGGCAAAAAACAACCTTGTATACAGTGCAAATTTCTGATGCAAATCTGAACATGCGTTTTTTCGCGAAATCCTGAATTTTCATACAGAGCCGGCCCTTCCATAAAGGCATGTCTAACAGAGTCAAATGGCGGCAATCCATTTGACTCGTTCCACTTATGAAATAATTCAAGCACTGTGCAATCTAATTCTCTTCTAAGGTGGATACCATTATCATCAAGAGAAGTGTTTTGCGGTAGCATAATTCCAAGTCCACTGATCATCTGATGGAATTTCTTTAAACAAAGAGCATTCCCATAGTCGAGTAGATCAAAACAATTGCCTAAGTCAATTGTGGCACCAATCACCCCAACCATTCCAGGACTTGCGTTCTTTGACCATTTCTTATACGCGAACTCCCAGGCGCGTGATAAATTGTGCTCCCAAAAATAAACGCCATGACCTAACCAGTCATAATCATTTTGGCTTTTCTTAAGTGTTTGTTTTAAATTAACAACGTCATAAGCCAGCGGTGCTTTGCAACCGTGAAAGCCCAATACTAGTCCTGATCTTGCATACAACATACATTTAAATTTTAAAGTAAATAAATGGGTTATTAGTTAAGTAAGCAGGATTGTATGCCGATCAACTCAATTAATCATCTAATCTTCCAACGTAGGAAATCTCAAATGCCGATAAGGCCAGGTTGTTCTTCCATTTTCTTGTAATACGCCAATCTCCATCAGGATCCGTTTTGCCACTTGTCTGTCATTAAGCATCTCCTGACAAAACTCATCAATTGAAGCCAATTTTTGCTCAAGCTTAAACTGAATATCCTTATAAGCTTGGTAACCGGGCGGATAAGGTTCCATCAATTCAGGCATTTCATTAAATTCTTGCATAATTTATATTTTAGATTGTTATAAATATTGCCACTACTTCAATGGCATGTACTCCAGCTTGGGTGTAAGCTTGGTTTGAACCCACTTAATCTGATTATTTCAGGTTTCACAATATCGGTTTCACTAACAATGGTCACCGGGTCAACTACATCTCTTTCCTTCTTACAATGCAAACTTACAAAACCTACCTAATTCAAAAATCAGGTCATTTGTTATTCATTTGTAAATATTTACGCATTAACAAATAATAATATTAATATCAAAATGAGCAAAAAAAAACCTGTCTGAAAAGACAGGTTTCAAAATGATAATGATATGATCAGTAACTAAACTCTTTCGATAATGATCGCACTCGCACCACCACCACCATTGCAAATACCAGCTACACCGTAGCGCGCATTTTCCTGGTGCAGAATGGAATTCAGCGTCACCACAATACGTGCACCACTGCAACCGATCGGATGTCCCATCGACACCGCACCACCCCATACATTCACCTTTTCCATCGGCAAACCTAAATCCCTGGCATTCGCAATAGGCACACAGCTAAACGCTTCATTTACCTCCGCAAAATCCATATCTTCTATCTTCATGCCCGCCTTTTGCAACGCATTATTCACCGCCTTTACCGGCGTAGTAGTAAACCACTCCGGCGCCTGCGAAGCATCCGCGAAACTGATGATCTTAGCCAGCGGCTTCAATCCCAGCTCCTTCACCTTCTCACCACTTACCAGCAATACCGCCGCAGCACCATCGTTGATGTTGGAAGCATTGGCCGCCGTAATCGTACCATCTTTCTGAAAAGTAGGCTTCAGTGTAGCCACCTTTTCAAAAATCACTTTCTTGTAATCCTCATCCTCCGCTACAGTAGTTACCACCTTACCAGGGATTTCTACCGGTACTACCTCATTTTTATAATAACCTTTTTCCCAGGCCGCCGCTGCACGCTTATAACTTTCAATCGCGTATGCATCCTGGTCCTCACGGGAAATGTGATATTCAGCAGCACACAACTCCGCAGCATTGCCCATATGGAAATCCTTATAAGGGTCCCAAAGGCCATCCCGGATAATGCCATCGATCACACTGCCATGACCCAGCTTATAACCCGTACGGGCCTTATCCAGGTAGTACGGCACCTGACTCATATTTTCCATACCGCCGGCAACAACCACGTCGTTATCGCCCAGCATAATACTTTGTGCACCCAGCATAATCGCTTTCATACCGGAAGCACATACTTTATTAACGGTAGTACAGGGAACTGTATTCGGTAATCCTGCACCCAGACTCGCCTGCGTGGCCGGCGCCTGCCCCAGGTTTCCACTGATCACATTCCCCATATACACCTCATTCACCTGCTCCGCTCCCACTCCTGCACGCTGTAATACTTCCTTCATTACTATGGAACCCAGCTTCGTAGCGGCAATGGAAGACAATCCACCGTTAAATGATCCTATCGGTGTACGGGCAGTAGCAACTATATAAACTTCTTTCATCTGATAAAAAGATTGTTTGGCTTTTGGTAATCTTCAAATATAACGAAAAGCAGACTTGCGGCCAGCACCGCGAAAAAGCTTAGAAAAGCTTTATCAAATTAAATGTTTGAATAATAAAACATCACTAAAACAATTCATTTATTGAATAAAATCGCCCGCCCCTGTTCCTACCGCCATTACCTTCAAGTCTACCGTCCACCGGTGATAAAGCCCGCGACTCCATACCGCAACAGCATTGCCACGCACACGGGAAAGGCAATCCCCTGCGGCCTTTCATCTCTCCCTAAACAGGAAACCGAACCTGTTATCCTAAATTGACGTATGTTTGTAGATAACCTTGGACGAAAGAAGTGATTTCTCAGAACACCATACAACAGATTCTCAGCCGCATAGATATTGTGGAAATTGTGGGTTCGTTTGTGAAGCTCAAAAAAAGAGGCGCCAACTACTTAGGTAACTGCCCCTTTCACAACGAAAAAACCCCCAGCTTTACCGTATCCCCCAGCAAGGAGATCTATAAGTGTTTTGGCTGCGGCGTAAGCGGGAATGCAGTCAGCTTTATCATGGAGCACGAAAAGTACTCCTATGTGGAAGCCCTGCGCTGGCTGGCCCAGAAATACCAGATCGAAGTAGAAGAAACAGAAGTAAGCCCGCAGCTGAAACAGTTTCAGCAACTGGCCGACAGCCTCTACATCATCAACGGCTTCGCCAAAGATTACTTCACCGACACCCTCTTCCACAATGAAGAAGGCCAGAACGTAGGCCTCGCCTACTTCGAAGAACGCGGATTTACAGAAGAAACCATCCGCAAATTCCAACTCGGTTACTGCCTCAATACCCGTGACTCCTTCGTTAAAACCGCCGTAGCAAAGGGTTATAACCTGGAATACCTGCAAAAAACTGGTCTGGTTACCATCCGCAACGAGCAACCGGTCGATAACTACCGCGGCCGCGTGATCTTTCCCATTCACAATCAGTCAGGGAAAGTACTCGGCTTTGGCGCCCGCATCCTGCAAAAAACCGATAAGGCACCGAAGTATATCAACTCCCCGGAGAACGAGATCTATATCAAAAGCCGCGTACTATATGGTACCTACTTCGCCCGCCAGTCCATCGATAAACTGAATGAGTGCCTCCTCGTAGAAGGCTATACCGACGTTATCTCCCTGCACCAGGCAGGCGTGGAAAACGTAGTGGCCTCCAGCGGAACCTCGCTCACGCAGGACCAGCTCCGCCTCATTAAAAAATATACCAACAACCTCACCATCATCTACGATGGCGATGCCGCCGGTATCAAAGCCGCACTCCGTGGCCTCGATATGGCCGTGGAAGAAGGCCTCAACGTTAAACTCGTACTACTCCCGGAAAAAGAAGACCCGGATAGCTACGTACAACGTATTGGCGCCGCCGCTTTCCGCGAGTTTATCGAAGAACATAAACAGGACTTCGTCCTCTTTAAACTTCAGATCAGTCTCAAAGATGCCGGCAACGACAGCGCAAAAAAATCACAGCTGGTAAATGAAATCGCAGAAACAATTTCAAAAATTGATAAAGCGGAAGACTTTACCCGGCAACAGGACTATATACGCCAGTGCAGCCAGCTCCTTAAAATCGATGAACAGGGCCTGATCACACTGGTCAACAAGTTCATCCGCGAACGCATTACTAAAAGAGAACAGCAAAATAACCGCCAGGCGCCGGCCGCACCATCAGACGATGATCTCAGCAATGAGGCCATCGCAGCCATGGAAGCCGCCGAATCACAGTACGGTGGTGGCGAAAACCTCTTCAACAAAGACGAAAAGCAGGAAAAAGAACTCGTTAAAATCCTCCTCCGCTTCGGTGATAAACCCTTCAGCGAAGAAGAACGGAATACCGTGGCAGATTATATCTTCCACCTGCCATATGATTTTGAATCACTGGTGAGCAGCGAGCTGGTTAAGCGAATCCTGAGAGAATATAAAAGAATTTACGACGAAGGAAATATCCCGGATAAAAAATGGTTCCTCTACCATGAAGACCAGGACCTGGCCAAGAATATTGCACTCATCATAGAAGACAGAGAAGCAGACCTTAGCATCAACTGGAAAGAACGTTTTGAAATAGACACCGTTTTCGGGGATGTAGCCTACCTCAAAGACACCATCTCTACCAGCAACTACCTGATACTCCGTAAAATCAAGAAAATGATCGAGGAAAATCAACAGGAAGCAATGAATATGACAGATTTCGAAGAGATGAAACGCTGTATGGAGTTACACCAGCACCTGAAACAGCTCGAGCAGGAACTGACCCAGGGGCTGGGTACCGTTATCTTTAAATAATTAATGCGGAATTCTCTCCCACACCTGGAATGTAAACGCATACTGGTTACGCTCATCCGCCTCATGACGGTCGTCACTCACCAGGTTCCAGATAGCAGGGTCTATCATCGGAAAAAATGCATCCCCCGGCACGGTCGCGGATACACGCGTCATGTAAATCTTATCCACTAACGGCAGCGCATGAACAAAGATCTGCGCCCCGCCGGTAATAAATATTTCCTCCACATCATACGTATTCGCCTTGTCAACAGCAGCCTGCAGGGAATCCACCACGATGGTACCTTCCGGCTGGTAGTCGGTTTGACGCGTAATCACAATGTTCGGACGGTTGGGCAGCGGTTTTCCCAGGGACTCAAATGTTTTACGACCCATAATAATAGGCTTACCCGTAGTGGTATTCTTAAAGTACTTCAAGTCATCCGGCAAGCGCCATGGCAGCATATTATTGATGCCAATCACGTCATTATCAGAGGCCGCAACTATAATAGAAACAGTTTTCATAAGATTAGGTGCCTTAAACAGCCACCGGCGCTTTGATAGCAGCATGGTGCTGGTAGTTCACTAATTCGAAATCTTCGAATTTGAAATCAAAGATATCTTTTACATCCGGGTTGATTTTCATCTGCGGCAAAGGAAACGGCTGCCGGCTCAGCTGCAGGTTTGCCTGCTCCACATGGTTACTGTACAGATGCACATCCCCGAAGGTGTGTACAAAATCGCCCGGCTCCAGGTCGCATACCTGCGCTATCATCATGGTGAGCAACGCATAGGAAGCAATGTTGAAAGGCACGCCCAGGAACACATCAGCACTGCGCTGATATAGCTGACAGCTGAGCTTTCCACGGGTTTCGCCCTTTGCAGTATCCGCCGGCGTTACGTAAAACTGAAACAGGCAGTGACAAGGACTCAGCGCCATATCTGGTAAGTCTCCCACATTCCAGGCATTCACAATAATCCTGCGGGAATCAGGGTTCTTTTTGATGGTATTCACCACTTCGGTGATCTGATCTACCACACGGCCATCGCGGGTTTCCCAGCTACGCCACTGCTTTCCGTACACAGGTCCCAGGTCGCCATTGGCATCCGCCCACTCATCCCAGATACTCACATTGTGCTCCTTCAGCCATTTAATATTGGTATCCCCTTTCAGGAACCATAACAATTCGTATATAATTGATTTCAGGTGCAGCTTTTTGGTGGTTACTACCGGAAAACCATCTTTCAGGTTAAAACGCATCTGATAGCCAAAAACACTGGTAGTACCGGTGCCGGTACGATCCGTTTTAACTGCTCCCTCTTTAATGATATGATTTAATAATGCAAGATATTGGTCCATAAGGCGGCAAGATACGAAGATTTGAATTTAGCTGACTCTCCTGATAATATAGCATAAATTCTTAAAATAAAAAAAATCAAGATTTTAGCTTTTTTCGAATTCTGGCTATAAATTCATAGCAGGAAATCCCAATATAACGACTATACGAAGTTTAACCTGAATGTGTACCCTGCGTAGTTGTTATGCCCTTGCCACTATAGGAGAATAGAAACATTAGCTTAGCCTGAAAGACCTCAACAGCAACCAAAAGCAATTCATCTAACCAAAACCTGTATTAATTAAACAAACAACAAGACCACTTTAGACATTGGTGGAAGACTACCTATTATCGCCTTTCTGTGCCTGCCGAGGGCAGGCACAGAAAGGCGGCTGTACAGGGCCGCAGGCCCTGTACAGCCGCTATTTTTAGTCTATCACTCTTATTCCCATTACTCAACTCCAATTTATTATGCTTCTACCCAGACTCACCTTCCTGGTGTTGTTACTGTTATGTAGTACCCTGCTGCATGCCCAGCAAACTATCACCGGTAAAACACAGGACAGCAACACCGGACGCCCTATTCCCGGCGTAACCGTAAGAATCCCCAACAGCAACCGGGGAACCGTAACAGGCGCTGATGGAAAATTCAGCATTATTTCGCCCAACACCTCCACCTCCACTACCCTGATATTTAGTTCCACAGGGTACAAAACCAAAACAGTTAACGCAAGCGCAAACGCAGGACCACTCACCGTTTCCCTGGATGAAAATCTGTCTGTAATGGACGAGGTAGTGGTAACCGGCATGGCTACTTCTGTAAAAAGAAGAAACCTCGCCAATGCCGTAGCCACCATATCTTCCAAACAATTAGCAGGCGTAGCGCCGGCACAAACTTTTGATGCCGCCCTTAGCGGGAAAATCCCCGGCGCCCTCGTCACCGCCAGCTCAGGAGCGCCCGGTGGCGGTATTTCCGTAAAACTCAGAGGTATTACTTCCGTGTTCGGCAACTCGCAACCGCTGTACGTCGTAGATGGAATCTTCTTTAACAACAACAGTATTCCTGCAGCCCTCAACGACGTTACCGCCGCTGCCACCGCGGGTAATCCCAACAACCAGGATAACCCCTCCAGCCGTATCGCCGACCTCAACCCCGCTGATATAGAGAACATCGAAATTCTGAAAGGCGCCTCTGCCGCCGCACTCTATGGCGCCAAAGCCGCTGCAGGCGTAATCATCATCACCACTAAAAAAGGTAAAAACGGCAAAACAAGCATCTCCGTAAACCAGGAAACCGGCATCGTAAAAGCACGGCACCTGCTCGGCGTACGCAACTTTACACCGGAAACAGCCGCAGATCTGGCTGGCCCCTCCAGCTCCGCGGATCCCGATGTAATCAAAGCCCGCGGATGGTACAAATACAAATTTGAACAAGCCAGAGCCTCCGGGAAAATATTCGATTACGAAAAAGAAATGTACGGCGAAACAGGTATCATCAGCAATACCAGTATCGCCTTAAGCGGCGGCTCGGAAAAAACGACCTTTTATCTCTCCGGAAACAGAAGAAAAGAAGACGGTATCATAAAAAATACCGGCTACCTCAATAACTCCGTACGTTTGAATGTTGATCATAAAGTAAATGATCGTATAAGCGTATCCGTTACTACGAATTATATCAACTCTTCGGCCGACAGAGGCTTAACCAACAACGATAACAATGGTGTATCCTATGGCGTAGCCCTGTCGTCCACACCAGGCTGGATCGACCTGTACCCTAACGCAGTAGGCGTTTATCCACGCGATTCCTTTGCGGCCTCTAACCCGCTGGAAACAAGAGATAAAATGACCAACAACGAAACTACCAACCGCTTTGTAGGTGGCGGTAATATCGATGCCATACTCGCTCAAAGCAAAACCAGCACTACTAAAATTGTGCTGCGTGGCGGGGTAGACTACTTCAATTTTAAAACAGCGGCCATATTCCCCAGGGAACTACAGTTTGAAGAAAAAGGGATGCAAGGCCATTCTATCCAGGGTAACAGCAACAACCTGAATACCAACCTGGCAGGCTTCCTCATCAATATTTACAACCCGCATAAAAACCTAACGCTCACGAGTACACTGGGTGCCACTTACGAAACCGGCAACTTCGATAACATCAGCACCACCGCCACCAATATCACCAGCGGCCAGAGCAATCTCGATCAAAGCGGTAGTACCACCGTACGCCAGTTCCGCCAGCAATTCAGGGATAACGGGATCTTTCTGCAGGAAGACCTGACCCTGCTGGAAGACATCACCGTCAGCGGTGGGGTACGTTTCGACCGGTCCACCAACAACGGCGACTATAAAAAATACTACGTATATCCCAAGGCTTCCTTCTCCTGGAACCTTGCTCAGCGGCTGCTGCCAACCGTGAGCGCGATCGATTTTATCAAGATCCGCGCCGCCTATGGGCAGTCGGGCAATATACCACCCTACGGCAGTAAGTTCACCGGCCTCATTCCCAGCAATATCAACTCCCTCCCCGGTTTGCTCAATGATAACCTGCGCGGTAATCCGGACATCCTTCCGGAACGGCAGGCAGAACTGGAAGCCGGGATGGACTTCGGCCTGTTCAATAACCGGATCAGACTGGAAGCAACCTATTACAACAAAAAAATCAACGACCTCCTGCTCCGCCGGGCCCTCAACGCCTCCAGCGGCTACTCCAGCGAATGGAAAAACAGTGGTGACCTGAGAAACACTGGTATTGAATTAGGACTAACCACGGTACCATTGGCCATGGAAAACCTCCGGTGGACCTCCACGCTCAACTGGTGGAAAAATAAAGCGGTTGTTACCAAACTCACGATCCCCGCATTCGCCATCGGCGCATTCGGCAACTCCCTCGGTACCTACTACCTCGAAGAAGGGCAGCCCGCCACACAAATCAAGGGTATCTCCGGCGGGGAACTGAAACTGCTCGGTAACTCGGAACCCAAATTCCAGATGAGCTTTTTCAATGAGTTTACTATTTATAAAAACTTCTCCCTGCAATTCCTCCTGCATTGGAAAAATGGTGGCCAAAACATCAACCTGACACAGTTACTCACCGATGCCGGTGCTACTTCGTTCGATTATGATGAGGATTACAAAGGTGCCAAACTAGGCGCCTACAGGGTAAATGCAGGCGATGCGGCCATCTATGTACAGGACGCTGCGTATGTGCGTTTACGTGAGATAGCCGTGTATTATAATGTACCACTGAAAAACACGAATTACATCAAGGGAATCAGACTAGGTATATCCGCTAACAACTTCCTCACCTGGACCAATTATGTGGGCTATGATCCGGAAGTTTCCAACTTCGGCAGTAATACCATGACTACCACGCAGAGTCGCGGCAGTAACGGTATTTCCTCAGGCGTAGACGTTATGCCGTTTCCAGCATCGAAGCGAGCCAGTTTTCACCTGGGTGTCAATTTCTGATCTAACTCATTTAAAAACATGCACATGAAAAATTATCACTATTATATAAGCCTGCTGGTATTACTGGTGATGCTGGGTTGTCGCAAAGGCGAAATTCCCAATCTCAACAATCCCACCACTTCGGGCATTGTGGTCAACCCTACCAAAAGTTCCTTAAACAACCTGGTAACCGGTGCGGAGTCGGGCATGCGCCGGGATATAACGGCCTATCTGGATGCGGTTGGTATTATAGGGAGAGAGATATATCGCTTTTCCGGATCAGAGCCGCGTTATACTACGGACCTCCTTGGAGGGGGTACTAAGGAACTGGATAATAACAGCTTCTATCTCACCAATCCATGGGCATCACGGTACCTGGTGGTACGCCAGTGCTTTATCCTGCTGGAAGCTGCTGCTGCCTCCAAAATGATTACAGACGCAGAGCGCAAGGGATATACCGGTTTTGCTAAAACCATCATAGGCTATCAGCTGCTCTTAAATCTGAACATGACCAACACCAATGGCATCCGCATTCCTAATAGTGATCCCACTTACATAGGCGCTGTGATTACGGATGTGGCGCAGGCGCGGGACAGCATCCTGAAATTTTTGCAGGAAGGTGCCGATGATTTATCTGCCGGTACGGTGATATTCCCGTTATCAGAAGGCTTTGCAGGCTTTTCCGATGCCCCGGGTCTGCGCAAATTTAACCGGGCTATTGCGGCCAGAGTATTACTGTACAATCAAAAATGGGCAAATGCCCTGACTGCCTTAAACGAATCGTTTTTTGACTTAAACGGTTCATTTACAAATGGTGTATACCATTATTTTTCCACCGGCGGTGGGGATCAGGCTAACCCGCTGTTCATGGCGCCGGGAGCTACCGGTGATATGCGGTTGTTACATCCGGGATTCGCTACGGACATCATTCCCGGCGATTCGCGACTTACTAAAGCACCGGTAAGGCCTGTTCCTGGCAGCCAGTCGGGCCTGAGCAGCAACAGGGAACTCTGGATATGGAAATCGCTTAATGATCCGGTAAATATTATCCGCAATGAGGAATTAATCCTGATTTATGCAGAAGCCAAAATTCAGCTGAGTGCCATCCCGGATGGCATAGTGGCGCTTAACAGGATCAGAACCGCTTATAATCTACCACCTTATGCCGGCGCGATTACGCAGGCAGCCCTGATCAATGAAGTGCTCTATAACCGCCGGTACTCCTTGCTGGGTGAAGGGCATCGGTGGGTGGACCTGAGAAGATATGACCGCCTGGGCACTTTGCCGAAGGACAGGCCGGATGATGATGTGTGGACACAGTTTCCGCTACCACAAAACGAAGTAAATATCTAGGCACAAAAAAGAGGGACTTGCGGTAGTCATGGTCGGAAGAAATTCCGACCATTTCTTTATGTTTTGAAGTAAATATCAGGATTTCCGCCACATAAGACAACGATTTGAGCAATTGCCAGATCCCTGACTTCCATAGCCATGCGCCTTTT
>NZ_JAHUWJ010000036.1 GCF_019219075.1 Chitinophaga sp. sic0106
TGTCCAGGTCAGTTGTACCTGATCTCCAGGTGTTACCGTGATGGTAGCTTTTGGATCATGGATATCACTTACAACAGGAGCAGCGTTTGCACCAGTGTACTGCACTGTCCAGGTACCAATCTGCTGGATGTTTCCAGTAGATACTACAGGGGTGGCATCCAGGGTGAAGGCAGTAGTTCTACCGCAATCTTCCTGATCTGCTCCCGCGTTGGCGGCTGGGTTAGCAGCGTAGTTATAGATAGTTACTACATCGGTAGTAGCTGGGCAAGTGGTGATGATGGTGCCATTTACCATGCTGGTTACGGTCCAGGTCAGTTGTACCTGATCACCAGGTGTTACCGTGATGGTAGCTTTTGGATCATGGATATCACTTACCGTTGGAGCAGTATTAGCACCAGTGTACTGCACCGTCCAGGTACCAATCTGCTGGATGTTTCCTGTAGATACTACAGGGGTGGCATCCAGGGTGAAGGCAGTAGTTCTACCGCAATCTTCCTGATCTGCACCCGCGTTGGCAGCTGGGTTAGCAGCGTAGTTATAGATAGTTACTACATCAGTAGTAGCTGGGCAAGTGGTGATGATAGCGCCATTTACCATGCTGGTAACTGTCCAGGTCAGTTGTACCTGATCACCAGGTGTTACCGTGATGGTAGCTTTTGGATCATGGATATCACTTACTACAGGAGCAGCGTTAGCACCAGCGTACTGCACGGTCCAGGTACCGATCTGCTGGATGTTACCAGTAGATACTACAGGGGTGGCATCCAGGGTGAAGGCAGTAGTTCTACCACAATCTTCCTGATCTGCTCCCGCGTTGGCGGCTGGGTTTGCAGCGTAGTTATAGATAGTTACTACATCAGTAGTAGCTGGGCAATTAGTGTTTACTACACCATTTGCCATGCTGGTTACTGTCCAGGTCAGTTGTACCTGATCACCAGGCGTTACCGTGATGGTAGCTTTTGGATCATGGATATCACTTACAACAGGAGCAGCGTTTGCACCAGTGTACTGCACGGTCCAGGTACCGATCTGCTGGATGTTGCCAGTAGATAGCACTGGGGTGGCATCCAGGGTGAAGGCAGTAGTTCTACCGCAATCTTCCTGATCTGCACCCGCGTTGGCGGCTGGGTTGGCAGCGTAGTTATAGATTGTTACTACATTGGTAGTAGCTGGGCAAGTGGCGATGATGGTGCCATTTATCATGCTGGTGACTGTCCAGGTCAGTTGTACCTGATCACCAGGTGTTACCGTGATGGTAGCTTTTGGATCATGGATATCACTTACTACAGGAGCAGTGTTAGCACCAGTGTACTGCACCGTCCAGGTACCAATCTGCTGGATGTTTCCAGTAGATACCACAGGGGTGGCATCCAGGGTGAAGGCAGTAGTTCTACCGCAATCTTCCTGATCTGCTCCGGCGTTGGCAGCTGGGTTTGCAGCGTAGTTATAGATCGTTACTACATCAGTAGTAGCTGGGCAAGTGGCGATGATGGTGCCATTTACCATGCTGGTGATTGTCCAGGTCAGTTGTACCTGATCTCCAGGTGTTACCGTGATGGTAGCTTTTGGATCATGGATATCACTTACAACAGGAGCAGCGTTTGCACCAGTGTACTGCACTGTCCAGGTACCAATCTGCTGGATGTTTCCAGTAGATACTACAGGGGTTGCATCCAGGGTGAAGGCTGTGGTTCTACCGCAATCTTCCTGATCTGCTCCTGCGTTGGCAGCTGGGTTGGCAGCGTAGTTATAGATAGTTACTACATCGGTAGTAGCTGGGCAAGTGGCGATGATGGTGCCATTTACCATGCTGGTCACTGTCCAGGTCAGTTGTACCTGATCACCTACTGGCACTACGATAGTGGCTTTAGGATCATGGATATCACTTACTGTTGGAGCAGCGTTAGCACCGGTGTACTGCACTGTCCAGGTACCGATCTGCTGGATATTTCCAGTAGATACTACAGGGGTGGCATCCAGGGTGAAGGCAGTAGTTCTACCGCAATCTTCCTGATCTACACCCGCGTTGGCAGCCGGGTTAGCAGCGTAGTTATAAATAGTTACTACATCGGTAGTAGCTGGGCAATTAGTGTTTACTACACCATTTACGATACTGGTTACGGTCCAGGTCAGTTGTACCTGATCTCCTACTGGCACTATGATAGTGGCCTTTGGATCATGGATATCACTTACCGTTGGAGCTGTATTAGCACCAGTGTACTGCACTGTCCAGGTACCAATCTGCTGGATGTTTCCAGTAGATACTACAGGGGTTGCATCCAGGGTGAAGGCAGTAGTTCTACCGCAATCTTCCTGATCTGCTCCGGCGTTGGCAGCTGGGTTTGCAGCGTAGTTGAGAATTGTTACTACATCAGTAGTAGCTGGGCAAGTGGCGATGATGGTGCCATTTACGATACTGGTGATTGTCCAGGTCAGTTGTACCTGATCACCAGGCGTTACCGTGATGGTAGCTTTAGGATCATGGATATCACTTACCGTTGGAGCGGTGTTAGCACCAGTGTACTGCACTGTCCAGGTACCGATCTGCTGGATGTTTCCAGTAGATATCACAGGGGTGGCATCCAGGGTGAAGGCAGTAGTTCTACCGCAATCTTCCTGATCTGCTCCCGCGTTGGCAGCTGGGTTTGCAGCGTAGTTATAAATAGTTACTACATCGGTAGTAGCTGGGCAATTAGTGTTTACTACACCATTTACGATACTGGTGACTGTCCAGGTCAGTTGAACCTGATCTCCTACTGGCACTATGATAGTGGCCTTTGGATCATGGATATCACTTACCGTTGGAGCTGTATTAGCACCAGTGTACTGCACTGTCCAGGTGCCAATCTGCTGGATGTTACCAGTAGATACTACAGGTGTTGCATCCAGGGTGAAGGCAGTAGTTCTACCGCAATCTTCCTGATCTGCTCCTGCGTTGGCGGCTGGGTTGGCAGCGTAGTTATAGATAGTTACTACATCAGTAGTAGCTGGGCAATTAGTGTTTACTACACCATTTACCATGCTAGTTACGGTCCAGGTCAGTTGTACCTGATCTCCTACCGGCACTACGATAGTGGCTTTAGGGTCATGGATATCACTTACAACAGGAGCAGCGTTAGCACCAGTGTATTGCACCGTCCAGGTACCAATCTGCTGGATGTTTCCAGTAGATACTACAGGGGTGGCATCCAGGGTGAAGGCAGTAGTTCTACCACAATCTTCCTGATCTGCTCCTGCGTTGGCAGCTGGGTTTGCAGCGTAGTTATAGATCGTTACTACATCGGTAGTAGCTGGGCAATTAGTGTTTACTACACCATTTACGATACTGGTGACTGTCCAGGTCAGTTGTACCTGATCTCCTACTGGCACTACGATAGTGGCTTTTGGATCATGGATATCACTTACAACAGGAGCAGCGTTAGCACCAGTGTACTGCACGGTCCAGGTACCGATCTGCTGGATGTTTCCAGTAGATACAACAGGGGTGGCATCCAGGGTGAAGGCAGTAGTTCTACCGCAATCTTCCTGATCTACACCCGCGTTGGCAGCCGGGTTAGCAGCGTAGTTATAAATAGTTACTACATCGGTAGTAGCTGGGCAATTAGTGTTTACTACACCATTTGCGATACTGGTGATTGTCCAGGTCAGTTGTACCTGATCACCAGGCGTTACCGTGATGGTAGCTTTAGGATCATGGATATCACTTACCGTTGGAGCTGTGTTAGCACCAGTGTACTGCACCGTCCAGGTACCGATCTGCTGGATGTTTCCAGTAGATACCACAGGGGTGGCATCCAGGGTGAAGGCAGTAGTTCTACCGCAATCTTCCTGATCTGCTCCGGCGTTGGCAGCTGGGTTGGCAGCGTAGTTATAGATAGTTACTACATCGGTAGTAGCTGGGCAATTAGTGTTTACTACACCATTTACGATACTGGTTACGGTCCAGGTCAGTTGTACCTGATCGCCAGGCGTTACCGTGATGGTAGCTTTTGGATCATGGATATCACTTACAACCGGAGCGGTGTTAGCACCAGTGTACTGCACCGTCCAGGTACCGATCTGCTGGATATTTCCAGTAGATACCACAGGGGTAGCATCCAGGGTGAAGGCAGTAGTTCTACCACAATCTTCCTGATCTGCTCCCGCGTTGGCGGCTGGGTTTGCAGCGTAGTTATAAATAGTTACTACATCGGTAGTCGCTGGGCAATTAGTGTTTACTACACCATTTACGATACTGGTTACGGTCCAGGTCAGTTGTACCTGATCTCCAGGCGTTACCGTGATGGTAGCTTTTGGATCATGGATATCACTTACAACAGGAGCAGTGTTTGCACCAGTGTACTGCACTGTCCAGGTACCGATCTGCTGGATGTTTCCTGTAGATACTACAGGGGTGGCATCCAGGGTGAAGGCAGTAGTTCTACCGCAATCTTCCTGATCTGCTCCGGCGTTGGCGGCTGGGTTTGCAGCGTAGTTATAGATAGTTACTACATCGGTAGTAGCTGGGCAATTAGTGTTTACTACACCATTTACGATACTGGTGACGGTCCAGGTCAGTTGTACCTGATCTCCTACCGGCACTACGATAATGGCTTTTGGATCATGGATATCACTTACAACAGGAGCTGTATTAGCACCAGTGTACTGCACTGTCCAGGTACCGATCTGCTGAATGTTTCCAGTAGAAACCACTGGGGTGGCATCCAGGGTGAAGGCGGTGGTTCTTCCGCAATCTTCCTGATCAGCTCCTGCGTTGGCGGCTGGGTTAGCAGCGTAGTTAAGAATAGTTACTACATCGGTAGTAGCTGGGCAATTAGTGTTTACTACACCATTTACGATACTGGTGACTGTCCAGGTCAGTTGTACCTGATCTCCTACTGGCACTACGATAGTGGCTTTTGGATCATGGATATCACTTACAACAGGAGCAGCGTTAGCACCAGTGTACTGCACGGTCCAGGTACCGATCTGCTGGATGTTTCCAGTAGATACCACAGGGGTGGCATCCAGGGTGAAGGCAGTAGTTCTACCGCAATCTTCCTGATCTGCGCCCGCGTTGGCAGCTGGGTTGGCAGCGTAGTTATAGATAGTTACTACATCAGTAGTAGCTGGGCAATTAGTGTTTACTACACCATTTACGATACTGGTTACGGTCCAGGTCAGTTGTACCTGATCACCAGGTGTTACCGTGATGGTAGCTTTTGGATCATGGATATCACTAACCGTTGGAGCTGCATTAGCACCAGTGTACTGCACTGTCCAGGTACCAATCTGCTGGATGTTTCCAGTAGATACTACAGGGGTGGCATCCAGGGTGAAGGCAGTAGTTCTACCGCAATCTTCCTGATCTGCGCCCGCGTTGGCAGCTGGGTTGGCAGCGTAGTTGAGAATTGTTACTACATCGGTAGTAGCTGGGCAAGTGGCGATGATGGTGCCATTTACCATGCTGGTCACTGTCCAGGTCAGTTGTACCTGATCACCTACTGGCACTACGATAGTGGCTTTAGGATCATGGATATCACTTACTGTTGGAGCAGCGTTAGCACCGGTGTACTGCACTGTCCAGGTACCGATCTGCTGAATGTTTCCAGTAGATACTACAGGGGTGGCATCCAGGGTGAAGGCAGTAGTTCTACCGCAATCTTCCTGATCTACACCCGCGTTGGCAGCCGGGTTAGCAGCGTAGTTATAAATAGTTACTACATCGGTAG
>NZ_JAHUWJ010000037.1 GCF_019219075.1 Chitinophaga sp. sic0106
ACTACCCGGAGCATTACTTTGTAAACCGGTTGCTATGCCTGGAAGATATAGACGGGCTGAGTGAAGAAGCTGAGTTCGCGTTTAGGGAGCTGCAGAGTAACGGAGAGCTGAACAGCGCCACCAGCATTAAGTTAGAGAATGGCACTATTACCAGCGGCCAGAAAACAGTGAAAGGGCCTATTGCCTCGCTTGCCTGTACTACGCGCGGTGAAATCTATGAGGATAATATGAGCCGTGTATTTTTACTGGCGGTGGATGAAAGCGCAGATCAGACCAGCCGTATTATAAACTACCAGAACACAAAGGCCACTGGTAATATTAACAGTAAGCAGGAGCAGGAAACAAAGCAGTTTATCCAACACCTGGTGCGCTGTCTGCAACCGCTTGAAGTAGTGAACCCTTACGCCTGTAAGCTGCAACTGCCGCCCGATGCGCATAAGATCAGGCGCTTAAACGACCTGTTTTTAAACTTTGTGAAGATGGTGACTTTACTGCATCAGTACCAACGCAAGCGGGACAGTAAAGGACGGTTAATTACAGAAATATCCGATCTTGAAGTAGCAGTAGATATTATGTTCGAAAGTATCGTGTTGAAAGTGGATGAGCTGGATGGTAGCCTGCGGCAGTTCTACGAGCAACTGAAAAAGTATCTTCAGGAAAAGGAAGGAGATAAATATTTACAGGTTCCTTTTAGTCTGCGGGAAGTCCGACAAGCGCTGAAATACAGTAAAACACAGGTGTTCCGTTATGCAAATGACCTGACCCGGTTGGAATACCTTTATCCAATTGGTGGCCATGCTAATAAAGGATTTACATATAAGTTGAATTATAGTGATAATTACATGGCTCTGCGTGGAAAAGTTAGTGAACATCTATCCTCTCAAATCCAGTGTATAAAGGCGTCTGTAAAAAATGGAACGCTAGAATCCTTGCCAGTACAGCAATAATAATCTCCTTATCAAAGCATGGAACACAAAAGGAACGCTAGTGGAACACTAGAATCCTTTGTAGTAGCGGAAAAGTGGTCTGTCGTTCCGCGTTCCAAAAAAGTGCTCAAGGGGCCTATTAAAAAGTATCATAGTTATAGATTTTATATCATAGTGTTACCCCTCTCTTCAAAAGTCAGTTAAAATAATACCAAATTTTTATGAAACAGATCATAGGTATGTTCAAAGACTACCTGTCTGTTGTGGGTTACAGCATAGGCACGCAATCTATGCTGCCCAGGTGTGTAAAAGAGTTTTTACACTACAGGCAGTGTGAGGATGTATCGTCTATTACTCCAACGGATATACGTCTTTTTTACGAATGGCTACAGGTGCGGCCGCTGAAGCGAAAGGAAGGCACTTTAAGCGAAATGATGATTGCTCATTACATGTATGCGCTACGTGTGTTCTTCGACTGGTTGCAGGCAACAGGCGTGCAGCCTGTGAACCCTATCAGTGGCCTGAAGTTTAAGACGGCAGCGTATAACAGCCGTAAGCCTCTGTCCAGAGAAGAAATAGAAAGGCTCTTTGATGTGGCCACTACGGTAAAGGAGCGGGTAGTATTGCACCTGTTTTACAGCTGTGGGCTACGGCGCAGTGAGGCGGTAAGGTTGCAGGTAACGGATGTTCACCTGAGCCACCAGGTGTTGTATGTGAAACGGGGTAAGAACGCCCGTAGACGGGTGATCCCGTTGCCTAATAAGGTGATGGTAGTGCTGGGGCAGTATCTAAAACATGAGCGTAGCCGCACGCGTAAATCCGGGTCGGCGTTTATGCTGAACCGTGAAGGTCGTTACATGCGGGGAGATAGTTATCTGCTAATCCTAAAGAAACTACTATCCAAAGCCGGACTGAGTAAGGATATTACCCTGCATCACCTGCGACACAGCATTGCAACACATCTGCTACATGGAGGTATGAGCCTTGGTTATGTACGGGATTACTTAGGTCACCGCCACCTGGAATCGACCCAAATCTATGCGATACCTGGTGCGCATCAATTACAACAGTTATGACTATACGACATTATCTTGAAAGTCGCTATACTGCTGCGACTACACAAAGTTACCTGCGTGAAATAGCTGCCTTTACAGGTAACTATCCATCGGCTGACAAAGCTACGTTTACCGATGTTACGGGCTATATCCGCCAGCTGCGACAACGCTACACCAACCCGCAAACGCTGAACCGTATTGTATCTGCTATAAAAGCCTACTATGATTACCTGTGCTACAGCGGTGAGAGACAGGACCATCCTGCAAAATCCATCCGGTTACATGACCAGCGTAGCAGGGATATACAGTTACAGGAGTTATTTACTCCGCAGGAGCTGGAAGGGTTGCTGGGTAAAACGGAGCGATACAAGGCGCTTTACAGCCGTAATAAAGTGTTAATGGGCTTACTGGTCTATCAGGGGTTAAGGGTGCAGGAAATCGCCCAGATAGGCGTTACAGACGTTGATCTGGATAACGGCAACGTCTACATAAAATCTACTCCAAACACAAATAGCCGCACCCTAACCTTAAAGGTGCCGCAAATTATGGTATTACATACCTACTTACATACGGACCGCCCTCGACTGCTGCAGGGAAAGGAAAGCGCTATACTCCTTGTTGGTAAAGGATCGCAGCCCATGCCAGCGGAGGATATCAGTAAATATGTGATCCGTAGTTTTAGAAACTACTATCCTGGACGGATCATCACTACCCAGACTATACGACAAAGTGTGATAGCCAATCTGCTCACGCAGGGCCATGATATTAGTATAGTACAGCAGTTCGCAGGGCATAAGTACCCATCCAGCACGGAACGGTATAAACAAAGCGAGGTAGAAGTGCTGAGAGCAGCCATAGATCAGTATCACCCGATGAAATAAAGCAGCTGCTTCGTGACTTAAAAGCCTCCATCTGGTCATTGTAAAGACCTTTATGTTGAAGGAAAATCGGTCTCCCTCGGTCCGGCGGCGTGCAAAAACACGCGCCAGTGGTCCGCTTCGCGTCCCCCTGTCACGGTTTTTGCGCGCTCGCCGTTCCCTCGG
>NZ_JAHUWJ010000038.1 GCF_019219075.1 Chitinophaga sp. sic0106
AATCGAGTAGGAAGTGAGGGATTATTTCCCTCACTGTCCCCTCACACCACCGTACGTACCGGTCTGGTATACGGCGGTTTGTTAGAATAATTTAATCTGGCATTCTGTTTTCAGATAATAGCGTTCGTAAAATCCTATATAGCCTTGGCTCCTAAAGTATGCGTTGGTGAGAGTTGTACAAAGTATCGGACTACGAGCCACACGGCTGTAACCTATACTCGTGTTGCTCCATTTCCTGGCATTATACTTTGATAAGCCTAGTTTTATAAGGTTACGATACCGACTGGGAATGGTTTTCCATTGTTTCCAGATACATATACGCAGCCGATTGTAGACTTTTCTGTCTAATTGTTGCATACTCTTTTTGCTGTCCGCAATGCTGAAGTAGTTGATCCAACCGCCTATGATTGATTCAAGACCAGTTATCCGCTGTTGTAATGTCATAGGTCTGCTGCGCATCGTCAGATTTCTGATCTTAGTCTGGATACGATCCAGACTCGACAATGGGATCCACATTCGGTGCTCCCCTTTTGTATTTCGATAGAAGGAGAAACCCAGCAGTTGACAGCTACCGGGGCGGCTGATCTTTGTCTTTTCTAGGTTCACCTTCAGCCTAAGTACATTTTCTATGTAATGAATCATACTGTCCAGTACCCGATGGGCGGACTTATTACTGTTTACATAGATGCTACAGTCATCTGCATAACGTACAAACTTGTGTCCTCGCTTATGCAGCTCCTTATCCAGTTCGTCCAGAACGATGTTGGAGAGCAGCGGACTTAAAGGAGAACCTTGCGGAGTTCCTTCCTGTCGGGGGCTTACAACCCCTCCCAGTAAGATACCGCTGGTGAGGTATCTGCGGATTAAGTCCAGTGTCCGTTTATCACTGATACGTTTAGATAGCTGACTTATCAGCCGATCATGATGAACCCGGTCGAAGAAGTTCGATAGATCCAACTCAATGACCCAGCTTCCACCCGACGCTATGTGCGAACGGGCTTGCAATACCGCCTGATGTGCATTGCGGTGGGGACGGAACCCATAACTGTAGGGGGAGAAATCTGCTTCGTAAACGGGTGACAACCATTGTTGGATCGCTTGCTGAATAAGGCGGTCAATGACCGTGGGGATGCCAAGTAAGCGTTTCCCACCGGAGGCTTTGGGTATCTCAATGCCCCGAACGGGGCTGGGGCGGTACATGCCGGATAAAATCCTTGATTTCAGGTCGGACCAGTGGTGTGTCAGGTAGTCGCGAAGTTCATCGGTCTGCATACCATCAACACCACCAGCACCCTTGTTACTGATGACCCGTTGCAGGGCTTTCTGTATGTTTCTGAACTCAAGTATTTCTTCCAGCATAGCAACATAATCTGAAAAAAAAATTCCAGGGCATTGTCCTTTTCCAGTTCATAACTCGGCTCAACTCCTGCTATATCTTCCTTTAGCTTCCGGCCTCTGGTCTTGTTATAGCAGTTCTCTTACGTGTTTCGGTTGTTAACGCTTTGTTATGCACCCGGCCAAATTCCTTTGCCATTCTAACATTCGGTCCTTTGGCTTGTCTGTGAATCCTCCATCTTTACCCTTGTACTTCGGGAGATAGCTCGTTTCCCTGCCTACTATGACCTCGGCTGACTCCCTGCAAAAAAAAACAGGGTCTCCCAGGGTAAGTGTTATAGCTTTCCATCCATATAGCCGCTGTATTTACGTGGTTACAATCTGTGTAGTATGGGGCTTTTGTTTCTTATGCAACATCACCCATGTAACCCCGCCTTGTATGCAGTTTCTGTTCGTCGGCCCGGATGTTTGCCGCCAGCTTCCTTCAGATTCCATCTTACAATGGACACCCTTGCTATTGGCTAATGCTTCCTACTACAAAGCGCATTCGGGACTTGCACCCTAGAGCTATAACACATGCCTGGCACACATAAA
>NZ_JAHUWJ010000039.1 GCF_019219075.1 Chitinophaga sp. sic0106
AAAGTTCTTTGACATATTGGAGAAACAAAAGTTGTGTACTTAAGTAGTAATACTTAAATACAAATTATTTAAAGCGAATAAGGGCGCATGGTGGATGCCTAGGATCTAAGAGGCGATGAAGGACGTGGTAAGCTGCGATAAGTTACGGGGAGATGCAAACGATCGTTACATCCGTAAATTTCCGAATGGGACAACCCGGTACACTGAAGGTGTATCACTCTGAAAAGAGAGCCAACGCAGGGAACTGAAACATCTAAGTACCTGCAGGAAAAGAAAATAACAATGATTCCCCAAGTAGTGGCGAGCGAACAGGGAAGAGCCCAAACCGGGTCGAAGCAATTCTACCCGGGGTTGTAGGACTACTTTTAGAAAGTCAGATCAAACTGAATCATCTGGAAAGATGAGCCGTAGCAGGTGATAGCCCTGTAGGTGCAAATTCTGATGGACGTGTAGTATCCTGAGTAGTGCGGGACCAGAGGAATCCTGTATGAAACTGTCAGTACCATCTGATAAGGCTAAATACTCCTTAGATACCGATAGTGAACCAGTACCGTAAGGGAAAGGTGAAAAGTACTCCGAACAGGAGAGTGAAATAGTTCCTGAAACCGTGCGCTTACAAGCGGTCGGAGCTCGCAAGAGTGACGGCGTGCCTTTTGCATAATGAGCCTACGAGTTACTCCTTACTAGCGAGGTTAAGGTCTTCAGTACCGGAGCCGCAGCGAAAGCAAGTTCTAACAGAGCGCTTTAGTTAGTAGGGGTAGACGCGAAACTTTGTGATCTATCCATGGGCAGGATGAAGGTTAGGTAAAACTAACTGGAGGTCCGAACTCATTAGCGTTGAAAAGCTATGGGATGACCTGTGGATAGGGGTGAAAGGCCAATCAAACTGAGAGATAGCTCGTTCTCCCCGAAATGTTTTTAGGAACAGCCTCGGATATAGACGTGTTATAGAGGTAGAGCTACTAATTGGGCTAGGGGGCTTCACCGCCTACCAAACCCTAATAAACTCCGAATGCTATAACATAATCTCCGGGAGTGAGGCTGTGGGCGCTAAGGTCCATGGCCGAGAGGGAAATAACCCAGACTAGCAGCTAAGGTCCCTAATCGTATGTTAAGTTAATCAAACGCGGTTCAAATCCTAAAACAGCCAGGATGTTGGCTTGGAAGCAGCCATTCATTTAAAGAGTGCGTAACAGCTCACTGGTCGAGGGTTTGGGCACGGAAAATAATCGGGTATCAAACATACAACCGAAGCTCTAGGCCTAGCAGCAATGCTAGACGGTAGGGGAGCATTCTAAACTGCATCGAAGGTGTGTTGCGAGACATGCTGGAGCGTTTAGAAAAGAAAATGTAGGCATAAGTAACGATAAATAAGATGAAAAATCTTATCGCCGTAAGACTAAGGGTTCCTGATCAACGCTAATCGGATCAGGGTTAGTCGGGTCCTTAGGCAAAGCCGAAAGGCGTAGCTGATGGCAAGTTGGTGAATATTCCAACACCTGCTATAAATTCGATGGAGTAACGGAGTAGTGAAAGGACTGCGCACTTACGGAATAGTGCGTTAAAGGGAGTAGTTATAGGTTTTGTAGGTAAATCCGCAAGAC
>NZ_JAHUWJ010000003.1 GCF_019219075.1 Chitinophaga sp. sic0106
TTGCCGCCAGCTTCCTTCAGATTCCATCTTACAATGGACACCCTTGCTATTGGCTAATGCTTCCTACTACAAAGCGCATTCGGGACTTGCACCCTAGAGCTATAACACATGCCTGGCACACATAAAACAGGCAGACCTAAGTCTGCCTGCACAGGATAAACCTTGCCATAAAAACCAGGTCTTCCTTAAAATAAAGTTCTGCTTTTTTTGGAAATCAAAACAGTACCTTTTTTTGATTATAACGATATATCCCACTGTAACCGAAAGCGCCATTCACTAGCCGGAATTCCCCCGGTTTTATCATAATTGAAATAACTGGTTTCGGCCGTGAGTTTGTTCTTATGCTTGTGAAAAAACCAGTTGAATGCCAATGACGTTTCTCTTTTTTTAGTCTGATCTTCTTCCCGGTTAGGAAAGTAACCTGCATTTCTTGCGGCCATTTCCAATGGCGCCGGCCACCAGTCAAATGCCTGGTGGAAAAAATAACCTGCCTCCACATAATACCCATGCAGTGTGTTGGTGTGATCATTATTCAGCTTGTCTATAATCTCTTTCCAGTGATATTCCATCTGCCAGCTAAAACCCTTATACATGAGGGCGGTTTCAACATTCGCCTGGTTTACCCGGTACTGTCCAGGCAACCCGTTATCATACCCCTCCAGCTCTCCGCCTCCAGCCTGTGAAAATCGTGTATAAGGACTACGGTTAGTGACTCCGTTCAAGGCCAGCACGCCGGCAGGCCGTTCATGAATCTCTAAGTCACTACCCTCAAAATCCAGGTATTCACCCGTGAAGTTCCACTGCAAACGGGTAAAATACATCAGATGATTATCATCATTTTGCGTAGAGCCGCGGCCGGTACCCGTAAAAACGCCCATCCAGTAATTAAAATCGGCCACACCCCTGCCCTTCAACCTTCCGTAAATTTCTGCTCCCTGCTGCCGGTCCACTGTGAATGGACGGTTGATGACAGATCGGTCCACCATCTGCTGCTCCCCGCTACTGATTCTCCGTTCCCGTGAGTACTCCACTTTAAACTGGCCCACCTGGAATTTCAGCCAATCCCACTTCTCCACCGAAAGCGTAAAGTTTAGCAGATTGGACTGACTCAGCTCATATTCCCAGTAATATTTAATCCAGGGCTTAAATGCATGACCTCCTACTTTCAACCTGGCCCTGTTAATTTTAAATGAAGTTTTATTCTCCCCCATGAAGTCATCATAAGTAACCGGGTCCTGATCTTCAGGGGTAGCAAAACGGAACTGAAACCTGCTCTGAATCTGTAAAAGAAATTTGTCATCCCTCGTACGGAATTCAAAGCCTTTTTCCCCGTATTGGACAGATACTTTATTCGATGTATCCGCCAGGATGTATTGCCCGAAGACTTTGTTTGTAAAGAGGCAACATACAGGCAAGCTCAATATGGTCAAAGCTTTCCGCGCACAGAAATAGTGGCTCATATTATTTCTTTTTCTTTAGGTGGAACAACTGCAAAGGAATCCAGGAAGAAAGCCAGCGTCACATACCAGATATCAATTGCTTAACGCTACAGGCGCAAAAAAGTTGAAGATCAACATAGTTACCCATTGTATTACAGGGTAACAATTTTAACATCAGGCACGAGTTAACTTTGACAACCCATTATTTTCCATTACCTTTCGATATTCTTTTTTATCAACCTGATGCTTACTGACTGCTATACCGACCATGAGTTACTAGGCCTTCTTCAAACCAGCGACCACCGCGCCTTTAACGAGATTTATCGCCGATACTGGGATAAGCTGTACTACCTTGCCGCCAAAAAACTGCAGGAGCTGGAAGAAGCAGAAAGCATTGTGCAGGATGTATTCGTTGACCTCTGGCATCGCAGGGAACAGTTACGGATACACGAAAACCTGGAAGGCTACCTCGTAGTGGCAGTAAAATACCGCATCATCAATTACCTCGCCCGGCAGGACCGCTTCCGCTCATATCAACAGTACATCAGCACCCGGCAAAACATCAACGACTCCACCACGGAAGACTGGATCAGCTTCGAAGACCTGCGGGAATGGTTGTTTAAGATGGTAGCACAGCTGCCGGAAAAATGCCGCATGGCCTACCAGCTAAGGGAAGAAGGGTTCACACAAAAAGAGATTGCACAACAAATGCAGATTTCAGAAAAAACAGTAGAAACCCATATCAGCCGCGCGCTGAAAGCGATACGCGCCAGCATCAGCCAGCGCCTCTCCTCGCTGTTTTCACTTCTCTTTTAAAAAAAGGAAGACAGACCACCAGGGCCTGCCTTCCAACCAGGGACTACAAACCAACGGGTTTTATGGTAAATGACATTTTACAAGGCGCTACCGGCACCAGGTACTGCGGTAGCTGCATAGGGCCGCAACTGCCATTGCCCAGGCCCATCTGACGGGCATCCAGGGTTAGCACCGTTTCCTTACGCGGTTGCAGCTGATACAAGTGTGCTGCACTACCCAGGTCCTGATCTGTATAGTGCAATGCACTAAAGCTCATGGTATCATGCACCACAATCTCAATTCCTCCGGCGCCAGGCCGGGTAAGTCGCACCCAGCGAACATCTTCCCGGTTGCCCATGCCCTGCGGCTTTTCATACAATTCCGCCATATGCGTCACCGTGTTACTATACAAGCCTACAAATGCGGCCGACTTCCGATCGATATAATTTTCATGCGGCCCCCGGCCGTACCAGTCCACCTGCTCCAAACCGGGCGCCAGCAGCATACGCAGACCAAGGCGATTGATAAAGTACGAGGTAGTATCCGGGGTAATCACCGCATCTACCCTTATTTCATGATCGGTGATGATATAATCCAACACTGCATGTACACCAAAACCGCTGCGTGTATTAACGCGGATAGCTGTTTTTACGGTCACCGCTGATGCACCTGGCACAACGTCCAGTTTTTGCAGCACATACGCCGGCTGATCAAATCCTAAAGCGCGCGTGTCATAGGGCTGCCCCCAGTCGCTGGTATGATCATTGTCCAGCATGGCCCTGTACAGGTTCACTGCCAGCCCCTGCTCCGGCCCATCAATGATCGTTTGCTGCCCATATTGCAGCTGCACCATACGACCTGAATTCTTATCAAACGACACCTGCACATTACTACCGGTAACGGTTATACGGCTGGCCGTTTGCTCCAGCCTGAGAGGCTTGTTGCTATTGGATACCACAGTTGCAGTTGGCTGTTGAACTGCCAGTTGCCCTGCGGCCACTATATGTCCTTTCTTTGCCCAGGACTCATCCTGGCTGAGTTTTACCTCCATATTCAGGAAGTACTCCGCACCCGGCTTAGTCGGTGTATACGGCACCGTTAGTACCGTATCTGCTCCGGGAGTAAGCGTGAAGGGATCGAATTCACCCTGCTGTACGGCCTTGCCATCTTCCAGTAAACTCCATTGTACACGAAAACCGGAAAAATCAAGGAAAGCATAGCGGTTGCTGATTTTCACCCGGCCACCAGGCAGGTTACTAAATTTTACATACTGATACACCTGCTTCACCTCCTGTATGGCAGGCTTCAGCTGGCGGTCGGAAGTGACCAATCCTTTTATACTAAATGTGCCATCATTCGGTTTATCGCCTAAGTCGCCACCATAGGCGAAATAATTTTCACCGCCGGGTGCATGTGCCAGCAGACCCTGATCCACCCATTCCCAAATACAGCCGCCAATCAGCCGTTGGTGACTTTCAATCGCATCCCAGTATTCTTGCAGGTTACCCACGGAATTACCCATGGCATGGGCGTATTCACACATGAAGTAAGGCTTCTCTGATTTCGCTTTTCCACGCTCAATCACATAGTCTACACCGGGATACATGTTCGACTCAATGTCCGCCACACTGTTCATACCTTCGTAGTGTATAGGCCTGGATACATCCATTCTTTTCACTACTGCCCTGGCGGCTTCAAAGTTAGCACCAGCGCCGGCTTCATTACCCAGCGACCATATAATCACCGAAGCATGATTTTTGTCCCGCGCTACCAAACGCTCCGTACGATCCACGATAGCGGGCTGCCACGACGGGTAGGTGGCTATTTTCTGATGGCCGTGCGTTTCATGATTTGCTTCATCAATCACGTATAAACCATAATAGTCGCACAACTGCAGCCACACCGGATCATTGGGATAATGGCAGCTGCGCACTGTATTGATGTTATGCTGCTTCATCAGTAATATATCCTGTATCATACTTTCCGCCGTCACTGCCTTGCCCAGCACCGGATGAATCTCGTGCCTGTTCACCCCTTTCAGCAACACCGGCTTGCCATTAACCAGTAAACGGCTATCCTGTATTTTTACTTCACGGATACCCAGTTTGTTGGTCAGCACTTCCGTCACGCGGCCGTCAGCATCTTTCAAAGTCAGGTAAACCGTGTATAGGTAAGGTTTTTCGGCGGACCATAATACCGGATTAGAAATATTACAGGCTATGGTCACCTCACCTTTCGTTACCGCAGCAGCCGTTGCGGTGGCTACAGGCCTGCCGCTCGCATCCACAATTTCCGCTTCCAGTGATGCTGGTGTATTACGGCGATTGCTGCGTATGTCAGCGGTAATGGAAACAGCTGCTGAAGTGTATTCCGAATTCAGTGCCGGCTGCACAAAATAATCACGGATATACGTTTTGGGCACAGCAAACAGATATACCCTTCTGTGAATACCACTGAAGCGGGTCATATCCTGATCCTCCAGGTAGCTGCCATCACTGTATTTATAGACCTCCACCGCTATGGTATTTTTCCCGCGCTTAATGTAAGGGGTGATGTTGAATTCCGCAGGACTAAAACTATTCTCGGAATAACCCACTTGTTTTCCGTTTACCCACACGTACATAGCGCTGATCACGCCATCAAAATGGAGGAATATTTCTTTACCATCCCAGTCCTCCGGAATAGTAAACTCCCTGCGGTACGACCCAACAGGATTAGGTTCCCTGGCGGTTGTCCAGTCGCCCGGTACAGGCCCCATTACGCGGGGCGGATCATTCCGGAACGGATAAGTGATGTTTGTATAGATAGGTGTGCCATAGCCCTGCATCTCCATGTTAGCCGGCACTGGTATGGTTTTCCAGTGCTGATCATCAAAGCCGGGGCGGTAAAAATCTGTCGGCCTTTCATCCGGATGCTTTACCCAGTTGAATTTCCACGGGCCGTTGAGCGACTGATATAACGGCGACGCATATCCTGTATCGGTGGTGGTGGCAGCGGTTTCTTTTGAGGGAAAAGGAATATAAGTTACATGTGTTGGTTCCTTATTAATGCCGAAAATCGTTTCATCTTCCCAGGCTGCGCCCCTGATAATTTTTGCCACCGGTATCTTTACTTTTAGCGGAGCAATGCGCCAGTATTGGGTAGAATCGTTTAGCCGTACAGGTGATTGAAATAATACGGTATTGCCATTATCCAGCTGACGGCTACCCAGTCGTTGTCCGGTAGCAGCACTGGTGATGGTATATGTACCGTTGGATACAGGTTTAATAAACCATTGCTGGTTTATATTTTCAGGTTCACGATCCCAGAGTAATACGGGATTGCCATGTTGATCCGCCCTGTTTCCGTTATCAATACTTTTTGCGCCCAGGGCCATATTCAGCTGCCAGGCGCCATTGGATAGCGGTTGCAGGCTCCAGGCCTGCGAAGCCGTTTTACTGGCAGCCTCTAGTTGTACAGATGCGTTGTTGAAACGGTTGTCTTTTACGTCCGCTACCTGCTGGTGGCAGTTGATCAACTGATAATATTTCTGTGCGTCAAATTGTGCGGATGCATGCAAAGAGGTCAGGAAAACACTTGTGCTGTACACAAGTGTTTTCCATGAAAAAATAGCTGGTTTCATTATTTGCTGAATCTTAATCTTCTTAAAAAGCGCTTAGCTCAGCGAGGTGTGTATATTCCACGTTTCCATAGTTGCTAAGCACTGTAATCCTGAAGTAGCGGCCTTCCGGAAAGGTGGTTACAAAAAATCGCTGGGCAGTATTGATGTTCTGCAGGTTAAAAATACCGGCATGCGTCCATGTGCTGTTATCGTCACTCACTTCCAGTTGAATGGTATTGGGCTTGCCATTGTTGGTACTTTGCCGGCCCGTGAGCACCAGGCCATGAATCACTTTTTTCTCTCCCATATCAATAGCAATCCAGTGCGGAGGTGTACCAAAGCCGCCATCCCATTTGGTGTGCCAGAAGGTGCTGTTTTTTCCATCAATAGCGTGAATCCCAAGACCACCGTTGGTACTGCCTTCGGCAGGTTCTTCGGAAGAAACTCCTGCTACCATCCATTGACTACGGTCATAATCCGCGAAGTCTGTAAAATCCAGTGAAGCACGAACAATGTAATACGCAGTTTGCAACGTCGAATTGAGTTTAATATTTCCACTTACTTGTTTTATGGAGATGGCAAGCAGATAGTCTTTAAAAAGTTCCATTCCTTTGCTGGGATTGATCTTCACAGCCAAGGGAGCAGTAGTAGTACTACCTTTGGGAATAGTGGCGCTCAATGTTTCCAGTTCGTAACATTTTGCCGGCAAAAGGGCGTAGCTGGTACCATGCTGCTCATTGTATGCCTGTACTTTCGTTACGTCTTCCACAAATTCTACCTGCACATCCCGGGTCAGATTTTCGTACCCGCCATAGCTGGCACCATAGGTTATGGTGTAAGTAGTATCAGCCATACGGAGCACGGGCATATTCATATTCCTGGCAGCGGCAGCCATATATACCTGGCTGTTTGCCGCGTTAAGTTCCTCCTTTGGGATAGCAATTTTTTCACAGGCTGTCAACAGCCATAAACCTGCAAGCGCAAGGGTTATATTTTTTAATGTCATAATGGTAATAATTAATGTTTGGAGAGATGTTACCAGCCCGGATTCTGTACTAGTTTCAGTCCCCGGTCCATTTCAAACTGCGATAGCGGGAACCAGTAGTAGGCACTCTTCCAGGCGCGGTTGTCGGCCACCACACGCTGATAAAACTCAGCGCCATCCTTGTTTACATTCATTCCATACAGCTCATGCATGATGGATGGTACTATCTTCCATCTTCTCACATCAAACCATCGGTGGCATTCAAAAGCCAGCTCTATCCTTCTTTCTGCACGTATAGCCGCAATAAGTTCGGTACCGTGTATTTCAGCTAACTCGCCGCTGCCATATTCCGGGATACCGGCTCTTTTACGGATAAGGTTCAGGTACTTCAATGCTTCAGCATCATTGCCGCCGTATTCAGCCAGCGCTTCTGCATAGTTGAGGTAAATCTCTCCCAGGCGTATCAGTACAAATGGGCGACTATTACTAATACCCGCCAGCCTGTTGGTTTCCGGTGATACATTTTTTAACACGAGATACCCGGTATGGGAATAGTCCTCGCCCCCGTTTTTCTTTCCATCTCTCCCCGAAAAAGTCATATCCACGGTGATAGAATCCTGGGTGATAGCGCCACCTTTGTACCGTGCACCACTGTACAGAATGGAGGCATAAAACCTCGGTTCCCGGTTCAGGTACATGTTATATACGCCGTTGGTAAAACCAGTTTCGGAGTAAAGCGGTGATTTAGCGATCGGCAAACCATCTTTCATGAAATAGGCATCCACCATTTCCTGCACCGGTGCCACGCCGTTCCAGCCGCCGGCAGAACGCAGGGAGCAGTTGTAATCCCAGTTCCACAGGTCATTGTCCTTGCGTACAAATATGCACTCGTCGTTCCAGGGCATTAAATGAATCCCGCGATACGACTTCACCGGGTTGCCGGAAGGATCTTCATATAATTTATACAGGTTGAGATCAATCACTGCTTTTGCTGCATCCGCCGCTTTTTTCCAGCGTTCGCGGTCCTGCGACTGAGAAATAAATGGCTTCCCATCTGCATTCACAAAAGAGGCGAACTCTGTATTGCCATTGTATTGCGGGCTGGCGGCATATAACAATACCCTTGACTTAATGGCGAGAGCAGCGCCTTTGGTCACACGACCGTAATCACGGTCCGCAGCAGGCACCAGGGGCAATACAGCCGCTGCTTTGTCGAGCTCAGATACAATGTAATCCACGCACTCATCATAGGTATTACGTGGCAGCATCATATCTGCCGGCTGTGCATCCGCCGGCAATTCTTTTTCGCCCATCAGCACGGCAGGCCCGTATTGGCGGATAATCATGAAATAGAAATAAGCGCGCAGGAACCTGGCTTCCGCCTTGTACTGATCTATCAGCCGCTGGCCATCCAACGCTAATATTTCCTTGTTGGCATCGATATGATTCATGAAATAGGTAGCAGAACGGATACCATTGTAGTACGACTGCCAGGTATAAAACGGCGAAGTACCCGGACTAAAATTCCCCACGTTCACCTGGTAGATCGTCCATTTTGCCCAGGCTACATTTACCTCATCCACGTTGCCTGTCCACGGATTGCCGTTCCACTGGTCACTTTCATCCCGAACAAAGTTGTATACGTTTGCCAGGTATTCTTCTGTAGGCTTTTTCTTCTGAAACACCTCTTCAATCGTTTGCCGGTCGTTAGGCACCTGATCCAGGTATTTGGAGCAGGCAGGCAAAATGATGTAAAGCAAACAGGTGCTGATATATAACAGGAAATAGTTCTTTTTCATTTGCTAGTCGTTGTTGTTAAAACCGGCAGTCGATGCCAAAGCTGTATGTTTTCAGTAACGGGTATTGTGCTCCTTTACCATCGCCGAGCTCTACATCCCAAAGTTTAAAATCGCTGAAGGTTGCTACGTTATAGCCTACTGCATAGATTCTGAAGTTGCTGATACCTAGTTGATGGAGCAGACGTTTTTGCTGGATGGTATAACTCAACTCCACATTTTGGAGGCGTATGAACGCACCGTTTTTGATCCACCAGGTGCTGTTGGCATAATTGGAGTTGGAGGTGGAAGGATAGGTCAGGCGCGGATACCAGGGATTGGGATTGGAGCCATCCGGTGTCCAGCGGTCGGTGATGTTATTAAACAAATTACCTCTTGACCCTTCTTTCTGGAACGGCTGCAACCCTTCCCCGTTCAACGAAATATCTACGTTACTGATACCTTTAAACCAGGCGCCTACACTAAATCCTTTATAGGAAAAAGAGGGACCAAAGCCATAGACTATCTCCGGAATAGAGCCATAACCAATGGGGCCTTCATCGTAGTTGTTGATAAGCCCATCGCCGTTCATGTCTTTGTATTTGATATCACCCGGCTGAATATCACCCGTTTGCACGGCACTGTTGGCAATCTCTTCTTTTGACTGGAATAAGCCCAGGGCGGTCAATCCGAAGCGCTGTCCCAACTTACGACCAATGGCCTGTTGCCAGGAATATGGCCAGAGTGCATTTGCATCCTGTTTCACGATGGCGCGGTTCCATACCATGTTACCACGGAATTCAAAATATAAATCCTTGCTCAGCTTTTTGTTGAAGGTGATGGTAGCATCTACCCCTTTGTTTCTTACAGCACCGAGGTTACCATATGGCGAGCGCTGGATACCTGCGTAGTTGGGCAGGTCACCGCGCTGGCGGAAAATACCGTCACGGTTTTCGAGGAAGAAATCCGTAGTAACAGACAGCGCATCTTTCAGCAATCGCAGTTCAATACCCAGATTGGCTTTCTTAGCACGTTCCCAGGTAACGTCCACTGCATAGTCGCCCACATCCACGCCACCAAAATCATTGTTGGTATTTTTTCCAAAGGAGTAACCAGTAGTGGTAGCAACAGTGGAGATATAGGCAAACCTGCGGCCGCCGATGTTGCTGTTACCCACGATACCGTATGAACCGCGGAATTTCAGGAACTGGATCGTATTTTTCAGTGATTCGAAGAATGCTTCATTAGAAGCTACCCAGCCTACACCATAGGATGGGAAAAATCCGAAACGTGATTCCTTGCTGAAAGTTTCTGATCCGTTATAGCCCAGGTTCAGTTCTAACAAGTAGCGTTCATCGTAACCATAGGTTGCTCTGGCGGCCACACCCTGGTAGCGGTATGGGATGGCATCAATAAAGTTGCCGGCAAAAGCATCGGTGCGGTCACTCTGGTTGTACAGCAACATACCGGATACCTCATGTTTACCGAAAGAGCTATTGTAATTCAGCGCTGCTTCCGTATAGAACTGGCGGCTGCCGCTGTTATTACGGCCGTAGGTCAGGTAGCTGGAGCCCACACGTGTTTGCTCAAACACGAGGTTACCATCGTTATCACGATTGGTAGCAAACCAGGCGTCTACTGTTTTGGTACGGGAAATCTGGTGGTAGTTATAGTTATCGAAGGAGAACATGCCGTAGGCTGATAACCCTTTCAGCAGCGGACTCAGGTCCTGCGTGATGCGTGCGTTGGACCACAGCTGGCTGTTCATATTATTGATATAGCCGCTTTGCGTGAGCATATCATAAGGGTTGGCTTCCTCGCCGCGCACCTGCGGAATGAGTCCGTTCGAATATTTCACCGGGATAATGGTTGGCGGCATGATGTAGGCGGCGTTCCAGATATCGCCGGTGCCTTTACCGGGATAGTTACCTTCAGATATCCATCCGGACGCGCCGAAGTCTACTTTCGTATTTTTAAAAACCTGTAAGGTGAGATTGCTGGTGAAGTTATAGCGGGTGAACTTGATGGCAGAATTATATTGTGCCAGTTCATCTGTTTTGTAAAGGCCGGTTTCGTTGTAGTAGCCGGCAGACAAATAATAGGTTGCCCTTTCAGAACCACCGCTGGCATTGAGGTTCACCCTTCTGTTATAGCCGTGTTTGTTGAACATTTCCTTCATCCAGTTTACGTTTGGATACAGGTCGGGGTCACTGCCGTCGGCTGTTTTCTGAATTTTCTCTTCGGAATAAAGTGGGCCTGCACCGGGTTTGGTGTTGGCGTAGGCTTCGTTGGCCATTTTCAGGTAGGTGACACCGTCGGCAAACTGCGGTGTTTTGGTGAAGGCGGTGATACCCTGGTTTAGCTGTGCATTTACCTGTGGCTTACCTTGTTTTCCTTTTTTGGTTTCGATCAGGATGACGCCATTGGCGCCGCGCACACCATATACAGCAGTGGCGGATGCGTCTTTGAGAATAGTAAAGCTGGCGATATCTTCCGGGTCGATGTTATTAAAAGTACGTTCCACACCGTCTACCAGCACCAGCGGACTGCTGTTGGTGAAGGTCGAGATACCGCGGATGTAGATCTGTGAGCCGTCGTATCCCGGTTCGCCGCTGCGTTGTACCCCTATAACGCCTGCCACGCGGCCGGCGATGGCATTGGTGAGGTTGGCAGCGGGGATTTTCAGGTCTTCCGCTTTGATGGAGGACTGTGCCCCGATGAGACTAATTCTTTTCTGCCGCCCAAAGCCTACTACCACTACGTCTTTCACACTACCGCTTTTAGCTTCCAGGATGATGTTCACCACCAGTTGATCGCGTATGGCGATGGTTTGCTGGGAGTAACCGATGTAGGAGAACTGGAGGGAGTCGCCGATGTTGGCGCCGATGCTGTAGCGTCCCTGGTCGTTGGTAGGCACTACGCGACCGGTACTTCTGTTGATGATGGTGGCACCGGGCAGGAAGAGTCCGGCCGCATCCTGCACGCGACCGGTGATGGTAAGTCGCGGTGTATCCGTTGCCGTTATAACCGGTGGTGGTGCCAGCGGTCTGGCTTTAATAAATATGTTCCCACCTTCCAGCGTATAGCTGATGGGCTGATCCCTGGTACAGAGGTCCAGCACTTCTGTTAAGCTGGCGCCTTTGACCTGCAGGCTTACGGGCGCAGTTTTTTTCATGAGCATTTCCTTATAAAAGATAGAAATGCCTGTTTGCCGCGTCAGCTCCGGGAATATTTCCTGGAGGCTTTTGTTACGGACCGAAAGTGACACCTTTTGTGAATACGCTGCAGCATTTACGTGCAGGAAACCAACAAGGAGTAAGAAAGCTGTTAATTTCATTATCAGCCAAATTTTGGTTGATGACTTCATTCCATACGAAGCCCGTGCATTCCGTTTAAAATGCATAAATTTGTAGTGTTTGGTAGTTCTTAATCAGATTTCACCGCTTAGCGTGGTGGAACCCTGTTACAAGATTTTGGATGTCCAGATATCAAACGGGGGTGTTCCCAGCACCTCCGTTTACACTGTTAAGTAAGCGGCTGATAGTTAGGGTGCATGCATGTTGTGAATGTTGATTTTGGTTTAGAATAGCATTACTTACGTAAAACGGTAACTTTCCTTCCTTCTATTTTGAACTGGTGAGAGCCGTAGGCGCCCAGTAATTTTAGTACATCCGGGAGATTTTTATTCCTGCTGATACTTCCTCCATATAGCTCGTCGCTGTTGCCGGCGAGGTTGATAAATTCCACATCATACCATCGGGCAATTTCTCGCAGGATGGATTCGAGGTCGGCGTTATTAAAAATGAACAATCCGTTTTTCCAGGCGAGGGCTTTATCTATGTTAGCAGGTTGTAGTGTCAGGGTGCCTGCGCCAACGTTTGCTATCGCCTGCTGGCGTGGGTGCAGCAGTTTGGTGGCGTGGCTGTTTGCTACCTGAACACTTCCTTCTACCAGGGTGGTATTGATTTGTTTTTCATCCGGGTAGGCCATTACATCGAAGGTGGTACCGAGAACTTTTACGTTTACCTCACCAGCGTTCACGTAAAACGGGCGGCTGGCGTCTTTGGCTACTTCAAAGTATGCCTGGCCTTGTAGTGCAACGGTTCTGTCGGTGCCGGTAAATGCGGTGGGATAGGTGAGTTTGCTGGCGGCGTTGAGCCACACGACGGTACCGTCGGGCAATACTACATTATAGCGGCCGCCACGTGGTGTGGTGAGTGTATTCGTTTGTACGGGACCGTTAGTGCCCCGGAGGTAGGTCAAGCTGCCGCTGTCGGCCTTTATGGCCTGGTCGAGTCGCGCGCCGGTGGCAAGGCTGTCCAGTACTACCTGCTGACCGTTGCCGAGGGTGAGCACGGCTTTATTTCCGGCAGGCAGGAGTTCCTGTGCTATGGCCTGCTTTTCAGCAGGCGGAGCTTTGAGTATATAACCTATGGCAACCAGCAGCAGCATGGCGGCAGCTGCTGCGGAGGATACCAGGAGGAGTCGCCGTTTAGGGCGTACTTCTTGCCGGATCGCTTGCCATATCTTTTTTTCGTGTACATCCTGGCTGGCGGCGATAGCAGCTGGGATTTCCAGTATTTCGCCGTCGTCCTGATTGAGCCATTGTGCCAGTTCCTGTTCCTCTTCCGGAGTGATGGTGCGTTCCAGCAGTTTACGGGAAAGGACCTGGTAGCGTTCATTATTCATGTAAATGATGTCTTTGCCTATAACAAGGTCAATTGAAAGGAGGCTTTCCCTGAATGGGGTGGAAAATTTTTTTCCAGGGAGATGTTATTTGCCTTATCTGAAAAGCCCAAGCACTTTCGGCAGATTGCCAGGGAGGTCAGTGGGATTACGGATAAAACTTTATCGAAGGAGTTGAAAAGCCTGGAATCTAATCAGCTGATCAGCAGGGAAGTGTATGATACTTTTCCGCCCACGGTGGAGTATACGATTACGCCGCATGGGTTATCGCTGGGGAAAGTGTTGGATGAGCTGCATTTCTGGGGGTTGCAGCATAGGAAAAAGGTGATGGGGAAATAGTGATATATTACGAATGCTTACCTGTGCATGAGTTTTTAAATTGAGGTAACCTCGGTAAAAGCGCATCAGGTAGGTTGTTTGAGGAATTAATTATTAATACAAAAGCTGACTGCTGTATGAAAGCGATCAACTACGTACGGTAATCCAAATCTAATATCTTGTCTGATCCATTGAATATAATCCCTCCTTTCTCTTTGCACAACCCCGTGATTAAGAAACAGTACATTATCAATCATGTGTTGTATTTCTTTTCGGATATTCTCATCCTCAATGCTCACATTGGGTACAAATCGGTGGGTAGATTCATCGTAGTCAAAATATTCTTCCGGGGAATAATTCTCCAGGTCAGGCTTAAGGTAAGGAACAACAGCTGTATTACGTTTCAAGCTGTTTATTTTGGCGTGTATCATGAACAAATTGCTCCAGCGCCAGTATTTTTCCGCTTTTAAAGAAGGATCATAATGATCCATTTCACCCAGATGATCGGTTCTTTTAAAATCTATATCAGGGTTCAACTTGAACCGGCCGGCTTCCCAATTTAAGTCAGTATATAATTCCGGAATACAGATATGCATTTCAGTATAAGCACAAACGCCTTGCTGGCATTTGTATAAGCTCATCACCACATCATCGTAATAATATTTATAATCTCCATTATGATTCCCCTGCTTATCTTCCAGCTTAATCACCCAATCCCTATACTTCGCAGATAAAATACCTTCCAGTTTTTTATCAATCTTTTTCATTCATTAATCCCATTTAGACAATTCTTCTGAGAGTTTTTGAATTTGGCTGCGCAATGCCTTAGCTGGTCCTGATTCTGCTTCACCTCCATCCAGCAGCTTGCGGAACTTTACATTAAGGGTTGCCAGCTCATCCAGCTTTTGCTTGCGAAAATCAGACCCATCATTTTCCAGATCGAAGATTCTTTGAAGAATGTCGTCCCAGCGCATGGTTTTAGGATTTAGGTGATAATTATCTACATGGTTTTCCCCATCGTAATAAACCTCCCTATAAATATGCCCTGGTTCATTAAATTTTAATTCCACAATCTCCCAGGGATCAAAGCTGGATGCAATAACAGGAGAGTGAGTAGAATAGAAAAATTGGCAATTGTTGGTGAGAGATTCATAGTAGTTGATGATTAACCGCTGCAAATCCGGATATAAGGAGCGTTCTGGCTCATCAAAAAGGATAATAGTATTTTTAGGTTTAAGAAGATATAATGGAAGCGCGCTTAATACCACTTGCTTAGTTCCTGTACTCCATAAATGCTCCGGAATCTCGTTATTCTGAAAGTCCTCAATCTTGATAAAACCTATATCTCCTCGGGTATTAAAATGAAATTCCCGCTTAACCCTCAGTTTAAAATTTGCTAATAGTGGATCCAAACAATTATCCGCAACATCAGCAATTGGATTAAATTCATTCTTTTTCCATTCTTCCAGCCTGTTTAAGGCAGACTTAATGGAATCAAGGTCAGTAGAAGCATGTTCAACTGTTCTGGAAATATCTTGTCTCAACTGTAATTCATGCTCCTGGTATTTTTGAATCGAGTCAAGTAAAAGGTTCCAAACGGTTGATACCTTACTTTTACTGAAGTCAACTATTTTTCCATAATTATAATGCTGGAAGCCAATATCATCAATTTCAAAATTCAGGTTTGCAGGAAAATAAACAACTTTACTTGCTACTTTTTTTACCCACTCTTCCTTATAATAGGCTAGAAAATCTTGATTAGTTGCAGTTCGCTTCTGATAAATTGCCTCCGAATCATTGACTTCCCAAAATCTAATATCTTGTTCTACATCACTTATCTTTACATTATACTCTGCTTCATGCCCGTATGATAAATTGATGGAGACTTGATTGATATAATCCAAACTTTCCTCAGGAAATGATTTTGTATGATATCTACTCGTAAACAACGGTATCATCTCCAGCAACGTCGTTTTCCCTGTCCCGCTCTGCCCAATAAAACACACCTTATCCAACGGCTTTCCCGCTTTAGGATGCCCAGCCGGATAAGTCAAATCCAAATCAAGGTCCTTAAACTGATGAAAATCTTTGATAGTAATCCTGGATACTTTCATGGCGTATGTTTCTATCTGTAAAATAACTATTCTGCACTAGAATATAATTCCACAAAACAAAAACTTAGGAAAATAAAAAAGGGCTAAGTAGTTTCTACTACCTAGCCCTTCTTCTGTGATCCCGCTGGGACTCGAACCCAGGGCCCATACATTAAAAGTGTATTGCTCTACCAACTGAGCTACGGAATCATTCCCGTTTGTTTCGGGAGTGCAAAAGTAGAAAATTATTCATAACTACCAAATTTTTTTTCGCTCTATATAAAAAATTGTTTCATGTAATTATTTTCATTCCAGATAATTCTCTCCTATTTTTGTGGCGCTAAATTGTACTCATGAATAATTTCTATCAGCACAAAACAATTGTTATCACCGGTGGTTCTTCTGGCATTGGTAAAGCCCTCGTTGCCGAAATGGTAAAGCAGGGCGCCAATGTAGCCGTGTGCGGTCGCAAACAAGCCGCCCTCGAAGCCATGAAAAATGAACTCGGCGCCAAAGACGTATTCACCTTCGTGGCCGACGTTAGCGTGGAAAATGATTGTAAAGCTTTTATCGAAGCCGTCATCGCACGCTTCGGAAAAATAGATGTGCTGATCAACAATGCGGGGATTTCTATGCGCGCACTGTTTAAAGACCTGGATTTGAATGTACTCAAGTCCCTCATGGATATCAATTTCTGGGGTACCGTGTATTGCACTAAATACGCATACCCTTCCATACAGGCCAATAAAGGCTCTATCGTTGGCGTATCTTCCATCGCCGGCTACCGCGGACTCCCCGCCCGTACTGGTTATTCCGCATCCAAATTTGCCATGCAGGGATTCCTCGAAGCATTGCGTACCGAAAATCTTCGTACAGGCGTCAACGTAATGTGGGTATGCCCCGGCTTCACCGCCTCCAATATCCGCAACACCGCCCTCAATCCACAAGGACAAGCGCAAAGCGAAACGCCGCTCAACGAAGATAAACTCATGAGCGCCGAAGAAGTAGCCGCACGCATCTGCACCGCCATCGCCAAACGTAAACGCACCCTCGTGCTTACCACACAAGGCAAACTGACCGTCTTGCTGAGCAAACTCATTCCCGGCATCCTCGATGGTATCGTATTCAACCACTTCAGAAAAGAACCAGGGTCCCCCCTGCAATAAATCATTCGAAATAAACAATTGTCTGCCTTAGCCGTTAACGTTAGTACGTACAAATACTTAATATTGCGGTTAATTTAACATTGCATTGTTATTTTAACTTTCTTTGCACTCAGGGTGCATCTCACACCGGTGGCATTCTTTTTGACAGGAAAGCGACGCAGTAAGGTTGCCATCATGCAGTGAGGATTGGCGTGTGGTTACGATTTTAAGAGATTGGGATTTAGATATAAGGGCATGTCCATTATTACATTAACATCAGACATTGGTTTGCAGGATTACCTGGTAGGTGCCATCAAAGGGCAACTCTGGCAATACTGCCCGGAATGTCATGTTACAGACATTACCCACCATATCAGCCCCTTCAACCTCCCGCAAGCTACCTACATCTGCAAAAGCGCATTCGCCTACTTTCCTTTAGGTACCTTCCACTTCGTACTCATCAACCTGTTCGACCGAAGGCCCGATCACGTGCTCGTGGCCGAACATAACGGACAGTATATCGGCTGCGCCGACAATGGCCTGCTCACCATGATCGTAGGTGGTATGCCGGAAAAAGTAATCAAAATACCACTGGCCAAAGAGGAACCACGCAACACCTTCGCCATCATTAAACTGCTCGCCGCCGCCGCCCGCGAACTTAGCAGAGGCGCCGCACTCGGCGAACTGGGACCACTCACCCAACAAATAGTAGTCAAACATAACCTGCAACCACTCGTGGGCGACGACTTCATCGAAGGCCAGATCATTCATATCGATGCCTTTGAAAACGTAGTAGTCAATATCACCCGCGAACAATTTGCCGCTCAACGCAAAAACAGACGCTTTCGTATCTTCTTCCGACGCGATGAAGTCATCAGCCAGATCAGCGAAACATACGCCGATGTGCCCGAAGGTACCAAACTGGCCCTCTTCAACGCCGCTGGCTATCTCGAAATCGCTATCAACAAAGGCAATGCAGCCGGACTATTCGGCCTGCAAGGCTTCCGCCGCGAACAGCTTACACAGCCCGCCGGCTTCCAACAACTATCATACTACCAAACTGTAAGAATCATATTTCAATGATCAACCGTTTAGTTAAAATGGAGTTCCTGCCCGATCAGGTACACTCCTTCCGGGAACTATTCGCCCGCCAGCAACAACAAATCAGAAACTTCCCCGGATGCCTCCACCTGGAACTCTGGGAACACCCGGCCTCCGGTAATACCTTCTTCACCTTCAGCAAATGGGAGTCCGAAGAAGCCCTGGAATCATACAGGCATTCTGACCTCTTCCGCCACACATGGGCACAAACCAAAGTACTGTTCGCCGCAAAACCAGCAGCATGGAGCGTTATACCTGCCGCCATCCTGCAATAATGCCCAAGGCAATTTTAATCTAGTACATTGTATACCAATTAGTCACAAATAAAAATATATTTACAAAAAGTTAAAACTATCCGGCAGATTAGCATAATTTGCTACTTTTTCTATTTTTGTCGGACCTTAAAACAACCTTATGAATTTTAAAAGGACCAACAACATTGTAGGCTGGATCGTTTGTATCATTGCCTGCTTTGTTTACATTAAGACTATGGAGGCAACCGGCAGCTTGTGGGACTGCGGCGAGTTTATCTCAAGCGCGTACAAAGTACAAGTCCCCCACCCGCCAGGAGCGCCACTGTTTGTGCTGCTCGGAAGACTGTTCAGCTTTTTTCTGAAACCATCACAGGCTGCCCTCGGTGTTAACACCATGTCAGCTCTCGCTTCTGGTTTCACCATCCTGTTCCTCTTCTGGACCATCACTCACTTCGCCCGTCGTCTGATGGTTAAAGCCGGTGAAGAGATCTCCCGTGAAAAAATGATCGCTATTATGGGCGCAGGCGCCGTTGGTGCACTGGCCTATACCTTTTCTGATTCATTCTGGTTCTCCGCTGTAGAAGGTGAGGTATACGCTATGTCCTCCTTCTTCACCGCCATCGTATTCTGGGCCATCCTGAAATGGGAACATGAAGCAGATGAGCCTTATGCCGACCGCTGGATCGTGCTCATCGCATACCTCCTCGGCCTCTCTATCGGTGTCCATCTGCTCAACCTCCTCACCATCCCCGCTATGGTTATGGTGTACTACTTCAGGAAATATAAGGTTACTGCCTGGGGTACCTTCTGGGCTTTCCTCCTCGGTTGCGCCATCACCGGTATCGTACAGAAATTCATTATCCAGGATACCGTAAGAGCATCCGGCTATATGGACGTATTCTTCGTGAATACCCTAGGCCTCGGCTTCTTCACAGGATTTACCTTCTACTTCCTGGCCATCACCGCCATCCTGATCATCGGCTACAGAAAACCTAAATTCGGTATCTACGCCCCGCTGATCGTGATCGCCAGCCTCCTCATCATTCCTGCTTTCAACGATGCATCCGGTACCACCATCGCCGCCAAATTCTTCCTGGCAGCCGTGTTCCTGGCCATCCCTTATATCCTGAAATCATTTGGTGTAAAACTCAACACCGGTAAAGTTGCTCACTTCAGCAAACTCTCTATCGCTGTTATCCTGTTCATGCTCCTCGGCTACTCTACCTACGTAACTACCATGGTTCGCTCTACCGCCAACCCTTCCGTAGATATGTACAACGTAGATAACCCCATCTCCCTGGTTGGTTACCTCGGTCGTGAACAATATGGCGACTTCCCACTCATCTACGGTCAGGTGTTTACCGCACGGCCTACCGAATACAAAGAAGGTGGTAACATCTACGCCCGCGGCGAAAAGAAATATGAAGTCTCCGGTAAAAAAATGGACCCGGTATACGCACCTGAAGATATGATGCTGTTCCCACGCGTTTGGGACGCCAGCAACGATCAGGGCCATGCCGATTACTACCGCTCCTGGTTAGGCCTCCAGCAAGGAGAAAAGCCTTCCTTCGGCGATAACGTGAAATTCTTCCTCCAATACCAGGTGAACTTCATGTACTTCCGCTACTTCCTCTGGAACTTCGCCGGTAAACAAAATGATACCCAGGGATACGGCAACGTGCGCGATGGTAACTGGATCTCCGGTATTCCATTTATTGATAACTTCCTCTATGGCGACCAATCCGCCATGCCGGACAGTCTCACCAAAAACAAAGCACATAACCGCCTGTTCCTGCTGCCACTGGCACTCGGGATCATCGGTTTCTTCTTCCAATACAAATACCACCGCAAAGATACCCTCATCGTATCCCTGCTGTTCTTCTTTACAGGCTTCGCCATCGTATTATACCTCAACCAGGCCGGTAACCAGCCACGTGAACGTGACTACGCCTACGTAGGCTCCTTCTACGCTTACGCCATCTGGATCGGTTTAGGTGTACTCCAGGTATACTACTGGCTCAAAAAATCACTCAAAGGTACCACCGGCCCTGCCGTAGCTACTATCATCTGCCTGCTGGCCGTGCCAGTGCTCATGGGCTTCCAGGAATGGGACGACCACGACCGCTCCACCAAAACCATCGCCAGAGATGTAGCTAAAGACTATCTCGAATCCTGCGCTCCTAACGCTATCCTCTTTACCGTAGGAGATAACGATACCTACCCACTGTGGTACGCACAGGAAGTAGAAGGAATTCGTACGGACGTTCGCGTGATCAACCTCTCCCTCCTCGGAGTAGACTGGTACATCGATCAGCAACGCGTGAAAGTAAACAACAGCCCCGGCGTACCAATGAGCTGGTCGCCTGATAAATACCGCGGCGAAACCCGCAACTTTATCCGCTACTTCGATCCAGGTAATATCCCGCAGGATAAATACTTTAACCTGAAAGAAATCGTAGCCTTCATGGGTAACGACGACGTAAACGCTAAAGTAAATACCCAGGACGGTGGCTCTGAGAACTTCCTCCCTACCCGCCAGCTGTTTATCCCAGTGGATAAAGATCAGGTGATTAAAGACGGAGTGGTTACCATTGCCGACAGCGCCCGTATCCTCCCTCAGGTACCTTTCAAAATCAGTAAGAACTACCTGGTGAAAAACGACCTGGCTGTGTACGATATCATCGCTACCAACAACTGGAAGCGCCCTATCTACTTCACCAGCCCTACGGATCTGGGTCTGAACGACTACCTCCGTCCTGATGGTCTGACCTACCGCCTCGTGCCTCTGGCCAAAGAGCCTAACAACGATCCAATCGGTATGGACATCCAGATCAACAGAGACGTGATGTACAACAACATGATGACCAAATTCTCCTTCGGTGGTGCACAAACACCTGGTACTTACTTCGATGAGCCTAACAGGAAAATGCTGCTGTACCTCCGCCAGGCATTCGCTAAACTGGGTGTAGCCATGGCCGCCGACGGCAAAAAAGCTGAAGGCCTCAAAGCCCTCAACTACATGGATTCCAATATCCTGGATGAAAACTACCCTTACGCCATGACCTCCCCTGGTAACATGCATAACTATACCTCCCTGCAGGTAGCTTACGCTTACTACCAGACCGGTGACACCAAAAAAGGTGACGCCATCGCCGATAAGATCATCAAAGACTGTAACCAGCAGCTGCGCTACTACAACCAACTGCCGGACAACAGAATGACAGAAGATCTCAAACGCGACGGTCAGGCCGCCCAGCAAATGATCGCCTGGATGGAACGTATGAAAGTAGACTTCGGTCACCCGCAAACACCTGCCGCCAACCAGGAACAAGGCGTAGAAGTACATACCGCTCCTGATTCAAGCAAGCAATAATACATTCAGTTTCAATCTGATATATAAAAGCCCGGTAACCAAGGTTACCGGGCTTTTTGTTTGCAGTTTTTCCGCATCGCGTAACTCATTTTCCCGATTGGAGTATGTAGGGAGATGCCATTGCCCCAACTTTGCGGCCTCAAAGGCACTGTAATACCAACGCACTGCCATATTTAAGGAAGCAATATACAAGCTGCATATGCTAAGAAAATTAACAGGCATTCTCACACTACTGCTCGCACTTTGCACAGTAGCCTCCGCACAGTCCAACACAGGTAATATCAAAGGCACCATCGTTACCAACGACGGCCAACCTGGCCCCTTCGTTAGCGTACAGGTGAAACCTACCGACCGCGGTACCGTATCCAACGAAAAAGGTGAATTCTCCCTCCGTAAACTGGAACCGGGATCTTACACCTTATATATCTCCATGATCGGCTACGAAGCCACGGAACAACAGGTACAGGTGGAAGCTAATAAAACAGCTAGTGTATCCGTCCGCCTCAACGTAACTGATAAACAACTGGCAGAAGTAACCGTTACCGGTACTCAGAAAAAAGATATTAAAAACTCAAAATACATCGCCAAGCTTCCTATCAGAAACCTGGAAAACCCACAAGCATACTCTGTAGTGGGCTCCGCCCTGATGAAAGAACAGGTGATCACCAACTTTGACGATGCTATCAAAAACGTTCCTGGCATCTCCAAAATGTGGTCCTCTACAGGCCGCCCTGCTGATGGTGCCGGCTACTTCTCCCTCCGCGGATTCGCCGTGCAACCAACCATGATCAATGGTATCGCAGGCATCACCAACGGCGTAAACGATCCGGCATATATCGAAAACCTGGAAGTAATCAAAGGCCCATCCGGTACCCTCTACGGTTCCAGCCTCATTTCCTTCGGTGGCCTGATCAATATCGTAACCAAAAAACCTTATGACAGCTTCGGTGGTGAAGTTTCCTACACCGCTGGCGGATATGGCCTTAACCGTGTGTCCGGCGATATCAACGCACCACTCAATGCAGATAAATCTGTAGTACTGCGTACCATCGCTGCCTACTCTTCCGAAAATACCTGGCAGGATGCCGGCTTCCGCAAAAGCATGTTCCTCGCGCCAAGCCTGAAATATAGCGTAAACGATAAACTCACTCTGAACCTGAGCACGGTTTTCAATACCATGGAATCCACCAACGTACCCATGATATTCCCTAACCGTGCCCGTAAGCTGGAATACAATACGCCAGCGCAAATGGCAAACGCCGGCTTCAATTTCAATAAGTCATACACCATGAACGATATTACTTATAAAACGCCTACTGTCTCCCTCCAGGCAACAGCGGATTATAAGATATCTGACAAATGGACCTCTCAAACAGTAGTGGGCCGCAACAGCGCCACTTCCAAAGGATATTACTCTTATGTAATGTTCCTCGGTCCTAAAGACGATACCCTCAGCAGGTACGTTTATCAGCAGAACTCCACCACCATTTCTACCAACATCCAGCAGAACTTTACCGGCGACTTTAAAATCGGTAACATGCGTAACCGCCTGGTATTTGGTCTGGACTTCCTGCACCTCCAGCAAACTGACGATAACTCACCTTACCTGGTGTTTGACAGATTGGATGCATTTAAAAACGATGCTAACTACAATAAGCTGACCCGACAGGCAGTAGACGCTAAAATCGCCGCTTCTGAAAATAAAGGAGCCACCAGAGGCCAGCGTAATAACTATACCTACAGCGCCTACATCTCCGATGTACTCAATGTTACCGACAGATTATTGGCCATGGCCAGCCTTCGTGTTGACTACTATGATCTTAAAGGTTACAAGGACTATATCAGTCAAACTACCGGCGCCGGTTACAACCAGGTGGCACTGTCTCCTAAATTCGGTCTGATCTACCAGGTAGTGAAAGACAGAGTAAGTCTGTTCGCCAACTATATGAACGGTTTCAAAAACGTAGCACCGCAAACATTCCCGCTGCCTGAACTGCAATACACCATGAAGCCACAACAGGCTAACCAATGGGAAGGTGGTGTGAAAACAGAACTGGCCAACGGTAAACTCAACCTCACTGCCAGCTACTATGATATCAAAGTAAACAACATCCTGCTGCCTGCTACCTACACTGCTCCAGACGGCACCGTATACAACTACAATTCCCAGGGTGGTGTACAAACCAGCCGTGGCTTTGAACTGGAAGTTGGCGCTAATCCGCTGCCAGGTTTAAATATCACCGCCGGATACAGCCACAATACCAGCAACCTCCCGGAAGCACCTGCCAATACCAAAGGTCTGCGCCCTGTTAGCGCCGGTCCTGTTGACCAGGCTAACCTCTGGGTAAGCTATACCGTTAAAAGCGGTACGCTCCACGGCCTCGGCGCTGGTTTTGGTGGTAACTATGCCAGCGAAAACATTGTCACCAATACGGTTACAACCGGTCAGTTCATCCTCCCTTCTTATACCATCCTGAACGCTTCCGTGTTCTACGATGTGAAGAAATACAGAATTGGCCTGAAACTGGACAACCTGACCAACAAGGAATACTTCACCGGTTGGACTACAATCGAGCAGCAAATGCCTCGCAGATTCTCTGCTAACGTGACTTACAGGTTCTAATTTAATTTTCCGAATACCGATAAAAAAAAGAACGTCCGGTCGTTTGACCGGACGTTCTTTTTTTTATTTAAAGAGAAGTTACCTTCCCACCACCTCGTGGCCAGGGCCTATGCACATTGGTACAATGGCTTACACACAACCGGGCAATTTCGCGAAACGGTCTACCTGCACATAAGGCCCTATGAACGGGTCCACCTACCCAGGTAACCCTGACGTCTTACAAATTACTCACCATAGTTCTCCAATACTTCACGCTCTCTTTCACTTCCGGAACACTGTTATCCCAGTGATATTCATATTCTACCGAAAACAAACCTTTGAACTTCTGATTTTTCAGCTCTTCCAGCACTCCCGGAATTTCTGAAACACCATTACCCCAAACCACATCATGCGCCTGCGCTGATTTTTCGTTCAGATCCTTGAAATGCAGGCTCACCACACGACCGTTCAGCTTTTTCAGACACTCCACCGGATCGAGACCACTACGCACCCAGTGACCGATATCGGCACAAGCACCCATGAGCTTACTCCTGCCTTTGATGGCCGCCAGTACGCTGTCCGGATGCCAGTAATGACTTGGCTTCGGATGGTCATGTATCGCTACTTTAATATTATATTGATCACAGAGAGAAGAAATCAAATCCAGGAACTCTGCCTGCGGTTCTGTGGTAATACTCTGAATCCCCATACGGTTGGCAAAATCAAATAACATTCTCCATTCAGCAGCAGACTTTGGTACTACCACGCCAAAGGCCATGAGCACTTTGTGTTTCTTTTTAATCAGTTGCTTCAATTGTTCCTGTTTTTCGGGCGACATATGATAATCAAAGGTACCTTCCAGGCCACCACCCAGCTGTTGCCCCGGGAACGCCTCTACGTACTGAATACCACAGCTGTCCATTTTGTCCAGCGCCTCAGCAAAAGTAAATTTGTGGAAGGTGTAAGCCTGTGCCCCCAGTTTCCAGCCCAATGCATCAGCCCTGGCCTGGGACTTGGCGCTTTGTGCAAATAGAGCAGCCGTTAGGCCACCGGCCAGCATTAATGCATGTCTCAGTTTTTTCATATAGATATTTTTTTGATAATTGAAAGTAATAGCTTTCAGGTTAAAATGCAAATCTCTGCTCCTATTATTCCATTTTAGTATTCCGGTTATTTTTCGTTACTTTTAAGGTAGAACTAGTGCTATGAGAGGAATTACATTTTCCAGGTTTAACCCTGGCGACAGTACCAAGCCACCTTTCCAGAAACTCCTGGATCTCTTCACACAACTCCTGACATATACCAGCGGCGATGTAAATGAAGCCCTGCAATGGCTTACCCAGCTGGATAATGAGTACGGCCTCACTGATGAAGACTATGGCATAGGTGATTTCCTAAGCGACCTGCAGGAAAAAGGATATCTCCGCGAAAATGAAGCCGGCGAAATATCCATCACCTCCAAAACAGAACAAACCATCCGCAAAAGTGCACTGGAAGAAATATTCGGTAAACTAAAAAAATCAGGTGCCGGTAACCATAACATCCGCAAATCAGGCATGGGCGATGAGCTAAACGCTGAAAGCCGCCCCTACCAGTTTGGTGATAATGTGGACCACCTCGATATTACCGCTTCCATTCACAATGCACAGGTCAATCACGGTATCGACAGCTTTAACATCGACCAGGACGACCTCGTCATCAAGGAAACAGACTATAAAACCCAAACGTCTACCGCCCTGATGATCGATATCTCCCACTCCATGATCCTCTATGGGGAAGACCGCATCACGCCCGCTAAAAAAGTAGCCATGGCGCTGAGCGAACTTATCACCACCCGGTATCCAAAAGATACCCTGGACATCATCGTGTTTGGAAATGACGCCTGGCAGATTGAAATCAAAGACCTGCCATACCTTCAGGTAGGCCCCTACCATACCAATACGGTAGCTGGGCTGGAATTGGCCATGGACCTGCTTCGCAGACGACGCAATCCGAACAAGCAGATCTTCATGATCACAGATGGTAAACCTACCTGCCTCAAACAGGGAAAACAGTATTACAAAAACAGCTTCGGGCTCGACAGGAAAATCCTTAACCGGACACTCAACCTCGCCGCCCAATGCAAAAAACTGAAAATTCCCATCACCACTTTCATGGTAGCCACCGACCCGTGGTTACAGCAATTTGTGCAGGAATTCACCGAAACAAATAACGGTAAAGCCTTTTTCAGCGGCACCGATAACCTCGGCCAGTTCCTGTTCCACGACTTCGAAAATGGTAAACGTAAATTGTTTTAAACTTATTCTACTAGTAATCAGCAAAATTTGAGCATGGACACAAATATTAAAACGCTGGGCGAACTGAAAAAAAGCGGCTACAAGCCTAAGTCGGTAAAAGAAGAGATCAGACAAAACCTGATTACCAAACTCAAAGAAAAAGATTCGGCCTTCCCGGGAATTATTGGTTATGAAGATACCGTTATCCCCGATACAGAAAGAGCCCTGCTCTCCCGCCATAACATCCTCTTCCTCGGCCTCCGCGGCCAGGCGAAAACCAGGATGGCCAGGCAAATGGTAGACTTACTCGACGAATATATACCAGTTATAGAAGGATCAGAAGTAAACGATGATCCATTCATGCCCCTCTCTCGTTATGCCCGCGACCTCATCGCCGAAAAAGGTGATAAAACGCCGATCTCCTGGCTGCACCGCAGCCAGCGATACGGCGAAAAGCTCGCCACGCCTGACGTTTCCGTGGCCGACCTGATCGGTGACATCGACCCGATCAAAGCCGCCAACCTTAAACTCAGCTTCGCCGACGAACGCGTGATCCACTTCGGTATCATCCCGCGCTCCAACAGAGGCATATTCGTTATCAATGAACTACCCGACCTCCAGGCGCGTATCCAGGTGTCGCTGTTCAATATCCTCCAGGAAGGCGATATCCAGATCCGTGGCTTCAAAATCAGAATGCCGCTCGATATCCTCTTTGTGTTTACCGCTAACCCGGAAGACTATACGAACCGCGGCTCCATCGTTACACCGCTGAAAGACAGGATCGAAAGCCAGATCATTACCCACTACCCGAAAAACATCGAAAACTCCCTGCTCATCACTGAACAGGAAGCCGATGTACACAGCGACCAGCTCAAAAAGGTGCAGATCTCCGATATGGTCAAACGCCTTATTGAACAGGTAGCCTTCGAAGCCCGCAACAGCGAGTACGTAGACAAGAAAAGCGGCGTATCCGCCCGCCTTACCATCGCCGCCTACGAAAATGCAGTCAGCGCCGGCGAAAGAAGAGCCATCATCAACAAAGAAAAAGAAACACAGGTACGTATAGGCGACCTCCAGGGCATTATCCCCGCCATCACCGGTAAAATTGAACTGGTATATGAAGGTGAACAGGAAGGCCCGTTACAGGTAGCACACAACCTGCTGGATAAATCCATCCGCACCGTGTTTGCCACCTACTTCCCTAACCCGGAAAACTATAAAAAGCGTAAACAGGCATCCCCGGCAGAAAACCCATATCGTACCGTCATCCTATGGTTCGACCAGGGCAATCAGCTGCAACTCCTCGGCGACCTGACCGACAAACAATACGAATCCCGCCTGATGTCAGTGGACGGCCTCCGGGAACTGGTTGGGGAAAAATTCCCTAAAGCCAACGGCCGCGAAGCCCTGCTACTCATGGAATTCGTACTGCACGGACTCAGCGCGTATTCGCTCATCAGCAAAAAAGTGCTGGAAAATGAAACGCGGTTCTCCGACCTGCTGGGAACTATGATGAATTTCAACCTCAGCAGCGAAGACGATGTAGAATAGCATTCCTATATGTTTTCATAAAAAGGAGGGTCCCGCCGATGGCGGGACCCTTCTTTTTATGAAAACATATAGGTGCAACACCAGGCTACACTTCAAGCCCTGAAAGGGCCGCCCGCCTGAAATAATCCACCAGCAGCGGCCTCTTTTTAATGAAATAAGGGTGTCAAATGTTTCATTCCTCCCAAAATTCTAAACAAAAAAAAGATTTTCACTATTTTGTTTGCGACATAAAAATTCCACGATTCCTACAAAAAGTACAAATCACATGAATAATTCAAGAAGATCCTTCATCAGATCTGCGTCCGCGTTGGTTGCTGGCGCAAGTCTCCTGAATACCCTGCCCCTGCGTGCCATCGCTCCGAGCGACAAAATTCGTATAGGCGCAATCGGTATTAATGGCATGGGCTGGTCAGACCTTACCGCCCTGCTTAAAAACCCGGAAGTAGAAGTAGTAGCGCTCTGTGATGTAGATAAGAATGTACTGGACAAACGCATTGCCGAACTCGCGAAAAGAGATATCAAGGTAAAAGGCTACACCGATTACCGCAAGCTGCTGGAAGATAAATCCATCGATGCCGTTGTAATTGGCTCTCCTGACCATTGGCATTGCCTGATGATGACAGATGCCTGCTCTGCCGGCAAAGATGTATACGTAGAAAAACCGGTGGGCAACTCCATCATTGAATGTGCCACCATGGTAGCTGCACAACAGCGCTATAACCGCGTAGTGCAGGTAGGCCAATGGCAACGCAGCCAGCAGCACTTCCGCGATGCCATCAGCTTCGTACATTCAGGACAGTTAGGACAGGTTCGCCTCGTAAAAGCATGGGCCTACATGGGTTGGATGAAATCCATCCCCGTAGTAGCCGATGGTCCGGTGCCTGAAGGAGTAGATTATAAAGCCTGGCTCGGCCCTGCGGAAACACGTCCGTTCAATGCCAACAGGTTTCACTTTAACTTCCGCTGGTATTGGGATTATGCAGGTGGCTTAATGACTGACTGGGGCGTGCATCTGCTCGACTATGCCCTGATCGGTATGAAGTCCAGCAACCCGAAATCCATCATGGCAGCAGGTGGTAAATTCGCTTACCCGAATGATGCCGCCCAAACACCTGATACCCTCACTACCGTATACGAATTCGACAACTATAATATCCAGTGGGAACAGGCTACCGGTATCGATGGAGGTCCTTATGGCCGCACGCACGGTATCGCCTTCATTGGCAACAACGGCACGCTGGTATTGGATCGTGGCGGATGGGAAGTAATTCCGGAAAAAGGCAAGATGGAAGCGGTAGACCGCAAACCTTCCGTAGATAAAGGTTTGGACCTGCACGCCAAAAATTTTGTAGACGTTATTAAATCCAGGAAAATGAGTGACCTGAACTGCCCTATCAGCGCAGGCGCACATATTGCCTCCTTTGCGCAGATGGGCAATATCGCCTTCCGCACCGGCAAGAAAATTTACTGGAACGAAGGAAAACAAAACTTCACTGACAGCGATGCCAATAAATTACTGGCCGCAGCTTATCATAACGGATACAAAATCCCTAAGATAGGATAATGAAGTAATCAACAACACCGCGCATAGCGTGGTGTTGTTTCTTTTACGCAGCAACAAAAAATCCCCAATCACCGTCATTACCAAATGACGGAAAACAAAGGAACAGATGCCCCGCGAAAATCACTGTTGATACAATCCCTATTCAATATTCAGTGACAGGTATACTGCACTGGAAAGTGGATTGTCGTAATACGCTGCAATAGGCTGGAAACCAAGAGAAGTATATAACTCAATAGCGGGTCGCATATGGGCCAGGGTATCTAATAAAATCCGTTTATACCCTAATTTCTTACTTTCTTCTATCGCTGTAGATGCAAGCATTTTTCCTAATCCCTGCTTTTTAAATGCATCTCTTACAAACAATCTTTTCATTTCGGCAGTACTCTTGTCAAATTCTCTGACTGCCACACATCCTGCGATCTGACCATCCGATTTAGCCAGGAATAATGCACCGGTGGGCGCAGCGTAAGCGCCAGGCAGATGAGCCATCTCATCTTCAAATTGCTGGAAACTAAGATCTACGCTCAACCAATTGGCATATTCACGAAACAGGGACCTAACAGCGTCCAGGTTCGCGGTGTCATCGGCGGTTACTTTTATTATTTCAATCATAACCACACTGTTTTAGCACCAAATAATTTTGGGACGTACAACTTAATTATTTTCCGGCAATTTCCAAGCAATTATTTTAGGATTTCACATAAAAAAAGGACCGCTGTAGCAGCGATCCTTTCAGAGGTTCCAAGCGGATTCGAACCGCTGTACGAGCTTTTGCAGAGCTCTGCCTAGCCACTCGGCCATAGAACCATTTTTTTCAGAGATAAAAAAGGACCGCTGTATCAGCGATCCTTTTTCAGAGGTTTCAAGCGGATTCGAACCGCTGTACGAGCTTTTGCAGAGCTCTGCCTAGCCACTCGGCCATGAAACCGTATATTTGCAATATTACCATTTTTCACCCAGCTGGCAATCCTCTTTCGTTGTTGGGATTGCAAAAGTAGTAAAATTCTGATAATCACCAAATATTATTCAAAAAATATCTGAGAAAATATTTTGATAATAGGCAGGGACTTAGGAATATTGACCCCGGAACCAGAGAAAGTAACGTATTGTGAATAATAAAATATCTAACATGGATAAACGTATCGCTGAGTCAGAACTCATCATTAATAGCCGTGGTGCAGTATACCACCTGGACGTACGACCTGAAGAACTTGCAGATACTATTATTACCGTAGGTGACCCCGACAGGGTAGCTGCTGTGAGTCAGCATTTTGATAAAATTGAAGGCAAATTCCAACACAGGGAATTTGTGACCCATACCGGATATATCGGCAACAAACGCCTGTCTGTAGTGTCTACCGGCATTGGCACCGATAACATCGATATCGTTTTTAATGAACTGGACGCACTGGTAAATATTGATTTCAATACCCGCCTGGTAAAGGAAAATCTTTCGTCGCTCAACATCATCCGCCTTGGTACTTCCGGCGCCTTGCAGGAAGGCATTCCCGTGGATAGCTTTGTGGTGTCGTCCCACGGCCTTGGCCTGGATAACCTCATGAATTATTATGCTTTTGATAATACGGAAGAAGAAAAACAGCTCCTGGAAGCATTTCGCGGACAGGTAGCACTCTACCCTGGAAGTGCCTTCCCTGCTATCTTTGCAGCCGGCGCGAGCCTCTTTGACAAATTCCAGGAAGGTTTCCATCATGGTATCACCGTTACCTGCCCGGGCTTCTATGCACCACAGGGACGCGTGCTCAGAGGAACCCTCTCCAATCCAAACCTGATTGATAACTTAACCAGGTTTTCGTATAACCATCACCGTATTTCCAACTTCGAAATGGAAACCTCCGCCATGTACGGTATGTGCCGCGTGCTGGGCCACCAAACGGTGTCTATCAGCGCTATTGTGGCTAACCGTATCCGGCAGGAGTTTAGTAAAGATGGTGGCGCAGCCGTGCAGGCGCTGATTAAAAAAGGATTGGAAATTATTGCAACACTTTAATTGGGAACTGCTGGACCTTCGGTCCTACAGTTCCCTGGTTGTGCCAGCGCCGAAGGCGCTGGCACAACCAGGGATAACTATACCGTCATAACCATTTGATATTTTGCATGTCCAGAATATCTAAATTATATTTGCGCACATGAAGCAGATCAATTTCTACAAATATCAGGGTACCGGTAATGACTTTGTCATCATGGACAACCGGGATGGCCAGTACGACTGGCTTACAGACGAACAGGTGCATGAATTGTGCGACCGCCGCTTCGGCATCGGCGCCGACGGGTTGATGCTGCTCAATAAAAGCGAAGACTATGACTTCGCCATGAAATATTACAACGCAGATGGGCGCGAAGGCACCATGTGCGGCAACGGTGGCCGCTGCCTCGTAGCCTTTGCTCATAAAATGGGCGTAGGCGACGGCAACTTCTACTTCATCGCAGTAGACGGCCCCCACGAAGCCACCATCGACGGTGACTCCTGGGTAAACCTGAAAATGCAGGACGTACATGATGTAGAACATGGCTCCCTGTATTACTACCTCAACACCGGCTCCCCACACTTCGTGAAATTTGTAGATGATGTACAAGCCGTAGACGTGTTCGACGAAGGACGCAAAATCCGCTATAACGAAAGGTTTTCAGCCGTTGGCACCAACGTCAACTTCGTACAGCCCTTCGAAAAAGGCATCTTCGTAAGAACTTACGAAAGAGGCGTGGAAGATGAAACCTACTCCTGTGGCACCGGCGTAACCGCCGCCGCCCTTACCTTCGCCGGTAAAGAAGAAGATCACTACGAAATCCCCGTGCAAACACTCGGCGGACAACTGGAAGTGAAATTCGATAAAACCGGTGAACGATCCTTCGAAAACGTATGGTTATGTGGCCCCGCCACCCTCGTGTTTGAAGGACAGTTGAATATCCGGTAATCTCCACCCCACATTTCCCTGATGATCCAGTATTTTAAAAATATTGATGCTAAAACAGTGGCAGTCCAGGCGCCCGAAGAAGGCGCCTGGATTAACATCACCCCCCCACTGAAACAAAGCGAATTCGAACAGCTGTCTGAAGAACTGGACATCCCGCTGGACTTCCTCACCGACTCCCTCGATATCGATGAGCGCCCCCGCTATGAACTGGAAGACAAAGTAAGGCTGATCGTAATCAAAACACCTGCAGAAAATAACTCCATCAACGAAAGTGATGCCTACTACATCACTATCCCAATCGTTATCATTCTGACACATAACCAGGTAATCACCGTCAACTCTTTCGATAACACCGCCATCAAAAAATTCCTGAATACCTTCCATAACCGCTCTCCCGAAAAGAGAAATATGATGGTGCTCAAAGTGTTTGAAAAAGTGGTGGTTAACTTCCTCGACTACCTCAAGGAAATCAACCAGCGCAGAGATATACTGGAACAAAAACTCTACGACTCCAACCGTAACGAGGAACTCCTCGCCATCATGCGGATACAGAAAAGTCTGGTCTACTTCGTCACCGCCCTGCGCAGCAACGAACTGCTGCTCATGAAACTGGAACGCACCAACTTCCTCGCCCTCAATGAAGACGAAAAGGAATTCCTCAACGATCTTATCGTAGACACTTCACAGGCCCTCGAGATGGCCAACACCTACACCAACATACTTAGCAATACCATGGATACCTTTGCCAGTATCATCTCCAACAACCTGAACGTGGTGATGAAACGGCTCACGTCCATTACCATCGTACTCACTTTCCCGATGCTGGTAGCCAGTATCTACGGCATGAACGTAGATATCCCCTATCAACACACCCTACACGCATTCTACATCCCGATCATTCTCTCCATCGCAATATCAGTGGTCATCAGCTGGTACTTCATGAAAAAGAAATGGTTCTGATAACTTAAATTATGACTACAGGCTTCAACGTTAGAGTTTACGGCATCATGATCAATGAACAGAAACAGGTGCTCGTTAGTGACGAATATATCAGAGGAGGTTACTATACAAAATTTCCGGGCGGAGGCCTCGAATTTGGAGAAGGTACGCTCGAATGCGTAGTGAGAGAGTGGCAGGAAGAACTGGGCCAGGACGTAAAGGTGGTAGAGCATATTTATACCACCGACTTCTTCCAGATTTCCGCCTTCGACAACGTTACACAGATCATCAGCATCTATTATCTCGTAACACCAACATCTCCCTTTATTGCCCCGATAATTACCACACCGTTTGACTTTGAAGTGCCGGAAGGCACCGACGAAATGGAAAGGGCACGCTGGATCAACTGGGACGAGTTTTCAGCTGAAGCTGTTACACTGCCTATAGATAAGGTAGTAGCCGATATGGTGAAAGCAAAATATTAAAATGTAAAACGGGCAATTACCAAGGTAGTTGCCCGTTCTGCTTTTATTTCTTTTCTTCTAATTTCTTTAACCGCTCCTGCACTTCTGCCAGTTGCTTATCCTGCTGGATAATATAGAGCGTTAACTCTTCAATCTTCTGCAACAGTTTCTTATTCATCTCCCCTAATTCAATCCCTTCTTTTTCTACAGTAGCTGCGGAGGGTATTTCAGGGAGATGTTGGTCACCACCCAAGTGGATAAAACTTTCTTTAGCATAGGTATATTAAAAATTAAAAATCAATCATTCACCACCGGCACATACTCCTTTCCCATCGCTTCCGCCTTCATCCGCGCAGTAGTTTCCGGACCTAAATACTTATTAATCCGGTGCTCCAGGAAATATATCAACGGTGTCAGTGCCACTGCCACTACAGCTTTATAAGTATAGTTCACCACACAAATTGCCAATACCAGCTGCCAGCTCCATCCCTGCCCCAGCTTAAAGGCGATGTACAGCACTATAAAGCTGTCCACCAGCTGCGATACCAGCGTAGACCCGGTAGCACGCAACCAGACATACTTTTCACCAGTACGTTTTTTAATCTTATGGAATACCGTCACATCTACAATCTGGCTTACCAGGAAGGCCGTTAAACTACCGAGTATGATCCACATCCCCTGGCCGAAAATACTTTCAAACGCCACCTGCATATCGGGAATACCTTCTGCCTGATGACTTCCCTTCCAGAAATCTGATGGCGGCACTTTCATCGCCACCAGGAACATGAGAAAAGCGTAGGATATCAGGATCACGGCCGTATAAGAGATACGTTTCACCGCCTTTGGACCGTAGTACTCGTTCACGATGTCTGTCATCACAAACTCCAGCGGCCATAACAACACACCCGCTGTGAGCGTCACCGACAAACCACTCTGCCCGAAAATGGTAAATTCATGTACCGGTAACCCCAGTAACTTTTCCAGTGAAAACAGCTTGCCACCAATACATTCCGCCAGCAAGGCGTTGGCAACAAAAAAACAGGCAAATCCGATGAAAAGCTTCGTGGGCTTATCATCTAATATTTTCTTGATCATCAGAATGAAACTATGAGTTGAACTATAAGTATTGCAAGATTCGACAAATATACCCACGGTGGGAGTGATTTCCATTCTATTTTTCGGATCAGCAACAATACACCAACTATTATACTCAGCAAAAAGTTCAATGGAAAAGCAATCCCCACGCCCAACACCAGGACATGTTTTACCAAACCATCCCAGTTATGGTTATACGCTGTAATACGTAGAATTTCTCCGGTAACAAAGCACAGATTACAGATAAACACAAATTTTAACAGAAAACGTATCAGGCGCATATTGAAATTTCGGATAAATTACAGTTATTTTTGTTTCTTTAAAACTAAATTCAAAATATCCGATGAAGCAAAACTGGCTAAAAGCCATACTTCCACATCTGGCAGCGATCGGGATCTTCCTGATCCTGGCTACCGTTTACTGCGCTCCCGTCCTCGAAGGGAAAGTGGTAAACCAGTCCGACATGATGAACGTGCAGGGAATGGCCAAAGAAGCAAAAGATTACTATCAGCAAACTGGCGATGTTCCTCTGTGGTCCAACAGCATGTTCGGTGGTATGCCCACCTATGTGGTGTACACCGGCCCAAACCCGAATAAAATATCGGTACTCAACAAAGCCGTATGCCTTTTTTTGCCGGACCCCATCAACATGCTCTTCCTTGCCATGCTGTGTATGTACGTACTGGCATGTGTGTTAGATATTAAATACTGGATCAGAATCGCCGGCGCCATCGCCTTTGCCTTCTGTACCTATAACGTGATCATTATCGACGTAGGGCACATCACCAAAATGTACGATATCGCCCTCATGCCGGCCGTGTTTGCAGGGATATTGCTCACCTACAAAAAACGATACCTGAGCGGCGCCGCACTTACCCTGCTGGCAACCGCCCTCTTCATCTATAACAACCACCTACAGGTAATATACTATGCGCTGATCTGTATCCTGGTAGTGGCCATCGCAGCGTTCATCCGTGCCCAAAAACAGGGAGAGCTGCCTGCTTTCTTCAAAGCATCCGCTATCCTGGTGGCCATGGGTATTATCAGTATCCTGCCCAATATGAACTCGCTGCTCATCACCCATGAGTATACCGATTATACCATGCGCGGCAGTAAGTCCGAATTAACCATTCATTCTCCCGAAGAATCAGGCACTTCTAAGAAAGATGAAAAATCTACCGGCCTGGATATCGACTATGCATACGACTGGAGCTACGGCGTGGGCGAATCATTCACCATGCTCATCCCCGGCTATGCAGGTAACTCCTCCAGCGCCAGACCAGGCCCAGGCTCCAACACTTACGAAGCACTGGTAAAAATCGGTGCACCGGAAGCACAGGCCGAACAAATACTGCAACAGGCACCTTTCCCGATGTACCATGGCGACCAGCCTAAAGGCACATCCGGCCCGGTTTACGTAGGCGCTATTATTTGCCTGCTGGTGATGATGGCTTTCCTGATCGTTCGCAGCTGGCATATGTGGTGGCTGATACCTATTACCATTATTGGTTTCATCCTCTCCTGGGGTAACCACTTCATGGTCATCAACGAATTCCTGTTCTACCATCTCCCTTACTACAATAAATTCCGTGCTCCTGCCATGGCGCTCGTGATACCATCATTCTCCTTTGTAGTAATGGCTATCCTGGCACTGCAGGAAATCGTGGCAGGTACGCTGTCAACACCAGTATTGCTCAAAAAACTGCAATACGGCACCATCGCTACCGCCGGCGTTATCGTAGTATTTGGTATGGTTGGCAGCTCCATGATGAGCATGACCAGCCATCATGATGCACAACTGCTCACCAGCTTTACCCAGTATTTTGGTGGAGAAGAAAACGCCAAATCCATTATCAGAGGCCTCGAAAAAGACAGAGCAGCATTGGTGATGAAAGATTCTTTCCGCTCCCTGGTGTTTATTCTGATCGCGGCTGCCGCACTCTGGGCTTACCTGAAAAGCAAGATCAATATAAAAGTACTGGCAGTAATTATCATTGGCGCTATCACCATCGACCTCTGGCAGCAGGATAAAAAATATCTCAACAACGATAGCTTCGTGGACGAATCCACCTTCATGGCGGAATTACAGCCTACCGCTGCCGATCTGGAAATCAAAAAAGACCCGGATCCATATTACCGCGTTTGGAACCTCTCAGCACCGCTGGACAATGCCGCTCCTTCTTACTTCCATAAGAATATCGGTGGTTACAGCCCTGCTAAGCTCTGGATCTACCAGGATATGCTGGATCATCTGCTGATCCCGGCTTATCAGCACATCGCCTCCGGTAAACCTACCGCACAGGATATGCGCATCCTTAACATGCTCAATACCAAATACCTGATCTACCCTGGTCAGAATAACCAACTGGTGCCACAACGCAACCCGGATGCCTACGGCAACGCATGGTTTGTAAAAGGTATCGTATACGCACCGGATGCCAACAGCGAAATGACTACCCTGCAATCACTCAACGTGAAAGATAGTGCAGTAGTCGACAAACGCTTCGAACCTAAACTGGGTGGTGCATTCCAACCTGTGGCGGATTCCGCGGCAACCATTAAACTGACCAAATACGGCCTGAACAACCTGGAATACGCTTCCAGCAATAGCCAGGAAGGCTTTGCCGTATTCTCCGACATCTACTACCCTGCCGGCTGGTATGCGTACATAGATGGAAAGGAAACGGATATCATCCGCACTAACTATGGTTTACGCGGCCTGAAAATCCCTGCCGGTCAGCACAAGATCGAAATGAAATTTGCACCGCCTACTTATTTCAAAGGAGTAAAAATTGCAGGCATCTCCTCCATCCTGCTCATCCTGCTGGTGATTGCCGGATTTGTAGGACAGGCGCTCCTGGATAAAAAACAAGCACCCGGTGCTAAGTAATTAGCATACATCCTAACATTAAAAAAGGAGTTTCCACAGTGGAAACTCCTTTTTTAATGCTATAAATGCAATAATACTATCTACTGAATGGTACCTGTGCTTAAGCCCTTTCCTATCGGATAAATACCTTCTACTTTCACTCCTGGCAGTTCAGCCCATTTGCTCAGTACATTTAATTCATTGTCCCGGAAGCTGTCGTCCAGGAACCAGCGGGCACCCGGGTTGGCAAGCTTTTGCATATCCGCAATGGTATAATATCTCACCAGATTATTGCCTGCAGGGCCATCAACGAGTATCCAGTCAAACCGCTGCATGCCAGGCCAGGTTTCTACTCCGTTCAGGTTGTACCCTCTCTCTTCACTCACCATTGGCGCATGATACATCTTCACAAATTTTGCCAGGCCATGCTTCTCCAACCTATCCTGTGCCACCTTCGTTTCTTCGGCACTCTGCTCAAGGCTGAGCAAAACACCATCCGGCTGATACAAAGAAAGGTAACGGGCAAACAACAACGTACTTACACCAGAACCACATTCTACGATCACTTTTGGTTTTTCGGCCTGTAAACGCTGCCACAAAAAAAGCATCGAGTCTGCATCCAGCGTCCATTCGCCCAGTACACGGCCATCAAAAAATCCACGCAACTCCGCAATGGGAATATTTTCCCCGGCAGTTTTCAATGTTCTCATGGATGGTCTTAAAATATCCGGCAACGCAGCATATTTACGTAACTGCGCCCTGCGGTTTTCCCAAAAAGTCAGCGGATATGGTTGAAGTGGTTGCTTTCTTAATTTTTTATTAAAGAGGGCAACACTATTCCTTATCAGGAAGTTTTTTATCATTGTCTGGTTAATAAGTGAGTTATGTAAAACGCCTGAACTCCTGTAATATCAGCGCTCAACACCTGATACTACATCCGACGAAATTATAAAAAAATACCATCTGGACAAAAATAATACCCCAAACCAGGGCGAATACCCTACTGCTTACCTATAATTTCACCCGGGCTGCTTATCTTTGCCCGAATCGATAAACACGCACGCTTAAATGGGCATTGTAAGAAAACAGAGTTTATATTCCTCCATCTCCATTTATATTGGTTTTGCATTTGGTGCATTTAATCAATTGGTACTGTTTCCCCGTTTACTGAACGCTGAGCAATATGGTCTTAAAGGTCTCCTGATTGATGTAGCCACCCTGATGGCAACTGTCGCATCCCTGGGCGCCGTTCCTGCTATTAATAAGTTCTTTCCGTTCTATAAAGACTATCTGACAAAGAAAAATAACGATCTCCCATATATCACCACCATAGTAGCAGCTATAGGCTTTCTGCTTTTCGTTATCTTCTCCTTCATTTTTAAAGGGTTGATTATACAGAAGTTCAGCGGCAACTCCCAGCTGTTCATTGATTATTTTTACATCGTATACCCCCTCACCTTCTTTATAATGGTTTACAACCTGCTGGAAGCCTTTGCCTGGGGATTGAAAAAAACGATCGCTTCCAACTTCCTGAAAGAAAACCTACTGCGTGTAGCCACCACCGTTATATTGATCATTTACGCGATAGCACAGTTCCAATTCAGCACCTTTATGATACTGTTCTGCGTACCGTACGCATTGATAGCAGTGTTGTTGTGGTGGGTAATCTATAGAACGGATGAGCTGAAAACCGTTCCCCGGCTGAGCAGCGTAACCAGGAGAATGAAAGGGCGTATCATGATTTTTAGTGGCTACGTATTTTCTGCCAATGTATTTTCCCTGATAGCAAGAACCAATGACCTGCTGATTATGTCCAGCGTAATCGGCCTGGAAGCAGCAGGTGTTTACAGCATCGCCACTTTCGTGGCCAGCCTCATTGAGGTACCGCAACGGAGTATGTATTCAATTACCACACCAATCCTGTCGCAGGCCTGGAAAGACCGTGACCTGACCAAAATACAGTCCATCTATTCCAAAAGCTCTATTACGCTGATCATACTTGGATTCGGTATATTCGGCGTGATCTGGTGCAGTCAGCATAACCTGGTGTTGTTCCTTAATCACTTCCTAAACCCTTCACAACAGGCTATTATCCCACAAATCATTCTGGTCCTTTGCATCGCCAAACTGATCGACCTCGTAACAGGCGTGAATAACATTGTTATTCAAACCTCCAACTTCTGGCGCTTTGATTTTATCAGTGCGATCTCCTTTGTAATCGTATCGATTGTGCTTACTTATATCCTACAGAAAAAAATGGCCATCGTTGGAGCGGCATACGCTACACTGATCGGCGTTTCGCTGAACAATATGGTCCGTTTCGCCTTTATCTGGATTAAATTCGGCATGCAGCCGCTGAGTTATAAAACGTTGATTACATTGGTGTTGGGCGTAGCCTGTATCGCCATCACCCTGCAAATCCCATTTGCCTGGAACCTGTACGCAGATACGATCATCAGAAGTATCGTATTCGTAATTCTGTATGTACCTGCTGTAATAGGGCTGAGACTTTCGGAAGATATTAATGGCATGTGGACAATGGTCTATGAAAAAATCAGCAGGAAGCAGGCTTAATACTTCTTCTTAACAACATAACGGGCAACAATATACAGGTGATGCAGGAAGTTGGATACCTTGCCATAATACTGGTCCAGTATCCGGTAACGTTCCTTCCAGGCCAGGCGCTGCCGCTGCTTGGAAGTGCCTCCCACCCTGAATCCGGCTATCACCAGGTGTGTATTGCAACAGGTCTTCGCATGCTTTAATACCTGTATCATCCAGTCGATATCCGCACATACTTTGTATTGCAGATCATACGCCGGACTGATAGTACGCTTTACAATAAATGCCTGGTGAGATACCACCATTCCATGCTGCAAACTTTTCCAGGTAAGCTGCTCCGGCACCTGATGCGGCGTTTGCTGCGACCTCAGTCCCAAAGGCTTGCCATCTTCCGTGAGAAACATGGCTTCTCCATAATATACATCCGCATCCGCACAGGTAGCAAATGCTTTGGTCAGCACATCGCTGTCATGCAGCAGATCATCGGCATTAAGGAAGTAAACATAATCCCCGGTAGCCGCTTTCAAACCCTTATTCATGGCATCATACAGCCCTTTATCCTTTTCAGAAATGATAGTAGCTATGTGATCGCGGTACTTTTCCACCACCGCCATTGTACCATCTTTCGAAGCACCATCCACGATAATGAATTCAATATGCGGGTACGTTTGCGATAACACGCTTTGAATCGTTTTCTCAATGTGCTTTTCCGCATTATAACATACCGTAATGATACTGATAACCGGGTTTGTTGTATGACTGGTCACTGGTTCCTCTGTTTATGAATGTTTTGCTACCGCTGAAAACAGCTGATAATACTGCCTTGCAATAGTTTCCATTCCAAAATGATTGATAATATATTTTCTTGCCTGGGAAGAGAATCGGGCACGCTTCTCCTCATTTGCCAGTAAATCCAGCACTGCTGTTGTAAACTGCCGGTAATCCCCGGGAGGGATGACATAGCCGGTTTGGCCATCTGACACAATTTCTGCGCATCCGCCTACATCAAAGGTAATACAGGGCGTGGCACAACTGCCAGCCTCTATTAATACATTCGGCAGGGTATCAGCTTTTGTTGGGTAGATGAAGATGTCGCTGGCGCTGTAGCACTGCATCATTTTTTCTACTCCGCTTACATAACCTGTGTACACTCCTTTGAGGTGCTTGAATTCCACCGGCAGTCTGTCTTTCCCAATCATAAGCAGGTATACATCTCTATCCAGTTTTTCATCTAAGAGAGATAATACCTGTAGCAGTTCTTTACCGCCTTTAAACTCGCTGGCGAAAAGTCTTTCCGACACAAAGCTGATAACAGGGAGATCTTCTGTGAGTCCCAAAGCGGCTCTGGAAGCCAGTTTATCCTGCGGCTCATATTGGTCCGTATCAATGGGATTCGGAATATGATAGAGCGGCTTGTTTTGTGTGAGCGGGCTTTCCCTGGTCATGTTATACAACCATTCTGCCGGTGATACGATGTACAGATCACTCTTTGCATAGATTCGTTGTTTTCTGCGGATCAGGAAATTACCCGTATCGATCCCTGTGGTGGGCGAGTGTTTATATTCTCCCTTTGCCGGTAAACCTGCCTTCCAGGAAGTATCCCCAAAAGTATGTGCCGCATTGGCGGTAAGTGCCCACATATCATGCAGCGTCCATACGATGGGCGCATATTCGGATAATTTGGGCAGCAGCGCCGCGTCAAAGTAGCCACCATGAATGTTATGTAAACTGATCACATCCGGCTTAAACCTTTTCACCGTATCCATGATCACCGCTGATGAAAACGGGAACCATAGGTACTGCAATCCCATCAGGTTGCTGGCAACGTTCCAGCCTCTTTCTATAAAATTAATAGCGGCGCCTGTACGGGTCACCGTTACGTTTTCCGCATTGGTATGATGCGTACCTGCTATAAAGTGATTGGTAGTATGGTAATATTTTTGCAGTGCCGCACCAATCCGTTGTCCGGCAATGGCAGCGCCCCCGCTATTCTCATACCTGTTTATAAAAAGTACTTTCACCTGTTATAGTTTAAAAAAGCGCTCCATCCTGGATGCAAATTCCTCCTCTTTCCAGTCCCTGACGAGGATACGAGGCAGTGCAAAGCGATTACTCCAGCTATGTACCTGTCCGTAATAGTTGGCACATACCATCTGTAACCCAAGCTCCTTGCAGGCTTTAATACTGTCGGCATTGTAATACCGCTTGCTGCCAAGGAATTTACGCCCGCCAAAAGGATAGGAAAAATGCTGGATGGGCTGCTGCAAAAGTGATTCCAGTATTTCTTTGCTCTGACCTATTTCCTGTAGTTGCTGTGCGTAGGGCAACATGCCCACAGCCGGGTGGCGATGGGTGTGACAGCCGATTTGTACATACGGACTGGCGGCCATCGCTTTCAGTTCATCGAAAGTCATCATGCGGTGGGATGGTCTGCCTTCAGACCCGCAACCCGCCCAACTGTAGAGGTATTGCATCGCACGATCAATAACATCCGGTGCGCAAAACCGAAGGATGGCCTGCAAAGCGTAATAAGTACCAGTGATGGCTGCTGTGTCAACGGTGTTAAACGTGTGTGCAGCACCGTTAATGTTAATGTGAAGTGTGTCCGGTAAAGTATTGCCGGTGAGCAACACCCGTTCCAGGTCATCCCACCATTGTTCTTTGGTAGTATTGAGTTTGGAAGTAGTAATATAAAACAATGCCGGCGTAGCCTGCTTTGTCATGATAGGTAAAGCTTCCAGGTAGTTATCCGCATAGCCGTCGTCAAAAGTTATGAGCACGGACCGTTTCGGAAATGGCTTGCCTGACTGTGCATACGCCAGAAATTGGGCAGCATCCAAAACGTTATAGTTAGCTTGCAGATATTGTAACTGTGCATCGAAGTTGGCAGGGCTGACCGCCAGCTCCTGGGGGTCAGCAGCTAGGTTTGTAACCCGGTGATACAGCAGGATCACAGCCGGTTGCTGGATTTTGTTGGCTACAAAGTTGCCAGCCGAAAATAGTATATCACTAAGCTTTCCCATTGGCGCTCTTCGTTGCTCTGATGCTGATGATAACAGGATACACCGGATCATGGTAATCCAGTTCCTCACGCGTAACTTCCTCTGCGGAAATACCATGGAAAAGAGAGGTAGCTGCCAGTACATTACCATATGCCTGAACCGTTACATTGCCTTCTCCAAAAATTTCATCAAAAACCCGCTGGGCGGATTTGGTAGTAAAACGCCAGTAGTCGCCCCATCTTTGCATATCATAGGCAGAAATCTGTGATACACCTGCAAGGGTTGCCAGCAGCACACCGCCGGGTTTCAGCAGGTAATAGGCCCCTTCGATGGCCGTTTTATAATCGTATATGAAATTGAACGTTTGTGTACAGATAAAGCAGTCTATCTGGTTTTCAGGGAGAGATGTAATGTCCGTCAGGTCACCTTGTATCGTTACATGAGCGCCTTGCTGCGTATGCAATACCTCAAACTTCGTCACATGCTGACCGAACTGTTTTGAGTAGGAACTTTCTGCAATCTCCAGTACGTGACCGTGAATATCCGGTAAGTTTTTTTGCAGGAAACTTTCGATGTAATAGCGGTCCACCGGGGTGCCACGATCAAATCCGAACGTCGTGGAAATAGGTTTTACACTGCGTAGGTTATTCCAGTTTAAAGGAGCTACTATTTCCCGTTTAAACTTCTTGAGTATCTTTTTAAGCATTGCCTGCAATTTTGCGCCAGATTTTAATAAGCTTATCTCTTACTTTTTCCTTGATAGTCATCCCGGCATTCTTACGCAGAAAAACTCCGAAGCGCTTTTCAATATCCAGGTTATTCACCACGGGAATATCTTTCACCGGAATTACACCGGGATAGAGTTCAGTATAGGTATAGTCATGCACCGTGTAATGGTGAGTAGCACTCGGCACGTTACCATCGTGCCTTACCAGCGATTTTGTAGGATAAAGCGTCAGCATATCATGCAGGTAGGCGGCCGCTCTCCACCGGATTGCCCAGGAGCTTACCTTCCCCTGTTGCTGCTGGTGCAGCATTCTGAAAAACGGATAGCCACCCCAGAAATCAAATTCCGCTCTCAGGCCACGTTCGGTGATCTGTTGTATCAGCTTGGTGGAATCCGGCTCAAACTTACTCCAGGCGCGCGCCCAGGTACCCCAGCCCCAGCATCCCGGATCGTGTATGGTTAATGTTTCATCCGGATAACCGGCTGGTATTTCAATCGGGTACATATAACCGTGCACGGCGAGCATTTTTTCATTGTGCTCATATTTCACCAGTGCCTCATTAATATACGCCAGGAAATGCGGTGCTACCACCAGGTCATCTTCCAGCACAATAATTTTTCCGAACTGGTTCACAATTTTAGTGACTCCGTAAATGATGGAATTAGCCAGCCCCTTGTTTTGTGCCGCTTCTTCAATAATCACCTCCTTACACCACTGCCGGCTGCGTACGATTTTTCTCGTTTCCGCAATCAATGCCAGCTGCTCTTCTGACGACCCCGGTTTAGGACCATCACAAAATACATATAAGGTGCTGCTTGCAGCTTCATTATTGCGACTTAAATGCTCTAAGGTACTGAGCGTCAGTTCAGGACGATTATAAACAAATAATACTACGGGAGCCAGTTCCATCCAGGATATTCTATAATTACAAAGCCGTGAAAATAGCACAAAACCCACAATTAAACAAATATGCACCGCGCTCCGGCAAGGCCGGAAAGGCTGCATTGGTGGGTTGTACAGCACCATCCACTAACGTAACAGGTTATACGAAAAGAGTGCCCGGGGTTATAATCTGCCCGCGCCGGCATAATATTTTTTCCAGTACATTTCTTTCAGATCACTGATCATCACACCATTACTGGTGCTGGCATGTACGAATTTATCATTATTGAGATAGATACCGACGTGTGAAATTCTTTTATGATGGATTTTGAAGAATACAAGATCACCTTCTCTGAGCTGCTGCTTACCCAGGCGGGTAACCTGGCTATAAAGCTGTACGGAGTTACCAATGAGATTCAGTTGAAACACCGTGTTCATCAGGATGTTCACAAAACCGCTACAATCAATGCCATCCCTGGTTTTTCCTCCCATCCGGTAAGGAGTGCCCATCCAGTCTTCAATGAAGTTATACAACCTGCCATTGAGCACCGCTTCTACCGGCACATCCAGCAACTGGGAATACTTAAACTGCCAGCTGGAAGCATTTTCGATAATGGAACTGCCCACACTCACATTGGAACTGATCGCCACATTTTTACTGTGGTTGGGATTTACGACCTCTTTTGGTTTTTGCCTTGTTGAAATGCCTTCAATAAACTGTACCCGCGATGCTGACTGGTTACCGGCAGTAGCTGAAGCCGATTTCCCCGCAGTTTTGGAAGTACTCTTATGGAGTGTCGAACAGGAACTAAGTGACAGTGCACATACCGATAATTTCACAATTAAATTCCTCTTTACACGCTTCATAAATTCTGGACTGGTTAATTTTTCGCTAAAATATTTAAGATTTTCGAATTTCCATGAGGGAGTTCCTGCTAAATTTACTCACATAGAACGCTTTAAGGAATATTTTCCGACATTTGCTGTCTGACAAAAGAGGATAGCAAGATGAATTTCTCCCACTTACACGTACACACGCAATTTTCCCTGCTGGATGGTGCTGCCGACATAAAATCGCTGTATAAAAAAGCGATGGCTTCTAATCAGCCCGCACTGGCTATTACAGACCATGGAAATATGTTCGGTGTATTTCAGTTTGTGGCAGAAGCTTACAATAACAAACTGAACCCCGGCGATCCAAAAGATAAACGGCTGAAAGTAAAACCTATTGTGGGCTGCGAATTTTATCTCGTGGAAAACCGCCACAAACGTGCTTTCACCCGCGAAGAAAAAGATATCCGCTACCACCAGGTATTACTCGCAAAAGATGATGAAGGTTACCGCAACCTCATCAAACTCTGCTCCCTGGGCTATATGGAAGGGCTGTATGGTAAATACCCCCGTATCGATAAGGAACTGGTGCTTCAGTACCACAAAGGCCTGATAGCCACTACCTGCTGCCTCGGCGCCTCCGTACCCAAAACCATCCTCCGCAAAGGCGAAGAGGAAGGTGAAAAGGAATTCAGATGGTGGCTCGATCTCTTTGGTGAGGACTTCTATGTAGAGCTCCAGCGCCACGGCATCCCGGAACAGGAACAGGTAAACGCAGTACTGCTGCGCTTCGCAAAAAAATACAATGTAAAAATCATTGCCTCCAACGACTCCCACTACGTGGATCAGGCGGATGCCAATGCACACGATATCCTCCTTTGTATCAACACCGGCGAAAAGAAAAGTACGCCAACCATGAAGGAGTTCGCAGACGACGACGTGTCCATGAAAAACAGACGCTTCGCCTTCTATAACGACCAATTCTATTTCAAAACCACGGAAGAAATGTCGGCCCTGTTCCACGATCTTCCGCAGGCCATCGATAATACCAACGAAATCGTAGATAAAGTACAGCTGCTGGACCTCAAAAGAGATATCCTGCTGCCTAACTTCCCCATCCCTAAAGAGTTTTTCACGCAGGACCAGTACCTGCGCCACCTCACCTTCGAAGGCGCCCGCACCCGCTACTCGGAAATGACCGCCGATGTGGAAGAACGCCTCAATTTCGAACTGCAGGTAATTGAAAACATGGGATTTGCCGGGTACTTCCTCATCGTGTCCGACTTCATCAAAGCAGGCCGCGATCTGGGCGTGTTCATCGGCCCCGGCCGTGGATCGGCTGCCGGTTCCGCAGTAGCATACTGCATCGGTATCACCAACATCGACCCAATTAAATACAACCTCCTGTTTGAGCGTTTCCTTAACCCGGAACGTAAGAGCATGCCCGATATTGATACGGACTTCGATGATGAAGGCCGCCAGAAAGTAATCGACTACGTAGTACAGAAATACGGCCGTAACCAGGTAGCACAAATCATTACCTATGGTACCATGGCCGCCAAAATGAGTATCAAGGACGTGGCCCGTGTAATGGACCTCCCACTGCCCGACTCCAACGCCCTCGCCAAACTGGTGCCGGATAAACCAGGCATCCAGCTGGACCGTATCTTCAACGCCCCGCTGGATGGGGATAAAAGCCTGGCCGATAAAGAAGGCCTCGCCGGAGAAGATATCGAGAACGTTAAAAAACTCCGTGAACTCATCAAAGGAGAAGACCTCCAGGGGGAAGTACTCCGCGAAGCCTGCGTACTCGAAGGCTCCGTGCGTAATACCGGTATCCACGCAGCGGGTATCATCATTGCCCCGCAGGACCTCTACGATCTGATCCCCGTGTCCACCGCCAAAGACTCCGACCTCCTCGTTACCCAGTTCGAGGGTAGCATCATCGAGAACGCCGGCGTTATCAAAATGGACTTCCTGGGGCTTAAAACCCTCACCATCATCAAAAATGCCCTGGAACTGATCCGTCAGAACCACGGCGTGGTGATCGATATCGACTATATCCCCCTGGACGACGAAAAGACGTACGAGCTCTATCAGAAAGGTGAAACCAACGCTACGTTCCAGTTCGAGTCTGCCGGTATGCAAAAATACCTGCGCGAACTCAAACCGGACCGTTTCGATGATCTGATTGCCATGAACGCCTTGTACCGTCCGGGACCACTGGAGTACATCCCGGCGTTTATCCGCCGTAAACACGGACTGGAACCCACCACCTACGACCTGGCCGAAATGGAGGAATACCTCAACGATACCTACGGTATCACGGTATACCAGGAGCAGGTGATGTTGCTCAGCCAGAAGCTCGCCGGCTTCTCCAAAGGAGATGCTGACGTACTCCGTAAGGCTATGGGTAAAAAACAAAAAGCCGTACTGGATAAAATGAAATCACAGTTTATGGAAGGCTGCCAGAAAAACGGGCATGACCTCAAAATCTGTGATAAAGTATGGACCGACTGGGAAGCGTTTGCATCCTATGCGTTCAATAAATCCCACGCTACCTGCTATGCGTTCGTAGCCTACCAAACCGCTTACCTCAAAGCCCACTACCCTGCTGAATATATGGCTGCCGTACTTAATAACGCCAGCAATATTGAGAAAATCACCTTCTTCATGGAGGAGTGTAAACGTATGGGCATCGACGTATTGCCGCCGGATGTCAATGAATCGTTCAAAGGCTTTGCAGTGAACAAACAGGGCCAGGTCCGCTTTGGCCTGGGGGGCCTCAAAGGCGTGGGTGAAGCAGCCGTGGAAAACCTGCTGGAAGAGCGTAAGAAAGAGGGCAACTACAAATCTATATTCGATTTTATCAAACGCGTGAACCAACGCGCTGTCAATAAAAAATCACTGGAGGCCCTGGCCATGTCCGGCGCCTTCGACCTGTTCCCGGAACTCCACCGTGCGCAGTATTTTCATAAACCAGAAAATGATCCCCTCTCCGGCCTGGACCGCATTGTAAAGTTCGGCCAGCAGGTAAGTGCAGGATCTTCCAATATCGGCAGCCTCTTTGGCGCCGATGAACTCCCGGATGTAGAACCACCGAAAATCCCACCCTGCGACCATTGGCCGCTGATCATGAAGCTCAATAATGAGCGGGATGTAACAGGTATCTATATCTCTGGTCACCCGCTGGACGATTACCGCTTCGAAATGAAGCATTACCAGATGAACACTGTGCAGGACCTGGTGGAATACCAGGCCGACATCAGCACGCCCGGCAGCACCGGTGGTCGCGCCAGAGAAAAAAACTTCCGCCTGCCCGTATTTATCACCAACGCCCAGGAAAGAATCTCCAGGAATAACCGCCAGTTCGGTATTATGACCATTGAAGATTATACCGGGAAATTCGAGTTTGCCCTGTGGAGTGAAGACTTTATCCGTTTTGCTCCCTATCTCAAACCCGGATTATGCCTGTTTATCAATGGGGGCTTCAAATCCAAGCGATTCAATGATAATGAATACGAGTTCAAGGTAAATAGCATCCAACTGCTCCAGGAGGTTAAGAAGACCCATACCAAGCAGGTGTTCCTGATGACTTCTCCGAAGTCCATCTCCCGGCAAACCGTGGACTTCCTGGTAGAGAACGTTAACCGCTATCCTGGCAGCAGTACCATGCACGTACACCTGACGGATATCGACACACAATTACAGGCTAAACTCCACACTTTCAACCGTAATATCGAAATGAATGACGAGTTGGCACACTACCTGGCTAAACAACCGGATATCGATGTGTATATAGACATAATCAATAAGTAAGATGTCAAAAATGCAGTAATTTGCACGTGGATCAAGATTTGACAATAACTAGTCACTGATTGGAACACAAAAACACAAAGCAGCAGAAAATCAAAACAATCATATCAAATCATTTTAAATTAGAGTATATGGCTTTAGAATTCACAGATGCGAACTTCGAAACTGAAGTTCTGAATAGCGATAAATTAACAGTTATCGACTTTTGGGCAGAATGGTGCGGTCCTTGTCGTGCTATCGGTCCGGTAATTGAAGAGCTGTCTAAAGACTACGCAGGAAAGGTAAACATTGGTAAAGTTAACGTGGACCAAAATCCGCAGTTATCTATCAACTACGGTATCACCAGCATTCCTGCGATCCTGTTCGTAAAAGGCGGCAAAGTAGTTGATAAACAAGTAGGTGCAGTTCCTAAAGCTGTACTGGATAAGAAAATCCAGGCAAACCTCTAATCAGGAATTCACCAATTGAAATATTTTGTGCAGGCTTTCCGGTATCGGAAGGCCTGCCTTTTTTATGGGATACCTGACCGCAAATCCAGGCTTTTCGTCGATATACAGAAATTAAGTATAATAAAGAAACGTTATCTTACGGCCACAATTTCACAACCAAATACCCGAGCCGTTGCGCAAACTTTTTCTTATCCTCCTTACCTTAACAGCTATGTCTACGCTGCAGGCGCAGCGCAAATGTGGAACCAGTGAAGTGCTGCAGCAAATGGCAGCTGAAAGCCCGGTCATGGCCGCCAGGATTGAAGCATACCATACTAAACTGTTACGCGGCCAGATCCAGCAACGATTAAAGACAGAAGCCGTACCAGCCGCCGTTACCATCCCCGTGGTGATACACATAGTGCTGGATAATCCCGCCAGCGTTACGGACGCACAGGTGCAGTCACAACTGGCAGCACTCAATCTCGATTATACCGCTACCAATACCGATATTTCCAAAGTCCCGGGCGTATGGCAGTCTATTATCGGGAATATGAACATCAACTTTTGCCTGGCCCAGCGCACCCCTGATGGTGAGCCAACCAACGGCATCGTGCGCGTCACCAGCAACAGAACTTTTGATATCACCAACGGCGCTCCGGACGTGAAATACGGCGATACCGGCGGCTCCGATGCATGGGATACACGCAAATACCTCAATATATGGGTTACCAGGCTGGCCAGCGGCTACCTCGGTGTGGCGGCTCCTGTTGGCAGCGGCTTTCAGCCCGAACAGGAAGGGGTGGTGATCGCCTATAACGCATTCGGTACCATCGGAAATATCAGCCCTACCTATAACAAAGGACGTACCGTGACCCATGAAATAGGCCACTACTTTGGTTTGAAACATATCTGGGGAGATGATAACGGCGACTGCTCCGACGATGACGACATCACCGATACGCCCCTGCAAGGCACCAGCAGCTTCGGTTGCTTTACCTTTCCCAGAACGGATCGTTGCACACCCGCCGCTCCCGGCATCATGTTCATGAACTATATGGACTATTCCGACGACGCCTGCATGCAACTGTTTACCGCAGGCCAGGTCACCAGGATGCGCTATGTGCTGGAAAATATCATCGCCACGCTCATGACCTCCGACGGCTGCTCCCCTCCAGTGGTCTATCCCAACAATGCTTCGCTGGTGCAGTTGTTATCGCCCATGGGCAAGTTGTGCAATACGGGCATAGCACCGGTCGTAACGCTGCGTAACAAAGGCACCGCCCCGCTTACCAGCGTTAATATCAACTACCAGCTCAATGGCGGTAGTTTGCATACCTATAGCTGGACAGGCAACCTGGCCCCGCTCACTACTACCACCGTGACCCTGCCATCTGCCAATATCAACATTGGTAACTATAACATTAAAGCCTATACGCAGTTGCCCAACGGACAACCGGACGGTGACCCTGCCAACGATACTACCTCCGGCCGGTTTAACTACGATGCCGAAGTAATACTCCCATTTACCGAAGGTTTTGAAAACGACAGCTTCCCTCCTCCCGGCTGGGCCATACGCAACCCTGACAGGAGCTTCACCTGGGAACGCATCCGCGATGTAGGTAGCGCCAGCAAGGCTTCGGCGCTTATCCGCAACCTGGGGTACAATACCAATTTCCAGCAGGATGACCTGTTATCGCCCATTTTAGATCCGCAGGGCCACGACTCCGTATTCCTCTTTTTTGATGTAGCTGCGGCCGTTTACACCGACCCTGCCACTACCAGTAATATCTGGGATACACTACAGGTGCATGTGAGCAGCGATTGTATGAACACCACCGAAATGGTGTACCAGAAGTGGGGCCCGAATCTCATTACACACAAAACTCCGATCCAGACTGAATATATCCCTACCGCCTCCGAATGGCGAAGGGATTCAATTGATTTAACAGCGGCTGTACGTAAAGGAAAATTCCAGGTAGCTTTCAGAAATATCTCAAATTCAGAGAATAATATTTATATTGATAATATAAGAATTATTACGAGAGACGTCAATGAAGACCTGAGAAAGCAGGGCGTACTGGTGAATCCCAACCCGAGTACGGGGATCGTTTGGGTGACATTTTACCAGGTACCGGAGGACTTGCAACAGGTTGCGATCTATAACGCCGCAGGCCAGCTGATTACCAGTTTGCCACCCGCTGCCATCAACAGGGCCAACCGCATGACCTTTAATTTGGTAAATGAGCCAAATGGTGTTTATTTTGTAAAATTAATTTACAGGAACAGGGCCAATACCATTAAATTAATGAAAGTAAGATAACGATGAGACAAGATTATCCCGCTGTAGAAGTATTACTGCAGCAACCCGGACTGGACCAGTCGCTGAAAGCAATAGGCGAGAAAGTATTAAGACAGGAAAGACTGACGCCACAAGATGGACTGACTTTATTTGAAAAAGGCGATATCGGATATTTGGGCGCATTAGCTAACCTCGTACGAGAGCGGATGCACGGCGATAAAACATACTTCAATCGTAACTTTCATATCGAACCTACGAACGTCTGCATCTTCACCTGTCACTTCTGTTCCTACTCCCGCCTTTACAAAAACCGGGAAGACGGATGGGAACTAAGCATCGACCAGATGCTGGACATCGTAAAAGGCTACGATAATCAACCCGTTACTGAAGTGCACATCGTGGGCGGTGTACATCCTAAAATGCAACTGGAATTTTTTGTGGAACTGATTCAGAAAATCAGGGCCCATCGTCCGGACCTCCACATTAAAGGTTTTACTGCTGTTGAGCTGGACTATATGTTCCGCAAGGCAAAAGTAACGGTAGAAGAAGGCATGCGCATCCTCAACGAAGCTGGTCTGCAATCCATGCCAGGCGGCGGTGCTGAAATCTTCCACCCGGATGTACGTGCTAAAATCTGCCACGATAAAGTAGATGCTGATGGATGGTTAGCCATTCACAGAGCGGCACACAACCAGGGTATGCACACCAACGCTACCATGCTGTATGGCCACGTAGAAAACTTCGAACACCGCATCGACCACATGGAACGCCTCCGTTCCCTGCAGGACGAAACCGGTGGCTTTAATACCTTTATTCCGCTGAAATTCCGCAACAAAGGCAACGACATGTCAGACATCCCGGAAACTTCTGTAGTAGAAGATCTCCGCCTGTATGCCATCGCACGCCTCTATATGGATAACTTCCCTCACCTGAAAGCCTACTGGCCTATGCTGGGAAGAAACACCGCACAACTCACCCTCAGCTTTGGCGTAAACGACCTGGATGGTACCATCGACGATACCACCAAAATCTACTCCATGGCAGGTGCAGAAGAACAGAATCCATCCATGAACACCGCACAGCTGGCCATGCTGATTCGTCAGGCTGGTCGCCGCCCGGTAGAAAGAGATACTGTTTACAATGAAATCAAAGACTATACAGAAGTAGTTTTCTCTGATGAAGAGCTGCTGCTGAAATAAACCTGATCTATGCATCTATATCTGAAACTTTTACTAGTCGCAGGTCTGTCTTCAGCAGGCTGCAATCAGTCCGCATCCAGCAATCAATCTGCTGCAGATACCACCACCGCCCCTGTTGCAGAACAACAGGTAGAAACTGCCAATGGCATCGCCTTCAGAAAGGACGCTGCCCTGGCTTTCGTTTCAAAATCCGGTGCTGATACCATCCGCAAAATTGATATCCAGCTCGCCGAAACTGACCCGCAACGCGAAGATGGCCTGATGTACAGAAAGTCGATGACAGATGACCAGGGTATGCTTTTCATATTCCCTGATATGGAAGAGCGGTCCTTCTGGATGAAAAACACTTACATCTCCCTGGATATAATTTATATCGATGATAAAATGGAGATCGTATCCATCCAGAAATATGCGACGCCATTATCAGAACAAAGTCTGCCCTCCTTCAAAAAAGCACAATACGTGCTGGAAGTAAACGGTGGCTTCTGCGATAAATACCACATTGGATACGGTGATAAAATCGTTTATAACAAATAACACTATCCGTCCGCTACTATTACAGTAGCGGATTTTTTTTGCTTTTTCGCCGATTACCATCGGCACTTTTGATACATATTCTGACTTACGAACGAATGCTCCGCTTTCCAGCGGAGCATTTTTTACACAAGCAATCATCGTTTGTTGGTCCGCCCAGGGCGGACCAACAAACGATTTGGGAGAGACCTTCGGTCTCTCCCAAATCGAACAAAATAACACCAGATGATACAAAAAAGCCCCGCTGGAAAGCGGAGCTTTTTTTGCTCTTTTGATACATATTTGACTGCTAACACTATAGCTGAATTAATTATGAGCAATCTGCTCCGGGTACAAAGGCGCACCCGCTTTGCTCAAACGCGGACCATAGATCTCTGCATAAGAGCGTATATCCGTTCTCGTTACACGGCGGAACATCGCTTCCGGTTGCACTTTTTCTGCGGAAGTAAAGCCACAGGCGCCCATCAGCTCTGCCAACGCATAAATTGTATTACGGTGGTAGTTTGCTACACGAATACGTTTATCTGCCACATTCACACCACGATACAAGGTAGGGTCCTGTGTAGCCACACCTACCGGGCAACTGCCACTATCACATTGTAACGCCTGGATGCAACCCAGCGCAAGCATCATGCCACGTGCGCTGTAAGCAGCGTCCGCACCGAGTGCCAGCACTTTCATAATATCGAAACCGGTGATGATTTTTCCACTGGCCATAATGCGGATATGTTTTTTCAGATCGTAATGCTTCAGCATATTCACTACCATTGCCAGTGCATCGTATAATGGCATACCAATAGAATCCGTAAATTCCAGCGGAGCCGCACCGGTACCACCTTCTGCACCATCTACGGTGATAAAGTCAGGATAGATACCTGTATGAATCATCGCGGTACAGATACGCTCAAACTCATCTGCACGCCCCACACACAGCTTGAAACCTACCGGCTTGCCACCGCTCAGCTTTCTCATCTGCTGCAAAAATGCCAGCATTTCATATTCATTGCTAAACGCTGTATGCGCCGCCGGTGATAATACACTCACTCCTGGCTTTACTTTACGGATAGCCGCAATTTCAGGTGTGTTCTTAGCCGCCGGCAATACCCCACCCTTACCTGGTTTCGCACCCTGACTCAGTTTCAGCTCAATCATTTTCACCGCAGGAGCCGCAGCCGCCGCTTCGAAAACTGCAGGAGAGAAATTACCCGATTCATCGCGACAACCAAAATAACCGGTACCAATCTGCCAGATCAGGGCACCACCGTTTTCCAGGTGATAAGGACTGATACCACCTTCTCCGGTGTTGTGGGCAAACTCGCCCATCTGCGCGCCACCGTTGAGCGACAGCACCGCCGTCTTACTCAGTGCACCATAACTCATGGCGCTGATGTTTAACAGAGAGGCATTATATGGCTGTGAACATTGCTCATTACCGATGGTAACGCGCAGTGCTTCTGCTTTAACTTTTACTGGAAACGCGGTATGCGACGCCCACTCATATCCCGGCTCGTACATATCTGCCAATGCACCAAAGGCAACGGTTTGCTTCACATCCTTGGCACGCTGATACACTACAGAACGCTGACGACGGCTAAACGGACGCCCATCTGTATCTGATTCAAAAAAGTACTGGCGCATCTCCGGACGGATGTTCTCCAACAGGTAACGCAACCTGCCCAGGGCAGGATAGTTACGCAGCAAAGCATGCGTTCTCTGGAAACGGTCGTACAGGGTGAGAATGGTCAAACCCACGGCCACAGGTAATAAGATCCAACCGCTAAGATATCCGCGATAAATCCCCACTGCTACGGTAATGTCCAATACGAGGCATAAAAAGTAAACCGCCCATCGTGCAATCCGATGATTCATAAAACTGTTTTTATAAGATTGTTTGGTAATTGCTTTGGATGTTTGCCGCCTGCGTTGTGCCAGGTAGCGATCCTCCCGAACAACTATTCTCTTTCCATTAAGTTGTCCGGGTTAAAATGTTGAAGTCTTTGGGGCAGGATAAAAATGGCAACGTAAATCCGCAAGTACAGCAAGCTGTTGTACATAGGTTTCTCTGCGTTTGTATATGTGTTGCCTTTGTCATTACAGGGCAAAGGTAGGGCTAATTTCCTTCACGGAAATGCACTTTGCCAATGATTTCAAGACATTAAATATTGTTGCTTTTTCTTTTGTAATTATTCAATGTTGCTCGTGCAACATTGAATAATTTACGCATTTCTTCTATTGTAATTCGGAAGCGGTGAATGGCTTTTGGCGACCATTATATTGCTTTTTTACCCATTTAATATCTGATTCGGTAACCTGACCAGCCTTATTTTTCCAGGCGGCCCGCAGGTACGACAATAACTGCGCAATATCGGCATCGCTGTATTCATCACTGGCACCGATTCCCGGCATATCACCGCTGATCTCCGGCGCCTGGTATACTTTACCATGCACGGTTACAGGTCCGGTAAGGCCATATAATACAATAGCAGCCAGCTTCTTCTTATCACCATTCACCCAATTGCTTTCATTGAGTGGCGGCGCCATAGAAGCAATACCATTTCCATTTTTACCATGGCAGGTTTGGCAGATATTGTTAAATATTTCATAACCCCGTGGATACGACAATTCCAGTGCAGCCATTTTCTGTTGTTCAGCAGCACTTTGCATGTCCTCCATGGTTTCATGTAAAGCTTTATACAGGGAGATGGTAGTGTCTTTATTCACCACCTGCAGCTGTTCCAGCAACGCACGTTCACGGCCTTGTGCATTGTTGACCACCGCAGCCGCAATATAACGGTCGGCCGCATAATGTGACAGGAGAAACTGTTCCATACCAGTCACCGCAGCCTTGTCCCACTTATTTACAGCCGGCAACAGCCAGGCGGCATAGCGTGCAGTAGCCGGTTGACGTAGCAGGCTGTCTATGATAGCTGTTACAGCCTTACTATTACTTTTATTATAGAGAGATGGCAGTGCTGCCATGGCCTGTATCTGTAGTTTTAACGACGAGCTGTCCAGCAGATAGCGCACGTCATTCAACGTAAGCGCATCCAGGCCTTCCAGTGTCCAGAGGGCATGCCGCTGTGTAAGCGGATGTGTCGTATCATGCAGACTGGCACGCAGCAACGGTACTGCTGCCTTCATGCCCTGGTCCACCAGCTGTTGCTGGGCCATATCACGGATGATGCCATTCTTATGATGGAGCATGGTGAGCATAGCGGAAGTACTGGTAGCTGTTGTCATCATTTTAGGATGGCTACCTTTCGGTACGATGCGATAAATCCGGCCACAGTTAAGTGGTAAAGTGAGCTTACGCGCTGCAATCTGTTGCTTAAGGTATGGGGTGAGATAGGTCTTATGCTGAATAATGCCCCGGTACATATCCGTGATGTACAATGCACCATCAGTACCGGTAATGAGGTTAGTAGGCCTGAAACGCTCGTCCGTACTGGCCAGAAATTCCTTGCCTTTATAGGCTTGCTCTCCGGTAACAACATCGCCGCTGTCGCGCAGGATATTCCATTTGATCAGGTTAGCTGCCGGCTCGGCTACAAATGCACCGCCATAATATTTGCGTGGCAGCAGGTCGCCACGGTAAATATGCGGGCCACAGGCTGCGGTAAAGGAAATGAGCTTGCCTTCTTCGTCCAGCACACCTTTTACGTATCCCCTGTTTACACCAAGGTTTTTACGTGCCGGATATACGTTGTTATCTGCCACCACCTTTTCATCAAAGCCTGCGGCTTCGCGCTGGTGGGTGTTTTTACCGGAGAGTCCTGGCAGGAAGTAGTCGCCCAGCAGGTTTTGGGAATTATTATTATAAAACAGGCGGCCGTCGTCGTCCTGGGAAATTCCCCATTGGCCTCTGAACTGCGTATGCTCTTTGATCCATTTTCCGTTCACCTTACGGTAACGGCTATCCGATTTTGCGTTGTAGATCCAGTTGTCCATACCGCGGAGCAGGCCGTTGGGTTGGTGTTCCACGTTACCGCCGTCGGCATAGTGATCGTCTACGAGGGTACGTTTGCCGGCTTTATTTCCATGAATTTCATAGTAATACAGCTGTGGCGGAGTGGCTACGAGAATGCCGGAATCTACCAGGCAGATGGCCCGGGGTAATACCAGCGAGTCGAGGAACACCTGGCGTTCGTCAGCTTCGCCATCTCCATTTTTATCTTCGAGGACCACGATCTTGCCACTGGCCATATCTTCTCCCGTACCACTGGTATCGGGCATAAAACCGGTCATTTCTACCACCCACATCCGGCCGCTGAAATCGAAGGTCATGGCTACGGGAGCCACTACCATCGGCTCCTGCGCCACCAGTTGCACCTCCAGTCCATCCTCCAGCTGCATGTGTTTGATTGCTTCCCTGCCTTCCAGTACTCCGGCAGAGTCCTTGTCTGTATTGTTGGCAGCGGTAGTAGTTTTATGTTGGTTACAGGCAACAAAAGCCAGTATTAACGCGGAAAAAATAAGGTATTGGTAACGGCCCATCTTGTGATCTATTGCAAGGGTTAAAAATACATTATTTTAAAACTTTTTCTCCTCAACTTTACATCAGTGGTGGAGCATAAGAGAATTACCCGCATTTGGCAGCGACTAAAGAAAAAACCCCTATCTTCGTCGCTTATTTGCATACATTTTACGATTTATTTGCATCTATGGGACGCTTTCACGGCTTGATAGGCATAGTACTTATTCTGGGTATAGCCTTTTTATTTTCCAACAACAGGAGTAAGATCAATTACAGACTGGTTTTTAGTGGGATTGCATTGCAGGTATTGATTGGAATTTTGGTGTTTAAAGTGCCGCCGGTTACCTGGTTTTTTCAGCAGGTAGGACATGCGATGGGTAAGCTGGAAGCTTTTGCCCGCCAGGGTGCCGCCTTCGTTTATGGAGGCCTGGGTGTAGCCCAACCCCCAACCGGCACTATTGCCGATTACGCCAACGGCGGATTTGTATTTGCCTTCAACGTTACCGCCACTATCATTCTCGTTTGTGTGCTGGTAGCTGTTTTATATCACTTTGGTATTATGCAGCGGATTGTTGCGGTGATTGCCCGCGCCATGAACATCATCATGCGTGTGAGCGGTGCCGAAGCACTCAGCAACGTAGCCAGCGCTTTTGTAGGCCAGGTAGAGGCACAGGTAATGATTCGTCCTTACCTCTCTTCCATGACAAAAAGTGAGTTGCTCGCTTCGATGAGCGGCAGTCTGGCCTGTATTGCCGGTGGTATCCTTGTGGTATACGCTAACATGGGCTTTCAGGCAGGCATGGACATCGCACCTTTCCTGATCACTGCCAGCCTCATGGCAGCACCGGGAGCACTTGTAATCTCCAAAATCGTATATCCGGAAACGGAGGAAAGCGTAACCATGGGACGCGTGAAAATGGAGGTAAAAAGCAATTACACCAACGTAATTGATGCGATTTCACATGGTGCCGGCGATGGTTTTAAAATTGCCATGAATGTAATCGCCATGCTGATCGGGTTCATTGCATTGATTGCGCTGCTCGACTGGTGCCTCATTCACATCGGTCACATCTTCAATCCTAATTTCACGCTCAGTCTCGACTGGATCTTCGGTAAAATCTTCACCCCAATGGCCTGGGCCATGGGAGTACCTTCGGAGGATGTGAGCAAGGTAGCTACCCTGCTCGGTCAGAAGCTGAGCATCAATGAATTTGTTGCGTTTAAGAGCCTCACCGACCATAAGATTGATGTAGTATCTCCCAAAGCAGTAGCCATCGTTACCATTGCCATTGCCGGTTTTGCGAACTTCTCCAGCGTGGGAATGCAGATCGGTGGTATTGGAGAGCTGGCACCGGACAGGCGGAGCGACCTGGCCAAACTGGGTCTGAAAGCACTGCTGTGTGGTACACTGGCCTCTTACCTGTCAGCCACCATCGCAGGTATATTACTGGGATAATCCGTTAACGATATAAAAGAAACGCCCGTCCGGCATATGCCAGGCGGGCGTTTTTTATACATTAAAACAGGCACAGATGCCTGTATAATATCGGTGGTAGTAGCGGAAACTATATTTCCAGCCTTTTCATCAGGCCAGCCTGTACGGCTTCCCATTCTGCCAGCTGACCCGCCTCTTCCCATGCAGCACGCATTCCAGAGTCGGCCGTAATCTTTTTCACTGCGTTGATGGCCTGATTTCTCAGTGCTTTTGTACCGATCAGGTTTAAGATATCCAGCCTGTCCAGTGGATCTTCAGGGTAATCCTCACTGGCACGACCTACCAGTGCGGCTACTGTTTCAGCAGCAGCGAGTCCTTCTTCGCAATCGGAAACTTCAAGTTTCTCATGATTATTGATGATACGAGCCAGTGTATCAGTTACCATACCACCATCTTTGTGATCGATCAAATCAAAAACCCAGTCTTGAGATCCTTCGTTTTCAAAGTTTCTGGTGCCCCATGCGCCCATAGTGTTTAGTGTTTTTTTATTTTTTCAGATAATATTAAGCAGTCAATACGTACTAACAAACTTTTCCTGTCATCAGTTCAAACTCCTGAAATCTACCGGCACGAGCTTGCTCACGCCAGGCTCCTGCATGGTTACCCCGTATATCACATCTACAGCCGCCATGGTCTGTTTGTTGTGGGTAACGATGATAAACTGGGAGTTATCAGAGAACTTACGGATCATGTTGGTGAATTTACCTACGTTGGCATCGTCCAGTGGTGCATCTACCTCATCCAGGATACAGAATGGTGCTGGTTTTATCAGGTAGATGGCAAACAGCAGTGCGGTGGCCGTCAGTGTTTTTTCACCTCCGGAGAGCTGTGTAATAGCTGCCGGACGCTTACCTTTCGGTTTGGCGATGATCTCAATGCCGGTATCGGCAAGGTTTTCCGGGTCGCTCAGGATCATGTCACACTGATCTTCCTCGGTAAACAATGCTTTAAATACGCGGATAAAGTTTTCCTTAACGGTGTTGAATGTATCGAGAAACTTCTGGTTGGCTGTGGACTCCACTTCCTGGATAGTGGCCAGCAGGGAGTCTTTCGCGTTCACGAGATCTGTTTTCTGCTCCAGAATAAATTCGTAACGTTTTTTCATTTCCTGGTAAGCCTCGATAGCGGTGGGGTTGATTTCCCCCATATTTTCCAGGCGCTTTTTCAGTTTTTCCGCGCTGGCTTGCAGCTCTTCTACCGGTAGTTCGGAGCTTCGCTGTTCGTCAATAATCTCGTCCAGGTTTATTTTGAACTCCACGCTGAGCCTTTCCTTCATGGATGCCAGCTGCAGTTTGAGTTCGTTCACCTTGTCTTTGATGGTATTGAGCTGAATATCCAGTTGCTCGCGGGCTTTCTGTTTACTACGGAGGGTGGTTTCCAGTTCCTGCAAGTGGTTACGGAAATTGTAGTATTCCTGATCTTTTTCGTTCAGGGCTTTTTCTTCCTCTTCACGTTGGCGGAACAGTTCTACCAGGCCATCGTCCGCATGACTGAGCTTTTCAACAGCTGCAGCGATGTTGCCGGCGGCGTCCTCAAGTTGCGCTTTATTGTTGGTGATCTGCGTGTGCAGGTCGGCCAGTTGTTTGCGTTTAAATTCCAGTTCCTGTTTGAGGGCCTGTATTTTACTTTGCTGGCGGGTATGTTGCAGGTTTTGGTTATTGAACTGCACATTGGCCATGTTAAACTGCTGCTCTACTTCCTGTGCTGCCCTGTCGGCCTCAATAATGGTATCCTGCAGTTCATTTACGCGGTCGTTCAGGTTGTCCAGCTCCTCCCTTACTCCCGAAATGCTTTGCTGGTTGGTATCCAGTGATTGCTGCATTTCTTCCAGGCGTTTATCGCCGGCTTCAATGAGGTGGTGGAAGTTTTCAATCCTGTTTTGCAGGCCAAACAGCTGGTTGTTCAGCTGGTTGATTTTATCACGTCCGGCGTTGATATTATTTTCGTTGAGCTGACCATTATAGCCCAATACTTCGTTGTGTTTATCCTGAATGGCTACACGCAGTTTCCCTACGATAGCTTCGAGATCTTTGATCTCAGCTTCCAGTTTCTCCAGGTTTTTGGCGCGGCCCAGCTTTTTACCTTCGAACAGGCCCACGGAGCCACCGGAGATATTGTATTTCCCGCGGTGCATGCGGCCCGACTTCTCGATCAGCACGATTTCGTCGCTGGCCAGCTGGCTGAATTCCAGGCGGCTGATATCTTCTCCGATAAATACTTTACTGAGCAGGAAATTTCCCAGGCCTTTATATTTCTCTTCGATTTCTACCACCTGCAATGCCGGAATGGTGCCCGGAGGGGTCACGATGCTGGCGGGTTGCTGACGGAACTGATCCAGTATGAAGAAGTTAGCCTTTCCTTTTTTATTGGCGTCGAGGAGCTGGATGGCCTGTACGGCTTCAGCGGTGTTGTTTACGACGTAATAGTTCAGGTAAGGTTCCAGGAGGTTTTCTACGCAGGTGCGGTATTCCTCTTTACAGAAAAAGATATCGGAGAGTATGGGGGCTGCGTTATTCCAGTCGGGGTTCTTTTTGAGGAACTTGATACTTTCAGGATAGCCATCGAGACTGTCTACCAGTGATTTAAGCAGGTCGTATTCATTCTTTTTGGAATCGAGTTTACGATTTTCATCTACGAGCTTATCACGGAGTCCTTCGATATCTGACTGCGTAGCGAGGATTTTTTCTTTGGTTTCGTCCTGGAATCGGATCATTTCATCCAGGGCAGTTTTTTCTGTTTCCAGTGTTTGCTGCAGGGTAGCTTTTTCTGCTTCCAGCTGTGTGATTTGTTGCTGGCGGCCGGTTTTTTCTTCCTGCAATTGTTGCATGCTGCGTTGCAGGTTTTGCACGGAGGTATCGGCTACGGCTACTTTCTTTTCGGCTTCAAACTGTTGGCGTTGCCAGCGTTGCTGGTCGTTGCGTAGGGTTTCGAGGGCCGCTTTCTTTTGCTGGAATTTTTCTTTCTTTTCTTCTACCATTTCGCGGAGTGTTTCCAGCTCATCGGTCATGGTTTCGAAGATTTCGGATTCTTCCACTACCTGTTTTTCGGAGAAATCGATGGAGGAAGTAAGTCCGTTTAGTTGTCCTTCCGCGCTGTTGAGGAAGTCCGTAATATTTTTTTCGCGTTCCCGCAGGTAGGTTAGTTGCTGGGTAGCGAGGTTTTTATCATTTTCTTTGGTTCTGATGGTGGCAACGAGGTCGTTGAAGGATTTCTGCAGCACCTGTAGCTCTCTTTCCTTGGCTACAAAGTGGAGTTTGTCTTCTTCCACGGCGGCTTCGGCGGCTTTGATTTCTGTTTCCAGGGCCAGTTTGCGGTCGCTTTCTTCCTGTTGTTTATCAGAGAGGTCTTTGAAAGTGATGTTGAAGCCTTCGAGTGCTGCTTTGGCGAGTTCGATACTGGCTTCTCGGTATTCCTTTTTCACCTCGTAGAAGCGTTCGGCTTTGCGGGCCTGGCTTTCGAGGGTTTTAAGGTTATTGTTGATTTCAAACAGCAGGTCCTCGATGCGGTTGAGGTCACCCTCGGTAGCGTCCAGTTTTGCTTTTGCTTCTTTTTTTCTTGTCTTGTAGATAGAAATGCCGGCGGCTTGTTCGAGCATGCGTCGGCGGCTGTTTTCTTTATCCTTGATGATATCGTCCACCATTCCCAGCTCGATGATGGCGTAGGAGTCGGTGCTCACCCCGGTATCCATAAACAGGTTATGGATGTCCTTGAGGCGGCAGGCCACATCGTTGAGGCGGTATTCGCTATCGCCGTTTTTGTAGAATTTACGGGTAATCGTAACCGTGGTGAATTCGGTAGGCAGTACATTTTTGGTATTCTCGAACGTGAGGCTAACCTCAGCCATGCCACTGGAGGAACGGGTTTTGGAGCCGTTAAATACCAGTCCTGCCTGGTTTTCAGAACGCAGGTTACTGATCTTATGCTCTCCGATTACCCAGCGGATAGAGTCGATAATATTGCTTTTGCCACAGCCGTTAGGCCCGATTACACCGGTAATCCCCTCATCAAACTGCAAAACGGTCTTGTCTGCAAAACTTTTAAAGCCTTTAATTTCTAGTGTTTTTAAGCGCACGACTTTACTCCGAGATTTTTAAGGCGTCAAAGATATAATTTTACCCGATTGAAAAGTAAATTAAGTGAGAACACAGCATCTTCCGGCATTTTTTTATACACACCTGTGAATATTTAATATCCCCGAACAAAACACCGGAACTATAATGGTCTGATTATAAATATAGTAAAAACCCTAATTAAAATTTAAATTCCTGTGAGAATTAATACACAGAATTCTTTTAACAGGGGCTAATAATTACCTTTGTGGCTCCAAAACCCGAAAGAGTTTGCGTACAGACAATTGGATCAACGACGTTAAGACATTCCTTTACAGTTATCATTTTAGCAACGGTTTACGTACTACCATCAGTGTGGTGGTGCCTTCACTGGTATTTATGGCCCTTGGGCAGCTGGAGCTTGGCATTGCCATGTCGATGGGCGCCTTGTGTACCGCCCTCAGCGACGTGCCCGGCACCATTGTACACAAGCGCAATGGGCTGATCATCAGCACCGTCCTCATCTTCCTGACTGCCCTGGGTACGGGATTGCTGATCCCCTATCATTATGCGATGATTGGCTGGATCATTGCCTGCTGCTTCTTTTTTGCCATGCTGCTGGTATATGGTAACCGGGGAGGTAATATCGGCACCGGCTGTTTGCTGGTACTGGTGTCTATCCTGGGGGAATCACTCCAAACACCGTCCATTGTGATGCTGCATGCCTTGATGGTGTTGCTGGGCAGTATCTGGTATGGTTTGCTGGCATTAATCCTCTGGCAGATACGCCCCTATCTGAATATACAGCAGGCGCTGGGCGACTGCATCATTCAAACCGCCCGTTACCTCGAGCTCAGGGCTAATTTTTACACCCCTGGGGTAGATGTTGATGAAAACTACCGCCTGGTAGTGGCCCAACAGGTACTGGTAAACGAAAAGCAGGAAAATGTACGGGAACAGCTGCTCAAACGCCGCTCTGCGCAGCAGGGAACTACGAGCATCAACAAAAGTATGGTGCTAATATTCCTGGACATGGTGGACTTACAGGAGCAGATAATGGCATCTCAAACAGATTATAAAGCCTTACACCATAATTTCAAGGACGCAGAAATCCTGGATAAATACCATTCCCTGATACTCGATTTCGTGGAAGAACTCAAAAATATCGGTATCGCCGTGGCGGCGGGACAACGGAGTCTCCCTAAAGCCAACCTGAAACTGGGAATGGAAAAAGTAAGAAAGCAAATTGCAGAAATTACCCTCAAGCTGCCTACCCTTAAGGAAAGAACGCGAACCATGCCGCTCACCAATATCCTCTCTAACCTGCAGGATATGGCACAGCGTGTATATAACCTCCACCGCCTTACGCGACTGGAACGCCTCAAGGATGAATCGATAGATCCCAAGCTGGAACTGTCCAAATTCACGACCCGTAACAAATACGATTTTGAAACCTTCAAGGACAACCTCACTTTTAAGTCGCATATCTTCCGGCATGCCATCCGCGTGAGCGTGGCTACCGTGGCAGGTTATATCCTGGGCATGGCGCTGGAGCTGGACCGAGTGTACTGGATACTGCTGACGATCATCGTGATCCTGAAGCCAGGATTTGGCCTTACCCGTTCCCGTAGTATACAGCGTGTAATCGGTACCGTATTAGGTGCCTTGTTTGCTGCCGGCCTGTTGTACCTCACCAGCAATGGCACTATTATTTTCTTTGCCATGCTGCTTTGTATCCTCGGTGCTTACAGCTTTATGAGCTTCCGGTATACGCTCAGCGTATTTTTTGTAACGCCGTTTGTAATCTTTTTGCTGCACTTCCTGCACCCCTCGGACCTGTATAATGCAGCCCAGCGTGTACTGGATACCTTCATCGGCGGTACGCTCGCCTTCATAGCCAATATGGTGGTATGGCCCAGCTGGGAGCATACCTTCCTGCCTGATTATATGAAGAAAATGCTGGTCACCAACCGGAATTATTTTGAAAAGGTGATGGGCGTGTATATCAAGGAAGATGTAACCGTTACTGATTTTAAGCTGGCCCGTAAAGACACCTATGTGGCCAGTGCCAATATGATGGCGGCTTTCCAGCGCATGCTCACGGAGCCGAAAAGTAAACAAAAGAACGCCTCCACCGTATATCACTTCGTGGTGCTCAATCATACCCTCACTTCGCACATTGCGGCATTGGGGTCTTATAGTCTGCACCACGGCGTACAATTCCCGAAAGAAGAATACGAACAGGTAACCGATTACCTGCTGCATTACATGGACCAGCTGCTACTCATGCTGGACCCGGCCACCAAAACGCAGGCACAACTGCCGGCAGCTTTAAACACCTTTGAGCAACTGGATCAGCGACTGGAAGAACTGGTGCAGCTTCGCCAGGAGGAAATCAACGCTGGCGTGGGCGCCACACCGCTGCGCGATGAGATGCTGGAAGCCAAACAGGTGCATGATCAGCTGATGGCGATATTGTCGCTGGTGAAGGATATGGGGAAAGCGTTGACGGAGATGTAGCACCGCAATGCTTGTGGTTATTCTCAACAGGATCCAAACGGATACCAAACCATCGCCCTGGTAGCTTGAGCGATTTTACCTTTGGGTAAAATAAATTTTTAGGGAGGCAGCAGGGGAGAAAAAAGCCTGGATGTTAGCCGACATCCAGGTAAAGGTTATAATTTGTTAATGCACTATGTATAAATGTATAACTAAGGTAGTACAAGAAATTCAAATTACCAAAAAACTTAGCACCTATTTTTGGCAACCAAAAACCTTTACCATCAGTCATTTCAAAAGATTATATTATAATTCTCAAAACAATAATACTAATATTATTAGTTTGCATTCTCCTACAAATACTTCCCTAAAAACGCCGCTGTTTTACTCTCCTTCACCTTCGCTACATCCGCCGGCGTCCCCTGCGCTACAATCATCCCGCCTTCCTCACCGGCACCGGGACCAATATCAATCACCCAATCACTGCCAGCGAGCACCCGCATATTATGCTCTACCACAATCACCGTGTTACCGGCATCTACCAGTAAATTCAACTGCACCATCAGCTTATCTACATCGGCAGGATGCAGCCCCGTGGTAGGTTCATCCAGTATATAAAGTGTATTCCCCTTGCCCATGCGCTGCAATTCCGTAGCCAGTTTGATGCGCTGCGCTTCACCGCCCGACAACTCCGTAGCCGGCTGCCCAAGCCGCAGATAGCCGAGGCCCACCTCCCGCAATACGTGCAGGGAATGATACACCCCACTCTCCGCTTCAAAAAAATGATACGCCTCGTCCACCGTCATCTGTAGCACCTCGGCTATATTTTTCTCATTATATTTTATCTCCAGCGTTTTGGCGTTATACCGGGTACCATGACATACCGGACAAGGCGCATATACACTCGGCAAAAACAACAGCTCCACCATCACAAAACCTTCCCCATTGCAGTTTTCACACCTGCCCTTGGGCATATTAAAGGAGAAACGGCCGGCATCATATTTACGTGCTTTTGCAGCCTTCGTGGCAGCAAACAGCTTGCGGACATGATCAAAAAGACCGGTATAGGTAGCGAGGTTGGACCTCGGGATGCGACCAATAGCTTTCTGGTCTACCAGCACCATGCGTTTCACCTGGTCCATCCCACCAACGATACGGCCATCCAGGGTTTCAGGCTTGTCCTCCGCCAGGTCCGGCGCATCATCCTCTTCCGCAAGCGCGGTTCCTAAATGCCCGGCTACCAACTCCACCAGGGCCTGACTCACCAGGCTCGACTTACCGGAACCACTTACACCAGTAACTGCTGTAAATAAATGCAATGGAAAATTTACATCCAGCTGCTGTAGATTATTTCTGGTAATCCCCTGCAATTGCAGCCACTGGCCGGGCTTACGGGGTTGATGTTTGGCAGGTGGAAGTTTATTAAAAAGATATTTAGCTGTTATTGAATCTGTAATCTGATTCAGGCCCTGCGACTCCCCACTGTACAAAATTTCACCACCTTTTTCTCCCGCGAACGGCCCCACGTCCACTATCCAATCGGCATGACGGATCACTTCCAGGTCGTGCTCCACCACAAACAAAGAGTTACCTGCCGCTTTCAGCTTGTCCAGTGCCCGCAGCAGCGACTGCGTATCCGCCGGATGCAAGCCCGCCGAAGGCTCATCCAATACATATACTACTCCAAAGAGGTTAGAGCGTACCTGGGTTGCCAACCTTAACCGCTGCAGCTCTCCCGGCGATAACGTGGGAGTACTTCTTTCCAGGGAAAGATACCCCAGGCCAAGATCCAGCATCACCTGCAACCGGGCCACCAGGTCCACCGCTATACGCTGGATCACCATCGCTTTTTCCGGATGCCGGTCGTCCGATACCTCTTTCATTTTACCCTGCATAATTTCGTATAGGCGTTTCAGTGGGACGGCCGATATCTCCGCAATATCCATTCCTCCAAACTTCACCGACAGTGACTCCCGCCGCAGCCTTTTCCCATGGCACTCCGGGCAGGGGGTGCTCAGCATATATTGCTGCACACGCTTTTTCATCATTGCACTTTGGGTATGGGCAAACGTATGCATCACATATTTGCGTACACCCATAAACGTGCCCATATAACTGGGCTCCATCTTACGTTTTAAAGCATCCTTTACTTCTTCTAAAGTAAAACTGGCATACACCGGAACGGTGGGCTGCTCTTCGGTAAACAGTATCCAGTTACGTAATTTTTGTGGTAAGTCCTTCCAGGGTTTATCGACGTCGTATCCCATCGTAGTAAGGATATCGCGGTAATTCTGCCCCTGCCAGGCTGTAGGCCAGGCAGCCACTGCTCTCTCCCGGATAGTAAGCGTAGGATCAGGCACCATCGACTGCTCTGTAGCATCGTAAATACGGCCCATACCATGACAGGTAGGACACGCCCCCTCGGGCGTATTCGGAGAAAAAGCCTCCGCGTGAATAATCTCCAGCCCCTTCGGATAATCGCCCGCTCTTGAAAAAAGCATGCGCATCAGGTTACTCAACGTGGACACACTACCTACAGAAGACCGCGTAGTAGGTGTCCCCCGTTGCTGCTGCAAGGCTACCGCCGGTGGCAGCCCTTCAATTTCATCCACCTCCGGTACCGGCATCTGGTGAAACAGCCGTCGCGCATAGGGCGACACCGACTCCAAATAACGGCGCTGCGCCTCCGCATATAATGTTCCGAAAGCGAGGGAAGACTTTCCGGAGCCGGAAATGCCTGTAAATACTACTAATGCATCGCGGGGGATGAGGAGGTCAACGTTCTTGAGATTGTGCTCACGCGCACCTCTTACATTCACAAAGCCAGGGGTTGAGTGTTGTTGCATAAGTGTTTATGCCACAAGAATTGTGCCTTTGGGATACTCCAATGAAACCACTGTCCGGAAATTCATTACGTCATTTCCGGACAGCCAGGTTTAGAAATTAAACAAACAATTTAAACCGAATACGTCATATACATCATCGGAAACCGTACGCATATACGATGTACGAATCTCAATGTTGTGATTTTGCTTACCAACTTTAAACCGCACCCCCAGATCACCTGCCGGGCCTACACTGGAACTGCTGCCACTGTATACATAATCTTCGCCACCCCAATAGTCAAAATCCTCAGTATAACTCGCATAATGGTAGCCAAAACCAGCGCCTACAAAAAAGCCAAATCGTTTGCCACTGTTTTTTACAGCACCTGCGCCAAAGTTAAATTCGGCGGTAACCGGTGCATTGAAGGCAAAAGAAGCACTGTTTCCACTATCACCCCATGACGCAGCTATTCCGAAAGTCAGCGGAACACCTATTGAAATAGAGGTTTTACCGGAAGACATCGGGAAACATACCCGCGGGTAATACAGCAACGTGGGAAGCGCCTCCCCTTCGTCACCTTCAGGCACCTGTACCAGGAAACCTGAACCAACACCGTGGCGAAATTCCTGCGCAAAAACATAGGTGCTCATCAAACAGACAACCAGCAGCGTAAATAATTTTTTCATCAGTATAGAATTAGGTATAGAATTATAGGTCGCAAAAAAATACAATTTTTAAAGATTTTGAAAAGAAACCTTAAAAAATAGGCATTTTTTCACATGCGAACTTTTCTTGATAAGCAAATCGCAAACAAAAAGCCGGAATTGCATCATCCGATGCAATTCCAGCTTAAACTTATTTAGACGCTGATTAGCCAGCTGTCACAATCGTAAACTGATCCGTCACCGGCGTTTGAACTTCTAGTAACCTGTCAAAAAACGCCGGCCCCTCCATCGCAAACCAGGGAATAAAATTCTCCTTTCTTTCCTGTAAAGAACCCGCTGGGAATAACCGCGCCTTAATCGTTCTGATCTGGTCCGTTTGCCAGGCAAATTTCTTTTTCTCTGCACGCAGGAACTTATGTTCCAGCTTACTGATGGACTTCATCGCCTTCTTCCTTTCCGCATTGGTAGAAGCCACCAGGGTAACGTCAATGCTTCCCGCTTTCTCCTGCAGGATATCGAACAATCGTTCCATCTCCGCATATTCATCTTTCAATACCAGCGCGGCATCTGTATGTTGCTGCACATAGCCGTTGATGATATCATCGGTGCTTTGAAATAATGTTCGCACCGGCATCTCCAGCTTTTGCAGGCGGGTATTACTCTGTTCATCCACCAGCAGCAGGGAGTTGCGAAGCAGCAATACCGGGTAAGGCACACCATAATGTGCAAACAACTGTTGTAACTCAAGCCAGTAGGCGATTTCCCCGCCACCACCTATGAAGGCTATGTTTGGCAGAATCGTTTCCTGGAACATACCCCGCAGGATCACGTTCGGACTAAACCGCTCCGGATGCGCTTCCAGCTCAGCTTCCAGACTAGCCTGATCAAAAACCGTTTTTGTATGCAATACTTTCCAGAGATCTCCTTCCCGCACAATGCGCTCCCGCAAGCCTGTTTCAAGATAAAACAGGTTGATATCCCTTGGATTTGCCTGAATTTTATAATGATTCCCGATTTTAGAAAGCGTGTCTGCTACCAGGTCGTGCGACCGCTGATGCAACAGTTCATCCTTCATAACGGGAACGTATAAACGTTTTAATGCCGCACTATCCGGCACTACCGTCACCAGCCCGAAACGGCCAAACAGCGTATGTACCAGGTAAAGCGTAGCTTCCTGGATGTTGCTGTGTTCCAGGTAGGCTTTGCGTAAAATCTCCAGCAGTTCCGGCCCATGTGGTAAAAATCCGATGCTGTCCTCAATCTGGTTGATCACCAGCTCCAGTCCTTCCGGCACCATACGGCCTACAGGTCCCTGCTGCTGCGTGTTCCAGGTAAGCGTTTTCCCTTCCAGGTAAATACTACCTAATTCTTCCAGGTCAGCATCTTCACTACCCATATAATATACAGGCACAAAATTATATTGCGGATACTGCTGTTTCAGCTCCCCTGCCAGCTTAATCGTTTGCAGGATTTTGTAGGCAAAATATAGGTAACCGGTAAAAATATTAGGCTGATGGGCGGTACAGACAGTGAAGGTATCAGGGCGGAGTAAACTACTTATATTTTGTTGCACGGCGGCTTCCGGCTCCAGGGTAGCATACTGTTGTTCAAGCGCTGCTACCAGCTCCCTGCGCGGTGTAGCAAATGCCTTACGGGCTTCTATCGCTGCTGCAAAATCCGGTCTAACGGGTGAATATTTGTAAAAAGGCCTTATCTGTGGATCTTCTGCCAAAAAATCTGTTACCAGCTGGTTAAAATAACCTGTTTCCCCATAAGGAATATACTCGAGCATATCTATCAATAATTACGTATGATGAATTACAGATGTGGTGGAGCTCAATGAAACCAATACATCGAAAAATTTGAATGTACGAAGTTAAATAGTTTTTCATTACCAGCACCAGGTAATTAAGGAACGGCAGAATTGCAGGAATAACTTGTGGATATCCTGACAAATGGAAAAAATAAAATTTTGTTACCGGGAGAGATTAAACACCATCTGCTTTAATAGTGGAGAGTAATTTGTCGAGGTTTACGCTGGCAAAACCCGACGCATAGTCGGACAAGCCATAGGGAATGATCAGTTCATTGTTATGAATAATCGACCCGCAACTGTAGAGCACATTCGGTACATACCCTTCGCGCTCGTCCTTCTTCGGCACCAGCAGCGGCTCCCGCAGGCGGCCGATTTCTATACGGGGATCGTTGAGGTCGAGCAAGCTGGCTCCTATACAATAAGTGCGCATAGGCCCTACCCCGTGGGTAATTACCAGCCACCCCTCCGCAGTTTCGATAGGCGAGCCGCAGTTGCCCACCTGTACAAACTCCCAGGGATACTTCGGCGTTTGCAGGATCTGTGGATTCTCCCAGATATTAATTTTATCTGAATACATGATGTAGCCATTAATGCCATCAATGCGGGAGATCATCACATATTTACCACCGATCTTACGGGGGAAGAGCGCCAGGTTCTTGTTCTGTGCTCCTTCCCCGTATAACGGCAATATCTTGAAATTATAGAAATCTTTGGTTTGCAGCAGCTTTGGCTGGATGGTGATACCGTCGTACGCCGTGTAGGTAGCGTAGTAAGTGACCGAACCATCGTCGGAAGTATATTTCACGAACCGCGCATCTTCTATACCGCGACTCTCGGCATCTGAATAAGGAAAAATTATTCTGTCCGAAATATCGGTATCCAGCGAAAAGTTGAGTTCATAATAGCTGTCCGCGAGCCACAACACGCGTTCCAGCTCTTTCTTGAGCAAATGATCTACCTGGTAACGCTGCTGCATATCCCGGATGGTCCGCTTCAGCGCCTGGTATTCGAACTTATCGGACAGGCTGTTTTGTACCTCCTGCATAATAGAATCCGGCAGCTTGATGGACACCGCATTCTGGAAAAAGGACTGTTTCTGGTAAACGGCGTTGCGGATCACCTCCGCTTCATCGATATAGTTACCCGGTGATTCCAGGAATATTTCATTGTGCTGGTCTATCACACCATTTCTGAAAGCAATGGAGGATACGTGTCCTTCTCCCACTGCCCTGAAACTGATGATGATGCGTTTCTCTCCTTCTTCCAGGCCACTCTGATCAATATCTTCAATAATACTTGGGTTAAAGAATGCGGCTGATTCGATGGAATATTCGTTGGTAAAATACGAGCCTATGAGCAGTTTTTTACGATCACTGAGTTCCTCGTAACTGAGCTGCAGTGCCTCAAAGAGGTGACTTACCCTGTCCGCGTGGCGCGCGAAGATCCTGGTTATATTACGATGCCGCCGGGAGAACTCTCTCAGTATAGGCATCATTGTTAGGTTAACCTCGGAATCATCCATTTCTACTACTTTCTGGATAATGGATTTGGCTCTGGCTTCACCATTGAAAAAGAACCTGGCCACCACCCTTTTGAGGTCAGGATAAATTTTCGTGTTTTTCCTCTCTATAGACAATTGCATGTTTAGCACATTTGGTCATCAAATCTCAAAACCGTCGTTCAGTACCATTCCTTTTTTCACAACAACGATACCATCTTTTACAGTGTACTTTTCAAAGTCGCCATCAACAAGGTGTTTACCTCCGTTAATACGTACGTTGTTGCCTATACTAACGTTTTTATCGATGATAGCATTGTTGATCACGCAGTCTTCCCCGATACCGATGGGCGGAAACCCTTTGGCCTGTGCCTTTTCCAGGTCGTCCAGGGTTTGGTAGTAATCACTGCCCATAATATAGCTGTTGGTGACTACCGTTCCTTTGCCAATGCGGGTACGTATCCCAATTACACAACGTTCCAGACGGCTTGCCAAAATAATACAACCGTCGGCCACAATAGTTCTTTCAATGGCACCGGAAATTTTTGCCGGCGGCAACATTCTGGCTCGGGAAAAGATGGTTTGTGACTCATCATAGAGGTTAAACAACGGAATATCGTCTGTGAGACCAATGTTTGCCTCAAAGAAAGAAGGGATATTTCCGATGTCTGTCCAATAGCCCTCATATTGATAGCTAAATACTTTATATCCGGAGGAGATGGCAAATGGAATTACCTGTTTACCGAAATCGGCCTGATCGGGGTTACCCATCAGCATGTCGAACAGCACTTTCCGGGAGAAAACGTAGATGCCCATGCTGGCCAGGTATTCCCTGCCGGCATCCTTCATTTCCGGGCTCACTTCGGAAGCCCATGGTGGCAGCTGTTCCTGTGACGGCTTTTCGGTAAAGGATACGATTGCTCCTTCTTCATCGGTTTTTAGAATACCGAAATCAGATGCTTCCTTGGCTGCCACCGGGATGGTAGCAATGGAGATATCTGCGCCGGTATCTTTATGTTGCTGAATAAATTTGCTGAAGTCCATCTGGTACAACTGGTCACCGGAGAGGATGAGCACATACTCGAAGTCAAAATTCTCCATATGGTGAAGGCATTGCCTCACAGCATCTGCCGTACCCTGGTACCAGGTAGGGTTATCCGGGGTTTGTTCTGCCGCCAGGATGTCCACAAAGCCTTTATCAAAATTGCTAAAGCGATAGGTGTTTTTGATATGCTTGTTCAGCGACGCGGAATTGTACTGTGTGAGCACAAAGATCCTGTTCAACCCGGCATTCAGGCAGTTGGAAATGGGGATATCTACCAGGCGGTATTTACCGGCCAGCGGTACTGCCGGCTTGGAGCGGCGACGTGTAAGCGGGTACAGGCGGGTTCCGGCCCCACCTCCTAGTATAATGGATATTACGGCGTTAGACATATATATAAAGGGAGTTATTTTTTCTGAATCAGGTGCGCATGTTTTGGTAGAGGGCTACATACTGTTGTGCGGAAGATGTCCAGGAGTGGTCCAGGTGCATTCCGGAGAGCTGCACATCGCGCAGTCTGCGTTTATCCTGGTATAACTCAATGGCTCTTTTCACGGCACTGCATGCATCCCATACCGAGGGCTGAATAAACCGGATACCAACGCCGCCGGGATCGCCGAAGTCAGTGACGGTATCTTTCAAACCTCCGGTACTTCTCACAACAGGTATCGTGCCATAACGCAGTGCGTACAGCTGGTTTAAGCCGCAGGGCTCCACCCGCGAGGGCATCAGCAGGAAGTCGGTGCCGGCATAGATCAGGTGCGATAATGACTCATCATACCCAATGTGGAGATTAAATCCGTAGCTGGCATAATTTCTTGTTTCCTGCAACATCCATTCAATATGCGGATCACCACTGCCGAGCACCAGGAAGTTCACTTCTCCGGGCAGCTCGTGTAAACTTCTTCCTATGATTTCAGGGAGAAGGTCAGCGCCTTTGTCGCCCACCAGCCGCCCAATAAATGAAATCAGCGGCAGGGATGCGTCCAGGCCGAACCTTTCACAAAGTGCCTGTTTGTTCACTTCTTTTCCTTCAGGAATCAATTCAGGGGTATAATTGTTCGAAATGCGGGGATCTGTTGCCGGATCCCACACTACGGTATCGATGCCGTTAATGATGCCGCTGGTCTTTGCCCGCTCACTGCTGATAAGGCTTTCCAGGCCATTGGCATTTTGATATAACTCCTCCATGTAACCCGGAGAAACGGTGGTCACCCGCCATGCACATTTGATGCCTGCGGCCAGCGGATTGATACATCCGCCCCAGTCGAGCAACCCTGCCTTCCACAGGTCGAAGCCGGGAAGCAGGTACAGTTTATCCCAGCCAAGCTGGCCCTGGTACTGTGCGTTATGGATGGTTAATACGGATGGTATCTGGCTGAGGCGATTATATTTATAACCATAGCTCAGCATAAAAGGTATCAGTGCAGTATGATGATCGTGGCAATGCATCACATCGGGGTGGTGATGCCATTCGTTTATCCAGTCGAGTACAGCGATCTGGAATGCCAGGAAACGTTCGGTATCGTTAGGGTATCCATAAACGCCCGGTGTGTCGAGCAACCCCGGAATATCTACGAGGTACAGGTCGAATTCGAGGCTGTTATGTCTCTCCTTTAAAATATTAAAATGGTACCACTGATGGCCTAACCACATACCGGACTGGTGTACCACATCAAACTCATGGGTATCGAAAAACTTATTCCTGTAGGCCGGCAATACTACCTTGGCAATATGCCCGAGCTCCTGCTGGTACTTGGGAAGGGCACCTACCACATCTCCCAGTCCGCCGACCTTCGCTACCGGATAACATTCCGCGCTAACGTGTAAAATTTCCATGCTGCTAATTGTATTTCCTTAAGTTAGTTGCAAAAAACTGAAATTCAAAATTTTCTTACCTTGCTGGCACAACCCTTGCCGACGGAGTATTATCTAATAACAGTAATTATGAAGTTTGGTACGGTTCCCGCATCCATGCTGGATGATATAGATTTCAAGATTCCTGCAGAGCCTCTGTGGAACAAGCGTGTATTGAAAGGCACGCCGGTACGCAAGCCCCGCGTTTTTTCCGGCGCCGCCAAATGGGCCCGCAGGGAATGGATAGACCTCCTCTACCCCGCCGGCACCCGCGAAAATCAATATCTCCAGGAATACATCAAACACTTCAACAGCATTGAGCTAAACGCCACCCGCTATAAAATTTACGATGAAACCGCCGTGCGCCGCTGGGGTGAAAAGGCCCGGGGACAAGACTTTGTATTTTGCCCGAAGGTGCCGCAGATCATCAGCCACTACAGCAGCTTAAGCAATGCCGGCGAGCGTACCACCGAATTCCTCGATGGCATGCTGGGCTTTGGTAAACACCTGGGACCCATATTTTTACAGTTAAGTGAGAAATTCAGTCCGTCCCGGCGTGCACAGCTATACGATTATGTGGCCGGACTCCCCGCCGATCTCCAGTTTTTTGTGGAAGTACGCCACCCCGAATGGTTTGAGGATGAGGCCATTCGCATGGAATTGTTCCAGACATTGGCGAAACATAAGGTGGGCGTAGTGATGACGGATACGCCGGGACGGCGCGACTGCCTCCATATGCACCTGACCGTTCCCAAAGCTTTTATCAGGTTTGTGGCCAACGACCTGCATCCTACTGACTTTACCCGCATCGACGACTGGACTCATCGCCTAAAATACTGGCTGGATAAGGGTCTTAAAGAATTTTATTTTTTCCTGCATACCCGCAGCGAAAAGAATATTCCCGAACTGGGCATGTACCTGGCCGACCAGGTGAAAAGAGTATGCGGTATTGAGATAAAAAAACCTGAGTTAATAAAACATTGATTCTTTTTTTGACGATTATATTACAGGAGATGAAAAAGCCGCAATGATATATTAATTTTGCCCTCTCAAAACAGGTACATATATCATGCGCGACAAGCTAGAGCAATTGGCCGGGGAATTGAAAGGCACGTTATACACAGACGATACGATGCGGACCCTTTATGCCACAGATGCTTCGGCATACCGCGAAATGCCCTTAGCAGTGGCGATTCCGGCCGATGAAGCAGATCTTAAAACACTGATCAGATTTGCACGTGAAAATAAAACATCACTGATACCGCGAACTGCCGGCACCTCCCTCGCCGGGCAGGTAGTAGGCAACGGTATCATCACCGATGTTTCCCGGACCTTTACAAAAATTCTGGAACTGAATAAAGAGGAAGGCTGGGTACGCGTACAACCAGGCGTTATCAGAGACGAACTGAATATGTTCCTCAAACCACACGGACTGTACTTCGGCCCTGAAACCTCCACCGCCAACAGAGCCATGATCGGCGGTATGGTGGGCAACAACTCCTGCGGTTCCAACTCCGTGGTATACGGCAGTACCCGCGAGCACCTGCTGGAAGTAAAAGCCCTCCTCAGCGATGGCCAGGAAGTTACCTTCGGTTCCATGGATGCGGAAACCTTCCACCAGAAATGCGAAGGCCCGGACACACTGGAAACACGCATCTATAAACAGATCCGTACCACGCTCAGCAATCATAACAACGCAGCTGAAATCAGGAAAGAGTTCCCTAAAAAGAGCATTCCACGCCGCAACACCGGCTATGCCGTAGACATGCTGCTGGAAACCAGCCCCTTCACCGCCGGCACAGAAGATTTCAACTTCTGCAAACTCATTGCGGGATCAGAAGGCACCCTGGCCTTCCTCACTGAAATAAAAATCCATGTAGACCCCATCCCTCCCAAAGAGGTGGGCCTGCTGTGCATACACTTCAATAATATCGATGAGTCGCTCCGCGCCAACGTGCTGGTAATGGACTTCAAACCCAGCGCCAGTGAGCTGATCGACCACTACATCCTGGAGTGCACAAAAGATAATATTGAGCAAAGCAAAAACCGCTTCTTCGTACAGGGAGATCCCGGCGCCATCCTGGTAGTGGAATTTTGTCGCAATACCCGCGAAGAAATTACCGCCATATGCGCACAAGTGGAAGCAAAGCTCCGCGAAGCTGGCCTGGGATACCACTTCCCGCTGCTCTTCGGGGACGACAGCAAAAAAATATGGGCACTGCGTAAAGCGGGACTCGGCTTACTCAGCAACCTGCCCGGCGATGAAAAAGCCGTGCCGGTAATCGAAGATACCGCCGTAGCCGTGGAAGACCTCCCCCACTTCATCCGTGATTTCAACGACATCCTGAAACAGTACGGTCTATACGCTGTACACTACGCCCATGCCGGCTCCGGTGAAATTCACCTCCGCCCTATCATCAACCTGAAAACAGTAGAAGGCAATCACCTCTTCCGCAAGATTGCCGAAGAAATTGCCACCCTGGTGAAGAAATACCATGGCTCCCTTTCCGGCGAACATGGCGATGGCCGCCTTCGTGGCGAGTTTATCAAACAAATGGTGGGTGATAAAAACTATGAACTGCTGCGGGAAATCAAATACACCTGGGACCCGGAAAACATCTTCAATCCCAACAAAATTGTGGATACGCCCAGCATGAACAGCATGCTGCGCTACGAGCCAGGACAGGCCGCGCCTACTATCAATACCATCTTTCACTTCCCGGAGCAAACCATTCTCCAGCATGCGGAACAGTGTAATGGTAGTGGCGACTGCCGTAAAACACAGCTCAGCGGCGGTACCATGTGCCCCAGCTACATGGCTACCCGCAACGAAAAGGATACTACCCGCGCCAGGGCCAATATCCTGCGCGAATTCCTCACCCATTCCAACAAGGAAAACCGCTTCGACCATAAAGAAATCTACGAAGTACTGGACCTCTGCCTGGCCTGTAAGGGTTGTAAGTCGGAGTGCCCGTCCAACGTGGATATGGCAAAGCTGAAAATGGAATTCCTCCAGCACTACTACGATGCCAACGGGGTACCGATGCGTGCCAACATGATCGGCAACTATTCCAGACTCAACGGACTGGCTGCTATCGCACCATCTATCTATAACAGTCTTGTAAAAAATCCACTAACGGGCAGCCTTATACGTAAATTCTCCGGGTTTGCACCTAAACGTTCACTGCCTACTTTGCATACTACCACCCTCCGGAACTGGTATACGCGCATATGGCCGTCTGAAAAGAAAGGCAAAACCGGCAGCCGCAAGGTGTACCTTTTCTGCGATGAGTTTACTAACTATAACGATACTACGATCGGTATCAAAGCAGTAAAACTGCTGCATAAGCTGGGTTATCAGGTGGAGATGATAGAGCATCCGGAGAGCGCCAGAGCGTATATGTCCAAAGGCCTGCTGCGCAAAGCGCGGGAAATTGCAGAAGACAATGTTCGCATTTTCCAGACTATCATCAACGAAAATACACCACTGCTGGGCGTGGAACCTTCTGCCATCCTGAGCTTCCGCGATGAATACCCTGACCTGGTACGGGACGGACTCCGCAAAGGTGCACAAGAACTCTCCAAACATGTGTACATGGTGGACGAGTTCCTCGCGATAGAAGCCGACAAAGGCAATATCACAGCTGCACAGTTTACTACCCGCACGCAACATATCAAATTACACGGCCACTGCCAGCAAAAAGCGCTGTCATCTGCCCTGCACAGTAAAAAAATACTGTCTATCCCGAGTAACTACTCCGTGGAAGTGATTCCATCCGGTTGCTGCGGTATGGCCGGGTCATTTGGATACGAGAAGGAACATTACGACCTGAGTATGCAAATTGGCGAGATGGTGCTGTTTCCTGCGGTGCGCAATGCTGCTTCCGGCACTATCATTGCGGCGCCGGGTACGAGTTGCCGCCACCAGGTGAAAGATGGTACCGGGGTAATTGCGAAACATCCGATTGAAATTTTGTTTGAATCACTCGCATAGTTTTCACCCGTGCCTGCGGCACGGGTGAAAACAAAAATTCCGGACCTATGGTCCGGAATTTTTGTTTTTGATAAGCTAGCGTAGTTTCCCCAAATATATTTCCGTTAAAAAGTGAAACTTCACCATGCCATTCACCTGGAATTTATCATAAATATCTTCCAGCTCCCGTAGCATAGCATCATGCTGTGGCCCTGACTCCGGTGCATAGGAGGCGGACAGTAACCGCCCTTTCAGCCCTTTGAAATCAAATTGCTGGGCATGTGTCAACTGCTTCAGCGCATACGTGGCGGGCGCAAAGAAAGCCTCCATTTGGGCAGGGGTAATATTTTTATGATTCACGGTGGCGTAGTCGGTGCCATATTTCCGCAGCAGCGCTTCGTAGGCATGTTCAAAAGGATGCTCCGTTTGACGCACATTCCAGATCAGCGCAACATAACTACCGGGCTTGCCTATACGAATAAATTCAGCTTTGGCAGCAGGCGCATCAAACCAATGGAAGGCTTGCCCTGCAACGATCAGATCCACACTGTCATCTGCCAGCGTAGTACGTTCAGCCGTGCCCGTTATAGGCTCAAACTGTGAGTAGGGCGAAAGTATTTTGATCATCTGCTCCCGCATCTCCCTGTTGGGCTCTACTGCATATACCTTATTACCTTGTTCCAGAAATGGTTCCGCAGAAATTCCCGTACCGGCGCCAATATCGGCCACCACGGTATCTTTGTGCAATACACCAACTTCTTTGAGAAACGGTATCAGGCTGTCCGGATAATGCGGACGATACTTTACATAATTTTCTACCCTTGAGCTGAATCTTTCTGTGTTTTTCATGATTATTCCCCGAGTCCTTTAGGTTTTTTGTCTTCGTTACCAAACTGCTCCAGTTCTGCCAGTTTTTTCTTACCGTAGGCCAGTTTGGTGATGAGTACGTATAATACCGGCACACTAAAGATAGCCACAAAAGTGGCAGCCAGCATCCCCCCTACCACGGTAAACCCGATGTTTACACGGGAGGCGGCGCCCGCACCTTTAGCGAAGCAAAGCGGCATTACCCCGAGGATAAATGCAAAGGAAGTCATCAGGATCGGGCGGAAACGGAGCTTTACCGCTTCCAGCGTGGCTTGCAGCAACGGCATCCCTCTGTCTACGCGCTCTTTACAGAACTCCACAATCAGGATGGCGTTTTTGGCCGACAACCCGATCAGGGTGATCAAACCAATCTGCGAGTACACGGAGTTTGCCTGTTTGGTGAGTGCCAGCGCACAGATGGAACCGAACAGTGCCACCGGTACCGCCAGGAGTACGGAAAATGGTACGGACCAGCTTTCATAAAGGGCCGTCAGCAACAGGAATACAAACAATATTGATAATCCGAAGATGAGGAGACTTTTATTACCGGCCTCAATTTCCTGCAACGATACGTTGGCCCACTCATAACCAAAGTTGGATGGCAGCACCTGCGCGGCCACTTCCTCCAGGGCTTTGATCGCATCCCCGGAACTATAGCCCTGTTGTGCATCCCCGTCGATTTCGATAGAGCGGTACAGGTTAAAGTGGTTGATTACCGGCGCACCGCCTCCTTTTTTACTGGAGATCAGCGCACTGAGTGGAATCATCTGGCCGGTGTTGTTACGCACATAATAAGTGGCCAGGTTATCAATGCTGGTACGATATAGCGAATCGGCCTGCAGCACTACGCGGAAGCTGCGGCTGAAGCGGGTAAAGTCGTTTACATACAATCCTCCGAGGAACGTTTGCAGTGCACCGAAAACATCGCTCACGGCCACTCCCAGCTGCTTACATTTATCCCTGTCCACTTCCACATTAAACTGCGGCGTATTGGCACTAAAGAAAGCGTAAGCACGGGCAATCTCCGGGCGCTGATTGGCTGCCATCAGGAACTGCCCCAGCACCTGGTTCAGCTGGGCCATATCCGGGTTACTTTTCTGTTCCATGATGAAGGAGAAACCACCGGAGTTACCTAAACCACGTAACGTAGGAGAAGGAATACAAATAACAGTAGCGCCTAAAATGCGGCCGGCCTTCCCTTGTATCCTGCCAACTACGGTTCCGATGTCGTCCCCGTGTGCATAGCGCTCGTCCCATGGTTTAAGACTCACGAAGAAAGTACCCGAGTTAGGTTTGGTAGCGTTGGCCACAAAGTTGATACCCGCAATGCCAAAGAAATGGCTCACGGCGCTGTCGGCCAGCAGTATCTGGTTAATCTGTTCTATCACTTCTTTAGTACGACCTGATGAAGAGGCGTCCGGTAACTCCAGGGCAATAAACAAAGCCCCCATATCTTCCTGAGGAACAAAGGTGGTAGGCGTTTTCTTAAAGAGATAACCGGCAACTGCAAATAAGCCGACCAGGATAATGAGTACGATCCAGGTTTGATGGATGGCATGTTTGACGCCGTTTCCATAGCGCTCTGTCACTTTTCCAAACCATACGTTGAATTTATAGAACAATTTATTTAAGCCATGTGATTCTTTTGTGAGATGGGCAGGCTTCAGCAGGATGGCTGTCAGTGCAGGCGTTAAGGTTAGCGCCAGGAATGCCGACAACAGCACGGAAAATGCGATCGTGAGGGCAAACTGCTGATACAAGCGCCCACTTACACCGGGAATAAATGCCACCGGCACAAACACCGCCGCCAGTATCAGGGCAATGGCGATTACCGGCGCCTGCACCTCTGACATGGCCTTGAACGTGGCTTCCCGCGGCGACATCAAATCCGCATCGATGTGATGCTGCACCGCCTCCACCACCACAATGGCATCATCCACCACGATACCGATCGCGAGTACGAAACCAAAGAGCGTGAGGGTATTGATGGAAAATCCGAGGAGCTGAAAGAAGATGAAGGTACCAATCAGGGATATCGGGATTACCAGCACAGGAATGAGGGTGGCCCGCCAGTTTTGCAGGAAGATGAACACCACAATCACTACCAGCAGCAAGGCTTCCAGGAATGTTTGAATTACTTCTTCGATGGAAATTCTTACGAAAGAAGTGGTTTCAAAGGGCACCAGCCACTGCATGTCTTCCGGAAATGATTTGGAGAGCTCCTCCATACGTGCGATTACGCGGTCGTTTACATCCAGGGCGTTGGCGCCGGGCGACAAATAAATCGCGGCACCCGAACCGGTTTTGCCATCTGCTTTCGCTTCGATAGCGTAGGTGAAGGAGCCCAGGTTGATGCGGGCTACATCACGGAGTCGCACCAACGAACCATTTTGACTGCGGCGGATTACGATGTTTCCAAACTCCTCAGAAGTAGCCAGGCGGCCTTTCACACTAACGGTATATTCAAAAGCCTGGTGTTTATCGATTGGCGGTGCGCCTACGCTACCTGCGGGCACCTGTTGGTTTTGCTCTGTGATGGCTGCGGCCACATCTCCGGCAGTAAGGCCGAGGGCGGCCAGCTTATCCGGGTTGAGCCAGATACGCATACTATAGTCCTGGGAAAAGGCATTTACATCCCCTACTCCGGACAAGCGCGCCAGCTCAGGTTTGAGGTAAATATTTACGTAGTTATCGAGGAATTCGCGGCTATGTGAGCCTTTGGGCGAGTTCACTGCGATTACCATCAACATATCATTGGAACGCTTCTTCACGGTAACGCCTACACGACGTACTTCATCCGGCGTACTGGGCAACGCCAGACTCACGCGGTTTTGTACGTCCAGGGTGGAGATATCGGGGTCTGTGCCGAGGTTGAAGGTAACGGTAAGACTCATAGATCCATCGTTGGCGCTCACACTCTGAATATACATGGCGCCGGGGGTACCGTTTACCTGGTTTTCGATGGGAGTGGTTACCGTTTCTTCTACCGTGGTGGAGTTGGCGCCCACGTAACTGGCACGTACATCCGTTACGGGCGGAGCAATATCCGGCAGCTGCGCGATCGGTAGATTAAACATACAGATCAAACCTACAATCACGATGAGTATAGCAATTACGATCGTAGTATTCTTGCGCTCTATAAAGGTTTTCGAAATCATGCTGTGAATGCAGTTTTGATGATTTATTTACCGGCAGGAGCTTTTGTGGCAGCAGGTGGCGGTGTGGCACCGGCAATGTTTACCGTATCTCCTGGTCTTACTTTCTGCAGGCCATCCACGACTATTCTATCGCCCACGTTCAATCCGGATCTGATCAGCAGCATAGTATCTGCCTGGGGTCCGGGATCAATCCCTTTTTGCTGGATGACGTTGTCTTTATTAATGAGCATTACGCTTGTTTCAGAAAGGTTTTGTATGATGGCTTTTGCCGGAATGGCGACTTGTGTGGGTGCTGTATTGTATTCCATGATCACTACCAGGCTCATACCGGAGGTAAGGAGTCTGTCCTTGTTGGCAAACTGCAAACGCACTTTTACGGTACCTGTAGCTTGGTCTACAGTATTATTAATCGTGATGAGTTCACCTGTTTCATTGTAACGTTCTCCGTTGGTGAATTGCAGGTGGAACTTGATATCACCAGGGTTTACTTTGAGTTTCGTAAACTCCTGGACACGGGACTGGGACACGTCGAAGTCCACAAACATCGGTTGCTCGTTTACCACGGTGTTGATCAGCGTTTGGCCGGCATTTACGATATCTCCTACTTTAATGAGGACGATACCAATTTTACCACTCACGGGCGCTTTGATCAGGGAGTGGTTCACATCCGTACCTGCGCGGGCTACGGCTGCCTGTGCGGCTGCCAGATTAGCTTTAGCGGTAAGCATGGCGGTGTAGGCCTGATCAACTGTTTGTTTGGATATGGCGTCGTGCTCGAGGAGGTTTTTATAGCGTTCGTAGTCACGTTCTTTCTGTGCCAGGTCGGCCTCTGCCTGCTGGCGGGTGGCGGCGGACTGGTCCAGGGCGGCCGTGTAGCGACTCCTTTCAATTTCGTAAAGTACCTCTCCTTTCTGTACATCAGCGCCATCGGGTACTTTGATGGCATCGAGGAAGCCGGTAACATCCGCACGGATTTCCACGATATTATTGGCCGTAAGGGTTGCCGGGAACTTCTCCGAAACCGTGTAGGAGCCAGCCTGTACAACGTATGGCACCACTGTAGCTTTCATCTGACCCATCATAGCTGCCTGCTGATTCTTCTTTCCTCCTCCGCAAGCGCTGAGGATTACTGCTGATGAAAACAGAAGTATGTTCGAATATTTGTTAAGATACATATGGAGAAGAAATTACGATTGACGAATTACTTGATTTTACCCATGGCCTTATCCAGATCAGTTTTGCTGACGAGGATGTTGAGCAATGCGGTGATATAGTCTACCCTGGCCTGCGTCAGTTCATTTTCGGCAGATAGTACATCCAGGCTGGTGCTAACACCCTGATCATATTTATATACTACTCTGTCGTAAATACCCTGGGTGAGATCCATATTTTTCTTGGCGGTAGCAAAATTGTCTCTGTTATTCAGGTAGAGTGTATTGGCCTGCTTCACTTCGTTGCTGATGGACTGAACGAGGTAATCGAGGTCGTTACGGGATTTTTCGACGGTGATTTTATTTTGTCTGATCAGGTGGAGGCGTTCTGTACCTGTAAAAATGGGCCAGTTGAGTGTTAACCCCAGTACGGAGGCGCCGAATCCGGTTTTATACAGATCTCCAAAGTCTGTTGAAAAATAGTTCCAGCCATAGTTCACGAAAGCGGAAAGCTGCGGCAGGTATTTCATTTTCGTGCTTTTAAGCTGGAGCTCATTGAGTGCAATCTGTGTGGTTTGCATACTGTACTCGATGCGGTCTTCAGCTTTATAATCGACGGTATCAGCGAGGTAAAGTTCCCCGTTAAAATCATCCACTGATTCAGTGAGGGTCAGTTGAGTTTCCTGGGGCATACCCATTTGAAATTTGAGTAACTGTAATCCATATACGAGGGTACGTATCTGGTTGGTTACCAGGGTAACCGTATTATTATATGATACCTGGATACGGTCTACATCAATTCTTTCGGCTACGCCCTCGTCATAACGATGACGGGTATCTTCCAGTGTTTTGGTAAGCTGTTGAAGATTTGACTTTGTCAGCCGGATATTTTCCTTATCTGTAAGCACCGCAAAATAGGCTTTGGTAATGGCTACGGTGGTTTGGATATTGGTTTGGGTAAGACTTTTCTTTGACAGGTCGGTATACACCCTGGAGGCTTTGAGACCGAGGAAGTAGTCGCTGTTAAAGATCACCTGGTCCAGCTGCCCGGTTAACGCAGATGCGTACCTGGTACCGAATTGCACCGGGATCTTCACATCATAGTTCCCATTTGCGATATCGGGGATCAGGGAGGTTGCCAGTTTCATATTGTCGTTGAAAGAGGCAGATATATTGCCGTGTGGCAGGAGTTTACCGGTAGCCTCCTTCACCTGTTCTTCAGAAAAATTGACATCAAGGTGCGCATTCACCACATCGCGGTGGTGTTGCAGTCCATATTTGATACAATCTTCCAGGTTGAAGGCGTAGGAAGCGCCTTTAGCGGTATCTGCCTGTCCGAAAACAGACTGAAATCCTGTAATAAGCAGAAGAGATAACAGCAATTGGTTGCCACGCATATTAAATCATTGACGGTCTATGACGATTGTTAGGTAGATAACAATAAAATGTTGAAAATGTTGACGGAAGAAAATGTGGCATGAGGCAGAAAGGGTTACTTTGGGGGATACTTTGTATATTGCCGGTACGAAGCTTATAAAGATACGCTCCTATTATGTCAATGTCTGTTATTAAGGAACCCAAATCTGAACAGCGGGAGCTGGAACTGGTGCGCATTGCTCACTTCAGTGATGCTGTTTTTGCGGTTTCCATTGTCCTGTTGATCCTGGATATTAAGTTACCTGAGATCCCTGATGCTGTACCTGTAGCCGATTACATGAACTACCTGCGTCCCATGACGATGCAGGCGCTGGTGTTTGTAGCTACTTTTATTTTTATGGTTAATTTCTGGCGGCGTCACCTGCAGTTATTCCGGTTATTGCATCACCAGGATAACGGGTTGGTCACCAGGAACCTGTTTTTCCTGTTTTTCATCATCACTTTTCCTTTTGCGGCCCGGGCGATGGTGCATATTCAGCCACACTTTATCCTGCCGCTGTTTATTTATCTCTGCAACCTGGCTGGCTGCCTGGCTGCCATGTTCTGGATGGCCTACTATGCGTTTCAAAAGAAACCATCCATTACAGCCCCGGGGCATTATACCGAAAAAGAGATTATGTATCAGCGGTACAAGTATAATTTCCTGACGATGGCCACCGGGTTCACGGTGATTTCCATGGTTTATTTCTTCTTTCCGGATAATGTACATTATCAATATCTGAGTTATTGGATTATCCCGGCATTGGCTTTGTTCAATTATTTCCGGTTAAAAATCAAGAAGCGTAACACGTTACGGGCCGTGCATATTGTAGATAAACAAGTGTAGTGTCCTGTCGTATTTTATCACCAGATCTAACAACGCATGCCAGAGGTAGATAAAAAGGAAGCCAGCATACTCCACCGGGCCATTGCGGAATGGCAGCACCAGTCACTGATCAGTGAGGATCAGGCCAGGCAGCTGAATGAAACCGTGAAGGTTCGCACCACGGACTGGCAAACTATCGCATTATATATATTCATTGCTGCCGTTTCCTGTGCACTGATGGCCTTTGGCTCTCTGGTGCTGGATGAGAAATGGATAGAGATACTGCGGAAAAAATTCAGTCTCACCGACGGTGTGATTGCTTTCCTCTTTGCGGCCGTTACGGTAGCCCTTTGCTACCATGGCTGGCGTAAAAAGCGCCATGAGCTTGGATTTTCGTTTAACCGTGAACTTTTCTGGCTGCTACCGGTGCTCAGTACAGGCGTTACCGTGGTATATCTGGGCAAGTCCATGGACTACCTGGATGGTAATTACGGTGCCTTCTGGCTGCTGGCAACGGTTATCTATGGCGTACTGGCGTTGGCGTTACACTCCCGCTTACTATGGGTGACCATGCTGCTATCGCTGATACCGGCTTATGTAAAGCTCACCTATTATATAACGGATGATGCCCCCTTTTTCCTGGGCATGAACCTCCCCTGCCGCATGGCGGTACTGGGCGCCCTGCTGGTACTCACGGGCGTACTGGTAAGGAATTCCCGTTTATATGCGCCTATCAAGGATATTACCCGCAGTGGCGGCTGGCTGCTCTTTTTGCTGTCTGGCTGGCTGATTTCGATTTTTGGGAATACCGCCTCCTGGTCGGAATGGCAGCAGTTACGGCAGGTACATCTGCTGTTCTGGGTGTTTGCGTTTACAGCGCAATGTATTCTGACTTTCCTCTGGGGCCTGAAACGTAAAGATCCCATGATCCGCGATATGGGCATCATCTTCTTTCTCCTGAACTTATATACCCGCTATTTTGAATACCTGTGGGACCGCACCAACAAAGGATTGTTCTTCGCCATACTGGCGTTGAGCTTCTGGGGGCTGGGGCGGCTGATTGAACGCCGTTTCAGTAAAAAGTAATGGGGATGTATTACCCAGCGGTGTAGAGACGCCTTGAAGGCGTCTCCCCGCTTAAGTCTCCTCCACAATCTCCGCTACCATCAATTTCCTGGATTTAGCGGAGATTGTCGTTTGAGAGACGCCTCCAAGGCGTCTCTACGCTGCCAGTTATCATTGCTCCAATCCTATCTCACTACCTGTTGCATCGCCACTCCATACCTACCGGTATCGAGTACACTCCATTCGTAATTGCCGATCATCCAGCTGCGCAACACAGCTACATAGCGAATCAGCTCATAATTAAGCGGCACATCTTCATGCGGGAGTAACTTTTCCAATACCAGGAAGATGGCCAGTTCTTCGTTATGCATACGGGTGGCTTCCGCTACGGCTTCCTGTAGTGGAAGGTTTTGTTCGTGCTGTAGTACCAGCACCAGATTATGTACATCGCCTGCTTTGGATTCTTTTGTACAGGAGATGATATCGTTTGCCCAGCAAACGATATTATTACATGCCAGGATCATCCGTTGGAGAATGGAATTTTCCAGGAGTTCCCCGGGCAGGTAAATTTTCTCAATGATGTCGATAGCCTCCACATCTGCGAAGAGGGCGCCGGTAAAGGGGCGCATACGTACGTAGTCCTTTACGGATGGTATTCTGCCGGCTTCACGGTTTTCTGCTTCCCAGATACAGGAGTTAAAGTAATCCTCCATACTCCGGATGAAGCGCAGGCGCCAGGCGGGTTTGCTGATGGCGCGCATGCGTTCCCAGATATCGGATAATGAAGCAGGCAAAGGGCCGGCATCTTCCAGACTAAATACCTTATTGGTGTGGAAGATATCCATCAGGCCGGCCATGATGGTGCGGAGGTAATCAGATTTTTTACCTGCTGTATTCTCGTCGCACTGATCGTCGAGCAAAAACAGCCAGGTATTAAAGTCGGCAATGAGGCAAAGTTCCGGGAAGGGTGCATCAGGAAAGGCGCGTGCTGCCAGCCATGCGAAGCGCGCCTTGTTGAATTTGAACAGTGCTCTTTCGTCGGTGATAAGGTCAAATTTTTGTACCCATTGTTGTATATGGGCTTGCGCATCTTCGGCGCGGGCATTCACGCGGGATGGAAACGGATACTTCAATTGCGGAAGGTGGATTAGATTCATGTGCCTCATTGTTTAAAAGTTAACATATTATGGTTTAGAGAATGTAGGGTGACGGCAACGGTCGTGCGGCCGCTGTGCAGTAGCATAGTAAGGATCGGACAGGCATGCAGGTGTTAGTCGCCGGCGAAAGCCGCGATAGTTATTCGGTTAACAGTTAAAACGATACAGTTAAAATTCAGCCGTTTTTGCTTACAGGTAGTGGCATATGCACCCGTATACGAAGCAACCGGGTGAATGGTTGCTTCTATCATCCCACTGCTGGTTGCAGCAGGAATATCTCAAGGGCAAAACTAACTGCGCTGGCACAGGTAACATCTAAAGTTTGGCAAAACCGGTGCTTTATGCTTTTACTTCGTTGATGGTCGTATTGAGGTGTTGCAATACCATTGGTAATGCGCGATGAAACCAGACAGTAAAACTATCCGGCTCTGTTTCCATCCTGGTGAGGATTTCATCGGCAGACATATACAGGTAGCTGTTTACTTCTGTAGTATCTGCTTCAACAGGACCATTATAGGTGCCTACAAACACATGATCAAGCTCATGCTCCGTAAGGCCATTATCGAAAACATTTTTATACATGAAAGAAAATATCTCCTGCAGCGGGCAGTCGAATCCCATTTCCTCCCGAAGGCGGCGATGTGCCGCATCCAGCGTAGTTTCTCCCGGGTAAGGGTGACTACAGCAGGTGTTAGTCCATAATCCTCCTGAATGATACTTATCCAACGCACGTTGCTGTATCAGGATTTCTCCGGCATCATTGACTATAAATACAGAGAAAGCGCGGTGCAGCAACCCTTTTTCATGGGCTTCCATTTTTTCCATTGCGCCAATGGCCTCGTCGGATTCGTTTACAAGAATAACTTCAGGATGTTTCATAGCGCAACAAAGATATTTTAATTATGCTTTCAGCATGCAGTTAAGCAGATTTTTTTGCCGCTGAAATCCAGACTGGTTTAAATGATCGCATTAATGGTTACTCTTTTAAATATACGATATTAATCATAAAATGAGCAAATATTTACATGGGTGATCATCCTGCGGAATGGCCGCAGCAGGCCGCTCCCGGAATGACAATACCATGAAACACAAATGCCGTACCTTTGCGCTATGGCTGAAGATTTAAAAGTAGCAACCGGAAATAAAGCGGAACAGTATATTTCCCTGATTCCGCAGATCACAGGATTAATAGACGGAGAGCCCGATCTGATCGCAAACCTCGCCAACATTGCAGGTGCGCTGAAAGAACAATTCAACTGGTTTTGGGTAGGTTTTTACCTCGTAAAACAAGATCAGCTGGTACTGGGCCCCTTCCAGGGACCAATTGCCTGCACGCGCATCCGTAAAGGTAAAGGTGTTTGCGGCACCAGCTGGGAACAGGCACAAACGCTGATTGTACCGGACGTGGAAGCATTTCCCGGACATATCGCCTGCAGCAGCCTGTCCCGTTCCGAAATTGTAGTGCCCATTATCCGCGACGGTGTGGTGAAAGGCGTACTGGACGTAGACAGCGAGCATTTATCCCAATTCGACGAAACCGATAAATTATACCTGGAGCAGATTGTGGCATTAATTTCGATGTAAAGGACAAGCATTTTAATTGTAATCTTTATTCGAAACCGCTTATGTTTTTTTTCCGTAAAAAAAATGCATCTGATGCCAACGTCAGCGCTTTGCTGGCATTTATGGGGACAGACCTGCATTCCCACCTGCTGCCCGCAGTAGATGATGGTGTGCAGGATGTGGATACCAGCCTTCATTTTATCACGGCTTTACAGGAAATGGGCATCCGCCAGATTATTACGACGCCGCATGTAATGATGGATCGATTTCCCAATTCCGCTGCAACCCTCGCCGCCCCTTACCAGCAGGTAGCCCAGGCCCTGCAGGCCGCAGGAAACCCAATTTCGTTCAGGCATGCCGGTGAGTATTACCTGGATGAATCCCTCCCCCAGCTGTTACAACAGCCTTTAATGAAAGTATTCGACAACGTGGTACTGGCAGAAATGTCGTTCATGTCGGCCCCGCCTCAGATCTTTCAATGGCTGTTTGATATCCAGGCAGCGGGCTACCAGGTGCTGATGGCACACCCCGAAAGGTATAGCTACTACCACCAGCACCCGGAAATGTATGCCCGTTTCAAGGAACGTGGCTGTATGCTGCAGGTGAATCTCTTATCTCTCACCGGCTATTATGGTAAACATATAAAACTGGCTGCTGAATACCTGTTACAGAAAGGCCTGGCCGACTACATAGGTACAGACCTCCATCACCATAAGCATTTACAGGCTATCCAGGACATAGCGAATAATAAAAAACTCCGGGCAGTACTCGATACTTATCCATTCCGGAATAATACTATTCCGATGGCTAACGTACCAGTGTAACCGTCCCCGTTTGTTTCCTCGCCTGCTGGCGGCTATCGGTATAGGTGAGTATCCACACATACACCTGGGCCTGCGCCTTTTTGCCACGATACATGCCATCCCAGCCGCCTTCAGGATCACGGGTTTCAAATGTCAGCTCGCCCCAGCGACTATATACTGCCAGCCGGAAATCCGTTACGGCATCATGCACCTTGGCGCGGAACACATCATTCTGTCCGTCCAGGTTGGGTGAAAAGGCAGTAGGCATAAATACCGCGCACTCCCGTATGTAGCGTATCAGGCTTGAATCGGTGTTTATCTCACAGTTATTTTTGTCTTTTATCTGGAGATGATAATCGCCCGCATCCAGGCCGTTCCATAGGCTGTCGGCCTGCCAGGGGCCATATTGCAGCCGGTAGGTATACGGCGCAGTACCGCCGGTGCCGCTGAGCACAATCTTCCCGTCTGTCACATCAGTACAACTCACATGGTGAATTTTAACGCGGCTAAACTGCAGTGCATCCGGCTGCGGCAACACTGCCGTGGCACTCATCATACAGCCTACAGCGTCTGTGGCAGCATAACGGTAATTACCGGCTTTCAACCCGTCATACACACTGTCCTGGCTAAACGTTCCATTTGCGAATGCAAACTCAAACGGCCCTACGCCATTTTGCGGATGTAAAGTAATGGCGCCATTGGCATCTCCATAACATAAAGGCATATCAGGCATTGCTTTTACCTCCAGCGTGTAGGCTTCCACGTTAGCTACCGCTGTTACACTGGTTCCGTTGGCGGATCGTACGGTAACACTATACTGCCCTTCAGCCAGGTTAGCGATGGTGGCGGAATGCTCTCCATGCTGCTGCCATTCATAGGTGTATGGCGGCTTTCCGCCGGTGGCAATTACCGTCAGCTTTCCCGTACTTTTACCTTTGCAGGTAGGCTGGATGGCAAAGGTCACGTTGGGCGCCTGCGCCAGGCTGGGCGATAAATGATCCACCAGCGCACCTGCATAGCTTTTGCCGGGGCAGGACGGCGGCAGGTATGACATCAGCAGGATATAGTTATAGTCCTTTGCCGGCCGCATGTTAGCGGTATATCGCTGCCATTGTTCGTGGGTGAAAGTGCCGGACTGCCAGAGTAATTCGCCCTGTTCTGTGGGGCTGTTGGTACCGTAAACGGCCATGGTGCCGGTACATAAAGTTAAGGTGTCATAGTGTACAGGAAATGCAAGATCAAAGGATAGCTGATAAGTGCTGCCAGCTTTAAGCGGCGTGGGTAACTGCTGGGAAATTCCTTCCTGCCAGCGGTTTCCAATAATAAAGCCTGCATAGGTTTTACCATCAGATGCAGGCAGCGTAATTCCATAGTTTCCGGGCTGGGTATCGGGCGATTGAAAAGCTCTGTACCAGGGGACCGGTACGTTACCAGCCTTGGGGGGCCCTTCTATCGAAGGGTTACCCAGGCTGATGTCCTGTGCGAAGGACGGGTTGTTGTTCAATAATGCCACGGCTACCATCGCCGTGAGGGTTTTCAATAATTGCATGTTTAATTAATACGTTAACAATAGGGGCGCTATACCACCAATGTAAGCGGTGGCACCACCGTATTGGCTTTCACGCGTGCAAAGCGTGTTACCACTGCACCGGCGCCAATCACTACCCCTTTTTCTATATGTGCCCCGCCACCTATGTAGGCGTTGGGAGCTATATGTGCATAGTCTTCAATAATAGCATCATGATCAACCACTGCACCCGCATTGATAATCACATGGGCACCCAGCTGCACATTCGCCTGCACTACTGCCCGGGCCAGTACTACCGTGCCGGCACCCGGACTAACGCTCGCGTCTACACTGGCATCTGCATGCACAAAAGTGCCAAATGAATGTGCCACCGTATCTGCCAGTCGCTGACGTACGGTGTTGTTCCCAATCGCAATTACCATGGCTGCCTCCGGAAAAGCATCCCCGCGGTAAGGCATCACATCGGTATCAGTGGTTTCCTGGTCATCAAAAAAGCAGCGCACCTCATGGTTATGATCCCTGACTAAAGCGGACACCACACGTGCGTGACCGCCAGCGCCATATATAACTACTTCTTTTTTCATACAGCAACGGATTTTGTCATCAATTTATTTTTCATGGCCACATAAATTCCTGCTAAAGGCAGGCAGGCAACGAGCAGCGTGGTAATAAAATCCCAGTGGGTATTCAGCAACATCACATCAATCGCCAGTTGCAGCATGGCGTAGCCGGCGCTCACGATCAGGTGCGGCACCCGCTGGTCGTTGGCCAGTATCTGATAAAAATGCAGGCGGTGCGCCTCAAAAATATTCTGCTTCAGCAGCAGGCGGTGGATAATGGTCAGCACCGTATCGCAGCCATACACGGCTAATACCAATATATATTTTATTTCGCCGCTTTGCCAGATCAGGCTGAGGATCAGCAAGGCCAGCCAGCATCCCAGGGATACACTGCCTACATCGCCGGCGAAACAGCGGGCCCTGGTACGGAAGTTAAAGAACAGAAATACCAGGCAGGCCAGTATCGGACAAATGATAAAAGCGCTGTCCGTAAACGTATGCACGTAGGTGTTAATGTACCATAGGGAAAGGAAGGCCACCAGGCTGTACAATCCGGTAATGCCATTAATGCCGTCCATGAAATTATACGCATTGATGATGCCGATGATGAGCACCACGCTCAGGCCTATCAGCCACGCGGGCCAGGCCCCAAAAGCCCCCATCCCATAAAGGATCAGCGCTACGGAAATCAATTGCACCAGCAGGCGCACCTTGCTGCTCAGGCTACTCACGTCATCAGCAAAACTGATGGCGCTGATGAGCACCAGGCCACCAATGGTATACCAGGAAACACCGTTGAAAAACAGCACATAGGTGATAGCTGCCAGTGGAAATACAATACCACCACCGCGGATAGTCACCTCGGTATGCGAGCTGCGCTGATTAGGCTTATCGATGATATTGAGCCGGTCAGCCAGCTTGAAATAGCCCAGCATGGCCACCAGTAAAATAGTGATAATGATAAGATAGGTCATATCAGGATGTTTGAAAACTTCGGATAGTGGCTGTCAGGCCGGACCTTGCATCCAGTGGGAGTTTGTCCAGCCCCAGCACCTGTTTGATTTTTGTATTGGATACTTCATACGAGTCCGTCAGTTTCTGCAGGCGGTCGGTATTAAGCGGGAACCTGATAAAGTCCCCTACCCTGGCCATACTTTTGATAAACGACGGATTGATATGGAGCTTTCGTATATTCTTTCCTGTTACCTGTTCCATTATCTGCACGAGGTCGTTGGTGGAAAGGGACTCATCGTCGGCAAGATTATAAACACCAGAAGGGATACGCCCATCAGCGACCAGCAGTGCATCAATAATGTAACAAAGGTTTTCTACGGAAAGAAACGAACGTTTATTGTCGAAAGCGGTTAATGGATACGGAATACCTTTTTGTACAAATCCATACAGCAGGTTCAGGTTGCCTTTGTTACCGGGACCGTGAATCATGCACGGACGCAGGATATAAAGGTGTTTATCCGGCGGCAGCAGTTGCTGCAGCAGGTAGGCTTCTGCCATTTGTTTGGATTTACCGTAGGCGGTTTGCGGCATGGGAGGCGCTTCTTCCGTGAGCACCCCGGTTACCTTATCTGCCGCAGCTTTTACACTGCTGCAATAAATAAAGAAGCGTGCATCACTTTTTAGAAAGCGATCAAAGAGCTGCTGGGTGAGGTAGGTATTGGCTTCAAAATAATCCTTTGGAGAACTTACATTCTTCATATCATGCGCCTTTCCTGCCAGGTGTACGACGGCGTCTACATCCGGCAGCGGCAACTGGTTCAGCTCTGCCCAGGTAATAGTTTGCGAACATACGTCGTTTGCCACCTTATGCCTGGTTAGTCCGGTTACCGTCCACCTGTCTTTCGTGTATGCCATCAGGTTAGTACCTACAAAACCGCGGTATCCGCTCATTAAAATATTCATTACGATACTTTTGCTAATGATCTGTAAATATGAAGGGTCTTTTCAATCACCTTGTCCACTCCAAACTCTCTTTCTGCCAGCTCCCTGGAATTAGCGCCCATTTCTTTACGCAGTTCATCAGATAATACGAGGCGTCGCATGGCGGCGGCCAGTGTTTCCGCATCCTGGGCGGGAACAAGAAATCCGTTGTAGTCTGGTATTACGCATTCGCGGCAGCCGGGAACATCCGTGGTGATAATAGGGCGCCCTACTGCGGCGGCTTCGATGAGTGATTTCGGCAGGCCCTCCCTGTAGCTGGGTAGTACTACCAGATCAGCTTCCTGGAGGAGCTGGCGTACATTTTTCTGGTAACCTATCCATTTGATATATTCACCGTCCGTGAGGGAGGTTAGCTCTTCAGCGCTGATAGCAGCGAGGTTTTCATGATCTACATCTCCGGCGAGTATAAACTGGGTGTTGTGCGCCAGTTCCTTTTTCAGCAGTCTCGCAGCGGCTATGAATTCCATGACCCCTTTATCCCGCAGCATACGTGCCGGCAGTACTACCTTCACGCGTTCAGCAGTAGGTGGCTTTATTGCAAAGGTGAATTCGTTCAGGTCCACGCCGGAGCCTTTGATAAGTGTGACATCGCGGTCGTCCACAATATTCAGGGACTTGAATACACTCACATCATCTTCATTCTGGAAAATAAAGTGGCGGTTACCACCGCGGAATCCAAATTTCATCATGGTGAGCAGGACCCGCTGTGCCAGTCCTTTTCTGCCGCCGGTGAAATTATATCCCAGGCCGCTGATGGCATTTACGGAGCCCTTCATGTTGGAGAGGCGTGCCGCTATGCTGCCATATAATGCCACCTTAATGGTTACGTGATGGAGCACATCCGGCTTATGTTGCCTGTACAGATTGTACAGGAGGCGAATACAATTGAGTTCCTCTTTCATATTCATGCCGGAGCGCTTGAAAGGCAGGTGAATGACGTTTAAGCCATGACTGCGGATTTCATCTGCGCGGCCGGTATCGGCTGTTACGATGGTAACGTCGTAGCCGGCGGCTTTGGCTGCCAGTGCTACGGGCAGTCTATGCGACAGGAAGAACCAGTCTACGTTTACAACGATAAACAGTTTCATGTGATATGGTTAAATTTTTTCGGTTTTTCGGTTATTCTATCTCCAGGTTTTTCTTATTGGCCTGTGCTTTTTTCAGTTTGTCCAGTTCATTGTTGCTGCCGGGCTTCTGAATCGATATATTTTTAAACTTGCACTTCGGTGCAAATTCGTAGTTACGAGAGCTTTTAAAGGCATTGCTGTTATTCTTCCACACCGGATCTATTACCTGTATGTTTCCTGCAAGCGGTTTATCTGCCGCAGTATACTTACCGTCCATCCCTCCCATCCAGAAAGCGATAGCGCTGGCATCATCCACATGCTTGTTGATGGTGATGTTTACCTGTTTCTGGTCAGGGCCAGGCAGGCGTCCTAAACCTACCACCAGGCCATAACGGGCATTATTATACGTAACTGGTTTATCAATCAGTATGTCATCGACCTGTTCGGCACTGCTGTTAGGCTCTATATCAATACCCGCCATAGGCAAGGTTCCGGCGGTATTACTCACCACGGGGTTGATCAGCTTCAGGCCTTTCACCGAGCCGATGGTAATACCATTTCTGCGGTTATTATCCACGTTGGCGTAGTATATATTTATGTTGGTATTGGTAGTGGACTTATCGGCGTGCCCAATATAAATCCCATCTCCCCAACACTTACTCACCTGTGGATGATAAATATTAATATTATCGCTGGAGCGTATATCAATGCCCATTCCCCATTCGCCGCCGTTGCCGCTGTGATGATCCCTGTCGCCCACCAGTACCGGGTTATAGAGCTTCACATTTTGTATATTCAGCAGCTTCAGCATGGCGTACTTTCCTTTGTTGCTGGACTGTAACACCAGCGAAGAGTTGGGCTGAAAAACGACAGTGGAATTGCTTTTCAGCAGTAATCCGTTATCGTTGATGAGCACCGGAAAATTGGGCATCTTCACTACCTTGTTGGCATTGAGCGCGTTTTGCAATGCTGTCGTATAATCCACTGATCCATCTTTCACATAACCTGCAGGTAAGGCTTTAGTGAGATCGTAAGCGCCACTGGTCAGCGATGCCGCTTCCGATCTGTACTGCCCCGCGGCCGACAGGTTACTGTAAGTAGCCGGCAGTGGCTTGTACTGGAATATATCCTGTGCATAACAGCCCATCCAGAGGGTCAGGGCAGCGGCAAATGCAAAACAACGTCTACGCATAAACTAAGCTTTTGTGTTTTCGTATATCGTTTCCCAGGTATTGAGGATCATGGACTTTTCGAAATTATCTTTTACGAAGTCGGCATTTTGCCTGCCCCATTTGGTTCTGCTGTCGTGATCCATTTTCATGAGCTGCGTCATGCCGGCGCCCAGGGCTACCGGATCACGGGGAGCTACAACTACTCCTCCGCCTGCACCTTCGAGGATGCTGCGGATACCGCCTACATCTGTACCTGTTACCGGCAGGCCGGCGGACATCGCTTCGAGCAGCGCCATTGGCATGCCCTCGCTACGGGAGGAAATCACGTATCCGTCGTAGTCCGGAAGGACCTGAGAAATATTTTTTACCAACCCTAAAAAGCGCACGTGGCGATTGAGGCCTGCCAGCTCTACCTGTGCCTTTAGGTCATGCTTCAAATCACCATCTCCCGCAATATCAACGGTAAACTGCATGCCTGAGCGCAATAGCAGCTGTAAGGCATCGAACAGGTTGCGGTAGTCCTTTACTTCGATCAGGCGACCGATGGCAATCCACCGAAATACCGGATGAGCGGGCTTTTCAGCAGGCATCGCAAATCGATCTACGTCAATAGCGTTATAGATTACTGCTGAACGGCGTGCATCGATACTACCTTTCTCGTGCAGCAGTTCCAGTGCGGGCACGGACACGGCTGTATGATAATCGACCCAGCGGGAAGTCAGTTTATAAAACAGGTATGGACTGATCACGCGTTTGCGCGCATCGTAGTTACTATGAGAAGTATTGATGACGCGGATAGCGGGGTAGCGCATTTTTACGAAGCGCCCGATCAGGTTAGCGTGATACAGGTGTGTATGGATAATATCCGGTTTCTCTTTTTTGATTACCTGTGTGAGCTTACGGAAGGCGGACAGGATGGACTTTGCGCCGTTGAGACCGAGGTCGTAGTGGCGCACACGCTTATCCAGCCTGCCCAGCAGGCCGAGATCGGTTTTGATGGTAAGCAGGGAGATTTCATAGCCTCTGTCGGCCAGTGCAGGAATAATTCCCAGCAGCTGACTTTCTGCCCCACCAAATCCAAGGCTTGTAATCACGAATAAAATTTTACGGTTGTTCATCTGCTTAAACGGACATAAAAAATGATGAATAGTCAAAATTGCTGACCGCCAGTTTAGGAGCGGCCATATGCCGGGCATCGATGATGGCTGTTGCCAGCGCCTGTTCATCAGCTACCGGTACGGTAAACCCGTTGATACCGGGTGATATAATTCCTTTGAAATCCACGCAGTTGGTGGCTACCACCGGCGTTCCCAGTAGCAGCGCTTCCAGCACTACATTAGGAAATCCTTCTTTGCGGGAAGAGAGCACAAATAGATCCGCTTCCCGGAAATAAGGATATGGATTGGATTTGAAACCATGGAACAATACATGGTCCTGCAGTTGGTTGTCGGCCACGAGTTTACGCAGCATATTACCATATCCAGGTTCGGTATTTTCCCTGCCGAGGATGTGCAGTCTTGCATGGGGGATGGCCTCTAAAACGGCCGGCATGGCTTTAATCAGCACATCGAACCCCTTAGCTGAATACAGCGAGCCAGCCGCTACTATATTGAATCGCGTGTTATCGAAAACGTTAATCAGCTCCTTTCCCAGTGTTTCTACCTGTTTGGTGTTTACCAGGTTAGGAATATGTCTTACTTTTTTTGCCGGTATGCGATAAAATGTTTCAGCCTCTTCTTTCATCTGCGCCGTTTGTGCGATCACGTGATGTGCATGGCGGAGTACTCGACTGTTGAGGAAGCGTTCGAGCTTACCTTTGAAACCTGCGCCCAGCCGGTTGCTTGGCAGTGTAGGTAGTCGCACTACATTAACATATTTACCACCTGTCAGTTTACGCATCAGGATGGTAATGATGCTGATATGGTTCAGTGTGGTGAACACTACATCTGGTTGCAGTTCTTTCAGCACTCTAAATAAATCGCGCGTACCTGCGCTGGCGTTAGGTTTCTCCAGTTTGATCAGTTTCACCTGTTGGGTAATCAGGTCTATATAATCATAAGCCGGACAAATTACCACCAGGTATATTTCCAGTTTGGACGCGTCGAGGGAGTTGATGATGTTCATCACTACTTTCTCGGCGCCGCCACCTTTCAGACTGGGTAATATGAATACTATTTTCTTTTTCATCAACAAGAGGTTTAACGGTTAGTTAAGGCTCAGTGGAAAACGCTGCAGGCTTACCATGAGATCTTTCTCCTGTATTTCCTTTTCGGCGGTGATGATGATCACCAGCAACATCAGCATAATTCGTTTATCATAATAGGCTACGAGTCCTACATCCATCAGCATCAACACCAGCACAAATGCTGCCAGAAACAATCCTGTACGATGTTTCCAGAGCTTATGCAATACGGAAAAGTGAATACTGTAGTAGATGATGGGACCGAGGAAGCCTACCCCAAAAAGCAGTTCTATATAATTATTGTGCGCGTAAAAATGATAGTAATATTTGAAGCTGGCAGCACCGTATCCTACGAGCGGACTGGCAGTAAACTGCTCCCACCCTTCGCGGATGAAGCGTACACGGTCTTCCGTGCTGCCTTCACTATCGCGGCCGCCGATCGTTAAGAATAAACGACCGATACGATCAAACGCCGGCGCTAACGTCTCACTCAAAAAATCTCCTTTCAGGAAAAAAGAGGCTACCATAACAGCGATGGCGGCAAAGGCGATGGTTTTAAATGATCCAAGCAGACTGCGGATATTAATCATCAGGTAGACGAATATCAGCAGCAGACTGAAGCCAATACCTTTGCGGGAGGCCGTGAGGAAAATGGTGTATAATGCCAGCAGGATGTTCACGATATGAATTCCCTTAGCCGCATTGGTTTTCAACTCATGGCGATGAAAAGCCAGCAGGCTGAGGAAGATGGAGAACATCAGCATGATGGACAGGTAATTTGGGTTGAGTTCTGTACCGATAAAGCGCATCATTTCTTCATCCTTATTCTCCAGGAATCTGAACACCGGAATACCTACCGCCAGCGAGTAGTTGACGAACGAATAGATCAGTACCAGGGTAGTCATGGTGGAATACAGGTTATATCTCACCATAAAATAATAGAGTATAAAACTATTCGCTACCAGGATGAGCATAACGAGGGAGTGCTGCAAGGTAGCATCCGGATCGGGGGACCATATGGTAGAAAGCAATGCCAGCATGGCCAGCAGGAAAATCCTGTAGCCATGCACATTGGCACTGAAATTAAAGGTCCTCACATTATGGAGGTCCAGGAAGAAAGCGAAGTACATGAGTATGGTAATTCCCCATCCATAGATTACCAGCCATTCCTTGTTGAGGAACAGCAGGCTCATAATGAACATGGTTACCAATATTTTTACCGGCAGTGGCTTCATGTGTACGCAGGTTTTTGTTTGGCAATCTGATCGAGCATACCGTCGATCATAAAATGCTGCGGCACAAAAGGACCTTCGTGCCAGTGCAGGTCAGCATCCCAGTAACCGGTGCATTTATCATACACGGTGATGGCAAAGCCATAGCTCATTTCTACGATCAGCGGTTGCTGGTGCTGATCATATATAAAGTCGAGTGCCAGGCTTTGAGACTGCATTTTTTCTGCGAGGTCGAGGGTAATGCGTACACATCTTTCATCGAAGAGTTTACGCTCGTACCCGATGAGGCCGGAGCCGGAGGCGCGGAAATCGCCTTCCCGGTTGTAACGCCTGATGGCAAAGGCTTTCCCGTTGATAGCGATGATACGTGTATCAAAGTTATTTTCCGGCATAAATTCCTGGAAGTAGACATAACCTTTTTCGCGGCCGTGCATTTTTTCGTACATGGTGGGGATAAAGATTCTGCCGATTCCGCGGAACAGACCGAGAAAAGCAGCACCGTTTCTATCGCGCTTTAGCCGCCACACCGCATCAATGAAGCGATTAAAACGGTCACGGGCTGCAAATCCCCGGCCAAAAGCCTTACCTACCAGTTTCCTGGCAGCGGCTGCATCCTTTACCAGGCGCACGTTTGAAGCACCTGCGCCTCCCCTGAGTTTAAACACCTTTGGGAAGGTGGTGGTATTGATCCAATCGAGTGCCTGCGTTTTGTCATAAAAAACAAAAGAAGGCACCATAGGGGCATTCAAGGCTTCCGCCAAATATTTCTGACCAACTTTATCATCAAAGTGCCAAACGGTTTTACTATCCGGAAACACCAGTTTGCCGGCAGCTTCCAGCGAATAGGTCAGCTGGCGCGCAAAGCGTACCGCTTTATAATCGCCATGATGCCAGTGCCACAGCAGGGCGTCGCAGTCTTTCAGCTGTTCGATGATATCATTGCGGTAGCAGTCTACCAGCGTATATGGTATCGCATTATTGCGACAGTAATCGATCCATCTGTCACTGAAAGATCCCGGTGTATGATGAATGGCTAATTTCATTTCTCTTCAGTTTTATATTTCCACCACAGGCCGATGCCCATCATTCCTCTTGCCATGGCCAGGTTGATGGCCGCGCCTACACCTGAAAACAGCATGATCAGCGGGAAGGCCATCACAAAGCCGGTTATGGAAGCGTATAAGGTATTTTTCATTACCAGCTTATCCGCACGTTTTACGATAAAGTAATTGGTGCCGTAGCAGTAGTACATGGCCATGAAAAATACGCTGACAGCCATGATGCACAGTATCCAAACGGCGGCTGTGCCCTGGAGGTGAAATATTTTAGTAATAGGAATGGATAATACACAGATTCCTGCGCAGAGGGCTACACCAGCGGCCAGTATGAGTTTCTGGAATTTGCTGAAGGCGCCGCTCCTGCGGTTGAGGAATGGAAAAAATACTCTCGACAGAATGTTAAGCCCTGCATTGGCCGCTTCGATCAGGCTCTTGGCGGCACCGTACACCCCCACTGCTGAGGTACCCGTAAGTATCCCCAGCAGGAAGGTGGTAGAATTGTTGTAGAGATTAGGAAGAAATTGGTTGATAAAGATGCTGAAGTTGCTACGCAACACTTCCTTTATCCTGGCGAACCCGATAAAATTAAACCGCAACTGATAGCGCGTAAGCATCAGGTATTGTGCGTACAGGCCTGCGCCGATGTAGCCCAGCGCCTGGAACAGCGGATACCAGAAGAAGTCCTCGGGTTTGCGGATGAACACGAAAATGCAGATCGTAAAGAAAATTTTTATGCAGGCAGAAAGGATGGTGATTACTTTCATTTCCTCTACTCCCTGGAAGAACCAGTCTGGAAATAAGGCATATCCGGCCAGTGCGGGGAAGGTCAGCAGAAATACCAGTTTGTTTTCTGCAAACTGTGGCACCAGCAGTACCAGTGGTAAAAACAGCAGGAACGAAAACAGCACGAGTATTGCCTTGGTAGATAGCACGCGGCTGTAAATCAGGCTGAGTGTACGTTTGCTGTGGCGGTGTACAGCCACATCCCTGGTGGCGGTGATATTAAAGCTGAAATCTGCAAAGCCCTGGAAGTACATCAGCAAGGAGTTTGCCAGTACGATCACGCCATACTTTTCGGCGCCGAAGATGCGGAGCACGTATGGGAGTGTGATGAGGGGCAGGATCATGTTAAGCCCTTGCAATACCGAGAGTGCTCCGAAGTTGCGCAGGAGTGTTTTGTGTTCTCCGGACAACTTCTTAGGGGCATGACTGCGGTATTTCACGGCAGTGTCTGACCACTTGCGTCGTAGCTTTGATATGGTTAAGTTCATAAAAAGGTTCTCCAACCGCTACTGCGGTAAAAAATTAGATTGCGCTGCGCTGCAGGTTAGCGGCATACCAACTCACGGCCAGTTTGAGGCCATCCTGCACTGAAAATTCGGGTGTATATCCTATCAGGTTACTAGCTTTACCTATATTGGCCAGGCTGTGACGTACGTCGCCGGCACGCTCATCGCGGTACTGGGCCTGGAGGGTGATGCCTGTCATGGCGGTGATACCTTCCCACAGTTCATTGAGGGTGGTACGTTCACCGAAGGCGATGTTGATCACTTCATGTTTATCCAGTTCCGGCAGCAGCATGGCTTTTACGTTTGCCTGTACTGCATTCTCCACAAAGGTGAAGTCGCGGCTGGTTTCACCGTCGCCATTGATGAAAGGTGCTTCATTTTTCAGCGCCGATTCAATAAACAGCGGGATAACGGCAGCGTATGGTCCGCGCGGATTCTGGCGTGGCCCAAATACGTTGAAATACCGTAGTCCTATCGTGTGGAATTTATAAGTGCGGGAGAAAATATCTCCGTATAATTCATTTACATATTTCGTGATTGCGTAGGGCGAGAGTGGCTTACCGATCTGGTCTTCCACTTTAGGCAGGCCCGGGTGATCGCCGTAGGTGCTGGAGCTGGCGGCGTACACCATTCTCTTCACACCAGCGTCTCTGGAGGCTACCAGCATATTGAGGTGACCGGTGATGTTGACATCATTGGAAGTAACCGGGTCGTTGATAGACCTTGGCACGGAGCCCAGTGCCGCCTGGTGGGATACATAGTCCATACCGGCCACGGCTTCGCGGCAGGTATCCAGATTACGGATATCTCCTTCCAGGAGTTCGAATGCCGGATTATCCAGGAAAGGACGCAGGTTATCCATGCTGCCGGTAGAAAAATTATCGAGCACGCGCACCTTGCCGGCACCGTATTTCAGCAGGTACTCCACCAGGTTGGAACCAATGAATCCTGCGCCACCGGTGATGAGGAAGGAGGCGTTATTGATTTGATCGTTATGATATTGTTTGTCGTACATTTTTTTGTTTTAAAGAGAAAAGAGATTAAAGACGGGCGTCTGTCAGTTCTTTCGGCAGCACTCCCTTCACATCGTACACTACAGCACGGTTCTTACAGAGCTTATTAATATTTAACTCTTTAAATTCATTATGTGATACAGCCAGGATTACAGCGTCGTAGTCGCATACGGTGCTTAACTCCTGTGTGGATTTCCAGCCGTACTCATGTTCTACTTCCGCAGGGGTAGCCCATGGGTCGTATACGGTAATATTTGTACCAAAGTCCTGCAGTTCGTTGAGGATGTCTACCACTTTGGTGTTGCGTACATCCGGGCAGTTTTCCTTGAAGGTGATACCGAGAACGAGGATTTTAGCACCTTTTACCGGGATATCTTTTTTCACCATCAGTTTGATTACTTCCTGAGCAACGTAGGCGCCCATGCCATCGTTGAGGCGGCGGCCTGCGAGGATGATTTCAGGATGGTAGCCGGCTTCCTGTGCTTTTTGTGCCAGGTAGTACGGATCTACACCGATACAGTGACCACCTACCAGTCCCGGACGGAATTTCAGGAAGTTCCATTTAGTGCCGGCGGCCTGCAATACTTCGTCGGTATCGATGCCGAGGCGGTTGAATATTTTCGCCAGTTCGTTTACGAAGGCGATGTTGATATCACGTTGTGCGTTTTCAATTACCTTGGCTGCTTCTGCTACTTTGATGGTGGTAGCCTTATGCGTGCCGGCAGTGATCACGGATTTATACAGCTGATCTACCTTTTCAGCTACCTCAGGGGTAGAGCCGGAAGTCACTTTCAGGATTTTAGATACGGTATGTTCTTTATCGCCCGGGTTGATACGTTCCGGAGAATAGCCGGCAAAGAAGTCTTTGTTGAAGGTGAGTCCTGAAACTCTTTCCAGTACAGGTACACATTCATCCTCTGTAACGCCTGGATATACGGTGGATTCGTACACCACGATATCTCCTTTTTTCAGCACCTTCCCTACTGTTTCACTTGCTTTGAAGAGCGGGGTGAGGTCGGGGCGATTGTTTTTATCCACTGGTGTAGGCACTGTGATGATGTAATAGTTGCACGGTGCGATACGATCCAGTTCATTGGTACAATACAAACCGGTTGGCGTGGTACAGTCGGTGAGCACTTCTTTGAGTTGTTCAGAAGATACTTCCAGCGTATGATCATTTGCTGCCATGAGTTCAGCCACTCTGGCTGCGTTGATGTCAAAGCCGATCACCTTGAATTTTTTGGCAAATTCTACTGCCAGTGGTAATCCTACATAGCCCAGGCCAATTACTCCGATTTTAATATCCTGATTCATAGTGTTTTCAAAAATTTATTATTTGCTGAATACTTTTTTCAATTTTCTCATTGGTTTGTTGTCTTCTTCTTCCATGCCATAGCCGTAACCGTAGCCATAACCGTAGGAGGTGCCCTGTTTCACATCGTTGAGGATGATATTGAGTCGGGGCATTTTCTGCTGCAGGTCTTTGGTAAGTTTCACCTGTTCCTTGAACGTGTACCCCTGGCGCATCAGATAAAGTGATGCATCGGCGAGGCGTCCGAGGAGCTGGGCATCTGTCACCAGTCCTACCGGTGCGGTATCAACAATGATATAGTCAAACATTTTGCGGAGCTCTGCAAAGAGCAGGCCGGTATTTTCCATCAGCAGCAGTTCTGCCGGATTTGGAGGGATGGGTCCGGACGACATCAGCCAGCAGTTTTCATGGATACCGGAGGGTTTCAGCACGGAATCGAGGGCTGATTTACCGATAGCGTAGGTACTGAAGCCGGTGTGGTTGCTAAGACCCAGGTTTTCAGAAATTTTAGGTTTACGCAGGTCCATTTCCATGAGCAGCACTCTTTTCCCTGAAAGAGCGATTACTGCTGCCAGGTTGGTGGCTACGAAGGATTTTCCTTCTCCGCTCATGCTGGAGGTGAGGAGGATAACCTTTTCCTGCGGGTTTGCCATAATGAACTGCAGGTTTGTTCTCAATGCCCTGAACTGTTCTACCAGCGGGGTTCTTACATCCTTTCTTACGACTACCAGTTCACCTTCGGTGTTATGGCCAATCTCTGCCAGTACAGGTACCGGGGTGAGTGACTGCAATTCTTCCCTGCTGCGGATACGCCTGTTGAGGAGGTCGCCCAGGTAGAAAAGTCCTGCCGGTAAGCCCATACCAAAGATAAAGGCGATCAGATAGATAAACAAACCTTTCGGTTTAAAGGGCTTAGGATCGCTTTTAGCCGCGTCAATCACTTTTGCGATAGCCAGATTGGAAGACTTGGAGATCGCCGATTCTTCGCGCTTTTTAAGCAGATACAGGTATAGTTCCTGTTTTATTGCTTGTTGGCGGGAGTAATCGAGATATACGCGTTCGGTTCTTGGCACTTTCTGTATTTGGGCATTAAGAGCGCCGGCGTCCTGTTGCAAGGCTTCCATACTTAGCTCCAACCCTTTCCGGAAGGTGGACAGGTTGCTGAGCAGGTCCCCACGGAGGCCAGCCAGCTGACCATCGATATTGCGGATCATCGGGTTGCCTTCGGTGTTAGCCAGCAGCAGGCGTTCGCGTTCCAGCTGCAGGGTGTTGTATTTTTCAACGATGCCGATGAAGGTGGGGTCCTGCACGACGATAGCCGCAGGCACTACCCTTTTATTGTTCTTTTCGTCTTTTACATAGTTTTCAAGCGACTGCACCACATTCAGTTTCACCTGGTTGTCGATCAGCTGCTTGCGGGAGTCCCCGGTACCAGCCACCAGCAGCTTGGCCTGTTCGCTGATATCAGCCAGCTGATTGTCTTCCTTGAAGCGCTGGATATTCCTTTCCACGCCGGAGAGCTCGCCGGTAACGATGCCCAGGCGTGCATCAATAAAGGCGATGGTACTATCGGCGATGCGGTTTTTATCATCCACACTGGCACGCTTATACGCATCGATGAGCTTATTGAGCACCATCTCCCCTTTTCTTGGAATTTCTGATGACAGGGTAAGGTCGATGGTACTTACCTGTTTATTCGGAATACTGGCTTCCAGCTGACGCTGGTACTCTGCTACCGTTTTATCAACGGCTGCCACCTGCACGGTGTACTCACTGTGGTCCAGCGCGAAATCGCTGTTACGGTCCATACGGAGCAGCCCAGCAGTAACCTGCATGGTATCGCCCCAGGCACCATTGCGGCTCCATAACGGGGTACTCAGCTGGAAGCTGTCTTTACCCAATGGTTTTACCGTATAGTTTGCCAGTGCCACGCTGTCTTTTAAGGTAAGCCAATTCATGGTGAAAGGCACGTTGCCGTAGAGTTCTGTTTTCTTCAGCCTTCCTTCTATCAGGTACCTGATGTTGAGGTGCTGGTCTTTGACCACCTTTTCCATGAGGGAGCGGGAGGTAATAATTTCAAGCTCATTGTCGACACTGCTCTTGTTGCTAAACATCTCCATCTGCTGAAGGATTTCAGCGCCTGGGATTTCCGAACCCTTGTTCTGATCTTCCACAAGGATCTTTGCATTAATCTTATATCCCGGTGAAGCGTACCGCAGATACACGAATCCCAGTGAACAGGTGAGGATCACGCTGAGCAGGAACCAGTACCACGACCTGCCGAGGCGGTCCAGCAGTTTACGCAGATCCAATGAGGCTTCCGGCTGAGTGGAATGGCCGTTGCCATTTACCTGGTACTTCCCGTTGAATGATTGATATTTGTTCTCCTGCATGGTAAATGATTAAAAGTTAATCCTGGATGCCACCACGATCAGCAGCGACAGTACAGAGGCCATAATTGAAATACGTTTTACCTGCTGCATATCTGTGGAGGCCACTTTGTTTTTGTTAGGTTCCACATATATGACATCTCCCTGCCGCAGATAGTAGTAAGGAGAGGTAAACAGGTTGCTGTTGTTAAGATTAAAGCGAACGAATTCCTTTCTGCCATCATTTTCCCTGATGAGGAGTACGTTCTCGCGTTTACCGTAGATGGTAAGATCGCCGGCCATACCCAAAGCATCCATTAAGGTTACTTTTTCGTTTGGCATAATATAGGAAGATGGTTTGGTTACCTCTCCCAGTACGGTCACTTTAAAGTTGGCGAAGCGTACGTTTACCACCGGATCTTTATAAAAAGTGGCGGCTTTAGCCTGGATTTCATCTCTTACCGCATCGGTGCTTTTTCCTTTCACCATCATCTTTCCAATCATAGGGAGAGAGATATTGCCATCCTTATCCACGAGATATCCGTTGATGTTGGTCACCGGCGTTCCGGCAGGTGCAAGTCCCGGCTGCGTTTGACCTTGCTGATTGAGCATGGCAGTGGCATTCGGATCGAGTGTTTGAATGGTTACCTGTAAAATGTCGTCCACCTGGATGGAAGGCGTTTTATAGATAGCTTGTGTGACTGCTGCATTTGGTAGTGTATCCGACAGATCCTTGAAATACGTAATATTTTTGGGTGTACTACAGGCAAACATGCCAAAGGAGACCAGTAGCAGCAGCCAGTACAGAGATCTGTACCTGGGCTGCGTTGCATCTGTCCGTTTTTCGTTTGTTACAATCATAATCACTATTCAATTTTTATATAGGCGTTTGCGTACGCCGTAGTTTACATCGTTATAGTCCCTTTGTCCAGCTCTTCGTAGGAAGAATTTTTACTAATGAATTCGGGTACCAGTTTTTTCATGCGGGCCACTGTTGGCATCAGATAATGTTTGCGTGCGGCTGCGATGAGGTCTTCCACCTCTTCATTTATTACCAGGAAATCGTAGGTACGCACTTTGGCGATCATAATTTTTTCGTGGTAGGTGTGCATAGTATTCTCGGCGTTGTTCAACAGCTCTTCGTAGAGTTTTTCGCCGGGGCGCAGGCCGGTATAAACGATCTGTATGTCTTTACCAGGCTCTTTGCCGGCCATGCGAATCATTTTACGTGCCAGCTCGGCAATTTTCATGGGCTTACCCATATCGAACACAAATATTTCGCCGCCTTGTCCCATAGAACCCGCTTCCAGCACGAGCTGGCAGGCTTCAGGGATGGTCATGAAATAACGGGTAATTTCCGGATGTGTTACGGTAAGCGGGCCACCTTTTTCGAGCTGTTGTTTGAAACGTGGAATTACAGACCCGTTAGAACCAAGTACGTTGCCAAAACGGGTGGTGATGAAGCGTGTCGGAGGTGTGCCATACACTGGCCCCGGCCGCTGGTATTGATCGTTGAGATAATTATTAAATGATTGGGAGAAAATTTCAGCGATGCGTTTGGAAGCGCCCATTACATTGGTAGGATTCACTGCTTTGTCAGTGGATACCATCACGAATTTCTCTACGTTGTATTCTACCGACAGCTCGGCCACTACCTTGGTACCCAGTACGTTGTTGATCACGGCGATGGATGGATTTTTTTCCATCATGGGCACGTGTTTGTAAGCGGCGGCGTGGTACACCATGGCAGGCTGATAGATATCGAACAGCTGCTGCATACGGTTGCTGTCGCACACATTCCCGATAAACGGAATGATCTGTACATTCCCGCTTTTCTCTGCCAGCTCCAGTTCCAGCTCGTGCAGCGGGGATTCCGCTTTGTCGCACAGCACAATCAGGGACGGTTCATATTTCACCAGCTGCCTTACTATCTCACTACCAATAGAACCGGCAGCACCTGTTACCAGGATATTTTTTCCTTTCAGCTCATCGCTGATACGTGGGTTTCGTATTTTGATTTCTGCCCGCTCGAGCAGGTCCTCAATATGAATATCTTTCAATTGTACACCATTATTAGGAACACCATCAATCCACTGACTTACGGGCACTACCTTCTGCACTTTAATATCCAGGAGCATGCAGGCGTCCACGAGTTCGTTTAGCCGGGAGGGTTCGATATCTTCTTCAGGAATTAACAACGTATCTATGTTTGCCTGTTTGACCAGGCGATGCAGTTGTCCGGATTCGGCTGCATAAATGTGCAGGCCTTCCATGGACTTGCCTGCATGTGCCGGATTATGCGCCAGAAACGCCACCACGCGTATTTCAGATGCCGGGTCTTCCGTCAATGCTTTACGCAGCAGCAGGCCTGTGGGACCGGTATAATAAATAGCCGCGCGCACATTATTCTGCGAACGCAGCAGGGAATAATACCGGAAGGTCCATTTCACCAGCAGCCGGTACGACAACAGGGCGAAAGTGCCGATAAAGAAATAAATCAGAATGATGGAAAGCGGCAGTATGTTGAAGTCTGCATACTGCGTGTATACGGCACCGATAGTAAACAGGATAGCACTGCTCAGTATATTCATACCAGCGATGTGACCGATATCGGCCATGCCTGTATGCCGTACAATTCCTCTGTATGTCCGCAGGGACAATGATAACAGGAGGTTTACTCCCAGCACCAACAAGGAAATATGCGCGATCGGATAAGGCGCAATGTCATTCATATCAAAATTCAGCCTGAGTAAAAAGGCGAGATTGATAGCGAGGATAGAACACCCTAAGTCCAGGATCAATATGAGCCATGACGGGGTGATCCATGATGTTTTCCGCACCATAGGTTTCAATAATAAGATATGGTTATATAATATTCTCTCTCAGTTCAGTCCCTGTACAGCCGCTGGTGGAAGGCTTTTCATAGAGGCCATCGTTGTAAGGACTAAACAAGTTAACAAGTCTGCATTCCTACGCTCGAACTTATTTTCGGTTTTCAATAGTGAATGCAAAGTAGAAAATAAAATTTAAAACTCTATCAACGAAACGGAAAATTAATATGTATTTTATAATGATACTTATTGCACCTCGTTACAGTTCGCTCTGGCAGCTGCTCTAAAGTTAATTTGCGATACATGGTCTTTCAATTTTCTGGTTATCAAATGCTGATGATATGGTGTTATTGCTATTCGAATTTCCTAATTCGATATGGTTTTTTCTCAAAGCACAGAGTAGAAACAAACATTATACCAACTAATGGTTTGGGGCTATCTTTTTTTGATAATATTAAACGTTGCGAGCGCAGCGTTTAATATTATCAAAAATAAAAGTATTATTATTAACTAAGGCGTAACCAGCACCAGCAGGCTCTTTGCGCCGTGTGCACCCAGTACAAGCGACTGCTCGATATCTGCTGTTTTTGACGGGCCTGCAATAAAAACGCCGAAGCCAGTTTCAGGGCCGCCGATTTTTTCATAGGCATCATGCATGGTACCAATTATATTTTTACGGGAGATGATAAGCACGAGGTGCTGCGTGATAAACGGTAGCGCACGCACTTTCATTTGCTGCTCGGTTAACCATACTGCACCATTTTCAGCTACAGCAAGTTGCCCGGCAACCAGCGCCACATCAACATCTTCGAGCTGATGCGGATCTTCGTATATCCATTCCTGTTGTATGGATGACCTTGCATCCAATGTTCTTTTTCTTTCCGGCAGATGTTTATCCAGCGCATGAATAATATCTTCTTCCGTGACTACTTCTTCTACTACCGCACCCAATCCTTCCACTACACGTTTATAGTCTTCAAAGCTGTCAGGCATATCAGACAAGCCTTTCAGCGAAGGAAGCAAGGATGACTCCGGTTGATTTTTTTTAACTGCCTTTAATATATTATCCCTGCTGCTCATCGTTATTATTTTTAGCGTACCATTCGGAGAAAGACATTTTAGGAGGTGCCGGCATGTCTCTTTGCTTATACCATGGATTGAAACCGTTATTGACCATTCCCGGCAAAGCCTTGAGCACCCAGCGTCCCATCTTACCGGCCACTTTAAAGGTAGCGGGCGATGATAACACGGCAGTCATTGCTTTCATGCTTACTTTTTTTCCGGTAGCGGCATAACCTTCCTGCACAATCACTTGCCGCCACTTGTACAACTGTGTATGTATATCGATCTTAACCGGGCAAACATTGCTACAGGAGCCACAAAGTGTGGATGCGAACGGTAAGTCTGCGAAGTCTTTCATATCAAGATTCGGTGCCAGGATAGAACCTATCGGACCTGCAACAGCGGTATGATAACTATGCCCTCCGCTACGGCGATACACCGGGCAGGTATTCATGCATGCGCCGCAACGGATACACTTCAGGCTGTTCCTGAAATCTTCGCGGCCCAGTTGCCTGGAGCGGCCATTATCCACCAAAACAATATGCAGCTCCTGCCCTTCCCTTGGCTGGCGGAAATGGCTGCTGTAGGTGGTGATCGGCTGCCCGGTGGCGCTGCGTGCCAGCAGGCGCAGAAACACGCCCAGGTGTTCGCGCCTGGGGATAAGCTTTTCAATCCCCATGCAGGCGATGTGCACTTTGGCGAGGTGTGCGCCCATATCGGCATTTCCTTCGTTGGTACATACCACCATCTCCCCTGTTTCCGCTACTGCGAAGTTGACCCCGGTGATGGCTGCATCTGCCTGTAAAAACTCCTGGCGCAAATGCATACGTGCTGCCGCAGTCAGAAACTGCGGATCTGCATTGCCAGCGGGTGTTCCCAGGTGCTCATGAAACAGGTCGCCTATCTCTTCCTTCTTTTTATGAATACATGGCAGTACGATGTGGCTGGGTGGTTCTTTGGCCAGCTGCACAATGCGCTCTCCCAGGTCGGTATCAATCACATCGATGCCATGGGCTTCCAGGTGCGGGTTGAGGTGACATTCCTCCGTGAGCATGGACTTACTTTTCACCATGCGCTTCACCTGGTGCTTTTGCAGGATATCCAGTACAATACGGTTATGTTCTTCCGCATCGGCGGCCCAGTGTACTATTGCACCGTTGGCGATGGCTTGTTGTTCAAACTGAACGAGGTAGTCGTGCAGGTTACCCAGCACATGCCTTTTTATATCGGAGGCCGCATCTCTGAGCTGTTCCCAGCCGTTTACAGACCAGGCCATGCGGTCGCGTTTTTTTCTTACCCACCACAAAGTTTCATCATGCCAGTTGACGCGGGGTTCATTTTCGTTGAACTTGCCGGCCAGCGTAGCGTGATCAGAAGTATGACTGTTCATCAGATAGTATTGTTAAGGATTTCAGCGATATGCATTACGCGCAGTGGTTGTTTGCGGCGGTTGATGATTCCTTCCAGGTGCATGAGGCAGCTCACGTCAGTACCGGTGATCACTTCCGCATCGTGCTTAACGTGATCGGCTATACGATCTACACCCATTTTCACGGATACGGCTTCTTCCGCCACGCAGAAGGTGCCACCAAAGCCGCAGCACTCGTCCTTGCGGTCGAGGTCTACCAGCTCCAGTCCTTCCACCATACCGAGCAGGTGTCCGGGTTTGGAATAAGGCTGATCAACGAGTTCGGTCATTTGTGCGAGGTGCAGGCCGCGCTGCCCGTGGCAGCTCTGGTGCAGGCCTACTTTATGCGGGAAGCGTGCAGGCAGGGATTCCACTTTAAGGATATCCGTGAGGAATTCAGACAGTTCGTATACGCGCTGACGTATGTTGGTGGCTGCTGCCTCTCTTTTGGGCTCATGCAGGTGCTCTTTAATGTGAAGCACACAGCTGCCGGAAGGGGCAACAACATAATCGAATCCGTCGAAGTGATCCACAAACAGGCTATTGCAGCCATGTGTAAGATGTTCGAAACCGGAATTGGCCATCGGCTGACCGCAACAGGTTTGTCCTTGCGGATATACCACCTGGCAACCCAGCTTTTGTAAAAGCTGTAACGTGGCTATGCCTACCTGCGGATAAAACTGATCTATATAGCAGGGTATAAAGAGTCCGACTTTCAAAATGCTTGATTTATAAGTTGTATGCAAATTTAGCGGGTGCAACTATAGTAAACCATGCAGATTTTTACCGGTTTCTGGTTTTATATTAACATTTTTGTGGTAATATTTTAATCCGCCAGGGTTTCCTCCCTTTGTTTGCGTTGTAAATGGGCTTGTACGGCCCTGATTTCTGCGAAGCTGGCAGCATCCCCGGTCCTTTCCTTGATAGGGCCGGCAGCGGTAGCGCCAAGGTCACGTATATGGTTCATGATGAGCTTTACGGTACCTTCCGGCACAAATTTTTCCAGCTCTAACTCTCCCGCCTCTACGCATTGTGCCAGGTGCGATTCGATGGTGCTCACGGCCAGGTTGCGGGCACCGGCAATTTCGGCCACCGTTTTCCCGCCCAGGAAGAGCTCCAGCGTGCCTTTACGGCTACTGCCCTTTTCTACTTTACCTTTGGTTTTGGCGATCACTTCCGCAGCTTCTGCTTTGTTACGCTTAGCAAGGTAGTCCGTCAGCCCTTTGTTAAACTGAAGGTCACCATAGCTGCATTCCCATACCTGCGCCAGCTTGTTCCAGAAATCTGATTCCAGCGCCATCAGCTGCAGATGGTATTTCTTGGCTTTCGCCTTCTTCACTTCTTCTATATGTTCCTGCAGCGGCACAATCATCTCCTCATATATACTTTTGGTAAAGTACCCTACTGCTTTGGTGATACGCTCCGCCATCTGATCGGTTTCACCGGTTTGTGCCACCACGTCCAGCAGCTGTTTCAGCTGATTGGTGAACTTAGCGGCTACTTCCGCCTGCTGCACGATGATGCTGGAGAGGTACCGGGTAGTTTTTAGCGCCGCATCAAAATCCGGGATTTTCTTATCCTCGATCCATACGGCATGTGACTTAATGAGCGACTGCATCTTGTACCAGTCGAACAGGTGCATGATGGAATTGGCCTGGAACTTTTTGCGTTCCATTTCCAGCAATACCACCAGCTCATTGGGTTCACTTTCCCTACGGGAAAATTCTACAACCCGCGAATCCGTTTTAATACTGCCGAAGCCAATGCGGGAATGTAGTACCAGTCCTTCCAGGGAGGTACAGCGGCTCAGCGCCACGTACACCTGCCCGGCTGCAAAGGCGTAACCGGCATCAATAATAGCCCTTTCAAAGGTAAGCCCCTGGCTTTTATGGATGGTAATAGCCCAGGCGAGGCGGATAGGAAACTGTGTGAAGCTGCCTATTTCTTCCTCTTCAATGCTGTTTTCATCTGCATTATAGTGATAGCGGATATTACGCCAAGTTTCCTTTTCCAGCTTCATTTCTTCGTGGGAGCCGGAGAGCACCAGGGTGATCTGGTCATCATCTATTTCCTTTACTGTGGCGATTTTGCCATTATAATATCTTCTTGGCTGTGCGATATCGTTTTTAAGGAACATCACCTGAGCACCTACTTTGAGTTGCAATACCATTTCTGTAGGCAAGGCTTTGTCGCTGAAATCCCCTTCTATCTTACCTTCGAAGCGATAGAGCTTCCCCTCCATGGAGTTGAGGCGATAGTTATTGATATCATCCGCTTTGCGGTTATGCGTGGTGAGCACGATGTATTCCGCATCCTCCCCGGTAAACTCAGGCTGGTAATATTCATTGAGCAGTTGCAGGTCCTCTCCTTCCACTTCGTTGTTACGAATGCGGTTGAGTACATCGATAAACACCTGCTCATTCTGGCGGTATATTTTCTTCAGTTCGATGTAAAGTGGCGTTTCATGTTCCAGGGCTTTAGCATCAAAGAAGAAAGGAGAATTATAGTATTGAGAGAGGAGTGCCCATTCATCCTCGGGGATCACTGGTGGCAACTGGTAGAGGTCCCCGATGAACAGGACCTGTACGCCGCCAAATGGCTGCAGTGGCTTATTCCGGAAGTGCCGCAGGATCTGATCAATTGCATCGAGCATATCGCAGCGCACCATACTTACTTCATCAATGATGAGCAGCTCCAGTTCCTGGAGCAGTGATTTCTTGTCGTTGGTAAAGCGGATGTTACGGAACAGGGAATGCCTGTCGGTACTGCTTACACCGTCGTCAGAGAAGCCTCTTTTAGTGCCTGGCACGTAGGGACCGAAGGGCAGCTGAAAAAAGGAGTGCATGGTAACACCTCCCGCATTGATGGCGGCTACACCGGTAGGTGCCACGATCACCGTATTTTTGCGGGATTGGTCTTTTATATATTTAAGAAATGTAGTCTTTCCTGTACCTGCCTTTCCTGTCAGGAAGATGTGGCGGTTGGTCTGGTTAACAAAATCTGCCGCCAGGTGAAAGATGACATTTGAGTTGTCTGGTTGGGCCATTAAGCGTCAAGTTGAAACTGCGAATATAGGGATTTCGGGGGAGACTTTTCTTGCGAAGAATTATAGTTTGGAGGTGGGTTTTATTTGCCATTGTGAGAAAAAAACGCGTGGGGAGAAAGACCCATCCGTTTGAGGAAACAGGCAGCAGATATAAAAAAAGACCCGCCGTGGACGGCGGGTCTTTTAAATTACCAAACTATTATCGGAATAATATTATGCTAATCTTACGTTTACAGCATTCGGGCCCTTTCTACCTTCTTCCACGTCGAATACTACGCGGTCGTTTTCGCCGATGCTTTCTTTAATACCAGATACGTGAACAAAGATTTCCTGATTCGTACCTTCGATTTTAATGAAGCCAAAACCTTTAGTTTCATTAAAAAATTTTACAACACCTGTTTGCATTTATTTAATTTTTAATAGTGAACGTATTCTCGCCTTTATAACTCAGCAGGCTCGCTGCGCAACTAAAAGAAAAAAGAGGAAAGCTGATCGGGAAGTGATGATCACTGACTGAAATGCAATTCAATATTCTTAAGAAGCGTTACGAAGATAGGTCTAATCTACTTACCATCCTAATTTTTTTCTTTTTTAACGAAACCTTGCATGGAATAGACATTCTAATGTTTTAGATATACATTTGTATGCATATGAAACATCCTGATTCATGGCGCATAAAGGCCATACTCACCGGTTCCGCGGGGAATATGGTAGAATGGTACGACTGGTACATTTATTCGACCTTTTCCTTATACTTTGCCCCTGTTTTTTTTCCCAAGGGCAGTTATACGGCCCAGTTACTGAATACGGCGGCCATCTTTGCGGTAGGGTTCCTGATGCGCCCAATCGGAGGCTGGATGTTTGGCGCTATTGCCGACCGGAAAGGGCGTAAAGCCGCCATGACACTCTCTGTGCTGATGATGTCGTTCGGGTCCATGCTCATTGCTTTTACGCCCGGTTACACGGAAATAGGCGTACTGGCGCCCGTGCTGCTTTGCCTGGCGCGGCTCCTGCAGGGCCTCAGCGTGGGCGGCGAATACGGCACCAGCGCCACCTACCTCAGCGAGGTAGCTACTGCCGGCCTACGTGGCTTTTACTCCAGTTTCCAGTATGTAACACTGATCGGCGGCCAGCTCCTGGCCCTGGGCGTGCAAATGCTGCTGCAAAAAGTGTTTCTTACGCCGGACCAACTACACACCTGGGGATGGCGCATACCTTTTATCATCGGGGCTTTGCTGGCCTTCTATGTATTATATCTCCGCAAAAACATGCATGAATCCACCGCCTTTGAAAAAGAGAAAAAAACAAAGGATCAGGGGTCTGTAAAAGTACTGTTCACCAAACATCCGCGGGCAGTGTTAACCGTGGTAGGTCTTACCCTGGGCGGTACCGTGGCCTTTTATACCTACACCACCTACATGCAGAAATTCCTGGTGAATACGGTGCATATGACCATTGAAAAAGCTACTACCATCACGTTTTTCCTGATGCTGATATATGCCTGTTTGCAACCGCTGGCAGGTTGGCTGTCGGACAAAATTGGCCGCAAACCCTTACTCATGGCTTTTGGCATCCTGGGCACCCTATGTACTGTGCCCCTGCTGACGGCCCTGAGTCATACCGATACGGTATGGGGCGCCTTCTGGCTGATCCTCGGTGCGCTGATCATTGTAACCGGCTACACCAGTATTAACGCGGTGGTGAAAGCAGAATTATTCCCTGCCGAAATCAGGGCACTGGGCGTGGGATTCCCTTATGCCTTAACGGTGGCCGTTTTTGGCGGCACAGCGGAACCTCTCGCCCTGTTCTTTAAGCAACAGGGAATGGAATCCGGTTACTATTGGTACGTAACCGGCTGCATATTTATCTCCCTGCTGGTTTATATTACGTCCAAAGACAGTAAAAAGCATTCCTATCTGGACAAAGAAATGAAAGCCTAGCGGCGGATTTCCCGGAAAGTGCCATCCTCCTTACCGATGATGAGCAGGTGCGCCATGCCTATAAACAGGCCATTTTCCACCACACCCGGGATATCATTGAGCTGGGCGTGTAAGGTTTCCGGATCGGCAATATGCTCGTAATGGCAATCGGCAATTAAATTACCGTTGTCGGTGACAAAATACTGATCCCCTTTTTTACGCAATGCCGGCGCTGCATGCAGCTGCTGTAGCCTGCGCAGGGTGAGCTCATACGCAAAGGGAATAATTTCTACCGGCAGTGGAAATTTTCCCAACTGCTGCACTAATTTAGCCTCTTCCGCAATCACAATCATCTGTTCGGATGCTGCAGCCACAATCTTTTCCCGAAGCAGCGCACCGCCCCCGCCTTTGATCAAACGCAGCTGCATATCCGCCTCATCTGCGCCATCAATATCTAGATCAATCTTTTCTACTTCACTGAAAGGAATAATGGTAATGCCCTGTGCGCCGGCCAGGTCCTCCGATTCCCGGGAGGTTGCCACTGCTTTTATCTGCAACCCTTCCCTAACCATTTCGCCTATACGCATAATGGCGTAATACGCCGTACTACCCGTTCCCAGTCCCACCGTCATTCCCGGCCTGATATATGTTGCTGCCTGTTCCGCAGCTGCTTTTTTCGCGATATTTACCTGCATGTAACAAATATAAGCCATCGGTACAATTTGGAAATCTTGCCGAACTCAACTAATTTTTGCTAATAAATCTTTTTGCTTTGAGAAAATTTTCATTACTGTTACTGGCAGCCTCCCTTGGCCAACTTCCTGCTATTGGGCAGGAAAATCCGGCTGCCGGCGCCATCAACGCCGATGTACTCAGCAGGCATATCAGCGTGCTGGCATCTGATGCGTTTGAAGGCCGCAAACCGTTTACCCGCGGGGAGGACAGCTCCATTAACTACATAGCTGCCCGGCTTAAAGCCCTGGGCCTTAAGCCGGGCAATGGCAACAGCTATTTCCAGGAGGTGCCTATGGTCAATATCTTCTCCCAGCCAGCCTCCGACCTGGTCATCAAAGGTGCCAAAGGTGCCATCAACCTTAAATACCTGGAGGATTATGTGGCCGCTACCCGCCGCGTACAAAACCAGGTAACGCTCTCCAACTCCGAACTGGTATTTGCCGGATACGGTATTGTAGCGCCGGAGTACAACTGGAACGACTATAAAGGCCTGAACGTAAAAGGCAAAACGGTGGTAGTAATGGTCAATGACCCGGGCTTTGCGGACAGCACGCTGTTTAAGGGGCGTACCATGACCTACTATGGCCGCTGGACCTATAAATTCGAAGAAGCCTCCCGCCAGGGCGCTACCGGCTGTATCATCATCCATGAAACGGCCGCCGCCAGCTATCCCTGGAAAGTGGTGCGCAGCAGCTGGAGCAATTCCAAACTGCACCTGCAAACAGCGGATAATAATATGTCGCGCACCATCCTGGAAGGCTGGATCAGCCAGGAATCGGCCGTTAAGCTGTTTGAACTCGCCGGCCTCTCCCCCGACCTCATGCGCCAGGCTAAAAACAAAGGATTCAAACCGGTGGACCTGCATCTGCAAACTTCACTCGTTATCAATAACACGATTAAGAAATCAACCTCCCATAACGTACTCGGTATTCTCCCCGGCACCAAAAGGCCACAGGAATGCGTGGTATACTCCGCCCACTGGGATCATTTTGGCATTGGTGAAAGCATCAACGGTGATTCCATTTACAACGGCGCAGTAGATAATGCCAGCGGAACGGCGGGTTTAATTGCACTTGCCACCGCATTCACCAAAGTACAGCCCGGCCCCGAACGTTCCCTGCTCTTCCTCGCTGTAACCGGCGAAGAACAAGGATTGCTGGGTTCAGAATACTATGCCAGTCACCCCGTATTTGCACCAGCCAAAACCGTTGCCGATATCAACCTCGACGTGATGAATTATTTCGGACGCACCAAAGATGTAACGGTAATTGGAAAAGGACAGTCGGAACTGGATGAATATGTACAGCGCTCCGCGGCAAAACAAGGCAGGGTCACCATTCCGGAAGACCATCCGGAGGGTGGCTGGTTCTTCCGCTCCGACCACTTCAATTTCGCTAAAAAAGGTGTACCGGGATTATACATCGGGCCTGGCACTAGTGCTATAGGCAAAGATCCGAATTGGGCAAAAGAACAGATTGCTACGTATAACCGTGAACGTTATCATTCACCTAAAGACGAATTTGACCCTAACACCTGGAAACTGGATGGTATGATCGAAGACCTGAAACTGGTATTTGACGTAGGACTCTCCCTAAGCAATGAATCTACCTTCCCTAAATGGAAGGAAGGATCAGAGTTTAAGGGCATTAGAAAGTAAATCAAAAGACGAATATAAGATGGTACTGTTTGGATTAATTATGATGGGATTGATTTTATTCCTTTATATATGGAATATGTTCGTCCGTAGGAAAAAGCTGAAAAACTCCGTTCCGGATACCTACAAACCATTGCTGCAGGAGCATGTACGCTACTACCAGCAATTGGACGAACCGGACAAAGCGCGGTTCGACAGTAAAGTGGCCCGCTTCCTGAAACGGACGACGATTGAAGGAGTGGGCACTGCAATCGAACCACTGGATCGCGTACTGGTAGCTGCCAGTGCTATCATTCCCATCTTTGGTTTTAAGGACTGGGAGTATTTTAATCTCACTAACGTGATTCTCTATCCGGATACTTTCAATGAGAGTTATCAATACGAAGGCAATCGGCGTAACATACTGGGGATGGTAGGCAGCGGTTCTCTCAACGGGCAAATGGTACTCTCCAGAAGTGCCCTCCGCGAAGGATTCTCCAATGTAACAGATAAGAATAACACGGCTATTCATGAGTTTGTACACCTGCTGGATAAATCCGACGGGTATGTGGACGGCATGCCGCGACACCTGCTGGAACACAGCTACAGTATACCGTGGATGAAGCTGGTGCACCAAACAATTCAGCAGATGGCAGCAGGACATACGGATATCAATCCCTATGGCGCTACCAATGAAGGAGAGTTTTTTGCCGTGATTTCGGAATACTTTTTTGAACGACCGGATCTGCTGGCGGAGAAGCATCCGGAGTTGTATGCCATGTTGACAAAAATTTTTCAGCAGGACCCGGCGGCGAATCATCAGCATCCGGAAACTGGTTTTTGATTTTTATAACCCGGTAATTAGACCGAAGGTCTGATTACGGAAAAAGGAGGTCCACCGCCGGTGGACCTCCTTTTTCCATTTTATTTCTTGTGCAAATATTTGACTACAGCGACTTCACGCGGATATTGCGGAAACGCACCACATCCCCATGTCCGAGGAAACCGATATGACCGGTTTCATTTTTCAGACCAGGATGCTCCTTATGATCCAAGGTGCCGTTGGCACTGGCAGCAGCGATATCACCATCCAGAATGGTTTCACCGTTGAGGATGACTTTCACTTTATTGCCTTTCACTACTACCTCTTCATAGTTCCACTCTCCTACTGGTTTGAGGAAGCCACGTTTGGCAGGGATCACACCATACACGGAGCCATGGTACTGATATTCGTGCAGGTTTTTGTACATATCTGCTTCGTTGTCGATGATCTGCAATTCCATGCCTTTATAAGCGGCATCACCGGAAAGCGGTGCGCGGATACCCAGGCCGTTATTAGCACCAGGCGTGAGCTGAAATTCGAAACGGTAGATAAAATCTTTGAATTCTTCTTTGGTAAACAGGTTACCGGAACCACCTCTTTTGGGGTAGATGACCAGGTCACCGTCTTCCATAACGTAGCTGGTGGTGTTGCCTGTCCATGCATGCATATTGGTACCATCAAACAGTACTTTATACCCGGCCTTTTTTTCCTCATCGCTTAATACGTAAGGTTTAGGGCGTGGCAATTCCTTGATATAAAGATCACGGTAGGCAACATAAGTACCGTGTGCCTGGAGTTCAATCTGCTCTTCCGGGAAGATAGGCAGGCCTTTATCCCAGTAGTTTTCCATGATGGTATTGTTGGTGACCAGTTGTCCGTTGAGGTAAACCGTAACGCGGTCGCCTTTCATGATGATGTGGAAGTGATTCCATTCACCGATGGCGTTATCTGCCAGCGTTAGTGGCTTGCTTACATTCGACTGGTTGTTATAGAGGCCACCGGAGCCTACTTCAGCCCCTACATCTGTACGGGACGTATCCCAGATCTGTACCTGTGGCGTACCACGGAGATAGATACCGGCGTCACCTTTAGCGGTGATTTTCCAATCTACCAGCATTTCGAAGTCGCCATATTTTCTGGTGGTGCAGAGGTTATCCCCTTCGCCGTTGAAAACGAGGAGGCCATCTTTTACGGACCAGCCTTTATTCATTTTCTCGTTGGCTTTTGTTTGGGCAGACTTCAGTGCTTTTTCGGTCATTTTCCCGCGTGCTACCGGGTTTTCAACGAGGCCTTTCCAGCCGTTGAGGTCAGTGCCATTGAAGATGGACACAAAGCCTTCGCCTGCGGGCATTTCGTTGAGGTATTTGCGGATAGACTGGCGTTGGTAGTCGGCATCGCCACCTTTGAGTTGAGCGCTTGCTTTTTCGAGGAGTGTTTTAACTACCGGGCCGGCATAAGATTTATCGGCCAGGGCAATATCCATTACGGCATCAGCAGCGGCGGCGCCCAAGTTAGGCGATTCCAGGTAGCGGCCAGCCAGCAGCAGGGCGTTATAGGATTTGCATTTATTGAGTACCTGTAAAGCTTTGAGTTGTACTTTTTCGCTGGAGGTGATGTCCAGTGCATTGCGCACCATCAATACCTTTTGATCGGCAGGTATTGTTTTGGCAGATGCCAGTCCTACATAGCCCAGCAGCGCTTGTTCCTGGTATACCACAAAGTCTTTGTTACCTGCGATGCGCAGGAGCGGCAGCGCGGCATCCGCATTGGACCAGTCGGCCAGTGCGCGGATGGCAGCATCTTTCGTAGTGGCGTCACCGTTATTAAAGGCATCTACCACCGCTTCCAGTGCATCTTTAGAACCGATACCTGCCAGTACGCCCAGGTAGCGGGATTTGCTGGCTGCCGGTGCGGCCTGCATAAACTGCTTTGCCTGCTCCGGAGAGATGGCTGCGTTAATCAGCGCCTGTTGTGCAGCAGTAGTTTCCAGGCTGTTGGTAGCATTGTTGAGCAGGGTAACCAGTACGGGTACACTCTTCTGATCAGCGATGGCTGGCAATGCTTTATAGGCAGCCGTGCGCAGGTTTGCGTCGGTACCGGAGGCAGCGTCGGTGATGAGTTTACCCTCGTCTGCCGCTTTTCGTGCAGCCAGTACCGTTATAGCGGCTGATTTAGCAGCCGGGGTAAGCGTAGGGAATGCGGTGGCAACAGCTGTTACCACTTCCCCACCTGGCATAATGAGCAGTGCATTTTCCACGGCTTCCACTGTGGCAGGGTTGCTGGAATTAAAGGTATTGATTAATACAGGGAGATGTTTAGTGCCGCCGATGCGACCTGCTGCGTCAATAGCGGCAACGCTGATCTGCGGGTCCTGGCTGGAAATCAGCTCAGTGATGGCTGGCAGGGCGTATTCGGCTTTGTTATCGGCGAAAATGCGGATAGCGGCAGCCTTGGTAGCGTTATCTGCCGTGCGGAACTGTTTTAACACCATTGCCTGCTGGGCGGTGGTGAGGGTGGCGCTGTTGGCGCCGATCAGTTTCCAGGCAGCATCTCTTACGCGGGGACGCGGATCGCTGGCGGCGGTGAGCCAGGTACTCAGCGCTTTAGCCCCGTCGTTGGCACTGATGATGTGCAGGGCTGCCACGTAAGCATTTTCCTGCGGCACTCCTTTGGTAACCGGCAGCAGAGCGGCGGCCAGGCTAGTAGCGAGTTTTTTATCGCTCAGTGCAGCGAGGTAAGTAAGATACGATGCGGTGGCGTTCGTACGGTCGTAACCGTAGGCCGCTTTAGCAGCGTTGGCTTTGAGTGTGCTGGCGGCGGCAGGATCGGCGATATGTGCCAGTGCGTAGTTCGAGACTTTGGCAAGATCCGCATTGTTGCCGGCGGCGAGCTTCATGATGGCTGCATTGGCTGCAGCGGCCTTGGCATCTCCCAAAGCCTGTACCAGGGTAATCTGGCGATTACCTGTGGCGGTAGCCAGGGCAGCAACGAGTGCCTGTTTACTTTCCGGTGTATTAATTTTCACGAGTGCGCGGGCGGCAGGATCGCAGAGGCGTTCATCTGCCAGCAGCGGCGTGAGTGTGGCTACGGACGGGTTACCGGCCAGCGTTTGCACCTGGCGTACCAGGAAGGCTTTTACTTCCGGGTTGGTAGCTTTGGCAGCAGCTTTGGAATAAGCCTGTACGGCGGTGGCGCGATTACTTTCCTGACCCGGTGCGGTCACATAAAATGCGTAGCCGGCGAGGGCGTATTCCATTTTAGTGTTGTCGCCTTTTCCCGGGGCCGACAGCAGATCAGCCATCTGGCCGATGCCGGTAGCACCAAGGGAGGATATTTCCAGGAAGTACTTATTCTGTTCGGCCCTGTTGCTGGCCGGGAAACGGGCCAGTACATCGGCCACTTTGGTATGCAGTGCGCGCTGGTCCGGGGCTGGCTGAGCAAAGGCGCCCACTCCGAGGAACAACAGCGGCAGTATGGTAAATGAAAATTTCTTCATGATCAGTTGAAATTAAATGGTCCAAGGTCCGCGCATAGGCTGGAAAATTAGGTTATTGGCGCCTTCATCATTGAGGAACACCTGGTTTACCGGATCGAACTGCAGGTTGCGATTGAGCTGCAGGGCGATTTTACCCATGTTTACCAGGGTAGCGGAGCGGTGGCCATTTTCTTCATTGAGGGCAAATTTGCGGCGCAGTTTCACGGCTTCTACGAAGTCGGTTTGCTGTGGCAGCGGATCAGGGAAGGCGGCCAGTTTCTTTTCCAGGTCTGGAATGGTGGATTTGAAACCAGGGTATAGTTTACCATTAGGTCCTTCGATGTAGGCGGCTTTTTCGTCTTTACCTTCTCCGTCGAGGATGATCTGGCAGCCATCGGCGTAGGTGTAGATGATGCGGCGCCAGGTGCCTACGGCATCCGGATGCTGCTGAGGTGCGTCTACTTCTACTTTCACGGGGCTGGTGTTATCCTTGCCGAGGAAGTATTGGATAGGATCGAGGTAGTGCTGGCCCATATCACCGAGTCCACCGCCGTCGTAATCCCAGTAGCCGCGGAAGGTTTGGTGTACGCGGTGTTGGGTGTATGGTTTATAAGGGGCGGGGCCCAGCCACATGTCGTAGTCCAGATCGGCCGGCACCGGCATTTCAGGGAGGTTGGTTTTCCCTACCCAGTAGAATTTCCAGTCGAAGCCGGTGTGTTTGCTCACGGTCACTTTGAGTGGCCATCCGAGCAGGCCGCTGTCCACCAGTTTTTTAATTGGCTTTACGGTGGTGCCCATACCGTAGAAGTTATCCGAGAAGCGGAACCAGGTATTGAGGCGGAAGATACGGCCATGTTGCTGTACGGCTTCCACCAGGCGTTTACCTTCACCTATGGTGGCTGTCATTGGTTTTTCGCACCAGATATCTTTTCCGGCGCGGGCGGCATCGGCGGCGATGATACCGTGCCAGTGCGGTGGTGTGGCGATATGAACGATATCAACTTCCGGGAGGGTGATGACCTCGCGGTAGTCGGTAAATGTTTTTACTGATTTATCTTTCAGCTGATCCATGGCCAGTTTGAGGTGACTGCGGTCTACATCGCATACGGCTACCACGCGGGTGCCGGCGTATCCGAAGTGTCCGCGTCCCATACTACCCGTACCGATGACGGCTTTGGTGAGTTGATCGCTGGGTGCAAGGTATCCGCGTCCCAGCACGTGTCTGGGAACAATTGTGAAAGCTGCCAGTGCGCCAAGGGAGTTCCTGATAAAGGAGCGCCTGGAATTGCTTGTCTGTTTAGTCATAAGGTGTGATTATAGAGTAGATTTATTTGTTCACTAGCAATAGGCATGCGCAGCGGTCAAAGGTTCACTGTGGATTCAGGAATAGCGTCAGTTATCAGTACATCTACGAGGTGCGCATGATTATCTTGGAAAGATAATGGCGAAAGGGGGGATTTGCAAGCATGGGCGGATTAAATGTGATGAACGGTGGGTGGATTTTGCTTTACCTTTTTGCCCGCTTCGCGGGCAGAAAGGTAAGGATTGTATTTTGTTGTTTTTTTAAGGGAGATTTATTTTCCGCCGTTGGAGGAAAATAAATCTCCCTGGATGTAAAGACCAAAGGTCTTTACATCCAGGGAGAAAAAAACTTATTGGGAAAAAACGCAGGCCTGCTTATACTCTTGTGCTGCTCTGCGTCAAAAGCAATTACAAGGGCTATTGGACCTCAATCACGCATTCACTGTTTCGCCGTACCAAACGCTGGCAGCGCCGATGATGGCGGCAGACTCACCCAGCATGGCTATACGAACAGGGAGATGTATGTGGTGTGCGGCGAGCTGAAGGGTCAGTGCAGGTAAAAATAACGGGGCAGCGTTGGCGATGTTTCCACCGAGTACGATTACTTCCGGATTTTCGTCCTGTACAAATGGGACGAGGAATGCGGCGAGGTTAACGGCAAATTCCTGGAAGATGGATTTTACGCGGTCGTCCTGTTCTACCAGTTCGCATAAAGCTTTTACATCTTTTACGGTTTGCCCGCTCATTGCTTCATAGCGTTTTACAAACCAGCGGGTAGATATATAATCTTCTGCGATGCTGTTTTTAAAGGGAGCGCACCAGCGGTCGGCATCTTTGGCCAGGTGCCCGTCGTAGGTAGCTGATCCGAGGCCGGTACCGAGTGTAAGCCCGATAGCGCGTTTAAATTCGCGTGCGGCACCGCTAAAGCCTTCCCCTTGCAGGAAGCAGCCGGCATCATTGATGAACTGGATATTTTTGGGTGATATATTCAATTTTGCAGCGAGGAGTTCCTTTACATTCAGGTTGAATAGTGCATCATATTTATCCTGGTTCTGCATTTTGCTGATGCCCAGGTCATAGTCAAACGGGCCTGGCATTCCGATGCCTATCACTATATTATCGTTGGCTGCTTCTTTGGTGACCTCGCTGATCACTGCTGCCCATGCGGTGATGATATCGTCCGCTGCGCCTTTGGAGTTCACGCGTTCACGACGCCATGTTTTTTCGATGATGGATCTGTTTTCCAGATCTACTAATGCTGCCGTTATGTGCGAGCCTCCTATATCCACTCCTACAGCCATGGAATTTTTCATATGTTAAAAAATCAGGTTTTACGCTAAATCGTTTTAGCGATGAGGACAAATATAATATATTTTTTTATTCAGGTAGGTTTTTTCTGAACTCTCCGTTAAAACCTATACTGGCATTGAACAAAATCGATTTTCTAAATTAGGAATATATCCGGTTATGCAGCCGCAGGCGTCATAACTAGTACAGATGTTTTACATTTATATCCTGTAAATGTTTAGCAACATGAAAAAAGACGCATCCACCAATTCGCAAAATGCCAGGCAGCTACGGGGCGACTGCGGCACCATCTTTACCTTGTCGCTCATAGGCAACAGGTGGAAGCCGGTGATATTATGGCGACTGTTGCAGGACAGGCAGCGGTACAGCGAGTTGCGTAAATCCATTCCCGGGATCTCTGAAAGGGTATTGGTAATGCAGCTACGTGAAATGGAGCAGGATGGGCTCATCAATCGCTTTGTGTTTCCGGAAGTGCCCCCACGTGTGGAATATGAATTAACAGCTCTGGGCAGGTCCATGGAGCCGATATTGGAAGTGATGTCGGACTGGGGGATTGAACATATGCCACAGGCGCTGGCAGATGTGTCGTAGGCGGATTTGTTTCACGCAAAGGATCATGTTTTCATAAGGGACCTTCGGCCTCTCCGGTCTTTTTTGCTGGCAAAGCAGCTAAGGATGTGTTTTGTCTTATTTGCTCACAAAGCAGCCAAGCAGATAAGCAGCAAAGACTTGTGTTTTGTTGTTTTTAAGGAGTTTGGAGAGATGAATGGCATGCAGCGTAAAAAGCTTTGTCTTATATAACTGGGACGACTATACGTATAAATATGATTTAGGAGTACTCTCCGCAATATTAAAAATATAAAAGCCGCGGAGCCATTGGTTCCGCGGCTTTTATATCTCCCGAAGGGATCAGGTAAAAACATAAAATACAACAAACAAAAATACTTTGCTGCTCTCCTGCTACCATGATTGTAACAAATAACAAAACACAAGTCTTTGCTGCTTATCTGCTTGGCTGCTTTGCCTGCAAAAAAGCTCGCTCCCGGTGCCGAAGGCACCAGGAGCGAGCTTAAAATCCTTTGCGAGGAAAAAACCTATTTCAACCCCGCATCATTCAGCGCCCCTGTAGCCAGCGCTACCCAGTCCGCATCTCTCCTGCCCTTGCTGAGCACAGTCAATAAACGCTGATGTACCAGGTTGGCAATTGGCATCGGTGTATAGCTGTTACGTGCCATTTCCAGCACCAGGTCCACATCTTTCAAACCCAGCGATGCCTTGAATGACGCATCACCGGTAAACTCCCTGTTGAGTATCATCGCACCGTAGTTGCGGAATATAGGCCCTGTAAATAACGTGGTGGTCAGCAATTCATAAGCCGCTTTCACATCCAGCCCATTCTTCTCTGCCAAAACAAAAGACTCCGCCATCAGCTCCATAGCCCCGGCAATCATGAAATTGCCGATCAGTTTCATCACATTCGCATTTTGCGGTTCGGCGCCCATGTCAAAAATATTTTTGGCAAAGCCATCGTGCAGCAGCTGCCTGATACGCTCCTTCCCTGCCGCATCACCACTGATAGCTGCATTACCCATTTTCGCCGCTGCCGCCTCCGGACGCGCAAATACCGGCGAAGCGATATAAATTGCCCCCGCTTTTTTGTGCAACTCGGCCAGGTCCTTCGCCGTTTCCGGTGAAATCGTACTCATAGATGCATGCAAGCCGCCTGTACCAAGTGCTTCCAGAAATTCAGGCGTCACAATATCCCGCAGCGCCGCATCATCAGAAACAAGGGTAAACACAATCCCTCCTTTTTCTATAGCCCCAACAGGACTATCCACAATCTCCGCACCGAGCTTTTCCAGCGGCAACGCCTTCTCACGGGTACGGTTATATACTTTCAACTGATGACCTGCCTTCAGTAAATTCTCCGCGATAGGAAACCCCAGGTTGCCTATTCCAATAAATCCGATTTTTTGCATAAATGTTTGTTTATGTTGAAGTATCAAAGCGCTATAAACGCTCTAGGAAAGTTAAGGAAAAAGGTGCAATATCCTTTCTCCCTGTTAACAGGGTAACCGCCCCAACTGCATAAAAATTACTCTTTAATTACTTACATTCATGCCAACTCCCTTACCATGAAAAGAATTCTGACAGCTGTACTTATCCAGTTGACTTTTGCAGTCACCTATGCCCAGCAACTGTCCAACAGTAAAACGGCCGGACAAACCACTGCGCTCTTCAGCATCACTGATGCCGAAGCGGCCAAGCTCTTCCAGGCATCCCTGCAAGTTGCTAAGGTAAGTACCGCCTACGGCAGTACGAAAATAAACAAAGTGCGCACTATCGCTCCTACAGATGCACTGCTCCATACTTTTGTGCGCTCCTGGCCAGCTAATGCTCCCACTCCTGCCGATATTCCGGCCGGACATTACCTGCTCGTCCATGGTGAAAAAAATCTGTTGCGATATGAATATTACCCCGTGAAAAACGTGCGGTTACATTTGAATAAAAATCCAGATGGCCGTTATATCTCCCTGACAGATAAAAACAGCCTCCCACTAAGCACCCCGGAGGTCATTTTCCATCGGAAACAACTGCCCTTCCAAACGGCCTACCAGGTTTACCGACTCCCCAGGTCCAACAGCAAAGGCGTGTTGAAAGTTAAACATGAAGGGGTCACCAATTTCTTTTATGTGCAGGAATATAAGTATTTCAATACGCATTGGATAGCCAGAAAATGGAAAGCACTGAAAACTTCCCATCACAACACGCATAAAGGCTACCTCGTTACCAACAAACCTAAGTACAAACCGGGCGACACCGTACGGCTCAAAGCCTTTATCACCAATGCAAAGGGAACACCTGTGAATACCCCGCTGCAACTGAGATTAACGAAAGAAGACGAAGATACCATTTTACAGGTCCTGCATCCCTACCGCCCTGGGGCATACGAACATTCATTTGTACTCACGGAAGCGTTGGACCTCAGTCTGGACAACGAGTACAAACTTAGCCTCGGCACACATTTACAAACCAACAGAAAAAAAGAATTTATCAGCCGGACCTTCGGATATGAAGCATACGAATTAAGCCAGCTCACCTTCAGTGCGCGGAGCGACAAGCCCGCCTATTCCCCCGGTATGCCGGTGAAATTTTTTCTGAAAGCAACAGATGAAAATAATCTGCCCGTGCTGGATGGTCGTGTAACCGTTACCGTTAATATTTATTCCAGTTCCGATTATGAAACCGGTACCACCTTTATCCCTGAAAAGCTATGGCAGCAGGAAGTGCAACTGGAACCAACCGGCGAAACTGCAGTGACTGTTCCGGACAGCATCTTCCCGAATGCAACAATTCAATGCAGGGTACGGTGTGAACTGAACAGCAGCAGTAACGATACCAAAACAGAAAATTTTTACTTCTCCCGGAAAAAAACGGTAAAGGATATCCGGTTTGAACACCTGGCCGATTCCATTGCCATTAGCTATACCGCTGGTGGCCTTCCCCAGTCCACCCCTGCAAGGATCATTTTTTACAACGCCGCCAACGATAGCACAGGCCAGTTACTGACAACATTACCCGCCACGATACCAGCATCTCCCTATATAGCCCGATATACAGCTGTTGCAGACGATTATACAAAGTCGTATGATATAAAAAGAAACGAGTCCGGGATTTCATTTGCCGGTTACCGGCAGCAGGATTCCATTTTTGCTCACCTGGAGAACCCTCATAAAGTGCCTGTATGGTACCAGGTATATGCTGGTAAGCAACAGGTGATTTCCGGTAAAGGCACTTCCTTCGACTGGGCCGCCAAAGCTGCCAACACCACTTATACCCTGTATACTTCTTTTATTTATGGAGATGTTAGTACCGATTACGGACAATATGTACATTACCTTCCTGCCAGTCTCGATGTAAAAATCCAGGCTCCTCCTACCATTCAGCCAGGGCAAACCGCACGTATAACCGTTGCCGTTAGTAACGACCAGCAGCAACCGGTAGCAGATGCGGACGTTACCGCCTACGCCCATACTGCCAAATTTAATGCGGCTGACCCGGAAGTACCTTACCTCAACCGCTTTCAAATTTCCGGACCAAAAATTCTGACTCCCATGGGAGTGGCTACCAAAGAGCGTTACCAGGAAAATGGCCCCCTGAACTGGAGCCGGTGGAAAACTATACTCGGCCTGGATACCATGCCCTATTTCCGTTTCTTCCACCCGCAAGGACTGCTTTATAATTTCGAACCCGCCATTAACGGTATTGCACAAGTTGCTCCTTTCGTTATAAAAAACAACCGCTCCCTAATACCACAACTGGTATGGATAAACGACAATCTGGAGTATGTTTTCGGCACCTACCCGGACTATCCTTATAGTTTCCGGGTGACGCCGGGTAAGCAATCGATACGTATTGTAACAGCGGAATATGAAGTGGTGGTAGATTCAGTATATGCCCCGGAAGGCATGAAAACTTTCATCAGTATACCTGTAGACAAGCCCGGGCCAGGTATCACCATCACACCCCGTAAAAAACCATATTTCACTCAACTGGAAAAGAGTGTGCTTAATGGCCGGCTGTTGGTGCTGAATGCGGAGCAAAACTCCACCCCACAGTATGTCAATAATGACGGGCGCATATTTCACATTACCCCGCAACACTACCGGGATGTAATAGTAGGACCAGTTTTACAATCCTCCAGTTATTACTTTGCCAGTCCATTAATGCACCAGCAATTTGATCCCGAACCTGGCTACCGTTATACGATCACCAAAGGACTCGTAAAGATGGAAAAGGTAGACCTGGCAAAGGACTATTTCAGCCACCGGCTGCTGAACCTGCCGGATAATCCTCTCAGGCTGAACGACTATGTGCTTACTTCCACCGACATGGACAGTTTATACAACAGCCATCTGGAGTCCATCGGGATGAAAATACAGACATACGGGAGCGCTAAGAATAACATCCGGCTGTTGTTGCCCGACAGTATCCAACAACAGATACGACAGGTTTTTGTATATAAATATGATGACGCCAGGTGGCTGGAAATGGCCGAGGGACGTGACATAGACATCATCCGTCAACCTGCCGGTTATTATAAGCTGCTGGTGCTGATGAAACGCCAGGGCTTCGTTACACTGGATAGTCTGCAAAGCAAAACAGGCTACGAATCGGTTTACAAATACAGCCAGTTAAACATACAGCCGGATAACGATACTGTAAATCGCTTGCGGCAGCGTCTTAACATGGCCATCATCACCGGCAATTATGAGCGGGAATTTAATCCGCCTCAGCCAAAGCAGCCGGCTACCTATCCTGATCCCAAACCGGTTACCAATAAAGGTGCGGGCCTTACAAAACTCGTGTGGGGAACGGTGCGTGATAGTCACGGCACTCCTATTCCGGGAGCCAGCGTAATGATTCAGGGCACGCAGATAGGCACCTATACCAATGAACAGGGGGCCTATACACTGCATGTAACGGAAACGGGCACACTGGCATTTAATTGCATTGGTTACAATATGGCAATACGAATGATCCGGTCGGATAAGATTTATGATGTCATGCTCTTCCCGCGCGAAGATGCCTTGGAAGAAGTGGTGGTAATGGGTTACGGCACCACGCAAAGAAAAAATTTATCTGCTACAGTGTCTGTTACACAATCGCTGCAAGGCCGGGTTGCCGGCGTATCCGTAGGCGCCGCCAAAAGAAAATTCTTTTCCGGGATAGGTAAGGAGCTGCGCATCCGTGGTACCGGAAGCACAGATGATTCGAAAGCGCCGTTGCTGATAGTAGACGGCGTTCCGTTTAATGGCACCCTGGCCGATATCAGCGAAGACCTGGTGAATAATATGCAGGTCTTGTCCGGCGATGCGGCAGTAGCCCAGTATGGCGACCGCGCTGCCAACGGGGTAGTGATCATTACCACCAACGTGAAAGGCGGCCTGAAAGCTCCTGCAGTAGCAGAAGAAAACCTTAAAGCGCCCCTTCGTCATAATTTCAGAGACGATGCTTACTGGCAACCACGGTTACGTACCAACGAAAATGGAGAAGCCTCTTTTAACGTCACCTTCCCGGATGATATCACCAGCTGGAAATCGTACGCACTGGTAGCGGGCAATAATAAACAATCAGGCTTTGCCTCTACGCTTATCCGGGCCTATAACCAGGTAAGCGCCAACCTGGCCCTGCCACAGTTTACCCTGGCAGGCGATACGCTGGATGTGCTCACCAAAATTATGAACTATAACGGGGATAGCATACAAGTGAACCGTACCCTTACCGTGGATGGTAAGCAACTGAAAAACGGGATGCTTCAGTTGCAGCATAGTCTTATAGAAACCAGTACGGTACCGGTTCCTGCAAATGACAGCTTGCGCCATAAATTTGAAATGAGTAATAATGATTGGGGAGATGGCGAATACCGCGCAATTCCGATTTACCCGGCTGGGACTACCGAAGCATTTGGTCAGTTTTTCCAGTTACCGGGAGATACCAGCCTCACGCTGCCAGGTACCCGGGATACAGGAGCAGTTCACCTGTACGCCGCTACATCTGCCATGCCGGTATTGCTGAAGGAGGCGGAGAACCTGTATACCTACCGGTACGATTGTAATGAACAACTGGCATCCAGGCTGATCGCTGCATTACTGCAAAAACGCTGGGCCGCTGCACTGGACACCAACATCCACATCAATAAGCATATCCGCAATATGATCAGCAAACTGGAGAAATCCCGCAATATGGATGGCTTATGGGGCTGGTGGGCAAATGGCGCCACCTCCGGCTGGATCAGCGCCCATGTACTGAAAGCAATGGATATGGCAGCGGTGGCGGGCTTCAGGAATAAATCGGACAATAAGGATCTGACCCGATTCTTAATGCCGCAAATCGATAAGTACTCCATCGACACGCGGCTTGACTTCCTGGGGTACCTCCGGGATACCGACAGCACGTTTAACTTACGGGCACATGTAGATACCATTAACGGTTTACATCTCACCCCTATACAACAACTACGCCTGCTTGAAATCAAACAGCGTGCAGGCATTACCGTTAGCACAACACCACTCTTGCAATCCGTGAAAAAAAACCTGTTCGGCAACACCTGGTGGGGGCCCGATAGCCTGGATATTTACAACAGCCGCATACAATACACGCTGCTGGCCTACCGCGTGCTGCGCCGGGAAGGTGGCCATGATGCCCTGCTACGTACTACCAGGGCATGGCTGCTGGATCAACGTGGCCCGCTATGCTGGCGCAATACCTATGAATCAGCTACAATCATGGCAACCATTGGCGATGACATTCTCCGCGAGCAGGAACAAAAAGCGCCGTTGCTGCAGGTGAATAATACCACCGTTACCAGGTTCCCTTATGAAACGCAATTACCTGCCGGGCAGGCGCTCAGCATTTCCAAAACGGGCAATCGTATGCTGTACCTGAATACCTGGCAACACCGGTTTAATACCAACCCGGCGCGGGTGGACAGCGCCTTTAAAGTGCGCAGCGTATTCAAGGCAGGGGACACCGTGCTAACTACGCTCACAGCAGGTAAAAAAGTAACGCTGGAGGCCATTGTGGAAGTAAAGGAAGATGCCGGTTTCGTGATGATTGAAGTACCGATACCTGCCGGCTGCTCTTATAACGGGAAGCCCCAGCCACATAGTAACAGTGAGGTACACCGCGAGTATTACTATGAAAAAGTCAGTATTTTCTGCCAGTACCTGCATAAAGGCACCTACACGTTTACCATTCCGCTGATGCCCCGGTATACCGGCAACTTCCAGCTGAATCCCGCCAAAGCGGAAATGATGTATTTCCCCGTGTTTCATGGCCGGGAAGCAATGAAAAGGGTACCCATCAAATAAGGAAAAAATTGATTATATTTAGTAATACCCAATCATCCACCATATGAGATCCATACAGTCCTGGCTGGACGAATACGGCACCAGCCACCGCAACGCCACCAACAAATCGATTCACTGGATTTGTGTGCCCGCGATATTTTTCAGTATTGTAGGCTTACTATATAGCATCCCCCTTCCCTTTCATATTGGCGGATTGCAGGTAACGGTGGCGCATATAGCGCTGTTGCTGGTGTTGATATATTACTTCCGGCTCTCTCCCGGTCTGAGTATGGGCATGCTGGTATTTGTGCTGCTTTGCCTGTGGGCCTGGCGGGTGTTGGACAGTTTTGGCATCACGCCCTGGATATTATCCCTGGTCATTTTTGTGGTGGCGTGGGTAGGCCAGTTTATCGGGCATAAGATTGAGGGTGCCAAACCATCTTTCTTTAAAGATTTGCAATTTTTGCTGATAGGGCCGGCCTGGCTGTTGAGCTTTATCTACCGCAAGGCCGGCATTCCATTCTAACCATGAACGGTCAGGAATAAACGCAGGATATATGATAGCTCGTATAGGATGACCAGGACCACTAAAAAACCGTGAAATGTTCTGTTGGCATACTTAATGGCCAGTAAACAAAGCAGGATATGCGTGATACCCCTGATGGGGTATTCTGCGTTATAGTGCATATGAAAGTAGGCTTCGCCTTTCATAAGTGTATCCACCACATCAGCCACGAAAGTAAGCGCCAGCAAGCCAAAAAACCACTTTCGCCGGGAGTAGAAATAATCTTCATAGCCCGTATATTCTTTTATATCATCCGGGTAAAGCAGGGCGCTCAGCACGAAGAACATGATGATGTAGATGGTCACAAAAAAGTACTCCAGGAAAGTCCATTGCACAATATTGCTGAGGCTGATTTCCCACCACCAGAAGTGTAATAATATCAGGAAGAGGTAGAGTACCCATCCCAGGTGTACCCAATAGATTTTTTGGCGGCCGGGGTGCTGGATGAACTTTGCAGTACCCTTGAGAAGCTGGGCAATACTGAGGCTCAGGATGATGCCGATGACGGTACGTACATGACTAAACGTTTCCATGGGCGTATATTCTTATCCTGAATATACCGAAAAAAATAAAGCCCCGATGAATATCGGGGCTTATTTACCTAAACCTACAACTGTTACACTGTTATTGCAACAATTATTTTTATGTGTCACTCTTGCCTTAGTGCATGGCACTTGGGTCGAGCTTACCTTGTTGTTTTTTGGTGCGTACCATCAGTACAAACGGGATACAGATGAGGAACAGGATACCGAGATACAGGAAGGAATCCATGTAAGACAGTACAGAAGCCTGTTTGGTAACACTATAATCCAGTACCATGTACGCTTTATGTTTGGCGGTGGCCATATCAAATCCTTTGGACATGAAGTTGGCAGTGAGGCCGTTGATCCGGTTTACCACATCCGGGTTGTTGGTGTCGATGTAGGCTACCATGTCGCTCCGGTGCATTTGTGTGCGCCGTGTCATGAAGGTGGTGATCAGTGCTACACCGAAGGAACCGCCGAGCTGGCGCATCATACCGGTGAAGGCTGCACCCTGGCCGATCTGCTGCCCTTTGAGGCTGGAGAGTGCCAGTGTGGTAATTGGAATGAACAATAACCCCATACCTACCCCACGAACGATCAGCATCCAGAAGAAGGCATCGGAGCCTGTATCTGCCGGGGTGAGAATTTTATATCCCCAGAAGCTATATCCAAAGAACAGGAACATACCGGCGGCCACGAGATACTGCTGGGGCACCCCTTTTTCGAGCATCTTACCGATTATAGGCATCATAAATGCCGTGGTAAGTGCCGCAGGCACCATCAGCATACCTGATTGTGTGGCGGTCCATCCCAGGATACCTTGTGTATACAGCGGGATGATGAAGGTAGAGCCGTACAAACCAAAACCGAGGATGAAGGACAGGATAGTACCTGTTCTGAGGTTCCCGTTTTTGAGTACTCTCAGTTCTACGATCGGGTATTTATAGGTAAGCTCACGCCAGATGAAGAAGAAGAGCGCTAAAGCGCTGGTGGCGGCAAGGATCGTAATATACGGATCATTGAACCAGTCGTCTTCCTGACCACGTTCCAGTACGTACTGCAGGGAACCCACACATAATGCCAGCAAGCCGATACCGAGGAAGTCCACGTCGCTGACAGAACGTTTCTCTGCGTATTTAGGGCTGCGTACAAACTGCAGGGTAAGCAGTGTAGCGATAATACCGATAGGAATGTTAATGTAAAAGATATAAGGCCATGAGTAGTTATCTGTAATAAAACCACCTAATGGCGGGCCGAGTGTAGGGCCGATGATTACGCCAAGACCATAGATTGCCTGTGCAGTACCACGTTTTTCCGGTGGGTAGCTTTCAGTAATAATAGTTTGGGAAGTAACCAGCAGTGCACCACCACCAATACCCTGTATGAAACGGAACAGTACCAGTTCCCACATGGCAGAGGCGTTACCGCAAAGGAACGACGACACGGTGAATATGATAATGGAAGCCGCAAAGTAGTTACGGCGGCCAAATTGCTGAGAGAGCCAGCTGGTCATTGGAACAACAATTACGTTACCGATTGCATAGGCCGTAATTACCCAACCAATTTCCGACATGGTGGCTCCCATGTTACCGCGCATATCATTAAGTGCCACATTCACGATAGTGGTATCGACGATTTCCAGCAGCGCACAAAATATAGCCGTGATCGTGATGATCACCCTGCGCGAGCCGTATTCTATCAATGATTCTTGTTGCAGCATGAAATACTAAATTATATAGAGAAGTAGAAAGCTGTATGACCAGGAACTAATAATTAATGCCGGAGCATGGCCGTTTGATGATTCTTTGTTTATGCTAATGGTTTCCGCCGATTATGTGATCATGGTTCCCATTAATTATTAATTCCGGGTCATTACGCTTTCTGCTAAAGCAGATTAGTCGAGATGAACATCTACCTCTACGTTCATACCTGGACGGAGGTTTTTAACCAGTTCATCAGAAGGATTTGTGAATTCGATTTTCACCGGGAGGCGCTGTACCACTTTCACGAAGTTACCAGAAGCGTTATCAGGAGGCAGCAGGGCCATCTTAGCACCGGTTGTTGGCGCAAAGGAGGTGATTTTAGCTTCCAGCTCTTTACCAGGATAAGCGTCGATTTTGATCGTTACTTTCTGGCCAAGTTTCATTTTGGTCAGCTGTGTTTCCTTGAAGTTAGCTACTACCCACGGGGTATTGTTCAGTACTACGCTAAACAGGGACTGTCCGGCGTTTACGTACTGACCTGGCTGCACATATATTTTAGACAGGTAACCATCTTCAGGAGCGATCAGTACTGCGTAGCTCTTTACCAGTTCAGCATCGGCAACGTCTGTCTGGCGTTGTTTGATGGCAGCATCAGCGAGGCTGATCTGTTTGGAGGTGGCAGTGCTCTGGGAAGACACTACTGTTGTTTGGCGTGTAGCGGCAGTTTTCTGGCGCTGCAGTACATCCAGCTGGCGTTCCGCGGACTGCTTGGCAGCCAGCGCCTGTTCGTATTGCTGTTGGGTGATGGAGTGATCTTTGATCAGGTTAGCATAACGTTCATAGTCCTGGTTGGCTCTCCAAACGTTTACTTTAGCGGCTTCGATCTGCGCGTCGATGGTGCCGATCTGTGCCTGTGCTTGTCCGATACCGGTTTCAGCGGCCTGTGTAGCGGCAGCTGCGGCAGTTTTGTTAGCTTCAGCGGCGAGCAGGGCTGCTTCGGCAGACTGCACCTTGATGGCCAGGTCGCGGTCGTCGAGGATGATGAGGGTATCACCTTTTTTCACGAACTGGTTATCTTTCACACGTACTTCCTTCACGTAACCGGAAACTCTTGGGATTACCGGGCTCACGTTAGCATCAATCTGCGCGTTATCAGTTTCTTCGTGGTGCTGACCGTGAATATATTTGGTGATACCGAAGGCGCCACCACCAATTACCAGCGCTGCCAGTACGATGACGAACCCTTTGCTGCGTTTTTTAGGCGCGGTTGTTTCCTGCATGGTTGTATTATTAGTATTATTAGAAGCTTTAGTTTGCGTTTCCACAGCTTATAAATTTGTGTGATTATTGTTTATTGATTGACTGGTCCAGGATACCGGCTGCCTGCAGCAGCTTGTTGTAGGCTACGATGGCTTCTGCTTTAGCGAAGGCGTAGTTCAGGTGTGACTGGAGATTGGCGACGTCGGCATCCAGCAGGTCCGTGGTGGTTGCCAGGGCGTTGTCGTGCTTATTTTTAGTGATACGGTAGTTCTCTTCTGATTGCTCAATGGCCTTAACGTAGGTATCCATTTTCTTGTGGCTCAGCAGATAATTTTCGTATGACTGGTATACATCCATATGAATGGCATCTGTTACCTGTGCTTCATTGGCGCGGATCTGAGCCAGTTGAGCGTTAGCAGCAGCTACTTTGGATTTGTTTTTCCAGATGGAATGGATGTTATATTTCAGTCCCACACCGGCCGTGATAGCGTTGGTGATGGTCAGGAAATTTGGAATGTAAGCCGCTACGTAACCACCGGTTACTGCCAGCTGAGGATACATTTCACCTTTGATAGATTTCACGTTGGCTGAAGCAGCACCTTCGTGCGCCTGCAGTGATTGTGCATCTTTACGGTTCTGATAGGCCAGTTGTTCAAACTCTCCTATTCCTCTTGCATCTACCTGACTGCTGCTGTTGAAAATGGTGGTATCCAGTGCAAGCACGGTGTTATCCGGCAGACCGAGCATGATGTTCATGTTCAGGTTGGCCACTTTCAGGCTGTTCTCCGCATCCATGAGCAGGAGCTCGTAGTTGGATTGGTTTAGTTCAGCTTTTAAGAGGTCGTTGCGGGCGAGTAAACCGTTTTTCTCCAGGTTGGTAAAGTCTTTCACCCGCTGGGAGGATTGCCTTACATTCTCTTTCATCAGGTTTACGCTCTGCTGTGCTTTATAAAGGTTAGCGTAAGCAGCGATGGTGTTCTGCATTACGTCTTCCTTATCCTTTTCAGCATCGAGGCGGGAAGCGGTAGCCAGGTAAGTGGCTGCTTTCTTTCCGTTCTGGATCATCATACCTGCGAATACAGGGATGCTGAGGTTAGCCATACCGTAGGCTGCGCTGTTAACCTTAGGCATTTCAGTGCCGCCACCGGAGCCGGAGTTATCCTTTGCCATCTTCAGATCGATGTTAGGTTCGGTAACGCGCATGTAAGCACCGGTAACACTGAAGTCGGGCAGTTGACGTTCGTTAGCCTCTTTCAGTTTGGCATTCGATTCTTCAATTTTTGCCTGGCTTACTTTTAACTGTTTACTGTTTTGAATACTCAGCGATATGGCTTCACTTAACGACAGTTGCTTTGTGGCAGACTGTTGCTGTGCCGAGGCGGCCTGAAAAACCAGCGTCAGCAAGATTCCCGTTGTAAGCGCATATAATCGTGCGTATATGCTTTTAGAATTCATGTGTAAGGATTGCTTTAAACATTTTTTTAAGATGGGCGCTCACCCTGACTTTAAGATATTCAACGAATTCGTCGTCGGGCATATCCGCAAATTCAGGACTTGATCTGATATACGATTTGGCAGGAACTACCTGGTGAATGGTGCCGAAGAGACTGGACATTAACAATACCACGTCTACATCTTTATAGAAGGTACCTTCTTCCTGTGCGCGGGTAACGATAGGCTCCATCAGTCCCATCATTTCCCTTTTCAGTTCCCAGATGAGGTCTTTCACCGGACTTTGTTCCCGGTTCATCTGCTCCCTGTTCATGATGCATTGGAAATTCTGCTCATTCAGCATCTTGTTCACATACCGATCAATCAGCGAGTATATTTTTTCGAGCGGTCCCATGGTATCATTATCTACCAGATCCTGTATAAAAGCTTTGGTGGCTGTCATACGATACCGGAATACCGCTTCGAGTAGTTTATCTTTTGAGCCGAAATAATAGGAAATCATGGCAATGTTCACATCCGCTTCCTGTGCTATATCCCTTACCGAAGTGCCATGAAAGCCCTTGTCGGCAAACAGACGCTCGGCGACTAATAAAATACCGAGTTGTTTTTCACTGTATCCTTCCATGTTTCTTGATTATTGTTTCGACGGCACAAAGTTAAACAAACGTTTGATTTAAACAAGAACTTAATTAATCGTTTGTTTAAATATTTTAAATACTAACTTATATTTAAATGATTTAAAGTACATTTAGATAAAATATAAATTTTGACTTCACTATTCCTTAACAGAAGGCGATATTGCCGGGGAAATATTTTATCTTAATAGATATTTTATAATACTATTTATGGAAGCAACCCGCCAATACAACAAATTCACTTCGGGCACCATTGCGCTCACCGCCCTCCTGGCGGGAACACTGGATCTTGCCACCGCCTGCATCCTGTTTACCGTCAGATCCGGGAAATCTTTCGTGGAAGTACTGAAATTCATCGCCAGCGCCATATTAGGCCCCGCTGCCTATAATGGCAACCCCGCTATTCCCTGGCTGGGCGTTTTATTTCATTATGCCATCGCCTTCGTATTTACCACGGTATTTTTCCTGGCCTATCCGGTAGTCCGCAAATGGATACATAATACTTACCTGATAGCAGTCCTTTATGGCCTGCTGGTATGGGTAGTAATGAACCTCATTGTACTACCACTCACCCACGTCAGAAAAGTACCGTTTACCACCTTCGGCGTGGTAGTAGGAGCATTGGTATTAATAATTATGATAGGATTACCACTGGCGCTGGTGGCAGAGAAAGTAAGTGCGCCTGAGAAAAAATAATAAGGGCGGGCGCTACATGAGGAAAGCCCGCCCCTGCACATCTCGCATTACGTCAAGATGTTGTACCTGTTTTTTATCAACCGTATTTAGAACTTTGGATTTTTATTTTCATTTCGGGAGGAGCATAACAGCCTTCGGCTGTTATGCTCCTCCCGAAAAACACCCGCGCCTTGGCGCGGGTGTTTTTCGGGAGGATAATTACTTTGCGTACATTATACAAAAAGAGCCACCCTGTTGATTATACTAACAGGATTGGCTCCAAAATGTTCAATACTATTTTTAATTACACACTCAATCCATAAGTGGCCAACGCTGCTTTCGTAGGTTCGTAACCGGTATGGCAGATGCTATTGATACCAAGTCCCCGCGCCACGTCCACAAACATATTCCTGTCCTCAATATATACCACTTCATCCGGCTTTACCTGTGCAATATCCAACGCAATCTTATAAATATCCGCATCCGGTTTTCGAAAATGTACAAAACAGGACGATATATAGAAATCAGCAATGGCGCCAATGCCGAAATGATGAATCCTATGCTCATTCAGCTCACGGCCTTCATTATTTACGATCGCAATCTTTACCTGATGATTTACTTTAATAGTACGAATCAGCTCCAGCATATCCGGGTAAGGCTCGGTTTGAGCAAACATAAATTCCCGGAAATCGGCAGGACTAAAGGAGCGTTTCGTATAAAACACAACCCGGTGGAGATACTCGTCCAGCGTAAGTTTCCCTTCTTCATAAGTATCAAAAGTCAGGTGATGCCGCTCTTCAGTTTCCACGGCATCTAACCCAAATTTTTCCATCGCCAGTTTGCGCGCTTTTCTGTCCCACCCATTACTGAGTAATACCCCACCTATATCCAGGAAGAGCGTCGTGATTTTTTTTGAAGATGACATGTTCCGTTTTTGATAGCCGGTACTCCGGCCAATTGTTTTACTTTTTGCTCTTATCTTTTTTATCCTTCTTTTCTCTTAAATAGCCGTTGTAACTGATCGGCTGTTTATTATTGCTCGTCACCTGCAGGGTACCGTAACCACTTTCGCTGACAGAAAGGTTGATGGTAGCCACTTCCCGGTTGTCCTTCGGGCGGATGGTGATATCCCAGCCTCCTTTTTTACGTGCGGCCGTACTGTAGTCGAACGACTTACTCTTGAAGTCCATCGAGTTTTTAGTAGGATCAATCGGCGCCGTATAGGCGCGACCGTAATAAGGCAGATAGCTCACCAGGGAATCCCTGGTAACAGACAGGAAAAACTCGCCCGTCAGCTGTACCACGCGGCCTCCCATCGGTATGGCCGACTGGGGAACAAATACATACTGTTTTGCATCTACCCACCCTTTTACCTGGGCGGCCTTGGCTGCTTCTTTTTCTGCCCTGGTTTCCTTTTGCTGGGCGGATATGGTTGTTGTAAGGCCCATAGTAATCAGGCCGGTGAACAACATTACATGGATAATCGTACGTTTCATAATGCTGCTTTTAAATGGGGAAACATCGTTGTGATGCCTCTAATAAATTTCGTAAAAATTCACCTAAAAACTTAAATGTGACACAAATACTAACAGTCTATAAACAAATTAACTAAATTGCACATGTATTTCATCCGCGATCCCGTCCAATAACACGTTAAAACGGTTTATGCAGAAAATATCTCCACAGGAGTTAAAACGAAAAATAAGAAACAGCCAGGATCCGGACGAGATCATTACCTATATCAGCTATAACCTTGCCTATTACACGAAAGACGAAAATTCTGCCTTACTCTGCGAATTACTCGAATACCAGGAAATATTTTTTGAAGCCGCCGAATTACTGATCAATACTGGCGGCGCTGATATCCACTTCAAAAAGGAAGGGATGATCCCCACCATTTTTTGTGCCGTAGGCGCCAATAAACCGATGGCGGTGGAATATGCACTGAGTAAAGGCGCCACTCTTCTGGTCGACAATTCCGACTACCTTTTTGCCATTGCCTACATCTTCCGCCAGCACCGGCTAAGTGCCATCTCGGATATGCTGCTGATTCTTATTCAGCATAATATTCATTTCAACTTCACCTTAGAAGACAAAGAAACGCCGTTATTGTTGGCGATGAAGCATAATTCTAACCCGGATGTGGTCCAGTTTCTCCTGTCCGAAGGGGTTAACAAGTACGCATATGACGAAGATGGCTTTACTGCCATCCACTATGCGCCGTTCGCCAAGTCCCCTCATCTCTATAAAAATATAATTACCTCCATTGATGATGTGCTGGTAACCGCCCGGTATGCTACCTATATGGAACCGGTAGCCAATTGTATTATCAAGGTAGAAGCAGATACTACCTTCGAAGAGTTCATCTACCTTGCCCTGAATGCCTTTCTGCACAACCGGCACCGGATGTTTGAGCAGATATTTGAAAAATATTATTACCGGCTGCATATGATCGCGGAACATATTGCGCTTATGTGGGAAAAAGCGAGTACTGCCAGGTAATATTTAGCAGAAGGGCCGGGGTGAATACCCCAGTATAAAATCAACCTGTTCAAGATTTGGAATATTCCAGGGAATTAGTATTTTGGTACTATAACAACCAATATCCTAACCTTAAAAGAACCACAAGATGTTAAGTACCCTTACTGCACTGTGCCTGTTGTCATTTCTTGCACACGTATTCCTGCTGTTTACCTCCTTCGGAAAAGGTGGCATGAACAAACCAAAATACCTCTGGTCCCATATTACCTTATGGATCGCCGGGAGCCTGGCTTGCCTGATCACCATCCTGTTTGCGGGTAAAAATATTTCGTCTGTCGTGGATGTATTTGATACGCCTCTGAAATCGGCGCTGCTGATTGTGCTGGCGTTTACGTTGTCCCTCATTGCGCATACCATTGTACGCAAAGTGGTGCTGCCCAAGTATGCCAAATAAAATTTTTAGGAGGTTATATCGGGAGATGTAACCTCCTCCTATTCTTCATCGAAGTTAAACAATGACAATTGCGGCGAAGGCCCTTCCTTCCCCCCGCCCGGGTTCAGCTCTCCGAAATTAGATAAGGTTATTCCGAGCAATCTGACTGGCTGTCCTTCTGCCAGTGTACCTGCCAGCAACTGTTTTGCCGTTTCCAGGATAGTTTCATAATCATTGACAGGGTATGGAAACGACTGGTTCCGGGTGATCTGCCGGAAATCGTTATACTTTACTTTCAACGTCACGGTACGGCCTTTCAGCTGATGCCTTTCCAGCCTTTTAGTCACCGTTTCCGCAATTTTCTCCAGTTCTGCATGCATTTCTTCCACCTGGGTCAGGTCATGCGGAAAAGTATCTTCTGCACCGGCCGACTTGGTTTCCCGATGCGGCTGCACCTCCCGGTTATCTATCCCTCTTACAATCCGGTAATAAAAAGCGCCTACTTTCCCGAAATGCTGTAACAGCTGCTGCTCCGCCATCTTCTTAAGGTCTGCCCCTGTAAAAAGCCCCATGCGCTTCATTTTATCAGCCGTTACCTTACCTACGCCATGAAATTTTTCCACGGGCAGCTGCTCCATAAACGTTTCTATGGCAGACGGCCCGATAAACGTGAGCCCATCCGGCTTTTGCAGATCAGAAGCCACTTTGGCTACAAACTTATTGATAGAAACACCTGCTGATGCAGTCAGTTGCAGCTCATCTTTGATGGCCTGCTTAATCTGGGTCGCAATTTCAATGGCCGAGCCAATCCCCAGCTTGTCGACGGTTACATCCAGGTAGGCCTCATCCAGCGACAGCGGCTCTATCAGATCGGTATACCTCCCGAATATCTCGCGGATTTTTCTGCTCACCTCCTTGTATACGTCAAAGCGGGGCCGCACAAAAATCAAATGCGGACAAAGCTGTTGCGCACGCTTACTTGGCATGGCCGATCGTACCCCAAACTTCCTTGCCTCATAGCTGGCGGTAGCAATCACGCCACCACGCCCTTCGGGACTACCACCCACTGCGATCGCCTTTCCCCTGTACAGCGGGTTATCGCGCTGCTCTACAGAGGCATAAAAGGCATCCATATCAATGTGGATGATCTTGCGGCGTGTTGTTTGAGTGGTGTCCATGAATACGAGTGGACAAAGATACGGCGCTTAGGGTGAAATCAATTCACAAAACTCCCGTCATTCTTCCGCACCTTACCTGCATTACGCCCGCCCGTCCAGCGTTGCGGACTCCAGGAAAACTGCAGCATAAAATACCTGCTATCATGTGAAGATGAAATATCACGAAAACCATTTATTAGTAATTGCCTCGTCACCGCATTATCCTGGCGCAACAGGTCCATAACCAGGAAGCTGATCACGCCATTCTTCTGTTTAAAAATGCGTTTCTCCATATTTAATCCTATCACCAGCGGCGACCTGTTTAAAGCCTGGTCGCTACTGCGCTCCAGCTTTTTGCTAATATCAAAGCCTACCAGCCATTCCGGCGTCAGATAAGCAGTACCATAGATATTAAAACGACCACGCGTACTGTTCAATCCGGCAAACTGATTGCCCTGGTTCCATTCCAGACCGGAAACGAAGTTGAAATCGAGCCACTTCCAGGGCGTCAAAGTGGCCGTAATGGTATTTACATCCATCAGGCTCACGCTGCTGCGGGCCACATGCTCATGAAGGTATATCATCCGGCTACGGGATAGCTGCCCGTCCAGCTTTAGGCTCAGCGAACGATAAGGCAGGGTTTTGGTCAGGTTATAATACACCATCATTTTCGTATCTCCGTCCACGTTAGCAAAACTTGTTGTCCTCGTCATCACATTCCCATTCATCCGAAAATTGATATCAGGCGTTACTTTGTCGGAGGTCATACCGTACATAGCTGTCATACTGAAAAACATATCCGCACGCATGATAAAACGCATAAACCTCGCCTGGATCTGATTCACCACGGCTGGCCGCAATCCGGGATTACCTGCTACCGTATTCAATGGATTGCTCACATCTGGGATCGGTAATACCTCCTCCATCCTCGGTAATATGGTATTGCCTCCATACCGCAACGACCATTGTGTACGCATGCCATTTGCATACTCATATACCACATCAGGAAAGAGTTTCAGGGTATGCACACCTGTGCTCATCCAGGTTGGTTGCAGTTTTGCACCGGCAGTGAGCTGACTCCTTCCGCCTATGCTACGCTTTACACTAAGTACAGTAGGGTTATCAATGCTGTTATAAAAAAAACTGCTGCTCAAAGAATCTACCAGCTGCGTTCCATGCTGAAATTGCTGTTGGTAGTCCACCCGGCGAACCAGTAAATCAGATTTTACCTGCAGGGTGGTACGTACATTAAGCGGCTGCGTATAAGTCAGGGTGGAAGTATAATTTACCGGGCGACTATTTACATCCACCATCACCTGGTAAGTACTGTCACTTTCAGGTAAAGGGTCATGCCAGAAAGTAATGCTGCCTTCCTCTGATTTATGCCGTTGATCTTTTCCGTTCAGCGCCCGGAAACCGGCTGTGAGTATACCTTTCGACAGGTTTAATTTATGAATATACAATAAGTCCACATCCAGCGAAGGCTGCGTGAAGGATTGGAGCCCCATCAGGAGAGTACGATTCTGTAACAAGCCGCTTTGATCCTCCCTGTTATTCCTCTCCTGCGTTTCCTTAGTGCTTTTGAAATTAATGGTTGTATTTAGTTGTGAATATTTAGAGAGCCGCGTATTGAATACTCCTTTGAGATCATGCTTTGTTTGCTGTTGCATCCACTGGCTGTTCCCTGCGGTCGTTAACTCACCTGTTGAAAAATACTCCCGCTGTTTCATCTCTCTTAATTCCACATTATCCTTTCGCTGCACATTATAGTACAGTTCATAGGTAAGTAACTCCTTCCATTTATTTTTGTAGGTAACGATACCAAAGGCATTTTTATGATGCCCATCCGACACACCGGCCTGCCCTACCGGAGGGAACAGCAGGGCATTCGCTTTGCTGATAGTACCTACAGGTGTACCAGCCAGCACACCCGCTACCGTTTGGTCGGCCCCGGCCTGTACTTCAAATTGATGTACCCCATCAATCTTTTTTATATATCCCTGCCCGTTATAACGTTTGTTTGCATCTGTAGATGCAGTAATTTCATAGAGGTTGGCAACAGATTTATCTTTTTTGGAAACGATATTGATTGTTTTGGTGGATTCCCCGGTTTTAATACCGGCGGCATTCCCCTGTTCACCGTAGTCATCGATAATTTGAATTCTTTCTACAATATTCGCCGGCAGTTCTTTGAGCAACTGCTTCACATCTCCGCCAAAATACCGGATACCATTAAACATGGCTTTTTTTACCCGTTGGCCCATGAATAAGACATTCCCTTCTTTATCCACGTTTACCCCTTCCAGCTTTCTGACCAGCTCTTCGAGGCGGGCGTAGTCGCGTACAATGTAATCATCCGCCCAATACTGTACGGTATCTTCCAGTAACTGCGGACCTATTTTACCTTTAACGGTAATACCTGCCAGCGACTGCATTTGCATGTGCAGCAGGATAGGCGCCAGCGTGAGGCGTGGCCTGGTATCGTTCATCATATAGTGTTGCAGAAATGGCCTGTACCCCATATGCCTGATCACCACGGTAAACTCAGCTGATTTTACCGCTGGAAACACGAAGATACCATCCTCATTCGTGACGGTATGTAGTGTATCCGTTAACGTTATTAATACAACTGTTGCCTGCGGCACTTCTACAGCTCCGCTGGAGTCCCGTACCACCCCACTTACCTGACGCAGCGCCAGCGCTGGAGGCTTTTGAGCCATCGCATGTCCTGTTATCAACAGGCATAATATCAATAGTAATTGACGTATCAAATTTTAAGGTAGTTGTGCAAATTGGTAGGTAGCCCAAAACTCGGTGACCGTGCTTACTTCTGCCAACTGCATTAACTCCTGTGTACTCACAGGTTGTCCGTCTGCCCTTTTTATCTGCATACCCGGCGCCAGCAGCATGGAACTTTGCCCCCTGCGACCGGAGCCCATCAGGCAGATATCGTAATCAAATGAAGCGCCGTTGAGCGACAATAATTTTCGGGGAATACGTAATTCACAGGTAAACACTTTTTCAGCTTCCTGTATTTTCCAGGCCGCTTTAATACCGTACTGGTTATAGATAGATATGAGTGAATCCTTAATAGCAGGGATGTTCCGTACAGCAATTTCATCCCAATTTTGAGGGAGCTTTCTTTTGATGCCTTCCGTTGTTATCGGGAAATGCAGCAGGGGCAATAGTTCCGTTTTACGTTCACCGTTGGTACTGAAATAAAGCTGGATGGATGCAGGCGAATAAATTTTACTCAGGTTATCGGTTTTCCTGAATGCGAAATATACATACTCACTATCATTGGCAATGCTATACCACATCTTGTTGGTGGTATTATAGGCAGCCAGGGAAGCGCCCCAGTCCTCCACATTGCCGTCAATTATTTTATTGGAAGCCCATATACTTTTTTCCTGGATATCTGCGGGCTGCTGAGCTAACACCGGCTTGGCTGCCAGCATGGCGATTATCACAACTACATACTTCATCGTTGGCTAAATTAAAAAGTATAGCTGTTGACAACTGCCGTATACTGCGGTCGCCAACAGCTATTACTGTACGAAATTAGATACCTGTTTCAACGTTTTCAGGCCAGTCGCACACAGCGGTACGTGGGTTGAAATACAGTCCCGGAGGGCATTGGCCTAAATAAGTCATACCATTATCATCGCACACATAGAAGTTTGTAGGGGATGAAGGGTGTGGATAGTGACCTGGAGCCAGTTCATTCTGCGCACAGAAATTAGGATTGAAAGGGATTTGAGCCACAGCGGCGGTTGCGATGAAGGCAACGCCTGCAACGAACATAGCAATTTTCTTTTTCATAAGGTTTTGTGATTAGTTTTTAATGAAAGTTTACTTTACCATGTATATTGATCAATAATGGTCGTGAGGAGGCATTGGAAAAAACAAAAACATTCTGTTGAAAATTACCGGTATCCTTTAGCTGATAGGTGACACTGATATCACGTACTTCACCGGCGTGGATGGAGTCTTTCGGCCACTGTACTTTCAGGCAACTGCAGGAAGGGTGTACATCACTCAGCAACAATGGCTTTCCCCCTGCATTTCTTATTGGGATTTTAATTGTTTTAAAACTATTTACCGGAGCAGGTTCCAGTACAATATCCACTGATGGCGTGGTGATCACGGCACTGTCTTTTGTGGCTACGGCTCCGGCTACAAATTCTAACTCACCGATATAGGTGCTGTACAGCATACGATCAATCCCCTTGGTACTAAAGAGCAGATCTGCTGCCATCACTGCTGCGGAGTCTTTCTTACCCTCCTTTACCAGGAGTTGTGTCAGCAGGTATCGGTTTAAAAAATAGGGTTTCAGCTTTACATTGTCCCGCAGTTGCTGCTTTTCGGATTCGCTAAAACCACCGCTTTTTCTATAGGTGGTATACAGGGCCGCCACCGCATCAATAAAAGCAATCCGATCCTCATTGGTAAAGCGGCGAGAAGTATCTGCCGGCTCAAAAGCCTTACTGCTGGCGGAATAATAGATACCGCCATCATAAATGGGCCGTAGCTGTTTGGACAAATCAGCAGGACTCCCTCCTTTGGAAACTCCCCTGATATGCCCATCAGGACTAAACATTACGATGATGGGAAAAGCGTATTCATGTAGCAGCTGATTGAGCCACAGGTTTTGTGGATGCTTTGTACTAACTGCGCGAATGATAAGATCACCCGGCAGGTCATGCTCCTTTTTCAGGCTGGCTGCCAGCATGGATTTATATACGAAACAGGCATCGCAGCCTTGCTCTGACAAGATTACTACCGCATGTTTATTGGCTGCTTTAGCATCTCTCAACACCTCATCAATAGAGGTAAGTTCACTCAAATCCACCTCAGGCTTGGAGGCCCCGCAACTAACGAGTATAAACAGGCATACCCATAGAGATAATTTTCTCATTGTCGGTTATTTTGATCTGGTTGGTTATTACACGTATCAGGGATCTCTGGAAGTCACATGCGCTATTGCTTCGGTTGGCTCAATGTCATCTTATTCTGAGGGCAATCATTTTCTTCTCTTCCAGCACTACAATAATATTTTTAAAAATTTATTTAAACAAGTCCTTGCGCCGGATAAAGATTTTTATTTGTGAATATTTTTTCTATTTTATTATTAAACATATTGTAGCTCCCCAATACCCAACTTATCAAGTTTTCCATAGGGTGGAATCCAAACCTTCACAACAACCAAAAACGCCGTGCAGCTGGCTGCACGGCGTTTTTGGTAATTTACTTTTTGCAGTTTCTCTATTTCAACGGCTTAATCACAAAACTATAATTCAGTTTTCCAAAAGGTATCCTGTATTGCTCCAGTGGCTGTGAGCCCCAGCTGTCGATCCCCTGCACACCGGATTGCTGAAGATCCACATGCATGAATACCTGGTCGCGTGCCATCATTTCTCCGCTATGGTATTGCTTTTTATCCGCTTCCGGGTCCAGGTCATCCAGACTATATGGCAAGGCGGCAAAGTTGAACAAGGTAGTGCCCGCGCTTTCTATGCGGATACCTTTTCCTTTTTTGTTAGTCATGGTCACCCAGCGAACATCTGTTTTGTTACCACTTTCCTGCGGGCGCGCATACGGGAAATATTGCGCGGCTACATTGGAGTTATACAATCCAACGAAAGACGCCGTTTTTCTGTCCCAGTAGTTCTCCCATGGGCCACGGCCGTACCAGCTGATCTGGTCAAACTGTTTGGCCAGTTGCATATCCGCACCGTAGCGCAGTAAAATTTTATGATCTCCTTTAAGGCCTTCAAAGGTATTGTTCACCAAAATGGAGCCATCGGCAGCAATGGTGTAGGTTTGCACAGAAGTTGCATCACCATTGAGCAGACTAGCTTTGAATGTAACGGTAACGGCTGATGGTTTTTCATCCGTGGTAGCCGTAACAGTTGCCTTACTGTATGCATCGCGCCAGTTACGCAGGCGATGGTTATAATCCGCACCAATATCATTGTCGGTTGGTGCACGCCAGAAGGCAGGCTGCGGGCCGTTCTCAATTATATTTTCGCCATTGATTTTATAGGAAGACAATAACCCATGCACCAGATCGAAGTTCACTTCAAAGGCAGCACCCTTTACTTTCAGTGTTTGCCCATCTTTGGCAACAGTCAGCTTACCATTGGCAGGAGCCGCTGCCGGAGCGGTTGCCGGTGTACTGTAGGCAAACTGTTCTGCTGCAATTTCATAACCCGCCGGCAGGAATGGTTCGGCAGCTTTCAGCACATAGCGTACATTCAAAAAGTATTCTTTGTTTCCGGTTATTTTAGTTTTAGGAGAGATAGTAATGGCCGCTGAATCCTGTGCTGCCACGTTCAGGTTGGCTATACTACCGCGTTCCGCTACTCTCCCATCTTCCAGTAATTCCCAGTTTAACTGGTAATTGGAAAGATCCCGGAAGAAGTAGGCGTTACGTACGGAAACACCATTGGCAGTACGGCTGGTTTTTACGTGCTGATACACTTTCTTTACTTCAATAGCCATGGGCGTTAGTTCACGATGGGCGGTCACCACTCCCTTCACACAGAAGTTATTATCGCTGAAAGTTTCATTTACAGGCCCGCTCAGTGGGAAGTCGCCACCATAGGCCAATATACGCTTACCATTTTTAACAGTATCAATGCCCTGGTCAATCCACTCCCAGATGAAGCCACCCTGCAGGTATGGATTATTTTCAATAGCGGTCCAGTATTCCTGGAAGTTACCGAGACTATTACCCATGATGTGAGCGTATTCGCTCATGATCATCGGGCGGTCAGGATTACGCTGCGCATACCGTACCAGTGAATTAGGGCCAGGATATTGCGGCACAATGATGTCGGTGTTATAGTCATGTTCTGCGCGCTCGTATTGGACCGGACGGGTATCATGTGCTTTTAGCCAGTCGTATGCTTCATAGAAATTTACGCCATTGCCGGCTTCATTTCCCAGCGACCAGGTAATTACGGCGGTATGGTTTTTATCCCGCTCGTACATACGTAAAACACGCTCCAGGTGGGGCATGCGCCATTGCTTATCGTTAGCAAGCGTATAGCCGAGATCGTAGTAACGGCCATGCGATTCAATATTTGCCTCATCAATCACGTACAAACCGTATTCATCGCAAAGCTGCATCCAGTAAGGATCAGGAGGATAGTGAGAATGACGCACCGCGTTTACGTTGAGCTTTTTCATCATCTCCATATCCTTACGCATATCGTCGTGCGTGAGGGTGTGGCCTTGGGTAGCGTTGTGCTCGTGGCGGTTTACCCCTTTGAGGAATACCCGTTTACCATTCACGAGGAAGTTACGGTCTTTCAGTTCAATGGAACGGAAGCCAACGCGCTGTGGTATTACCTCCAGCACGTTGCCCGTTTTATCTTTCAGGGTGATGTAAAGCGTGTATAGATAAGGCACTTCGGCGGACCATTTTTTTACCGCCGGAATTTCTTTTTTGAAAGCAACATTGGATTTATAATTGCCCAGCACTTTTTGTACGGTGGAAGTTTCTTCCTCGTATACCGTTTTGCCGGTAGCATCTGTTAGTTTCACTGCCACGGAAAAGGTATCCGGTTTGCTGTGGTTGGTGCGCTGATCAATGCGATAGCTGTTTACTTCCAGGTTCACGTCCAGTATACCGTTGGTATAGGATTGATCCAGGCCTGCCGCAATTTTAAAATCGCGCACATCCATTTTAGGGGTCGCATAGAGGTATACATCTCTTTCGATCCCGGAGATGCGCCACATATCCTGGCATTCCAGGTAGGAGCCATCGCTCCAGCGGTAAACCTGCAGTGCTACCAGGTTTTCACCTGGCTTAAGGTATTTGGTAATGTCGAATTCCGCAGCCAGTTTACTGTCTTCACTATACCCTACTTTCTTTCCATTTATCCAGATGTAAAAGGCCGATTTGACTGCACCTAAGTGAATGAACACCTGCTTGCCGCTCCAGTTTTGCGGCAGGGTGAACTTCCGGCGGTAAGAGCCCACCGGGTTGTTATCTTCAGGGATATCGAATGGAGGGTTGAGAGCGGCTCCCATTTTAGCGCGACCCGTAAACTCATATGGATGGTTCACGTAGATGGGCAGTCCATAACCGTTTACTTCCCAGTTGGCCGGCACTTTAAATGTATCCCAGTTACTGTCGTTATAGTCCGGCAGGTAAAAATCAGCGGGGCGCTTGCGGGGGTCCTGTACCCAGTTAAATTTCCAGGGTCCGTTGAGCGACATAAAATTGGCTGATTTCTCTTTGGCTTGCTGTTGCGCCAGGGATTCATTTTCAAAAGCAAAGGCCGAAGCACGCATCGGCATTCGGTTTACAGATACTACTTCCGGGGTTTGGAGTTCGGAAGGTAATTGCTGTGCGTGCAACTTTATGGCAAAGCTCACGCATGCGGCAAGAAGTAATTTTCCTTTCATTGTTCAGTATAAAATAATTTGTTCATCGCTGCTGCTACACACTTTCAAAGGCACGGACGCTAAGAAAAGTATTATTTCCGAAAGTACTCAATAATTGTGATGAGCGTAAAAAATACGTTTCTTAATTTCCTGATAAAAAAAAGCATCCCCAGCGGCGGATGCTGTGGGATGCTCACTCCTGCTACATCAATACTCAGGCTTTAGGGAATGGCGGATTGGTAACAGTGGCCAACCGTTCTTTTGCTTTAGATATCCGTCTTCCCCTGAAGAAGAGATAAAGATTAAGGAATAACATAACACCCAGGTATATAAAGAAGCCTCCCAGTTTAGAACTCAGCGCCTCCAGCATTTCCTGGTGCGTTTCCAGACCATAGCTGATCTGCATTATTTTTACGCCAAACCCCAGGTTCAGCAAATAAAATCCGGTTTCAAAGAGTTTGTTGGTGCTCATGGCAATTTCTACGCGACCATTGAAGATATCGAGCATAAACACTTTACTGTTTTTAAATAAGGTGTACGCAACAAACCAGGTAACAACGGCTACCACGGGGAGGTAGATCAGGTAAGCAGTGTAGTTGAATGTGTGGTTCATATTGATGTGTTTTTATTTGTGGAGATGAAAATTTCGCTTTCCTAGGAGGTAAATACCCAGCATGTTCATACAGTGGATGGCACCCAGCGTCAACATAATCCTGCCCGTCATCTGCGCTACTGATGCTATCACTTCCAGCCAGTTGTGCAGGACCTCCCAGGTGCTGATCATGAGGGTGGCATAGCCCAGGTTTAGTAAGTAATAGCCGGTGAGTAATATCCTGTTGATGGCATCCGTCGTTTGTGCGTCACCGTTAAAAAAGTGCAGGATAAACACGCGCCCGTTGCGGTAAAAAAGCCATCCCACCTGCACGGTGATTACCCAGGTAATCGTTAGGTAAATGAGGTATGCGAGGATATTCATCGCTGTTTGCTTTTGTTGAAACAAAGCTATATCAGTTTTCCGAATTTTCAAAATATTCTGAAAGTTTAGTATTTACAAACTTTCAGAAAGTTATCAGGTCTCTCTGCAAACAATTGAAATTGAATAAGCCGCTGGGGCGGCGGCAAAAAAATACCCGGAAAAGTGGACATGGTCACAACTTTCCGGGTATTTCCCGGGGGGAACGAGCTCCCCCATTATTTCCTACTACCAGGGTTGGGCATTACTATTTCTTCAGTACGCGGACATTATCCACCTTTCCTGGCATTTCTCAGGGAAATTAGCTCCCCCATTATTCCCTGCTACCAGGGTTGGGCATTACTATTTCTTCAGTACATTATCAACAGCACAAATATTACTGGCACTGAACTGCAGCAGTATCGCAAAAAAGGCTACGTGAATCAGTTGCGAAGGAATGTAATCCCAGCTTTCAATCATGCTGCTGCCGAAAATAAGCGCAGTCATTACCAGTGCCCCGGCTATCAGCGCAGGTCTGGTGAACAAGCCAGCTAACAGCAATAAGCCAATGATGAATTCGGCAATAGGAAGGATGTAACTGAAAGGTACTACCAAAACTGCCGGCAGCATGGATTTTTCAAAGGAGCCTACCATCCAGCTGCTGAAGCCATGCAGCTTTGGTAATCGCACCAGGCCATGACCAAACATGCTGGCGGCTACCGCCAGTCGTAATAACAAATAAACCGTTGCGTTCATGTATCATTAAATTTTATGATACAAAGATGCGCAGAACTGCCCGGGTGTAACTAGTATAATTAGGTGGTTTATTTGTACAATTCTTGGATCTACCACCATTTACGGTTGGCGGGGTATTGCCGGATGCTGGTCATATTATTCACCAACACCGCTACCAGCAACAGTATCGCTACGCCAGTGGCTACCGGGCTGATTACATACCAGTATCCCAGCTTGCGGATTGCGGGAGAGCCGGCAATTGCCAGCAAAGCAGTGGCGCCCCCAGGTGGATGTACGGTTTTGGTCATCTGCATCACAATCAGGCTCAATGCCACCGCCAGCGCACAGGCCAGCCATTCCAGCTCAGGCCAGGGAATCAGAAATCGTACAGTAACGCCCACAATGGCACTAAAGATATGTCCGCCAATCAGATTACGCGGTTGGGCGAGCGGACTTTGTGTATGCCCGTAAATCAGTACAGCAGAGGCTCCGAAAGAGCCGATCAGAAATAGGTTATCTTTTACCGGCAAATAAAAATGGCTCAACATCCCCACTGCTGCTATCCCTACAAAAGCGCCCACAAAAGACCATATAATATTTTGCTTATCAATCATGGTTTCCCTGTACATCACGTACCGGGCCACACGTATGCTACGTTTAATCCTGTGTTTCATAATAATCGTGGCGCAAAATTAATATTTGGCTCCCACAATTAAAACACTACTTGTTATTATCCAGCTGCCGGATAATGTTATTCACCTCTGTTTCGGTAGCCCGCAGCTTCTGCTGGCAAAAGGCAATCAGTTCAGCGGCACGCTTTACCTTTTCTGCTAACAGGTCCACGGAAACCGTTTCCTGCTCTATCTCTCCGGCTATTTCCTGCAGCTCCAGGTAGGCCGCATCATATGTCAGTTCCTCGCTCATCTGTATTGGATTTAGATTGGACTACTGCCTGAATGGCGGCATCCTGTAATTGAATGGTTATATGATTACCGGCAATAATATCTGTGGCATCTTTCAATAGCTGTCCGTCTTTGTATACCAGCGCAAATCCTCTCCTGAGCATACTTTCAGGTGCCAGCATTTTAAAAAACTGCGCCTGCTGCCATAACTTTTCCTGCTCCCGCTGCAAACGCGTGAGTGGCCTTGCCTGCAACGATGCCTGCATATACTGCACCTGTTGCTGCTGCTGCCTGAGCAGCTGCTTCGCTCCAAGGCCTATACCATGCTGCATGTGCAGCAGTTCTTCTCTCCCTACACCTATAACAGACCTGGCTTTATTGATAATATCCTGTTGGAGATGGTACATTTGGCGGTTGCCAATGGCCACGGCCTGCTGGGCACGCACAAGTATACGCTGCCTGAATTGTAACAGTTCCTCTTCATAACCACGATTATGCGCTATGATCAGCTCTGCCGCCTTGGTAGGGGTTTTAACGGCCGTATGTGCCATCATATCCGTTACGGTCTCATTTTTCTGGTGACCGATCCCCGTAATCACCGGAATCGGAAACCTCGCCACTACCCTGCCCAGCTGATAGCTGTCGAACAACAGGAAATCTGTTTGTGCACCCCCACCGCGGATAATCACCACGGCATCATAGGCCTTTCCGGCGTTGAAAACATCCAACATGCGCTGCTGTACCAGCTCCGCATTGGCTTCGCCCTGCACCACCGTAAAATAAGTATCGAGTGTAAACGTATAGCCAAAACCGTTATTCACCAGCGTATGATGGAAGTCCTGGTAGCCGGCACTGTTACCGGAAGTAACCACGGCTATCTGCTGTATCACCGCCGGCAGCGGCAGTTCCTGGTTGCGGGTAATATAACGGTCGTCCACCAGCCGCACGGCATCTGCATTCTCTGCGAGCAACCGTGCTAATGTCAGCTGCTTCTGCTGCTCCAGCTGTCCTATCGTAAAGCTGATATCCACATCCTGCACTGTCACCTGCAACCCATGTACCTGGTGATAACTCACGGTTACCTGCACCAGCACATGAATGTTATTGCGGAACGGCTGCCCGGTGATCAGTTCAAAAGCTTTGATCTGCTTGCTGCCATTACCCCAGGCGTTGGCAGCCACGCGGGCAACAATGCCACTGCGCTCATCTTTTTCCACCAAATCAAAGTAATGAATGCCTTTATCGGGATAGAAGGAATGGCTGGTAATATCAGCTTTCACCCAATAGCTTTGCCCGGCAAAGGCTTGCTGTACCACTGCCCGTATACGGGCGCTCAGCTCTGATAAGCGTATAGCGTTAGGGTGACTCATACTGCGAAGATAAAGAAATTGGCAGCAGCCTATTAATATTCGGTAATGCCGAGGCGGGCAAAAAATTCTTCTTCCCGCAACTCCAGCACCTCGCCGGAACGGAGGTCTCCCAGCGTAATATCCTCAATAGATACCCGCACCAGGCGTTGACAGCGATGCCGGATATGGTCCAGCATTTTGCGGATCTGGTGAAACTTGCCTTCCACCAGCGTCATTCGAAGCCAGGTATGCGGATGATCGTTATAGTCGCCGGGCCGGTTGGCCAGGTTATCCGGCGGCGTAGTGCGATCCACCTCACAAGGCAGGGTGGTATAATCTTCCTTGTGGCCGGACATAAACGTGATACCGTTGCGAAGTACATCAATGCTCTCATCCGTCACAATATTTTTTGCTTTCACCACATAAGTACGTTTATGCGGTACCGTGCCCTGGAAAAGCAATTTGGTCACCTTCTTGTTGGTAGTGAGCAACAGCAGCCCTTCGGAGGCATTATCGAGTCGCCCGATGGCATGGGTACCTTCCGGAAAATCAAAATCAAGATCCCCCAGCAACCGCACGGGATGCGGACTTACAAACTGAGAAACCATATTATAAGGCTTATGTACTACGAAATATCGGTGACCACTACTATTCATGATGAGCGCAAAGGTACAGAATTAAGTAACTTTGCCGCATGGACGGACAATACAGAAAAGATATCTATCCCGGACTGGAGGTAGGCATCATACTCAAAAAAGACCAGCGCAGCGGCAAAAAAACCTATGGTATCGTAAAAGATCTGCTCACTTCAGCGGCCTATCATTCCCGCGGTATCAAGGTGCGCCTGGAAGATGGCCAGATAGGCCGCGTAGCCGAAATCATCGGATAATCCTTACATTTGCCCGCATACCCAACTACTTACTAACTCATTACTTGCTAAAACGAATGGATCAGTTAATTTTTCACTGGGCTGGAAATCTTAGGTTTTTGCGTAAACGGAAAGGCTTAACACAACAGCAGCTCGCAGATGCCACCACCATAAAAAAAGGTCGCCTGGCCGCACAGGAAAGCGGTAAAACCCGCAACCCGCGTATGGAAGACCAGGTACGCATCTCCACCTACTTCAATATTGCGGTGGATCATCTGATTAAATCAGACCTCACCGCGCTTACGGCAGAACAGTTGTACGACCTGGAAACTGCCGCACCGCTCGATATAACCGGTAAGCATATACGCGTATTACCCATCACCGTTAACAGCGACAACGAAGAGAACATGGAATTTGTACCGGTGAAAGCGAAAGCCGGCTACAGCCGCGGGTTTAGCGATCCAGAATTCATTGCATCTCTCCCTAAATTTTCCTTGCCAGGATTACCAAGAGAAAAAACAATCCGTATGTTTCCGGTGAGTGGCGACAGCATGCAGCCCATCCCTGATGGCAGCCATGTGATTGCACAATATGTGGACGATTGGAGCGTGGTAAAATCAGATACCCCTTGTGTAGTAGTGCTGAAAGACGAGGAAGATATTTTGTTTAAACTGGTGGACAACACCATGAAACTAGATGGCACACTACGCCTGCACTCCCTTAACCCGACTTACAAGCCGTTTAAAGTGAATGCCAACGAAGTGTCCGAAATATGGAAATTCATCGGGTATGTAAGCCGCGAAATGCCGGCTGCCAGCTGATTATTTATTCACCAACGCCAGCTGGCCCAGGTGATAGGAAATATGCGTGAGCCTCGACAGTAACACATTAAAACGGTTTCTGTGAGGCTCCTTTTCAAACTCCTCCGGCGTCACCATGGTATGGCGCTCCAGCCACTGCTCAGGTGGCAACTCCCTGAAAGCCGCACTAACAGCAGCATTCACATCTTTCCAATAACTCCTTAACTCCCCGGGCATAGGCAAAGCCGTTTCAGGACTATCGGGATGGGTGATAAAGAACTCATCCAGATTCGGATACCTGCGCTCCCCCAGTCCCAGCAAGGGCAACAGCATGTCGTGTACCGCCGTCATATGCCCGAGAATATAAATAATCCGGTTCCTGCCTGGAGCCACCTGCAGGTACATGTCCTCATCCTTGTAATTATCAAATGCTGTGGTCATTCGTTTTACCTGGCTGTCCCAGTTGGAGAGTGTAATGGCTAATAATGGGTTTGTGTTCATGGAAATATTGATATTAATAAGTTCTGATCCAATCGAGTACATACGCAGCATCTTCCTCCCAGGTTGGCTGCCCCAGCACAAAATGATTGCGCCCGGGCACCTCCCTGAATTGTGTCAGATAGCCGTTCTGTTTATACCTTTTAAAATTTGAATACACGAGTGAAGGCGGCACCAGGCGATCATTGCTGCCACTGATAAGCAACAGGGGGGCATGCGGCTTGCTGAAATCTATTTTCGCAGCAGCCGTGAGTCCATCCCGCAGGATACGCCTGGATTCAGGCACGGCATATTGCTCATAGGCCTGCAATTGCTGCTGATGCGGCATACCGTTCGTAAATGCGTACTGCCATTCTTTAAACGACAGCAGGTAAGGGTGGTTAGCCGAAGTATAAAAACCCAGGGGCTTAAAGGTGGACTTCAGCACTGAATATCTCAATGAATACACACCGAGCGGTGGTACCGGATGTATAGCAATGCCGGCCGCGCCAACATTACGTTGCAATAAAAGCTGAGTGATAAGGCCTCCCAGCGAATGCCCCATGATAATAGGTGTTTCAGCCTGTACACTCGCGATATCACCGTAGTAATGAACAAGGTCGCGCAGGCGGATACTGGCTACCAGCGGGTCCGGATGACGCTCCCGCAATGCCGGCACTGCCAGATTTTTATGCGGCCAGGGCGGCGCAATCACTTTATACCCATGCTGCTCGAAATAACGTTTCCAGTTATCCCACAGTGTGGCGGTTACAAAGGCGCCATGGATCAATAAAATCGTTCTTGTATTCAGTTCTCTCATACCGGAATTTTGGGATCAGTTGCTGATACCAAAATTCCCATAATGCAGATGGGCGGCAAATGACAAACGGCAAAAAAAAGTATTGATAAATATCAACTACTCATTTTTCAGATAGGCCTGCTTACGAATACGGCTCAGTGTTTCAGGGGATATGCCCAGGTAAGAGGCTATCATATTCTGAGGGAATCGCTGTATAAATGCAGGCTGATGCTTCAGCATATCCAGGTATCGCTCTTCTGCCGTTAACGTGATGGCTGCATGAATCCGCTTTTGTGCGGCTACTGCATGGCGTTTATCCATTTCGGCAGTAAGGATGCGCATAGCCGGAATGCTGTGGCGGATCTCCCACCAGTCGTCGTAATGAATCTGCAACAGTTCGGAATCTTCCCATGCATCAATATTGTAAGAAGACACCGACCCCAGTTCAAAGCTTTCCCTGTCGGACATCCACCAGTCCTCAATGCCAAACTGCACAATATGTTCCACTCCCTTATCGTCCACAGTGTATTGGCGCAGCGCTCCTTTGGTAATAAATGACAGGTGGCGGCACACATCTCCTTCCTGTAGCAGGTATTGCCGCTTACGAATTTTGCGGGGTTTAAAGGCGCCTTGTAATGATAACAGCTCCTCTTCTGAAATGGGGTGCTCCGTATATCGCCGGATATAGTTAAAAAAAGTTTCCATAAAGTGGTTAAATGACGGATTTCTAAGATAAGCAATAATTAGCAGGCTGCGGTATTCCTGCGGTACAACATCTATCTGACGAAAGGATAGAAAGCAAGTGGTTTCCAGGGCCCATGCAGGTATTTCCAGGTATAAATACCCGTCGTTTTCACCTGAAAGGGTGAAAAATCTTCCATTAATTTTTCTCTCGTTTGGGAAGCTTTAAAAGTGGTCACCTTATTTTGAATAGTAATATGTGGGCGCAGTGGTTGCTGGTCTTGTTTAATGAGATGCGGGAGCCACTGCTGCTGCATGGCAGCGTGAAACGACGACAGCGCTTCGCTGTGCAACGAATATGCACAACCCTGCCCAAAGGAAAAAACACCCGTGACATCCAGCAACAACGGTGGTCTGCCAGCCAGCCCTGGGAGCGCCGACAGTATACCTTCCTCCTCATCAGGAAGTTTGTAAAACAAGGTAATATGCGCGTCCAGGTAGTTGGCATGCGCGGGGAAATGAGCTGCACGCAGCGCATTGAAATACGCCTGTGCACTATCTTCCATTTGTAGCGTAAGAATCATATCCGCTGCAATTTAAAGTTAATCCGTGGTTATTTATATTTGCAGCAAGAGCTTACCACAGTGATAGAAGAAACGGATATACGAAATGGCAACCTAGTGGCCTATTATGATCGCAACATGCAGGAAAGCATCTTTGCAGTAGAGGGGGTATGGCAGGGATTTATCTATAATTCCGGCCTGCCGCTCAGCAAGATCCCCTGCCAGAAGGCCAACCCCATTCCGCTGGAGATCAGCTGGCTGGAAAACTTCGGGTTCCTCCCCGGCGATGCCGATCATGGAGAAGATCCAAATGTCTGGTCCCTGAAATACAACCGCCTCCACAGCGTGCATATAAGGGTGCAGCAAGGCATCTTTCAGCCCGTGGCCGACAGTCCCTCCGGGCAAGTGCCCTACGGCCGTCCGCTGGCACATGTACACCAGTTGCAGAATCTTTTCCATGCCCTCACCATGGAGGACCTGTAAATGTCACTTTTAACCCCTATTTTGTCTTAATCCACCATTTCCCCGGAACAACATTGCCAGTACTTTTGTATAAGAAATTATCCACCAAAAAACCTTAGTATATGGCAAGTGTAACTCCTTATCTGAACTTCAACGGTCACTGCGAACAGGCCTTTCTGCAATATGAAACTGTGTTCGGCACAAAAATCGCCTTCCTCTCCCGCTTCAGTGAAATGCCGCCGGAGCATCCCTGTGACCCGGAAGAAAAAGAAAAAATAATGCACGTGATGCTGCCTATCGGCAATGGTACCGTGCTGATGGGCAGTGATACTCCCAAAGACTACCAAAAACCCGAAACAGCTTCCGCCTCCTTTGCCGTAGCGGTTGCGCCGGAAAGCGAAGAGGAAGCAGATCGCATTTTCAATGGCCTCTCCGAAGGTGGTAACATCACCATGCCAATCGCAAAAACTTTCTGGGCAGAAAAATTCGGGATGTGCGTGGACCGCTGGGGGGTGAACTGGATGGTGAACTACGTGAAACAATAAACGAAAATGACTGAAACTAAAAAAGTCTGCACCACGTAGGATGCAGACTTTTTTATTGGTTCAATCAAAGGCCTAACTGCGCTGTGCAGGATAGGCGTCGCGATTCTTCTCCAGCTCTCCTATAAAGGGTATTGCATTAAGGATAGATGACTTAATGGCGTTTTGCAGATATAGTTCCAGTTGCATGAACTTAGCTGCATTTTTGCCACCTAATACCTTGGAAAATTTCTTGAAATATCTTTGATAGAATTTATCATATGAAAGGTCGTTCGATAATGTCCGTTTAGCCAGTGACGTGGCTGCTTCGTCATCTAAAGTTTCGTACATCCGGCTGTAATCCTGGAGTATGGCCAGGCGCTCGCGGCTCAGGGAACGGCGGTCGGACTCATACTGATCATAGAGCGACCAAAACGGATCATTACTACCATTCTTGAAATCCATATACTGTGTGACCAGTGCCTTCTTCTCCTTCCCAAACACAGATTGAATCGTTTTCAAATCACTATCGTCCTGTGCAAATACCATGTTGCCGAAACAAAGCATAACCAGTAACAGTACATATCTCATAAAAAGCCAGTTTTCAAGGAGATATAACACAGGTTTCCTGCAAATGTTCAGGATATCCAGATAAAATTAACACGATGGGCATAGGGGTATACCTTAGGGGATCGTGTCGGAGGTAATATCTAATTTATCTGTGATGTTAAAAAAACTACCGATCTTATTACTGTTAGGCGCTGCGACCCAGGCCCAGGCGCAGTTGGGCGCTACCTCCCTCAAAGGACCAGGCATTGGCATCAGTACCGATTACCTCCCGGCCAGCCGCTATATCCGTCCGGAAGACAGCGTAAAAACCCAGTCCACCACCAGTCAGCTCCGTTATAATTTCGGCGCCAGCTTTGTGCTGTCGTCAAAAATGGATACCGCTACCCGTAAGCTGCGGATGTGGACCGCCGATTTATCCGGCTCCTACACTAAACTGGACAACAAGGACTATACGAAAACCATATTTCCCGGGGAGCTGCTACAGGCTTCTGCCGGCCTCAAATACATCCATTCACTTAACAACAACTGGACTTTGCTGGCCATGGTCAATGGTACCGTTGGTACGGACATGGAAGAAATCACTTTCGATGATCTCTTCCTCCAGGGCGGTGTCATCTTCATGAAACAGCATAACAAACGGTTTGCTTATGGCGTGGGCGTGGTACTCACCAATGCTTTTGGTACCCCAATGGTGCTGCCGGCCTTTGGTATCCAGTATAAAACCGATAACCGCTTTAAATTGGATATTAATTTCCCGGAGAAGATCTCTATCGGCACGCAGCTCAATAGCTTTACAGACCTGGCACTGGCTGTACGTGTACGCGGTGGGGCTTATGATGCCACCCATGGTGTAGCAGGTAAAAAACTGATGAGTTATTCAGAATTCAGTGCGGGCCTGGAAAGCACCTGGCACCTGGGACACCAGTTTGATTTTGTCCTATCCTGCGGCAGCATCCTGGCCAGCCAGGTATCCTATTCGGATAAAAAATTATCAGAGATGTTTAAAGAGAAACCAAGCCACCGGCTGGCTACCAATGTGTTTATGAGTGCGGGCCTGCGTTGGAATATGCCGCATAAATAAATTTATTCGTAACGTAATGCTTCGATAGGATCTAGTCTGCTGGCCTTTTGCGCCGGGTAATACCCGAAAAAAACACCGGTAAACGCACACACCAGAAACGATAATATAATAGAGCTTTCGGATACCAGTGTAGGCCATCCTAACAATACGTTGATAAGCGTGGAGGTGGTAACACCCAGCACCACTCCAATGATACCGCCCGTAATACTGATGATAATGGCTTCCACCAGGAATTGCAATAATATGTCAATGCCTCGTGCGCCGATGGACATACGCAGGCCAATTTCGCGGGTACGCTCGGTTACAGAAACATACATGATGTTCATAATGCCGATGCCGCCAATCACCAGTGAAATTCCTGCAATGGCAGTGAGTAATACCGTGAGCAGGCTGCTGGTAGAGCTGAGTGTTTTGATCAACTCTGCCATCGTCCTTACCTGGAAATCATTTTCATCCGAAGCACGTAGCCGGTGCGTGCTTCGCAGTATCGCGGTGATCTGATCTACCGCAGCTTCTGAAGATTCTTCGTTGATGGCAGATGCCTGGATATTTTGCAGGTAAATACTGGCCAGTACGCGCTTTTGAATAGTCGTATATGGCGCCACGATGATATCGTCCTGGTCCTGTCCGAAGGAACTCACCCCTTTAGGCGCCAGCGTACCTATTACCTGCAACGGTATCTTATTAAAACGTATGACTTTGCCGATGGGATTCTCACCGCTCGGAAAAAGGTTATCCACCACGGTTTTGCCCAGCAGGCAAACCTTGGCGGCAGCCGCTACATCTGATTCTGAATATAATATCCCATCCTGCAGGGTGAGCTTGCGGATATCAAAGTAATCAGTGTTCCCTCCCTGCAATTGGGTAGGCCAGTTGAGGGCGCCGGAAATGGATTGTCCCCTGGAAGAAGATACCGGCGATACTGCGGACAACAAAGTCGCCTGCTTTTGCAAGGCTTCCACATCTGTCACACGGAGTGTTTGCACGCTGGAACCCTCCAGGCGTGCGCCACCAGCCACATTGCTGGCAGGCATGATGGTGATCATGTTGGAGCCCATGTTGCCGAGCTGCGACTGAATACTTTCCTTGGAACCCTCCCCTATGGCCACCATGGCAATTACGGCGGCCACGCCGATGATGATCCCGAGCATGGTAAGGAAGGCCCGCAGCTTATTGCGTTGCAGGGCGAGTAAGGCGAGCCGTATGAGATTGAAAATGCTCATAGCAATATTTTAGTAGTCGTCCGATACCGGAAGCGCTGCCAGCGCCTCTTTGGCGGAACGTACATTTTCATTTAAATAATCCTTTTGCACGCGGCCGTCGCGGAGCATAATGGTGCGACTGCTAAACGCCGCGATATCCGGTTCATGCGTTACAAACACGATGGTTTTGCCTTGCTGGTTCAGCTCCTGCATCAGCGCCATAATTTCGTAGGAGGTGCGTGTATCGAGGTTCCCGGTGGCCTCATCGGCGAGGATCATCACGGGCTCGTTCACAAGCGCGCGGGCAATGGCCACGCGCTGTTGTTGTCCGCCGGAAAGCTGGCTGGGGGTATGATCCAGTCGCTCCGCCAGCTTCACCGCCTCCAGGGCTTTGATGGCTCTTTCCCGGCGCTGGTGCGTGTTAATGGCTTTATTGTAAAACAGGGGCAGCTCCACATTTTCCAGTGCGGAAGTACGGGGCAGCAGGTTGTATGCCTGGAACACGAAACCTATTTTAAGGTTACGCACCTTCGCCAGTTCGTTGCGGGACTGGTTACCTACATTGGTACCGTCGAGCATATAAGTACCGGAGGTAGGTTTATCAAGGCAGCCAAGAATATTGAGCAGCGTGGTTTTCCCGCTGCCGCTGCTACCCATGATGGTCACAAACTCTCCTGCGTCCACGGTGAAATGGATACCTTTCAGGGCTCTCACTACTTCCGTGCCCATGTGAAACTCACGTTTGATATCGTCTATTTCTAATATTTTCTTCGTCATCGTCTTCTTCCCATTTTAGGCATGAACGGAGAGCCGCCGCTCTGGCTGGCGGTGGACGTAGTAGTGCCTCCTTCCTGCCCGGTGATCAGCTTATCATTGATGGAAAGGCCATGCAGCACTTCCAGCTGGGTATTATCATCGAGGCCGGTACGGATACGTTTTTGCTGCAGGGTATCACCACGGAGCACCCATACATAGTTAACGGTACCTTCCCGCACTTTCCGGTCAGTCACGCGGTTGGTGTCTTTAGGCTCTGGTGGTGCGTTGCGGCGTACTGCCGGAAGTATGATATATTGTTTGGACAAACTCGCAGAATCCGGTCTGAACTTGAGGGCACGTACGGGAATAAGCAGGGCACTGTCGCGCTCTGCGGTATAGATCGTGACGTTTGCCGTCATACCGGGTTTCAGTTTCATCTGGTTATTGCTGGCGTTGATGATGGTGTTATAGGTCACCACATTCGATGAAACGCTGGGCTGCAGGCGGATTTCCTGTACACGCCCATCAAATACATCATCCAGGTAGGCGTCTACGGTGAAGGATACACGCAGGCTGTCGCGCACCTCTCCGATATCCGCTTCATCTACGCTGGCTTCCACCTGCATCTTGGTAATATCTTTTGCAATAACAAACAACGTTGGTGTGTTGAAACTTGCTGCTACTGTTTGCCCTATGCTCACATTTCTATTGAGTACCACCCCATCAATCGGGGAATAAATATTGGTAAAATCGAGGTTTGTTCTGGCCGACTTCAATTGTGCTGTAACAGCGGCTACATTGGCTTTGGCGGCGTTTAACTGGTAGGAGGCGTTATCGTAATCGGCGCGACTGATAGCCCCTGTTTTATAGAGCAGTTCCTGGCGGCCGAAGTTAGCCGTTTGGTAGGTAAGGTTGCTGTTGGCAACTGCCAGCTGACCGGAAAACTGATCCACCGATGCCTGAAACAGGGTTTGGTCCAGCTGTGCCAGTAACTGGCCCTTTTTCACCTGGGAATTAAAGTCTACATAAAGGTATTTCAGGTATCCGGATACCTGTGTACCCACGGCCACCGTATCAACAGGCTGAATGGTGCCGGTGGCGGTAACGGTAGTGGAAATGTTGCCATACCGGGGAAACTCTGTGGTGAATGTTGCTTTTACAGGTGGCTTTCTGAAAAAGAAATACCAGATCAGCAGGAGTGCCAACAGCACTACTGCAACTATTATGATCACCCGTTTATATTTTGCCATAGCTGTCAGCTTTTATAGTTTTACCGGGATGCCCCTGTAAAAATCATAGATCCTTATATTAAGTGCTGCATTGTATTTCGACTGAACGTAAGCCTGAACTGCCTGAATGTAGAGGTTCTTTTGCTGAAGAAACTCTACGATATTGGCCACGCCTACTTTCAGTTGTTCATTAGCAATGCGGTAGCTTTCCTGTACGTATTTAAACTGCTCCACGGCGGCGTCGTACTGGCCCTGCGCATTGAGTACATTGATGTAGGCCTGTTCCACATCCTGGGAGAGGTTTGTTTTTGTATTCTGGAGATTGAGGTGCGATTGATCGATATTGATTTTTGCCTTTTCAATATTGGTTTTATTCACTTTTCTTGTGAAGATGGGCACCGACAGTGTGAGTCCTATTTGCTGGTAAAAATTATTATCCAACTGTTTGAAATAGGCAAAATCATTACCGGTGAGATAGTTGCTGGACAAGGACCCGCCGGCGGTGAGCACGGGCAAACGTGCTGCTCTGGCTTTGGCCAGGTCCAGGTGTGCCACATCCACGTTCAGGTTGCCGCTTTTGATTTCCGGGCGGGTGTCAAATGCTTCCTGCTGGGCCTCATCCACAGGGGTGAGCAAACCGGTGGCCATAAGTGTATCCGGCGCCACGATATCAAAAGGTTTACCGGTGGGCAATTGTAATATTTGCTTCAGGGTAAGCATATTTTGCCGGCGTGTATTCTCTGCCGTTATGAGTGTATACTTGTCATTGGCCAGCTGGGCCTGTAGCTGTGCCAGGTCTTTGAGGGCGATACTTCCTACATCATACTGCTGTTGTGCCCTTGCTACCTGTGCTTCGGAGGTTGTTACAATATCTTTTATGTAGATGATATTTTCCCTGGCTAGCAGGATGTTCAGATAGGATTGGGTAATCAGCAGGGTAATATCGTTCATCTGCTGTGCAATGCTGAGATCTGCCACCTGCGTAAGTATATTTTTCTGTTGTATATCTCTGTTGAGATAGCCACCGTTGTAGATGGTGACGCTGGAGTTCACGCTGTAGCTGCCGGAAGCGGCGGTACCGTAAGACGTGCTGTTGTTGGTGTTTTTACCACCGGTAAAATTCTGTGTGGCGGAGGCGTTCAGGTTAGGCAGCCTGGCGGCTCTGGACAGGATCAAGTCCTGCTCACTCGTTTGCCGGCTGAGCCGCAGACTGTTGAGTGTAATATTATAGCGCATGGCGTAATCGAGGCATTGCTGCAGGTCCCACTCTACCGGTGAAACAGAATCTGCCGGCGCCTGAGCAAAGCTACCGGTTACCAGTAGCAGCAGCACCCAGGTGAATATGGCCTTTGGCATCTGCCTGAAAAAATTATTAATCCCCTGTGATGGTATCATAAACCCTGCTATATTTAAATCCATGATGGGTTACGCTGATTTGTCCGCCAAACTTCAAGCCGGAAACGCTGGAATGGTGGTGATGATGTCGGACGATAACAGTATCTAACATTGCTTAACATTAAATAACATTTGGGTATTTTTTGATCCACTGAGATTTTTTTGAGCGAATTTCAAATGACACGTTCGGTCTCATTTGGGGGTGTTCCGCGCTGCGCGCGGGCGGCTTTCTGGCCCGCTTTGCCTACGAAGGTCGTTACCTGTTTGCTGTAGGGGCGCACTGGTGGTGCGCCCCTACAACGTTTTGACCAGCGCCGAAGGCGCTGGTCAAAACGTTGTACTAAATCATATAACAATAGAATTTCATTAAGGTTGTATTTTTGGCCACAACTATGGAAACGATCATAATAGCAGTGGTAGTTGCGCTGGCCGCTGCGTTGGTAGTAATTAAGAAAAAGCTCACACTGGCAGCCGGCATTACCGGGTGGCTGGTGGCGATGGCTATATATATGGGTACCCGTTATGAAGGGTTGGCTTACCTGGCTTTATTTTTTGGGAGTGCTACCTGGGCGACGCGGCATCAGCGAGGTGTTAAATCCAACGTAGAAGAACATACGGAAATCCGTAAGGCCTCCCAGGTGCTGGCCAATGGCGGCGTAGCTGCGTTGCTGGGTTTGGCAGCCTGGCTGTTTCCTCCCTACCAGCCTTTATTTACGCTGCTGATGGCCGCGGGCTTTGCATCCGCCACGGCAGATACCCTATCGTCTGAACTTGGAACGGTGTATGGCAGCCGGTTTTACAATGTTATTTCCTGGAAAAAAGATACCCGTGGGCTGGATGGTGTGGTAAGTTTGGAAGGCACGCTGATAGGCGCCGCAGGTGCCATTGCCGTTGCAGGCGTGTATGCAGCCTTCCGCCAGGTGGATGCCGGCTGTATCATTATCGCGCTAAGTGGTATACTGGGGAATTATATTGATTCGGTATTGGGTGCCACGCTGGAAAGAAAGCAGCAACTGAATAATGATATGGTGAATGTGCTGAATACCGTGGGGGCGGTTGCGATTGCATTAATACTTTATTTTTTTCTCTTTTAGGTTGACCTCCGGTCAACCTAAAAGAGAAAAGCTCACGCCGCCGGCGTGAGCTTTTCTCTTTTAAACCAGTTAATTACTTTACTTTATTTAATCTCCTTCAGCATTTCTTTCACCGCAGCTTCCATCTGTGCATCGTTACCAGCGAGGAAGCCCTCAAATGGCAAAGGCACGCGGATATCCGGCTCTACCTGCAGGTTTTCGGTAGGGCGGTTTTCAGCACCAATGGTAGCTACCATAGGGATACCGAATACGATGGTTGGATCGATCTGAGTTTCCCACCATACAGCGGTACCGGTACCTGCCACAGGCATACCTACCAGTTTACCCAGCTTACCTTGTTTATATACATATGGGAAGATGAAGGCGTCGCTGTAGTTACCTTCACTCATTACCACGCAGCTAGGTCCCTGCCATACGCCCATTGGCTCGCCACCGCTGAGGCGGTGACCCTGTGGTGCAAATTCCAGGTACTTCTTACCGCTGAGGAAAGAGTATAAGTCATCATGCAGCCAGCCACCACCGTTGAAGCGGGTATCAACGATCAGCGCTTTCTTGTCTTTATTCTTACCCATTACTACGTCGTATACGGAGCGGAAGCTGGCATCGTTCATGCCTTCTACGTGTACATAGCCCACTTTGCCACCACTGAGTTTATCTACGAGTCTGGACATCCTGTCGGTCCAGCGTTTGTACAGCAGGCCTGATTCTTCCCCGCTGCTGATAGGCTTCACGGTTTCGTCCCAACGTTGTTTGGTATCAGGGTTGTACACGCTCAGCAGCACGTTGGTGTTTACTTTGCGGTTCAGCAGCGTTGCCCAGTCGAATGCACTGGTGATTGCCACGCCATCGATTTTTTCGATGATGTCACCTTTTTTCAGTTTGATGCTGGCTTTATCCAGCGGTCCACCGTTGATCACCTCATCCACTTTCAGGCCATCCGCAGTGGAGGCTTCATCGTAGAGCAGGCCCAGGGCAGCTGTCACATCACCGTTAGGAATCATAGGGCTGTAACGACCACCTGTATGGGAACCGTTCAGTTCACCCAACAGTTCACTCAGCAGCTCCTGGAAATCGTAGTTGTTGCTGATATAAGGCAGGAATCGCGCATAGGTATCACCGTACATCTTCCAGTCGATCCCATGAATTTTTGGATCGTAGAATTTCTCTTTCACCTGCTTCCAGGCATGCCAGTAGATGTATTCCCGCTCTTTCTCCTGATTCAGGGCCATTTCTGAGCCGATAGATACCGGTGTTATTTTACCGGAATTAGCATCTACCTTTACTACACTACCACGGTTGCTCACAAATACGGTGTTACCGTCTTTACTCAGTTCCAGGCCACCCGGTGAGCCACCCAGCTTAGCGAGGATTTTGGTTTCACCGGTTCTCGGTTCGGTTACCCACAGGTCAAAACCTTTTTCGAAAGCAGCCATGTAAAACAATTTGCTACCATCTTTATTCAGCACATAATCGCTGATGGAAGCACTGTTGATCGTGAGTCGTACCCGGCGGTTTTCCAGGTTATCGAAGTTCGGCTGCCAGTTTTTTTTAGCAGTAGTATCTTTTTCTTTTGACTTGGCAGTATCTTTTTTAGTATCACCACCTTCTTTCAATAAATTAAATTCATCTTTCGATAATTTGAATTTATCGTAGGCTTCCTGATCGAGGAATACCGCGTAGATATCTACTTCGCGGCTGCCTTGTTTGGCGAGCGATTTACGGCCTTCACGGTTGTTGGACCAGGTCATCATTTTACCCTCAGCAGCCCATTTACCATTACCTTCTCCAAATCCGCTGTTGATAGGATAGAAAGGTGTGCCTTTGCCATCCGCAGCCAATACGGCGAGGTTGCTGGAACCGAAATAGTTTTGCTCATCATCTACCAGTAACCATTTGCTGTCTGGTGACCAGGCAAACGTCCAGTCGCCGTCAGAATAGCTGTGGTTATGGCCTTCCGGCAGGATGGTACGGGTTTTACCGCTGGCGATGTTTAATACTTTCAGCTCATTACGATTTTCCACGAAAGCCACTTCTTTGCCATCCGGTGAAAACAGTGGTTGGAACTCCTCGGCAGCTGTGGCCAGCAGCGGTTCTTCCTTCAACAGCGTAGCGTTGAAGAAGAAAGGTTCCTCCTTGCGCACTACAGTGGACTGGAAGATATCCCAGTTGCCATTGCGTTCAGCCGCGTATACTACTTTTTTACCATCCGGGGACCAGTTCACCATACGCTCCTGTTGCGGAGTATTGGTGAGGCGCTTGGTCATGTTTCCATCTACGCTCGTCACGTATACTTCACCTCTTGCAACAAACGCCATCTGTTTTCCATCAGGGCTCATGGCAAACTCAGTGATGTTACCGGATACCGGCATATTTTTTACTACCGATCCGCGACCGTCGTTAAAGATTTGCACGTTGATTTTCTTTGGCTTTTCGCCATCTTTCAACGTATATATCTCCCCGTTATAGGTAAAAGACAAAACACCATTATCCGCCCTGCTCAAACCTCTTACCGGATGATTGGTGAAGCTGGTGAGCTGTTGGATGTTGCCTTTGTCGGTCAGGGAGGATTTAAACAGATTTTGTGAGATACCACCTTTTTCGCTCAGGTAGTACACCTCGTTGTTGTTACCGAATACGGGTTCGCGATCCTCGCCTTCGTAGGCCGACACCTGGTCATACTTTCCTTTGGCTACATCCAGCACCCAGATATCGCGGGTAACCGCGGAGGTGTGGTGTTTACGGAAAGGATCTTCGTAACCTTTACGGTCCTGGAATACGATTTTGCTGCCGTCTTTATTGTAGCGGGCAGCATCCATGCCGGCCGCGCTCAGGAGTACGGAGCGGCCACCTGTAACGGGTACCGTATACACGTTACGGAAAATGCGGTAGGGGAAACGTACGCTTACAGCAGGGGCATTGCGTACACTACCAAAGAGCACCTGTTTGTTATCCGGTGTAAAATCATACGGATAATCGGCGGCGCTGTTGGTAGTAAGCCTAACCGGCGTACCACCGGTGGCTGGCATTACAAACACATCGAAGTTACCATATCTGTCGCTGGCAAATGCAATGGATTTACCGTCGTGACTCCATACCGGCATCATATCATGTGCTTCATGGATGGTGAGAGGTACTGCTACTCCACCATTGGCGTCAACGCGGTAAATATCACCCTTATAGCCGAAAACAATGGTTTTACCATCCGGGGAAATGGCTGGATTTCTTAACCAAAGGGCATTATCCTGGGCATAGGAAGAGGCGGCGAGCAGTAAGGCCGCACAACTGAATAAAATCTTCTTCATAAGCGGTATTAGATAGCTTTGTATAACCGCCTAAAATAGTGAATTACTCCCGCTTTGGCAATGCCTTACTTGACAAGCGGTCCGGAAGCCCAATAGCTGGAAAATCAGGTGGTCTTATAGAGGTACCATCCGCCGCCGAGGTCGCGCAGCATAATCAGGTCCGAATTATACAAATCCGGCAGTTCCTTTTTATCAGGTACAAAGAGGTAGCCTACGAAGTTATCGATCATACCTCCGATCATGAAACGGATGGCGGTGGAGCCTTCCGGTTCGCCGGTGAGCACTGTTTCTATCAGCAGGTCTTTATAATCGGGTACGTATTTACGCAGCAGTTTGTGATACTTTCCTTTTTGTGCTGGATGACGTTGTATTTCCGCCATGGCTGTATCTTTCAAACGATCGAATGCGGCCTTGTTGCGTTTAAAATGAGCTGCAATGGAATCATCGAGAGCGAGGGCTAAACGAAGGTTACCAATCAGAAAATGATAATCATCCATGGAAGTCAGCATTTTCAGTGCGTTCCCTTGTTTATCCTGTTGTGCCGCGGCTATGAGTGTATCCAGGTAGCCTTGCGGCATTTGTTCCAGTTCTTCCAGTTCCGCCTGCATAATGCCTGTCATAGCCAGTGAGCGTACGCTCTGCAATTTCCAGGTCGTATCGCGTACCATGCGCAGGTATAGGTCCGCACCATTGCCGGTGGAGTCGATCACGGTAAGATTGATCAATGCGAGCGTATCGCGCTGATCGAGCACTCTCCATTGCAGGGCGGCATTTCCGAGATCCCTTCCGTTAGGTGTACCGTCGTATTCACCGGTGATGTATTTATACATATCCGGTACTGAATCTTTACCAAAAATAATTTTCGCCACTTTTACCGCTTCATTTCCACGCTTTCCTTTAACGCCGGGTACTTTTTCCTTACAGGAAAAAAAACCGCTGATAATCAGGGCCAAACAGGCTAATAAGATAGTATTGCTTCTCATGATAAAAGGGTTTTATCAGAAATGGTCAGCCCTAAAGATACGAATATCAGAATAAGCGATATATATATTTAAAAAATACCAGCTACCTTTAGTACGGTCAAAAAATAAATATTTATGAAACGCCCCTCTTTAGAGCGATTAGCCCAAATCCTTCACCAGGTACCCGCCAGATTATCGGAATTTTCCAGCGCAGAATGGAACACACCTTATGCTCCCGGCAAGTGGAATAAGAAACAGGTGATCGGCCATTTGATCGATAGTGCTGTGAATAATCATCAACGCTTTGTACGTATACAATTTGAGGATTCGCCGGTGATCCGTTATGCACAAGAAGAATGGAATCAATACAGCTATCATCATTTGCAAAATGAGCGGCTGTTGTTACAAACATGGATAGCACACAACACCTTTCTGCTGGCGCTTTTGCAGCAAATTCCGGAAGCTGCGCTGGAGCGCACTGGCATTGGCGGAGAAGGTAAACCATTTACACTCGCCTACATCGTGGACGACTATGTAGATCACATGGATCATCATCTTAAACAGATTTTGTAGTGATAACATTTCCATAATTTCGTGGAAAACCAATTCATTATGTCATCCAGGAATATCAAGCAGGTGATTGTCATGCGTAAGGACCTGAACATGCGTAAAGGGAAAATGATTGCCCAGGGGTCGCATGCCTCCATGGCTTTTCTTACCCGGCATGCCACCATTGAAGGCAATACTTTGCAAACATCGTTACGTAACCCCGAAGAAGTGCAGGAATGGATCTCCTTAGGCTTTACAAAAATATGCCTGTCGGTTGATTCGGAAGAGGAACTGGTGCGCATATACGAACAGGCAGTGGCGGACGGACTGATAGCTTCACTTATCACGGATAGCGGCTATACGGAGTTTGGAGGCGTGCCTACTAAAACATGCTGTGCTATTGGGCCTAATAAAAATGAGGACATTGACAGCATTACGAAGGATCTCAAATTGTTATAACTGAACCTCCCGACGTCAGCGGGAGGTTCAGTTAATGGTCAGGGCCAAAGGCCCTGACCATTAACCCCCCTACTATAAGCAAATCAGTTTTTTACGGCAGCGTAGTCAGATTTACCGTAGGTGCTACACCGGTAGCCGTACGTGTAAACGTCGTATTGTAATTGACATAATTACTGAAGAAACCGCAGTTTTTCAGGAAGAATCTGCCTGTACCGCTGTCTACCCCACCGGCGTAATCGCGGCGCTGGTCAGCAGTGGCAGTGGCATCTGCCGTAAATCTGGCGGAAGTAATTTCCGTCCATACTCCGGCGGTAGAACGAATCCAGGCGTTGCTATACTGCGCACTTCTTCCCAGGTAGCCTTTGGTATCATTGAAGTTTTCGAGGAAAGAATAGAGTCCGCCCAGGTAAGTGGTGGTATTCGGTTGTTTCCACGTAGCAATGAAGCGCCAGCTGCTGCTTTCAGGCGTATAGATCCAGGAAGAAAAATCAGTTCCGCCGGCTCCGTCAGGCAGTACATGTGTCAGGAATTTATAGGTGGTACCTGCCTGCCAGTTAAACACGAGGTAGCTCTGTCCACCGGTGCCTTCGCCGCCGAAGGTGTTGTCTACAACACCGGTGCCTTTGCGTACCAGTGATGTGGTGCCCACTGCGGGGTCCCAGATGGAGAAGAGGATGCGGCGTTCGGTGGCGCTGTTTACCTGGATACCGAAATAACCGCCGTTAAAACCATTGCTCATATAGTAGGAGCCGATTTTATCTTCCCCTGTAGGCACGGTTACTTCGTTGTAGAACCATTCGGCAGTGGTGCCGGAAGGAATGGTATAGCCGAGGTGTACCGAAGGGCCGCGGCGCGACCAGTAATAATTAGTGGCATCGTTTGCATAGGTTACACTGTTGGCTGTAGCGCTGCCACTGATGAGGATGTGGGATACATCCCCGAAGTAGCTGCCCGTTTTGCTCACCCCTTGCAGGTCTACCTTTACATAGCCGGCGCTGGTGATGTTAATGGAATCGATGTTGTAATCAATGTAGGAATTTCCTGTTACGGTTTTGGTAAATGCGGTACCGTTCACTGTTACTTTGATAACGCTGGTGCCGGAAGGAACTTTCATGCGTACACCTACTTTGAGGGTACCGGTAAGTCCAAGCCGGAAATAGGCGCTGGTTACGCTGTTAACGTTCGTCCAGTTGCCGAGGCCATTGCTGGTGATCACTTCTGCCGCACCGGTTGGCAGGTTGGTAACAAAAGCGTTGCCTGCGAGTGCCACCGCATAGCTCGAAGCGGCAGGAACAGTTTCTGTTTGTGCAGGGGTGGTGGTGCCGGCGGTCAGTGCATCGTCGTTTTTATTACAGGATAGCAAAGCAGCAGACACAAGTAGGGTCAAAATAAACTTAGTGTTCACTTTCATTGGATGGTAGTGTTTTTGAGTGAAATTTTCAGACAGATTTGCTTATAGAGATGGAGTTTTGTTCACTGGAAAAAATTCGGGTACCCCACAGATCTTGGTTGATTCATTGTTCTCTTAAATATACAGCATGATAAATTAAAACAAGAATTTTTTTTGGCGCTACACCATGATGCTTCTGTTGGCTTTATTGCAGGCCGTCGGCCTGCAATAAAGCCAACCCCCTCCAATGCCAAAGGCATTGGAGGGGGTTGGGCAGATAACAAACCGCTGCTGAAAATTGTAATAAAAGAATAACAACCATCACATGTCACAGCTGAATTTGTTTAATGAAACAGAAGGATTCCGGTTTCCGGAGGAGCTCCTGGAATATTTTCCGGGTTTTATGGAAACGACGGCAGCACTAACGTTAATGCATACACTGATTGATACCGTTCCCTGGGAGCAGCATCTACAGCGGATGTATGATAAGGAAGTACTGACGCCGCGACTCACTGCCTGGTATGGTGATCCGGACAAAACCTATCATATGGCGGGCAAAACCCTGCAGATGCATGCCTGGCTGCCGGAGTTGCAGGCCCTGCGGGAACAAATTACCACGACTACTGGTCATACTTTTAACAGTGTGTTACTGAATTTTTACAGAGATGAAAATGACTCCGTGGCCTGGCACCGCGATAAAGAAAGTGAGCTCGGCAACCGGCCCGTGATTGCGTCCGTGAGTTTGGGCGCTGCCAGACCCTTCGAATTCAGACAGTTAGATAACCATAGTAATAAATACGCGCTTACACTCGGAAACGGGTCACTACTCCTGATGAAGGGAGATTTGCAGCAACAGTGGGAACACCGCATAGCCAAAGCCGGGTACAAACTGAAACCACGAATAAATCTCACCTTCCGGAGCATTCGAATCTAACTAAAAAACAGTTGTTTACAATTTCATAAAATAAAAATTTAAAAAAATTGGTGAAATCGGTCACGTTTTGATATTCGAGTTTGTCTTCCTTGAGTAGATCGCAATAATTAAATAATCACCATAAAAAACTACACACCATGGAAGCAAGAATCAAATTCGAAGATGTAAACAAAGGTTTTGCAGATGGACTGTTTAAATCAGAAATGCATTTAAAAAAATCCGGCCTGGACCCGTTGCTGAAAGAACTGATTAAATTCCGCGCCTCTTTGATAAATGATTGTGCATTTTGTTTGGACATGCATTGGAAAGATGCCATTCATCTCGGTGAAAAAGAGCAGCGCTTATACTCCCTGGGCGCCTGGAGGGAATGCCCTTATTACAGCGACGTAGAACGCGCGGTGCTGGCCTACACCGAAGAGGTAACCGCCATGAATGTTTCCGATGAAACATATAACCACCTCACTAAATTCTTCGATAAAGCACAAATTGCCGATATTACACTGGCGATTGTAAACATCAACTCCTGGAACATGCTTAACCGTGCTTTCCACACTGTTCCGGGCGGTTATGTAGTAGGTAGTCTGGGTTGATTTTATTTGCCGTTTAAAAGTTTGTATGACTGATTATCAACAACTGCTGTTTCCGTATGCCTATAACATACTCGGAACAGCTGAAGATGCCAAGGACGCAGTACAGGAAGTACTCTCCCGTTATTTTACCACTTCGCACGATGATGTAGCAGATGAAAAGAACTACCTCATCAGAAGTGTGATTAACCTGGCCATCAATTACAAAAACCGAAACAAGCGGATGACTCCGCAGCCGGCAGAATGGCTGCCGGAGCCGGTAGCCACGGATGATAATGCGGATAAGAATCTGTATCTGAAAGATATCCTTTCCTATTCACTGATGGTATTGATGGAGCGGTTGAGTCCCATCGAAAGAGCGGTATTCATTTTGAAGGAGAGTTTTGACTACTCCCACCAGGAGATTTCGGAGGTACTATCCATCACGGAAGAATACTCCCGCAAACTGCTGAGCAGGGCTAAAACCAGGCTGTTTAAGCCAGGGGCTGAAGTAAAAAGCAAGGACGTGATGGACAATACCAGCCAGCTGGTGTCCGACTACGTTAATGCGATCCGTCAGCGGGACCTCAGCCGCCTCGAAGAAATGCTATCGGCCGAAGTGACCCTCATCACCGATGGTGGCGGTAAAATTAAGGTGGTGGCTAAAGTCAGCACAGGCTTCGAAGAAGTATCCAATGTATTGGGTATTGTGATAGAACGTTACCTTGGCAAGGCAGAAATTATTGTCCGCTGGATTAATCACCAGCCTGCCCTGCTCTTTTATGTGAAAGGGCGACTGGCAACCTGCCAGGTACTGGAGTTCAGCGCTGATGGTACCCGCATCGTACAGGTAAACAATGTGGTAGATCCAGACAAACTAAAAATGCTGGCAGCAAACGATACAAACTAAATTATGGCTATTCAACACCGGAAAGAAGATTATTTCGAACAACTCATTGCAGAAGCATTTCAGGCCTTTAACCGCCTGGTAGGGAATACTGCCCCTACTGCCCTGCAGGACCTGGAAGCAAGGATTAACGAACTGCTAACTCCTGCCGGCCTTACGCTGGCCAGCTTTGAACAGCAACCCATCGCGGAGCTGGAAGCTGCCCTGAAGGCCCAACCGCAGAATGAGCAGCTGCTGGAACTGATTGCCGATACCTTACAACAGAAAGGCAACAGCACCCAACAGCCGGCACTTGCCGGTAAGGCACAATGGTTGTACCAATACCTGATGAACCACCAGGCGGGTAATAGTATTTCGTATAGCTTGCTGATGAAGGTGAAAAAACCGAAAAAATAACCATCAAACATGGACCGTTATACTGTGTCATCCACAGTATAACGGTTTGCTATACACGCAGGAGATAAACTAAATAACTCCCCCAAAAAAATCATGTATATTGTGTAATAACACAGTGAACATGCAACGCAGAAATTTTCTCCGCAACATCAGCCTGACCGCTGGGGCGCTCGCTGCTTCCCCGGTTTTTTCCATCGCTGCTACCAGCGCAAAAAAAAGTACCCGTATCGGGTTTATTACAGACCTGCATCACCTGCAGTTCGGCAAGCCGGAAGACGCCCGCATGACGGTGTTTATGGATGCCGTAATGAAGGAAACACCGGATTTCATTATCCAATGCGGTGATTTTTGTCGCCCTACCGGGTCAGATAATATCATGGCGCAGTGGCGCCGCTTCAAAGGGCCCAAATACCATGTACTGGGCAACCATGACATGGATGTATGCGATAAAGCCACCATAATGCGGCTCTGGGAAATGGAAAAGCCATATTACTCTTTTGATACCGGTGGATATCATTTTGTAGTGATGGACCGTAACTTCCTCCAAAAGGATGGTACCCTGGTGGATTACAATAACAGTAACTGGTCGCCCTACGGGCCAACCTTCCGCAGCTTCACAGATGCAGCGCAGCTCACCTGGCTGCAGCAGGACCTGGCAGGAACAACGCTGCCGGTGATCGTATTTATGCATCAGCCGGTGTTTCTGAGTGACTGGTTTACGGAGCTGGGCAATGCAAATGAGATCCTCACGATTTTTGATACCCACAACTTCAATGCCCGGCAAAGCGGGGCTAATAACAGCATTGCCGCAGTTTTTATGGGGCATGATCATGACGACCGCCATGCCGAACGCAATGGCGTACATTACTTCATTATGAACAGCGCCAGTTATGTGTATACCGAGTCCGGGGCACATTATTACAAGGAGCCGCTGTTTGCTTTTATAACACTCGACCCGGGCGGGATATTGCAGATTCACGGGCGGCAGACTATCTACCGCGATCCCGTGAAGCCGGCCATTCAGGCAAGGTTTCCTACTGGCATCAGCGACCATCGGATACAGTTCAAAAGGTAGCCCGTACGCTGACTATAGGTTCACGGTAGAAAAATAAATTTGGAAAATTAGACCGATCGGTCTAATTTTGCATCATGATGACAAAAGGAGAAAAAACCCGGCAGTTTATTATTGAGCAATCGGCCATTTTGCTCAATAAGCAGGGCATGGCTGGCACCGCTATCAGCGATATCATGGAGGTCACTAAAATGGCCAAAGGTGGTATCTATGGTAACTTTGCCAATAAGGAGGAAATATGCCGGGAAGTATTTGACTACCTGATGTCACAAATGTCGGCCCGGATTGAAGCGAGGCTGGCACAGGAAAACACCTGGCGGGAGAAATTACTGGCACTGGTAGATTTCTATTACGACCTGGTACTGGCTAATAACAATGGCGGTTGCCCGATGCTGAATTTTGGTACCGAGGCAGATGATACTGACCTGGCAATGAAGTCAAAAGTAGCGGCTGGGATTAAAAGTACGCAGGCGCGCATTGAAAAACTGGTTACCAACGGGATAAAGGCCGGAGAATTCTCCCACAATGCACATCCAGCTGAGTTTGCACTGAAAATGTTTACTATGATGGAAGGAGGTATTCTCGTAGCGAAAGTAACTGATAATACCAGCCAGATGAAAACCATCTGCGGTATACTTAAACAGGAAATTGAGTCCTTTTCGATTTCACGCACGTAGGTGTGAACATTTGTGATTTTCTTAAACAGGGAATTGAGTCTTTTTCGATTCCACGCACGTAAGTGTTAGTACATCATGGAAAACGTTTGTGATTTTCTTAAACAGGGAATTGTGTCTTTTCTACCCACGCACGTAAGTGCTTTTTTTCGCGTCACAAAAAGACCGATCGGTCTATTATATACAAACATAAAATTTAAAAAATGAACACCACAGCAAATACCATTCTTGTAACCGGCGGTAGTGCCGGCATTGGCTTCGAACTGGCCAAATACTTACTGGCAGCAGGCAACACCGTCATCATTACCGGTCGTGACGCCACCCGCCTGAAAGCCGCAGCAGCAGCGCTGCCAGGGGTGCATACTTTCCGGGGAGATGTGGCCGATCCCGCAGACGTTGACGCGCTGGTACAACATCTCCATAACAACCATCCGGCACTCAATATCCTCATCAACAACGCCGGGTACGCGCAGCTCAACAACCTCCTCGAAGATGCGGATACCTTCGAAAAAGCCAGCAAAGAAATGCTGACCAACTACCTCTCCATCATCCGGCTGAATGAAAAACTGCTTCCACTACTCCGCCTCCAGCCACAGGCAGCCATTGTAAACGTATCTTCCATCGTAGCCTTTGCACCGGGTAGTCGCCTCGCCACCTACGCCGCTACCAAAGCAGCCCTCCACTCCTACTCGCTCTCCCTGCGCGTAGCCCTGCAGCCAGCCGGCATCAAAGTATTTGAACTGATGCCTCCTTTGGTAAACACGGAGTTTTCTTCTGAAATAGGCGGCCAAAATGGTATCCCTGCAGCACAGGTAGCCACGGAATTCCTGGAGGCACTGGCGGTGAATAATTATGAAATTCGTGTAGGCAACACCGAAGCCTTCTATCAGTTGTACCTGAGCTCTCCGCAACAGGCGCTGGAAGTAATGAATCCAGTGGCAGCGGAAACACTAGTGCCTTAATTTACTTCCGGTTAAAACGAGCCTGCGGCTCGTTTTAACCGGAAGCGTTCTTTCCCGCCACTGGCGGGAAAGAACGCTTAAGAGAATATATTGCTTGCATTAATGAAATGTATTTATTACATTTATAACAACAGTGAAGCCCTGATATCGCGTAAGTAGCAAACCAAAGTCTGTCAACATCAAACCACGTCTTGTTTAACCACTAAATACGAGCAATGAAAAACATCAATTGCAAATCAATGATTGCAGCAGCACTCCTGTGCACTTCTGTACTGCTTGGTGCCTGTAAACGTAGCATCACAGAGGGATTACAGCCTTTGTCGGCCGACAAAAGCACTATGATCAACCTTACGCCCAGCGCCTACAAAGTGAACATCATCTACTTTGTGCCTTCCGATGCCGATACCATCACTGGCTACCGGGAACGCCTAAACGGTATCCTGCTCCAGGGGCAGCAATTTTACGGTAAATGGATGAGCTATTATGGTTATGGCGACCGCTCGTTCGGACTCCCAATGGATGCCGGAAAAGTAAAAGTAACCGTGATTCACGGCGCACAGCCCAAAAGCGCCTACCCTTATGAAGGCGGCGGCAATACCGTCATCGGTGAACTCAACACCTGGTTTGCCAGCAACCCTACCCAGAAGCTCAGCGAGCATACCCTCGTGATCATGCCTGCCAGCACCTATGCGGCCGATGGCGATCCCGGTGGTGTACCCTTCTACGGACTTGGCCGCTGGTGCTTTGCACTCGACTACGCCGAAATGGATACCAGCTACCTGGGCCAAAATACCACCCTCGGCAACCGCGCCACCAAATGGATCGGAGGCCTTATGCATGAACTGGGCCATGGCCTCAACCTGCCCCACAACAAAGAAAAAGTATCCGAAGGGGCCGATGCCACCAAAGGAACGGCTTTAATGGGCAGTGGCAATTACACCTACGGTAAAAGCGCCACCTTCCTTACCGCAGCCAGCTGCGCTATTCTCAATAACAGCCAGGTGTTTCGCACCGCTACGGCCAGTGGTATCTATGGCGGAGGGTCCACTTCCATCAACGTGATCAAAGCTGATTACGCCAGCGGTAACATCTCCCTGAAAGTAAAATATACCGCTACACAAACTGTAAACCGGGTAGTGGTATACAATGATCCCGAAGGTGGTAACGACTACGACGCCGTACCATGGGTGGCTACTCCCGCCGGCGACAGCATCACGCTCACCATGCCCATCGCAGACCTGCAAAAGAAAACCGGTAACTACGCCATGCGGGTACGCTTCCTGTATACCAACGGCTCCTCTACCGAAATTTCATACCCCTACAGCTTCGTGAACAATGAACCCGTACTCAACTTCAGCACCAAAGATGAACTGAGTAAAACCGGATGGAGCATCGCTTATGTAAGCAGCCAGGAAAACGACGGTCAAGCCGTAAACCTGCTCGATAACAACCAGAGCACCGTGTGGCATACCCAATGGAAAACCACACAACCGGCACATCCACATACCGTAGTGGTGGATATGGCCGCCCAGCGTAGCATTGCCGGCGTGTCTTTCCTGCAACGCGCTAATTTAAACGGTTCGCTGAAAGACATTACGCTGTATACCAGCACCGATAATGTCAACTGGACTACCATCGGCAGCTATACCCTCGCTAATGTGAACTCCAGACAGTATATCACTTTGAGCAGCCCGCAAACAGTGCGGTATATTAAGGTGGTAACGGCGTCTAATTACCTGGGAACACACTATGCAGTGTTGTCAGAGTTGGGCGCATTTTAATTCGTTTTCAAGGGGGCCTTCGGTCCCCTTGAAAACTTTAAAGATTCTCCCGCCTGGCGGGAGAATCTTTAAACAACAAGCCCGGAATCCCGCAATGAACATATCGCCACACTAATTTGTAATGCAGTAGTGCCCTATTCCGGCATTCAAATGTATGAAGCGCCCATTACTGCTGTTCCTGATGCTACCGCTATTATCTTACGGGCAGCAACAGAAAGAAATCAACTCCCAGTCACAGTCCTGGTTTAGCATAAACAGTACCTTCCGGTTTAACAATCACTGGGGTGCCGTTGGCGATTTCCATATCCGGCGCAATAATTTCGTGGCCGACAACAGCTTTTACTTTATCCGCGCAGGCGTAGGCTACTGGCTCAACGACCAGCTGTCCTTCATTACCGGCTACGGCCACCTCTGGCTGGCACCTACCACGCCGGGGTACAAAACCTTTGCGGATGAAAACCGCGGGTACGAGCAAATTGCCTATGCCACCAAAGTAGGCAGGGTATCCCTGCTCAACCGCTTCCGCAGCGAGCAACGCTGGCGGGAAATATTACAGAACGATCAGTCCACCGGCGACTACTACTTCTCCAACCGCTTCCGCTACCTGATCAGCGTAGGCATTCCACTCAGCCAAAACAGATGGGTACCGCAAATTTCCCTGGCTAATGAAGTGGCTGTGCAGTTTGGCAAGGCCATCGTCAACAATACCTTTGATCAGTTCCGCGCCTTTGCCGGCATACGTCAGGATCTGGGCCATGGCTGGTCGTTTGATATGGGTTACATGTTTGTAAGCCAGCAAAAAGCCAGTGGCTACCAGTACGATTACAACCATACGTTCCGCTGGTTCTTCTACTATACCTGGAATCGGAAAAAAGGCGGCAAGGAGCTGCCGGCCTTACAGTATGAAGATGAGTAAGCTATATTTCTTCGGGTAAAAAATCATACTGCTTTTGACGCAAATGCTGCAACCGGCGCCTACGAAACGCCGCAAAGCCCTCTTTCAGCGCTTTCTCGCGGGCTTTATCGGGTTGTCCCCCTCCGTATATATCCCGTGCGTATTGGCTGAATTCCCGGTATAATTCCTGCTCCTGCTGCGATTGCAGGGTACTGCCAATAGAAGCGCGCTTGTCAGGAAAATCGAACCTGTCCCACCAATGGTAAATATCCGGAAACACATTATCCCCGTATTTAAAGCGCAGGTACCACCAGGGTTCACTATCGCGGTACCGCAGCCAGGCTGGTTTCAGAATTCCGTACAGGTCCGTAAGCCAGCGTACCCAAATATACAGCAGTAAGAGGCCAACAGCTACGTATATACTCAGTATATACCAGGGTATTCCAAAAAATTCTTTAGGTCCTTTTTTATGTTGGGGAGATGCAGCCGCCACTGTTTTGGCAAGACTATCCTTCAGGGTCGTCATCATCCCCAGGGAAGGATTTTCTGCTACGTGCAGCTTTACCGGCGGTAAGCTGCGGGAATACATCCGCGCGGCATAAGGGTTCCACCACGATATTTTAATAGCCGGCAGTTCGAAATCGCCCGCGCCGGTGAGCAGATAAGTCGTAGTTTGTATACGCTCGCCATTCGCCATCACGTCATTACGTGTATCCTTCAGCGTAGCTGGCTTAGGATAAGTGCTGGCCCAGCTGAGTTTCGTATCAGGCAGCTCGGGAATAAACTGGGGCAGCGTACCACTAACGTCGACGATTACACTCCGGTCTATCACATCCCCAACTTTAAGCTGATCAGGCGCCTTATTCCAACGCTGGGTAAGCTGCACGTCAGCGGCCACCAGCCAGCTTTCCCCCTGCGGCAACGTATGGGGCACGGGCTTCACCACAAAGGATTTAGCCGGGCTATGAATCACCACCGTTTGACTGGTGGCGCTACCTTCCGGCGGCGTTACAGCAGTTATTTTGATGGGCGGCACCTGGAAACTGCCCGACTTATAAGGAAATACGAGGTAGTAGAACTGTATCCCGGAATACTCTTTTCCATTAACGTTAAACCGTCCCGGAGAAGATTTGGTGAACGGTACGATAAAGGCCTGTGGCACCTGGAGGTTATCAAACTCCAGTGGCTGCGTATACCACGTTGCAGTTAAAACTGTGAAGGTTACTTTTACCGGCTGCTGCACATATACTTCCGTTTTATCCAGTTCCACCTGCGCAAAGCATTGCACCTGCGCAGTTGCCAGCTGCACTTGTATACAAAGGAATACTATGATCCAGCCTATCCTTACCATGTTTCTTTTCCGGGTTTTACGTTGGGGTAAAATTTCTTTTGTTGCAGGATAAAACGCTTATGCAAGAATTCTCCGGGATCTGCCGGGGGCTTACGAAGGATGATATTTTGCAGGTCATCATTTTTTTGTTTCGTGGTATCTCCCGGCTCCCCCATCTGATCGCTCTCCTGACCGCGGTGGATGTTGGTTTTTACCTCGTCAGTATTGCGGTCGCCATGGGTAGGGAGTTTATCCGTTTTGGTATCGGAGGATAGCTCCTCGTCTTTAGACTGCGGCTTTCTTTCCTTTAGTTTACCTCCTGTTGTATCTTCCTTTATCTTCTTACTTTTTGTGTCTTTATGAAATTGGGCCGCACTACTGTCAGCAGCATATTTCGCGTGCTGATTCAATTTCATACTTTTCTGCACTTTATCGGAGAGGCTCGGATCTAATCCTTCTGCTGTATTGAACGCATCTGCAGCCTCTTCAAAACGCCCCAGTTTACTGAGTGCCAGCCCCCGGTTATAAGCCCCGGCAGCGCTGCTATCGAGTGCAAACAATGCAGCCGCTGTTTCAAAATCGCCCGCCTGATATGCGGCAGCGGCTTTATGTGGCAAATCTTTAAAACGTGCTTCCGCCTCCGTATAGTCGTGCTGGTTATACAGTACCTGTGCCTGGTAATCCGGCGTATACCACCACGATGCCTGTTTACTTTTCACACTGCAACTGCTCATTACCAGCAACAGCAGGCACCAGTGTACCGCCCAGCCTTTGCGGGCAAAGAACAGCGTAATAAGCATCGCCGGTATTATCAGCAGGTAGCCCATGTCATCCCAGTCCTTACTGCTTTTTTCCTTATCGGATTCAAAAACGAGGTTTTTCCTTATTTGCGCTGCAATTCCCCCCACATCTGTTGTGTCGAGCGTGAGTGGTGTGACGGCGAGTTTGGCATTTTTTAGCTGCTGCAATACGGCAGGGTCCTGTTTGGAGGTGACTTTACTCACACCCGGCACTGCGGCCCCTTCCGGCGATGACATCAACACTACATCCAGGCGGTGTATACTGCTGTTCAAAAAGTTCGTATAGGCGATAGCGTCAGCAGATGTAATCTCATCGGTAAAAAGCAGAATGGTGCTAGGCGCCAGTATAGGCCGCATCACCGTATCAATTTCCTGCAATAACAGCTGGGTATTACCTCCCGGCACCGGCATCTCAAAAGTATTTAAACTACTGGCATGCATTTTCACTATGCTGTAATCACTGGTAAATGGCAACACCAGGTGTGGCGTACCGGCGTAGGCCATCAGTCCTGCCCTTGCGCCGGGGTGCGCATCCAGGAAATCACTGATTTTTAATTTAGCACGCTCCAGCCGGGTGGGTGGTATATCGGTGGCTGTCATGGATTTGGTGAGATCTAAAACAATCAGCACTACCGCCTGCACCTTCTGACCGGGAATCTCCGTTTTCTTCCAGGCAGGGCCGGCAATACCCAGTATGGCGGCGCTGCCTCCCAAAACCAGTAACAGCAACGGCCACACGATGCTCCACCTGCTTCCTTTAGAAAACAGGTAAGGCCGCAATACCGGACCAATAAAGCGTTTCCAGCGTTCGGGTTCCCTTGCCCCAATTACGAGCAGCACTACAATGATGCCCAGTGCTTCAAATAAATGCAGCAGCCTGGGCCGCAGAAAATGAAACTGCTGCCAGTCGATATGCAGGTCGATATGTTGCCACCATTCATGCATGGTTCCAGTTTTTTGCTGCCAGCAGATATAAAGACAATAAGAAATAATACAGTAATACCAGCAGTAAACCCGCCGCCAGCGGATAGTAGTACAGGAGTTCCACCGGCTTGTAATTTTGTTCCAGGTACTCTACCGGCGCCAATTGATCCAGCATCTGGTAAACGGCTTCCAGCTCTTTTTCATTCATGGCATTGAAATACCGGCCGCCGGTGTTTTTTGCTACCGACTTCAGCGTGTTTTCGTCGAGGTCGTAGCCGCCGGAGCCACTGGCCTGCCCAATGCCGAGCGTGTAAATAGTGATAGAGTCTTTTCCCGCACTGGTAGCGGCATCCAGCGGGGATATGTCCGCACCGGTATCCACACCGTCTGTCAGCAGCAGCAGGATTTTTTGCTTTAAGGTATCAGCTTTCAGGATGCGGGTACTAAAGGCGATGGCGTCGCCGATGTTGGTCATCTGGCCGGCCATACCTACTTCCGTTTGGTTCAGCAGCCAGGTGATCATATTCAGGTCCGCGGTGAGCGGCGCCTGCAGGTAGGCGTTACTACCAAATACCACGAGACCTATCTGATCACTCTTGCGGCGTTTTACAAATTCGGTCATCAGTTGCTTCACGGCATCCCAGCGGGTAGTATGCTTACCGCGTACGATCCAGTCGGGCTGCGCCATGCTCCCGGAAATATCAGCTGCTATCAAAAAGCTGCGTACCGTTTTGGGCACTTTTTCCGGTTCACTTACGTACCGGGGAGATGAGGCGGCAGCGAGGAGGCAGGCCCAGGTCAGGAAAAACACCACCCAGCCTAATACGTTACTACCGGTGACCCATGCACGCTTGCGGGGCTTATGGCCGATAGCTGCGGCGGCCAGGCTGAAATGCGGCAGTATCAGCGCTGCGCTGCGCCGCCGCCATGCCGGTAATATAAAATATATCAGCAGCGGCAGTGGCAACAGCAAAAAAACCCATTTATATGCTATTTCAAAATGCATGTTTGTGATGTCGTATCCAGCTTTTCGCTTTGGTAATAAATTGATCTATAGCTTCCGGCGCCATGGTATCTGCTCCAGGCTTGTATAATGAAACAGCCAGCAAGCCGGCATCTGTGGCGGTAAAGCCTGGTGCCGGCTTGCTGCTGTTATTCAAGAAATCAATCCAGGATTGCTGCTGTAGTGAGGCTACCTGAGCAGCGCCGTAGCGGTGCATGGCAATCTGTTTCATCAGCATATCCGTATCAAAAAGTAATTGCGCAGGGGTGAGTTCCGATTGTTGCTTAGCTTCCAGCCAGGCCAGTGCGTGACGGCGATATCGGTTGCGCCGGTATCTTCTCCCTAACAAAAATGCACCGGCAACCAGCAGCAACAGCAATAGTACGCCGGCCACATACCAGCCGGGCGCCGCAAAGGTAAATGGTACCGGGTCGGGCACTATCAGTTCTCCTATATCGTTGCCGGGTTGCGCCATATTATTTGTTTCTTTTACTGAAAAAACCAATCACCTGCGAGGAGGCCGGCTGTGTGGTATCCATGAATATCACCGGAATACGGTAGTTCCTGAATTCCTCCGCCAGCCTGAGTTGCATCTTTTTATAGGCATCCTCATATTTTTGTCCTGCGTTGTGCAGGTTATTTTTCCATCTTAGTTGTTTCCTGCCATCTCCCAGTATGAGCCTGCCATCCGGCAGTGCCGCATCCAACGGATCAGATATATGCACAAGCATCACATCGTTATGCAAAGCCAGTCCACGCAAGAGTTTCACAGTTGTATCATCCGCGGCGGTGAAGTCACTGATCACCGCAATCACATAATCATGTGTAACGGAAGCGGCTGTACGATTCAGCATATCATTGAGCAGTGAAATGTTTACTGCCGCAGGCTTACGCACGGGCAGTAATGCATTTTTGTCTGCAATACTTTTCAGTAAATACTGCACATGTGTTTTACTTCTGGCGGGATGGATAAATTCAAAACCATCTTCGTTATAGACGATGCCCCCTACCCTGTCGCCCCGCCGGATGGTATAGAAAGCGCTGAGTGCCGCAACCTGAGCGGCTATTACCGACTTCACCTGGTCCTGCGATCCAAAAAACAATTGACTGCTCTGGTCCACTACGAGGAAGGAAGGGCGCTCTTTTTCTTCATTAAAAACTTTGGTATGTGTGGTACCGGTGCGGGCGGTTACGCGCCAGTCGATGTTGCGCACATCGTCACCGGGTACGTATACACGTACTTCTTCGAAGTCGAGGCCACGGCCTCTGAGGCGACTCGCATGCCTGCCCGCCAGGATGCTGTACACCGGGTGCTGCGGCAGGATAGGAATTTCCTGCACGTAGTATTCGTACCGCATCAGGTCGTCCAGGGTGGCTACCACTCCTTTAGGCCAGCTATGTGAATGGTTATTACGCAACAGGCACAACTTTTAACAGTTTATCAATCACTTTATCAGCGCCCATGCGGGCAACGTTGGCTTCGTAACTGAGGATGATGCGATGGCGCAGGACATCGTGTACCATATGCCTCACATGATCGGGCGTAACGTAGTCGCGGCCATCCAGCCAGGCCACTGCGCGGGCGCATTTGTCCAGGCTGATGCTACCACGCGGACTGGCCCCATAGTCCACCCACTTGGCCAACTCCTCACTATACTTTTCCGGAAAGCGGGTAGCATTGGTAATTTCAGCGATATAGCGTGCTGCAGCATCACTTACTTTAATATCCCCGATCGCTTTACGTGCATCAAAAATTACCTGCTGTGATAAAGCAGGTTCATTGTTCGCTGCTCCTTTGGATTCTTCCCGTACCAGTTGTACAATCTTCATTTCATTGTCTACCGTAGGATAGTTGATTTCCAGTTTCAGGAGGAAGCGGTCCAGCTGTGCTTCCGGCAAGGGATAGGTACCTTCCTGTTCAATGGGGTTCTGGGTGGCCAGCACCATAAACAGGGGTTCCATTTTATGTGTTTTGCCGGCAACTGATACTTGTCGTTCCTCCATGGCTTCCAGCAGGGCTGATTGTACCTTGGCCGGGGCGCGATTGATTTCGTCTGCCAGTACGAGGTTGGAGAAAATGGGACCTGGTTGAAAGAAAAATTTTTCGGTGGCCTCCGTCTGGTAAATTTCTGTACCGGTAACATCGGAGGGTAGTAAGTCGGGGGTAAACTGGATACGGCTTAATTTACTATCGAGGTGTTTGGCCAGGCTTTTCACGGACCTTGTTTTTGCCAGTCCCGGCAGGCCTTCCAGCAATACGTTACCATCGGTTAGCAACGCCACCAGGATCTTTTCTATTACGTCATCCTGGCCGATTACATCTTCGGTGATGCGCTGCCGCAGTGTTTTGATATCGTCGAGTGTACTCATCGTAACGGAATTAGGAAATATCGAAGAAGGTAGGCTTCCTCAAATATGTATTAGGTGAAAATTTATTAATGATGGATCTCATTACATCATATAAACCGGAACTATGGAAGCGGCGACAACTTGCCAGCATCTCTTCAAGAGAAGATCCATAGAATCAAAAAAGTGAAGCTGCTAAAGAATATGCTCAGGAGTAGAAGTTTGTTTTGTTGATTAACACAATAATGTCGTTATTGTTTACCATCATAATTTTTAATGAGTGTTTCGAAATAGTGAATCATGCGGCTGTAGTTATCAATACTGATGTACTCGTTATTGTTATGAATCGTTTGCTGCTCATTGTTATTGATCAGCACCGGGTTAAAGCGATATACGTGATCGGACACGATTTCATATTTATACCCATCCGTGCCACCTATGGTGAGATAGGGTGTTACTATAGCGTCGGGGAAATATTGTTTAATTGTTTTTTCCATCACCCGGTAGCCCTGGGAGTTGATATCGGAGATACGGGAGGCTTCGCGTGGAGGGCGCAGGTCTTCGATTTCCACATCGAAGCCGCGGCAGGCGTATTGCAGGTGCTCCTTCACTTCTGCGACGGTATTGCCTGGGAGGATACGGAAGTTCACCACGAAGTCGACCACCGGTGCCAGCACATTGGAGGCATCGCTGCCTTTCATCATGGTGAGGGCGGTGGTGGTGCGGATGAGCGCATTGGTGGTATGGCTGGCTGCCAGGGTTTTCATCAGCGTTGTTTTTAGCAGCCATTGGTTGGCAATGGCGAGGCGACTTTTAAAATCCATGGCTCCGCCCACGTTGGTGAAAAAGCGGTCGATCACGGGAATAATCATTGGCTTCATCTGTTCTTTTTCGAGGCGTTGCATGATCACGGCAGCTTTGCCTATGGCGCTCTGCATGGGCGGCATGGAGGAGTGGCCACCGAGGCCTTTGACTTTTACTTTGGCGGACCAGAAGCCTTTTTCCGCGCAGCCGATGAGGGCAACGGTGGCATTGAGCCCACTTATGCTGCCTTTGGAAGATACGATACCTCCTTCATCATATACTGCATCGAAGCGGATGCCTTTGGCTTTAAAATCTTCTGCGATTTTTAGGGCACCTTCTACCCCGCCTACTTCTTCATCGAAGCCAAAGGCCAGGTATACGTCCCGTTCAGGGGTATATTGTTGCGCCATGAGGTTGTTCACTGATTCCATCAGGGCGAACAACATATTTTTCATATCCAGTGTGCCACGGCCATAGATACGGCCATCTGCTACTGCACCGCTGAAGGGGTAATGTGTCCACTTATCCTGTATAGCCGTTACCGGTGGCTGGGGTTTGTCTTTCGGGGAGAAGATAATTTGACCGCTGTCCGTTCCTTCGTATTCTCCCGGCGGCACCACATCATAGTGCGAGAGGAATAATACCGGCTGCAGGGCGCTATTACGGCCTTTCCAGTGGATCACCAGCCCGTGATTGTTGACCGTATAGCTTTCCGTAGCGGCGTATACGTTAGGATAGGCAGTGCGGAGGTAGGCGGCAAATTCCTGAATGGGGCCGAAGTTAAACTGCGTATAGTCCACATCCGACACGGTGGGGATACGTATACCGCCGGCAAAACGTTGCAGGGTGGTGTCGCTGATCGGGAAATTTTCATAGGCGGCGGCGCCGGTATTCACTTTCGTAAAGGGGTAGATCCATGTTTTTACCACCAGAACGGCTACCAATAAAACGATTAACACGCCGATGATTGCCAGTAACTTCTTCATACATAAAGAGTTTGAACCTACCTGCATTAACAGCCGTGTGGTATAATTGTTTGAACCTGCTAACGCAAACGGAACCAGCGTTTAGCCCTGGCAGTTACCTGTGGCGTGGCTTTCAGGAAAGGCCTTTCCAGGTATTTGTACGACAGCGTGCATATGGTGACCAGCACCAGGCTGCAACCGGCAGTAGTGAGCCAGTGCCATAACGGTGATTGGAGTCGCGCAACAGGCATACTCACTATAAACATAAAAGTAATGAAGAGGATAAGCCCATGGATGATATAGAGCGAAAACGCTATTTGCCCCAGCAGGCAGGATGGCCTCCAGGTTAGGACACCAAACAGGGTATTTCCACAGGCAATGGCTACAAAAATGAAGGTGGTACACAGGTAGGTAAAAAAGGAATAAATATAGGGAGAAAACAAGGTAGCAATGATCAGTACTGCGATCATGAGCAGGGAGGTGATCCAGTGAGCGGCTAATTGGCGTACTTTCGGATGGGCTGCAAAAAATGCAGGTATCATGCCTCCGGTAAAGGCCAGTGTTTTGTTCCAGGCGTTCGCGGGGTACCAGTAATAAATAATGCCGATGAACAGGGCCAGGAACATTGCGGCCAACAGATAGATGTAAAATGGGGAGCGTACACCCAGCAACAGCCCCAGGAAAGGCAGGGAGGCATAATACAGCCACTCAAATGCCAGGCTCCATACTACGCCTGCGATGATCAGTTTAGTACCTGCAATATGGTTAACATCTGCCGCCATGGAGATCATCCATTGTATTACGTGCCCCAGCAGTTGCGGCAGCGGTTCGCGGAGGCGCCAGTGCGTGAGGATGCCCACCACTACCAGCAGTGCAATCACCACGGCCGTATACACCGGGTAGATACGCAGTATACGGGAAATATACAATCTCACCCAATCCACCTTACGCTCTTTTGCATGTAAGAGTTTTGAAAAAAAGAGGAAGGCGGTAATCATGAAAAACAGGGAGATGCAGATGGCGCCCAGATTGGCATGGATGATGGATGGCGGCGGGGAGGTCCATTTGTTGGACCGCAGGAAAAAGTACCAGATGATAGCATGGTACAGGAATACGTATACGGCCAGGTAGCCGCGCAGGCCATCGATGGATTTGTAGCGGCCTTCCTGCGGGGATACCCGCAGCCAGCGGCTCACCACTGAGATCCATAGCAGGATCAGGAGCAGGATCAGTAACATCGGCAACAAACTCACGGGCGTCATAGGCGATATCATTGGAGGTGTCGCTAATATCAGGAGAAGTACTGCGGTGGTGCCTCAGGATTTTCCATGCGCAGAAACGGATTTTTTTTATTAATTTGAAGTGTCCATTATTCCAAAGTAACCTGTAATTTCATAACCCCCGCCGTCCCTCAATAATGAATAAAATTTATTTACTTTCCGTCATAGGTGTTATCTTTTTTGTTGCGTTAATGCATGATTTACATAAGGATAATACCCTAGCAGCCTCTAACTTGCAAACAAATAGCGACCATTATTTGTATAATAAGGAAAGCTTATTATCTTTAACAGATAGTCTGGATTTTTCCGATAGCACCGGCGTTACCTTATATTACAATCTGAAAGGCAAACGCTTCACTGAAAAGAATGGCAAAAGCGATTACTATATTGTCTTTACAAAAGAAGATGATATTCAGGAAACGATACGAAAAGGCTATTACCTCCTCAACCCCGGCATAGCACTACTGGACCACATCACAACGGCTTACCACTTATCTGATTCCCTTGGTCTGGAACATTTTTTTGTGGTGGGTAAGCGATCCAAAATGTCCGACATTGAGCGTGGTATTATAGACGCCATTTTCCCGAACGTCATCCAACAGGCAAAGACAACACTTGTAAGCAGGGGCGATGAACTTGATTTTTCCGTTCATTCCCATCCGTTGATCAGAAGTACCATCAGCGGGGAGGTAGAGGCCATAGGAGGTCCGCTTCCATCTGGTCCGGATCTGATGCCGCAATACCCGATGGGTGGCAGGTTTGAGATGGTACTGGGCCACGAGGTGATTGATCCGGTGGAATACCGGCAGCTGGATAAAGGGGTGGCTTTCAGCACATCCATGAACCAGCCGCAGCGCTACCGGCAGGTGATCGGATTGTATAACCAGGGAGAGGTAATTGGCACTATTTTTTTTGATAAGTTGATTGAACTGGTGTGCAGGTACAATAAAGTGAAGCGATACCCAATCATTGATAAAACGAATGCCAGTATAATATAGTATTATACTGTTATATACCCTAAAGCTACTAGATTGTCATGCTAAAACACACTACCAGCGGAGTGCGATGTATTATTCCAGGCATGGTAATATGCCTGCTGGTTGCCCTCCAATCTGTTGCGCAAACGGCCGACAAGCTGGAACCTTTCGAACCCACGCGAAATGCGGTGGACAGTTATTATAACAATCTCTATCAGAAGCTGCTGTACCGCTTTGCGGACCGGCCAATGGCAAGGGTGGTAGTGATGCCGCCTTTTAGTCCTGAATACGCGTTGTCGGTGGAGCGGGACGCCAAAGGCTACCAGTTGAAATCCAATATCAAGGTGGCCTATTATGATGCGTTGCAGCAAAAGCGTATTGTGCCCGACCAGCCGGTTTCTGTGAGTCGCCCTATTGACAAGGAGCTGGCTATAAAAATTAAAGACCTTTTTGAGGTGGCGCTGAGCACCACCGGTGCGCCAGCTGATCCGGGGCTGGACGGTATCCGCTACTTCTTCTCCTCTTATAATGAAAAATACGGCATGCTGCGTGCCCAGGCACTTACCCCAAATCCTGGTAGTCGCTCCGGCGCCCTCGTTAAAATATGCCATCAGTTGATTGCTTACGCCAAAGGGCAGTCAAACGGCGAGGATTCCCTTATCAGAAATATCAGTAATCTTACAAGGTATTATGAGTCGCTCAATGTGAAGATGGCGACGGCGCTGAATTAGGTTTTATTCTTTTTTTGCGTTTTGGAAACGGGCTGCGCCCGTTTTGGTGCCAGGAGCCGCAAGCATTGCGGCTCTACTGATTTCATTATCAATATCTTATGATTTTTTAGGATTTTTTTTCACAATAAGTAAATAAACATTTACTTATATTTGCATTGTCAAATTACAGACCATGCGACCAAAGAACCTGGAGAAAGAGCAAGCCATCAAAACCATTGCCCTGGACATCATTGCCACCGAGGGCCTGGAGAACCTGACGATGCAAAAGCTGGCAGCGGCAGCAGGCATCTCCCCGAGAACGATTTACATTAAATACAGGGACAAGGACGATTTACTGATAAAGCTCTTCATAGAGGAAGTGCTGGGAGGATATGAGCAGGCGGTCCTGCAAGGCTTTGATGCGGCGATGTCCCTGGAAGCGGGCATTACCAAAATCTGGCTGAATGGGTTCCGTTATCTCAGCACCCACCAGCCGGCATTTGCATTGATCCGCCACGGGCAGGCCTCTCCCCTGCTAGTGAAAGCATTCCAGGAGCACAACATTACCGAAGGCTCCTACTTTAAACCGATCCACCAGTTTTTGCAACAGCAGTTAGCAGCCGGCAACCTGGTACCCCTGCCATTTGAAGTGCTGCGCGCCATGCTGTTTGCCCCGCTGATGGACCTCGTGAGTGAATATTTTGAACATACCGTGCGCCCGCAGCAGGTGATCACTGAGGATGTGCTGCTACAATGCTGCCATGCGCTGATTAAGGGACTTCAACGGTCGAGATAAGTTAGCACGGATCGGCGAACCTCGCTCAGATGCGTTGCCACAGACAGGCTGCCATGGGTGGACCAGGAAAGCCTTTATTCAACAACAACTTCAACATTAAAAATCATGACACAGATAGCCATTATCGGCGGCGGCCCGGGAGGACTCACACTGGCCCGCCTGCTGCAACAAAAAGGAAAACAGGTAACCGTATACGAACGCGATAAGAACCGCAGCGTGCGGGTGCAGGGCGCCACGCTCGACCTGCACGAGGACTCCGGCCTGGCAGCGCTGGCAGCGGCAGGACTCATGGATGCCTTCCGTCAGCATTACCGCCCCGGGGCCGACCTGATGCGGATCACGGACGCTGCTGCCAATATCCTCGTGGATGATCATGGGCAGGGCAAGTCAGAGGACCGCCCGGAAATTGACCGCGGACCGCTGCGCGAGCTCCTGCTGGACTCCCTCCATCCCGGCACTGTGAGCTGGGATAAGCAATTTGTAAAAATGGAACCTGCGGAAAACGGCTGGCAACTGGAGTTCCAGGATGGGCATACCGCCTATGCGGATATGGTGATCGGGGCCGATGGCGCCAACTCACGTATACGCCCCTACGTAACCGAAATCCGGCCCTTCTACTCCGGCGTTACCATGGTGGAAGGCAGTGTGTACCACCCTGAAACGGCCACCCCGGAAATTGCCGCCCTGCTGAAAGGCGGAAAGCTATTTGCGCTGGATGGCGCCAGCACGCTGATTGTAAGCAGTAAGGGAGATGGCAGCCTGGTATTTTACACCGGTATGTACCTGCCTGAAAACTGGACAAAAGAAAGCGGCATCGATTTTAACAACCGCGAACAGGTGATACAATGGTTCAGCAATGCTTTCAGCAGCTGGTCGCCGGTATGGCATACGCTGGCACAACAGGCAACACTGCCGCTGGTATTACGCCCGCAATATTGCATGCCTACGGATCAACATTGGGAAGCCCACAGCAACCTCACGCTGATAGGCGATGCCGCCCACCTGATGCCGCCATTTGCCGGCGAAGGGGTGAATATGGCCATGCTGGACGCGCTGGAACTCAGCGAATGCCTGACTTCCGGAAAATACACGAATGAGGCTGCAGCAATAGCAGCTTACGAAACAAATATGCGGCAGCGCGCAGGGGAAGTAGCGCAGATGACGCTGGAGCAAACGGAATCCATGCACACCGAAGGCGCGCTGGAAAGAATGGTAGCCATGTTTTCAGGACTGCCGCAACAGATATAGCAGCGTGAGCAGGGAGAAATTACAGGCTTTGTTCCGCAAGTGATCTAATGTGCGGTACATCAGTCTGGAAACACCTGTGATGTGCATGTTCATTACTTCTGCTACTTCGTCGTGACTAAGGCCTTCATAATAGCGGAGAAACAGGATTTCACGCTGGCGGTGAGCCATAGAGCCCAGGAGGTGCTGCGCACGGTGCAGCAGGGCCGACATGCGTTCGCCGGAAAACAGCGGATGCTCATCTTTCAATTGTAACTCAAAAGGCACCTGCTCGTCAGGTGCTTCGTTATAGGCATCAGCCCCATAATCCAGTTTGCCCAGCAGAATACGGCGGAAAGAATGATAGAGGTACTGCTTCACAGCAGTGGCGTGGTGTACCCACTCCCTGTTTTGCCAGAGCCTCCGGAAAAGGTCCTGGATACTTTCTTCTATGCATACATCGTCGTGAGTGAATTTACACCCGTAATTTGCCAGAGACTGGTAGTATTGCCCGTAAAGGGCTTCCAAACCGTTTACTTCACCGGATTTGAAAGATTCCCAGTATTCGCTTTCTTGCATACCTACAGTTATTTTTGAAGGCCTGAAAATGATCCTTACCATCAATAGAGCCTTATATAACAGATCTCACCCGCTGATTGTTCAGCTAAATGCTTTGATTACCCGTAATAATTCTTTTTGCTCTTCCGTCGACAGCTCCCCGGCCTTAAAAAACCGGACGATGTGGTTTTTATCAACGAATATGATCACGAATTTATTATTCACATCCCCCATTCGCCAGCTACGGCTGAGGGTATTATCTACATCGGTGTAGATATCTGCCCCTGTCTGCTTTACTTCTCTCCTCACCATCATCCGGACGATGCTGTTAGGGAGCAGTGGGGCATCGTTGAGGTTTACCACGCCAAAGGAAAAGATATTGGTGCTGGATACGGGATGTTGCTTCAGGTAATCTGTGATGGTTTTATTCTGCGAGGCATGATCGGGGTCGGGGTAAAAGATGAGATAGGCTTTTTGTCCCCAGTAGGGCAGCTGCATAGGATTATTGCTGGCATCGCGAATGGTGACCTGGCTAACCCGGTCGCCTACCCGTAGCTGGGCGGCGGCAGGAACGCCGGACAGGATCAGCAGTAACAGGAAAATGTTTTTCATATGCGCCCCGTATTGAGGTGAAAGATTTTTTATGTGGTTGTACATCCTTTTGAAGGAATTAGTGTTATTAGAAATGAGATGCCTGCTATATGATGAAAAACATTTGTTTCCTGATTTTGGTTCTAAGTACTTTTTCGGCGACTGGGCAAGAGCAGCAGGCGACTGACAGTAGCGCCCCCAAAGGGATTTTCAATCGTATCATTTACTACCTCAAACACACCAACGATGTTAAGCCTCAGAAAAAATTCGACTTCAGTGTGATTGGTGGTCCTTACTACGCTCCTGAAACCAGTGGAGGAATTGCCGTTATAGCAGCAGGCCTTTACAAAACAGATCCCAGCGACTCCCTGCTGCCTGTATCGAGTGCGTCGATATATGGTTCCGTGTCGCTCACCGGTTTCTATGGCGTTGGGATCAACAGCAATACCATCTTCCCGAAAGAAAAATTCAGGCTGCTGGCAAAAGCCTCCTTCAGTTCCATGCCAAATAAATACTGGGGCATTGGGTATGTTAGCGCCAGTAACAAAGATGCCTATACGGACTATACACTGGTCACCAAAAAGATTAGTGCCGATTTCAGTGCCAAGATCCATGGGCGCTTGTTTGGCGGCGTTTCCGTAATGCTCAATGATGGCAGTGCGAAAAAAATTGATACCAGCGGCGGCACCCCACTGATGCAGCCGGATCACATATTTGCCTTTGGCGCAGGACCTTTCATCAGTTTCGATACACGTGATTTCATCCCCAATCCCTACAAAGGCGTATACGTACGGGCGGGCTATAAATTTTTTCCTTCTGCTTTTGGTAATGACCAGGTGTTTGGAAAGCTGGAGGTGCAGGTGGACTGGTACAAACGCTTATGGCGTACCGGCATACTGGCCACCGATTTTTTCACAGAAAGCAATTATGGCGAGGTGCCATGGTCGCTCATGGCAGAAGCAGGCGGCAGCAACCGCCTGCGTGGCTATTTTGAGGGCCGGTACAGGGATAAAAAATATCTGAGCGGCCAGGTGGAGCTGCGGCAAAAGATTGTGGGCCGCAACGGAGCCGTAGTATGGATCGGAGCTGGAAATGTTTGCCCTGCCTATAAGGACCTGCGCCTGGATCAGACGCTGGTAAGCTACGGCATTGGCTATCGCTGGGAGTTTAAGAACAGGGTGAATATCCGCCTCGACTTTGGTATTGGCTCAGATCAATATGGATTTTATTTTGGTATAAATGAAGTTTTCTAATGGCTATACGTCTGCACTGGAACCGGCAATCGACCTACCTCCTGCTATTCGCCATCAGTTGGGTAATCCCCAACATGGTGCTGGTGTGGATCGATTTTTCCTGGTTCAATATTATCGCAAACCTGCTGTTCCCATTTACGCTGGGCATTGCATTGATGGCTGTTTTCAGGAAACCAGGCATTATGATGTTGCTGATGCTGCCCATGCTGATCATACATGCGTATGAAATAGTTTTTTTGTATTTGTTTGGAGAAGGAGTGATCACGACGGATATGTTTCTCAATACGGTAACTACCGACGTGGAGGAAAGTACCGAGCTGCTGGGCAATATCATGCCATCTATCATCATTGTATGCGTATTGTACCTACCTGTTTTGGCGCTGGCTATCCTGTCCTGTTGTATGAAGATGCGGTTGCACGCGGGTTTCAGACGCCAATTCAGTTTATATGCCGGCATTGCCAGTTTGGTAATGGCTGGTATCATACTGGTAGCAGGAGTACGAATGGATGAAAAAGTGTATCCGCTAAACGTTATCTACAATCTCAACTTTGCAGTGGACAAGTGGTACCGGGAAAGGAATTATCCGATTACCTCCTATGGTTTCACTTTTCATGCAAATAAAAAAATACATGCTAAGGAGAGAGAAGTATACGTGCTGGTTTTGGGTGAATCGTCCCGCGCGATGAGCTGGAGTTTGCTCGGCCGCCAGGTGAACACCAATCCTTTTCTGACCGGCCAACCGGGGCTGCTTACGTTCTCCAATATTACCAGCGAATCGAACGCCACGCAAAAGAGTGTACCGTTGATTCTCTCGCCGGCGGATGCTTCGTCGGCTCCCTATCTCTATACACAAAAAAGTATTATTACCTTATTTAAAGAAGCGGGATTCAAAACCTACTTCATTACCAACCAGGTAGCTAATCAGCAGCTGATAGGTTTTTACAGTAAAGAAGCCAATGTATGGATAGATATTAATAAGGGAGTGGATAAAAAAGAGATCGGTCAATATGATGCCAACCTGATACCACATTTCAAAAAAGTACTGGATGAGGATACCGGCAAAGCCTTTATTGTACTGCATATGCACGGATCGCATTTCAAATACTCCAACCGTTATCCGGTGGATAAATCCTTTTTCAAACCTGATCAGCCGCTGGCGATTAAGTTGCAGCATAAAACGGAACTCTGGAATGCTTATGACAACACTATCCGTTACAGCGACAGCCTGCTGCATGTGATGATTAATATGTTGCAGGAGCGGGAATTATGTGCCAGTATGCTGTATGTGTCTGATCATGGGGAGAATTTAATGGACGATGACCGGCACTTGTTCTTACACAGCACACCGTTTCCTACCTATTATGAGTTACGTATACCCATGTTGTTATGGTTTAGCAGGCAATACCTGGAGACCTGGCCGGAGCGGTATAGTGTGGCACAGCAATATTTGCATGAACCTGCGGACACCCGTGTGGTATTTCATACACTGGCGGACATTGCCGGTATTTACAGTCCGTTTGTGCAGCCGAAACTGAGCGTGGTAAATAAATCGTTCGAGCCGCAGGTTCCGCGCAGGATATTGGGAGATCATGAGGAACCGGAGGAATTTTCCCGCTATTTTAAGACGGAGGATTTTGACGAAATGCACCGGGAAGACTCGTTGCTAAAAAGATAATATTTCCCACTGCAACCCCCATTCACAGGGCTTATAAATAAAATTTTACTGCTCCATAAATAGTTGTATAATTGTTATAACCAAAGTCTGTTCATAGCTAACCTATTCAAACCTAACGAAGCAAATCTCTGAAGCACTCAACCCGCTGCGTTGTGGGCTGGATTGTATTTATACTGTTCTGTCACATCAGCATTGATAACCCGGTTTGTTAATAGGCAATTACAGTGCAGGAATTTACCCAATACCTTTTCAATCACTTAAACACCCCTCAAAAAAATGAAAAACAAAGCACTACTAATGCTGGCTTTACTTTTCGTAGTAGCCATTTTTGCGATTGTTGCCTGTAAAAAAGCAATCGATTCTGAGCCGGAAATACAAACCATTACGCTCACAAACGATCATGCTAAAAAAGTCTACAACTACATTATTGGTTTGGGCTTCCCTGCGCACCAGATCATTGATCAGCGGGATGCCTTTATCGTGGAAGGAGACATCCGGTTCCCTAAAGACATGGTGCTGCCTAAAGCTGTGGCAGAGCAATATTACACCGGCAGCCTGGTAGCTACCAGTTGGGTAACCAACATCCGTTTATCTGTGGATGCTTCCATGACTTCCATGAATTCGGAAATCACTTCTGCTATCGGTCAATGGAATGGGATTACCAGTTGTGCTATCAACTGGACTATTGTTACCAGCGGCACGTATGATGTACTGATCACGGACACCAATCTTGGTACCGGAGTTTGTGGTCAGGGTACTTTCCCAAGTGGTGGTAAAGCCGGCAATTTAATTTACATCAACAAGGCTTACATTGCGGGCAATACTTTTGCGCAGCGTGCACGTACCATCTGTCATGAAATGGGACATAATGTTTCATTCCGTCATACCAACTGGTTTTCACGTGGCGAGCCAACTGCTACAGATGTTCCTGGAGTACCAGGCACAGATGCCCTTTCCCTGATGAATGGTGGTCAATGTAATAGTGGTGCTACTACACTTTCAACCAAAGATATTCAGGCTGCACAAGCGTTGTATCCCTGATCTGATTTTTTTTAGAGATAAAGCAAGCACCCTGATCAGGGTGCTTGCTTTATAATATTACCTGCTGCAATTGCACCTCAGGATGCAGACAAAAAAAATTTTGCAACCCGATAAATATTTGTATTATTGTTATAACCAAAATCTGAACGTAGTTTAACCTATTCAAACCCATTTAAGCAAATTTTCCGGAGAGCGCATCCTGCTGAGGTTTCAGCTGGTCTGCACGTATGTTTTATTGTATCTGTCGTATGCATTGATAATGGATATTATCATAGTTACCCCGGTTTGTTCATAGGTATTCAAAGTGCAGGATTTTTTTTCTCACAATACCCTTTTTTTATCATTTAAACACGCTTCACAACATGAAAAAGAACCTTTTCATCATGCTGGCTGTATTGTTGGCCGTTACTATTGCATCCTGTAAAAAATCTGCTGATGCCCCTGCAGACCTGCAATCTGTTACAGAAATAACCGATCCTGCTAAAAAAGTTTACAACTACATTATTGGTCTGGGATTTCCGGCCCACACAATTGTTGACCAACCAGGTGAATACATTGTAGAAGGTGACATCCGTTTCCCTAAAGACATGGAAGTACCTACCGGCGCCACTACCGAGCAGTACTACACTGGTAGCCTGGTTTCTGCTGCAAACGTTGCCAATCTGCGTTTGTATGTAGATGCCTCTATGACATCTATGTCATCAGAAATCAGCAGCGCGATTGCACAGTGGAATGCTGTAGCTAGTTGTAATGTTAACTGGGTGGTAGTTACCAGTGGTACTTATGATGTACTGATCACCAACTACAACCTGGGTAATGGTGTATGCGGCCAGGGAACCTTCCCTAGTGGTGGCAGAGCCGGAAACCTGATCCGCATCAACAAAAACTACATTGCCGGCAACAGTTTTGCACAGCGTGCCCGTACCATTTGTCATGAACTGGGACATAACGTTTCCCTGCGTCATACCAACTGGTCAGCCATTGGTGAATCCAGTGCTACTGCTGTTCCTGGTGTTGGCGGAACTGATGCTTCATCGCTGATGAATGGCGGCCAGTGCGGAAGCGGCGCCACTACCTTATCTACTAAAGATAAAAATGCTATTGCAGCATTGTATTAATATTTCTTTCTTCTTCTGCGCAAAGGCACCCTGTAATGGGGTGCTTTTTTGTGCCCCAGCGGCTCCATCCATCCCAAAATGCTTGCAAATCAGCCTTCAGCGTCCTATATTGCAACCTTACTTTTTATCGAGTGTAGTTGTTATTTATGGAAACAGGAACAATGGTTGCGAAGCCGGAGGCAATGCAGGCAAAAAAACATTATGAAATTCTGGATGGGTTAAGGGGTGTTGCTGCCGTGATGGTGGTGATTTTCCATTTTATGGAGGTGATTTTCACTGACCCCACCACCAACTTTGTAGGGCACGGCTTTCTGGCGGTGGATTTCTTCTTTTGCCTGTCAGGTTTTGTGATTGCTTATGCCTACGACAACCGTATGGCGACAATGAGCACCGGCAGGTTCTTCCTGCAGCGGTTGATCCGCCTGCATCCGTTGGTAGTGCTGGGTGCTACTATGGCATTGGTATTATACCTGCTGGATCCAATAGTGCCACCTTTTGCTACTTATGGCGTGGGTAGCGTAGCCCTGATATTTCTGACTTCGGTGTTGCTGATTCCTTATCCGGTGATGGAGGAAAGATATTTCAATCTCTTTTCCCTGAACGCCCCTTCCTGGTCGCTGTTTTGGGAGTATGTAGCCAATATCGTATATGCGTTGGTGTTATGGCGACTCCCCCGCCGCGTAATGGTGTTGCTTACCTTACTGGCAGCCGGCGGTATCAGTTATGTAGCCTTTACCGCGGGTAATGTGGTAGGCGGCTGGAGCGGAGGAACCTTCTGGCATGGCTTTGCGCGGGTAGCCTATTCGTTTCCGGCAGGCATACTGATTTATCGCTATAGGTTGATCATCCCGAATAAACTTGGCTTTCCTGGCCTGACCCTGCTCCTACTGGCAGCGTTGATGATGCCATACTTCCAGTTTAACTGGGCGGTGGAGCTGGGCATCGTGCTGGTGTACTTCCCATTACTGGTAGCGCTGGGCGCAGGCGCGGTGTTACAGCCGGCGTTGAAACCACTGTGCGTATTGTCCGGCAACCTCTCTTACCCACTGTACATGACCCATTATGGCGCCATCTGGATATTTGCCAATTACTTCAATACTTACAAACCAGGAACAACGGAATTGACCATGGTAGTGATTTCCGGGGTGCTGATACTGATAGCGGTGGCCTATATGGCTATGCGCTGGTTTGATGTGCCGGTACGACAATATCTCACTAAAAAATTATTAAAAAAGCAATAAAGCATTAGCGGATTTTAGCCACCACGGCTACTGTATGCCGGCAAATGCATATCAATTGTCCGGATTCATCCTGAATCCGGATATCCCATACTTGTGTACGGCCACCCAGGTGCAATGCCCTTGCGGTGGCGTATACACGGCCGCTACGGGCACTTCGGATGTGGTTGGCATTAATCTCCATACCAAAACATACAAATAAATCCGGATCAATTACCAGTGTGCCGGCAATGCTGCCCACCGTTTCTGCGAGCGCCATGGAAGCGCCTCCGTGCAGGATGCCGTACTTCTGTACCGTGCGGTGGTCCACCGGCATGGAAGCAGTGAGGAAATCAGGACCAATTTCAGTGAACTCCATTCCCAGGTGCGCGTTGAGCGTGCCCGCGTTTTCTTCGTTTAAAGTGGCGATGGATACGGGTTTGTACCAGATGCTGTCGGTTATCATTTTTTCTGTAGTTGTGGTGTATGCAGGTAAATATAGCGGATTCCAATGACACCTTCGGTGCCACTGGGGAGTGGTGCCGCGCTTCGCGCGGGTGGTGTACTTCCAGTGGGAATGGGTTACTTTCTGTTGTTTAACAATGTTGTAAATTGCCATTATGTACTACCACAGGAAAATAACCACGCCGGTGGGCGAACTGCTGTTAATAGCTACAGACAAAGGCCTGCGCGCGATTTTATGGGAAGATGAAGATGGCAGCCGTGTGAAACTGCCCGTTGAAGGGGATCATGATACACATCCTGTGCTGGATGAAACTGCGCGACAGCTGGATGAATATTTTGCCGGCAATCGCCGCACATTTGACCTGCCCCTGCATTTTGAAGGAACACCTTTTCAGCAGCAGGTATGGACGGCTTTATTACAAATTCCGTATGGGAAAACGGTGAGCTATGCGCAGTTGGCTAACCAGCTTGGAAATCCGAAGGCCGTGCGGGCCGTAGGTGCCGCCAATGGCAAGAATCCGATTTCCATTGTAGCTCCCTGCCATCGTGTGATAGGCTCCTCGGGGAGTCTCACTGGCTTTGCCGGCGGCGTGGCGGTGAAGGAAAGATTATTAAGAATGGAAGGTGCCATTCCCAACAGCACCTTGTTTTAAAACATCGCAGTACGATGCAGGTTCCAAACGTCCCGGAAAAACTGCCCGTACTGCGAGGTGACTATTATGGCGCCACCGGCCAGGAAACTATCGGGCTTTTGTTAATCCCTACTTCAAAGCAGCCCAGGTCAGGGCTGGCACCGGTGTAAGTATACCCCCGGTTTACTCCTTTGTCTATCAGGTCGCTGCCGGTCACGAGCCGCAGGAAGGTGTTGGTAGGCAGCGTAAAATCAGAATGGCGGCCCTGCGACATCATACTTTCCGTGGTAGCAGTAAAATCTGATGCGTTTACCGTAATACCTGAAATCTGGAAATAATTGTTGCTCGTGGAAGACGCACCGGTATTCAGATTGCTCACTTCGCTGCTGGTAGCGGCATAGCCCAGGTTATTATAGAGGTAGTGGCCCCATCCCGGAACGTCCGCAGAGAAATCGGCGCTGCGGTTAAGCATATTGTAGTTCACCGCATTTTTATAGGCAGTATTATTTTCGAAGGTGAGTCCACCGGGATGGTGATTGGCATAGAAACCGGCCGATTTATTCCCTACTGCCAGGCAGAAGCGAACGATATGGCGAGGCACCACAGGCGGCACGCCGCTGGGATCTGTAACACCGAAGCCACCGGCTTTAATACCATTTCCATTGGCCAAACTGGCAAAGCTGGTGCTGTAACCATTATAGAACGCCCAGCAGTTTTCGATGGTCACCACCTCGTAGGCGTTGATCAGGTCGAAGCCATCGTCGCTGTTGAACCAGGCGCGGCAACCGCGGAACACGTTGCCGGTGTAGCCTACCCCTTGTTTATAGGGATGTGCACCAAAGCCATCTGTATTTTCCCCTTTACCGCTTTCGGAAACATTATCCCAGTTGCGATAGGCATCGCAGTTCAGCACGAGGTTATTACCGCCCCTGGTGAGGTAGAAACCAATGCCCATACCATCATGCATTTTGAGCGCTTCATAGATATTGTTGCTGCCTTCATTGCGGAAACATTCACTTTGTGTATGGCCGGTAATCGTTACCTGCACGCCAATCACTTCGATGCCTTTGATGGTGATATAGGAGCCTGTTACCAGGAAGGCGGTAATGCGTTTGCCCGCGGGTTTTACATTGGCATAATTAAACACTGGTGTTTCGCCGGGATATGCCAGGTACTGAATGCGTGCGGAGGCGGTACCGCTCTTGTCGAGTTTGGTGACGCTGGCATAGAGCGTACCATTTTCTGCGATCTGTGAAGTGCTCATGGTATAGCTGCCACCACGGATATAGACGATATCACCTGGTACCGCGGCGGTTTGCCCGCGCTGGACGGTGAGGAAAGGAGCGGCTTCTGTACCGGCATTGGCGTCGTTACCATTTGGCGCTACAAAATAGTAGTGCAGGGCGGGCGCCAGGGTAACTGCTTCGGTACGGGCGGAGACAGTGTTGCTATTAGTAAGATCTCGCTGGCAACCCGACAGGCTATACGAAGTTAACAACACCGCGAGCATGAAGAGGCGGAACCCTCTTCTGGGAGAATTAGACATACGTGAAATTTAAAAAGTTATTACCTACTCTTAAAGATTTTCGGTTTACTCTTCAGGACGTTTGCTTCACCTGGCTGCCGGGCATACGAATAGCTGCACGCCTTTATGAGCGTGAATTGCAGCGGAATACGTTTCCGGCTTACAGGGAATGAAATTGCATTTTGAGTAGTGAGATGAGTGCCCTAAAAGTATTGGTAACAGATTCTGGTCGTCACGTGATTGTAATACAAAAATTACGGATATTTTTTTGGATATGCAAGTCTGTTGATATATTCTCTTGCCTTCGGCAATAGAATATATCAACTGTTGATGGACCGACGGTCCATCAACAGTTGATGACCTTAAATTTCCGTGTATTTCACCGTTACCACCGGAGTGGTGTGGGTTACGATACGCAGGTAAGGCTGGTGTTGCAGAATATCGGTGGCATCTTTATAAGCAAAATCAAATTCCTGGACATAGCCCTGTGGGAAGTTGCCCGACTTATCGAGCAATTCAGAGAACTGTTGCTTATAACTGCGGCGCTGCTTTTCTTTCAGCACTGTTTTCCAGTGTTTCATGGCATTATAGCGCGATAGCTTTCTTCCGGCGCCATGGGCGCAGGAGTACAAGGCCTGAGCAGCACTGTATTCATCCCGGATTTGTACCAGCAGGCTGCCTCGTGACATTGACAACGGAATCACCACTGTTTTCCCAGGGCTGAGTTCAGTACTGCCTTTGCGGTGCATGATACCATCAGGCGTAAAGCGCAGGTGGTTGTGTATTGAATCTTCCAGGGAGTACGGGGTACCATACAATTGCCCGGTGGCCGCGGTCAGACTATAATCCTGCTGCATGTATTGGCGGTCAATGCTGTTTTTATCGCAGCGCAGGTAACCGGCCATCTGGAGGAAGATCATGGACTTCAGGCAGAAATTTTTTCTGCGCTGGTAGCCGAACGACAGCGTGTCATCATAGTACCGGATAAATGCCGGGTCCAGGAAATCACGATGCATCACCTCCCCCTGGCTCCCGCTTTCCAGTGCATACTGGCGGGTGAGTTCCAGGCACTGCTGGTACAGGGCGATACCACGGTTGCGGGTACCGGTATGGCAGATAATGTATACGCTATCAGCATCCTCCTCAATGGAGAGGAAGTGGTTGCCACCACCGAGGCCATCATCCGTCATCTGCGTATGTGCCAGGCAAAAGGCTTTGTAATGAGCGGCTTTATCGAATGGTTTGAGCCAGTGTGCCTTATTGATTTTCAGGTACATAACTCCGCAGCCAACATCCTTTCCTGTTATTAGCGGGTAGACGTAATCGTTAGTATGAAAAGCCACGCCTACCGGCAGTGCTTTTTCCGTGCAATAGTGTATATCAGTGAATGCGCAGATCGTATTAATATATGGCCGCTGGGCATACTCCTGTAACTGATGCAAGGCATTTGCTTCGATGCTGTTGGCATCGCAATAGAATGCAATAGTTTGCATATTCCTTAATTATTAAAATAAAGATTAGTTTGTAGGAGCGTTTGGAGAACACCTGCTCCTGTCAGAGATGTCAGCAGCCGACTTGGTCGGAGGTGCAAAGGTAGTGGAAAATTTAATAGGTTGTTGTTTCCATTTTAATCATCCGTTATGAAATTAATCCTATTCTTGCTTTTACTGATAGCACCCCTGGTTGGCTACGCCCAGGAGCCATTCAAAATTACCATTGTAAACACCACTGATAGGGTTACACCGCGCTTGCCGGCCAAGGCTTTTTATGAAGATGAGAAATACCTCGTCCGCAAAACTTGTAGCGGCGAATTGGGAGGGACGGTTTATTTCAAAAACAAGCAGACTAATCAGGAATACTGCTGTGCGGCGATGTGTCCCGTAAGCGTAAGCCGCCTGAACGGTGTATATTATGTAAGCTGCTACCTGCACCATTTTGCGGACCTGGCATCTGTATTAAAAATACCTGCGCCGGACTCCATGGATTTCTGGAAAGAACCGGCTACGGACCATCCAAACGACAGAGAGTCCCATTCCATGAAAGGGACGTCTACCGTGCTCGACACAGGCGGCATTGTAATACTGGCCAGCTTTCCCTGGAAAAACCGTTTGTATCACGTAACCTCCGACCACAAGAACACCTATATCTCCCTGATAGAAAACAGGGCATTTGTGCCTGTTCAAATTTTATATCACCACCCGGTGAGGCCGGATGGTGATGTGGTCCGCCTGGCTGATGAAGAGCTTAGCATTCCGTTTAAAGGGCTGAACAGTTCCGGGTCCATTGAAGTCCGGGGAAACCAGATCTACCTGAATCAGTTGGTGACCGCACCTGAAAAATAAACTGTAGTTCCGTTTATAGTTTATCGTTACTGATTTTCTCCAGCAGCAGTTGTTGCTCATATTTTACTCAGGGAGGCCAAGGCATACGCCGGCGCTATTCTATCACATCTGCCCCATAATTCCTGATGTCCTTCAGGCCCTGGCTGCCTGCGGCAGGAGAAATGTATCAGCACACCGGGCGGGATTTTCTGTAGGTCAGTAACCTACCATCCGCCGCTACCGGCATAAAGCCCGCGCCTAGCAATAGTTTACGGCAAGCACTGTTATCTTCATAAGTTCTGGCTACTACTCCCCTCACGGCATCGTGACTAAATGCCCAATTTATCATTTGCAGCAGCGCTTCTGTGGCATAGCCCTGCCCATGAAAGTTTTCGTCCAGCATAAAACCTATTTCTGCCAAACCATTCTCATCCGGCGCACCGGCAAAACCTATCCCGCCAATGGCCTTGTTACAGGAGGCAAGCACGATTTCCCAGTTGGTATACCAGTAGTAAGATGCCGGATGGGCAGCCGTTTGCGGCAACCAGAAATGCTGCATGGCATCCTGGATTTCGGTAGCATATTCGGGACTAATTTTCATAACACTAGTGGTTAATCCAAGCCTGGCTTCCATTTCAGGCCTGTTCTGGTTGCATAACTGCAACAGTTCGTGGGTTAAAGGGAGCAGCTTTAGCCGTTCCGTTTCAAGGAAAAACATGTTGAATTAATTGAAATAAAAAAGACAATAGATTAACAGCACCGCAGGTAGAGCGGTGCAAACGGATTAGCGGTGTAATCCGTTATAGTATTCCAGGCAGTGAGCATTGCCTGTGTTGTTGGGTGATATGCAAAAACTTGATTTTGATGCTGCAAAAATAGAAATTTTCTGCAGATAGTGTCAGGTCCTGACGGAATTTTTTGCGGGGGGGACAAACATTCGGAAGTGGGTGTATCAAAAGTCTGATACACCCACTTTTTATTCAGGTACCTGATGAAGTCAGGCAGTCAATTAGGTCATTCTCAGGACGTTCGTTTACGTTTGATACATCCTCTGAGCCACTAAAATTTATGACTGGTAGCAGGCGGATCATACAACAACGTTTCCATCGCTGCCTTAATTTCTTTTTTAGCCACCACAGGCTGTGTACTAGGGTTCGACGGATAGGCCTTACCGTTATACTTCAGCAGGTGAATTTTCCCGTTGCTTGGGAGCAGCAGATCCTTCCAGCCATTAGTCAGGTTGGCACTTACGCTGATCGGTGTATCCGTTACCGTGAATTTGGTGATCACGCCACCCTCGTTATTGAGCAGTAGCACCGTGCAGCCACCGGAACCGCAGAAATAACTACCATTCAGCTTTACAAAGATTTCATAGGTGCCATCGCTGTTCAGATCGGCTATGGCTACGCTATAGCTTCGACTATTGCTGTCGATCAACTGTTTAGACAGGTCTTCGGCGTACAGTTGCTGTAACGTGGCGGTTACTTTTACAGCAACAGGTTGTAAGGTGTCAGTAACGACGGGCGCTACATTTTCCGTACCTGCTGTGGCGGTATCAGTAGTAATATCCGCCCTTTCTGTACCTGCCTTAGGCTGGCAGGCCACCAGCAGGGCCGATAGCACACCAATGCCGAGAATCACATTTTTCATAGATGAGTTATTTATGATTGAGCTCATGTAATATACCGTTCTTTACTACAAGTTCGGGCGAGAAAAGTTCGTTCAGGTGCGTATACGGATCTTGTCCAAGTACGATCAGGTTAGCCAGCATTCCCGCTTTCACCAGGCCACGATCAGTGAGGCCGGTAACCCTGGCGGCATTCCAGGTAGCAGCCTGGATAACAGCAGCTGCCGGCATGCCACACTTCTTTTGCAGCAGTTCTAACTCTTCCTGCAGCGGCATGGTCCCGCCTTGTTCCGGGTAAATCCAGTCGGTACCGGCTACAATGTTCACCCCTGTCTGGTATGCCAACCGGGTAACCGTTTGTGCATAGGTGAGCTTATTACTCGTTGCATGAAACACTGTTGCGTCCAGAAAAATGTTGCGCGCCTTCATGTCCTTCAGCAATTGCAATTGCCGGGTGGTGTCCAGGGTAAAATTTTTATAGATAGCAGCCCATGCTTTGCCAGATTCAATCGTATCTCCCGGTAATTGTTCAAAAGCCATATCAGCGGCGTGCGACATACTGTTCACCCCTGCCCTGGCGGCATCAATTGGCTTGGCCGGAAATACGGCCGCATGCGCCCAGGCCAGAAGGCCTTGCCGGTATGCTTCTTTGGTGATGGCTGCCACCAACTCTTTACTGAGGTCATGGTAAATTTTAATCCCGGTGGCGCCACAATTTTTAGCAGCTGCAATCGCAGCTACCATATTGGTAGTATCAGCAATAGTGGCATACCACGGCCGGGTACCCTGATTGCTGCTATTGCGGCTACCACGGCGGATCAATTCCCAGTAATGCGGACCACCGAATTGTGCGGCGTAAAATATATCCGGCCCCGTTACCTGTGCGGAGGCAATTCTTTTTTTAACAGCCGCCAGATACGGTGCATCGCCCGCCATATCCCGGACGGTGGTAATGCCGTGACGGAACATATTTCGGAGTATACTATCTGTTTTTTTGTTTGCCTCCTCCAGGTTGCTCAGGTTGCCGGTGGCCAGGTGCACATGCGCATCTATAAGCCCCGGTGCAATGTACTTTCCGGTACAGTCAATCACTCTATAACCCGCAGGCGTTTTGCGCGACTTACCATATACAACTTTGGTGATTTTATCTTTATCGATATAGACGGTGCCTACGCGCGGCTTTGCGGCAGCATCGCCGCTGACAATGGTGGCGTGCTGCAATACCAGCTGCGCTTTTGCCTGAAGTGTAAAACCGGCACATAGGACCAGTAAGCTCGTGAGTCGTAACATGATGATGCTGCTTATAATTGAAGGAGTTGTTGTTCTGAAACCTGTTGACGTATAATCGTTCCCGTGTGATCGATCAGGAAAGTTGCCGGTAATGTTTTCACCTTGTACGCTTTCACCGATTCGCTATCCATTGCCTTATCAGCGCGGAGTTGCAGCCAGGGGATATTATCCGCCGTCACGGCCTTTTTCCAGAGCTCATCATTTACATCTACCGAAACAGACACCAGTGCGATACCCTTACTTTTCAGCTTTTCGTATAGGGGTGCCAGTTTCCTGTTGGCTGCGCGACAAGGCGTACACCAGGAGGCCCAGTAGTCCACCAGCACGTATTTATTTTGTTGCAGGAGCGATTCCAGGGTCACTGCATTTCCCTCCATGTCCTGCAAACTGAACGCCGGTGCTTTTTTGCCGGTCATTATATTAGCCTGCTGTAGTTGTTGCTGCTGGAGGAGTCTGTTGTAAGTAACAGGTGACAAAGGATTTGTTTTATAGGCAGGCACCAGTTTATTGAGGTCCGCAGCCTGCCAGAGTCCGGCCTGGTTGTAAGCACTCCAGGCGCCGGCAATATCATGATGATGCTTCAGTGCGAAATTCAGCCTGGCCTGCATCACTTTAGCGGCGTATTTATTACTTTCTTTATTGGCTTTGAGCTTCACCTCCAGGTCAGTGGCCTTACCGTATGCAGTTCCCCACTCATTCCAGGCTTTCTGATCGGCTTCCAGTGATTTCTCAAAGGCGCTGAGCTGCTGCTGGTAATCGCCTCCTTTTATCACCGCGGGGCCGTTTTCAGGAACAGTGATACTCATATCGCCTTCATTGGAAAAAAGGATGGTATGGAGATAGGGAGTACGCATGGAAACGCTGTATACGGTGGGCAGGGAGTCATGCAGTTGCAGCTCCGCCTGTCCGCCGGACAAATGCAGCGTATCAAACAGTACCCTTTGCGGCCATTCTTTATAGATGGTGACCTTGGTTCCATCCGCATGCGCTTTGGAGGAAATATGCAACGATTGTGCGTACGTAGTATGTGCCGTGGCAATGCCCAGGCTTATCATTAGCAGGTTCCGTATCATAAACATGTATTAAGCAGGGCCGGGAACAGGTTTTATGCCCGTCTCCCAGCCCATTTTCACAGGAGATTATCTTGGATTCGGGGCTATATTGCCATTTATCTGAATGATTTTAGGACAAATCTGAAACAGGTATTTATTGCTGAGTGCCACAAGCGTGTAGTCGTTCCCTTTATAGGTGCGCTTCAGGTCTTTGCGGAATGCTGTTTCCCTGTTAAGTCGCTTCAAATCGAACCAGCGGAGGCCATGGAACATCAGTTCGCGGCGGCGCTCCTGCAATACATTCAGTAAAGCCTCTTCTTTCGTACTTGCGGTGAGTGCGGTATAATCCGCAGGTTTGAAGCGATTTTTGCGAATAGCGTTCAGTACATCCATGGCTTCACTGGCTTTGCCGTTACGTGCCAGGTATTCCGCATTGATGAGCATCATTTCCGGAACGGTGATGCTGCTGTTCAGCATGTTACCGAAATAGTCCGGTAGCGGATTAGCGGAAGCAGCACCAGTAGAGGTGAGTCGCGTAAACGTATATACGTAGCGCAGGTCTTTTTCGCCCAGTATATTGAGGAGGTCCTGACTGATCATAAAACGCTGGATAATACCATTCTGGCTATTTGTTTTAGTGAAGATATTTTCCGGCCATTGGTCAACCGAGGGCTTGCCTGTTACGCCGCCCCAGGGCTTGGCCGGATTGGCAAAACTCATCTTGTTGAAATCCAGCAGTGTGTTTCTGAAGGTGAGTGCAGTGTTTGCATTTTTCGCTGCGGCTTCAAAGTCTCCCATATAAAATTGCACACGCGCCAGCAACGCATAACCAGCGGCCTTTCCAGGGTGAACAAAGTTTCTACCAAAGTCAGGCAGGGTAGTTTCCGCAATTGCTTCTGCCAGGTCCTTCAATACCTGTGTATAAACTTCCTTTACGGTAGCCCGTGGCAGCATGGCTTCCAGATCAGGCTTCAGCAGCAGGGGCACTGCCAGGTCAGTAGCCGCGGTGGCAGGCTGATAATCGTTTCCAAACAGCATTGCCAGCTGGAAATAATAATAGGCCCTTTGGATTTTGGCTTCTGCCAGGAGTCGTTTCAGATCCCCGTTGGTAGCCGCATCGCTGGCCTGTGGAAGTCGGTCCAGCACCAGGTTACATACATAAATATTTGCGTATGATTTATTCCATTCTGCATCGTCTTCCGCAGCTTTGAACTCCTCATCGAGCCAGAGATAGGATTTAGCAGTGCGCTGGTCACCCAGCCCTACCACACTTGCATCCGTATAGGCAATATCATCGTTCTTGAGCTCATTGTATCCAAATGGCGCATCTGCCAGGAGTAAGTCATTCAGGAATTTTTCGTAATCGGCTACTGTTTGCGGCAGCACCATGTTTTTGGGTGTTACCTCGGTGAACTTACTGCAGCTGGCAGTGAAGATGGTGAGTCCGGCGAAAGTATATAAGAATAATTTTTTCATGATAAGCATTTTACAAGTCAACACGAACGGTTAAAGTGGTTATTCTTGGTACCGGCAGACTATAACCACCAGTGATCGGATCTACTGCATCCGGGTCCAGTCCGTATTTGTTTTTTGTCCACAAGGCAACATTGTTCATTTGCGCGATCACCTGCACATTTCTAAACACTGTATTTTTAATTAACCTGGAAGGCAGGGAATATCCCAGCTGCACTTCTCTCAGGCGGATATAATCGCCAGGCATGATGCTATTGGAAGAATAGATGGCGGCCCGGTCGCGCCCATCATAGAAATCAACCGGAGAGGCAGAAACAGACGGGATATCCGTTTTAAGTTCATCGCCGGGAACTTTCCATCTGTCAGCAATCTGGTAATTGAGATTGGCAGCGCCAGCGTAACCGTTCATGGTTGGCATTTCTCTCCTCAATACATTTCCGAAGTTATACGTGGCAAACACGCTGAGGAACAAGTCATGGTAATAGAAGATATTGGTAAAGCCACCTACGTATGGGGCACGGTATACGCCACTATATTCCAGGGAGGATAATACCGGCACTTTTACTTTCGCGCCTTTGTCGCCGTACACGAGCGGGTCACCACTTACAGGATCGAGGCCGGCCCATTTATAGCTCCAGAGGCTTTCGCGGCTATATCCTTCCACATATTGGCTGGAACCGGATACACGGTTCAAAGCAGGGTTGCTGTCGGCCATTCTGTTGGTCAGGATTTTATTTTTATTGTAGCCGAAGTTGAGGCGGCTCTCCCATCTGAAATCTGCTGATTCGATGACATTACCCCTGAGAGCCAGTTCCAGCCCGGTGTTACGCATCTTGGCGGCATTTATTTTCATGCTGGCGAAACCAACGGTAGGGTCAAGGACCTGTGTACCGAAAAGATCGTAGCCGTATTTATTATAAGCATCAATAGTCACCTGGAACCTGTTGCGTAGCAGTCCCAGATCCACGCCAAGGTTAAAAGTACGGGTACGTTCCCAGCGCAACTTAGGATTATAGTTCGCTACTCTTAAGGCAAAATCGTTGAGGTTTACCTGGTAACGCTGTGAGGCGGTGAGCAGTGGTGTGGTGGTTTTATCGAAGTTACCGGTGAGCCCTACGGTAGCGCGCAGCTTGAGCATGGATACGGCCGGGATGTTCATGAAATCTTCTTTGGCTACGTCCCAGGCCCCACCGATGGACCAGAGCGGGCTGCTGCGGTATTTCGGATCGGTACCAAATAGATTGGACTGATCTACACGGTAGCTACCGGTGAAGGTATATTTTTCATCATAGGTGTAGGCGGCCGTTCCATAGTAGGAAGCATGACGGTCATCCCTATACGAAAATACATCATAGCTGGTGGCATCGAAAACCGGGATGCCGGAGTTATCCCACCAGCGCAGGCCTCCTTTTGCCAGTGTCTTTTGGTCCACCGTTTGCCAGGAGAGCATTTGGTCGTTATAACCATAATGGCGGGCGGAGCTGCCTTCAGTAATGAACTTTTTGAGCTCAATACCTGCGAGCACATTGACAAAGTGTTTGCCTTTAAAAGTGTTGGTATAATTCAGTTGTGTTCTTATTGCCCAGTTGCTGAGTGTATTTTCCGACTGATCCAGGATATCTCCTTTAGGGAGGTTAAAGCTGGCGGCATTGTTAACGAGTGTAGCGTATTGGTTCAGTGCATTACGTACATAGGTGGAGTTGGAGTCCCGCTCGTTTTTAGTACTGTTTTTGGAGCGGTCGTACATAAAGGTACCGTTGAGCGACAAGCCTTTTGCGATTTTCCAGTTGGCATTTACCCTCGTACGCAGGGCCATGGTTTTGGTGTTGTTATTGGCCAGGCGTGCATCTTCGAGGAGGTTACGGCCAAAATTATAGTAGCCTTTCTTTACCAGGTCGTCGTTGGAAACGTGGTTGAAGTCCGTATAGTCGTACAGGTATTCCCCATTAGCGCCTGTGAGCAGCTGATATGGTGCCAGGTCTACTATATCATACGTGGAAACTGCGCTTTGTTTACTATTGGAAAATACAGCATTGATATCAGCGCTTACCTGGAAATTTTTGCTCAGGTCGAAATCGCTGCGGGTATTGAGTTGTGTGTTATCGGATTTACTGCCGATCATGGTTCCTTTATCGTAATCATAGGAGCCTGACACCATGAAGCGATAGCCTTTACCTCCTCCGGCGAGGGAGAGGTAATGGTTGGTGCGAACACCGGTTTGCTGCAGGAGGTCGTTGATCTGACTGTTGTTGGATATGCCTCCGAGGGAGTCGGCCTGGCGACTGTATTCTTCGGCGGTGATGGTACCGGCGTCGAGTTGGAGCAGCAGGTCGTAGGAGGGCGTATAGCCGTATTTGCTATTAAGGAACATGTTAGGCGTAATAAATTCTTTATCGTAAAGTTCTTTATTATACTTTACCATGTCGGCGGAGCTGGCGCGGCCCAGTTTGGAAAAATCTGGTCGCTGGGTGAAGTAGGTATTAGCGGTATAGTTTACCCGCAGATTCCCCTCTTTCCCTCGTTTGGTGGTGATGACGATTACACCGTTGGAGGCGGCGGCGCCCCAGATGGCGGCGGCGGCGGCATCTTTGAGCACATCAATGGTGGCCACGTCGTTCATATTCTGCGGCAGCTGGTTTACCTGGAAGCCGTCCACGATGATAAGTGGGGAGGTACGGTCCGACTGCAGGGAGCTACCACCGCGGATTTGGATGGAGGTGGCTCCGGGTTGACGGTTAGCGGCTATACCCGTATAGGTAGGCGACAGTGTGAGGCCTGGCACGGCTCCTTCCAGCACGCCGTTGAGCGACTGGCTGCTGCGCCGTTCAATTTCCTTTTCAGTGATGCTGGCGTAGGCACCGGTGGTATTCTTTTTAGCCATGGTTTGATAGCCGGAGGATATCACTACTTCCCGGATGGACTGCAGCGCCTGTTTCAGCGTCACGTTTACCTGGGAGCGGCTGCCGGTTTCCACTTCGGTGGATTCGTAACCGATGTAGGAGATCAGCAGCGTGGCTGGCTCCGTATGTAGTTTCATGGAGAAGTTACCCCTGTCGTCGGTAACGGCTACTGTCTGGTGACCTTGTTCGCGGATGGTTACACCTGGCAGGTAGAGCACATCATTACCTTCGAAGAGTCCTACCCTGCCCTGAATTACTTTTTCAGCGCCGGGTTGTACGGGTGTCACTTCTTTTTTGGCAGTAACGCTGATCATGTTATTATTCCTTTTGAAGGAAAACTTGTAATGATCGGCGAGGTATTGCAGGATTTCTTCGAGCGACATTTTACCGGTTGGTATAGAGATAGCCTGGCCGGTGTTAATTGTTGATCCACTGTAGAAAAATCTTACTTTATAGAGTGCGCCGAGCTGATTAAATGCTTTATCAGCCTGCACTCCAACAATGTTCACTGTTCTTTTCTCCTGTGCTGCTGCCGGTTGTTGCAGCAGCAGGGAGCCTAATAAAATAAGTACCGGGATGGCATGGAACGTCCGTTTCGTTATCTTTTCAGATAACCGACATTTGATTAAATGCATAAGTTTTGGTTGATTACTTGATTAGAACGTTGGTTTCATCTGTAAATTCATATTGTTTATTCACTGCAAAGCATAAGACATCCAGGACAGACTGTAAGGAGTCATTCCTAAATTTTCCTGAGAATGTTTCTTTGTTAATATCCATACCTTCCACATTAATCTTTACGTTATAGCAGGATTCGATTTGGAATACCACTTCCTGTAGTGGTGTATTCTCAAATATTATTTCCTGTATTTTCCAGGCAGCCAGGGCTTTTGGTTCGAACACCTGCTGTTTCCCGTTGTCATTCATCGAATCGGAAGCGAAGCTTTGCATGGGTTGCAGGTAGGTAAGCAACTTTTTCTGGTTGCCTGTTTCCTGTTCCACTTTCACTTTCCCTTGTTCCAGCATCACGTGTACACGACCGGGATGCGCTGTCATTTTAAACGCCGTTCCCAGGGCAGTCACCAGGTAGCCGGCGCCTTGCACATCAAATGGCAGGCTGGCTTTCCCTTTGATCCGGAAATAACCGGTACCGGCTAGTTTCACGTGCCTGTTGGCCACATTATAGTTACTGTCTATGTCCAGGCTGCTGTTTTTTTCCAGCAGCACATAGGTACTATCAGGCAACATAAATCCGCTGCGGCCCTTACTGCCGGCGCTATAATGCAGCTGTTTGGCCAGTATCGCCGGTTGTACCGGTGAAGGCTGTTTCGCCTGATGCAGATAGCGTTGTCCAACCATTAGCCCCGCTACTACAGCAGCTACTGCTGCCCACCAATAAACCGGTTTCATCACCGGCTTCTTCGCAGTATGGCTACGGAGGTAATCATCCATCCGGGTCATGGCGCCTGCCTTTTCCTGTTCTGCTATCAGCAGCCAGCCCGTTGATTTTACCATGGCTTCCGCCTCGCGGAAAGTAGCCGTATGCGCAGGATGCTGCCGTAACCATTGCTCCCAGAAATGAACATCCTGTTCATTTGCACGTATACAATAGTTAATAAATGACGGTTGTTGCAACAACCCGTCTACGGTCAGTTCATCCATGGTGGTACCTTTTAATTTAACAGAGAGATAATGAATGCGAATTTACCACAGAAATAAAATATTTTTTTTGCCGACTGCTGCACGAAGTTGCGCAATCGCCCTGTGGGTGAGGTTATAAACGGTTCTGAGACTAGCTTTTTTCAGGGTCGCAATTTCCTGGAGGGACTTATGATGGACGAATCGCAGCTCTATCACCTCCCGCTGGGAGGGTGTCAAAGATTGTAAGGCCGACTGAATCAGGGCATAACGGGCATCAAAGAGTTCCAGCTCCCGGTCCGCCTCTTCCGATACATCAATCAGGTCAGCAATATCGGTGAGCCGGCGTTCCTTACCCCATTGCTCTATCAGCCTGCGTTTGAAAGAAGTGAGCAGATAGCGGGATACGTGCACCTCCCTTGAAAGATTCCCTTTCTTCTCCCAGAGATATATAAAAAAATCATGTAAGCTATCCTTTACGAATGCAGCTTCCCCATCGAGCCATTTACAGCCCCATACAAAAAGGTAGGAGTAATACTTGCTGTATAAATCGCGGAACGAACTCTCATCCCCCTCACAAAAGCTTCTCCAGATACTTGCGTCCTCCTGCATCATATATAGTGGGAAAATTTTTCTTTGGTTGGATAACCAAAGATATTCCTTTTTTATTTTTCGAAACACGATAATTATCAGGAGTGCGTATTGTTTTTTTTCATTTAAAAACGACCTGCGCGAAAAGTATTTTTAGACCATGGAAAGCTTAAGCCTTACCTGATCAATTGTTTACTTTTCAGGTATTCCCAAAATTCCGGGGAGATGGCATTTTTCACCATATCCACATTGCCTTTCACCTTGGCAGCCTTGCTGGTGCTCATAGCCACCGCGCTTACACCCGGTACATTGAGTCCATACTGTATACATGCATGAGCAGGATCCACGCCATGCAGTGCACAGGCGGCAAAGAAGTGGCTACGCCAGCGGATCAGGTCTGCATGCGCCGGTTCACTGCCATCCACGAGTTTGTAATTGTAGTAGTCGCCACCAGTGAGAAAACCGCCATTAAACACGGCAGAATTGATGACCGCTATCCCGCGTGCCTGCAGCGATTGAATAAACGCCCCCAGCTCTTCCGGATGTGCATGCAGCGTCATACTGTTAGCGATCATCACCCAGTCGAGTGATACCAGTTCCGTTATTTCCCGGATCACCTCCCAGTTTTTAGCGCCTACGCCGATGGCCTGTACCCTACCCTGCGATTTTAAATCATGCAGGGCCTGATAGGCATCCTTTATATCTTCCAGTTTCCTGGCGCGTTCCATTGTTGTGTCGGCGGTAGCCAGGTATTCATCCGGGTCATGTACTGATACCAGCTGCGCATGGTAGTTGCCCAACAGCTGATTTCCCTGCTCAAAGCATTGGAGGATACCGGCATAGCTGATGCGTTGCTCAGCATCGTAATTGATATCTTTCCATACCCCCCGCTCGAAGGTGGGCTCCGCGCCTTTCAGCGGAATACGATACCAGCCCAGCTTGTTGCTGATCAATACCTGCTCCTGTGGCACCTGCCAGTGGCGGAGTGCTGTACCCAGGGCCTCCAATGCCAGCCCTGCGCCATACTTACCGGCGGTATCAAATACAGCGGGTTGATTTACCTGCTGCAGGCATGCTCCCACGATGGCATTTTTATCTTCCTGGGAAAGCGCCTGGTAAAGATTACCGAGGGCGCTATTACCAAAAACGACTTTTGGAAGCTGCATCATTATGATTAATTTGCGTTGATTAGGATGAAATAACGCGCCAAAAATAGCATAGCCTATACCTGGCAGCAATTACAATTAAGACTTTATTTTATACAAATCCGACCTTTAACCTGTACATTTACGACTATGGGAAAGCGCCTGTTAAAACATTCTTTTTCACTGTTGCACGTGGACCATGTACACCTGGATACCCGGTGGAACTACAAACATGTGATCAGTCCTTACTACCGGCTGTATTACATCGATGAAGGTGAAGGCACCATTTCAGGCCCCGCGGCGCGGATTAAACTGAGTCCGGGCAACCTGTACCTGATCCCCAGCTTCACCCTGTGCAACCTGCATTGCAGTGCCTACCTCAGTCAATATTTCGTACAGTTTTTTGAAGAAGCCCCTGATGGCTTGTCGCTGTTTTACAACAAGCGGGTGCTGATGAAGAAAGCGGCTACCCCGGGTGACATTTCAAATATTAAGCGGCTCCTGCAACTGAATCCCAACAGGGGTATCAACCGGTCCGACAATCCACGGGTATACGAAAAAGATGCCTTTTACCGGGAATACCAGGAGCTGAACAATCTGCAGAGTGACGCGGTATATCTTGAAACGCAGGGCATACTGCTGCAGTTGTTGTCGCGCTTTATGGATCAGCAGTCGCAGGCGGCTGATGAAGGACATGTGATACCATCCAAAATTATGGACACCATCAGTTATATACAGCTGCACCTGAAAGAACCGCTGACGGTGGCTTTTCTGGCATCGAGGGTAAATCACAACCAGGACTATTTTTCCCGGCAGTTTTTGCAGTTTACCGGCTTGCGGCCTTTACATTATATGCATGAAAAGCGGATAGAGCGGGCGCAGTATTTAATTGCCACTACCGATGCCGGCTATACGGAGATTGCTGCGGAAGTTGGGTTTGATAATTTGCCGCATTTTTCAAAGGTTTTCAGGAAGGTGACGGGGATGACGCCTAACAAATACCGGCAGCAGAACCGGGTGATGAATACCATTTAAAACAACAATCGCTGCCGGTGGCAGCGATTGTGTGTCAGGATCATTTTAGTCATCCAGTCCTTTACCTTCCAGGATGGCGTCGAGGTATTTTTCTACTCTTTGTTCACGGGTTTTGGCCTGTTTAGCGGCTGCAAAATAGAGCAGGTAGCCACGCTGGCGGCCAGGGGTGAGCGCTTCAAAAGCCTTCTTGAGTCCGGGAGTGGTATCCAGTTTTTGCTGAAACTCTTCCGGCACCGGGTATTCCTTTACTTTTTTGAACTTCACTTCCAGCCCGGATTTCTCAATTTCAATAGCTTCGTATATGTAGGCTTTTATCACTGCTTTCTGCTTTACAATTTCTTTGAGAGATGTAAAGCGGATCTGCCGGGCGGCCTGTACGTTTTCTGTCTGCTGAATCAGGATGCCTTCCGGATCAGCCATCAGGCTGCCTTTGTGAAAGAGGATAGCGCAGTAGTCTTTAAAACCATGCATCAGCACTACGTTTTTGCCCTGATAGGTGTAGCAGGGCACTCCCCACTTCAACTCCTCTTCCAGCGGACAATCCAGCAGGATAGCTCTGAGTGTTTCAAATTCTTTCTGCCATTTATCGGCTCTGTCGATGAAGGCATCTATTTTCGGATTCATAGTCAGTACGTTTATGCGTTAACGGTAGTGAGTTTTCGGTTTGCCGGGCGGAAATACCAGGATATTACGGTGAGCACCAGCAGTAACATGGGGGGCCAGATATCACTGAAGCCCTGGCCCGATACGATATGCGAATATACGGCGCCTGACATACAGAAGAAAAATCCTGCATAGGCCCATTCTTTCACCAGCGCAAACCCTGGTACCAGGATAGCAATAACACCCAGTATTTTCCAGACACCGATGAGGGTGAGCAGGTAGGCCGGATAGCCAATAGCGGCCAGCATTTCAGTATCTTTTGGCATATGCATGAGTTGAACCATTCCGGTGGAAACCATGCCTAATGAGAGCCATAACGTAGCAATCCAGTAGATGATTTTATTAGTCTTTGACATGCAATCTTATTTTAATTTTTCTGCAACTTGTTGTAAGCGGTTGTGAGCCATATTCATGCCTTTGTCCATGCCTATTTTCAGGAACTGATCACGCTCGGCGGGGCTGCCGTACAAGATATGTACGGTGAGTTTGCTGGTATCATCCGACAGCGCTTCGAAATTTAGGAACTCCAGTTGTATACCGAAGCCCGTGTTTTCCATTTCGAAGGTCCTGGTAATTTTCTGATCAGTAACAAACTCATGAAAAGTACCGTTGGCGCTGAATACTACTTTGCCTTCCTTGTCGGAGGTAGCGTATTGCCAGTTACCAAATTTCTGTCCGTTAAAAGCCAGCACTTTGGTGCCCATCCATTGTTCAATGATTTCGGGTTCGGCATATGCCCTGAAGAGCAGCTCTACCGGCAGTTCAAATTCGCGGGTGATCGTTAACTCCTGCTTTCCTTCAGCAGCCTGTACCTGGGTTTTCCTTTCCATGTGAATTTATTTTTTGGTTTTGTATTGACGCATGATGTCTTCCAGCTTGTTGAACTTATCGTCCCAATGCTGGCGGAACGGTTCAATAAAATCAGCGATCTCTTTCATTTTGTCAGGATTTAGGTGATAGTAAATTTCTCTGCCGTTCTGTTCCTGTCGTAACAATTCGCATTCCGTGAGTATTGCCAGGTGCTTGGATACCGTAGGCCGGGCGGTGTCGAAATTTGCGGCAATCGCCCCTGCCGTCATAGCGTGGACTGCCACCAGTACTAATATGGCCCTTCTGGTAGGGTCAGCTATTGCCTGAAATACATCTCTTCGTAAATTCATTATGTAGCTATTTGACTACAAATATACATGTAGCCATTTAACTACGCAAATTTATTTTTTTGAGAGACGGAATAGAAACAATTAGTTAGCACTACGTGTTTACAATTTCACCTGGCATAAACGGACATTTAGCAACGCCCCTTTTTATAATGTCCATATATGAAAACGTTGTCCTTTTCCAAATGCAGCCTATTGACAATGTCGATTCCATGTCTGCTGACAGGAATATTCACCCAGGCGCAGGAGCCGTTCAAAGGAAAGATTGAACTGGATATCCGTGATTCAAAGCCGGACTGGCCTTCCTTCCTTTACAAAACAGCGCCTAAAGGTGCGCCGAACGTTTTATTCATCCTGTATGATGATACCGGCCAGGCTACCTGGTCCACCTACGGCGGGCGGGTAAACATGCCCACGCTGGACAAGCTGGCCCAAAACGGGCTCACCTATACGCAGTGGCATACCACCTCGGTTTGCTCTCCTACCCGATCCACTTTTTTAACTGGAAGGAACCACCACCAGAACGGGTTTGGCTCTATCTCGGAATCGGCCGTCGGCTTCCCGGGCTATGCAGGGCACATCCCGCAAACCAATGCCACATTGGCCACCGTGTTGCGTAATGCCGGATGGACCACCCTATGGATAGGTAAAAACCACAATGTGCCGGTAGATGCCTTCGGCATGGGCGCCTCTAAGAAAGACTGGCCATTAGGACTCGGTTTTGATCGCTTTTATGGATTCATCGGCGGTGAAACCAATCAATGGTACCCCGCACTGATTGAGGACAATCATTTTATTCCCCAGCCTGCGCAGCCAGAGGAAGGGTATCATCTCTCCAAAGACCTGGCAGATAAAGCTATTCAGTATATCCGTGACAGTAAGCAATCCAATCCCGATAAGCCCTGGTTTATGTGGTATTGCCCTGGAGCCAATCATGCCCCCCACCATGCTCCTAAAGAATACATTGCCAAATACAAAGGCAAGTTCGACGATGGGTATGAAGCCTACCGCGAATGGGTGCTTAAAAGGATGATTGAAAAAGGGGTTCTTCCGAAAGACACCAGGCTCACTGACATCAATCCCATGCCTCCCGGCACTTATACAAAAGAGGACGCTGTAAAACCCTGGAATACCTTAACGGCGGAAGAGAAGAAGCTCTTTTCGCATATGGCGGAAGTGTTTGCCGGTTTCTCCGAATACACAGATGCGCAGGTGGGCCGTGTGATTGATTACCTGGAAGAATCCGGTCAGCTGGAAAACACAATGGTGATCTATTGCGCGGATAATGGCGCCTCCGGAGAAGGTAGCCCTGAAGGCTCGGTAAATGAATACAAGTTTTTTAATGCCTACCCGGATGAAATGAAAGAGAACCTGGCTCTGATGGATAAACTGGGTTCTCCCGAAACTTACAATCACTATCCTACCGGCTGGGCGGTTGCATTTTCTACGCCTTACAAAATGTTTAAACGCTACAGCGGCTATAGCGGTGGCACCTGCGATCCACTGGTGATTTCCTGGCCTAAAGGAATAAAGGCCCGTGGTGAGCTTCGCAGCCAGTATTACCACTGTACCGATATCGTACCTACTATCCTGGATGCATGTGGCGTAAAAATGCCTGATGTAGTAGTAGGTATAAAGCAAACACCACTGGCTGGTGTATCCATGGTTTCGAGCTTTGAGAGCAGCAGTGCTCCTACCAAAAAAGAAACGCAGTATTACGAAATGGTGGGCACCCGCGGCATCTGGCATAAAGGCTGGATGGCCGTTACGCAGCATGGGCCCGCCCCGGTCAACATAGGCAACTTTGAGAAAGACAAATGGGAACTGTATCATACAGATGTTGATCGTTCACAATCCGACAACCTGGCCGATAAATATCCGGACAAAGTGAAGGAACTCACGGCCCTGTGGCTGGAGGAAGCGAAGAAAAATAATGTATTACCGTTGAATGACCTTGACCTTCCTCACTTCCACGCACTGGAATACAAAACATCCATCCCTCCGGATGGCAGATTCATTTACTATCCTGGCACCACCGAAATCCCGGAAGCCTCCGCTGCACCTACTTTGGGGCGCTCGTTTAAAATCCTGGCAGATGTAACGGTAACGCCTACATCAACCGGCGTAATTGTGGCGCAAGGTAGTCGCTTCGGTGGCTATTCCATGTATATCAAAGGAGGTAAAATTTTCTTCGTCTATAACTTCCTGGGCATAGCCCCCGAGCAGGAACTGAGCACCAATCTGCCGGCAGCAGGCAAGCATACCATCGGGGTCGAGTTTGTGAAAGAAAGCATGTCGCCCAAAAATGAAACACTGGGTAAAATGAGGTTGTATGTAGATGGTAAGCTGGTCAGGGAAGCGCCGTTCCGTACTCAATCGGGGCACTATGCTTTAGCCGGCGAAGGTTTGTGCATCGGGTATGACAGCGGGGATGCCGTTTCCAAAAATTACACCAACCATTTTCCGTTCCGTGGCGGCACCATTTACAAAGTAGTGTATGATGTGGGAAGTGACGGATACACGGACCTGGAAAGAGATTTCAAAACAAAAATGCGTACGCAATAGCCGACAAAAAAATCCCCCACAAGGTTGTGAGGGATTTTTTTGTAACGAAGATTTTATGGAATCAGCACTGCCCGCCCCTTGATTTTCCCGTTTCTCAGTTTATCATATACTTCCAGCGCCTGATCCAGCTTATATTTTTCTATGTTGATGTGAATCTTCTGCTGGCGGGCCAGTCCCACTACTTCCATCAGTTCTGTACGGCTACCCCAGTAGGGATTGGTCATGCTCACTCCAAATGGCAGGCCCATCATGTTGTACTGAAAGTTACCACCACCCAGGCCTACAATGGTAAGGTCACCATCCAGTGAAACAGTTTTAGCGCCCAGCTCTATGGTGGAGGTAGCACCTACGAAATCCAGCACTACTTTCGCTTTTTTGATACCGGTGATTTTCTTGATCTGCTCTGCCGCATCTGCATCTTTGGAATTGATGCCATAGGTAGCGCCCAGTTCCTTCGCAAAATCAAGGCGGTCCTGCGTTACATCGCAGGCGATGATGGTGGCGCCGGTGGTGGCGCGTAATATTTGCACCGCTACGTGGCCGAGGCCACCGATACCAATAACCACCACATACTCATCCGGCATTAATTTATGCAGGGAGCGTTTGATGGCGGAGTAGGGTGTAAGTGCAGCATCCGTCAGTGGTGCTGCGATGATGGGGTCCAGGTCGTAGATATGTACCAGCAACCGCGAGGAAGGCACCAGCATGTAATCGGCCATACCGCCGTTTAAGCCCAGGCCGCCGCCGAAAGGCAGCTCCGACTGATGATCACAATAGTTTTCAGCTGAGTGCTGGCAAGGCTTACAGTGGCCGCATCCCCATGGACCATACACCAACACGGCATCGCCCTTTTTAAAGCCTTTCACACTGGGCCCCACTTCTTCTACCCAACCTGCATTTTCATGCCCTAATGTAAATTGAGCGCCGGGTACGGTGCCTTCATCAATGATGTGGAGATCAGAGTGACAAACCCCGGCAGCGCCGATTTTCAGCAATACCTCATCGCCCGTTGGGGATGGCTTTTCCATGTCATTCACTACGCGGACGTCTTTATGTCCGAAAAATCTTACTGCTTTCATATGAATGGTTTTAGATAGTCAGGCATTCTTTTTATAAAACGCGATAAAGGCATCCACGGCCTTTTTCAGAAATTCGCGGGTACCATCGTTGGTCATATTGCCGCTCTCATCAAAATCCTTGCTGATGGAGTGCAGGTATACCTCCGGCTGCGCCATGGCGGGCATGTTCAGGAACACGAGACTCTGACGCAGGTGATGGTTGGCGCCAAAACCAGAAAGGTTACCGGGAGAGTTGCTGAAGATGGCAGCAGGCTTTCCCGTCCAGGCACTTTTGCCATAAGGCCGTGAGGCCACGTCCAGCGCATTTTTCAGCACACCGGGTACCGACCGGTTATATTCCGGTGTAATAAAAATCACTCCGTCCAGTGCACGGATCGCCTCTCTGAATGTCACATAGGCCGGTGGTACTTCCTGATGATCATCGAAGTCCTGGTTGTAGATAGGGAGGTCGTCCAGCGGAATGATTTTAAATTCAAAACCCTCCGGCGCCATGCCCTGTATTACGCGGCCGATTTTTTTGGAAAAGGACTCCTTGCGGAGACTTCCGGCGATGATGCCAATTACCTTGCTCATAATATAACTGATGGTTTAGGTTTAACGCGTCCCTTCGTAACAACCGGGTGCAGCAAAAGTTCGCGTAACATTTTCTTATAATATCAGCCAGTATACTAACGGCATGGGGCATACGTGATATTTGCAGCTGCGCTCTTGGATCGGTTTTACCGATCGGTTCCATCTAAAAAAAGATTACAGCAGCTGAGCAGAACTTCGGACCTTTGCCCCGGATCATAAATTCTTTTTTAAATGGCATATACATTCCGGGAGGCCACCAACAACGACATTACAGCGATCTGGACTATCCTCCAGCAGGCCATACGCAGAAGAAAGGCAGATGGTAGTCAGCAATGGCAGGACGGGTACCCCAATGAGCAGGTAGTACAGCAGGATATTGAAAAGGGTTATGGGTATGTGCTCACCGAAGGTGATACCGTTATCGGTTACACGGCCGTGATGATTAACAACGAACCCGCGTATGCCGACATACAGGGCCAATGGCTCACCGATGGCGACTTTGTGGTGTACCACCGCGTAGCCATCGTTGAAAACCAGCTGGGCAAAGGGCTGGCGCAGGTGATGCTGAAAGAAATTGAAACCTTTGCGCTCCGGCATCAGGTACACAGTGTGCGTGCCGATACTAATTTTGACAACCCCGGCATGCTGAAAATATTTGAAAAACTGGGCTATACCTACTGCGGGGAAGTATTTTTCCGTGGCAGTGCCAGAAAAGCATTTGAAAAAGTATTGCCGTAGTTACTGCGTCATTCATGGATGTTATTTTTTTCAGGGAGATGTTAACCCCACCGCCAATCATTGAAATATCATGAAATAGAGATTTTCGTGGCAGTAGAGCAATTTTGTTGAGCGATGCAAGGGTAACCGCTTTAATACCCCACCAAAGCGACTTATCCGATCCGATTTCACTATCCTCAACAAAAAACACAGATATGAGACCTGTATTAATGAATCAAAATCCCAGTTACACGATTCCGGCCCTCATGAAAACTCAAACGGCAGCGATCATCCAGGGTTTGACTTTCTACGCGATTCAGCCAGTGTCTGGAAACGGTACTACCAATACGTACAATACCGGGCAGGTACTGAACCAGCTCGCCACATTGACTGCACAGAACGGCGGCGCCGCAAAATGGGCCAACCTACCTCCAACGGGAAAAAGTCTGGTAGAATCACTGATCCTGTATTTTTCCAACAACGATACCATGAAGTATGGTAATGCCAGAGGCTCCCTGATCCAGAACTATGGCGAATATTGCAGCTATTGCGGCATGCCTGTTCAGGACAGCGCGCTGGCAATAGAACACTGTTTACCTAAGTCAGTATTCCCTTCAGAAATGCTGTACTATACCAATTTTTTCCTTGCATGTCCTTCCTGCAATACCCAAAAAGGGGACAAACCTAGCTGGGCAGACTCCGTTACGTGGGCTACCAGGTACAATGGCGCCCCTACTAACCTTGCCCAGGTAATGGCGGGTGGTATGGACCGGCAGGTGTGGCCTACCAATGCCAATATGGCCTGGGCAGGTTTACCGATGGTCTTTTACAATTTGAACAGCAACACCATCCTGAGCAACAACAGTGCACTCGACCTGGGCAACCGTCTGGTTGGCGTTAGTCAGAATATAGTGACCGCAAAAATTATTGGCTTTGCCCAAGCTCTTCCAGTGGCAGCACAGGTAGGCACCAACCCTGGTGGCAACTCTCCTAACCAGGCGCAGTTTCAGGCAATGGAAGATAATTTCATTGACATCGTAAAACTGAACCTTTTTGAAGCCGATAACTATTCAGACCGAAGGGTAACCAATCGCACACTGGCATGGCTCAGCTGCATTACCTCCCTCAGCAACCTGAGCGCATTTACCGCCGGCTCAGAAGGCTGGTACCTGATGCTGGGGCAGATATTCCAAACGGCAAAAAATGCAGGATTTTTCGAAGTATGGTCCTGGATATTCTACTGGATCTCCGGCCCATCTGCGCAGTTTTCCGTTTACATGATATTCAGGAATGTAAGCTGTGATCCTACCCAGCCGCTCTACTATTTCCCAGGTACAAACCAGAATGCTTTACCCACAACTTAACAATTATGCGACCAGTAAAAAAAATACAACCTGCTTACCTTCACTCCCTCACGGCTACCAGTGCGGAGGAACAAACCGCGCATATCCATCACGCGCTGATTGAATCCATGGGCAATTACTGCTCTTATTGCGAAATGCCGCTCAGCGATTACCATGTGGAGCACCTCCGCTACCTGGCTGCATGGCCACAAATTCTTAGTCTGAGCGACTGGGATGACCTGCTGCTGATCTGCAATGATTGCCGCTCCCACATCCGCGTACCCGAGCTCAACAAAGAAAGCGCAGACGCCATGCTGTGGCCGGACAGGGACATCACATTTTCCCTGCAAAACAGCCCCTTCCTGTATGAATTGCGAAAAGTAAATTACGTGGTGGAGGCTGATGGGGAAGATATTTCTTCGGAGCCAATGGAGCTGGTGTTTGTGGTGGCCAATAAAAATGCAGGTGAGGAGTCCTATGAAAAAGCGGTTAACACTATCCGGCATTTTCAGCTAAACATGCAACTGGAGTATTACCATCCGGATACCAACGAACTACGTGTTCCTTTTGAAGAAGATCAGCAACGCTCCGACAACCGGATGTTTAAAAGAACCCGCGCCTGGAAGGAAGCCGAAGAAGCCCTGCTGCGCCTCAAAGCCATGGATGCCGTGGAAGAGGATACGTCCGAAGAGAAAGCAACCATGCGCCAGATGCTGATCAAACAGATTGCCATGACGGCCTGGTACAGCGGCAACTGGTCGGTATGGATGACGGTGTTTCAAAAACTGAGCGGCGACCTGGAACTCATTAAATCAGTGCTGGCGAGTAGTGAGCATCCGTTTACCGGATTGAATAATGAAGCAAATGTGGTGTTTGGGAAATAAAACCTACGGCCGGGGGAAGCTCTGAGCGAGCACCCTGGCTGTTTTTATCAGGTCTTTACCACGCTCCCGACCTTTGACAATTTTTTCGTTCTCGTAATAATAGCGTTCTTCTGTTTTTTTGCTTTTGTTATAGTCGAAGTTTTTATCGTAGATAGGAACGTTATATTTCAGGTGGATGATATATGCAAAGATGAGTGCGTCGGCATGAAAATAGTATTGTGCGATTTCTTTTCCACTTTCCCAATAAGTATTATCTGTGATTAATTTAAGGGTATCTTTTGCGTAGTAGGCAACGGACATACCGCCTTCGCTGGATTGGCCGTCGTGGTGTGACAATTGTTTCTGTTTGTACAGGTTCAGGTGCAGATTGGTATAATACACGTGGTTGCGGATTTCCGCTATCTGGTTTTTCTGAACGGGCATCAGGAGGAAGAGTAAGAGCAATGACTTCATAAGAGTCGGATTTACGGCAATTAAGCTACGGAAATTTTACAAGATTTGCAATGAAAAAGAAACAATGGGGCTGTTTATATCCTAGTTTTCAAAGATAATATCAAGGTGCTTGTACATTACACCTGATATTAAACTGTTCGCTCTTGCATGGGATGAATTCGAAAGTTCTCTGGCGCCGGAGAGGCAGCAGTTGCTCCATGGGCGGTATCAGAATTTTTTGCCAATACCAAGGCTAACGACCCAGGTATCGTATCCGTTAAATTTTATATCGTAGGTGATGCCCGGACTCAGCTCCCATGATTTGGCTAGTTCGAAGCCATATTCCACGCCTATACGCCCTAAGAAGAAGGATTCCCCGGAGGAAAATTCACCGCCCGCACCCAGCATAACAGCCAGTTTTTCAACAGGTCTGAAAGCGCCCACAAGGCAGGAGGATACAGGAAACTTTCTATTGATTACTTTTTCTTCTCTCTCTACATCGAAGTCGTCCAGGATGATGTCATTATGTAAGCCAAGGCTCCATTTTTTATTGAAGTTGTAATTGTAATCCAGGCTCCAGGAAGCTGCTATCAGCCATTTACGGTCACCGTTTTCATTGAGTCCTTTGCTGATATGTGCGTGCCCGATAGCCACCGCAATTTCATTGCGTTTTTCTTCCTGTGCGTGAACGTGACAATATAACAACAGGCTGCATAACAGCAGACATACGCTTTTCATGAGCGACTATTTATTGAACGAATAAGGGCCTGGAACCCGTAACCTGGAATAAAGGATGATGTGCTGCTAATGAGGATATGCAAGAGGAATGGAACATCTGTCCGGATGTAATTAACATCGGACAGCGAAAAAAGTTTATATTAAGAGAATTATCTATTCCATTTATTTCGTCCAAATGAATAGCTAACGGTAACAGAAGGACCATTATACCCCCATTTGAAGTAACCCACCAAATGCTCCTTATTCGCGTCTACACGGGCATTGAGGCCGGTATACCCCACCGCTACATCCAGTCCGCGCCAGGCACGATAGTTTACATTCAGGTTATAAGCAAGGATTTGCCCTTTGTAGTCATTTATTTTCAGGGAGAAGTAATCGAATTCGGCGTTCATGTACCATTTTTTTGCGAAGGAATAACTACCCCATATACCCAGATCAGGCAGTGGTGCGGTGATGCCGAAGTCGTCACTAAAGTTTGCGCCTACGTTATTCCCCGTAAGTCCAATACCAGTGTTTAGTCCCACCACGTGCGCACCTACCAGTAATCCTGCTTCCCAGTTGGGCTTTACGAAAAAAGCATATCCATAGGAGAAGCGGTAAATATTGGTATTGAAATGTGCGTCGATTTCTGCGTCCACGTTATAGGTATGATCACCGAAGGTGATATCACGCTGCAATACTTTGGTAGATTTGCGGGCCACCCGGTAATAAGTCAGGTTAAAGCGGGAGTGCGGGGAGGCACGCCATTGAAGGTCCGCATAAAACGTAGAAGTATTACGGTTAAACCCGAGATCATCTTCAAAATCCAGATTCGTGCCGGCGTTGCCATTCTGGGTACCCAATGATATGTCGGTATTATTAATGGGGAAAAATGCACCTGCCGAGACCTTATATTTTTCTACATACCAGGGTGGAGATGGTTTGTGTTTTTCCTGCGCATTTGCGGTGAAAGCCAGTGTCAGGCAGCAAATGATGCATGCTGCAATAAATAAGCGTTGAGGCGATTGGTATCCGGCTGTACTCATGGTACTGGTTTTGGTGATTAATTGTATCCAACTATTTCGTACGTGATGAGACGATTGCCGCTTATTGCTGTTTATGCCCGGGAAGGTATTTACTAAAGGTAACATTTATTTAGGTTAAATAAATCAGGTGGTTTAGGGAGATATCAGAGGCCGGGTTGGCCTGGTCAAAAGTGCAGGGCTATTAAATAGTGATCAACAGCGGCGAAGGCATTACCGTTACTAATTGGTTATATATGCGCGACCATTCATCTCTCTGTAAAAAATAAAAGGTAAAACCTACCCCCATACCAGCTAGTATTTTTGTGCATTTATTTATAAGTTTGTACCGGACCAGACCATAATAAAAAATCGATTTTGCCAGGTGTAACACCATATGAGGAGGATGCATTACTAACTGCAATAGCGGAAAACGACACCGCTGCATATGCCCATTTGTATGATACCTATTACAGCACCCTGGTATATTTTTCCCTCAGCATTATCCAGGATCAGCACCAGGCGGAAGACATAGCCACCGAATGCCTGCTGAAGCTATGGCAGGCCCCGGCCCGGTTTGAGTCCACCGGCAAGCTCAGGGGCTACCTTTTTACCCTGGCCCGGAACGCCAGTCTAAATTACCTGAAGCACCTCCGGGTGCGGGAAAAGCACGGGCCGGATATCTCCGGGCAATCGGATACCGACGTCAGTATAGAGTCTCTGATGGTGGAATCAGAGCTGATGCGCCTCATCTACGAAGAAATAGCCAGGCTTCCGGATACCTATCGCCAGGTGGTGGAATTACTGTACCTGCAGGACATGCCCTCTGCCGATGCCGCCACACAGCTGGGTATCAGCATGGAAAACTTCCGCCAGCGCAAAGGCAGGGCCATTACGGCGCTTAAAACAGCTCTCCTGAAAAAGGGCGTGAGCGACCGTTTCCTGAGTATTTTATTTTTTTAAGAATTTTTTGTCACGCTTTGAAATAGTCAGTTGTTATACTGGAAATGAGGGGACATGCCAACAGCCGATAATTCATTTATGGACCATGCTTTTGAGGAGAGAATAGCGCAACTGCTGCACCGGCAGCTTACCGGGGAAGTATTATCCCCCGCCGAGCTGCAGGAGCTGGAAGCCTGGAGGAATAAGTCTGTACCAAACGCGGCACTGCTCGAAAAAATAAACAACGAGGCGGCCGTTCATCAGCTGCTGCAAACCTGGCATAACATTGACCGCAACCGGGCGCAAAACAAAATACGCTTCCTGGCAATGCTGCAGCCGCCGGCAATAGTCCGCCAACCACGGCTATCCCTGCTGCGCAGTAAAGCATTCCGCTACGCCGCCGCAGCCGCCCTGCTGATCGGCATAGCCATCTTCTACTGGCAACGGCAACACACGACCACACCCACTATTGCCCTCGGGGAAACCGCGCCAATAGCCCCTGGCAAGGATGGAGCCATCCTCACCCTGGCCGATGGCTCCCAACTGGTGCTCGACAGCACCGGCAATGGCGTGGTGGCCAACCAGAACGGCACACAGGTAATACTGCAAAACGGGCAACTGGCCTATAACGCCGCCGGGCAATCCGGCGCCGCCACTTTCAACACCGTTAGCACTCCTAAAGGGCGACAATTTAAACTCATACTACCAGATGGTACCAAAGTATGGCTCAACGCCGCCAGTGCCATCAGATACCCGACCTCCTTCAGCGGGCAGGAAAGGCATATCTCTTTACAGGGCGAAGCCTACTTTGAAGTAGCCGCCAACGATAAGGCACCTTTTAAGGTTACCGCAGGTGACTCCACCACCATAGAAGTGCTGGGCACCAGCTTTAACGTAAACGCATATACCAACGAAAACAGCATCAGGACCACCCTCCTCAGCGGAGCAGTGAGGATCAACGCCTACCGGCACACGGCTACACTTAAACCTGCACAGCAGGCAGCCGTAAAGCCAGCCACCACACAACTGGCCGTGCTCAACGCAGTAAATACAGATCAGGTTATGGCCTGGAAAAATGGCCTGTTTAATTTTGAAAATGCCAGCCTCGACGAAGTAATGCGGCAACTGGAGCGCTGGTACGACATAGAAGTAGTTTATGAGAAAGGTATCCCTCCTACCCGCTTTGGTGGGGAAATCAACAAACAGAATACCCTCCAGGACGTATTGCAGATACTGGAAGGCTCCAACGTGCACTTCCAGCTGGAAGGCCGTAAACTCATTGTAATGCCATAATTACATACCAACGAATTCAATATCGCTAACAATAAACATCACAACAACATGACCTGATGTATCCCTGGGGAACAGCAGCAAAAAGGCCGAAAGCGCTTGCAACACTCTCGGCCGGCGGCTGGGCTGATCCCTCAACAATTTCTTAGGACGAATTTGCTTTTTTATCAACCCTAACCAACACGTAAGTTATGGATTTTACTGCTTTTCCCAAGCCGTACCTGAATGTTATGCCCGTTCAGGAACCTCCGGCGCAGGGGTTATCAACCAAATTGCTGCCTGCCGGTGGCCTGAAAGTCAAGCCAGGCCAAAGCAACGGCGCAGCCACAATTTTTCTTGCTATGAGATTGACATTTTTCCTGCTTTTTGTCACGCTGATTCATGTGCAGGCCGCCGTAGAGGCCCAATCCGTATCAGTATCGGGCACCAACCTACCGGTAAAGTCACTGCTGCTGACCATCCGTCAGCAAACAGGCTACGTGGCCTTCTACAACCAGGACATGCTGGCAAATGCAAAAACCGTTACGGTAAACGGAAACATCGAACTGCCGGAATTGCTGAAGATCATCTCCAAAGATCAGCCGTTCCGCATGGAGCTGAAAGAAAATACGAAAACCATCGTCATCACGCCGAGGCCACAACCGCTGGCCACTGTTAGCAGCGACGCCGGCGAGCAACAGCCGCTGCCTAAGATTTCCGGGCATGTGGCCGACAGCGTATGCAACTGCGCCCTGCCGGGAGCCACCATCCGCGTGAAAGGCAAAACCGCTACCGCCTCCTCCGATGCGCAGGGAAACTTCCAGATCGAAGCCGCCACCGGCGATGTACTCCTCATCTCCTTTGTAGGATACCGCCCCGTGCAGCACACCATCCGGAATAATAAATCCCTGTCCATCATCATGGCGCCGGCCATTTCTTCCATCAACAATGTAGTAGTCACCGGTATCTTCAACAAATCAAAAGAATCCTATACCGGCGCGGCTAAAACCATTACCGCCAAAGAAATTCAGAACTTCCAGGGAAGAAACATCTTTGTGACCCTCGGTAACATCGATCCTTCGTTCTATATCGTGCCGGATAATACTTTCGGGTCGGACCCCAACCACCTCCCCGATATCCAGATGCGTGGCAACAGGAACCTCCCAAACATAGACCAGTTGCAGGATAATACTTCCGCGCTGATCAACACGCCGCTGATTATCATGGACGGCTTTCCCATCACGCTGCAGCGTATGATGGACCTCAACACCAACGAAATCGCCACCATCACCCTGCTGAAAGACGGCCCTGCCACCGCCATTTACGGCTCCAGAGGCTCCAACGGCGTAATCGTAATCACCACCAAAGAACCGGTAGCCGGTAAGCTGCGCCTGACCTACAGGGGTGGGTTAAGTCTCAGCACACCAGACCTCAGCTCCTACCACCTGCTCAACGCACGTGATAAACTGGAGCTGGAGCGCCTCTCCGGCTTCTATTACAATGCCACCAAAAGCCCGCAGCAAAACATCAACCTGCAAACCTATTACAACGAGGTGAAAGGACTGGTGGAAAGCGGCGTGAATACCGACTGGATGGCACAGCCGCTGCGCAACGGCGTAGATCAGCAGCACTCCCTCCGCCTCGAAGGTGGCGACGCTGCCTTCCGCTATGCGCTCATCGGTGACGTGCATAAAATCCAAGGGGTCATGAAAGGCTCCGACAGGCAAACCATCAACGGTACGGTGGACCTCTCCTACCGGTTGAAAAAGTTGAACTTCAGAAATAGTCTGACCGTAGGCAGCGTGAAAGCGAATCAGTCGCCCTGGGGCTCCTTTGGCGACTATGTAAAGCTCAATCCTTACTGGAACCCGTACGACTCTGCCGGCCACATTGCCAAAACATTTACCCCATTTAGCTACGACTACTGGGTACAGAAAAACGGCACCGGCGGAAAGCCGTATGCCAACCCGATGTATGATGCTACGCTGAATACATTTGACCGTAGTCAGTACCTCAATATCATCAATAACTTCCAGGTGGACTGGACACCGTTTACCCACTTCACCGTGCGCGGCGGACTGGGTATTAACGCCACCAATGCCAACACTGATAATTTCAAGCCTGCCGAACATTCCGCCTTTGCAGGTTACAGCGATGCCGACATCTTACGTAAAGGCACCTACGATTACGGCAGCGGCAGATCCTTCAGTTATACCAGCACCTTAAACCTGCAATACAGCAACCTGTTTAAAGGGCTGCACTACCTGAGCATCGGTGCGCAGCTGGAAGCGGCGGAAGATAAAAGCACCAACTACACTTTTGCGGCGGAAGGCTTCCCCGATGCCAGCATCGACTTTTTAGGCATGGCCCTGCAATACCAGAAAGATGGTAAGCCAGGTGGTACAGAAGCTACTACCAGAAGGGTGAGTGCTGTAGGCAACATCAGCTATAGCTTTGATGACCGCTACTTTGCAGATGCCAGCTACCGTGTGGATGGGGCTTCTCAATTTGGCACCAACAGTCGTTTTGCTCCTTTCTATTCCCTGGGCGCCGGGTGGAACCTGCACCACATCGATTTCATTCACAATCAACTCCAGTTTGTAAACAGACTGAAATTGCGCGGTTCCTACGGCGTTACCGGTAACCAGGCTTTTGCGGCCTATCAGCCGCTGGCTACCTATGGTTACATCATCAACGACCACTATAAAAACTGGCTCGGTGCTACCCAAACATCCTTGGGCAACCCTAACCTGCAATGGCAGAAAAACCAGAAATACAATGGCGGCGTGGAAGCGGAGCTTTTCCGTGGCAGGATTACCCTGGTAGCGGATGTTTACAGAGAAAGGACCTCTAATCTGCTCAGCTCCCTCGAACTGCCTTACTCTAATGGCTTCACCAGCTACATCGAAAACATTGGCCAGCTGGAACAAAAGGGGTGGCAGGCCAGCGCAACGCTGATGCTGATCCAGAATGATGCCCGCCGCATCAGCTTTTCAGTGACCGGTAATATCGCCCACAACACAGATCAGATTGTGCAGCTGTCGCAAGCCATGAAAGCCGCTAATGAAAAGCTGGCCTTGCAAACCAATGGCAGCACGCCTAATAAAATCATCCGGGAAGGCGCTTCCCAGAATACCATTTACGCTGTCCGCTCGCTGGGGATTGATCCCAGCACCGGCCGGGAACTGTTCCTGACCCGTAAGGGCGAGGTAACCTACTCCTGGAATGCAGCCGACCGTGTAGCCGTGGGCCTCAATCAGCCTACCTACCGAGGCAATTTCAGCACGCTGGTACGTTACAAAGGACTCAGCATGAATGCTTCCTTTGGTTACCGCCTGGGTGGCCAGATCTACAACCAAACGCTGGTTGACCGGGTAGAAAGCGCGGATAAATTCTTTAACGTAGATGCCCGCGTGTTTACCGACCGCTGGAAACAGCCGGGGGACAAGGCTTTCTTTAAAGGCATTAATGATTATGGGGTGATCTTCCCTTCCTCCAGGTTCGTGCAGCATGAATCCACTCTTACCTGCCAGAACATCAATATCAACTATAACGTGTTGGACAGGGCATGGCTGCAACACATCGGGCTACAGGCGCTCACGCTCTCTGCCAACACCGGGGAGCTGTTCTACATCTCTACGGTGAAGCAGGAACGCGGACTGGACTATCCGTTTACCAGACAGGTTTCCTTTAATGTGTTTGCCACTTTTTAAACCAGACCAAACATGAAACGACTAACTATTACGACTATACTTTTTGGCGCGCTGGCATTCAGCAGCTGTAACAAATACCTGGATGTAACTCCCCGGGCGCAAACCACCAAAGACCAGATTTTCAGTACAGAAAAAGGTTTCAGGGATGCGCTGACAGGTGCTTATATCCAAATGAAAAGCAACAATACCTACGGGGGTGGCCTCATGTGGAGCACCATTGAGTACATGGCGCGTAACTGGGATGTGCAAGGCAACAGTATCACCATTACCAACCTTACCAACGCCACCTATACCGATGCGCAGGTAAGAGGTACGCTGGATAATACCTATGCGGACCTGTATAAGGTGATTGCCAGTGTTAACAGCATTTTGGAGAGAATAGACGGCCAGCAATCCATATTCACGGGTAACAACTACGCCCTCATCAAAGGAGAAGCCCTTGCACTGCGTGCGTTCAACCATTTCGATGTTTTACGCATGTTCGGCCCTATGCCGGATAACAGCGGTAATACAACATTGCTGCCGTATGTAACGGAAGTAACGCATGATATTATTACGCCGGTGAACTTCCAGGAGTTTGCAAAAAATATCCTGGCGGACCTGGATGCTGCCGAAGCACTGATGAAAGACAAAGACCCTATCCTCAGCTACTCCCTCGCAGAACTCAATCCTGTTGCCAGTTCCAGCGCGCCCCCGGTGGTAGCGGATAACTTTTACATGTACCGTCAGATCAGGCTGAACTACTATGCAGTGCTGGCATTGAAAGCACGTGTATATATGTACCTCGCGGCTACTGATCCCGCCAACAAAGTAAAGGCGGCTCAATATGCACAGCTGGTGGTGGATGCAAAAGATCGTACAGGGCGGCCTACGTTTAGGCTTGGCCGTGAGAGCGACCGGGTGGCGGGCGACTACCTGATGTCAGCCGAACATATTGCCGCACTCAGTGTATACAACCTGGAAACCATTGCCACCGGCACATTTGGCGAATCCGGCCAGCTGGCGCGTAACGATTTCAACATCCAGGATGGCTTTTATTATCTCAACAACCTGTTTCCGGTAGCCGAGCGTACATCCGATGTAAGATGGAAAGAGATGTGGGTGTATAAACTCACCAACCCCTCCTATGTGATGTACCGCAAGTTTATACAAAAGCCATCCGCACCGGTGTTGCAGGTGCCCCTGCTGCGCCTCAGCGAAATGTACCTGATACTTACGGAATGCGCCGGCACCAAAGAAACGGCGGAAACCTGGTATCGTGCTTACTGCAACGAAAAAGGTATTCCTTTCCCTTCCGGCTTTAATGCCACTGCCTGGGAAACGGACCGTAAGAATAAAATGATCCGCGAGTATGTGCGTGAGTTTTACGGGGAAGGACAAACGTTTTTCACCTACAAGCGCTACAACGTAACTACCCTGCCTGCCAGCTGGACGTACAGTTATTATACCGGCACCCCTGCCAGGTATGTAGTGCCTAAACCAGATCGTGAAATTAATTATAACAACAAGTAATTACCGCCATGAAAAATATTATCTGCTTATGCGCCCTTGCCCTGATGATCACCTCTGGCTGCAAAAAGGCGCCTTACCTTACCTACAGTGATATTGCGCGCGTGCAAATGAGTGACACCACTACCCAAACAGCCACTTTTGTTTTTGAAAGCAAAAGTCTGGTCCAGGATACCGTGTATATAGACATCAATACTATCGGCGGGATAACGCCCTACGACCGGCCGGTGAAACTGGTGCAGGTACCGGAGGTAACGTGGACGTATAAACGCGATCCGGCGACTAACCTGATTATCGACAGCACTGCCACGGAACTGCCCTACAAAGCCCTGCCGGGTGTGCATTATGTGGACTTCAACGATAAAGCTGTGCAGGCCATCATGGTCGTAAAAGCGAATGAGGCTACGGCTAAAATCCCTGTTATTTTATTGAGAGATGCAAGTCTGGCTGCGAACACCTATCGCCTACGGGTGCAGTTGGTAGCCAATGACCAGTTTGGTTTGGGAGAGAAAGCAGCCCGCGAAAAAACGCTGACGTTTTCTGACCATCTGGAGCGTTTTAAATCGTGGCAAACAGACAACGGACTATCACCTGCCTATAGCTGGTTTAACAAGTACAGCGTGGGTAAGCACCAGTTCATGATCGATGTACTGAAGCAAAACATTGATGAGGCGTGGTACCAGGCGGCCAACGGCAATGGTTCCCTGCGGCAGTTTGTAATAGTATTAAAGGAAGCATTGGCAGCGTACAACAGTGATCCGGCTAACATTGCCAGCGGTAAAGCACCTGTTCGGGAAAACGCTTCCCCTACCAGCCCGGCCATTACATTCCCATAATCCATCAACCAACAATTACATGAAACGCAATAATATACTATTCATAGGGCTGATTGGCCTGTTGGCCTTTGGCTGTACAAAAGATAAAAGCACCGGCATCACGCAGCCTTTGCCGGCGTTTGATGTAGCCGGCGTTCCGGATACCATCAACCTGTATACACACCAGGATACATTGCGAATTTCTCCTGATGTTGCCGGTGAAACAACTTACGATTATTACTGGACCAATATCAGCGCGAACTTTGTATCTCTCTATGGTAACAGAAACAAAACGGATACGCTGGCATTTACCAAAAACCTGGAACTCCCGGTAATGCTCGATCCCGGCCAGTACTACCTCATCTTTAACGTGCGGGACAAGCGTAGCGGCGTGGTAAAGCTAAAGGAGATCATCTTTAACGTGTCCACCAGGAATGAGAATGGTTGGTATCTCATCAAAGATAACAATGGGAAAACGGATGTAGACTTCATTTATAAAACCGGCAGGATCGATAACTGGATTGCTTTCAACAACAAGGGCAAGAGCCTGGATGGCAATGCTGTAAAAGGCTTATTCACCGCGGACCTGCGTACCACGCTCACCTCCGCCGATCTGTTCGGAGGCCTGGTGGTACTCTCTGAAAATGATGCTGCTATTTACCGGGTGAGTAACGGTGCGCAAGTCTATGGATTCGACAGCATGTTCTTTGCTAAACCTGCCAACCGCAGGCCACAGAACGTTTTTCAGCCGATGCCATCCGGCAACCTGATGCTGCTCAACGATAACCGCGCCTATTGCATGACTAAAGGCGCGCTGTTTACCAGTCTCCCGCAAACCTATACGCCCGCACCACTGGCGGTGGTAGGCGCAATGGACCTCGGATGGGATATCAAAACCAAATCCATCTTCTGCTATAACGGTACCGCCTATGCAGCGCTGGCAAAAAACGGGGAAAGCCTGAAGAACATGACCGCTGATCTGCTATGGATGGGCGGCTACCCGGGTCCACGGAGTGTGGCGCTCACGCTGTTCAGGTTGCCTGACCAACGCGGGATGCTGTATAAGCTGAATACGCTCTACGGCTTCCTGCTGGGTAGTGATTCGCTGGTCATGAAACGGGATACCCTCGCGCCTACCCATGGCCTCATGAAAGCCAGTAAAATCGCGGGCAACTACGATTCCGATTATATCTACTACGCCATCGGCAATAATATTTACCTGACAGATGTAACCACTACCACGGAGCGTTTGCAGGTAACCCTGCCGGAAGGTGAAACCGTAACATCCATACAACATATCAAGTATCCGGTGCCGGCTACCAATGTGGTGTATACCACCGACTACCTGGCCATTGCTTCGTATAAGGATGGACGTTATAAGGTATGGCTGCATAAAATCAGCTCTACCGGCACTATACAACCGCTGGCACAGCCCACCTACGAAGGGGATGGCCGTATCAACACCATCATCTACATGGAAAAAGGTATAGGCAGCCGCGTTTTCTAAGCACATCACAATACATGAAACACTCCTGTGGCCGGTGTATTTACACCGGTACAGGGGAGTGCATGTCCGCAAAGTTATAAACTCATCGCATGAAACATACACTCCTGGTAGCAATCGCCTGTAGCTTTGGCTATACGGCAACCGCTCAGAAACAACTAACAGATACGGCTATACGCACTGCGCAAAAACAAGAGCTGGCCGCGTTTCTGGCCGAAGCAGATCAAAAGCTGGCCACCTGTCAGCAAAACTATTATGATGCCCAGAAAGCAAAAGGCCATTACGACACTATCGGCCTGGGTGAATGGCGCTACCAGATGAAGCTGCTGAAACAGGCGCGCAAGGCACGCGAAATCGAATTCATACAACAACATCCTGATTACATGGTGAGCCTGGATGCTTTGAAAGACGTTATCGGCCCGCTGCCGGAAGACATCGTGCGTTACAAGGCGCTGTTCGGCAAGCTGAAGAAAAGCGTACGCCAGAGCGAAGCTGGTATCAGCACCGCTAAAATGATCGATCAATATATGGCCGTGCGGGTAGGTGCAATGGCGCCTGCATTTGAGGCAGCCGATACCAGCGGCCACCTGGTGAAACTGAGCGACTACCAAGGCAAATATGTCCTGGTCGACTTCTGGGCCAGCTGGTGTGGTCCCTGCCGGGAAGAAAACCCTATAGTGGTAAAAGCCTGGGAGAAATTTAAGGATAAAAACTTCGACATACTGTCCGTATCCCTTGACCAGGCCGGCAAGCGGGCCGACTGGATCAAAGCCATTGAAAAAGACGGGCTTACCTGGCAGCATGTTTCTGACCTGAAATACTGGGACAGCGAGGTAGCGAAAAAATATATGGTGAGGTCCATCCCACAGAACTTTCTAATTGACCCAACGGGGAAAATTATTGCCAAAGACCTCCGTGGCGAAGCATTATCACAGCAACTACAAGAATTACTTAAATAATATCCATGCTAAAAATCAACATCGCCGTGGCTACCTTGCTGGCCATCGGCGCCAGTGCGCAGGCACAAAAGAAAACACCTCCTCCTGCCGACAGCAGCGCAAAAAAAACGGATACGCTGCCGGCGGCCATCAAGCCATATGACCAGGTGATCACTGCAAAGGCTAAAACCTATGCCGGTATGTTTAACGTGCATTATCTCAATAGTCGCTACTACTTTGAGATTCCGGACAGCATGCTCACCCGCGCTATCCTGGTCGTAAACCGCATCGGTAAAGCGGCCACCAACCCACGCCCTAACATGACCGGCTATGCCGGTGATCAGATCGCAGAAAATGTCATCCACTTCGATAAAGGGCAGGACGACAAAATCCTGCTGAAAGTAATGCGCTTCCAGGAGCGCTCTGCCGACACCACCGAAAACGGTATGTTCCGTGCGGTGATAAAGTCAAACCTGGAGCCGATTGCAGCGGTATTTCCCGTAAAAGCCTATAATAACGCGGCGCATTCCACCGTCATCGATGTAACCGATATCCTCAACAACGAAAATGAGATTTTCCATTTTGGTCCGCAGGTAAAGGCTGCCCTCAAAATAGGCGCTACACAAACAGATAAATCATTCATCACCGGGCTCAAAGCCTTCCCGATGAATATTGAAATACGCACCCTGCGCAGCTACCTGTCCACCGGGGCCCAACCTGGCGCCACCATCCCGGATACCTATGAGCTGAACAGCTCTATGGTGTTGCTGCCGAAAGGCCCGATGCAGGCCCGCTACGCCGATGCACGCGTAGGATTTTTTGCGAGAGGGTATGTGGACTTTGATGCAGACCCGCAAGGTGTTAAAGCCCGCTACCTGATTACCCGCTGGCGCCTGGAGCCAAAGCCGGAAGACGTAGAAAAATACAAACGTGGCGAACTGGTAGAACCAGCACAGCCCATCGTTTACTACATCGACCCTGCCACGCCCAAGAAGTGGGTGCCATACCTTATTGCAGGTGTAAACGACTGGCAGAAAGCCTTTGAACAGGCAGGTTTCAAAAACGCCATTAAAGCGTTACCGGCACCGGAAAATGATTCCACCTGGAGTATTGATGATGCGCGGCACAGCGTGATCGTGTACAAACCTTCCAGCATAGCTAATGCCAGCGGCCCGCACGTACATGACCCACGCAGCGGCGAAATCATAGAATCACACATCAACTGGTACCACAACATTATGCAGCTGGTACACAACTGGTATATGGTGCAGGCAGGCCCGCTGGATGCACGTGCCCGCAAAATGGAATTTGATGATGAACTGATGGGGCAGCTGATCCGGTTCGTTTCCAGTCATGAAGTGGGTCATACCCTCGGACTGGCGCATAACTTCGGCTCCAGCTCCACAGTGCCGGTAGAAAAGCTGCGCAACAAGGCCTGGGTAGAAGCTAACGGCCACACGCCGTCCATCATGGACTATGCCCGCTTTAACTGGGTGGCGCAGCCGGAAGATAACATCGGTGAAAAAGGAATTTTCCCCCGTATAGGCGAGTACGACAGGTGGGCCATTCAATACGGCTACCGCTGGTATCCGCAGTATAAAACGCCTAATGAAGAAGCAGCCTTCCTGAATAAACTGGTGATTGATAGTCTCGCTGCTAACCAGCGCCTGTTTTTTGGCAGTGAAAACGCCGGGTCAGACCCGCGTAGTCAGAGCGAGGATCTGGGCGATAATAACGTGCTGGCAGCCAAATACGGCATTAAAAACCTGCAGCGTGTATTACCGCAACTGAGCACCTGGACCCGCGTGCCTAATGAGGGGTATGAAAACCTGAAAACGATGTACGAAACAGTATTGCGTCAGTACATGTTATTTGGCGCACAGGTGATGAAAAGTGTGGGCGGCGGATATCAGACGTTTAAAAGCGTGGAGCAGCCGGGTGTTCAGCTTTCTCCGGTGCCTTACCAGCAACAGAAGGAAGCCATGAAATTCCTGCAGGAATATGTGTTTACCACTCCGATGTGGCTGATCAACGATACCCTGACTGCGCTTACCGGTACCGATGGAGCCAACTACATTTCCGCAGGACAATTCAATGTACTCATGCGCCTGATGGGCTCCGGTACCATTATGACACTGACCCGCGATGCTGCGCTGAACAGAAATATCAAAACATATTCGGCCCTGGAGATGTTAGATGATCTGCGCACCAGTATCTGGACGGAGTTATACAATAACAAGCCTATTGATGTGTACCGCCGTAATCTCCAGAAAATGTATGTGGATCAGTCGAAGAAAGCCTTTAAACAGGTAAACGAGATTGTGGGTCGTAACAATGGTAACGGAACGATTTTCTACATTAACCCGGACCCAACCGGCAATGATGCATCCAGTCTTGTGCGTGCGCAGCTGGTGGCCCTTCGCGGGGATATCCGGAAAGCGATACCACTGCAATCCGGTATTTCAAAGTATCACCTGCAGGACATGGAGAGCAGGATAACGGTGATATTATCGGGCAAAGAACAGGAAACGAAATAGTCCTTAATTCTCATAAGCAAAAACGAAGAAGCGGTTGCAGGTATTCACCTGCAACCTTTTTTTATGCTTACTTATTAGCCACTGTTTGTTTAAACTCCGAGAGCTGTACTGCCTGGCCATTTACAGATACGTTGGTGGAACTAAGCCCCTGTACATTGCCCAGCTTCAGGCCTGGCTCTGCCAGCTGTAGCTTTGCATCGGTTACGCGTATATCCGTAATCGTTGCTTTGGCATGACCGAATAGCTCGCCCCACGTTTGTGCGTTACCGTGAATGTTTTTAATCTGCACATTGCGTACAATAGAGGTAGGTGGCTCCTGCCCCATCAGGTCGAAATACTGGCTCCAGGGCGACACCTTGAAGATGGCGCCTCCATTTTCAACGGTAATATTTTCGAGCAGGATGTTTTCATATTGCTGCGGGGTATCCGGGCGCAGTTTGAGTCGCAATACGGTAGGCCCGCGGGTGATGCTGTTTTTCACCACCACATCTTTTACAATAGTGGCTTCGCTGCCGCAGGTGACCAGGCCACCGCCTTTCTCCACGATACAATCGGTGATGGTAATACGCTCTACCGGCGGGCTGCTCTGATCTTTACCGGCAAACGGGCCTTTGCTGCCTTTCAGCGCGATGCAGTCGTCCCCAACGGAGAAGAAGCAGCCGGCAATCAGCACATCCTGGGAGCTGTCTACATCAATACCATCGGAGCTGGGGGCGTGGTTATCCGGCTTGGATACCGCCGGGGCAATGAAGCTGCAGTTTTTCACCACCACTTTGCTGCACTTGTAAATATGCAGGTTCCAGAAACCGGAGTTCAGGAAATGGATGCCACTGATTTGTACATCCCCGGCGTTTTGTATCAGCATCAGCCTGGGGCGTTCTACATCCAGGTTTTTAGTTTTGCCATCTCTGGCACGTTCATCCCAGAATTTTTTCCAGAAAGGAGCGCCGCTGCCATCCAGTGTGCCCGTTCCCGTTATACGAAGGTGATCAATACCGTCCGCATTAATGAGGGCGGCGCGCCACATTTCGAAGTGCCCTTCAATGCGGGTGTTAATTTTCGGATAGTCGTTGATGTCGGTAGAGCCTTTGAGCACAGCCCCTTCCTGGATGTCCAGGTTTACCCCTTTTTTGAGGAAGAGGGCGCCGCTGCGGAAGATGCCTTTTGGTATTACCACGATGCCGCCGCCGCTGGCAGCGCATTTATCGATGGCCGACTGTATGGCTTTGGTGTTGAGCGTGGTGCTGTCGCCAATGGCGCCATAGTCGGTAATTTTATATCGTTTAACTTTTTGCGTTTCAGTGGTCTGATGTGGCGGTAATACAGCCGGTGTAAAGCTGTAGGCCGCGGCTAAAGCGGTGCAGGTGAAAAGTACTATCAGTTGTTTCATGTTGCGAAAACTGTTTATCCTATGTAGAGACGCAATGCTTGCGTCTCCCCGCTAAAATCTTCACTGGTATCTTCACTGCAATTAACCCGGTTAAATACCGGGAAGTTTGCGGAGGAGATATTTGCGAGGAGCCGCAAACATTGCGGCTCTACATACGAAATAATAACGTAATTCAGGTAATATACAAGGATTCAACTGAAATATTATCCTGTACCATCCTGTATTCCATTATTCGTACCGCAGCAGTTTCCGCATCTGGTAAAAGAACCGTTCAATCAGCCGCAGGTCTTCGGTAACCACGTCTGCATTACCTTTCAGTTCTTTATCAAATGGCAATGTGCGGTGATAGCTCGTTTGGAGGCCATTGGGCAGACTAATGGTGACGAAGTAATTACCATCTTTATCCGGTGCATTGGTGATGTTTTTGACTTTACCTTCTACCAAACCAAACTCCTGGTAAGGATAGTTATCCAGTTTCAGGAGCACCTTCTGGCCTTCCCTGACTTTGCCGGAATTAATGGCGGGCAGTTTGAGTCGCCCGATGGGCTGTACATTTTCCACCGGCATTACGGACAGCAGCACATCTCCGCTTTTCACATATTGGTTGTTACCCAGCAGCTGCTGAAAGCTGACCACCCCTGCCCCGGAGGCGCGCAGCAGGTAGTTTTGCTCCCAGGCGTTGAGGGATTTACGAAGCTGCTCAAACAGCTGTGTACTTTGAGCGGACAGGCTTACCTGATCTTTCTGCGCGTTAATAGCCGCGCCGCTCCTGGTTCTTTCTATACTCACTATTCCTTCCTGTAATTGCGAAATGGTGAGGTTAATATTTTCGAGGTTCTGCTCTGCCTGGAGGAACTTCAGCTTTTCCTGGTTATATTCAGAGGCAGACACCACCCTTTCTTTGAAAAGTTCCGTGTAACGGTCAAATTCACGTTGGGATACTTCGTACTTTGTCAGCTCCAGTTTCTTTTGCAGGAGCAGACTACGTATCCGGCTGCGGGATTCCGACAGTCCTTTTTCTGCGGCTGCGTATTCAGGTGAATAGGGCTGCAGGCGCGAATAAAGCTGTTCATCAATCAGTGCTTTGGCAAAGGCATTATAGTCTCCCTGTATATCCCCTAATTTAAAAGTTCTTACTACTTCCACAGGGAAGTGGGCCACTCCCATGGTGTCCAGTGAGTCAATGATCTTACGCAGCTGCATCACATCCCGGTAGTCGGCGGTGGACTCCAATACAATCAGCAGCTGCCCTGGGGCTACCTGCTGGTGATCTTCCACAAAAATCTGTGCTATCCGTGTATTGGTTCTCGCTTCCAGCTTCTCCGGCGGGTTTTGGGTAGATATCAGGGCTGTGGCCGGAATAAATTCAGGATACCGGATCAGGTAGCTCATCACCAGTGTGAGCAGCAGTATAAAAAAAATCACGGTATTGCCGAAACGCGCCATCCAGCCGGGAGGCTGCGTGAGGATGTCCTGCACGCCTTCGGAATGCAGGTGAACCGTATCCAGTATTTCTTTCTTAGTTTCCAAGTTCCAGCTGATTTTTAACGAGTCTGTAATATTCTTTACGGAGCGCTACCAGTTCATCGTGACTACCCTCCTCTACCACTTTACCTTTATCCAGTACAATGATCTTATCTGCGTTTTTCACGGTCGACAAGCGATGGGCAATAATCACAGCCGTTTTCCCTTTCAGGAACTGTTCCAGGTTGCCCATGATCGCCTTTTCGGTATTGGCATCCAGCGCGCTGGTGGCTTCATCAAAAAAGATATATTCCGGTGCCTTGTAAACGGCGCGGGCAATGAATAATCGCTGCCGCTGCCCCCCGCTGATACCGATACCTTCGTTCCCTATTTTAGAGTTATAGCTCAGGGGCAGGCCTTCCACAAAATCTTTAATGCAGGCGACGGATACGGCTTCGCGCAGTTGTTTGCGATTGATATCATCCACGCCCACTGCGATATTACGCGCGATGGTATCATTAAACACATATCCTTCCTGCATCACCACGCCGCACTGATCCCGCCAGTAGCGCGCTGAAACATGCTGCAGCTGTACATTACCGATTTTAATATCTCCCTCTCCCGGTTCGTAAAATTTCATCAGCAATTTCAGCAGCGTCGTTTTGCCGCTACCGCTGGCGCCTACAATCGCAGTAGTTTTACGATGCGGGATGCGCAGGCTCAGGTTTTCAAACACCGGCGAACCCGCGCCTACGTAGCGGAAGGTAACATTCTCCAATGCGATATCCTGCTCCGGTAAGTCGGTGGCTATTTGCACATGCGGCTGTTCTTCATCTGCCTTATCGTGAATTTCACCCAGCCTGTCCAGCGAAATTTTTGCATCCTGCACCTGCTTTACAAAGTCCATCAGCTGTATCAGCGGACCGTTGAGCTGCCCGATGATATACTGTACAGACAACATCATCCCCAGGGTGATATTGCCATCCAGCACCAGTTTGGCGGCGAGGAAGCTGACAAAAATATCTTTCACCTGGTTGATGAAGTTGGCGCCCACGGTTTGCCATTGTTCGAGCGACAGCGCTTTGATCTGGATCTTGAACAGTTTCACCTGCATAAACTCCCAGCCCCAGCGCATTTGCTTTTCTGCGTTATGCATCTTGATTTCCTGCATCCCGTTCACCAGTTCTATCACCTTACTTTGCTCCTGGGCTACCTGCGAAAATCTTTTATAGTCGAGTTCTTTTCTCTTTTTAAGGAAAAAGGAAATCCACGCAACAGATAAACCTGCGCCCAACAGGTAAATGCCGAACAACCGGTAATCGTACATCAGCAGTACTACGCTGAAAATAACGAGGTTTACCAGGGAAAACAGGGTATTCAGCGAGGAGTTGGTCAGCAGTTGTTCTATCCGCTGGTGGTCACTGATGCGCTGCATGATATCGCCGGTCATGCGGGTATCAAAATAGCTGATGGGGAGCTTCATCAATTTGATGAAGAAGTCGGACACAATGGAGATATTGATTCTGCTGGAGAGATGCAACAGGATCCAGCTACGTGTCAGTTCAATTCCCATTCTCCCTAAAAACAGCATTACCTGCGCCAGGAGCACCAGGTATATAAAGTTGAGGTCATGGTTCTGGATGCCGATATCGACGATACTTTGCGTGAGGAAAGGGAAAATGAGCGACAGCAAGCTGCCTGCCAGCAGGCCTATGGAGAGCTGTCCGATCAGTTTTTTATATCGGGAGAAGTAAGAGAAGAGGAAAGAGAAATTTTTCCGGCTCCGTGGAGTGGCTGATTCTGCTTCATAGAACACGGGGGTAGGTTCCAGCAGGAGGGCAATCCCTTCTTCTTCATTTTCTTTTTTACCACGGCCTACCCAACCGTCAATAAACTCCTGTTTGGTGTATTTAATAAGTCCGTAAGCGGGGTCGGATGCGTAAATGGTGGTATTACCGCCGGTCGTTTTGATATCATACACTACAATGAAGTGTTGCTGACCCCAGTGGCAGATACAGGGCAGTGGCACTTCTTCCACGAGCGTGAGAAAATCGATTTTCACGGCCAGTGTTTTAAATCCCAGTCCCTCAGCGGCAGCAGATAATCCCATCAGGGAGCTGCCTTCCCGCGTGGTTTCTGCCAGCGAGCGGATAGCTTCCAGGTCCGTCATCCGGCCGTAGTGGCGGCTGATGATTTTGATACAGGTAGGACCACAGTCTTTCCTGTCGGGCTGCATATAAAAAGGGAATGCTTTCAGCTTCATATCAGTTGATTAACTCTGTTAACCCATAGCAGGCGATAGCCTGCTGTTTCAGGGGATTTTGCGACCAGTTTTCCCAGTTGTTGGTGTAGGGATCGTAGCCACATTTCAGGGGGCGGGAAAGCAGATCGTTCGGATCTTCGCGGTAGGCGCGGCAGTCGGTACATACATGTCTGAACTCACAATCCTTACAGCCTTTGATATCGTCTTTGCGGATGTTATCGTACTTGTGAAAGGCTTTATCATCCAGTACTTCCTGCAACCTGGCTGTGGCAATATTGCCATAGTTTTCCGGCAGCGAGGGGCAGTTTTTAATATTGCCTTGCAGGTCGATGCTGAGCTTTCTGTTGAGGCAGGTGTTATGCTGCTGGCTTTCAGTAAACAATTCCATGTTGGCCAAAAAGTAGTTGGTACGGATTTCACCGCAGGCCAGGCAGGAGTTGATGTTGCCCTGATAGAAGGTAACCGGCACGGAGCCTTCGAATATCTTTTCCAGCTTATCTAACGGTGACGCATGTAGGAGAATTGATTTCACTCTTGGGTATTTCTTTACCAGCTGGTCCAGTGTTTTCAGTTCAAGGGTGAGGTCGAACGGGAGTACCAGTTTGATATACTTCAGTGTGGTACCGTTGAAGCGTTCCAGAAAGCTACGTAGTTTATCCAGCGATATATGCTGATAGCAACGGATTTCAAGGCCCTGCACCTGTTGATGAAACAGGTCATGGAAGAAAGTGCTGTTATAATCAATTTGTTCGTTGTATTCGATGATCACGTTGGTAATATCTCCGAACCGGTCCCAGCTGAGGTCCAGCGGTGTGAGCTCAGGCAGGTGCTGTGTATCGGTAAAGCCCAGTTCTTTGCTGAGCAGAAAATCGATATAGCCGGTGATGGCTTCGCGGTTATCTTCACCGTAGCAGGCGATGCATTCGTTGATGCTGTGTTGTTCCAGGAAGGTGATTACTTCCGCCGTATCGTTAGGGATATGATAATACCGGCGCAGCTGCAGGTCGCATAGCAGCGACATATTAGCGCCTGTTACAAGCTGGCAGTTTGCGTAGCGATTAAAATATTCCATGATCAGAATTTGGAGATGGTTTTATAAAAATTGAACAATTCGAATCCTTCTGAATTCAGTGCTTTTGCTTTTTCGAATTTGAGGATGTATCGGCCGGGCTGCGGGTTGCTCTTCTCGAGGAAGTATAATGAAAGTGGCAGCGACTTTTTTTCTTTCAGGTTGCTGATGAATTTCTTTTTCATGGATATTAGATTTAGTGATTTTTCGCTTGCCTTCGGGCGGGCGAAAAAATCCATTCAGGTTATAGGACCTGCGGCCCTTTAACCTGAATGGATTGGCCCAGCAATACTGCCAGCTTTTTTTCCAGATAATAATTACATGGATACGACACCATGCCAAACTGCCCTTCCGGATTGATTTCCAGGAAATGGTAATTCCCTTGTTGGTCCACCATCAGGTCGATGGAACCGGTACGAAAGTGCAGAAGCTTCATCAGCTGATCCAGCTTAGCTTCCAGCGTTGCCGGTAGTTTATAGGGGACGGTCCTGTTGGGCCGTTCGTTGTCATAGTTGCGGAAATCCTCCCGGGTTTTGTGGTTGTTCTGCGAAAAGATGGCCATGGAGTGGCATTCACCATCGAGGTAGAACGTACGGATTTCAAATTTCTTATCTACCTTTTCCTGTACCAGGGAAGGAAAAAATATTTCCGGCACGAGGTGCAGATTGGCAGGATTGATGGTTTTGGTGAGCATTTTATAATGACCACCATCAGCATCTTCCAGAAAAATACATTCACTGACAGGTTTTACGATGATGGCAGTGTAGTTCTCCAGCAATGATTCAATTTCTTTTTTAGTGGTCACAATTTCCGTGAAAGGGGTATGGATGCCGCATTTGCGGGCAAGTGCGAGCACTTGTAATTTATTGAGGCTCTCTTCCGTGAATGGGTCGTTGAGCCACTTTTGGCGGTCGATGAGGTGAAACAGGTATGAATGAAGGCCGTTAAATTCGTCGATGAGGAAGCGTTTGAGCGTGTACTCCGTGTTGAAGTCCGCTTTTTTGAGCTGGTATTTTGCCGGAAAGCTGTGAATCTTTCTGCGGTACCATACAGCGCTAATATTTTCATTGGCCGGCAGATCGTTTAGCCGTTGCAGTTGGCACAAATCTTCCCCGTTTACCCGAAGGAAAGGTATCCGCAGGTGGGATAACCACTGGCACACCTGATCGGTGGAGCCTTCCAGGTGCGACTGGCTTAAGATGAGGATTTGAGCAGACATGGTATATGGTTTTTTGGAGAGCACTGCCGGCGTCGCCGGCAGTGCTTAAATAATGGTCATACTGCTATGACGGAAGGAGGTGTTATTACTTATCTTTTTTGTGATCGCAAATGTACACATCCGGACCTTCGTAATGGGTAGGGGTATGTACAGTGGTGCCACCTGCTGACTCACCGAGGTCGGCTGATAAATCGTTGGAGAGTTGCATCAGACCACCTTTAATAGCGTCCAGGGATTCAACTTTTTTTGCATTCAGTTTTGTCAGACTTTTTTTGCTTTTCATAGTTTTCAATTTTAAAATGGTTTTGAAATTTGTGTGTTACAGGTGATTATTTAGGGTCTTTGCGTACATCGGTTACCCAATGCTGACCATTCCAGGAAGCATAGTTTTCGGTTGTTACCTGCTGATCATCGAAAGAGAATTCAGGTTGCAATGCCATTAAACCACCTTTAACGGTTTCCGGGGATGTTACCTTTTTGGTAACCAGTTTTTCTAACTTTTTCATGAGATATAATTTTTATTAACGACCTAAAATTAGGAGTCAGGACTAAGTGTGGGGATGGGGAATATTTATTTGAGGGGTGTGGGTTTATATTCGCAGGCTTTGGGGGAATATTTGTTGCGGATAGTGGCAGGACAGAACGTAAAGTAAAGCAGGTCAGGATTTTATGACCGTCTCCCTCAAGGATTTTGTTTTATCTTTTTTGCTCGCAAAGCAGGTAAGTTAAAATCTTAGCGGACAGACCGCAGGCCTGTCCGCTAATGGATAAACTTACATCTTTTGATGAATGATTATTTAATTTCCAACTTATCAAGTACGGCGTAAACGATCCTGTCGCAGCGGATAAGATGGAATGGAAATACAACGTCGTTGTTGTAGAATTTGGAGATATGTTCGCGGAGCATGAGCTTGGCTCTTAGCTGGCGGACCTTCACATTTACCCGGGAGATATCGAGGGCTTTGGAGGTTTCAGCAACATTGAGCTGGTCAATTTCCCGGAGAACGAATACGGCACGGTACTTTTCCGGAATGGCCATCAGGGCGCTTTCCAGCACTTTACCCAGTTCTTTATTGAGTACGGTGTCCACAGGTGTTGCTGCTGTTTTGGGAGCATCCTCATGTTGTTCCAGGCCATCGCTGGCTGTTTTCATCCTTTTTTTCAGGTGCTGGTGGCATTCATTGATAAGGATGCGTTTGAGCCAGGTGCCAAATGAGGCATCCTTCCGGAATTGGTCCAGGTGCTGGTAGGCGTTAATGTAGGTGAGCTGCATAACGTCTTCCACGTCCATATCGTTATGAAGAAAAGACATCCCAAGCCTGAACAGGCTTGTATTGTGTCGGCGCATCAGTTGCTCATATAGCCTTTTTTCGCCGGCCAGTACCCGGGTGATGAGCTCGTTGTCAGTAAACGTGTCAATGGGTTGAATAATAGTCATTCAGAAGGATATTAGGTGGTTAAGGTGAAAATAAGTTACAAAAAATGCCAACATTTTGTAACCTTTTTTAAAAACTGTTCTCTAATCAATTATAAACCGGAACCGAACCACCTTAAAAGCACTAATGCCCAATGATGACCGTAGCACAATTCAAACAATCAGGCGTCCCTTTACCGGCCTTAACGCACCAGCGTGTACAGGAGCTGAAGCAAACACCTAAAGGGCAACATATTATGTCGCAGCCGTTTACGGCCTTTCCCCATTTGTTGGAATCCCTTACCAATGGTTTACAGGAGAAGCTCGTTTCATTCGAATGGAGTCAGATTTCTCAGACTGGTCAGCAGGAGGGATTAACCCTGGAAGGACTGAAAGAAGATTACCAGTTTCTGGAGTTCGTGCAGTTTATCATGTTTGTAAAATATACGGAGGAGAATAAACGGGCCAGAAACAATAACCATCGTTAATCACATCCAGTATATTGAAATAACCCTCAAACGTACACGAAAGTGTGCTTTTAAAGGCGACAGTTGGGTCGCCTTTTTATATATTAATATGTATCGGGAGGTACCCTGGTGGGGCCTCCCGATATGTGGGGCATCCGCCCCTGGTTCCAACCGGGAGAGTAGTGGTTTTTATTTTAATTGTTTCTTAAATTCTGCCAGTTTAGCTTCCATTTCTTTCACGGTATCCTCCAGGATAAAGCCAGCAAATTTACCTTCCTTTAGGTATTGCTTGCCAGCATCCACTGCTTGTTGCTGATAATTCACCGCATTCTTATAGTCCCCCATATTGGCATACAAATCAGCAGTCAGCTGGAGATAAATATTTGCCGGTTCATTAGGATTGGTCAGTTTATCTTTAATCAGTCCCATGGCATACAGGTAGGTATCATTTTTCAGTCCTTTCTTTTGGGCAATTACAGCGGCGGTGGAGCCTATATAGCCGGGGGTACCTTTTTGCCATTCACAGACAAAAGCCATGGCGCTGTCTTCATTAAAATGCTCAATCATTGTCTGAAATTTAAAAAAGCCCAGGCTTTTATCCATCGTAGTATCCTTACCCATGGCATCGTTAAGGATCTTGAGTGCCTGCTCAAATTGATTTGCCTTTACCGCTTTATCCCATGACTCCATAATGGTCATAAATGGTCCCATAGCCGAATCGGCTGCAGCCTCTTTTTGCTGGAATTTCTGGCGTGCAGCCTGTACATCATAGTCAGGGCTCATCACCAGGCCTACTACAGAATCAATTTCTACCGGATGCCCAATCCACATGATGATACCATCTTTTACCAGGAAAGAGCAAGGAATGCCACCCTGGCCGGCAGCTTTCATCCAGTTATTGGCCATCTGCTCATCTTTCGAGTCAGTAACCACATTGAAACCCATTTTATCACCCATACCCTTAACAAATTTGGCTACTTTAGGCCAGGAGCTTTCATAGGGCTTATCCCCTGTTTTTTCCCAGATGTTTACCGCTGTTACTGTCACATCCTGCTTGTGCTCTTTTGCAAACACTGACAGGTGTGGCATAGAAGCGATGCATGGCCCGCACCAGGTAGCCCAGAACTCGAATATATACAGGCGTCCTTTTTCATAATTTTTGATAGGTGTACCTTTTAACAAGTTGCCATACTTAAAGGCCGGCGCTTTGTCGCCAATTGAAAGCTTTGGTTGTTCCTGGCTGAATGCATTTGAAATGCCGGCCACCTGCAACAGCAGTAGCAGCATTGCACTCAGGAACATGGATGTTGTTGCTCTGAAATTCATATTTGTTGAGATTTATTTATTGAGATTTAGATTTTATCAGACATGGTTATCCCCTGCGACTGACGGGTCAGCGCAAAAACAGCAGGAAATGTGTGTTTGTTAGTTAGTTGGGATCGTAAACACGACTTTAGGATCATCCGGCGGTATCACCAGTTGCTGGCCGCTATTATCGGCGGCCTGCCGTATCATAGGCAATCCGTTCCGGAAATAATCATACCCTGCATGGCCTTCAAAAGCCAGCTCCAGTCTTCTTTCCTTTAGTATGGCCTCCAGGAGTTCCTGGTCCGTAAGCGCATCTACATCAGCTGCTGGTAGTCCGGCCCTGGTATGGATCAATTTCAAATCGGCCCTGGCAGCGGAAAAATTACCCAGTTTAGCATGCGCTTCTGCCCTATTCAGGTATTGCTCTCCTACGCGGAGGTATATATTAGGGGCATGGGTGAGCAGTTGTGCGAAGAGCACCAGCATTTTGGTTGTTTCGAGCCGCCCGTTGGCGGGATTTGTTCTCAGAAACGTTTTACGGATATCCGCCGGCTGCAACAGTTGCAGCAATTCCTGTCCTGGCAGGAACGTGCCCCCTCCATTATATTGCGGATCGTAATTGTAGAGCAGTCCAAGCCTGGTGCTGCCGGTAGCATTATCAAACGCAAAAATAATTTCCTTGTTGTTTGCGAACATAGCCCGGCCTAAGGCGCCGGTTTCATCATCGGCAAACAAATGTTGATAATCGGCTCCCTGGATCAATGTATACTTTCCATCGCTATAATTCAAGGTACTATCCACATAGGTAATTACTGCATCATTAAAACCAGCGTTTGGCTGTGCTATACTGCCGCCCATATACAGGTAAACTCTTGACAGTAAGGCCCACGCTGCACCTGTGGTAGCAAAGCTGTTGGGTTTGGTTACCGGTGTTTTCATTTGTTGCGCTGCCAGCTGCAGTTCACTGATGATAAAATCATATACTGCTTTTACGGATGCCGGTGCGGGCATATCTGTGAGTGAACTGGTCAATTTTAAGCCAACACCGGGGCTATTGGCTGCATCCTGGTAATAGGGTTTGCCATACAGGCGAATCAAATTAAAGTAAGTAAAGGCACGGAGGAAGTGATTTTCCCCTTCTGCATACAGTACTTTATTTTTATCTGCTTCAGTGGAAGATGAAAAAGCGGTTTGCTTAAATGTCGCAATACCTTCGAGGGTGGTGTTTACACTCACAATAATCTGGTAAGCGCCCCTGTAAAAGTCGCTGCTGAAACCCAACTGCGGCCCCGGACTATTCTGATAGGCAAATGCGTCTGTGATTTTTAGTACCGGTCCAAAGGTTCTTAAAGTAACGTTGTTGCCACGGCTCTCTGAGATATTAGCCAGTGGCTCGTCATAAGAAGTGGTGGCGCTACCGCGCAGCAAGGAATAATTGCCCACTGTAGCTTCTACTATACCTGCCGCAGACGACAGCTCTCCTTCCTGGTCTATTTTGACAAGTGGCCTGATTTCATCTATTTTCTTATTACACGCCACCATCAAAGCAGCAGTACAGAAAAGCACACTAATATTTTTATTCATGACTTTCTTTTTTGTAGTGGATCAAAAAGATAATTGGGCGCCAATCATATATCTGCGTGGTATACCCAGCACTCCACCTGAGTTCCCGAAATTCTGCGCTTCCCCTACCGCCGGACCTTCCGGACTGGAGGCAATTATTTTTTTGGAATAAAGGGTATAAATATTATCGGCAGTGGCATACACCGTAGCATTAGCCAGCTTCAAACGTTCAATAAATGCCTTTGGCAGCTCATAACTCAACCGGATATTGCGGAGTGAGGCATTACTGGCATCATGCATATATTTATCGGAGCCGAAATAGTTGGTGGTAGCCTGATAATACAATGATGGCTCTGTTGCATTCGTTTGGCCCGGTGTGGTCCATGGGATCTGCGCGTTGGTGTACTTCAGCTGGTTGAACCGATCGATAAAAGCCATTTGTGCGTTTGCTGCATAATTATTCGTCATAGTATACTTGATGGCGTAAGTAATCAGGACGCTGAGTAAAAAATTTTTATAGCTGAAAGTATTTGTTAGTCCTCCGTAAAATCTGGGCTGAAAAGAGCCAACAGTCTGAAACTGTCTGCTATCGCGGTCCGCACCAACTTCCGCCAGGGTGTTCACATACTCCACCCCTATTCTTTGTCCCTTTGCATCGAATTGAAGTTTCTCAAACAGTGGCTTCCCTGTTTGAGGGTCTACACCGGCGTACTTTACGGCTTTCAGGGAATTAATATCATCTCCTTTATACAAATAAAAACTGTTTTGATCGTAATATCCCTGTCTGAGTGAATCATTGGCCAAACTTACAATCTGGTTTTTGTTCCAACTGAAGTTGAAGGAGGTATTCCAGGTAAAATTCCTGCGCATAATATTTTGCGAATTCAGTACTACTTCCAGACCGGTGTTCTGCACAACAGCTGCATTTTGCCATTGTGTCGGGAAACCCGCCATAGGCGGCAGTGTTACTTTCTGAATCAGGTCCTGGGAACGGCGGCGGTAAAAATCAATATTGGCAGTTAAGCGGTTAAACAGCTCTACGTCTATACCAGTACTCAGCGTTTTGGTGATTTCCCAGCGCAGGTCCGGATTGCCCAACACTGTAATGGTGGCTGCACCGCTACCACTATATACTTCCCTCGGATCATAAAGTGTTCGCGTCAGGAAGTTGTCGCCCAGCTGCGAGCCGCTGGTACCATAGTTCATCCGTAGCTTCAGCATGTTCAGCCACTTTGATTGCTCCAGGAACTGCTCGCTGCTGATGTTCCACGCTGCGCCACCAGAATAGAAAGTACCATACCTGTTATTGCTGCCAAAGCTACTGGAAGCATCAGTGCGAATGCTGCCACTCAGGCTGTAACGGCCTTTATAGGTATATCCTGCTTCACCAAAAATTGAATACACGGCCCTTACATCCTTACCACCTTCGAGGTTGCCTACTTTAGTGGAGGGTATACCATAAAACGAGAGATCCGCAGGGCCGCCCATTTCACGAGCCAGGGAGATCACCGGATACCCCGCCCTCACATGGTTTACATTTACCAGCATGTCCTCGCTGGTTGTTTGTCCGAATTCGAATGCTGCCAGCGCTCTGATGGAGTGGTCTCCTATCCGCTTGTTAAAGCTCAGTTGATTGGAAGTCAGGTACGACATCAGGTTACCGGTGGTGGTACCCAGGTAACCCTGTGGTGCAAAAATGGAACTGCCCCCATCATAGGTTCTGACATCTATATACTGCACATTCTTATTGTAATTCAGGTTGCCTGAATTAGTACTGGATAAGCTCAGCCAGTCTGTAATTTTGTAATCCAGTTTGATGGAGCCAAAAAACAACTGAGATTGGAGATTGTAGAAATTATATTGGTTATCGTACAGCGGATTACCTTTTACCTGCTGATTTCCGCCCATTTTATACTGCAGCGCAGGCGTTAGTGCGCCTGCACTGTTATACGGATTAGCCCATGGGATATAAGTTTGAACAGAGCCTGCAACGCTGTTGATATCTCTGCTGCCATTGTTCATAATGCCGTTGATGGACATACTGGCTGTCAACCGGTCGGTAAGGCGTGTGTCCAGGTTCAGGCGGAAAGTTTTCCTGGTAAGGCTGTTGACGATGCTGGTAGCATCTTCCTTATAGTAGGTAGCGCCAATATAGAATTTCGTTTTATCGCTTCCACCACTGGCCGCAATGTTTACGTCGGTGGTATGACTGGTCCTGAAGGCATATTTTGTCCAGTCGTAGGAGTTGGCCACTGCTTCCTGAGCAGGCAGCATATAGTTGAGGTAATCGGCTACAGTAGGGAATAGCGGAGTGAGGCTGGCATTGTTCTGTGCATAGTTTTCCGTAAAAAATTTTTGTTGCAGATCATATAGTTCCGGACCAGCCATAAAGTGCATGTTACCCGTATTAGGTATATTGATACCGTGCTTAATATCGGCGGTAATGCGGGTTTTCTCAGTACGACCTTTCTTTGTGGTCACCACCATGACGCCTGCAGCGGCTCTGGAGCCATAAATAGCAGTGGCGGCCGCATCTTTGAGGATGGTAATATCCTGTATTTCCTGCGGCGTCACCAGGTCTTTTAAATTCTGATTGGGCATGATTACTCCGTCCAGCACCAGCAGGGGACCGTAGGACAAGGTAGGGATTACAAATTCGTTTACCTGGTCCAGACCTACACCTGCAATACTGCTCTGGCCCCGCACAAATAGCTGGCCGCCGCTGCTGGTAGGATCTGCCGCATTTTGCTCTGCAATATATACGCCTGCTACCCGTCCTTTAAGCAAGGATGCCGGATCTGCGGAGGTGATACCCATACGGAGGTCATCGCCTGAAATCCTTTGTACGGACCCGGTCATCTCTCCTGTTTTTTTGCTGGTATAGCCGGTAGAAATTACTACTTCTTTTTGTTCAATTACTTTTTCTTTCATGGTAAACAGCAGTTCCACGGGTTGCTTGTTTACAGTAATTTTTTCTGAGGTATGGGTAAATCCGATGCAGGAAATTTCGAGCGTATACGTACCGGCAGGGATGTTATTGATCACAAACACACCCCGATCATTGGTGGAGGTACCGAGGCCGGAAGGTTTCAGGCGGATAGTAGCACCTATTACCGGTTGCCCGCTACCGTTGATCACTTTTCCGGAAACACTGGTGGCAGCAGCTTGCTCCGGATCATCCGTTGCAAGCGTTATCTGGTTTTTAGGGGAGATGGTAATGACCCTGTTTCTGATACTGTACCGAAATGGCTGGTCTTTAAATACCAGTTCAAGGAATTTTTCCAGTTCCATTTCTTTAACATTTATACTTACCGGTTTGGCGGCAGTCAGTATTTTCTCATCAAAAAAGAAAGAGTAGCCGGTTTGCTTTTCTACGGTGGATAACACATGAGCAAGTGTCCCTGCCTGTACGGTCACGGATACTTTACCCTGGGCTTTCCCTGTAGCATACCCGTTGATGATGAAAGTCAACATTAGCATTACCGCCATCCTCAAAACACGCATTGTTTTGTGGCGCTGGCTCAACCAGGAGTTTCCGGGTCGTTTAATACCTACACGTTTTAACATACTTTTGGTTGATTAGATGATTAAACATACGGCTGTACAGGACTCATAAAATAGCCCTACAGCGGTTTATAGTTGGTTACTGATTAGTGGCTGGATGAGCTATTCCCCATAAACGATAATCGTTCTGTTGTCCAATTTATATTTCACATTTACATCCCGGAGTATCTCCAATACTTCCGACAGGCGTAGCTCTTTGGAGAGCTTACCTCTGAACATTTGTGTTGGCAGCGTTCCATCATACCTGACGTCTACATCATACCACCTGGATAGCTGGTTCATGACGGTTTTTATATCGGCATGACTGAAGTCGAACTGGCCGTTTTTCCAGGCGACCACCTGTGCTGTATTTACATTGTTTATAATATTCATGGTAGTGGCCAGTACCTGTGCCTGCTGACCAGGTCTAAGTATCAGCGGCTTTATAGCTGTTGCTCCTACTGCTACTGCACCAGCTAACAGGGTAGTTTTAGTGCTGCCTTCCTCCGGATAGGCGTTCACATTAAAATGCGTTCCTAATACGCGGATACTTACGCCGTCGTTTACGGTTACGACGAAGGGTTTATCCGCATTTGCAGCCACTTCAAAGTATGCTTCCCCGGTCATTTCCACCTGCCGGTTTGTTCCTTTAAAAGTGGTAGGATACCTGATGGAACTTGCAGCGTTCAGCCATACGGCAGTACCATCGGGCAAGGTTACACGATATTGTCCGCCACGCGGGGTTTTAAGCGTGTTATACGCTATTTTTTCCGATGACTGGTGACTGTCATAATTGAGCTCGCCGTTTTGCTGGCTCACTGTACAGGCACCCTGGCGAATCAACTGAGACCCGGTGCTGTCGAGGGATACCACGCGTCCGTCTTCTAACGTCAGCATGGCTTTATTATAACCAGGTAAGATATTGGTGACAGTAACCGGAGGATTTGCGTGGTGCTGTTGATACAGATAGTATCCTCCGACACTTAATAATAACAGTATCGCAGCTGCGGCGGCGCTCCTGCGCAAATTCAGTATCCTGCTGCGTGGCGCAGGTTTATAGAGTATTTGTTGCAGCAGATGTGTACCATCAGGCACGTTGGCATCCGGTAATGTTAATACTTCCCACTCCTGCTTCATCATTATTTCCAGGTCAATATTACTTACTTTCTCTACCAGTTGCATCAGCTCCTGCTCTTCATCAGCCGAAGCCTTACCTTCAAAGTACCGGTGAAATAATTCAGCTATTCTTTCCATTTACTATTATTATTGCAAGCCTCGGAGGCGCCGTACCAGCGGCGTTGGCATCTCCCTAAATAAAAATTGCAAACCTGCTGTTATATATTAAGACACCTGGTTACTTCAAAAAGTATATGCTGATGAGTAACTTTTTTTTGATGCCGTTAAAATAGGGTACGTTCATTTGCAGGATACCACAATAGCTATTAAGACACGTGGTGCGGGGAAAAAGTATACGGGGATTTTACTTTTCTTCAGAAAACAAGACCAGTAATAAGGTAATGGCCAATCCGAGGGAGGACTGATTTTTTACATGCTGCGTAATGAGGCTCACTGCCTGTTGCATATATTTTTTAACGGTAGGAAGCGCAATACCCAGTTCTCTGGCTATTTCAGCCTGTTTCATTTTATCGATCCTGTTCATGGTCCACACTTTGCGACAATGTTCAGGCAATTGCCGGATGGCCTCATCAATAAGTGATAGCTGCCAGGCACGCTGTTCATCTTCAGCTTCCGCGGGTAAGGTATTCAGTATGGCTTGCCGCCGTGACATGTTACGGATCGCATTCAGGGCATGATGGCGTGCCATTACCCAGAGGTAGTTACTAAATTTGTCCACGAATTCCAGTGCTTCGCGGCCCTGCCAGATCTTCATAAAAACATCCTGGAGGATACTTTCTGTATCGGCGTGTACCCTTGTAATCCTATTGATATAAGTATAGAGTAATGGGTAATAATGGTCGAATATGACTGCAAATGCCTGCTCGTCACCTGCCGCTATGCGCTGCAGCAGCTCTTTCTCTTCGTATGATTGAATAGCCGGCAAAATTTTGGTCCTATATTTTTTTGCAAACTATAAAAAAATAAATAAATCTAAAAAGTTGATTTTGCCGCAGGCAGGATAGTACAGGACAATCATCCCGGCTACAAATCGTAATTTCCTGTATTGACGATAGTTTACCACGAGGCATCGGCAAATATTTAATTCCATGTACGTTATGAATTCACACGCTATCTGTATTTTCAACAATATGGTACAGGACAGGCTATAGGCCGGTGCTGACATTCCCTCCTCTCAAAACCACTTTCAGCTACGGGCAATAGCTAGTTATACACCCATCGGAGGCGCCGTGTTAATTTCCTATTTCCGGACCACATTGTACAGGTCCGGCCAACACGCTTGTGCTTATTCTCCATCCACTAAATACTCAACGATTCCACATGAAAAAATCTGTACTACTATTTTCTATGGTGCTGTTACTGTTTATTACCGGCAGCACTTACGCCCAGCAATGGAAAATTCTGGGCAATGAGCAGGCCCTTGCCTCGCTGGCATCTGCCCATACCAATATCGCACTCGTAGGGGATGTACCCTATGTGGTATTCACCGAAGGCGGCATCGCCAAGGTGAAGAAAATGCAGGCCGACAGCACCTGGGCACAGGTAGGCGGCAATGTAACCAGTGCCAGTACCACCTATACCCGACTATATGCAGATCAAACCGGTGTACTGTATGTGACTTATGTAGACGCTGCCACCGGCAACAAGCTCGCCGTAAAAACGTACAATACCGCTACCAGCGCCTGGGAGCCAATGGATGGCAATACAGCCAACCTATATGTTTCTGCCGGTTCTGTGACCAACAGCGTATCGCAGTACAGTTCTACTCCCCGCAGCACGCTCGCATTCGACTCCAACCACAGGCCTTATATCGCTTTTGGCGATAACGGCAACCTGGTCCCATTTGTGAAAATGTTCGATGGTAGCAGCTGGGTAACTGTAGGCGGCAGCTCCGTGAATGCAGCCGCCAAAGCCGTTGCCCTCAGCCTGATCCTCGATGAAAATGATATGCCCTGGCTGGTTTTCTGTAACCTGAGCAGCAACACCGCTACCACGGGTAGTATGGCACTGTATAACTTCAACGGCAGTACCTGGGTGGCCGCTACCTCCACCCTTTCCGGCATCCGCCATACCAGTATGGCGGTGCAGTCGGCCGATAACCTGGCCATTGCTTACTTCAACACTGGCAACTCCAACCGCGCCACGGTCATCACCTATAACAGAACCACCGGCACCTGGGGTACCGCCACTTCCCTTTCAGGTCGTGATGCACCGGCCATCAGCATGCTGCGCGATCAAAGCGGTAACCTCTACTGCTCTTTCATTGATGCAGTCAGCAGCAGTTCCGTTTCTGCCGCCCGCGTGTTTAAGCAGTATGTGGGCACTACCGCCTGGCGGGAGCTGAAAGACCCGGCAGTAGCTACCGGCATCGACCAGCCGGTGGGCAACCTGAGCATCGCTATTGGCAGCGATACGGCCAGTCCCGCCATCGCCTATACGAAAACAAACAGCAGCAGTATATCCACGCCCGTAGTACGTGGCTATATACCGCCACCCGATCCGATAATGATGACCACAGCCGTGCTGACGGGTGTTACACCTACCACGGCCACCGGCGGCGGGCATATTACAGACGATGGCGGTTCCCCTATTATTGAAAGAGGACTCGTATATGGACTCAACACCAACCCTACCACTGCCGGCAATAAAGTGGCCGCAGCCAGCGCAGACACTGGTGTGTACACTGTTACACTAAATAACCTCACCCCTGCCACGGCTTACTATGTGCGCGCCTATGCTATTAATGCCGGCGGCACCAGCTATGGTAACAATATTCGCCTAAGCACCCTCTCCACCCCCGATGCCGTGGTGACGGCTCCCAGGCAAATGGAATACCTCACCAGGGCGGTGGTGGCCGTGCGCCGCAATGCCGCTACGGTGTACATCGGGTGGCGACTCCTTGGTACCGATCCGCAAGACATTGCCTTTAACGTGTACCGCGACAGTATTAAAATCAACACCACACCTGTCACCACTTCCACCAACTTCGTAGACAGCACCACCACCAATCACCAATATACCGTGCGCCCGGTCCTTAACGGTGCCGAAGGCGCACCAACACCTGCCATGGAGGTATGGGCCAGCAATCAAATGCAGATCCCATTACAGATTCCGCCGGGTGGCACCACGTTTGACGGGGTGGCCTATACGTACACCGCCAACGACTGCTCCGTAGGCGATGTGGACGGCGATGGCGTATATGAAATATTCCTGAAGTGGGACCCTACAAAGCTCAATCATAACTCCGGCGGCTACTCCGGTGATCAGATCATCGATTGTTATGAGCTGGACGGTACGCTGCTATGGCGTATCAACCTCGGGAAAAATATCAATGCAGGCCCGCACTTTACCCAGTTCATGGTGTACGACCTGGATGGCGACGGTAAAGCAGAAATGGCCTGTAAAACTGCCGATGGCACCATCGATGGTACCGGCACCGTTATCGGTGATCCGGTAGTGGATTACCGCAACAGCGGCGGCTGGGCCGATCAGGGACCTGAATACCTTACCGTGTTCAATGGCCTTACCGGCAGGGCCATGGCTACCGTTAACTATGAGCCACCAAGAGGTGCCTATGCCGACTGGGGAGATAATTACGGCAATCGTGCAGAACGTTACGTAAACGCTATTGCCTACCTGGATGGCGTGCGACCCAGTTTGATTATGGGTCGTGGTTATTACAATAAGCTGGTGCGTGCCGCCTACGACTGGCGCAACGGCCAGCTGACGCTGCGCTGGAAGTTTGATAGCAAAGATCCCAACAACCCGGCCAACGAGGCATACAGCGGCATGGGCAATCACCAGATGACCATCGGCGATGTGGATGGCGATGGTAAAGATGAAGTGATCAACGGCGCATGTGCCATCGACGACGACGGTACCCGCCTGTGGAGCAACCGCAATGGTCACGGCGATGCCCTGCACATGACCGATATGGACCCTGATCACCCGGGACTGGAGATCTGGCAATGCCAGGAGAGTCCGGGCGATTACGCGCCCTATGGCCTCCGTTTCAACGATGCTAAAACAGGAGAAACACTTTTTGGGGTGCCTACTACCGGCGATGTGGGTCGCGCCCTGGCAGCAGATATCGACTCCGCCTATAAAGGCTACGAAGTGTGGGGTTCCTCCGGCAACGGCGTGTACAGCTTAAAAGGGGAACTGATTTCCACCAACCGCCCTTCATATAACCATGCTGTATGGTGGGACGGCGACCTGGCCCGGGAACTGTTGGATGGCAACGTGCTGGATAAGTGGCGCCCCTCACCGGTGAATGCCATGACCCGCCTGTTCACCATTTACCAGGCAGCCCCGGTGACCGGCAACAACGATACTAAAAAGAATCCTTGTCTCACCGCGGACCTGCTGGGCGACTGGCGCGAGGAAATACTCCTGCGCAGATCTGATAATACAGCCCTCGTATTGTTTACCACCAATATTCCCACGGAGCACCGCATTACTACACTGATGCATGATCCGCAATACCGCACAGCGGTGGCCTGGCAAAATTCCGGCTACAATCAGCCGCCATATCCATCTTTCTATCTGGGTTATGATATGGAGACACCGGCGCAACCAAACATCGCCGTAACGGATCTGATAGCTCCTGCCATCAGCAGCATCAGCCGACAGGATGCGGATTCCACCAATGCTACCAGTGTGAATTATCGTGTAGTGTTTACCGAAAGTGTAACCGGGGTAACACCCGCTTCATTTGGCGTGATTGCTGATACCAGTATTACCGGCAACGTAACAGCAGTTACCGCGATATCACCTGCGGTGTATTCCGTTACCATCGGCAACCTGCAAGGCGAAGGCAATGTTCGGCTGGAGGTAAATGGAACAACTGGCATAACAGATAGCAATGGCAATTCCCCGCTTGCGGATAGCAATAACGTTATCGCCTATACGCGGATGCGTGCAGCGCAAGCCATTACCTTCTCCCCGATACCTGAAAAAGCCTTTGGCAGCAATAATTTCAATCCGGGCGCTACTGCTACATCAGGACTGGAGGTCGTGTATAGCAGCAATGATCACAATATCGCATCGATTGTAAACGGACAAGTACATATAAATGGCCTGGGCATTGCGGCGCTTACTGCTGCCCAGCCGGGTAACAACCTATACAAAGCCGCTACAGCTCAAACACAGTTACTAACGGTGAAGGATATGGTAAGCCCGGAGCAGCCAGCGGCTCTCACGGCGTTTAAAGCCACTGCTCACAATGTAAAGCTGGTGTGGCTGGCTCCTGCGGATGATATTGGGGTAACAGGATATTTTGTTTACAGAGATGGCGCGTTGCTCAATTCAACGCCGGTAAGTACTACTTCATTTACCACGGATGCACCGATAGGAAACAACGTATATACGTTTACGGTAGTTGCTACAGATGCTGCCGGTAATCGTTCAGCAGAGAGTGCGCCTGCCAGTTATACCAACGGTAATGGCGGCGGCCATGGCGCGGAAGATATGCTGACCATCTTCCCAAATCCAACAAATGGCAACTTTAAAGTACGGCTAAGTAGTGCAGAGGAAGGACCGGTTACCATCACTGTGCGTAACCAGAGCGGATTGATAGTGCAATACCTCACCGGCAATAAGCAGGGTGAAGTATTCCAGCAAAATGTAGACCTGAAAAAAGCCAGCAGTGGTATGTACCTGGTAACGGTGACGCTGGGATTGTATGCGAAAACTTCAATTGTAATAGTTCAATAAAACGTGGGTTTTAAAATCAACAAAGGGCGGCTTTTCAGCCGCCCTTTTCGTTTTATATCAGGTGTATTTACAATGTGGCAGGAGGTTCATCAGCAGGAACTTCCGCTGGCACCTGTGCCAAAGGCTCTTCCTCCTTTTTACGGCCGATGAATTTACGCAGGTAACCCACCAGCGCCAGAAAGCCCAGCACAATGAATTTCCAGCCGGCCGCCAGGAACTTTAAGATGAGCGCAAAGAAGCCTACTTTAGCCAGAATCTTACCCGCTACCAGTCCGCCGATAGTCCATGCAGCCACATCATCTACTTTAGGATCAAAGTCAAAATAAGTATTTCCCTCCGTGAAGGTGGCCATGTGCAGTACTTTACTAATATCCGCTTTTACCAGTGGCAATTCCTGCATGGTACATACCGCGTTGAGCGACAAAATACCATGGCGGCCGAGGATACGGATCTGGTAATTGAGCGTATTGGCGCCTGCTTCATGATCGTCGAAATGGATTTCCTTTGCCCAGTGCAATACTTTATTTTCCTTGTCGTAGAAAGGTTTTTGGGCCCATCCTACAAAGTGTATGGCCGCATAACCAGCTTTCGCACGTTCTTCGTTTTCGCCTTTCTCCTCTTTCTGCATGGTTTTGAGCATCTCGTCGTAATCGATTTTCTCCGCATCATCGTCTTTTACATATCCGATGTCCTCAAATTCTACGATGAAGGCATAACTACTGTCAGAAAACGGATCAGATTTTTCAGGAAAGATCATGCCGAGGGTATTGGCAGCATTGGCTTCCGGGTTGCCCCACAGCTTGGTGAGTACGTACTTGCTTTGTTCGGCATTCAGGAATTTAAACCCTGCAGGGATCTTGATCTCCGCCTTGCCGCCGGGTAGTTGAATTGTACCGGTTTCATACTTTTGTGTGCTGCGGATGGAATCAATAATGTGGTTGACCTGCTCCTGGTAGATTTCGGCTGAATCGCGGACAGGGTCCGCCTTTAATTGAAGAGCTGCTAACAGAAAGGTGGCAGCCAGGTATAGGTATTTGCGCATAATGATGAAAAATTTCGGGGGCAAATTGCGACAAAATACGGGAAGAAGAAAAAAATGCGCTGAAAGCACTGTCCATGGCGGATTGGCAAATCAGCGCAAATTATCAAGTACGTCAGTTTTCTCCATGAACATGCTTTTCCTGCACGCCCGGTTCCTATTTTACATATGCAGCATTCATATTGAGCGCTTTGATAATTTCCGTCATCATGCGGACTTGCGCTACATAGGTTTCCAATGTCCGTGTATCATTGACGCTGCTGAAAAGCGGCGGTATAAACAACATTTTGCCCATTGGGTAATAAATACCAAAATAGGCCTTAGATCCCTTAAAAGAAAACTGCAACTTCTTGCCGGTTTGTTTTGTAAAATCCACCATCCTGTCCATCAGTGCGGGCGACAACATATAGCGCGTTTCCGTTTGATCGGTACCGTATACTTCAAAATATTTTTCGAAAGCTACATCTTCCAGTTTCACCCTTTGGTACCTGAGTTTTTCCTGACTCAGCTTTCCCAGCAGCAATGGCGCAAAATACTTAACCCCATCGGGATATACTAAGGTGTTCGAATCCGTGTGTTTCTGCAAATCGACTACAAAAAACACACCGCGGAAGAGGTCCTGCCAGGTCGGTTGCGAGTCCCCATCCTGCCGGTATTCTTCTGCCAGCACTTCGGCGAAACTGAAGGCAGTACTGCCTATGGCGCCTGTCAACTCACCGGAGGAATAGTATCTGTCCGGGTTTCGGAACAAGGGAAAACCGCTTTGACTAAAATCATCCCGTGGGATGCCCTGTGTAGCGTTATAACTCAGTCCGGGCAGCATTTCCGGGATGGCCTTTACCAAAATTTCCGCTTTGTACATGTCCGCATACCCGCCCTGGTACAGGTATTTATAAATAATCTTTTTAATTTTTTTAGAGAGATATATGGCTGCCAGGAAATAGGCGAAAAGTAACAGCCCAATAGCTGCCAATAATATCTCCCCATCGTTTGTAATACGAAATTCGTGACTGTATACCTGTATTACTTTCCAGGTCAGCCAACCGAGGGCCGGCAAAAATACGGCCATCCAAATGCCAACTCTCATCAGCACTTTTAACAGCAGTTTTTTGCGCAGGCCCTCCAGCACTAACAGTTTGGAGCTATTCATTCTTTTGCGGTGGTATTAGGAATGACTAAATAATCCCTTTGCGCTCAGGCCCTGCGTTTCGGCAGGCGCCGCTTCAAAAACCGGTTTGGGCTTATAGCCCATCAGGGAAGCGAAGAGCGTTCCAGGGAAAGATTGAATAGCATTGTTGTATTCAGTTACCGCATTATTATAAAATCTTCTGGAAGCGGAAATGCGGTCTTCTATATCCGTCCAGCTCTGTTGCAATTGCAGGAAGTTGTTGCTTGATTTCAGGTCCGGGTAATTTTCCACGGCTACCATCACCTGGCGTAGTGCGCCGGATATTTCGCTGTTCAGCTTCAATTTATCTTCCGCTGAAACATCGTCGGACAGCGCTTTTGTACGCATAGCGGTGAGTTTACCCAGCACCTCTTTTTCGTACGACATATATGCCTTTACGGTATCCACCAGGTTGGGGATCAGGTCGTACCGGTTTTTTAACATGGCGTCGATACTACCGGTGGCGTTGGTCACTTCATTTTGCTTGCGGACTAATTTGTTGTAATAATATATGGCCACTGCAAGTACTATGATGGCGAGGATAATGATCATTTGCATGGTAATAATTTTAAGATGATTTTTTTACGTAAAACACCTGGCTGACTTTCATCACACCATTCCAGTACACCGTTTTCGTATAACCCTGAAGGTTAACCCACTCTCCTACCTTCATAGGTCTGGCGGCAGAAATTTCAATTTCATTTCCGTCTTCATTCAGCAGCACCGCGTAGTTAGGGACATTAAGCTCCGCAGGTTTCTGCACGCTGATGATTTTACCGCTTACCTGGCCCATGGTGTTTTCATTGGATGCGCCGGCACTCTGGCGGGGTTCTTCAGTATTGAACTCCCGGATATAGTACACACTGGATAATTTGTTTTGACACACCTTTACCCCCCATTCTGCCCGGGTTACTTTGATGTAACCTTCGTCCCCCAAGGGTTCCAGGCTGGTATAAATAATCTTTGAGCCGGTATTGGTAACGATTTGTCCTTCATCACCGTTGATGGCGCAGTTATAGCGGGCACGCGTGTAATTGCCGGTAAATAATGTAACTGTGTTCGCAGATTTTTCAATAGAGAAATAACTTCTGCCAGATGCGTCTTTTTTAAATTGCCCGTACACTACCACATTGCTGTTACTTTTTGGTGTTCCACCTTCCCACACGGCATCAGTGGTGGTATAGCTGCCATTGTACAGGTACTTGATAGAGGCGTTGGAATGGTAGCCGGACAGCCAGACTTTTGTTTGGGCTCGGGCATAGAAGGTCATCACCGTTACGGCGAATAATGCAATTAGTTTTTTCATGCGAATATTTTAAGGACTGTTTACAAAGCTGTAAGGACCACCTGGTTGCCGGCGTATTTCTTATCAATAATAAGCAGGTGGCAATACCGGGAGGTAAACGACTGCGGTGCAGGGGTTGTTACCAGTGTATAGTTTACCTGCAATTTCTTTCCCACTTTGGTTAGTGATTTTACCCGGAGGTCTGCCACGTTATTGCTGCTGCCATTCACCAGTGCCAATACCATTTTTTTGGAGAAGTCAATAGCAGTCGGATTTCCATCCTTGGTTGCCAGTGGTGCCATACCGAAAACCTGATCAAATTCCTGCTGCGATTTAAGTTGCATTGCATGAATGCCTTTTTCGGGATAGCTATTTTTTACATAGTAGTTTTTGGCAATGGCATAGGGTACTTCCGCACCTTTTTTAGGGACAACAACTTGTTTGGATGGCGAAGGAGAGCTGTGCTGTGCTTGTGCAACAGTGGCGGTTGCCAGCAGGACACAGCAAGTGTAGATGTATTTTTTCATGGTCGTCGGTTGTAATTACACCATAAATGTGCAACGTGGCGGCGGATCAAAAAAATGAAGTTGGTAAGTACCGTGGAATAGTATACGAAAGGGGTGGCTGCGTATAGGAAATGATTCCGTAGGTCTACAAAACATTAAAAAGGCGCCCCCATTGGGAGGCGCCGCGGGTCAAACTGAATGCTCACTATTCCATTAATCTTTCAGCCTATAAGCCATATTGATGTCCGAGAGGGTAGCCATTAAGGTGTTTGGTGTGGGGCTGGTATTGCCCGATGCGTTGATGGAGAAGCTGTTGAGCGCCGTGCCGGTGGCTAGTTCGCCCGTGGCCGGGAAGTTGCTCACAGCGGCGCTGGTCTGCATTTGCACGTTATTTACCCATATGTGATAGGTTTGTACGCCCAGGCTAAAGCTCGTCCCGTTTTTCGTATATACGGTACTGTTAGTACCGTTGTTGCAATAGATCTGCACCACGTAGGTGCCTACCTTATTGAATACGGTGTTGTTAATCGTCGTATAGCTATAAGTGTTAGTGCGGTAGGATAAAGTGGCATTGGTACCGCCGTAGAAATCCAGTCGCATGGTACCGAACACGCCGGGGGTGTTCACTCCGGTGAGTTGGTTGGTATTATTGAAGGTAGTGCTGCTGGTGGTGCTGTAGCCGAAAGGAATGATAAGCTGTCCGTTGGTATTGGCAGCATCGAGGGCCAGCGTGAAGCTGAGCGTGGTCACAGCTTTTGCCGGATCTATTGCATACCAGGAAAACTTGGCAGGCGTGCTGGTACTGCTGGCGGCCAGTTTCACTTTTGGTGTGGTACCGGGCTGGGTCTGGAAATAGCCACCGCTGTTGGCGGGCAGGAAAACGCGGCTATAGCCGTAATAAGGCGCCGGCAAAAATCCGGGTGTCCCTTTTACGGACACGGATTGCCTGATGGCGGTGCTGTCGCCATAAGTGACGGTGGCCGTGCTGCCGAGATCATATTTCCAGGTAACATACGGATCATTCCACCCGTTGTTGCTGCTTAGTTTATCAGTGATAGCTTGTAGCAGGGACAAAGATCCGGATGCATCCTGCAGTACCTGCCAGAACATAATACCACCGGCTTTTTCCGCAGCCAGGGCTGTTTTGTTTTGAATGGTGGTGATGCCGTTGTAGTTGACAACGTTACCGTCTGTACGCCGGGTGGTATCTTTCCATTCACTGCCGGGGTAGGCGCTAACTATCTGGCTGAATTTCATTTCCCCTTGTGCGGTACCGTTTGGATAGTAGCCATAGAAAGGCACCCCTATCACCACTTTGGAGGCGGCGAGGCCGCGGTCGCCCGTCCAGTAGTTGAGATGCTGGGTGGCGTAACTGTAGGGCGAGTGCTCGCTGCCGGCCATATCATAGGCCATTACGTTGATGAAGTCGAAGGCGGCGAGGCAGCTGTCGGTGATGCGGCTACGCGTCCACCAGGCAACTGCTGCGGTGAGCAGCTTGCCGTTGGGCTTCAGTTGTGCGGAGAGGCCGGTTACAAAGGCTTCATAGTTGGTATCGATGTTATCGCCTTCCAGGTCAACGTCGATACCGTCCACGTTGTACAGTGATACCAGTGCTATTACCTTATTGATAAAGGCAGCCCTGTTGGCGCTGGTGAGCAGGTTGGCGTACTGGCTTTGGTTGGAGCCACCGCCCAGGGAAAGCAGCACCTTCACGTTGTTGGCGTGCGCCTTGGATACGATGGTATCCAGGCCGGTGCCTTGTGAGGCGGGGAAGTTACCGTTTACGTCCGGGTTGAAGAAGGCGATGTTGATATGCGTGACTTTCGTAAAGTCGAATGCATTGATGTGATCTGCCAGTGTGGTGGTGTATTTGGGAAGGTAGGCGATGATTTTAAATCCCGCCGGGGCCGACAGCAGCTCTGTTCGCGCCGCGGATGGCTTATCCGTATTGAATAACTGTTGTTGCTTATTACAGGCCAGTACCAGTAATGAAAAGGCAACGGAGAACAAGAGTTTTGTTTTCATTTTTTGGTTGTTTTTAGCGTGAATACAAGTAACTATCTCCCTAAAAGGAAAACAGGAAGGGGTGATATAAATATGTATTGGGAAGACGTAATAGCCGTAGCTTTCCGGGGTTCCGGAAGTGGTTAACAAGAATTAACTGAAAATTTCGTGTACGTACACAAAAATAATCCTTATTTTTATTTTTCCAAGAGCTGTATCAAAAAAAACAGCTGCGTATTCATGAAAAAAACAGTAGAATCGGCACCGGCGGGCGTAAAAGAAATTGCGAGGCGTGCAAATGTTTCGATAGGCACGGTGGACCGGGTGCTGAACAATCGCACCGGGGTGGCTGCCAAAACGCGGGAGCGGGTACTGGAGATCATCAAGGAGCTGGACTACCAGCCCAACCTGATGGCCCGGCGGCTGGCATCCAGGCGCACCTGGAAGTTTGCCGTGCTGATACCCAGCACGTCGTCTGAAACCGGTTACTGGAATGCTCCTCTGGCAGGCATCCGTCAGGCCGCGGCGGAAATACGCGATTTTGGTGCACAGGTAGAGGTTTTTCTCTTTGACCAAAATGATAAGCAGACTTTTACAGCCAATGCCAATAGCATTTTAAAACAGCAGTTCGACGGGGTGCTGTTTGCGCCCATGTTTGAAGAGGAATCGCTCAAGCTGATTAAAAAATGCAATACCAAACAGATCCCCTATGTGTTTATTAACTCCGATATTGAAGGGCAGGAACGCCTCAGCTATATAGGACCGGATCTGTACCAGAGCGGCCACCTGGCAGCACATCTTGTTAATTATTTATTACAGGACCAGCAGGAAGTCCTCATCGTTAACATCTCCAAGGAAATGGACCTGCACCACCACCTGCTGAAAAAGGAAGAAGGGTTCAGGGCCTATTTCAGAAATAATAAGCGCCCGGTAAAACTAAACAAAACGGATATACGACAAACAGATTATCACTCCGTTAAAACTAAACTCTCCAAACTCCTCCGGGAAAATAATATCGATGTCATATTCGTAACTAACTCCCGCGTACACACGGTGGCGCGTTTCCTCGAGGAATCCGGGGACGTAAACATCCGCCTGATCGGCTATGATTTCCTGGCAGAAAATATTGCTTTCCTCGAAAAGTCGGTGATTGATTTCCTGATCTGCCAAAAGCCGCAGGAACAAGGGCATAAGGGCGTGATGGCGCTTTATAACTACCTGGTACAGGGGCTTCCGGTGGAAGATGCGCAGCATATGCCCATTGATATTGTTACGCGGGAAAACTACCGGAACTATAGGAATTAATGTGTAAGGGTATTGCCAGCACGGCCTTACTAAGGTCATAGCTTTTTTAAAGATGCACCTGGTATACCCAGCCGCAGTGGCACCAACGGAAACTCCGCATCTGCAGAAATTAATTTCAAAAAAAATCCTTCTTTTTAATTTTTAGTTTTATATTCGTGTACGTTAACGAAAAATTCAAGAACTCCAGCGAGTTCTTTTTTACACAACGAAACCGTTAACGTACACGAACTATACAGGCAACCAGCCTGATTTTTTTACCAACTTTTCGTGTACGTTAACGTAAAATGAAACAAAAGCCTGGAACCACTTTTCATCATTGCCGTCAACCAACATGTATTGAAAGAAAGCCCGTGATTACCACAGGACAAGTATTTATTGATTATTGCGTGTACAATTTGCAATAAGACAACCAAAATTACCACCGATATGAATGCTATTGTCAAACTACAGCACATAGGCTGCTGTGCAGCCGTGCTGACCTTATGCCAGTACTACGCTAACGCGCAGTCGCCCGGTACCATCAAAGGGAAAATAAACGATGAAAACGGTAACATCATTCCCAGCGCCAGTATCTATAATAAAAATTCAAGACAAAACAACATCTCCACTGCTGCCGGCCAGTACGCCATACAAGCACAAAACGGAGACAGTATTATCATCCAGATGATCGGCTACGACCGATACGGATTCGTCGCCAAATTATCCGGACAGCCAGTCAATATCACCCTCCACTCCCGCTCACAAAACCTGAAAGATGTAGTGGTTACCGCACTCGGCATCAAAAGGGAAGAACGCGAACTCGGCTACGCATTCACGGAAGTAAACGGGGATGATATCAACAAAGCCAAAGAAACCAACGTCATCAACTCCCTCGCCGGTAAAGTGGCAGGGCTGGTGATCAACAGCACCGCAGGCGGACCTTCCGGCTCCTCCCGCGTCATCATCCGCGGTAACACCAGCATCACCGGCAACAACCAACCACTCTATGTAATCGACGGTATCCCCATGGATAACTCCAACTACGGACAGGTAGGCGATACCAAATATGCCGAAGGCGTAGATATGGGAGATGCCATCTCCGCCATCAACCCGGATGACATTGAAAAAATATCAGTGCTCAAAGGCCCCTCTGCCGCCGCTTTATACGGTAGCAGCGCTGCCAACGGCGTCATTCTCATCACCACAAAAAAAGGAAGTAAACAGAAAGAACTCGGTATAGAACTTTCCAGTACCTCCACCATCGAAAAACAACTCACCAAAGTAAACGGCAACCAGTACCTCTACGGCCAGGGTAACAACGGCAACCTACCCCAGGACCAGCAGCAGGCACAAAATACCATGTTTACCAACTTCGGGCCCCGCCTCGATCCCAACGTCAATATCATCGGCTTCGACGGTAAAACCCGCCCATACGCACTGGCAGAAAATAATTTCGGTAGCTTCTTCCGGACAGGCTCTTCTTTCAACAATACCTTGTCCCTCACCAACGCTACCGACAAATCAAATTTCCGCTTTTCCGTAGGCGACCTCCGCTACAAGGATATCGTGCCCAACAGTGATATCCGACGTGATAACTTCAGCTTCTCCGCAAGGTCCAAATTCGGTCAGTACCTCGATTTCGATGCCAGGGCCACCTACCTCAACGAAAGAGTGAATAACCGGGCCGGCCTCGGCGATGCGCCTACCAATGTAGGCCAGAACTTCAACGGCCTCGCTAATAATATCGACCAGTCCGTATTTGGTGACAACTACAAAACTGCCAGCGGACAATATGTAGAATGGGGCGGCGGACAATACCGCCTCAACCCATACTGGGTGCTGTATGAAATGTCGAACGTAACAATGAAAGACCGCCTCACCGGCGCTTTCAACGCCAACATCACCGTTAACAAACATTTCAGCATCCTCGCCAGGGCATCTACTGACATCACGTTCCTGAACTATCAGAAGTATAGTCCACCCACCACGCCACTGGCAATCTCCGGTATGATGAACACCCTCGACCAGAAATACATGACCAACCAGGCGGACGTGATGGCAACGTTTACGCATAAACTGAGTCGCGATATCAACCTCTCCGCACGCCTGGGCGCCAGCCTCAACCAGCGCCAGCGCAAAGGCACCGCCGGCACATTTTCCAACATGACCGTTACCGATGTAAAAAGCATCAACAGCTACCAGGATAAAAGCATCGAAGAAAGTAATATCCGCAGGGAAGTGCGCTCCGGCTACGGTCTGGTTACACTAGGTTATAAAGACTTCCTTTACATCGACGGTACCATACGTACAGACGCCTCTTCTACTCTGCCTAAAGGCAACAACGTATATACGTACCCGTCTGTATCCGGTAGCCTCATCTTTACCGATGCTTTCAACATTAAAAGCAATATCCTGAGCTTCGGTAAGCTCCGCGCCTCCTGGGCAGAAGTAGGCAGCGATACAGATCCGTATATGCTCGATCTCTATTACAGCCTCTACCCGCTGTCGTTTAACGGATCACAACCTGCAAATATTTCTACTAAAATCATTCCCAATAAAGAACTAAAGCCCACGCGTACACGTAGTTTCGAAACAGGGCTGAACATGAAGTTCTTCAACGGCCGACTCACTTTCGATGGTACCTATTATACCAGCCGCTCCCGCGATCAGATCAACATTGTACCTGCACCGGTATCTTCCGGCTTTACCAAACAGATCATCAACGCCGGCCTCATCACCAACAAAGGCCTGGAACTGATGCTCTCCGGTACGCCCATTTCCAAAAAGGATTTCAGCTGGGATGTATCCGTGAACTTCGCAAGGAATATCAACAATGTGCAGTCGCTTGCGCCGGATGTACCCTTTATCACGCTCTCAGAGGCACGCTGGCTGGGACTCCTGGTGGCGGCTATGCCGGGGCAGCGCTATGGCTCTATCATTGGCTACGACTATCAGCGCGATCTTAAGGGCAACATTATCCTGAACCCTACTACCCTGGCACCGGTACCTACTACGGACAGGCGCGTACTTGGCAAAGGCGTATTCGACTGGACCGGTGGCCTGACCAGCCGTTTCAACTATAAGAATTTTAGTCTCAATGCAGTATTTGATGTGAAGTATGGCGCCGATATCTTCTCCATGACCGACCTGTTCTCCGTTGTACGCGGCGCCAGCAAAAAAACGCTGCCTGGCCGCGAAGAATGGATACAATCCGAGCAGGAGCGACTGGCCGCCAAAAAAACTGCAGGTGAATGGAGAAGCATGGGCATGGTAAGAGGATACGTACCTGAAGGCGTGGTGCAAACCGGTACTGATGCGGATGGTAAGCCGGTGTACGAAAAGAATACCCGCGCGGTAGACCCTTCCGTGTACTGGGCCAACTACTACTCGGATGGCAACGGTATTGCGGTACCATTCATCTACAAAGCCACTTATGTAAAAGTCCGTGAAATTACTTTATCGTATAGGCTTCCCCGTAATATCAGTAACCGCCTCCACATCAAAGACGCCCAGTTTGGGCTGGTAGCCAGAAATCCTTTTATCATCTATAAAGATATTCCAAACGTAGACCCCGACTCCAACTACAACAACGGTAACGGACAGGGACTGGAATATGGCTCACTGCCATCCAGGAGAGGATGGGGCTTTAACCTGAATGTGAAGTTCTAACGGACAAAATAATTTACCGCTATGACACAAAATCGCAACTATAACTATATACTTCCGCTGCTACTGCTGCTTACCGCCTGTAGTAAGTTCGGAACACTAAATACAGATCCTACAAAATCCAGCTCCATGAATCCCAAAAACCAGCTGATCTATGCACAGCTCTGGTTTTCAGGGGATCTGTCCACCCAGGAAAGAACGAACAGCATCGTGCTGCTGCCGCTGGTACAGCAGTTTGGCGCTGTGTACTATGCACGTGTAGGTGGCATGTATGTAAAAGATGCTACCCGCATGTGGGTGATGTGGGAAAACAGTTATCCGAATGATGTGGTCAACATTGTGGATGCCGCTGAACGTACGAAGGACGTAGCTACGCAATCCAATCTAAATGCCATGTGCCGCATTATGAAGGTATACACCTTTGCCCGCCTTACGGACCTGTATGGTGATATCCCGTACTCGCAGGCCGGCACCGCTTATTACTCGCAAATCAAACGACCGGTATACGATAAACAGGAAGATATATACAATGATTTCCTGGCAGAATTAAAAGCCGCTGCCGCCCAGCTGGACGCTACAAAAGACAAGGTACCCGAGGAAGTATTTTTCAAGGGAGATATCAATGCCTGGAAAAAATTTGCCAACTCCCTCCGCATCAGACTCGCACTGCGCATTGCCAAAAGAAATCCCGACAAGGCGAAAACGGAGATTACGGAGGCATATAGTGGTGGGGTGATGACCAGCAATGCGGATATCTGCATGACCAAACACCTGGATATCCAGAGCACCTATTCCGATGTGCGCGGCAACGCAGTTTCCGTGGCCATCAACCAGCAGTCGGGCATGCCTAAAATCATCAGCACTTTCCTCAACCTGCTGAAAAACACCAATGATCCGCGGTTGAACTACATCCCCCGCTGTTACAAACAGAATAATCCCATGAAACCTTTTGAACGGGAAGATATTACCGAGCAGGTGAAAGTGACCACTGTAGGCCTGACCGGTTCCAATCCGGGCAGGTATGTGTATGACGACTGGGTAGGCCCTGTGACCATCAAACTGGCCAATGGCACCAACTACAGCGCCGTAAACGGGGACCTGAAATGCGAACTGAACAACTGCTTCATCCGTAACAATGCGCCTTTCCTGCATCTGACCTATGCGGAAGTGGAGCTGTTACTCGCGGATGCCAGCATTCGGCTGGGTATTACTTTGGGAGATGATGCAGCCACCCATTATCGCAAGGGCATTGAAGCGGCTATGAAGCAGCTGAGTCTGTACCCTAACGGCCCTGTAGTACCCGATACGGCCATTGCACGGTTCCTCACCGAAAACCCGCTGGCAGCCGGTACAGAGCTGAAGCAGATTAACTCACAGCTTTACATTGCGCTCATGCTCAATGGCCCGGAAACATTCGCCAACTGGCGCCGCTCGGGTTATCCTGAATTAAAAGCCACGCCTACCAATGAGTCAACCTCCACCACTATTCCCCGCCGCTTCCAGTATCCATTATCAGAGAAAGAGCAGAACGCGGTAAACGTACAGGCAGCAGTGGAGCGCATTGGCGAGGATGACTGGACCAGGCGCGTATGGTGGGACAAAGAATAATCATCTGCAAAACTACTATCAATGAAAAAGCAACTACATATATGCTTCCTTTTAGCAGCAGGCCTGCTAGCCGGATGCACAAAAGATGAAGCAGCCGATCAGGCGGCAGGCAAGCCATTTACACCGCGGGTGTTTAATGAGATATCATTGTTCCCGGAGAGTCGCGACAGCATCCGCATTTTAAACGTGGGCGACACCATGGCCTTCACCGGCCTCCAGTATTCTCCGGTACAGGCAGACATTGCCTGGAAAATCAATGATTCCGTGGCGGCTACTGACAAGCAATATTATTTTATAGCAAGAGAAGGAGGGGCCTTTCGTGTAAGCGTAAACGTAACCTACCAGGGCTATACCACCTCGCGCTACCGGGATATCTTCGTAATACCGAATACCTATAAGCCGAAAGCCGCGGCTAATGTGGTGATGGCGTATATCAGTGATACCGCCAGTTACAAACAGGTGGACTTCTCCGCAATGACCCATATGGCCTACAAGGTGGCCACCATTACCGCTGCCGGCACCATGGATATTTCCAAAGGTGAAATAGCCCGTAAGGCCGAAGAAACCGTAGGCCGCGCCCATGTGGCGGGAGTGCCGGTGTTACTGGGCATCAGCGGCGCATTGTCTGCTGATGGCTGGAGTGTAAGCCAGAGCAACCAGTTTGGGGCCGTTATAACGGACGTGGCTAAACGTGCCGCCCTGGTACAATCCATCAAAGCATACGTGGCAGCCAAACGCATGGACGGTGTAGATCTCCTGATGACAGACATCAACGCGTCCGCAAGCATCATCAACGCGAATATTGCCGCTACCGGCACCTTGCTCACTGAGCTGAGGGCCGCACTGGGCGCAAATGCCATCCTTACTGCAACCGTAGCCGGCTCCACCTATTACGACCGCTACCCCGACCTCTCCGCCGCCAACTGGATCAATGTACACGCCTATGAAGACGGTGTACACGTAGGGCCCGGAAAACCGCTTGGACAACCATCCGGATTCGATTATTTTGTGCAATGTGCCGGCTTATGGAAATCAAAGTACCCGGCCGCAAAAATTGTGATGGGCATTCCGGCTTTCGGATTGAGATATAATAGTCTCGATGCCAATGGCAACAACCTTAGCTGGACATCCTATAACTACATCCCTTATAAAGAAATCCTGGCCGCGGTTCCTGCCGCTGCCACCAAAGAATATGCGGAGATTGCCAAAGGGGTTTATTTCAACGGGATACCGCTGGCCACGCAGAAGGCCGCATGGTTAAAGCAAAACGGATTTCTCGGCGCCTACCTCTGGGCAGGTGAATACGATGTAACCGGGCAGCAATCGTTAACAGCTAATGTCTATAATTCTCTCCAATGAAAATGATAAAACTATTTGCTACGGCAGCCCTACTGTTTACCATGCCTGCCATGGCGCAGGTGAAAGTGATCGGATACATCTTTTCCCGCGGGAATATTGTCTCCGATATGAAAAAAATCGAGCTGGACAAAATCACCCACCTGAATATTGCCTTTATCAATCCCGATACCACCGGTGTATTCATGCCTTTTCCGGCACTGGATACGGTGGTACAAATGGCGCATGACCACGGAGTAAGGGTACTGATGTCGTGCGGCGGTGGCAGCCGGCATACTTATTATGCCAAACTGCTGTCAGACAGCTGCCGGGAGCAGGTAGTCAACAACTTCATTGCGTTTGCGGACAAGTACCATCTGGACGGAATTGACGTAGACATTGAGGGTGATGATATCGACGATAACTATGAAAATTTTGTAGTGGCCCTCAGCCAGCCACTACATCAGCAAAACAAATTGCTGACAGCGGCGCTGGCCTACTACACCCGGAACCGCATCTCCGATCGTGCCCTGCAGCAATTTGATTTTGTAAACCTGATGGCTTACGATAAAACAGGTCCCTGGCGGCCTGCCAATCCCGGGCAGCACTCCCCTATGTCGTATGTAATGGATCATTTGAACTACTGGGGTCAGGAAAGAAAAGTGCCAAAAGAACGTTTAGTCGTGGGCGTTCCTTTTTACGGTTATGGATTCGGTCCGCTGGCGGATACCAGCAAGCGGTATCAGTCGATGGTGTATAAAGATATCATTGCTGCTTTTCCCAATGCAGCAGCCACTGATGAAGTGCCACTACCCAACAATGGCGGTACCCTGTACTATAACGGTGTAGCTACTATCCGTGAAAAAACGCAGGTAGCGCTGGCCAAAGGCAGTGGTGTCATGATCTGGCAGCTGCTGGCCGATACCAGGGACGATACCTCGCTGTTGAACGTCATTGACCAAACCATCAAATCTACGAAACGATGATACGAAAGATCGTAGCATGTTGCCTGGTAAGCTTTAGCTGTTACACCGCCATGGCGCAGCAGCAGGACTTTAAAATAAAAGGCTTCCATCTGGACCTGCGCATTCAGGTAATGAAATTGCCCGCCTTAAAGCAATTTGCACTACAGCTGAGTCGCCACGGCATTAACACCCTTGTGATGGAATGGGAAGCCAGCTACCCATACCAGCAACATGCAGTGATCGCTAACCAATACGCCTATACGCGGGAGCAGGTGAAAGAATTCATCCGGTATTGCGACAGCCTGCACCTTGATGTAATTCCTTTGCAGCAGAGCTTTGGGCACGTGGAATACATTCTTAGGCATGCCCGCTATAAAGCACTCCGGGAAGACCAGAAAGACTACTCCCAGGTAAACCCGATCCGGGAGGAAGCCTGCAAGGCCCTGTTTGCGGACCTCTACAAGGATCTGATGAGTACCCACCACTCCAAATACTTCCATATCGGCGGCGATGAAACGTACCTGCTGGGGCATTCACCGGAGTCTAAAGCCAAAGCGGATAAACTCGGCAAAGGCAGACTATATGGCGATTACATCAAAATGCTATGCGAACTGGTGGTGAGCATGCACAAAATTCCGGTAGTATGGGCGGACATCGCCCTGAAATATCCTGATGCACTGCAGGGCCTTCCTAAACAAACTGTTTTTGTAGATTGGAATTACGGCTGGGACCTGAACCGCTTTGGGGATCATGAAAAACTGATGCAGAGCGGGTTTGAAATATGGGGAGCGCCGGCGATCCGCAGCGGCCCTGATAACTTTTTCCTGACCGACTGGCAAAAACATTTCAACAACATACGTGATTTTATACCACAGGCGCGGCAGCTGGGATATACCGGCATCATCATGACTTCCTGGTCTACCTCCGGCATATATTCTCCGGTGTTTGAAACTGCTTCGGGAGTCAATGACCTGGTAGCTGTCAGGAGAGTGTATCCTATTTCAGGCTTTGATATGACTATAGCCGCCTATCTGCAAAGTATAAACAGCATATCACCACTTCAAACCGATTATTTCGTTAACGACTATACGAAAAATCAGTTCGGCTTTAGCACTGCGCAATCGGCAGCTTTCTGGAATGCGCTAAAACGCGCACCCTATGAGGTTTCCCAGGGAAAGGTGGTGGGCGCCAACATTAGTCTGGCTGCATTGCTGGATAGTGCCAGGGCAACTGCCGCTATATTACATACGCTGAAGCCTATACGTAATTCCGGCAACTTCCAACATTTTCCACTCATGGCCGACATACGGGTGTGTTACCTCAGCTGCCTGCTGGCAGAATCCGCGATGAACGACAGCAGTTATACCGTAGCACAGGCGAAAGGGTTATTGCAGGAACTGAATGCATTACCCATGGCGGAGCTGGACAACCGCTTCACTACGCTGAACAGTGCCCTGCTATATCCTGAAGAAATAATTACAGAAAACAAGTTGCGAAAAGAAAAATGGAATTCATTAAAAGCAAAATTGAACGCTGATGTCCGCAGGAATGGAAACTAAACGGCCGGTAATCGCCATAGGCATCATTGCCGCCATGTTTTTCATCTTTGGTGTGGTGACCTGGATCAACGCCATCCTGATCCCTTATTTTAAAGTAGGTTGCGAGCTGAATAATTTCCAGTCGTACCTGGTGGCATTTGCCTTTTACATTGCCTACCTGGTGATGGCCATTCCAGCGGGATTGATGCTGAAAAAAACCGGCTTCAAAAAAGGCATGATGATAGGTTTCTGGCTGATGGCGGCTGGCACTGCGTTGTTTGTACCTGCGGGGATGAGTCGCACCTACGGCCTGTTTTTATCCGGCTTATTCGCGATTGGCTTAGGCCTGGCTATTTTGCAGACCGCTGCCAATCCCTATATCACTATTCTCGGACAAAAGGAGCGTGCAGCGCAGCGTTTCAGCATCATGGGTATCTGTAACAAGGTGGCCGGCATACTGGCGCCCGTAGCTTTTGCGGCGGTGTTGATTCAGCCTGGTGATCAGGCCTTATTAAAGGAAGTGCACTTACTCGATCCTGTTAGTAAAACGCAGGTCCTCGATGAGCTGATTGGCAGAGTGGTAGTGCCTTACGCCGTGGTAACGGTTGTACTTTTTTTGTTTGGTTGCCTGATCCGGTTTTCTCCTTTGCCTGAAATTGAAAATGAAACTAGCACCGATGCACCTGAGGGCAAAAAGAGCATGCTGGATTTCCCGCACCTGGTGCTGGGGGCGGTAGCTATATTTTTTCACGTGGGTGCGCAGGTAATTGCTGTGGATAGTATTATTAACTATACCATAGGCATGGGGATGTCGCTGGCGGAGGCCAAGGTATTTCCTGCGTACATACTCACCACTACTATCATTGGTTACCTGATAGGTATTACCATTATTCCCCGCTGGATATCGCAGTTGCAGGCCTTGCGTGCATGCACTTTGTTAGGTTTTGTACTGAGTGGGCTGGTGTTACTGATACGTGGCAACGTAACGTTGCTGGGGCATACCGTAGATGCGTCTGCATGGCTGATTGTTTTACTTGGCCTGGCCAACTCCATGATATGGGCCGGCATCTGGGCCATGGCTATGGATGGATTGGGCAGTTTCGTGAAAACCGGCGCATCGTTGCTGGTAATGGGCTTGTGCGGCAATGCAATCATGCCGTTGATATACGGCGCGCTGGCAGATAAAGCCGGTCAGCACTTTGCCTACATCGTGCTGCTCCCCTGCTATGCTTACCTGATCTATTATGCATTTTTTGGTTATGGTCTGAAAACCTGGAAACGGGCGCTTAATGTAAAGTATGAAGTATCTGAAAGTCTATAATGGAAAAATCATTACCCGCGCGGGTATCCTTCCAGGCGGCACCTTACTGATTGCTGATGGCCGTATAGCAGCCGTTAGCGGGCACGATATCGAGGTGCCTGGGGCGGAGCTGGTAGATGCCGGAGGCAGGTATATAGCACCCGGGTTTATTGATTTACATGTGCATGGCGGTGGTGGTGCCGACTTTATGGATAACACCGTGGATGCATTTTTGCAGATCGCGCAAACGCATGCCCGGTACGGTACTACTGCGATGATGCCTACAACGTTGAGTTGTGGCATGGATAGTTTGCTCACTACCCTTTCCGTATATGAGCAGGCAAAGCTGGTGAATCAAAGCGGCGCCGAATTTATAGGCTTACATATTGAGGGGCCGTATTTTGCTATGAGTCAGCGAGGTGCACAGGACCCGCGTTATATCCATCCGCCTGATCCTGCCGAATACCAGGCAGTGCTTTCCAGGTCGGCTGCGGTGAAGCGCTGGAGCGCAGCGCCGGAGCTGCCGGGTGCTATTGAGTTTGGCCGGTACTTGCAGGAGCGGGATATACTGCCTGCCATTGCACATACCGATGCTGTTTATGAAGAAGTGGTGCCCGCGTTTGCAGCAGGGTACACGCATTGTACACATTTTTATTCTGCCATGTCCGGTGTTAGCCGGCGGAACGCCTTCCGCTACGCGGGGGTCATTGAAGCAGCCTATCTGATGGAGGAGATGACGGTGGAAATTATCGCAGATGGCGTTCATCTCCCTATACCCCTTTTACAATTGATTTATAAAATTAAAGGGAGAGATAAAACTGCGCTGATCACCGATGCCATGCGTGCTGCAGCATTGCCGCCGGGGCCGTCGGTCCTGGGCAGCCTGCAAGACGGGATGCCGGTGCTGGTGGAAGACGGTGTGGCCAAACTGCCCGACAGATCAGCATTTGCAGGCAGCGTAGCTACTTGCGACCGCCTCATCCGCACCATGCTGACCGCAGGCATTCCCTTATACGATGCTGTGATGATGATGAGCGAAACACCCGCTACTATCATGAAAGTTCAAGAGCGAAAGGGGAGTCTCACCCCCGGCAAGGATGCCGACGTGGTCATTTTCGACGAAAACATTCATATCCATACCACCATTGTAGGCGGTAATATCGTTTACAATGGACAATAAAACAGTACATGCAGGAATTTAAAACCGAACACCTCACCGTCAGGATTTACCCCACCAGAAAGGAACTAGGGCTACAGGCCGCTATAACGGCCGCGGCTACACTACGCTACCTGCTGGCAAATAAAAAAACAATCAACATCATTTTTGCGGCAGCACCTTCGCAGCAGGAGTTCCTGGAAGCATTGCGCGTGCAACCCGGCATCGACTGGCACCGGGTGAGCGCATTTCACATGGATGAATACATAGGTCTGGCAGCTGAAGCACCACAAGGCTTTGGCAACTTTTTACGGTCGCGCATCTTCAGCCAGGTCGATTTCCATGCTGTTCATTATATCGATGGGCAGGCCGGCGAAAGCGCTGCGGTGAAGTATGCCGCTTTACTGGAAGTCCACCCGCCGGACGTGGTGTTCATGGGCATTGGAGAAAATGGCCACCTGGCCTTCAACGACCCGCCAGTGGCCAACTTCCACGATACCCACCCCGTAAAGGTGGTGGAGCTGGATGCCATGTGCCGGCAACAACAGGTAAACGATGGCTGCTTTGGTGAGCTGGCACAAGTACCCACTCATGCCATTACCCTAACGATACCTGCGCTGATGCAGGCGCCATATATCTACTGCATGGTGCCCGGTGCCACCAAGCAACAGGCGGTGTATAACACCCTCCATCAGTCGGTACATACTGAATTTCCTTCAACAATATTAAGAACACATCCTGGCGCCATACTTTTTCTGGACGAGCAGAGCAGTGAACTATTAGCCACCAAAAAGCATTAGCCATGGCGTTATTACACGCACCCTTCCTGGAAGTGGAGCAGCAGCATACCCCGCAGCAGGTGGGCCGTATGCTGGATAAATTACCGCAGGTACCTATTGCCTGCAACCCCTGGCCGCAATACGGCCATGAAGTACAGGCTTCTTTCACCATTGCGCACAGCGCCCATGCAGTGCTGCTGAAATATTATGTGGAAGAGCAGTTCCTGCTGGCGGCTTCCGCTGCCAACGGGGATATTCATAAAGACAGCTGTGTGGAGTTCTTTGTGGCTTTTGGAGAGGATGACAGCTATTATAACCTGGAGTTTAATTGCATAGGCTGGTACAAAGCGGGATACGGATCTACCCGTAATCACCGCAGCGCCCTGGCCGACCGGATTACAGATGCCATTACCACGGACACGCATATACGTTCAGAAGTAGTAAACGGCGCCCGTCGTTTTGGCTGGGAACTCACGATTGTAATCCCTGCTACGGTATTCTGTTATCATCAGATTGAAAACCTGGCTACATTGCGGGTAAAGGGCAATTTCCATAAGTGCGGCGATGAACTGCCGACACCACATTTCCTCACGTGGAACCATGTAACCGCACATACGCCCGACTTCCACCGCAAAGAAGACTTTGCGGATATCCTGTTTTTATAATTGCAGCACATGAAAGTTATACAAGAAAGATACCTGGCCCTGGATGTGTTACGCGGACTCACCGTGGCATTTATGATTGTGGTGAACTCACCCGGCAGCTGGAGTGATATTTATGCACCACTGAAACATGCGGACTGGCATGGTTGTACACCTACGGACCTGGTGTTTCCCACTTTTCTGTTTGTGATCGGTAATGCGTTCAGCTTTAGTATGAAAAAGATGGGTACTTTATCTACGGGCCACTTTTTCAGAAAAGTACTCCAACGCGGAGCATTGATTTTTTTGATTGGCTGGCTGTTGAATGCCTTCCCATTTGTAACGTATACGGATGGCAGTTATGGCTGGAAGGATTTTTCGGCTATCCGCCTCTGGGGGGTATTGCAGCGTATAGGCGTTTGCTATATACTGGCAGCAGCGCTGATTTACTATTGTAGCAAAAGGGTTTTGCTCCTTGTTAGTGCCGTACTTTTATTGGGCTACTGGGCGGTACTCTATTGGGGAGGCACCCCTGCCCTGCCATACACGCTCGAGGGCAATGCCGTAGGGAAAGCAGAGCATTTATATCTCCCGGTAAAAAATATGTATACCCACTATGCTATACCATTTGAGCCATTAGGATTACTTAGTACCCTGCCGGCAGTGGTAAATGTAGTGTTCGGTTACCTGGCAGGACTATACCTGCAACAGGCGCCGCGGGCAGCGGCGATTCGTAACTTCCTGCTCACCGGTGTAGGGATGGTGATTGCCGGCGCCTGCTGGGGATGGGTGTTTCCTATCAATAAAGCGCTATGGACCAGCACTTACGTCGTATATGCGACGGGGTTTGACCTGCTGGTGCTCGCCGTTTTCATCACCATCATTGATGTATACGGACTAAAAAAATGGAGCTACTTTTTTGAGGTTTTCGGTAAAAATCCCCTTTTTATGTACATTTTGTCGTGGATACTGGCCGTGATCCTGGGCATTATTCACCTGGGCGGCCCCTCCCTGAAAGGCATTATTTACAAGCATGGCTTTACCAGCTGGCTGGCACCCAAAAATGCTTCCCTGCTGTATGCACTGGCGTTTATGCTGCTTATCTGGTGGGTGGGGTATATGATGGATAAGCGGAGAATTTATATCCGGGTATAGCCTCCCCGGAACAATTTTGACTAAATAATTGTTTCTTTTTGTTGTGCTGAGCTTTTGAGAGAAAGAAATCATACAAATGGGAAACGCATGATAAAAAGAAGTAAAGCTGTTCTGTTGTTATCACTTGGTCTTTTAGCGCATGCTGACCTATGGGCTCAGGCGGCGCCTCCTCCCAACACCATGGGCTTTATTCCGGCTTCTATTTCGGAAATAGATGTGGCATTTCCCATTTATTCCAAATGGCATATTTCCGGGCAGGCGGATGTGCAGTTTGTAACACAGGGTTCTTATATAACAAAGAATCCTTTTGAATATGGGCAGCGGTTCGTATTCAGGCCATGGCTGATGTATTCCGGATTCAAAAACCTGAAGTTATGGGCGGGTTATGAAACGAATCACAAATACGAAGTAAAGGAGGCCGGCAACTACGAAACGCTGGAGCAAAGAATGATCCTGATGGGATCTATTGCGCAAAAAATGCCGAAAGGAAGCATATTTCAGCAGCTTCGCTTCGAAACCAAGTTTTTTGATGACCGCGATGGCGTGCATCAAAGCGTTCCCAGGCTCAGGGCACGCTTTGGTGTGAACCACTTTTTACGGCAGGAGCGCCCTCATCCTATCTTCCGGGAAGCCAACATTTCCTATTATGCAGAGCTGATGTTGAAATTTGCATCAGACGACTACGCACCTAATAATTTTGATATTTTCAGGATGTCTGTTTATTACAGCGCCGGTATCACAAAGAACCTGCACTTTTTGTCGGGCATCATTGCACAAATGCAGTTGCGCACCAATGGCAACCAGTTCGATGTGTACTATGGCCCTACGTTAGCGCTTAAATACACCATCAAGCCTAAGGAAAGGGAAACGTTTGACAACGTGAGTGGCGGTGCGGACTGACGGTCTGCATTAACCTTCCTGCCTGAGTGCCGTTGCCGGGTTTAACAGCGCGATGCGATACACCTGGATACCTATTGTTAACGCACCTACGAAAACCAGGCTTCCTGTACATATCAAGTAAATAGCAATACCGGGTGATGCATGGTAGGTAAATACATGCAGGAATACTGCTCCAAGTAACGTACCCAGTGGCAGCCCTATGCATGCTGCGATGAGCATGAGTTTCACAAAACTCCAGGAAAGCAGTCGCATCACCTGCGGGATGCCGGCGCCCATTATTTTACGTAGCACCACTTCTTTTGCCCGCTTTTCTGTGCTGTGTGTTACCACACCAAGCATCCCCAGAGATGCTATCACAAATACGATCAGGATAATGATACCAAATAGTTTCAGGTCTTCATTTTCCATATAATCTTCATAGAGCTGTTGCTCATACCAGTTATACAGAAAGGGTTCGAATGGGTATAATCCTTTCCAGATGGTTTGAATGGAGCTGGTAAGGGCTTCCTGTCTTGTACCCTTTTGCACCAGCAATGACAAGGTGGTAAACGCCGCAGGATCGTAGCGCAGCACCAGTGGGGTCACTGGCATTTCGTAGCGCATGAAGTTGAAATTTTTCACCACACCTGCTACTATCATTTCGGTGCTATCCAGCAGTATCGTTTGACCGATGCTGGCGCGCGGGTCTGTAAATCCAAGGGATTGCACGGCTTTTTCGTTCAGCACCACAAAGTGTCCTCGGGCGGTATCCTTATTGTTTTCAGGGAGATTATTACCTGCGGCAAAGGTCAGTTTCATGTTACGGATAAACGCAGCATCCACTGCGTAGGTAAAGGCTTGGAGGGGTTCCATGCCAGCCCGGGTACGCGTATCGCGGGTGATGTTTATTCGCCCGGCGCCTTCGTTTAGCGGGGCACTGGTAGCGCCTACACTGTTTACGCCGGATAGCTTACTAATTTCGTTTACCAATAACCGGTAGTTGCCTGTTTCCCCCAATGGTATATTCAGGATATCCCTGCGGTTGAAATTTTTATTGTCGGTGGCCATGTAACGAAACTGCGTGTACATAATAGCGGTAGACACCATAAACACCAGGGATACCACAAACTGAATAACGATCAGCGTTTTACGAAGGCCGATTTTCCCGAATCCTGCCGGCCCCAGCGAACCTTTGAGGATGGCTACCGGCTTTGCTGCTGATAATATCCGTGCAGGTGCAGCGCCTGCCACCAGTCCGGTCAGCAGGGTAAATCCAAAGAAAGACAACCATAACAGATACGGCTGCTGCACTTCCCAGATTAACCAACGGGCATGTATAAACGATTTCATGGCATAGAGCCCAATTATACCAATGATCAGCGCACAGCAGGTAATGAGTATACTTTCAATCAGGAACTGCAATACCAGCTGCCAGCGGGCTGCACCAGCCACTTTACGTACGCCTACTTCTCTGGCCCTGCTTAAAGAACGTGTAAGCGTCAGGTTGATATAATTGAAGATGGCCAGGGAGATGATGATTAACAGCATGATGCCGTTGATCAGTAGTTTGAACCAGGGCTCTACCCCCGGATTGTTTTGCAGGCCCCGGAAGTCGGGCGATATATCACTGATCCGCTGTGCTAAAAACCGGTGATCCTTCACGCCTGTAAAATCTACCTTTTTCCGGTTATCCACCCTTACCTGCGCTAACATGTGGTCCAGTTGCGTGGTAGTGGTGCCCTGTTGCAGGAGTATGTACGTATATGCGTTGTAGTTAAGCCAGTTTCCCTCCGCCTCGCCGGGATGGATCCCGGGGTAGGTGGCCATAGACACTACGATATCCGCATCCAGGTGGGATATTTGTTGTCCCGTGGGGGCAAATACTCCGGCAACAGTGAAGGTGCCACCGTCTTTTTGCGTCAGTGTTTTACCAATGGGATCGGTTTCCCCAAAAAACTTAGCGGCGGTTTCGTGCGATAATACCACGGTATATGGCGCAATGGCCGGCTGGCCTTTTTCAAGCGGGAAGTTAAAGAGTTTGAAATAGCCGGGGCTCACATAATGTCCCCATGCGCCTAATGATTTTACCCGGTTGCTGAAAGTACCGCCAAAGCCGCGTATTACCTGGGCTACCGCTTCTACCCTGCTTTGCTCCTGCATTAGCTTATCCGCCAGCGGCTGCGGTGTGCTGGCCAGGAAAAATGTATTTCCATCGGTGGCTGTAACGTCGGTGGTGATACGAAAGGTGCGGTTGGGATAAGGGTGAAATGCATCTCTCTCAAAACTACCCTGCAACTGAATGATGATCAACAGGCACATGGCCATAGCGAGGCCCAAACCAATAATATTGATCAGAGAAAACAACCGGTGCTTCCACAGGTTGCGCCATGCAATTTTTAAGTAGTTTCTCAGCATAGTAAACAGGATGTTTATACAGTGCTATAGCTGCCAAAGAAAATGCCTTATTGCAAATTAATACAAATTATTCGTTTAGGGATAACGCACAATTATAATATGTCCATTCTCGTTAGGAGGATGTTCGATTTTGGACGTTATGGTAATTTCGCCACCAGTTTTTCAGGGAGATGTTTGAGCACCTGGTGGATCAGTTTCCATTTAAATCCCGGTACGATCTCAAACCCAGTGCCGGCGTTCACGATGGCACGGGCAATGAAGGCAGGCTCCATCAGCAGGGACTCGGGAAGGTCCAGTCCGGCGGTCATTTTGCTGCGGATATAACCTGCAACAATTACATTCACAGTTACTTTTCTTGGAAACAAATATTGCCGCAATCCCGCCAGGTATTGTGTAAACGCTGCTTTCGTGCTCCCATATACGAAGTTACTTTTGCGGCCACGCACGCCGGAAAGGGAGGATAGCCCGATAATACGCTCCAGGTGGGTATTAGTAGTATCATTAATTATCAGATGGATAATGGACACAGCACCGGCGTAATGTACCTGCATCATGCGAAAGCTCCCTTCCCAATCCACCAGCGCCTGCTCGTTGGTTACCTGGAAGCCGGCGGCGTACACTACGATATGAGGCTTGGCTGGCAGGCTTTGGTAAAATCGTTCATGCTCCTCAAATTCGGTGGCATCGAAATAGCAGACAGTGAGTAGGTCTGTAGGGGCACGTCTGGCGGCCATAAAGGCGTTGATTCCCGCAGTACTGCGGGAAGCGGCTATTACCTGGTAGCCTTTGCGGAGGTACAGCAGGATGGCCTCTTTTGCCACATCTGAATTGGCGCCGAGGACGAGAACCGTTTTGGAGGTATATTGGGACATAGGGGAACGTATAACCGTCACAAGATAGTGACTTTTATAAAAAAGCCGCTTAAATCATGGATTTAAGCGGCTTCGCAAAACCTATCACTTATCAGGACTTACCCAACAATTGCACAATCACTTTTTCCATGTCATCTTTCCGGTAATGTGCTAAAAAGGCTATCGCCAGGCCCGAGAGGAAACTTCAGCCTGGCGATAGCCACATCTCTTTACAAAAAGGTTAGAAGAAAAACCTTGCTCCCAGCTGGATCTGATAAGGATCACCACCAGGGTTAGCTACGCCGCTGGTATTAACAGCATAGGTATATGCCCTGACAGCTTCAGATTTGTCAAATGCAGTACCGCGATACAGGGAGGTATTACCGAAGTTATGGCTGGAACCCCATTTCTTATTGAGCATGTTAGCGAAGTTGAATACATCGGCAGACAGCTCAAAACCGCTTTTCCTTGATATTTTGAATTGTTTAGCCAGCCTTAAATCCACGGTGCCGTAGAAGCCGTTGATACCACCATTTCTTTCAGCAATTTTGCCGGTGGACTTCTCCACATATTTTCTGAAGCCAGCATCACCGGCATTCAGGAGTTTCAGCATTCCGTCTCTGAGAGCGGCAGGAGTAGTAGCAGCGTTAGGGTCAAACACATAAGCAAGGTCGTTAGTACCGCTCACGAAGTCCTGGTTGCTGTTTACACCTGACAACAGGCTGTAGCGGGTACCACCGAGGCCGGAGAAACGCACCCCGAATACAAATCCAGCGAAGGTGGGAGATGTACCGTAGAACACTACTTTATGGCGGAACTGCGCGTCGGAATAGGACATTTTGCTCAGGTCACGCGGGTCGCTTGCTACCGGCAAACCTAAAGTAGCACTGTTTGCCACGTTACCGTTGTAGGAAGTATTATCTTTTGAATCGTTCCAGGTATAGCTGGCAGTGAAGTTACCATCTTTATAATAACGGTAGTTCAGGTCGTATACAAAGGTATAGGTATTGTTTTTACCCAGGCTGGTCAGTTCGAGCACCCTGCCAAAAGCAGTGCTCTTTCTGCCATCCAGGTAGTTACCGCTACCACCGCTGGTATTCATCTTATCTAAAGGAATATACACGCCTCTGTTGGCCTCAGCAGGCAAAGTAAAAAATGGTGTTTCAACCATGTTTTTATCTATGTAGAAGTAGTTGTTACGTCCATAGGTAAGGTACGCGGAGATACCCATTCTCAGGCGGCTGGTAATGTATTTGGTATAGTTGATGTTTGCTTTGTACACTACCGGAATTTTAGCATCCGGACCTGTGTAGTTGATCAGCGGTAATTGATACTGTGTAAACGCTGGTACAGTTCCAAGATCCTTTCTGAATGCAGAGAAATCAGGTGAAGGAATGCTTACAGAATTCGAGTTCAGGTTCACCGTACCAAAATGTTTACCATCAAAAGTCAGGTTGTTGATGAGCATGTAGTTGTTGATGTCGGAGCTAAATATACCAGCGCCCACTTTGATGTAGTCGGTATGTTTTTCCTGCACATCCCATGTCAGCTGTAATCTTGGCTGTGTCACAAACGACTTAATGGTGTTATTGGTGCTCAAACCGAGTGCGTTATACAGTTCCTGGTTCAGTGGCGCCTTAGGATAGGTAGCCATGTCAAAACGTAAACCGGCAGTGAGACTTACTCCTTTACCAAGTGTAGTTTGTAACTGACCATAAACACCACCGTTGAAGATGGTAGACACTACGCTAGGATCAGCCACTAAAGGCACTTCGCGGTAGAAAGCATATGGAGTATTGTTCCGGAACGCGTCCATACCTCTGTATACATAGCGACCATTTACCTCGCTACCATACAGTGATTTAGCGTGTGTATACATCAGGTCGATACCGAAGGTATAGTTTACTTTTTCGGTATTGTAATACAGGTTATCCGTGAGTTGGAATACGTTGTTGGTAAAGCCTTCCTGGCCAAAGCGGTGACCACCGATCTGGATATTGGTTGCTTTGGTAGAACCGTCGGATAAAACAGAAGTTACGTTTTCAACGATGGCTCTTGGCAGTGCGCCCGGCAGCTCATCATTTTGTTTGCTGGCCTGCCAGGTATAAAGATGCTGTGCTTTTAACTCGTTGGTTACTTTTGTGCTGATAGTAGAACGCAGGGTCAGCAACAGGCTGTTGTCTCTGTTGAAGTCGTTACCTGCGGATTCATACAGGTTAATAGCAGTATTATCGATCAGTCCCAGTTTGTTGACATCATTGGTATAGTTATCCCTGATAGTCAGGAGGTTTTTATCGTTGATCTGCCAGTCGATACGGAGGAAGCCGGCGTCGGACATACGTTGTTTATTAAACGATCCGTATTGTGCGTGGCTGGACACACCGTATTGGTTTCTGGCGATGCCAACGAAGGTATCCAGTACATTCCTGGTGATATTGTATACCAGCTCATCAGAAGCAGAGCGTACATCAGCGATAACCAGAGAGCGGTTATCTGTCTGGTGATCCCATGCCAGGAAGTAGTGCAGTTTATCTTTAATTAATGGTCCGCCGATGGAACCACCGAACTGGTAAGTAGAATAGTTATTGTTTCTTTTATTACCACGGATATCATAAGGGCTGGATAACCAGTTAGCACGGCCATAGCCGAATACCGAACCGGATACCGTGTTGGTACCGGATTTGGTAACCGCGCTTACGGTACCACCGCCGGACCTGCCGAGGGTCACATCATATTGGTTGGTTACCACTTTAAACTCGCGCACTGCCTCAATGGAGATGGAGTATGGCGCACCACTTCTGGAAGTGGTAGGGCCTGCGGAAGTCGGGTTTTTAGCGGTCATACCATCAATGGTATAGTTGGTACCTGAACCCAGCTGTCCGCCTATACTGGTACCGTTACCGGTCAGTGGCGACAATGCTGCCAGGTTGGAGAAGTTCCTTCCGTTCACCGGCAGGCGGCTGATGTCAGTAGGTGTGATAGTGGTAGCAGCACCCGCGTTTACAATCGCCTTTTTGTTGGAGGTAGAGGTAATGGTCACTGCATCCAGGTTGGATACAGAGGATTCCATGTCGAAGTTTACCTGGAGTGCATCACCCTGGTTCAGACTATAGTCTTGTTTTTTCTGGGAACCAAAACCCATAGCCGACACCGTTATAGTGTATGGACCTCCGAGTGGTAATTGTTTAAAGGTATAGAGACCTTTGGTATTTGACTGGGTTCTGTTGGTAAAACCAGTTGATTCGTTTCTTACTGTGATGGACGCCCCTGGAATCGCAGTACCATCCTTGGCTTTGATCTGACCGTTTAAGTCGGCAAGGGTGGATTGTGCGTGGATGTTGGTTGACGTCAGGATTGCTATCGCAAGATAAAATAGACGGATAAATCTCTTCATTGACAATGAGTGTTTATGCTTAGGGTGCAAAAGTAGAGGGTGCATGTGTTGGGAATATTACGGGGAGGTTAACAAAATATTAACTATTCGTAGGGGCGATGGGGTGAGTGTTTTGAGAATTGCTTTTGACGCGGTAATATTGTAAAATATATCGTTCCTATGTCATTAAATAACACAATATTTCCTGCTGACCGCCTGGCTGATGTGAATGAAGCCTTTGCTGCCGCCTTTGGGGGTGCTGTTATCAGTGAGGCTCAACTGCTGGCAGGCGGCTTGTCTGCTGCTTCCGTATATAAGGTGATCGCCAATGACCGACCATATGTGATGAAACTGGATAAACCGGGAAATAATACTTATGAGCGTATAGCCCTTGCTGCAAAGGCGGGTATTGCCCCTCCCCTGCTTTATAGCAATGCCAGAGCTGGTATTATCATCAGTGAGTTTGTTGAAAATAAACCCATCAGGAGTATTTATAGCGGAGTGGCGCTGGCAGAAAAATTAGCAGTGGCAGTAAAGCAAACTCACGGTATCGCCTATACGGTTCCTGGTGATGATATGAAAGCTACGGTGGATCATATTGTGGAAGGGTTCCGGAGGAGTAATATAATATCAGGGCCTGTTCCGGACGAGTGCATGGCCAAATACGCGGAGCTGAAAAAGGTATACCCCTGGGCAGATACGGATAAGGTATTTAGTCATAACGACCTCAATCCATCTAACATCCTTTGTGACGGTACTGCCATCTGGATCATTGACTGGGATACTGCTTTTTTGAATGACCGCTATGTGGACCTGGCTGGCGTGGCTAACTTTTTTATTCACAGTCCCGAGCAGGAAACTGCGTTCCTTAAAACTTATTTTGGAGAAGTCAGTACTTATCAATCTGCGCGTTTTTACGTTATGCGGCAAATCAGCCGGATGATATATTCGTTGATGATGCTGCAATTGGCGGCTGGGAACAAGCCGGGTACGGTGGATCAGGAAATGGAAGGTATTTTCCTCCAGGATGTGGGGCCGTTGATTGGGTCCGGTAAGTTATCGCTGGCTACGCATGAAGGGCAGCTGATGTACGGGAAAGCGCTGATGAATGAGGCGGTGGCGCAGATGCGGAGTGGGCGGTTTGAGGAGGCGCTGGGGAGGTTGGGGAGTTGAGTTTGATATGAATGACTATACAGAGTGATGGTACCTATTTGTAGATTCGTGGGTCTCTTTATAGTCCTTTTTCATTATTTAACGGGAGCCATCGCCAAGCCAAAACAAAGGTAAAATTTTCCAAAAAAGGTATGTAATTTAGGACCTACGCCTATTTTAATAAAAGTCAAAACGACATTTAAATACCTAAGTAATAATGCGCAAACGATATTTCTTCTTTCTCCTCTTCTTCATTTCAAACGCACTAACAGCACAACAACCAGTGCCGGTGAAACCGAGGATACTGGTGAGCACGGATCAGTAAGGAAAGTAGGAGTGCGATGTTCCTAGAGTTGCACGACAGGTTAATAGGCATGGACTCTTTAAAACTCAATGACATTACCTTCTTCTAACCTGACACCATATTTTTCCAGAAATATTGCTTTCTGAGAGTTTGATGACGCTCTTGTAGGATAAACATCCTTACGTTTGAAGCAGATAATAGCCCCTGCTTCATAATCCTTACAGTCCACACCACTTTCTTGAAATGACTCAATGGTGGCTGCAAGTTGTTCAACCGCTTTTATTCTTTTTGCATTTCTGCCACCAGCACTACTCCACTTGATCTCCACAAAAAATAATTTGGTTGTGGAATACAACACACAGTCACATTTTTGAACATTATCTGCAAAAAGGCATTTGTCAGTTTTTATAAATCCCACTTCAGCACAAGCTGGATTTGATACTACCAGCTGATGATCTTCATTTTCTTCTACGATTTGAACTGGCTGATTATCATCCGCATAATAAACGTAAAATTTCGGAGTTGTCAATGTATGGTAAGAGCTTTTCAAGCTACAATTGGAGATTGCTAAGTGCTTGCAGTCTCCATAACATGATTTCAGGAGAGCTTCCATTTTTTATTGTGCTAGGTCCATTAATGCATCAAAATCATCCGCTAATTTATCGGATGCACTGTCGATGTAATTTTCTCTAATAAGGCCTGTTTCCCGATCAAAAATTGATTCTGCCTGGCCGTTACAGATTTGGTAGGCAGTGAAGTAATAGGGATTAATTTCCGCTGAAACAATTTTATTCACTTCACTTTCTAAATTTGAATTACTCATAAACTCATCAGATTCTATATGATTTCTTTTCACCTTATTGGCATAAAGAAGATTATTTAGAGCTGAAAGTATATAAGGACTGTGAGTGGTGTACGTGTGTATGGTTCCATAGTCTTCCCAATATGGCTCCTTTCTCGAAGATTCTAATTTTTTAATTAGCTCATACTGGGCTATTGGAAATAAATTTAATTCAGGTTCCTCTATCACAAAGGACCGATGACCAGCAGAAGCCTTATGTGAAAGAATTGGAATCAATACCGGTAATACACTTTGAATTCCAGATGCGGCCTCAGTTAATTTGATACTGTGGTTGTCATCAGTAAAAATTCTAGCTTCCCCATTAACATCTTTATAGATTAAGTTTTTTTGTAAAAAACCTAAATCTATATTTTTAATGGATGATTTTTCCACCTCTGCCCCAAATGCTAATATATGCTTGGGTATAGGTACATTGTTCAATAATAGATTTAAGGATGAATTCTTTATTATATTGATGAAGTTTCTTTCTGCTGGAATATATACTGCGGCATTTGTACTTAGGTTGGCCTCAATCTCTTTAATTATTTCTACAATTCGGTGGAATTGGGATTCTGTTAAAGTGATAGTGTCAAGGATAGTAAGAAATGAAGCTGTTGATTCAAAATCAATATCTAATATGTCATGAACACGAAAATTAAACCATATAAATTTTTCGACTAAATTTTTTACCTCGTAAAGAATCGCCTTTTGATTTTCTTGAAAATCTGTTTTATACTGTTCCAATTGCTCTATGCGTTTTAGGAGCAATGGCTCATAATTTATCATTCCATCTCTATAGCTTATATTATGTAACTCTGATTGAAATTCAATCTCAGTATCTGCTCTAAGAAATGATGAAATATTGTATTCTTCCAACACTCCTTCAAAATACATATGACCCTGGCTTGCACCCTCCAAGACTATATTCCACTTAAAAAACTTCCTTGGAGCTTTTAAGATGGTATATATTTTCGCCAACGCACTTTTTCCACTGGCCTGAGGGCCAATAAAAACATTGACATTCCTCAGATCTAAATCTACAAATTCAATCGGCCCAAAATTCCTAACAATAAGTCTGGATTGCATACAAGATCAAATTTTACTGTAAATTACGGAACTTAAGATAGAAATAAACCAATAATACTACTTTAATCTCCGGATACTTTACCAGGTTAAACAATGTGCCTATACTTTTGTAAAACAAGCATCAAACCAGCGTAAACAATCATCCATTTCTCAAGTGCTTGATGAATGAAAATTGTCCCAAAACAAAAAAGCCATCAAATCCTTCGATTTAAATGGCTTAATTCTTTATCCAGTGATCCCGCTGGGACTCGAACCCAGGGCCCATACATTAAAAGTGTATTGCTCTACCAACTGAGCTACGGAATCATTCCCGTTTGTTTGTTTCGGGATTGCAAAGATAGAAAAATATTCATTCTTACAAAATTTAAATAACAATTTTATTTTACAAAATTACAAAACCAGCCACCATAGCCGGTTTCAAGACATAAAAAAATTTACAAATTTGCGTATATACATATACGTGAGTAGGGTAATGCTGCGCCCGTGCAACATTACCCTGCTTCCTTTAGTTCTCATCTGCACTTGGCCCATAGCTGCCCGGAATAGGAACATCCAGCAAGCGCAGATCATAACCTAATTGTGCACGGTGATGTATGATCTGCCCGAAAACCATACGTATCACCTCATATTTACTACTTGTACTCCAGATCTGATCTCCACTGCGCATCGTCCAGGTTTTCTGCAGATCAGCTTCCGTTGCCTTCGATAACGCCTCCTCTCCTTTTTGTAATTCCTCCTCAAAAAATGCCACCAGCTCCGCATTGGTAGGTATCACACGCGGCTCATATTTCTCTTCCTCAAAATTCAGTTCCTCCGTATTTAATACCATCGGTATCCAGCCCGGTACCTCCGCCAGATGCGTCGCCAGCCGGCCCATCGACATACTCTTTTCATGAGGCTTATAGTCAAACTTGCCATCAGGTACACGTTGCAGCATCTTGCGTGTGGTGGCGGACTCCGTCTTCAGCTCCGTCAGGAGTAGTTCAATGATATTCATAGTTGCTTTGTTTTGTTGATACAAAGTAATAATGGGGAAGTGACAACCCTATGTCAGCAGGTATAACAAATATTTTAAAAAATGTTTGATCAGGTTCCTCATTTGAATCAGACCTTAGGTCTGATTCAAATGAGGAAGGGGGACCGGGCTTACCACCCAATCCCCCTTCCTCATAAAAATAGTTCATTACTTACTCACATTATCTTCCGGTGTAGCATCCATATACAAACCACCCTCTACCCTTACACTACGTAACTTTTCCGGAACCGGCAACGTCAGCACCTGCTGGTTCTTTTCCCACACCGCAGGCGTATAATGCTTACGCACTTCCTTACCAGCCGCATCGGTAACTACCAGGTCAAACGGAATAGCAAAACCACCCACATTGCGGATAGTCACCGTTTTCCCCTTTACTGATTCCACCGCCAGGTCTATATAGTTATTGGTGAAAAACCAGTTGTGCCAAAACCAGTTCAGGTTCTTACCTGAACCTGTGTTGAAGCTGTTGAAGAAATCCCATGGAATAGGATGCTTACCATTCCACGTTTGCATATAATGATGTAATGATTTTTTAAATAACGCATCCCCCAACAGGTCTTTTACCGCCAGGTATGCCAGCGAAGCCTTACCATAAGAGTTGCTGCCATAGCCCATGCCACTCACCTGGGTGGACATAGATATAACCGGCTGATCCTCCTCTGTACTCGGATCTCCTATATAACGCTTTACCCTGAACTTCTTGTAAAAATCATCGGCAGACGCTTTACCCTTCTCTGCAATTCGGATCAGGTATTCAAAGGTGGTTGCCCAACCCTCATCCATAAAAGCATAGCGGGTTTCATTAATACCCATGTAAAAAGGGAAATAGGTATGTGCCATCTCATGGTCCTGCAGCAACTGCGCAAAGTCCAGGTCTCCCACATTACCATCATTCACCATCATCGGATATTCCATGTCGGCATAGCCCTGGAAAGCCGTCATCACCGGATAAGGATATGCAATGCCCGGCCAGTGGTTAGAGAACCAGCCCAGCGCATACCGGCCAAACTCCACTGATTTGCGGAAGTCGGCAGCCGTATCATTATAGGCCGCCTGCATGCTCGCCCTGCGACCCGTAGCCGTGTCCAGCAGCGCGCTGCCCGCATCCCATACATAGTGATTACTCACCCCATAGGTCACATCCACAATATGGTTCACCGCAAACTTCCAGGTGTTCCAGTCCCGTTGTGCCGTTACTTTGCCAGCCAGCATATCCTGCAACGTCGCAATCTGCATCGTTTTGTCGGCCACATAACTTTCTTTCAAACGCTGCGCTACCGCAGGTTGCAGCACTTCAGCACCATTCAGCAGATCACCGGTACCCCATACCACAAAATTCTTGGGTACGGTAACCGCTACGGTATAATCATTGAAATCATTATAGAATTCTGCCCGGTCAGTATGAGGAATATCATCCCAGCCATTGTAATCATCATACACGGCTATACGGGGATAAGCATAGGCTAGGAATGCAGTGGTACTGTCGATCATCCCTTCACGACCACTCTCCTTTGACAAGTCATAATGCCAGCTGATCTCAATCTTGGCACTATCGCGCGCCACCAGCGGGCGAGGTAAACGGATATTCCCAGCTGTACCTACGTCATTATTGAATTTCAGCTCCTGACCATTGTACACAAATTTATCGATCACCATGCCGCTGTCCAGGAAGTCCATACTATGATAACCGGAGCGGGGAGCCTGGTATTTATGCAGATTGGTGTTCATCCGGATACATAAATGTTTCAGCGTATCCGGGCTGTTGTTGACATACAAAATGGTTTCAGTACCTGTAACGGTACGGGATGGAGGCGCCAGCTTCATCTGAATATCATAGCGACCCTTGTTCTGCCAGTAATTTTGCCCGGGACGGCCACTCAAATCCCTGGTTTTGGCGCTATAAGCATGGCGGATATTACGGGGCATATATAACTGCTGGGCAACTACGTTGTAACTACTCCACATCGCTGCCAGCAATAAAAGGTATTTTCTCATAAGCCGAATTTTAACCTGACGAACTTCGGGAAAAATACCGGCTTTTGCAAACCTGTTCTTTATAACTGGTGTGCACCAATGGTTAAACGGCCACCACTTTTACGGGCATGCCCATCAATATCCAGCGTTCCTACTATGGAATCATGCAGCATATATGCTCCATCTCCTGCCGGTGAGCCCGGCTGGAGATGCAAATCAGGCGTGGTAGTATTTACCAGCATCGGATTCATGCCATACACGGCCGCATTATCCTGCCCAGCCCCCGCCTGCCAGATTGCCATCGTGGTATAAGGCACCCCATTCCATATCCATTGAGGGGAACCGGTAGTATAATACAGGTTATGATTAACCACATTCCCACTGCCGGTGCTGGTATATTTATGAAAGAAAACATCCACCGGACGGGCATACACAAGATTATTCATCACCACATTATCAAAACACAATTCGGTCATCCTCAACTCCCCTTCTATTTCTGAAAATGCACCTGGCTCACGGTTATTCATAAACAATGTATTATTCACCACATAACAATTGCGTGTACCTCCGGAAGTATAATTGAGATAACCACCCAGGTAAATGCCCGTTCTCCAACAATTGTAAACGAAATTATTTCTTACTTTACAATGGCTCGTAGGAAAGGCGTCCGTTTCACTCACAATGCCAATCCCCCTGTCTGCATCATGCACACGGTTTCGCTCCACAATAATGTTCCTGGCGCCATCTACGTATATCCCTATCGCTCCATGGCCATGCACCCCACCAATAGGACCCCTCGTCATGTCGATATTATACAGCTCATTTTCGGTAATCCAACCATTCCTGGCATAGTTCAGTGCTGGTGTAGGATTAGCAGCATAGCCACCAGCAGCATCTATCCCAATATTTTCGGTATTATAAATGGTATTGCCGCGAATAATAAACCCATCTACATATCCATTAATGGTGAGGTTTTCGCTATACCCGGTTTTAGTGTCATGGATGATATTTTCTTCTACCAAAATATCCTTCACCACCTCCGCTGTATTGCCAATGATCAGTATACCATGGCCACCACGCCCCTGATCCGGTGCTACATTATGTTCAATATTATACACCTTGTTTTTACGGAGGGTGATATTTTTACTGCCATTGTTTACCACAATACCATTCACCTCTGTCCCGGGGGTGTTACTTTTCAGGTTGCAAAAGTCAATACCGGCAATGGTTACATTCCTCGCTCCACTGATGGTAAGTATACTGGTACCGGCCGAAACAAGGTAGCCGGACATGTCTACCACCGGTTGCTCCTGCGGCATCGCCATGATGACAATATCTGATTTGCTGATAACAATAATTTCCGAAAAACTGCCATCCCGCAAAAACAGGGTATCGCCAGGTTTCATTTTTGAAACTGCGGCACTGATGGACTTCAGCGGATGTTTCAAATCGCCTGTTGCTGCATCGTTACCCTGTGGCGATGCATACCAGGCCGTCATTTGTGGTTTAATCACCGCACCAGTTAAATCTGGTTTTCCTGCGGTACAACCGGCTATCACAGCAATAAGGAGTAGTCTGCCAATCATAGTTATTCTGAAATTATTTTTCTGATAGCATTGTTATTTTTATCCAACACATACACAGTCCCGTTTTTATCCACAGTAATGCCGAGCGGCCCATTAAATGCTGCCGCCTGACCCATGCCATTGGAAAATCCTGCGCTGCCTCCACCTGCATAAGTGCTCACAGCGGCATCTGTAGCGCTGATAAACCGGATGCTCTGATCAGGATTAGCACCTGCATTAATATTCCCATTTCCTGCAACATACAGGTTACCTTGTACATCCGCAGCAATGCTCCATGGCGCAGAAAATTTAGCACTTGCCGCCGTACCATCTGCATAACCGGCAATCCCCTTTTGCCCGGCCACAGCAGCAGCAGTCCAGGAGGTAGCGCTGTATTTCTGAATATAATGGTCATCATTACAGGAAATAAACAGATTGCCCTGCTGATCGAAAGTTATACCACCGGGTTTAGGCAGCTGCGTGATCACATCGGTCTGGGAAAAATCTGCATTTACCCGGTATAGCGTAGCACCGGGAGATGCACTGGTGTAATACAGTTGTCCGGTGGATTTGTCTGTTGCAATAAACCAGGGCTCCGACTTCCCCCAGGCAATGGTAGTTGCTTCTCCGTCAGGCGTGATCTTGCGGATATCCCAGTTGCCAGGATCTACCGTGTAGAGGTTAGATTGTGCATCAATGGTAATGCCATAAGGGAGAGAAAACTTTGCACTTTTTCCTTTACCATCCGCATAACCGCTGGCATCGGGATTCCCGGCCAGGAGGGTCACATTCCCGGCGGAATCAATTTTACGGATACAATGATTGCCTACATCTGTCACATAAACATTCAAATCATCGTCAGCTACAATTCCAGCCCCGCGATACCAGCCTTCTCCATTAAAATTAAACATGGCTTCCGAACCCTTTCCGTTGGCATAGCCGGCTTTACCATTGCCGGCGATAGTCGTAACCGTTCTTGTAAATATGTAATTAAAAATATCCTTGCTGACAATACTGTCGTTGCCCACTCGCACCACCACTTTTCCTGACCCGCAGCGTTTAGGCACTATCGCCATCAGTTGGTTCATGCCGGTATTAATCACCACACACCGCTTTCCGTTAATGGTAACTGTAACCTGTGAGGTATCTGCGGCGAAGTTGGTGCCTGTAATCAATATCTCTGTAGTGGCACCGCCGGTTTCAGGAAGGAACCTTGCTATCGTCATTGCACTTCCGCTCAGGTGTTGACGACTGTCTTCTTTCTTGCAGCCTGTTGAAAACACCAATAGCATCAGTAGCAGCGTATAATAATGTTTAGTCATTTTGCTTGCTGATTTGGGTGAGATGAATAGTTTACCATCCTGGATTCTGCACCAGGGCTCGATCACGCTCGATGTCCTGCTGCTGGATCGGGAACAGGTACATACGGTTATCCCAGGTACGTTTCTGGAAAAGGGTGCGTTTATAGAAGTCCGTAAACGCAAACCCCTGACCGTTATCATTAGCATAGGTATTGAGGCCGTATATGGTTTGATTTTCCGGATTTCCCAGCAACAACCGACGCACCAGCGTAAAATAACGGTCGCCCTCAAAACAAAGCTCTACCTGGCGTTCACGCAGGATATGCTTTCTCATTTTTTCTGTATTCCCTACGGCGTCAGGATATACTGTGGCTATACCCGGTAGTCCGGCACGGGCACGCACCATATCCAGGTAGGTGGGGATATCCGGATTTCCGGGATCAGATTCATTGAGCGCTTCCACATAATCCAGTAATATTTCCGCATAACGGAGTACTATATACGGCGTGGGATTGGAAACGGCATCCTGGCGGATATTATCATTCGGGCTTACCCGCTTTAGCGGCAGGTAGCCGGTGATATTGCTCGTACCGGCCGATTTCTGTCCTGACTTACCATTATAATAAAACTCGATTCTTCCTCTGCCATCCAGGTTATTGTCTGAAGAGAAGAAATTTTTATCATCTACTGTGCGGGCAGGTAATACAGAACGCCCGTTGTATGCAATAAACGCATAAAAACGCGGCTCCCTGTTTGCATACATACTCCAGTCCCCCTGCTTCTGCTCCCAGTCATTCGCACCGTTTTGCTGTACAAAACCCGTCTCCGTATATCCGGACGCGGGATCATCAATCGTCCTCCCGTTGTTCATGGCAAAGGCATCTACCACGTTTTGGGTGGCATTATACATATTATATCCACCAGGTCCGGGAGAAACACATTTCGTATAGCCCCACGTGTTCCAGGTTACCACACCAAAAATTGTTTCTACATTCCATGGGGTAAGATGAACATTCCTGACAGACAAATAAGGATTAAAACGGGTATCTCCGTTTTCCAGGTTAGTATACAGCCGGTAAAAACCGGAGTCTATAACGGCTTTAGCAGCCGCTGCGGCCAGTCTCCAACGGTTCACATCATAGCTGGCAGACGCCAGATTTGTTCCATCCTGATTCTTAAAACCTGCAAATGCAGGATTGCCATTCCATAACGGACTGGCTGCCAGTTGCATCACCTTTGCCTTTATGGCCATGCATATGCCTTTGTTTGCCCTGCCAAGGTTAGCAGTGTTATCCCATCTTCCAGGCAGCAGCGCCGATGCTTTATTCATCAATCCTACTATCGTAGCCACACAGGTATCAAATGGTGCGCGGGGGTAAACATTAAAGTTTTCATTCTGGCTGATCGCCTGTGTAAGGTTTACAAATGGCCCGTACTGCCGCAGCAACAGCCAGTAATAATATCCCCGGAGGAAATAGTTCTCTCCTTTGTATTGCTGCTTCAGTTCATTGCTCAATTGATTGGCAGGAACTCTATCTATATTTTCTTCAAATACAAAAGTCTTGCGGATGGCGGTATACCAGCCGCTCCAGTAATAGCCGTGCCAGTCCGCCGGGCTCCAGCTTCCCCCTACCATTTGCCGCACTGCCGTAGTAGGTATGGCCACGGATGTTTCGTCTGATGCACCTACGGAAGCATAGTCGTCCCCGTTTGCATAATGAATATAGCCGTAAACGTTATATAGGTAAGCCTCTGCATTGGCGCGGGTTTCCCATATCTGCTCTTCCGTTAACAGGTTGTCAGGCTTTTTATCGAGGTACTTACTGCACGATCCCAGCAGCAACAGTATTGCCAGTAAAGCGATGAGTTTATATGATTTCATAACAAGCAGCTTTAAGTTTTAGAATTGCGCACGTACACCTACTGTCACGGTTCTTGCGAATGGATATTTTGCACCGTTGGCTCCCAGCTCCGGGTCCCAGAGTTTAAATTTGCTTAGCGTAAAGAGGTTGGTACCTGTAATGTAGGTAGTCAGGTTACTCACACCTTTCTTTTTCATGGCTGGCGTAATAATGGTATAGCTAAGTGTAGCCTGCTTCAGGCGCATGAAACTGCCGTCACGTATCCAGTGGGAACTGCTCACGTAATTATTATCGCTGGTATTAGCTACGGTAAGTCGCGGATAGGTAGCATCCTGTCTTGGATTTTCTTTTGTCCACCGGTCTTCCAATGCCGTCAGTACGTTGGCGGGATACTGTCCCATTCCGGCAAATGGAATTACCCCCACTCCACTGGCACCCCAATCACTGAAACTCACTGCCGAACCATTAGCCATAATGGCAACATCTGCTACACCTGCGAACACGGTCGACAACTCCCACTTTTTAACGCCAAGCGTAAAGCCGTATCCATAGGACCACAGCGGGAAACTTGTTTTGCCAAGATAGGTCTGGTCGCCTGCATCTATTTTTCCGTCTGCATTCAGGTCCATATACTTAATATCTCCAGGGTGCAACTGACGCAACTGGGCAGGGCTTTTATCTATTTCTTCCTGGGAATTAAAATAACCTTGTGCTAAATAGCCATATTGCTCTCCGTTCATATGCCCTTCAAACTGCTGATAAGGATAGATGGCCACGGGCCTGTCCGCATATATCACTTTATTACGGGCGTAGGTGATATTTCCAAACAAGCGCAGACTAACGTTCTTGCCTATACGATCTATGTATTCAAAGCTGGCATCCACACCTTTATTAACCATTTCACCCATATTGGCAAATATTTGTGCATCACCGTATCCTGCAACAGGAGAAATGGTACCTCGCTGCACCAGGATGTTATTGCGATGATCCTGGAAATAGTCAGCAATAATGGTAAACTTATTGAGCAGCCCCACTTCCAGGCCTATATCCGTTTTAGCCGATTTTTCCCAGGTGAGATTTTCCGTACCGAATACAGTGGCGGCTATACCGCTATTCCATTTGGGGGTAGCGCCAAAAGAGATACCTCCTGAATTATCGATATAGGTAAGATAGCCGAAGCGGTTATTATCTGCCAGCTGGTCATTACCAGTCATACCATAGGATGCACGCAGCTTAAACAGGTTAAATGTATGTGTAGCGGGTTGAAAGAACTCCTCCTTGGAAATCACCCAACCTGCTGACGCTGCCGGGAAATAGCCCCAGCGCTGGCCTTTCTCAAAATTTTCTGAACCGGTAGCGCCCATATTGAGTTCGGCCAGGTATTTATCTTTAAAGGAATAGGTAACCCTGGCAGCCATATTTTGATTACGGAAAGGAATGGCTAGTTTCAAACCGGGTGCGGTACCAATGACCCGGTTCCTGAGACTTCCCACCAACAGGCCGCCAACAGTGTGGTTACCGAAATTGCGGTCATAGTTGAGGTTACCTTCAATATACATCACACGCTCCCCCGCTGAGCCGGTGGAATAGCCAAGGTAAGTATTGCCGGTGCGGGTACGTTCATAGATCAGGTTACCGTTTTCATCGCGTCCACCCGCATACCACAGGTCATTATATCCGGGGCGACTGGTATTAAACTCACCATAGGTATCAAATGAAAAACGACCGGTAGCGCTGAGCCCTTTGGTAAGTGCATCCAGCCGTTGCGTTACAGACACCACCGATTGAACGCTGGGTTTAAATTCTGTACTGTATCCTGAATTTTGCACGAGATTAAATGGGTTAACCCCGCCGTTATTGCGGGGCCCCGCCCATTTATTGTCCGGATATGCCACCGGAAAGGCAATCGGGTTGGTAGCATAGGCCGCATACCATATCCCCCCGGCGGGGTTACCCGGATAACGGCTGTTAACCAACATCGCGGCAATGTTGAGTGATAATACGGTCGTTTTGGTCACGTTCATATCCAAGTTGCTCCTGAAGTCGTACCGCTTGAAATTCAGGTTGGGATTATAACCATTTACTTTCGACACATTGTACTGTCCATCCTGGTTATAAAAAGACATGGACACATAATAACGCATCGATTCCCCGCCGCCACTAACGTTTACATTGGCATTGGTCATAGCAGTCCAATCCTTATAAACCCTGTCCAGCCAGTTCACATTGGGGTAAATATACGGATCGAGACCAGAGGCTGTTTTTTCAATAATTTCCTCAGAATAGGCAGGTGTTTCACCGGCATTTGTTTTTGCTTCATTGTAGAGGTTCATATAGGTAACACCATCTACCATTTGCGGTTTTTGTGTAAGTCCACTCCAGCCTGTTTCTGTTTTTGCAGAGATTTTAGGCGTACCGGCCACCCCACGTTTGGTGGTGATGATCAGTACGCCGTTAGCGCCTTTAGCGCCATACACTGCGGTAGCAGAGGCATCTTTCAGCAAGGAGATGCTGGCTACATCTTCCGGATCGATATTATTAAAGGCGCCACCAAAGCTGCTGTTGATGTCGCTGCGTTGCACCCCGTCAACAATGATTAAAGGGGAAGTGCTGCCGGTGAAGGTACCTATCCCGCGGATGGTAAACTGGGGGTTATCGTAACCGGGTTCACCACCGGCGCTCTGCATGGAAATCACACCGGCCACCTTGCCTGCCAGGGCGTTGGTGAGGGAAGGTACGGGGGTACGCATATCGGCCATATTAACGGTAGACACGGCGCCGGTTACAGTCACCTTACGCTGGTTACCAAAACCCACAACTACCACCTCGTTCAGCTTATCTACCTTTTCGGTAAGCGTCACCTTCAGTGTGCGGCGTTGACCTACCTGCACTTCTTCCGGGTTCATACCTACCATGGCTATACGAATTACACTGCTTTTATTGACCGGCAGTGTAAATACTCCCAGCGGATCGGTCACCATTCCTTTGCCGGTACCTACTATGCTTACCGTGGCGCCGGGGATCGCCCCTCCGTTTACATCCATTACCTGCCCGCGCAGCGACCACTCGTCCGACTGAGGCACAGTAGCTGAAGGCACGGGCACTTTTTTGTCCAGCACAATACGATTGCGCTGTACGCCGTAGGTGATATTCCTTTCTTTAAACAGGAACTCCAATACCTGCGGCAACGGGGTGTTGTGAAAGTCGACACTCACCTCTTCATTATCATTCAGCAACTGGTTACTATATACCATCGTCAGCTTTGTTTGCTTGCGGATAGCACTGAATACCTGGAGTAGTGACAGGTGTTTACCGGAGAGCGTCACTGTACGCTCATTGATGTTGGTTGCGTCTTGTGCCTGCAACTGCTGCAGCGGTATAAAGCATAGCAGCAATAGGGCTGTGCAGCGCATCCACCCGAGGATGATCTTTTTCATCGCGGAATAGTTTAGTGATGTGAATCAGCCTAACTACACGAAAAAATCAAATCGGGTGACAAGAATAAAAATATTTTTTTAGGGAGATGGAAAGATTGTTTGGAAAGAAGGAAGCGCCTATTTCAGGGTAATCTCATTGTTATGAATGGTATAGGATATGTTACCGGTTATTTTGAGATCGGAAAGAAAATCTTCCAGGCTATTGCGTTTCATAAGACCGGTAAAGGATTGCTGTAATAATTGTTGGTTCGCAATGGTAAACTCCAGACCGTAAAACCTGGAAGCTACGCCTGCAAGCTCCCGGAGGTTCATGCTATGATAATAGCAGGTGCCTTCCAGCCATGCCAGCACCTCTTCTTCGTCAAACGACTGTACACTAAAGCTGTTACCATCATACAATGCCTGCCTGCCCGGTTGCAGCAATTGCTGCACGGTATGTTGACGGTTATGCACCATCACACGGCCACTGGTAAGGGATGTTTGTACGTTAGCAGAAGAATAGGTATTAATATTAAATGCAGTACCCAGCACATCTATATCATTTAGTGCAGTATGCACTACAAACGGACGTTGGGGATCTTTGGCTATTTTAAAATATGCTTCTCCATCGAGGTATATTTCGCGGGAGCCACCTGAAAAATGAAATGGAAATTTAAGGGTGGTCGCAGCATTCAGCCATACTTCCGAACCATCTGATAATACAATTTTGTATTGCTGACCGGCTGGTACTGTCAGGGAATTCTGTGCAGTATCCGCGGAGGTATAACTCATGCCCCCTGCGTGCGAGGATATAACGGCGTTGCCTATACGTAAAACGTGGGCACTATCAGACGGGTCGAGCGTAATCACCTCCCCGTTTCTTGTTTGTAAACGGATAGGAACCTTTTCTGCTACGGCAAGCGTATTTAACTGCCGGTGAACAGGATTGTTCCGGTACAGGTACCATGCCGCCCCCATGGCGATGCTTACCATAATTGCTGCTGCCGCTACCATCCGCACATATTGCATCCGGACCCTGTGCTTACGCCGCTGATGGTTTAGTAACAGTGCCTGCTGGGTATCCATGCGTTGCACAAAATCCTCCAGATTCAACGCAGCGCCCTCCTGCTCCAGCTCTCGCCAGGCAGCGGAAAAGGCCGCATCTGTACGCAATTTTTCGCTGATCAGTTGCTGCTCCTCCGGGGTGGCATTCCCGGAAAAATGTGTGATATATAATTGGAGGATACTATCTCTGTCCATGGCGGTTATTTCTGGATAATAGCATGACGTAAAAGTTTTAATCCCCGCCTGAGATGCGTTTTAAGGGAGTTAAGGCTGATGCCCATTTCATCGGCAGCCTCCTGGTAGCGCTTTCCCTGCAGGTATACCATCTGTATCGCTGCTCTTTTCTGACAGGTCATTTCATCGAGGGTGGCATTTAACTGGCAGGAATAGTCCGGTGCTTTTTCATGGACAATATCCGCATCTTCCTGGAGCTGGCTGAATACAGCCTGTTTTTCCCGTTGAGCCTTCTGATACCTGAGATGATTCAGGCAACGGTTTTTTACTGCCTGGAAAAGGTATCCTTTTACATCACCTTCCAAATTTAAGTATAATTTCTTATCCCAAACATGCAGGAAAAACGATTGCACCAGGTCCTGTGATTCTTCCTCATTACGGATATACCAATGGGCGTTCAGACAAAGCATTTCATAATACTTTGTAAACAAGGAATCGAATGCGGCACTATCACCCGCCCTCAACCCCTCCAAAATTTCGGAATCTGGCTGCTTATGCATGGAATACTGGCACTGATAAAATTACAGGTGGTTACGCCTGCTACTTTGGTTGACTATTGCAAATCACGGTATCCTGGCAGTTTTCACTGTTCTTGTTGGTTTTTCCTGCTGCCTTCCGCCAGATTAAGGTAAAAATATTAAATCAGATTTTCAGTTTTTTTTATAAACCCCTGTGTACTATAATATTTTGATAGTTACGTCCTGCCCTTGTTTAACGGTGCCTGCATGGAAGCTGGCCCGTAATTGTTCCTCCCCGGTGTCTAACAATGCCTCCTCATGGGAACCAAAATATTTTACGGCAACAACGGTAGCATTAATGCCCTTTCCTTTAGTCAGTACAATATTTTCAGGGCGTACAAATTTTATTTTTCCTTTCAGGGAGACTTTATTGAATTTGCCAAACAAGGCCGCGCAGTAATCATCAGCCGGTTCAAGGTACACCTCCTGTGGTGTCCCGTCCTGCACAATTTCCCCCGCACGCATAATCAGGATGCGATCGGCCCACGATAATACATCCAGTGGATCATGGGAAGTGAGGATACAGGTGATGGACAGCTCACTGGCTACATCAGCAATCACATCTTTGAGTTGTTGTTTATGAATCATATCCAGGTTGGAATAGGGCTCATCAAGCACCAGCAGCTGCGGTGCGGTGGTCAGCAGTCTTGCCAGCGCTACGCGCTGGCGCTCCCCTCCGGATATCTGGTCGTTCTTTCTTTTAAAGAGATGGGTAATACGGCATACCTCGTATACATGCATGGCATCTTCGTCAACGAGCTTGTTGTCGCGCTCCAGGATTTCCTCCACGCGGAAGTTATTGCGCAGTTCAAAGTGCTGCGATAAATACGCAATCCCCGGATGACCCGGTAAAAGCACTTCCAGCGGCCCCTTTACCCTGGTACCGTTGAAACGCACTGTTCCCTCGTCTGTTTGTATAAGGCCGGAAATAATCTTCAATAAGGTACTCTTACCTGAGCCGGTGGCCCCGGCAATGGCCAGCTGCTGAAACTGCGGCTGTATAAAGTTGATATCCTTTAATATAGGCTGGTCCTGTAACTTTTTGCTGATTCCGCTTACCTCAATAAAATTCATAATGCCGCATTATTGATTAAAAAGAAGGCGTAAAGGTATTCAAAATGCAGTAAACTACTTGTTTTTCTTGGGTTTGACGTAGCAATAGATCCTACGAACTCACGAGTTTTATCCTTGTTCAAAAATCACTCAGTTAACATTCTCCAAACGCATAAGAATAAACGAAAATATATTACATTTGCGTCCCTATATAAGCTGCTCAAATCAATTAAAAAGAGTTTAACAATACAGATTATATATATAAAGAATTAATAACCATATTCTTACAATTAACAAATAATTTAATGGCATGCTTTTTGCCTATTTACTATCACTATCACGTAACTAAATACTACAACATATGCGTATAACTCTCATAGCCGTTACTGCGGCTGTAGCACTTTTTTCGTGCAAAAGCCAGCCCGACCAGGCAGCTATTGAGGAAGCAAAGAAAATGACTATTGATTCTATCAACAACGTCAACCTTGCTAAACAACAGGTAATTGATTCCATGAACCAGGTTGGCAAAAAACGTGGAAAAGGTGCAAGCGAAAGCGGGTATTCTCCTGCTGAATACACAGCTCCTGCCGATGGAACCACAGCAGCGGCAGCTCCTGCTGAAACCAAGAAAAAGAAAGGCTTTAGCTCATGGAGCCACACCGCCAAAGGTGCCGTTGTAGGCGCTGGTGCTGGTGCTGTTACCGGAGCAGTAGTCAACAAAAATGACCGTGTTAAAGGCGCCGCTCTTGGTACCCTCATCGGTGCAGGCGTAGGTGCCGGTACCGGCGCGATCGTCGATCACGCGAAAAAGAAGAAAGAACAGCAGTAATTTCTTTTTCCATTCATAAGGTTAGATTTAAGCGAAAAGGTGGGCATTGGTCCACCTTTTTATTTTACTCCATTTGAGTCTGCCCGATGGCAAGATCCAAACTCCATTAAACAGAAAAGCCACGCTAGAAAGCGTGGCCTGATACATCACCCAAAAATAACTAGATATGAAAGGCTTCCCAGCCTCCAATCGCAGTACGGTTGCAAGTCATTGCCTGTGTCCCGTTTTCCGATGACACGTACCTGCCATTATTGCCCCGCAGCGATATGGTGCCGTCAGCATTCACCACCCAGTCAAACTTTTCCCAGTCGCCAATAGTGGTGCGATTACAAGTAACCGGATTGACGCCGTTTTCTGACGAAACATATTTTCCCATAGACTGTAGTGCCACCTTTCCGCCACCGGCATCCACCACGGTAAACTGCTCCCAGGCCTGAGCGGTCGCACGGGTACAGGTCATCGCCTGCGTACCGTTCTCCCCACTTACATAAGCATTGTTAAAGCCCCGTAGCGTAATAGTTTGCCCAATTGGGGTGGACGTTTGCGTCAGGGAATACACACGTACATAGTCTACATACATACTTGCCGGCAGCTTACTCTCATCCACGGTCTGACCCGGGAAATCACCTGCCACAGCAAGATTTAATATTATAAAGAACGGATTATGGAACTCCTCGGTACTGTTAATATTGTTCAGAATATTCGCTGTCGCAAACTGAACATTGTCGATGTACCAGCGGATACTGCTCGCATCCCACTCTATCGCATACACGTGGTAATTTTCCGGTGTAGTCGTGGTGGTGCCGCCGTAGGACACATGTCCGTTAGCATCCCAGTGGATCGTACCATACATGGTATTGGCGGTATTGACCCGCTCCATAATATCAATTTCCCCGCATTTGGGCCATCCTACCGAACCGATGTTGTTACCCAGCATCCAGAAGGCTGGCCATAAACCCTGACCGGAAGGCAGCTTGATACTGGCTTCTATACGGCCATACTTTACGCTGAAATGTCCCGAAGTATTCAAACGGGCAGAGGTATACGGCATCCCGCCCACACTTTGCTTCCTCGCAGTAATCACCAGGTTGCCATTTGCTACGCTGGCATTGGCCGCCTGATAATATTGTTTCTCATTATTTACGTTTGGACCTATTTCAAAATTCCAGTTGTTGGTATTTACACCGGAACCATTGAACTCATCAGACCAAACGAGTACGGCTTCTGTAGCAGCTTTAGCTTTACTATCGACAGGCTGCTGTGTTTTATTTTCATGGTCCTTTGAACAGGACATCAGGGCCAGCATTACGCATACGCCCACGTGGAATGGATTTGCTTTCATGGGTTTTACACTTATAAAAGTTAACAATAGAGGGGTGATATACTGTCTTCATAATTACTTCCTTTTAAATTCCAGTTGACTAAATAAACAGCCTCCTTTGGCAAACACCACACGGATGCGGTTTTCACCTTTGTCCAGCTTCACAGCCGGCACAGTTACCTGCTGCCACCCTGCTGTAGCCGGCACCGCCAGGCCCGTTGCCACGGTCTTGCCGTTTACCTGTACCTCCAGCTGCGCGTCGGCGCTGTCTTTAGCCACTGTCAGATTAATAGTGTAACTCCCTGCTTTTGGCACTTTTACAGTGTATTGCAACCATTCAGTATCTGCCGTATTAAATATGTAATAAGCTCCTTTGTCGGCCTTGATATCCACGCCATCATTGCGGTAAGCCATGCCCCGGTTACCACGGGTGTTTATACCGGGCGTATAATGATAACTCGCCGTATCTACATCACTATAGGCGTAACCGTTAGGCCCCAGGTCGTAATCCACCGCTTTCACTACCGCGGCATTGCCAATCACATGCTCCCGGAATGGAATCGCCTCCGTACTATGGATCTGCCTGAACATCGCGTCCACTACATCTCTGTGTACCACTGTATTCTCTGCTCTTGTATTACTTACAAACTGTAGGAGAGATGTATATGCTTCCTCCGCTGATGGCTGCTCCCCCTTTCCGCTCCAGTAATCGAGTATTGCCTGAAACCCTGGATTAATAAGAATCTCCATAGGCTGGTTCATCCCTATCTTCTTTTGCTGCCACCAGGCCCAACCAATATCATTACGCTCCACCAAACTGATCACATGCTGATACCAGTTGTTACTGTTTTCACCTGACTCCCCTAACCACAGCGGCACATTGTACTGCTCCCGCAATGCTTTAAAGCGTGCGATAGACGCTTCATCGGGGAAGTTGCCATACTTATGGAAACTCAACACCATATTGTCATCCCACGTTGGTAGTATGCCGTTATAGTTGTTTCCAAACGCATTGCCTTCTATGATGATTATATGCTTTTTATCCACCTCCCTGATCGCAGCAGTAATCTCCTGCATCAGCTTTTTCAGCGGGGCATTGGTTTTCTCCTTACCTCCTGACTTATCTGCCGGATCTTCAAATCCCCAGTTAGGCTCATTGATGATGTCGTACCCCCCAATCCATGGCTCGTTGGCATAACGCGTTGCCAGCTGCTTCCACAGCGCAATAGTTTTTTCCTGGTTCGCGGCACTCTCCCACAGCGACGGCCGCTCGGGATGCCTGTCGGAAATCGGCAGGTCGTGCCCCTGCCCGCCAGGAGCCGCATGCAAATCCAGGATCAGGTATAAATGATTGGCCTTACACCAGGCCAGTAAAGAATCAGTAAGCGCAAAGCCGGCTTCCTTCCAGGTTTGCTGTCCCGCTACCGGCTCATCTTCTACCGCCGGCGTGTATAGTTCATAATGCATGGGGAGTCGCACAGAATTAAACCCCCATGCCGCCAGCGAATCGATATCTGCTTTATTGGTATGACTGGTGATCCAGGTATTATATATATCCGCCGTTTTCTCCGGTCCTACCAGCTCCTGTATTTTCGCTTTGATTTTATATTGCTGCCCTACACTCCCCAACCGGAACATGTAACCTTCCTGCAGCATCCAGCCGCCCAGGCCCATCCCCCTGAGGATCACCTTTTCATTTTTCCCGTTGACAATAATATGACCCTTCGCTTTGAGATATCCCTGACCGTTAGCCAGTAATCCGAACAGTAAAAGAAGCGTTGAAAGTACCATTACTCTTTTGGCAAAAGAGGTAGCATAACCGTGAAATCGCATACGTAAACGTGAATTAATAGCTCGTAAATCTCTACCGCTAAAGTCTGTAAAAGTCCCGACATTGCTGCATTTCAGGGTACGTCATTTCTACTACACCCCCGCGATTGTGCCAGTATTGCCCATCAAATTCAACACGTCATACCTACTACAACAAAAAATTTTTACATTTACCATCATGAAGTTTATCGGGCATCTGCTATTCCTTATACTGTTACTGGTAAGCACCACGTTATCCGCTCAGCAAACTATCGGACTTCCTGCCATTGCCAACTACGATCGTACTGTGTATAAAGGCAACGGGCAGACCTACGATGTGACCATGGATAAAAATGGTATCCTCTACTTTGCCAACAACGAAGGCCTCATCACCTTCAATGGCAGCAACTGGCACCTGCACCCCGTGCCTAATAAAACCCGCGTGCGCTCCGTTAAAGCCACGCCTGATGGCCGTATATACGTAGGCGCCCAGGATGATTTCGGTTATTTTCTCCCTGATAAAAATGGTAACCTGGTATACACCTCCCTCAAACAAAATATACCGGAAGGCAAACGCCAGTTCGCAGATGTATGGAACATAGCAGCAATAGATGGCTACATTTTTTTCCGCACCAATAACAAAATATTCCGCCTGGATAATAAGGGTAAAATTGACGTTACTTTTTCCGGGATGGAATGGAAGATCATGGGCTCCAGCGGTAAACACCTTTATGCGGAAGACAATGCCGTAGGCCTTTACCGCTTCGAAAACAATCAATGGAAATTATGGTGCACTTCCATCACCAATCAGCAACTGGTGATCAGCGCCGTGCTCAGCGAAAGTAATGATACCCTCCTGGTAGCCACCATCAAAAACGGATTGTATAAAATATATCAGAACCAGGTAATTCCTGTGGTGACAGCAGCAGACGAGGCTTTCCGTAACACTCATATCTACTGCGGCTTACAACTCAGCCCTACCCAATACGCCATCGGTACTTTCACCAACGGCCTGTATATTATAGACCTGCCCAGTGGCCGCATCCTCCAACAGTTCACCAGCAACGAAGGCCTGCAAAGCAATAACATCCTCCGCATTTTCAGTGATGCCCGCAGCAACCTGTGGCTCACCCTCGAAAACGGAATCGACAACCTCCACTACAACGCCGCCATCAAACGCATTGCTCCTGATAAAGGCAACCTGCTCGGCGCTTACACCGCCAGCATATTTCAGCATAAACTCTATGTAGGCACCATCGATGGACTATACGTCTCCACCCTCGACAACAGCCCCGATATCAGCTTGTCCAAAGGCACCTTCACACGCATCCCTAAAACATCCGGACAAGTCTGGAACCTGCACGTGTATAATGAACACCTGTTAATGGGACATAACGACGGCACGTTTGAAATTAATAACACGAACGTTACACCTTTGCTGACAGACATCGGCAGCTGGACCTACCTACCGGTAGGCGACCGCCTGATCACCGGCTGCTACAATGGCCTGGCCGCCGCTACCTTGCAGCAGGGAAAATTCACCATGAAGCGCCATATCAACGGGCTGTATGAGTCACTGCGTTTCCTCGCACCTGATGATGCGGATCACGTATGGTCCTCCCACCCTTACAGGGGCATCTACCACCTGCACTTTATCAACGACTCCCTGCAATTTGACTTGTACACGCAAAAAGATGGCTTACCATCTAACGATAATAATTTTGTATTTACCCTGCAAGGCAAAATGGTGGCCGCCACACAGGCAGGCATATACGAATACCAGCCGGCCACCAATAAATTTGCACCCTCCAAAAAATGGCAACCTCTGTTCCAGCAGCTGCCCGTGCAATATCTCCGCGAAGATGACAAAGGAAATATCTGGTTCGTATCCGCCAACAAAGTAGGCCTGGCCGATACCAAAGCCAACCGCATCATTTATTTCCCGGAGCTCACAGATCATATCATTACCGGGTTTGAATTTATTTATCCGTATGATGATGAAAATATTCTGCTGGCAGGTGATAAGGGACTTATACATCTCAACTATAAAAAATACAACCAGCAACACATCGGCCCTAAGGTACTGATGGGCGCTATCCTGACCGGCACCCGTCGCACGGATAGCCTGCTATATGGCGGCTATCCCGGCACCAGCACGGCAAACGAGCCCGGACTACCCAATGCCTTCCGCAATTTCCGGTTTGAATTTTCTTCTCCCGCTATCAACCAGAACAGTAATATATTATACGCCTACCAGCTGGAAGGCTACGATAAAGAATTTTCGGAATGGTCGCCCAAAACGGAGAAAGAATATACCAACCTGCCTTTCGGCCATTACCGCTTCCTCGTGAAAGCGAAGGATAACATGGGCAACATTTCACCACTGGCTACTTACAGTTTTTATATTCAGCCGGCATGGTACCAAACCTGGCTCGCCTGCTGCGTATATGTGTTACTGTTAGTGCTTGCCGGCTACCTGGTGTACCAACGCCAGCGCAAACGCCTGGCAGCACAGCAACAGCGGCATTTAAAAGAACAGGAACAGCTCATCGTAAGCCACCAGCTGGAAATGGAACGCCATGAAATGCAATTGGTCAAGCTCCGCAATGAAAAGCTGCAGGCGGATGTACAACATAAAAACAAGGAGCTGGCCACCGCCGCCATGAATATTGTGCAGAAAGGAAAAACACTGTCGGATATTAAAGAGGCCTTCCTGGAGGCCATTAAAAAGCTCAGCGATCCCGCACCCATGCCTAAGTTCCGTAAAGTGTTGAAGCTGTTCGAAGAAGCGGAAAACAACGAGGACGACTGGACTGAATTCTCCCGGCACTTCGATGAAGTACATAACAACTTCCTCCTTACCCTGAAGAAAAAATATCCGGAGCTGACCACTACCGATCTGAAACTATGTGCTTACCTGCGTATCAATCTCACTACAAAAGAGATGGCGCAAACAATGGGCATATCCGTACGTGGCGTGGAAACCAGCCGCTATCGCTTACGTAAAAAACTGGAAATTCCGGGGGAGACGAACCTCTTCGACTTCCTCATGGACGTGACCATGGCGGAATCATAGGTCGATCGTAAACACCGTTTGACCAGGTGCTACTGTTTTCAATGAAAAAGCAAAGCCGTGCTGTAACAGAATTTCCTTTACCAGAGTGAGTCCTATGCCTTGTCCATCTTTCTTATTGCTGAAGAAAGGCGTGAACAGTTGTGCGGCCACGGCTTCGCTGATACCTTTTCCATTATCCGTTACCGTTAGCCTGCGTTGTGCAGCGTCCAGGGTTACCACCACCTTCCCTGCGCCGTTTACCGCTTCCAGGGCGTTTTTGATAATATTGATCATTGCCTGCTCGAGCAGCTGCTGATCCGCCTGCACCTGCATCTCTCCGGAAACAAACTCCAACTGCAAGCTAGCCTGCTGCCCATTTGCAGCAGGTTGCAACAGCATACAGGTATGCTCCAGCAGCCTGTTTAAAGAGAGGGGCGCCAGGTTAGCGGTGGGCAATCGTACCACATCAGCGAAGTTACGCATGAAGGTATTGAGGTTGTAATTACGATCAATGGCCACCTGCAAACTATCCATCAGCAAGCCTTCGCGGGGAATGCAGGGAGAATTTTGCACGGACTGCAAAATAGAATTCACCGGACCAATCGTATTGTTCACTTCATGGGCCATCATTCGAATCACTTTACCATAGGCCTTTTTCTCCGCCGCCAGCATTTCTTCGGTCAGCTCTTCGATCATGATGAAATGCCGGGGAAAGCCCCGGTCAATAAAATGTGATTTTTGAATTTTATAGGTAGAGATACCATCCAGCGTGATGGTGTGGGACTTGCCCGACTGCAACGCTGCAATTTCGCGCCATACGGGATGTTGCAATTCCGCTATACTTTTGCGGTTCACCATATTTTCGCTCGTACCCAGCACCTGCAAGGCTTTTGGATTGGCCTGCTGCACCACATCTTCATAATCCAGGATAATGATGCCGGTGGGCGAGGTTTGAATCAGTTTTTCGAGAAAAAAATGCTGCTGTTCCTGCTTTACCCTTTCCTTACGCAACTCGTCGATCATGTTGTTATACACAGTGATGAGCTTGTCCAGTTCATGCTGCCCGGTAGACTGAAACTTGACATTGAAATCGCGCTCCCGGATGGCATCTACCCCACGCATCAGAAAGCCCAGTGGCCGCGCCAGCTGGCGGTAGAGTCGCCAGGCGATAATGGCCGACACGAGCACCAGCGATTCACTCACCATAAACCAGATCCTGTTTTCTACGAACAGGAACCAGCAAAGCACCAGTATCACCAGGTGCAGGATGCCCAGGAACAGGAGATATTTAATCCTCAGTTTCATCGTAGGGAATATTATACTTTTCGAGGCGGCGGTACAACGCGCTGCGGGTTAATCCTAAAGAAGCGGCTGCCCTGGAAACCTTATTGCGGTGGAATTCCATGGCTTTGCGAATCATCAGCACTTCCATTTCTTCCAGCGTAAACTCTCCTACTGCCGGCAGCTGCCTGCCATTGGTACCGGTGGCGGTGGCACTCAGGTGTCCCTGAAAATCATCTACGTCCAGCAGGTCTTTGGGCGCCAGTAAAATCGTGCGTTCCACCAGGTTTTTAAACTGCCGGATGTTACCCGGAAACGGCTGTTTGCTCAGCCATTTCACCGCTGCCGGGGCAATGCCCAGCGCCGGGCGGCGGTATATTTCCTTCAGGTTGCCGGTAAAAAAATCCAGCAACAGCGGAATATCGGAGGTGCGTTCCCGTAGTGCCGGTAGTTTTATGGAGATGAGATTGATGCGGTATAGGAGATCTTCCCGGAAAAGCCCCTGTGCTACCATTTCTCCGAGGTTCCGGTTGGTGGCGCATACCACGCGTACATCTACCATTTTAGTGCGACTACTCCCCAGCACTTCGTAGGTGCGGTCCTGTAATACCCGTAAGAGCTTTACCTGCGAAGCCGCATCCAGGTCGCCGATTTCATCAAGAAAGATGGTGCCTTTATGGGCCATTTCAAAACGGCCTATCCGGTCGTTGCGCGCGTCGGTGAAGGCGCCCCGTACATGTCCAAACATTTCACTTTCAAACAAGGTAGCGGAAATTCCGCCCAGATTCACTTTTACAAAAGGTTTGGTAGCGCGGCCGCTGTTTTCATGTATAGCCTCAGCAATCAGCTCCTTACCTGTACCACTTTCGCCGGTGATCAGCACGGGGGCATCGGTAGCGGCTATACGACCAATGGTTTCCAGCACCTGCAGCAGCTGTGGGTCCTGGCCTATGATCTGCCCGAAGCGGTAGCGGCTATCCAGCTCCTGGCGGATAGCAGGTTGCGGCTGCTGCTCCCTGAGCTGCAAGGCCGTACGGATGGACTGCAGCAAATGATCGTTGCTCCAGGGTTTGTTGATAAAATCTGCCGCTCCCAGCTTCATCCCTTCCACTGCCAGCTGGATGGTAGCCCAGCCGGTGATCAGGATCACAGGGATGTTGGGATAATCCTCCCGGATGTTGCGTAGCAGCGCCAGCCCTTCCTTACCGCTGGTTTCCGGCGTAAAGTTCATATCCAGTATCACCAGCTGCACGGGGTGCAGCGCCAGCTGCCGTAACGCGGCATCATGCCCGTCGGCACATACCGACGGGAACGACGCTCCCTCCAGCATCAGCTGGAGGGAAGTCCTTACGGCTATATCATCATCTACAATCAGTATCATCTTCCGTTATTAATCTTCATGCAGTGCTACCGCCGGGAATATGGCCGCAGCCTGTTTTCCCGGATAAAACGAACAAAGCAGCACCAGCAAATATATAAACAATACACTCAATCCGATGGCGATAAAATAACTCGCTGTAGGTACATTAAATACATGCATCAGCGGAAACTGCACGGCAAAGAAAACGCCTATTACCAGGGCAAAGCTGGCAATCACCATCGACTCACCCACCAGCTGCCGGTTGATGTCCGCACCGGTAGCGCCTACAGCTCTGCGCAAGCCTATTTCACTGCGGCGTTTATTGATATTATACCACAGCACACCAAACATGCCAAGGGCTACATTGATGATCATAAAAGTGGCCACTATCAGCACGATCACCACCGGAATAATAGCCTGCCGGTCTTTCTCCCGGTGCCGTTCGCTCAGGTGATGAATTTCAATATTGGCCTTATGAAAAAGTGAACCCAGTTTTTTATAGAGCTTTCCTTCAAAAGTGGCATCATTGGCTACAGCAGGATCTACGCGGAGGAGCATATTCCTGATCCATTCCAGGTCACTATTATTGATGCGCATAAAGGCGGAGTAACCGGAGCTTAAATAGTCGCCCTGGAACTTAGGTTCCTTCATCACGCCTATTACACGGAAGCCTGTTTCTTCTTCGCCCAGTATTTTATTGATGGGCGAAACCGATCCAAACATTTCTTCTTTCACCCGCTCACCTATGATGATCGGCTTGTTTTTATACACTTCATCTTCTTTTGAAAACCAGCGTCCCTCCAGTACTTCCAGCTGCAGGAGTTGCTGGTAGTTGTCTTCCCCCCGGTAAGTATTAATGGAGGTTACGGTCTTACCCTGATAATTAAAACCACTCTGGTTAAAATTGGTAGAAAACGGGGTATTGTTACCGGATAAGGATACGCTTTTTATTTCAGGCATTTGCAACAGCTCCTGCTTTACCAGGTCGGTGTACAAACGCATGGAATCTTTACCTTTTGGATATCTGGCACCCGAAAAGCTCACTTCCCATACATTGGTTTCATTCATATTTGCAGGCTGGGCATAGCTGCGGTAGTAGGTGACCATTAAACTGGTGAGCCCGAAGATGACGAGAAACGACACCAGGATTTCTACCACCAGCAACAGGTGGCGGCCTTTTCGGTTCCAGATGAGTTTTATCAGATGAGGAAACATAATTTCATTTTTAAAGATCAGCAGAATCAGGCTTTCAATGCTTTTACAATGGCCAGCCGCGACATACGCCAGGCAGGGTACACGCCGGATACCAGACCAAACACCAGGCAGGTAATCAGTCCTATTACCAGTACCACCGGGTTGAGGTGTAAGGTTACATGTGGCAGTATGGCAGCCTGGTTAAAAATATACAGCATCACCACAGCCAGTAAACAGCCTACGACACCTCCCAGCAAAGTGAGGATAATATTCTCTACTACAAACTGATAAACCAATGTATTAGATGATGCTCCAAAGGCTTTACGGACAGCAATTTCAGAGCTTCGCTCCATAATCCGGGTCAGATTGATATTCACCAGGTTCACTGATGGAAGGAATAACAGCAAAAATACAAACCCGCCTATCACGCTATATACCCAGCGTTTTAGGGGCTTGCTCATATTGCCGGTACGCAGGTAGGCATCCGAATAGTAGTCGGCATAACTGAGCACTTTATCATACGACTTATCACTGGGTTTGAGGCGGCCCACCACATTATTGTATTCTGTTTGCATAGCAGGGAGGTCGTGAGCGCTGGCGCCCAGCAAAATGGCATTGTACTCGCCATGATAGCTTTGCCCTGTTTCGCTTTCATTGGCTACCGTATAGGGAATATACATGTCGCCGCTGAAAAAATAGGTGGTTCCCGGCACGTTCTTTACTACACCGGCTACACGAAACTGTTGGTTGTCTGCTTCAATCAACTGACCAACCGCCTGCACATCTTCCCCGAAATATTGTCGCCGCAGGTCTTCTGTAATCACCGTTACTTTTTCGCGGTTGCTCACCTGCTGTGCATCAAAAGGCTTGCCTTCCAGGAAATCGAAATCGAGTATATTCCAGAAACTGCCATTCACATAACGGAAAGCGATGCCGATTTTTTTACCTGCATGATAAGTATTTGTACCAACTCTGGCGGTATAATATCCTACATCGACGGGCGTTTTCATCGTTTTCAAATAGCGGTTGATATAGCTGAGTGATAATGACGAGCTCACCATCGACTGCGGGCCATTTTCCTCAATGCCTGTCAGATAAAGGGATCTGGCCCGTTTTCTATCGGGGTAGTCATCATTTACAATCTTTTCTATAAAAGCTGTTAACACCAGCAAAGTAGCCAGGGTAAAGCTGATCCCGAACAGGCTGACGAAGGTGAAAAACTTCCTTCTGTTAAGTATAGCGATCGCAATTTTAAAATAATTCTTGAGCATAGCTGCATAGTTAAGGGTGAATCATTGCACCTGTGTGCCATCGAACAGGCGTACGAGCCGGTGTGTTTTTTTTGCCATCACTTCGTCGTGGGTCACCATTACAATGGTAGTTTTATCCCTGCTGTTGAGTTGCAGCAGTATATCCATGATTTCATTGCCCATAGCACTGTCCAGGTTACCGGTAGGTTCATCGGCCAGGATAATTTCCGGCTCGCCTACGATGGCGCGGGCAATGGCAACGCGTTGTTTTTGTCCGCCGGAAAGCTGGGTAGGAAAGTGTTTCAGGCGATTGCTCAGCCCTACTTTTTCCAGGGCCTGCGTGGCCAGGCGGCGGCGTTCCTTGGCGCTCACCTTGCGGTACAGCAGCGGCAGCTCCACGTTGTCGAGCACGTGCAGGTCGTTGATCAGGTGGTAGCTCTGGAAAATAAAGCCCAGCCGCTTATTACGGAAGTGTGCCAGTTGCTGGTCACTCATGCGATCGATTTTTTCGCCGGCGATGCTGATATCGCCGGAGGAAGGCTCGTCCAGCAGGCCCATAATATTGAGCAGGGTGCTTTTACCGCAGCCCGACGGACCCATCACAGATAGGAATTCACCTTTCTGAATATCCAGACTGATGCCGTTGAGGGCGAGCGTTTCGATGGTGTCGGTACGGTATACCTTTTCGATGTTGTGCAGCTTGATCATAACGGTAAGTTATTTATAATCTATTTTTTTTTGCAATTCAAAATCATATAAAGAGAGATATCTTATCTGGTACCATGCGCTCCAGTAGTCGCGCAGCGCGGCAATATAATCGCGGCGGGCCTGGTCTTTTTCCTGGAAGGCAATACTGAGGTCTGTTATGCTAAGGTTCCCGAGTACATATCTTTCACGGGAGATATCAGACTTCTCGCTGGCAATGCTATCGGCCCCGGCAGTGAGTTGCAGCTGGTCTTTCATCAGGTCGAACAGGGTTACCTGTGTTACGATCTGCTGTACAAACAGCTGCTTGTCCTGTTCCACTGCGTATTCGGTGAACTTGAGGTTTGCTTCCGCGGTGCGGGTACGGGAGCGTGCCCTTCCCCAGTCGAGTATAGGTATGGAGAATTCAAGCTGTACCAGTTGCTGGTCCTGCGGGTTTTGATACACTTTAGCTACGGTGCGGGCGCTGTTGGAGTAGCCGAGTCGCGCAGTGAGCATGGCATTGATGCCATTATCACCTTTGGCTTTTGCCACATCCCGCTTAGCTTCTGCGAGGCGGCGCACAAAGGCGATGGCATCGGAGCGGTTGGCATAGGCCTCTGCCAGCACTTTATCCGCAGGTACACTGATGTGCATCATTTCGTCCGGCAGCTGTAGCTGAATGTATTGGGTGGTATCCAGCCCGGTATAGGTGCGGATGTTGAGGGAGGCGATCTGGAGGTCGCGACTCGCAATACCCACTGCCTTGCTGGCTTTCAGCTGTTCCAGCTTAAGTTGCAGTATTTCATTGCGGGAAATTTTTCCCAGCTCCAGCTTCACATTGGCTACCTCCTGGATATGCGCAGTGTTTTTGAGGATGGTTCGGGCAGTTTGCAGGTTTACCTGCGCCAGCAGCAGGTCAAAATAGTAGCCGGTGGCGCGGATGGCTACCTGCTCCATATCTTCTATATAGGCCTGGCGACTTTCATAGTACCGCAACGGTTCTATCTTCTTATTCCATTTTAAAGCATTGAATTGCCACAGGGGCTGGCTATACCCGATGCCATACGGCGAGCCGCTGTATTGGGTAGTATGCCGGTCAAAATCATCAAAGCGCTGTAGATTAGTGCTGCCGAAGATCATGCCTCCTGTGGCTGCAATGCTTTGCGTGAAGGAGAGATCGAGCGTTGAGTTATTATTGTGAACCGGTTGGAACAACGCGGTACCATCCGGCTGAATTACCTGGTTAAAAGATTTCGTATAGGCGGGCAGGATACCTGTGAGTGCCAGCTGTGGCTGGTAGTTGGACTTAAAGCTGCGGTATTCCCAGTAGCGGGTTTCCCTGAGGGTGGCCGCCTGGCGGGCGCTGATGGAGCGCTCCCTGGCCATGTCAATCACTTCCGGCAGGGAGAGTGTAAGCGTGTCCGTTAGTTGCGCGGCAGCCGGCGTGGTTACCAGCAACAGGTATAAATAAAGGCTTTTTTTCATGGCCGCGCTCAGTGTTTGATGGTTACTTTTTCTACCTGGTCATACGTACGCATGTCCGAGGTGATCACGGTTTCGCCGGGTTGTATGCCGCTCACCACTTCTACATAGTCGAAGCTGGCCAGGCCTATCACCACGCGGCGGCGGTAAGCGATGTGATCACGTACTACAAATACATCCTGCGACTGCCCACTTTTAAAGGCGGCGCCATTGGCTACCCGCACAATGTTTTCATGGCTGGCCGTTACCAGGTAGATGTCCAGTTTCTGGTTGGGGCGCAGCTGCTGCTGGTGCTGGCGGGCCAGCTGCACATCGAAGGAAAGGATGTTGTTTTCAACAGCAGGGTGTATATTGGCAATGGTGCCACGCAGCAGACTGTCGTTTATTTTCACAATAACGGGGAGGCCTGTACGAATCTGATCGGCCCAGTCATCAGAAATGCTGCCATTAATTTTAAAGCTGCCCAGGTCCGCGATGCGTGCCAGCGGCTCCCCTTCGTTGATAGCGGCGCCAATATTCCGGTTTACCCAGGTGACCACCCCTGCCCTGCTGGCCACCACATCGGCCAGGGCCAGCTTTCGTTCCAGTTCCTTCAGCTCATTGGCTTGTATTTTAGCTGCCAGCTCCGACTCCTGGATATCCAGTTTCATGGATTGCTGCCGGGTAGTGATCTCATTTTCCAGCTGCTTTTTTTCCTGCTGCGCCACCTGCAAATTCATAGTGGCCTGCTCAATATCTTCGCGGGTGCCGCCACCTGCCTTAAATAGGCGGCGCGCGTTTTCTACAGCGGCTTCCAGGCTGTTGATACGGAGTTGCTTGATGGTATTGTTCGATTGCAGGTCGTAGAAAGATTTATTCAGCTCCAGGCGCATCTTACGGATATTGTTGCGCTTGAGTTCCAGCTGGAACAGCCCGTTTTCATATTGGAGTTGTGAGGCCGACTTATCGAGCAACAGCACCGACTGTCCCTTTTTCACGGCGCTGCCGGCATCGAGCAGTACCCGTTGTACGGATGCGTTAACGGAACTGGTGATTACCTCTTCAAATTCGGGTACCACTACACCGCTGGCGGTAAGCGTATTTTCGATATTGCCTTTTTGTGCAACGGCAGTAGTGATGCTGTTGCGGTCAACAGTAGGGGCAAACAGGGATCGGATCAGTAACAGCAGTACAATAATAACCGCAGCTGCCACTGCCAGGTACAGGTATCGTTTGTAGTTTCGCCGGGATATTTCTGATTGGGCAATCGCCTTATCCATTGGATGATTATTTTATGGAGATAATCATCCAATCGAAATGCCAATGCAGCGTTACTGATTATCAGCACGTTAATGCATACACGCTGATTAAAACTGTCCGATACCGGACAAAGTGTTTGCTTTTGGGAAATTAGCCCAGGGTCTTATAGGCCAGTTTCATGAACTTTTTCACTTCGGCGTTTACATCTTCCGGATCATACATGCGAAAATGATGGTTGTATTGATTGCTACCGGGCACCTGGGCCATTTTGGTGAAGCAAAGGTTATCGGGGTACAGTTCCCGGAATGGGAATACCACATGCACAAAATTCTTTCCCAGCTGGGATACCCAGGCAATACGGGGGCCCTCGTCGCCGCTAATGGCCAGGGCGATCATGGTTTTGGTAGGTACCAGGTGGATGTTGCTTATTTTTTGATATTCGGCAATAAAGTGATTAAACAAGCCTTTGGTGATATCGGACTTGCCGGCAAAGAAGTGGGCAATCCGGGGATTTTCAGCGATGTAGTCCATAAGGGAAATTGAATGATACCGTGCAAAGGTCTTTGTTTTTTGGAGGAAAACAAACAACGGTACAGGGTATCACTCCCTAAAAATAACTTTCCGGATGGCGGAAGGAAAGGTAGTAGTTGAATGTTATTTCCAAAGTTATCAAGAGCTTTTGTTCCTGCATAGTACAAATCCGACATTTTTTATCAGGTCATATAGCTGTGCAGGCGAATGGTATTTTTCAGTTCCTCCTCCCGGATAATGCTCGGGGTGATGCCGGCAAACTCTTTGAAATCACGGATAAAATGCATCTGGTCGTAATAACCACTCATGTGCGCAATGGTGGTCCAGGTGGCGTCCGGGAAGTTTTCTTTCAGATGATAGGCTTTACAGAACCGGATCAGCCGGGCATAGCGCTTGGGCGACATCCCCGTGCGCTCCACACATTTTCTTTCAAACTGCCGGGTACTGATATTGGCATCATAGGCCATTTTTTCTATGGAGATGTTACCGGCATTCTGAATAAGGTTATCCATCACGAAATCTACCGCATTAGATGGCTTCAAACGCGCCACCTTCTTCAGCAGCCAGTTCTCCACGATGAACACCATCTTATCCCAGTCTTCAATATGCTCTTTCAGCTGGCTGTTGATATCATCAATTTCACGACCGAGGAACAGCTGGGTATCAAAATCCTGTTCATGCAGCTCCGTCATATGGATATTGAGCAGGCGGAAAAGCCCACCGGGCTTAAAGGCTACCCCCAGGCCCAGGTGCTTGCGGCCCATGTCCAGCCAAACTGATTTTTCGAGGGGGCCTACTGTCAGACTCACCGACTTCTCCACAAAATCATTGGAATAAACACGTTGTACTTTCACCGGATCTTCCAGGTAAAACATGATATAACGCTGGTACGATGGTACGAAACGGTACATATTGGATAGGCCTGACTCCTGGGTAAAATCGGCACTATATACGCCGATGTTATGGACAAACTCCTGCAGGGCCGGGTGCGGTGTATACACTTTAGCTTTCATGGCCGGAATAATAATGGTTAACTAATGTTGCGCATTTGGTGTAAAGGCTCAACGGTTGGTTGTGAATCTTTTAATGTTCCTTTGCATTCCTTCCATAAAAATAGGAATTCCGGCCAGATGTCAAAATATTGACAAGATAATTTTGCGGCTTTTCGCTTTAAACAGGGTGCCTTCGGCAAGCTGTTAAACAGGGGAGGGACAAGAGCCACCGGCCATTGTCCCTCCCCTGTAAGCATTAAAAAGCAAGTGTTAAGGCACCTTAACGGAGTCTACCCTGGAATAAAACGTATCTATGGCCATGTTCCTCGGCTTATACATCGTCTGAAACCGGCAGTACGAGCCCTTAAGCGCCCCTTTTAGCAAAATAGAATCCGGGTCACCGGGGTTATCTACCGTTTTCAATATCCCTGCTGCATCCTTGTACATCAACCGGGTATTCACATTGGTGCTGTCGTTACTTCTGTACCAATACACACAGAAATCGGTGCCAATGGCTTTACTGCTTTTAATTACCCTTGGTTGCAGGGATGCTTCATAAATCGCACCGTAGGTGCTTCCCAGTATACTGGTAGGCACGGAGGTGTGGCCGTTGCCATCACGGGTAATGACTGTAAAGGAATAGCTGCTTTCAGGCAGGCCGGGCACTACGGCGAATACCGAATCATTGGCATTCATAGCCGGCACCGTAAAAATCATGGAATCTTTTTTGGTATTCCAATACACCACGGCATCTTTCACCTTAGTATCAGGGCCACGCCGCCACGATAGCATGATGCGGCCCCTCCCCGCCCAGGTGGTCAGCTGTTCCGTTTTAGCGGTGTACAATATGCCCCCAGGCACTACCGCATTTTTAAAATTATCGTCTACTTTGGAACAGGCATAGAGGCTGCAAACAGCGCCTATTCCAATCATTATTTTTCGGATCATGTACAGATGAATTGCTGGTCAGTAAATAGTGTTTATTGTCGCGCTCCCCAGAAAGACAGCTCACTGATGTAGAAATAGGTAAATCCGCCCCATGTCTGCAATATCTTAAAGCGCAGGAATCTTACCGCAGGAATACCCGGTGGCATGTCAAAATCCTCTCCGTTTACGGAGGCAAAGGTGCGGTCTTCCGCACTTACCGTATTACCCGGTGTAGGCTTAATGGAGGTAAATTGTCCCAGCAATTCCCAACTGCTATCCCAGCTACCGTCCGGATTCGGGTTATTGCTGCCATAGATCTCGAATACCTTAGGATCACCGCCAACATAGGCACCGCTGGTACCGGAACGGTGGTACAGCTTAAACCGGCTGAGGGCCGTTTTATAGCCCATATCAAAAGTAAACCAGGCCGGCATCAGCGCCACACTGGTTTTGGTGTGGAAGCAATCATTATCAGTGTTCCATACATTATTCCAGAGAAAAGTCATGTTGCGCAGCGATAAACCTGACCAGGTATGGCCTATATTATTATCTGAAGGCAGGGATACTTCTTTAAAAGGCGCCTTATCGATCGGTGTTTCAAATATCGGCTTCAGTGTAGCCGTGAGCGTATCTGATTTATTGCCCCAGCGGTCTTTACAGTATACAGCAAACTTTTGCGGAATAGTGTCAAAGCCACGTGCCGTAACAGCGCCACTGATGGCAGCACTGGTATATACATTCACTGTTTTCCAGGTACCATTGCCGGTAGTATCCTGCATAATGAAATAGGTGATGGGTGCTTCAGCCGGATTCTGGTAAATAACCACTACCCCACCAAAGGTGGCCCGGAAGTCCAGACTCCGCTTTGCCGTCCACACAGGCGGCAACAGTGGGTTAACGGTTACTTCCACCGGCGCGGAAGCTTTTTCGTTTCTGCCTACGGTATAGAGCTTTACAATATGCGGCAGGGTATCTCCGAAACCCGCCACAATCAGCGTATCACCGAAGTAGGAAGTTTTAGCCTCCCGCTTGATTTGCTCATTCGCATTATAGACCGCTTTTACATAAAGCAGGTTAGGATCATCCGGCACGGTGTAGGTGATGATGGCACCACCAGGCGTATTGGTCACGTTGTACTTCGTGATAGGCGCCGGAGCCGGTGCATTTTCATCTGCATAAATCCGCACCCCTTCTTTTTTACAAGCCAGGCCTGCTATAATTACTGACAGTAGTAGTAAATAAAATCTCTTTTGCATAACAATTCATTTTTTCCGGAGATTACCATCCCGGATTTTGAACAAGATTGCGGTTCACAGTAATATTCCTTTCTCTTATTGGCCAGAAATAGTCTTTCAGGCTGAATGTCTGAAAGAAGATCGTACGTGTTTTGTAGTACAACTCCGTGGTGGACTGTTGTATATCCCACCCGGTGAGCGGAGCATTCATGATGGCCGGCGCTTCTTTCCAGCGGCGCATGTCATAAAAGCGCTGTCCTTCAAATGCCAGTTCATTATAACGCTCCTGGTGGATGATACTCCGCAATCCTTCTTTGGTAGTTGGTTTAGAGGGGTTCGTACTAAAATTGGTCCAGGCGTTTTCAACAGATGGGATGCCAGCTCTTGCTCTCACCAAATTGATGTAAGAAAGCGCATCAGGAGTAGGCCCGTTGGCTTCGTTCATGGCTTCCGCTGCCAGCAGGTATAAATCTGCCAGGCGGAATTCCGGCCAGGGGTATTGCTGAATGGTTAAGGTGGAAGAAGTACCGATTACATCCTGAAAGTGTACATATTTCTTAATCCAGTAACCAGTAGTGGAATAGGCAAACTGCACCTGCTGACTGGCAGCCTGTCCCTTTTTTGCCTTTACACTCAGGATAGTACCTTTTTCGTCATACTTACCCTGACCATACCATTTACCACCGTCAAAACCGAGGTTGGCATAGAAACGGGGCTCCCGGTCAAAGTTCAGTACGGCGGTTACATAACCTACCTCCAGGTCTGTTTTTTCTTCGGTAACGGCTGTACGTAAATTATAGCGGGTGCTGTAAGGATAGGTTTTATCCTCATTCATGGGCAGCCCGTTTTTGGTATAAAAATTCTCCACTATTTTCAGTGGGGGCGCCAGCTGTCCACGTGGACTGGTGTTATCCAGGTATTGCGGATCAAGGCCTCTGGGTATACTGTTCAGTTGCAGGTCGTTGACCATACTGTTAGGATTCGCCCATATCTGTTCTGTATTCCAGCGGTCACAGATCGCGTTGCGGATACTCATTTCAGTATACTGTTGCGGACTGAGGTAGTTGGCTGCCACACTCTGCGTGTACACGTATAGTTTCATGCCTTGTTCATGGCACATATCAATTGCTTCCTTGCAGGCTGCTGCTGCCTTTTGCCATTTACTGTCGTCCTGCTGTATGGAAAACAGCGCCCGGTTTTTATTGTCGGTAAAGCCTTTGTAGTCTGCGTTGCCGTTAAAAAGCGGGCTGGCAGCATATACCAGCACTTTGGCTTTCATTGCCAGACAAATGGGCTGTGTAATGCGCCCCTGCTCGGCGGCCAGATTCGAAAGGAGATCCGGCAGATCAGGTTTTGCTTCATCCAGCAACTGTGTGATGTAGTTAAAGCAGGTATCGATCGGATCACGATACACGCGGGTTTGCTCAGTAGTAGCATCAATCGGTAAATTGACACGTATCAGCGGGATAGGTCCGTACAGGCGTACCAGGTAGAAATGGTAGTAGGCTTTCAGGAACTTTACTTCTGCGATCCATCGGTTTTTTTCAGAAGTTTCCATGTCCGGCACCCGGTTGATATTTTCCAGGAAGATGTTACAGTCGCGTAATGCACGGAACATCGATTTCATACCGCCGGTACCATCCCAGCAACTCACAAACGGATCGTTGCTGTTTTGCAGTCCTACGGCAACATTAAAAGCGGCAGGCTGCGAAGCACCTGCCACGTAAGGGTAGATGAGCGACCACTCGTCCCCCGCTGCCATCCCAATATTACCGGCGATGGTGCCATGAGAGGGCAGATAGCTGTAACAGGTGAAGAGATATTTCTCCGCCTCCTTACGCATGGTAAATGCATTTTCGATGGTCGCAATGTTATCAGGCGTCACATCCAGGTACTTTTTACAGGAGCTCAAAGCGCCTGCAAGCATACCGGTGATCAGCACGTAAAAGATATATTTAGTCAGTTTCATCAGGTGATAATTTAATGCCTAGTTAAAAGTCAGGTTCACGCCAACGTTGAATACCCTTTGTACCGGATATTTGAGGCCCAGGCCTCCCATTTCTACGTCCCACAAATCAAATCCGGACAGGCAGAATAAATTGGTGCCATTCGCATAAATCCTGAAAGTGGAAGTATGCAGGCGCTTCTGGAATTTTTTAGGGAGATTATAACCTATCTCCAGTTGTTTAAGGCGAAGGAAGGCGCCATTGCGCATCCACCAGGTACTGGCAGCGGAATTATTATTCATGTAAGTGGTGCTGAGTCGTGGCCACAACGCATATACGTTCTGGTTATCCTCTGACCAGTGGTCATCCGCATAGGCTTTGAGCAACTGGGTTTCATTTACAAACGGTGCAGTGGAGTCAGCATCTATCCAGAAAGAAGTTCTTCCTACGCCCTGGAAAAAGGCAGAGATATCCCAGTTTTTATAACCGGCAGAAAAACCAAATCCATACACTATTTCAGGGGTTTCCGGAAATCCGATGGTGGTCATGTCGGATGCATTGATCACCCCATCTTTGTTAAGGTCAAGGTACTTAACATCACCGCCGCCGTAGGCACTACCCAAACTCTGTAATGGCGAGTTAATGGCTTCCTTATCGTCTACAAAAAGGCGTTCTGCTATCAGGCCGGTTTTACCGCTGATAGGCCTTCCTACGCGACTACGGTAGGCTTCATTCGCCAGGTATTCCGGTTCCTCATATTTGGTAAAAATTCCGCTGGCATAGGTGAAGTTGGCCATTACCTGGAACCAGCTTTTTTCGTAGTGCTGGTTGTAATCGAGCGAGAGGTCTATACCCTTACTTTCCGCTTCACCAATATTTGCTTTTGGTGTGGCATTCAATCCCATGGTAGAAGGAAGGTCCGCGCGGGACATCAGGATGTTGGTTCGGCGGTATTTGTATATCTCTCCCGTGAAGTTCAGTTTATCTTTAATACTCAGTTCTATCGCGGCATTGGCCTGATAGGACTTTTCCCAGGTAATGTCAGTATTCGAGTAGCGGCTTACCGTATAGCCGGGAGCACTGTAGAGGCGGTCGGTTCCGAATACGGCACCTTTGGCTGCGTCGTTCGGGTTGGTATTTGACAGGTAGAAGAAACGTTCACTACCATCGCCGATGGCATCGTTACCCACCAAACCGTAGGTAGACCTGAGTTTCAGATTAGTAATGGTATTGGCGATACTGCTGCTCTTGAAGAAATTCTCGTTGGAGATCGTCCATGCCACGCCTCCGGAAGGAAAGAAACCGAAGCGTTTGGTTTGATAGAATCTTTCGGAACCATTATACCCGAAATTGAACTCTGCAAAGTAACGGGTATCGTAGTTATAAGTAAGGCGGCCCGATATACCGGAGTTGCGGCCCGGCAATGTTTCCATCAGGGTTTCTCCGGAAGGATTGGCCGTGCTGCGGAGGATATTAATCAGCATGCCGCTGATATTATGCTTACCGAATGACTGCCCGTAGTTCAGTGCGGATTCCCAGTAAAACACGGCATTTACTTTCTTCATATCATCCCCGTTATTGGCGAAATTCAAATATTCCGTTCCCGTTGTAGGATTCAATGGCACCAGCTGATAGGATTTATCATCTGCATTATAGCCGGAGGCTTCATAGTAGAAAGGCATGTAGGCCCGCAACACATAAAAGTTAGAGGTCCTGTTTACGTTTACCATGGTGCGGAAGCTCAGGCCGGGAATAAGTTGATCCAGCTTTTGTTTCAGTTCCATCTGGGCGGACATAAACGACCTTGATTCATCTTTATAGCCCATCAGCATGGCTGCGTAAGGGTTTAGTAGCAGGTTACCTTTTCGGAGGCTGTTTCCAAACATAATGTGGTTTACATAAGAATGTTCCGCATCTTTTGGATAATAGGCCGGGAAGAGTACCGGATTGGAATGCATTACCTGCCGGTATACCCATGATCCTCCGGTGGTAGCGCCGCTGCCCATAGGGCCTTTGTAATCATCAAAGTTGCTGCTGGTGCGCACGGTCAGCAGTGTGGATTTGGTAAGGTCCACATCTACGTTGGCGCGTATGGTATACCGTTTTACACTTACGTTGCTGTTAAAATTATTTTGTTTATCTACTTTAAGTACGCCATTATCGTTGGTGAATGATCCGGATACAAAGTAGCGTGCAACAGATCCGCCACCGCTTACGTTCAGGTTGGCCCGCTGGTTGTTGGCCCATTTTTTAAACAGCATATCCTGCCAGTCGTTTGCCGGGTAAATCAGGGGATCTTTTCCTTCTTTGGTGCCGCGGATCTGGTCTTCCATATAGAATTCGCCGCCGGCGGCATTTCTGGTTTTCAGTGCTTCATTATAGGACTCCATATATGTTACGGGGTCCGCCAGTTCCAGATTTTTGGTTGCCTGTGAGAAGGAATTTTCCATGCGGAAATTAATTTTCGCGGGGCCTTCCTTACCGTGGCGGGTGGTAACCAGGATTACGCCGTTGGCACCTCTGGCGCCATATAACGCAGTGGAGGTGGCATCTTTCATAATAGAAAAGCTCTCGATATCATCCGGGCGGAGTCGCGCCAGGTCATCGGTAGAAAGTTCCACCCCATCGATGAGGATGAGCGGTTCTTTTTTATAACCGAAGGTGGTCACACCGCGTACGAAGAAGTCGGCATTATCTGCTCCCGGTTCACCACTGCGCTGATAAGCGATCAGGCCGGCGGCCCTACCTGCCAGTGCAGTGGTGAGGTTGCTGCTGGGCACTTTCAGGTCAGCTACGTTGATAGAGGTGACTGAGCCTACCATTTCCCTTTTCTTTTGGGTACCATAGGCCACTACCACTGTTTCACCGAGCGTGTTGGTAGCCGGTTTCAGGATCATGTTGATGGTGGACTGCGTGGTGATGGCTACTTCTCTGGCTTCGAAGCCCATCATGGTAAAGATGACGGTGGCGTTTTCCGGCACTACGAGGATATAGCGGCCGTTGATATCAGTAACCGTACCCATAGAGGTCTTGTTTTTCACTACTACGGTTACTCCCGGCAGCGGCGTACCTGCGCTGTCGGTCACCAGGCCTTTGATTTCTTTATTTACGAACGTTTCAGTTTCGTATATACGTTCGTGTGAGTAGTAATTTTTTTTAACGGGAGATGTAAACCCCGTAGTGGCATAATTGCCAGTAGCTGCGCTGGGCCCGGCGGAAGAAAGGTGCGGCCACAGTAGCAGTAACACATAAGCATTTTTGCGTAGCGTTCTGATCATGGAATGTAGATTTACTTGATGATTGCGATTGATTTTGGCAGGAGAAAAACATTTTAATTTTGGCAATAAGCAGTCTGTTACAGAGCGATACAGGCCCTGCAGCAGCGTTGATTCCGGGGAATTGTTTCGATTACAGCAATAAGATTCCGTTACAGACCGTATACTCTTTTATACGTGCTGTATCAGTGTTGATTCCGGGGAATAGATGGTCGTGATGGAATTGTTATTTTTCCATTTAATAAACGTGGCTATGCATTAAGTACAAGACTAACTACAGAAATACAAAATCACAGTTGTACCTAAACGTGGTGAATAAAACAGTAATAATCCAAGTTCTCATTGCTCAGATATTCTACAGGGACATTTACTTTTGGTTGTTACAGTAATAATTTTGGCTGATGTATCTCCTGCAAACGATTGCAGAACTATCACAAAAGAAAGAAAAATAATACTTATCTGATGATAGTATTTTGTTATTTTAAGATATTATTTTAACATTAACAGAAATCAACTAAGTCGATTTAGCGTAGCTGAAACCCTTAAAAATGCCCGTTTATGAAATCGTTTGCTGTCCTTGCCAGTAGGTAATAGCGGCGAGCACACAGAATACAAATACAACGGCTGCACGAACAATATACAACATCAGCTTACTCTCCTCTGCCATATGTTTGCCTACAGGGTGTGCTTCATGTTTAAAGGAATGGGAGATCAGGTTGCTCTGCAGCAGTGCGGAAGCACAAAGAAAGATAGTAACCGGCACGATGAGCAACACCCACAGGCTGCTTTTATCACCGTAATAATCCGTTTCCCCTCTGAGGTTAAAATGAATAGGAATGTTGTTGGGCAAATAAATCCAGGCGATGATAAATTCCAGTAACAATATCGCCAGCAGGGAAATAGTGAGCTTGGTTATAAACACGAAGTTCTTTTTCTGTGGATCGGGGAAAAAAAACAATTTAATGCGGTTAACGCTCATGAGAAACATTTTTTGCATTCAGGGTTATGGGTTGTAACTAAAGATACGGGAAATTATTGCATTTGCATCAAAAGTGCTGTCATGATAAAAAAAAGGTCCGGCCAACTGGCCGGACCCTGTATATCGATGGGTAAGCAAAGCTTTTTATACTGCGGTATAAGCGCCGTCTACGAGGTATTTACCGCCGGTCACATAGGATGCTTTATCGGAACTGAGCCATACAACCAGTTCTGCTACTTCTGATGCTTTTCCGAGCCGACCTATAGGGTGCAGCCCCACCAGCGCAGCTTTCGCTGTTGCATCCATCATTTCCAGGAGGGGTGTATTGATATAACCCGGACATACTGCGTTTACACGGATTCCTTTGGCGGAATATTCCGCAGCAGCCGTTTCGGTTAATCCAATCACGCCATGTTTTGCGGCCACATAGGCTGCGGCATTGGCAGAACCAACCACACCCAGAATGGATGAAATATTTACGATGGCGCCACCGCCGCTTTTCAGCATTGCAGGCAACTGGTATTTCATGCCGTAAAAGACACTATTCAGGTTAACACCAATGACTTTCTGATAGGTTTCTATACTGTAATCGGCAGTTGGTTTTGCCTCACCACCTATACCTGCGTTGTTGCAGGCAATATCCAGGCGGCCGTATAGTTCCAGCGTTTTATCCACCAGCTGTTTGCAATCTTCGGGGTTACTCACATCACATTTTACAAACGATGCTTCGCCTCCCTTGTCCTTAATAGATGCTACTACTTTAGCACCATGTTCTTCATTTACATCACTCACAATCACCTTTGCACCCCCACCGGCGTACAACAGTGCCACCGCTTCACCAATCCCTGATCCGGCACCGGTTACCAGCGCCACCTTTCCTTCAAATAACTGTTCCATACTACCCTATTTTAGTGCGTAAAACAATATCTTTTTCTGTATAACAAAAGTACGGAATGACGCGGTGGTGAAGGATGATAAATGTCAGTTTGCAGTAGCTTTTAGAAATGCTTTAACATATCTGGTAAAGGCTTATGGAAACCGCAAAGTTAGACGGCATTTTCTTTATGTCTCAAAGCCTGCAACGCCACTGCCCACTTCTCCACTTCATGCAACATCGTTTGCGCGGACCTATCGGCCGACTCCGTAGCCACAAACTCATCCTGCTCATTGATATTTTTATCAAAGAAATTCAGGATCACGCCTTCCGGTAACGGCATTACCTTCAGAGCGGTCAGCACCTGCTTCAGCATCTGCGCAGCACGGGTACCACCGGAACCGCCACCGTAACTGACAATGCCGGCCGGTTTATTGTTCCACTCCCAATACAAATAATCCAGCGCATTTTTCAGCGGCGCCGGCATAGCAAAATTGTATTCTGCGGTTACAAATAAAAAAGCATCTGCTTCCTCAATAGTAGCACTCCATTTTTTCGTATGCGCGTGCGCGTACTTTTTCATGCGCGGATGAAAAGCTTCATCCATCATTGGCAGATTTATATCGCCAAGATCAAGTATTTCCACTTCGAAGTGGCCGGTTTGCTCCGCTACTGCGGCTATCCAGCGGGCAATAATGGGACCTTTCCTGCCCGGACGGGTGGTGGATGTAATCACTTTTAATTTCAGCATAGACTGGTTCTGTTTAGGTTTCAAAAGCGAAAATAAACGTACGGACCTGTATGTTCATATTTTCTCAAAATAAATTTTCATTACTCAAATACACTGCGTAGTGCCCGCCTACTTTTACATCCGAAAAGATACAATTGCCTTATGCCCATCACGTTTACTGAACAACAGGTACTCGATACCGCTCCCGATGATGCCAGCCGTAAATCAGGTAAGGACCTGGCCAGCCTGCTCAAATGGGAAAGCACCGGCAGGTCAGCAATTGCCCTCTGGGGCGCCTGTAAAGGCAGTGGCAGCAAACCATACCAAACACAGATCGATCTGCAGCAACTGGCCTTCAAATGCAGTTGCCCCAGCAGGAAATTCCCCTGCAAACATGGTATCGCACTGCTACTGCTCTATTCCCGCAGTACAGATAATATCCCCGAAACCGCCTCACCTGCATGGGTAAACGAATGGATAGAAAAACGCCAGGCCACACAGGAAAAAAAAGCCGCCGCACCGGTTACCACCAGTACCTCCTCCGCTAAAAGCCCTGCTGTCAGAGCCTCCCGGGTAAATGAGGGTATTGAAGAACTACTCCGGTGGATGAAAGATATGCTGCGTAACGGCATCATACATCTCCCTGAAAAAAACCAGACCTACTGGGAAAATACCGCACGCCGGCTCATAGACGCACAGGCCCCCGGCCTGGCCGGCATGGTCCGTAACCTGCAGGATATACACTACTACCAGGAAGGATGGCAGCAACAATTTATGGTACACCTCCTGAAACTATATACCACCGTTCAGGGATACCTGCATCTGGAACTGCTGCCGGAACTCCTGCAACAGGATATCCGCCAGCAATGCGGATTCACCGTTAACCAGGAATACCTTAAATCTCTCCCCGGTATAACAGACACCTGGCAGGTGCTCGGCAAACAAATAACGGAACAGGATAAACTCATCACCGAACGGTACTGGCTATACGGAGAAAGCTCCGGGCAAACAGCACTCATCCTGCAATTTTACGCCCGGCACTTTTCTACGCCGGCCTTTACCCTCCAACCCGGTACCGCCATTAAAGCAGAACTGGTGTATTTCCCTTCCGTAAAGCCGCTGCGCGCGGTTCTGAAGGAATATAAGCTCACCGCTTCGCCCATGCATTTTCATGGCATGCATCAATGGTCGGATGTGCTGGCGCATCAAACAGACCTTTGCAGCAGTATGCCCGTATATCCGGAACAGTTATATACCGTGCAGTCGCTCCAGCTGGTGCCACAACAACAGCAATGGCTGCTGATGGACCAGCAGCGCCAGCTCATGGCCCTAAAACCCGGCAGCAACAAGCTATGGAAACTGCTCGCCATCACCGGCGGCCATGCCATGCCCATGGCTGTTACAGGCGCCGGCAACTACTACGAACCCATTGGCGTATGGTCCAATGAACACTATCAAGCCCTCTGATAAAAGTAATTACCATGGAACACTGGCAACAATTAATCAATATCGCATTACTCGGCACCGGCAAGCAGGCATTGCCCGCCATCCCCGCCGATGATGAACCAGGCACCGCACTCGCCGTTATCCGCCACGATGCAACGAATGATCGCGAAGATGTACTGCTGAAAACCGGCGCCATCCTGCTCAACTACCGGCAGGCAGGAACTACCACCCTGCCCGGCGACCACCTGCCCATCCATACCGCAGCAAGTGAAACACGCACCTACTGTAGTCCCGAAGCGGTGGCCAGCCTGCAGGAAGCAATGGACCTCGGCTCCAATGCCCTCACCAAACACTGGCTGGAACTCTGTGCAGACGCTGGTTACATCCTGCCCCCTGCCCTGCTCCCCATCCTGATGGACAAAGCCACCGGCAGCAAACAGCTGCGCACACCACTGATGAAATGCTGCGGCAACAGAGGAATGTGGCTCGCGCAACTGAACCCCGACTGGCACCTGCTGCTGCCAGGTCATGAAATCAACATCAACACCGATACCTGGGAAACAGGCACCCTGCCACAGCGCTGTGAAGTGCTCACGCAAAAACGCGCCGCCGATCCGGAAGCCGCACTCACTATGCTCATGGAAACATGGAAGCAGGAAAATGCCGCCACCAGAGCCGCCCTGCTGGAATGCCTCCAAACAGAACTAAACCCCAATGATATACCCTGGCTGCAACAAGTAACGGCCGACAAAAGTGGAAAAGTAAAAGAAAAAGCATGGGAACTCCTGCGCAAACTACCGGCAAGTGAAATTGTGCAATCATACCAGCAGCTGGTAGCTGCTGCCATCAACAGTATCGACGGCGCCATTCTCCTTACCGAACTGCAACTGCCCCTGCCGGCAATTATTTACCAGTCCGGCATTGATAAACTTCCTCCTTCCGCCCTTCATATGAGTGATGAAACCTATCAGTTGCAGCAACTAGTAGCGCAGGTTCCCTGCTCTTTTTTAAGTACACACCTGGAACTCGCACCCACCTCCTGCGTAACCCAGCTGGCCGCCGCCGGTATGGAAGCCGCCCTGCTCAAAGCCGCCATTAACTTCCGGGAAACAGACTGGATAGGATATATACTGGAACAAACCAATACTTTCTACCCGGAGGTATTTCACCTGGTACCATCCGATGTGCTGGAAGCCTATGCCATGCGGTTCGCAGAAAAAGAAGGCAGCGCCGTGATCCTCCGTATGGGCACCGGCACCACCACCTGGGGACTCGCCATCACCCAGCAGATCTTTAAGTTCATCGCTATGCATCCATACAGCTACAACAGGAACTACTTCCTGGAACTGGCACACCTGCTGCCAGTAGATATCCTGCAAACCGACGAAAAAAACTATTTCGGCGATATACTCTACAACCAGCAGGCCTGGAAAAGCCTCCGGGAAAAACTCTTTGAACTCATCGCCTGCAAAGCTGCCATACAACAACATTTATCTCCTCAATAAAAAATCATTTATATGTCTGATATTCTTCGCCAGCACGCGGAAGTGCTCTACGCCACCGAACTGGAAGCACTCCGTACACAGGACCATGATAAACGTCCTTTTAACTGGAGCATGTCGCCCCAATCGGTGGTGACTTACCTCACCGGCGGCACGCTCAAAAATGGGCTGGAAATAACGCCTAAATACATCGGCAGCCGCCGCCTCATGGAAATCGCAGTGGCCACCCTCGCCACCGACCGCGCACTGCTGCTCTACGGCCTCCCGGGTACCGCCAAAAGCTGGGTGAGCGAACACCTGGCAGCAGCCATCAGCGGCGACTCCACCCTCATCGTTCAGGGCACCGCCGGCACCAGTGAAGAGAGTATCCGCTACGGCTGGAACTATGCCCGCCTGCTGTCTGAAGGGCCTTCGGAAAGGGCTATCGTAGAAACACCGGTGATGCGGGCCATGCGCGACGGTAAAATCGCCCGAATAGAAGAACTCACCCGTATAGGCGCCGACGTGCAGGATACCCTGATTACTATCCTCTCTGAGAAATCACTCCCTATACCGGAACTCAACACCGAAGTACAGGCCACCCGTGGGTTTAACATGATTGCCACCGCCAACAACCGCGACAAAGGCGTAAACGACCTTTCATCGGCACTAAAGCGTAGGTTCAATACCGTTATACTGCCGGTGCCAACCTCCATTGACGAGGAAATAGACATCGTAACCCGCAGGGTAGAAAGCTTTGAAAAAGTAATGGAACTACCGGCAGAAAAGCCTGCCCTGCAGGAAATACGCCGCATCGTAACCATCTTCCGCGAGCTGCGCAGCGGCATCACCAACGATGGTAAAACAAAACTAAAATCGCCCACCGGCACGCTCAGCACCGCCGAAGCCATTTCGGTTGTCAACAACGGACTGGCCCTGGCCGCCTATTTCGGGGATGGCCGCCTCAACGCTGCCGACCTCGCCGCAGGCATCATCGGCGCCGTAATAAAAGATCCCGTGCAGGATAAACTGGTGTGGCAGGAATACCTGGAAACAGTAGTGAAACCAAGGGAAGAGTGGAAAGATATTTACCGTGCCTGCAGAGACCTGGGCGCCTGAACCTGTTAAAGTAATCGCAATATGTCAGTTCATATACTCGGTATCAGGCACCATGGCCCGGGCTCCGCAAGAAATGTACGCGCATACCTGGAAGCCCTACAGCCGGATATTGTATTGGTAGAAGGTCCGCCGGAAGCCGATCCCCTCTTGCAGTGGGTAGGCCACGACCAACTTCAGCCACCGGTGGCCATCCTCGCCTATGAGCCGGAAACACCTGCCCATAGCGCCTTCTACCCTTTTGCCACCTACTCGCCCGAATGGCAGGCAATTTCGTATGCCCGTAGCCGTAATATACCGGTGAAATTTATGGACCTGCCTCTCACCCACGTGTTTGCGCTGGAAAATGAAAAGCAACCGGAACCCGAAGTGCCCCCTGCTACTGACGCGCACCACTTCGACCCCACCGCACTGCTGGCCACCGCCGATGGCTACGAAGATGCGGAGGCCTGGTGGGATCATATGTTCGAATACCGCCGCCACAACGAAGATATCTTCGACGCGGTGATGGAATCCATGGAACTGCTGCGCGAAGAACTCAGCAGCAGAAACGACTCCATGAACCAGCTCCGCGAAGCATGGATGCGCAAACTCATTCGCCAGGCCGAAAAAGAAATGTATACGGAGATAGCCGTTGTATGCGGCGCCTGGCATGCACCGGCATTAAAGCACATGCCACCGGCAAAAGCAGATAATGAATTGATGAAAGGCCTTCCTAAAACCAAGGTGGCCTGCAGCTGGACACCCTGGACCTTTGAGCGGCTGAGTACACAAAGTGGCTACCGCGCCGGCATCACCTCCCCCGGCTGGTACATGCATAAATGGGAACACCCGGAAGATAACGGCACCCGCTGGCTTACCAATGTAGCCCGACTTTTCAGGGAGAAACAAATGGATATCTCCACAGCGCATGTAATGGAAGCAGTACGGCTCAGCAATGCATTGGCAGCCATGAGAGCATTGCCTATGCCCGCTTTGGAGGAACTCAATGAAGCCACCGTTTCGGTGCTATGCAACGGAGATACGCTGCCCATGCAGCTGATCCGCCAACAGCTCATCGTGAGTAACAACATAGGCGCCGTACCCGATGATGTACCTAAAGCACCGCTGCAGGCCGACATCGAAAAACACCAGAAAAGGCTGCGCCTGCCACTCACCGCGGATTATAAGGACTACCAGCTGGACCTCCGCGAAACCAACGACCTGCAACGCAGCATACTTCTGCATCGCCTGCAACTGCTGGATATCAACTGGGGAGAGCAACGCCATGCCGAAGGAAAAGGTACCTTCAAAGAGCAATGGCGCCTGCAATGGGAGCCGGCGCTGGCAGTAGACGTCATCGACAAAAGCTGCTGGGGTAACACCATCACCGATGCCGCCAATGCCTATGTAACGCATATGGCTACACGTAACCGGCAACTCAAAGATTGCTGCCGCCTCCTGGAAAACTGCATCCCTGCCGATTTACCGGAAGCCACCGCCACGCTCATCCACAGCGTTAACAACATGGCCGCCACCAATCACGATGTAGTGCAACTCATCGATGTACTACCACCACTGGTGAGCATCACCCGCTATGGTAACGTACGGAAAACAGATGCCGGCCTGGTGCTGGATATACTGGAAAGCATCATCACCCGCATCTGCATCAACCTGCCCGCCGCCAGCACCCACCTGTCGGAAGACGCTGCCACAGCACTCCTCGATCAATACTATGCCATGAACGACGCGGTACAAACGCTGTCCAATCCCAGGCTGATTACCCAATGGCAGCAGGCATTACATAAGGTGATGAACGATGTACAATCCGCCAGCTGCCTCGCAGGCTACGCCACCCGCCTGTTGAACGACAGCCGGGAATTATCCGCCGAAACATTATTACAGACATTTAGTGTAGCCATGTCCGTTAGTAATGATCCTACTGCCGCAGCCATGTGGCTGGAAGGTTTCCTCAAAGGCAGCGGCACCCTGCTCCTCGTGGACGACAGCCTTTTTGCCCTGCTCCGCAACTGGATGCAGCAGCTGGAAGAAGAACATTTTATGCAGGCACTACCCCTGCTGCGCCGCGCATTCTCCGCCTTCTCCACCCCGGAACGCAGGCAGATAGGAGAAAAGATAAAACAGGGAAGTACCAGCACCACCGTCACCAATCACGATACATACCTCCACACCGAGCGGGCTGTAAAAGGTATCCCGGTGGTAATGCAAATGCTGGGGTATCATCTCACCCAAAAAAAACCTGAAAATGCATAACGACAACGAATTAAGAAAGTGGAGAATGATACTGGGCAGCGATAAAAATGACGGCACCGGCTGCCAGCTGAGCGCCGGTGATATGCGCATCGATCAAACGCTGGAAGCCCTGTACGACAACCAACGCCAGGGCGGCCTGGGGCCGTCCTCACCTAATGTGAGCCGCTGGCTGGGGGATATACGCAGCTTCTTCCCTTCGTCGGTAGTGAAAGTAATGCAACAGGATGCACTGAAACGTTTGAACCTCACCCAGCTGCTGCTCGAAAAGGAAATACTGGAAAATGCCGATGCGGATGTACACCTGGTGGCTACCCTGCTTTCCCTCAGCAAGGTGATACCGGAAAAAACAAAGTCCACCGCCAGAATGGTAGTACAAAAGGTAGTGGACGAACTGCTGCGCAAACTCCAGCAACCCATGCAGCAGGCTATCAGCGGGGCCCTGAGTCGCAGCATCCGCAACACACGCCCACGCCACAACGAAATAAACTGGTCACTGACCATCCGCAAAAACCTGCGGCACTATCAGCCCGCCTATCAAACCATCATCCCCGAAACTAAAATCGGGTATGGCCGCAAACGCAGCGCCCTCAAAGATGTCATCCTTTGCCTGGATCAGAGCGGCTCCATGGGCACTTCCGTCGTGTACAGCGGCATCTTTGGGGCTGTAATGGCTTCCATCCCTGCACTGCAAACAAAGATGGTGGTATTTGATACCGCCGTGGCTGACCTTACGGAACAACTCACTGATCCGGTAGACCTGCTTTTTGGCGTGCAACTTGGTGGCGGCACAGATATTCAGCTTGCCCTCACTTATTGCCAGCAACAGATCACCCGCCCTGCCGATACCGTCATGATACTCATCACCGACCTGTACGAAGGCGGTAACCCGGCCAACATGCGTAAGCGTGCAGCCGAGCTGGTTAGTGCCGGCGTACAGCTGATTGTTCTGCTGGCGCTCAATGATGATGGGGCTCCCTCCTATGACCACGAAAATGCACAGTTCCTGGCCGACCTGGGCGTGCCGGTGTTTGCCTGTACCCCGGACCAGTTTCCCGATATGATGGCCGCGGCGCTGGGTAAACAGGATATGCAGCAGTGGGTAAGTATGCAGGGTTAAATCACCTGCGGTGATCCGTAAAATACGTGAGGGACAGGGCCGACTGGCCCTGCCCCTCACGCTTAACAAAATTAAAACTCATACCTGGCACCCACCTGTATCTGCCATGGGTTACCACCCGGCGATACCGTACCACTGTTTGTATTCACGTTGTATTTATACGCCAGGTTAGCGTAGTCAAATCCTCCGAGGGAATAGATATTTTGCTTACCCAGATTTTTGCTGGTACCCCAGGACTTGTTAAAGATATTAGCCAGGTTGAAGATATCGCAGGATAGCTCCATCCGCTGCTTTTTAGTGAAATTGAATTTCTTGGAGATACGCACATCCCATACCCCATAGAAAGGATTGACCCCACCGTTTCTCTCTGCAATTTTACCCATGCTGGAGCGTACGTAATCCTTATATCCGGAACTGATGGCAGGATTATCAAGGATAGCCTGAACGCCTTTACGGTAGGCCTCTGGCACGGATGTATTATTCACATCAAATACATAAGCCAGGTCGTTGGAATTTACGAAATCACCATTTACATTCCCCGACACCGCCAGGGAATAACGTGTACCGCCTATACCGGAAAAACGCAGCCCTACGTTGAAACCCGCAAATGTAGGCGAAGTGCCATAGAACACTACCTTATTACGGAACTGATTATCGCTGTATGTCATATTGCTGAGATCACGCGGATCATCCTTCACCATCACGGATAAAGTAGCCGTATTGGCCACGTCACCATTGTAGGAAGTGTTATCTTTCGCATCGTTCCAGGTATAGCTGAAAGAAACCTCTCCATCTTTCCAGTAACGGTAAGTAGCGTCAACCACAAATGCAAACTGGTTTACCTTCCCATCGCTGTTTAACTCCAGCACGCGGCCCACAGCAGTGCTCTTACGGCCTTTCTGCCAGTCGGTAGCACCATTGCTGGTGATGATAGAAGCAGCCGGCACATACACGCCCCTGTTGCCTTCCTGCGCCAGCGTAAAGAATGGCTGATCCACCATGTTACGGTCCACATACATATAGTTATGCCGTGCAATGGTGGTGAAGAAAGTCAACCCCGCCTTGAAGTTTTCCGTAAAGAAGTGATTATAGGAGATGTTAGCTTTATACACCACCGGAATTCTCGCTTCCTTACCATTCATGTTGATGGTACCTTGTTTGGCCAGGCCCAGCTGATCAAACAGTTCTTTACCCGGTGCGGTGGAGGGATCTTTTCTGTAACCAATGAAGTTGGGAGATGGTACCCCGGCACCGGTGATGTCTACGGTCCAAACCTTGGTGCCATCAAACAACATGTTATTGATCATAGCGTAGTTGTTGATGTCGGAGCCGAAAATAGCTGCGCCGAAGCGGAGATAGTCCGTATGCTTTTCATTGATATCCCAGTTAAACTGCAGGCGCGGCTGTACTTGGAAAGTATTTAAACCACGATTGGTTTGCAGGCCCAGTTCTTTATCAACAGTGGGGTTGTAGTTGGGTTTGTTGAGATACGTCGTATAGTCGGCACGGATACCGGCGGTCATTTCAAAACCCGGCGCCAGCTTGGTTTGCATCTGTGCGTACAATGCAGCTGCCACAATACTTTGCTTTACACTTGGGTCATCGGACAGCGCTACTTCTCGGGCATAGCGGTATGGCGTCATGTTGTTGAAATTATCCATACCGGTGAAGTAGAAACGGCCATTCATTTCAGAACCGTATAATGAGTTCATGTGGCTGTACATGATATCAGTACCAAAAGTAAAATTCGCTTTATTGGTGCTGTAGTACACGTTATCCACCAGCTGAAATACGTTGTTATAAAAATGCTCAGGAGAAAAGCGTTGTCCACCAAGCTGGATATTTGTAAAGAGAGATGAGGCGCCGGCGCGGGGCGTTTCCACTCTTTCCACTATGGCACGTGGGATGTTAGCGGCAGGCAGTTCGCTACCGGGCGAGCTTTTTTCATAGGTGTACAGGTGCTGAAATTTCAATTCGTTGGTGAACTTCGGATTCACTACGGTGCGCAAGGTAGCGAGGAGGCTGTTATTAATCGCCTGTGCATCTGCATATACTTCATACAAATTGATGGAAGTATTATCATCCCGGCCCAGCGGAGCGCGGTCGTTAACGTAATTATCGCGGATGGTCAGCAGGTTCTTTTCATTAATCTGCCAGTCGAGGCGCGCAAAGCCGGCATCGGTACCGCGCTTTTTATTGAAAGAGCCTGTTTGCTGGGAGCTGGCCACGCCATATTTCGTACGTGCGATACCGAGGTACTGGTCCAGGGTAGCCTGGTTGATGCCGAGTCGCGCTTCATCAGCGGGCGACTTAATATCAGCGATCAGCAGCGGCCTTGCATCTGCCTGGTGATCCCAGCCTATAAAGAAGTGCAGTTTATCTTTGATCAGCGGGCCGGAAAGGGTGGCGCCGTACTGGTAGGTAGAAAAATCGTTGGTACGCCTGGCGCCGCGTGCATCGTAGTTGCTGGACAACCAGTCGTTTCTCATATACATGAAAGCGCTGCCGTGCAGTTCGTTGGTACCTGCTTTGGTTACCGCACTGATGGTACCACCGCCGCTTCGACCGTAGGTAACATCATATTGGTTGGTCACCACTTTAAACTCGCGGATAGTTTCCATGGACAGAGCGTACGGGCCGCCAATCCTGGCATTGGTACCGCTGCTGGAAGTAGGATTTTTTGCCGAAGTACCATCGATAGTGATGTTGGTGGAAGATCCCAGCTGCCCGGCCAGGTTGGAGCCGCTGCTCAGCGGCGATAAATCGATCAGCGAAGAAAAATTACGGCCATTTACCGGTAGCCGGGCGATGTCGCGCCCGGTAACAGTAGTGGCTGCGCCAAAGTTCTCCGTCTTGTTTTTCAATCCGGAGGCTGTTACTTTCACTTCATTGATGTTAACGGACGACGATTGCAATACCGCTTTGATACGCACCAGATCCCCCTGGTTGAGGGTATAGCCGGTTAGCTTCTGGGCACCATATCCCACAGAGGTAATACTGATGGAATACGGGCCGCCCAACGGTAATTCCTTAAAATTGAATTCACCTTTGGCGTTGGTGACCGTTCTGCTGGTGAAGCCGGTAGATTCATTACGAATCAGTACCGAGGCTCCCGGTATCAGCTGTTTGGCATCATCTGATACGGTACCGGCCACTGAAGCCTGTGTTGTTTGGGCATACAGGTGCAGTGAAAAAAAACAGGATAATACGAATGATAAGGCAACACTACATACAGCTTTCATATGGCTTGATTTGATTGATAAGCAGCGTGGAATAAAAATAGTCTTGTTGGAAACCGTTGCTCACTGGTTTAAAATATCGTTAACATTCACATGGAACACCTACCAACTGAAAGTAGAAATTAATATGCAGGGTTCATAATTTTTTGAGAGATTTATTTTTGAAAAAATTGCTCTGCCCGCCTGCATTAACAGTGGATTCCGTCACCACAGGCTACAGCATGCTCAGGGAAGTAAGCACCTGCGGCCTTTGCTTCCCTGAGTAAAAAACATTAGCAGGACTTGACCACTACGGTCAGGAGTAAACGAAGTTTACCTGCCAGGTAGAAACTAAATATATCAGGACGTAAATCAAAGTAACTAATTACCTGATCGTCGTGATCCAAAAAACTGATGCGGTATAATTTCACCAGCCGGTGTACGGATACATGCGTAAGCGTTACCTGCTGCACTGCGGCAAAAGGGATTTCGCATGCATGGGGGGTATTATAAAACGGATGTAGCCGTTGCAGCCTGAAAACCTTTGCTTTCAGGTCTATATCCACATATTGTTGTCCTACGGTTACCAGGTAGAAATCGCGACCGGTGAGTATACAAAACAGCAGTACCAGTGGTGGTGCCAGCCAGGAGTCGAGCCCATAGTAAAGTACATAGGCTCCATATGCCAGCGGCACAAAATAGAGTACCATCCATACTGCTTTTACAAATAATCGCTCATCACCCAGTGGCCGGATGAGGACAGTATCAGGGAGTACTTCCAGGAAATTACCTGCACGGGAGTGAGCTGCCAGTTGTCGCAGGCCGTTGATGGTGCGCTGTAGTCGTGGTAGTGGCATATGCTTGGGGTTTAGTGGAACAGCGGAAATACGATTGCTATAAATTACGACAAGTCACTGCATTTTAACGGGAGTGCCGGCATATGAAAAAAAATATATCTTTAATACTTGTTTTATCAATTTACTATGAAACCACTTATTGTTCTGATCGTTACTTTTTTGTTAGCCCTGGTGGCATTACATTTCTTCCACGGCGGGTATGAATGGGCTTTTGCCGGTCGTATAGCCATGGCCGTCATGTTGTTTTTTACGGCCAGCGCTCATTTTGCTTTTACCAGGGGTATGGAGATGATGATGCCGCCCGGCATACCGTTTAAGAAAGGGCTCGTTTATCTGACGGGGATATTGGAAATTTTGGGCGGCATCGGCCTGCTGATTTCCGGATGGATGCACCTGACAGGCATCTGCCTGATTGTATTCTTCCTGGCAGTGTTGCCGGCTAATATATATGCAGCGCTGAAGCAGGTGGATTACCAGAAAGGTACCCACCAGGGTAATGGCATCAGTTACCTCTGGTTCAGGATTCCGTTGCAGGTACTGTTTATCTTATGGGTTTATTTCAGTGCGGTGGCGGTATAGTTTTACAGCCATCTCTTCTTTCCAAAAGCATAGGAAACGGTCAGCGACGGACCGTTGTATCCCCATTTGAGTTTGCCCTGCAGGTGTTCGCGGGTAGCATCCACATTAAAGTTAAATCCGGTATAACCGATGGCTGCTTCCAGGCGCGGAATAATGCGGTAACTCACCATCAGGTTCCCGCTAAGGATACGACCTTCAATATCATCGATGGTAAGCTTCAGCCAGCTGAACTCACCGTTAACGGCTATACGATCAGTGATGGCATATCCGCCCCACAGACCCACATCCGGTAGTGGTGCTGTGATAGAGAACCGTTCTGTCCTGCTGTTGATGTTATTGCCAGCCAGTTCCATACCAATGCCGAGGCCAACCATGTGAGCACCTACCAATACACCTACTTCATATTTTGAACTTTGCAGAAAAGCAAAGCCGTAGGAAATGCGGTAGATGTCGGTATTAAACCAGGCATGAACGGAGGAGTTAATGTTGTAAATCTGGTCGCCGAATTGAATATCTTTTTTCAGGGTATAGTCAGATGTACGGCGTATGCTCGCAAATTTGAAATCCAGCCGTGACCTCCTGGAGATACGCCATTGGAAATCTCCAATAAAAGTGGCTGTATTTTTATTGAATCCCAGGTCATCCTCAAAGTTGATGTTGGTGCCGGTGGTGCCGGCGGCATTTTCCAGTGTTACATCGGTGTTGTTCACTACAAAAAACAGCCCTGCAGTAACTTTGAAGCGTTGTACAAACCAGGGGGCCTGGTGCTGGTATTCTGGAGGGTTCTGGCTAACGGTCATGGCGGGATTGGGTTCCTGTGCGGATATGTTTCCGCTAACGAGCAATAGGGCAGTTAATCCTGCGTAAAGCAACAGCGTTTTCATAAGATACGATGGTTTTGAAAATGCCCACGCCTTCGGCGCGGGCATTTTCATTTGTTGAAGTGCCGCAGGCACTTCAACAAATGAATGAATAGTTACTTAGATTTAATAAACGAACCATTTTTATCAAAGAACAAACGTTTGGTATCTTTTGCTTTTGCAATAGTCACCTCCCAGTCTGCATTGATTTTAGTAGGCTCTATAAATCTTTTTACTTTGTCTTTGGTAATATTATACCCTTTATAGTTTGTGACAATATAGGTAGTGATGGTGCGGGGCAGCGCTACGTTTGTAGCTACTTCATTGGCCCGGATAAGGTTACCTTTTTTATCGTACAGTGCCTCCAGGTTCATCCCGGTACCGGAAAGATACAGCGTATAATACTGCTCGTCGCCAGTAGGTTTTTGGAGTTCGTCTATCTCCCAGTCTTTCTTATAGGTTTTGGTAGGAATTTTCACAATGTCTTTCAAATTTGCACTGGGAAATTTCTTTTTGTAAGCTGCTACTACTTCAGGTGGCAGCTGATCGGATTTAATACGCTCTGCTTTCAACAGGGTTTCCTGATCCTGTGCGGTGGCACCGAGCGCAACTGCCACCAGTAACATAACAAGAGTGAAACCTTTTTTCAACGTTTTCATACTAGTAGGATTTAAGATGAATGAATGGTATTATTTAAACGTTTTTTTTAGTGTGCCCCGATGGGAATCCCTACTGCCACCAGGAACTGGCGGTTCTTACCCTGCATATCGCCCTTGTAAATATTGGCCAACCCCAGGTTATACTGCGCGTTAAGCCGGATGCCTTTGCCTTTCATGAGCGTATATTGCACATCGAAGGTGGCTCCCCCGTCGATCCGGTGAATATCATCTTTGGCATTGTAGGTATAACTAAGTTTACCGTTATCCGTTCCCTTTTCATAGATATCTTTTGCCACGGTGCGGATAGCACCATAAGGCCCAACAGCGATCCCGAATGAGGGAGTAAAGCGATAACGTATCATTGGCGAAAATGACATGTACACAATTTTCCGTGTAAACTCTTCTCCCACCAGTTCCGGTGCATCCGGCGCCTTGAAGGAATTGTCGTAGTAAATCGCGTTAGCTCCTTTGGGTGATTTCATAATAATATCCATGGCCAGCTGCCATTTACCTTTCAGGTCGTAGGTGGTATAGGCGCCGATGGCGAAGCCATAGCGCGGCTGCTGGCCGCTGGCATTCTCCAGGTAACTACCGGAGGCTCCTACTATGATGCCTACGTGTAACCTGGTGGAAGTTATTTTTTTTCCGAAGAGCAGCGCAATCAGTGCCTGGCCTGAAACTGCGGGCACTGTCATGAAAAATGATACAATCGTTAACAGAACAGTTGTCTTTATCTTACCCATGAGGAACCAAATTGAACGTAAAAACCCCATTGTTCAGGGCCTCTGGCTACATCAGCGCCCATATACAAACCAAATTTTCTTGCTAATAAATACCTGAACCCGGTACCGTAATTATAATTCCAGGCTGCAGAACCAAAGTCGGCATAATCGTCAAATGCCTTGCCTACCCCGGTGAAAAATACGGCACTCCACCTGCTGAATACATTCCATCGTTGTTCGGTTTCAACCACGGCAATTGTATTGCCCTGGTATCTTCCGCGAGGTATACCTCTGAGGTCTATAGACGGTTTAAAGTAAAATGGGATGTCCCCGATTACCTGCTGGTAGTCGGCGCGCAGGCCAGATACCCATTTATTTCTTTTACCAATAGGAATATAATCAAAGACAAAGCCACTGAGGTGCGTGTATTCCATGTCACTGCCAAAAACATTATAAGAAAAATTCCCGTCTATATGCATTTTGATGCCTTTGTTCGGCGTAAACATATTGTCCCGGTTGTCAAACTCGATCAGGAGCCCTGGCATGCTGGTTAAATTCTTAAACTCCTTCGGTTTAAACAAGGAATCGGGCAATACCGGATCGGTTAACCGGGCCTTTGTGGATACAAAAGTGTATTGCACCCCCCCCAGCCAGTTACTGTATCCTAATTGCTTTCTTAACCGCAGGAATGCCGGAATGCTTTTAATATTAGTACCATACTTAACCTCTCCCAGCAGCGGTAAAGTTTTATAAAAATTTAGATTTAAGTCGGCATATCCTGCAAAAATGGCGTAGCGCAATCCCCATTTCACCACAGTACCCGTGCGGAAAGCCGCTGCACCCCAGCTTTTACTATCTGTGTAGAAGCCGGCGGCCCCTGTAATATCCGGACGGATTGGTGCCAGCTGCTTTTGCCCGGGCGCATAAACAGGTTGCTCATGCTTATGTAAAGCAATAGGCGCGAGCATGCCACCAAAGCCAAGCGCAGGCTCGGTAATGATGTTAGGAACCGGGATTACACCATGGGCATTTATGATCCAATCGCTAAAATCAATCGCATTATCCAGCGAGTCCCTGAGCGAAAATTTCCATTTTTCCTTGGTTCTGGAACTATCCTGACCAAAAGTTGGAATGCATACGCCGGATAGCAATATGGTTAACTGCACAGCAGCCAGGATACGGATAAGAAAGCATGACGTATTCATGTAACGGATATTCTTTTTCGTATGAATCCGGGAATCGACTGATGAGTTGCAGAAATTTATGCTATAGGTAAACAATAAACAGTCCTGACACACAAATAGTTTTGGTTGGGATAAAAAATTATCTTCAATCGTAATAATTTTTTTATTTGTTTGAACTTTTTCAATTTGAGGCCGTTATATCCTTCATATAACCACTTCGAAAAGAAGAAGAATTAGCAAAACCTGTCCTAAGCATAGCAGCATTGTCATCATCTCCATTACAGGTCCTCCTGTTTACGTTACGTATTGTATAATATATTGGAAAAATAAAATTGTCGCTATGAAAAGACTAACAGTACTCCTTTTACTGGGACTGGGTCTGTTTGCTTCCTGCCGTAAGGAGCCGGACCTTTCCAAGCTTTCCTCCAATTTTGTGGTACAAACTGACAAAGACCCCGCCGCTCAGTTTACGTCCTACAAAACTTATTACATTTCTGATACGATTGCTTACCTGTCTACCAATAAGAATGACTCAATTCTTGTAGGAGATGGAGCAAAACAGATTGTAAATACGATTAAAGACAACCTGAATGCGAGGGGGTACACCTTTGTGCCCAAGTCAGCAAAACCGGATCTGGGGATTAATACTGTTGCCGTTAAAGATGTATACGTAGGCGTGGTATACCCTGGCTGGTGGTGGGGCTATCCTGGTTATTGGGACCCTTGGTACTGGGGCTGGTACTATCCATATTATTATCCGTGGGCAACTGCTTACTCCATTACTACAGGCAGTGTAATTGTGGAAATGATAGATGTAAAAAATGCATCTGCTGAGCAGAAATTCAATGTACTATGGACGGTAAATCTTAATGGTGCGCTGGGTTCTGATGCCACCAACATACAGCGTGCGGTTGATGGTATCAACCAGGCATTTGTACAGTCACCTTATGTTAAAGCCCAATAGTTCACACCAAAATGATTCTTATGAAAAAATATATTCTCCTGGGTGCTATACTGTTGACCTCTGGCTTAAGTGCAATTGCGCAGAGCAATAATAAAATGACCAATCTGTTTGGTCTGTCATGGGAGATCAGTATACCCACCAATAACGAGTTTCTCGATAAAACCAGTCTCGCCGGCGGCAGATTCGAGTACAGACATTTCTTAAAAAGTGCACCGGTATCTTTTGGTTTGGGTTTAAGCTGGAACTCTTACGAGCAGTACACCCCTACCCAAACGGTATATTATAAAGACGGCAATTCCGCTATCACTACCGATATGGACAGAGTTATCTATACTGTACCGGTAACAGCTACCGCACACTACTACTTCAACAGCTGGAAACCGGTAATGCCTTACGTTGGCGTAGGACTGGGAGCCATGTATGCGGAACAAACGATCTACTACAACATCTTCGAGGATAACACTTACGGATGGGGATTTGTAGTACGGCCTGAAGTAGGCGTATTAATCAGACCAAACAACGGCAACTGGGGTATCCTCGCAGGAGCACACTACCAGTATGCTACCAATAAAAATGATTTGTTCGATCAGAACAGCCTGAAAAGCTTCGGCTTTAATGTGGGGTTCTTCCTCAGCAGGTAAAGATTTGATGATTGCTAATTTGTTTATGCTTAGGAACGGCCGTGTCTTTTTTAAGACATGGCCTTTTTGTTTCCCGCAAAGCAGTATAAGAAGCAAAATAACTAAGACTTGTGGTTTGATGCCAGGTAAGATCTGGTGGAGATCCGTCGCCAGCGGCGAGGGATCTCCACGCATAATAGGACGACCGAAGGTCGTCCTATTATGCGTGCAAAAAACAAAGCCATTAAAAAAGGTGACCTTCCTTTCGGAAGATCACCTTTACTATTTAACCTATTCACCAACTTACATTTTCTTAGGGAAGCTTTCCATAATCTTGCTTACTGCTTCCGGAATTTTGGTATCAGGATCTTTGATAGGGCCATCAATCTGGCTATTACCTACTCCCTGCCATAGCAGTTTACGATCACTTCTGTCTACCACGTCGATGATCAGCGAACCATCAATGTATTTATCTACGTTGTAGGTGGTATTGCTACTGGCCATACCCATACCGCCACCCCAGTAACCATAAGGACGGTAGAAGCCACCATATCCGTAGTAATCCGTATTAGCAGTTACGCTTTGGCCTTGCTTAGCCACGGTAATAGGATTTACCAGCAGATCAGCCGTGCTGGTATCAGCCTGGGTGTAACCTTTGGCAGTCATGGCAGCGATAATACCCTGATCAACGCGGTTACGGTTTAGTTCACTGACAGATGCTCTGGCATTCCCACGTGTACCCGGGTTGTACACCGCGAATGTTTTATAGTTTGTGAAATTAGCCTGACTATTGACATCATGCGTCACTTTCAGGGTTGGACCGCAGGCAGCCATTGCCAGCAGCGGGAATGCGAAAATGAGTAGCCTTTTCATATTATATGTTTTATTGAATGGATACTGAATCATAGTGGTAATTAAAATGAATAACCGATACTGAACACCGTGCCGTAATCCACCTTTTGCGCATCCACATTCGGAGGCTTAGTGTCGTAGTCCACATATACCTGCACATTGGCACTCAGGTGCGAAATAATTTTCCAATACAGTGTAACGTTCTGGTCTAAACGAAAACGTCCTTTGTCTGTCAGACTGAAATACATTCCGTTTGAAAATTGCAGCTTGATTTCCGGCTTTCCCAGCCTATACAGATAGTAACTCACGAAAACCGGAATTTCGGCAGTAATGGATTTTCCTCTGTTGGTTGTATCCGTGCTATATTCCTTTTGACCAGAGATACCAGATGCTACCCTCAGATCATGCCTTCTGTTCTTTAACACGATGGGACCTACGGCTTCTGCAATCTGGTAACGCGCATTCAAACCTAATTCGGTACTACGCTGATACTGGGCATTGGTGATAGCGAACAAGCGTTTCCAAAACTCGAAATAACCCTGCAACGCCAGGTCCGCCTTCTCTATACCTCTGTATCCCTCATCCATGGTATACATCAGATCGCCGGTGGTAACAAATAACCATTTGCGGGTACTGTAGGTCATACTGTGACTTTCATTAATACGCCCGATATTACTGGAACGGGAGTACGAATAGCCTAAACTTGCATTCCCGTCTAACCTTGTCCAGAAGCGCTGATCCAGATTTTCAATCTGGTCCAGGTCCTGGATAGCGAGTGCAATGGTATCAGTCTTACCAACCACCCTTACCCATCCGGGCGAAATGCCATGTAACAGAATGCCCACATATCGTAAGGTTTGCACTGTTTCTATCAGGTATTCCTTCCTTCGTGCGGCGATGTATTTAATATCTCTCAGCTTGATGGTGACAAGATCACCCAATTTATCGCCATCAAAAGTGAGCTCTCCTCTTTGTATCTGCTTTAGCTTACCGGTAATCTTATCACCATTATACAATTCAATCTCATCCAGAACGTCAGGTTCCAGGTGTTGCGCCATAGCTTGCCAGCCGCTGCACAACAGGAGTATCGTGACTAACCATTTTACCAGCGCCATCTGTAATTTCCAGAAATCAATAGTGATTTACGCCCTCCCAGGAATCCAACTTCCGTACGCACCTGCCAGCGATGATTGAACTGGTATTGCGCCCCCGCAATCATACTCCATTGGGAAGTCGGTTCTTTTTTAAGGTGATAACGAATAGTAATATCATCTGGTAGTCCGTTAATCCGGTTCAGAATCGCCTGTGCCAGTTCTTTTACCACTTTCTGTTGTGGCCTGGACAGTGATTGATACCATTGTTCCGTTTCAGCTATTATTTTTTCCAACTGGTCTTTATCTGCTGATGGATTCAAATCGGAAAGGTTAATGGTACCATCCGTACCCCGGTCGATAAGAAGTGCAGTAGCTCCTACCCATGCAGCAACAGAGCGATTCGGCTTATTCTTAAACAGGAAATTATAACCGATTCGCGGGGTGATCATCCACGTTTTAATACTCCCTTCTATATTATCAAGGCGTGACCAGGTATGATTGATATCTGTGATGGTGATCCATCCGTGATACCCGCCGGCAATCGTAGTTCCAAGGCCAAAGGTGGTGCCTTTAAAATCTGCCTCCCCTGAAAATTTAAATGGTTCTACTACGTTCACATGCGTCTTTGCCCTTACTGCCCCACCGATGGCATATACATCCAGGAAAGGTAACACCCAGAGGTCCACTCTTGCGGTGGCGCTTTGCAGGTCCGCCTTTACCTGTCCAAATTTTACAAAGTCCATTGGCACCATGGGGTTATCATTAAAGCCAACCTGAAGGTCCGTAACATTCACCAACTGGCTACCGCCTTGCAGGTTCAGCATAGCGCCTACCGGGTATTGCAGGTTAATGCCTTTCTGAACTGCTTTTGCGCCCCAAATGGGAAATCGGTACGGATAGCCTGCGCGGCGCAAACTATCATCATACGCCTTATCACCGGGTCCTATTTTCATACCGGCACCGGCCTGTGCCAGCAGTTGCCCGCTGCACAGTAAGCCTGCAAGGAGGATATATAAGGATTTCATCGCCATGTTCGATTAGCAGCAGTGCTCTTTTTCGTTTGGGAATAGAAATTAATATTATGATCCGCTGGTGGGCGGTGATGATGATGCTACTGGATATGCCTGGGAGTTTAACTAACGATTTTATAACAACACAAATCCACAAAAGGTTAAGCTTTTTTTCACATTTAAAAGATTTTCATCAATTGTAAATTTCCAAGTACCTTGATAAAAGCCCGCATTTGCCTTTCTCCTAAAGACAAATGCGGGAGTACCGGGGCAGCGTCCCCGGTACTCCCGCATACAACAAATTGAATCACTATTAGTCTTTCCAGGCTTTGCGCAAAAACCGTAACCAGTTTCCGTGCATAATATTTTCTATGTCAGCAGCGCTGTAACCTCTGGCAGCAAACTTTGCCGGCAGCAGCTGCAGATCAGCTATTGTTTCCAGGTCATACGGACATTGCTCTTTTCCGAAAGCCCCATCCAGATCCGTACCGATGCCCACATGCAAGCTATTTCCCGCCAGCTGGCAGATATGATCAATATGATCTATCATTTTATCCAGGTTGCAGTCCATACTTTCCGGTGTGGATGTACCACGTACCCAGCCCGGCACCATCATCCAGGCATCCAGCGCGGCGCCTATCACCGCGCCCTTGCTGATCAGGGCCTGTATCATGTCATCGCTGAACTGGCGGTTGTGGTTTACCAGGGCGCGACAATTATTATGACTGGCCCATACGTTACCGTTAAAGATGTCCATCGCATCCCAAAACGCATCATCGCACAGATGCGTAGCATCGAGGATGATATTGAGTTCCTCCATTTTGCGGATCAGCTCCCGGCCCTGCTCGTTGAGGTGACCGGTAGCATCGGTACCATTGGCATACCTGCCAGGGCCGTAATGTGCAGGCCCGATGGCGCGCAGCCCTTTATTGTAGGCACGTTCGAGGTAGCGAAGGTCAATGATAGAGTCCGCGCCTTCGAGACTGAGGATATACCCAATTGGTTTTTTGTCGTTAGGCGTGCCGTCATTCCAAAGCGCCAGGTGGGCTTCAAGGGAAGCGCGGTCTTTGATCATCACCATTTCACCGGCATCTTCCATGGCTTTGTACCAGGCCAGCTGGCCCTGCGTCTGGGCCCAGGCTTGTTGCGGCGAATGCCAGCCGGGAAGCGGATTATCCGGCGCTACGTAGCGGCCTATCTGTGTGGCTACTACCAGCCCAATATTTCCTTTTCTCAGTTCCGGAAAGGCTACAACTCCTTTAGCCCTGTCCGGCTTATCGTGCAGCCCGTTTTCGCGGGCACGTATAGCCGGCACCGTTTGCTGCAGGTCGCGGTTCCACTCCAGCGCGTTCATGCTAAGGTCGAGATGCGCATCTATTGTAAACATAGCGTATTTGATTACAGACATCTGTTTACCCTGATACGCTACCCCCGATAGGAAAATTGCATAGATTCTCCTGGTAGCATATCAAGGTAAACGGATGACTTTTGCGGTTAGTATAGTTCAAATAATGCTTCAATTTCCACGGGGATGTTATCAGGCAGGGAGCCAAAGCCTACTGCACTACGTACACCGATACCGTTTTCTTCGCCCCAAACGGCAGCAAACAGTTCAGAGCAACCGTTGATGATATAAGGATGACGTTCGAAATCAGGGGTACAGTTGACCATGCCCAGCACTTTGACCACACGTTTCACTTTATTGAGGCTACCGAGGTTAGCCACAATGGTAGAGAGCATGGTAAGGCCTACCTGGCGTGCTGCCAGTTTGCCCTGCTCCATATCCAGTGCTGCACCGATGCGACCAATGATCAGTGATTTATCGTCCTGCACCGGGCCGTGACCGGAGAGGTAGAGGTATTTACCATCTATCAGGCAGGGTTTATAAACGCCCAATGGCGCCGGTGCCGGCGGCAGGTTCAATCCCAGTGCTTCAAATCGCTCGTCTGCATGATTGTTTTCCATAGATTATCAGTTTTTATGTTGTTTTAGTTAAAGCGTCAGATAAAAGCATTTAGCAATAAAACGCCTGTCAGCCCTGCTGTGCCCACGATGGTTTCCATAACGGACCACGACAGCAGGGTATTTTTTATGCTCAGGTTAAAATATTCTTTAAACATCCAGAAGCCGGCATCGTTCACATGGGAAAACATTAAGCTACCCGCGCCAATCGATAGCACCATCAGGTTGGGGTTGGTGCCTGCCTGTACCATCAGCGGCGCTATCATGCCTGCGGCGGTGAGTCCGGCAATGGTAGCAGAGCCTACACAGGCTCTTATCAGGGCGGCCATCAGCCATCCCAGCACCAATACGGGCACCTGCCAGGTTTGCATGGCAGCTGCAATCTCGTTGCTCACACCGCTATCTGCCAGCACCTGCTTCAGGGCGCCGGCGCCGGCTATGATGAGCACAATCATGGCTACATCTTTCACGGCGTCGCCATAGATCAGCATCAGCTGTTTCATATCGCGCCCCTGCGCCAGGCCTAGTGTAAAAGTAGCTACTATCACACAGAACAGCATTACCATGGGCGCATCTCCGGCCAGCGTAAGCCAGGGGGTAGCGCCAAGGATATGTGTGCAGGCAGTGGTAACCATCAGTAAAATTACGGGTAACAGCGCTGTCAGAAAGCTATTACATCTCCCCGGTAAAACCTGGCTGTTACTATTATCCGCCTGACGGAACATGGGATTAGGGGCAGATGGCATCTTTCTTAAAAACCTGGAGAATACAGGCCCCGCGAGCATCAAAGCCGGAATGGCTACCAGCAGGCCGTATAATAATGTAAGCCCCATGTTTGCGTGAAACTGCGTTACCAGCGCCGCCGGCGAAGGGTGTGGCGGTAAAAAGCCATGGGTGATGCTCAGCGCCGCCAGCGTAGGCAGGCCGATATATACTGCCGGCAGTTTGTATTGATAGACCACCGAAAATATCAGCGGCACCATCAGCACAAAGCCTACGCCGTAAAACAAAGGTATGCCGATGATGAACCCTGCAATCAGCAATGCCCATTGCAGGTACTTTTCACCAAACAACTGCATCAGCGAATTGGCTATTTCCCTGGCAGCCCCGCTTTCTGCCACCAGCTTGCCCAGCATGGCCCCCAGCACAATGATAGCCAGCAAGCCACCAATAGTATCCCCTATCCCCTTTTGCAAACTGCCGGGAATTTTTTCCGGTGGTATGCCCAGTAACAAGCCCGCCACCACAGATACGAGCATGAAAGCGATAAACGCATTCAGCTTTCCCCAGGTGAGCAGGAGAATCAGGAGCAGCAGGCAGGCAAATACGATCAAAAACGACATAGGTGAATGGCATCAGTTAATTGAAATCTCATCCATCAGCAACATTGCGTTGCCACCGGCACCGTACTCCCCTGCCGGAATTACACCTTTATTTTTGGCGTAAACCCTGATATACCGGGCTTTTACAGGCTTCACCTGTATGCGTACGTTATTGATTCCGTTGAGAATAAAAGTTTTTGTTTTCGTCATCGGGAAGTAGTGCACTCCATCGTTGGAATATTGGAATTCCAGGATCACTGGCGCCCACATCTTCTGCCAGTGGTAGTTCAGCACATTGGCAGCCACCACTTTCACCAGCTGCGGCGTGCCGAGGTCAATCACCGCATCCAGATCGCGCTTGCTGAAACCCAGCCACTGACCATCATTGAAGCGGTGAGTGCCGGCAATGCCATTCACCAGCGTTGAGGCGTTGGCGTTATATTTTGTATTAGGCTCCTGTTTTAAGCTGATCCGCGCACCGGTTGCTTTACTTATGGTGTATATCTGCTGAAATTCCCGGTACTGCTGCTTTCCGTCCGCAAACAAGGCAGCACGGAGTGTAGTCGTACCCGTGAAACGCAAAGGACCTTCATACAACGGACTAGTTGCCGTAGGGGCGATACCGTTAGTAGTATATCGTATAGCTGCCTTTGGAGCGGTAGTTTGCAGGGAGATGTTAATGGCGCCCCTCTCCAGGCTATCGAGGCGGTAAGTAATCTCGTGATGTACATCGGCGCCTATTATGCCCTTGCTTTTCAGCAGTTGCTGATGCACGGCTACACGCTGTAAAAAATCGTTATAGTTGCGGGTTTGCTGGGTAGACCATGCCCTTTCCGCCATGGCCAGCATACGCGGGTAAATCATGTAGTTAGCCTGTTGTGTGGTAGGCAGGTATTCGCTCCACATTTGCCCCTGCATACCGGAGATGTAAGGCAGCAAAGCTGTGTCGCCGGCGGCATGCAGCGGATCATAGGTGTAGACTTCCCGCAGCGGCGTGTACCCGCCGGCAGCTGTAGGTTCTACCGCATATAGCGACTGATAATGATCAAAATAAAGTTCATCTTCCGGCGTCATGATCACGTGATGCTGTTGCTTAGCCGCTTCCACAGCGCCTTCCACGCCGCGCCAGCTCATGACGGTAGCACCATGTGCCAGGCCGCCTTCCAGGATTTCATCCCAGCCCACTACCTTGCGACCTTTGGACTGTATATATTTAGCTATGCGTTTTACAAAATAGCTTTGCAGTTCATCTTCATTTTTCAACTGTTCTGTTTTCATGCGCTGCTGGCAGGCAGGACATTTTGCCCAGCGCACCTTCGGACATTCGTCCCCGCCGAGGTGAATATATTGGGATGGAAACAGTGCAAACACCTCGTCCAAAACATCTTCCAGAAAAGTAAACGTACTATCCGAGCCTGCACAAAAAACATCATCAAACACCCCCCAGAATTGTGCTGCCTTGTAAGGCCCTTTGGTACAGCCCAGCTCCGGATAGGCAGCCAGGGCGGCCAGCGCATGACCCGGCATTTCTATTTCAGGAATCACATTGATGTGCCGGGCAGTGGCGTAAGCTACCACCTCCCGTATTTCATCCTGCGTATAGAAACCACCATACTTACGACCGTCGAACTGATGCGGTAGTTCTTTCTTGTGGCCGATAAGTGTTTGGTCGCGCCAGGCTGCGATGGACTGCAATTTGGGATATTTTTTAATTTCTATTCTCCAGCCCTGGTCATCGGTAAGATGCCAGTGGAAATTGTTGATCTTATATAAAGCCAGCTGATCAATCAGTGTTTTGAGATAGTCTACCGTAAAAAAATGACGGCTTACATCCAGGTGCATGCCGCGGTAGGCGAAGCGGGGATAGTCTTTAATCACCACTCCCGGCACGATTAGCTCCTTTTGCTTCAGTTGCCATAACTGCCGCAGGGTGGCAATACCGTGTACAATACCGTCAGTACTGTAAGCGGTGATGCGCACCTCGTTGTTGGCAGCCTGTAGCTGGTAACCTTCCGGTGGTAGCTGCAGCGTGGTATCCACGTGGAGGACTATACGATTTTTTGCTTGTGCCGATGGGGAAATACCCAGTTGCTCTTCTATATAGGTATGGAGGAGTACTGCCAGCCCTGCGGTAGCCGCATCTGTTTCAATAGCAGTATGATGGGTGATAGCGACCGTTTCGTTGGTCCATTGTGTTTGCACAGGCAAAGGAATCAAGGCTGCCGTAGCAGCCTGATTCCTTTGAGCAGCGGCATTTTGCCCGAGAGCCGCCAATAAAATTACAGTCAGTAGTTTTTTCATGGTTATTTATCCCACCACATTCTTGTTGTTAAGAGATCAGGACCCTGGCGGTTCACAGCTGTTTTGTAATTGATGGCGTTGATACTTTGTTCCTGGCCGGAATATGGGAGTCGACGTGGAATAGTACCACCGGTAGCATTACTACGGTAGTTAACGGGCACCAGTACCGGATAACCTGTGCGACGCCAGTTGGCATATGCTTCCATTTCATCCAGCAGATGCGCTACCCAATACTGGGAGTGAATCTGATCCATTTTTTGTTCGAGTGTACCGGCAGTATTGAACGGATGTGCAGCGAGGTACGCATCAATTTTTGCCTGACCTATTACACCGCCTTCACCAAACAAGGCAAGGCTACGCATTGCACCTGCAACGCCATCCCGGTAATACTGGGCGGCATCGCCGGCTACCCATCCGCGGACAGCGGCTTCGCTGAGCAGTAGGTTGGTTTCTGCATTCGTTAATATTAATAAAGGCGCTGCGTATTTCAAAATCGTATTAGGATTCGGCTCGGAATAAGTGACGAAATCGTTTGGTTTGGTGTCCAGGCCATTCGGCATACCTTTCTGCAAAGCTGCGCTGGTGTCTGCCTTATCATTATTCCACACCACTGACAGCACCGGCAAACGCGGGTCGGTATTGGTTTTCAGGTAGTCGATAAACGTTTTACTGAATTTACTCCACTCCAGATTGTTGGCACCTTTTGAATTGATGGTGTAATCCTGGTTGATGAGTTCTACGGCAACGGGATTCTGGTTATACGGCTGTGGGCCGCTGGCATAGGTTACGACCGCGTTGTCCGCAGCATCCAGGATTACACCACCGGTGGCTGCTTTCTGCACCCAGTCTTTCACCGGGATTTTACCGTCGGTTACTTTCGTGAGGCGCATGGCTACGCGCAGCATGAGGGAATAACCGAATTTCTTCCATTTGTTCACATCTCCTTTAAAGATATAATCAGCACCGCCAAACGTAGGCTGGGTGGGGTCAAATGCCGCGATAGCCTCGTCCAGTTCCTTGAGCATGTCCGCATAAATATTTGCCTGCTCATCATACGCCGGTGCAAATACGCCATTACGCGCCTGTGCAGCCTGCGTATACGGTACATCTCCATATAAATCCGTAATACGCTGCATGAGCAGCACTTTCCAGATACGGGCGGCCGACAGCTTATTCACCGATGTACCGGCTACTTTCTGCGATTTGTTGGCGTCAATAATATCCTGTACGTTCAGGATAGAATTCGTATAGGCGTAACGGAAGTAAAAGCCCTGGTAAAAATCGTTGACTGCATATTTATCACCGGAGCCGGAGCCACCGATTTCCTTGGCTACTGCAAAGTGCTGTACATAGGTACCGCAGTGCAGGTAGGAAGAATAGTAGTAAGCGCGGTCATACACATAACTACCTTTGAGGAGCGCCTGCGAGAACATGTAGTCCACGTTCATATTCGTAGAGGCGTTTGGGTTAGTATTCAGTTCTTCGAAGCCTTTATCGCAGGAAGCCAGTCCAAGCGCAGCTGCCAGGAGCAGGCTATATTTATATTTTGAGAAAAATTGCATGCGGTTAGATTTTAAAATTTCACATTCAGGTTAAGACCATAGCTTCTTGTTGGCGGCACACCAAACATCTCAAAGCCTTGTGCGCTACCATTGCTGAAGGTTGATTCCGGATCGATATTCGGCGCATTTTTATACAGGATCAGCAGGTTCCTGGCCACAAAGGATACAGAGGCGTTCTGTACTTTGGCGAAGGAAAGCAGCTGCGCAGGAATATTGTAAGAAAGCACTACCTGGCGCAGTTTGATAAAGCTGGCGTCGTAGATAAATTTCTCCGAGATATTTTTCCAGTTATCATAGTACTGCTGGATACCGTTGCTGTAGTTGAATGTTTTGGTAAACGGTTTACCATCCGCATCTACACCGGCAACCGGGAGGCCTTCGGTACGACCAGGCAGCGTGATTTTGGTGAGGCCGAAGCGGGTGCCGTACAAGTTAGTACCGGAGTATACTTTACCACCGAAGCGACCGTCGATGAGGAAACTCAGGTCGAAGCGCTTGTAGCGGAAGCTGTTGGTGATACCACCGGTGGTAGGGGCGATACCCGTACCATAATCCTGCAGGTCTGTTCTTAATTCGTAGCCGGTGTTTTTGTCGTACATGGTATTACCGTTGGCATCTTTTTTCACGCCATAACCCATGATGGAGCTGTAAGGCTTACCTACCTGGGCATAGAGGAATGCATAGGAGTTCACCGTTTTATCCAGTTCCAGGCTGTTGAGGCCGTTAAGTGATTCCACACGGTTACGGTTATACGCCATATTGAGGCTTACCTCCCAGCTGAAATTTTTGTTTTTGTAGGGTGTACCGTTGATGAGTACTTCCACTCCTTTGTTACTCATTTCACCTACGTTGAGGTAGGCGTAGTTGTATCCGGCCGACTGGCTGATGGCTACGCGCATGATATCGTTCACGGTTCTGCGTTGGTAGAGGGTAACGTCGAAGCCGATGCGGTTGTTGGCAAAGCGGCCTTCCAGACCAAGTTCCGCGGTGGTGGACGTATATGGCTTCAGGTTAGGGTTTGGAGCAATCAGCTCACCTGAGGTGGTACCTGTTGTTTGCGTAGGTGTTTGGAGGGGCTGGTTGTTATGGCCGCCGCCTGGCACCATGCTATAGGTTTGACTGAGTGCGTAAGGCATGGGGGCGCCGCCGCCTACCTGTGCCCAGGAGGTCCTGATTTTTGCGTAGTCGACCCATTTAGGCATGGCTACTGCTTCTGACAGCAGGAAGCTGGCGCCTACGGAAGGGTAGAAAATATTATTGCTGGTGGCTGCCAGGGTGGAGAACCAGTCATTTCTTCCTGTTACAGAGAGATACAGGTAGTCCCTGAAGCTGAGGTCCACGGACCCGAATACCGAGTTGGTGGCCAGTTTCTGGTTCAACACAGTGGTGGTTAGGCCGAGCACATTGGAAGGGTCGTAAAATCCTGGCTGGAAGAAGGTACGGCCTTGCATGGTGGTGGCGTCGTTGATGCTTTTGCGGCGGTTACCACCGGCGAGGGCGGTGAGCTGGATGTCGCGACTGATTTTCGTATTATAGTTGAAAGTCAGTTCAGCATTGGTTTCAGTGATGGCGGCATCTGTTTGCAGGTAGTAGCCATCCGTGTAATAGGCAGTACCGGAGGGCACGATACCCACGAAGGTGCTGCTGGTGCGGTCGGTAGTTACGCGGCCGCGTACGAAGAAGTTATCGAGCAGGTTGTATTTGATACCGAGGTTACCGATGAAGCGGTTACGATCGTCGTGGTTTTGGAATTTGTTTACCGCGAAGTATGGGTTGGTAGCGAATTCGGAAGGGTTCCATTTCACCTCGTTTCCATTTTTATCGTAGCCAGGTTCCAGGTTGCGGATATCTACTGTGTTGGCGATCATGTAGGTTCCCCAGTTAGGGTTGCCGGTGGCATCGCCTACGCCGGATCTGTTTTGTGATTTCTCGATATTGTATTGCGCGTAACCTTCTACGCTGAGGCGTTTGCTGAGGTTGGCGTTTACACCGAGGTTAAATATTTTTTTGTTGAGGTGCTGGTTAGGTACCAGGCCTCTGTTGTTCATATCGGAGAGGGAGGCGCGGAAAGAGGCCGCTTCGTTACCACCGGAAAAGCCTACTGTGTTGGTGAAGGTGTTACCGAGGTTATAGAAGTTTTTGATATTATTTTTCTGCGCTGCGTACGGGCGTGCCACGCCATCGAACTGGATTACCGGGCTGCCGTCGATTTTAGGTCCCCATGAGAGTCGCCCTGCGCTGATAGCTTCATTCTGCGTAGTTGGTTTATTACCGTTTACGCCGGAGCCGTAATCATATTGCCAGTCGGGGGTGATGGAAGGTGATTCCAGGGTGAAGGTGCCGTTATAGTCGACGCCGATACCTTTTTGTTTCACGCCTTTTTTGGTGGTGATGAGGATGACGCCGTTGGCGGCGCGGGAGCCGTAGAGGGCGGCGGCGGGTCCACCTTTGAGTACGGTGATGGATTCGATATCATCCGGGTTGATACCGCCGATACCGTCGCCACGGTCCTGGTTGAGGCCAATAGAGCCGTTACCGTTGGAGGGGCGTGCGGCGGTGGTGTTATCGATGGGCATACCGTTGATCACGTAGAGGGGCTGGTCATCGCCGTTGAGCGAGCCGGTACCGCGAATGACTACACGTGAGGAGGCGCCTGGTCCACCGGCGAGGGAGGCGGCGTTTACGCCGGCCACTTTACCGGTGAGCGCGTCGCCGAGGTTCATGGCGCGGGCTTTGGTAAAGTCGGAGCCTTTCACTTCCGTGATGGCGTATGCCGTAGCTTTTTTCTCTTTTTTGATACCGAGTGCGGTTACAACGAGTTCGTTGAGTGCTTTGGAGGAGAGTTCGAGCTGTATCTGGATGTTGGATTGTCCGGCGGCTACGCTCACTTCTTTTTTATCGTAACCGATAAAGGATACCAGTAAGGTGATGTTGGTTCCCTGGAGGCTTTCGGGCAGTTTAACGGTGAACTGCCCTTCCAGGTTGGTGGTGGCGCCGATACCTTTAGCGTTGAGCAGGGATACGTTGGCGCCGATAATTTTTTGTCCGTCGGTACCGGCAACGGTACCTGAGATCTGGGCGGCTTTGTTTTGGGCGAAGCTGACCACACTGCTACAGATACAGTACAGGCATAGTAGCAATTTCGTGAAAGTTGCCAGGTTTAAGACATTTTTCATGTTAGTGGTTTGGTTGATAATTCTTCAAATAATGCGGAAATACGTGGTTAAAAGTAGGAAAAGATTTGATTTCTGCAAATTATTTGCAAATATTTCTGCAATATTACCGCAATCACATTTAATACATGACCTATATGTCTTATTAAATTATTGATAATTAATAGTTAATGAATTCTCAATTCTCGCAAAAATCGAATTTGCAATAATAAAAATGCAAAAAATCATTCTATAAGAATTATTTTTGTTGTATGTATTATATTAGTTGTAAATCTTATACTCAAAAAGATAACCGAGCTATAATACTTTCATCTAAACTCAGAATTGTCGACACGCTATGGATAGTGCAAATACCCAAGACCAGCTGCCCCCGGTAACGCTTACCAAAAAAGCCAGGAAGCAGCTCATCATTCAACAGGTGAATATCCACACCCGCATTACATATACGGAACTGGTGAACCTGATCAACGTATCAGAGGATACCATTCGTCGCGATGTCAATGAACTGGCAGACGACGGAGAAGTGGTGAAGATCAAGGGTGGCGCCATGTCTATTGCCTATCACTACGGGCATGAATCCGAGACCTACGCACAAACAAATAAGCTGGTAATTGCGGATAAAACACTGCAATTATTGCGGGACGACATGATCGTGCTCATCGGCGGCGGAACCACCATCCGTGAGTTCATCAAAAAAATCCCGAACAACCTCAAAGCCACCTTTATCACGGTGAATGTACTCAGCGCCGTAGAGCTGCTGGACAAGCCCATGATCAAAACAATCGTAATAGGAGGCCAGATCTCCGCGTATTCGCAGATGACTGTCAGCGGAGAAGTATTTGAATATTTATCCAATATCAAAGCAGACCTCTGCATCATCGGCACCAACGCCATCGACCCGGTAAACGGCCTCACGGATGCAGACTGGGAAACTATACAAGTGAAAAAAGCGATGATAAAAGCCGCAGACAAAGTTGCAATTCTTGCAATTTCTGAAAAGCTGAATTCGTCAATGAAAATGAAGATCGCGGACCTGTCGGATATACATTACCTGATTACGGAACTGCCGGCGGATAGTAAGGAGTTGCAGGCGTATAAGGCGAAGGAGTTGATGATATTGTAGGTTTAATGGTGTGAAAGATATTGACTTTATTGATCATAACGCAGATTATCAAAGAAATTTACCCTGACTACTACAAAAATAATTATACGAGGATCATCCTCTCAGGTCTTGGATGTTCAATTGTCTGATATATTGAATTGCATTGAAAATGGTGATCTTTTTTTGTGGTCGCTGCAATGGATTACTGCTATAGGTAAGCCTGGGGATGAAGAAGTTTTATCCTTCGAGAAATCAGTAAACAGATCTTCCATTGGACTTTTATATAGTTGGCGTGAATTGCTTGATTTAGCAAATCGCTTTTATCAAATAATAGAGCTATTAGTGTGTGGAGATCAGCATCCAATGTCTTTGCGGAGATATGAATACGATGAAGAAATGAATTTAAGGTGCGATTATGTGTTTGAGTTGGTAGATTCTTCTTATTGGCTTGTTAGTAGCAATGATGAAAGTGCTATACTACGTATGCAGCGTGAATTGGCAGGAGTGTCAGTGTGTTAGGACGATAATAAAACGTTGAGTCGCATACTAAGTGCTAGCATACGGCTCAACGTTTTATTAGGACAATACCTTTTTATGATGCTATTGCTTCCATCTGATCTTAGCCGGCGTGCACCAACTGCTTATAATAAATAATCGTTCCGGACAATCCCCCATGCGGTTTCAACGCAAAATCAGGAATTACGCCTACTTTCTGAAAACCCAGCGCTTCGTACAGTCCTGCCGCACCTTCATCTTCCGCAGTATCCAATGTTATGAGGGTACGGTTTTTCTGCAGCGCAATCGCTTCAGCCGCATTCATCAGCGCCCGGCCAATGCCCTGGCCCCTGTAGGCCACCCGCACCATCATCTTGGCCACCTCCGCACGGTGGGGCTGGTTAGGAGGCGAATTCAGTATAAGCGTAACCGTGCCTATGAGCTGAGCACCATCAAAGGCGCCCAGCACCACCCGCTCACCCGCAATTACTGCGTTGATAGACGATCGCCAGAACGCCTGCGCCACATTTTCCTGCAGCGGATGCATGAAACTCACCGAGCCGCCATGTGCCACGGTTTCGATTAATAAGCCGGCCAGCGCGTTGATGATCTCCGGCTCGTACACCAGCGGAGCTATATGGTATCCTGGATTCATTTGAACATTGATTTTTTATTTCTATTTTTAATTTCAGGGAGATGGTAATGCCGCGACTAAAATAATAATTACCGGGAGGAATGTTATAAAATTATGAAATCCGCCTGCGGCAAAGCGCCTGCGTTGACTGAACACTATCCACGATATTATATTTGTGACCAAAATCTATATGGATGAGCGCCCACGGGCTACATACCGACACCGAACTATTCCAGGCAATTGCTGCCGGCAATGAAAAAGCCTTTGAACAGCTGTTTTCCGGCTACCGTAATAAAGTATATACCATTGCCTTTAAAATCACCGGCTCACAGCAGCTGGCCGAAGAGGTGTTGCTGGATGTATTCCTGAAAGTATGGATCAAAAGGGCTCAGCTCCCCCATATCGAACACTTCACCGCGTGGCTGTTTACCGTTACCCGCAACCGCGTATTTAAAACACTGAAGCAACAGGCGCAGCATGCCAGCGGCGAAGCCATTACCGATGAAGATGACATCCTTCTCTCCCATACCCACCACCCTGGCGTAGTGCTGGTAGAAAAAGAATACCGCCAGGTACTGCATGCCGCCGTGGAGCAGTTATCACCGCAACAAAAGAAGGTATATCACCTGATCAAAGAAAACGGACTTAAGCGCGAAGAGGCAGCAGCCGCGCTCAACCTCTCCCCGGAAACGGTGAAACGCCATCTGGCAGAGGCCATGCAAGCCATCCGTAACTACTGTAGCTACCACCTGGGCACCTACGCCGCCATCCTGATTATTAAGGAATTGTTATGAGTCATTTTTTTTCCTGCGGGCACTGACCCATTTTTTAAATCCAGGGCTTTCTTTCTATAGACCCGATATGTATGGATCATTTTGAATCACTATTTCGTAAATCACTCACGCCGCAGCAAACCAGCACCGAAAAGCAGGAGCTGATGGCACTGATTGCTGCCGGACACCATGATGAACAGCTGCTGGAGCTGCTGACAACCGTGATGGCCGAACCCGGCGATGAACTAATAGTCCCGGATGATACCGCCGCCGAAATCCTGGAGGCCATCCTGCACACCAAAGCCAAACGCCGCCACAATATCCGCCGTATGCAACGCTGGGCTGCCGCTGCTGCCATAGTGCTGCTGGCAGGCGCTGCCTGGTGGCTGCTCCCACGCAACGCTGCCCACCATAAAAAAGAACTGGCACAACATACACCCATTACCGCACCGCATAACAGCGCCGTGCTCATCACCGGCGATGGCCGCCGTATTGTACTCGACAGCCTGCAACCAGGCGCCGTAGATACCGCCGGCACCAGCTTCCGCCTCACTACCGGCAGCATTGCCTACCACGGCAGTACCGCCGCCAATACCTTCAACACCCTCGCCACGCCACGTGGCAAAACGTTTCAACTGCGCCTGCCCGATGGTACAGTGGTATGGCTCAACGCCGCCAGCACCCTCACCTATCCTACCCGCTTCGAAGGCAACAGCCGCATAGTACAATTGGAAGGAGAAGCCTACTTCGACGTCGCCGCCATGGCAGGTAAACCTTTCGCAGTGAAAACAGCAGCAAGCGAAATAAAAGTACTGGGCACCGCATTTAACGTAAACGCATATACGAATAATAACAAACCAATCACCACCCTGCTACACGGAGCCGTAAACGTAGTGACCGGCACTGAGCAGGCACTGCTGCACCCCGGCCAGCAGGCACAAATAACGGGTCAGCATATACGCATCAGCGCTGTGGACACCAGCAGTGCCATTGCGTGGAAATCAGGAAAATTCAGCTTCAACGCCGCCGGTATACAATCGGTCATGAACGAGCTGCAACGATGGTACGATATAGATGTTACATATGAAAACGGTATTCCCGACATCACATTTGAAGGAAAACTGGAAAGAAACCTTCCCCTGGAGCACGTACTGCACATACTCGAGATCTCAAATGTGCACTACCGCCTTGAAGGAAGAAAATTAATTATCACACAGTAAAATCATTTAGAAAAAGCACCGGCCACACTACATCTGCAGATGTAGCTGCCACCGCCATGCCTGTAACTAACACCTAAAAATCTACACAACATAATGCTTGCAATCACCACCTATTCACCACGATCGCTATGCAGGGCCGCCGGCAACCTCCTGCTCGCCCTCGCCCTATGCCTGCAGGTACAGGCAGGCGCCATGGGACAGCCCGTCAGCATGTCCGGCAAAAAGCTCTCCTTTAAGGAAATCTTCCGCCTGCTGGAAAAACAAACGGACTACGTCGTATTCTACAACACCGCCCTGCTGGAAAACACCACGCCGGTAGATGTGGATGCCCGTAACATGGAAATTTCCGCATTCCTGCACACCATCATGGAGCGCCAGCCCATCGACTTTGAAATCAATGCCAACACCATCACCATCAAACAGAAAACTAAACCGGTACCGGGCATACTCCCTTTGTCGCCCTACAAAGACCCACCCGTAAAAGGAAAAATCACCGACGAAGACGGTAACCCGCTCCCAGGCGCCACCGTATCCGTTGCCGGCACCTCCCGCGGTGTACAAACCAACGAAAAGGGAGAGTTCACCATCGAAGCACCGGCCAAAGCCACTTTGATGATCACCTACATCGGCTACGACCGTAAAATGATTTCCCTCGCCGACGCCACACCCCCACTACAAATCCGCCTCAGTGCTACCAACCAGAAAATGAACGAGGTAGTTGTAATCGGCTACGGTGCCGTCGCTAAAAAAGACCTGACTGGCGCCGTTTCTACCGTGCGCACAGCAGATCTCGAAGGCATCCCTGCTCCGCGGGTAGACCAAATGCTGCAAGGCCGCATCGCCGGCGCAGAAATCGTTTCTGCCGACGGCGAACCCGGCTCCGGTACCACCATTCGTATACGCGGTACACGTAGTATCAGCGCCAGCAACGAACCTCTCTTTATCGTGGACGGCCTGATGGACGGTATCACCAGCCTCAATGAACTCAACCCCTCCGATATCGCCACTATCAACGTGCTGAAAGATGCCTCCTCCACCGCCATCTACGGATCGCGCGGCAGCAACGGGGTAATCATCATCACGACCAGGTCGGGCGCCAACCGTATGGGAAAAACCAACCTGAACTTTCGCGCCGACCTCGGCCAGTCCGAACTCCCCCGCTTCCTCGATCTGATGAACGCCACCGAGTTCGCGCAACTGCAAAACGATCGCTACTACTTCGCCAGCACCGCTAACCAAACGAAACCGCTGGAAGAATATCCCTACCCCGACCCGCTGAGCCTCGGCGAAGGCACCAACTGGACGGACGTAATCACCCGCAAAGCACCGTATCAGAACTACACGCTTTCTGCCAACGGGGGCGACAAAGGCACACAATACTATTTTTCGCTTAACTACAACAACAACCAGGGCATCATCCTCAACAGCGGCATGCAACGCTACCAGGCACGCCTCAACCTGGACCGTACCATCAGCCAGTACGTGAAAGCAGGCGTGCGCTTCAACTATTCACAGCTGGCCCGCAAACTCAATAACGTAGACGTAGGTACGAGCACACTCTGGTACCGGTCCACCATTTTCCTGGCGCCTACCATTGCTGCTTATAAACCGGATGGCAGCTACAACGACTGGAACTCACAATGGTACACCGGCACCCTGTTTGACTCCCCACTGGCCAATGCTGAACTGAAGAAAAACAACGCACTGGAAAAAAGCCTGAGCTCCATGGCCTACCTGGAAATCACGCCGGTAAAGAATGTGCTGATCCGCTCCACAGTATCCTATACGGACTACAATAAGGATGATGATCAGTTCTTCCCTTCCACCCTGCCTTCCAGGGCTAACGCCAACACCGGCGCCTATGCCTATAAACGTTCCTACGGGGAAAACAACCTGCTAAACGAAAACACCATCACCTTTAAAAAGTCATGGAATAAAATTCACAACTTCGACGCCATGTATGGCTTTACCATGCAGCAGAAAAAGTTTGTGAACCTCTCCGCCAGCGGTAACGGTTACTTCATCGACGATATTGAAACCAATGACCTGGCCGCCCTGCCTTCCAAAGAAACGATCAAAATCGGTTCCATGCTGGAAAACCTGGGCCGCATGTCGCACCTGGCACGTATCAACTACAACTACCGCAGTAAATATTATCTGACGGTTACGGGTCGCGCTGATGGCGCCTCCAACTTTGCCAGCAACAACAAGTGGGCTTACTTCCCTTCTGCCGCTTTTAAGTGGAATGTGCTGAATGAAAACTTTATGAAGCAGTACCGCAACATCGATGAACTGGGTATCCGCCTCAGCGCCGGTGTTTCCGGCAACGATGCCATCTCCCGTTATCAGTCCATGGCCAGAATGGCCTCCACTTCCGGTGGCTACCTGTTTGATGGGGCACAACCGGTGGCTTACTATCCCCAGCGTATCGAAAACGAAGGCCTCACCTGGGAAAAAACCACTTCGCTAAACGCAGGGCTGGATATCTCCCTGTTTAAAAAAAGGGTAGATGTAACGGTGGACCTGTATAGCAGTAAGACGTCAGACCTGCTGCTGACAGTGCAACTCCCTACACATACCGGCTTCAACACCCGGTTGGCCAACATCGGCAAAACGTCGAATAAAGGATTTGAGGTGACCATCAACACCGAAAATATCCGCAGTAAAAAATTCTCCTGGAGCACCACCTTTACTTTCGCACATAACAAACAGCTGGTAGAAGATATCGGTGGCCTGGATCGTGTATCCGTATACGATAACCCATATGGCTCCCAGTATATGATGTATGGCTACGTGAAAGGCGAACCGCTCAACGCTCTCTGGGGCATGCAGTATGCCGGAGTGTGGAAAAGTCAGGCAGAGATCGACCAGGACAAAAAAGATAAAAAATACGCATCTGCCTCCGTCGCCTTTTACCAGCCAGGCCGCCAGCGCTACATTGATCAGAACAACGATGGCCTGCTGGATAACAACGACCTTGTATACCTCGGCAATGCAGACCCGGACCTCTACGGTGGTATCCAAAATACCTTCCGGATTCATAAACTGCAGGTATCGTTTTATGTCAACTACAGCATAGGTGGAAAAATTTACAATCCTACAGAACTGTTTATGGGCACCGGTACTTACCTGAGCAATCAATACCGCTATATGGTAAACGCCTGGCATCCGGTACGCAACCCTACATCCGACTACCCACGCGCAGATTCCAAGGATGATATTCCTAACGACCGCTTTGTGCACGATGCCTCCTTTCTGCGGTTCAAGAATTTTACTATCGCCTATCCGTTTGACCTGAGTAAGGTGACGAATAAGAAACTACAGTCGCTGTCGCTCTCAGTAGGAGGTAACAACATGGTGCTTTGGAAGCACTATAATGGTTATGATCCGGAAGTATCCACACAAAGCAGCGGTTCCACTATCCGCAGGATGGACAATGGGGCATACCCTTCCAGCCGTACCTGGACTTTTGGTGCTGAATTGAAATTTTAAACTGTACTCACATGACACGAAATATTTTTCTCTTATTAATACTGGCTGCGACCATGTTCAGTGGTTGTAAAAAGCTGCTGGAAGAAGACCCTGCCAGTTTCGTAAGCCCTGATACTTTCTTTGAAACCGAAAACCAGTGCGTGGCAGCATTGAATGGTTGTTATATTCCGCTCACCGGCGTGTATATTCCCGATTTGATGATCAGCCTGGAAGGCGCTACCGACCTGGCTTTCCTGAACTCTTCGCATATTGATGCCCGTTATGAAATATCACCTGCCAATCCCGGCATGGGCGATAACATCTGGACGGCCTGTTACCAGGGGGTGATGTATTGTAATGCAGCAGTATATGGTATTGAAAACGCAACCATTGCGGCAGAAAAGAAACCTGCCCTGAAAGCAGAAGCGGTGGCGCTGCGGGCATTATATTATTATGTGCTCACCAGCACCTTCAACGATGTTCCTTTTTACACCACGCCGGTAAATAGTTTGAATGCGCTGAATGAAATCAAGAAGGTGGGTCGTATGGATGCCAAAACTACCCGCGATTCCCTGATTCATGAATTACAGGCCTATGTGCAATACCTTCCACAGCAACGTACGTCGGATGTAGCACAAAATCGAATATCCGCCCCCTTTGCCTGGATGCTGATTGGTAAAATGGCCCTGTGGAATAAGGAATATGACATTTGCAGTGCGGCTATGGAGGAGATCAGGAAAATTTACGGGCAACTGGCGCAGTATCCATTTACCGATACCTGGTTCAGGAACAAGAATACCCCGGAGTCCATTTTTGAAATACAGTATACCTGGTCAGTTACCGGCTTAAAGAAAACTACTTCTACAGCGGCCTATTTTACGCCTACCAAAACTTCCGGCACCAGTGTATACGACGGGGTGGATATCCCGGAGCTGGGCAGCAAAGCGAATCCTTTTGTGAGTTTGACACCTACCGAGTATTTCATGGCACTGTACCCGGTTACGGACCCACGCCGCGAAATCATTTTAGCCTACACCTATAACGGCAGTTACTTCAAGAGGCCGATGCAGAACAATGGTACCGGCAAAGCCTGGATGGGACCTAAGTTCTGGTGCCCCGGTATGGATAACATTGCCGATGGCAATAACCAGAAAGTATTCCGCTATGCGGATGCGCTGCTGATGCTGGCAGAATCTGCCAACGAAACCGGTAGCACCGCGCTGGCCATGCAATGCCTCAATGAGGTGAAGGCCAGAGCAGAAGCAGATGCTGTACTTACCGTGTATCCCGGCAAAGACGAGTTTTTTGCCGAAGTAAAGAAAGAACGGGCCCGCGAGCTGATGGGAGAATACGGTCGTAAATGGGACCTCGTGCGCTGGGGTACTTTTTATGAAGATGTAAGTGCTACCGCTGCCAGCGAGTTTCCCGTAATGAAAGCTAATCTCCGCCCTTACCATGAGTTCTATCCGATTCCGGATAAAGAAGTAGTGCGTTCCGGCGGCATTCTTACTAATCCAACCTATAAATAATTTCAACCCATGAAAAAACTGATCACCGTCGTATTACTCCTGACTACCATCTCCTTAAAAAATGTATATGCCCAGCAACCTTTAAAAGTGCTGAGCTACAATATACTGGAGGGCATGGTTACCGATACCACCAAAGGCAAGCAGGTATTTGTAAACTGGATAAAGGAGCTTGATCCGGATATCCTCGCACTGCAGGAGTGTAATGGGTTTACACAGCAATCGCTGGAAGCTCTGGCCGCCACGTGGGGCCATCCTTATGCCGTTATTGTAAAAGAAAACGGCTACCCTACCGGTCTTACATCCAAATACCCGATTGCCGGCATCCGCAAGATCAATGAAAACATGACCCATGGTTTCATTATGGCAAAAATAAAAGACTACAATATTGTGGTGCTGCACCTGAACCCGCACCGTTATAAAAAACGCCGGCAGGAAATAGCGGCTATTATGGACAATATAGCGCTGGAAGCCAATAAGCGCAACTGGATACTGATGGGCGATTTTAATTCCAATACCCCACAGGAACAGTACCGCCTGGATACCGTGCACATCCTGGAACGCAACCTCGCCGCCGTGAAAAAAAATCCCCTGATTGAGAACATGGTAAACGGCAGGTTTATCGATTACAATACCCAGCAGCAGGTGCTGGACGCCGGCTTCATCGACGCGCCGTTTGAATATGCCAGGGCAGAGAAAAGTCGCGGTGGCACTGATACCATCCGCAGCAACAGTCGTATCGACTACATCTACCTGAGTAAAAACCTGGAGAAAAAAATCCTTCGCTGCCATTTCATCTATGATGATTTCACAGCAAAATATTCTGACCACAGGCCCATCTACCTGGAAATTAAAAAGTAAATCATGACTCGCTACCTATATATCCTTTTAGGATGTTTATTATTCCTCTGTTGCCGCAAGCTGGAAAATGTGCAGTTCAGCACACCGCTGGCAGTTGACAGTCGCATTGTCAGGATTGCCGCCACTGCCGACACCACCAAAGTGATCGTGTATGCGGATGGCGACTGGCAGGTGACACCTGTTACAGAAACGCCCTGGATTTTGCTGAAACAAAATTCCGGGCACGGCAAAAATTATTTTATTGCAGAAGCTACGGATAACAGCACTGCGCTGCCACGTGCGGTGAAGTTGCTGATCAAAAGCGATGGACATACCGATACCGTGCAAATTCAGCAACGCGGGCTGGTGCCTACCCTCGCCATTGCCGATACCACCTCACAGGCAATTGCCAACGGTGGCCTGTACCGCACAGGCATCACTACCAATGTGCCACTGGAGTTGCAAACAGCAGTATACCGGTACGACTCCTCCGGCAGCAACTGGATATCACAGCTAGAGATTAAGGAGGGTTACCTGTACTTCCATGCCGACACCAACAAGCTCTCCGCAGATCGTGTAGCCGTACTCACCCTTAGCTACCTGGATGCACTGGGTACCACCACCAAAGATTCCATCAAAATCAGACAGAAGGCGGGTATCAGTTTCGAAGGTGCGGTGGGCAAGGACGTCAGCTATATTAAAAGCCTGGCTGCCGGTGTAATCAATGAAAATATTTATCTGGAAGGTGTAGTAGTATCCGACAAAGGGCATCCTAATGTGGCGCAAAATCTGAACGCAGCTTCGAACAAACACGTGGTGGATAAAACCGGCAACAGCGTGGCTGTATATGTTCAAAGCACCGATGGCAGCAGCGGTTTATATCTCAAAATGAATACCGCTGGTGAAAACATTTTCAACTTCAACGATAAAGTGAAAATACACCTGAAAGGCACTACCCTGCAAAAGCTCAGCAATCCGGGCCGAAGTATTATTTCCGGTGTGGGAATTTCGCAGGTGATGCAGAAAGATGTGGGTGTTACTGTGTTAAAGCCAAAAGAAAAGTATATTTCCGAACTGACTGATAACGATTTGTATACCTACGTGAAACTGAAAGATGTAGAGTTCTCCATTCCCTATGGCGCCTATACGAATATCAACGAAGGATATACGGCACGGATGGATTGTTATCCTGCAAGCATTCGTGATATACAGGGCAACAGCATGTACCTGCTCACCAACCTGGATGTATCCTACCGCAGAGACGGGAAAGGTTTGCCACAGGGCTCCGGAACGATAGCGGGCATTCTCGTAAGCGAGGGCTACGACCGTTATGGCGGTAATATCGGGAAATATAGTTTGCGTCATTTGCGTTTGGAAGACATAGCGCTGAATGCGGAACGCAGCAACGGATTTTCGAATGTACTCGTGGAATGGACCCGTTTTAAAACCGAATTTCAGGCCACACCTACGGCCACACAAAATCCATTAACGCCGGACAATGGAACAGGCAGATTATATCACAGCTCCCGCAAGAGCATGGACTTTACCGCCAACGGCATTTACACTACTGTAGATTACAATAATCTGCTCCAGGAGCCTACTACCAATAAAGGTAACGTAGCCAATGGTGGATGGGGTACCAAAGGCTGGTGGAATACTACCACCAACAGCGGTGAATATTGGGCCATAGAAGTATCGTCCAAAGGAATTACGCAGCCACTCTCCCTGCAGCTGGATGGTAATGTAGACCCTGGCGGGCCGCGTAATTTTGTGATAGAATATTCTTCCAACAACAGTAACTGGACGCCAGCAGGTACCTTTACCTTCCAGGATGTAGCCAACTGGACCAACACCCTGCTCACGCAGGTAGCGGGATTTAAGCAGGTGAATATACAGCTGCCGGCAGCTGCTTCTAACCTCGATCAGTTGTATATCCGCATCCGCATGGCGGATAAAATAGTGGGCTCCGGTACTGCGGCCACCGGTGGTACCTATAGTGCAACGGCGGCGTGCAGGTTGGGACATTTATCGATTAAGTATAATAAACTGTAGGGCAGTAATGCTTACGGCTCATCGCTTAAATCCTGCTCCTTAGCAGGATTTAAGCGATTGATTTTAGCGGAAATTTTCGCGAGGAGTCGCAAGCATTGCGACGCTACTGAAAATTCCCACCTCATTTCAAATTAATTCAGTACCATTGACCTACAAAAGAAAATGTGTCATGGATTTTCAAGCTTATGAGCAGGAGTTTCATAATATTTTACACAACCCGGCACCTGCGCCGCCATACGACAACCCGGATTACCTGAATTATACAAAACTGAACTGGTCCAGGCAGTCGCGCTGGCTCAAAACAGGTAAGCTATCGGAAGATATCATTGCTGCGGTGAAAAGCATTACACAACCGCAGCACTGGATCATTATCACGGAGCCCTGGTGCGGCGATGCATCGCACCTGGTACCGTTCTTCCACCTGATTGCTGCGTTGAATCCGCTGATCACAACGGAATATCAGCTGCGCGATGCACCACCGTTTCTGATAGATCAATATCTCACCAATGGTACTTCCAAATCAATTCCCAAACTGGTGATGCGCGATGCTGCCGGAAAAGATTTAGCCGTTTGGGGACCTCGCCCGGCAGGATGCCAAACGTTGTACGACCGGCTAAAACACGAGAAAGCCGATTTCGAACAAATGAAAATTTCATTACAACAATGGTATAATGAAGATAAAGGTGTGAGTGTACAGTTAGAATTGTTACCTTTGCTACATAACTACTAACCCATCATTTTTAAAACAGCGTCACAAAGCTTTGTGACGCTGTTTTTTTTGTGTAGTATTTCTTTCTTGTAACTGCGCACGGTAAAGACTTTCAGGCCACACACGCTTACCTTGTGATACAATTATTCCCGATGGCAACATCGGAAACTTGCCAAACGGACGGGCTTCCTGCCGCTGCTCCCCGATACACCCGATCATCCAGTTCATACTCCCCGGAGGCTGCTGGTTCAAAAAACTTTTAGCTGTACTGTTCCACACTACCGACCATCCGATGGACCAGCCATGACCAGAGCCCATGGAACCACGGTTCATATATTCGATTCCTCCTCCGGGCACACTGCAATTATCCACGAGCATACCGGTGGCCCAACGCTGATGTGGCTGTATCCATCCGCCACCTTCAAAGGTGCAATCAAGGATCACGATAGGTCCGGTAGCCTTGGCACCGGTAGCGATGTAAAACACATTGCTGCCTTTGATATAACAACGCTGTACCAATAACTGCGGACCGCTGGCATTGATATCGGCGGGCTTGGCTGCGCCGGTGGTTACTGTGTCGTGCATAATGCTGATCCTGTCCAGCGTAACACGCCGACCGGTTACACTGATGCTGTTAATGGTATTGTAAGCCTGGATATCCCTGGCCCAGGCATCTGTGATACCACTGATATGGAAAGCCTGGTGATGGCGGTCGTTAATGGTACCTGTTTGCGTAGGGGATATAATGCGGAAACCGGAAATACCACAGTTTACTATTTCACCACTGGTGCTGATGCGTTCTACCACAGTAGCACCGTATTGCGCATCATAACTATCGGTGAGCGGCACATCCAGGAATAGTGTATTACCAGTGATGGCTGTAATAATACGGTCAAGCGTTAGCTCTCCGTTTATCCATGTCTGTTGCTTACCATCGCGTACCAGGTCGTGCATGCCCATGAACTGTACCCATTCCGGTGTCACAGGTTTGGTAATCCGAACCGTATCTCCCTGATTAAAAATCGCTGGCTGGTCCACCGTTATTAGATTAGTACCTGCCGGCACATACGCCATGGTAACCTTAACGGCTACACTGGTTTTGGTATATACGGGTTTTCCCCGCAAGGCTACCGCCACATGTGGCTGTCCGGTGAGTTGCAGCCTGGTGCCTTGCTTGCTGCTTCCGCTGCCTTTGAGTACTACCCCGCTGCTATGCAATAAAATGGTCTGATCGCAGTAATAATCACCGGGTGCCAGCAGCACTGCACCACGGAAGCCGTTGACCAGAGGCAGCCTGGAAACAGCATCGATGGCCGATTGTATAGCCGCTGCATCATTGGCATTGCCCGGGCGGACAAACATACGAACGGGAACATCCGGGATAGCTACCCCGCCACCTTTGTAGCCGGCATAGGAAAAATCCATGATGCGGTCGCCGCGTGAGGTAGTATCGTATTGGAGTTTACCGTTGGAATTTAAAGACACCCATTGCTGTGCATTTGCATGTAGAGTGATGCACAGGAAGGGTAATATCATCCGCAGCAATGCTGCGGTTACGCGTTTTTTCATAATGGAATTCAGATCAGTATAGCGGATAAAGCTACAGCATTGCCGTATAACTATCCGTTCAATTACTGATAGGATTTTAGCGTGGCTAACGGATATTGAAAAGGAAACCTACCCCATATACATTCTTGATTTCCACATTCGGATTTTTTGCAAAATACTTTCGGAAGCGTGAAACAAATACATCCAGGCTACGGCGCAATACATAATCGTTACTGCCCCATACGGTGGCCAGTATGTCTTCCCGGTTGAGCACCTTGTTGGGATGCTGAAAAAAATACAGCAGCAGGTCATGTTCGCGGGCGGTGAGCTGTATTTCATCTTCATCGGGTACCTGTAGAATGTAGGTATCTTTATTGTAGGTGGTATGCCCGATAGCGATCACTTTTTCTTCGATGGTAGCTTTGTTGCTGCGGCGGATGATGTTATGCATCCGCAGCACCAGTTCTTCCGCATCAAAGGGTTTTACGATGTAATCGTCTGCACCGAGTTGCAGGCCTGTAAGCCGGTCTTGCTTTTGGTTACGGGCAGTAAGAAAAAGAAATGGCAGCGCAGGTTGCAGCATTTGCAATTGCTTTGCCAGGGAAAAACCATCCATGCCGGGGAGGTTTACATCAATGAGGGCCATGTGAAAATGATGGTCAGCGGCCGATTTCATGGCTGCTGTTGCATCCGGGGCAAGGGTTACAGCAAAGTTGCACAGCGTCAGGTATTGCATCACCATATTACCCAGGTCTGTTTCGTCTTCAATTAATAGAATTTGCGTTTTCATGGACAGGAATTTAACGGAATGGTGATCACAAACCGGCTGCCATAGCCGGGTGTGCTGAATACATCGATTTGCCAGTTGTGTGCTCTCACGCACTGTTGTACAAAATAAAGGCCTATGCCCAGTCCCGTGATGTTTAAATCATCCGGGGTGCTGGCCCGGTAATATTTCTCAAATATTTTTTCAATAGTACTTCTGCTCATACCGATACCGTTGTCGGCCACAGACAAAATTGCGTTTTTACCAGATTCTGCTACATTAATGTGCACTAATTTATGATCCTGGAGGTTATATTTCATTGCATTGTCGATCAGATTTTGGAGGAGGGTGGTAAAGTGAAAGCTATCGGTTTCAATGCATAGCGGATGATCCGGCAGGTCGAGGTGAATACTGCGGTGTTGCTGCACCGTATAGTTCGCTACAATATCGCTTACCAGGGTGTTTACATCCTGCACCATCTTTTCTGTGAGCAGTTTATTTTCCACCGTCATCTCCAGCATCTTTCCAACGAGCAGTTGGAGTCTGCGCGATTGCCGCTCGATTACTGCGGCCAGACTGCCGATTCCCGGATCGGGTACTTTAGTGTGTTTGAGGTTGAGGGTGGCCATGATAATGGTGGTAAGCGGCGTATTCAGTTCATGCGTGATATTGTCGATAAAATCGGATTTCATTTCCGACAGGCGTTTTTGTTTCTTCCAACGCCTTACCAGGATTACAAACAGGATCACGATGGCCAGCACAGTACACAGTGATGGCAGGATGGTATAGCGCATTTGCCCCAGCACAATCGCTCTTCTGTTGGCCGGGTCAGCATGCATGGAAAAACGGACCAGCAGGGTATTAGGCTTGGGATCACTCACGGCGATGGCGGCAATGATATTATTATTGGCAGCTGTTTCCATGTTACCTGCCAGCCTGATTCCGGTATTACTTTGCATACCTGCCGGCAGTAGGGGGCGCATGGTGGCAGGTTTATATAACGGGAGATATTTTTTCCCGTCAAACGTAACTGCCAGTTCATGCACCAGTATCGTGTAGGTCAGCTGTTCTTTTATTTTCAGGAGATGACAGATACTGTCGAATACCCGGGTACGCGTACCGGCGTCATGTAGGTCTATCAATATGCGATAGGATAACGCTGCCGCATACTGTGCAAAGGCCACCGTATCCGTTTTATACAATTGCTGCAATCGCGGAAACGCCGTATCCACGTGTGCGTGCAGGATTTTTTCTCCTCCCGGAAAAAACAGGTCGTTGGCAATAGAACGGGTATACAGTTGGTGTATATCGTACTCTTTATCCATGGAGTAGCGGTCGTTCAGTAGTTCATAGGTATTATACAGCAGCAGGAACTGAGTTAATACCAATGCCACAAAACAGATGACAGCGGTAATGATGTAGATCTTAAACTGGTGTCGCATTTGGTTGATATACATATATCTGCGGTACAATAATAGCCTGCTCAAAAGCCAGCAATATGCAGCTTTTAATCTGTTGGCAAAAGGGCGTTTACATTTCATTTAAGGTTCATTGGCAATTGTTTACATTTCCTTGGATATCTGTTAACAGCTTGTATCACAGCTGTTGTGTAATTTAGCCGTCAATTGGAATAACGAACTATTTTCCTGCTTTAGAAAATCGATTTAGCAAGAAAGAAGATCAGCAATCAGCAAAACTTACATAAGTATATTCAATATCAACCAGATTTCCAGATCGGCCAACAAATATCTGATTTTAGGGCGTGAATGAACGGGTGCCTTCGGCACCCGTTCATTCACGCCAGAGAGAGGGCCGAATGGCCCTCTCTCTGGCGCAAAAAACAATATTCGCAATAGAACGTATGAAAGTGCTGTACCTGTAAGAAAAACATCAGACAGTCCCAGACACAACCAATATCAATCGCATATCTAAATCGTAACGTCATGAATAACACATCATGTACCGGGAGGCGGCATGCCCTCTCCCGCGCGGTAACCCTTTGCCTTACCCCGCTGTGCATTACAGTAGCAGCCAGCCAGCTGCATGCTGCAACTGCCGCCCCGCTCCCGCAAAATGTAACGCAAACGGATACACGTATCAACGGGATCATCAGGGATAAAGCCGGTAAGCCGGTGCCCGGCGCCACCATTCGTGTAGCCGGCACTAACAGGGGCACCACCTCGGGCGCCGATGGCCACTTTACCATCAACGCCAACCCCAAAGGCAGCCTGGAAGTATCCTACATCGGCTTTAACGCGCAGGTAGTATCCATCAACAATTCCGTGGAACTGGAAATTATCCTCGAAGCCAAAGAAGGCAACATGAACGAAGTAGTGGTAGTAGGCTTCGGGCAACAAAGAAAAATCAGTCTCGTAGGGGCTCAGTCATCCATTAAAGTGGCCGACCTCAAACAACCCGTCGCCAACCTCTCCACCGTACTGGCAGGCAGAATATCCGGTATAGTAGCCGTACAACGCAGCGGTGAGCCCGGTCACGACGATGGCGACATCTGGATCAGAGGCATCTCCACCTTCACCAGCGGCTCCACACGCCCACTCGTACTCGTGGATGGCGTGGAACGTGCGCTCTCCAACATCGATCCCCAGGACGTGGAATCCTTCACCATACTAAAAGATGCCTCCGCCACCGCCGTATATGGCGTGCGCGGCGCCAACGGCGTTATCATCGTGAAAACAAGATCCGGAAAATCCGGTAAACCCAGGATCAACCTCGACTATAACGAAGGCATCACCAGGTTTACCAAAGTACCCGATATGGCCGATGGCGTTACCTATATGAAACTGGCCAACGAAGCACTCACCACCAGAGGATATAATCCTAAATACACCGCCGACTATATTAAAAATACTGAAGACAACACCGACCCCAACCTCTACCCCAACGTAGACTGGATCGATGCCATCTTTAACAACACAGGTCGCAACCGCAGGGCCAACCTCAACATCAGCGGCGGCAGCAACAACGCTAAATACTATGTATCCCTCGGATACTACGATGAAAAAGGCTTATTCAAAACCACCGACCTCGTGAAATATAACCAGGCCATCAAATACCGCCGGTATAACTTCACCAGCAACCTGAATATGCGGGTAACACCCACCACCACCATCGACCTGGGCCTGCAGGGATACATCTCCAACGGTAACTATCCCGGCGGCGCCACCGCCATCGATGGTAACGGCAACATCAGCATCAGCTCCTCCAATATCTTTGAACAGGCATTACTGGTACCACCGGTGGAATACCCTATCCTCTACCCCGGCAACTTTGTGCCAGGCCGCAACCCCAACGGGGATCAGCGCAACCCCTATGCAGACGTGACCCGCAGAGGATACACCAACGAATTCAAAAATCAACTCTATTCCAATATCAGGCTTACACAGGACCTGCGATTTATTATACCCGGCCTCAGCTTCACCAGCATGTTTGCTTTTGACGCCTACAGTGGTAACGTACTGGCGCGACTCAAACGGGAAGATACCTACGTGCCCGATCCTGCCACACCATATAAAGCTGATGGTTCACTCAACCTCGTAAGAACCTACCAGGGAACCAACTACCTCAGCTACAACGCCAACCGCTCCGGCAACCGGCGCTTTTATACGGAAACATCCCTCAACTACGACAGCGCATTTGGTAAACATCGCGTAAGCGGGTTGTTACTCTATAACCAAAGCGATTACCTGAACCCGTTTGCGGGCGACTTCACCCGCAGCATTCCTTATCGTACACGCGGTATAGCCGCAAGGGTTACCTACTCCTGGAACGACCGCTACTTTGTGGAAGGAAATGCCGGTTACAATGGCTCGGAAAACTTCGCACCTACCCAGCGTTACGGCCTGTTTCCCGCATGGGGCCTGGGATGGGTAGTATCCAACGAACCATTTTTCAATGGCATAAAAAATACCATTCCGTTCCTGAAGTTCCGCTTCTCGGATGGTAACGTAGGTAGCGGCTTACTCGGCAGTGGCGATAACGCCCGCCGCTTTGCCTACCTCACCCTGCTCAATGAAGGCGCCACCGGCTACACCTTCGGTTCCAACCGCAGCGGCATCACCGGCATCAACGTGAGCGATTACGCCGTGGATGTTACCTGGTCCACCGCACGTAAAATGGACCTCGGTATGGACCTCCGCCTGTTTAATGAACAGCTGTCGCTCACCGTGGACCTCTTCCGGGAACACCGTACCGGTATATTCCTGCAACGCGGCGCCGTACCATCATTCGTAGGCCTTATCAACAACCCATGGGGCAACCTCGGCGTAGTAGATAACAAAGGACTGGACGCTAACCTGGAATACACTACCAAAATCGGCAACCTGGGCATCAGCCTGATGGGCAACTTCACCTACAACAAAGACAAAGTAATAGAAAACGATCAGCCCATCCCCAAATACCCATGGATGGATAAACGTGGTACCAATATCCTTGCCCGTTATGGCTACGTAGCCGAAGGCCTGTTCACCAGCGACGACGAGATCGCCAAGAGCGCCAAACCGGAAGGAGCGAAAGTATTACCTGGTGATATCCGCTACCGCGACCTCAACGGCGACGGAAAAATTGATGCCTACGATCAGCAGCAGATTGGCCGTGGCGACGTGCCCGCCATCGTGTACGGCTTTGGCCTCAACCTCAGCTACAAACAGTTTTATATGAGCGCCTTTTTCCAGGGCCAGGCAAAAGCAGATGTACAACTCTCCGGCAGAGGCATCATGCCGTTTAACGGCGATGGTGGCGTGAGCAACATCTACGCCATTGCTACCGACAGATGGACGCCGGAAAACCCCAGCCAGGATGTGTTTTATCCACGCCTCGCCTTTGGTCAGGCCGACAACTACAACAACACCCTGCCCAGCAGCTGGTGGGTGAAGGACATGAGTTATATCCGCCTTAAATCCGCCGAACTGGGCTACCTGCTGCCACAGCAATACCTCCGCAAGGTGGGCATCACCAGCGGAAAGATTTATATGACCGGCTTCAACCTGCTTACATTCAGCGATTTCAAACTCTGGGATGTGGAAATGAGTACATCTAACGGTGGCGCCTATCCGAATATCACTACGTTTTCCGCCGGCATCAATCTCCAGTTTTAATTATTCAAAAGCGACTATTTTATGAAGAAAATATATCTGACACTGATCACCGGCGCATTACTGGCCAGCTCCTGCCAGAAAGGCTTCCTGGACCAGGTTCCGGACGACCGCCTTACGCTCCAGGAAACTTTCAGCAGAAAAAATACGGTCGATAAATTTCTGGCTAACGTATACTCCCGCATACCGGATGAATTCAGCCAGCGATATGTCAATAACAACAACGCCGGCCCCTGGACCGGCGCCAGCGATGAAGCGGAATTTGTATGGGGCTTTGTTACCTCCAACAGCATGAACATCGGCGGGTGGGACCCCACCTCCGGGTTCGTGAAGTCCTTCTGGTCCAGCTACTACCAGGGCATCAGCAGCGCCAGCTACTTTATTGCCAACATCGATAAGTGCGCCGACTGTGGCACCAACTATATCAAACAATACGGTGCAGAAGCCAGAGCACTGCGTGCCATGTATTACTTTTACCTGATGCGCACCTTTGGCCCCGTGGTATTGTTGGGTGAAACCATCCTTCCGCCGGATGCCGCATTCAATGAAATCCAGCTTCCCCGGAACAGCTATGACGAGTGCGTGGCATTTGTGGTTTCAGAACTCGATAAAGCCGCCGCCGACCTCCCTTCTACCAGTATCAGTGATGAGCTGGGCCGCATCAACCGCCCCATTGCGATGGCATTTAAACAGAAAGTGTTATTGTATGCCGCCAGCCCCCAATTCAATGGTAATGCCGACTATGCAGCACTGAAAAATAAGGATGGTAAACAGCTGATCAGTCAGCAGGCAGATCCCGCCAAATGGAAAGCAGCTGCCGATGCAGGAAAAGCGTTCATCGAAGAATTTGTGAAATCAGGACAGTTTAAACTATACCGTAAGAATGAAACAAATGGCACTTACAGCCCTTACCTCTCCTGCCGGGATGTGATGCTGGACGACTGGAATCCCGAAGTGATTTATGCACGTGTACCCGGCAACGTTACCTGGCTGCAATACGAGCGTACTCCATACCACAGTGGTAGCAACGGTGAAGCACGCGGCAGCGGCGGACTCGGCGCCACGCAAGCGATCGTAGATGCCTACTTTACTGCCAACGGCCGCTCTATCGATGATCCGGCCTCCGGCTATGTGAACAGCGGCTTTTCTGCTACCGCCACCACCTTCGCTCCTGCCGGCACCTATAACCAGTGGGTCAACCGCGAACCCAGATTTTATGTAGGCATCACCTTCAACGGCAGCATATGGCAGTATACCCGTTACGGTAACATTAAAACTGTTACGGAATACTCCGGTAACTCCGGCAAAAAAGTAGGCGGCAACGACTATACGCCTACCGGCTACATTGTGCGTAAGAATGTGTTTGTAGGTAATGTAAACGCAGGCAACAGAACACTTGTACTCCTGCGGCTGGCCGAAGTATACCTCGACTATATCGAAGCGCTGAATGAAAGTGACCCTGCCCATCCTGATATACTTACCTATCTCAACGAAATAAGAACCAGAGCAGGCATACCGGCCTATGGTACGGCCGAACTGGCAGCACCTGCAGGACAGGAAGCCATGCGTACCGCCATCCGCAAGGAAAGACGCGTGGAGCTGGCCTTCGAAAACTCCCGCTACTTCGACGTACGCCGCTGGAAAATCGCAGATCAGACAGAAGCCGGACCTGCTATGGGCCTCAACATAGCCGCTGACGGCACTGCCTTTTACCAGGTGGTACCCTTTGAAACCAGGGTGTTCCTGAAAAAACATTATCTGTTCCCCATCCCGCAGTCAGAAGTAGACATAGACAAAGAGATGGTACAGAACACCGGGTGGTAATATTCCCTCATCCATTCACCATAAAATAAACACCATGAACAGAATTCTATCGGGAGCACTACTTGCATGGCTACTAGCCAGTACAGGTACGGCACTTGCACAATCTGACATTACAGATTTTTCCGGTGGCATTATTACAGACAAGTACAGTGTAACAGGCGTAGAAGGTAATGCCAAAATCACGGACAATAACATTTACAGCAAGTACCTTACCTTCAATGCTACTACCTGGGTACGCTATCAATCGCCCGTATCCTCCGTTGTTACTTCCTATGCAGTCACCTCCGCCAACGATGCCGTTACCCGCGATCCTAAAAACTGGACCTTCGAAGGCTCTAACGACGGTACCAACTGGACGGTACTGCACTCCGCCACCAACCAGGTTTTCATCAATCGCTGGCAGCGGCTCAGGTACAATTTTTCTAACAGTACCGCCTACACGTATTTTAGGCTAAACATTACCGCCAACAGCGGCGCCACCATTGTGCAGCTGGCAGAATGGGAAATTTTTGGTACCGGTACCGGCTCTCCGCTTATTCCCGCAGGCCCTTCTGCACTCAGCGGCACCGGTGTTTCCGGCAACCAGATCATTCTTAACTGGACGGATAACTCCAGCACTGAAACTGCCATGCGCATTGAGCGCTCCCCTAACAACACCACCTGGAGCCTGCTGCGTGTAGCGCCTGCCAACACCACCCAGCTGCGCGATACCGGCCTTAACGGAGGCAGCTACTATTACCGCGTACGGGCGGAAAACAGCAGCGGCAACTCCGCCTATACCACCAGCGCACAAATCACCGCACCAGCAAACGATTTCCCGCTCACCTGGCAGGAACACTGGTTTGAACACAACCAGGTGGTAACTAAAAAGTACTCCGACAGCGATGTAGGCATCTACTTCGACAGTGATATGAACAGCAGCATCAACTGGATGGATACCACCGTATCCAAAGCCTGGAAGTATACCAAACAGGTGTATGGCGGCTTCAGTGACAAACGGCTATACGCAGTATTCCATCAAAATAAGTATGGTGGTGGTAGTCCCGCTACATACATTGATGCTGACAGGGATTACCGCAATGCCATTTGCCTGGGTCAGAGCAATCCCTGGACATCCAACACCGGCTGGAACCTGGATGCTACCATTCATGAGATTGGCCACATTGTGGAAGGTGCAGCATTTGGTGTAAAAAACTCGCCTGCATTCCCCATCTGGGGCGATAGCAAATGGTGCGTGATTTACCAGTATGATCTCTATTACAACCTGGGATGGACAGCAGAAGCTACCCGCTGGTATAACTCCGCCATGGCTACTACCGATAGCTATCCGAGAGCTAACACCAACTGGTTCCGCGACTGGTTTTATCCTATCTGGAATAACTACGGGCACAGCACGGCGCTGAAAAACTATTTCCAGTTATTATCGCAGTATTTCATCAAACGCAATGACATCTACAGCAGAAACTTAAACTTCGGGGAATTTGTGCACTTCTGGAGCGGGGCAGCAGGGGTGAATCTGAAGTCGCAGGCTACCACCGCCTTTGGATGGACGGCTGATTATGAAGCACAGTTTAACCAGGCACGCATCGATTATCCGTTTACGTATCCGGACATGCTGGCAGCGGATGTAACGGAGTTACAGCAGCTCGCTACCGACAGCAGCGCTTACATCTCCCTGCAAAAACCTGCCTATACTACTGATAAAGCTGTGTTGGGAGAAGAGGTAAAAGTATGGCCCAACCCGTCAGAAAATAAACGTATAACTATAGGTCTGCAAGTTAAGGATGGTATTGTACCTGCACAGATTTACAATGCACAGGGGCACTGTGTTTACTTTGGTAACCTGCAAGGGCAAACTACGATTAACTTAGCCAACCAGCCGGCTGGCACCTATTTCATTTTACTACAAGTACGAAAAAGCAAAATCGCCAGAAAGATTATTCTGCAATAGGCGATACCAGCAAGAAAAGTGGGTGTATCAAAAGTCTGATACACCCACTTTTTATTCGGGTACCTGATGGATTCAGGCAGTTGTTCAGGTAATTTTCAGGACGTTCCTTTTCTATTGACACATCCTCCTTTTATTTATTGTTTGATCAACCGAACGCTTTCCGTTTGCTGATGCATTAACAACCGCACTACATAACTGCCAGCATGCAGGCTGGCAGCCGGTAATGGCAGCTGATGCTGACCTGCCGGCATTACTTTATTTTGTACCGTCCGTATAAGCACACCATTGGTACCGTATATGCCTACCCATACCAATCCCAGTTTGGGATTAGTATAATTCAGTGTAGCATTGGATGCTGCCGGATTAGGGTAGATGGTAGCATTTATGCCGGAAACAGCATCGGTACTCAGCTTAGCCAGTGAAGATCCGCAGGAGCCTGCAGCTACGCCGGCACCGGTAACTTCCATCCAGTCGATAATTGCAAACTCAGTGGATTCGGTCGTTTCCAGGCGGATGGTATTATTGCCCGCTGCCAGTGTAACGTTAACCGTACCAGTGGTACTCCAGGTAGTCCAGCTGATGGTTTTCGGGAACTGCACATTGCTGACAGCCACCGCACCATTTACCAGCACTCTTGCTGTGGTGGACACGGTATTGCCGCCATTGGAATAACCCCATTTCAGCGTGTAGGTACCTGCTGCACTCACATTTACAGCGTAGTTTACGCCTTTGGAAGCGGAGTTGGATAAGTTAATATAGTAACCACCGTATGCACCTGTATAGGAATTTTGCCTGCTGCCATCCGCGCTGCAATAGCCACCGGAAGCCGATGCTGCATCGTCGATGCGCAAGGTAGTGGACGACCCGGAGGTATTAAATGCAGCCGTTACCGTAGTGTTGGCATTAATGGTAACAGTAGTGGTGGCGGAACTGCCGGAAGCGCCACCGCTCCAGCCGGAGAACGTGTAGCCTGATGCCGGTGTAGCCGTTAACGTTACTGCCGTGCCCGCCGCATAGGAAGAAGCATTAGGGCTCCTGCTTACGGTGCCACCGCCGCTTGGCGTTACGTTGGTGGTAAGCGTATAGGTGGTACCGGTAGAAGTGGTAAAGTTAGCCGTCAGTGATTTATTGGCATCCATCGTAACGGTGATGGTAGCGTTAGAAGAAGTAGTGCTGCCCGTCCATCCGGTGAAGGTATAGCCGGATGCCGGGGTGGCAGTGAGGGTTACTACTGTACCGGCAGTGTAGCTGCTGCTGTTGGGCGACCTGCTTACCGACCCGCCTGCAGAAGGTGTAGCAGTGGTGGTAAGTGTATAACTGGTAGTGGTACCGCCGCTGGACTCGCGTGCCCCCAGATCTGGTGCGGAGCCGCTGTAGGTAATACCGGTGGAGGTAACACCGGCATCGATCATATCGCTGCCGCTGGCCAGGGCAAACAGGTTGCCCAGCTGCGGTGTGCCATCGGAAGCACGGGTAACGGTGCCGGATACACTGAGAAAGTCGGCCGCACTGATTACTTTACCACCGCTGTTGGTGCTAACGTTATTTTTCCACCACACATTGGTGCTGCCTATTTCAGTACCATTGGATTTATCGCTGGAACCTGCACTCAGCGAAATATTGTTTCTGAAAGTGGCGGTGGCGCCGGTACGGAAATTGAAATTGGATTCTGCATTGTTGTAACTGGTATTGTTGGTGACTTCAATATTTCCGGGGTTATCGTTATCGGTGAAGCCATGGTGGCCGTTTCCGAAAGCGATGCATCGGCGCACGATGTGGTTCACCGCGATACCGGAGCCGCCCAGTTTAAAACCATTTTTATCACCGCTGCCGGAAGTACTGCCGGTACTGAGGGCGCCATTGCTGTAGGCGATGCAGCCTTCCAATGTTACCGGGCCAATGGGACCAGTTTCATCTTTGGCGTAAAAGTCCCATCCATCATCAATATTATGGTGGGAGATGCAATTGCGGAAGATGTTACCGGTGCCGCAGGTGAGCTTGGCGGCAAAGCCATCGGCGTTTTCGTTGCCGGGGTCCTGGTTGTCGAATGCTTCGCAATTAACGATGAGGTTATTGCTCGGCCAGCTGCTCAGTGTGGTGTTGCTTGTTTTGTAGCGACTCAGTTGCAAGCCTGTATCCTTGTTCTTTTTAAAGATACAGTTAGTGATGGTGTTGTTGTTACCGGACAGCAACATACCATTATCACCTGCACCGCTGATGGTGATGCCGGTAATGTTCCAGTAGTCGCCATCCAATACCAGTCCTCGGTTGGCATCGGCGGTGGCCATGGCGCTGAAGTCCAGCACGGGTACTTCACCACTGTAGGCGACAATGCTTTTGCGGGCAGAGGAAGTACCATTGTTGGTGTCAGGAATTACTACCGAAGCGGAAATACTATAGGTTCCGCCGCGGAGGTAAATGGTTCCACCGGCGCCAATAGTGGCAATGGCATTTACGAGGGTGGTGGGAGCGCTGATGGAAGTGCCCGGGTTAGATGCACTTCCCGACGGTGATACATATAGCACCGTCTGCGCATTTGCCATGCAGGTTAACAGCAGGCAAATAACTGCGAGTAAACAATTTTTCATAACGTAAGATTTACTCAGAAATTAAGAAACTTATCAGGTGCTTTGGTACACCTGATAAGCATTTATTTACGCAATCGTAATCGGGAACGATTGCGTAAATATAACTAGTAAATCGTAGTGAAAATGAGCCGCAGTAACTGATGTGCCATTTTAACGTATAGCCGTTTGCGTAATATCTCCCAATAACCTGACTTCTCCTATTTTGCCCATATTTCCTTTACGTGCAGCAGTGATCTGTACCTTTACCTGTGAAGTATTTTCAGGTAGGGTCAGCTGCACCTGGTGCAGGGTGGGCGTTTCGTCTTTTTCTGTCATTACTTCTTTCAGGTTGCGGCCATTGATAGCGATGGTGAATACATTTTCTTTCTCATCACTGAGGTATTTTACCAGCAAGGTTTTAGCCTGTTGATTTTTATTGTTGAGGACTATGCTGAACCAGCCTTTGCCGTGGCGGTAGTGTTGCCATTCGTACAATCCGGGCGCTGTGCCATCGGTTTGCAATTGATGATCCGATTCCGGCTGTTGTTCGCCCAGGTGTACCACATCGAGGGTGGCGGCTTCAATGGCTTCTTTGGCGGCGCTTTTCACGGCCAGTGTTTGTTGCAGTTTATTGATATCGGCCTGGTTACCATAAGGCCAGTACATGACGTAGCGGGCATCCTGCACCTGGAAAAATGGTTTGAGCAGGAGTTGTTTATATTCATTTTGCCAGATGAGATGGCTGGCGGTAAATTCCATCGGATTTTTTCCTGGCTGCAATTCCACATTGATATTTTCCGTCATGAGCATAGGCGCATTTTCCAGCGGCTGCAGTTTGCCATTGGCGATATGTCCCCATCTGCTGTCATCGGAGGTGGTATTGAGGTATGCCGTATCGGATGCAGCCAGCACAATAGGTCCATGTACCAGGGCTGCCCAGCGACTCCCATCCGGCAAGGGTTCCAGGCGGGTGTGCATGGGGAGGGCCATGGTAACTTTGTCATTGTTTGCCCAGGTTCTGTTTATAGTGAGATAACCATCTTCCCCTGTAGTAACAGCTACCGGCCGGTTGTTTATTTGTACCACTGGTTGCTCACGCAGCCAGGATGGTTTCCTGATTTTCAATGTGAATGCCTGACGTTTGGCTACTGTAACTACAAACTGTGTGCTTGCCTCGAATGGGAAATTTGTTTGCTGCGTCAGCTTCACACCTTTTTCCTTCCAGCTTACGCCGGAGGCGATGAACAGGTTTACATACAAGTTCCCGGCGTCGTGTGCGTAAATCATTTCACCGTACTTAGCGTGGTTTTCTAATCCTGTGCCTACACAGCACCAGAAGCATTCCTGGCTCTTGGAGTGCACGCGGTAATGCATAGGGCGGATTGGGGTAAAATACACAAAGCCGCCATTTGGATGTTGCGAGGATAAAATATGATTGTATAAAGTACGCTCGTAGTAGTCCATATAGCTGCTTTGGGGTTGTTGTAGAAACAGCATTTTTGTGAGCTTCAGCATATTATAGCTGTTGCAGGTTTCAGGGCCTTCCCTGCTTTCCAGCATGGTCGTGAAATTATTTACCGGGTTAAAGTGTTCCCGCACGCTGTTGCCGCCGAAGGCTACACTTCGTTTATCCACTACCGTGTGCCAAAAGAACGCTGCTGCATTGGACATGGCCGTATCCCCTGCTACCATGCCTATCTCCATAAACCCAATTACTTTTGGTATTTGTGTATTGGCATGCAGCCCGGTGAGCTTATCTGTATGTTGATGCAGTGGTTCATAAATGGCGTTATGAGAAAAACGCCGTGCCAGCTGCATGTACTGCTGGTTACCGGTTACCTGCGCCATGGCGGCAAATATTTCATTCATGCCTCCATGTTCCACCTGTAACATTTCCTGCATTTGTGCATCAGAGAGGTGGGCGGTCAGGTCCATCGCCCATTTGCACATACCCGTGAGCAGGCGCAAGGCTTGTACTGACCCGGTAACGCGGTAGGCATCCAGCAGGCCGCTATAGGTTTTATGTACATTGTACCAGGGCACCCAGCGTTGCTTTACCGCACCTACATTGCCTTTGGCCACTTCCTCCCACATGGCTATACCGTTGGGTACGCCGCCGATATAGCCGTTTTTGTTAGCCTGCTGGCAAAGCTCCAGCTGATCCAGCATATGCTGCAACTTTTGCTGGAATACCTGATCGCCGGTGCTGGCATACATCAGCGCGAGCGCAGACAAGTAATGGCCGCCAATATGCCCGTCCAGTCCATCTTTTTCCCAGTTACCATAACTCTCCTTTTTAACCGGCAGGCCTGCTTCACGGAGGAATGGCGCCAGCAGGCGGTCGGCATCAAGCGATAAAATGTATTGTTCATCCGTACGGCGGGCATCGAGGAAAGGCCCGTTGGTGATGTGAACGGCACTCAGTGGAAAAGCGGCCGCTTTGGGCGATTGCGCATAGGTAACGCTGCTGCACAGGGTAGCAGCTATGATCAGTAATTTTTTCATACGGCGTGGAAATAATTGTCAAATTAACAATTATTAAGGAAAGATGCAAATGGTTGCAAAAATAGCGCCGTAGGTAACCCTGTAGAGCCGCAATGCTTGCGGCTCCTCGCTAAAATCCCGCTCTAGAGAAGGATCGCAGCAAGGAGCCGCAAGCATTGCGGCTCTACGGTAGGATTATCCCGTTGTGGTGAAAGACCGCAGCGAGGAGCCGATAGCATTGCGGCCCTGGATTACTTCACCGGCACAAACAACACCGCATCCGCCACCACTACTCCCTTCGCACCTTTCCCGGAAAGTTCCACCCAAGCGCCCGGCTGCAACGCGTATTTTCCTAAATCCACCCATTCTCCGGAGGTTTGCCCTTCTACCTTTACTTCACCGGATTTAATAGCGGTACTATGCTGTTTACGGCCGTCAAACACCTGCACCGGCGTTACCGGCGCATGGTCTGCTACGCGCGGTACATAGGTATACACCTGGTAGCTGCCGGCTTTCTTAATAGCGGGGCTATAGCGGATGGTATTGCCATTGCCTTTATCCAGCAGCAGCGTAGGTCCGTAACCGCCACGGTTCTCCGTTTGCCAGTTGCCCGTTTTGGTCGTATAGGCGGCATCGTTATCATCTACCAATATTTCCGGTGTACTGCCATCTGCCAGGGGATCGTTTTTCAGCAGCTGCTGGATTTTTGCCACATCGGCCTGCTGTACAGACACGTTGCTGTCGATCGCCAGCACAGCGGCCGTAGCAGCAGATTGCGCCAGCACCATGAATACCGGTTCCATACGGATGGAGCCATAGGCAATATGCGAGGCCGACAAGCACACCGGCACCAGCAGGTTTTCGCATTCACCCTTTTTAGGGATAATGGAGCGGTAAGATACCGGGTAAGGACCAAAACCTCCTATCTGCACATCACCCTCGTTTTTCACCATACCGTTTACGACTATACGCTGACAGTTGTGGGAATCCATTGTGTAAGCTGCCATCCCCACGCCATCAGGTACTTTTTCCCTGGCTTCGCAGTTGGCCTGCGTCATCACGTACTCGCCCACCATGCGGCGTACTTCACGCACGTACAACTGGGGCGACCAGTTACCATTATCTGTATACTCATCCTTCGGATAGCCCCATTGCAGCATCGCCTCGCGGAGGTGCTGCGGCATGCGCGGGTCGTGCCCTATGAAGTACAGGAGGCCTTTGGTATACACCTCATGATCATGGATAATTTGTTTGCGGCCCGCAGCATCTGCTTCCGGATAGTCATAATTTCTCCCGATCATATCCGTTGAAAATGCCCCGTTATTGTTAATGTCCGTTTTGTTGTTAGGCATACGGTCCACCTTCAGGATGGTGTTGAGTGTGGGCGACTGCAACTTCTCCAGCAAACGCAGCAGCAGTTCATAACGGGCCGGCTGGTAATCTTCCGGTTGGGTGATGGCAATGCTGTTTTTCGGATCATTGCTCAGGCAAATGCGGAAGTTATAGGTCTGCACCTTTTTATCGCCACTTCCCTGCGGCTCCATAGTAGCAGGACTAATACCCCACAGCAAACCACTTTCCGGCTTACCCGGCGTTTTGTAAGGATCAACGCCTTCGGGGAACTGGTGCTTTTCGCGCAGCTGTACCCCGTTATAGGTTTCGTTGTACTGACTGTTGGCCTCGCGCCCTACGGTATAGGACACGCCGGCTTTCGCCATCAGATCCCCCTCGTAGGAGCAGTCAATAAACATTTTCGCACGAATCGTACGTGTATCCGCTCCCGTTACCTTAACGGCGCTGATGCGCTGCCCCTGCATCTCCACACCCGCCAACTGATACTGGTAAATCACCGGCACATCAGCCGCCTTGATATACTGGTGGAAAGTAGCCTCCGCCACATGCGGCTCAAATATCCACTGCTCAAACCGGCCATAGTGGCTTCCGACTCTCCGGTAAAAATCCCTGGAAATACCGGTAATCGCTGACTTGTTGCCGATATCGGTATAACCCAGCCCACCTGTGGTGAGGCCGCCCAGGTGCTTGTCCGGCGAAATCAGTATCACCGATTTATGTAGTTTTTTAGCAGTATATGCTGCAATAACGCCGGCGGAAGTGCCTCCGTACACGCATACATCCACTTCCTGTGCCCTTGCTGCCCCGCTGAGCAACAGGGCCGCGCTAACCAATAAAGTTTTCAATTGCATTGTTCAATATTTTAAATTAATAGCCAGGGTTCTGATCCTTTACCGGATCAATGGCTTTGTTATAGTTATATTCATTCGTTGGAATCGGCCACAGCAAATGCTTATCGGCCACGGTGATGTTCTTCATATCTTTGATCACCTGCTTCACGGTGCCCAGTCTCTTCAGATCAAACCAGTGTTTGGCTTCCGAACAGTTTTCGTAGGTACGTTCCCGTACAACCAGGTTTACAAAGGCATCCAGTGTACTGTAATCACTTAGCTTGAAATCTACTGTAGCATCCGGGGTAGCAGTTGGTTTACCATAGGCCCGGCGATGCACGCGGTTCAGCATTTCCATGGCATTGGCATCAGGTGCGTCGGCAGCCCTGGCGGCACTTTCCGCGTAAAACAACACCACATCCGCATAGCGGTACATCGGAAAATCATTGCCGGCAGCGGTATTGGTTACTTTATCGCTGAACTTCTTGTTCAGGATGGTGGTGTTGGTAAGCCCAAACGTTTGTACGTACCAGTTATATTTATAGCGCAGGTCGTTTTTATCCCACTGGGTCATAAACTTATTTTGTACTGCATCGCTGTAAAAAGTATAATAACCACCTGGCTTGTAATAGCCGGAGTTAGGGTAGTGCGCATACATTGGATAGCTGAAACCCTGATCAGCAGGCGTTCTGCTAAACTTCAGGTAAAACACTTCTTCCGGAGAGGCCTGTACATCCGGCCCGAATATCTTATCGTAATCATCGGCTGCACTTACCTGTACCAGGGCATATTTGTTACTGTTTACTACAGCCGCTGCGGCATCTTTGGCTTTCGTATAGTCGTGCAGGTTCATATACACATCCGCCAGCACTGCATTGGCAGAGCCTTTGGTAGGTGCGCCATCCAGTCGCGCCTGCTCGGTGAGGTTGTCCGCCGCATAGGTCAGGTCGTCCAGCAGGAACTGGTAGGTAGCATCTGTAGTAGCCCTGGGCACATCCAGCACGGTCATATTCTGCTCTGTGCGCAGGGGCACACCTGCCCAGTTGCGCACCAGGTGGAAATACAGCAGCCCGCGCATAAAGCGCGCCTCCGCCATAAACCGGGCGGAATCGGCCGCATTGAGGGCCTTCGCGCCTGGTATCTTCTTAATCACAATATTCGCATTGCGGATAGCTTCATAAAACTGCGCCCATATGTCGCCCACGCGGGTGATGTTTGTATTATCAAGGCCTGCGTAATCATTGAGCGGGGCATGACTCCCACGGCCGTACATGTATTCGGTATAGATTTCCAGCTGGCACTGATACAGTGCGCCCATGCTCCCACCCTGGCGGATAGGCTTGTAGATGGCGTTCAGCCCTGCCTGCACTTCTGCCGGCGAATTATAAAAGTTCTCTTCTGCTATCGCCTGCGGCTTTTCTTCCAGCACCTTACTGCAGGAAGTCACCAGCATAGCGGCTATCAACAGGTATATCGCTTGTTTCATAAAAGTCTGTTGTTTAATTTAAAATCAGAAACCACAACGGATTCCTACCGTAAATGACTTGCTCACCGGGTACGTAGAATAGTCAATACCTTGTGCCACGGAATTTTCAGAGCCGTATACATTCACTTCCGGATCGTACCAGGAATACTTCGTGAACGTGATCATATTCTGCGCGCTGATATATACCTGTGCCTTTCTGAACCATTTGGTATGAAGTCTCTCCACAGGCAGGTTATAGGCCAGCTGAATATTTTTCAGTTTCAGGTAGGAGCCGTTTTCCACGAAGCGGGTGGACATATTACCAGCCAGGTTGCGGGTGATCTTCGGATATTTGGCATCGGTATGCTCCGGTGTCCAGTGGTTTTCCGCCACTTCTGCCGGCAGGTTGAGGCCCATCCCCAGATCGAGCGTAGCAGCCTTGTTCAGGTTAAAGATATCGTTACCCTGAGAGCCCTGGATAAACAGCGTTAGCTCAAATCCTTTGTAGGTGGTAACCGAGTTGATACCATAGGTAAAATCAGGATTCGGGTTACCGATATAAGTTTTATCTGCCGCCGAAATTTTACCGTCCTTGTTCAGGTCTTCATACTCCAGGTTGCCGCTGGCGCTGTAACCTTTTTCCACATAACCGTAGAAGATACCGAATGGCTGGCCTTCGCGGAGCAGGTTCACATAATCGTTCAGGGAACCGGTATACAGGTTGGTACCATAAATATCCTGTGCGTTATAGAGCTTCAAAACTTTATTGCAGTTGAAGGCGATGTTACCGCCAATGTTCCATTTCACGGCATTGTCCATGGCCTGTACATCTATGGCAAACTCCATCCCTTTATTCTGCATTTCGCCTACATTCCTGACCGTATTTTTATATCCCATAGAAGATGGCAGTTGCACCTTATTCAGGAGATTTTTGGTGCGTTTCTGATAGAAATCGGCCGTCAGGTGGAAGCGGTCGCGGAACAGGCCCAGGTCCACCCCGAAATCCACCTGGTAGGTAGTTTCCCATTTCAGTGTATTCGGCAGTGTTTCACCGGGGGCATAGGTGATAAAGGCCGCATCGCCAAAGGTGGTCATACCTGGTGTCAGCAGGTTCAGCGTTTGATACGGGTTGATGGCGGTACTACCGGAAGCACCGTAGCTGCTGCGGATCTTCAGGTCGCTGATTACTTTAGACTGTTTGATCCAGGGCTCATTGGACATACGCCAGGCCACTGCTGCCGATGGGAAGTTGCCCCACTTATTATCTTTCGAATAACGGGAAGAGCCATCACGGCGCATGCTCACCGTGAACAGGTATTTTTCCAGCAACGTGTAGTTTACGCGACCAATAAAGGAAAGCAGGGCCCACTTTTCATAGGTGCTGTTAGGTATACCTGGTGTGGCGGCACTTTGCAGTGATCCGGTATTCAGCACATCGCTGAGGAAGCCGATGCCGGAGCCTCTCATCACCGTCTGCACGTTATCCTGGTAGGTAAAACCTGCCATGGCGTTGATAGCGTGTATGCCTAAACGTTTGTTGTAGTTGATCACGTTTTCATTCAGCAGACTCTGAGTTTGTGCGGTGTTCACGTCCGCCTTTCCCACTGAATTGGTGCTCGGCTCTATGTTAGAGTAAATATCCCTTCTATCGTCCTGGTTGTTGATACCGGCGGAAATGCGAATGCTCAAATCCTCCATGGGCTTAATGGTAAGCGCTGCATTGGAAAATACACGGTTGGCTTTAAGTCGCTCATTTACTTCATAAATCGGAATCATCGGGTTGATGATAGCGTTGGAAATAAACGGATAAGCGGTAGTAAGGCGGCGGTAGGAGCCGTCTTCCAGGTAGGGCGACAACGTAGGCGGCGCCATCAGCATGGCGGAGATGAGATCACTCCCCCTGTTGCCCAGCTGTGAATTTTGCAGGCGCGTATCTATTTTGGTGAGCGCCACATTATAGGAGAGCGCAAATACTTTGCTGATTTCATGTTCAATGCTACCGCGCAAAGAGTAGCGTTTGTAATCACTGTTACGAACGATCCCATCCTGGAGGTACATACCAGCGCCAACAGAGAAGCGGGTTTTGTCGCCTCCTCCACTAACGGTAACGCCTGTATTGGAAAGTGGTGCGTTGTGCATCACAAGGTCCTGCCAGTCTGTGCCGGGCGATTTCGCAAACTCATCCAGCTGCTGTTGTGTGAAGTAGAGCGGTACGTTATCATTTTTCGCCTGTTCATTGTAGAGGGTACCGTATTGCAATGGGCTCATGAGCCGCATTTTTTTGGTCACCGACTGTATACTGTAGCTGGAGGCTACATCTACGGTGGTGCCTTCTTTTTTCTTTCCTGTTTTGGTGGTGATCATCACGATACCGTTGGCACCGCGGGAGCCGTAGATAGCGGTGGAAGAAGCATCTTTCAGCACTTCCATAGAAGCGATGTCCGAGGGCTGGAGGAAGTCGGGGCTGCCGTTAAACGGAAAACCATCAATCACATACAGTGGTTCATTACTACCGAGGATGGAGTTGACACCGCGGATGCGCACACTGATTTTACCACCGGGGGCACCGTTATTCTGCATCACCTGCACACCGGGCGCACGGCCGGCGAGGGCCTGCATGGCGTTGGTGAGCGGCTGTACAGAAATATCTTCAGAGCGGATTTGTGATACGGCACCGGTGAGGTCTGATTTTTTAGCTACGCCATAGCCGATCACCACAACTTCGGAGGACCGGTTGACTACCGGCTTGAGCTGGATAGACAGTGGCGTGTTGTTGCTCACCGTTACTTCCAGTGTTTCGTAACCCAGGTAAGAAATCACCAGCACGGCATTGGCAGGGGCATTGAGGCGGAAGGAGCCATCGGCTTGGGTTACCGTACCAACGGTGCTGTTTTTTACTTTTACGGTTGCTCCCGGCAGGGGGCCACCGTCTTCTCCCTTTACTTTACCAGATACTTCCTGGCGCAGGATCTCCGGCTGATCAGCGGCATTTTCCTTTGCCATGATCACTATATTTTTTCCCACCACGGTGTAGGTAAGCGGCAGGTTTTTCAGGCAGATGTCCATGGCCTCTTTGAGCGGTGCCCCTTTGATATCAATATTGATGGCGGGCGCGCCGTCCAGCAGGTGGTGATCAAAGAAAAACACGTAGCCCGACTGCTTTTCAATGGCGCGGCATACCTTTTCCAGCGAAGTATTATTCCTGGAGATGGTAATTTCCTGTGAGTAGCCATTGGCGCTCACCTGCAAGCATGCTGTTAGTAAAATGATTGCAGCGATTTTCATAACGCGAATTGTTTGGGCGATCCACGGTGGTTGACTGTCCGTGTGCCGGAGAATAGCTTTAAAATTCATACATTTGATCGGTTTGGGTAATAGAAATCCCGCCCGGCGTTAGCCAGGTGTTTGAAGGTCGTGGAATGATTTTCAGGAGGTTACCCGCCACTATTACCGGAGGTGTTCGAGCACTTCCGGTTTTTTTATGGATGGATAACGGTTAGTTTACTTTTTCATAACGGTATTGGTTTCATGGTTGTACGATGATTTTGTGATTAGATAGTTTAACGTGAATCTTACTAAGCTCGAGTATTCTGATAACCTCTTCTATGCTGCTGTTTCGGTTGATCTTCCCGCCAAATTCTCTGTCGGCCGGTATTTTTCCTGCGTATTCTATTTCTACATCATACCAGCGTGCGATCTGTCGCATTACGCCGGGAATTTTTTCATGATTAAACATAAAGTAGCCGTTTTTCCAGGCTACCATTTCTTCTACATCGGGTGCTGTGGCCACGTTGGTACTTCCATCGGGTGTGGTGGTGGCCAGTTGTCCGGGTTGCAGGCGGGTGGTCACTTTCGGCGTTTTCAGCGCGATGGCTCCTTCCAGCAGCGTGGTACGGATAGTGGGTTCCTCCGTATAGGCCATCACGTTAAAGCTGGTACCCAGCACCTGTATAGTATTATTATTCACTTTTACGAAAAAGGGCTGGTTTGCGGCGGGAGCAATTTCAAAGTAGGCTTCGCCGGTGAGTTCCACGGTGCGGTCGCTCCCCTGAAAGCTGGCGGGATAGCGCAGCGTGGAAGCGGCGTTGAGCCATACCCGTGAGCCATCTGCCAGTACAATACGAAATTGCCCGCCCCGGGGCACCTGTAGCATATTATACTGTACCGGTCCCGTAGTGCCGTTACCGTTATAGGCCAGTTGTCCGCCGCTGAGCTGCACCTGGGAATTGCCCTGCATGGCGAGTGTGGTGTTTGCGGAATCCAGCGTTACCTGCGTACCGTCAGCGAGGGTGAGGATGGCTTTGTCGGACCCGGGCACAGGCAATGCTTTATGGGCCACTACCGTCCCTTGTGCAGGCTGCCGCAACTTCCAATAGAGGGCGCCGGCGGAAATCAGTAACAGCAGTGAGGCGGCAACGGCCAGGCGTGGCCACCAAACGGTACGGTGCTGCGCCGGAGTATTTCGGAGTTGCGCCTTCACCATCTCAGGACCAGCTGTCGCGGCTGGCTGCAACCGTTCCCAGAGTCGCGCCTTTACCGCTTCCGGACCTGCCGCAGCAGGCAGTTGCAGCTGCCGGTCGATGGCAGCTTCGAACTGCTCCCGGAACTGTTCCTGGTCCAGGGCAGCGCGCAATTGCTGCAAACCTTCGGCATCCAGCGTATCATTCAGGTATTGATCCAATAACGTGGCAAATTGTGCAGGAGTCATCATAACGTAATTACCTTACAAGGGTAAAGACGCGCAGCTGATAAAAAAGGAGGTGTGGTCAGGAAAATATTTTTTCAGGAACACAGCAGAAACAAAAGAGTGACGAAATAGCCCGGTAACCATTTGCGGAGGGTGGCCAGCGATTGTACAATGTAGCTTTTAACGGTGACCTTTGAAATGCCCATCACCGTGGCGATTTCGTCGTGGCCCAGGCCCTCGAGGCGACTCAGCCGGAAAGCCTTCTGTTGCTGGGGTGGCAGTTTGAGGATGGCTTGCTGCAGGTGCTGTAGCAGATCGCGGGAGTAAATTTCCTCTGCGCCTTCGATCCGCGTACTTTCGCGGAAATATTGCTCCTGGTATTCCAGGTAGGTAGCCTGGGAATGCAGCTTGCGGAGTTTACTATAAATCAGGTTACGGGCAGAGATAAAGAGAAAGCCGGGAAGGTTGTTCACGGCATGAAGCGTATCGCGCTTTTCCCAAAGCATGGTGAATACATCCTGCGTAATATCTTCGGCAATTTCCGGCGACTTCGACAATAACAGGGCGGCGGCATATACCCGGTCCCAGTAGCGCTCAAAGGCGTACCGGTAGGCCTCCCCGCTCCCTGCGTAAATCCCGGTAAGCAGCTCGTGGTCGCTGCTGTTGATGAAACACTCCATTAAATCACACCCGCTGGTTTAAACCGGAATAGCCGGGTGGCTAAAAATAGCAAAAAAATAATTGCAGCAGCAAGAATTACCCGATCGAACAAAAAAATGCCCTCGCTGATTGCTAAGATAGTAATTAACAATTCCTTAGATACTGCCTTATCCGCAGCATGGTACAATTGCTTAAATTTGTATAGACAACTTTCGCATATGAGAATTCAATCCATCATACTCGTACTTTTATTTTTTGTAACCGCGTGCAAAGGACAGGCACACAAGCCCGATAATAATATGGAAACTACACACACTAATAATCCATATTACTCCCGTACAGACACCACCCATCTGAATGTGAGTAATGATGAATGGAAAAAAATCCTGCCGCGTGACCTCTACAACGTAGCGAGGCAGCAGGGCACCGAAAGAGCTTTCACCGGCAAATACTGGGAAGGCAACCCTAAAGGCACCTATTACTGTGCTGTTTGCGGCAACGAACTCTTCCGCTCGGATGCTAAGTTCGCCAGCGAATGCGGATGGCCCAGCTTTTTTGAACCGGTGAGGGAAAACAGCGTGATTTACAAGCCGGACAACTCCTTTGGCATGGAACGAATAGAGGTGGAATGCGCCCGGTGTAATTCCCATCTCGGTCATATATTTGACGATGGTCCACCGCCCACACATAAACGGTTTTGTATGAATTCGGTGTCGTTGGATTTTGAACCGGATAGCAAATAATATTTTAAATCCGCCTTTGCAGGCGGATTTTTTTATATACTGTCTTTTTATTGAAAAGTGGTGAAGGCACCGCTGCTGCCTACTCATTGATATCCCCGGCAACCGCTGTTACAGCCTACTTTCATCTCCCTGAAATATAAATAATACGCCACAGCATTACCCAAATTGGGTAGCACCCCACCCATAATTGTAATATATCAGCCATGGCAACCAAACACAGGAGGAATGCTCGCAACAGCCCTATTATCAAGCAGTTCAGCCTGTTTAAAGCTATAATTTTCCCGATGGTATGCAAATTGTTTTAAGGCAGGTAACAATCTTTATTTAAAACCAAAACTTACATTATGAAATCTATGCTCAAATTCATCGGGGTGTTACTGTTAACTGCATTTGTGTTCGCATCCTGTAGCAAAGACACCGATCCTGCCGATGTAGACGTGTTTGCCGGTACCTTCAAAGGTAAAATCGGATATGTTAGTTCAGAACAAAATCTCAGCACTGATGCAGGCAGTGTGTTTGTAACCAAAGTTGGTTCCCGTTATGACTTCAGATTTTCAGATGGCCTGCCAGACCTTACTGGTGTGGAATTTGAAAAGAAAGATGATAATACGATGGTAAACGTTGGCGCTTCAGGAACCGGTATGATTACTATCAACAAAGATAAACTCGTGATCGGCTATACGAAAGATGGCAAAACATGGACGGCTGACTGTGGCAGGTAAAAAAAGCTACTCTCACTCAACATATATTACGCAATAAATCGCCCACCGATGGTGGGCGATTTATTGCGTATAACCGTGACCGGTGGTCACTAATTTCCACCCTCCTTAATTGGCAGAAACACCAACAGCATCGCGCATTTTAGCAACCGGCATCAGCTTTTGCTGCAACCATTTTCTTACCGGTTCATCATAATATTTTAAACATACCCACGCAATGAGTACGGCACTTATAAAAGTCAGTATGGCATATGGCGCCGCTTCCACCAGCGTAATGCCTTTATTTTTGCTTACCCAGCCGGTATAGGTATAAATAAGTGGGTAATGGGAGATGTAAATCGGGTAGGAAATATCGCCGAGGAACTTACATATACCTGTGGCGGCTTTGCCTTCCAGCACGCCACTGGCGCCGAGATAGACAATCAGCGGAAACACCAGGATAATAGTGATACTCTCATACACGCCATTAGCCCACATATTTTCTGCACCACCGATGCGTGGCATCCCCAGTACCAGCAGTAACAGCAAGGAACACCAGAGAAATCCATTTTTAAATTGTACCAGTTTGGCGGTGCGGAATAATAATAATCCGGCAAAAAACGGAAACAGCAAACGGATAAAACCGATTTTCAGCTGCTGTACACTGAGCGTCCAGCCGCCAATCATTTCGCCGCGCTCACTGGTAATGGCATAGTAAGCCAGCCAGATGCCGCAGATAGCCACGAGTACCGCCAATGCTGCTTTAGAGAGTTTTCGTATACCCGCTGCATACAGGAAGTTACCGATGTATTCAAAAAACAGGGACCAGGCAGGTCCGTTCAGCGGATGCATTTCGTTCCAGCCACGAACATCCATACGGATGGTAATCGGCAGCATGGTAGCACCAATCACCATAATCACCAGCAGGTACCACACCGGCACCTCATGGATTTTAGGCCACAGGGGCGAATCCTGGAAATAAAAGAAAATAGCTCCAATCACAGAACCCATGACCACCATAGGTTGCAGCCGTATCAGCCGGCGTTTGAAAAAGCCTCCCATCGTCATCTTGCCCCAGCGATCATCGTAGGCATAGCCAATCACAAAGCCTGACAACAGGAAAAAGAAGTCCACAGCGAGGTAGCCGTGGTTGATCATCAGATCGAGGCTGCTGGTGGCATGGGCCTCCAAAATGTGGAATATCACCACTGTAAGGGCTGCCACACCACGAAGGCCGTCCAGAATAGGAAAATGCGGTTTAGACGGTAATGTACCGGTTTTAGTCATAACAGTTCGTTTGGGAATGGGCATTAAGATAATACGCCCAATTATTTACTGTCTGACTTTTTTTACAGGCGGTAAGCCGGCGGTCACTTGCAGAGCAGCTTCCGCGACGTTGGCCAGTCGAAATATGGAATTTTGCAACTTTAGCATCTATCTATCAAAAGCATCCTGCATGAAACTACTGCTTCTCCTCTTGTTACCCTTCAGCTCCTTCGCCCAAACCGTGGGCAAAATACCGGCTCCCACCGGGTTTGATCGCACTGCTGTTACCAACGGTTCCTTTGGGCAATGGTTGCGTACCATCTCCCTGAAACAAGATAAAACGGTGTACCTCTACAACGGACAACCTAAACAAAATCAGCAGGCGCAGGCCGCCGTACTCAATATCAGTGTAGGTAAAAAGGATTTGCAGCAGTGTGCGGATGCCGTGATGCGCCTGCGTGCCGAGTGGTTATATGCACATCAGCAGTATAAACAGATTGCGTTTCACGCAACGGACGGCACGCTGCTCGACTACGCCGCATGGCAGCAGGGATGCAGGTTTCAGCTGAAAAATCAGCGACTGGTAAAAGTATGTAATCAGGAACAAGGGAATAGCAAAACAGGGTTTCAGGCTTACCTGGAGCTGGTTTTCAGCTATGCAGGTACCACTTCTTTACAAAAAGAACTGGTACCTGCCGCCGGTAGTACGTTACAGCCAGGTGATGTGTTTGTCCAGGGTGGATCACCGGGCCATGCGGTAATCGTGATGGACGTGATTACCAATCGTACAGGGAAAAAGAAATTTATGCTGGCGCAAAGCTATATGCCTGCGCAGGATATTCATATTCTGAAAAATCCGGCTGATGGCAGCTGCTGGTACGATGAAAATTTTGGTTCCCTGCTCGAAACGCCGGAATGGACGTTCAACAGTAAAGCCCTGCATCACTGGCCGGAATAAGGATTACACACCGCTGAATACATCCACCTCCAGGTTTACAATTGAGCCGGGCAGGATTATACACCGCTAAATACAGAGAAGCCACCATCTACGTTTACGACTGCACCGGTCACAAAGCGCGACTCATCACTTAGCAGCCATACCAGTGCACCGTTGAGTTCTTCCGCCTCGCCGAAACGCTTGTAAGGTGTGTTTTGCAGCACCAGGTTACCTCTTTCGGTGTAGCTGCCATCAGGATTGGTGAGCAGGGCACGGTTTTGTTCTGTCAGGAAAAAGCCCGGTGCGATGGCGTTCATGCGGAGCTTATCGCCGTAGCGGTTTGCCATTTCAACGGCGAACCATTGGGTGTAGCAATCAATAGCAGCCTTACCCAGGCTGTATCCCATTACTTTGGTGATAACACGTTTTGCACTCATGGAGGAGATGTTGACGATGCTGCCGCCGCCGTTTGCAGCAATCTGGCGACCAAAAATCTGAGTAGGCAGCAGCGTGCCCCAGAGGTTCAGGTCCATGGCGCGGCGCATGCCGTTCATATCCAGTGAAAAAATGTCCTGGTCCGGTTGCAGGATAGCTTCCGGGATATTGCCGCCGGCAGCGTTCACCAGTCCGTCGATCCGGCCAAAGTGTGCGACTATTTTTTCACAGGCTGCCACCAGGTCGGCTTCGTTGAGTACATCCGCCTGTACAGCGAGGGCGCTGCCTCCGTCCTGGTTAATTTGGGCTGCTCTTTCTTCCGCCACCTGGATGTTACGCCCCAGGATGGCCACTTTGCCGCCTGCACGATGTATACCTTCTACAAATGATTTTCCTAAGATACCAGTACCACCAGTAACAACAATTACGTTTCCGTTCAGATTCATTGCGTATATTTTTCTAAAATTATTTTACTGACTCAGCATCCCTTTGATGCCTTTCTCTAAACCGTTCAGTTCTGCGAGGCCTTTCAAACGGCCTATCAGCGAGTATCCCGGGTAAGTGTTAAAATCGAAGTCGGTCCAGATCTTATGGCCATGATCCGGGCGTACGGGGATGGCTACATCTGCACGCCCCAGCTGCTGCCTTCTGAGCTGTTCCAGCACTACCTGCTTCATCACCTGTACCATATCTGTGCTGCCTTTGAGATGCTCTGCCTCGTAGAAGCTACCTTCCGTATCATGCTGCACATTGCGCAGGTGCAGGAAGTGGATGTGACTGCCGAGGCGGGCAATCATACCTGGCAAATCATTGCTGGTATTAGCTCCCAGCGAACCCGTACAAAAGGTAATTCCGTTGGATGGGGACGGGCACATCTCGATCAGCTCCCGTAAATCCGCTTCTGTGCATACTACCCTTGGCAGGCCCAGTATGGCAAACGGCGGATCATCCGGGTGGATGCACATTTTCACGCCCAGTCGCTCCGCTGCCGGTATGATATTTTGCAGGAAGTACGCGAGGTTTTCCTTGAGCTTCACCGCGTCTATGTCTTTATACCGGGCTAAATGCTCCTTAAACTGGGTGATGGTAAACACTTCATCAGTGCCTGGCAGGCCCGCCAGGATGGTGCGGATCAGCGTTTGTTGCTCTTCTTCGTTTAGTCCGTCCAGGTATTTTTTGGCAGATGCCTGTTCCGCAGGGGTAAAGTCATCGAAAGCACCGGGGCGTTCCAACAGGTAGAGGTCAAACGCCATGAGCGCCGGGCGATGGAATCGCAGGGCAGATACGCCATTGGGGAGCCGGAAATCCAGGTGGGTACGGGTCCAGTCGAGTACCGGCATAAAGTTATAGCACACCGTTTTAATGCCTGCTTCTGCCAGGTTGGTGAGTGTGTTAATATAGTTGGCGATCATCACATCCCGCTGCGGGCCGGCGATTTTTATGGACTCGTGTACATTCACGCTTTCCACCACGCTCCAGGTGAGGCCATGGGCTTCAATTTCCTGTTGCCGCTCGCGGATAGCTGCCGGTGTCCATACTTCGCCGCATGGGATATGATGCAGGGCGGTTACCACGCCGGTAACGCCTGTTTGTCGGATGGCTGCCAGCGTTACAGGGTCTGAAGGCCCGAACCAGCGCAGGGTTTGTTCAAGATCTTTCATCATGATCGTATGATTATAACATATTTTCAAAACGTGGGAATAAAAATAGTAAAAATAACAATCGATTGTTTTTATTTTAGGGAGATAATAACTGCGGCTTGGGCATAATATTCAAGTACCTTTAACAACCGATTGTTATTTATCTACATGAAGCAAAGGGAAACGACCATATACGATATTGCGGAAAAGCTGGGCCTGGCAGCCTCTACCATCAGCCGTGGACTGAAGGGGCATCATACGGTGAGCCAGAAAACGCAGCGCAAAATTATAGCTACAGCGGAGGCCATGGGCTACCGCTCCAACAGTATCGCGGCCAGTTTGCGGACAAACAGCACGCAAACCATAGGGGTGATAGTGCCCCGGCTGGACAGCTACCTGATGTCGCAGATCATTGCCGGCATGGAAAAGGTTACCAGCGAGGCGGGTTACAACCTGCTCATCAGTCAGTCCCGCGAGGTGGCTGCCAACGAAGCCCGCAGCGTGCAATCCATGCTCAACAGCCGCGTAGATGCCCTGCTGGTATCCCTGGCGGAGCATACCGTGGATTTCACTCCCTTTGAAGCCTGCAAAGCCAAAGGCGTACCATTGGTGTTTTTCGACCGCGTGCCGGCCAACACCGATCAGCTCTGCATCACCATCAACAACGAATTGGCAGGCTACCAGGCCACGCGCCACCTGCTGGACCAGGGCGCCCGGAAAATCATGTTTATAGCCGGTAGTCTCCGCCGGAACGTTTATGAACAAAGGCTGGCAGGCTACAAAAAAGCACTGACATCTGCCAAAATCAAATTTAACCAGGAGCATATTATCATCAACGACCTCACGGAGGCAGCTGGCATACGCGCTGCCAAAGCAGTGGTGGGTTTGCATGCCGACGGTGTGGTGGTCACCAACGACATCTGCGCGGCCGCCTGCATGAATGAAGTGCAGCGCCTTGGCCTGCGTGTACCCCAACAAGTGAAGTTTACCGGTTTTAACAACGACTTCATTTCCCGCCTCGTAACCCCTGCACTCAGCACCATCCATTACCCGGGTATTGAAATGGGGGAAGTGGCGGCACGCAATGTGCTGGCACACCTGAAAGGGAATATTGATATTTCACAAATGGAGAATATTGTGATTAAGTCGAGTTTGATAACGAGGGAATCCTCCCTGTGACATTAAATTTCCCGTAGAGCCGCAATGCTTGCGGCTCCTCGCCTTAAACCTACTGATCAATTGGCTCTAAAAGGATAGCCACAAGCATTGCGGCTCTACAGTCCTCCATTTCCTAAGTATTAACTAATATTTAATATTGCCATGTGACTCAGCAGCAGTAGCATCTGCATATAAACAAATACTATTTGAAGGGTCTACCACTTCAATTTATTTTTTTCATTTCAAACTTTTACTATTTTTGGTCCCCAAATGAGAGTGGCAATATTTTTCGCATGTTTATCTTTTTTTCTCTTTAAGGGAGATGACCGTGCCTATGCTGCCAGCCACCTGCATAGTTTCTGGAATGTAACCCTGAAAAATCTCCAGCACAAACAACTCACCAAACTCAACGCTTCCATTATCCAGGATACCAGCCTCGAAGATGAGGAAAAACTGATGATGACGGATGATGTGGAGTCCGACAGCTGCAGTACCTTCCTTGCCAGGAAATACCGCATCATCGCCTGCTATTACCTGTCACTTGCCAGCTTCTTTGCAGAGCGGGATCTTCACAAGTGCTACCATACCCCACCGCCCGACTGGGGACAACTTTCCAACATTTACATTACACAACGCGTACTCAGAATCTGATATCAACCATTATCGGTTGCCAATGGTATGCTCCTGCCCTTTTCGCAGGCATAGCCAGCATGCTGTGCGGTAACCGTTTCCACTCACTTTAGGTCACTAATATGCTTTTTGCGATTCATCCGGCGCCTTCGGCACCTGGTAAATCGCGGACAAGTCAGGTCCTGACCCGTCCGCTACGCACGCTGCTGACCAAAATTTTCGCCTTAATTACCCAGATATAATCATGAATAAGATCGTCATGTTCACCGGCCTGGTGGGTGTAGTATACGCCACCAGCTGCCAGCCCGCAAAAGTGGAAAAGGAAGAAACCGAAAAATATACGGTTACCAGTCCTATGGAAGTAGACACTTCCTTTACCAAAGAGTATGTTTCGCAGATCCGCTCTGTTAAAAACATCGAGATCCGCGCCCAGGAAAGAGGGTTTCTGCAATCCATATACGTGGACGAAGGTCAGTACGTACACGCAGGCCAGGTCCTCTTTAAGCTGATGCCGAATGCCTTCCAGGCAGAACTGCTCAAGGCAGAGGCTGAAGCTAAAGCCGCCACCATTGAACTGCAAAACACCAAAGCCCTGGTGGATAAAAACATCGTTTCCAAAAACGAGCAGGCAGTAGCACAGGCCAAACTGGACCAGGCAAATGCAGAAGTATCACTCGCAAAACTGCACCTCTCCTACACGGAAATCAGAGCGCCATTCGACGGCGTCATCGACCGCATTCCTAAAAAAATAGGCAGTGTGGTAGATGAAGGTGAACTGCTCACCAGCCTCTCCGATAATACCCAGATGTTTGCCTATTTCAACGTTTCCGAACCGGAATACCTGGAATACCAAACGAATGTAAAGGGTCGCGCCAACAGCAAGGTAAGCCTGCTCCTGGCCAACAACCACCCCCTCGCCTACAAAGGCGATGTGGAAGTGATTGAAGGGGAATTCGACAACGAAACCGGTAACATCGCCTTCCGCGCCCGCTTCCCGAACCCGGACAAGCTGCTGAAAAACGGTGAAACCGGCAAGGTAATGATGACCGTGCCTATGAGTCGCGCCATCATCATCCCGCAAAAAGCCACCTACGAAATCCAGGACAAGAAATACGTATTTGTAGTGGATAAAAACAATGAGGTAAAATCCCGCAATATCAACATCAGTGGCGAAATGCCGGATGTGTATGTGGTTGGAACCGGTCTTGCCATCACGGATAAAATTCTGCTCGACGGTGTTCAGAAGGTTAAAGACGACCAAAAAATCAACTACGATTTCAAAAAACCGGAAGAAGTGCTTTCTCACCTGAAATTAAAAGCTGAATAGCGGCAAAGCCAACTAAGTATGTTTAATAAATTTATTCAGAGACCCGTTCTCTCTATAGTAATATCACTCATCATTGTGTTTCTGGGAGTGCTGGGCATTACTCAGCTGCCGGTAACACAATTTCCGGCAATCTCCCCGCCAAAAGTGAACGTGACGGCGGAATATCCGGGTGCCAACGGTGAGCTGATGATCAAATCCGTAATCATTCCCCTGGAAAGGGCCATGAACGGTGTTCCAGGCATGAAGTACATGACCTCCGACGCCGGTAACGATGGGGAAGCATCCTTGCAGATCATCTTCAACCTCGGTACTGACCCGAACCAGGCTTCTCTCAACGTACAGAACCGCGTGGCCTCTGTAGTAAACAAGCTGCCGCCACTGGTAGTGCGTGAAGGTGTTAAAATTACCAAAGAGGAATCCAACATGTTGATGTATATCAACCTGTACAGCGATGATCCGCATGCCGATCAGAAATTCCTTTTTAACTACGCCGATATCAACATCCTCGCGGAACTGAAACGTGTACCCGGTGTAGGCGTGGCCGATATCCTCGGAAACCGCGAATACGCCATGCGCGTGTGGCTCAAGCCCGACCGCATGCTCGCCTATAAGATCAGTGCGGACGAAGTGATGAAATCACTCGGAGAACAAAGTCTGGAAGCCTCTCCCGGCAAAACCGGCGAAAGCTCCGGCAAGCGCTCACAGTCATTCGAGTACGTACTCAAATACTCCGGTCGTTACACCACCAAGGAACAATACGAAAATGTAGTACTGCGCTCCAGTCCAAACGGTGAAATGCTGCGCCTCAAAGACGTAGCCGACGTTGAATTTGGCAGCTCCATGTACGACATCTATTCCAACCTGAATGGCAAACCATCCGCAGCGATCGTACTGAAACAATCTTATGGCAGTAATGCCAGCCAGGTAATCAAAGACGTGAAAGCCAAGATGGCCGAAATCCAGGCCGCCTCCTTCCCTAAAGGAATGCACTACGAGGTGAGCTATGACGTATCCAAATTCCTGGATGCCTCCATTGAAAAGGTGTTGCATACCCTCGTGGAAGCGTTTATCCTCGTGGGTATTGTGGTATTCCTGTTCCTGGGCGACTTCCGTTCCACCATTATCCCTGCCATGGCCGTGCCGGTTTCCCTGATAGGTACCTTCATGTTCATGCAGTTCTTTGGTATCACCATCAACCTGATCACCCTGTTTGCACTCGTGCTGGCGATTGGTGTGGTAGTGGATGATGCCATCGTGGTGATTGAGGCCGTGCACGCCAAAATGGAAGAAGAACATATAGGGCCACTGAAGGCCACCAAAAAAGCCATGCATGAAATTGCAGGCGCCATCATCGCTATCACTTTCCTGATGGCTGCGGTGTTTATTCCGGTGGCGTTTATGTCGGGGCCGGTAGGCTTGTTCTACCGCCAGTTCTCCATCACCATGGCTACCTCCATCATCCTCTCGGGTATTGTGGCACTAACGCTCACGCCTGCACTCTGCGCCATGATTCTTAAAAACAATCATGGTAAAAAGAAAAAACAGACGCCGGTAGATAAGTTCCTGGGTGGGTTCAACAACGGCTTCAACAAAATTGCAGGCAAATATCAGGGGCTGCTGGGTAAGATCGTGAGCAGACGCATCGTCACCTTCGGGGTGCTCATCATCTTCTGTATCGGTACCTACTTCATGAATAACAGCGTGCCTTCCGGCTTCATTCCGAATGAAGACCAGGGTATGTTCTACGCCATTATACAAACACCTCCGGGGTCCTCACTGGAACGCACCAACCAGATTGCAGAGCGACTGCAAAAAATTGCAGAAGATGTAGAAGGGGTACAATCCGTTTCTTCCCTGGCAGGTTATGAAATCCTCACAGAAGGTACTGGCTCTAACTCCGGCACCTGCCTGGTGAACCTGAAAAGCTGGGAAGAACGTAAACATTCTGTTACTGAAATCATGGAGGAGCTGGAAGAAAAGGCAAAGGATATTACCGGCGCCAACATCGAATTCTTCCAACCGCCTGCAGTACCGGGTTATGGTGCCGCTGGTGGATTTGAGTTGCGACTCCTGGATAAAACAGGCAGTGGCGACTATAAAAAGCTGGAGCAGGTAAACAATGACTTTGTGGAAGCGCTGAAGAAAAGAAAGGAGCTGACCTCCGTATTCAGCTTCTACAGTGCCAGCTTCCCACAGTATCTGCTCAGCGTGGATAATGACCTGGCACAACAGAAAGGTATTACCATCGATAATGCGATGAATACCTTATCGACCCTGATAGGCAGTAACTACGAAATCAGCTTCATCAAGTTCGGTCGCCTGTATAAGGTGATCGTGCAGGCATCGCCACAGTACAGGGCTTTGCCGGAAGACATCCTGAAATTATATGTGAAGAATGACAAGGAAGAGATGGTACCATTTTCTGCCTTTATGAAGATGGAGAAAGTGTATGGCTTGTCGGAGATCACGCGGCATAACATGTACACCTCATCAGAGATCAGCGGTTCCTCTGCGCCCGGCTACAGTAGCTTCCAGGCTATCCTGGCCATCAACGAGGTGGCAAAGAAGGACCTGCCGAGAGGCTATGGCATTGACTGGGCGGGTATTTCCGCCGACCAGGTAGCACAGGGCCATCAGGCGCTGTGGATCTTCCTGATATGTTTAGGTTTCGTGTACCTGATCTTGTCGGCACAATACGAAAGTTTCATTCTGCCTTTATCCGTGATACTTTCCTTGCCGGTGGGTATTTTCGGGGCCTTTTTCCTGTTGAAGGTATTAGGTTTGGAAAACAACATATATGCGCAGGTGGCCATGGTAATGCTGATTGGTTTGCTGGGTAAGAATGCTGTACTGATTGTGGAATTTGCCGTGCAGAAGCACCGCGATGGTTACACCGTGAAGGAAGCGGCGCTGGAAGGCGCCAGGGTCAGGTTCCGTCCTATCCTGATGACCAGCTTCGCCTTTATCGCCGGGTTGATTCCACTGGTGATTGCTACCGGCCCTGGTGCATTGGGTAACAGAACCATTGGTACCGCTGCGGCGGGCGGTATGTTATTCGGTACCGTGTTTGGCGTGGTGATCATCCCGGGATTGTATTTCATTTTCGGGAAGATAGCAGAGAAACGCATGTTTGTAAAAGATGAAGAAGAAAATCCATTAACAGAAGAAATTGATCACAATGTATAATAGATACCTGGGCATATTGGGCCTTGGTTTGGCCTTTGCAGCCTGCAAGGTGCCAACAGGCACGCAGCAGGTAGAAAACAGATCCACGCCCGCTTCCTATGGAAACGGGCTGGATACTACCACTGCTGCCACCATCGAATGGCGTAAGTTTTTTACGGACCCGCACCTGGTAAATCTGATCGACAGTGCCCTGGCGCATAACCAGGAGCTGATGATCACGTTACAGGAGATAGAGATCGCCAAAAACGATATCCGCTTCCGCCAGGGAGCGCTGGTACCAACGGTTACCGCCAAAGCAGGCGTAGGCCTTGAAAAGGTGGGACGCTATACCAGCCAGGGCGCCGGTGATGCATCCACCGAAATCACACCAGGAAAAGAAGTCCCTGATCCGCTGGCAGATTTCGGTATTGGCGCCTATGCCAACTGGGAAGTTGACATCTGGAAAAAACTGCATAATGCTAAAAAAGCAGCAGTAACAAGGTACCTGGCCACTGTGGAAGGCCGGAACTTTGTGCTCACTAACCTGGTTGCAGAAATTGCCAACTCCTACTACGAGCTGCTGGCGCTGGATAACCAGCTGACCATCGTTAAGCAAAACATCGACCTGCAGAAAAATGCGCTGGAGATAGTGAAAGCACAGAAAGAGGCTACCCGCGCTACCGAACTGGCCGTAAAGAAGTTTGAGGCGGAAGTGCTGAAGTCGCAAAGTCTGGAGTTTGACATAGCGCAGAAAATCAAGGAAACAGAGAACAAGATCAACTACCTGCTGGGTCGCTACCCGCAGCAAATTGACCGCGATAAAGGTGAGTTCCTGCATGCAGTGCCAACTATGGTAACCGCAGGGATTCCGTCGCAGCTGCTGGCTAACCGGCCCGATATCAAACAGGCCGAGCTGGAGCTCGCAGCGGCCAAACTTGATGTGAAGGTCGCAAGAGCCGAGTTTTATCCATCGCTGGGCATTAGCGCCGGCATAGGATTCCAGGCCTTTAATCCTTCCTATCTCTTTAAACTCCCTGAATCATTATTATACAACCTGGCCGGCGACCTGGCAGGGCCATTGATTAACCGCAATGCCATCAAAGCGGAGTTTAACAGTGCCAATGCCCGTCAACTGCAGGCGATGTATAATTATGAGCGCGTGATTTTAAACGCCTTCCTGGAAGTATCCAATCAGCTGTCCAATATCGACAACCTGGAAAAAAGCTACAGCCTGAAATCCAGGCAGGTAGCTGCACTGACAACGTCCATCGATATTTCTAATGACTTATTCAAATCTGCCCGTGCGGATTATTTAGAAGTGCTGATGACGCAGCGTGATGCGCTGGAATCTAAGCTGGAACTGATTGAGACTAAGCAGCAGCAGTTTGCGGCGGTGGTAAATGTGTATAGGGATTTAGGTGGTGGGTGGAAGTAAAACCACAATTTCATAAATTAAGAAAGGGTTGTACACAACGTGTGGTACAGCCCTTTTTTGACTAATCCTCAAAATACTTATACGGATATAACCCATAGAGTTGCGGATGTATTTGATCCAAGGCTGCCTTGTACTCCGCCTGCAACTTTAGGTGGTCGTCTGTATCCAGTCTGTCTTCCAGCTGTTGGATCACCAACCCCAGCTGTACGAAGCCGGCAAATTTCACCGGCATCTCCAGGAAATCTTTCAGGTCGGCATATTCCCCTTTTTCATGATCGTAATACAGTACCCGTAAAGTTTTACGGTCTATGAACCATTCGTCGCCCTGACCGGAGCGGGCAAACAGCCAGATGGCAGGTGCCAGGTCAGGATAGTTATCTGTCAGGTAGCGGTTTTCCTGCAGGGTGGCTTCATAGTCGAGCAGGATAATATCGGCGCCTAGTTCCTGGCTTTTATAGTTGGTAACAAAAGGCAGGTAATCGGCATCGCCTATACGCAGTTTGTCCAGGTTGCGAATGGGCTGATTTCGCTTCTCGAAGGCGTCAAACAAAGTGTTGATATCGGGTACAGTAATCATGGTACTTTAAAGATAAAACACTTTATTAAAACAGGCTCCCCTGCACCACTGCCGGCAACACTACCGGATGAAACAAACCGATAATTGTAAAAGGCTGTTTGGCCGAAGCATGTACGTTTTGGGTGGTGCCCAGGAAGAAGTGGAGGTCAGTATTGCGGACATACTCCTGCAGGTATTTCTTGCGGAGTTCACTGGCAGCTTTCGCTTCCTTATCGGGTCCCTGCTGTTTCTTCAGCAGTTTCCAATAGTGAGATGCCAGTTGAAAGTCTTCCACGGGCAGGCTGATCTCTTTATTACTATCATCTAAAAAGCGGAATGAGAACCGGAACGGGAGTTTCTTAAAAGCATCCATAGGTTCTTCTTCCTGCATAAATACGTGGGGATAATATTTCTCCTGCTGCATTTTGGCGAGGCGTTCGCTGTCCCATTCCTTTTCTGCCGGCGTTATGTCCAGGCTCAGGATACGTTGCGGCTTAAATACAGCCAGGGAGGTGTAAAATGCTTCGTGTTTAGCTTCCATGAGCAGGTTCTCCAGGTTACGATAAACATGCTTTTGTACCAGCGCTTTACGCTCCTGCCAATAGTTGCCGGCACCAACGTGCCCCAGTTTCTTCACGGGCTGTTCCGGGTCCACCGGGCGGAAGCTTTCCAGCCGAAAATCGCGTGGATTGCGCTCCAGGTTTATTTCTATCCAGTCGTACAACTGGTATTGTTCCTCGTATATTTTTTGTGAAAAAGAGATGGGGTAGATTCTGATGAAGGTACCATCGTCCCTGAAACCTGCTATGCTTAGCTGCTCATCGTAGTGGGAAGATAAGGTGGGGTAACTTTTCACAGTAATCATAACTTTCGTCAAAGGCATGCAAAAAATTTTTAAAAAGTATCCGTTTTACAATGGTTCCGGTAATAATGTGGCCAACTTGATAAGATGACTTCCGTTATGCTGTATTTGTTATAAATGTATTAATTCTTACCGGCTAATTAAGCCGCCAAATTAAGGTTAATCATTGAAAATAAAAAAGTTATGTCCCATTAAAGTATCTGTAGCGAGGAGAAATAGTTTTTATCTCTATCGGTATCAAAACATTCTATGTTATTAATTCGTTGTAATTTGTGTACTTTGTACGCATAAATTATGAACACATGAGTTTTCAAGAAGCGCTACAAAAGATATTTGTAGCAGAAAATGAAATCCCCGAAGAATTCCGCATTACAGAAATTCACCAGAGAGAGTACCTGGTAAACGGGGAAATGAAGCCATGGGACGGTCCTGTGAGCGAAGTGTATTCACCGGTTAACATTCCTACCCCTGAAGGACTTAAACGCAAGCTGATAGGCACCTATCCCCTCGGCACAGAAAAAGAAGCATTTGAAGCCCTGGACGCAGCACTGGCAGCGTATGATAATGGTCGCGGCGAATGGCCTACCATGCCACTGGCGCAGCGTATCGACTGCCTGTCTGTATTTGCCCGCAAAATGGTTGACCAGCGAACCCTGATCGTGAAGCTGATTATGTGGGAAATTGGTAAGTCATACGCCGATTCCATCAAGGAATTTGACCGTACCATTGAATATATCAACGCTACCATCGATGCCCTCAAGGAAATCGACCGCAGCTCCAGCCGCTTCGACATCAAAGAAGGCACCATCGCACAGATCCGCCGCTCGCCCCTTGGCGTCGTACTCTGCATGGGACCATTCAACTACCCCCTGAACGAAACTTTCACCACCCTGATTCCGGCGCTGCTGATGGGCAATACCATCCTCTTCAAACCGCCGAAACACGGTACCTTATTGCACTACCCACTACTGCGTGCGTTCATGGAATCCTTCCCTAAAGGAGTGGTAAACACCATCTACGGCCGCGGTGCTGCGGTGATCCCAGGCATCATGCAAACAGGCAAAATCAACGTACTGGCGTTTATCGGCTCCAGCAAAGTAGCCAACGACCTGCGCAAGCATCACCCTAAGCTGAACAGACTCCGTGCAGTACTGAGCCTGGATGCCAAGAATGCGGCCATCGTTACGGAGCATGCGGATATCAAAGTGGCAGTAAGTGAAACCATCCTCGGCGCATTATCGTATAATGGTCAACGTTGTACCGCCATCAAAATCGTATTTGTACACCGCTCCATAGCGGATGCATTCAATGCCAGTCTCAGCGAAGCGATTGCTAAAATGAAGTTCGGCATGCCTTGGGAAAAAGGTGTACAGCTCACCCCGGTGGCAGAACCAGGGAAGCCTGCCTATATCCGCGAGGTATTGGAAGATGCAGCTGCTCACGGTGCACAAGTGATCAACGAAAACGGTGGCGCCACCAACGAGTCATTCGTATTCCCTGCTGTGGTGTACCCTGTAAATGATAAAATGAAACTCTACCGCGAAGAGCAGTTCGGCCCGGTAATTCCAGTGGTGCCATTCGACGATATCGAAGAAACCATCGACTACCTGATCGAATCTCCGCACGGCCAGCAGGTGAGCATCTTCAGTAACAATCCTGAAGAAGTAGCTTCCCTGATCGATCCGCTGGTAAACCAGGTGAGTCGCGTGAATATTAACAGTCAGTGTCAGCGCGGACCGGATGTATTTCCATTCACCGGCCGTAAAGACAGTGCGGAAGGTACTTTGTCCGTGCATGATGCGCTGCGTTCTTTCTCCATCAGGTCATTGGTAGCAACAAAAAACAACGATACCAATAAAGAGCTGCTGGAAAACATCCTGAAAGAGCATAGCTCCGACTTTTTAAGTACGAACTTTATTTTTTAGTATAGTTTGCATTATTGAAGAAGTGAAGTCCCTGCAGGTTTGTACCTGTGGGGCTTTTGTTTATGGCCGGGTGTTACATACCCTTATGGTGATGAGTTCTTAAGCCGAAAATTCTTATCTTTGGTAAGTAGTAAAAATAACCCTTAATGTATGTCAGATAATAAAAAATCTATTAATAAAGATAAAATACCTGCGTTCATTATCACTGATGAAGATGCTCGTTTGAGAAGAGATATCTATCGTTCAGATATAGAAAAATTAGAACTTTTTGTTGAAATGATTCGTAGAAATAATTTGTTTAAAACGGCTAAAATCACTCATAAGAAAGCTTAGTATGGATATTTTAAGTGCAGAATTGCTTGACTTTTGGAAAGCTTTGGCAGAAAACAATGTTAGATATATTATGGTTGGCGGGTTTGCAACACGTTTTCATGGCTTTAATAGAAATACTGATGACTTGGATATGTGGCTTGAGGATACTTTAGAAAATAGAAAAAATCTAATAAAAGCTTTTACTTCAGCAGGCTTCGGAGATGATTTTCATATGTTGGAAACAATGCAATTTGTTCCGGGTTGGACTAGCTTCCATATTGGGAATAATATTGAGCTTGACATTATGACAGAAATGAAAGGCTTAGATAACTTATCATTCCAGGAATGTCTTAATCTGGCCTCTATAGCAGACCTGAAAGTGGTCCAAGTCCCCTTCCTTCATATAAATCACCTCATTCAAAACAAAAAAACGATCAATAGGCCTAAGGATAAAATGGATATTGAAGAATTGGAGAAAATAAAAAAAATCAGAGATAATGAGGAACATAATTAATATACTGATTTTCTATAACGTTCTTTTTCACCCCCTCCCTCCAAACCTCTCCATCACCTGATCCTTATACTTCAACCCAACCGGCAACGCCGTTCCATCTACCACCAGTTGATTCCCTTCCAAATACTGAATGGCCTGCACCGCTACCAGGTAGCTTTTATGAATCCGAAGAAACCTTGCTGCTGGCAACGCTTCTTCAATACTTCTCATGGTTTCGTTGGTCACAATTACTTTACCGCTTTTCAGGAAAATTTTCTGGTAATCACCGATGGAAGTAAAGTAAGAGATGTCCTCGAAATTTACTTTATGTAGTTTTTTATCTGCTTTTATAACAATGAATTCAGTCGCTGCTTTGCGATTGCTGGCTGCTACCTGCTCCAGCTCAATCTGATGGCGGGCCTTGTTGACCGCCTGCACAAATCGTTCAAACGAAAAAGGTTTGAGCAGGTAATCAATCGCATTCAGTTCAAATCCTTCGATAGCGTGTTCTGCATAGGCAGTAGTGAAAATCACACAGGGGGGCACCGGTATCATTTTTAACATATTGAGCCCTGAGAGATTTGGCATTTTAATATCCAGGAAAATCAGCTGAATCCCCGGCTCCCGCAAGGCTTCCAGCGCTTCAATAGCGTTATCGCATTTACGTACCAGCTCCAGTATGGGATATTCTTTTATATACGCTTCAATTACGTCCTGCGACAAAATTTCATCATCTACTATCAGGCATCTGATTTTCATGAATTAGTTATTTTGATGGTCGTGTAGTTGCAGTTGCAATGCTACAGCATATGTGGTTGCATCTTCGGTTATTTGCAGCTGATGGTGGCCGGGGTACAACATGTCCAGCCGGCGCTTTACGTTTTCCAGCCCCAGGCCTTTGTATGCGCCGTTCTCAGTTTCATCTACCAGCCCCTTGTTATTTTTTACAGAGAGATATAATTCTCTCCCCGAAATATTTAAACTTACATGCAGGAAGGTATCCGATATTCCCGCTTCCACCCCGTGTTTGAAACCATTTTCTACAAATACGATAAACATAAAAGGCGCCACCCTCCGTTTACCGGGATCACCGTTTACCACAAAGCAGATATCCGCTTTACCGGCATGGCGTACCTGGTGCAGTGCAATATAATCACGGAGGTAGTTGATTTCACTTTCCAGTGGCACCAGCGTATCATTGGATTCGTATATCATATAACGCATTACTGCCGCCAGTTTCAGCAAGGTAGGCGGCACCTTCTCATCTTTGCGGAGCGACAAGGAATAAATGCTGTTCAGCGTGTTAAACAGGAAGTGCGGATTGATCTGCGATTTCAGGTATAGCAATTCGGTATCGGCCTTTTCATTTTGTAGCCGCATCAGCCTGTTTTCGGACTCCATCAGTTGAAACCAGCCACGGGAAAGCTTCAGCAAGGTAGTCAGTCCCACATAAATGAGAGAAAACTGTACCAGCTCCGCAAAGCTGTAATAGGAAATAAAAAAGTAGCCAGGGAAAATATAGTCTACCACTTTATTGAACAACAACATATTAAAACCCGCCATCATTGCGATAAGTAGCGCTACCGTTATCGCATAAACGAAAAACTGGCTACGCCGCAGCAGCCTGGGAATGAGCAAACTTAAATTGAGGTATACCCCCATTACCAGTGGCAGATGAAAAACCGTATTATAAATTACATCAATTTTCTCAGGGCTCTCCACTGAAAAGAAGTACAACAGGTAGTAATAAGATATACACCAAAACAGGACATGTTGAAATATCCTGTTTTGAAATAATTGCCAAAGTACGCTGGTACGCTTCATTCCTTATTTTATTTTCCTGTAAGTCACTGGTTCACCATAAAAATCCTTGTAGTCAGCATATTTGATTACAAATTGCTGCAGCTCTTGTGTAGAAGCTGTAATCAGGCTCGCATATTCCAGCATTTCGTGTTTTATTCTTATCCTGTTCTCCGACAACAACTTATAAATCAATTCCGCATTCACAAATTGCAGCACGAAACTATTGGTTTGGATATTTATTCGGGCAAAAATATGTACCGGGATATATGACCCCTCCAATAATTTGTTTTGCTCGCTTTGATCAGAAGGATAAAGATCAATATAATAGTTATTGCCGAGTTTTACCAGGTTGAACAAGAATTCGGCCTTCTGTTTTCCTTCCGTTACTGTCATTTTGTAGGATTTATCGCTCGAAAGTTTAGTTTCGAGACCCAACAACGAGGATTTATTCCCATCGGCTTTCTTTGATTCACCCACGTTTTCCAGCTTCCAGATACTTTCTCCGGATGCTTCCTGCCAGGTACCCAGCAGGCGGTTGTCAAATACAAGATCGTTGAGCGTATAGAGTGGGTGCAAACAGGTGATACATCCGTTAAGCGCAATGAACGCCAGCAGTACCACCAGGAATATTTTTTTATCTTTCATGGTATTGAGTTTTTTGTAAAGGAAATACGAAATCAGGGGGTAGGAAAATAATTACGATGAACATGGCAAAACGGGGGTTAAACAAAATATACCACGCCATGCAGGATTTATACATTGGGGTTGCCGCAAGTTGACTTATCTTTAAATACCTGATCCCAAATGCATGATTACCATCACCCACATCGATACAGCCTGTGTGCTCATCGATATTGCCGGTTATAAAATACTGACTGATCCAACCCTGGATGCCCCGGGCAAGCTGTATTATCATGGTTCCGGAGGTTTTTCCAGGAAGACGTCAGTGCCGGCGGCAGCAATATCTGCTGCAGATATCGATCTGGTATTGCTGAGTCACCACCAGCACAAGGATAATTTTGACCGGGAGGGCAGGAAACTCACTGAGCAGGTGCCATTGGTGCTATCTACCCGCGCTGCGGCTAAAATATTACCCAATGCACGCGGGTTGAAGGCCTGGGAGAGCTTCACTATTGCCGATCAGCGCCTTCCGGACTTAAAAATCACGGCTACTCCCGCACAACATCACCCATGGTGGGTACCTGAGTTTTTTGCAGGAGAAGTAATTGGCTTTGTGATTGAATGCAGGCAGTTACCAGATGGCGCGTTGTATATTTCCGGCGATACGGTGTACTTTAAAGGTCTGGGTGAGATTGGCCGGCGTTTCCATATTGATATCGGGATTTTTCACGTGGGCGCGGTGCAATTCAGGTACCTCACCGGCTGGGGGAAATATACCTTCAACAGCAGGGAGCTATTAAAAACCATCCACGAGCTAAAGCCTGCACATGTGATACCTGTTCACTTTAAAGGCTGGACGCATTTCAAGGAAAAGGAGCCTGTTCTGAGAAATGCCTTACAGCAGGACAAAGCAGTGTGGGAGAAAACGATCATTCCCGAACCAGGTGTACCTATTGTGCTGTAAGCTACTCGTTAAATATCGCTAATCTACGATACTGTTTAGCCAAATATGGCTAACGCTTAAGCCTATACTATATTCAAATAACTGCGAATCAACAGGTTAAAAGTAAGGCATACTTATAGTATAAGCATCATTGCATTATGAGATTGAAATATGATGAGTATCACTGTAGCCGGTTCACATAACCCAGTAACTATTGTTTCCCTTCAACATACCATCGATACGGAATACCGGTTGTCGTGCATGGAGATCATCTGGGTGCAGGAAGGAGTATACACCCTATTCATAAATGGGCATGAGGTAATATTGTCTCCCGGCATGGTATGCCTTTTAATTCCAGGTCAGTTTAAATCGGGTATGATTCAGGGAGATGTTAAAGGCTACCGGATCAGCATTGCTGAGGCTTATTTCCAGATGACTATTACGGGAACGGATACACGTTACCAATATAACTTCATAGACCGGCCCTGTTGCCATCTCCTTGACCAGGACGCCGCTGCCGCGCTGGAACCGATTTTGGGCCTGGTGCGCGAGGAATGCGCCAGAAATATATCTCTCCCTAAAAATATAATTTTGGGCTGGATAAAAATATTGCTGGCCTACTGCAACTGGGGCGAACGTGTGGTACCGGAAAAGGCTACACGCCGCGACCAGGAGATAGCCCGCGAATTTTTCAGGTTATTGGCTGAGCACTATATCACAGAACGGAAGGTATCCTGGTATGCAGGACTGCTGGCCATCTCCCCTACTTACCTCAATCATGTGATCAAAAAATCTTCCGGCTTTCCGGCCAGCTATCATATCCAGCAGTGCATTATACTGGAAGCCAAAAGGTTGGTGGTGCATGAAAAGAAAAGTATGAAAGAGATTTCCTATGCCCTGGGATTTGATGACCTGGCGCATTTTAGTAAATTCTTCAAAAACAATGCAGGCGTGAATTTCACGAATTTCCGGCTGTTACATATCTGCGACACCGCCGGCCTCCTTTGATGAACCGTATACAATACGTACTTTAGCAGTCTGAACAAATCTGCTACCGGCATGCCCCGATTCATAATATTGCTGATACTACTTTGTATAGCTGCAACGTCCCGCGCCCAACAATTACAAAATCCAATCCCAGCCTCTTACACAGAGGATATGAAGCGGATATTGGTAATTGCGACGGCCAACCATTTATTTGGCGTTTCCCAGGGCAAAATGGACAGGGATAGCGCCATTATTTATGCGGCTGATATATTTGGGCTGAGTCGCCTGCTCGCCTATAACGAAGGATTTAGCAGCGGCAAAAACTATCCGGGACAGGCATTGATCGACGCCGGCAAAATCAACGAAGCTGCCGCCTGGGTAACGGACCTCCGGGGCGATCCACAAATGCAGCTCCTGGCGGAACTGGCGACCTACTATTTGCACAAACCCGGCACGGAACCTTCCGACATCAACAACGCCGGCATCTACCTGAAAAAACTAACAGAAGTGGTGGCCCTTAGCCAGGATAAACACTGGCAGGTGTCCAGCCTATGGCTATTGGCTGAGTGGAGTAGTGCGGGTGGTGATATGGAGAGAAGTAATGACTACTATTCACAAGCCATCGCGTTGCTGCGGAAGTCGCCCAATAAAAAAATGCTGATAAACGGACTTTTACTGCATGCCCAAAATCTGCCCCTGAGTGATCCGAAGCGTGCGGCAGAACTGGAAGAAGGCATTCATATCGCAAAGGCAGAAAAGCTACCACAAATGCAGTACCGCGTAAGTATTGTACAGCTGCTGGACCTGATGCGCCTTCATCCTGCGAAATTTGAAGCTGCCCTGCTGGCGGTACTGGAGCTTGAGAAACAAATTGGGTTTGAGCATCATCAATATGTCTATTCCTCCCTTTCCTATTGGAAGGTTATCCAGGGCGACCTGGTCAAAAGCAGGGAATATGCCGTTGCCTCCCTGGCCAGCGCTGCACAAACCAGGGATACTGCACTGTCGGTGCTCTACAATACCCGAATGGGCGATCTTACCATCAACAGCAGCAATCCGGAAGAGGCTATTTACTGGAACGACCGTGCACAACGTATCCCTAAAACCAAGGAAACGCAGATAATATGGTACAAAAGCCTGATACAGCGTATCAGAATTTATGCTGCCAATAATGATTATGCCAAAGCCTTGAGCACTGCTAAAGCGGTTGCACATGATTTCCCGCCGGATAACGACTTTGACCAAATGCAACTGCTGTACCACATGGCTTATATGCATGATAAGGTAGGGGAAAGTGATCAGGCATTAAAGTATTACCTGGAATTCCTGGAGATTTCGGAGCGATACCCTCCACAGTTTATGTACACTGAATTACTGAATGCTTACTGCCAGCTGGCGGCTTTTTATGTGCGCCAGCATGAAGGGGTACTCGCCAGAAAATATGCTACCAGAGTGATAAACGATCCAATCGGAAAGGTAGCACCACCTTACCTCGCTTCGGCAAGTCATACCTTATTCAAACTGGATTCTATGGCAGGCAATTATGTTTCCGCCATTCAGCATTATCAGGATTATCACCGTTATTCCGATTCTACATTCAGCATCACACAACGGCAGAAATTTGATGAACTGACAGTACAATATGAAACCCAGCAAAAAGATCAAAAGCTTCAGCTGCTGGAACGGAATGGTGAACTGCAGGAAGCAAGGCTGAATCGCAGCTCGCTGATAGGAAACATTACGATGGCAGGTATTGCCGTGCTGCTGATAGTAGTGGGATTACTGTATAATCAATATCGCCTGAAACAAAAAGTGAATGCTGAAACAGAGGCCAGGAACAAAATACTGCAGCAGCTGGTGGAAGAAAAGGAGTGGCTGATCCGGGAGGTACACCACCGGGTGAAAAACAACCTGCAAACCATTGTGAGCCTGCTGGAATCGCAGTCCACCTACCTGCAGAACGAGGCGCTGCAAGCCATCCAGGAAAGCCAGAACAGGATCCATGCGATGTCGCTCATCCACCAGAAATTATATCATGATGAAAATATATCTGCGGTGAGCATGGCCACCTATTTACCGGAATTAGTAGAATATCTGTCCGAAAGTTACAACATAAATAGCCGCATACTTTTTTACACTAAAGTAGAAGATGTAGAACTGGATGTTTCGCAGGCGATCCCTTTAGGATTGGTGGTGAATGAGGCGATTACCAACGCCATCAAATATGCGTTCCCTCATCCGGAGCCGGGCAACAGCATCACCGTCAACTTTTCCATGGCGGCGGGCAGGCTGGCCACGCTTACCATTGCTGACAATGGTGTAGGGATCGACAAAGCCTTGCTACACACCAAAGCTAAAGGACTGGGATTACGACTTATTCGCGGACTGGCAAAAGATATAGATGCACAACTGGAGATGCGCGCAGACCATGGCACTATGGTAATGCTGACCTTTACCGTTAGCCATACGCTGAAAGCCGATACTGTACAATCTTCCACCCAACTAGTATAATTTATCCTGATGAGCAAAAAAGTTTTAATTGTTGAAGATGTTTTTATTGAAGCCAATAACCTGGAAATGATCCTGGAAAAAGCCGGCTACTATGTGACCGGCATTGCCCGGTCCGTTGCCAGTGCCAGGAAAGAGATAGAACGGGAAAGCCCTGATTTTGTACTGATAGACATTTTTCTCCAGGGGCCGCAAACGGGGATAGACCTGGCCTGGGAGCTGAAGAAGCAGGAGATTCCGTTTCTGTATTTGTCGGCCAACTCCAACCGCGACACACTGGAGCAGGCAAAGCAAACGGGCCCCTACGGCTTTCTGGTAAAACCTTACCGGGAAAGAGATGTGCTGGTAATGCTGGAGATAGCGGTGTATCAGCATAACAATGGCCGGGAGGCGTTATTAAAAAATCCTGTCAGGAAAAAGACAGCTTCCAACGGCAACTTCCATGGTATTTATGGTAACAGCCAGGCCCTGAACCAGGTGGTGGAGCAACTGGAGGTGGTGGGTCCTACGGACACCAGTGTATTACTGCTGGGGGAAAGCGGCACCGGCAAAGAGCGGATGGCGGAAGTAATTCATCAGTTATCGAACCGAAGCAAGGGACCGCTTGTTAAGGTAGATTGTGCTTCCCTACCCCCAACGCTTATTGAATCTGTACTGTTTGGGCATGAGCGGGGCGCCTTTACGGGTGCTTCGGAGCGTCGTATTGGTAAGTTTGAGCAGGCCATTGGCGGCACCTTATTTCTGGATGAAATTGGGGAGATGCCGTTGGACATGCAGGCGAAATTGCTGCGGGCATTGCAGGAGCGGGAGATAGAACGGTTAGGCAGTGGTAATGTGATCAAAGTGGATGTGCGGGTGATTGCCGCTACCAACCGGAACCTGGAGCAGGAAGTAAGCGAAAAGCGCTTCCGGATGGATCTCTACTATCGCCTGAATGTATTTCCGGTGTTGATACCGCCCTTGCGGGAGCGCGGCGGAGATATTGCGCTACTGGCCAATCACTTTGTAGCCATGTATTGCACAAAATTTGGCAAGCCAGTGAAAAAGATTGGCCCTGCAGCCATGCAAACATTGCTGGCCTATTCCTGGCCGGGCAACATTCGGGAGTTGGATCATGTGACAGAGCGCACGGTTATTTTAACCAGGGAAGATGAGATCACGCAGTTTGCGCTTACGCCACAGCCGGTGGCAGCGGCGGTTCACAACGCCCATACTATCAAAACGATGGCAGAGAATGAAAAGGAACATATCATAACGGTGTTAAAGAGTGTGAATGGAAAGGTATCTGGCCCCGGCGGTGCCGCGGAGCTATTGGGCCTGCCTCCTTCTACCCTCAACGCCCGCATGAAAAAGCTTGGCATAAATACCGGTAAGTCTTTCCACTGATTTGTACAAGTAAAAGGTAAATTCGTCAATTGAATTCCTGACGGGGACCGGGTAATTTTGAATATACCGTTTTTCAAAACTATTACCATGATCAACTCCTCCACTATTGTCTTTATTACTGGCGCATATGTATCGCATGCCTGCTGGGACCAATGGCAGACCTACTTTCAGCATAAAGGCTACAACACCATGGCGCCGCCATGGCCCGGCAAAGATGCGGACACCAAAACCCTCCGCGGCAGGTACCCCGACAAGCAACTGGCAGCCGTTTCGATGGATGACGTGATCAACCAGTATATCGGCATTATTAATAAATTACCGGAGAAACCGATTGTGATCGGCCATTCGTTTGGCGGGCTGTTTGCCCAGGTGTTGCTGAACCGCGGTCATGCTGCGGCAGGCGTAGCCATTCATGCAGTAATGCCGCAAGGCATTATCCCGTATGAATTCAACTTTCTCAAATCGAACCTGCCTTTACTGGCTTCGTTGAACAGCACCTATCTGATGCCGTTTAGTCGCTGGCAGTTTGCCTTTACCAATGGCATGCCGCTGGAAGTACAGCAACAAACCTATGAGCAGCTGGTCATTCCGGAGTCACGCAAGGCGGCCCTCGGTGGCCTTACCAAAGCGGCTTACGTAGATTTTGCAAAGCCACATCCTCCCCTGTTAATGATGGCAGGCACAGAGGACCAGTGTATACCTGCACATTTGTGTAAGCGCGTATACAGCAGCTACAAGGACCGCAATTCAGTAACGGATTTTGTGGTGAAAGAACGGAACCATTTTGTGCTGGGGCAGCCGGGATGGGAACAGGATGCCGAGGAAGTGGCAGGGTGGTTGAAGAGGAATTAAGATATTTTAAAGGCCGGCTTTGTGAAGCCGGCCTTTTTGTATCTTCAAGGTATGCTAACACTGCCTGATATTGTTCAACCTTATTGGGGTAAGATTGTTGATAGTCGTGGTAACGGGTTTACCTCTTCTGTGCAATTTAGTCATCCCTTCTTTGGAACGCGTAAGTTCTCTGTGTACCTGGGAGATAGTGATATCAGTCATACACCGGTATACATCGCCGCACATCCGGGCTCATATTACAAGCCGCTGGAGCCAATTCTGGGTCCTGACTACTGTTTACTGGATGAATTCGCAGCTACCTACCAGGATTTTGTTTTGCACCGGGAGCAACGGTTGTTGGATTACCAGGAGGAGATGTATAGTTTTTTCCTTTCAACGATTAAGCCTAGGCTGCCGGAGATGTATGAGACTTACCCAACAATTACTTCACTGTATGAGCATAATCTGTATGTGCGAAACGTAGCGAATCTGCGGGTAAAGGAAGGTGATGTGGTGGAGATGTTGGTGTATTATGATTTTTATCCCGGGCCGGTATTTGGTACGGAGTGGGTGAAGGGGGAGATGAGGGGGTTGAGGGAGCGGCATGGGGGGAGAGATAGTGATAGCACTAGTTTCGGTTTGGTCCCTTATAATCATTAATATATGAAAATAGCTGGCATAAAACCAGCTATTCCAAGTTCATTAAAATGTATCTGTGCAGCTTATGATTGATGCCTTATTTGCAGCATGCCTTTGAAATAGGCAGCAAGGTTAGGATCAGTGCAGTAAATGTAACACCCCTTTAAACCGCGCGTCATTAAGGTGCGATAAGTATTTTTGATGATCTCATCCATCACTTGGTTTGCACCCACCAGATTTTGCTTTGCCAGAGTTTTATATCCTTTGACTGACCGATCATCCTTTGATCTTTTACCTGCATCTGTAAGCACCTGTCCATTTTCAAATCTGAGATCATCACCGATTATCACGCCAACATAATCAAGATCTAATCCCTGACACGTATGAATACACCCTATCTCATTAATAGAATTGGAATCGATAAGCCAAGAAGAACCATATGATGTGAGATTCCATTGCTTCTGAAATCCAAATTCAGGAAATACTATATCCATCTGAGAAGGGTCATTTTTACTTTTCCATTCCCAACAATACCCGGCTACAATTCTGGATTTATTATTCTTACGATTCTTTTCTTCAATTAGTTTGAACAACTCGATGGGGCTAGTTAATACTTTAAAATCGTAATTGAACGCCTTTTTCTCGAACACAAAATTAGCCGTTGATCGTACAGCCAATACATTGTCCAACCAATTGAGATATCCATCAGAACCATTGCACCTGAATTGAGATTCGAGTTCGAATACTTCAACCTTAGCTCCGGCTTCTTTTGCAAATTTTTCAATTTCACTGACTGTACCAGCATCCTCAAGGTGTATCCGCTGGTTTTCATCAATAAAAAAGATAGAACATTTGCTCGCGTTTATAATTTCTTTGATCTGATTTTCTCCTTCCTTGTACATACCCGATTTTTCTGTCAGGCGATGTGCTTCATCCACAATGAGACAGTCATAAGCATTCTCAGGTTCCCTGATAAATGTACCTGAACTTACAAAAAGTGGTTTATAGAATGCCTGGTCCATTTTCCCTTTTAACATCCGTAAATAAACGGCTCTAGGCGCTGCTGTTTTGGTGACGTACTTCACTGTTCGTCCTTTATGAACGAGCTTTGCCAACAAATTAATTGCAACAACTGATTTGCCGGTTCCCGGGCCACCCTTTACGATGATTACATTCTTATTTTGATCATTACTATGTAATGCTTTATCCTTCGCCACTTCAAATACGACCTTTTGGTTATCTATCATTACAAACTCATCGTTATTTTTCAGTGTAGCCACAATTGCATCTGCAAGGTGTTTGCCGGGTCTAATTTTGCCGTTTTCTATCTTTGAAATAACATTTGTTTTATCGCCCTCCCTTACATGCTTCTTTATAAATTCACGTAATTTCAAGGCATCATGCTTGTAAAAGACAGGTGCCTTTTCAAGATAGTGTCCGTAAAACTGACTACCTATGACATCATCCTTATCATCAAAGTTGTGCATATATACGCATGGCTGTACTAGAATCCCTTCATCTTCTACTGTTGCACTGTAGAATTTCAACAATGAGGCATAAGACCAGGCCTGATATGACGGATGGTTTGTTGGCGTGAACTTACCGCGAAACTTTGTTTCAACAACACCATCGCGGTTTGTTTTCATTGCTTCGGTCCATGCCTTGAGTTCAATGATTAATACGCATTCCTTTTCGCCGTTGGACCCGGTGATGGTAAAATCTGCCCGCATGGAACTCTGCGGAAAATGATATTCAATAAGGATACCTGCATCATCAGGGATTTCTGAATCGTTTAACAGCCGATCCATAAAGCCCAGGGATTGTTTATAAATTGACTGTTCGTTCGCAGCTACCGATTTTCCAGTTTTTTCTTTGATTTGATCTGCAATAATATTCTCTATATTATTGGTCAGCATATCACGACTGAAGCCTTTTTTGGTTTCGCGATAGATAATCATATTTTAGGGAGTTTAGGAGGTGGTTTACAAGATTATCCTATAGTTGATTATATTTTTTTGCTGTCCCTTTAGCTTTATCGACAGGGTACTTTTTCGAGTTTGCGGCAATCTTATCCAGTAAGATTTCTTTTACATTGAGATTATGCTTGTTTGCAAGGAGAAGACAATAGGCCAATACATCAGCAAGCTCTTCCTTAAGTCTGTTTACATCTACCTTTTCTGCTTCATCACCATTTTTCCAGAGAAATAGTTCATTTAGCTCTGCAGCCTCTATAGATATTGCTGTAGCCAAGTTTTTAGAATCGTGAAATTGCTTCCAGTCTCGCTCATCGCGAAACTGGACAAGCGCCTCAATAATGGTGTTTATATCTGACATCGACCGTCGGATTAGAATTTTTAACTATAAGGACATGACAAATATAAAGAATTATGCTATTGATATGAGAATTGGTGGATCAGAAAGAAACTAATCGTATTACGACTAGATAACAATGGTTAGGCTGGTTAGTATCGGAATCTCGTAGATTAATACAAACAAGCGGATTGTCTGGCCTGTAAAATTAATGTTCATAAATTTTGGACAGACGTAATATTAGAAAATCCGTATTTTAGTTATACGTTATGTAAAAACTACCATCTCAAAATACTATGTAATATATTCCTCAACTTATACCAAATTGGCATACCAAATGACGTAAAGCCTAAGTGGGCTATCAGTCATTAGATGATGTATCCCACCACCCAATAAAACCGCTGACAGCAACATTTCAATTTTCATAAATTAATTGCACTTAAAAAGAAGCACCTCTATGTTTTTCAACAAATCCAAAAAATTACTGCTAGAGACAGAGCTTAAACTCGCATCTGCCTTAACCAAAATCCACTCATATGAAAATGAGTTCAAAGATGTAATAGACAAGAATGTATTGCTTGAAGAAAAAGCGGCTCTATTAGACACAGCCCAAGACAAACTGAAAAAGCTAAATGAAAAATATCAAGTGGGCTTGGAACTTCACAAAGCATTACAGGCAGAACTAAGTCTCTACCAAGACAATCTAGAGATCGGTTCCTACGGGCTGCATAAGCCACAACATTCTTTTGATACATCTGAAAATTTCAAACATGCATTGGATATAAATTTTGATCAACAGAAGAAATTAATAAAGGACGATAAGGCTGTTGTATGTACTATGGAATGGACTGTTGGCGGAAGTAAAGTTGAAGGGCGGAAAATGACTAATCAGTATAAGAAGCTCATGTTACTTGCATTCAATGGAGAGTCAGATGGTCTGGTTGCCAAAGTTAAATGGAATAATGCTGTCAAAACCCGTGAACGAATCATTAAAGCATTTGAAACAATCAATAAGCTAGGAGTAACCCATAATGTATTTATAACAAATGAGTTCCTGACACTGAAACTGGAAGAACTTTCTCTTACCTACGAATACGAAAAAAAGAAGTACGACGAAAAAGAAGAACAACGAATGATTAGGGAACAAATGCGAGAAGAGGAAAAAGCGCAGCGTGAATTGGAAAAAGCACAGAAAGAGGCGGAGGATGAAGAGCGCCGCTATCAAAAGGCCTTAGAAAAAGCGCAAAAAGATTTACAGGGAGCCAGTACGGCAAATGCTGTAGAGCTGGCAGAACAAGTAAAGCTCTTAGAAGCGAGGCTTAAGGATGCACATGAACGAAAAGAACGGGCTATTGCGCAAGCACAGCTTACCAAAGTTGGACACATTTATGTAATATCCAACCTGGGATCATTTGGGGATGGTATTTATAAGATAGGGATGACTAGACGTCTAGACCCAATGGACAGAGTGAAAGAGTTAGGTGATGCTTCTGTCCCTTTTCAGTTCGATGTCCATGCTATTATCTACTCAGAAAATGCGCCACAACTCGAATATGAGTTACACAGGAAATTTGCCGACAGAAGGCTAAACAGGATCAACACCAAAAAAGAATTTTTTAAAGTATCATTATCAGAAATTGAGGCGTTTGTACAAGAACACGCTAATGCAGAAATTGAGTTTACACAGTTGGCGGAGGCAAAGGAATACCGAGAAACTCTTTCTATTTTGGCAAAAGTTGAGAAAGCTGTAAACATGATTGAACAGGTGGAGGTGTTTCCTGGAAGTTTGATTTAACGTATATTGGCAAGGATGACTCATAGTTCCTTGCCAATTAATCCCTAAAAACCATATCAATGGTATAGATGTTTTATGGAGTACCATGAAGTTATGTTATGCAAATTGTCAGGAAGGTGATTTTCAGAATACTTGACACTATCTCATAAACTGTGTAAATGTTAAAAATCGGGGATTGTCTCCGATTTTTTAACTTTAAAGCATATACAGTTTTATGAAGACAGAGGATTTTTTATCAGACGACTTTCTGAAGCAGTTTAAGACCGCCGATCAGCTAAACGATTTTCTTGCCCAGATTCAGAAACGGGGTATAGAGAAGATGCTGGAGGGTGAGTTAGACAGCCATTTAGGCTATGACAAACATGAACCCAATGATAGCGGCAATAGCCGCAATGGCTACGGTAAGAAGAAGATTAAGACCAGCTATGGTGAATCAGAGATAAAAGTTCCCAGAGATCGTGACGCCAGTTTTAATCCAATGATCGTTCCTAAGCGCGAAGGGATGGTTCAGGGCCTGGAAGAGATAATCGTATCTTTCTATGCCAAGGGAATGAGCGTATCTGACATAGAAGAGCAAATAAGGGAAGCATATAAATTTGATGTTTCTACGGCCACCATCAGCCGCATTACCAGCCGGGTGACAGAAGATATTGTGGCTTGGCAAAACCGGCCACTAGAGCCGATTTATCTCATTGTTTGGATGGATGGCATTGTATTCAAAGTACGGGAGAACAGCAAAGTAGTTAATAAGACCGTTTATATAGCTGTGGGCTTGAAGCGGGATGGTCTCAAAGAAGTCCTGGGAATGTGGCTGGGCAAAAATGAATCAGTTGCTTACTGGATGACCGTTCTGACAGATCTTAAGGCACGTGGTGTAGAAGACATACTCATAACGGCTACTGATAACTTAAATGGTTTTACGGGTACTATCAAATCAGTATTCCCGGAGTCTTCTACGCAGGTTTGCGTTGTACATCAGATCCGTAACAGTTGCCGCTATGTGGTCTGAAAAGACAAGAAAGAGTTTGCCAGGGATATGAAAGACATATATGGTGCACCAACAAAACAGGCTGCACTGGCCGCTCTTGATAGTCTCGATGCCAAATGGAGTGTAAAATATGCCTATGCAATCAGGAGCTGGCGGGAAAATTGGGACGAGCTAACTGTCTTTTTTGACTTCCCCATCGAAATCCGCCAGATCATTTATACTACAAATCTCATAGAAAACTTAAATGGGAAAATCAGAAAATACACCAAAAATAAACTCTCATTCCCTACAGACGAGGCGGTGCTTAAATCAGTATACCTGGCCTTACGGGAAGCCTCAAAAAAATGGACCATGCCCATTAAAAATTGGGGCATGATCCTTAATCAGTTCTTAACTATATTTGATAAAAGGGTGAGAATATAATTATCAATTTGACTCCCCGGTTTTAAAGTTTACACACTTTGTGAGACAGTCCCGAATACTTTTCTGATTCTTTCAATTCAAATTTCGATAAGGCATATAGGTGCATCAAAAGTGCCTCTATCCACCTATAACCTTGCTCAACTGTTGCTTAAACCAAACAGTCTTCGCCAAATCTGCCTTATTTATATGTTGTCGTTGTGATAATGCGGTACAATAAGTCTTCATGGGTAAAGACTTATAAAACACCTCAAAATCATCGCTGTTTAAATACCCAGCCACTTTAGTAGCTTCATTTAAGTTTTCTTGCTTATTCTTAAAGCGATGCTGCACCGGTTTCCCGTTAAACTCCGGCTCACCAAAGTAAGGATATTCCGTTCTCTTAAGGCTTAACCCAGGAATTATTTCATTTTTGCATTTGTTCTTCGCCTCGATTAGATCGGAAATGTATTGGGATTTATCAAACATTACATTCCTTGCAGTATAATACTCATTCAGGTTATCAGGATGGTACAGATAGTTTTCAATACTGTAATACTGGAGAATGTACAGTCGCTCATATTCCTTACGAATTTCAATGATATCTTCATCCGACAAAAAGTCCCTATCCACTATTCCTTTATAGCTCGATGTACGAACTTTATGATACACATTATTCCTGTTGTTATCGGATACAAATACTGCATTATCAAGTCCAATCAGCGCATAGAAGTCCCGATCTTTATTTTCTACGAAATAAATGTCTTTATCTTTAAATAAGGAAGGTAAAAAATCCTTCCCAACTGCAATCTCATATACTTCAGCATTATCTTTTGCTTCCGGAACCAGTACCTGCGGCAAATCAAAATCCAGATCATCAAAATCAATCACCACTGCGTCCAACGCCTTGTTTGCATATTCAATAAACCCTAAGGAATGGCTGGCAGTCCACAACTGGCAATTAGGGGGAATCCAATTTTCTGATATTTCCTTTATGAAATTATATTGCAGACTTGTGTTGAGATGTAGATCTACCTCATCCATATAATAGACAGTATCCTGGTAGTATTCTCTTCTTGCAATAAGGTTAATCAAAATATTAAATACTTCCTTTTCTCCTGCGCTCAGATAGTTATAATGAAATACAGAGTTTCCTTTCTTAAAGTTTATCTCTGCTACATTTCCTTCTAAAGGCGGAATTATTTCTAACAAGGAAAGGGCGGTACCATTTCCCTTGTTAAAAATCCGATATAACGCTTCATTGATAGGGTTTATAATCTTTTCCTTTATTTCCGACTTATCTTCATTAGTGCGAAAAAACTCTTTCAGCAACTTACCAAAAAGATGTTCAAGGTCATTTTCAAAACGCTCATCACGATCTATAAATGAGGCAGCCCGATCACCATCACCTTTCATATTAAATTGCGCGGCGCCCAATTGTCGCCTGGTCAAGCGTGGCACCTGCCTGAAGCTGGTACGGCCATAAAAGTTCGAACCAGTCAACAACCCACTTTCCACTCCTTTACCTTCTTCAATACCATTTTTTCCATGGTCATGCGTATGAATCAAAACTGTAGAGGGCTGCTTTTTATCCTTCTGGATAGTCAATGCTGCATCCTTATAATCTTTCCCATAAAGATTTTCCAAATGAGCAAACGCATCAAACACACAACTCTTACCACTTCCATTGCTTCCAATCAGCAACACAAGTTTAGTATTCTCAGGAATATCCTGAACTTTAAGGTTAGTAAATCGCTTGAAGTTTTTGAGTTGAAGTGCTTGAATATGCATATATCAAAAATAACGTATTTCGCTTTTAATATATGAAGAAGAACAATAAAAAAACGCTTTAGAATTACATTCTAAAGCGTTCTTTCCTGTGATCCCGCTGGGACTCGAACCCAGGGCCCATACATTAAAAGTGTATTGCTCTACCAACTGAGCTACGGAATCAATCACCCTCTTTTCAATTGGGAGTGCAAAGATAGGAATTATTCATTCCCTACCAAATTTTCTTTAAGATTTTTTATTTGCCGGCAAAAACAGCCTTGTAGCGTATCACCGGATCATCCTTGTCCTCCGGGCGGAAAATGTGCAGCAGGTAGTATTTGCCGGTTACCCAGTCGCCAACAGCGTTCTCGTAATAAGGAGAGCCGGGGTTACCACTCTGGCCACCAGGATAAATGCCATAAGCCTCGGTTTTATCCGACAACTGCACCACCATTCGCCACGACGGGCCATGGGTTTTCTTGGTGGCATTCACAATGTGCGTACCTCCGCCAGTGTTCAGATTATTAGCACCGAATGGCTTCAGCACCCGCGTGAGGTGACGAATATCAGTACCGCGGTACTTGCCCAGTGCCAACTTACCCTCTTTATCAGCCGCAGCGGCGTCCGCAGCAGTGGCTACAAAAGCATCGCGCACCAGGTCGGATAAGGTTTCCCGCTGCGGGGTGTGAATGTTATCGATGAATTTAAAGGAAGTATCTTTTAACAGTAGCATCAACGTGGCGGCCGACTGCGGAAACGGCAGGTACACGCTGTCGTTCGGATGCAGCTCATCCAGCCAGATGGTATCTTCAAAGTGCATCCAGAACTGGTTAAACAGCGTAGCGCCGCGACTCTCCGCCGAAGCCACCGCATCCCAGCCGGAAAGCTCCCGCCAGTACGCACGCTGCTGATCATTTAAAGCGGCAGTGTCTATATGCCTACGCAGCATCGGCAGCGCCGTAGCCGCAAAATCATTGTAGTTGTCGTTTTGCAGCGTCATCATGTCCTGCGGTGTTATGCCGGACATCGCCGTCAGCTTTTCGTTGATGCGCTTGCCGCGGAAAAGATCGAACTCGCCATACAAACGATAAGGATAGGTGCTGTCAGTAGCACGCTGATTGGCGGAACTGACAAAGCCACGCGCAGGATTCTTGATATGCGGCAGCTGGTCATGCGGAATGTAGCCCTGCCAGGCATAGATACTGTCGGAGCCAGGCATAATCAGCTTACCCTGGTCCTTCCAGCGCACCGGATTCTGCCCGTTATGCCAGATAGCAATATCGCCCGTTTTAGACGCAAATACGAAGTTTTGGGCCGGACACTGGTAAGTACTCAGCGCCTGCAGGTAATCATCGTAATTTTTGGCTTTATTTAGCTTGTAAAAGGTCAGAAACTCGTTGGATGGATCGAGCGCCTTCCAGCGCATAGCCAGGAACTGCTGGCTGGCAGTGTGCTCTGGGAAAGTATTATCATACATCACCGGTCCCCACACGGTGTAAGCAACTGTATCGTACACCGTAGCACCTCCCCGCACCTTGATTGTTTCCACCCGCTGGTCCGCCGCACGATAAGCACCATTGAACAAGTACTCCTTACGGCCATTGCGGAACTCCATGCGGTAAAAGTCCTTTACATCTTCCTCTCCATTGGTTACCCCCCAGGCAATATTATCATTGAAGCCAATAATCACCCCCGGCGCTCCCGGCAAACTCGCACCATACACATTCATATCCGGTGTATTGATCTGCACTTCATACCACAGCGATGGTAAACTTAATCCCAGATGCGGATCACTGCAAAGAATCGGCGCGCCCAGCCTGGTTTTAGCTCCGCCCACTGCCCAGTTGTTACTGCCATTGGCAGGGTTCGGGTTGTTGGTACGGTATTTCATAAACGCTGCATCCAGCGCCAGCACGCTGTCCGGCGGCGCTACCGCCTTTACCGTAGCTGCCTGGTAAGCCGTCCCTTTCGGAATGATAGGATCTGTGCTGTCCAGGAAATCAGGATATAAGAGATTGAAGTCCTTGATATCAAACAACTGACGCGCCTTCGTATATTCGAGATCGTTAGCAAAGCCGGCGAGGTCGTGCGCCATATATTTCAGCAGGTAAGCGGAGTTAATCAGCTCCCACTTTTGCGGTTGATAGTCGAGGATTTTATATTCTACCGGCAGAGTAGCGTCCGTGAGCGTAGCGATATATGCATTCACACCTTCGGCATAAGACTCCAGCACCACCTTGGTTTCAGGATTCGCCAGCATCTCCTTCAGCGCCTGCTCCGCACCATAGCCCATCCCACGCCTGCGCGTTTCCCGGTCATAATTTACCATGGAAGGCCCCAGGATCTCCGACAGCCTGCCAGCCGCTGCAAAAGTCTGCAACTCCATCTGCCAAAGCCTGTCACGGGCAGTAATATATCCCTGCACATAATACGCATCTGCCTCTGTTTTAGCGAAGATGTGCGGCACCATCCGGTCATCAAACCACACTTCGGCCATACCCTTGAAACCCGGCAGCTGCACAAGGTCGCGGGTAGCGTCGATTGGCTCGGCGTTCATCCAGAAGCCTTGCTGAGGACTCAATAACTTACCTAGTGGCGGAACCGATCCTATTTTGGTGTTGAGCGCCCAGGTCAGTGATAAGGTGACAGCGCCTGCGATTACTGCGGGGATAATTCTCATATGATTTCACAGAATGTACTTTCTAAAGTACACCAATTTTAGATTATTACCATCACTGTTTTAAGACCTGCAACAACTGGTCTATCTCCGTTTTGGTATTGTAACTGTGTAATACAATGCGCAACCGCTCCTCTCCTTTGGGCACGGTAGGATGCAGGATGGCACGTACATCCAGTCCGGCCGACTGACACGCCGCCGCCACTGTTCTCGTATATTCGTTACCTTTAGTAACCACCGCCTGTATCGGTGTATCACTGGCAATTAATTCCAATCTGGCAGCACCTGCCCTGAAATAGGCTACCAGCTCCTGTAACTGCTGCCTCGCCTCAGGCATATAAGGGAATAAACTATATGCGGCCTGTATAGCTGCGATAGAGGCCGGTGGTAACGCCGTCGTATAAATGAAAGCCCTGCAAAAATTGATCAGGTAATCACGCAGCACTTTGGAACCCAATACCACCGCACCATGGCAACCCACCGCTTTTCCAAACGTATGTATTCTTGCATAACACTGCTCCTGTAGCCCCAGCTGCTGCACCAGCCCTTCTCCCTTCGCTCCTATCACACCTGTAGCATGTGCTTCGTCCACTACCAGCAAAGCATTCAGCTCGCGGCACATAGCAGCCATGGCCACCAGCGGCGCCATATCGCCATCCATGCTGTATACCGACTCTACAGCCACGAATACACGCCCCGCCGCCCGCTCTATTTTCGCCCTTAGATCAACCAGGTCGTTATGCTGAAAAGAAAACGACTGGGCTTTACTCAACCTCACCCCGTCGCGGATACTGGCATGGATCAGCTGATCATATACAATCGTATCCCCGCGCTGCGGCACTGTACTAAAAAATCCCAGATTGGCATCATAGCCGGAATTGAAAATCAATCCCGCAGCTGCCTGGTGAAACGCCGCCAGGTCCTGCTCCACCTCTTCTATCCAGGCATAATTACCAGCCAGCAGCCTGGAACCGGTACTGCCCTGCCAATGCGGCCGCTCCTGCAGGAGTGTATGCACCGCCTCCTGCATAGCCCCGCTGCGGGCCATTCCCAGGTAATCATTAGAGCAAAAATCCACCAGATTGCCCGTTTGCCGCAAGCTGCGGAAGGAATGCTGCGCCAGCCGCTCCTGCAGCTGTTGTTGTAAGATGTGGTCCATAATACCCGTCAAGTTAAAAATCAAACTTATCTTCGCAAAAATTACATTTTCAAAAATATCATGAGTAAAGTTTCCATATTAGGCCTGAAACTCCCAACAGATCCCCGTTGGGTGAACCTGGCAGCTATATCCCTGACAGATATCCTGACAGATCACGCCTACTGCGAACAAAAAGCCGCATCCTCCGCCATCTCCCTCATCCAGCGCAATCCGAACAGGACCCGCCTGGTAGAAGAACTGGCGCCCATCGTTACGGAAGAATGGGGGCATTTCCGCCAGGTGCTGGCCGAATTGAAAAAGAGAGGCCTGCAACTGGGTAAACAACGAAAGGACGATTATGTTAATGCGCTCCTGGAATTTAAAGTAAAAGGTGGCAGTGCCGAAGACGCCCTGCTGGACAACCTCCTCATATTCGCCCTCATCGAAGCACGTAGCTGTGAGCGCTTCCGCCTGCTCAGCGAAGGCCTCGAAGATGAATACCTGCGCGAGTTCTACCGCAAATTCATGATCTCCGAAGCCGGCCACTACCGCCTGTTTATAGATCTTGCCAATGAATATTTTGATGAAGAAAAGGTGCGCAACCGCTGGCAGGAATGGCTGGCGCGCGAAGCGGATATTTTAAAGGAAATTGAAGTAAGAGGGGATAGAATGCATTGATTGGTACGCGTCTTTCCAGGGCCTTCGGCCTGGAAAGACGCGTAGCGTGGAGGGCGCAGCCCTCCACGCTACGTAAATCATTAAAAATTAAAACCCATATTCACATAAAACCTTACCCTCCCCACCTGATCACTATACATCATCGTAGCCTCAATCGGCCCCAACCTGCTACTATAGCCCATGCCCAGCCCATATCCGCTCAGGTACTTATATTTCCCGGTAGTGCTGGCATTCAGGTCGTATACCGCTGCACCCACTCTCGGCATCCCAAACAAATTTCTTAGAAACTCCCACTGCCAGGCCACCTGCAAAGCCGCCACACTGGTAGTAATCGCTTCCCCTTCAAACAATCCCACAAAAGGGATCTGGTTGTGCATTACATCAGTCATACCGCCAATGAAGTAGGTATTTACCCCTGATTGCTGATTACCAAAATTCACGGCACCAGCGGCATTCAGCTCTATGGCCGACTTATCATTCACATGCAGGTAATATTTCGCTTTCAGCATCGCGTGCTGGAAATCGCGGAAACTGATGCCCACACTATCCGGATTCACCGGCTGACCATCAATGTTCACACGAATACCGGAATGCTGACTGTAAATGTAACCGGTCTGGAAATCCAGCAGCATACCTTGTGTCGGGTATATTTTTCTATCGAGAGAATTAATGCCAAAGTAAACAAAGCTGTTCATTTGATTGGTACTCCCCCTCAGCTCCAGCATAGGGGAATACTGTGGCAGGTACTTGATGTACTCCCACCTGGTGGCTGCTCCCATAGCCATGGTGCCACCAAAGGTAAACTGTACATTCATGCCCACATGCGCATACTTATTGCGGTAGTTTTGCAGTTTTTCAAACTCCTCATCGTAGAAATTCAGCCCGTTATTCTCATAGTAGGCCTGCAAACCGAAGCCAAAATTCCTGCGCCTACCCAGGTATTTGAAGTATTGCGCTTCCAGCCGCGGATTTTCACTGATTCCCAACGTCACAAAACTACGGGAGTTTTTCACGATAAAGTTGCGCTGGGTAAGGTTCAGCACTGCCATTACATTGGTAAAGCTGTTGTAGTTGAGGGCAAATTTAGCGTACGTCAGGGCGTTTTCTTCCACGTTAATATCCATGCGACTCCGTCCATACCCTTCAGGGGTAAGATTGTAGGTAATGATTTTATAAAACCTGGTACCATAAACGTTCTGCACGGCCTCTTTCAGTTGCTGGGAGCTGTAGCACCCGCCAGGCTTGAGTCTCAGACGCTGTTTAAAAAACTTTTCATCAGAATGTACCAGCCCGTTTACATGGATGCTACTCAGTTCTATATCGGCGGTAAAAGGCAGCCGGTTCACTACAAAGCTGTCTTGCGGCGGGTATAAAGCATTCAGCGAATCCGCCAGGTGCTTAAACATCGGGTACATTTCCCGGCCCACCCTTTGTCCGGCAGCAATAATGGAATCCACACTACCAAAGCTGGCGGCGGAATAATCTTTTAATTCTTTATTTATGGAGATGTAAATGTCGCATTGCTTTCTGGCCTCTTCAAAGTCGGCCGCATCTTTATAAAACCCAAGCTGGTAAAGGATATCGATGGGCGTAATGAGCTTGTCCGCCGATTGCAATCCCCCGCTTACGTTGGAACCTATCACCAGGTTAGCCCCCATCTCCTTAGCGGTGATAATAGGAAAATTGCGTACCACACCGCCATCCACGAGCTTACGGCCATCGATGGTTACCGCGGTAAACACTGAAGGAATGGCCATACTGGCGCGTAAACTGGTTACCAGCTCACCACTGTCGAGCGTTACAATTTCCCCTGTGGCCACATTGGTGGCAATACATTTAAACGGAATATTGAATTTGGTGAAGTCTTTCTGATCTTTCGCCGGCCAGCAGAGCTTTGCCAGCTGCAGCCAGAGCGCCTCTCCGGAAATCACGCCGGAAGCGAGTTTGGGCTTACCATATTCAAACGGAATCTCTATAATGTATTTATTGTACTCGCTCTTTTCTTCATAGGAGATGTCGGAGATATTCGGCTGATTACTGAAAAGTACATTCCAGTCCATATTTTTTGCCACCGACTCTATGGAATCGCCGGAGTAACCAATGGCATACAGCCCGCCGATAATACTGCCCATACTCGTTCCCGTTAGGTAATCGATCTTGAGGCCGGCACTGTCAATCGCCTGCAGAATGCCGATATGAGCCAGCCCCCGCGCACCGCCACCACTCAGCGTAAGTCCGATCTTTGGCCGCTGGGCGTTTTGTGCGGACACCAGCAGGGCTCCACATAACAATAAGGTTAGTAAGGTAACACGACGGAATCTCATGGATATAAACAGCTCTTCTCTAAAGATAAAGAAAGATTGTATGCGGTTATGAAACATAATAAAGTTTCATTAACTTTTACGGTAACTTTTTATCATCCAATCCGTCTACACGTTTATGAAAACACTAACTGCTAAGCAGAACATCTGGCAGGTAATCTTCGCCTCGTCGGCAGGCACGCTGATAGAGTGGTACGACTTCTACATTTTCGGTAGCTTATCGTCTATTATCTCTGAAAAATTCTTTCCCCCCAGCAATCCCGAACTGGCTTACATTGCCACGCTCGCCTTTTTTGCGGTGGGCTTTATCGTACGGCCCTTTGGCGCTATTGTGTTTGGTCACCTCGGGGATAAAGCCGGACGCAAATACACGTTCCTGCTCACGCTCATGATCATGGGTGGTTCTACCTTCGCCATAGGCCTTATTCCGAGTTATGCCACCGTGGGGTTGGTAGCACCTGCGCTGATCCTGGTGCTACGACTCCTCCAAGGCCTTGCTCTTGGTGGTGAATACGGTGGTGCAGCCACCTATGTAGCCGAGCATTCACCGGCAGAAAGAAGAGGATACTATACCAGTTTTATACAGACAACAGCCACGCTGGGCTTGTTTGTATCGCTGGGGGTAATTCTCGCCACACGCACCAGCATGTCGTCTGAGGCTTTTAATGAATGGGGATGGAGAATACCCTTCCTGCTCAGCATTCTGCTGGTGGTGATGTCGTACTACATCCGCATCCGCCTCCAGGAATCGCCCCTGTTTGCGCAGATGAAGTCGGAAGGCAAAACCAGTACCAATCCCATCAAAGAAAGCTTTGGCAACAAGGAAAACCTGAAACTCGTGCTCATCGCGCTGTTTGGCGCTACCATGGGCCAGGGCGTGGTATGGTATACGGGTCAGTTCTATGCGCTGTCGTTCCTCCAAAAAACGATGAATATAGAGTTTGTGCAGTCGAATATCATTATTGCAATAGGCCTGTTGCTGGGTACGCCGTTCTTTATTTATTTCGGTGGACTCTCCGACCGCATCGGCCGCAAGAAGATTATGATGGCAGGCATGCTCATAGCCGCTCTCGCCTATTATCCTATTTATGCTGCCATGGACAACATCGGCAACGTAGACAAAAAAATGGAACTGAAAGATGCTTTCCGCATTGAAAACAAAAGCCACCGCACGGATGCCGGTGAAATGGTAACGGTAACTACCAGGGTACATACCTACGATGATGCTACCATCATGAATGAAACTGACGGTAAAAAAGAAATCATCGTAAGTACGAAAAACATGACATTCCTGGTATTGCTGATATTTATCCAGGTACTGTTTGTAACGATGGTATATGCGCCTATTGCGGCTTTCCTCGTAGAACTCTTCCCCACACGTATCCGGTACACATCCATGTCGCTGCCGTATCATATCGGCAACGGGGTTTTCGGCGGACTCCTGCCCACGATTTCCACCATTCTCGTTACACAATACAACAATCACCTGGCAGGATTAATTTATCCTATTGCCATAGCGCTGATCTGCTTTGTATTTGGCATGGTAATGATCCGCGAACGTAAAGGAGAACCGTTATAGTTGTTGCGACTGCAGCTGTTGCAATAGCTTGTGCAGCTGCAGTTCCGGATGTTCCTGCATCAGCTTCCTGACCTTTTCCAACTGGGTGGCCACGAATTGCTGATGCCGGACACTGTCCGGATTAAATGGCCGGTGAGCCGCGGCCTTATTGAGTTCGGTCAGTTGCTTGAGCAGTTGCTGACTCTGCGGATGAATACAATGCTCCACTACCTTCTCCCACACATAACTGATCGCCTGCTCATTCGGGTGCACCATATCTTCCTTATAAAAGCGGTAATCCCGCAAATCATCTATCACCAGCTCATAAGCCGGGAAATAATAGAGTCGCGCAAACTTATTCACCAGGTGATGCACTGCTTGTAGCAGCACCGCTTTGCTTAGGTTGTTTTCCACTACACCGTCGCGGATATAGCGCACCGGGCTAACGGTAAACAGGATGTTCACCTTCCGGTTTCTGAAAAACAGGCGATGCATGACATTATCCAGCGAGGTAATGATTTCTTCCGCCGTGCAAAGGCGTTTGTAGAAATTGGCGCCGGCCACTTTGTGATTGTTAGCAACCAGGCGGTTCCCATCTTTCAGGTGGTATGCGTGGGCTGAACCGAGGGTGAGGATCAGCCAGTCGGCCTGTTCCAGCTGCGCGGCCGCCAGTTGCTGGTAGCGGTTTATCTCTCCCAAAACCTGCTCAGGCTCAGTACCTGAAAAGCGGCTGTGATGATCCCAGCTATGCCACAGATCATCGTGGAGGAAGAGGTCATTTTTCGTATATACCTTACCGTCCAGGTAAGTGGTAAGGGCATGGGTGATACTGAGTGGATTAAATAGTATCCCATGGGGATTGATAAGGGTATCAAAATAATTTGCTTCCAGTTTGCGGCCTATCTCTTCTGCGAAGCAGGAACCCATGAGCAGCAGCTTATCGCTGTGCTGTATGGCGTTTTCCAACGTATCTACCGGAAAGCTCAGGTGAAATTGCATGTAATCTGCTTAATTCTTAAAAACGATATCGGCCAGGGCCTGTGCTTTGCGCAGGGCTGCGTGGTCCAGCTGCAATGGGGCCTGGTGCTGTTCACAAAAAGCGATCAGGTTTTCCGTGGCCAGGTTGCCCACCAGCTCATCTTTGGCCATAGGGCAGCCACCAATACCTTTCAGCGCGCTGTCGAACCGCCGGCAGCCATGTTCCCAGGCTGCCATTACTTTTTCCTGCCAGTTGTTGGGCGCCGCATGAAAGTGAGCGCCAATCTCCACCTGGGGATAAGCCGGAATGAGGTGGCTAAACAGGTTGCGGATGGCCACCGGATCTGCAACGCCTACGGTATCGGCCAGTGAAATGGTGGTGATCTCCATCTTCACCATTTCTTCGACCCAGCGCAGCACTATTTCCGGACTATAGGCGTCCCCGTAAGGATTGCCGAAGCCCATGGAAATATACACGACCAGCTCTTTTTTATTCTTAATACAGAGCTCCTGGATGGTTTGCACCTGCTCCAGGGACTCTGCAATAGTTTTATTGGTATTTCTCAGCTGAAAGGTTTCAGATACAGAGAAGGGAAAGCCCAGGTAACTGATTTCATCGAATATCACTGCTTCCTCCGCTCCTCTTACATTGGCAACAATAGCCAGCAGCTTACTTTTAGAGCCGGAAAGATCCAGTTGCGGCAATACCTTTGCGGTATCCGCCATCTGCGGAATCGCTTTCGGCGATACAAAGCTGCCGAAATCGATCGTATCAAAGCCTACTTTGAGGAGGGCATTGAGGTACTCCACTTTTTCTTCCGTGCTGATGATCCGGTGCCATCCTTGCATGGCATCTCTGGGACATTCTATCAGTTTAAGCATATGCATAGTTTGGAATAAGCAGATAAGATCCGGTTACATCCGCTGCTTCATGGCTTCGTACAGGATGATGCCTGCGGCAACGGATACGTTGAATGATTCAAACTTACCGGCCATCGGGATGCGGAACAGTACATCGGATGCTTTACGCAGGGCCGGGAATACGCCTTTATCCTCAGAGCCCATGATAATGGCCACCGGTTCGGTAAGGTCGCATTCATGCAGTACGGCCTCGGTTTCCATTTCGCTGGTCATCACTTTGATACCGTTGAGATGCAGGGTATCAATGGCTTTGAGCAAACTGTTTACACGGCATACTGCAATGCGTTCCAGGGCGCCGGCAGAGGATTTCATGGCTTCTTCGTTGAGAGCAGCCACGCCTTTGTCGGGGATGATGATGGCCTGGGCACCGCAACACACTGCACTACGGGCAATGGCGCCGATATTACGAACATCCGTAATACCATCCAGGAGGAGGAACAATGGTGTTTGTCCCTGTTCAGTTACGTGAGAAATAACATCCTGCAAATCCAGGTAGGTAACATTACCGGCCAGGGCGATAACACCCTGGTGATTAGCCTGGGTAAACCCGTTGAGCTTTTCCACCGGTACCAGGTTTACAGGTATATTGTAAGATTGTGCCGCTTCTTTGATCTGTGGGATAATGTCTCCCGTAGCACTGCGGAGCATGAATATACGTTCGATAGGCTTGCCACTGTTGATAGCTTCTATAACAGGCTGACGGCCTATAATCAGCGAGGACTGCTTCGGACGCGGGCTCGTGTGCTTCTTAAATTTCCTTTCCATTGCCACAAAGATACTAGTCCTTTGGGAAATAGCGATCTAATACCCCAGGAGTCGCAGCTTCATTCGCTGGATAGCCGCTACGGATATGGAATCCGTGATTTCCATGTCCTGCACCATCCGGTAGGCTTCCTCAAAAGGCACCTTCCGTACGGTGAGCTGTTCGGTTTCTTCCGGTTCCGACTCCCCCTGGTGCAGTCCTCTGGCGAGGAATACCACCGCTGTTTCGTCGGTGACAGAGTTGGAGGTATCAATGCGGGTAAGCAGCTCCCACTCCGAGGCTACGAGGCCTGTTTCCTCCAGTAATTCACGCTTGGCGGCATCCAGCGGGTCCTCGTCCAGCGCTCCGCCGCCCTCCGGCAGCTCCCAGCTGAAGCGGTTCAGCGGAAAACGAAACTGCCCTACCAGGTAGGTATTCATCTCCTCATCCAAAGCTAATACCCCAATGGCCACATTTTTAAAATGCACGACACCATAGATACCTGGATTGCCGGCGGGATTCAGCCCTTCGTTATGTGTGATCCTGATCCAGTTATTTTCGTACTTCGTTTCACTGGAATGTATTTTCCAGGGATTCTGATGCTTATCCATCCTGTAAATGTAAAATGAAAAATCAACGATTAAACGGACAGATAGTAGTAATAGAAATCGGTATCTTTCTTAAATCCTTTTTCTTCGTACAGCCGCTGTGCGGTTTCATTTGTCACCTCCGTTTGTAACGCTACATATCCTGCTTCCGTATCTATGGCCAGCTGGCGGGCAGCATCCACGAGCATACCACCGGCTCCTTTGCCACGATGGGCTTCCAGGACAAATAAATCGTTGAGCACCCACGCACGTTTCATGCCAAGAGAGGTGAAAATCGGATAAAGCTGCATAAAACCTATGATTTCGTCCGATTCCAACGCCACGTAAATACGGCTCTCCCCTTTTTCCATACGCTCGGAAATGAATTTCAGCGCCCCTTCAAAATCAGGTGCCGCCTTGTAAAAAGAACGGTAAGTATCGAATAATACAGCCACTTCATTGAGGTGCAAAGTGCTTGCCTGGATGATTTCCATTTGAATAGTTTTAATAGTACTCAAGTTAACCCCTTTTCCTTAAAAAAATAGTTCAGATGCCTGATCCGGTAAAAACCGGGGCGGCATCTGACTATACTTCTACCTTAAAATTTTTCGTATATAGGTAGACGTTATTATTCCGTTACCATCACCTGCTTGTTTTTAGCCACTGCGCCGTTTACCAGGTATACCCCTGCCAGCGTGATCAGCGTGCCGATCCCCATCATCCAGGTCAGACTCTCCTTCAGCCAGATCCATCCCAGCAGCACCGCCACAATAGGGTTGATGTATGCATACACAGATGCCAGTGAAGTAGGCATATTATTTAACACATACACATAGGCGCCGTATGCCAGCAGGGAACCAAACAATATCAGGTACAACAGGCTCTCCCAGAGTTCGGCAGGGAAGCTGGCAAAATGCAGCGGCTCTCCCATAATCAGGGTCGACACCAGCAGCATCACCCCCCCGCTAAACAACATCTGATACCCTGCCCCGTACAGGAAATTTATATCGAGCGCCCACTTGGCCGTGAGCACAGAACCCAGCGCCCAACATAAAGAAGCGAATACACACAAGAGGATACCAAAGCGGAAATCCGGATTCATCATGCTCGGCAGGTAATTATAAAATATGGCAGCCACACCGGCGAAACCCAGGAAGAGCCCCGCACAAAGCTGGGTGCTGAGTCGCGTGCGCTGCACCAGGATAAAGCTGAAGAGCGTGATCCAGATCGGCACCGTAGCACTGATAATTGCGCCCAGCCCACTGGGTATGTATTTCATGGACCAGGTCATTAATCCGTTACTCCCCACCAGCATCAGTAAGGAAATCATGAACAGCTTGCCTAATACGGCGCGGTTAGGAATGGCATTACCACGCAACAGGAAAATAGAAACGAGTATAAATCCTGCGGTCCCTTGCCGCAAGCCCGACAGGCTAATGCCATGCAGATAACGGACGCCAATGCTGGAAGCCATATAGGTGGTGCCCCAGAAAATACTAACGATGGCCAGTGCCAGGTACCCAATGGGTGTTGCTTTACGCATGGTAGCTAATATATAGTGGTTAACAGTTGCTGCATGGTTTCCCATACCAGCGTTACATCTTCAGCGGTAGTACGCCAGTTGACCAAAGCTGCACGGATAGCGGGCTGCCCCTGGTACCGCGTTTTAGTCATGTATACTACGCCGCTGGCATTCAGTGCCTGTAATAAAGCATCTACTTTGGCTGCCTGCGCGGCAGCTTCCACATCTACCGTAAAACACACCACACATAAACGCACCGGCGACAGTAGCTTCAGCCGCGCATCCGAGGCAATGAGCGTTCCCAATTGCCGCGCATGCTTCACATTATTTTCCACGATAGTACGGTAGCCATCCTTACCATAAGCCTGCATGGTAAACCAGGCCGACAAAGCCCTTAACCGGCGGGAGTTTTCAGGTACGTAATTGTTGTAGTGAAACTCCTCCTGCGGATCACCAAGATAAGCGGCGCCAGGATTTTGAAAAACGCTAACCTGTAACTGCGGATGACGGCAAAAAATCATGGCGGAATCATAAGGTACGTTCAGCCACTTATGTGCATCAATGGTAATGCTGTCCGCCTGCTCCCAGCCTTTTAGCAGGTGGCTGAAATCCGGACTGCAGGCAGCAAAGCCACCAAAGGCAGCATCCACATGCAACCAGAAATTATACTTTTTCTTCAGGGCGACAATGGCTTCGATATCATCGAAATCAACAGTATTCACGGTGCCTGCATTGGCAACATATATCACCGGCTGACCGGGATTTTCCCGCAGGTAATATTCTAGTGCGTGCACCTCTACCGCTTCCCGGTTGGGAATGGCTGGTATACGCACCAGGTTATTACGGCCAATACCCAGCATGGACAAGGATTTGAGAACACTGGAATGGGGAGCTGCGGACAGGATTTTTATATTTTGGAAAGATGCCATTCCTTCTGCTGCGATATTGACACCCAGCTGCTCTCCCAGCCACTGCCGGGCAATAGCCAGCCCGGTAAAATTAGCGGTGGTAGCGCCACTCACGAAGGCGCCGAAGAAATGTTCCGGAATATTAAAGAGCGACTTCAATTGCTGTATCGCATCTTTTTCAATTTGTAGTGCGACAGAACCGCTGCTGGAACCGTTCATATCAGTGGCGGCGGTGATCCAGTCGCCCATCAGTGCGGCTGGTGTAACACCACCGGTTACAAAGCCCCAGTAGCGGGGGCCGCTACCGGCAGCGAGACTATCACCATACATAGCGGTAAACTTTTCCAGCGTTGCAGCTGCCCCCATCCCTTGCTCAGGGAGCGTAGCAGCTGGCAGCGCAGGAATATTACGATGTGGGGCGAGTGTATTTAATCCTGCAAGATACTTACTGGTAAAGGCCTGGCTGAGGGTTAATAACTGATCTGTTGCTTGTAAATCTGCTGCTAATTTCATGTGTGCCGGATTAAAGGTGAAGTAATCATTCGCTAATCGCAACACAAAATTGATAAAATTCAGGATGTTAAAACAGATTCAGTTTTGTAAATTTTGTACAGATCAGATTTTTTCGTGGATGGCTTGTGGTTTATCTTTTTTTCTCGCAAAGCAGCAAAGCAGGTAAGCAGCAAAGGATTGTGTTTTGTTGTTTGATGGAGATTTTTTTTCGCCGATGGCGGAAAATAATCTTGCCTCACGGAGAAAAACTTATAGGAACAAAATGCAGGCCTTTGCTGCTTACTTGCTTTGCTGCTTTGCGAGAAAAAAGATCGCTCTCCTGGCGCCGAAGGCGCCATTGCGAACTTAAAATAATTCCCGTGATAACATTTATCTCAATCCTGAAAACAGATCTCCTCTTTCATGATCCAGCAACCACCGCTTGCGCCATAATCCTCCTGCATAGCCCGTGAGTACACCGTTTGCGCCTACTACCCGGTGGCAGGGCACAATAATAGCGAGTGCATTTTTGCCGTTGGTGGTACCTACTGCGCGTATGCTCTTCACGTTATTAATGCGTTTGGCGAGTTGGAGGTAGGTAATGGTTTGGCCATAAGGAATTTTCACCAGCTGACTCCAAACTGTATGTTGAAACACAGAACCATGTTGCGAGATGGGGAGATCGAAAGCTCTTCTGTCGCCCGCGAAATATTCAAATAGCTGCTGCGCGCATTCCAGCAGCAATGGCGGTGCTTCATGGAACTCCTCTTCCGGGTCGTTGGTAAATGATACAGACGTAATATAGGCAGTGGTGCCACTGATCAGCAGTGCTCCTACGGGGGTGTCTATACGAAGATGATACAGCGTATCCATATATAATTTATTGGGGTAGTAATGTTCTCCACAGATAAAAGGTGGCATAGGCGGCGTATTCGCCCCATATGCCCGTGATTGCTCTCAGTTCTGCTGCGGTTGGTTTGGCTTCCAGCTGCAGGCGCCCTTTGATGGCGTTGTGCAGGCCGGCATCTTCCAGTGGCAGCGCTTCCGGAAAACGACCGTATTTCATGAGTATATAATTGGCGGACCAGTTACCGATTCCTTTCAGTGCAAGCAATCGCTCTTTTGCCTGCTGGTAATCCATTTGGTCCAGTGCTTCCATCGAAAAAGTGCCGTTTACTATTTCCTGTGCTGTGGCAATCAGGTACCGGGCTTTGCTGCCAGAAAACTGCATGGCCGTAAGTACCTCCGGAGTAAGGGCGGCAATCACTTCAGGGCGGGGAAACAGGTGATAGGTGTGCCCGTCCAGTGTTACACTGTAGCCGAAGTGTGTGATCAGCCGCTGACGCAGGGTATAGGCAAACGTCAGGTTGATTTGCTGCCCAATGATTGTCCAGCAGAGGGTTTCAAAGAGATCCGGGATGCCGATCAGCCGCAGCCCTTTGTATCTCTCCGGTAAACCGGCCAGCAACGGGTTTTGATCAGCATAGTTGTAAAAAGCCTGTAAGCTCCCATCCAGGTGCAGCCACCGCGTTACATAACGGGTGATGTAAGCAATGGCTTTTTCCGTCAGTACCGGCACCTCTTCCGTTAACTCAGGGAAAGAAACCGGTAACATCTCTACACTTAACTGATGACCCACAACGCCTGAAACCCTGATCAGCACAGGGATGCTATCGGCCACCACCAGCTTTTCCAGCATACCGTTGCGGATAAAATGCAGGTTCTCCTTATCCGACCGGCCAAGGAACACCAGGCATGCTGCAAATGAAAAATTACCGGGGTCGTTGATATCCACCAAAAGCTGCTGCGACTTCATATCCTACAAAAATAAAAAATCGGCGCACAGTTGCAAGCCCGATTATTGCGAAATAACAGATTCAATTTCCTACTTTTACACCATATCAGATACTTAGCATCATGATTAAGACAGCAGAACATCTATATATCCAGGTAGCAGATAATATTGAGCAGCTGATAGAAAAAGAGGTGCTTAAAATTGGCGAAAAGCTGCCATCCGTGCGTACTTTAAGCAAGCAGCAGGGGATTAGCTTAAGTACCGCTTTCCAGGCTTATTACCATCTGGAAGCGAAGGGCCTGATTGAATCGCGGCCTAAGTCGGGCTATTACATCCGGTTTAACAGCAAGCGCATGCCGGATTTGCCTGCCAGCTGTGAGCCGGTAAAAAAGGCGGCGGAAGTAACGGTACATGAAATGGTGGCGGCCGTATTTAACCTGATGGCAGCGTCGGACATCATGAAGTTTTCCGTAGCCACACCTCCACCGGAGATATTACCTGCGGCAAAAATGGCGAAAGCGGTAGTGCAGGCGCTGCGTGAGCTGCCCAATTACGGGGTGGCCTATGATCCTTTGCAGGGAAACGTACGTCTGCGCCGGCAGCTGGCACTGTTGTCCCTCAACTGGGGCGGGGCCTATACAGAAAATGACGTGGTAACCACCAATGGCTGCGTAGAGGCGCTCACGTTATGCCTCAGTGCCGTTACCCAGCCTGGCGATACCATTGCGATCGAGAGCCCTGCCTACTATGGCGCGCTGCAACTGGCCGAAGGCCTGGGGCTGAAAGTACTGGAAGTGCCTACCCATCCGGCCACGGGAATTGATCTGGCTTATCTGGACAAAGCGATTCCCCGCCATAAGATCAAGGCCTGCCTGTTTGTGCCGAATTTCAATAACCCGATTGGGTGTTGTATGCCCGACAAGCATAAGAAGGAGCTGGTGGGTATTATAGAGAAGTATGATATCGCGTTGATAGAGGATGATATATATGGCGATCTGTATTTTGGCAAACAGCGCCCGGCTACCTGTAAATCCTTTGACCGGAAAGGGAATGTGTTGTACTGTAGTTCGATATCAAAATCCGTGGCGCCTGGGTTCCGCGTGGGATGGACGATACCGGGAAAGTACAAGGAAAGAATACTGCAATTAAAGCATATGCATGCGATTGCATCTCCCAGTATTACCCATGCAGCAGTAGGTAATTTTTTGGAAACGGGGCGTTATGAAAATCATCTAAGAAATCTCAGGAAGATATTACATACGCAGTGTCTGCGTTATTCCCAGGCCATCATGGAGTATTTCCCGGAGAGTGCGCGTGTGAGTCGCCCGCAGGGAGGATGTGTATTATGGATAGAACTGGAAGGGCATATCAACACCTACGAATTGTTTCAGCAGGCGCTGAAGCACAAGATCAGTATATGTCCGGGAAGGATTTTCACGTTGCAGGATCGTTACAGCAACTGTATGCGTATCAGTTATAGTGTGCCGTGGAGCAAGCAGGTGGATGATAGTCTGAAAACGCTGGGGAAGCTGCTTCGCAAGATGGGATAAACCCAAAAGTATTTCCCGCCAGGAAGCTACCTGCGGGAAATACCGGGAACAATTACAACATTACAAATCAACCGGCCATTGGATGTACGGCCATGCCGCCGTCGGCATTGATTTCAGCACCTGTGATGAAGCTGGCATCCGGAGAGGCCAGGAAAGTCACCAGTTTGGCTATTTCCGAAGGGTATCCCATGCGCTTCAGGGGTATCAGGTTGCTGATATGGTCCACGGCGGAGGCTTCCACATTGGCCTTATCTAATATAGGAGTAGAAACTGGTCCGGGGTTCACACCATTTACACGGATCTTTTTTGGGGCCAGCTCCCTGGAAAGTGTGCGTACCAAAGCGTTTACGGCCGCTTTGCTGGCACTGTACACCGATGAATTGGGCATGCCGGTGTCGGCATGAATGGAGGAAAGGAAAGTGATGCTGCCGCCTTCGTTGATGAGTGGGATCAGCTGCTGTGCCGTAAAGAAGGCACCTTTGAAGTTGATGTCCATCATGGAGTCGAACTGCTCTTCTGTGGTATCTTCCACACTGGCGAAGGCGAAAATACCTGCGTTGAGAAACAGTGCATCAATTTTGCCATAACGGTGACGTATAAACTCCGCCAGGCTTTTAATATCTGTCAGCGATAGCTGATCGGCCGTAACGCCTGCCGCTCCTTCTCCCAGCTGTTGCACAGCTTTCTCTATAAGGCTGGTGTTACGACCTGTAATAAGTACCTTATATCCTTTCTTCAAAAACTCTTCTGCGGTAGCATATCCAATTCCACTGTTGCCACCTGTTACTACTACTGTCTTTTCCTGATTAGTACTCATTGTTTTTTTGAGATTATATGGTGATTAAACAAATTAACCAGCGAGTGGGTGTACGGCAAAGCCACCGTCCACATTCATTTCAGCACCAGTGATGAAGCTGGCTTCCGGTGAAGCCAGGAAGGTAACGAGCTGCGCTACTTCCTGTGGTTCCCCTATACGTCGTAAAGGCACGAGCGAACCAAATTGTTCGAGTGTGGCTTCGTCGATGCCGGCCTTATCGAAAATAGGTGTTCTGATAGGTCCCGGGTTCACGGCGTTTACACGTATATTTTTAGGAGCTAATTCTCTGGCGAGAGTGCGGGAGAGTGCGTTGAGTGCAGCTTTGCTGGCATTGTATACCGATGCATTTGGCATTCCGGCAATAGCGTTGATGGAGGAGAGGAATATGATGCTTCCTCCTTCATTGATGAGTGGCAGCAGGTATTGTGCGGTAAAGAAGGCGCCTTTGAAATTGATGTCCATGGTGTTGTCAAAGCTCTCTTCCGTGACGGTATCAAAGGGGGCAAATGTTCCTACGCCGGCGTTGATGAATAACACATCTATTTTACCGTAACGGTTTTGGATATACGCTGCCAGTTCCTTTGTATCTTCCAACGATTGCTGGTCGGCGGTAAATCCGGCTGCCGGCTCACCCAGCTGCTGCACAGCTTTTTGTACTGCTTCCTGTTTACGACCCGTGATCAGTACCCGGTATCCTTTTTTCAGAAATTCTGCTGCTGTGGAATAGCCTATGCCACTGTTGCCACCTGTGACAACGACTGTTTTATCTTGATAAGTACTCATTTTTCAAACATTTAAATATTTCAATGTAATTGAGGAAAAAATTTTTGTTGAGTCTAGCCTTGCCTTTTGCGGGGATAGATTCCGAAGGCTGAAATCGCTGATTTCGGCTTTCAGAAATTTTAATTGGTTAAAACGCCGGGAGGGGGATGGCTTCCGTTTCCCGGGGCAAACCGGATAACTATTACCTTGGAGCCCGACAATGGATGAAGTGGTTTATAAGGGGTTATGGATGAAGTCTGTCTGGTTGGAGAATACAATTTCAATTATGGCAAATTTGATGACTAACCTGCTAATGGATGAACTGAGAAACCGCCATCGATATTGATTTCCGCTCCATGTACAAAAGATGCTTCCGGAGAGGTGATGAAGCCTACCATGCTGGCAATTTCTGCCGGCTGTGCCACTCTGCCCAGTGGGATGCGGCTGGCCATGTGCTGAAGGGTATCTTCACCAAATCCTGCTTTTTGTAGTATGGGTGTGTTTACGGGACCGGGAACGATGGTATTTACCCGGATGTTGCGTGGTGCAAGTTCTCTGGACAGGGTTCTGGCCAGGGAATTGAGGGCCGCTTTGCTGGCGGAGTGCACTGCTGCGCCCGGCATACCGCCGTTTGCATTGCTGGAAGAAAGAAACACTATACTTGCGCCTTCTTTCAGTAGTGGCAGCAATTGCTGCACTGTGAAAAATGCTCCTTTGAAATTAATGTTCATCAATTCGTCAAATAATTCTTCTGTTGTTGCTTCGAATGGTCCGAACTTCCCGATACCGGCATTGATAAAGAGCACGTCAATTTGCCCGTAGCGGGAGCGGACAAATTCCGCCAGTTTTGTGGTGTCTTCCAGTGATTGCACATCCGCCTTGAATCCTTCGGCCGGATAGCCGAGCTGGTGTACGGCTTTTTGTATGGCTGCAGGGTTTCTACCTGTGATCAGCACGCGGTAACCTCTTCCTAAAAATTCTTCTGCTGTAGCATAACCTATTCCGCTGTTGCCGCCAGTGATGACGATCGTTTGCTGTTGTTTCTTTACCATTGCTGTTTTTAGTTACCTGTGTGAACAGATAGAAATCCCTTTTTAGCTATACAATCTGTTATGATGAACTCAGCTTATTTATTAGTGTGGGTCTTTTTCTCTCGCAAGGCAGCCAAGGCTTATGTATTGTTGTTTGTTGCAAACATAAGAGCAGCAAAGGCTTGTTTTTTATCAGGGGGGAGACCTTTGGTCTCTCCCCTGAGGAGTTTTTTCCGCCGTTGGCGGAAAAAACTCCATTCATACAACAAAACAAAATCCTTGGCTGCTTACCTGCTTTGCTGCTCTACGAGAAATAAAGAACTACACTAATCCAATAATCTGAGGAAATTCCTCTTTTGTGAAGGTTCCGCTCTCCCCGCACCCGTTGCGGGGAAAGCGCCTCCGTTTGTACTTACCATTAACCAAAATCTGCCTACAATGCCCGTATTGAAAACAGATTGCTTATGATTCCTTTGATTTATTTAAAAGTTTCAATGTTTGAACACCCAAAAAAAGAGATTTGCATCTCCCATATCTAAACATTTAAAAAAATCGATGTTTCAACGGATAAAAAAAGCTGGTAGCTTTCACCGTGGAAAGCCGATCAGCTCAATTTAAGAAAGAACATCGACAGCTGTTTCATCATCTCTTTATTGATGGTGAGCTCCAGCACGCGACCGGTCTTTGTTGAATTAAGAACTCCACTGTCCACCAGTATTTTTACGTGGTGAGACACAGTAGGCTGAGATAAACAAGTCAGACCGCACATATCGCCACAAGCCATACTTCCTTTTTTCGCGATCTCCATCAGAATGGATAACCGGTGTTTGTCCGCTATGGCATTGGCTGCTTTTTCAATTAATCCCAAATCCATGATGCAAATGTAGTACTATTTTTGAAATATCGAAATTTTTCGATGAATTTTTTTTGAAAGGAATTTTTGAATTCCGGGAAGTGCGAATTTACATAATATTATGAGTACCGGCAGGGCCTGAAAACGTTTCCGTTGTCACCCCTTAAATCCCAGGGCTACGCCCTGGGATTTAAGGGGTGTGAGGCCACCGATGCCGGCGGCCTCACACCCTCAGACTGCCGGTTCCTGTACCGCAGGCGCCAAATTATGTGAAAGCAAATTCCACTGTAAACGTAGTCCCCTGCCGCTCCTTCGACACCACACTGATCTTTCCCTTATGCAGTTTAATAATCCGTGAGGCCAGCGGCAACCCGATACCCGTGCCATCCGCATATTGCCCGTTAGCACCCCGGTAAAACGGGGTGAATATATTCGGCAGGTCCTTTTTCACAATCCCAACGCCATGATCGCTGAAACGCAGTATAGTATGCCCCTTGAACCAGGTTACCACCACCTGCATCTCATGATTGTCAGAAAATTTACAGCCGTTCTCCATCAGGTTCACAAAAGCCACTTTCAGCAGGTATTCATTGCCTTCGATGGACAAATAATCCGGCGCGTCCTCCCCTTCTTCAAAATTTACATTGATGCGGTAAAAAGGGAAAGCCTTCAGCACCTCTTCCCTGCCTTCCATCAGCACTTCATCAAGCCGGAGCAACTTAAACCGGATTTCTGCCGGGTCGTAACTTGCCTTGGCAAGGTCGAGCAGACTGTTGGAGAGTCGCACCAGCTGCCTGGCATCCGCTATTGCATGCTGCATACTCTGCAAATACTCATCAGCAGGCCGCTCCCGCGATGCTGAAATCTCCAGCTCCGCCATCATAGCGGTTAATGGCGTACGCAGCTCATGTGAAATGTTGGATACAAACTGTTTCTGGGCGTCAAACGACTGCTCCAGGCGGTCCAGCATGGCATTAAAGGTAATGGCCAGTTCTGCCATCTCGTCCTTGCCGTTGCCTTCCGGCACGCGCTTATCCAGGTTGGTTGCCGTAATTTCCTCCACCCGGTCCACCAGCTGGGATACCGGCCTGAAAGCCAGTCGCGCAAAGAAGTACGCCGCAATCACAATACAAACCAGCGCACCCACCCAGGAGATGCCCAGAATCCAGGCCAGGTAACGGAGTCGCGCATACCCATACTCATCCTCCGCCACCGCGGTTATCAGGTAGTTGTTACCCTGATGGCGGTACGAAAAGCCTACCACCTGCCATTGCCCCTGTTTGAAAAAGATCTCCTCACTTTCCAGGATATTTTCCAGCATGGCGGGGGTTTCTTTTACCTTGTCGATGTCGGCCGCATCATGGTACAGCAGCTGAAACGTGGAATCATAAATCGCGATTTCTTCCTGCGCCAGATTTCCGCTGCTATTGCGGTAAATCAGCTGCAGCACCTGCGGATCGATGTGCGCATCCAGCAGCAGATTAGCTTTGGTGATGGCTTGCCGGTGGAGGTTTTTGTAGTAGTCCTCCTCACGGTCACGGGCATATGAAATATAAATTACGATCACCAGCAGCAGCAGAATGGCCGCAGTGATGCCTGATATCAATAGTGTCAGCCGCGTTCGGATTTTCATTTTATCCAGCTTTTAAAATGAAGCCCATACCTGTTCTGGTATGAATCAATTTTACTGAAAAATCTTTATCAATCTTTTTTCTAAGGTAATTTATGTAGACGTCAATGAAGTTAGTCCCTGTGTCATAGTGGGTATCCCATACGTTCTCGGCCAGTTCCGTGCGCGAAATCACTACTTCCGGGCGTTGCAGGAGGTATTCCAGCAGGCGGAACTCTTTTGGTGTGAGGTTGATTTCCACCCCATCCCTGGTCACAGTTTTTGCCCGGAGATCCATTTGCAGGCCTGCGTACTGCAGTACTTTTGATGGCTGCTGGCGGCGGCCACTATAGCGCTTGAGCAGCGCTTTAATCCTTACCTGCAGCTCCCGCAGGTCAAAAGGTTTCACCAGGTAATCGTCTGCACCGGCTTCAAAGCCTTCTACCTTGTCGTCCGTAGAGTCCAGCGCGGTGAGCATGAGCACCGGGATATCGGGTAAAGCCTCGCGGATACTGCGACTGAGTGCTAACCCATCCACACCGGGCAGGATAATATCCGTGATCACCAGCTCAAACTCGCCGGTGAGGGCCAGTTTAAGCCCGGCATTGCCATCGCGGGCCAGGGTAACTTCGTAATCACTCTCCTCCAATCCGCGCCTGATAAGCGTTCCCACACGCTCTTCATCTTCTATGACTAATATCCTGATCATATCCAAATGTCTGTAATTATGCGCTAACGTTATTAAAGTTCGTAGTATTTCAATATTTTGTCAGCAAATTCTTAAAAATTGTGAGCAAACCAATACTTGTCATAAAATTTGGAACCGCGTCTATCACCCGCGAAAACGGTGACCTGGACGAAACGGTGATCGCCGGCATTGCCCGTCAGGTAGCGGAGTTGCACGCATCCTATCATATTGTGCTGGTATCATCCGGCGCGGTGGCCGCAGGCAGGCAACATCTGAAAAATTATTCCGGCAGCATCAGCGAGCGTAAAGCCGCCGCCGCTATCGGCAACCCCCTGCTGCTGAGCAAATACAGTAAATACTTTGCCCCGTACGATATCGCCGTTGCCCAGAGCCTCTGCGAGCGCCATCATTTTTCCAACAGAGAACAGTTCCTCCAACTCAAACGAACATACGAAGAGCTGTGGGAAAACAATATCATCCCTATCGCCAATGAAAATGATGTGGTGAGCAATACAGAGCTCAAGTTTTCCGATAACGATGAACTGGCCACCCTGATTGCTGTTGGTTTTGGCGCCACACAGCTGCTGTTCAGCACATCCGTTGCCGGTGTACTGGACCGCGAAGGAAATGTAGTACCTAAAATAGATGTAATAGATCAACACGCGCTGGGACTGGCCGATAAAGAAAAATCTGCCCTCGGCCTGGGTGGCATGGTATCCAAGCTCACCTTCGCCCGGCTAGCCACCCGCATGGGCATACAAGTGGTAATATTCGGCATCCGTACTACCGACGGTATCCTGAACGCCATCAACGGCAATACCGGCACCCTGTGCCTGCCGCAAACCTGCAGCATGCCCGCCCGCCGTAAATGGCTGGCCAGCGGCAGTCTGGTAACCGGCCGTATCCTCGTGGATGCCGGCGCCCAGCAAGCCCTGGAGAGCAGACACTCTCTGCTGGCCGTAGGCGTAAAAGAAGTGCTGGAGAAATTTGAAGAAGGCGAGGTAATAGAAATTGTAAATGAAAATAATATAGCCGTTGCCGTAGGAAGGGCCCGACTCTCTTCCGATATGCTGGAAAAAACCGGCCGGCAACAAAATACAGAAGTAGCACATGCAGATGATATTGTGCTGCTGTAAATGATCCCCATCATGCAAAGCATAGACACCTTACTGGAACAGGCGCAGCAGGCTGCACCTTCGCTCCGGCAGCTCAACGACGCACAGCGTCAGCAGCTGCTGAATGAACTGGCTGAAGTACTACAGCAAAAAACATCCGAGATAATGGCCGCCAATCAGCTGGACCTGGACAGGATGCCGGATGAAGATCCCAAGAAAGACAGGCTCCTGCTCAACAGCACACGCATTCGCGGTCTGGCGGCAAGCTTAAAAGATATTGCCCGCCTCCCCGACCCCGCCAATGTGCTCGTGTCAGAAAAGCAACTGGAAAACGGCCTGCTGGTACAAAAGAAAACAGTTCCCCTCGGCGTAGTAGGGGTGATCTATGAGTCGCGCCCCAACGTAACCGTTGACGTGGCCGCCCTTTGCATCCGCTCAGGCAACGTATGTGTGCTCCGCGGCGGCACAGATGCGCTGCATACCAATACCATCCTGGTGAGCATCATACAGTCGCTCCTGGAAAAATACCATACCAACAAAAATGCGGTTACGCTCATGCCGCCAGACCGTGCGCTGGTAGCGGATATGCTGGCTGCTGTAAAATATATCGACATCATCATCCCACGCGGCTCCCAGCAGCTGATCGACTTTGTACGTGCCAACTCCAAAGTACCGGTGATCGAAACCGGCGCGGGTGTTTGTCATACTTATGTGGAAAGCTCGGCCGACCTGGAGCAGGCCGCCAATATTGTCACCAACGCCAAAGTATCGCGCCCATCGGTATGTAATGCGCTGGATACCGTGCTGGTAGACGAAGCGGTAGCACCTGAATTTTTGAAACTGCTCGCACCTAAACTCGCAGCGTATCAGGTAGACGTATATGCGGAACCGTTAGCATTTGAATTACTGCAGCAATCTGCCTATCCGCAGTTGCATACTGCCACCCCGGAAGATTTCGGGCGCGAGTTCCTGGACCTGAAATGTTCGGTAAAAGTTGTACCCGGCCTGGAAGCTGCGCTGGAACATATTCAGCGGCATTCGTCCAAACATTCGGAAGCGATCATCTCACGTGACCCGGTGATAAGCGAAAAATTCATGAACACCGTGGATGCGGCGGCGGTTTACGTCAATGCCTCCACCAGGTTTACCGACGGCGGCGTATTTGGATTAGGGGCAGAAATAGGTATTTCCACACAGAAATTACACGCCAGAGGACCGTTTGCATTGGAGAAACTGGTAACGGAGAAATGGTTTGTGTATGGCAGCGGGCAGGTGCGCGAATAATTTTCGATCTGGGTGGGACCTGCGGTCCCGCCCAGATCGATTAACGACCGCCGAAGGCGGTCGTTAATCGATAAATTGTTATGCAATCGTTACTTCCCCATTCAAATACACATCCTGAATAGCATGCAGCAGCGCCACTCCTTCTTCCATCGGCCGCTGAAACGCTTTCCTTCCTGAAATCAGGCCTGCACCACCGGCGCGTTTATTAATCACCGCAGAGCGCACGGCATCTGCCAAATCCCCGTCACCGGCGGAGGCACCGCCGGAATTGATCAGCCCCATACGGCCCATGTAGCAATTAGCTACCTGGTAGCGGCAAAGGTCAATCGGATTATCGGACGTGAGTTCAGTATAAATGCGGTCATCCAGCTTACCATAGGTGGAATTGCCCGCATTGAGCGCCTTATATCCTCCATTTACCTCCGGCAGCTTCTGTTTGATAATATCGGCCTGAATGGTGACTCCCAGGTGATTGGCCTGACCTGTAAGATCGGCGGCGAGGTGATAGTCCACATCCTTTTTGAAGGCATCATTGCGGAGGTAGCACCACAGAATAGTGGCCATTCCCAGCTCATGGGCATGTTCAAAAGCCTGGGCTATTTCCACCAGCTGCCGGTCGGCATTATCAGAACCGAAGTAGATTGTGGCTCCCACGGCAGCAGCGCCGAGGTTCCAGGCTTCCTGCACCGTGCCGTACAACACCTCATCAAAGCGGTTCGGATAAGTGAGCAGCTGGTTATGGTTGATTTTGACAATAAAAGGGATTTTATGGGCATATTTCCGCGAAACGGCCGCCAGTACACCAAAGGTAGAGGCCACCGCATTACAGCCGCCCTCCAGGCCTAATTTTACGATATTCTCCGGATCGAAATAAGCCGGATTTTTGGCAAAAGAGGCGCCGGCACTATGCTCTACCCCCTGATCCACAGGTAAAATGGACATATAGCCCGTTTGGGCCAGCCGGCCAGTGCCAAACAACTGCCCCAAACTGCGCAGTACCTGCGGGTTGCGACTGCTGTACCCGTATAGATCATTGACAGTTTCCGGGCCCGGCATGTGTAAGGATGACTTATGGATCGTTTTACTGGAATGCTGGAGCAGCAACTCGCTGTCTTTCCCTAATAATTCACTGATTCTCTCAAAGGATAACATAACATAACTTTTTTGGCTATCTAAATTTAACCTTTTGCATTCGAACCTACCCGAATCATTTTTTATCTTTGCACATTAACATATCTTAATAAACTTAATGACCACCCGCATAGCAATTATCAGACACGGAAGTACAGCCTGGAACAAAGCAGGAAGATTACAAGGCAGCTCAGATATTCCTTTGGATGAAGAAGGCAGAGAGCAGGCGCGCAAGCTCGGCCAGCGACTCATGGGTGAAACATACGATATCGTATACAGCAGCAGACTGCAACGCGCTAAAGAAACCGCGCAGATCATCGCCGATGCCATGCAGCATCCAGGCACGCTCCTGGAAGACGACCGCATCCGCGAAGCCGGTGGCGGCCTCACCGAAGGTACCACCGAAGAAGAAAGGGTCAGCAAATGGGGCAGCGACTGGAAACTAATGGACCTCGGTATTGAAACTCCTGAAGAAGTAATTACCCGAGGCACGGAGTTTTTATCCGAACTCGTTGCCAAACATCCCGGCAAGAAAATATTGATCGTGAGCCACGGCGGATTTATCCGGAAAATGATCCGGGAACTGGTGCCGGATGCCCCCCATCAAAACATGTTAAAAAACACCTCCATCACAGAAATACTGCATTCAGATAATAGCTGGAGTTGCCATCTTTACAATTGCGTTCAGCACCTGGAATTATAACCGCATTTATGCTACATACTGACTTTTATCCATTCCCCTCCCTTAGCACCAACAGGCTGCTCCTCCGGGAGTTACAGCCCACCGATGACGTGGCCATACAGCAACTCCGCTCTAACGCGGACGTAAACACGTACCTGGAACGACCTGCAGCCATCGATCTGGCTGCAGCGCGACAATTCATCACCAGCACCAACAACCGCTTCGCTAACGCAGAAGGACTCTATTGGGTGATCACAGCGCCTCCATCTCCCCAACTAATTGGTACCATATGCCTCTGGAACTACCAGCCGGCCGACGGCAGCGTGGAAATCGGTTATGAACTCATGCCCTCCTTCCAACGCCAGGGCTACATGCAGGAAGCCATGGCCGCAGTGATTCATTTTGCCTTTGAGCAAATGAACGCAAGGGTGGTTAATGCAGAAGTAGTGGCGGCCAATCAACCATCTATCCGATCGCTCCAAAAAAGTGGATTTATAGCAATTCCGCATCCACAACCGAAGGAACTCCTGTTTTTCCAATTATCCCGCAAATAGTAACAACTTATCCAGCCAAAGAAAAATATCTATAAAAACTATATCTGGTATTACATTTGAATAGTTACAGGCGATAAAATCCCTGTACTGTTCAAAACGTTATTGCTAAACAATGAAAATGCAAATCTCCCCGGGAACCTGAGTTGACCAACACCTCATTTTCCTACTGTTACGTGATACCTATTTTCTAACAACATCCTCCCAATACATGATTCGTATATCGCTGATATCAGGGTTATTACTGCTCCTGTGTGCCGGCTCACCTGTTATTGCACAGGAAAAAGTGATGCGCCTGGACCCTAAGATGGCCAGGGGCGGCACTACCAGCAAAATTTTTGAGACAATGGAATTTATTCCGCTGGAAACCACCAAAGCCAGCCTGTTTGGAAAAATTGATCAGCTGGCCGTATCGGATGATTTCTTCATTATCCGGGATGCCTCTACCAACTGCGTGCTATTGTTCAAAAAAGACGGCAGCTTCTACAAAAAAATTACCGGTGGCAATGCGGAGAATTATAAGAACCTGATACAACATATCACCGTGGACGTACATAAGAAAACGATTTATGTTCACAGGAATTCGAAACCAATGAGTGAACTATATGACTTTGATTGTAACCTGATCCGAAAAGATTCTGCCATCAAAGACAAGTACGCAACCACCTTATTATCAAATGGCTACATGGTTGCCCGGCACTTCTATGCCCGGGATAACAAAAAAGATAGTGCAGTAAACCGGGTATCAATTTATAAAGATACCATGCTTACTAAGGGACTGATGCCCCTGAACTCCTTTGGCGGCCCGGACGCCGGCACCAACATGATCACTACCTCTACGATGAATTTGTTACGTAGTGAAAACGACACGGTGGTGTACATGTCCGATTTTAATGAACAGCTGATATACAGGGTTACAAAAGATACCGCCCTCCCTTATCTGCGTTTCATCTTCCCACTAGCCCAAACCGTACCACCAGATGCCATGCGCGATAGTCTGGGCAAACAAAGACCCTGGGAATATTTCTCCAAAAACCCGGCGTATATCTATAGCATTGGCAACACCGCTACCTTGGGAAACTATTTTCTGTTCCGGCTTACCTCCTATGGAAAGCCAGCTACCATGGTGATGAATCTTAAAACAGGCAACATGTTGCAACTGGAAAAAGTAAGTACCGACAGTACCACCTGTTTCCTACCCTTTACCACCGGAAACGAATGGCAAAATGAAGGCATTACACAAATTCACGAAGGCTACCTGTATTGCTCAGAAGCTGCCTCCCTGATGTTCAATGCACATGAGCGAAACATGGCATTCCGGACAGTAGCATACCCGGAAAGGCTGGAAAAATTCTTTAAAAAAGGAAAGCCTTCTGACAATCCCATACTCATCAGATTCAAACTCAAAGACAATCTCTGATAAATGAAATCCGTCCTTTCCCTATGTTTTCTGGTTATGATTGCCGTAACCACCAAGGCGCAGAAAAAAGATACCGTTATCACTGGCAGTATTCATGGAAATGTAAAAGATTCCGCTTATGACTTTGTGCTACCGGCAGCCACCATTGCGGTGTACAGGGCAGCTGACTCCACCCTGCTCACCTTTCAGCTAACGGATGGCCTGGGGGATTTTCATATCGAGAAAGTGCCGTTGGATATACCCCTGAAAGTAGTGGTTACCTTCATGGGGTACCAACCTCATATCATCAAAACTACTATCCCGAAAGCTGTTGCCAAACTGGATCTTAAGGTAATAAACATGGAACGTGGGGCACACACGCTTAAAGACGTTGTGATTACCCGGCCTCCCGTGGAGATGAATGGCGATACACTGGAATTCAATGCAGATGCCTTTCGGCTGGATTCAAACGCAGTGATCGAGGACCTGTTTAAGCGCTTGCCTGGTATAACTGTTTGGGGAGATGGGGTGGTTACCGTGAACGGTCGTACGGTCAACAAAATTCTGGTAGATGGCAAGGAATTTTTTGGTGGTAACATCAATATGGCATTACAAAATATTCCAAAACAGGCGGTAGATAAAATTCAGGTGTACCAACGCGCAACGGACCCTTCGCAGCCAGTACAGGATTCCACAACTGATATAAACATAAAGCTCAAAAAAGGCTGGAAAACCGGGAAATTCGGTAAGATTTCCGCGGGTGCAGGTTCGGATGAACGCTATGAGGCGGACCTCATGTTAAGTGCATATACCTCCAAATCGCAACTAGCAGTAGTAGGTGCTACCAACAACATTAATAAAAACGCCGGCAGCCTGAATGAGTTGCTGGAAAATGGTTCTTATAAAAGCTTCTCCGGCCTGGGTAGCTACAAGCCGGATTTCCGGCAGAGAGGTATCCGAAAATCACTTTCCGGTGGCCTGATTTTCCGGCAGGACTTCCTGGAGGGCGGCAACGATTACAATAACCAAAACACACTGGGTGGGAGCTCTAAGATTGATCAGGGCACTACCACCAATCTTGGCAGCACCCTGCAAACCACGTTGCTCACGGAAGGCCAGTCCCAAACGGTCCACAGTAATAATAGCAGCGTAAACACACAAACAGGAATGGATGGAAGCGCTTACTACAACCTCGGTACTGACAAGCGCGTATTGCGTGCGAACGCAACAGCAGGCTATACCACCGGCCAAGGCTCCAGCAGTAATACCAGCAGTACTTTTAATGCTAAAAATGAGGTACTGAGCAATAATAACAATAGCAACATTAACACCAATAACCACCGCAACCTCGGGCTGGACCTCACCTTTGGTAATCAGACCTATGGCAGGTATGAGCCAAACGCAGGCCCCAAATACCAGCTCGATTATGAACTAAAAAATAATAGCAGCAACAGTATAGCCGACAGGATCACTGATTTCAACTCGCTCATTGATCCTGAAAGAAATCAATATTTCAATCGCCGGTACAACAACCAAACGGCAAGCACCAGCCAATCGCTGGAGTTTGAGCTAACCCGGCTCGAACGCTGGCTCCTGTCTAAACACCTGCAGCAATTACTCCAGCTCAATATCCGCCTTAACAACGACGCCACCCTTAACAATCGCAGCAATAATGCGAGTGTATTCGATTTTGACACTACCGGTAAATCCTATCAATCAAATGCTGATTTATCTAACCGCAGCAACGGCCTTGAGTTCAAGGAAAAACCAGGAATAGAGATCAGCCGCACGTTTTCGAAGAATTTCATCAATCGTTATAGCAGATATTTCTCCTTCACCATGACAGCGGACCAGGAAATATTTTTTATGAAAAACAATTCAGAGAAAGCATTCCAAAACCTGAGCAGAAACTATAGTAACTTCTTACCCGGTGCCAGGATCGGGTACAATAAATACGTGCATAACAGAAGTGCTACCAATGCGAGCCTGATATATCAGCAGCGTATGACTTATCCCGGCATTGATCAGCTGGCGCCGCTGGTGGATAGCAGTCAGGTGATGAACCTCACCACCGGTAACCTGCAGCTGCAATCTGCGAAAACACATAGTTTGCAACTGTCTTATAACTTCAATACGCAATCAGCCGTAAATCCATTTAGTTATGGGATTAACAGTAATTATAGTCGCACCGCCAATCCGGTAACAGACAGTACTATCTACGACGTGGATGGCAAAACAAGACGCTATTTTATCAACGGCGGCGGCCAAACACAGTTTACCAGCAACCTGTATGTCAGGAAAGGCTTTAAGATGAAACAGCACACCCTGAATCTTGAACCGTCCTTGTACTATAACAGCAACAAAAATGCGTCTTACGTAAATGGTGCTTCCTCTGATTTCACGTCCGTTAGTAAAGGCTTTAGAATCAACATCAATTATGAAGTTCTGGATAGATTCCGGCTCAAATTCGGGGAAGATTTTTCGAAATCGACTTCTGATCAAAGTTATCGTTCCACCCGTACAGATGCGACCAATAACACGCTCAAATTTGCCGGTAGCGTACAGTTGATAAAAGGACTGCGATTGCAGAGCAGCCTGGAGCGCACCACTTCTATATCTACGGGCATTCCGGGTAACCGGTTTACTATCTGGTCGGCAGACGTGACGTATCGTTTCCTGAAAGGAAAAAATGCCGAGGTACGACTGGCAGCCTTTGATATTTTACATCAGAATCAAGGGTTGCAAAACTATACCGGCGGCAATATTATTGTACGCTCACAGAACAATGTGATGCAGCAATTTTTCCTATGTACGTTTGCGTATTATCCGAGGTTCTTTACACAGCGGTCGCCGAAGAAGTAACTTTGTATAAATGGTCTGCGCCCGGGCGCAGACCGTTTATACGCATGGAGAGGCTCCCATCACCAGAAGCCTTGCGCTTTAATACTGGCATTATCGATCCCGAGCTGCCGCAGAAACTTACGGGTGTTGCCTACCAGTTTTGAATTACCAGCGAGGTAGAATATATAACTGTTCTCCGGCGGCAGTTCTGCGAGATAATTATCCAATTGTGTGAAGTAATCTTCGTGGCGGCAGATCGTATGTAAGTTTAGCCAGGAACAGTTCTCTGCTACCATCTCTTTGTGGGCGGCCTTATTTACCATCATGAAGCCGGTGGTGTTGGCCTGTTTGCCTGCCAGCTGCTGCAGTGCGCTGAAATGGCCGATGGCAGTATGATCCCCGATGAATACAGGTACGGTTCCCGGCACCGGGGCATGCCTTACAGAGTCGATAGAGGCGTAATGCAGTTCACTGCCGGCTTCCAAAGTACGCAGCCATTGGCTTCCACGGCCGGTATGACTACCATCAATAAACAGGGTGCAGGTTTTGGTTTCCACATCCCATTTGGCGGGGGTATAGTCGCAATAGTGGAAGTTACTGATGCGGGTAGCAATACGCTGCGCGGTTGTCCACCCTTCAGGTTTTGCCTGCGGCAGATGCAGGTCCAGCTCATAGAAATCGTCCGTTTCCCAACAGCGCACAGCCAGTATGGTGGCGGATTTAACGAAGATATTTTCGATAAATGAAAGGTCCTTTTTTCTTGTCATTGTTTCCATACCACAAAGCAATCGCATTGCGGCAGTGAAAAATGGTACCGAAGGGGGAAGTGATAGGACTATTCACGGAATTGCTTCCTGAACATCAGCGCGGTGCTGCCGGTTACTTTTTTAAACAGGCGGGTGAAATAGCCTACATCTTCATAGCCGAGGTCGTAAGCGATTTCTGTAACGGTCATGCCTGTATGATACAGCATGCGCTTGGCTTCCAGCACTACCAGCTGCTGTATATGCTGTGATACCGGAAGGCCGGTAATATCCTTTATCGTATCGTTGAGATGTGTAGGAGTAATATGCAGTGCGCCGGCGTAGTCGCCCGGACTTTTCCACTCTTTAAAGTGATTTTGCAGCAGCTGCTGAAACTCCCTGTTGATGATAGCCGCGCGGGTACTATGTTGGAAATCGGCTCCTGAATCATCGAGGTTTTCTGCTATAAGTGCCAGCATGGCTTGCAGCAATCCATGTAGTGATAGTGCCTTAAAACCATTGTGTTGGTCATCTTTGAGGCGGATCATGATTTCCAGTATTTCGTCCAATTGCTCCAGCAGTCCGGCGGTGGGCCTGAAGCCGGTATTAGCGGCAAACCATTGATCGAGGTAAGGCTTGAGGGCGGCGGGCACCAGCGAGGTATCAAAGCTCACCGTATAGGCGCGGGCGTTAGTCACCTCTTTGAGCAGGTGCACCTGCCCTGGCAGGATCATGAGGATAAACGACCCTGACATCTCCACAGATTTAAAATCAATAGTACCATGGAAAAGCCCGTCAAAACTGATGGCCAACAGGTAATGATCATCGCGGTGTGGGGAAAAGAGGTCGTGATTTTCGGAGACCTCCATTACCATATCCGCATGGGTATGTATCTCTACGCCGGCCTTTACGTAGTCCGGTAGTCTGTAATGGGGAATAGCTGCCTTTCTCGATCTCATCTGGCAAAAATAAGATCTATTGTTTTCCGATGTAACACGCGCTGCGCAAAGAACTTTTCCACAATTTGCGGAAACACAATACCCAAAAGGGTTTCCGGCTGTAATTATTTTGATTTTTTCCAGATGGTATTGAACCCGCCGGTACAGCCCAGCGGTAATATTTCGGCCACCTGGCAGTCGAACGTCTGCAGCGGTTTTATCTTTTTAGTGAGGAGTGAAAACGGAAATACATCTTCCACAAAATTGGTTTTGGAGAAACGGATAATCTCAAACCGGTTGGCCGCTGCCAGCTGCTGCAAATCCTTTGTGGTAAAGAATTGTACGTGATCGAGGTTATCAGCCTGGGATTGCACGGTAGTGCCTTTATAGCCCAGCATCCGCTTTACCTTGTTTACCATCTCCTGCAGGCGCGGGCTCTTACGCAGGCGCAGCATAGGCTTGGTCACCAATACTTCCCGGGGACCCATTCCATTGGGCACCGTAACGATAAGTGTACCATTATCCTTAAGCGACTGGTAAATCGTATGCAACAGCATACCTGGTTCGTGAAGATGCTCCAGCACTTCGCTACAGATAACAGCATCGTACTGCTGACCGCTGGCAATCAGTTCTTCTGCACTGATCACTGCAAACTGTACATTTGGAAGGTTGTTTTTGCTTTGGGCTACCGCGATGGTTTTTTCGCTTACATCGATACCCAGTACCTCGTAGCCAAACTGACCCAAATGGCGGGTGATTACCCCGTTTCCACATCCTACATCGAGTATGCGGCCGTTGGCGGGAATAGCGGATTTCAGACTGTCAGTAATAAAGTTCAGGCGCTTAATATCAGTTATGCGCTCGTATTCATAAGTAATCTTGGGGGACATCATGTAGCAATACTACAAAAAATTTGATTTTTATTTTCCAAATTATCCTCCGGTAGTGATGAGTGGTACAAAGGAACCTTCAGAGATGTTGACCCCGTTAGGCCAGGGTACATACTACCACGCAGGAAACTGTATTAGAGCCCGGGATCACCGGCAGCTGCGGTGCCGGTGATCCCGGGAGTGAGTGAGGCTGTGCGCCTCATGCACGCCCGATTAGGTCTGTGGCTAATATCCGAGGGGTGTCTTCATAATAATAGCAATCAATGTAACAGCTGCCTCGCACGGGCAAGGTTATCCGTAGATTGTAATATTTTGGCTTTGAGCTTAGGATTATAATCAGGATGACTTTCCAAGAACCTTTGCACAATACTCCAGGCCTGCGCATCCTGGTAGTTACCGAAAATGGCATTGAGCCAGTTGGCAGGGAAGAAAATATCGCCGGTACGCTGGATATCTTCCAGCAGGTCCAGACTCTCCTGTAAATATTTCACCGCTGTTTGCTGGCGCTGCGGATGGTGCAGGTAGTACAGGGCGTACACCACCCAGGCTTCCTTACTGCGGCCTTTTCGCTCCCGGAGTGACGCAAAGAAATGGTCTCTGTCCGCCACATTTGGTGATAACGCCGGGATCAGGAATCGCAGCCTGTCCTTCTTATCTTCATCCTTGAGGCGACTGATCTGCTGCGGTATAACCTGAACGGCTGTATCATTTTTCAGGGAGATGGTAAGCGCCAGGGAGATATAGTCTTCCTCTGCCAGCTTCACCCCTTCAGGGGCCTGTTGCGCCGCCCATACCTGGTACATGCGCTCCCCGGCAGTTGCTGAGGTATAAATATCCTGATAAGCCTTAAAAATCAGTTTGCGGTTATTGCCCTCCTGCTGTTGCTGTAAGGCTTCCCACAATTGATGCTCCAGCCTAACGGCCATGTGCGCACGATCTTCCGGTTTGGTAAACTCCCAGTACAGCGTGCTGATGTAATTGGTGAGTTGCTTAATGCTGGTTTCTTCTTTTTCTACTGCCAGGCCGGCAGCAAAGAGCTGCAACAGTTGTTGTGGCGTATAATACCGGCCCGCCAGCATGTTCTCGTAGGCGTTCAGGTAAGCCGATGCCCTGTTCAGCGGTGTACCATTGGTAAATAGGTAACGGTTGATGGCGGTATCAGCTGGAAACAGGCCGTAACCAAGGCCACTGGCATTGAAGAGGATATACTGCGGCTTCGGCAGCCCGGCAGCACCTTTGACTTTTAGCCTCGCGGCATCCATGTCTGCCTGAATAATTTTTACCCCATCCGGATATACGAAAGCGATATCAAACAGCTGCGGCCAAACCTCACTGCCACCAAACTCCGGATGCTGGGTGATTTCCAGGTCCTTTACCCGATCACCGCTATAAGCAATTTTATAATCAAACACCGGGCGGTGAGGTTGATTCACCCACACGGCATTCCACTTGTACAGGTCCTTTTTGGTATACCTGGCGAGGATGGCAATCAGGTCGTCCCAGGAAGCATTGCTGTAAGCATATTTTTTAAGGTATTCCCGCACACCTTTCTGGAAATTATCTTTACCCATGAGCAGTTCTATCTGCCGCATCATCACCGGCGCTTTGTGGTAAATGATATCGCCGTACATAGTACCGGCTTCCTTCAGGTTATCCAGCTGCTGGCGGATAGGATTGGCGCCCTTTGTACGGTCTACATTATACGCTCTGGGGTAGTGGTCCTGCAGGAATCGCAGGTTAAACTGCTCCGCTCCCAGAATATCTTCGGCCACTTTATCGGCCATGAAATTGGCGAACACTTCTTTCATCCACACATCGTTGAACCATTTCATGGTCACCAGGTCACCGAACCACATATGCGCCGTTTCATGGGAAATCAGCTGGGTACGGGACAGCAGCTGGTCTTTGGTGGGACTTTGCAGGAAAAAAGCAGATGCCTTGTAATGCACCACTCCAGGGTGTTCCATCCCTCCGAACTGAAAATCCGGAATGGCGGCATAGCCCATTTTCTGGAACGGATAAGGAATATCAGTCCATTTTTCCAGGAAGCTGACAGACTCCCGATGCAGGCGGAAAATGCTGTCGATATTGCTGCCCGGATCTTTTTCGCGATAGAGGAGAGTCACCGGCTGGCCTTTAATGTCCTGCACGGCCGACTTAAACATCCCTGCTACAAAAGAGAACAGGTAGGTAGGCAATTTTTCTGTTGTGGCAAAATGCCAGGTGGTGGTACCATCGGCATTCACAATGCTATCCTTCGTGGTACCATTGGCCAGCACAGTCCATGAGGAAGGTGCGGCCACAGTAAGGTCGTAGGTTGCCTTCAGGTCCGGCTGATCAAAGCAGGGAAATACAAACCTTGCTCTGTCGGGCACAAAGAGTGCGTATAAAAATTCGTTGTTCCGGTTCAGGGAGCCATCACCGGCAAGGAAGGAAATTTCGATTTCATTTTTCCCAGGCAGCAGCAGTGAGGGCGCTATCACCACATGTTCTTCCTGTACAACAGGTGTCACCGTTTTTCCATTTACCACGAGCGTAGTAATACTTTGCGCAAGTTGTTTAAAGTCGAGCTGTAAAGTAGGTTGCGCATTTTTCAGGGAGAAGGTAATTTTCTCTTTTGCAGGAATGGTGGCAGTTTTATTGGCAGGAAAACTAAACGACAGTGCATAATTAATATGGCTGATATTATTATAGCGCTGAACTGCCAGCTGTTTGGATACACCGGCGGTAACCGGTACGGAGGCTGACTGTTGCTGGGCATATGCCAGCGGTGCAGCCGCCAGCAATAAAAGGGATGTCACTAAATTTTTCATCATAATTGGTTGGCCGAAGGGTGTAAATATAGGACTTTACGACCTAACTTTAAGGTATGAAATACCTGACCATTTACCCCGAAGCGCACCTGCAGCACATTGTCCGGTTTTACTGGATACTGGAAAGCGAGGAAGGCTATACCCACCATTCGCTGGCGGATATGTGCCCGGAACTGCTGTTTCACTACAATGGAAGGTTTAATGAATTACTGGGAGATGGCAGTGCCACGCCCAGCTTCACCGCCGGCATACACGGGCAAAGTGCGCAGGTCAGCAGGTTCAGCATCCACAATGGTTTTGGTATGATAGGCGTATACCTGTACCCGCAAGCCATACCGTTAGTATTTGGCATACCGGCGGCGGAAGTCACCAACCAGATGCCTGACTTACAATCCCTTTTAAAATCAGCAGCGGCTCCCCTGGAAGAAAGCATTTACCAGGCAGCAAACAACCGCGAACGCATACAGCTGATAGAACAGTTTCTGCTGCGCCGGCTGGCCGCCACAGAAAAGCCTGAGCCACCGGTGTTTAAAGCCATTGCAGCCATTATCAATACACATGGAGAGCATAGCATTGCCGACCTGGCCGCTTCGCATTATTTATCAGAGCGGCAGTTTCAGCGGCAGTTCCACCATTTTACGGGATTTACGCCCAAGTTATTTTCCCGCATTGCACGCTTTCATGGTGCCATGAAGCGTTATGGCGATAAAAATATATCGCTCACCAGCCTGGCACTGGAATGCGGCTATTATGACCAGGCGCACTTTATACACGACTTCAGCCAGTTCTCAGGACAACATCCAAGGATATACTTTTCCGGTAAATCGGGCGCTACCGACTGGATGGAATAATGTCGGTTTTTTACAATTCTGCGGATGCCGATGGTACTAGTTTTGTGGTATAAAATTCATCAAAATACTGAGCTATGAACATTCCTACAGGACACCAAACCATTATGCCCTACCTGATCCTTAAGGATGCAGCGGCATTCCTTGATTTTATGCAGCAGGTATTTGGCGCTACCGTTTCTCACAAGTCCATGCAGCCGGATGGGAAAACGATCCGCCATGCGGAAGTGCAGTTGGGCAATTCCACCATTATGTTCAGCAATGCCACGAACGAGTATGGTCCGCAACCCGCGGGACTATTCATTTACGTACCTGATGCGGACGCTACATTCAAAAAGGCACTGGAGCACGGTGGCACCAGCATTATGGAGCCGGCAGACCAGCCTTATGGCCGCAGTGGAGGCATAGCAGACACGAATGGCAATTCGTTATGGATCACTTCTGTAAAGTAACTTATCATGGTACGGTTGTGTAGGCCGTACCATGATTTTTTTTATATCTTACAGGAGAATGATCTCGTGAGTTTTGCTTCACCATTTGCCAATTCTTATTATGAGACTCGCCACCTGCGCCATCCTATGGTTACTCCTGATAGTAACAACGCCTGTTCAGGCCCAATTCAGCCAACGTATCGACAGCCTCTTTAGCAGCTATAACCTGCAAAACACTACCGGCATCAGCGTACTGGTAATCAAAGACGGTAAGGTCAGTTACAAAAAAGCATTTGGCCTGGCCAACATAGAACAGCACACACCTGCCACGCCTGCTACCAATTACCGGATCGCCTCCGTGACTAAACAATTTACAGCGATGGCGGTGCTGATACTGGCACAGCAAAAGAAATTGTCGCTGGAAGATCCGATTACCAAATTCTTTCCCGGTTTTCCACCATATGGTAAAGAGGTAACCATCAGGCGTATGCTACACCATACCGCAGGCTTACCTGACTATGGCAATTTGATGCCGGCCAACCGCACCACTCCCCTCTCGGATGAAGATGTACTGGAGCTGGTGAGTCAGCAGGACACTGCTGCATTTACGCCTGGTTCCAGGTTTTCGTATAGTAACACTGCCTATGTGTTGCTGGGGCTGATCGTTGCCAAAGCATCGGGCAAATCATTTGCGCAGTTTTTAAAAGAAAATATTTTTGTGCCGCTGAAAATGCGGAACACCACTACCAATGCCCCGGATGCCAGGATTTTAAACCGCGCCTATGGCTACAACCTGCGGGATGGTCAGTTGAAACTGATGGACCAGAGCAGGTATAGTTATCTGTTGGGAGATGGCGGTGTTTATTCTTCTGTAGATGATTTTTACAAGTGGGATCAGGCGTTATATACAAAACGCTTATTACAACCTGCTTTGCTTAAGGAAATGTTTACCCCTGGCTCCTGGCCAACACCTTCTTTAGGTTATGGCTATGGTTGGGAAATTGAAACGAAATATGGGCTGAAGCGTTATGTGCACACTGGTGGTACTACCGGTTTTTCTTCTTACTATGTAAGATATCCGGAGGCACATTTGTCGATTGTGATTTTTGGCAATCAGAATGATGGGCTGGCACTGGGGCCGTATGTGGAAGCGATTGAGCGTATTTATATTCAGGAGAAATAATTCTACCCGAACTCATTCATCACCTGTAAATAACTCCTATTTTTGCTATACACCTATTCGTAGCAAATTCGATTAGTAATGAAAACTAATACCCGAAAGGAAAAAGTCATAAAATGGTTGAAGCGCCTCGGTTTCTGGGGGTTTATGTTCTTTTTAATCAAAGGGCTTTTCTGGCTTTATTTGATTTACTGGGTGGCTAAATAAATGTGTTGCTATAGTATTTCTATAAATCCATCGGTTCCGTTTACCCTGATCTGTTGTCCGTCTTTAATGAGTTGGGTAGCGTCCTGCACACCCACTACAGCGGGCAGTCCGTATTCCCTGGCAATGACTGCACCGTGCGTCATCAATCCTCCAACTTCAGTTACCAGTCCTGCAATACCTACAAATACCGGTGTCCAGCTTGGATCGGTGAACACGGTGACGAGAATATCACCTTTCTCCAGGTGAGCCTCCGTGATGTCGGGGATCACGCGGGCGCGTCCTTCCACGACGCCGGATGATACCGCCAATCCAGCGATGGCGTTAGCCGGAAGGTGATCACGTGTATACCTGCCGGTTATGATTTCTCCGTCGGACGTCATCACACGGGGAGGAATCAATTTTTCAAATGTCAAAAATGCTGCTTTTCTTTCACGGATCAGTTGCTGATCGATGTATTGAGTTTTAATGGCATCCCGCAGTTCCTCAAAACTGAGGTAGAAGATATCTTCTTTGTCATGTATTACACCGGCCTGCTGCATTTGTAACGCTTCCACCATCAATGCCTGCTTGTATATAAAATTACGCCTGATGATACTGTATTTTGGGTATTCACGGTAACCACTATAGCCCCGTACCAGCTGAATCATACGTTTCGTTTCGGCTACTTTTTCCTCACTACCGGGCAGTTTTGCAAGGCGGGAGAGGATGTCCTTTTCTTTGTCAGTGGCGGCTTTTAAACCCTGGTTAAATTTACGTGCAGCCGCACCTGTTTCAAAGTTGCGGATGTTATTGAGGAGCATTGGCAGGAGGATAGCCGGATTTTCTGCCCAGCGGGTTTTAGTGAGGTCGATTTCACCGGCGCAGCGCATACCGTATTTATCCAGGAATGCCTTGATAGCCTGTGCGGATGGCTGACCACCAGCGAAAGCGGGCAGCTGGTCCAGGAAATCTGCGGCGGTGGTGTGTTCCAAGAAGTTCACTACTTCCGGGTAGTTGCGCAATACATCTGCTACGTTCATGAGGTGGAGCCCCATTTCGGAAGTCACATTATCGGGTACTGATTGTGCGAGGGTGTCAGCCACGTTTTTATCGCCCAGCCACTGCCGGATGTTTTCATTGAGCCAGGTGGCGGCATTCATGCCGGTGATGATTACGTTTAAGCTTTGCGGATCAAACAGGACCTTTGCTGACTCCCTGATATGCAAGAGGATAAAATCAATCAGCGCCACTCCGGTTTTTCCTTTTATATCGGCTTTGAGTTGCTCGTGTGCGGCTTGATTAGCGGCGATCAGCTTTGCTACGATATGCGGATCGTATTCTATTTTGACGTTGTAGTCGTGCATGGGCACGGGGTTGGTATCTTCCTGGTCGACCTTGAATTCGGGACGTTGGAGCAGGGTAAGCACGGCGTCTTTGATGAGCGGATCTGATTTCCCCAGCACGCCTGTAAACATGGCTCTGCGGGCTGGTACGGCCAGGTCCGGAGCAACGTCTACGAATAGTCTGCCGGCGGCCGTGTACATGGGTCGCGGTGTGGTGAGCTGAAACAGGGATAATCCCAGTGGCTTCATGGCATCCGTCATCATTTGCTGGTGGCCTACGGAGATGTAGGCGTGGAAGTGGGTGTCATCTACCTGCGGAATGGGGAATAGGGTCGTAACAGGGCGACTCTGCACCACATAGAAAGTATCTCCTGCGAGGCACCATTCAATATCCTGGGGCTGGCCGAAGTGGGCTTCAATATTTCGCCCCAGCTGCGCCAGTGCGAGCAGCTGAGCATCGGTAAGCACTGGTGCGGATTGCTGGTGGTGTGCAATGGCTTGTTGCCGGGTACCTCCTTCCGGCACCGCGAATATACCGAGTTGCTTGGTTGGTATCTCCCTGACAATAATAGCTCCCTGCTGTATTTTATAATGATCAGCATTAACCAGGCCTGCTACCATGGCCTCTCCCAGCCCAAAACCAGCATCCACTGCCACTGTTTTCCTGTTGCCTGTTACCGGGTCAGCGGTGAACATAATTCCCGATGCGTAAGGGAACACCATTTGCTGTACCACTACTGCCAATTGTACTTTCCGGTGATCGAAACCATTTTGTATACGATAGATAATAGCTCTCTCCGTGAACAAGGAAGCCCAGCATTTGCTGATATGTTGTAAAATGGAGGAGATGCCAATCACGTTTAGATAAGTATCCTGTTGCCCGGCAAAAGAGGCTGTGGGTAAGTCTTCCGCAGTAGCACTCGACCTTACGGCCACCGGAACGGACTCCCAACCTTGCAGCTGCATGGTTATGGCTGCGCTGATGTCTGCCGGAACAGGTGCATGCTCAATGATACTACGCAAGGCATTACCTATGGCTGCAATTGCTGAGCGGTCGCTGATTTGTAGTAAGGCCAGCTGTTCCAGTAGTTTATTCATTTCGGGAGATGCTACCATTACTTTTTGAAAGGCGGCAGTAGTGATGCAAAATCCCGGAGGCACGTGTACGCCTTCGATATGGGTAAGTTCTCCGAGGTTGGCACCTTTACCGCCAACAAGGGAGAGCATGGCACGATCGGTTTCGTTAAAGCTGCGAACATAGGACTGCATGGCGGGTGGGTGGATTTTTTGGTTTTAGAGAGATGGTAAATTTGTTGTGAATGGTGCGGGCTGCCGGCGCAGCAAGAAGTCACAAGCTATCAATATAGTGATATAACTTTCCGGAAGGAGTTTGTGCACTTTTCCTTAGTACCTCCTTACAGCCAAACAACACGAAAGAGTCTTTTGCCCTGGAAACGGCCACGTTCAACATATTCACGCCGGCATCGTAAAAATAGCCACTTTCCAGGTCATTTATACCATATGTGGCAGAAAATAGTATGACCGGGCGTTCTGCACCCTGCAAGGCGTGCACAGTACCTATGGTCAGTCCGGCAATATTGATACCAGCTCCCTGCAGCGTGCTGGTCAGCTGATGTTTCTGACTACTGAAAGGTGTGATGATACCAATGATATCCTGCAATCCCACAGATTTTGGTACTCTGTTTTCTTTGGTGGCTGCTTTATTCTCCACCTGTTGATAATACAGCAGCAACTGACTAGCCTGTTCCTTGATCCATTGGGCAATAGCGGCGGCCTCCTCCGGATTATCCCTGCTAGTACCTATTTGCCTGGAATTCCCTTTGCTATGTTGATATTGCATGGGAGCAAAGGGCAAAGTGGTTGCCGGCCCTTTTTTAGGTTCCAGAAGGCCATCATAGGCTAGCCGGTTACAATATTCAATTATTTCATTGTAGCAGCGCCGATGCTCTGTAAGCATCATACCACGTTCCATGTGTGGAAACAAATGATAGCAGGAGGTTTTCTGGGCAAGCTTCATCATACTGCCGGAACTACTTAGGAATCCTTTTGTATGTAATGTACTTAGTTCGGCATGGTTATCCGGATGGTTTATGACGTTGAATCTGTAAAGGTTCGCCACATCTACTTTCTTTGGAACGTTCCATACAGGCTCAATCTGCAATGTATCTCCCACTACAATTGCCTTTTTGGCCAGCCCGAATGTTGCTACTCCTACTTCTGGTGCTACCTGCCCTGCTTCATCCACGATCAGGAGATCGATAAACGCTGTCAACGGTGGATTTTCCCATACGCTATCTGGTCCTTTACCACTCACATGTTTGGAATAACTAAAGAACTTTGGTGTCATAAAAAAGGTGGAAACAAAACAGGGTGTAAGCATGGCAAAACGATACCATCTGTTTTCTGCATCTGTTCTACCATTTCTCCTTGTCCTTTCTTCCCACACTGCTTCTTTTGTAGCCAGGAGCCACCTTCCCTCCCAATAATGTATTGCCAGATAAAAGAGATCATACTTCAGTCCCATCTCCAGTTCATCATAAAAATAGGACCGTTGCTGGCTTTCGGCTAATCTGAATCCTTCATCATCCAGTGGCGGATTATATACTATCTGGTACATTTGCTTCCAGTCATCCCATTGCTGATGGATATGCTGCACATGTTTCAATAACCTAAACTGCCTTTCCAAGAATCCCATTACTTCTTTCTGACGATAGAAATTTACGGTATCAGTATTAAAAGATGCCTCCCGGAAGATCTGTCGTAACCTGGCTGCGCGCTTTTCTTTGATCGCTGGGAGGAAGGAAAACAGTTTAGTCCAGATAGATTCCTTGTCGAAATAGGTGAGAACAGTATTTTCCAGGCCTACCATCTCCGCTTTCAGCTTTTCCAGTGCATGCATTTTTAATCCGGCATCATCCAGCAAATAGGTGGCTGGCACAACTCCTAATTGCTGTAACAGCGCGGGTATTGCTTTGTAATCCTGCCATAATTCTATACCCTCCTGCAGTTGAGCTTGTATGTAAATTAATTGCTGCCGAATGAAGTCTGTTGCCTTCGCTAAGCTGTATCCCTGCGGGTTAAAATATTTTTCAAATTGATTTTGGAAGTTTCTCTCTGCCTCTGTAATGTAACGGTGATTCTCCTTTTCGACGTGTGCTCCATCGTATTTTGATCCATTTCGTTTTATGTATGGTATTCCTCCAGTAACAATTTTACTTTGTGCCGGTAGATACAACCCAAACCCATGCACATCAGGCAACCATCGTTCATATAATAATCCGGCCTTTTGCGGAACATGCAAAAAGCTGTCGATAATATTGGTAACCGCCTGGTTATTGGAAGAACAGGCTACTATGACAGCAGGATTCCCTCCCCTTATAGCTCCTTGTACTACCTGATTAGCCACAATACTTTGTAGCAGGGTTGTTTTACCTGTCCCGGGAGGGCCATTTACTGCCAGGCTCTCGCCTTCCTGTAAGGTTTGGAAATGATAGAGGGCTTTCCGCTGTGAGATAGACAGCGGGTATGAAAATGCCATCTGACCGAGGTGCTGCGCTGACTGCATTTCAAAGTCAGCAGGTGCTAAAAGAGATTTTATAGCCTCGTAGTGTTTATTTGTAATATTTTTTAGTAGCGGCGGCAGCTCCTTTTCTCTCAACAGGTAATCATAGAGCTTAATGATACCATCTGCTGCACCTACCAGCATATCAAACTCTACCATAACATTTGAAAATGAAACGGTATGCGTTTCGATAGCATAGGACTCTAATGGTATATCTGTAATCCGTTTAAAGGCGGTCTGTATATAATGCCAGTAAGCATTCCATCCACCATCAGCGGCAAAGGGGGTGGCGAAAGTCTTATCAATTTTATCAACCGAGGAAAAAATAAAATTTACATGGTTGTTAGTCTGTGGTTCCAGGTGCTGCCTGGGAATATAGGGAAAGGTATCATCGTCAGGTTTGAGTCGTCCGCTTCTGTCAAGAATAGCTTTAATCCAAAATGGATAGCTGGTCCCTTTTTCTCCGGAATATTTTGTGTATTCAGGCGTTGGATTGACGCTAAACGGAGCAATCATGATACTGGCTTCCTCCAGTATTTCCCAATCCGGATCGTTTACATTTTTACGACCAACCGCATGATTCTTTTTTTCTTCAATTTGATCCAGCAGCGTTGCTGCCTGTTGCTTATTTACCTGGCCGGTTTCAAAATTGATCTGTGCATCGTATTGGTGTTTCACCTTGCTCACCTCTACCACTGCCCGTGAGGCATCAGCAAGGGTATTCCGCCAGTATCTGAGTAATTGATAATTTTCTTTGATTGTCATGGTTATCAGAGGTTAGCAATTTTAGCAGGGTTCCATGTCATCCTTCCACTAGAATTTTGATAGCCGGAAATTTTGCTTCTATTTTCTTCCGGAATTTGATGGCATTGTCAACATTCCAGTTTCTCGCCACGTAATAACCGATATTATCATAAATCAATTCAGGATCGCTATCAGTTTTATATTTATTGTACTGAATCTCATTTTCTGTAAACTCTTCTGGCGTTTTCAACAATTTGAAAGAAGCGGACATATCGTTTTCAAGAAAATTAAATACATCCGTATCGATCAATCCTTTTTCATCTAGCAGCAGTACTACATTCAGGCCTATATCCGCTTTTCTGAATCCTGAACGGAACAATTCTTCATTATAATACAGGTTATAACGGTCCCTGTTTCGGGAGGAATTAGAGATAGATTCGATTGCTTTTTCCACTGTTTTCCTGGTTTCCTCACTCGTATCTTCATTTTCCGTTAGCGCATAAAGGGAGGCGAGTATCAGCTCTTTGTTCTTCTCCCAAAAATCGTTGAGCAACTTGCGCTCATTAGTTCCAAGGGCCATAATCGGTATTTTTCCACGGTTTTCAATATTGGTACCTAGAGCTGGTTGACTAAGTGCCATCAGGTATTCATTGATAATTACTTTAACTCTTTCTGAGGACGCGATTATTTCCAGTCGCTCATACAGGTCAGTCACTAACAATTGATAATTTATAGGTATAAAATGTTCACATTTACAGAATTGCTGATTGTTGGCAACTGCGGTTCTAAATTTTATACCAGGCATGGCACATAAAAATACATATAACACGCTGGTATCCGTTGCTCCCTGGTATTCGTTCTGAAAATGCTCGTGGTATTTCAAGGTCTGGTCGTTGTTTTCCTTTGCACCTACCTTATTTTCAATCACAATCTTGATATTCTTATCCTGACCGTCTTTTCTGATAGCCACCTCTATGACCAGATCGGGTCTGGATTTGTTACCCAATACTATCTCCCGACCTACTGTATAAGCTGTTAATTCATAATTTTCTGTTACCAGTAAATCGAATAAGTCCTGATGCTGGTTGGTCAATGCATCATTACTGGCTACCACGAGAATATCAAGAAACTTTTTCAGGGGATAGTCCCCCAGCTGGTGATCCCCTTGATAATCCAGTATCCAGGCGAGGAAATTACTATGTGAAATTTCCCTTCTTTCCACCCCCAGGATCTCCGCATAGGATTTGGTTTTATAAAGCTGATCAAGCAGGATAAAGTTATTATCATTCTTAAATGAAATAATTGCTTTACGTATCCAGTCGCTGGTCAAAGAGTTATAGTTCATCATTTCGGATGTTAATCATCAACTAATTTAAATAAAAAAACCTAAGTTGCCGTTACTGTGGTTATGTGTAATCTTTTTAAAGCCTTTACATGTTTTGGCAAACCCTTTGCATCTCCCCTACTTCATTTTTCGTAAATTTAATCATGGTGACTTATTTCGAAGGCCCTGTATTATGGGCGCAACTGGACGCTAATATGCATATGAGACATAGTGCATACGCCGACTTTGCGGCGCAGGCGCGATTAAACATGCTGGACAAGCTGGGAATGAAGGCCGAGGAGCTGGTAGCGCTGAAGCTGGGGCCGATACTGTTCAGGGAAGAGTTGATTTATCACCGGGAGGTGGGGCCTAACGACTACCTGAAAGTAACGTGCGTAATGACAAAATCGAGAAAGGACGGCAGCAGATGGTCTATCCGCCATGAGATTTACCGCAGGGACGGAGTGAAAGCAGCTACCATAAACGTGGATGGAGCCTGGATTGATGTGGCGAAGCGAAAGCTGGGGACATTACCGGAAGACCTTTATCAGAAATTTAAGCAGCTTCCCGTCAGTGAAGATTATGTGGAAGAATGATTATAACAGAAAGTCCGTTCCTGTAAACACAGCAACGGACTTCTTTTTTCAAAGGGGAACAATCAGCGACGGGTAATCGGCTTCTCACGGAAATAAACCAGCCGACCCGCTTCCAACTCCTTAATAAATGGGAGGTTGTTTTGTATATACGACTTGGTGGACTGTTCGAAATAGCTGTCGAGCTGGAAGAACTTAGCTGCACGGTTAGCGCCCAGCAACTTATTCATCCGGCGGAAGTAGCGCATCTGGAGGTGACTATATTCCAGATCGTTGTTCATCATTTGTTTAGTCAGTGAATTCAGTTTCTTTTCGTCCAGGGAAGTGAATTCCTCGTTGTACATCCTCAGCAGCGCCAGGCGCTCGGCCTGCCATGGCTGCTTGTCCGTTTCATAGTCCATCAGGGCTTCCTGGAACCCTTTGGTTTCTACAGGTGAAATGCGCAGATAGTCTTTCAACAGGGCATCTTTGTTTTTGCCGAAGATCTCAGTGATGATATCTTCTCCCTCCAGTGGCATGGCCACCTGAACAGTTTGAGCATGCGCTCCCAGGGTGGCTAACATTACTACCAACAAACAAAACAAATTTCTCATGGTCATAAATTTTGTGGTGATCGGTTGTTTGAGATCCAACGCCCATTGGCGCATATCACCCCAGGCTCGACGTTGCCTGTAAAAAATATACCGTTGTTGTAACTGCATGCACTGATCAATACTTCCGGGGCTCTAACAAATAAAAGGGTCTTCATACGATTACCAGATGCCGATGTAATACTAAAAACCAACAATACCCGGCTCAGCCTGATGTAGTACTTGCTATTCGCTGTGACGTATCGCTGCCAGTCTTCGCGGTTACCTTTAAGCTACGGTTACATTGAATTAAAACGACATTGCGGCTTAGATCTCTGTCTAGTAAATATTATTTCATTCACACGCATTTTTAGATTAGATAAATTCCTCCTCCCAAACCTTTTACAGTTCGTCAGATTAGGGTTACTATATTTGAAAAAGTTATGTCAGGAAAAATTTGCGGAGTGTGATCACTCCGCAGTCATTCATTATAATTCCACGTTACGAAAAAGAAGTATCTTTTATCAATAGAGTTATGATTACTATAAATACATTGATACAGGCTACTTTTCGACTAAGAACTTTGAATGATGCTAGAGGTCAATGCTTAGGAGTTAAATCGTTATAATTACGCAGGACTCCAAATTTAAATGTTAGTTTTTTATCCACCAAAAAAATAAATTTATCCACACACAGAACAATTCATAAAAACAAAAAAGCCCCCGGTTCACGGAGGCTTTCAGCGATTTTTAGGGTGTTTATAACTCCGCAAATTTGATGTAATATTTACCATAATTACCCCAGTTTGTCAGGGCAGCTGACATATCCTTATGCAGCTGCTCACGGGTTGCTTTCTTCCCCTTTTTTTGTGGCAGCAGCTGATCGGCAGGTATGGATTCCACCAGCACCTTGGTAGCAAACCACGTGATATGATCGTGCGGAAGTGCCACCCCCAGAATCATACCAGGCAACCCGGTAAAGGATTCCGGCCCTCCCGGGGGAATGATCTGGTCCGTAAAGAAAGCTACTACATAAACGCTGTCCATGATCACAGCATTGGCACGGCGGCAATCGAACCCAGCAATATTCCTTGTTTCATCGGTAATCTTCCAGTTAATATTCCTAAGAGTATCCTGAATCAGGTAGGTTTGCTCAAACACATGCTTCTGGGAAACTGTACGCCCCGTACTCAGCAGGTTATAGACAATGTTATCATTCGCAGGAAACTCCCGGTTGTTCTTCACATCAGGACTCTCCCGCCCCGGCTTATACAACGTTACCGAATCGGTAAACCAGCAATCGAAATACAAACTGGTGAATTTGGGATAACGCTGCAACTGTACCTGCATCCAGGAATTGTCCGGGTCATCCTTATTCATATCCTGTATCAATGCATGTAGGTTAGTACGTTTTTCAAACTCTATGCGTCCGGTTGTAAAAAACATTGCCTCCTGCGCCCGCACCAGTTGCCCCAAACAGGTACTTACCAGTATTATCAAAAGCATTTTCATCTTCATAAAAAACTATTTACCTGCACCAAACTTGTTAAAATTCCAGAGAAAAGTAACCATCGCATACCGGCCAATAATACCGTAAGTACTTTGCGACACATTGTTACCATACATATTACGGTTAATACCCCTGCGCTGCTTCAACAAATCTTCCACCGAACATCTCAGCTCAAACACATCCCCTTTGCCAAACTTCTTACCCAGCCCGGCATTCCAGATAGCCATACTGTTGCTGGTGGTAAATAGCGCCGTTTTAGGACGGATAGCATAGTCCACATCGGTGTTGAATTCGAGCTTCCATGGAAGATGCAAGGAAACATTCGCATTAAGCGGATATTCCCAATAAGTGGTAGTAAGCGATTGCTGAATAGAGGAAACGGAACTATTATAACTCACGCCGCCACGGATTCTGACTTCATACTTCTTTTCCTTGAATTTCCTTAGCTGCAACTGGGCACCTATATTGTAGGTATTGGAAACATTTTTTTCCAGGTTCACCAGGTTAGTGCGCTTACCTATTTCTCCCTGCGACTCCACGCCAATCCTGATATCTTTCCACTTCAGTTTCCACTCGCCCGACATCCAGTAATTCACCCCCCTGTTCCCACCAACGTTTACCGTCATGCTTTTACTTCTTCCGCTGGCATCCACTTCGGTGGCATTTCCGAAATCATTCATCGCAAAATTGTAGGAAACATTTACCCAGAGACTCCTTTCACTAAATACCTTATAATCTCCAAAATTCAAACTAACCGAGTTATTGAAGGCCGGCTTCAATTCCGGATTGCCCACCACTATGTTAATCTGGTTGTCGTTGGACACCAGTGGCTGCAACTGGTTCACGGATGGCTGCCTGGTATAACCACTGTACGACAAAGAGAAACTTTGCTGCTGGCGGCGCTGATAGCTGAAACGCAGACGCGGGTTCCAGTTGAGGAAGCTGCGGTCCCAGGTATTGCCGGTAAACAAATTATCCTGGTGGTACTGCGTAGCACCTACTTTGGCCCCCACATTTAAACGGAACTTCTTGTAATTATAGTTATAGGACAGGCCACCCACATTAGTGAGCACATTGTATTTAAAGTCATTACTGTAGAGAGAATCAAGGTCTTCATATTTGCCGTTGTCCGCTTTATTATAGGAACTTCTCCCGGAACGGTTATTATTGAGTTGCAACCCATAAGAGAATTGCAATAACCCATTTTTGCCCAGCGGCTCCGTATAGGCTACATTGCCATTAATACCGGTTTGCTCACTGGTATTTAGCTTATGCTGGTCTACTGTTAATACCGAATCCAGCAGTCCGTTCGTATATACGTTGGCGTGAGAAAGCTGCAGCATATTACTGTTGGACTTTTCATAATTCTGTGAGAAGTTAACCGTGACGGTACGCCCCTTTTTCTGAAAGCGTTGTTTCCATAGCAGGTTCACACCAAACTTATCCCGCTGCCCATCGCTGCTGGTATTGTTTTCATTATCATTGAGCAGCTGGTCATTTTCATTTGTCACCTCTCCTTTGGTACGGGAGAAGCTGGTGTGATTATCACGCCCCGCCTGCACATTGAACTTGACGGTGGCCATACTATCAATCTTCCACTCGTACATGCCGTCTGCCCGAACCTTTCTATCCACCACCTTGCTGGTATTAGTATCTTTCGAATACTGCACAGCATTGTTCAGTATGTTCTGATTCAGGTTAGATGACCACTGTTCCACCCCCATACGCAAGCCTTTCACGTTGGCGGCCATACGTTGTTTATCCTGATTCCACTTGTCCTCATAATGCACGCCTCCTGTTTGTGCCAGCGGATAGCCACGGCCGTCGAACCTCCCATCCCAGCCACCTAAATCATCACCTCCTCCTGAAAAGGTATAAAAACCACTTGCCTCATCATAGCTCATATTATCCGCATCACTCTGGCCAAATTTGTCGCGCTCATCCCAGTTAAGACCTGTTTTACCAGTGTTGGAAGCGATTCCAAACAAGGCTACCTTCCGCTTACCCTGGAAGAGGTTCGCCATTACCTGTGTATCAAAATATCCATTGGTACCACCGCCGGCACTGGCTTTCCCGAAATATCCCTTCTTTTTATTTTCTTTCAGGGTGATGTTGATGGTTCTGGATTTCTCACCGTCATCCACTCCTGTAAAATCTGCCTGCTCACTTTTTTTATCGAACACCTGCACTTTGTCCACCATATCCGCCCGCAGATTTTTAGTCACCAATGTAGGATCATCGCCGAAGAACTCCTCTCCTTCCACCAACACCTTTTTCACTTGTTGCCCCATAGCGGTTACCTTCCCGTCCTTATCTACCTGCAGGCCCGGCATTATCTTCAACAGCTCTTCTACCGAGGCATTAGCGGCAGTTTTAAAACTATCGGCATTGAATTCAGTGGTATCTCCTTTAAACCGTATAGCCGCTACCTGTTGCTTTACCACTACCTCCTGCAGGAGTCTCGATTTCTGGATCAAATTTACAGTACCCATATTTTGCAGCGTACTGTCGCTCAGGGTAACCGACTCCACATAATCCGCAAATTTCGGGTAAGTAATCAACACCAGGTACTGGCCAGGCTGCAGGCTTTTGAGTTCGAAGCGCCCGTCGCCACCGGTCCGCTGAAACCGGTACAGGGTGGAATCTTTCGCTCGCAAAACAGCTACCACTGCATTGGAAAGACTGGTACGATTCAGGGTGTCCGCCACCTTCCCTTTTACTATCGCGGATTGGGCCCGGGTAGTTTGCATGGCAAACAACAAGGCTACCAGAAAAATAAGTTTTTTCATTAACGGGTTACAGGTTAATAAGGAATTCACAGGTCCCTGCACTCACATTGCTCAGATGCAACGCGGTCAAAATTCCATAAAAAAATTCATCCGGATTTTCTCATGGGTGATAAACATCTGTTAAATTGTAACCTACTTATCGAGTAGGATATTGGAGGAGGTACGGGGTTAACAATACAAGTTCAGGTAGAAAATTACAGCTCAATTGATAAGTGAACTCTGCCTCCCAATCCGATTTCAACAATTTTTTGAAGTGTAGAAAGACGGATTTCTTTAACGTCATTTTCAATTTTAGAAATGTAGGATTTATTCTTGCCTACTTTAGCTCCTAGCTCTTCCTGCGTTAACCCTTTTGCAACTCTGGCGTCATGGATCATAGTACCTAATTTAAATATTTCGTATCCGGCTTCAAATTCCTCCCGGGATTTAGACCCGTGTTTACCATGATGTTTTTCGACGAAGTCTTCAAGAGTTGTGAGATTACTGTTTTTCTTCTTTTTCATATGCAAGCTTTATTTTCAAGGCTTTACTAATTTCATTCCCCGGGGTTTTCTGCGATTTCTTTTGAAATCCATTGGCTAATACAATTAACTTTCCTCTATCAAAGAAACAAAAAATGCGAAAAATATCAGTCCCATGTTTAACCCGAACTTCATATAATCCATCTGTGCCTTCCAGATGTTTCAAATAAGATTCCGGCACCCTTTCTAATTCTTCAATCGCTTTTAAAGTCCAAAGAATTTTATTTTGGACTTCTGGTCGCTGTTCATTGAAAAACATTTCAAAATAGGTCTTGTAAAAAACTACTTTTCGATATTTAATGGTTTCCACATTTCAAAAATAATCAAAAAGTTTCACTAAAGAACAACTTTCATGAAATATTAAAATGGATTAGCAGAGCCCATTTTTACATTATTCGGCGTCAATTATTTACAGATTGGAAAACTTTGATTTATTTAATAACTCCTTATCAACTGCACCAACTCCTCCGCCGACAACTTCACCGATTGATCCGTGCCTTCCAGCAACTGGTCCGCCAGCGAGCGTTTGGTATGATGCAGTGTAAGAATTTTTTCTTCAATGGTATGCATGGTTACTAACCGATATATCGTTACCGGCCTTGTTTGGCCAATGCGCCTGGCCCTGTCGGAGGCCTGTTCTTCAATGGCGGGGTTCCACCATGGGTCCAGGTGGATGACATAATCGGCCGCCGTGAGGTTAAGACCCAGTCCACCTGCTTTCAGGCTGATTAAGAATATATCCGCTTCCCCTGCCTGGAACTGTTTCACCAGCGCTGCACGCGTAGCGATCGGGGTACTACCATCTAAATACAAAAATTTAACTCCCTTTTGCAAGAGTGCCGCTTTCACTAAATCCAGGTGCATAACAAACTGACTAAACACAAGTGCCTTGTGCTGGTTTTCCAGCAGCTCGGTCACTATCTCCATAAATACTTCCAGTTTGGAAGAAGGTATGTCTACCGTAGCGTCTATGAGCTTAGGGTGACAGGCAGCAAGCCGCAACCGGGTAATCTCCGCGAGTGCCTTGATATGGCGTTGTGAGATATTATCCTCGCGGGTATGCAGTGATTCCAAAGCCTTTCTGCGCACTGCTTCATACAGGGCAGCTTCCTCCGGCGTTTGCTGTACCAGCTTCACTATCTCGGTGCTTGGCGGCAATTCCTCCAGCACGGCGGTTTTGGTGCGCCTCAGCATAAAGGGTGACAACAACTTTTTCAGTTGTTTCTTTACCGGGCTTTCCGGATTCCGTAGAGAAGGAAATACATATTGTTTATTAAAGTACTCCTGGCTACCGAGCAGCTCTTCATTTAAAAAGCGGAACAGCCCCCATATCTCACCAAGATTGTTTTGTACAGGCGTACCCGTTAGTGCAAGGCGGAAATGTGCATCCAATCCATATGCCGCTTTAGCCGTGCGGGTACTGGCATTGCGGATGATGTGCGCCTCATCGAGGACAACGGTGTGCCATACCTTTTTATGCAGCAGCTGCGCTTCTGCATGTAGCAGGCCATAGGTGGTAACCACTACTGTAAAGGCTTGCGCTTCCTTTATAATAGTTGCCCTGTTAGCTGAGGAGAGATCGATGACCTGCAAGGCAGGGGCAAACTTATTGGCTTCACTGATCCAGTTGGGTAATACGGAGGCCGGACAAACCACCAGCGCCGGCCCTTGCGGAGCGCGATGCAGCAGTAACGCTAACGCCTGTATGGTTTTACCAAGTCCCATGTCATCAGCCAGGCAGGCTCCGGCTCCCCAGGAGGCCAGTTGCACCATCCAGCGGAAGCCTTCTTCCTGGTAGCTGCGCAGCGAGGTTTGTAATCCTGCCGGCACTTCCACCTGCAAATCTTTTGCCTGCTCCCATTTCAGGAGCATCTTACGCCAGGCGGCATCTGTTTTCACCGCTTCCAGGTCCATAAGCGCTTCCGAAGCAAAAGGCACCAGCATCGGGCGGATGCGTATCTGCTCATTTTCTTCCATCGTAAAGGCTGCGAGCTCCTGGAGCCGCCGGCGGATACCATCGGTGAGCGATACAATTTCTCCGTTTTTGAGGGTATAGAAACGGTTATGTTTAATCTTTTTAGTGTCCAGCAGTTCTTTTAAGGTGAGTACAGTGTATTCATCCACCCGGATATTCCCATCGGCCGTAAACCAATGGTCTTTTTCTTTGATGGTAATATGCAGCTGCGATACATCCAGCTCCTGGCGGATGCGGTATCGCTCTCCTTCCGGCCATTCCGCTACGGCGATGTCCGGATGCAGGCGGATTACCTCCAGCAGTTGCAGGCAGTCCACCGGATCTTCAAAGATGATCTGGTCATCCTCCACCTCCTGCATTACTTCCCGTTGGATATAACCGAGGAGTTGTTTATAGTTGGCCAGCTCCCGGTCCAGATCGCGGCGTGCCTGGCAACGTTCTCCGTTCATAATACCGAGCACCGCACGGCCGCCGAGTCCGGGTTTACAATAAGGAGGATCGTTGCGGAAAGGCTTTACAAAAAAGGCGGTTTTCAGTCCCGTGTTTACCGGTAACAGTTGCACCACTATGCGTGCATCAGCAGTGATACTGCGTATATCCATGGGCGTTTCCAGCATATCCGCATGTACGGTGAGGTGTGTGGCTACCTGTTGCAGTACTGCATTGAGCTTATCCTTGCCGGTGAGCGGAATTGTATGCAGTTGGTGCAATGTTCTTAACAGGTGTTGCTGATAAGTAGTGAGCACCACAACTTTGAGGCGGGTATTACTCTCTCTGATAAAAATCATAGGAGTATTGAAGTCATGGATATTAGTAGAAATCGTATACCCTTTAGCGTTAGTAATTACATTTATTTCCGGCACACCTTTCACTACTTCCACCGGGGTACCGTTGTTAATATCAAACAACAGCGGATGGCCTGCCATCTCCTGCCATACGCGGGGCTCGAACGACCAGCCATCCGATCCTGCATTATAGTAGCTCACCTTTTGCACGGTGGTGCCTATACGAAGATCCTGGTCGGTCATCCCTTCTGCGCTGCCGTCTTTTAGTCGCCCCAATGCCAGGTGGCGGCCACTACTCCAGGCTTCCTCCTTATACTGCTGTTGTACCGGCTGGATGGTGTACTGTTGGAGGTCGAGCAGGTAAGCGATCCTGAACGGCACCGCTGCTTTTTCTCTTTTCTTCTCCTCATGCCCCAGCAGCGAATTCAGTACCCGCTCCCATTCCGGGATCTGGTCCGAGGAAGCGCCCAGCGGTTGTAGTGCGGTGGTGGCGGCAAACTCCTCATAAAACGACTGGTAGCCGTCATAGTTCTCATCTTTGGCATGGTAGCAGTATTCGAATGCCGGCAGTCCATAACCATTTGCCACCGCCCTGGCCAGCAGCATGCGCTGGGCCGTTTGGTGCAGCACGAGGAGTTTATTTTTAGGATGATACCATTTCAGGGCCAGGTAGCCGAGGAGTGCCATCAGACGTTTATCGGCCTCCCTGGCGGCATTTTCGAACAGTATTTCCAGGAGGTTTTCTGCCCGTTCCCGCTTGCCCGCATGCAGGTACAGGAGGGCGAGCGCCGGCACGATGGCCGGAAAGGGCTTGCGTTCATAATGGGTGGTGATTTTCTGAATCACCGGGCTGGCATCTGCCGGCGGCATCAGGGCCAGGTTGCAGGCATAATAGTAAGCATAGATGGCGGTGGTGGGCAGCGTGTTCTTTTTATCGGTGCTACGCTGCTTTTTCATCCCCAGCTCAAACATTTGCCGCGCTTTGGCGGGGGTATCATTATACAACAGCCATACGGCCTGTTGAAAGTATTCATCTGCTGTTTCGGGAGATGTGATAGCCGTGAGGCTACCGTCCATCAGGCTTACTTCAGGGCATATAGGAACGGAGCTCAACTGCTGTAATTCCTTTAGCACTGTTATGGGTTGCAGCTGTTGTTCCTGAAAGCGGAGGGAGGAACTATACATAGCTGCCACCGCCTTTTCAGAAAAAAAACTCAGGACGCCTTTATAGGCAGTACGGCCGGCCAGGCACGACAGATAAGGCAGGTACTCCTGGAGGTGCTGCTCCATCTTTCTGACAGGTAGCTGGAGCAGGGAGCGGTCGCCAATAAAATAGGCTACCAGCAGGCGTTGCATTTCCTGGAGGGCGGCATGCATACTGTAAAAATGAAAATCATTGGCAGGCACCGCACGCAGCATGTCCTGGTACTGTGGTGCTTTGATCACCACGGGAAATAGTTGCAGGCAATATTCCAGCGGCAACAGGAAGCTACCGGAAACGTTTTTTACCACAATACCCATATCCGCCAGCTGCTGCAGCAATTCCCCCACCTCTACCGGCTGTAGCGGCAACAATGTAGCCATGGCAGCGTTGAGGGTAGGTTTATCGATGGGGTACATATATATGGCCAATACATCCGTCATGATACGGAGGTTGGGCAACAATTGATCGTACTGCCTGGTGAAATGCGGATCTTCGAACATGCTTCTTTTCTGATTGCAGCAAAAATAAAGTTTTAGCCTTGTTGGATTGCTGAAAAGGATTGTCTATTTTTGAAACTATGTCGAAACCAGTATTTTTAGGAACACTTCCTCCTCCAGTAGTAGCCTGCTAAGCTGAATCAGCAGCTTGCTGCCTGCCTTCGGCAGGTGGCGGTTCTTTTGCCTGCAATAAAGCGAAAGGATTTTAGGCTCGTAAAGGGTTTTGTTTATCTTACCTGCTCCCAAAGCAGGTAAGGGTTGTTGTACTACACGAACATCTCCCTCTTTCCTGTTCAGCACTCCCCAGCACTTTTCCGACTTCAACCTTATTTCAATTACTTTTTGTCGTGCCCGGGTGGCGCTGGCATCTACCTACATAATTATGAAAAAATCTTTTCTGCTGCTGCATATTGCAGTGGTCCTGGCAGGATTTACGGGCATATTTGGTAAGCTCATCTCCATTAATGAAATCGGCCTGGTATGGTTCAGGGCGTTGTTTTCCATGATTCTGCTGTACCTGATTTTAAAGGGCAGCCGCAAATTTCAAACATATGACCGCGAAAGCAAATGGCTGCTGATAGCTTCCGGACTGCTGCCGGGGCTGCACTGGCTGCTGTTTTACGCCAGTATCAAGTATTCCAATATCAGCATTGGGGTGATTTGTTTTTGCACTACCGGATTTTTTTCTGCCCTCCTGGGGCCGCTGGTAGCGGGAAAACGGTTTTCCTCCAGAGAGGTGTTATTAAGTTTACTGACGGTGATTGGGGTGGGACTTATCTTCCACTTTGATACCAGTTACCGGCTGGGAATTACGCTGGGCCTCATCTCCTCCATGATAGGCTCCCTGTATATGCTGACTAATGAAAAGCTCATCCGCCGTTACGATGCTGCTATGATCAATTATTACCAGATGACCGGCATTACGTTGAGTATAGGTTTACTGATACCGGTTTACGTGTATGCGTCGCCGGTAGCTATAAAGTTGATGCCCACCGGTGCTGACATTGGTTACCTGCTGATCCTGGCTTCGTTCTGCACCATTGCCATCTATGTAATGGTGGCTGAATCGCTGCGCCGTATTTCAGCCTTTACGGTGAGCCTGTCGTTCAACCTGGAACCGGTATATAGTATATTGCTGGCCGTACTGTTTTTCCACGAAGGCAGACAGCTGAACCTGGCGTTTTACGCAGGACTGCTTATCATCATCACTTCCGTGTTGCTGCAAATGTTGTTGTCCATTAAAACGAGTAAATAAAATGCGTTATCTTTCTAGTCATATACAGTTGACAATGAAAAGCATACTCCTGGCGCTGCTCGCAGTAGCAGCCATTTCTTCGTGTAAGGTCACTAACCGCAGCGGCAACCGCCAGCATATCTACGTGCAAAAGCAAGGACGTGAGCACAAAACCTGGAAGCTGGTTTGGCAGGACGAGTTTAACCAGCGGCAGCTGGATACTTCCCGGTGGACACGCATTCCACCCAACAATGCAGCGTGGGGCAAACATATGAGCAGCAATGATGCCTGCTACCGCCTGGATAGCGGTTTACTCTACCTGCGCGGCATCGTGAATCCGGATACGGTGGCCGATCCGCGGCCATTCCTTACAGGCGGCATCTGGTCAAAAGGAAAGTTCGCCTTTCAGTATGGGAAGATAGAGATCCGCGCCAGGCTGGAGTGCGCCCGGGGCGCCTGGCCCGCGATGTGGCTGCTGGCTGAACAGGACAAATATGGTAAGTATCCGAAAAACGGAGAAATTGATATCATGGAACACCTGAACCATGATAGCATCATTTATCAGACTACGCACTCCTGGTATACGCTGGAGCTGAAGCAGACTAAAAACCCGCCGCATGGCGGCACTGCAAAGCTGGACCCGCTTGCGTTTAATACCTTCGGCATCAGCTGGTATCCGGACAGGATAGAGTTTCAGCTCAATGGTAAAACTACGTTTACCTATCCCCGTGTGCAAGGCGCAGATCCTTCACAGTGGCCATATGATCAGCCTTTTTATATTTTGATTGATCAGCAATTAGGGGGCGACTGGGTAGGAAAAGTGCATCCGGAGCAGCTACCGGTGCAGATGATAGTGGATTGGGTACGGGTGTACCAGTAATTTTTTATAGTGACGATGGCGCTTGAATTAGTTTCAGGCGCCATCAATGCAAACAATACCGCAATATCTCTATACTTTCCGTTGCTTCCTTTAGCGTCATATGTCCAAAACCGAGGCGCATGCCTGATAGCTGCCTATGCTGGTACAGCAAGGTTTTAGGAATAAAGAGATTATTTTTTGCGCATTCCTTAGCCAGTTGAAAAAGATTGATGGGCTGTTTCCATTCCGTCCATACGGCGAGGCCGCCGGAGGGTTGCTGAAAGTCGAGATAATCGCCCAAATGCTGCTCCAGCAGGGCCGTGAAGTGATCCCGGCGCTCATGGTATACCTTCAATGATTTTTTTAGATAGCGGTGAATTTGTCCTTCTTCAATCATTTCACCCAGCACTTGCTCCATAAGGATATCACCCTGGCGATCGATGATGCCGAGGTGTTTCCGCATTTCTACCATGAGGTTTTCCGGTGCAACGATGAAGCCTGTACGAAAACCCGGGGCCAGCGATTTTCCAAATGCACCGATGTATACTACCATTCCGTTTTTATCTGCGCTTGCCAGCGGCAGCACCGGACTTTTCTCGTAATGGAAATCGTAGTCGTAGTCGTCTTCGAGGATAATGAACCCAAATTCGGCGGACAGGTTGAGCAATGCCAGGCGGCGTTGTGCGCTGAGCGTGACCGTGGTGGGATAATGATGGTGGGGGGTGATGTAAAGCATGCGGATCGTTTGGCGGCTGCATATTTCCCGGACAGCATCTACATCGATCCCTTCATCGTCGATAGGCACGGGCATGATCCTGGCCCCTGATTTCTGGAAAATCATGTTCACAGAAAAATAGCTTAGGGCGCCCACCAGCACCATATCTCCTTTGGATAATAATATTTCAGCTGTGATGTACACGCTCATTTCCGTACTGCGGGTGATGAGGAGGTTGTTTGGGGAGATGTGAAGGCCGCGGGTAACGTTGAGGTAATTGGATAAGTTCCGTTTGAAGAACTCGCTCCCGTCGTGGTTAAAGTAGCCGAGCTTGCGGTGATTGCTTTTGCGTTTCATATTGGCGCTATAGAGGCTCGACAGCTGGGCAATCTGGGTGAGGCGGATATCGGGGGTACCGTCGTTGAAGATATAATCGCAAGCGGCATGTTCGAATGGGTTATCCAGCAAGCTGGATTTATCAAAGGAGAAGCCGGTGCTGGCCGGGTATTGCACCAGCGGCACGGCAGCAGATTCCCGGATTTTACGGGGTCTGGCTTCCGGGTTACCGATCACGTAAGTCCCTTTATTGGGGCGGGATTCCACCCATCCCTGGGCATCCAGCTCTTCATAGGCGGCCACGATGGTGTTGCGGTGCAGCCGGAGCAGTTCACTCAGCTGGCGGGTGCCGGGGAGGCGGGTGCCGGGCACTACATACCCCCGCTGGATGGCGTTTACCAGCTGGTTGGCGATCTGAATATATACTGCAGTAGCTGACTCGCGGTCTATCTGCACAAAGCTTTCGTATGGCACACTCACCGGACTACCCATAATTGCAATTTTTTAATAGTCCGGCAAAATAAAGCATTTATCCGGACTACCTAAAATATAAAATCCGGCCTAGTCTGACCATCCGGCAACCTGTTACATTTGAGCCGAAAATCAGCAACTTATGCATCAGTTATTGCAACATATAGTGGGCCAGCCTCACCTGCATGCCAGGTGGCTCAACACCCTGTCGTTCATGGAAAATGCCGGCGCCCGGAAGATATCCGGCTGTGAGCACCCTACCAGCGTGGATCTCATTCAACTCAAACATGCTGCTGAGGAACACCGCCACGCCTATTACCTGAAAAAGCAAATCCTGAAACTGGATGCCCAGCTGTGCAAAACCTATCTGCCACATGAGCTGCTCGCGGCCACGCATACACGCCATTACCTTCATCAGCTGGACATGCGTACCTCCCGCTATCTGAAGCAACAATTCGGCCTGGCCGGACAGGCACTCAAAAATGCCGCTTATCTCTTTGTAACCTATGCGATAGAAGTAAGAGCAGATGAACTGTACCCGGTATACCAACAAGCGCTGGATGAAGCCAACAGCAAAGTGATGGTACGGTCCATCATTGTGGAAGAAGAAGGACACCTGGAAGAAATGATCAGCCAGCTGAAACTATTTTCGCCCGACTGGGAAGCGCATGCCCTCCATATACAAGAACTGGAAAAAGGGTTGTTTGTAAAATGGCTGGTAGCCATTGAAGAAGAATTAAATATATACGCCTAAGCATACACGAAATTTAAATCTATAAGGAAGCAATGACAGCTGAAATCAGACACGACTGGACCAAAGAAGAGATCCAGGCCATTTACGACCAGCCGCTGATGGAACTGGTATACCAGGCCGCCGGCGTTCACCGCAGGTACCATGCCGCAGATGAAGTACAGGTATGTACCCTGCTATCCATTAAAACCGGCGGATGCCCGGAAGACTGCTCCTACTGCGGGCAGGCAGCACGGTATCAAACCAACATCAAAGTACAGGCATTGCTACCTGTTGAAACGGTAATTGCACATGCACAAAAGGCGAAAGACACCGGCTCTACCCGTTTTTGTATGGCTGCTGCCTGGAGGGAAGTACGTGATAACCGTGATTTCGACAAGGTAATAGATATGGTGAAAGGGGTGAATGAGTTGGGCATGGAGGTATGCTGTACCCTGGGCATGCTCACCGAAGAACAAGCCATCCGCCTGCAGGAAGCCGGCTTACATGCCTACAACCACAACCTGGATACTTCCGAAGAATATTATAAAGAGATCATCTCTACCCGCAAATTCGATAACAGAATCAATACCATCAACAACGTTCGCAAAGCCGGTATCACCGTATGCTCCGGCGGCATCATCGGTTTGGGTGAAACCCACCACGACCGTATGGCTATGCTGCTGACCCTGGCCACCATGCCAAAGCATCCGGAATCCGTACCGGTAAATGCACTCGCGCGGGTAAAAGGAACGCCGTTGGAAAATAACCCTAAGGTGGACATATGGGATATGGTCCGGATGATTGCAACAGCAAGAATAATTATGCCCGCCTCTGTAGTGAGGCTGAGCGCAGGCCGCATCGAAATGACCGAAGCAGAACAAGCCTGGTGCTTTATGGCAGGTGCCAACTCCATTTTCACCGGAGAACGTCAGACCTTACTGGTGACGCCTAATCCGGGTGTGGATGAAGATATGCAAATGTTGCAAACGCTGGGACTCAAACCTATGGAAGCCCGAAAAGAAGCACACTCCTGTTAAGGAGTTAAACCCTGAAAATAAAATCACCACCCGTCCGGGTGGTGATCTTTTTTTGTGTTGTCTCTCGAAGGAATTGCCACTGAAGGATTCCGAATGCAGCGAGGGATACTGCCGGGGGAGCTTAAAAAGCGCTCCGTGTTTACAAATTAATATAATCGACATCCACCACTTTCCCGAAACCGGTGAAAGAATAATAGCTTGGATTTGTAGAAAGCTCCATGTTGATGACATCTACCTTTCCTCCCATAGTGCCCTGTGCAGCGTTAAATACGCCTACAGCCAGGCCAACCACCGGTGGCTCAATCTGTGCTCTGTTATAATTTTGTGGTCTTAACAGATAAGCTGCCCAGGAGGGTAAAATGCAGTTCATACCGGATTTCAGCATCGTTATTTCTGAGCCTGCACCGTAATCGCGCAGCAGCCATTGTTTTTTAGCATCCATGTCATAAGCGTAGAGTTTTTCTTTCACGCTGTAAATGAGGAAGCCGTAGCGGTTATCTACTTCATAATGATCCGCCTGGGCGAGTTCCGGAAGAGTAATTTCTTCCAGTTTTTCTGCGGAGGTGGTACCACTGGTAGTTAAAGTGATACGCGCAATGAACCTTTTATTGGCGGCATCTTTCAGCACAGCCACTGCCTGTCCGCCGAAAGCTGCCGTATGCGCCATATACAGGAGGTCCATACCTACGTTATTTGGATCAAAGCCACCTGCTTTAGGGAGGAGCGTGGTCATGTAACTGGTACTTCCGCCATAGTGTTTCATGAAACGCTTATTATCCTCATCATATACAATGGACAACAGTTCGAGCAGATTTAACGGGGCAGCTATGTATGGAGATATTTTAAAAGTTTCTCCTGTATTGAGTTTGTTGATAGGAATTCCAAAAACGTCCTTACTCGTTGAGTTGGATCTGTATAGTTGTCCTTCATAATAAGCATAACCAACACCTCTGCCCTGACTATGTACCCATAAAGGATTGGAAGGGTACAAATTGGCCGTTTCGAAACGGAAGGAATAGCTAGGGGACCGCCAGAGCATCCCATTACTGAGATTTATTTTCTCACTTGAAAATTCAGACCCCAGGTATATCCAGTTTTTAAATCCTGTTTCTGCCACGTTGATACTCAGGTTAGTCACGTTCATGTATTTGGGCTTGCCTTCCAGTGTAAGTGATTTACCACTTACAGGATCTTTAATTTTGCTCAGCAAATCCAGGTGACGGATGGGGTAAACACCCAGCTGCGTCAAATCTTCTTCCCAGAATTGTACATTTGTTTTACCACCTACATCGGACATAAAGAACCAGCCTTTGGTACCAAAAGCACCAATCACACTCATCACGAAACTTTTGGACCAGGAAATACCAGTCGACTTTTCTTTCACGGTATAGTACACATTGTAATAACCCGCCTGTAAAGGCACTTCTACGGTAAGATTACGGGCAGAATCCAGGAGTTTGAATTTATTTTCGGAAGCATTATCAATCGCCATCCACTCGTAAGTAAAGTGATCAGCTACGGTATCCTGGGTAAAAGTTAACTGCGGCGTAATGGGAACGATTGTTCCCAGCTTCACCACTACCGTATCCGGAATACCCTTGATCGCCAATGCATTTACTTCTTTATAATCATAATTTCCCAAATCCTTTCTACAGGCGGCAAACAGCACTACCAGAGAAAGTAAGCATATATATCTCATCATATTCGTCATGATTGTGTGTTTATTTGATTAATGTACCAAACGTAATCGGATCACCATTTTCATCGGTATAATTGCGGCCGTTTTGTTTTTCAACACCCAGCCACCAGTACAGGTATTTGCACCAGGTACCGATCTTGTCGAGCAGCTTGGATTTATCGGCAGTAGTGGTAGGCAGCACCGTAAACTCTTTCGGGTCCATACCAATCACCTGTGTCAGCAGCAGCACTTTCGTACGTGAATATTTACCGAGGTAAAACGGCACATAGGGCTTGAACCACGTATCGGACCATATGCCCGGCTCCCCTGTGATATCGTCCATATCGATGATATACTCAATGATATTGAGGCTGTCGCGGCCATTGATACTACGTTTCCACGGGAAGTTGATACCAAAGTTTTCATTTGCTTTCAGGTGAAGCGCCAGCATCAGTGTATCTTTCTGAAAATCGGGGGAACGATGAAATTTGATTAGAATGGAATCCCTGGTACTATTTGCGGTCAGTTTAAATGGTTTATTCAGGAACTCGAAGTGCACGCCTTCCTTCATGGTGGAAGAATCTGCCACTTCAACGGTGTAAGTCCTGTCGGTGGTGTACTTACCACCTGTTGGCCTTACATAAATGGCCATCACCGTATCCGTTACATCCAACGGCGTATAGCCGAGGGTGATATACCGGCGGCGGTAGTTATCCATCACATCGCCGGAGTTGCTATTGGCAGCATAGTTGAATTTTTCCAGGAAATAAATATCATTTCCGGTGGTGCTATCTTCATAGAGATCCAGGTCCTGCTTTTGGCAGGCAGCAGCTGCTATCAAGCATATTAGTACGGCAATACTGCGAAAAATATATCTTTCCATATGACTAATATCTTTATGGTTATCTAACTGATGTTTCGGATTCCGGCACAGGCAACACATATTGATTAAGACTGATCTTGATACCGGCGTTATTATTTGCAGAAGTGATGGTTGTCATTTTCTTACGTTTAAAGAAGTACCATAACTGCCCTTCGGCATAAAACTCTTTCTGATATTCTTTGGACAGCTCTGCTTCCAGATCTGCGGTGGCAGGGAGGTACACCGGTGTGCGCTGTCTGTTTACCCTCACTGAATCGAGGTATCCCAACGCAGCGGTTTTATCTGTTTCACATTCGGCAGCGATGTAGTACATTTCGCTAAGGCGTATCAATGGCACCATGTATCGGAAAGGATAACGGTCTTTCCGGGAGGCGTCATAATATTTAGCCAGCGTACGGTAGCTTACCCCACTACTGCTCAGCAACCAGTTCTGGGTATAGCGGTAATCTGCCTGGTTACCTTCATACACGGTTTCGAGCAGTGATGAAGTACCGGCAGCCAGGATACTATCCGGAGAGGTGTTGGGCATAAACAGGTTTGTACTGGTTTGATACAGGCTGTTTGCATATACCCCAAACAATACTTCTGATCCAAAGATGCGGTCCTGGAAACCTACAGATTCCACCACACTACTGTAAGTAGCCCATGGGAATACCGGGTGACCGAGTGCTATGGTTTCTTTTGCCTTGGCCAGGGCTGCAGGCTTATCGTTACGGTACAGGAGCACGCGCGCCTGCAGCGCTTTTACAGCAATCAGGTTTATCCGGTATCCATTTGTATTGTTTAACACTGATCCCTGGGCTACTACCGGATCTTTAGCCATCAGCTGCTCTGCCATCTTCAAATCATCCAGCACACTATCCAATACCTGACGGGCAGGAATGAAAGACACTACTTCAGAACTGAGTTTGCGGTAATATGGAATAGCGAGTGATGACGAGTCCACTGTGTAAATTGGCCCCCACAAGCGGAATACGTCAAAATGCAGGAAGGCTCTTAACGCATAGGCCTGTCCTTTATACAGGTCGCTCTGAGCAGGCGTCAGGACATTACCGTACTTATTTAAATTGCTAAGCAATTCATTGGCGCCGGCAATACAGAGAAACATTCTTTGCCAGGTAACATCGAGCGTTGCTTTAAAGGTGGCTTCTGTATAATCCAATTTACTGACAGGGTAAGTCCTTAAGGTGGTATTGCCAATGGCATAGCGTTGCGCCATGATATCAAGTGTAGTAAGTGTAAGACCTCTTCCATAAAGATCATTACCTGCCATCTTCATATAAATACCATTCATCGCATTCGCAAAACCTTCCGGATTGGAGTAAATCATCTCCTCTGTAAATTTATCTTCAGGTTTTACGTTCAGCCACTTTTTGCAGGAGCCCAATGCCAGTGCAAGCAGGCAAAGGAGCGCTATTTGATAAGTTCGTATATGCTTCATGCTGAAAAGAGTTTATTGAAAGTTGGTGCTAAGACTAAATGAAAATGATCTGGCGAATGGATAATCGATTCCACGTTCGCGCCTGATGGTCGACACACGGAACACATCGTTCATAAACCCGCTGAGTTTAAGATTGGACAGGTGCAGCTTTGTTAACCATGGTTTGTTACGAAAATCGTAGGCGATATTAAGTGATTCCAGTGTGACGGTATTTTCCTGTTGTACAAAGCGGCTGCTCATAGGTGTGGTGGAGGTAATTGAAATAGCTTTGAACTGCGTATAGTCACCCGCTTTTTTCCAGCGATCATAAAAGGCACGTCTGTCCTGGTTATCAGCCATCACACTATGATAGCTGATATTTTCCACGTTATTGTAGAGCGCGGAATTAACGATATCCTGGTCTATGATATAGCGGAAATTCAGGTTGAATGAAAAACCTTTCAGCAACAGGCTGCTGCTAAACACACCCTGTACTTTAGGACGCATGTTACCTACTACCACCTGATCTCTGTAATCATAATCCATGGTATGGGTACCATCTTTCTTAATAAATATTTCACGACCTGTATTAGGATCAATACCAGCAGATGGTACAGCCCAAATATCATCCGGAGAAAAACCATCCATATAGCGGGTAACGGAATTCAGCTCACGCAGCTTTTCGTTTACACCATGGAGGGCACCGCCCAGTCCCTGGTAAATTTGGTTATAGAAAGACCCCATTACACCCAGTGTCCAAACGATATTTTTTTCGGGTTTGAATACCGGAGAAAACCTTACATTAAATTCAGCTCCTTTTACATCCAGGTAACCGGCATTAAACGGATAGCTGGACAATCCGCTGGAGGATGGTAATGACACCGCGATTACCAGTGGATCGGTCAGTTTCTTATACCAGTTTACCTGCACGGTCATACGATTATCCATTAACGTTGCATCCAGCCCTATGCTTGTTTGCAGCGTATTTTGCCATTGCAGGTCCGGATTACCTTTTGTGGAGATGAAAACCCCTTGTCCGAAAATGGTGTAGGAAGGGAGATAATTATACGTACTTACAGAGGTATAGGAGTTAAAGTTCTGGTTACCTGTCAGCCCGATATTCCCTCTGAGACGCAGCTGGTTAATCCACTTGAATTGCTTGAAGTAGTTTTCCTGATCCAGGTTCCAGGAACCACCTACACTATAATATGGTGAATACGGATTGTTGGTACCAAAGGAAGTAGAGCCATCGTAACGGAAGGTAACGTCCGCATTATATTTACGATTGTAAGAATAGTTCACTGACGCCAGCAGGGCGTTACGGCGTGTTACCCGTTTAAGAGACACCGGTGTACCATCTTCCTTGTAACCAAATGCGAATTGCATATTGCCGTTGCTGGCAGTAGGAAATCCTTCCATAGCAAAGTCGGCTGCCTGGTTATTCTGTTCTTCTATCTCCGCGCGGCCATTGGCAGTCAGGGAGCTCCTATTCCATACCTTAAACCAGGTGAGCATAGTATTGGCAGTATAGGCGAAGCCATCTACCCGTGAGTAATCGAGGGTACCTTTCTTTTCAAATATGAGTCTGTCGAAGGTGGTGTTTAGTGGAGACACAAATTTCTCTGCCACAGTATTGTTCTTCCTCAGTTGCAGGTTGGTAGTCCAGCGTAATGAACTGGTGAAATCATAGGTGGCCTGCAGGTTATTCGTTACCGCAAAAGTTTTGGTACGATCAAAGCTGTTCAGACTGGCATTATATAGGGGGTTTGCCATGCGGATAGAATCCAATTCTCCTCTTGACCTTATAATATCCAGGTAGGCGATATTAGCTGGTAATTTCCGATAATACGGGTTTACGTTTACCCAGGTAGAGAAGTTACCATATGGAGATTCTTCTCCTTTTACCCCATTGATATAAAGATTATTACTGAGATTGAATCTGCCAGGGCGATATATCAGGTTTATTCTTGCACCGTAATCTTCTTTTTTACTTCCGATCATGGTACCTCTTATACTGCGGTAGTTGGCGCTGGCATCAAACATCAAGGTGCTGGAGCCGGCAGAAGCATAGATGGAGTGGCGGTCGGATATGCCTGTTTGTAACGGCTGGCTGAGCCAGTAGGTGTTGACACCTCTTTCTACTTCCTGTAATCTGCGGGAGTAAAGCGTATCGTAGTATTTGTATTTATTTTCCGGCACATCGAAACGGGTATCCGGAATATAGGCACCGGACAATCTTTCAAACTCCAGTTTTTCTCTGGCGTCCATACGGTTATAACTGCTCAGGTCCGGTAATTCCACGGTGAGGTCATTGGTATAGGAAAAGCGTGGCTGGCCGGGTTTAGGCATCACGGTTTCGATTACTACCACCCCGTTGGAGGCGCGGCTACCGTACATGGCGGTGGAGGCGGCATCTTTAAGGATGGTCATGGAGGCGATGCGGTTGATATCCAGGTCCATCACTGTACGTAGGTCTGTTTCAAAACCGTTGAGTATAAACAGTGGTTGGTTCGGGTCATTTGAAAATCGGTCGCGCAGTGCATCCGTACTGATACTGGTTTGACCCCTTAGTTCAATGGTGGGCAGGACATTGGGGTTACTGCCTGCCAGGTTATTTTCCATGAGGAGAAAAGAAGGATCGAGGGAGCGCAGGCTCTGTACCACATTGGTATTGCTGACGGTGCGCAGCATCTCGCCGGAGTAGGTGGCGGTGGCACCGGAAAAGGTTTTGGCATTACGTGTAACCATCCCTGTTATTACCACATCTTTCAGGGATTCGCTGCCACTCTGGAGTCGAATCTGCAAGGTCTTGCTGTCCGTCACACGTTTTTCGGTGGTTTGGAAGCCGAGGGAGGTGAATACCAGGCTGCCCCCCGGTGGCACGGCAATGCGGAACTGCCCCTGTTCGTTGGTAGCAGTACCGGTGGTGCTGCCTTTCACCCGGACACTTACGCCGGGAATGGGCTGGCCCACTTCATTGAGCACCTGACCGCTGATGTGCAGCGCCGTATCAATGGGTGTGGTAATGAAGGGCGATATCATGGCCGGCTTGGGCTTAATGATAACAGATTCGTCTTCTACCTGGAACAGCAGGTCCGTTTCCTGGAGTGTAAGCTGTAATAGCTGGCGTACGTCCATGGCTTTAACATCCAGCGACACACGCTTCGTTTTTTCGAGCCTGGCGGCGTCGATCACGAGGATGTTTAGTCCGGTTTGCTGGCGGATGGCCTTGAATACGGCCTTCACCGGCACGTCTTTCATTTTCAGCGTTACAAGTTGCCCGCTTGTGCGGGCGGAAACCTGCAGCAAAGCGGCCAATAGCAGAACAGATGTTAACTTCATTGCTCTTAGCAGTTGGGATAAATGCATATATTTGCTTCGTTGTTTGGTTGATTAAAAAGGTTTAGCGGCCTTGTTTAAAGTCAAATAACATCCGGCTCCTGTTACCGCAGGAGCTTTTTGTTTTTAGTTAGTTGGTTACTGTCTGTTTTAGGTTTAGATAATTAATTTGACGTCACGATTAGTTTTTTTCCTTCGATAATAAATTTCACGTCCGCATCGGCGGAGGTTAATAAGTCCAGCACCTTTGACAGCGGTGTATTCCTGGAGATCATCACCATGTAGGTTTTATCACCCGGTGTGGATTGGTATACTACTTCTAGGTCGTACCAGCGGGAAAACTGTCGCAGTATTTCCGGCAGGGTGGTATCATCGAAATAGAAGTTACCTTCTTTCCAGGCGGTGACCTGTGCCAGGTTACCCTCGTTTACCGTGGTGCTGGTGTTGCCTTTGATGACTTCCTGCTGGCCTGGACGCAATACCTTTTTAGCGGAAAGGGATTGCACCTGAACCACGCCGGATACCAGCGTAGTGGTGATCTGTGCTTCGTCGGCATAGCTGTTGACATTAAAGGCCGTGCCGAGTGCCTGTACCTCTACTGCTCCGGTACTGACAATGAATGGTTGACCCGGTTGCTGTGCTACGTCGAAGTAGGCTTCTCCCTGCAGCTCTACGCGGCGCTGTGGCCCCTCGAACTGTGTAGGATAGCGCAGATAAGAATCGGCGTTGAGCCATACGGTGGTACCATCGGGCAGCATGACTTTATACTGCCTTCCCCTGGGTACGGTGAGGGTATTATAACCCGCGGTGGCAGTGGCCTGGTCATAATTGAGCTGGCCTTCCCCTACCTTTACTTTCAGACCGTTGCCCAATACAAGCATTCCCTGACGGGTACTGTCCAGCTGAACGCTGGAACCGTCGGCCAGTGTAAGGATAGCGCCATTGGTGCCGGGATTTACATCCGCCAGTTGTTGCGCGGGTGTATGGGTACGATGGGTCAGCAGGTAAACACCGGCCGACAATAGCAGTGCCACGACCGCAGCGGCGGCATAGCGGTATAACAGCCTTACAGGCTGTTTATGGTTGGTTTTTGATGGGTGTAGTATGTTGGCTAATATAGCATCGGCGCGTTCCGGCGCAATGATGTGTCTTGCTTCCTGCAATTGCTCCCCCATTTCAGTAATCCATTCACTGATCAGCTGATCATTTGTATCCCGGAGCAAAGCCGCCAGTTCCATCCTTTCCTCTTCGGTGGCTGTTTTTGAATAATACTTTTCAAAAAGCGCCCTGGTTTTGGTTGTAGACATAAATTAATTCGCATCAGAGCCGTCTGTATAATTAGACAACATCCATCTTAAAAAAGGGGGAATGGCAATGGGAAAATTTTTAAAAAAAGTTTTTGTCCTGCATTTCCAGCAGTAAAATCAACAGGGTAATCCTTCCTTTCACATGGCTGGTGATGGCTTTGGTGGCCAGTTGCAGATGCGTTTTTACAGATTCCTTTCCTATACTCAGTTTATCGGCAATTTCGGCGTAGGTGAGTCGCTGGTGGCGGTGCAGCAGGAATACTTCCTTTTGCCTGGCCGGCAGCTGATCTATTGCTTCATCGATGAGAGTCAGTTGAAATGCCCGGTGCTGCTCCGGCTCCTCTGCCTGATAATGCAGGAAGGTTTCTGTGGTAGCTTCGTGGCTGAGGCGGCGCATCAGCGACTTGAGCGCGTTGAGGGCCTCATTGCGGGATAAGGTGAGGAGGTAAGCCTTTATGTAGGTTACGGAAGCCAGTGTTTCCCGCGTCATCCATATCTTCATAAATACATCCTGTACTACTTCTTCTGCCAGCTGGGACGATTCCGTAATCCGGTAGATATGCGTAGCCAGGTATGGCTGCCAGCGATGAAAAAAGGCGCTGAAGGCCGATTCATCCCCTGCTGCTATTTGTTGCAGCACCATTGCTTCATCATATGTACTGGAAACGCTCACAGGTCAAAAATAGAAAAAATGTTTGTTTTAGTCCGTGTTAATCCGGCGCCTTCGGCACCGGATTAACACGGATGGGAGCACCGGTGGCGCCCCACCCCCATTGCAAGGTTAATAGCGATATCCCTGATTCCGGGTATATTCCCTTATAAGCAGAAATTGTACTTTTGCCTTGCCGATAAGGCCGATTTTTATGAAAAAACTATCATTTCTATGCCTGTTGCTGGTAGCTATCAGCAAATTCACTTTCGCACAGAGCGAAGAGTATTATCCGGATATGCGCTGCTGGGCAATGTATGGTGACTCCATCGAGCGCTATGTATATGCTGATACTGCTTATATCCGCGTTTCGCCTGATACCCGCCAGGCCCCTATGGATACTTTATTTGCCGGCGACAACCTCGTGGTACTGCACACTACCCAAAAAGCTATTACCGTGCGTGGCCTCAGAGGCCCCTGGCTGGAAGTTACCTACCAAAAAAACGGGGAACAAAAGAACGGCTACATCTGGCAGGGACTGGTGAGCCTTACCCCTCTTCGCCGTGGTGATACCAAGTTTATAGCCGCCGTAGAACGCCGCGCTGACAGCGTATTTGTTAACGAGGAACAGCGCCGCGATACCCTGCGCCGCTTCCTGGTAAAAGTAAAAGCTGTGCAGAACGGGATCATCAAATCCACCACTTCCTTTATCACGGATGACGATGAAAGCGCCAACTTCGGCTATGGAAAAATCATGTCGGGCCTGGGACTCACCAATGTACAAAACATTGTAACCTTATGTTTCAGCGGTGAAGCCTGTGGCATTCCATCCTATTTTTATTACCTGGCCTGGACCACCGACCAGCAGCTGGTAAAACTACCGCGGAAAATGTCCGTAGGGGACGCCGGCGTTTATTACCACGAGGAAAATTTCATCTTCCCAAATGAAAAAAATGGAAGACCAGATTTAATAACCTGGGAAATGAGTACCGAAGAAGCGACGGACAAAATGGACAAAAACGGGGATTATATCATGAAAATCACCGAAAAAGGGAGCAAAACGTATATCTGGGACCCAAGTACCTATACGGTTACCGAAATGAAAAAATAGATATCTCTATTAAAATAAAATAGAAGAGGATGTATCAAAAGAAAACGAACGTCCTGAGAATTACCTAAACAACTGCCTGACTCCAGCAGGTACCCGAATAAAAAGTGGGTGTATCAGACTTTTGATACACCCACTTTTTTATGATCCGGGAGCTATGTGAATCCCGGCATACACTACCACTAAGCCATCGCTTTTGACGTACGTATGGTAGGTTTAGACTGTTTCTTTTTCTTACCCCACCAGATGATTAAGCCAGTAACCGGTAAGCTGGCAGCAATCAGGGATGCCAGAAAATATATGATTTTAGAAGGAATGCCCCATAAGGAACCCACGTGCAGCGAATAGTTGATGCGTCGGAGTTTGTCCCCACCATTTGCTTCACTAAATTTATCTACATCCATACCGGTGCCTTTCAGCTGCTTACCGGTAAACTGATCGAAATAATGAATCTGGTAATGCGCACTTTCGGTGTTCGTATATACGTACACGGATTCATCTTTTTCATCCGGAACTCCCAGGATCAGGGCAGGACTTTTATGATCCGCCAGCTCTTCAACGGAGAATTTCCAGACCTGATCCAGCACCTTCATCAGTGGTGTGTTGGCCACCTGCGTGGTATCTGATGAAGGCACAAAGTAAGTGGGCACCGACTTCCCGCCGGAAGCCACCCAGTAAGAGGATTTCATTACCCAGCCCAGGCCCATGAACAAACCGGAGAAAATAATAAACAGGACAGGTATCAGCGTGTAGAAACCGAATACGTTATGGAGGTCATAGTTCACCCGCTTTAACTTCGCCTTCCAGTTTACCCGGAATGCATTGCGGATATTATGCCGGTTCCATTTCTTTGGCCACCAGAGCACCATGCCGGTGATCACGAGGATGCCAAAAACAAGTGTACCGTATATCACGAATTGTCGCCCGATGGCTACCGGCAGCCACAAGGTAGTATGCCCCGACTCCATCAGGTGAAAGAAATCGTCATGATCTGAGATTCCTTTTACCTGCGCGGTATATGGATCAATCCAGAGGGTAGAATCTGAATGGAAGGTCACTTCTGCAGATTCGCCTGCCTCGTGGTAGGTCAGGCTTCTCAATTCAATGCCAGGCAATGCTTCCCTTGCAGATTTTATCAAGGCGGATGGTGGCAGCATTACCGCCTGTTCTACCGGAGGAGATAACCTGAACGGCTGCACGATTTTATAGATATCCTCCTCGAAAACGAGGATGCAGCCCGTGATGGAAACGATGACGACTATCAGGCCGGAAATGAGGCCCAGCCATAGATGTAGCCAGGCGTTTATGCGGGAAAATATTGATTTCATATTTTTCATTTTGGCATTTGATCTCCCGATTTTACCAGCGCCTTCGGCGCCGGTAAAATCGGGAGGGAGGGAACGTGCCGTTGGTGCGTCCCCTCCCTCCCGTTGAGAATTATGGGCAAACTATTTCACTTTATCTACGCGCAGCATGTAGTCATAACCACCTACTACCTCCAGGCCAGGCGTCGCCTGATCTTTAGCCACATCATACATCCACACATAATCCTTTTCACTTTCTGCATTGACCATGATATATACGGTATTACCGTCGCGGGTAACGGTTTCCAGCATTTCGCCTTTATCCAGCGGTAATTCATTCAGCTTGCGGATCAGCTTAGCGGAAGGCAGGTCGATCACGGCATAAGCGAAGATGTGACCCGCATCAGTACCATCGTCCGGAAGGGCTTTATACTTTACGATGGCTTTGCCGTTACCAATGCCGTACAAGGCTACTGCTGCACCACCGAGGGTGTTATTCAGATTAAAGAAGTATTCAGGATCATATTCCGCAGCGCCGTTCCTGATGCGATAAATAGCGGAAGGCAGTGTAACAGTCGCGCCTACTGGTTGCGCCAGTTCATAGATATCACCTTTTTCATCCACATGGGTACCTTGCATCCACATGTTGGACTGACCCATGCTGGAAGAACGGCTGTCTTCTAATTGTTTCACGAGGGTGAGAGATGGGAACTCGTAAATAGCAGTGATAGCGGACTGATATTCCGGCGCTGGCCAGGTGGCGGAGTAAGCCAGGTTAACGTACAGGCGGCCATTTGCGTAGGTAGCGCTTCTGGTTCTCACACCTGTAAAACCAGTTGGGATCGCATTTACCGGCAATTCCACATTACGGATTTCGAGCGTATTGGTATTTACCACAGAGCATAACACCTTACCACCGGCACCATTGGAACCTACCATGATCAGCGTGGTATCATTTGCAAATGCATATCCGCTGATGCTGGACTGATAAGTAAAAGGTACTTCTTTTACGATTCCGAGATTATTATTGCTCAGCTGGAACTTGGTGAAACGACCAGTGGTAGCACTGGTGCTTGGATAATAGTAAAATCCTTTGTAAGGAATGATACCATAGTCGGCTTTAGAGGTTACCTCTGCACCGTTACCTTTCAGGTCCACCGAACCGGAAGAAAGGGAAGGCACGCCCAGCACATATTGTGCTGTGTTGGGCCAGCTGCCGAGTTGCAGCCAGATGGCGTACTTGTCCGACTGCTCACCATCTCCACTCACGATCAGGTCATTTTCGTAATACTTGGTGCAGGAACTGATGCTGCCAAGCATTGCAACGGTGAGGGCAGTGTATACTAACTTCTTAGAAAAACTAAACATGATATAACGAGTTGAAATTTTTAGTGAATAAAGTAACGAAGCTTAACATAGAAGGCGCGACCAGGTTTCTGCAGACTAAAGTTGTCGTATACACGCTGATTGGTGAAGTTTCTGCATTCAGCAGAGATGTTATACCTGCCGTCCTGCAAGGAATAAGTAACTGCGAGATTTTGAATATACTGCGTAGGAACTTTCGATTTGGTATTGGGGGCAGCAAATTCTTCCCAGGTAAGGAAAAACCAATGTACGTACTGGAAATCCCAGCCTAGCTGCAAGCGGTCCTTTTTTGTAAACACGTTATTCTGACCAATGCTGGCAGCGGCGTTACCGAACAGCCATGGCTGGTTAGGAATCTTGTTTTTATAGGTAGCTTCCGGGGTTCCGGTTTTGCTGCCAGATGCGTACTTAGTATTGTTGATGGCATTCTGATAACTGGCGTTGACAGAAGCCCGGAAGATGTCGAGGTAATCGTATTGTATTTCTGCTTCCAGCCCTTTTACGAGCACTTTGGATGTATTTTCAAACCTGCTCACTCTTGAATTGGACTGATAGGCTCTGGCATATATGAAGTCCACCGCATCACGGTAAAACACACCAGCCTCCCCATAAATACGGTGCTTACCAGCGGCAGTCAGGTTATAGAAAGCACCCAGGTTGAAGTTATTACTGTTTTCAGGACGCAGGTCAGGATTGCCCGTTTGGTCGATACCGTTACCAAACATCTCTCCTACTTCCTGCAGGCGATAGGCTTTTTCGTACGATGCTTTTATGCCCAGTGAAGGCAGCACCATATAACGGGAAGCCACTCCATAACCGAAATAATCCTGCTGATCCGTGGCGGAGGTGATATCACCTGTGCCGGACACTGTTCTTGGCTGACGCAGGTTCAATCCATAATACTTACCGAAGAAAGTATTTTGCAGGCGGCCATCCAGCAGATCCTGGCGGTAAGCCAGACCTACCAGGTTTTTGGCCAGCTTGCCCGGATTATCATCTTTGTCAGTCAGCAGTTCGTTCCAGGTATTATTAGTCACCTGATCAAAAGTATAGTTCAGGTTAAAGGAATGTGCAGCAGAAAGTTTATAGCTCAGGTTCACCCGTGCATAGTTGCGGGGGCGGTTGATGTGATTGATAGTTTTTATCTGGTTCAGTTCCGCCTGGGCGTATGGTCTGTAGCTACCATCCCAGCTGTATTGCACTTCACTGGTGTCGGTGATTGTTGATTTATCTTCTGTGTGAGATGCAAAAACATTCAGGTCCAGGCCCGTCGTAAACAGGTTATTTTTCTTGTAGCGTAAAGACGTGTTCCAGGCGCTGCCACTTTGTACGGCTCTTCCATACACTTTTTCCTGATCGGTGCCGGACTGAATTTCACGGCCGGTATTGGAGAGGCCGGCGCCAACAAAGAGTACATCTGCCCATTTCTTATTGGCTATACCTACTTCTGCCTGCACCATGGCGGAGCGGTACTGGTCGTGGAAGCGGCGTACATCCCGGCGAACGTAATTTTTTTCGATGGAGTCGTATACTTTCATGCGCTTCATGGTGTAGTCGTTATCTGAGTAGTTAACGAAACCACTTACACGCGCAACGATACCGGTTTTCTTATCGGTCACCTGCCCGGTGATGGCGCCACGGTGACTATTAAAAGAGCCAACACTGTAGCTGGCATCGAGGTAGTTTTTAATTTGCTGGTTGGTGACCAGGTTCACGGCGCCACCCAGTGCATCCGCACCTAACGTTACCGGCAGAACGCCTTTGTACACCTCTACCCTTTCAGCCAGGTTCACGGGTATATTGTTGAGCGACATAGAACTTCCCAATACTTCCATGGGTACACCATCGATAAAGAAGCGTACCGCTTTGCCAGAGAGGCCGTTGATGCTGAAGTTGAAGTCGGAGCCCATACCACCCTGCTCACGCACTTTAACGCCGGTGGTACGGTTGAGCAGCTGGTTCATATCCGTATTGGTATTGGCCAGCAGCTTGGTTTCAATGGCATTTACCGCAAAGCCGCTTTCTTTTACCTGGCGGTTTTGGGACTTGGAAATAACAGTCACCCCTTCCTTAGCAAGGCTTTCGGCTGCCAGCTGGAAGTTCTCCGTGTTGGTTCCCACGGTGAGGGTTACACTTCTTTCCTGCCTGGTATAGCCCATCATGGTTACCACGATGGTATATTTCCCTGGCTTAATTTTTTCGATTTTGAATTTCCCGGTGGCGGTAGTATATGCGCCGGCGTTAGTTCCTTTTAAGGTGATCGCAGCATCTGGCAGTGGTTGCCCGTCAGCGCCGGTGATCTGACCCGACAATGTAGTAGTTGGTTGTTGTGCCTTTGTGGTAACGGCAAAGAGCATTGCCATTATCAACAGGACAAAATAGTTGAATTTCATATAGCGTATATGTGTGCGAAAATGTTCGGGGGGCAAAGGTGCGGGATTATGGCGCGGGCGGGGTATCGGATCGGGAAAAGTTTTTATCGGATACGGAAATTCTGAAGAAATTTTGAATTTTACCTGACTTTATCGTCCCGCCTTCGGCAGGACGATAAAGTCAGGAGTGGCGGGAGTGGTAGTCCCGTCCACTCCTGAATAAGCGAGTGCCCGTTTGGAGGGCGGGAACGGTGATCCCACCAACTCCTGAATAAACGAGTGCCCGTTTTGGGGCGGGACCGGTGATCCCTCCCACCATTCAGTTATTTGATGGCGGCTTCGTAAATCTCCGCTTCAATAATACTCAATGCGCCTTTGGCTTTGGAATCATCTCTGGCTACGCCGTCATCCAGCTTTTTGCCGGTGACTTCCACCATTTGGGTGCCATTCTGTTCTTTGGAGATGGCGGCCAGCTGGATACGTACTTTCTTTCCTTTGGCAGGCGTGCAGGAAAGGGTGCAATAGCCGAGGGTGAGCGGCGTTTTGCCGTTGAACACCTCCTTACCGTCAACGGTTATACGCAGTGGATAGGAGCGGGATTTGAAGTTATTGAGTTTTAAGGTGATTTCGTGGATGGTGCCTTCTCGCTCCAGTTCGTACTCGATCCAGGCAGTTTCCAGCTTACCATCGTTTACCCAGTCGGACAGTTCGTTGTCGTCATAACTCATGAATGCCGAGTCCGTATTGGCGCCGGCGGTAGCGCTCTTAATGCGCAGGGCCGTACGGGTAGGCACATACGAAGGCGTTAGTGGTGCGGGGCCGCGTACCAGGCTTACCGGCAGATTGCTGCCGGGCAAGGTGGTGGCCAGTCCGTTTTTAGTGGGGAATGGTTTGGAAGAGAGGGTAAGGGTAGCTGGTTTGAGTCCGTCCGTAGTGGCTTTGATGGTGACCGTACCAGCGATGGTGGCTGCGCGGATCAATGCCCTGTTCACACCCCCTTCTACCGGAAACTCACGGGTAAGGGTATAGTTATCCGGCCCCATAGCCATGCCGCCAATCCATTCTGCCGGGCCATCCAGGGAGAATTGAATGGAGTTTAATGCATCCGGCACGCGGTTACCGGCGGCATCTACCACTTCCACCTGCAAGAGTGCCAGGTCCTGCCCATCGGCCGTAAAACCTTGTGGCGATGCAATATTGGTCAGTTTCAGAGCCACTGGTGCACCGGTGGTTTTCTTCTCTCCCGATATCACCTGCTTACCATTTTTATCAAAACCTACAGCGCTAATAGTACCCGCCTCCCAGGCTACTGCCGGGAAGGTAAACAGGAAGCCATCACTTTTTTCGCCAAAGCCCTGGGATTTGCCGTTTACCCGGAGTTCCACCTTATCAGCCGTGGAAATCACGTAGACCGGTTTCTTTACGCCAGCTTTGTAGTTCCAGTGGCCCACGATGTGCAGCCCTTCTTTTTCAGGCACTACCCAGCCATTCCACATCACCTGATGGGCATAGAAGTTTTCTTTTTTGATGCGCAGTGCATCCACCTCTCCACTCCGGCGGTAGTTTTCCTCTCCGCGGTGGTGGGTATTGGTTTCTGAGAAAACGATGTTTACACCACCAGCACTCACACGGGTACCGGTACCGGGGCGCTCACGCCAGAATTCATACCAGCGTTTCACATTTTCAACGGCGTGGCTCTCCATATTCCGGTTATAGCCGGCGGCACTCTGCCCGTTGTGGGAAGGCCCATCACCATCCTTGTGGTAGGGTGCCGTGTAGTCGTCCCAGTATTTACGGGAGCCCTCATCGCGGGAATATTCCATGGCCCACATAGGGATATGTGCGCTTTTGTTGGTATACAGCATTTCACCGCCATACTCGGCCGCTTTACTATTGAGCATTTCCCGGGAGCCGATCGCCCGGCCGCCATGCGGATCATACTGATCACGGATAGCTTTCATCTCTCCCATATGTATTTCACTAATACTTTCATTGCCGCACTCATAAAATACGATACTGGGGTTATTGCGGTTATAGATCATAGCGTCGCGCATGACGGCCTTACGTTGTTCCCAGCGGGTGCCGCTCACATCTGCTTCTGCATCGCCGGCAGGCATGGCTTGCATGAGCCCTACCCTGTCGCAGCTCTCAATGTCCTGCTTCCAGGGGGTGATATGCATCCAACGTACCAGGTTACCGTTGCCTTCCACCATGAGGCCATTAGAATAATCGCTCAGCCAGGCCGGTACCGACAAGCCTACAGAGGGCCATTCGTTGGACGTACGCTGCGCATAGCCGTGTACCATGATCACGCGGTCGTTGAGGTAGATCATGCCGTCCTTAAACTCAGTTTTACGGAAGCCCGTGCGGGTCACCACTGCATCCACCGGTTTATTATTTATTTTGAGTGTGGTAGTTACGTTATAGAGATAGCCATAGCCCCAGCTCCAGAAGTTCAGGTTTTGCACCGGTGCTGCTGCGGACAGTACCAGGGATTGTCCGGGAGCGACGGTCTGGTTGTTACTGCTGAAAGTGGCTACCTGCTTGTTATTGATATCACGTACCACTACTTCCAGCGTAACCCTTTGGGGACCGGCGGTTTCATTGTTTACTTCGGATTCTGCATGTACGGTGGCCGACCGTCCCTTGATATTGAAATCGGTTGCATAGATATACGTGCCAATAGTGTGCAGGAAGGAATTAAGCGGCAAGGTTTGGTATACTTTGCCTGTTACATGCAGGTACACGTTTTTATTAATGCCGCCGTAGTTGGCGTTAAAGTTTTTATCTTCCCACTGAAACTTCTGATTGGTGGCTTTTTCGCGGTAATCCCATTTATTATCGATCCTGGCAGCGATGGTATTTTCCACACCTGGTTTTACGAGGCTGGTAATATCAAAGCCAAATGCAGTGACCCCATTTTCATGCAGGCCTACATGTTGGCCGTTGACGTAGAAGTCGCCCGCCTGACGGATTCCTTCGAACTCTAAAAATACTTTTCGCCCGGCTGCGGATGCAGGCAGTGTAAATGTTTTACGGTACCAGGCGATGCTGGTGCTCAGGTCTTTAATGTCTTTCCGAAAGGCTTCTTTTTCGTTCCAGGCGTAGGGCAGTGTTACTTTTTTCCAGGTGGCGTCATTGAAATCGGCTGCTGCGGCGGTGGTATCGCCGATGAATACTTTCCAGTCGCTGTTGAAGTTGTATTTGGTTCGCTGCGCGAAGCTGGTGAGACTCAGCATCACACCGAGGAGGGCCAGTTGAATTTTTTTCATAAGTTTTGAGTTACGAAAAATCGGGAGGGCCGGCGGCCCTCCCGATTTTTCGATGATAGCGGCTGGCGAGCCGCTATCATCGGTCCAGGAATTTTGCGATGCCGGCGTTAGCGCCATCCATCCAAAGTATTATTAATATCCGGGATTCTGGTAGGCAGCCATAGCGGCGGCATCCAGCGGTTTACCATTTTCATCGGTGAGCTGCAACAGGTAGTTGGATGGCCAAGGGCGGAAGGTAAATTCCTTTTTCATTTGTCCTTTACCGTTACCATCCTGTCCACCACCGTTCACCGGATTATCGGCTACCGGCCAGCGGCCTGCCAGCGGAGATGCCATCTGGTTCAGGTATACTGTTCTGTCGTAGAGAATACCTGCATTGTGCAGATCTTCCCACAAGATACCTTCTCCGAGCAGCTCTCTTGTCTTCTCATTATAAATAAAATGAACAAACATATCCGCTTTACTGGTAACAGTAGGGATATAACGTTCTGCCAGCGCCTGTGGTGCACCGGGTGTGAAGAAATCTTCCGTGGCCCTGATGGCATTGAAAGAGGCACCGGTAGCAGGGTAAGGCGTTGTTTTTTCAGCAGCTGTTAATGCAGTAGCAGCAGGTTCCCACTGGATCAGTACCTGCGGGCGGCTCTCGCCTGACTTATACGCTGCACGCTGGCGGATCACGTTGATGTCTGCCAGGGCATCATTATACATACCCTTACGGCCATACGCTTCTGCGCGCACGAGGTAGGTTTCACCTAAGCGCATCAGGATGGCGTCTCTGGTACCGCTTTCGCTGTTGAAATTGCTCTCGTCGGCGCTACCACCACGTAAGGGGTCCACAAATTTCTTTACAGACAAATACGGTGCAGGGCTACCGGTGTTCAAGCCTATCGGATTCTGATTGTAGTTTACGCGATAGTAGGTGCGGCCTGTTACTGCGGAGCGTATCCATCTTACCGCGAACTGGTAAGGCTGGCTCATGACCATGGTGCTATCCAGCGCTTCGTTTTTCTGGTTCTCCAGGTAAATGAGTGCGCGCTTGCCCAAGGTAGCTCTTGGAGTACCTGACACTACTGAGGGCTCTCCGGCAGGCTTGTTTGCATTCCACCAGGCGGCAGCATTGGCATTCCAGGTCCAGGAGCCGGCAGCGTTACAGATATATTCGTACTGGAAAGTTTTGTAGTAGCGGGAATCGTTTACCTTATCCGTGAACACATCGTAACCAAAGTCAGTAGGTTTAAACGTACCAAACGGACGGCCATAGGCCATGGCACGGGTTACACCTGTAGCATCGGTATAGTTGCCGGTGTGATAGTTTACAGAGCGGTTGTTGAAGCGGCCATTCAGTGAGGTGTTGATATCAAACTGCGCTGCCCACAGCACCTCTTTGCTGGGAGAGGTTTCAGATACTTTAGGATCAAATAAGGTCCAGTAATCGGGGGCCAGACCAGCGGCACCACCGGCAGTATTGATCACATCTGTGGTAATGCTGATCACAGAATCCAGGTCGGTAGGCACATTTCCCTTGTACAGCATTTTCAGGGCATTATCCCCACTGTTCTGGAACGTGGCGGCCTGTGCTCTGGCTAAGTATAATTTGGCGAGAAAATGCCCTGCTGCCAGCTTAGTGACGCGCCCCTGCTCTGATACGGTGGCCGGGAGGTTGGCGTAAGCCTCGCGCATATCTCCGATGATCTGTTTATAGATATCTTCCAGCTTAGCTTTTGGATAATAATAGACGCCATTGTCCATTCGTTTAGGCGTCAGCGTTAATGGCACATCGCCGAGCTGATTAGTGACCAGGTAGTATGCCCAGGCACGGAGAAACAGGATCTCTCCCCGTTTGATTTTACGGTAGTTTTCGTCAGACCCAAATTTACCGGGCTTCTGGTTATCGATAATATCCAGGGCGATGTTACAGTTGTTGATATGCGGATAAACGCCCATTGGCGGATTGTCCGCATTGGTGGCACCCAGGAAATTGTACATGTTGGTAGATGCGATGGTGGCTACGTTGGAGCCGTAGATAGCCGCTGTCATGGTAGCGTAGGTATTGGTGGCAGACATATACGCATCGGTTTCTGCCTGTACCAGCCTTGCGCCGCTGGCGTCCCATTCATTTTTCAGCCGGGAGATGTTATATAACCCGTTGATCAATGAGTTCAACCCTTCTTCAGTATTGTAGTAGTCCTGTGTCAGGTTAGACACTTGCTTTTCCGTTAAAAACTTTTTGCAGGAATCCAGCGAGCCGGCCAGCAGTACCAGGACTATCGGAATATATCGTTTCATAATTTCAGTTAAGATCGTTAAGGTTTAGAATGCTGCGCGTACACCAAATACGATACTGCGTGGCAGGATGGTATTGTTGTTTTGTCCACCCACCGGGCTGGTGAAGAACGAGTTGGCCTGCGATTCTGATTGCCAGTTGGTTTCATCATCCGGGTTGAGTCCCATTTTCACGATGTCGCCACCAAAAATGAATGGATTCAGCACCTGTACGTTTATCTGAATATTTTTCATTTTCAGTTTGTTGATCACACTTTCTGGCAGGTCGTAGGAAAGTGAAATATTCCTTACTGCCGCGAAAGAGCCACTATAGTACTGCATAGCTGATTCGATGTTGGTAACACCTGTAGCGCCGAGGATAGGCAGCGGGTAGCGGCCACCCTGGTTATCCCAGCTCCAGAGGTTCGTTTCATTTCTGCCGAACACGCCCGGATAACCACCGAAGTAGGTTTGTCCTACACGGGCGTAGATAAAGGAGCTTAGCGACCAGCCTTTGTAAGTAAAGGTATTGGTGATACCACCGTACCATTTAGGTCGCGCGGTACCGCGGATCACGTAGTCGGCTGCATCGATTTTATGATCCCCGTTCTGATCCACTACTTTAACGGTACCTGGTTTGAAATCGAGGCCACCAATAGATTTGAACTTGGCCATCTCCTCCAGATCTTCTTTACTGTTACTCCAGATGCCGGCATCCTGCAATTGGTAGAACACCTGCCATGGCTGGCCGATGAAGAGGCGTTGCGCCACCATATCCTGCTTGCCGTTGATCAGTTCCACGATTTCTTCCTTGTTGGTAGACCAGGTGAGGTTAGTACTCCAGGTAAAGTCTTTGGTGCGGATATTATCCGTGTTGATGGTAACTTCCCATCCTTTGTTTCTGGACTTGCCGATGTTCATCAGTTTACTTACGTAACCGCCAACCGCGTTCAGGTCTCTGGAGAAGAGGAGGTCAGATGTTTGTTGATTGTAGTACTCCACGGAACCGGAGATACGGCTGTTGAACACCGCGAAGTCGATACCGGCGTTGATCTGCGCGGTTTTTTCCCAGCTCATATCCGGATTTTGTGCCGTTAATGGCAGGTAGCCGATGGCCGGAGTGGAACCCCATGAGTAGCTGGCCCTGTCGAGCGGGCCACTGGTAGTATATGGTGCCACAGAGGAGTTACCGGTAACGCCATAGCCTACACGTGGTTTTAGTTCATTGATCCAGCTGATGTTGCGAATCCAGTTTTCCTCCTGCATTTTCCATGCGAGGGCAAAGGAAGGGAAGAACTCCCATTTATTGGCAGGAGCCAGCACAGAGGAGCCATCGTAGCGGCCGGAGGCGGTCAGCAGGTATTTATTCATGAGGGTATAGTTGATTCTACCCATGAATGAGCTGAGTGTATTTTCAGTGAAGCCGGTACCAATGCCAGGGTTGCCTTGTGTGTTGGAGGCCAGGTCGTACCACATGCTCAGTGGTATAACGACGCCGCCTACACTGGTACTGGTATTTTCCTTCCGTGATTTCTGTGCGGATTGCAGGAGGGTAACACCCAGTGCGTGGTTTTTATTGAATGATTTATCGTAGGTCAGCAGGTTTTCTACCACCCAGGAGAAGTTTTCTTCTCTGGCGTAGGAGGCGGTGTTAGCGCGCTGACTGAGGTGTCCGGTTACGTTAGGGCCTGTCCAGGCGCCATTGCGGAAGTTACGCATCTGCGCGCCGAAGTTCACCCGATATTTCAGGCCTGGCGCCAGTTTCACTTCTGAGTAAACGTTGGACATAATGGAAGAGGAGCGTCTTTCATTAATGGACTGGTCGATATCTATCAGTGGGTTCCAGGTATTGAGGTTGCCGCCGGGGTTTCGGATGGCAACGCCCTGGTCGTTGTACGGGAATGCCCATGGGAACTGCGTGGTAGCGCGGCCATAGAGGTCTTTCGCACCTGTATTACCACTGTTTGTGGAGATACCAAAGTTTTGGGTGGACATGCTCGCGATCACGGAAACGCCCATCGTAAACCACTTGTTCGCTACTACATCACCATTGAGATTGAGGTTGAAGCGTTCGAAGTCCTGGTCTTTCTGCACACCGGTTTGGTTATTGTAACCCACGGACATATAGAGTTTAGCCGTTTCCGTGCCTGCGGACAGGGACAGTTGATAGTTTTGGGTGACGCCGGTACGGGAGGCTGCATCTCTCCAGTTGTAGGTAGGGATGTTAGCGGAGTTGTACACGGGGATCATATCAGGCCAGCCGAGTGCTTTTTCCTGGGCGGTGGTTTGGCGCATTTTCACGGAGCCGTCGGCGTTCCATTCATAACCTTTCATGGTGGCGGCCAGCAGTTCAGCGTAGTTATTGGTGATACCGGAGGCTGGGAAGGCGAGGCTGTCGAGGCGCGGATCGGGGTACCATTGCTGCGGTGCAACGGTGAGGTCTGCCGGGCTGCCGCTCTGGTAGCGGCGACCGTTGATCAGGCCATAGCGGATACGATCGATATATTCACCGCCTGTCATCCAGTCGGTGAGATTTTTATAACTATCGAGTGAGACGTTGGAAGCGAGGTTGAGGGATACTTTTCCTTTGGAGCCTTTTTTGGTGCTCACGAGGATGACCCCATTGGCGCCTCTGGAACCATAGATAGCCGTGGCGGAAGCATCTTTGAGGATTTCAACCGAGGCGATATCATTAGGATTGAGATCGTTGATGGAGAAGGAAGTGACGCCGAGGGCGCTTACTACCGGTACCCCGTCGATCACATAGAGTGGCTCATTGGATGCGTTCTGGCTGCGTGTACCACGGATACGGATACTCGGCACTTCGCCCGGGCGCATGTTGGTGGCAACGTTCATACCCGAAGCTTTACCCTGGAGTGCCTGGGCTACGTTGGTAACGGGGCGTTCCTGGATGGTTTCAGCAGTGATGCGGGAGAGTGCACCGGTAACATCACTTTTTTTCTGGGTACCATAACCTACGACAACGATATCGTTGAGCATGGATTGTTTGGACGACAGGTGGATGGTGATGGATTTGCGGCGGATGACCTCTTCCGTAACGGGAACCTGCTTTGTATCATACCCGATAAAGGTAACTGCGATTGTTTCGCCGGCAGCAACGTTTAACGTGATCGTACCATCTCCCCCGGTTAATCCTCTTCTTTCGGATTTACCGACCATGACAGATGCGCCGGGGAGCGGCATGCTGGTGGTGTCCTGGATGTGGATGACGATGGGTGTCAGCTGCTGGCGGATGCCGGCGATGGCGTTGGTTGGCATTGCAACGGCCAGCAGGCAGATGGCTGCCAGCAGGGATAAAGTTGATTTCACAATAGTATGTGATTGCATTACCCGTCGTCGGAAAGACTGTAAGACTGTAATAAGACGGGCACCTGTGTTTGAATGGTGGCAAGCACTTGTTCTCATAACTTGGACATATATTTAGTGATTGGCCGATAAGATGGCCAGCTCCGGTTTTGCCGGAGAATTATACGATTAGACCAGTATTTCTATCAGTTTGGTTTTCCGCGAATAAGGAGCAAAGTATAGTCCGTGTTCTGTTTTTATGTTGACAATGTCTCTCTTTCTACATTTACTATCTGCTGCGATTTATCGTTGTGTAATTGATCGGACTATATTTCAACCCGAAATATACTTCTATCCTGATTTCTACTATCCTGCTCTGTCCTGTGGGGTATAAAAAAACCCGATAGCGGAGGGCTATCGGGTGATGATATTCTTGCAATACGATGATGATCGTTCGGAAGTAATCTAAAGAAAATGATTATTGGCCAATGGAGTCGATTTCCTTTTGTTTTTGTGCTTTTAATGCTTTTTTAATAGAAAAGTAGCCATAAAGTGAAATTGAGCCTAGCAGTATTTGCAGGTAGGGACTGCTGTTAGCTCCGGCGGATGCTTTATACACCAGTGAATCGGATGTCCCCCAGATTTGGAGTCCAGCAGATAGCAGTCCAATTAAAATGAATAATAATCCGAAAACGAGAAAGGCGCGCCTGTAAGCTTTCTTAAGCATCCATTTTTCAGGTACCTCATTAGTGAATTTAAATGTTACTTTCATTGCGATATAGGTGAAGTACGAAAGTAATGATTTTGTTGGAAATACTGTGTAAAGAAGGGAGGAGATAAAAGCGCAGAGACGCCAACATGGCGTCTCTACAGGGTAATTATATGGTAACGCAGTAATTGCGTGTAGGCGGTACTGAGAGTTATTCCTGATCGATGGTCATGATATCTCTGTCGAAGAGATACAAGCCGCTCTTATCGTCGCCGATCAGTTCAAGCTTATCGTTACAATCGCGGGCGAGTCTTTCTTCTTCCATTTGTTCCATTACAAACCATTGGAGGAAGTTATGCGTGGCGTAATCTTTTTCTGCCAGGGCGATTTCCACGAGGTCGTTGATGCTTTCACTCACTTTCACTTCATGCTTGAACAGTTGTTCGAAGGCTGCTTTGAGTGATACGAAGGTCATTACCGGTTGCTCGAGGGCAGGTATAACGGCAAAGCCCCCACGCTCGTTCACAAAGTGAATCAGTTTGAGCATATGCATTCTTTCTTCTTCGCTGTGGCGGTAGAAGAATTTAGTTACGCCTTTTAAACCTGGTTGGATTTCTGCCCAGCTGCCCATAGCCAGGTAGGCTTGTGATGATTGCGCTTCCATCAGGATTTGTTTGTTAAGCGCATCTTTCATTTTTTGTGATAACATGCTAGTATAAGTTCAGGTTAAATATTGGTAAATAATAACGGGTATTCCTACTGTTAAGTTCCTGAAAAGTACGAATAAAAGTCATGTCCTTACAAGAAAAAATAAAAAAGTGCAGGCAGGGGTTAGCCCTTTTGTGCAGGCATCAGTTCATCGTATATTTCATCGAAGGATTTGCCTTTGTGCCGCTGCCATTGTTCAGACAATTTGATTTCTATCTCCTTTAACAACTGGATACACAGGTCTTTATCCTCATCTGCCAGTGAATTAAGCAGCATGGTGGCGTTTTTCTCAATTTTGGCTTTACTTTCTTTTATTACTTTTTCGCCTTTGGCGGTGAGTTCAATTCTTTTGGAGCGTTTATCTTCCTTATCGGCGTATTCCTTTATGAGTCCGCGTTTCTGTAGTCTGTTAAGCATATCCGTGCCGCTGGACAATTCGAACAAGTTGGCGTAGATCACTTCTGTTTTGCGCGGGGATTGCTCCTGGCGGATAGTCAGGAGGATACCGAATTCTTCGATCTGATGCAGGCCGGTACCTTCCAGGGCGATGTTGGCGTATGACATATTCAGTTTGCTGATTCTGCCGATGATCTTCATCAGCAGTCCTGCTTTAACCGGTGGTATTACGCCCCCTACTAATTTTCCGGAGCCCACTGGTGTTTGCTGCTGCTGTGCCAGGTAATACCTGCAAAAATCGGCGATGCTGGCGTTGGGGTGCTTTTCTTCAAAATTCCCCCAGTGGTTTACCAGTTCTACGGTCTTATTCATATATACTTCGGTTTCGTAACAAATTTATCAAATAAACTACGAAAACATTATTTTATTTCCAAAACGTAGTATATTTACCAAAACAAATTCGGTTTCGAAGTAAATTACTATTTTATGGAACAGAAAAAATCTAACAAAACCCTTTACAGGGTTGCAAAGGTCTTTATTAGTTGCTTTATGTTATTCAGTGCCTGGTTTTCGTATACGCATGGGGAGGACCTGCGGAAACTGGGTTTTCCGGATTATTTCCGGATAGAGCTGGTAATAGCGAAGGTATTGGGTGCAATAGTACTCTTATTACCTTTCACACCGCTGCGGGTGAAGGAGTGGGTGTATGCCGGGTTTATGATTGCAATGGTATCAGCGCTGATTGCGCATATATGCAGTGGCGATCCTTTGTCGAAGGTAATTTTTGTGAGTGTGGATATGGTGCTGATGTTGCTGGCGATACGATATGTTTCCAAAACTGAAAACCAATCCATATGAGCTTCACACTTTATTATGCGGCACTGGTGCTGCATGTGGCCGGCATAACGATGATGGCCGGCACTTCCTTTACAGACCTGATTGTATTCCGCGCATTTAATGCGGCGGATATCAGCAAAAAGCAGGTGCTCCTGGAGCTGTTAAATAAATTACAACGGCTCATCGGTATAGGTATGGGAGTTATTTTGGTATCCGGCGTGGCGATGATGGCAAAGATGCATGAGGTATGGGGGACGCAGTTATGGTTTCGAATAAAGATGATACTATTGCTGGTGGTAATTTTTAACGGTCTGGGGCTACGCCGGGTGTTGGGTAACCGCCTGGATAAATCAGCTGATCCGAAACTGAGTAATAAACTTTATCTGGTACAGGTTATACAATTACTTTTATTTGTACTCCTATTTACCTTAAGCATTTTCAAGTTTAATTAGCTGTAATAATTTAGGAAGAGAATTAATTATTTCAGATGATCAGCCCTGCAATCACATACATCGCCATTACTATCCATGATTGAAACACCATGATCCGGTGATTTACGCTACCGAAGTTTTTAGCCCAAAAGGCGATGAGGTGGAGTATGCAGGAGATGAATAGGCAGAACCTGCCGATCCAGGGATTCACTGGTGTGCCGGAGAAATGGATTACGAGTAGCGAACCTGCAAGGAAGCAGCCAAAAATGAGGATGTTGAAGAGGAATAGTTTTCGCATGGGTGCGAAGGTAGGGAGAAAAAATAATTTTGAATCTCCCCAGCTGGCTGAATTATTTCCCAATAGTACAGGCCCTACCTGTGCTATTACCAATGCTGCACTATTTTCTCCAAAAGAAAAATAAATTATGTCATTTTCATAGTGTAACATGACCTTCTCTTCCTATTCAAAAATAAATTTGCGTAACTCAAAAGTTACACTTAATTTTAAGTAACCTAAAAGTTACATATCATGAATAGTATCCGACATACTTACTTTTATCAGCAAGCGCCCGCCGCTGTTTGGGCCTATCTTACTGAGGCTGAGCTCCTGGCCCAGTGGCTGATGCCGAACGACTTCCGCCCGGAAATAGGCCATGAGTTTACCTTCCGTACCAGGCCAATGCCAGCGTTCGATTTTGATGGAATCGTTTACTGTAAGGTACTGGAATTGCAGCCCTACAAGCGATTGTCCTACAGTTGGAAAGGTGGCCCCCGCCCGGGAGAAATCACCCTGGACACACTTGTGGAATGGGAACTACATGAAAAAGACAACGGTACAGAGCTACGGCTGAACCATAGCGGCTTTCAGGACAGAAACACTATGATTTTCGGCATCATGGACGGCGGATGGCTGAAGAACATGGGAGAAATTGCTACCTTATTGAACAAAGCAACGGTATGACACCCGATATATTTCAGACCATAGCCGATCCTAGTCGCAGGGAAATCCTGCACCTGCTATCAAAGGAAACGCTTACGATCAACGAGCTGGCAGAAAATTTTGAGATGAGCAGACCAGCGGTATCCAAACACATTAAAATCCTTTCCCAATCCGGATTTATTACGATCCGGGATATTGGCCGGGAGCGGTACTGTTTATTAAACCAGGAAGGTTTTAATCAATTGCAGGAATGGATTTCCTATTTCGATAAGTTCTGGCATAACAAACTAAGGAAACTGGAGACAGTACTTAACAATAAATCCAATAACGCATAAATCTTACATGAACACCAGAGATCTAAAACTGGAAGCGGTAACTGCCTGGGCTGCGGCAAACACAGAAATCCGGGCCATGCTGCTCACCAGTTCCCTTGTCAACCCATACGCACCAGTGGATGAATTCAGTGACCTCGATATAGAGCTGATCTTTACAGATCTCCCTAAATACATCAGCGACAATTCCTGGTTACAGTTATTCGGCTCCATCAATGCTACTGTAGAAGAAGGTGAAGAAGCCTTTGAGGGCCGACATGCGATGAAAATGGTACTCTACGCAGATCATGTAAAAATAGATTTCAAACTATATAGCGTACAGCATTTCCTGGAGGATGCCGCTGAGCCACAGCTGCCGGAGGACTGGGACATAGGCTATCGTGTCATCCTTGACAAGGACGGCATTACAAATCAGCTACTACCTCCCTCCTATGCACCGGCCATCATCCAACCACCATCTGCTGCAAAATTTGCACAGGTAATCAACGATGCCTGGTGGGACATGACCTACGTGGCCAAGTGCCTCACCCGCCATGATATCTTCTATGCTAAATTCATGTCGGAAGATATGATGCGTACGAATTACCTGGTGCCCCTCATTGAATGGTATATTGGTAGTCAACATAACTGGCAGGTAAGCACCAATAAACATGGGCGCCTGTTTCCCCAATACCTTACGCCTGAATGCTGGAGTGCCATACAGGCTACCTTTTCCGGGGCTGAAATTGAGGACAACTGGCGCGCCTTATTTGCGTACACTGATGTCGTTCATCAACTTGGTACTGAACTTGGGGAGCGGCTAAATTTCGTATATCCGTACGAGACAGAGCGAAAAGTGAGGATCTACCTCAGTGAAGTATATACTAAGAAAGCCCTGCGCTGAACTCAGGTGCCAGTTATTTCGGAAGAGCTATCGGGCATTCAGCCCGATAGCTGTGACCACTATCAATCATTACTTGTTATCTAAATGACTACTCATTTCACTTTTCTCCTGAAATATCTCCATTTCTTTCGCAACCTCATCTAATAGCTGCTTTTCAGAAGGAAGATACAGTTCATATTGACTTGCAACAATTTGCTTTTGTTCTTCCGGCAAAGTAAATTTCACGACCGTATCGTTCTTACTGGCACAGAGTAAAATACCTATCGTAGCATTTTCGTGTGGCAACTTTTCTATCCGGTCGAAATAATTTACATACATCTGTAGTTGTCCTAAATCCTGATGCGTGAGCTTGTGAGTTTTAATTTCTATGATTACAAAACACTGGAGCAGTCTGTTATAGCAGACCAGGTCGACATAGAACTCGTCACCGTCAAGATGGATTCGTTTCTGCCTTGCTACAAAGGAAAACCCGTTGCCCAGCTCTAATAAGAAATCCTGGAGATGGGTGATGATTGCACTTTCAAGGTCCCGCTCATAATAAGAGGCTTCCCGTTTCATACCAAGAAATTCCAGGACCATCGGATCTTTGATAATCTCTTTCGCATCAGAAGGCACTTTCTCTTTTTTTGCCACTGCAAGAACACTTTCCTTGTCGTTACTTAATAACGGGCGCCCGTATAAATTGCTGTAAACCTGCCTTTCCAGTTGCCTGGAAGTCCAATTATTCTTAGTTGCCTCTGCGATATAAAACTCTCTAGCTTCTTCATTATCAACACTTAACAGCAGTTTATACTGTGTCCAGCTCAATTGTGTCCGCAGTGCGGACACAATTGGAAATGTCCTATAAAACTGCCTATACCAATGCAATTGCCTTGGAGAAAAGTTGGTTCCATATTCTGGCTGAAGTTGTTCTGAAAGGTGCTTTATGAGATACGTTCCATAATCCGCCCTTTCCATACCCTGCTGCTCCTCTTCAAAAATACGTTTACCAATGTGCCAATACATCAGCGTCCGCTGATGGTCTATTGCACGAATAGCTTTTTCCCTGGAATCTGTAATAATTGTTTTGATGTCGCTAATAAATGTTTGGTCGATTAACATACGTTGGTTTTAAAATTTAGATTAATAAAATTGTGTTCACCAAATTACTCGGGATTACGGGGTCAGACATTACGTTGTGTTGCGATGCTGGTTAACAACGTCAAATGATGCCGGCTTAGCATCTGTAGGATAACGCCTTTATTCAAAATTATATGGTTAAAAAAAACAGCGATACAAATTCTTATCGAATTTCTATCGCTGCTGTGATATATGCGGGGAATACATTTACCCCTTAAAAAATAAAATTATAAACTGCTCCAATATTTCTTGCGCCACATCATCTACTTATCGATCACAAAAATAAAACTTAAATTAAAGTAACCTAAAATTATTTTCTTTCTATATCTTGACAGGCATTTATTAAGACAACCACAACATGCTATAAACGTACAGTGCGAGCGGTTTATAGAAATTCAAGGAGAACAAAAATAATCAATCTTAAACCAGTTTAAGATTGTATTCAAATATGAACTGTAGTTTTACATCTTAACCAACAAATCATGACTAAAACAACCACTCAAGGAAATTTCCAACAACTGTTCCTCCGAATAGCTTTAGCTGCCGGCTTACTTTCAGCGGTAGCCGATCGGCTGGGCTTCTGGGGGAGCTATGCCGCCTGGGGAAATTGGGAAAATTTTGAAGCATATACCCGCCAGTTAACTTTTTTTCTACCCATGGCATTAAGCAATATAAGCGCTTTTGTGGCTACAGTATTGGAAGCTGGTTTCGCGATTTTACTGCTGCTTGGATATAAGACAAAGATCGTTTCCAATCTCACTGGTTTATTACTTTTAATTTTCGCATTATCCATGAGCGTAGCACTAGGCGTTAAAGCGCCTTTGGACTATTCTGTTTGGGCAGGAAGTGCCGGTGCATTTTTGTTGGCTTGCCAGCCAGACTTTTCATTTAGTCTGGACAAAGCGATGGCAGCTAAGAGATAAGATCCTATTTATGCCTGGAGCTATCATTATACTGCCACAGCACATTGATGATTTTCCACGAGCCATTTAATTTAACGAGGTGCATATAATCTATCCATTCATCAGCGACTAATTTTACGGAAGCTGTTCTATCCGAAATATCAAGAAATATGACTTCTTTCTTAGGATTGGCGGGGAACTTATCATTTTTTTTATTGTAGCCTTCTGCCAGGAGGATCATGTATTCGGCTGAAGTTTCGCGTATATAGTCTCTTTGCGTGGAGGCGTCCTTCCAAAAAGTGCGTTTCACTAATTGCGGATGTAAAGCCATTTCCATCTGAGTAGGATTGGGATTATGCTGCGCCTCAATATAATCCAGCGCGGCCCACTTGATAGCGAGGCTGTCTTTTGTTGTTTGGGCCACTGATGTCAGGCCCATTATTATTAGGGAGATGATAAAGAAACCAGATTTCATAAGTATCGGAGGTTAATAATGCTACGAGGCTAAATGTAATACTTTTAGTGCTTCCTGGTTAAATTTTCATTGGGTTAACCACCTGGGAGTGCTTCCTTATTATATCTGCTCCGGTAATCCAACGGCGACATCCCCGTAATTTTACGAAATACCTCACGGAATGCCTTCAGATCAGAATACCCTACTTCGTACATCACCTCATTAATTGTTTTCCTGGTGGTTTCAAATGCCCGCTTGGCCGCCTCTATCTTTATGCGTTGAAAATATTCCAATGGGGTATTACCCGTCGCTTTGACGAACCTGCGGTCAAAATTGCGGCGACCTATTGCAAACTTTGCTGATAGCTGCTCAAAAGAAATTTTTTCTGCCATTTTTTCTTCAATATACGACTGGGCAGCCCTTACCAGGTCATCACCGTGTTCTTTCTGTCCATTGAAAATCATAAAAGACGACTGGCTGTGCCTGTCCATTTCAATCTGAAAAACTTTAGAACAATAGATGGCCGTCTGTCTGTCAAAATATTTTTCTATGAGATAGAGAATCAGATTCAAAAATGAGTAGGCGCCACCATTAGTATAAATACCATTTTCCTCGGTGATGATTTTATCCGACTGCACGTTTACATTTGGAAAACGGTGTTTGAAGTCGTCCGTAGCAGCCCAGTGGGTAGAGCAGGATTTTCCTTCCAGGATACCTGCCGCAGCCAAAAGAAATGCACCGGTACAGATGCTGGCAATTTCAGCCCCTTGCTGGTATTGCGTCCGCAGCCATTGGATCAGCACCTTATTCTGTTCTATAGCTGCATCAAATGCATGATTGAGAGAGGGAACAATAATCAGGTCCGTTTGGCTGACATTTGAAATCATGGTATGTGGCCTTACACTAAAAATACCACCATAGAAGTCCTTAGTGGGTGATGTTCCCGCCAGCTCAATGGTAAAAAGCTCCTCTCCTTCGCGACCTTTCCATATTGCATTTGCACGCGAAAATATCTTGTAAGCACCTACAATACTGCTCAGGTTATTATCCCCTTCCGGAACAATAATAGTCAGACGTTTCATACCAATTTTTTACAAATATAGCACAAGATTCCGTCCAAATCACCCCACCAAGAGGCATTATCACCATTTTACGGTAATCAGACAGATGGTATTAAAGGGATTATTCTTTATACCTGCGGGATTTTGATGTTGCTAAACAATCACCCTCTCCCCTAAATAACTATTTTTACTCCGCTATGGAAGAAAAGACATTTACCACGGAAGAACTGTTTTCTAACAGTTTAGTAAAAGAAGGGATGGACTCACCCGGACTAACGGAAATAAATACACGCTTTTCAACACCTGATATGACCGGGCAAATACAAAGCTGCTGGTTTGATGGTATCCGTATTGGCTTTGCTGAATGCAACCTGAAAAAGGATATGCATTTCGAATGGACTTCCAATCTCGACCTGGTCACACAATATTTTAATCTGCGGGGCAATACCTCTACTGCGACTACTGTGTATGGGCATGAGTATCCCTTTGGCAACTATCAGCATAACATCTTCTATTCATCAGAAAGCAGGGGGATCATTAAAAGTTACGATACCAGTCTCATCACTTTCATGGTTCAATACCGGACAGAGAAATTCATTGAACTTACGCGGAATTCAAACGAGGCCCTGCAGCAGTTCGGGTCCCTCATCCACCTGGGTAATCCCTGTACCCTATCGCCACAGAACCTTTATATCGATGGCACAATAGTTCATACGATTGAACAGATGCGGAACTGCCCCTATGTAGGAGGTATCAAACAAATGTACCTTTTATCCAAATGCCTCGAATTACTGGTACTACAGGCGGATGCCAGCCATAAAATACATTCCTCCAATAGTCGTTTCCTGAAATCAGCTACCGACAAAGAAAGTATCATATACGCCCGGGAATACCTCCTAAATCACATGGAGCAGCCTCCTACCCTCACCGACCTCGCCCGCATCGTTGGCATCAACACCTTCAAACTTAAGAACGGATTTAAGGAAATGTTCGGCAACACGGTATTTGGCTACCTCACCGACAAGCGACTGGAAATGGCCGCAACAGAGATCTCTAAAAAGGAAAAAAGCATTAGTGAAATAGCACTGGATATGGGCTATTCGTCGGTGCAGCATTTTAGTAAGGCGTACAAAAAGAAGTTTGGAACGACGCCCAGGAATGGTAAAAAATGAATTGTTGTTGACTATTCCAAGGTAGTATATGTCCACCTGAAGGATCAATATGCCCGGTTGGGCAACTCTCCTTATGCCGGCAGAAAATTGAAGTCCATCTTTGTGTCATCATTCACAAATAAACATGTATGCTATGAACACACAGACAACTAAAGTAATTTATTGGACAGGCGCGATATTGATCTCTTTATGGTTTGGTGCAAGCGGCTTTTTCGAATTAACTCACAATCCAGTGGTTTGGGACATCACCGTTCAATTAGGCTATCCTCCACACTTTATTTATATTCTTGGCGTAGCTAAATTATTGGGAGTGGCTGTACTGTTGATCCCCGGCCGTTTGTTAAGATTGAAAGAATGGGTATTCGCAGGCATATTTTTCGACATCCTTTTTGCGTTCTTTTCTAAAATCGCCGTGCTGGGGTTTCCGGCTACAATCGATGCTATTATAGCATTTGCTATTATTTCAGTTACTTATATTCAGTACAGAAAATTATATACGGTAACATACGTTAAGGCATAACAAGGCAAGCTCCCTGAGGGGCAATAGAAAGCTGTCTTTAAGGATAACAGCGTCTGTGGTTTACGAAAGACGCTGTTATCCAAACTAAATTTATTCCTCTTCTACATCTGCCAGATCATCTACTACGTCTTTAAAGGAAGTGTAACCAGATAGTCTATAAATCTTTTGAATAGTACCAATTTTACTGCATAGCGACGCGATACTTTCTTCTTCCACCATGGTACGGATAGCCTTCTTAATAGTACTTTTTTTAAGATCCCTGGTCAGTATCATGTCCGGATCAGCAAAATAGGGTGACTCATCGTTTTCCATTAATGACTGAACCTTTTTCAGCGTATAAAACGAGGCTACATATACCAGGTTGTTAGGCAAGATGATATTAGCATCAATACAATCGTCAAATATATCAGTAATATAATAACCAGTTGGCAGCTGGACTTTAAAAAGTGGTGTCATAGAAAATTATTTTACCGAAACAAAGACCGACAACATTAATATGCTGCTTGTCGTTCAAATTTACATCCTATCCGGAATAAAATTATTGCCGCCTTCAATTCTCACAGCTCTTTTTCTCAAACGTTTTAAAGCATCATTATGTTTTTGCTTTTCAGTGGTTTTAAATGCTTTCAACTGATCAGTGGAAAATAAGCTTTTAACACGATTGCAGTATGACAAGGAAACGCCTTCCAGCTCAGCTATTCTGCTGATTATAAATATGTCTCTTGGAACCTCAGTGGAAAAAGTTTATTAAGAAGGTCCATATCCTCTGTCTTCATAAAACTGTATATCCTTATAAATTATCTAGGATATGCCCTTATTATTATCCAGGATTACGTTTCCTGTCGAGTCATAATTATAATCACTTGACTCCTATTGAAGGTTTGCCAGATTATTGGCAGCAGGTTCTAACGGAGAATATTAAGCACCATTTTATAGGATGGAATAAAAAATGGAGATCATTTGTGTATGGACAGCCACCAATCTCCATGATCGTAAAAATCGAGTAGGAAGTGAGGGATTATTTCCCTCACTGTCCTCTCACACCACCGTACATGCGGTTCCGCATACGGCGGTTTGTTAGAATAAGTTCATTTGGTGGGTTGTTTTCCAATAGTAGTAGTTCACGAAGCCCGTATATTTTTGCTTTGTAAAATAGGCGTTGTTAAGCGCCCGTTGCAATATTGGGCTGTGTGCCACCCTACAGAACCCCTTCCTACTGTTGGCCCATTCGTACGCCTTCCCTTTGTCTATTCCTAGTGTTAGCAGGCGTTTCATCCGGGTTCTAATCTTCTTCCAGTTTTTCCATAGGATCATCCGTAATCGGACCCGAACCATTTCATCCAGACTTTGCATGTGGCTTTTGGCCTTGGATATAGCAAAGTAGTTGACCCAGCCCCGAAGTATCGTTTCAAGCTTCCGGATTTTCTCCGCTATTGGCGTCGGGTCGTTACGTTGAGTGCAGGCCTTTATCTTCTGTTTGATACTGTACAGAGACTTGGTCGCTATTCTCATTTCCCAACCCGTCTTGCTCCCATAGAAGGAAAAGCCTAGTAGCGAACTGCGCATCGGGCGGCTTATTTTGCTCTTTTCACGATTCACTTTTAGCTTCAACTTATCTTCCAGATACTTCGTGATACTTTCCATTACCCGGTGGGCGGATTTCCTGCTGCGGACATACACGCTACAATCATCGGCATATCTTACGTACCGGTGACCACGTGCCTCTAGCATCTGGTCTAGTTCGTTGAGAAAGATATTAGATAATAGGGGGCTAAGCGGGCTTCCCTGTGGCGTGCCTTCTTGTCTGACGCTCACTAATCCATTTTCCATAAAGCCACTGGTCAGATAGCTGCGGATAAGCTTTAAGGTGCGCTTATCTTTTATCTTTACTGACAGTAAACTCATTAGCTTATCGTGGTTGATCTTGTCGAAGAATTTCTCAATATCAAGTTCCACAACCCAGGTATAACCTTCATTTAAGTTAGTCTGTGCCTGTAATACGGCCCCGTGAGCGTTCCGATTCGGACGGAAACCATAGCTATTGGAGGAAAAGTCGCCCTCATACTTCGGGCTTAACCATTGGGAGATCGCTTGTTGTAACAGTCGGTCGATTACTGTGGGGATACCCAACACTCTCACACCTCCACCGCCTTTGGGTATCTCTACTTTCCGGATGGCTTGCGGGTGATAATTGCCTTCCAAAATATCAGTCCTTAATGTTTGCCAGTGTGTATTCAGGTAGTCGCGAAGTTTATCGGTCTGCATACCATCAATACCTCCGGCTCCTTTATTAGCAGTTACCTGCTTAAAGGCTTTTTGTACATTTCGGATGTCTAATATCTCTTCCAGCATACTACTAAAAAAAAA
>NZ_JAHUWJ010000040.1 GCF_019219075.1 Chitinophaga sp. sic0106
TAGTCATGGTCGGAAGAAATTCCGACCATTTCTTTATGTTTTGAAGTAAATATCAGGATTTCCGCCACATAAGACAACGATTTGAGCAATTGCCAGATCCCTGACTTCCATAGCCATGCGCCTTTTTGCTGTTTTATAGCCTATTTCATTCCTTTTTTTGTACATCAATACCATCATGGCTACAATTAGGGTCATATACAACATTACCTGGATGCCATTTTTATTTAATGAAACCAGATGGCTAACGTTTAGTTCTTGTTTTATAAAACGAAAGAATACTTCTATATCCCATCTTCTTTTATAAGCCTGGGCTATATCTTTAGCTGATTGTTCAAAATCATTAGTTAAAAACCAAATTTGCTTATCGTCTTTTTTACTTTTGACTACAACAAGCCGAAAATGGGTATCCACAAGATATTCCTTGCGGTGTTGATTACCCCGTTTGTTATTGATTAATAGGCCTGCATACAATTGAATCCTACAATCTTTTATAAGGTAGGACTCTCCTAAATCCATTTCTTGATTCTCAGTTATAAAAGATTCATGTTCGACAAACTTTCTATTCTCTTTAGCCCTACAAATAAAGGTTACCTGGTTAGCACTGAAGTTTTTCATTGTTTGGGTAGATTGTAGCCCTCTATCCAAAACGTAAATATTCTGATGGTTAGCATCTTTTTTAACATGCTCATTTATCACTTCTGGTAAAGCCATATCCTCACTTCCATAAACAGGAGTAGTAAATACATTAAAATGGCAAGGCAATATCCCATCAAATGCAACGCTATATTTTACCGCTTTTTTACCACTTTGATTATCCATCCCTTCCATAAGTTTACCAACTGACTCACTAACCATCGAACTATCTACGCGGATTAAATTATGTTGCTCGCGTTCGGTTGGGGTATACATTTGAATGAACTCGTCATAAATATATTCATAAATCTGTCTGAAGTAATCGGGAGGAATCTTAGACAACCTTTCTGAAATGGAACTCCTACGAACTTTTTCATCCGCATCCAGATCAAAAAGCGTTTTAAAAATACTGTCATTAAAAGTGTCCTCTAGCGTGCGTTGGCTAAGTTTCTCATTCTCCAATATTCCATACAGTAATAAATAAAACATCTTGTTCCCATGAAGAACTTTTGAATAATGATCCACTTGAGTAGTTAATGAAAGCTTAGCGATAAGCTCTTCGGGGATAAGCGCTAGTAGTTGCTTAATGTTGATTTTATGGTCTTTAAACCTTGCCATAGCATGATACATCAATCACTAAAATAGTGATATGTAATCATAAATAAATGGTTGTCAGTATCTTGTTAAAAAATCAAAAGAAAATATATAAAAGAAAATGGTCGGAAGAAATTTCTTCCGACCATGACTA
>NZ_JAHUWJ010000041.1 GCF_019219075.1 Chitinophaga sp. sic0106
GATACACCCTTTTACTTTTGTAGGAAATTATTAAACAGGTATATTAATGTAGTTATACTAGTTATTACCCTGTTGGGAAATGAGAGAGATACACCCAGATAGGCATTGGTCATATCGTAAAAAAGGAATTTCCATTTCCCTTTTCAATTTCTTCAGAGTCTGAACAGTACTTAAGGCTACCGTTTCCAGGTAAGCAAGCGTAAAACAAAAGGGAAGACATAGGAAGAAAATCAGGGTTTCTACATTAAACACCTTAGTATGGAAACAGTAGTCAAACAAAGTATAGGTTTGGATATCGCCAAATCAAATTTTACAGCCTGTATTGGCAAATACAATACTGACGGCAGTTGTATCCTTAGCAAGGCAAGTAAATTTGATAATACCCGTGCAGGGTTTAATCAGTTGCTCAGGTGGGTACGTAAATATTGTGAACCGTCAATCGAAACGGTTTATAGTATGGAAGCTACGGGTATATATTATGAAGCTTTAGCATACCATTTACATGAATTGAAACTATATGTCAGTGTGCTTTTGCCGAATAAAGTAAAGCACTATGCTAAGAGCTTGAATATCAAATCAAAAACTGATAGTATTGACGCAGAGATAATAGCTCGGATGGGCTTAGAAAGAAAACTGGATCCGTGGTCTCCACCTGCTCCGATTTTTAAACAGCTCCGCGATCTGACACGCCTTTATACAGATTTGAAAGTAGAGAAAACAGGATTTATCAATAGATTAAAAAGTATTCAATCAGGCCATGAGCCATCTGCTTTTGTTACAAAAGCAACAGAGGACATAATTAAGCAGCTAGAGAGTGCAATAGTTAACTGTATGAAAGAAATAGAACGACTGTTAGCTTCAGATCCATGGTTGGAGGAGAAAGTGACCAAATTACTTACAATAAAGGGTTTAGGATTAATAACAATCGCCATTATCCTTGCTGAGACAGCTGGTTTTAATAACATCTTTAATGCAAAACAACTGGCTAGCTATGCAGGTTATGATGTTGTTCAACGCGAATCGGGAAGTAGTATTAAAGGAATTACCAGAATATCAAAAAAAGGGAATACCAGAATCAGGTCTGCGCTTCACTTTCCTTCAATAGTAGCAGCTACACACAATAAAGATCTCAAAATAGTATATCAGAGAATTAATAAAGGAAAAGCCAGTAAAATGATAGGAGCGACAGCCTTACAGCGTAAAATCCTGCTCCTGACATATGCTATGTGGAAGAACAATACTATTTATAGGTACGCATCGTAACTTTTAAAGTATCTTATATCAATTATAAAT
>NZ_JAHUWJ010000042.1 GCF_019219075.1 Chitinophaga sp. sic0106
AGCAAAATACCTATAACCTGGCAGGCTGGCAAACAAGCGTTAATGCAAACTATGTAAATAATGGTGGTAGCACCGGAAACTGGTTTGGCGAGGTACTCAGCTATGATACAGGTTTTACGCAGTCACAGTATAATGGCAATATAGCCGGAGTGCTATGGAAATCAGGATCAGATGGGGTGGCTCGTGCTTATGGGTATCGGTATGATGCGTCTGGCAGGCTTGCTGGCGCGGATTTCCGGCAGCAAAATACTACGGGTGCCTCATGGACTAATGACCTGGTTAAGTATGATGTGCCAGCCATAAGTTACGATGCCAACGGCAATATTACCGCCATGACCCAATGGGGCATGAATGGGGCAGCTGCTCAGCCCATTGACATCCTGCAGTATGGCTATCATAACGCCAGCAATAAACTGAACTATGTAACAGACTATGGTCAAAGTCTGACACAGGACTTTAAAGAACCTGTTGCAGGTGTATTACCGGATTACCAGTATGATACCACAGGAAGCCTGATTCAGGACCTTAACAAGGGACTCAGTATTACCTATAATCATCTTCATTTGCCTGTTCATATTGAGGTAAGTGGCAAAGGGACGATTGACTATGTGTATGATGCGCTGGGGAACAAGTTGAGAAAAACAGTTCAGGATAATTCGGTGTCACCTTCCCGTCATATCGTTCGTGACTACCTTCCCGGAGCAGTATACCGGCAGGATTCGCTGGAACTGATCAGCACAGCAGAGGGAAGGGTGCGTACAGTTTATCGTACAGGTATGCCCGTTGGATATGTGTACGATTATTTTCTCAAAGATCACCTGGGGAATGTGCGCACAGTGCTTACGGAGCAGACAGACTTTAATATGTATGTAGCCAGCATGGAAGAGGCCCGTGCGCCCATGGAGTCACAATTGTTTGATAATGTGGATGCCACCCGCTCCGCCGCACCGGTGGGGTATCCTGCCTCCGATGGTAAGTATGTGGCTAAATTGAATGCAGATGGTAGTCATCAAAAGACTGGTCCAGCTATTACACTGAGGGTAATGGCGGGCGATACGATCAGCATTGGTGTAAATGCGTTCTTCAAATCTACCG
>NZ_JAHUWJ010000043.1 GCF_019219075.1 Chitinophaga sp. sic0106
CCATTATCGTAGTGCCGGTAGGAGATCAGGTACAACTGACCTGGACCGTCACCAGTATCGTAAATGGTGTAGTAAACACTAATTGCCCAGCTACTACCGATGTAGTAACTATCTATAACTACGCTGCCAACCCAGCTGCCAACGCAGGAGCAGATCAGGAAGATTGTGGTAGAACTACTGCCTTCACCCTGGATGCCACCCCTGTAGTATCTACTGGAAACATCCAGCAGATCGGTACCTGGACCGTGCAGTACACTGGTGCTAATACAGCTCCGGTTGTAAGTGATATCCATGATCCAAAAGCTACCATCACGGTAACGCCTGGGGATCAGGTACAACTGACCTGGACAATCACCAGTATCGTAAATGGTGTAGTAAACACTAATTGCCCAGCTACTACGGATGTAGTAACTATCTATAACTACGCTGCAAACCCAGCTGCCAACGCGGGAGCAGATCAGGAAAATTGCGGTAGAACTACTGCCTTCACCCTGGATGCCACCCCTGTGGTATCTACTGGAAACATCCAGCAGATTGGTACCTGGACAGTGCAGTACACTGGTGCTAACACCGCTCCAACGGTAAGTGATATCCATGATCCAAAAGCTACCATCACGGTAACGCCTGGTGATCAGGTACAACTGACCTGGACAGTCACCAGCATGGTAAATGGTGTAGTAAACACTAATTGCCCAGCTACTACCGATGTAGTAACTATCTATAACTACGCTGCCAACCCAGCTGCCAACGCGGGAGCAGATCAGGAAGATTGCGGTAGAACTACTGCCTTCACCCTGGATGCCACCCCTGTGGTATCTACTGGCAACATCCAGCAGATCGGTACCTGGACGGTGCAGTACACTGGTGCTAATACAGCTCCAACGGTAAGTGATATCCATGATCCAAAGGCCACTATCATAGTGCCAGTAGGAGATCAGGTACAACTGACCTGGACCGTAACCAGTATCGTAAATGGTG
>NZ_JAHUWJ010000044.1 GCF_019219075.1 Chitinophaga sp. sic0106
TGGGGACATTGTTTGGTGGGTAGTTTGACTGGGGTGGTCGCCTCCTAAAAGGTAACGGAGGCTCGCAAAGGTACCCTCAGTACGGTTGGTAATCGTACGTAGAGCGCATTAGTATAAGGGTGCTTGACTGTGAGGCAAACAAGCCGAGCAGGTGCGAAAGCAGGCTAAAGTGATCCGGTGGTTCTGTATGGAAGGGCCATCGCTCAAAGGATAAAAGGTACTCCGGGGATAACAGGCTGATCTCACCCAAGAGCTCATATCGACGGTGAGGTTTGGCACCTCGATGTCGGTTCGTCACATCCTGGGGCTGGAGAAGGTCCCAAGGGTTCGGCTGTTCGCCGATTAAAGTGGCACGTGAACTGGGTTCAGAACGTCGCAAGACAGTTCGGTCCCTATCTGTTGTGATCGTTAGTAAATTGAGGAGACATGACCTTAGTACGAGAGGACCGGGTCGTACGTACCGCTGGTGTATCTGTTGTGCCGCCAGGTGCAGTGCAGAGTAGCTATGTACGGACAGGATAAACGCTGAAAGCATCTAAGCGTGAAACCTGCTTCAAGATGAGTTTACTTTTAAGGGCCGTCGGAGACTACGACGTTGATAGGTTACAGGTGTAAGGGTGGTAACATCGCAGCCGAGTAATACTAATTGCCCGTAAGCTTTAACTTTATTTATTACTTCATTGCTTCAATGCAATGGTTAAGTATACAACTTACTCCAATATGTTATCTTATTGTTTGCTGTAATAGCAAAAAGATCTTATGGTGGTTTTGCCAAGGGTGTTCACCTCTTCCCATTCCGAACAGAGAAGTTAAGCCCCTTATGGCCGATGGTACTGCACCACAATGCGGGAGAGTAGGTAGCTGCCATATTTATT
>NZ_JAHUWJ010000045.1 GCF_019219075.1 Chitinophaga sp. sic0106
AGTTAAGCCCCTTATGGCCGATGGTACTGCACCACAATGCGGGAGAGTAGGTAGCTGCCATATTTATTTAGAAAGGTCCTGGATCAAACCAGGACCTTTTCTTTTATATAGAGTAGAGGCTTTACTATAAGTAGAGATACCCTCTAAACAATCATCTCTAAGAGTAGAGATTATCCGATTACCTCCTTACAAAGTATCTTACTTCTAACAGATACGACTATACGAATCAGACCAACGTTCCTTACGGACATGCAGATTCACACTTGAAATAACGCTGAAAATAAACTAGCAATTAAGTTGAAATAATTTTTGCTGCGAATGATAAAGATGCTATCTTTGCCGTCCGCTGCAGAAAACAGCACAGTTCTTTACACGTCGACTTTGATTATCAGATATTTATAACTGAATTCTCCAATAGATAACAGATTAAAAATCAGATAATTAAAAATAAAAAACTTCAAAAAAGTTTTGGTGGTTTGCAAAAAGGTTCCTACCTTTGCACTCCCAACGCAAACGACGCGAAAGGATAACAAAAAGTTCTTACAGAAAATACTTGAAGATGTACGCCAGCAGGGCACGGAGATCGGATCTCCTACATTGACAACTGCTAATTAATTAGCACAAGTTCTTTGAAAGATTGGAAACAACAGCACGAATCAAATTAGTGATAGTTTGATTCAAAAACACAGGTAATGTTTACAGCTAAACATAATTAATGATCCGATTGATTTCGAGAGAAATTAGTCAGTATCAAAACTTCTTTACAATGGAGAGTTTGATCCTGGCTCAGGATGAACGCTAGCGGCAG
>NZ_JAHUWJ010000046.1 GCF_019219075.1 Chitinophaga sp. sic0106
AAAAAGATCTTATGGTGGTTTTGCCAAGGGTGTTCACCTCTTCCCATTCCGAACAGAGAAGTTAAGCCCCTTATGGCCGATGGTACTGCACCACAATGCGGGAGAGTAGGTAGCTGCCATATTTATTTAGAAAGGTCCTGGATCAAACCAGGACCTTTTCTTTTATATAGAGTAGAGGCTTTACTATAAGTAGAGATATCCTCTAAACAATCATCTCTAAGAGTAGAGATTATCCGATTACCTCCTTACAAAGTATCTCCGATCCGTTACAGTGGATCTCTTCTAACAGATACGACTATACGAACCTTGCAGGTTCGCACTTGAAATAACGCTGAAAATAAACTAGCAATTAAGTTGAAATAATTTTTGCTGCGAATGATAAAGATGCTATCTTTGCCGTCCGCTACAGAAAACAGCGCAGTTCTTTACACGATTTGCTTTTTAAATCACTGATTCTCCAATATTTAAGTTATTGAGTCTCAATGAAATAAAAATAAAAAACTTCAAAAAAGTTTTGGTGGTTTGCAAAAAGGTTCCTACCTTTGCACTCCCAACGCAAATGACGCGCAAATGACGCGGAAAGGATAACAAGAAGTTCTTACAAAAAAGCTTGAAATGTACGCCAGTAGGGCACAGAGATCAGATCTCATACATTAACATCGATTGAGTAATCAATCCAAAGTTCTTTGACATATTGGAGAAACAAAAGTTGTGTACTTAAGTAGTAATACTTAAATACAAATTATTTAAAGCGAATAAGGGCGCATGGTGGATGCCTAGGATCTAAGAGGCGATGAAGGACGTG
>NZ_JAHUWJ010000048.1 GCF_019219075.1 Chitinophaga sp. sic0106
AACCCATACCAGTACCCACCCGCATCATACCTGCTTACATACAGCCACATCCCCGACGGCTGCCCTCTCAAAGAACTCCCAACAAGTTATACTTTTTTTTCAGATGAACTTTTTCATTTGAAAGAAAAAAATGCAGGCACTCGCGCCGGTCGGCATCCTGGAAGATAAAGGATGTTACTAACGTCCATGCATATAGGTGATGCCGATTGTAAAACATACGCCCAGCCTATGTTCTGTCGCTGAGGCATCCTTTGTCTTCCAGGATGCAAGCAAGATAGCACAACAGCTGAGGGATATTCTAAAGCTCATGTTCGCGCAGCATATTCTTCTCCCGTCTAATCAGGGTACTGACCTTCAGAGCTATAACCGAAGCCTAATCGAAGCGCCGCCGCCCCCACCGCCATTCCACCCGGGCCGCTGGGGCGGGAGTTTGGGCGTTTCGCCCAAACGGAGCCACAGCAGGCCGCGCCTTCGACCTATATCTGGCCGGGAGCGCCAGCGGACGGCAAAATCAAAAATGCAAGGCCCGGGTGGACGGCAGGGGGCGGACAAAATGGGGTAGCCGAAGGCTGGCGCCATAGCGGCCATACTCCATAAAAACCACCCGCCAGACTGGCAGGCTACCCGACCGAGGGAACGGCGAGCGCGCAAAAACCGTGACAGGGGGACGCGAAGCGGACCACTGGCGCGTGTTTTTGCACGCCGCCGGACCGAGGGAGACCGATTTTCCTTCAACATAAAGGTCTTTACAATGA
>NZ_JAHUWJ010000049.1 GCF_019219075.1 Chitinophaga sp. sic0106
GTGAATCAAACTATCACTAATTTGATTCGTGCTGTTGTTTCCAATCTTTCAAAGAACTTGTGCTAATTAATTAGCAGTTGTCAATGTAGGAGATCCGATCTCCGTGCCCTACTGGCGTACATCTTCAAGTAATTTCTGTAAGAACTTTTTATTATCCTTTTCGCGTCGTTTGCGTTGGGAGTGCAAAGGTAGGAACTTTTTTGCAAACCACCAAAACTTTTTTGAAGTTTTTTATTTTTATTTCATTGAGACTCAAGTATTTAAATATTGGAGAACTCGTTGATTTAAAAATACTGACGTGTAAAGAACTGCGCTGTTTTCTGTAGCGGACGGCAAAGATAGTATCTTTATCATTCGCAGCAAAAATTATTTCAACTTTCTGCTATTTTATTTCAGCGTTATTTCAAGTGCGAACCTGCAAGGTTCGTATAGTCGTATCTGTTAGAAGTGATCCACTGTAACGGATCGGAGATACTTTGTAAGGAGGTAATCGGATAATCTCTACTTTTAGAGATGATTGTTTTAGAGGATATTTCTACTTATAGTAAAGCCTCTACTCTATATAAAAGAAAAGGTCCTGGTTTGATCCAGGACCTTTCTGAATAAATATGGCAGCTACCTACTCTCCCGCATTGTGGTGCAGTACCATCGGCCATAAGGGGCTTAACTTCTCTGTTCGGAATGGGAAGAGGTGAACACCCTTGGCAAAACCACCATAAGA
>NZ_JAHUWJ010000004.1 GCF_019219075.1 Chitinophaga sp. sic0106
CTACCATCACGGTAACACCTGGTGATCAGGTACAACTGACCTGGACAGTCACCAGCATGGTAAATGGTGTAGTAAACACTAACTGCCCAGCTACCACTGATGTAGTAACTATCTATAACTACGCTGCTAACCCGGCTGCCAACGCAGGTTACGACCAGGTGGAATGCGCCAGGACTACTGCCTTCACCCTGAATGCAACTCCGGTAATATCTACTGGTAACATCCAGCAAATTGGTACCTGGACGGTAGTATACACTGGTACTAACATAGCTCCAACTGTAAGTGATGTACACAATCCGAATGCAACAATCGTTGTACCGGTAGGGGATAGCGTTCAATTGATCTGGACTGTTACCAGTATGGTGAATGGTACAGTCATCGAAAAATGCCCTGCTACACAAGATGTAGTTGCAATCAGAAACTTCGCTGAATCTGCCATTGCAGTCGCAGGACCTGATCAGGAAGATTGTGCAAGAACCAGCGCATTCAGACTCAGTGCCACTCCTGTTGCAAATACAGGTAATATCCAGCAAACCGGTACCTGGACTGTTAACTATCTCGGCTCGAATCCTGCGCCAGTAGTAAGCGATATTCATGATCCGTATGCCACCATCGTGGTGCCTGTTGGCGACAGTGTTACCCTGATCTGGACCGTTTCCAGCATCAACGGAACCTGCGCCGCTACTATGGATCAAATGATCATCCGCAACTATGCCATCGCTGCGAAAGCAAATGCAGGCAAAGACCTGACCGATTGTAACAGAACGACCGACTTCACACTCGAGGCAGAACAACCAAGCCTCGCCACTGCAAGCGGTATCTGGACTATCATAAAGGGTAATGCTACCATCCGTAACAAATTCCTCCACAATTCCGGAGTGTACGTTGCGCCTGGCGACACCGTTACTCTACGCTGGACGATCACAAATGGTACTTGTGCATCTACCGAAGATGAAATGACCATCATCAACTACCTGCGACCAGTAACCGCAGTAGCCGGCCCTAACCGCGAACATTGCGATGTGGATACCTTCCACCTCCACGCAAGTGATCCTGGTGTAGCAGGTGCTATAGGAACCTGGATTGTAACAGGTGGAGACAGAACAAAAGTCACTATTGACAATATAAACAGCAAAGATGCAATCGTAACCGTTGAAGCAGGGCAAACTGTTCAGCTCACATGGGTGGTAAGCAACGGCGTCTGCGATGCTACCAGCTCCAGCCTCACGCTGATCAACCGCAAACCGATCCTGGGCAACACCATCAGTTCAGATCAAACACTCTGCTTAACTGAAGCTGCTCAAGGTCTCACCGGTGCTCAGCTGACAGGTGGCGACGGAACCTATACCTACCAATGGCAGTCCAGTACTGCAGGTGCTAACGGTCCGTTCACCAATATCAACGGTGCCAACAGCGACACCTACCAGCCTGGTACGCTGACTCAGAATACCTGGTACAGAAGACTGGTAACATCCGGTCAATGTATCGACAACATCAGCAATGTGGTAAGCATTGTGGTGATCACGATACCTCCGATTGTAGTGTCTACACCGCCGTCCTTCACTACTGAATGTGTACTCAATAAAGATTACACCACGATGTTTGGTACACCGGTATTCAGTCACGCTCCTTATATCAATGAGCAACTGCAAATCACCAAGAATGATGTAGCCGTAACCGTGAATGCTTGTACCAGAACCATCACCCGCACCTGGACCGCCACCAACAGATGTGGTACCAGCGTGAGAACATCACAGACGATCACCATCGTGGATACAAAAGCACCAGTGTTTACCACACCTGCTCCACAGGATATCACTGTTGATTGTGATAAAGTACCTGGATTAGTAAACCTGACCGCTAAAGACGATTGCGGTGGCGACATCAACATCGCTCCGGTTGAAACCAGAAGAGATATACCTGGCAACTGCGCTAACAACTACCAGCTGATCAGAACATGGACAGCAAAAGACGCCTGCAACACCGGCGTAACACTGACCCAGATCATCACAGTGGTAGATAGAACAGCTCCGGTATTCAATATGCCTACACCAGCCAATATCACGGTTGATTGTGATAAGATCCCTGCGGGTCAGCCACTCACAGCCGCCGATAATTGTACAGCAGGTGTAATCACTGCTCAGCCAAAAGACTCCATCGTTCACAAACCTGGAGACTGCCAGAGCAACTACCTCATCTATCGTAAATGGACTGCGCTGGATGAATGCGGTAATGGTAACACCACCGTACAGATCATTACTGTACAGGATACTACCAGACCAGTATTCTCCATGCAGGCACCTAAAGACACCGTGGTAGATTGTGATAAGCTGCCTGGATGGCCTGTAATCAGCGCAACGGATAATTGCACCGGTAGCGTACAGGTTATCACCAGCTCCAAAATTGTGAAGATCCCGGGTTCCTGCGCAGGTAACTACATCGAGATCCGCACATGGACAGCTACAGACGCTTGCAACAATATCGCTACCATGCAGCAGCGTGTAACCGTACAGGATACCATCAGACCGGTATTCACGATCTTACCGCCAGCTGATACCACCGTAAGCTGCGATGCTATCCCTGCACCTGCTCCGAACGTAACGGTAACAGATAATTGCAGCACCGGAAATGATGTGAAATTAATCAGAACGATTACCACAGAACGTATACCGGGTGCATGTAACAACTCTTACCGCATCATCAGAACATGGACCGCTATGGATGCTTGCGCTAACAAAACAGTTGTTCGTCAGGTGATCACCGTGGTAGATACGACCCGTCCGGTTGTAATGCCTGCCCCGGCTGATATCGAGATCTTCTGTCAGGATAAGATTCCATCTTCTCCGACACTGATCGCAACAGACAACTGTGATCCTTCATTCCCGAAAAAAGTGACTTATACAGAAGATCCGTTTGTAAAAGATATCTGTAACGGTTACACCATCATCAGAAGATGGACCATCACTGATGCATGCGGCAATAAAGCAAATGATGTGATTCAGCGGATTATCATCAAACCTTGTGATAAACCGAAACTGAACGCTAACCTGCCACAAAACTGTTCTGATAATCCAAGAATAGTGCTGCAGCCAATGGGAGGCGTTACCCGTCCAACTTACACCCTGGTAGGCATCACGCCATCCAACGCTGTAAACGGCCTGCCGATCACACAAAGCAGTAATATCTTCAACCTGAACGGTGCAACAAGTGCATCCTTCATCGTAACCGATGGTAAAACAGGTTGCTCTTCCGACACCGTGACCTATGACCTGAAATACACCCAGAAACCAATGGTAAATCTTGGAAAAGACACTACCATCTGCGGTGGCAACAGCCTGGTACTCGACGCGGGTGCAACCAACTTCGGATACAACATCCGCTGGAATACGGGAGAAACCACACAACGTATCAACATCACAAAAGCTGGTACTTACTGGGTGAACGTTTCCAACGGTATGTGCGGAACTACCGATACCATCAAAGTTGGTCTGATTCCTACACCACTGGTAGATATTCCGGACACCACCATCTGCCGCGGACAGTCAGTGAAACTGGATGCATTCGTAAATGGTGCCACTTACCTCTGGAGCACCGGCGCAACCGCCGCTTCCATCCTGGTAGGGACACAGGAACAGTTCTGGGTGAAAGTAACCAAGAGCGGATGTATCACCATCGATACCGTGAAAGTGAGTGTGAATCCGCCACCAGACATCAGCCTGAGCCGTGATACGACGATCTGCCCTGATCAGTCCATCATGCTCACCGTTAACTCTAACGGCGGACGTATCCAATGGCAGACCGGCGAAACCGGCAACTCCATTGTGGTGAACAGACCAGGTAACTACTGGGTAGCCGTAAGCAGAGACAACTGCGTGGTAAGAGATACCGTTAACGTTCGTATGAAACCAACGATCAGCGTAGATCTTGGCCCAGACAGAAATATCTGCCCAGGCGCTACCATCACCCTGAACGGTACCACTGAAAATGCTATTTCCTATCTGTGGAATGACGGAGATCCTAACCCGATCAAAAACATTACCGCATCAGGTAGTTACAAAATCGCTGTAATGGATAAATTCTGTCAACGCGTATTCATGGATAGCGTGAAAGTAAACGTGACAGGATTACCGAAAGTGAACCTTGGTAACGACACCGTAATGTGTAAAGGTGAAACACTCACCCTCCGCGCATTCGGAAACGGTATCACCGCAGTACGTTGGGATAACGGATCTTCCGCACCAACACTCAATGTAAGAGATGGCGGTACCTACACAGTAACGGTATTCAACGACTGTGGAAGCGCTACGGATCAGATCCGTGTAGACTTCACAGAATGTGAACCTAAACCTGAATTACCAAATGCATTCTCTCCAAACGGCGACGGACGTAACGATGTGTTCAGACCAGTGGTTCGCGGACCAATGTATGAATACGAACTGCGCATCTTCAACAGATGGGGTGAACTGATCTTCATCTCCTCCGATCAACACAGAGGATGGGACGGTAAACACAGAGGCGTTCCTGTAGAAGTAGGCACCTACGTATGGTGGCTCACCTATAAGAAATATGCCGGTGGTACACCAAATGTCCTCAAAGGTGAAGTAACTGTTATCAGATAATACCAAACCCGAATAGTCAAAAAAGCTGATCTCTCCGGAGATCAGCTTTTTTGTTTTAAAAAGAACATTCAGATTTGCTAAATTGTATAAGACAAAAAAGGGAACTATGAAATCATATGAGACAGTAACAGAAGCACTGCAGGACCTACGCCAACGTGGTTACACCACTGACTTTAATCTGCAGTTTGATTGCATTCAGTGTGAGCAACAGAACAAGAAATTGAATCCGGAAGAATTTGATATTGAAGAAGTTTACCGCTTCGAAGGGGATACTGACCCGGGCGATGAAAACATTGTATATGCCATCAGAACCCTGGACGGTACGCTGGGTACGCTCATGCACGGTTACGGCGTATACGCGGAAGATGTATCAGATGATATGATCCGTAAACTCGGAACGGAATAATTGTGTCAAACAGGACAGCACTTACTCACCTGACGCAGTACGTGTCAGGTGTTTTATTTTATTTGAAATACGCTAAATGCTTTGTCCCACTCAATTGCAGGTATTTTATTTTTCGGGTAGATGCCAACCATCGTTGATCCACTACCACTCATAGTCGCATAAATGGCTCCGCTGCCATACAGTTCCTCCTTAATCTTCGCTAACTCCGGATGGGCAGCAAACACAGGGGCTTCAAAATCATTACTCACTATATCTTTCCACTGTTCCACCGGCTGCTGTATAGCAGTTTTCAACGCGTGCAGCGGCGCGGCAGGTGTCAGCTGTTTGAACGCCCAACCCGTATTTACGTGAATGCCCGGATAAATTAACAATAGGGAATAGCCGGATAAATCCAGCGATAGCGGTGCTAGTATCTCCCCACGACCAACAGCAAAACATGGTTTATTAGGAATGAAAAAGGCACAATCACTCCCTAACTGTGCCGCATATCCGATTAACTGCTCCTCGCTAAGGCCGAGTTGAAATTTATTATCCAGCAATTTCAGCATGAAAGCCGCATCAGCACTGCCTCCACCAAGCCCGGCACCAATGGGAATATGCTTATGCAAATGAACCTGTACCGGCTGCACGGCAGGATAATCGCGCTGCAGCAGCTCAAATGCCCTGATGCAGAGGTTATCGGCGCTGTTGCCTGGTACCGCTATCCCCGTACTTGTAAACTGAAGGGCAGGAGCCGTTAGTATCTCCAGGGCATCCTGAACCTGGACCGGATAAAACACCGTTTCCAGGTCATGAAAGCCATCCGGGCGTTTGTTGGTGACATACAGCCCCAGGTTGATTTTGCAATTAGGAAATACTACCATGGGAAATATTTTACATAGTAACGGCAGCCAGGACATCTAAACCCCGGAAACCACCTGCTGACCAATAAATTTTGGATTATCTGCTTTTACGACTGTTGATCTCATCCCGGATAGCAATGGCGCGGATATAATCTTCCTGCTCCAATACTTCCTGCAGCAACTGCTGGAGCTCATCCACATTCAGGGCCTTCAGGTCGTCTTCTGCGCCTTTTTCATGCTCCTGGATAGTAGGTGTAACTGGTTTGTTGCTCTTTTTGCCAGCCGGATCATCCAGCAGGATGCCAGCACTGTTGAGAATATTTTCGAATGTGTATATCGGACAGCCAAATCTAACGGCTAATGCGAGCGCATCTGAAGTCCTGGAGTCTATTTCTATGGTTTCGTCGTTGCTGGAACAGATCAGTTTGGAGTAAAATATGCCTTCCTGCAAGTTGCTGATTACTACTTCATGTAATTCAATGTTAAATGCATTCATGAAATTCTTCATCAGATCGTGTGTTAGGGGCCTGCTGGGTTGCATTTTTTCAAGTGCCACGGCAATCGCCTGCGCTTCAAAGCCGCCAATCACAATCGGCAAACGGCGTAACCCATTGACCTCTCCCAATACCACGGCATATGAATGAGTTTGCGTAATGCTGTGCGATAAAGCAACTATTTCCAGTTCTATTTTTCTCATATCTGTCGTGCGTTGTCGCTGAAGGTTTTATAAGACCGTGAAGTTAGAAAATTATTTTTTATCTAAAAAAAAACTATAAGATTCGGGGCACATTTATCAAAATCAGCGTACAACCACAAAATTGAAAGGAGATGATGCATTGCCTTTGCGGTAGCACCATCTCCTTAATTATTTAGCCTAGTTCAGGCCTTTATATTTCTTCACTGCCTCGGTAAGCTTAGGAACGATTTCGAAAGCATCACCCACAATGCCATAGTCGGCTGCCTTAAAGAACGGCGCTTCGGGATCTTTGTTGATCACCACAATCACCTTACTACCGTTTACGCCGGCCAGGTGCTGGATCGCACCGGAAATGCCGATTGCTATATAGAGGTTAGGACGAACCGTCAAACCAGTTTGACCCACATGCTCATGATGCGGACGCCAGCCGGCATCAGCCACCGGGCGACTACTAGCCGTTGCCGCACCCAGTACATGTGCCAGGTCTTCCACCATGCCCCAGTTTTCAGGTCCTTTTAAACCACGGCCACCGGATACAATGATTTCAGCCTCTGTTAACGGAATCTCCCCGCTCAGGGTGTTCGTCTTCACCACCTTCACTTTGAAGTCCGCGTCATTGATAGCAGGGGAGAATGCCTCTACCGCCGCAGTTTCAGCGCCCGGACTTACCGCAAAAGTGTTTGGTATAATAGAAATGATTTTCTTTTCAGAAGTAATGTTGATGTTAGCAAAAGCCTTTCCGGAAAATACGCTCTTTTTCACCACAAAGCCATTGCTGGTATCAGGATAGGAAATGGCTCCAGCCACCAGGCCTGCTTTCAGTCGCGCTGATACGCGGGGCGCAATTGCTTTACCATCAAAGTTATGTGGGAAGATGATCACGGCAGCACCTTCTTTTTCTGCTGCTTCCGCAATCACTTTGGTATACACGGTGGATTCCACTTCGTGGAGGCGTGCATCTGCCGCATGTAATACTTTTGTAGCGCCATAGTTACCCAGGGCCGCCAGTTCTGCTGCATCTGCTGCGCCCAGTACCACTGCGGTAGCGGTAGTACCCAGCTGTGCTGCTACCTTGGCGCCGTATTGTACGGCTTCCAGGGCCGCCTTTTTGATTTTACCTTCTGCCTGATCTGCAAATATTAATACTGACATTGTTTAATTTTTTGAAGTGGGAAATTGGTTAACCTTGATTCAGCCTTAGATCACTTTTGCTTCTTCGTGGAGCAGCTTCACCAGCTCGTCCACATTGTCGGCATTGATCAGCTTCACGCCACTCTTGGCAGGAGGCAGCTCAAAGCTTACCACACTGGTCAGGCTGTCTGCGGCAACAGGTTCCACCACGGTGAGAGGTTTAGTTTTAGCCGCCATGATACCACGCATATTAGGGATACGCGCTTCCGCCATCCCTTTCTGACAGGATACCACCACCGGCAGTTCCACTTCACATACTTCCTCGCCGCCTTCAATTTCCCGGTTGATGGTAGCTTTGGTACCACTCAGGTCAAATTTGGCTGCGATGGAAACATAGGGTAATTCCAGCAGTTCCGCTACCATGCCACCGATGCCGCTACCATTGTAATCAATGGTTTCTTTACCGGTAAAGATGAGATCGTACTGCTGTTCTTTGGCATGTGCTGCTATCTGCGATGCGATATAAAAACTATCTCCACTGCTGGCGTTGATGCGGTAGGCATGATCGCCACCCAGCGCCAGTGCTTTTCTGATAATTGGGTCGTTATCCGCTCCTCCCACAGTGATCAGATGTACATCGGCTCCAACTGCTTCCTTCAGTTCCAGGGCGCGTACCAGGGCATACCATTCGTCATATGGATTGATGATGAACTGGACCCCAGCTTCATTGAATTTCGTGTTATTGTCCGTGAAAGCTATTTTTGCAGTCGTGTCCGGAGTTTTACTGATACAAACTAAAATCTTCATGGCCGTAAACTGTTTTGTTTAATAATGCGGTATTAGCAAATATATTTAAATAATATAAGCCAACCGCCACCATGTATTATGATTTTACTCAGTTTTAAGTTATAGCTAAATTTGGCAATATGATTATCTTGCGGACTGAAAAACAATTACTTATAAATTAATTGCAGAATGGACAGAATCGCGCAGCTGAAGCAGTTCCTGGAAGCTAGCCCTAACGACAGCTTCCTGAAACATGCACTTGCTCTCGAACATATTAAGCTCGGAGATGATATTACAGCAAGGAGACTATTTGAAGAATTGCTGGCTTTTGAGCCCGGCTATACCGGCTCTTACTATCACCTGGGCAAGTTGCTGGAAAGGGCGGGAGATAAGGATGCTGCCGTAAAAACATACGAAACGGGAATGACTATGGCCAAATCGGCCAACGAACGTCATACCTACAATGAATTACAGTCGGCCTACGAGGACCTGCTTTACTAATCCAACAACTATTGTATGCCGCATCAACTGCTTACGAACTTTTTAAATTTCATCAGGGAGCACGGATTATTTGACCCATCGCAGAAAATTTTGCTTGCCGTGAGTGGGGGAGTGGACTCCATGGTAATGGCCTGCCTGTTTAAAGAAGCTGGCTTTAACGCCGGCATTGCCCACTGCAATTTTCAGTTGCGGGATGAGGAGTCAGTAAGAGACGAGTCTTTTGTACGGGACCTGGCCGCGCGACTGGAACTGCCCTTCCATGAAACACGTTTTGATACTGCTGAATATGTAGCCACCCACAAAGTGTCTATCCAGATTGCAGCCAGGGAGCTTCGCTACCAGTGGCTGGAAGGGGTGCGCCTATCCAATGGTTACGCCTATATTGCCACTGCCCATCACTTGCAGGATAGCGTGGAAACAGCGTTGATGAATTTCGCTAAAGGTACTGGTATTGCTGGTTTGCACGGTATACTGCCAAAATACGACAAGATCATCCGGCCGATGCTGTTTGCCGAAAAGGATACACTGGTGGCCTGGGCAACCCGCAAAAATTTGCAGTTTGTGGAGGATAGTTCCAATGCAACTGACAAGTATACACGTAATTATTTCCGTCACCATGTAATCCCGGTAATACAGGACAGCATTCCGGCGGCGGTAAAGAATATGGCGGGTACCATTGAAAAAATCAGGGAAGCTGAAATGCTTTACCAGGAATCCGTAGTCCGGCATCGCAAAGGCTTACTGACGGAAAAAGCGGATCATTGGGTGATCCCTGCGCTGAAGCTGCAAAAAACAGTACCCCTGCAAACTATTGCCTGGGAAATCTTCCGGGAGTTTGGCTGTAGCTCCGCACAACTGCCGCAGGTATTGAATTTGCTGGAGAGTGAGTCAGGGAGATATGTAGAGACGCCCACACACCGTATCCTGCGTAACCGCGCATGGCTGCTGATTACAGCGCTTCAGGAAAAGGCGGCACCGGTTATTGCTATCAGCAGTGAAACAACCAATGTACACTATGGCGGAGGGCAACTACACCTGCGTCATATCGATAAATCGCATGCGGGCAGCATACCGCAGTCGCCTGAAACGGCCTGGGTAGACGCCTCGCAGCTGCGTTACCCCCTGATTCTCCGTAAATGGAAACAGGGCGATTATTTCTATCCTTTAGGTATGCGCAAGAAAAAGAAGCTAAGCCGTTTTTTCATCGATCAGAAATTATCTATTCCGGAGAAAGAACAGGTCTGGGTACTGGAGTCGCAGAAGAGAGTGGTGTGGGTCATCGGAATGCGCATTGATGACCGGTTCAAGATTCTGCCATCAACAGAAAAAATTCTATCCTTAGAATTACATAAATAAATTGAAAAGAGGGTGTATCAGGAGTCTGATACACCCTCTTTATATTCGGGTGCCTGACGGAGTCAGGTCGTCAATTAAGTCGTTCGTTTACTATTATCTTTTGAGTAGTGTATCCAGGAAGTTTTGCGCCAATTCCGGTCGCAATACAATGGGCGCTACAAACCCAAATATTGCACCCCAGATGTGTGCATCGTGCCCGATATTATCCATCCCGCGTTTAGACATATAGCTGGAATACGCCAGGAACAGCAACGCATAAATTACTGCCGGAATACCGATGGCAAAATACAGGTAGATTTTTTCCCATGGATACAGGAGGATTGTGGTAAATAATACCGCAGAAACCGCACCACTGGCGCCTATAGCCACATAGTGACTGTCGTTCTGATGCTTAAAGAATCCAGGAATGTTTCCGGCGATGATAGCCAGAATATAATACACTACATAAGTTACTTTTGAACCGGTGATAGCAAAGAATAACATCTCCGCATACCTGCCAAAAAAGTAAAGTGTAAGCATGTTAAAGAACAGATGCATGTAGTCGCCATGGAGGAAACCGCCTGTAATAAAGCGGTACCACTGGTTATGGTGTTTTACCATGTAAGGTTGCATGCTCAGCTTATCCCATTGAGAGCCGTTGCTGAAGGTGGTAATAGAAACAACGCAGGTAATGATTATAATAATAAGTGTTGTAGACATAGATTGCGGGTTGTTAGACAGAATGTAAATGTAATTATTGGTGATGATATTTTTCACGGTTTAATACAGTATATGCCCTGTATAATTGTTCTGTGAAAATCAGCCGTACCAATTGATGCGGAAAGGTAAGAGGGGATAGGGACATGGTAAGTTGCGCCCTTTGCAGCACCGTTTGGTCGATGCCAAAAGCGCCGCCAATGAGGATAATCAGCTGCCTGGTGCCGGCGTTGGTACGCTGTTGCAGGAAGTCGGCAAACTGCACCGTCGTCATCATTTTTCCCTTTTCATCCAGCGCCAGCAGGAAATCTGTAGGCTGAAGGAGGTCCATGATAATTTTAGCCTCCGCTTTTTTGAGCTCAGGAATGGAGAGACTCGCCGCTTGTTTTACAGTAGGGATGAGTTTTACGTCAAAATCCACATAATGTTGCAGGCGTTTCTGAAATACCGCCATGCCTTCCCGGATATAGGGATCATGTTCCTTTCCAATGCTCCAGAGTTGAATTTTCAATTCCTATAATTATTTAATGACAGCCGTAAAAGTACGTGGAAATCAGAAATTTACGAGGGAATGAAAAAAATATTTGGCGAAATAGAAAAAACACATACCTTTGCAATCCAATCACAAACGAATGGCTGCGTAGCTCAACTGAATAGAGCATCTGACTACGGATCAGAAGGTTTCAGGTTTGAATCCTGACGCGGTCACCAAGGATTGCAAAAGCCGCTAATTTAGCGGCTTTTGTTTTTTGTACCCACACTCTTTTTTGCCCACATTTTTCTGTCTGGTCAGACTGCCAAACAACGATTTTTTGGATACTCGTCAAGTATTCACTTTGATATCCTTTTTCTTTTCGGAGAGATATAAAATTCGCTGCTAATACCCAATCGCTCCTGCATAAAAAGTCGGATTTGTATAATACAAAGTCTTGAATGCCGCTCTGATTTTATTGGCATCCTTGCTATGTTGTGGCCAATATTCATTTCCACGATAACTGAAACTCTCATGAACAGAAGAACATTATTGCAACAACTGGCATGGTCAGTGCCGGCACTCGCATTATCCAAACAACTCCAGGCAGCAGCGGCTTTTGTGCCGGCTCCCAAAGGCCCTTTCCATGCGTCCTGGGAGTCACTGGGTGCTTATAAGGTTCCGGACTGGTTCCGCAATGCCAAGTTTGGCATGTGGGCACACTGGGGGCCGCAGTGCCAGCCGGAAGCGGGCGACTGGTACGCCCGTAATATGTATACAGAAGGCAGTGGACAATATAAAAAGCACCTGGAAAAATATGGACACCCCTCCACCTTCGGATTTAAAGACGTGATCCATAGCTGGAAGGCGGAAATGTGGAATCCGGAGGAGCTGGTGACGCTATATAAAAATGCCGGTGCCAGGTATTTTATGGCCATGGCTAATCATCACGATAACCTCGATTTGTATAAAAGCAAATACCAGCCTTCCTGGAATTCTACCCGGGTGGGACCACAGAAAGATATTATTGGCGGATGGGCAAAAGCTGCCCGTAAAAATGACCTGCCATTTGGAGTGAGCGTACATGCTGCCCATGCCTGGAGGTGGTATGAATCGGCCCAGGGAGCAGATAAACAAGGGCTGTTTGCTGGTGTGCCTTACGATGGTAAACTCACAAAAGCAGATGGTAAAGGCCTGTGGTGGGAGGGACTTGATCCGCAGGAACTTTATGCGCAAAACCATCCCCTCAGCAAAAAAAGTGAAGACCCCCACAGTATCCACCCGCAATGGCATTGGGGAGCAGGAGTATATCCACCCTCCACCGCCTATTGTGAAAACTTCTACAACAGAACAATAGATCTGATCGACAGCTACGACCCTGCCTTTATTTATTTTGATGATACCGCCTTGCCACTATGGCCTGTAAGTGACGCCGGACTCCGCATCGCCGCACATCTGTACAACAAAAGCATTAAGGAAAAAGGAAAACTGGAATCCGTGGTATTTGGAAAAATACTGGATGAGCAACAGCGCAAATGCATGGTGTGGGATATTGAACGGGGACAAAGTAACGAGATAGAACCGCTGCCATGGCAAACAGATACCTGTATTGGCAGCTGGCATTATAACCGGGAAATCTATGATAAAAAGCAATACAAAAGTGCTCAAAACGTGATTCATATCCTTTGTGATGTAGTGAGTAAAAATGGTAACCTGATGCTGAACATCCCGGTCAGAGGCAATGGAACTATTGATGAGCAGGAACGCAGTGTGGTAGAAGAAATCGGCCGCTGGATGGCGCTCAACAGTGAAGCGATTTATGATACCAGGCCATGGCAGGTATTTGGAGAAGGGCCGGCGATGGAAGATGCAGCGCCACTTTCCCATCAGGGCTTCAACGAGGGTAAAGGAAAACCATTCAGAGCAATGGATATACGGTTCACTACAAAAGGAAATAGCGTATATGCGATCGCGTTAGGGTGGCCGGAGAATAACAAGCTGACCATAAAAAGCCTGCAATCATCCAGTCATAAAAATATCTCTGCTGTAACCATGTTGGGAACCGGGCAGCAACTGGCTTTTACCCGCGATCAGGAAGGGCTGCACGTGACCTTGCCCTCACAAAAACCAGTACTTTCTTATGCATTCGCCTTAAAGATTTCAGGATAATTTTTCGGTGCAGATTTTACATCTCCCTAAAAAAAACTAAAAAAAATTTGTTCAATTTAAAAACATTCCTACATTTGCAACCCGTTACACACGGAATGGCTGCGTAGCTCAACTGAATAGAGCATCTGACTACGGATCAGAAGGTTTCAGGTTTGAATCCTGACGCGGTCACAAAAAAGGACAAGCAAATCGCTTGTCCTTTTTTTATTGATTTATCCATACATTACTCGTTGGCGCCCGCTCCACATAACGCGGCGGTTCATTATCCCTGCCAGGCTCCAATACCTGTGTAGACGCAGGGAACACTGTAGGCGCCACCCGGTTCATTCTCGCAAAATTCGGGATCGCAAGCAGGGGAGTGCCATCGCTCCATTTACCGGTAATGACCATCACCCCATCCAGCAAATCCGGACGCCATTGTAACGTCAACGGCTGTACGCTAATTGCTTTATTGATGTTCTGATCCGCAGCCTCCACATTGTAGATGAGTGGGCCGTAACGTAGTGCCACCATGCCTTTGTCGGCAGTAATTTTAGGGTCAGCAGTAACGCGCTGTATCTCCATCGGCAATTCCAGTTCAATATGGTCACCCTTTTTCCAAACCTGGGTAATGGCAGCATAACCGTTTTTAATAACCGGTGTGATTTTTTTTCCATTCACAGCAAGGGCTTTCAAACCTTTAACAGTGGGGAATGCCGTATAAAGCTCACTGGTACTGCGATCCGGCACGCGGATATACACCGTAAATGCCTTGCTGTCTTCCGGATTAACGGTAATACTTACCTTGCCACTCCAGGGATAATCCGTTTTTTGTACCATCTCTACGTTGGTACCGGCTACCTGATCCACTTTAATGGTACTGCCCGCGAAGAGGTTTACATACACGCCGTCATCCCCGCGAACATAGGCCCAGGTGGGCATCATGAGCAAGGTGCGGGGGATGTTGCCCACACAGCAGGGACATACATGCCACTCATATCGCGGTTGCGAAGTAGACAATGCATTGGTATAGGTGAAATCTTTACCATCCAGTGAAAGTGAACCAAGTAGCGCATTGTACATGGTTTCTTCGTACAGATCCGCATATTTTGCATCATGATAGGCGATGTTCATTTTATGCTGAAAAAAGATCAATCCGCAGCTCGAACAGGATTCGCAATAGGCATCGTTGCCCAGGGAATAGTTGCCACCAAAGCCTTCTGAGGTTTCACCGCTGCCGATGCCGCCGGTGATGTAATATTTTTTGTTCACCATATTATCCCAGAGCGACATCACTGCACTCTGATAGTCGACATCGCCGGTTTCAGCGGCTACATCGGACATGCCGGAGTAGTTGTAGGTAGCGCGTACGGCATGGCCTACCGCTTCGTACTGTTGCTGTACGGGGAGGTGACTCTGGTCGTATTCGCTTCCGCCACCTCTGCTATCCAGCAGAAACTTGGCGAGCTGAATATAGCTGTCGCCGTGACTTTGATGCCCTTCCATATCATTCACAAAACGTCCGAAGCGCACCAGTGCCTGTTCCATTTCCTGGTGGCCGTCGTACCATTCTTTTTTTCCGGGGCCGATGTTGGTGACCCAACAGTCAGCGAGTTTCTTGGCGGCATCATACAAGCGTTTGTCTTTACCTTCCGTAAGGGTGTAGTGGTTAATGGCTGATTCCAGGAAGTAACCGGCTACGTAGCCTTCGTGGTTACCGCGACTCTCAACCGGGGACCAGCGTTGGTGCCAGTGGCTGGTGTCACGCAGCGTCCAGGCGGTTTGCAGGTAACCATCTGGTTCCTGTGCTGCAAGGATGATGGGAATCCATTTATCCAGTGTACCCTGCATGTGTTGCTGTGCGGCAATAATGGCGGTATCACCCTGTGGGTCTACCATCAGCGCTTCGCAGATAGCCTCCACGGTTTGATGTACCCAGGCGTTCGAGAATACATAGCCTTTATGTTTAGTGTGTGCCTCTCCGCGGATAGCTTTGGCAGCTTCCAGAAAATTATCGATGCCGCCTTCGCCGGTATTGAGGTCAGTGCGTTCGCATTGCGCAATGCAGAATGGTATCCAGTTTACGATCATTGCTTTGGCGCGGGCATTCCAGAGCTTGCTGTCGATTTTGTAGCGGCGGGTGTATACCACATCTAACCGCTTTGCTGGCGGTGGTGTTACTACTTTTACTTTTAGGGGAGATGTAATGGCTTTGCCATTGGAAGCTGTCAGTGATAAAATGTAATTCCCTGGTGCGGAGAAGGTGGCAGTACCAGCGCTGTTGCCGGTGTTACTGAAATTTACATTTCCCGGGCCGCTTACTTTTTTCCAGATAATACTTTGTATAGGTGTAATCGATTTTATTTTTCCGGAGAGATATGTTTTACCATTTAGCATAACTGCGCGGTCGGGCCCGGCGGCTACTACCGGAGGGTACGCTGTACCGGGCGTCTGGTAAACAATCCATTCCTGCAATGCGGATACATGCAGATCGGTGGAATCAACTACTAGTCGCAGTTTCGAAGTTTTTATTTCATCAAAGGAGGCCTGGTTCATTTGGTGATTAATAATGCCTTCGTTCTTTGCATTCTTCACAGGTACAAAACGCTGACCATCCCAATATTGGATGCGGTAGGAGAGCGGGAGTCTGGTAAAATGTTGCTGGTGCCAGTACAGGGCTATTTCCCGGATGGCTACCGGTTGTTGCCATTCGTATTGCACCCAGTGTACACCGGGTTTCGGTGCGCGCCAGCGGCTTGCTACAGGAGCGTTGGCCGGCATTACACCATCCTGGAGATGCTGATAGGACTCGTCAGGATTTTCGCCACTGGAGGTGGCGATGGTAGCCAGATTGGGTTTGTGAGCGGCGGATTGGGCGTTTGCTGTCAGTGCTGTTATCAGCAATATGCAGAAAGCTAAAATCGTCTTTTTCATAACGGTGGAGCGGTCTTGTATCTAATATAATCATCAATTTAATAATTCTGTAGCCGGTATTGCGCATGAAAATTACCCGGTAATATAACAGCGTGTATTCGTTGCAGTTACATCTCTCTAAAAAAAATCAAATAAAATTTGTTGATTTAAAAACAATTCCTACATTTGCAACCCGTTCAAGCGGAATGGCTGCGTAGCTCAACTGAATAGAGCATCTGACTACGGATCAGAAGGTTTCAGGTTTGAATCCTGACGCGGTCACAAAAAAGGATAAGCAGCTTGTTTATCCTTTTTTTATGTCCTAATATAATAATTGTAGATTTAACAATTATAATATTAGTTGATAGTTAAAAAGAAGACCACATTTCTCCCCCCCCGTAGCACCTTTTAAACTGTTGTTATTTTAGCATAAAACGCTGTCGCTATGACAATGGTTTATGATAAATTATAGTTACCTTGTTTGGTGAAAACAGACCTCAAATATTTTTTGTATAAAATTTAATTCTTTGCGTGCCTTTGTGGCTTTGCGAGAAAAAACCTGTTGTGACATGCCCACTATTTCGCTCTGCATGATTGTTAAGGATGAGCAAGAGGTGCTACATCGTTGTCTCTCCTCCATAGCAGCCTTAGTTGATGAGATCATTATTGTAGACACGGGTTCGGTAGATGATACGGTGGCCATCGCCGGCAGCTTTACGGACAAGATATATCATTTAACCTGGCAGCATGATTTTGCGGCTGCCAGAAATTTCTCTTTTAGTAAGGCGACTGCCGATTATATCCTTTGGCTGGATGCAGACGATGTAATAGAACCCGCATCACTGCATGCATTGATGGAACTCAAGCCCGGCCTCTCCGCTGATGTTTATCTGTTAGGCTACGATTATAGTCAGGACGAATATGGCAATAGCACCTGTACACTTACCAGGGAACGTATCGTCAGAAACAATGGCATCTTCCGGTGGAAATATCCTGTGCATGAGGTGATCGATAACATACACGCACATTTTGTGCAGCAGGTGGAAATAACGGTAAAGCATGTACGAACCGTGATGGGGGTAGCAGCAGATCAAGGGCGTAACCTTCGCATATTGGAACATGCCATGCAACAATCTCAATATTTCAGCGACTGTAGAATATGGTTTTATTACGGGCGCGAACTACAGGATCATCAACAATTTGAGCAGGCTATTAAGGTGTTTGGCCGATGTCTGTTGTTTGAAGAACAATGGCACGAAGAGCGCATGATCACCTTATTCCGGCTGGCGCAATGTCATTGGCAGCTGAGGGCTGTTGACGAGGCTCATTTAGGATTATCCACCCGCTACGCACAGCAAGCAATTGCTTTTGATAGCCGGTGGGCAGAACCCTACTTTATGCTTGGAGAAATTGCTTACCACCAAAATAATTATGAAGCCGCTGCCAGCTGGTTTAAACAGTGTCTCCGGGAAATTCCACCCGTGCTGAATGCTGTCAGTCGCGCGTTATATGAAGTGATGCCTGCATTGTACCTGGTATTTTGTTATGATCGCCTGCAGGATTATCACCAGGCCTGGTATTACAATGAGATAGCGCTTGGCTACAAAAAAGATGATAAAGGACTGTTGTTTAATCGTGCATCTATTGGTAAACAGCTATCAGCGAAAACACCGGTAGTATGGTACGGAAAGAATATCTCACCTATGTTTCCTGCATACCGAATCCGGGCTTTGCGGATGCATCATACATTGCAATGGATGGGGGTAGGGAATGATATGACAGACGATGCGGGTGAATTATATATGTACGAGGTGGTCATCTTTTTTAAATATTTTACGGAAGAGGAATTTGAGGTGATGTCCCGGATGAAGGCGTTGGGCAAAAAGGTGGTCCTGGATGTTTCGGAAAACCTGCTGCCACACGCCAATGAGCGGCCCTGGTATTTGCCTATGGTGATGCTGGCTGATACGGTGATCTGCTGTTCCGCCGTGCTGGCCGATCTGCTACGGCCATATAACGCCGTTGTTGTGGTAATAGAAGACGCCACGGAACCTGTTACGCATCGCAGTGAGCTGCGTATTGATAAACCAATGCGTGCCGGGTGGATAGGGATGCCTGAAAATGCAGTGCATGTAGAAGCGCTGCGACCATTGCTCCTCGCTAACGGCTGTGAGCTGATAGCCATCCATAATGGCCCCGGACACGACCGCTACTGGACGATAGAAAGCTGGCAGTATCATCTCGCCGGGTGTGACTTTGTCATCGCCCCACAGGACATCAGCCGGCAGCCTGCCAAGTCGAATAACAAAGTTACCACGGCCATGGCCATGGGGCTTCCTGTCATCGCCTCCCCACTGGATGCCTATGCATCAGTCATAGTACATAATTATAATGGTTTCCTGGCAAGTTCTCCGGAAGAGTGGAGAGAAGCGGTTTTAAAGCTGCAATCAGCCGCGTTAAGGGCTTCTTTTCGTGATGCAGGCTATCGGGCAGCCATGCGGTTTCGTCAGGAAAATATCGCCTTAAAATGGTGGAGGGTATTGCTAGATAATTATAACGATACGGCCGTGGATATCATCATCCCGACCATAAACGATACATCGCATTTGCATCATTGCATAGCCAGTGTTATCGCCTGTACACAGGTGCCATATCATATCATTGTTGTTAACAGTGGCTCGCATGAGCTGCAACTAGATCCGGATATACGTGTGATAAAAACGGACGCGCTCAACTATGCGGCAGCCCTGAACATCGGCATCGCCGCATCGAAGTCGCCCTACATCTGCATGATGAACGATGATGTCATCGTATCCGATGGCTGGTTGCCCCCTTTAATCGCGGATATACGTCAGGGTGCTGGTTGCAGCAATCCATTGTCTAACTGCGACAAAGGCTGGCTACATGACTATGATCTCCGTTGCGAAGGTATTTCCCTGGGGCCCGCTACCAACGTGCTCCATGATGGCCTTATCTGTGAGCGGGAAAATATAAGCCGCGGCATTGACCCTTCAGCAATCTGGAACTGGCAACCCGGTATCAAACAACGGATATTCCAGCGGGAATGGGTGCCTTTCTTTTGTACACTTACCAGCAGAGAAGTGATCAATAAAACTGGTGTCCTGGATGATGCTTTTCATAATGGTTGTGAGGATGTAGATTACTGCACACGTGTACAGAAGCAAGGCTATCACTGCGTAGTAAATGAACATAGTTTCGTATTTCATTTCGGCGGTACCAGCACAGCTGCATTAGCAGAAGCCAATCCCGAACGGAACAAGGCAACACAGCACTATTTAAAGGAAAAATATCAATTACCCCTCTTATGTATACACGCCGGCTATGCTTTTGAGAGCTGGAACGCGGCAACCATCCGACATACTGGTATGGGTGGTTCTGAAACTGCCGTGGCGGCCATGGCAGAGGAGTTTAAAGCCAGAGGTTACAGGGTAGTGGTTTGCTGTGAATGCGAAGGCAATGAAGGGATGGTAGATGGTGTGAAATACCTGCCACTGGAGGGTTTTCGTGATTTTATTGATCGCCATTATATCGATGTGATGGTTATTTCCCGCGTTGCCGCCACGCTGAATTTTCCCATCAGAGCTGGCAAAACCTATTTCTGGCTCCATGATATCTATGCGGTAGCCAGCGCAGAAGAGCATGTATTGATCACCCAAAATGCAGCGCAACTGGATGGCATATTCTGTTTGAGTCCCTGGCACATGCAGTTTGCGGCCAACTTCTATCAGTTGCCAGCGGATAAATTTATCCTTACCGGTAATGGTATAGATCTGGAAAGATTTACATCTGTAGTAGAAAAAAAAACCAACCGATTTATCTATTCATCCAGCCCGGACAGATCACTGGATGTTGTGCTGCGGCTATTTCCGAAGGTCCGCCACCTGATTCCGGATGCCACCCTACACATCTACTATGGTTTCGAAAACTGGGAACGCAATGCATATCTGCATAATGATTTGGCAGCAAAGGAAAAGATCAGCGAAATAAAACAACTGATGCAGCAGGAGGGCGTGTATTATCATGGACGCGTAGATCAACGCCGCCTGGCAAAAGCGTTTCAGGAGAGTGATGTTTGGTTATATCCCACTACTTTTACTGAAACCTACTGCATCACTGCGTTGGAAGCCCAGGCAGCGCGCACATTATGTGTTTGTACAAATCTGGCAGGGCTCAAAAGCACTGTCGGGGATCGTGGCATTCTGCTGGATGTTTTACCAGATGATCCTGCTTTTGAAACAGTCCTGCTAACGGAGATCATGGCCATACAACAGGATACCTCACGGAAAAATTGTTTGCTCGATCATGGTCAGCAATGGGCCAGCCAGCAGTCATGGTGGCACATTGCTGAGCAGTGGCAGCAATTATTTGAAGGCCGTTCAGCTGAAGTCGATTATGTTGGTAGGCAGATAAACGCCCTCCAGTGTTAATACCGGGTGATGCATATCCCCACTATTGGCAGCAAATAGCGTAATGATAAATGCCAGCTTTCCTGAACCTGCGACGCCTACCACAGACTGTTGCGTAAACCAATGCAGAATGGCTTCCGCGAAAGGCGCGGTAAGGGTTCCGATGGTATTGCCGGTAACAGGATGTGGTATGGTAAGTACGACAGGGAGTGTAGGACCTAATTGCACTGCTGCTGTATTGTTTTGTAACTTGTACGCATATCCCGCCTGTAGCTGTAAAGTAACTTTCCGTTCCGGATCGGCTGCAAATAATGCAGTAAAGAAGTTCTGTAAAATAACAGGCAGCTTCAGTTTGCCGCTGCTGAAATCGGAGTAGTCGGCCATATTGATGGCCACGTCATTCAGCAGATTTGGATAGCATATACTTGCAAAACGTATATACGGCGTAATATATCTGAAGTCGGTATTGGCAGGTTGTCCTGCTAGTTCTTCATTGCGGTGTACGGCTACGCCTGCCCATCCGTTTTCATCTACAAGCACATTATTCCCCCTGATGATAATTTCCCGTTCACTGAATTTTTTGCGTTCACTAAATAGCAATGGTGCTGGAGAAGAGGTGGTTGGCTCCTCAAAGGAGTAAGTCTGCTTGTTATTCACCAGTTCTCTTTTGATAGTGTTAAAGCCAGGTATAGCGATAAGCGGCATCGTTATCAGCCCGGGTGCCTGATCCACGGCGGATATGGTGATCAACAGATTGCCTGTCTTATCTTCTGCGGCTTCACTGATGGTAAAGTTCAGGATCTTAGTATTGGCGGCAATTGCCTTTGCCTTGGTCGGGAACCATAATGGCCACGCATTTGAGATCTGTTGAACAATCCAGGCAAATGACTGCAAAGCTACAATACTGTTGGCGTCGCCTTTGGCAATATCATCCATCATGGCTTCGTGGCAGGTGTTGAACTGCACCAGTGCCTCGAACAAATCAAGTGGGTCGGCCGTGAAACCATCGCGTTGCGACTGATCGGCTGTGTTGAGCAGGATGTTCAGATAGATGAGGTCCTGCCGTGCGATGATATAATTGTAGGAGAACTTGTAATCCCAGAGGAGCGCACTTTCCAGGTCGGCACCATCGCCGTCATCGGGTGGTGTTGGTGTGGCGTTTTGTGTTACCAATGCAGGTGCAGTAGGATAGGCCTTGAGCGGAACCGGAATATCTGCATGGATCAGCGGTGTATTGTCTTTACCTTCCAATACGATTGGAATGGCAAAGGTGAGCCAGGAAGAAGGGATGTATCCATTAATTGGTGTACCGAAATTATGTTCCAGCCCCGTAATCTGTAGATTCAGCCCTCCCTTGAACTGATCGGTGAGGTCTATATCCTGCCCGGCGCCAGGTGCTTCCTGCCTTACAGAAAACAGAGAGTTGAGGTCTTGCTTTCCTTTGGTGAGGGATACTTTTACCGGTGTAAAGCTATATGCATGGTTGGGGGCCACTTCATCGGCGAACACCAGTTGTCCGTACAGGCTGGCAGTAGAAGTGGCGAAGCCCTGACTAACGGTAACGGCTGTTTGTACAACCGCATCTGTTTTATACATATTGTCCATTAGCACCAGCATCTGCTGCTCCATGGCGTTTTGCGCGCTGCCAATACGATCGAGGTCTACACCCTGTAATATATTGGTGAGCTGTGTATTAGCAACGGTGTGGGATATACTGCGTTTGGCCTTTTCTAACGATTCAAATGGGGCAGGGAAGTGATTGCAGGTACCCGATTGCGCTACCTGCCATGCCTGGGTGCTATTCTGCGCGGAGAGGAAGTTATCCATGGAGGCGATAAACGTTCGTGCCAGCAGTTCTATATCCACGCCGGAATAGGCCTTGCCCTCTGCTGGTGCTGTACCGAGATACTGTCCACTGGTGTAAGTGCGTACAGGAACGGGTCTGGTGTGGGTATCATCCGGTCTTGATATCAGGGAGGTCGACAATGGCCTGATGCCAAAGCTGGAGAAGGTATTGTTGACGCTAAAGCTGATACCTGCCGCTGTATCCGTTGCAAAGCGTGCCAGCCATATCTCTTTGTCGATATCTTCTTTGTGGCCCGCACCTGCTGCCACTTTCATTACGGGAAGTGCTAATTCAAGTGCTGCCGCAAATTTTGACAGCGCTGTTTGTGAGGCAGTATTACCATGGTACAGATCGGGTGGTATCGTAGTAGTAGCTGTGGAGATGGCCGTTTCTGCCACAAACTGCGGATCGATGAACTTTGTTCGGGAGATCGTCATGGTTACGCTCAGCTGGAATATTAGGTTGGCGTTGAGTTGCTTGGTGTCAATACCATACAGTAATACCGCAGTTATGGGTTCATCGGTAACGATAGGAGTTATACCTTTTAGGAAGGTGATAATCTCTGCTACATAAGTTTGTAGTTTTTGTAACGCAGGGGTACCTGGCGTTTCTAATGCGCCGATGGTACAGGCGATGGTGGCGGTAACTCCTTCCTGGGTGAGCTGCCAGTATATCTCCTGATAACGTTTCAGGTCCTGCCGAGCGAGCGTTACCGGATCGGTAGCGTTCTTGTATCGGGAAGAATCGAAATGTAAAGTGATGGTCAGCGTTGGTTTACCAGAAACGGCATCCTGGCTGATATCATAAATTCGGGATACATTAATCCATTGATCGATTCCCACAACCGGGTCAGTGTAGCCAGGTGTTACGGATTGTGTAATACCACTGTCGCCTTCGGCTGTTAAGGTATTGCCGAATACGTCGAGGAAGTTGAAATACACGTCGGCCGTTTTTCCATTGGCACCATAAGGATCGGTTGATGGGTTGCTGCCGTTATCAACGAAAGGATAAACAGGCAGTACGGCACTGTAATTCCATACCTGATCCTGCTTTGGTGTAGGTAGCCTGGTGATGGAAACCTGTGGATTGTCGCTGGTGTCTAGTGGCCCGGCGGGCAATGCGTAATGGGAAGTCTTATACACGCCTGGTTTGGCGGTTATGGAGTATTCCATTAGCTGAAACAGTTCACTGATCTGTTGGTTGGCACTGCCAGCCATTGTTGCCGAAAGCATTGTTTGCGGATTGGTCCTGCTGCCTTTGAACATGCTCGTTCCTGGCAGTATAGTAGCCTGTATTTGCTGCAATACCGGGTTGAAGTTCTGTTGCTGTTGGGCTGACAGTGTAATGGTTGCCAGCAGTGTATCCGTATCCGTTAGCGGCTGCTGCATCACGGCACTATTGGCATACGGAGGCAGCAGATATCCGCCGGAGGCGTTATCTATGGGCACATGATAGGTAACAAGTATCCTGATGCTACCTATGCCATCTTCATCAAAAATAAACCCTGGCAGGCCACTTCCGGTGCTGGTGGCATAATGTAGGTAATACCCACCGGAGCGCACAATGGAGCATTCCCATAGATAGGTCAGGAAGGTCATGGCCTCCATGCCTAGAAGGTTGGGATTACCGGATGCTGTTGCGTTGGCGCTTGAGCCGGGATTGGAAATCGTAGAGAAATTTGTTTGTAGTAAGAAGGTCTTATAATTTTTTATGCCGATAGATATAAGTCCGTTGACTTGCTTGCCCTCATTGGGTTTGGTGGTATTGTCGGCATAGAGCACGTCCAGCGAAGTGATGACCTGACTACTGGTAATTAATTGCTGTAGCAGCTGTCCGTCGGCCTCACTACAACCCTCCACCACGTACACCTTATCGACGTAACTGCCAGGCGTAGCAGCATCCGGCACCCGGCGAATACTAACGGTAACGAATGAACTCCAGCTCATTACCGGCGTGTTGGAGGCTACTGTTTGAGTAAATGCTGTTGTGGCCGACTGTACTTGCAACTGATAGGGGATGTTATCATAACTGTTCAGGTATTGCTGTAGCTGCGCAGGGAAGGTGCGTATAAACGTTTCTCCGGCAGTAGTTTTAACTTCCTGGAGGTTAGGATCCTGCCATTTGAAGGTAGTGGAGATGGCAAAGGTTCTTGGTTGCAGTTTATATCTTTTTACTGCTCCCTGGTCATCCAATGTTATAGCCGGTACATAAGTGGCACTAAGCAGCTGATCGGCTGCATCCGACATTGCCTTGTTAAACGTGAAGGTAAGCTGGTCACTCAGCCCTAATTTCAGCCAGGCCGGATTGCCTTTGGTGACAAGCAACGCTACTTGTTGTCCTTCAATATTACCGACCAGGTTGAATTGCTGCCCACTGCCTTCGTATAATCCTATACGTTCGTCGCTACTAACGGTTTTGGGTATACGTAGTCCGCTCAGGAAGAATCGGCTTACTGTACCGCCGAGGTTCGATAGCTGATGGGATGCATCCTGCTGCAGCTCGTCCAGTATCTGCTGTACCTTTTTAGTGGCCACAAAAGCATGTATAAGGCGTGTGCCTTCGTTGAATATGCTTTCTTGTGTGATATTGATCGCAGCGAGGGAGGCTGTATCGGAATTAAACTTACCTGCCAGTGACTGTAGTGTATGCGTTTCCGTTACAGGAAGGCTATATGTGAACGATGGTATATACAGAATGCCTTGTTCGTTGGCCTGTAAACTGTTGCTGACCTGAAATTTTGCCGACAGCATTTCCACTGTTTCGCCATCTTTTAGCTGATAGCTAAAGCCTGGTATATGTATTTTTGCAGCTGCCCTCAGCGGTTGATGCCTGTTGTCGTGCGCCAATGAAGTGGGTGTAACGCCATAGGAATGGTATCTGTTGGCTACAGACTGAAGGCTGTCGTTTTTCCGGGTAGTGATGGCCATTTCCTTAAAACTATTGATAATATCCTGGAATGCCGATTTAGCCATCATCACAAAATAGTCTGTGAAAAGGAACTCCGCCATAGTGAGGCTTTGACTTTCCCTTATGAGTTTTTCTTGCTGTTGGTGCTGAAACTGCACTTGCATCTCCCTGAAATAATCGCGGATATGTTGCAGGTAATCCGGGCTGCAGGTATTGTAGTCAGAAAATTCGAGGGCAGGACCTTTGTTAACTTGCATAGCCAGCATAGGAATGATAGGGAAGTAGGCCACTTCCACTACGGTATCCTGCGAAATGTTTGCTGCACTGGCTTCCTGGGTAGTGATACTAACGCCTTTAAATGCTTTTGCAAGGAAATAATCATAGAGGTCAGTTGTTTTGAATGCATCAATCGCACCACTGGCTATTTCCGGTTGGTTGAAATATGCAGCAATGGCATTAAGGTCGTCAATGGTAACTTCTTGCTCCAGGATTTTCCCACCGCTAATACCTTTTCCGGCGAAATAGGCATTGAATACCCATGCCAGAAATGCCCTCGATAATATCGTAAAATTGCTACTGTCAGCCGAGTCAGTAAGGTGCTGTACGTAGAGCAGACTGGCAGCTACGGCCTGTTTTCTGCTGGTTGCATCCGCATCATATTTTAAGGAGAGTTGCGGGATAAATAATAAATTCAGTTGCTCCGTTGGATAATCCAGCGCTGCGGACCATATCATTTCTGGAATAGTAAAATTGACCGGGGCATCAAGTGGGGTGAAGTAAGCACTGTTGTCGGCTTGCGGTAAGGTACCCCATGGTGCCGATGGATCATTTTTGCCGATGGTAAAAGCGTCAGAAATGGTAGCTCTGAACGAGCAGCTGATGGAGATCTTAAAGAGCCCGAGGTTGATACGTACGGTAATGGAGGCAAATACTTCTGCAGAAAATGTAATGATTGTTTGCCGGTAGGCTTCCAATGTAAGCTGTGCCATGATACGCGCCACCACATCAAGAGAAGCACTGATGATCACGAAATCTATCTCCCCGTAAATACGCCCTACGAGTGCTGCCTGTGCCGACAGTTTGTAGTACAATACTTCGTTTTTTCCGGATGGTACCAGCTGATCCTGCGTAGGATTGAGCTCAAACCAGGCGAGGATACCTTCGAGGATCACTTGTATAGTCAGACTCAATTCAGCCTTTAATACTCCTTTGTCAACAGACTTGCCCAATCCTGCTCGTATACCGATGCCAAAGATGATCACCGGGTTGAACTGCCCCTTACTGGACTTGAGCATAGTGGCGGTTTCGCTGCTTAGCTTTCCGAAATAGAACCCGCCGGCACCAGTGAAGATGGAAAACTCCAGACCAAAAGAGCGGGAGAAATCGGCATTTTTAGGGAAACCCATATCAATGACGAAATCACCGTTCGTATATACAGACAGCGTCAGAGAAGGTAATGTTACGGCTACCACACCAAACTGTTGTTGTCTTACAAAGTCTGGCAACGTAAGGTTTATCTGGAAAACTCCAACGTTATCATTTATTTTTTTATAAAGAACTTCAAAAGAGAGATTTTTGAACTGCCCGTCTTTCACATCGATGCTAAGTCCATATAGCTCCGGATCGTAGAACACCGCGGCTATACGAATATATTTCACGAGGATAAACTGTACACCGAAAAGTACGCCATAGTTCTTATCGAACTTTAGTGATACAGGGAGCTTGTCGGTATTGCTTAGATCAAAAGCTTTGGACATATTGTCGATGGCTTGCACCACGGTTGCCGGAGTTGCTTTGCTTTTGATGGCTACCTGGTTGCCTATACCCAGGAACTCGAGTTTGAATTCGCTATCGCCAAAGCCAGGAACAGCAGGCGCTTTGGCTGGATCGCGCAGGTCCCAGTCAGGCTTGTCTTGTGGAGGCACTTTATCTATTGGCATTCCCAGGAAAGTACCTTTGGTAATAGCAAACATGACCGGCCCGTTTTGTCCGTTTTCTTCTGGCTGGTAGCTCAGGCTGATTTGTTCAATATTTACAAAACCGAGGTTGATATTGGTATCCCACAACAGGCTAACAGTTTTTTGTTGGGTGTCGTTGTTGAGGATATATTCGAGACTGAAATCATTGATGCCGATGTTGAGGATGAAATCCCATGGGGCGGGGATTACCACCACATCGCCGGTAGCGGCTTCGATCATGGCTGCAATGACATCACCTAAGGTCAGTTGTTTGGTAGGGTCGGTATTCTTCAGCGTGAAAGTAAATACTGTTGTGTTATTTACAGGCGTAACAGCTGCAATGGCCTCAATATTTTTGAAGGTAAGAATGTATTTATATTCACTGAACTTATTTCCTTTGTAGGTACCCACTGCTGAAAAGGATAAACCGCCAAAAGTAACGTCGCCGCTGATTTCGGTACCGTCATACGGACTCGTTGTATTGCGGGAGTCGCACATGATATTCATTTTCGCTTTGATCAGCAGGTTGCGGAGGTCGGGAGCACTGAGCTCTCCGGCGATAATGTATTGGAAGGTATTATAGGCGGTGTTGGTGTCGGTAGTACCTTTTTCTATCGCCACCAGTATTTTTGTAATAGAAAGTTTTGGTATAGATGTGCCGTCGATACCTGGAATATATTCTTCCAGGATCTCGTTGATGGTGATGGCGCCAACAGTGCTGTTATCATAGGTACCATTGAAATTCCAGCTGCTCTTGCTATACTGGGCTGTCAATGTAACGGTAGCCTCTTTTTTGGCGCTAACCAACGTGAAGTTGCCGCTGGCAGCGAGGTTGAGGTTGGTGTCATATTTCTGTACACTGAACCCGATGTTGTCCATGTTGATATTGAGCGAGCCGATGCTAAGGATGGTCCATGTTTCCACAGTAGCAATGGTCATCGCGATGGAGAATGATCCGGTGGCTGGTTCTATGGAAAGATCAAATTTTGTTACTGTAAGGCTTGGGAGCAGGTCTATTACTGATTGTGGCGTTTTCAGAGCCATAAGCAAGTCCTTAAGGATCAAGTCTTCCGTCAGGCTGCCATTGAATTTCCATGGAGAGGCAGAAGATGTTTTACTGGCGAGCATATAGAGTACCAGTTTACTTTTCGTTTCCGGATTTAGTATCCAGGTAACGGTGGTGCCTATATTTCCTGAAATATCTTTATCACTAACGGTTTTATTTTCTATAGCAAAAGAGATAAATAGATCAGATAACACGAAGTAGCCTGGTACAAGGTTCCAGGCTGGGGTACCTGGTGTGGATTTTACAGTAAGACCAAAGAACTGTAGTTTGGATGCCGCTCCGAATATCCAGACCAGCTTCAGGTTATAGATCGCAAAGTTGCCGATGCCCATCAGCCCTGATGGAGAGGCTGATTCCAGTACGCTAAGGCCCATAAAGCCGGATAAGGTACTAAGCGAAGGAATGGGTATCTTCTCGCTGGTTACCAGCAGCGACCAGTCTGTATCGGTGGGCGATTTGGACAGTTTGATGGGTATAGTTACCTGGCCGCCGGCAATCTGAATAATGCCGGATAGTTCACCTGTCATGGTTGCAGTAGTAACCGGGAAAGGCACGTCCAGCTGCATTTTGAAACCCTTGTCCAGGTAAATGGCTTGTTGTAGGCCTGGTAGTTGCCATGCTGCATTGGAATAGATAGCGAATGAAATATTTGTAAAGGAGAAGCCATTGTCGAATTTAAACCGGATGGTGAGGTAGTCGAGGATGATATCATTCAGTTTATCGTATACTCCCGGAGGCAGGAAGCTATTCATGCCGGGAATGAGTATAGCTAGTTTCCCTATGCCTAATGGCAAGGTATCGTTTTGCAGTGTAATCGTCCATTCTCCCTCGCCAATAGGGATGGGAATGTTGGCGCTGGCTTTTACTTCTTCTTCCGGATTGCCATAATTTAAAGCGGCGGTGCCTTGGAGGTAGCCGGAGTAGGAGAGTGGTTTGTTTTCCGCTTCTCTTTGGCCATTTAAAACTAAGGTAATACCTTCTGCCAGTTTCAGTTTGTCCTGGATGATTACCCAGTCGGCAGTGGTTGTTACGAACAGCTGCGTTTCATAGAGTGTATTTGTTTTAGGGTTGAATCCGGCAGAGAAAGAACTGATCTCAATCTCTGATAGGCGATCGGTAAATCCTTGTGGGAGTATAGATGTAAGGTCAACACCAGTGAGTGCGTCAATAATACCCAGCCCGTTAACTAAAGAAGCTGGTCCTAGTGAAAAGCGCCATCCCAGGATACCAATAGGAAGTTGGATGGATACGGGGATATTGACATTTGCCGAATCACTTTTCAGTGTACCGGATACGTTCCAGTAAAATTGCTGCGATTCATTCTGGTAGGTGTTTACCAGCGTTAGCGCCGGACTGCCTACATACAGGCCGGTATAGCCTAGGAAGGTCCATTTATCACCCTGGCCTTTTAAGGTGAATGCGCTGGCGGCCGAATCAAATACAAAGGAAATACCACTGATACCTACCGGAGGGATGTAGTCTTCCGACGAGCCGCCAGGTACCACCCCTGATGAATAAAGGATTGCCAATGGCAGGTCAATATCCACATAAGGGTTCATTGTCATCGACAGCTTATTTGCCTCATCCATAACAAAAACTGCTGTGATCTTTATCTGTTGGGTAAATAGTGTAGCCGTAGCCGTTACCTGCAAAGTGTTGTCATTGGGGTTGGAAAACTCCAGGCCGGATAAAGTGATGGCTGTTTGGTTCAGTAACAATGGAAACAGGCTGACAATACTGTCGTCTTTGATGCTGGCAGCGCTGAAATTGTTATTGGCAGTTATGTCTTGCTCCAGCTCCTGGATACGAGGAAGAACGGCGCTGATTACCGGGGTGATGTCCTTTGTCATACGATCAGTTATTGTGCGCGGAAAAGCGCATCGTGGTCGTTATTTAAACCATAGAATTCATGAGTGTTACCGGCAAATGCTGTTCGGAGTAGTTCAAGGTCATTGGTTTGCTGGTAAAATACCGTCATCCAAACCGACCAGTTACCGGCCCACCAGGCTGTTAATGCGATCTGATTGACAAGAAGTTTCCTTAAAGCTGCAAAGTTTGGAATGGAGCCATCATTGGCCTGGTCCGCCTCCTTCAGGCGATTAATTGAATCCAGTGCGTCAAACCAGGTTTCCGTCCTTTTAAACATTCGGTTATCCAGCCTTTGCTGATGAACGGACAAGGGTACACGTAATTCACCTTTGGCCTCCTGGTAAAACTCAAGTTGCATGTTTAGCTGGAAATGGGTGATGGTGTTGAACGCCTTCTCATATAATACTTCGCCTGCATCTTTCGCCGCTACAACAAATACCAGTTCTTTCATCTCCTGAGAGATGATTTCACCTTCATTTTCTACTATATAATTTACTTTCCGCAGTTCATATTTCAGTGGACTATTAAACAGCGAAAAGCTCGGGTCTTTATCCGGCCATAACATGGCTGCTGCACTAAGATCATTCAGTTCCGGTATGCGTATGTGGGTGCGGCAATCATTACAGATCAACAGCAGTTCGTCCCATTGACGGAAGGTTACCTGCTCCGGCCATGCGGCGTGGAATTTCAGGTGTTCTACGTGGTAACCACTCAATGGCATTTCACAATAGGAGCAATAGTTGCCTAACGATTCAATTAGCGCGTGATGGACGGCATTGCTTTCCTTTTGGCCACCAATAGTGTCATCTGTGGAGATGTTTGCCGGAAGTGTTTTAATTATTGGTCTCATGATTCAAAAATTAAATTAATCAGTAGTGAGTAAGCGTGCAGCATCTATCCCGGTAGAATAAGTATTAGCTGTTGGGTCTATAACATACTGCCTGATCTCGAGGTAGGCAGATTGTGGCCCGAGGTTACAGGGAGAAATCCTGTATATCAAACGGGACCAAATTTCCAGGAATCCTGAATATTTGAAGGTTAGCGCCATCTGTTTGATCATTATCTTCCAGAGGGCAGGATTAGTGGCAAATGATTGAAGATCATTCATGGACGACAGCGTATCAAACCAGAGAATGGTACGGTTAGTTGCGCGTCTGTCGGAGCTACTGTCATCTTCATAGATATTTATCTGGGTCGCCTTTAAGAAGTTGGATTCCTGTTTAGCTAATTTATCATCACCAAACGATTCCGCTCTAACCTTGGCAACTACAGGTATTGGATCTGTAAAACCTTCCACTTGTGCTTTCACCACATTTTTTTTTACTGATACTACTTTGTTATTCAAATTTCTCGCATCGCTCATATCTATGTCATTCTCCGTTTTACTGTTTATCATATACCCCACAAGGCCGTCCCATGCATGGTCGGAAATAGGCCAGATGAAACTGTCAAGACCTCCGGCGAGTATCTGAGTCATGGTGGGTTTCTTTTTTTTAGAGATATAATCAAATGCCCAGTCGTAGGAGGTGTCGTAATCAGGTCTGGTGCCTTTATAGGAATTGCACACCGGGCAGGCGAGGAAAAAATTTTCGTATTCAAGGATTTTACTCGGGAAGGCAGCTTTTGGGAGCCGGTGCTCCACCGCCAGTGCGGAATCTCCTACAAACATGCCACAATACGCACAGTAATTTCCGTAATTGTTGATTAGTGTCGACCTGGCTCTGCCATATTTAGCGTAGTCATTTTCCGAGAAATATTCTATCAATGCTGGTACAAGTATCTGCCCTTCTGGAGCTAATCCTGACCATTTTTCCTTGATGTTATTATCTCCTGTCAATTCCTGCAACAGGTCTAGTACTTTCTGAGTATCAAAAAATGTTTTTTTCCGTTTCGGCATAATATTATAGTAAGCCAGGTTGTCTACGATTTCTCCTTTGATGGCCTGCATCTCATCTGGGATCTCATACGTGGTTTGTGCCGTATTCATTATTACTGGTCTCATAACTTATAGATTTATATATGCACTATACCATCCCAAATTGCCAGGTTGGTCAGCATCTCCCACTAATACCAAATTTGTATTACCGGCAGGAGGAAGCTTAATACCAAAGAGACTTATGGAAAGGTTGATTAAATAGAAATTATAACTGATGTTGTCATTGCCTTTCACCTGCGTTAACTGGAACGGGCCTGCAGACAGCTTCAGTACATTTTGAATACTAAAGGTATTTGCACTGCCCGATCCTGGCAGTTTTACAAATATTTCTACATTGACTGCGGCGGCACCCGGGCTCCAGGATAATAGAAGCTGTGGCAGGAAGCCAGCAGCACTGGCCAATCCGCCGGGGCCACCCCAGTGCAGATCGAAGTTGATCGCATACCACTGCGATTGTATTCCTCCTGTTACAAAATCGACCGGTGGTACTACAGAGAGGTAACGTAATTTTTTAGGATTATTATCGCCACTGCCGCGCAGGATCGCATTGGGACTCACCGGAAATGCTGCTGCAAAGCTTTTGGTACGATATGAACTCATCGACTGGTCAAAGGAGGTATTATCAGGGTTGAGCACAATTGCAAGGCCGGCGGTGGTATTGTTTTTTGTGTTCAGCGTGAAGCCGACATCCAGCGCGAGGTTACTGAAATATAGTCCTCTTTGCTTTATCAGTGGCTGATCTGCTTCGCCGCCATAAGAGAAGCAGTCAAATTTATCCAGTGGATTAAAGTTCAGGTAACCATAAAAGCTAAACCTTGCATTGACTGTTTCAAAATCGGGTGAGTTAGGATTTACTACCGTAGCTGTAGTCTGGAACTGTGCTTTCACAAACTCAATGTAGTTGAGTACACCGCTGGTAAGGAAATATTGATAAGTGAGATTTTTGTCTGTCAGAAAAGTATAGGTACGATGTCCGTCATGATTCTCATAATGTCCGTTGAAGATCATGGCGTAATTCGCCGGAGGATTTTCTTTATACTGCCCCGGCACATTTAAAGTGGCGGCATCTTCAAACCATTTGCGGGCAGTGAGTTGTAGCTTGCTGTTAAAGTTGGTGATAACAGTATTGGAAAAGATGACTTGTAGTATTAGTACCTTATATGCGTAGCTGATATCATCCGTTGTGTTTTGCGCAATCTCCAAGCGGAGGCCGGAAGCCAGCGCTGATGCAGTGTCGCCACCCTGGTTCTGCTGGTAGGTGGGGTCCATGTAACTAATCAGTCCAAAGAGGTTGCTCCTGTTTACATCCAGGGATTGACTACCCGTATTTTGATTGCCCTGTGCAACGAAATTCACCTGCACGCCAATATGGTGTGCATAGAATCTGGAGAGGTCCATGGCGCCCAACAGGCCACGCAGGTCTTTCGGGAAATTGCCAAGGTCTATATCGGTTTGTAGTGCCAGTATGCCATACCAGTTTGGATCTTGGATGATTTTTGCAAATTCGGCGAAATGATCGTTAGTAGCCGCCATCTCGATTGCATCCTGACAGTATTGGGATAACCAGGTAGAGATAGCAGTTTGTTGGTCGGTATCGTAGTTGAAATCTACACCTGCTGTCCACTGGTTGGTTTGCTGAACCAGACTGGATATAGTGCCCTTCCTGAATTTTAGGATCAGGATATTTTTCAGGTCGGGGGCTGCATCCGGGTTTCTCGTAGGCACGTTTACGTTAAACTGCCATCCTTCTATGGAGAGCTTATTGTCGAAAGTGCCTATATTTTTAGTGTCCGAAATAACCAGAAAGAGGTCTTCTGTTTGGAGTGCAGATCGTAATATGGCTGGCACGTCGGTAAACCTGAAATTGACAGGTAGTTCTGTGTTTTTTGCCAGTAGTACTTCTTGCCAGGTAAAACCATTGATGGTGGCTAACAGCCCTTGTGGTGTAGTAGTGGTAACTGTTTCCGCAACATCGCTTTTCTCTTTTGGTGGCGGCATTCTGTTCATCACTGCCTCCCGCGTAGTGGCTAGTAACCTGCTTTCGAAGGCAGGAATATATTGTTCAGGAAATGCATTGTCCGCTACAGTGATAATACCTGCGTAGGGTACCAGTGGGAAGCTCAGGGCATTGTCGCCAGTGGCAGGCAGCTCGGCAGCAGGAGCAGGCCAGGCCTCCAGTAGTCCGGTAGTAGCAGAAGGTTTGTACAAACTGGCTACCGCAGGTGCGGTAGAGTATATGGTGGGTGCGTTTGTTTGTGCAAGGATAAATGCGTAAGCGGCAGTATAAGTTGTGTCAAGCGTTGGACTCGACAACCCGGATGCTGCATTGGCTGCATTACCCGGGAAAAAGATGATCGCATCACCAGGAACAAACTGAATGCTTTCAGCACCAGATAACCCTGGAAGCAGATAGCAGCGGCCAGTGTCATTAGGTTTCGCTTGTAAAATAAAGGTTCCTTTTGGTGCCAGGTAATAGGCTATTGGTTGGACTGGGTCTGAATAGGTCTGGAATACAAGCTTTGCCGGGTCACCACCGGTGGTAACCGGTTGCAGGGTAATTGGCTGGCCATAGATGGTACGCCACCATGATTCCATAACGGCGTTGTTTTCCGGAACGATCTGGAACCTGTCTGTTGTATCAGTGATTTTTTCCAGTCCGAATGATATGCCGGTGAAGTTCATATATGATCGGCTGGGGTCCAGTGGATGTAACGGATCCCAGTGAATGCCCATATGCCAGTAGGTTTCCGGGTTGTTGTTAAAGATCGGGTAGTACTGACTGCTTGGGAGGGATGTCTGCGGGTCGGGCATATTATAGCGGAAACCCGCTGCCCATCCGGTATAGGAGTTGTTGGAGAAATCATTGATCATGGCTTCTCCAATAATGACGCCTGCCTGGTCGCCTATAACGTTGATGGATAAACTTTTTGAAGGGGCTGCATCCTGGGCACCCGCTACTGCCGGATATCCGGCAGCAATACCTCCTTCCTCAGTGAATAATAATGGAGCACCCTGAAATATAGGTAGCTGGTAAGTGCCGAAGCCTAGATGGAGGTTGGTGTATACAATTACGTTATCATTTTCAACAGTAGCTTGCAGAATGGATTGAACAGTGGCGCTTGCCGGATTATTTAGCAGCCAGCAGGCACCGGTATGTAATGGTTGCTGGAGATCAGTGATGTCAGCGATGCTAGTTTGTAGTGTTTTGAGTGCCGTGGTATCGCTGGCGGCAATCGGTGTTAGCAGAAAGAAGTAGTAACCTTTATAGGTACTCCAGCTTTCTGATAAAGACATAGTTTCCGGAATATTATTTCCAGGGAGGTAAAAGCCCGCTGTTATATTCTCCGGAATGGGGGTAGGGAGAAACAAACCTGTTTTATCGAATGAAGCGTACGTCATTGGAAGGAAGGTTTTCAGAAATTACGAGAACATTTATGAAAGAGGTATTGCCACGATATTGTCTTCGTTCCATGCGCCACCACCGAAGTTCATGATCGCCAGTGTACCGAAGTTGATGGTCTGTGTATGCCCGGCGATATAGTTATATGTTCTGAGCCCACCGGAGGTGTTGTTTACGATGATCATACCACTGAGAGTAGTAAATATGCTGGTGCCGGGCAGATTACCGCTGATCAGTTGGGAACCTACGATATCTGCACTTGGTGCATAAATGTTGCGGGTATCGCCGAAGGAGGTGCGCAGCCAGAAGGAGGAGTTATTTGGGGTTTGTGTTGGTATTCGCATGAGCATGGATACCATAATTACAAATTTTCCTGGCGGCAAAGTAATATATGAACCACTAAGAAACCAGGTGTTAATATTAGAAATGATAGGGATTGGATTGCGTAATACCCCTTGAATTGCAACTGCGCCAGTGGCACCGCCAGCAGGTCCGGTAGCACCCCTTGGACCGGTTGATCCCGGAATGCTAAGTCCATTCAGTCCAGTAGTTCCTTGCACACCAGTAGTCCCTTGTATGGATTTGCCATCTAGTCCGGTAACACCTTGCACACCGGTAGTTCCCTGCACACCAGTCGTTCCTTGTATGGATTTGCCATCTAGTCCGGTAACACCTTGCACACCGGTAGTTCCCTGTACACCAGTCGTTCCTTGTATGGATTTGCCATCTAGTCCGGTAACACCTTGCACACCGGTAGTTCCCTGTACACCAGTCGTCCCTTGTATGGATTTGCCATCTAGTCCGGTAACGCCTTGCACACCGGTAGTTCCCTGTACACCAGTCGTTCCTTGTATGGATTTGCCATCTAGTCCGGTAACACCTTGCACACCAGTAGTTCCTTGCACTCCAGTCGTTCCTTGTATGGATTTGCCATCTAGTCCGGTAACACCTTGCACACCGGTAGTTCCCTGTACACCAGTGGTACCTTGTATGGATTTGCCATCTAGTCCGGTAACGCCTTGCACACCGGTAGTTCCCTGAGGCCCTGTAAGTCCGTTCATTATAGCATAGCTCCAGGTGGTGCCTGGAAACCCGGTGACGCCCTGTACACCAGTTGTTCCCTGTACACCGGTACTGCCTTGCACGCCCGTAGCACCTAGAAGGCCGGTAACGCCCTGGATGCCGGTAGAACCCTGATAGCCCTGATTACCTTGCAGGCCTGTAACGCCCTGGATTCCAGTGACACCCTGTATTCCTGTAGCGCCCTGCGGGCCTGTTGAACCAGGTAAGCATGTACTGCCGTTAATAGCTGTGCTGCCTATAGGATTGTCGGATGATAATGCCATATTCCATGTGAGGATTTAGTAGGAAGTGTGGATATTTTGAAGTATACAACGATCAGTAAATTATTAATTTATCATGAGAAGTTACAACAGAATTGGAAATATTGTTTCTAAATATTTTTATGATTAGCCTGAACAAATAACCAAATAGTTTGATAAACGAGGTGGGCTGCATCGTGGCACGGTTTCCGCAGATAATAAAGCGTGGCAAATCTGCATCGGACAGACGTCCCACTTTAAGTCCAGCAGATGAGGTATATTCTTATCCGTTATAATGATTTTACTGCATTGTTATCCCGGCAATCATAACTTCCCTCTTTGAGCATATTTCACAAATCCGCATAGGTCGCAGCCATGAAATCGTTGGAAACATCTAAGCCACCACTTTACCAAATACTGCCAGCCAACTTTTTTACCATCACCTGGCTGTAAAACTGCCTCCCATTAAATTGAAAGTGGTACGATGATGTATCATCTTTAGAATGATATCATTACATCTAACTAAAAAAAACCAAATAGTTTTTGCTGATTTTAAAACAATTACTACATTTGCAGCCCGTTAGATACGGAATGGCTGCGTAGCTCAACTGAATAGAGCATCTGACTACGGATCAGAAGGTTTCAGGTTTGAATCCTGACGCGGTCACAAAATATCAAACAAAAACAGGTCACTTTCCAAATAGTGACCTGTTTTTGTTTATGATAACTTATACCTTTTTCCTTGAGGCTCTCACTTGGATACTTTGCCTAATGGTATGTCCTATGATATTGAAGCCTATAACAATGCTGTTAGTGAATGGGTAATCAAAAAACTAGATGATGATACCAGCAATGATGGCACACCATATCCAAGGATGAGTGATTATTTTGATGCCACTTACGGTCCATGGTTTGAGGTGATTTATTATGGCCAGTTTGTAAGAACACAATCCAGTCCTACAACAGTGGCGATTGCTCCGGGTACTTATGCTCCCAGAGTGCCTCTCCCTGTTACCTGGTAAAGTATTGTTGATAAACACCGCAGTATGGACAGTGTTTATGACCCGATCAGAAGGTTTCAGGTTTGATGCTTGACGCGGTCATCGCATAAAAGAACCGGTTGTCTTTAAGAGGTAGCCGGTTTTTTTATGCGATGTACGTGAGGGTATTTGCACCCATGCTATTTTGCGCATTTTTATTTCAAATCCCATATCGCGCAGGATTAGAAATTAATATATAAAAACTGGTTCACCACTGCTTTCCCTTTAATCGTCCAAACGACCTCGTAGCTCCCGGCTCCATCACTATTGCTCATAAAAAGATACAGGGTGCCTCCATCGCCTTCGGCTATCCCAAAAAAATCCTTCAGCTTCGTTGGATTCAGCATATTCTTAACGGCAGTGGCAGGAAAAACGAATGCGGCACCATTCCTGTCCACCGTAATGGATTTGATTTCAGTTACTGCTTCTGATATATATCCGTCAATTCCCCATGGCACCTCATTATCTATTTTAGAAACGAAACCTTCGCTTTTAGTTATTTTGTGTTTGTCAGCAAGGAACTTTCCAATGCGGATAGTTACAACTGATGTTCCTTTTCTAAGCAGGAGGGCTGTATCAGTCACTCTTTTCTCCCACTGTGGCAGATCGGATAAACGCTGTATCCTGGTGGCATGAATCAGACCTGAAATGGAGTTGGAAGAGCGTACAAATGCGGTGGATGCAGGTTTATAATGTGGGTAGTCAATGGAAATCCACTTGTCTTTTTCATCCTCCCCCGGGCTGATTGCAAATACCTGGTCGCGAAATAAAGTATCAATAACAGCCTTGCTTTTTTCCGATCGGATGTTAGTGTAACCATCACTGTCTTTTATAATCGCAAATGGGGTAATCTGACATAGTGCTGTGACCGAAAAGTTAAGCAGTAAAAGAGTGAATAGGATTTTACGCAGGTAAGGGAGATGATAGATCATACTAAAAATTAAGTAATCGGAATAAACGTCGCAAATATAGATTGTTATTTTTTAGCGGTGAGTTATAAGAAGCCATAGTGTAACTAAAATACTTATATATCATTTGGATCGTATAATATTTTATCCTTAACTTCGCCGCCCATTTACGCTCTTACTTAGTCCCGGCTTTTACATCTAACTAAAAAAAATAAACTATAAAAAATTGAAAATAAATTTGTTAGATTAAAATAATTGCCTACCTTTGTAAAACAATTACAAACAATGGCTGCGTAGCTCAACTGAATAGAGCATCTGACTACGGATCAGAAGGTTTCAGGTTTGAATCCTGACGCGGTCACATAAATCAACGAAAAGGTCACTTCACACAGAAGTGGCCTTTTTACTTGCATGCTATGCTATCCTTACCTGGTATTGACTTAAGTTAACCTTTGAAAAAGATTGATCATCCGTAATCACCATTACAATTATTTTGATATTTTTATATCGATTCGAGACATATCCCTATGCTGGCAGTAAAAGTTAAAAGTTGGTTTAAGCAATTTAAGCAGTACTATTTCACCTATAGTAAAGGATTCTATCATCTGCCGTGCAATGGCAGTTCTCCCGCCACGCTATTGGAAAGTCTTGGTAGTTTTCCGTTTATCAAACATTCTCCCGAAAAACAGTGCATCAGTTCCAGTAATCCTTTTTGTGCAGGCGGTTTCTATTATCAAAAACTAGAGGACGGCTGCTGGATTATCTATTCCAAAATGAGATTTAAGACAAATGTAGCTTTTGATCTGATCTATGAAGAGGAGGAGAATGCACCGATTGGTCCGGAAGATTACTATATGCTGAGTTTAAACCATGTCAGCAATTCCGTAAAAGTCAGCAAATCAGTCTGTGAAAAACATTTGTGCTTTCCGCAATATAGCTGGACATTTTTTAAACCCCGGGAACGAAACTGCGACCTCAACTTTAAAGGCGGGCAGGCAAAATACCTGACCTTCTACTTTAATGAAGAATGGTTGCGGAAAAATCTGATGCACAACCAACTATTTATTCAGGGAGGACTAGATCGGTTTATACAGTCCCCTGATAAGTACCTGATGTGGCCATTGTCAGGAACAGAACCGGTGATCAATAACTTTGAGCTATATGATCAGATCATGAATATCGGAGGTGACCTGCAACAAACAGACCTGCTAAGTATGAAATATCATACGTTAAGCCTCATTTTTGATTTCTTCCGGTTCTGCAAGGAAGAGCGGGTAATCGATACCCATCTTGCTATTGAGTATGAAGACAAGTTTACAATTAGTAAAGTCGAAAATTATCTGAGAAATCATCTCCTGGAAAAATTTCCAGGCATTCCGCACCTTGCTCGTGAATTCAATATTTCCGAAACCAAACTGAAAACAGAATTCAAGCAGCTGTTTGGAAAACCCGTCTATCAATACTTTCAGGAAAAGCAGATGCTTGCCGCCAAAGAAATTCTAACAGAAAATCAATTACTGATCAAGGAAATCTCCTATCGGCTTGGGTATGAAAATACCAGTAAATTCTCTGCAGCCTTCAAAAAACATCATGGCTACCTGCCTTCTGCATTACCATATCAACAGCAGTAAATTCTTTTTGCCTTTTTGGGAGGGTGATTGTTGTATCACAAACTTTTTGGGCTACCCCGTAAGGTGGCCGTTGTACTACTTTTATGCGGTATAGTCATCCCGGTTTGCAATGTATTGCATACACGGGGGGCATAAACCGTATACCTATGCTGAAAAAGTTACTGCTACTCCTGCTATGTACCTGTTGTAGTGTGCTGCTGCACGCTCAGTCGGGCACGCACCTTCATTTCGACGGCGTGAACGATTATATTGACATTCCAGCCAGCCCATGGAATTTTATGTCCTCTTATACAAAAGAAGCCTGGATAAAGGCAGCCCGTAACGATTACGGTTCTATTTTGTCCTCGAACAGTGCATTATTTCGGTTGAATAATGGTTATCTGGAGGCAAGCAACAAATTGTATGGCGATCAATATTCTGTGCCAACAAGAGCATTTGTAGGTGCTATTACAGGGTGGATGCATGTGGCTGTTGTGTATGACACATACCTATCCAGGATGAGTATATATATTAATGGGAACAAAATGGAATCAAGTTATTTACCGGCTTCAAGTCAGCCAGATATATTCACCGGCGTTCAAATAGGAGGTCTTCATGGCACTGATTTTTTTTCAGGTGAAATAGATGAGGTGCGATTATGGAATAAAGCATTGACAGAATCGGAAATCCGCGATAGGATGTATTGTGGGCTAAGAGGGAGTGAACCAGGTTTATTGGCCTATTTTGATTTTAACCAGGGAATCGCTGGTGGAAATAATGATGACGTGAATGTGCTCGAAAATAATGTAGGTGGTGTCACCGGACAGCTTGTAAATTTTGCACTTACCGGTGCTACATCCAACTGGGTCAGTGGCTCACCGGTAGCTGGTAATATTTTGCCGCCATTACCACCTGTATTAGAGACGCAATACTTGCCCCAGGGTGGTTCCGTTATCAATTTGCCTTCCTCTTTAAATGGGGATTATATCCTTTGGTATGCTGATCCGCAGGCTCAAATTCCAGTGGGAGGGAGTCCCCTAACACCAAATATCTACTATGCATCAGCCAGTAATAATGGTTGTTCAAGTCCAAGGGTTCCCGTAGAGATAAAAGTAACAAGTATAGTTGTTAACAATGTAAACCCGGTTACCTGCTACGGAGGTAGTGATGGTGGTGCAACTATCACTGTTACCGATACCAGGCCCGGTGATGAGCTGACTTACTACTGGAGTACTGGACACAACACTGCTACCATCAGTAATATGTCGGCTGGACAATATGGGGTGCAAGTAAATGTAAACGGAATTTATGCTGCATATACTAACGTAGAGATTCCCGGACCCGACCCGGTTGCCGTAAGTTTAACTCAGTTAACAGATATCCGCTGTTTTGGAGATAAAGGTAAAATTGTGGTGGGTGCTACTGGTGGAAATGGTGACTATACTTATCTGTGGAGCAATGCCGCTACCACCAATACAATACAGAACCTTCCGGCAGGCCTTTATACCGTTACAGTAACAGATAACAAAGGCTGTACAGCATTTGCCGAATACAATATTCACAATCAAACGAAGTTGGAGGCTACTGCCACCTCTACAGATGCCCTGTGCAATGGCAGCGCCACAGGTACTGCTACCGTGGCTGCTACAGGTGGTGTGGGCGGATATACTTATTCGTGGACATCCGCTGGCAGTGCTGCTGCAACCATAGCTAATCTGACGGCGGGAGATTACTTGGTGACCGTTACGGATGCAAATGCATGTACTGCCCAGGCTACCACCCGTGTTGGTCAGCCAACGGCATTGACTATCTCAAACGGTCCGGTAATAAATCTAACCTGTAAGGGCGATTCCACGGGAAGCGCTACGGTAACTGCCTCCGGCGGCAAGGCCCCGTATACCTACAGCTGGTTCCCTTATGGAGGTAGTGCCGCAATTGCTGAACACCTGGCAGAAGGTAGTTACGATGTAACGGTCAGCGATGCAAATGGCTGTACTGCCACGCAAACAATTGCCATCACCGCCCCCCGGCCTATTACCTCTGTACCTGTTACAACGAATCTAAAATGCTTTGGCGACACCAATGGTACTGCCATGATAACTGCATTCGGAGGTACAGGAGCACTAAGCTTTAGCTGGTACCCGGCAGGAGGAACCGGGCCAATGGCTACCGGCCTGGCAGCAGGTGATTATGTAGTTACCATCACCGACGCCAGGCAATGCAAGGTGAAACAAAATATTAGTATCAGTTCACCGGCTGCCATCACTGCCTCAGCTTCCATTACTGATGTGAGCTGTTTCAATCAAGCCAATGGGAGTGCAATACTCAATGTAGGTGGTGGCTCTGGAGGCTATTCCTATAGCTGGTATCCGGCCGGAGGTACTACCTCTTTTGCCAGTGGCCTGTCTGCCCGCGATTATACAGTCACCATTACCGATATTATCGGTTGTACCGCCAAGAAAAACATCACCATCTCCTCACCTCCTCAACTGGAAATCACATCGGCAATCGCCAAACCTATCACCTGCACCGGTGCTACGGATGGTAGCCTGGCGGTAATAGCGGCCGGAGGAGTGAGTCCATATACTTATTCCTGGACAGGTACAGCCAGTAACACTGCCGCCGCCGCAGGTTTGGGACAAGGGGATTATACCGCCAACATTACCGACGCGAATGGTTGCACCGCCAGCCACCTGTTTCAATTGATGGCGCCTGCCGAAGCGGTGTGTACAGCCGTGTCTGCACCAGCACCCGGAACATATACTTTAGGGGATGTACTAACCTTTACCGCCCGATACAACGATACTATCATAGTAGACGGTGCTCCTTCTCTTTCCCTCATTCTTAATTCAGGAGAAGTGCAGGCTAACTATGTCAGCGGCAGCGGCTCTAAGGAACTGACCTTCACCTATGTCATCAAATCAGGTGACAAGGACAATGATGGCATCCGTATCAACAAGCTCAAGTTAAATGGCGGTAGTATGCAAAACACCCATGGTTGCACGGCGTCAGTAGCCTTAAACAATATCGCTTCTACCAACGGCCTCTTAATCCATATTGCCATCCCCCAGACCATCACTTTCCCTACACTGGCAGCAGCAACCTATGGTGATGCCGATTTTACACTGACCGCTACTGCCAGTTCCGGGATGCCTGTTAGTTACAATAGCAGCAATAGCAATATCGCAACTATTGTGAATGGGAAAATCCATGTGCTCCATGCCGGCACAGTTGATATTACCGCTTCCCAGCCCGGCGACGTGGATTACCTTGCTGCGACGGCTGTTACACAGCGGTTGACGGTAAAACCATTGGGTATAACGGTAACGCCTATACTCACGTCAAAAACTTATGGCGATGCCGATCCGGCATTCGACTATTCCTATATCCCTCTATTGATTTCCGGCGATGCTTTTACTGGCGCCCTTTCCAGGGCTGCCGGTGAAGCAGCTGGAGACTACGGTATCACCCAAGGTACACTGACTGTCAGCAACGACTATCAACTTAGCTTCATCAATGCCAGGTTAACAATCAACAAGGCGGTCCTTACTGCCACTGCCGGAAACGCTACCATTTGCTATGGAGATCCATTGCCAACTGTAGCCATCACCTACAGTGGCTTTAAAAGTAATGACAACGTAGCAGTACTGACGGCAGCCCCACATGTATCCATCCCAGCCTACGAAGTGGCCGGACATTATCCGATTACATTATCCAGTGGCGCAGCAGATAACTACCAGCTTTCATATGTAGCCGGCGATCTGAATATATTGGCAATACCAACCGGAATGATCACCCAAAATGCAACCTCAGCTGGCACTACGGCCGGATTTATACTCACTGCCCCCGCTGGAACTGCATACCAATGGAGTACCAGTGAAGCAACACCTGCTATTACGGTACGCAATCCGGGAAACTATCAGGTACAGGTAAGGAATGCGGAGGGCTGTGTTGCCGATTTCTCCCTTGAAGTAGTGATGGCCACCATCAGTGTGCCCAATACCTTCTCACCCAATGGAGATGGAATCAATGATTTTTGGACGATCCCCGCTCTAAAAGATTTTCCTTCGGCTAGCGTAATAATTGTGAATCGTGACGGACAGATGGTATTTGAAACCAATCATTTTACGCGTTGGGATGGAAGAAGAAAGGGTAGCGGTGATTTGCTGCCGGCGGGCGTTTATTTCTACCAAATCCGCACCGCACCAGGGAATACACCTGTTACCGGCTGGATAAATTTAATACGCTAAACTCACTACCGCTTCAAATCTGCAATTATGAAACTACTTATTCGTTATAGCTTTTTGCTGTTGATCATGGCGGTGGGTGCCTCCGCGCAAACACGTCCGCAGCAGTCGATGTATATGTTCAACGTGATGCTTATAAATCCTGCTGGCACCGGCCTGGAAGATTATGGACAGCTACGTGCAGGTGTGCGCCAGCAATGGCGTGGTGTCAGCGGCGCCCCGGCTACATTTTGGGCGAGCGCCGACATGCGTGCCGGCAAAGACAATAGAAACACAGATGGTGCTGCCATCAGTAAAGGACATGGAATAGGTGCCAGTATTTTCTACGATAAAATTGGTCCCTATGCCACAGCAAATGTCAACCTCGCATACGCCTATCATCTCCCTTTATCGTCCTCCCTGGCGCTGTCGGCTGGCTTTTCAGGGGGGCTACAACAAACCAGGTACGACAGGAGCAGCGGAATATATCCGGACCAGGCAGGCGATCCGGCAACAATGTCGCAGGCAGCGGCTTCCAGAAAGTATCTGCCGGACCTGAATGCTGGCCTGCTCTTGAATGGTAATCGCTTTTTTGCCGGGCTGGCACTGACACAGCTCGCCGGCGCCGAATTTGTAAATGCTCCGAAGGCGGAATCCAGTCTGAAACAACAGTTCATTGGCTCCCTGGGTTATCGGTTTCCATTTGGTGAATCCGGGTCTGGTTTGTGGCTATCCGGAATGGCAAAGTCTGATTTTACTGCACCGGTCCGATATGACTTTAACGCCAAAGCCAGGTACCAGGACTTACTATGGCTGGCCGCTAACTATCGCCTGAATGACGCCATCGGTGCTGGTTTTGGTTGTAATCCCACGCAAAGAATTGTTTTTGGTTATCAGTATGAATGGGGGATTGGTAACCAGGTATCCATTTATTCAAAGGGAAGCCATGAGGTATTCATAGGCTTGAAATTTTTGAAAGATGGCCAAAGCAGCCGGCCAAAGATGGGGTGGTAAGGTGTTTCAAAACAGATTTGCATATTGCCGCTTCAGCAATGAAGCGGCAATTTTATCTACCAGCAGCGTCATGCCTGGTTGATGTATATGTATGATACACGCAACCGGCTGATAGAATCAGCGCTGTTGCACGGCGATACATTACTGTATACACGGGAATACCTGCAGAATCTGATGAATACAGCATCTGCTTCGTCACAAATTTTAAGTTATACCATTCCTGCAGTAAAAGATTTGGTGGTAGCAAATGATTATACTAACCGATATGAAGCTACCAACAGTGTAATTATCAATCCTGGTTTTGAAACAGCTATCGGTAAAGAAATAGAAGTAGTAGTTGATCCCAATCTTCCCAGTACTGCTGTTTATACCAGTACGAACACTGCTATTCCCGGCCTGGCTTCATTGAATATTGAACCACTCACCTATATCTATTATGATGAATATAATTTCAGCGGAATCAAATCATTTGTAGGAGAGGACACCCTTAAAATCAGGTCGGCCGGAATTTCCACTTCTGAGGATATGCATCCTTCCAGTATTTTACGCGGGCTACAGACAGGTAGCAGGAAAAGAATCCTGGGAACTGACAAATGGATTACCACAACCAATTATTACGATCAAAAAAAACGGTTAGTGCAACTGGTGAGTGATAATGCATTGGGCGGAACAGAGGTTTTAACTAACTGCTATGACTTCAGGGATAAACTAGTGGGCAAATATGAGAAATTTCAAAACCCGCAAGCTGCCCCAAATGGTATAGTAGGCGTACTTACTACTGTCACCTACGACGCCACAGGCAAGGTGTTGGCTACGAAAAAGCGGTTTAATGATATTGATTCGCTTGATAGAATAATTGTTAAAAATAGCTATAATGGTGTGGGCAACCTGGCAAAGAAGGAGTTAGGCCTGCTAAATACCAACCAGGCTGTAGCTACGCAGGATTACCAATATAATGTGCGTGGATGGCTTAATGGCATCAACGCCAAATATGTAGCGGACGGATTAGAAGAACGAAGGTACTTTGGGGAAGTACTTAGATACGACAGTGGTTACACAATAAATTCTTATAACGGTTCTATTGCTGGAATGGAATGGCGAGGATATAATGAACCAATACGGAAGTCATATGGCTATACTTACGATTATAGTAATAGGTTAATTGGTGGAGATTATGTTGAGCAGAGCAACGTAGGTGGCGCCTGGTCTAGTGCCAATGTCGATTATTCCGTAATGATTACAGGATACGATGCCAACGGCAACATAGGCGGGATGACGGTTAAAGGAATGAAGAACGGACAAAAAATCGTGGTAGATGATCTCAGCTATCGTTATAAGTCTGACGGGAATAAACTGCTCAGTGTCAAAGACAATGGCGCTATAGCCGGTGAGTTAGGCGATTTTAAAGATTCTCAGTCTGATTTAGATGATTACGCTTACGATAGAAATGGAAACCAGGTTTCCGATGCTAATAAGGGTATCACCAAAATTATATACAACTTCATGAACATGCCGGAAAAGGTGGAGTTTGGAGCAAAGGGAAGTATCACGTATGTATATGATGCAAATGGACAGAAACTGGGAAAAATAGTTATCGATAACAGCCAGCAGGTATCCACCACTACCTCCACTTATTATGTGGAAGACCTGGTGTATGAAAGCGATACCTTGAAAAGCTGGAGCTTCAAAGATGGTCGTATGCGTATGCTGACCAATAAAAATAACCAGGTGGTCTATGCTTACGACTTTTTTGTGAAAGATCATTTGGATAATGTGCGTATGGTGGTAAAGGAAACGAATAGCCGCAATATCTACAGTGCTACGATGGAAACTGCCACTGCGGCCACAGAGAATGTATTGTTCAGTAATATAGACATCACTCGTAGCAATCTCCCGGTAGGCTACCCCAGTGATGGAATGACCAATCCCAACCAGTTTGTTGCCAGGCTGAATGCGCAAAATGGGCAGAAGGTTGGCCCATCCTTGGTATTGAGGGTGATGGCCGGAGATACGCTCACTATCGGCACACAGGCATTTTACAAATCAACAGGAGCTAATACTTCTATAACAGATAAAGGACAGTTGCTGACGGCGATCCTATCTGCTTTAGGCGGTAAATCGTCTGCAAATGGCAGCCATGGCTTAACATTTCAGGATATGCCAGGTGGTAATCTGACCGTTGCTAACCTACAGTCCCTGATCGACAACAACCCTGATCAGAATCTGGTGGACAAGCCGAAGGCTTATTTGAACTATGTAATGTTTGATGATCAGTATAAAATGGATGACCAGGTGAGCGGTATTAAACAAGTACAGGCTGCCCCGGATCAACTTCAAACATTGATCAGTGGCGATCTTTACATAAAGAAAAGTGGTTTTCTGTACATTTATACCAGTAACGAAAGTGCACAGGATGTATATTTCGATAATCTTATTGTTGCTCATACCACCAGCCCGGTTATGGAAGAAACCCATTATTATCCTTTTGGTGGTACCGCACATGGGCTTAGCAGTACTGCCTTAAGTTCAGGCGTATATAGTCCGAACAAGCGGCTCTTCAATGATATGGAACTACAGACGAATGAATTTGATGATGGAAGTGGCCTGGATCTCTATGACTTTGGAGCCCGAATGTATGATGCTAATACCGGCAGATTCGGACAAATAGATCCATTGAGTGAACTACACTATGACAACAGCCCATATGCCTTTGCCTTGAATAATCCGGTGTTGTATAAAGATTTGTTTGGGTTGGATACAACCCGCGGGTATACTCCCCCTGTAGATCCCAAACCAGGAGATGTTGTTGTGGTGCCACGTCCGAACGGTGGTGAATCCTATTATAGCTACGACCCGTCAGGAGGCTGGGTTGGAAATGGGATGAATGGTGGAACATTGCCGACTGTAACCGCCACTCCGGGCAATAATGATGGGAAACAACCACAGGTGGTTTATGCCAGCTTTGTTGATGGTAACGTGAGTTTTCTGGATGGCGTTGGTTTTGGGTTTACAATGGTGGGTGCCGGGTTAACAGTAATTCAAAATAAAATGAATAATGGGTTATGGCAGATGGTAAAGAGTTCCCGCAAGGCCATTCAAAAGTCGGACTTGAAACTTGGGAATATAGGTAGGAAATTAGGTTATTTTGGTGCTTTATTAAGTGTTTCAAAAATACTTCTGAAAATTGCTGATGGACAACCCATTTCTAAAAAGGAAATTTTTGATGGCCTTGTGGGAGCTGTATGCGCCATTGCGGTAGTTTCAAACCCTGTTAGTGTCTTAGTGATAGCGGCATATGGTGTGTTAGATGGGACAGGAAGTTTGGATGGAATTAAAGCGGCGGTCGGTATTGACGATTCCGAAGCAGTACCGGCGTTTGATACACCGGAGATCCTGCACAACAGCTTATATAAGCTATAATTATATTTTTATATTTGCATCATGGTTTATCGATATTTATTTGCTCATTTTGTTGCCATAAGCAAATTTATGGGAAGTAGTGAACCTGCTTATTCAGCTACGCTTTATATGAGCCTGGTTCTGGCCTTAAATACAATGATGCTTGTATTGCTATTGTTTGCTTATATCACAAAACAAATGTTGGTTGCAGCAATTGTATCTGGAATCTATACATTTTTAGTGTATCGTTGGAATAAGCGGTTTATTTTCAAGGAGGTAGAATATAACAAGGCATTAGCCTACTATCAAGAAGAAACAGTCATCTGTCGTGTTGTGGGTAATACAATCGCTGTGGTACTATTGGCCAGTAGTCTTGTTTCGCCAATTCTCCAATTGATTTTATTCTTGCGGCTATATCAACAAATAAAAAATTAGTGGAAAAGTGGCTGTCTCAAAAGTAATTTGAGATAGCCTCTTTCTATTTTTAGAAAAAAAGAGGCCTTTATTAAGGTTTTGTGTTGATAAATAGTCTTCTGCGGTCCATGTTTGTTCGGTAAATTTGGGAATGGCACGAGGAAAAAGCTATAAAGTATCTTTCAAGCCCACTTTTCAAAACCAGGTGATGTTATTTCCACCCGATTTGAATGAAATGGTATCGGCAGATCATCCTGTTCGTATAGTTGATCAAATAATTGATGGAATCGACCTGAGGGTTTTAGTAGCCAGATATAAAGCTGGTGGCACTAGTAGTTACAGCCCATCGATGTTGCTGAAGGTGTTAGTGTACGCTTATATGAATAACATATACAGCAGCCGCAAGATCGAGGACGTATTGAAACGGGATATTTATTTTATGTGGTTAAGTGGAATGAGCAAACCTGATCATAACACAATCAGCAGATTTAGGAGTAACCGCCTCCAGGAAATACTTCAACCCATCTTTAGCCAAGTGGTGCTGTTATTATGCACTGAGGGGTTATTGAGCCTTAAAGAACTTTATACTGATGGGACAAAAATAGAGGCTAATGCTAACCGTTATAGCTTTGTTTGGGGCAAGAGTATTACAAATAATCGTGAAAAAATTAAAGAGCAACTCAATGAACTATGGAGGTATGCACAATCTGTAGCAGCAGCCGAGCTAAATAGTCCACCGGATCCACCAGATCCTGGTCCCGTGGATAGTAGTAAGGTAAGAGAGGCCATTGAGCAAATCAACCAGGCACTTGATAGTGTTAAAAATGAGAAAAAGGTTGATCCCAAAATAAGGCAGAAACTGAATTATGCGCATAAAAACTGGCCTGATACATTAGACAAGTATGATAAGCAAGAACAAATATTAAATGGACGTAACAGTTACAGTAAAACTGATACGGATGCTACATTTATGAGAATGAAGGAAGACCATATGAAAAATGGTCAGTTAAAGCCCGCTTATAATGTACAAATCAGTACCAATAACCAATATATTCTATCTTATAGCATACATCAAAACCCAGGTGATACTTTAACCCTTCCTACGCATCTATCATCACATATCAAGCATCTAAAAATAAAACCTTCCAATATTACAGCTGACGCGGGCTACGGAAGTGAGCAGAACTATAAATTACTGGAAAGCAAGAAGATCACTGCTTATGTAAAACACAATCAGTTTGATCGTAATCAAAATGAGAAAATTAGACTCAAAAAGAGATTTACAGTGGATCAGCTTCCCTATGACCAACAAGAAGACGCCTTTACTTGTCCGGCAGGTAAGAAGCTCATCAATCAGGGAAGCTTCCAAAGTCAATCCGGTAGTGGATATCCTCAAGTAATAACAAAATATCAATGTGAATCTTGTTCCTATTGTCGTCTAAAAAGTCAATGCCATGGACAAAAAGGGAATAGGGTCATTGAAGTAAATCTTCAATATCGCCGTCTTAAAACGAAGGCTGACAAAAGGCTAAACACTAAAAAAGGGATTGCAAAGAGAAAAAAAAGATGCTACGATGTTGAGCCTGTTTTTGCTAATATCAAGCATAACCATCAATTTAAAAGGTTTATGCTGCGTGGACTCGAAAAAGTAACCGTAGAAATGGGATTATTGGCATTGGCCCATAACCTGCGTAAGGTGGCCTAGAAAAGGCAGTTCCATCTCCAAATCTTACAGCTACCCCTCATCTTAGCTTCCTGTAAGCCAAAAAAGAAAAATCAAATCATATAAATCTCCAAAAAATCAAAATGAGAGAAAAACTCTCATAATGTGACATATATACTTAAAAAGGAAAGAGGGCGTCTCAGGTGTTTTTGAGACGCCCTCTTTTTTTATTTAGTAACCGTAGCCAGAACTATTTCTTTGCTACGTCACTTAGTTTCTTTGTTCTCTATTATCACTAGGGTCGATAATATTATATTGCCCTCGCCAGTTTATGCTCTTATTGAGGTTCTTTATTTATGTTAAGCTGTTCCGCCGCGCAGGTTGAATATAATGTCACTGCCATGTCTCTCCGCCATCACCATCCCTTTGCAAGAAAAAAACTAACTTTACCTAAACCAGTGAACCATGACCATCCGACAAGCCTACAACGACTGGGCGGCCCAATATGACACCAACGAAAACAAAACCCGTGACCTTGAAGCCTTCGCGCTCCGTGAAACCTTGCACCCATTTACTTTCAAACGTGTACTGGAAATTGGCGCCGGCACCGGGAAAAATACCAGATGGCTGGTAGAACAGGCGGAGCAGGTTACTGCTGTTGATTTTTCTGAAGAGATGCAGGCCATCGCCCGGCAAAAATTCGCGGGCAATAACACCGTTACCTTTCAGCAGGCGGACATCACCAAACCCTGGGACTTCGTAACAGAAAAATATGATATCGTCACATTCAGTCTGGTACTGGAGCACATTCAGGACCTCGATCATGTATTTGGTGAAGTAACCAAAGCCTTGCACAGAGGCGGCCTTGTATACATGGGAGAGTTGCATCCGTTCCGCCAGTATGGCGGCAGCGGCGCTAAATTCCAAACCAGTGAAGGGGAGCAGCGGGTGGAAGTTTATACCCATCATATATCTGAATTTGTGCAGGTGGCCGCCCGCCACGGTTTGCAGGTATTTGATGCCAAAGAATATTTTGATGATAATAATACCAGCAGTATTCCACGCATCCTGGTTTTATTACTCAGTAAAAACTAGTATTTTGTCCATTCCACATTATGTCAACTGATAAAAAAAGACTTTCATGCCCGAATTAGCATCTGTGACGGCCGTTTCAGAAGAAATGGCGCCTAAAAAATCTGTATTGTTCTCCCTCACTGAAGACTGGTGGGCCACCATTGTAGGTGGATTGATATTGCTAACGGTCCTGGTAATTGGCATCACCAACCCGGATCTGAAATTTACCACCCCTAAATTGCAATGGAAAGATGGTGAAACCCTCACGCAAAATGTGTTCACCGCATCTAATTTCATGCTCATAGGTGGTATCGGCATTGTGTACCTGGTGTTATCCAGCGTAGCCACTTACTACCAGGGCGCCTCCTTTAAAAAATACCTGCCCGGTTTCCTGGTCATATTTGTATTGGCAGTATGCTCCCTTGTTATTGCCGGCAACGCCACACTCAACTATTACGGGCTTGAATATGTAATTTTTGCCCTCATAATTGGCCTTCTGCTGGGCAATGTGGGGCATCCCCCGGCATGGCTCCGCGAGGCAGCAAGATCTGAGTTCTTTATCAAAACAGGACTGGTAATCCTTGGTTCCAGTATCCTGTTCGAAAATATCGTAGACGCAGGACTGCCAGGCTTATTGCAAGCCGTAGTGGTAGTGGCAGCCGTATGGTTTTTCAGTATGTGGCTCAGTCGCAAACTGAAGGTAGACGACGAATTTGGCGTCATTCTCGCTTCTGCAGTGTCTATTTGTGGTGTATCCGCTGCAATAGTGGCCAGTGGCGCTATTCAGGGTGATAAGCGCAAGCTGTCCTACGTGACAACGCTGGTACTGCTGGTGGCCATTCCCATGATGGTACTACAGCCCTGGATCGTGAAAATCTTTGATATCCCCGCTGTAGTAGGAGGGGCCTGGCTGGGCGGCACACTCGATACCACCGCCTCCGTTGCCGCAGCTGCCCAAATGGTAGGGCCGGAAGCAGTAACCACAGGGGTGATTATCAAATTTTCCCAAAATGTATTGATTGGTGTAGCGGCATTTTTCATCGCTATCTGGTGGAGCTACCGCAGTAAAAATGAAAATCCCGGCGGACAAAATCCAGGTCTGAAAGTAGTGTGGGAGCGCTTCCCCAAATTTGTACTGGGCTTTATTGCCGCGTCACTGATCTTTTCTTTTGCAATCAGCACAGGCACCGTAAAACAAACCAGTGGCGTGTTCAATAGCCTGCGTACTGTTTGGTTTGCACTGGCATTCGTGAGCATCGGTATTGAAGCCCGGTTCAGTGATCTGATGACGATGGAAGGTGGAAGGCCGGCATTGGCATTTATCGGGGCGCAGGTTTTCAATATTCTCTGGACATTGCTCTGGGCATTTATCCTCTTCGGATACTTATTCAAATAAGGTTTTCACAGGATACTGATCGAAATAACTGCTAAATTTATAGTTATATAATAAGCCTGTCAATGTTGACAGGCTTATTATTTGATATCTTCCAGACGCTACAGTACATGCTGTTGTTGTTCTTTCAGCTTGTTTTTGCCACGGTTGGTACCGCCCTTACGGCCTATAGCGGCCATGTGTTCCCTGTTCCGGCTTACGGCTTCTCCGCCTTTTTTGCCAGCAGCACGGGCTTCCTCTGAAGTAAACTTGTGTGCAACTCCTTGTTTGTGTGCTGCTCGTCCACCTTCTCTGGATATGGCTCTCTGTTGCTCAGGGTCCATGGATGCGAAACCCCTTTTGCTGTGTCTAGGTTTTTCTACCGCACTATGCTGCGGATTGCCATTGGGAAATGATTGATAAGTCATGTTTTCCATAATGCAATTTTTATAGTGTAGTGAACAAATTATAAGAATAGGGCTATCAATATTGATGCCATCGACTGAAAGTCAATGCTATAGAGCGTTTGGAAAATTGCCTCCCTGTGGTATTAGTGCAATTCGTTACACAACTCATAGAAAATTCCACACATTCCACACCTGCATTCCCCGATTTTTTGCCCTAAAACCTTCATTATCTGCTGGCTTGCGTTTTGATGTCTATAAAGCGTTATCACTTTTTATAACCCATTCAATCTTCTATTATGGCAAAGTATTCGAGTGCTGTTCAGCGGAAGGTGAAAAAAGTAATGCACGAAATGCACGAAGGAAAGCTGAAGAGTGGACGCACTGGTAAAAAAGTTACTAATCCAAAACAAGCTATCGCTATTGGTATCTCCGAAGCAAGGGAAGAAGGAGCTAAAGCACCTAAAAAACCTGCTACCTCCCGGAAATCATCCGCCACTAAATCTCCCACCACTAAATCTCCCACCAAAAAATCTCCCACCAAAAAATCTACCGCAAAAAAAGCTACTGCAAAAAAAGCTACTGCAAAAAGAGCCACTGCAAAAAGAGCAACAGCTAAAAAATCTACCACCAGAACTGCTGCTTCCCGCAGTAAAACTGCCAAAAAATCTACCGCCAAAAAGGCCACTGGCAGAAAAACTACCGCTAAGGCAGCTACCGCAAAAAAATCTACCAGAACAACCACAAAAAAAGCAGCTACCCGTAAAAAGGCCAGCAGCCGCAAAAAAATGGCACACGCCTGATTCCATTTTCTCATACTCCCCATCATATACGAAAAAAGACCGGTATCGCACGACACCGGTCTTTTTATATGGCACATACCTTGCCCATATATTAATATGGAACAGCATCGTGTAACAGTTATAATCAATGGTAAGGCTTATGGACTTAACATCACGGTTAGTGCACAGGAGCATGAAACACTGTACGAAGTAGTGCCTGATGTGAAACCTTTTGTTTTACAGGATTTTGAACCCGAAAGTCTTCGCTTCACGGCAGATCATACCAATACCGTTGCGGAGCGGGTACGTATCGTGGAAACGGAACAAATCGCCCGGATCATCTGGAACGAAATTCTGAATAAAATGGGTTAACCGCCATCGTTTTTTACCAGCTATTACTGTCAGTCATTTGGCAGTAAAGTACACGCGTTGTACTTTTACATTGCTATGATGGTCACTGACGAAGTTTATAAACGGAAAAACCGCAAGGAACGCATCCTGTTCCTCGTAAAATTATTGGTGTATCTCGCCGTAGTCTATTTTAACCTGGAACACGCTGCTGTATACGATAAATTCGCCTGGCTGTTTCGCATTACCAACGCACTCACGTTCTTCCTCGGTGCTAACCTCGTCATCTCACTGGCATGGCTCGTGATCATCTCCTGGTATACCCGTCGCCGACTCAACAAACCGGTTGAAAAAGATAATTTCATGCTGGGCCTCAACCGCATCAGCTCTGTGCTCAATACCATTTTTGTATTGCTGTCCATCATGATTCTCTTCGGGATCGATCTGCTGAAATTCGTTACCAGTATCACCATTGTGGCGGCAGCCATTGCACTGCTTTCCAAAGACTACATTACCAACATCATCAATGGTCTGATCATCATGTTTTCCGACCAGCTGTCGCTGGGCGATCACGTGCGGATCGGCGAATTCAAAGGCAAAATCCTGGATATCACGCTCATCAACCTTGTACTGCAAAGCGACGATGATGAACAACTTATTGTTCCCAACTCACTCGTGTTTACCTCCATCGTGGTGAACCAGTCCAAACAGAACGTGAAAAAAATCACGATCGAATTTGAGCTGGACAGAAAGCTGCCTTACACACCAGATCAGTTGGAAAATCGCCTCAAAGAGGCCATCAAAGGGTTTTCCGACCATTATGTGAAAAACAGTTTTCTGCTCCGTACCCTCGATATCAGGAAAGACCATGTCGTATTCAAAGTGCAGGTCATCATCCCTTTTGCAGATAAAACCGTGGAGCAGAGCATCCGCCGCACCCTCAATACGGAAATCATTTCCATCGCTGAAAAAGGCGTTTAACAGGCTATTACAGCAGTGGCTTCCAGTTCGGCTACAAACGTGTCTATATGCGCATGGGTAACGCCAGGCATGCAGATAATGTGTGACCAGCCATTTTCTGAGGCCAGCTGCCATTTATTACGTATACCCTCCTCCGGGGCGGGAAACACGACGGTGAGGGTATCCGGGTTGCGCCAGGCTGCAATGCCAATGGCCTGCAGCTTTTCAGTAGCATAGGCCGCCACTTCCAGCGCTGCCTGCGCGCGTGCCGCCAGGCCTTCCGCACCATAACGTTTAAGGGCATACCATAAAAACAATGGTGAATGGCCGTTTCGGGAACCGGTAATGGTGGTGTCCATGGTGCCTATGTAGGCCACGCTGCGGGCTATACGATCCCGGAACGATTTCTGGGCCACCACCACCCCGCATGGGATAGGTGAGCCGATAAACTTATGGCCGGAAATGGCAATGCTGTTGGCGCCATCCGCAAAATCAAATGAAGGCCTGTCGGGAAGAAATGCGCTGTAGCTGCCGGATAAGGCGCCATCAGCATGGATATAATGCTGGCGTACCGCCATCCTGTCCAGTATCCTGCGGATGCGTTGTACATCGTCCCGGGCCTCCGTCATAGTAGTTCCAATGTTGGCCAATATGATTACAGGGAGATGCCGGTGCTGGCTGATCATCGCCTCCAGGTCCTCATAATCGATTTCCCCGTTTTCCAGGGTGCGGATCACAATGCCAGGCATGTTCAGTAAATGAATGTTCTTTTGCACGCTGTAATGCGTGGCAGCACTATAGTACACCATGCCTTTAGGATACAACTCCCTGGCCAGATACAGACCATAAAGATTGCCCTCCGAGCCGCCGTTGGTCACGTAACCCCACCAGTCGTTTGCAGGCGCACGAAACAGTTTGGCAAAAAACTCCACCACATATTTTTCCATCTCCCGCGTGCCCACACTATACGTCGATGGCACAAACGGGTCGCCCAGGTTGTTCAGCGGGAATTGCAAAAAAGGCATCAGGGGGCTATAATCGAAATCCTTTGCTACCGGGTAGCCTAAAAAGTCGGCCGTGCCCGCGGCTACAGTTCGCAGCAACTCCTCCAGCTGCGTTGTGTCAGCCGGGAGTAATCCAAATCTACGTTTCATGGTAATTACAGGTGTATGATACTGCGAATGTATTACTATATAATGCTGTTGGACTACAATATATAGATAAGCAGTAAAAATAGCCTATATTTGGCTGCCGGGTAGTTTTTTCATACTGTTTTAGGGAGATGTAACCGCTGCCCGCAGAAAAATCATACTGCCATGGATACACTCGATCATACGGACAAACGGATATTACAGCTCCTGCAAACAGATGCAAAGCTCAACACCAAAGAAATCGCTCACCGTATAGGCCTCAGCATTACACCTACCTACGAACGCTTAAAGAAAATTGAGAAACTGGGAATCATCCGTAACTACGTCACCCTGCTCGACCCGGAGAAGATCGGGAAAACATTAATGGCCTACTGTAATGTATCGCTGCAGCTGCATTCCCTACCGCTGCTTCGTAAATTTGAGGACGCCGTTATGAACCTGGAAGAAGTAATGGAATGCTTTCACCTGGCGGGAAATTATGACTACCTCCTGAAAGTGGTGGTCGACGACATGAAAAGCTACCAGCAGTTCATCACCCTAAAACTGGCCAGCATCGAAAATATCGCACAGGTGCACAGTTCCTTCGTGATGACGGAAATTAAGCACACCACCGCTTTTCAGCTGTAGCAGCTATTTGAGCACGCTCATGCCATTGGTACCACCATTCTGAACCACCAACGTGTAGCCTCTCACGTTAGCATCCGTTTCTTCTGAAAGCGGCACGGTAAAAGAAAAGCTGCTGCCGCTGCCTGGCGTGCTATGGAACCAGATACGCCCATTGTTGCGTTCCACAAAATCCTTGGATAAGTGTAACCCAAGCCCACAACCTTTTTCATTGCGGGTGCCGTTAGTAGAGTAGTAGATGTTGGAAAAAATCCGGTGCTGGTTTTCGATAGGAATGCCGGTACCATTATCGCGCACCATCACTTCTACCGAAGTTTTATCAATACGGGCACTCACTGTAATGCGCCCGCCTCCGGGGGTAAACTTAATAGCGTTGTTGATCAGGTTGCGGACTACCATCCGGATCATCTCCGGATCGCCATATACCAGCACCGCCCCGTTTATTTCATGGTGCAAAGCCACATCTTTTTGTCGCGCCAGCGTTTGCAGCAACTCAAATTCCTGGTTTAGCAACAACGTAAAATCAAAATCATCTGCCCTTACGCCAATACCTTTCATCTGGTTGCTGGCCCATTGCAGCATATTGTCCATCATATAGGCCGTGTTTTTTACATCTCTCCACAGCTCATCGGTATAATAGCGAAACTGTTCCGGCTCAATCTTTTCATCTTTCAATAAAAACAACAAACCTTCCAGTATAGCCAGGGGAGAGCGTAAATCGTGACTGATAACAGAAAATATTTTGTCCTTCACCTGGTTCAGACTTTCCAGCGTGGTATTTTGTTCCAGTATGATGTGATTTTGCAGGGATACCTCCTGGTTCTTGCTGTTCAGCGCGTGGGTAAGCACCTGCTGCCGCTTGTACATACGGTAAAGGATAAACGTAATGATCAGCAGTATAACAAACAGCAGGGCCGCCGACAATACCAGTATCCGCTGTTGCTGTATGGTGGCCAGGTGTATCTGTTGCTCTTTTTTCAACAATTCGTTTTCCTGCTGCTTTTTTTCGGCTTCATATTTTTCCTGCGATCGTGATATCTGCCGGCTCTTCTCCAGGTTGAAAAAGCCCATATTGCGGTCGGTAAACGCTTTGAAGTGCTGGAATGCTGCCTGGTAGTCCTTTCGGGCGCTATCCAATTCGTACCTGATCTTGTAATAGATCATATCATTTTTAACGTTCTTCAGGGTACTGTTTACGTCAAAGGCATGCGCCAGGTTTTTTTCAGCTTCAGAAAAATTGCCCATGAAGGTCTGCACTTCGGCCAGGTTCAGGCTCGACTTCACGATCCCCAGCTGATTATCCGCATCATGGTAGCAGGTGGATGACAGCTCGTGATAACGCAACGCATCCGGGAGTCGCCGTTGCAGCATAGCCACCAGACCCAAATTTTCGTAAGTATAGGCCAGTCCGCGCTGATCGTTCAGGGAAAGTTTGATGGCTTCGGCCTGGTGCAGATAGTGCAGGGCGGAGTCGAGTGTGTGTAAAGCCAGGTAGGCAGATCCAATATTGTTGAGCGTTTTACTGATTTCAGGGGCTTCTTTTAATTTGTTTTTGATTACCAGAGATTTATGGAGATAAATCAATGCATCCCTCGGACTATTTTGTTCCGTGAAGATGTTACCCATGTCGTTATACAAAATGCTGAGGGTATGTTCATCGTTCACGGCCTCGGCCAGCTTCAAAGCGCTGAGGGTAAGCTGCATCTGCTTATCCAGGTGCCCCCTGGTATTTTCTACCAGGGCGAGGTTGCGTTGTGCCCAGATTTTTCCTTTGGTGTAATTGAGGCGCTGACTGATTTCCAATGCTTCCACCGCATATTTCTCCGCCATCACCGGGTTCCGGGTAAAATAACTCCTGGAAGTGGTGTTCAGCAAATCGATTCTGGCCTTATCCTGCTCGGTATGTTGATGCAGGGCTTGTTCAAGGCTATCGGTAGCGGGTGACTGCGCACGGGCGGCAGGCGTGAGTAATAATAAGTACAGGGGCACCAGTAGGCATCTTCTCAAAGGATTGGCCGGTAGCATAGCAAGAGATTAATTTTGGCAGATGAAGGACCGGTTTGGGGCGTGTCCTACGTAAAATTGAGATAAAAATAATCATAATGCGTGATCAAACAAAACGGAATTCCCAATTGGCGGCCCCGCAGGTAAATTTTCCGGCCTGATACGTTGATATCCAATTACGTTTGTATTTTGCAAAAAATTAAACCTGCAACATGGCTGTTAAGAAAAGTGCGGCACTGGGCTTTATCTTCGTTACCCTGCTGATCGACGTTATAGGATTTGGGATTATCATTCCGGTGATGCCGAAATTAATCGAAACCCTTACTGGTGAAGGCCTTAGCGGCGCATCCTGGTGGTCGGGCTGGCTCACTTTTGCCTATGCCATCACGCAGTTTTTTATGGCGCCGGTGATTGGTAGTCTCAGTGATGCTTATGGCCGCCGGCCTGTATTGCTCTCCTGTCTGGCCGCATTTTGTCTTGATTATATCTTTCTCGCCTGGGCGCCTAACATCGCTTTGTTGTTCGTAGGAAGGATCATTGCAGGCGCCACGGGCGCCAGCATGAGCACCGGCGCAGCCTATATTGCGGATATCAGTACGCCGGAAAAGCGTGCGCAAAATTTCGGTATGATCGGTGTGGCCTTTGGCCTCGGCTTTATCATAGGACCCGGGCTTGGCGGTGCGCTTAGCCATTGGGGACCAAGGGTGCCATTCCTGGCGGCAGCCGGTCTCACCCTGCTCAACTTCCTGTACGGCCTTTTCGTACTGCCGGAATCGTTAGCACCTGAAAACAGGCGTCCATTTGAGTTGTCGAGGGCTAACCCCTTCGGCGCACTGAACCAGTTGCGGAAGTATCCCGTGATCTCCGGCCTCATCTTCTCCCTGCTACTCATATACATAGCCAACTTTGCCGTGCAGTCCACCTGGGCATTTTTTACCATGGAAAAATTCAAATGGACAGAGCAGTGGGTAGGTTACTCACTCATGTTCGTAGGATTAATGGTTGCACTGGTGCAGGGAGGCCTGATCCGCATCATTATGCCAAAGCTGGGTGCCAAGCGCTCCGTGATCATCGGGCTGGCCCTGTATGCCATCGGCATGGCCTTGTTTGCCTTCGCCGGTAAAGGCTGGCAGATGTTCGTATACCTGGTGCCGTATTGCCTCGGCGGAATCTGCGGACCTGCTTTACAGGGTATCATGAGCAACCAGGTGCCGCCCACCGAGCAGGGGGAGCTGCAAGGCGCCATGACTTCACTTGTGAGTCTCACCATGATCTTTGGACCGCTGATGATGACGAGCATCTTTACTTACTTTACCAAAGCATCGGCCCCGGTATATTTCCCCGGTGCGCCATTTCTGACCGGTAGCCTGTTGCTGGTGCCCAGTATCATCCTGGCTATTATTTCATTTAAGAAAACGCACGCACCGGCATCTTCCTAAAAACCTGCTGTTCAATGTGCTGCATGTTTCGAATTCCCGTTACATTTGCAAACTATGTTCAGAAGAATTTTTGCTGCGGCTATATTGACAGGAACGGTTATCAGTGTAAAAGCCCAACAGGACTCTGTTGGCAAACGGGAGCGCCCGTTATTCGGCACCCAGGATACGGTATTGCGTAAACGAAGTTTCTTTCCGCTTCCCGTCCTGGGATACTCCCAGGAAAAAGGACTGGAAATAGGAGCGGCTATGCTGTATTCGTTTTATACGGATAATAAAAATCCGCACCCGCAAACGCGTAATTCCACCATCAACCTGATTCCCAGTATCACCACGGAAAATCAGTACAAAATAGATCTCAAGACAAATATCTGGACAAGGGCCAATCTGTGGCATTTTAAAAGCAACTTCCGGTACCATGATTTCCCTATGTATTTTTATGGTTTGGGAGATACTACCCATGCATCGGACAAGTCCCTGTTAAATAACACCCGTTACAAGTTCCAGGTAGAAGCGGAGCGCCGCTTAAGCGGTAATTTTTACGTAGGGGCTACGGCGTTATACCAAAATGATACCTACAGCAGCGAAGATCATAAAGGGATCTACGAAACGATGCCTTTGATCGGCAAAACAGGCGGTCATGTTACTTTCCTCGGGCTTACCGGCATATTCGACAACCGCGATAATCAGAACTATACCCGCAAAGGAACCTGGCTCAAACTCAATGTTTCCTTCGCACCTAAATTCCTCAGCTCCGAAGAGCTGACCCGCATCGAAGCCCAGGGTACGCAGTTTTTTTCTTTCGGGAAAAAGAGCACCATCGGCTTCAATGGTTATTTCAATACCATCCAGGGCGGTCAGATTCCATTCTATCAGCTCTCTGAAATGGGGAACGATATGATCATGCGCGGCTACTATACGGGCAGATACCGGGATCAGAATTACCTCGCCCTGCAAACCGAATACCGCTACCTGATCGATCCGAAGATGCGTATCAAAATATGGTTTGTAGACCTCCATCCTAAATTTGCACTGGCCGCTTTTGCGGGTACCGGCACGGTATATAAAAACAAAGATTTTCATTTCGATGGATTTAAGCCCAGCTATGGCGGTGGCATCCGTTGGTTCTATGATGAAAGTTCAAAACTCACCATTCGTATAGACTATGCCGTAGGGGAGAAGCGCCCCGGCGAAAATCGCCAGAGTGGTTTCTATCTGTCTCTGGCTGAGGCGTTTTGATTCGCCAAATTATCAGGATAGGTCGCTTGTTATGTGCTAACTATTGAGTAACTTTCAATAGACTGCAAACGGAATGCAGTCATAAACAAATCACCAAAACCATGTTTATGATGCGACCCATCCTGTTATCAGCAATGGCCCTCATGCTGGCTGCTACTAGTACCCTATATGCGCAGGACAAATCTTCCCGTCCTCCGCATTCTAAGTTTTACCTTAAAGTTGCCGGTGGCTATTTCTTCAGCATTACGCCCGGGCAGTTTCCTAACGTAGGTCCATACCCGCCACAGGATTTGCATACGGAATATAATCCCGCCAACGCTAATCCGTTTGATACCGTGAGCCGCAAGGTGCTGACAGGCTCCTACGGGCAAGGTGTAAGAGGTGGACTCAGCTTCGGGTATAACATCAACAAGTACATCGCCATTGAAGGAACCTTTAATTATTATCATAGCTCCAAGAACCTGATGACCCGTACACTCACCACCGTAGCAGGGTCCGGACAGGTGTTGGGAAACATAACCTCACACGGTCACGTAAATGCAATTGATTTTGCGCCCAGCTTTGTGTTCAGTCCCGGCCTGGAAAAAGTGAATCCATATGTGCGATTTGGTGTAGTGGTGCCACTCTGGGGTCGCCTGTACATAGAAACGGACGCACTGCAAACTTCCAACCCACCGGCCGGCCTGCCGCTGCCTCCGGGCACCCTGGTGAAAACCGTCATCCACCGCGAAGAGGAAATCAAGCCTAACGTTACCTTTGGTATGCAGGGCGCACTGGGTGTGAGCTTCAATGTATCTTCCCGTTTTGATGTGTTCGTGGAAGCAGAATACCGTAACGTACCAGTAAAAAGCAAAAGCAAGGAAGTCACTGAATACAGTGAAACCAATACCGCCATCAACGGCAGCACCGGTGCTGAATTGCAGGTGCTCAGTCAACGTGGCCTCGGTGACCTCAGCGTGGCGGAGAAAAATACAGACTACGTTACCACCCTCGACAGAAATTCAAATACTGAAGTCAATAAGCAAGGCACTAAAACCTTCTACAAGGATGATAACGCCCCTTCCAATGACTTAAAGTCTTATATCAACATTGGCGGCATGGGCTTTAATGCTGGCCTGAAATTCAGGTTGTAATCTCTGCAAATGAAAAGCTGGTGTTTCTTGCGCAAGGTGGCACCAGCTTTTCAGATTGTAGTGCGAGGCTTACCGTTCAGGTTGTGATCCATATGCTGCTTTGCTGCCACCCCTTGCAAATGAAAATGTTGGTACCGCGCGCGACGCGGCACCCCAGGAATGACACCGAAGGTGTCATCCCTACCCACAAAAATCCCATAAAACAGGTATAGTTTATCTAAACTTTTGTTTATATATTAGTAGGGAACAATCCATAAAACCCTACGAACAATGAAAAAAATCTACCTCCTGAGTGCGGGCCTCCTATGCGCACTCCATTCCTTTTCTCAAACCAAAAAAGTCCTCTTACTGGGCATCGACGGCTGCCGGCACGACGCAGTAATAGCCGCCAACGCACCCACGCTGGACTCCCTCATCGGAACATCGGTATACAGCTTTGATGCACTAACGGAAACGCCTACCTGGAGTGGTGTTGGCTGGAGTGCCATGCTTACCGGTGTATGGAGAAATAAAACCGGCGTAGTCGATAACTCCTTTGCCGGCTCCAGTTACACCGTATATAAATCATTCCTGGAACGGGTACAAAACGTAACGCCTGCACGCCGCGTGGTGTCAGTTGTCCATTGGACACCTATCAACACTTTTGTAGTCAACAACATCGACGCGGAGGTAAACGTAACCACCGACCTGGATGTTAAAAACAATGCCGTAGCTGAACTCACAAACAACAACCCTGACGTGCTTTTTGTGGACTTCGACGATGTAGACCATGCGGGACACTCCTACGGATTCGGCCCTGGCGTCTCCCAATACCTCAGTGCAATACAAACCACTGATACCTATATCAAAAATATACTGACCGCCCTGAAAAGCCGCCCCAACTACGCCAATGAAGATTGGCTGGTAGCTGTAACCACCGATCATGGTGGTAACCTGGCCGGCCACGGCGGCAGCTCCTTCGACGAAAGAAATATCTTCTCCATATTTTCCAACAGTAACTTCACCCCCGCACAGATATCCAAACAAGTGGTGAGCTTTAACATGGGTGGCCAATACCTTTCCTTTGATAATGGGGCCTATGTACAAGCCGCCGCCGCACCGCATAGCTTCGGCACTTCCACCGATTTCACCATCGAATGCCGCGTGAAACTCACCGCAGGCTTCTCCGGTGATCCGGCCATCCTCGCCAATAAAAACTGGGCCAATGGCCTTAACAAAGGGTTTATTTTGTCCGCCGTAAGTGGCAACTCCTGGAAGGTAAACGTTGGTGATGGGAGTCACCGCGTAGACCTCAACGGCAACATCATTGCTGATGGCCGCTGGCACCACCTGGCCATTGTGGGAAAACGTAATGGCAACATCAGTATGTATGAAGATGGTACACTGGTAAGCAGCAAAAGCATGACCACCATCGGTGATATCACCAGCAACCTCCCATTAGCCATTGGGCAGGATGGAACGCTGAACTATGGCTACCATCCTAATGGTAACATAGCAGAAGTGCGCATCTGGAACAAGGCGCTGGCAGAATCAGAGCTGATCACCTGGATGTCGCAACCGGTGACCAGCAGCCACCCCTCCTGGAGTAACCTGCTCACGTATTTTAAAGGCAACGAAGGTAGCGGCAGCAGCTGGACAAATACGAAAAGCAGTGGTAACGGTACTATAACGGGAACGCCTGTATGGCAAGGACCTGTAGCACAACCAGCAGCGCTGAATTTCGCTGCCGCCTACGCGAAACCGGTAAATGCGTTGAACTACAGCTTCGATACCGGTGATTTTACCATGGAATGTAAAGTGAAAGTGGCCAACTGGTCCGGTGATCCGGCTATCCTTGCGGATAAAAACTGGGCCAGCGGCACCAACAAAGGCTATGTGCTGGCACTCACTTCCGGCGGCTGGAAAGTTAACATCGGTGACGGTTCCAACCGCGCAGATGTGAACGGAGGTAACCTCATCACCAACACCTGGCACCACCTGGCATTTACCGTAAGTCGCAGCGGTAATCTGATCACCTATCTTGACGGGGTACAAACCGGTAGCACTTCCTTGTCGGCAGTGAAAAAAGGGATTGCCTCCGGCTTACCTTTCGCCATTGGTCAGGATGGTACTTTAACCTATGGCTATGCGTTTCAGGGCAACATCTCCGATGTAAGAATATGGAATAAGGTGCTGTCGGCAACAGTGATCAACACCTGGAAAAATACAGCCATTACTTCTGCCCATCCGGATTATACCAGTCTCACTGGTTACTGGCCAGCTCATGAAGGTAGCGGCAGTACCTTGCTGGATGGCCTGAGTGCAGGCAACAACGCCGCTATCACCGGAACGGCCAGCTGGCAAACTGCTCCGCCCGATACCACTTTTACTTACGGCGTATTTAACAATACTCCACGACAGGTGGATATGGCAGTCAGCTGCCTCGACTTCCTCGGCATCAACATTGATACGGCCTGGCAACTGGATGGGCGTAGCTGGATACCACCGGTATCATCTCTTGCAGCCAGCGCTGGTAAACAAGTAACCACCACAGCAAACATGCTGACGGTAGCGCCAAATCCGGTAGGTAAAACCATGCGTGTGAATGTTGAAACGAAAAAAGAAGAGGCAGGATTATTAGTGCTATATAACCTGCAACGCCAGCCAGTGAAAGTTTATCGGCAGCAATTGCGTAAAGGCAAACAATTATTAACGTTGGATGTGCCGGACCTGCCTGCTGGCCTGTATTTCCTGGATTTGCAGACAACCGGGGTGCACCAGGCAGTGAAAGTATTTGTTCAACAATAATCCATTTTGTAGAGACGGGCTGCGCCCGTCTCCCAAATTCGAGGAGACGGGCGCAGCCCGTCTCTACATTATTTTAATAGGCACTCGCTTTATTCAGTACATCCAGATCTTGTTGGTTCAGCGTCAGCTGCACCCCTTTAATCAGCTCCTGCAGCTGCGCAATACTGGTAGCACTGGCAATTGGGGCTGCAATAGCAGGGCGGGTGAGGAGCCAGGCCAGTGAAATTGCAGATGGCGTTACGTTATATTTTTTCGCGCAATTATCCAGCGCCTCCAGAATCTTAATGCCGCGGGCACTGAGGTAGCTCAAGGCTTTCTGTCCGCGCGCACTGCTTTTATTGATGTCCGCTTCCGAGCGATATTTTCCGCTCAAAAATCCACTGGCCAGGGAATAATAGTTGATCACGCCAATATTTGCTTTCAGGCAGATGTCAGCGTATTGTTGTTCATATTTTTCACGGTCATATAAATTGTATTCCGGCTGGAATGTTTGGTAGCGGGGGAGTCCATGCTGATCACTTGCGCGCAGACTTGCCAGTAACCGCGAAGCGCTCATATTGGAAGCACCAATGGCGCGTATTTTTCCTGCCTTTATCAGTTCATGATAGGCCTCAAGTGTTTCTTCCACCGGGGTATCCTCATTATCGTAATGTGTTTGGTAGAGATCAATGTAATCGGTTTGTAGTCGCTGCAGCGAGTCTTCCACACGCTTACGGATATACGATTTTGACACATTGATGCCTTCTCCCATATCAGCACCTACTTTGGTAGCAACAATTATTTTGCTGCGGTTGCCACGGGCTTTCATCCACTGGCCAATGATGGACTCCGATTCACCACCCTTGTTGCCCGGCACCCAGCGGGAATAAACATCCGCGGTATCCACCAGATTAAAACCCTGCGCGGCAAATTCATCCAACAGGTCAAACGATGTTTTTTCGTTGGCCGACCAGCCGAAAACATTTCCACCAAATGCCAACGGCGCTACTTCCAGTCCTGAATTTCCTAATTTACGTTTTTCCATATCTGAGCGTTTAAATTTATTCCAGTTCAGCTTCCCCCTAATTTAACTAAATTTGGGCGTTTATACGAATACATATGACACTTAATATATCAGCTGCGGATTTCGCACACATCACCTCCACGTATGGTAAAATTAATGGCCACTCCATCCTGGATGCCCGTGAAAATGTAACCCACGAAATCTTTCCGGACAAGGTGGTGATCGGTACCAACTTCGCCAACTTTGCCACTTACCAGCTGTACTTTACAGCCGATACACTGCATGTACATAAATATGCTTTGGAAGATGTAAATGCTGACAACGCAAAAATGATTCCGGATGAAATGTCGGAAGAAGACCAGGAAGAACTCCAGTCACGCTGGGATACGCTTGTGCAGGACATCAAAGCTGCTGAAAAGCTCCAGCAAAGCGGTAATGCCAGGCAAACCCTGGCGCAGTTGTACCTCGATATTTTTGATGAAGATACCGCTGTTGCATTAACAGATGAACTACCTCCCTTCGTAAAACCAGATCCACACGCCGTTTGGGAAGAGCTGGCCGTAGCCTTACAGAACAGTGGCAACCTCGCCGAGTTTGAATGGTCGGACCTTACCGACACCGGCGTTTACGCACTCAACGAACTGGAACCACTGCAGCTGGAAGGTATCATCCTCGAAGTTCCTGCTGAAGATGAGTATGAAGAAATCGTTTCCGCCGATGATTTTGCGCAGGCCTCTATTGATTTTGTAAACAGGCAGCTGGAAGAATATGAACTCCGCATCGTAGCCCTGGGGCCCGTGCTGGACGAATACCAGGCATTCACCTGTATCTCCACTGCGGATGATAAACTGGCCCGCGTAGGAAAAAAGTTGCGCGCACTTTGCCTCGTCTATCTCTACTAAATAATTAAAATCAGATTAAATATTATAAACGGTTTTAAGTGTTACATAAATTTTTATAATTTAACGGTTCATAATTCCGTTGGGTTGTGAAAGTTGTTGTTAGGTTAGCTATATTATTTGTCCTTGCTTTATTTCTATTGCCATCCGGCAAAGAAGGCGCCCTCGTTGTGCCCGGAGGAAAAATACCCGCACTTACAGCCAGCCTGCTTTCACAGCATCCCTTCGTAGCGCCCAAACTTAAGAGCGAAAAATTTAAATCTTCACTTACCCGACATAAGCGCAGGCCCGTTGGTATTAACGATTATAGTGATCATCCCTGTAATGTTAACATCACTACACTGAAGAACCGCTTCATTTATGTAGTTCATACCACTGGCTTTTTGCGCCCTTGCTACCATGAAGTTTTTACCCCGCTTCGTAGCTGGAGAGGTCCGCCTGTAGCCTGATCCATATTATTTCTATTTCAATTTACATTTCAGTAATTCTACGATTTTATGCACATACATAACATCGTGAAGCATTGCTGCGCGGTATGCCTTTGCCTGCTTACCGCCAGTAGTGGCTTCGCGCAACAGCCTGCGGACAGCTTTTCGCTGCACATGGCTATATCCCGCACGTTACAAAATTATCCTGCCATACAGGCTAAACAGGCACAGATCAAATCAGGGGAAGCCAACCTGACAGATGTTAAACATGACTGGTATCCAGCCCTGCGGGTACATGAACAGGTAGACGTAGGTACGGATAATAGTATCTATGGTTCCTATTTTACCATGGGTATGATACCATCGACCTCCGGTGGCATCCGCGAAAAAAATACTAACCAGTTAATGAGTGGCAATATCGCCATGGCCCAGATGCAATGGGAAGTCTATAACTTCGGCGCCTTCGGAAGTCGCACCATGGTTGCCCACGCAGCTTTAAACACGCGCAAATCAGATCTCTCCAATACCCAAAACCAGCTGACCATTGCTATCATTCAGGACTACCTGGAACTATTGCGATTAACAGCATTGCAAAAAGTTACCGCCGATAATATTCAACGCACAGAAGCCATCCAGCGCGCGGTAAACGCCACGGTGAAGTATGGTCTCAAACCGGGGGTTGACAGTGCCGTGGCCGCCGCCGAGCTATCCAAAGCAAGGTTAAACCTCCTGGAAGTAAAGGGTCAATACAACCGCCTGCGAATTGAATTGGCAGCATTTACTGGTATTGATACCACGAATATAACAGCAGATACATTGAATGAGTTAAAGCTGGCAGGTCTCCTGGCACGCTTTGCCCCGCAGGAGGCAGTCACCACACAGCACCCGCTGCTGCAATTTTATCAGTCGCAATATGAGCAGCAGAAAGCATTGGAAACCGTAATCCGCAAAGCCAACCTGCCAAAAGTAAATGTAATGGCAGCAGGCTGGATGCGCGGCTCCAGTGGGGAGTTCAACGATTACTATAATAAAAACCTATGGAGCGGATTGGGATATAAAAGATACAACTACCTGCTCGGCCTGGGTATCACCTACAATTTTACGGACCTGAAGCGGACCCGCGAAAAAGCAGCCGTACAACACTTTACCGCCGATGCGGCAGCAAAAGAACAGGAAACCATGGCGGTGAAACTACAGCAGTCACTCGATGAAGCACAGTCAGATATCGCCATCGCTCAACAGCGCCTGGCCGAAATTCCTTCGCAACTGCAAGCTGCACAGGCAGCCGCTATACAAAAAACAGCGCTGTATAAGGCCGGTCTCACCAACATTATTGAGGTCACCAACGCCCTCTTTTTACTGAACAGAGCGGAAACCGATATGATCCAGGCCCGCGATGCCGCCTGGAAAGCCTTGTTCAGAGCTGCATACGCCGGAAATACTTTACAGGACCTGTTACCGGCATTACACTAATCCTAAACTGAGATAATTATGTCATTAGTGACTTCCGCATTAAAAAAACCAGTCGCTGTAGTGATCATCACTACAGGGGTGCTGTTGTTTTCGTTGCTGTCGGTGTTCAAAATACCGATTGATATCTTTCCTAAACTCAACCTGCCCACTATTTACGTGATTGAGCCGTACGGCGGTATGTCCGCCAAACAAATGGAAGGCTTTTTCTCTACCCGCCTGCAGGACCAGTTCCTCTACGTGAATGGGGTGAAAAATATTACCAGCAGAAATATTCAGGGACTCACCATGCTTAAACTTACTTTCTACGAAAGTACAGATATGGCGGAAGCCTCTGCACAAGTAGCTTTGCAGGTAAATCGCGCAATGAAATTTTTCCCTCCTGGCGCGCTGCCGCCACAGGTGGTGCGCTTCGATGCCTCCTCCTTGCCGGTAGGGCAGCTGGTGCTTAGTAGTCCCACGCGCACACTCAAAGAAATGGCAGACCTGGCCGGAACCCGTATCAGACCCATGTTTTCAACAGTGCCGGGATTGTCGGCTCCGCCGCCGTTTGGAGCAAACTCACGATCCGTAGTGGTCAGCGTAGATCCGCAAAAACTCAGGAGCTTCAACCTCTCTGCGGATCAGGTGGTAGAGGCCATCGCGAAAAATAATGTGATGACGCCTTCGGGTAATATTCGCATCAACAACACGATGTATGTAACCACCCTTAACAGCCTGGAAAAAGAGGTGGCCGACTTCGGCGATATTCCGATTGCCAGCAATGGGAACAGTAACATATTCATCAAAGATGTGGCCCGGGTGGCTGATGGGTCGGACGTTACCGTGGATTATGCCCTGGTAAACGGAAAGCGCTCGGTGTATATCCCTGTTGTTAAAACGGCGGATGCCAGCACCTGGGACGTGGTGAAAACATTGAAACAACGCATTCCCGAAATGCAGTCGCTGCTGCCCGACGATGTAAAGCTCAGCTATGAATTTGATCAGTCAGTATTTGTGATCAATGCCGTGAAGAGCCTGATGACGGAAGGGATCTTAGGTGCGCTGCTGACCGGACTCATGGTGCTGCTATTCCTCAAGGACCTGCGTAGCTGCCTGGTGGTGGTTGTCACCATCCCCGTGGCAATAATGGCGGCTGTATTATTCCTGCAGCTGAGCGGACAAACCATTAATATCATGACACTGAGCGGGCTGGCCCTGGCCATTGGCATCCTCGTGGATCAGGCCACTGTTACCATTGAAAATATTCACCAGCATCTCGAATTAGGTAAGTCCAAAAAACAGGCGATATACGATGCCTGCGAAGAAATTTCTTATCCGCTGCTGCTTATCTTACTCTGTATCCTGGCGGTTTTTGCCCCTTCCTTTATTATGACGGGGGTACCTAAAGCCATGTTCCTGCCGCTGGCACTGAGCATCGGCTTTGCCATGATCGCTTCCTATTTTGCCGCGCAAACATTAGTGCCGGTAATTGCCAACTGGTGGCTGAAAGCGGAGAAATATCAACACACACATCATAGCCTGGCACTGGACGCAGCAGAAGTGGAAGAAATACAGGAACAGGTAGCTTACGAAACCACGCATGCGGGTGAGCTGAAAGGCTTTGAACGCTTAAAAGTTGGTTTTATGAATTTACTGGAGAGATGGAAGTCCCGCGCCGGCCTGATCACGGGTGTTTACCTCGTGCTCGCACTGGCAATTGCTGGCGGCTGTTATTGGTACATTGGTAAGGACCTGATGCCGCATGTAAACGGCAACCAGTTTCAGGTGCGACTCCGCGAGCCGGATGGTACCCGCCTGGAAAGAACGGAAGCCAGGGTACATCAGCTGCTCAACCTGATCGACTCCACCACCCATGGGCATGTGGCTATCAGCTCAGCGTATGTAGGGCTGATTCCCAGCAGCTACGGCACCAGCAACCTCTATATCTTTAACAGCGGCACTCACGAAGCAGTATTACAGGTAAACCTGGAGGAGGAGTATAAGGTGGATATGGATGAACTGAAAGAAACGTTGCGCAGTCAGGTAGATAGCCTGTTTCCCAAGTCGCGCATTTCCTTTGAGCCCATTGACCTCACAGAAAAAATCATGAGTCAGGGAGCCAATAATCCCATAGAGGTAAGAGTGGCTGGAAAAGATATAAAACAAATCGAAGACTATGCAAAAAAGATAGTTGGCAACCTGCAACAGGTACCATTCCTTCGGGATGTACAAATTGCACAGCCCCTGCATTTTCCGGTGATCAATATCAATATTGATCGCTTTAAGCTCGCACAAATGGGGCTGGACATCAGCCAGGTCGCTAGGTCTATTACCGCTTCCACGAGTTCCAGCAGATTTACGGAAAAGAACCAATGGCTCGATGAAAAGGTGGCGTATACCTACCAGGTTCAGGTGCAGGTGCCGGAATATAACATGACCTCTTTATCTGATCTGAAAGAGATTCCGTTGGTCAAAGGCCAGGCACGGCCAGTGCTATCTGATGTAGCTACTTTTAGTATGGGGGAGATGCCAGGGCAGCTGGACAGATCAGGGCCGCGTAGGTTCGTTACCGTTAGTGCGAATATTCACAAGATGGACCTTGCTACTGCCACGGAAGCAGTGCAGAAAGCGATACACGACGCAGGAGAGGTGCCCAAAGGCCTGAAAACGGAAGTAAAAGGAGCAAGCAGCCTGCTGGTAGAAACCCTGGATAGTTTGCAGTCCGGACTATTAATCGCCGTACTGGTGATATTTCTCCTGCTGGCGGCCAACTATCAGTCCATGCGTGTTTCGCTGGTGGTGCTCACCACTGTGCCTGCGGTGATAGCAGGATCATTGATAGCCTTGTTGCTGACCGGCGCCACGCTCAATCTGCAATCTTACATGGGCATGATTATGTCCACCGGTGTATCAGTGGCCAATGCGATTCTGATTGTTACCAACGCTGAAAAGCTGCGGCTTGAATACCGCGACGCCGGGAAGGCAGCGGTGGTAAGTGCGGGCATTCGTTTGCGCCCGATATTGATGACAAGCCTGGCAATGATTGCTGGTATGATTCCCATGGCTTCAGGCCTCGGTGAAGCAGGTGATCAAACAGCACCATTGGGCCGTGCCGTAATCGGTGGTCTGATAGCTTCTACTATTGCGGCCCTGCTGATATTGCCACTGATCTACGCCTGGGCGCAACGGAAGGCCGGCTTTAAGTCACCTTCCCTGATGCCGTCAGAAAAAAAAGTTTCTCATTCAACTAAAAATAATATTCATGCAACCATATAAATTATTCAGCACCCTGGTTATTTCCGGATCAGCATTACTCTTAGGTGCTTGCCATAGTACTGCACCACAGGTGAAATCCAACCGACATAAGGCTAAAGCATATGAACTAGCCACCGTGGTGAAACAGCCACTGGCATCTTCCATACAACTGCCGGGCGCGCTGGAGGCTTTTGAAAAAGTGAGTATTTATCCCCGCATCAACGGCTTCATTAAAACAGTAGCGGTCGACAGAGGGAGTCGCGTAAAAAAGGGCCAACTGTTATTGCAACTGGAAGCACCGGAAGTGATGCAGCAATATTTCGCTGCACAGTCGCGCTACCACCAGGCGGCAGCCTTGTTTGCCGGCAGCAGGGATAATTACGAACGTATGCTGGCTACGAGTGCCACACCGGGTACTATCGCACCGCATGACCTGGAATTATCTAAAGCAAAAATGATTGCCGACAGCGCATTGATGAATACCGAACGTTCTAACCTGGCAGGTGCTGCGGCGATGAAAGATTACCTCACTGTTACCGCGCCTTTTGATGGCGTAATTACAGAGCGTAATATACATCCCGGTGCATTGGTAGGATCTGCAACTAAATCAGAAGACAAACCGATGCTGATGTTGGAGCAGGAAGATAAGCTCAGGTTGGTATTACAGGTGCCGGAAATTTTAAGTGCGCAGTTGCAGGAAGGGGCATTGGTAACCTTTAAGGTGAATGCGATTCCTGGTCAGCAATTTCAGGGAAAAATTTCCAGGCAGGCAGGTACGCTGAATAATAAATACAGATCAGAAGCAGTAGAAATTGATGTGCTGAATGTGAATGGTCGTTTAAAACCGGGCATGTATACCGAGGTGAATATTCCCGTGAGCGGTTCTTCAGGGGCCATGGTAGTACCTGCAACAGCTGTGGTAACATCTACCGAAAAAAAATATGTGGTATTGGTAAAAGACAAAAAAACAAAATGGATAGATATCCAGGAAGGCAATCACCACAATGATTCCACAGAAATTTTCGGGTTGTTGCATCCTGGTGATCAGGTAGTAGAAAATGCAACGGACGATATCAGAGAAGGAGAAATAATCAACTAGAACAGCTATAAAAACCGGCCGTCCCGAAGAATCGGGACGGCTTTTCTGCTAACTGTTCCGTCTATATTGATTTTTTTTAGTTCCTATTGAAAAAAGGGAACGATAACATCCACCTAGTAATCAATAACGGATTTTACCTGTTGTTAATCGAAAAAATATCCTCGCGCCATTTTGCAATGACGGTTTAATGTCTTTATATAAGTTAAAGGATTGTGGAAGATCACAGATAGATCGGGTAGGGGCCGATGTTTTCTTTGCTATAAGCCTATTTATACTTTAATAACACCAGCTAAAATAAAATTGTTCTCTATGTGGAAAGAAAAAAAATTAAAGTTTAAAAAGCTCCATAACTCCCAATGCGAGCATCTGTACGCCGATCACAGCCAAAATCAGACCCATCATTTTTGTGATTACCATCATTACGTTGGTACCAATTACATTCACTATTTTATCGCCTGCAAGAAACAGCAGAAAAGTGATATAGCAAATCAATCCGTATACGCCCATAACGATAGCAAGGTGATAAACATCTTTGGCAGCGGAGTAACTCATGGCAGTGGTAATGGTGCCGGGGCCAGCCAAAAGCGGCATCGCCAGCGGGGTAATGGCAGCACTGATACCGTGGTCTGCTTTAACGGGCTGATCGCCCAGTTTGGGATTGCTTTTTTCTTCGTCCTTGCCGCGCACCATTTCGTATCCGATCACAAATACCAGTATACCGCCCGTTACGCGCAAGGCGGCGAGGGTGATTCCAAATACATGAAAAATCAATTTGCCCGCCACACTAAATACTGCGATAATACAAAACGCAATCAGCACTGATTTGGTCGCAATATTTCTTCGCTGCGGCTTGTCCATATTGGACGTAAGTTCCAGGAATACCGGTATGGAAGAAATGGGATTCACGATGGCGAATAAACCCATGAACACCGTGGTGGCAAAAGCAAAATAATTATCAAATATTTCCCTCATAACAGCAATATAGGAATTTTATATTATGTAGAGAAGAATGAATTTTGGTGCCTGGATTACCCGCGCAAGCGTGGTAGCTGCCAGTTATAACGCAGGCTCACCAAGCGTATGGCGACTATAACGGCAACGGCTACACTCTGTAGAAAATCTGCATCGGCATTGTAATAAGTGCCGGCCACATAAATTGTTCCGCCCACAATGGATGCGGCAGCATAAATTTCACGGGTAAACAAAATGGGTTGCTCACCTGAAATGACATCGCGAAGTAAGCCGCCAAAGGTACCGGTGATAGCACCCAGGGCTACGCATATCGGCATGGGGAGTCCTGCCGCAATACCCTTATTGATACCGGTTACGGTAAACATCGCCAACCCGATGGCGTCAAATACCGTGAGCCAATGATGCAATTTTTTTACATAGGAGAAAAATAAGGAAGCAATGATGGCAGCAATGATAATGGCACTGTTGCTTAATTCGTCCTGCATCCATGCTACGGGCGTAGCACCGATCAGCAGGTCCCGGATGGTTCCTCCGCCTATGGCCGTCACAAATGCCAGGGTGAGCAAACCAATTACATCATATGATTTGTTGATAGCGGCAGTAGCGCCGGATATGGCAAAAGCAAATGTTCCCAGTAGTTCCAGGACGTGAATAAAAGTAAGATGCATCCGCTGTTCTAAGATTTAGCTGCAAGTTATAGAATAGTTATACGCAGTGCATATAACAGCGGAAATGTTTTACAGATCAATAGTCGTAGTCATACTCACCACGCAGGGTGCGTTCAATCTGATCCTGCAATCCGCTGCTGAATCCTTCTACTTCAATTTTGGGATGGTTGTCGAGGTTAATGCGGAAATGACCCTTTTCCTGGATCAGCAGATCGTAAATATCTTCCAGCAAAGCATACAGTAGCTTTTTGGTGTTCTCGGCAATCTGCGCCAGAAATGAATCTTCCAGTTGTACAAATTCGCGGTTTTTGTAAGACAGTGTAACTTGAATCATAACTTATTATGGTTTTTCTAACAGGATAATAATTTTGTTCGATCTCGTCAGTCAGGCTGCCACCAATGGGTGCAACCCGCTGATACTCATTATGTAATTGTTATTTCTTGCATAAAAATAGATAAAAACCTATGAATATTTTTGAATTACACATGTTTTTTTATCCACATAATAAAAAATAGTTTAAAATATTTTTACCTTACCTGGTTTCCGCTTCTTTTAACAGAACGTTCCCCCTTTTGTTCAAATTGTTATTATTTTTTAGTTACCATTGCAACTTATTCTAATTGACAATGAAGAAAATAGCCCTGTTGATACTGCTGCTGCCAGGAGTAGCCGGTATCGGGAAAGCCCAGCCTGGTCCGCAGTTTAACTGGAGCACGGATGGTAAAGCCTATTACGACATTCGCGAAGAAGGCATTGCCTACGTTCCATGCGATGGTACCACCCCTACCGTGAAAGTACCCATGAACCTGCTCAAACCCGCTGGTGCCGGCCAACCGCTGGAAATCAAAACATTCCGCTTTTCGGAAAATGAACAACAGGTACTGATCTACACCAATACGCAACGCGTATGGCGTTACGAAACGAAAGGTGACTACTGGCTGCTGGATCTGCGCACGCAAAAGCTCCGCCAGCTGGGCAAAACACTGCCTGCCGCCTCGCTGATGTTTGCCAAAATTTCACCCGATGGTAAGTTTGCCGCCTACGTTAGTCACTCCAACCTATACCTCGAAGACCTTGCCACCGGCATCATCAAACCGATGACCACCAACGGCAGCCGCCGTTTTATCAACGGTACCTTCGACTGGGTATATGAAGAAGAACTGGATTGCCGCGATGGATTCCGCTGGAGCCCCGATAGTAAATCCATCGCCTACTGGCAGCTGGATGCTACCAAAACCCGCGACTTCCTCATGATCAATAACACCGATTCTATCTACTCCTTCACCATCCCGGTAGAATATCCGGTAGCAGGTCAGGACCCATCTGCCGTGAAAGTGGGCGTAGTGAATATCCAGACTGCCCGCACCACCTGGATGAACGTGCCTGGTGATAATCGACAGCACTACATCCCACGCATGGAATGGATTCCCGGTACAAATGAACTGATCATTCAGCAACTCAACCGCCGCCAGAATCAGAGCAAAATCATGATCTGCCGTGCTGATAACGGTAGCACCCGCACCATCTATACCGAAACAGATAAAGCCTGGATCGATGTAAAAAGCATGTGGGACGATAACGGTATCAAGGGCTGGGACTTCCTGCCCGATGGCAAATCGTTCCTCTGGCTCAGCGAGCAGGACGGATGGCGCCACCTGTACCGCATTGCACTCGCCGATGGTAAAGCCACGCTGCTCACCTCCGGCAATTACGATGTGATGAAACTGCTGCGCGCAGATCAGGGCACGGGCAAAATTTATTTTCATGCTTCGCCCTACAACCCGGTGCAGCAATACCTCTACAGTATCCCGCTGAACGGAGGCGATACGACCCGCCTCACACCGCACCAACTGGACGGTACCAACAAATACGAACTATCACCCTACAGCCTTTGGGCTGCCCATTCCTTCAGCAGTTATAAGCTGGTAAGGCCTGCGGCCGAATTCCTTCAGCTGGGCGATACGCCGGTATTGAAGCCGGCAATGGCCAATGCACTGCAACGTTTCTCCGGCAGAGGGAAAAATATGGAATATCTCCGCATTACCACCGCAGACGGAGTACCAATGGATGGATATATGGTGAAGCCCGATAACTTTGATCCGGCTAAAAAATACCCGGTTGTTTTCAGTGTTTACGGCGGGCCTGCTATGGCCATGACGCTGGACAACTACTACACCGGTGAAGATCCATTGTATAAAGGTAGTATGGCTGCCGATGGCTACATCTACGTGTGTTTCGACAACAGGGGTACGCCATTGCCAAAAGGCCGTGAATGGCGCAAAAGCCTTTACGGGAAAATAGGTGTCATCGATACCCGTGATCAGGCACTTACCGCCCGTGCATTATTTGAGAAATATCCGTTTATAGATTCCACCAGGTCCCTGATCTGGGGCTGGAGTGGCGGTGGTACCATGACGCTGAACATGCTGTGCCAGTATCCAGGCTTATTCACGGCAGGCGTGGCAGTAGCACCGGTGACCAATCTGCTCACCTACGATAATATTTACCAGGAGAGGTATACCGGCTTACCGCAGGAAGATATGGAGGCTTACAAAAAAGGTTCTCCCGTAACCTATGCGGCACAAATGGAAGGTAAACTGCTGCTGATCCAGGGTACAGGCGATGATAACGTGCATTACCAGAACTCAGAAATGATGCTCAATGCGTTTATCCGCTACAATAAACAGTTCCAGTTTATGGCGTATCCTAACCGCACCCACAGCATTTCAGAAGGCGAGGGTACCAGCGAACACCTGTCCACCCTGTTCACCGACTTCATTAAATTACATTGTCCTCCTGGTGCACGTTAGGAAATAAGCGTTTATTCTTTACCTTCGCATCCCTAAAATTAGAGTTATGGCAAAAACCAGGATAATTGGTATTGTTGCATCGCTGGCAGTGATTATCTGTGCATTCCTGCCTTGGTCTGAAGTCAACGATAGTCACCTGAAACACTTGGTGTTCACAGGCGTAAACACGGCAGGCTCCAACTATGGAGAACCCGGCAAATTGAATATTTTCCTGGCAACAGCGGCCCTGCTATTTTTTGCGCTTCGTAAAAAATGGACCTTAAGGGTGAACCTGTTTATCTGCGGATTTATGCTGGCGTGGACTTTCCGCAATGTGATGATTTTCGGAAGATGCGAGATAGGTATCTGTCCACAAACCCATCCCGCTTTATATATTTCCCTGGGAGCGGCTATAATAGCCTTTGTGTCTGTATTGCTGACACGCACCGATAAATAACTAGAATACTTTCTGGAGTATCCATGCTCCGCCTAAAACACCGGCGCCCATTAACCAATAACGAATGATGATTGGTAATGGGCGTTGTGCTGTAATCCTGGCCTTGAAAAAGCTGAAAGCAGTTAGTCCCAGAAAAACCAGCATCATACTGGTTTTAGCGGCAGCCGCAAAGTTTTCATTCGCCAGATAAGGACATACTGATAAGGCGCCGCCGCCAATAAAAAAGAGGCCGGTCATGATGGCGCTGCGGATGGCACGGCCACGACTAAACGTAGTTTCCCGCACATTTTCCGTTACAAGTGTTTGTTCCCACAAGTCGGCATCCTTCTGCATTTCACCGGCAATATGCGCGATGGTGGCATCGTTGATATCCAGTTTTTCCAGCTTTCTTTTTTCTTCAGGCGTCAGCAGTGGGCTGTCGTGCTGCAGGTCGCCCCTGTTGGCACGATAGGCGCTGAACATCACCAGCAAAGCACCGATGAGCCAGATGGCCAGCTGAATGTTATAGAAAGTTTGTACTGCAATGGTGAATCCCTGCATTACCTGGGTAGTAAAGAAGAGCAGAAATAATCCGTCCGGGAACCCAATTAATAAATCCGTTTTCCATCCGGAGCTGCGGATGGCTTTGTGGCTGTCCGCCATGTATATAAATTTTCAGCGTACTTAAATCAAATTATGAGCGGTGGAAGGTGGCTTCCAGGCTGCGTTGGATGATGTTCACACAGTCTTTCACCTGTTCTGCGGTGATCAGCAGGGGAGGTGCAAAGCGGATTTTATCGCCATGGGTTGGTTTAGCCAGTAATCCGTTTTCTTTTAGGGAGAGACATAAGTCCCATGCGGCTTCGGGGTCATCGTGTTTCACCACGATTGCATTAAGTAAGCCTTTCCCGCGTACCGTTGTGATATAGGGTGATTGCAGATCCAGCAGGCCTTGACGGAGCAACTGGCCCATGGCAGCTGCGTTTTCAGCCATTTGTTCTGATTTCAGCACTTCCAGGGCAGTAATAGCCACCTTACAAGCCAGCGGGTTACCACCGTAGGTAGAACCATGTTCGCCTGGTTTGATCGTGAGCATGATCTCATCATCGGCTAATACGGCGCTCACCGGCAAAGTGCCACCAGATAAGGCTTTGCCGAGAATCAGGATATCCGGATGTACGTTGTCATGATCACAGGCCAGCATCTTACCGGTACGGGCAAGGCCGGTCTGGATTTCATCAGCAATGAATAGTACATTGGCATCTTTACAGTACTGGTATGCTTTTGCGAGGTAGCCCTCCTCAGGTACTACTACGCCGGCTTCGCCCTGTATGGGCTCCACCATGAAACCTGCTACGTTCTTGTCCTGTAAGGCCTGTTCCAGTGCAGGGAGGTTGTTAAACGGAATGATTTCATAGCCCGGCATATATGGACCGAAATTATTACGTGCGTCCGGATCAGTGCTGAAAGAAATTACGTTCAGCGTACGTCCGTGGAAGTTATGACCGCAAACGATAATTTTTGCCTGGTTGGCAGGAATGCCTTTAACCTGGTAGCCCCAGCGGCGGCAGAGTTTCAGTGCCGTTTCCACTGCTTCCACACCGGTGTTCATGGGCAGTACCTTATCGTATCCGAAGTATTTAGTAATGTATTGTGCGTATTCTCCCAGGAGGTCACTGTGGAACGCGCGGGAGGTAAGCGTCAGCTTTTGCGCCTGCTCTATCAGCGTAGCAATAATGGCAGGGTGACAATGCCCCTGGTTTACTGCGCTGTAGCCGGACAGAAAATCATAGTATCTTTTGCCATCTACATCCCACAGGAAAACCCCCTTGCCGCGATCCAAAACCACTGGCAGCGGGTGATAGTTATGTGCGCCATACTGTTCTTCCAGCTCCAGAAAATGTTGCGTTCTTTCGGTCATTATATTAGTGGGTATCATGATGCAAAATTAATGTAATTATCCTTTTAATCGCTGTACCAGCGCTACATATTCCTTCATGGCATCTTCCCTGGACTTGCCTTTCAGCTCTTCCCAGGCATTGTGCTTGGCTTTCGCTACAAAATCAAACGGATTGGATGGACCCTCGCCGCTCACATCACCTTCTGTAGCCTGTTTGTATAAGGAATACAACTGCAATAGGATTTCGTTCGATGGTTTTTCAGCTAAGGTTTTGCTCTCTGCCACTGCAGTTTCAAATTGTTGTGCGAGTTCCATAATCCTGTTTTTTTTATGAAGAAATAGGTGTTGTTTTACTAAGGTGCTAATAAATTAATCATTCACCAAATAAACCAACTTATTTTAATACCTTTGCGGGCTGAAATGGCCGGTACTGAATCGGATCGGACATTGGACCAGTAAATCATCATATGAAGAATATTCGCAATTTTTGTATCATTGCCCATATTGACCACGGTAAAAGTACCCTGGCTGACCGCTTATTGGAGTTTACCAAAACGATTTCTGACCGCGATATGCAGGCCCAGGTTTTGGACGACATGGACCTGGAACGTGAGAAAGGTATCACCATTAAGAGTCATGCTATCCAAATGACCTATACCGCCAAAAACGGTGAAAAATATACTTTCAACCTGATTGATACTCCCGGACACGTTGACTTCTCCTATGAAGTTTCCCGCGCACTGGCTGCCTGCGAAGGTGCCTTGCTGCTGGTAGATGCTGCCCAGGGTATCCAGGCTCAAACCATATCCAACCTCTACCTGGCCCTGGAAAACGACCTCGAAATCATCCCTGTTATCAACAAAATTGATATGGCGGGCGCTATGATCGAGGAAGTAAAAGACCAGATCATCGAGCTCATCGGTGTGAAAGATGAAGATATCCTCCTGGCATCCGGAAAAAGCGGTATCGGTATCGAGGAAATCCTCGAAGCCATCGTTGCACGTATCCCGGCACCAACCGGCGATCCGGAAGCACCACTGCAGGCGCTTATTTTTGACTCTGTATTCAACTCTTTCCGTGGTATCATTGCCTACTTCCGTATTTACAACGGTACCATCAAGAAAGGCGATAAAATTCAATTTGTTAATACCGGCGAAGAGTATTTTGCAGATGAAGTAGGTATCCTCAAACTGGGCCTCGACCCAAGAAATGAAGTGCATACCGGCGACGTAGGCTACATCATCACCGGTATCAAAAATGCCAAAGAAGTAAAAGTAGGGGATACTATCACACTCGCTGCCAATCCTTGCACAGCTGGGATTAAGGGCTTCCAGGAAGTAAAACCAATGGTATTTGCCGGTATATTCCCGGTAGTAACGGAAGACTTCGAAGAGCTGCGCGATTGTATGGACAAACTGCAGCTGAACGATGCTTCCCTGACCTATGAACTGGAAACTTCCCAGGCCCTCGGCTTCGGTTTCCGTTGCGGATTCCTCGGTATGCTCCACATGGAAATCATCCAGGAACGCCTAGAACGGGAGTTTAACCAAACCGTGATCACCACCGTTCCCAACGTAGGCTTCATTGCGTATGATACCAAGGATACCAACAAAAAGATCATTGTAAACAATCCATCCGAAATGCCTGACCCTACAAAAATGTCGCGCATTGAAGAACCATGGATTCGTGCTCAGATCATCACCAAACCTGACTATATCGGTAACATCATGACCCTCTGCCTGGGTAAACGTGGACTGCTACTCAATCAGAGCTACCTGACCACCACCCGCGTAGAACTCATTTTTGAGTTACCGCTGACAGAAATCGTATTCGATTTCTATGATAAACTGAAAAGCCAGACCCGCGGTTACGCCTCTTTCGACTATACCCCAATCGGGTTCCGCGAAAGCGATATCGTGAAAATGGATATCCTGCTCAACAGCGAAAAAGTGGATGCCCTCAGTGCCCTGATTCACCGCAGCCGCGCCCACGATTTTGGCCGCAAACTCTGTGAAAAACTGAAGGAACTGCTGCCACGTCAGCAATTCCTGATCGCCATCCAGGCCGCTGTAGGTGCTAAAATCGTTGCCCGTGAGAACATCTCCGCCATGCGTAAAGACGTTACAGCCAAGTGTTATGGCGGTGACATCTCCCGTAAACGCAAACTCCTGGAGAAACAAAAAGAAGGTAAAAAACGTATGCGCCAGATCGGAAACGTAGAAGTACCACAGGAAGCCTTCCTGGCCGTACTGAAACTGGATGATTAAGGTGTAATATTCCTACTTCATTATAAAGAATGAGGGTGTTTCTGCTCAATAGAGACACCCTCATTTTTTTTATGCCAGCCTCCGCCAGACAGCGCAGCTGCGCACAAATTAAACTCCACCAATGAACTTTTTACCCCAGACGGTCGTTCCACTATTGTAAGGAAGCTATTCATTAACGGTCAAAATCTTGTTTGTTATGAGTACACACACAGTAAGAGAAGTGAAGAAAACGACGGATGTATCCCTGGAAGAATTCCTGGGTATCATGTTCTCCTTCAACAGTAGCCTGAAACTGATCCACTGGGATATCCAGGGCAAAGGCAGCTATGCCGCGCACATCGCATTGGACCAGGGACACCACGATACGCGGAAAATCCTGGATCGCCTGGTAGAAACCACCATGGCTACCAAGGGAGACATGAACATCATTGTTCCGGAAACCAGGCGCCCGAAAGATTATATCGCCTATATAGAAGGATTTTACATGGTGGTAGATGCAAAACGGGAACTATTCCCGGACCAGTTTACCCAATCAATTATTGATGAATACCAGGAATCCATCAAGCAAATGCTTTACCGGCTTAAACGGTTACAATAACTACTAATTAGGTGTAAAAGAGGGGGGCGCAAAAGTGATTTTTGCCCGAATCCTGATGGAGAGCGTTTTGATCGCTGTCATTCTCAGTGCCACAGATTACTTTTGGAGCACCCCCTCTTAGTCTTATCAAGTGCTTTGCAAAAATGATAGGTTTCAGTACCAGATTTTCTGTCCGCATCCCCTATAAAACCGATCACCGTTTGTACTCTATATAGAAAAATGAAAATATAGCCAATAAAAACAATACCATTGGAGTGCTATATCTTACTACCTCTGCCTCAACTTAAAAAGTCCTTTCCATCTCCCAAGAAATTATGTAAATCATTATAAAAGTTCTGTAACAATTCCGGGACCATGCTGACCGACCTTTGTATTGTTAATTCAAAACATATGCAAGCAACGGATCAGATAATAAAGAAGACATTTCCTATCACAGGCCTCAGCTGCGCCTCCTGTGCAGTGAGTGCAGAATCAATGCTCAGCGCTACGCCCGGCGTCATCCACGTCGGTGTCAACTTCGCTAACGCCAGTGCAACAGTAGAATATGAGCCTCAGCAGGTAACCCTGCAACAGCTGAAATCCGCCGTGCAATCCATCGGCTACGATCTCGTTACCGACGAAAGCCCTGAAGCAGCAGAAGCCCTGGAAGACCTCCATCAGCAACAGTTCCGGACGCTGAAGAAAAAAGCAGTCTGGTCCATTATATTCTCCGTACCACTGGTGATCATCGGTATGTTCTTTATGGACATCCCTTATGGCAACTATATCATGTGGGCGCTCTCCACCCCGGTGGTACTGGTTTTTGGCCGACAGTTCTTCGTTAACGCATGGCGTCAGGCCAAACACCGTAATGCCAACATGGATACCCTGGTGGCACTCAGCACCAGCATCGCCTATATCTTCAGTGTATTCAATACTTTGTACCCTGAATACTGGCATAGCCGCGGACTCCATGCCCACGTCTACTTTGAAGCCGCCGCTGTAGTCATCACCTTCATTCTCCTGGGCCGGCTGCTGGAAGAAAAAGCGAAGTCCAACACTTCCTCTGCCATCAAAAAACTGATAGGCCTCCAGCCTAAAACGGTAACGCTTATACGTAGTAACGACGAAACCATAGAAGTGCCGCTGGCACAGGTGCAGGTGGGAGATCTGCTCCTGGTTAAACCCGGAGAAAAAATTCCGGTAGATGGAATTGTAACCAGTGGCAGCTCTTACATAGATGAAAGCATGATCAGCGGAGAACCGCTGCCAGTGCTGAAAGAAAAAGAAGCGGAAGTCTTTGCCGGTACCATCAACCAGAAAGGCGTGCTGCGTTTTAAAGCTATCAAAGTAGGTGGTGATACCATGCTTGCCCAGATCATTAAACTGGTGCAGGAAGCGCAGGGTAGCAAGGCCCCGGTGCAGCAGCTGGTAGATAAAATCGCAGGTATCTTTGTGCCGGTAGTAACGGGGATTGCCCTGCTTACCATGTTGATTTGGGTGATCTTTGGCGGCGACAACGGCTTCACCCAGGGGCTCCTGGCCATGGTCACCGTACTGGTAATCGCCTGCCCTTGTGCACTCGGACTAGCCACACCAACTGCTATCATGGTTGGGGTAGGGAAGGGAGCCGAAAACGGCCTGCTCATCAAAGACGCCGAAAGCCTGGAACTGGCACATAAAGTAGATGCCATCGTACTCGATAAAACGGGTACTATTACAGAAGGTAAACCTGTGGTAACGGGCATCGAATGGGCCAACACCCAGGCCTCCACACTGGCTGCTGTGCTTTATTCCATGGAACAGCAATCGGAACACCCGCTGGCTTCTGCTGTGGTAAAATACATGAACGCAGAAAAACCGGTACACCTGGATCACTTTGAAAGTAAAACCGGTAAAGGTGTTGAAGCAACCTACAAAGGTCAGCAATACTACATCGGCAGCCGCACCTACATCAACGAACAAAAAGTAACGGTACCGGCTACACTGGAAAGCAAATCCAACGCCTGGCTGGCAGATGCCGCCACCGTTATCTGGTTCGCCAACCAAAAAGAAGCCCTCGCTGTTATAGCTATCGCCGATAAGCTCAAAGATACTTCCGCAGCCGCCGTAGCACAGCTGCAACAAATGGGAGTAGCCGTATACATGCTCACCGGTGATAACGCGCAGACGGCCAAGATCGTAGCCGAAAAAACCGGGATCAAAAACTATAAGGCCGGCGTACTGCCATCTGAAAAAGCAGCCTTCGTAAAAGAACTGCAGCAAAAAGGCCTGACAGTAGCCATGGTAGGAGATGGCATCAACGACAGCCACGCCCTGGCACAGGCAGACGTAAGCATCGCCATGGGACACGGTACTGATATCGCTATGGACGTAGCCAGGATGACTATCATCTCCTCCGACCTGCAGCAATTGCCAAAGGCCATCCGCCTGTCACGCCAAACCGTGAGGCTGATCAGACAAAACCTGTTCTGGGCCTTCATCTATAACCTGATAGGTATACCACTGGCCGCCGGCATACTGTATCCGATCAACGGATTCCAGCTCGATCCCATGATTGCTGGTGCAGCCATGGCACTGAGTTCAGTATCAGTAGTAAGTAACAGTCTTCGCCTCAAATGGAGTAAACTTTAATCAATATAAAAACGTAAATATGGAAACGTACAAATTCAAAACTAATATCAATTGCAGTGGTTGTGTAGCAGCCGTAACACCTCATCTCAATAAAACTGAAAATATCAGCCACTGGGAAGTAGATACAACTGATCCTGCCAAGGTACTGACCGTGAAAGCGGATGATACAGATGCAGCAACCATCGTGGAAATCGTAAAGAAAGCAGGTTTCACGGCAGAGAAAATTTAAAATCCGATTGCTTCATAATACCAGGAGGGAGAAGGTGCGGGCAGCGCTTCTCCCTTCCTTCGTTTAACCAGAACCGATACCCCGGAAAGATTTGGCAGGATTAATGTCTATAATATTGGGTCCGCTTCGAACATCCCGGACTTATATTATGTTTTAATCCTAAAAAACACAGCATGCGTAAATGGCTTCGGCTGACATTAATTATCCTGGGGTCCCTGATTGCATTGATATTTTTACTGTTTCTTGGACTGGCCTTATACATCAGAGCCAATAAAGCGGCCTTCCTGGAGCAGGTGACCGCCCAGATAAATGACAGAATCGATGGTAAAGTCCTTATTGCCGATATGGAACCCAGTTTGCTCCGGAACTTTCCCAATATCTCCCTCGGACTTAAAAAAGTGCAGTTGCAGGACAGCCTGTATGCTGTTCACAAACGTCCGCTCCTGGATGTACAGGAAGTGTATATACGCCTCAATACGTGGTCAATCCTCCGCAAGCGCGTAGATGTGAAGGAAATCATTCTTGAAAACGGCAAGATTTGTTTGTACACCGATACCAGCGGGTATACCAATACCAGCATACTCCAACGGAAATCCACTGCCCCTAAGAAGAAATCAAAAGATGCTGACATTGGCCATCTCCTGTTACAAAATATCACCTTCATTATAGAAAATAAACAAAAGCAGAAACTCTTTGAACTGGATGTCAAACGGCTGTCAGGCAGAATGCAGCACCAGGGTGATAGTCTAAAAATTGCACTGAATATTGCTATGCTCAGCAAGCATTTCGAATTCAATACAGATAAAGGGAGTTACCTGAAGGATAAATTGATGGAGATGCCATTACATCTCTCCTTTAATACAAAAACAAAAATACTCCTGGTGCCGGAACAGCAGATTAAAATTGATCATCAGCCGGTGCTGATAGGTGGTCAGTTTGTATTTGCCCAAAAGCCGCCTGCCTTCTCCCTGAAAATAACCGCTAACCAGGTATTGCTCAAGGAAGCTGCCTCCTGGCTGCCTCCCAATATTTCAGGAAAACTCAATACCATTGGCCTCGAAAAGCCGCTGGATGCTGTGGCTAACCTCGACGGCCATATGAAATACCGGGATACCCCACGGGTAGTGGTGACCTGGAAAACCACCGATAACGAATTGCATACCTCTCTGGGACAATGGACCAGCTGTAGTTTCAGAGGTGATTTCAATAACCAGGTGTTGCCAATAACAGATCATACAGATGCCAATTCCGCCGTGAATATTTTCAACCTTTCCGCTTCCTTTGGTGAAGTGCCGGTAAGGGCGGATACCATTCGGGTCGTGAACCTGAAGCAACCATTACTGCACGGGCACTTTCAGTCGTCGTTTCAATTGGCTAAACTGAACGGGGCAGAGGAACTGCCGCTGGCATTTACCGCAGGTACTGCGGTGGCTGATCTGAACTATTCCGGGCCACTCATGAAGGACGATCCCACGCCATCAGCGTTGCTGGGTGTGGTGCAGGTTACCAATGCTGCATTCAGCTATCAGCCCCGTGCCCTGAACTTTAAAAACTGTAACGCCACCTTGCGGTTTACGGGGCAGGATCTGCTGCTGGAAAACATAAAATTACAGTCGGGCAACAGCAGCCTGTTTATGAACGGGCAAATGAAAAATGTATTGAGCTTCTACTTCACCGCACCGGAAAAAATTGTGCTGGACTGGAATATCAAGAGCCCCTTAGTGGACCTGAATGAATTTAAATCCTATCTGAGCCCAAGGGTGAGTAAGAAGAAGCAGGTGGCGAATCGCAAAGCCAGGCTGAGTCGCGTAGGTGCTCAGCTGGATGAAGTGCTGGCCGCGAGCAACGTGAATATGAATGTGCAGCTGGACAAAACCACCTACAAACATTTCACGGCGCAAAATGTGAAGGCAGTGCTGGCACTAACGGAGTCGGATATACTCTTAAACAATATCGGTCTGCAACTGGCAAGCGGCTCGCTGAATATGAAAGGAAAAGTGCATCAGCAGGGGAATAATAACTTCTTTGATGTGGTGGCAGGACTTACAAACGTGAATATGTCGCAGCTGTTTTATGCCTTCGATAACTTCGGCATGGAGGGGCTGACGTATAAGAACATCAATGGCGTAGCCACTGTACGCACTAATATGAAAGGTAATATTCTTGATAACGGCAGTCTGGCGAATCGTTCGCTGAACGGTTCGATACAGCTGGCTATGAAAAAGGGGGCACTGGTAGATTTTGGGCCGCTGGCGGATATCGGCAATTTTGCATTTAAAAAGCGCCGGTTGGACAGTATTACTTTCGATAACCTCAATAATACCTTCCGGGTGGAAAATGGAAAGATCATCATCCCTCCGATGCGTATTGCCTCCAGTGCCGTCAATATTGATTTGCAGGGTGTATATGGGATTGGCGGAGGTACCAATATCCAGATGCAGATTCCGTTGCGTAACCCCAATAAGGATACTGCCATTACGGATGAAGCTGAAAGGTATCGCCGTAGTCGTAAAGGAATTATCCTGAATCTGCGTGCGGTGGACGGGCCCGACGGTAAAGTAAAAATCAAAATGGGAAAAGGAAATGAGGACTAGCGCCAACAATTAATTATATTTATTGAAACATGTTACAAGACTATGAAAGCTGTTGCAATAGAACAATTTAAAGGTCTGCCCCAGTTGATGGACCTGCCAAAGCCGGCGGTGCGCAAAGGTGCCGTGGTGGTTAAAATGCAGGCTGCAGGCTTGAATCCATTTGACTGGAAAATGATAGACGGCATCCTGGATGGGCAGATGAAGCATCAGTTTCCCATGATCATTGGCGTGGATGGTGCTGGCATCGTGGAAGAAGTAGGTGAAGGGGTGACGCGGTTTAAAAAAGGAGATCAGGTATACGGTCAGTTTATTCACTCGCCGATAGGTGAGGGTAGCTTTGCTGAATATGTGGTGGTGCCGGAAAAGTCCAATATTACTTTGGCGCCCAGGAAGGCAGAGCCAGCGCAGGCGGCAGCCGTTCCTACTTCGGGGATGACTGCACAGCAACTGCTGGAGAAATTACATTTGCATAAAGGCGACTTGTTACTGGTGTATGGCGCCACAGGTGGTGTAGGGTCCTACGCCGTACAGCTGGCAGCCTTGCAGGGGATTAAGGTGATAGCCACTGTTTCTGATGGAGCCGGTGCGCAGCGAATGAAATCCCTGGGTGCTGCAGTAACGATCAATTATGAAGATGCTCCGATTTATGAGCAGGTGAAACAACTATATCCCGATGGTATCCATGGAATAATTGACCTGGTTAGTCAAGCGGCTGGGTTCAGTAAAAACCTGGATCTGCTGAGCCCTGGTGGCAGCGCGTATACTACCGTGTTTGTTGCTGATGAACATGAGATCAGGGATAAAGGCCTGCACGGAGGAAATTTTGAAACGGAAAGTTCACCGGAAGCATTGGATAAATTGGCACAGATTATCGACAGTGGAGAGTTGGTGATTCCGTTGGAAACTAAAATAACTTTGGAAGATGTACCCCAGGCGATTGTAGCTAGTCGCCATGGCAGAGGGAAGGGAAAAACGGTGATATTGATTGGTTAGTTTATACCGCATTTGAGGGCCACCAGGTGGCAGCCTTAAATTGCGACTGCACCGGAGCCTTGGTTCCGGTGCAGTCGCAAAAAAAATTATTTCACCGGAACGGTTGCTTTATACAATTCCGCACTGTTATCAGCAGTGATCTCATATGTTGCCTCAAACGCCACAAATACACATTGTCCTTTCTGCAGGGCAATCGTTTCTGTTCCTTTGATGATCGCGCTGCCACTCATTACTATGAGAATTTCAGGCGCATCCGCGGTATGTTTATAGGTTTGATTTGTTTTTACAGAGATGTGGCTCACCACGAAGTCAGGCGCCGGGGTAGGGTATATCCTTTCAAGGCCATCCGCACTTAATTCACCTGTAAGCACATGGGGATGTACACCTTCAAAACGCGTATGTTTAAGGAGTTCAGGTACATCAATGTGTTTAGGGGTAAGACCACCTCGCAGCACATTATCGGAGTTAGCCATCAGTTCTACGTTCTGTCCTTCGAGGTAGGCGTGGGGGATGCCTGCGTCCTGGAACACTGCCTGTCCGGGATGTACATGCATGATGTTAAAGAAATAGATAGAGAAGATGCCACGGTCCAGTTTATCGGTGCCGGCGGGTTCATTCAATACCGCGCGGGCTGCCCAGAAGGCAGGATCTGATTTTTGCAGTTTTCCTGCTTTATAGAGCGGGATGGCTCTTTCGGTTAATGGACGCAGCAGGATATTTACCATTTGCTGCGGCATTTCCATTACGGTCTTGTATAAACCAAAATATCCTTCTGCTTCGTATATACCTACCAGTGAGGTGAACTCAGGTGTATCCTTTAAAACTTGTTTGAGTTGGGCATCGGGGAGAAAGCCGTGCAGCAGCCAGAATTCGCTGAGTGCCACCATAATTTCAGGTTTATGGTTGGCATCCTTATAATTTCTGTCAGGCGCGTTTAAAGCGATGCCTGCTTCATTTTCACGGGCAAAGCCTTTCTCTGCTTCTGCTTTGGTGGGATGAACCTGGATAGAAAGCATGTCTTTCACGTCCAGGATTTTGAACAGATAAGGCAGCTGGCCGAATTGATTCCAGATCTGCTGACCGGTGGTGGCAGCGGGGTCCTGGGCTATCAGGCTGTTTAGTGCCACTGTACCTTCGTTGGTAGTGATGGCACTTGGAGCGCTTTCATGGGCCCCCATCCAGTATTCCGCACTAGGTTTGTCTGTAGCCGCGATTCCGAGCAGTGCAGGAATATAATCATGTCCGCCCCAGGCATAGTGTTGAACTTTTCCGTCCAGTCTGAATAGTTTCATATCGAGTAACTCGGTTTGTTAAGTTGAGTCGCAAAAATAATAGATATTTATGAACACACGAGGCAAAACCGGTAAACAGGGAGAAGAGCTGGCGCAGGCGTATGTGCGGCAGTATTGCAGTATTCTTGCGGTCAACTGGAAGTCGGGCAGATATGAACTGGATATTATTGCCGAAAAGAACGGGCAGCTATTTTTTATCGAGGTGAAAACAAGGACATCAGATAAATTCGGTTACCCGGAGGAAGCGGTAAATTATAAAAAGGAGCAACACATACGTGCGGCTGCGGTCAGTTATATGGAAGTCCATGACCTGGACCCGGTGGCTATTCGCTTTGATATTATTGCCATTATTTTACATCCGGACGGTAGCCATTCACTTTGCCATCTGAAGGATGTTTGCTGATTTTTGAAATCCTTGCTGGTAAAGCATTTTAGCGTTAACTAACACTTAACAAAAAACACACCTGTAATATTTAGATAATTCGATGTGGGATCATATCTTTGTTAGAGTAATCAAATAGAAATTAACCCTAGTACCTTATTAATACTTGACAAGAGGCAACATTTTAATCGCGTTGTCTACATTGCTTTCGTGAGTCATTGAAGGTCCGCTACAAGCGGGCCTTTTTATTTTGTGCCATTAAGCCTCTGGCTGTGGGCGAAGCCGTGAACAAGGCTTATTAAAAAGGCGGCCGGCAGGGTTGGTGCGGATGTAAAAAACGCATGACGTAAATGGCTGCCTGAGGCCCTCACGGGGCCTAAACAAACAGAGGCCGTATCTTCTTTGATACAGCCTCTGTTTGTTTTTTGGTCAGCACGGAAAAACTATTTCCAGATACCGGTATAATTATGCGGCGTAATTGCTTTCAGCTCTTTTTTCAGGGCAGCGCTGATCTTCAGGCCGTCGATGAATTTATGCATGCTTTGTTTGGTAATGCCGCCACCACCACGTGTCAGCGCTTTCAATGCTTCGTATGGCTGCGGATAGTTTTCTCTGCGCAATACTGTCTGAATGGCTTCTGCTACCACTGCCCAGTTATTTTCCAGGTCGTCATGCAGTTTCGCTTCATTGAGGATGAGTTTGGACAATCCTTTTTCAATGGACTTGGTGGCGAGGATAGTATGGCCGAACGGAACACCGAGGTTACGGAGTACGGTGGAATCTGTCAGATCGCGCTGCAGGCGGGAAATAGGCAGTTTCGCACTCAGGTGCTCAAACACGGCGTTTGCAATACCCAGGTTACCTTCTGCATTTTCGAAATCTATCGGGTTTACTTTGTGCGGCATGGCAGAAGAACCCACTTCATCTTTCTTAATTCTCTGCTTGAAATAGTCCATAGAGATATATGTCCAAATATCGCGGCAGAAATCTATGAGGATAGTATTGATACGTTTCAGGGTATCAAACTGGGCGGAGATGTTGTCGTAATGCTCGATCTGCGTGGTATATTTCATCCTTTGCAGCCCCAGGTTGTTGTTGACGAATTTCTCACCGAATTTTTCCCAGTTGATTTTAGGGAATGCTACGTAATGCGCATTGAAATTACCGGTAGCACCACCAAATTTGGCTGCAAAAGGAATATCACCCAGCAGTTTGATCTGTCCTTCCAGGCGTTCTACGAATACCAGGATTTCTTTGCCGAGAATGGTAGGAGAGGCAGGCTGACCATGTGTACGGGCCAGCATAGGCACTTTCATCCAGTCTTTTGCCATTTTGGTGATTTCAAGCACCAGGTTGGCTAAAGCAGGCATGTATACATGCTCGATGGCATCTTTCCAGAACAGCGGCGTAGCGGTGTTGTTCACATCCTGGGAGGTTAAACCGAAGTGTACCCATTCCAGTTTGTCTTCCAGGCCCAGGTTTTTTAGCTCATTTTTCAGGAAGTATTCAACTGCTTTCACGTCGTGGTTGGTGATCTTCTCCGTATCCTTGATGAGCTGTGCATTCTCAATAGTGAATTCCTGGTAGATCTTACGCAGCGCAGGCACTTTGGCCTTTGGCAGTGTAAATAATTTTTGCTCTGCGAGCGCAATAAAATATTCCACCTCTACCATCACACGGTAACGGATCAACGCAAATTCAGAGAAATAATTGGCCAGCTCGTCCAGTTGCTTGCGATAGCGCCCGTCCAGCGGAGAAATGGCAGTTAATGGTTGTAATTGCATATTTTAGTTACTTTTGCAGCCTCAAAATTACAGAAATTGGAACGGAAAGTAAAAGTAGCGGCAGTAAGTTATTTAAATACTAAGCCTTTATTGTATGGATTCAGGAACCATCCGGTGATGGAAAGGATGGAATTATCGATGGATTACCCGGCTAAGATCGCCCAGCAGCTTGTAGATGGAGAGGTGGACGTTGCGCTGGTACCAGTAGCCATTATACCTAAATTAAAAGAATATCACATCATAGCAGACTATTGTATTGGCGCTGAAGCACCCGTGGCATCTGTGTGCCTCTACAGCGACGTGCCATTACATGATATTAAAAGAATATACCTGGATTATCAGAGTCGCACTTCTGTGGCCCTCCTCAAGGTGCTGGTACGCGAATACTGGAAGCTGGACGTAGAATTTGTAGCTACCTCAGGTGATTATGAGTCCAATATCAAAGGCACTGATGCCGGTCTGGTAATTGGCGACAGGGCCCTGAAACAACGTAAAATATCTCCGTTTATATACGACCTCGCTGAGCACTGGATGCGCTTTACCAGCCTGCCTTTTGTATTTGCAGCCTGGATTGCCAACAAAGAGTTGCCGGCAGATTTTATTGCTGAATTTAATAATGCTACCGGTATCGGTTTACAGAACATCCCGGCAGTAGTGGCGGAGAATCCGTACGACGTGTACGACCTCACCACCTACTATGTGCAAAATATCAGCTATCCGCTCACACCAGCCAAGCGCCAGGGTATGCAGAAGTTCCTGGGCTACCTGCTGGCAGAACAGCAAAGCTAAACCCTTTTTCTTTTAGCCGGATTTGCTTAACTTCATAGTTCACCCAACATCTTTACGGGCTATGAAGATCGGCATACTGGGAAGTGGTCCGGTAGGACTCTCCCTCGGTAAAGGCCTCATTCAAACTGGGCACCATGTGACTGTCGGAACCAGAAATCCGGCCAGGGAAGCCTTGCAGCAATGGGCCAGACAACAGGGAGACAGCGTGGCGATTGGTACCTTTCGCCACGCCGCCGAATTCGGCGAAATAATCCTGATCTGCACCAGCTGGACAGGTACGCAAAAAGCGATCGAAGCAGCAGGTATCTGGAATTTTAAAGCAAAAACAGTAGTGGATGTCACCAATCCCGTGGATGGTAAAGGCCCCGACAAATTTGGCCGCCTGACCCTCATGATTGGCCATAAACATTCTGCCGGCGAACAAATCCAGGCCTGGCTGCCGCCCGATGCCAGTGTAGTAAAAGCCCTCAGCTGTATTGGCCACGAACACATGCTCCAACCCAACTTCGAAGAAGGTACCCCCACCATGTTTATTGCCGGCAACAATCCGGAGGCCAAACAACTGGTTACCGACCTGCTGAAGGAAATGGGATGGAACGATGTAGCCGATGTAGGCCGCATTGAGATGTCCCGCAATATAGAACCACTCTCTGTACTGTGGACCGCCTACGGCTTCCTCAACAACAGCCGTGGACATGCCTTTAAACTCCTTAAAAAATAACGGTACTGCTAGGCTGACCCTTTGGATTTCACGCGGCTGAGCGTGCGAAAAGCCGTGCAGGCGCTCACCTTACAAAGCCTTGTTATAGGAAAAAAATTACATCTCCCCGTAAGAATAATTGAAATGCACTTTTTAAGTGCCCCATTAATTGTTATTTTTGGCCCCTAAAACAGCGTGTTTTGAAAACCATACTAAACGGGAAACAATTGTCTATTACGATAGACCGGCTTTGTCACCAGTTGATAGAAAATCATCTGCAATTTGAGCAGACAGTGCTGATAGGGTTGCAGCCGCGCGGAATTTTCCTTTCAGACAGGATTTATAATACCCTCCGCAAACTGCTGCCGGATGCGAAAATACAGTACGGCAAACTGGACATCACCTTTTACCGCGATGACTTTAACAAAGGCAAAGGGTTACATGTTCCCAATGAAACCAGCATCGAATTTTCTATAGAAAACAAAAAAGTAATTCTGATTGATGACGTGTTGTATACAGGCCGTACCATCCGCTCGGCCCTGGATGCAATGCTGGATTTCGGCCGCCCTGCCTCGGTAGAGCTGCTCACGCTGATCGACCGCCGCTTCAGCCGCCAGCTGCCGATCCAGCCTGATTATACCGGCCGGACCATTGATGCATTTATCTCGCAAAAAGTTAAGGTATTGTGGGAAGAGAGAGATGGTAAAGACGAAGTTATTCTGGTTGATTAACAATTCGGATTTTACAATTCAGGTTTCATCCTTTATATTTGCACATTAATGTCACTTTCTGTAAAACACTTACTCGGAATTCGCGATCTGCAGCGTCAGGATATAGAACTCATTTTTCAAACCGCCAGGGAGTTTAAAGAGGTTTTACAAAGACCCATCAAGAAAGTTCCTACGCTCCGCGATACCACTATTGTCAATGTATTTTTCGAGAATTCTACTCGCACAAGAATTTCATTTGAGCTTGCTGAAAAAAGACTCGGCGCAGATACCATCAACTTCTCTGCTTCCGGTTCTTCTGTATCCAAAGGCGAAACGCTGATCGATACCGTCAACAACATCCTGTCTATGAAAGTAGACATGGTGGTGATGCGCCACAGTGCCAGCGGAGCTCCGCATTTCCTTGCTAAACACATCGATGTGCCCATCCTCAACGCAGGCGATGGTATCAACGAACATCCCACACAGGCGCTGCTCGACGCTTTCTCCATCAAGGAAAAACTAGGTAGCATCGAAGGACGCAAAATCGCCATCTGCGGCGATATCATGCATTCCCGTGTAGCCTTGTCCAACATCTACTGCCTGAAAAAACTGGGTGCTGAAGTAACGGTGGTAGGTCCTCCCACACTGATCCCTAAATACCTGGAATCAGCACTGGGCGTAAACGTTACCTATAACATGCGCGAAGCCCTCCAGTGGGCAGACGTCGCCAACGTACTCCGTATTCAGCTCGAACGCCAGAACACCCCGCTGTTCTCAAGTTTAAGAGAATACGCCATCGCTTACGGTATCAATCGCAAGCTGCTCGACAGCCTCCAGAAAGATATCGTGATCATGCATCCAGGGCCAATCAACCGCGGCGTGGAACTGAGCTCCGATGTAGCCGATTCCGGACATTCCATCATTTTGGATCAGGTGGAAAACGGTGTGGCCGTGCGTATGGCAGCACTGTACCTGCTGGCAGGCAAACAGGCATCTTAATCATTCATACACATCAACAACATATCGAAAGGCTGGTATCGGAAGATGCCGGCCTTTTTTTGGCAAAAGCCATTAGCATCTTTTCAACATAGGAAGCCGCAGCCCGCGTGCAGGGCGGAACCAACTCCATGACCCCGAAGGAGTCATTCAAAAAAACAATTAGAAGGAAATGTTCAGCCCCAACGTATACGACCTGAAAAACGGATATACATTCCCGTTATATCCTCCTGCCTGCTCAGGATCATAATATTTAATTTTCATATTATTTGTTTCCCAGAGATCCTGACCAGAGAAATAAATGCGGAGCTGCTTAATGGATAAGTGTTTGAGCACAGCAGGAGGTAGGGAATAGCCCACCTGTAGGTTTTTAAGGCGTATATAGGCTCCGTTCATCACCCAGTGACTGCTCGGATAGGTATTCTGACTGGCGCCTTTGTAAAGCCTTGGAAAGGCAGCATCAGGATTTTCAGGTGTCCAGTAATCCTGGTTGATGCTCCATGGCTCCTGCCAGCCACTGGTAAACGGCAGGTTGTACCGGGGATCCGGCATTACTTTCCGATTGCCCACCCCCTGGAAAAATACGGACAGCTCTATTCCTTTCCAGCTGATGCCGGCATCGAGGCCGTAGGAATACAGCGGATCTGTTGTTCCCAGGTAGATAAGATCGCGGCCGTCAATGACATTATCGCCGTTCTGGTCCTTGTATTTAATGTCGCCGGGCGCCGTTTGCTGGCTCTGCCACGCATGTTGGCGCACCTCTGCATCGCTGTTGAAATAGCCTTCGGCCTGGTAGCCGAAGAGAGAGGAGTAGGCATACCCTGGAACTCCCTGGTTCCAACCTGCCTGCGCATACACGCCCTCGCTTTTCAAAACCTTGTTTTTGTTATAGAGCAAATTGGCATTGATATACCAGTTGAAAGCCTTGGTGGTATTGCTTTTCCAGCCTGCGTTAATTTCCCATCCTTCCGACCGCATCTCGCCTTCGTGATAACTCAATGGCCATGCGCCATTAGCCGAGGAGGTGAGCTTGGGAATCTGCATGTCCCGGTTATAGCGGATAAAGTAATCAGCAGATAAAGTCAGTTGTCCCTTAAAGAGCGCTGCATCCCAGCCAAAGTTGCTGGCAGCAATATTTTCCCAGCCGGTAGGCTGTGGCAGCGGATTATGGAAAACGAAAGGCTGCAGCGCGGTGGAATGATTGAAGGTAAACGTCTGGTAACGCTCATCTGTATTGATGGTATTCCAGCTGTTGACATTACCCAGCTGTCCCCACGACCAGCGCAGCTTAAATTCGTTGAAGAATGGCAGTGCCTCATAAAACCAGGTTTCATTATTGAGTCGCCACCCGGCAGAGAAAGAAGGGAACATCTTCCACTGCGTCACTGAAGAATAGAAGTTAGCTCCCTGGTACAACCTGGCGCCAATGATGTTCGCTTCCAGCAGCAGGCGGTTATCAAAGTTATAATTAAGCTTGCCGAATACAGAGGTAAGTGAGCCGGTGATGGCGAGCTGTCTGCTGTATTGTGGCTCCCCGCTGAAACTAGCGGCGTTGATTTCTCCGGGACTGATATCGTAAGATGCCAGTGTATTTTGTATGGTGTTATAGGTTTCCTGTGTGATGCCACCGAGCAGATGGATACTGTGCTTTTCATGCAGCCTGGTTTCGTAATCGCCCAGCAGTTGCAGGTTACCGCCTTTTGCCTCCATCTTGTTTTTTTGCAGCATATTGTTTTCCTGTACACTGGAAACCACGGCTACACGATTCCAGAGTGGAATAGTCTGCCGGCCGAGGTCATCGCGGAAGGTCTGCTTTTGCGGACTATAAATCAGGCGGAGTGTCAAGCCTTTCACGAGGCTGTCGGCCCGTAAGGTAAATACGGCATCTATATAATTATTCTTTTCCACGCGTTTGCCTCCATCCTGCAATATGGCATATACCGGTGCGCCGCCGTAGGCGTAGTGGTCGGTTTCAGGCACATATACCGGCACATTGCCGGGACCTCTGTAAAGGCCTGCCAGTAAGCCGGAAGGGCCTTCTACGATCTGGGAAGGAGAGTAGGTGTCGCTCTGCGCCACTGACATCCGGGATTCGAGACTGAAATGTTTATTGAAGCGGTTATGCAGACTGAAACGGGCATTGATACGGTTGGTTTTATCCGGGCCTATGGCAAACAGGCCTTGTCGCCCGAAATAGCCCAGTGAGCCAGTAAATTGGTTGGTTTCAGAACCTCCTTTCACGGACAGATTATAGTTCTGTACCGCCGTTTTATTTTTTGTTAATAAAGCCAGCTGGTTGTAGTTGTAATAGTATTTGTAGTAATCGGGGTTATTATAATCGATCATGTATTTATTACCCTGCTGTAACAGCTCAATTTCAGCGGGCTGCCAGGGTTGGGGGAGTCCGGCATTGGAAGCGGCTGTATTTTCCATGGTGGCATCTGTGGCAGAGGATAGTCGCTGCGGCAGCCGTATGGGCTTTTCAAAGCCGCCAAGGGTGTTAAAATCGACCGACAGTTTACCCGGCTTACCGGTACGGGTGGTTACCAGGACTACGCCGCCGGCGCCTCTGGCGCCGTAGATAGCAGCAGCGGCTGCATCTTTCAGGATACTCACTGATTCGATATCATCCGGATTGAGGACGGACAAGGTGCCCGGTACGCCATCCACTATCACAGGGGCATTGCTGCTACCACCGGTTACGCCGCGTACCTGTACATTAAAACCTTCTTTACCAGGCTGGCCATTGCTGCGCGTTACCACGAGGCCGGTGGCGGTGCCCTGGAGTGCCGCCATCACATTAGGTACCGGCCTGCTTTTGAGACGGTTGCCTTCTACCTGTGAAATGGCGCCGGTGATATTAGCGCGTTTTTGCAGGCCGTAACCCAGTACTACCAGTTCGTTTAGCTTTTTAAGGTCGGGTTGTAGGATGATGTTGATCGCGTGTCTGTCGCGCACCGTAATTTCTTTTGTCTGAAACCCGATCAGGGAAACGAGCAGGGTGGCTTGTCCGGAGGCCAGGTCCACGCTGAAGTTACCGTCTTCTTTGCTGGCGGTACCGTTCTGGGTACCGCTTTCGCGGATGGAAACGCCGCTCAGTGGCTGCATCCCATCAGTAATAATGCCTGCTACATTCCACTTGCCGTTATTGGTCGGGCCGGTGTTGCCCGGTACCAGCGCGGGGTTGTTGGCGTTGCCGGCAGGTATGACTACGATCTGGCCATCTCTAATTTCGAAAGAGTAGCGGGAGGGAGGAAAGAGCAGTGGCAGTACGGTATTTAAAGGTGCTTTGTTCACCTTAATGGTGACGCCTCTTCTGTTTTCCAGCTCATCGGAGGAAATAGCGAAGGTATATTTGGTTTGTTTTTCTATATCGCGTAACACCGCTTTAAGGCTGGCGTTGCGATATTGGAGGGTGACATTTCTGGGAACGGAGTTTTGAGCCACTGTGTTTACAGCGGCAAATACCAGGATAACAACGAAGAAAAGTGCAGACGACCGGCCTAACCTGGTAACTGAGCGTAGCGCCTGAGAAAAAGTTTGCTGCATAAGCAGAAATCTGCAGGGCTATTAGTAAAATTCTACCAGGTTATTCTCGTGTTTAATGTTGATCTGTAATGCTTTTCTGATGATGTCGAGCACCTCATCCAGCGGCAGGTCACGGAAAGTGGCCAGCAGTCTGGCATCCGCCAGCTTTGGATCTTTGATATCCACCTGTACATGGTAATAATCCTGCAGTGCTGCCGCTACTTCACTGAGCGGACTTTCGTCAAAAACGAGGCAGCGGGTTTTCCAGGCCAGGATATTAGTAGATTTCTTGTGTTCGGTGGTATGAATATTATCACTGTTGCGTTGGAGACTGGCTTCCAGTCCGGGCGTCAGGATCACATTCTTATCAGCATGTTTATAGGCAGCGCTCACCTTTCCGGTTTGCACAAATACTTTCACGTTGTTGTCGGCCGATTTTACATTGAAGGAAGTACCCAGCACGCGGATGGCTACATCGGGCGCATCGACGGTGAAAGGTTGTGATTCCTGCTGTGCTACGTCGAAGAAGGCTTCACCTTTCGCAATAGTAACGTTGCGGCTGGTTTTGCCGAAATCACGCGGTACTTTCACTACGGTGTTTGCATTCAGATATACCGTGGAACCATCTGTCAGCTTCACGCTGTCGATCTGCTGATGGGTGGCGTAGGTTTTATATTTGCCTGGGCCAAGGTACACCATTGATACGGCGATAGCGGCCACAGCAGCGGCTGCCCACCAGTATCGTACCGGCATTTTCCTGACCTTCGGTGTGGCTGCCGGTGCAGCTTTTATTTCTTTTATTTCAGCCGGCATTACCGGAAGCATGTCTACGGCGTCGCTAAATCTCGACCATTGTCCCTGGGTGTCAAAGGCGGATGCGGCAGGGAGAGGATCTCCATTCCACATATCCCTCATGTCCAGGAAGATGTCGAGGTTAGCCGGGTCCTGCTGTATCCAGTCATTAAGCAGGCGTTTGCTCTGCTCATTCTCCGGATGCTCCAGGTAACGGATCACTATATCTATGTCGGTTTTGCTATTCATGGCTTCTTATTAGTAATACAACCAGGGGAGTCTATACCATTAGTCAGTTTGAAAAAAAAATTCGGCGCGGGTTATTGTTTATTAATGAGTACCACCCTAAGCTTTTTGAGAGCGGTGGTCAGATGGGCATATACGGTATTAATAGATATGTCCAGTTGTTCCGAAATTTCTGTAGGGGACAGCCCTTTGAACCGGCTCATTTCAAATACCCGTCTACACTGGTCTGGTAATTTTTCGAGCGCATAGCGGTATTGGGCTTCCAGTTCTTTATGTTCCAGGAGCTGGTGTGTGGTTTCCGCTGGTGTGGCTGTATGCATTTGTTCTTTGGTGTAGGCTTCCTTCCGCTGTTCTTTTTTTATGCTGTTCAGACAGGTGTTTACGGTAGCCCTGGCCAGATAGTGCTGGATGGGGGCCCGTTCGTCCAGGTTTTCCGCATTCTTCCACAAGTTGAGGAACACATCTTGTACCATATCATTGGCAGTATCCTCATCTTTTACATATCGCACCGCTATATTATACATAGAGGGGGCGAACTGTTTAAAGACAGCCTCAAATACATCTTTGTTCCTTATCCTGATGCCTTTTACTATTTCTTCATTACTCAGTTGCAACATGCGCTGATCTTTTGTTTCCGCCGATGCGAAGATAGACGATTATATCTTTTTTTTCACTTTAACATTTTCTTCACTAATGGTAAGTGATGTTTCGGGTGTATTGTTATTATACGGCCACCAACAAGAGTGCAAATAAGCAAAAACCATGCACAATCAATTGGATGCCAATAAGAGTCATCATTATTTTAACCATATCAAAATTGTAATGCCATGAAAAAAACAATGACAGGAATGTTCGCATTAGCCGCAATGGTTCTCGGAATGACTGCTTTCAACAGCACCGCCGCAACACCGGTAAAAGGAGCTGATAGTATTGCTGTAATTTCAGCTGATTCATTGGCAGGCGCAGACACCGCAGCTATTCGTACCGGCGTAATCGTTAGCCTCGATTCCATCGCAGGCCGTATCGATTCCATCGCAGGTCTGGATTCGCTCAAAAGCGTAGACAGCCTCAAAGGTACCGATTCATTGCGCGCAGTAGAAGCCGGATCAATTACCGGTAAAATTAGTCCTGCGGACGGAGCAACTGAAGTAGAAGCGGTAAATGGTGCCGATAAACTGAAAGCTGCTGTTTCTCAGGGTACATTTACCATCCCTGGCGCCAAAGCAGGAGCTTATACCATCACCGTGGTAGGTAAAGCACCTTACAAAAATGCAGAGGTAAAAGATGTTAAAGTAGAAGATGGTAAAGTAACCGATATCGGTGAAATTAAACTGGAACAATAATTAATAAAAATACTAGCAACCAACAACACACTCATCCTAACAGAGAACCCTATTGGTTTGATCCACGAGGCTATTTCATTCTTGAAATGGCCTCTTTTCTTTTAAGCAGTTTATCTGGTATATTCGCAATTCGAAAAGAAAACTCATGCGCACCATCATACTGCTCATTATCTCGAACTCCTTTATGACCTACGCCTGGTACGGTCACCTGAAACAAACCGAAACCGCTCTGTGGAAAGTGATCCTGCTCAGCTGGGGGATCGCATTTTTCGAATACTGTTTTATGGTGCCGGCAAACCGTTTGGGCTACCAGGAAGGATTTAGCGGCTTTCAGCTCAAAACCATCCAGGAGGTCATTACCCTCTCCATCTTTGCCATTTTCGCTGTATTTATTCTTAAGGAACCCCTGCGATGGAATTACCTCATATCCTTCCTGTTCCTTGTTGGCGCCGTTTATTTTATGTTTAAGAAATAATTTATTTATAAAACCTGCCGTTCAACCCATTTCACTTTGAGCGCCTGGATTAATCACTATTTTTGAAGCTCTGTAAACCTTCTGACCGTACATGATTCAAAGAATCTATACCGCTCTGGCCCTGTTGCTGTTGTTAACAGCGGGGCCGAGAGCTTTCAGCCAGCCAACACCAGTATGGAATGCCGCCGACATCAAATTACAGTTAAAAAAACTGGATACCCTCGGTAGCGTCCTTTATCTTGCCGCTCATCCGGATGATGAAAACACCAGGCTGCTGGGCTACCTGGCTAAGGAAAAACTTTATCGGACCGGCTATCTGTCGCTCACCCGCGGTGATGGTGGCCAAAATCTGGTGGGTAACGAACAAAGTGAACTACTGGGCCTGATCCGCACCCAGGAGCTGCTGGCCGCACGCCGAATTGATGGCGCCGAGCAGTTCTTTACCCGTGCACAGGATTTCGGGTTCTCTAAAAATCCCACAGAAACCTTTTCCATCTGGAATACAGAAAAAATTACCAAAGATGTAGTATGGATCATCCGTAAGTTCCAGCCAGATGTAATCATCTGCCGCTTCCCTGCGGATTCCCGCGCCGGACATGGCCACCACACTGCCTCCGCCATGCTCGCTGCTAAGGCATATGAACTGGCAGCCGATCCTAAATATGCGCCAGAACAATTTGCAAAAGGAGTGAAACCATGGCAGGCAAAGCGTTTGCTCTGGAATACTTTCAACTTTGGCTCCAATAATACTATCGCCGATGATCAGTTTAAAATTGATGTGGGCGTCTTTAACCCATTGCTAGGTAAGGGTTTTGGGGAGATAGCATCCGAATCGCGTTCCCAGCACAAAAGTCAGGGCTTTGGTGTACCAGCAGGCCGTGGCAGCTCCTATGAATACTTCGCGACCATTAAAGGCAATACCCCCACCAGTTCGCTGCTGGATGGTGTAAACCAGTCCTGGTCCCGTATTGATGGCGGTAAAGCCATCGGTGAAATGGTTGACAAGGTGATCGCCGCTTATAACATGGAAAACCCGGCAGCCTCCGTTCCGGCGCTGCTCAACATCCGGAAAGCCATACAGGCACTGCCCGACGGCTACTGGCGCAACCTCAAACTGAAGGAAACCGAGCAACTCATATTTGCCTGCGCCGGCATCTGGGCAGAAGCCTACAGCACCGCTAATACCGTGGTACCAGGTTATAAAATGAATACTACCGTGCAGCTGATCAACAGAGGCAATATACCGGTGACCATTAAAAACATAGACCTGCCAGGCCTTCGCAATGCCACCAGCGCTCAAACGCTGGAGTACAACAAGCTCACCACTTTCAGCAACCCGGTTACGGTACCGGAAAACACACCGTTTTCCCAGCCTTACTGGTTGTCGGAACCCCACCCGCTGGGCACTTACACCATTACCGATCCTTTATTAGTAGGTAACCCGGAAAATATTCCGGCGCTGCAGGCTACCATTGACTTGACAATTGGCGGAGCTGACTTTACCATCTCCCGACCTTTACAATATAAATATACAGACCCCGTAAAAGGAGAACTCTACGAACCCGTAGTGGTAGCCCCTCCGGTGGTAGGCAATCTTACCAACCAGGTGTTTATTTTCACCGGCAATACCGCACAGCCGGTAACAGTGAAATTACAGGCAATGGCCGATGGCGTGAAAGGTAATATCTCCCTGAAACTCCCTGCAGGCTTTGTAAGTAAACCAGCTTCCCTTCCTTATGACTTCAATCAGAAAGGTGATGAGCAGGAGTTTACTTTCTCCCTGCTGCCAGTAAAAACAGGTGGTAGCAACCACGTAGATACTTTTGAAGTACAAATGGCCACTAACGGTAAAGTATATACGGAAGGAATCCAGCATATCCGATATGATCATATTCCGGTGATTACCCTGTTTCCGCCGGCACAGGCGCGACTGGTAACAGTGGACCTGAAACATAACGGCAATAACCTGGGATATATTCCCGGCGCAGGAGATATGGTGGCCGCTTCGCTGCGACAGGTGGGGTATAACGTAACCGAACTGACAGAAAAAGATATCATGTACGGCGACCTGTCACGCTACGACGCCATCATTTCCGGAGTGAGAGCCTATAATACCAACTCACGCATGAAGTACTGGCAGGGTAAGCTGATGGATTATGTAAAAAATGGCGGTACTTATTTGGTGCAGTATAACGTAAATTCGCCGCTGGTGATGAATAATATGGGGCCATATCCTTTCAGCCTGTCACGCGACAGGGTAACGGAAGAAGATGCTGCCGTAAAAATTCTGAATCCTTCGGACCCGGTACTGCATTATCCGAATAATATCTCTGCCAGCGATTTCAACGGCTGGGTGCAGGAAATCGGACTATATTACACTGCCGGTGCCGATAAGTCATATGATAAATTATTTGCCATGAACGATAAAGGGGAGTCGCCACTGGATGGTTCCACCCTGGTTACCAGTTATGGTAAAGGTAGATATGTGTACACTTCCCTTTCCTTCTTCCGGCAGTTGCCGGCAGGTGTTCCGGGAGCATACCGCATATTTGTGAATCTGATATCTGCAAAAAAGGGGTAAAAGTACATGAGTGAAAAAAACGTAAAGGCCAAACGTCCACGGCTCCGTATTGCAGCGGTGATGTGTATTCTGCTCGGACTCTTTATCGGGTTTGAAATAAAGAGAATCCATATCGGTCTGCTGATTGGTATAGGGCTGGGGTTGCTCACGGGAGCGATGTGGAGTAAGAGTCACCACGATTAAATAGACTTTTGACAGCCGGGATGGGGCTGGGCTGAAAGCCCGGTGCCATCCCGGAACAAAAATAATGAACCTGTAATTCCGCTGTTCCATGCAAGATAAACACCTGCAGGAAGAGAAGCCACCGTTATTTCCAACCTGGAACTACTGGTATATCCTGGTAGTTGCCTGGCTGGCACTGCTGATTATTCTCTTCTATTGCTTCACCAAAACATTTTCATGAGTTCATTAGACTGGATCGTGCTGGTAGCTACCTTGTCCGTCATCATACTGTATGGTGTATGGAAAAGTCGTGGCAAACAGAGTATGGAAAGCTATTTCCTGGGCAATCAATCTATGCCCTGGTACATTGTTTTATTATCAATTATCGGTACACAGGCGAGTGCCATTACCTTTATATCCACGCCTGGCCAGGCGTATACCGACGGGATGCGCTTTGTGCAGTATTACTTCGGACTCCCGTTGGCGATGGTAGTGCTGTGTATCACCTTCGTGCCTATATTTCACAGACTAAAAGTTTATACGGCCTACGAATTTCTGGAACAGCGTTTTGATTTGAAAACCCGTACGCTAACGGCAGCATTGTTCCTGGTGCAGCGTGGTTTGTCTACCGGTATCAGCATTTGCGCTCCCAGTATTATCCTTTCTTCCTTGCTTGGCTGGAACCTATACTGGACCAACCTGATCATGGGTGGGCTGCTCATTATCTATACCGTGGCGGGCGGCACCAGGGCGGTATCCTATACACAAACATTGCAGCTGCTGGTCATCTTTGCGGGTATGTTTCTGGCTGGTTGGATGGTGGTACATCTGCTACCGGAAAATATTGGTATGAAGGAAGCGTTACAGGTTTCCGGAAAGATGAATAAGCTGAATGTAATCGTTACCGACTTTGACTGGAAAGACAAGTACAATATATGGAGCGGGCTAATAGGTGGCTTCTTCCTTGCACTGAGCTATTTCGGTACCGATCAGTCGCAGGTGGGCAGGTACCTGACTGCTAAATCCGTGAAGGAAAGCAGGCTGGGATTGCTCATTAACGGCCTGGTAAAAGTGCCAATGCAGTTTCTGATTCTGCTGATTGGCGCACTGGTATTTGTGTTTTACCTGTATTTCAGGGCGCCGTTATTTTTCAATGAAGCACAGCTGGCCCGTGTACACAAAACGGAGCACGGAGCCGCATTGACGCAGCTGGAAAATGAATTCAATTCCCTTAGCACCACTAAGCAACAGCAGGTAAAAGAGCTGGCGGTGGCGCTGGACAAGGGGGAGCAGACGGAAATTGCGACGGCACAGCAAGCCTTGCAGGCAACGGAAGATAAGGCCCAACATGTACGCGCAGAGGCGGTAACACTGATTAAAAACGCCGATCCGGCAGGAGATGCCAATGATACGAATTATATATTCCTGCATTTTGTGGTAAACAGTTTGCCTAAAGGACTTGTTGGTTTACTGATCGCGATTATCTTTCTGGCTGCATGGGGAAGTATTGCGGCGGCACTCAACTCGCTCGCCTCTACAACGGTGGTTGATGTATACAAGCGATTGTATAAGGGGGAGGAGTCGCCGGAGAAATACGTACGCATGTCCAGGATATGGACCCTGATATGGGGCATATTCTGTATTGCGGTAGCGCAGTTTGCGAGTGGCCTGGGTAGTTTGATAGAGGTGGTAAACGTGCTGGGGTCCTGGTTTTACGGTACTACCCTGGGTATATTCCTCGTAGCTTTTTACCTGAAAAAGGTAGGAGGGACGGCTACTTTTACGGCAGCTATTATTGCACAGATTGTGGTGCTTATATTATTCTGGATGGAGGTGGTATCCTTCCTCTGGCTGAATGCGATTGGCTGCATGCTCGTACTGGCGTTAGCGTTAGTGCTGCAGCCGTTTATGAAAAAGACAGCTTAAACTGCTTTGCTTCCTGCGAAGACCACCAATAAAAAAGAGACGCAATTTATTTTGCGTCTCTTTCCTTTTTATAGCTTGTTAGCCTATTTCAGTTTTGCCAGCAGCTTCTCGTTGAGAGCTACATAGTCAGCGCTTTCAGCTTTTTTAGCCAGTTCCAGTGATTGTTGAGCGGCAGCTTTTGCCACGGCGTTATCTTTCACGAGGGAGTGGATACGAGCTTTGTGGTAGATCACCCAGAAAGCATCTGGTTGCTGTGCGGCAGCCTGGTCGATGTAGGATACTGCTTTCTTCAGGTCCTTATTCATGTCAGCATAGTACATAGCTGCCTGGAAGTAAGGTTTTTTGTCGGTCTGCATGGCAGCCTCGATCTGTCCCTGGATCTGACCGTCGATGTTGGCGGCGATAGCTACAGGTACGCTGAATTTATCCCAGCTGATCACCAGGTCCATTGATTTGTACTGGATGTTCTGGAAATCGATGGAGAAGGTTTGCTGGGAAGCACCGTTACGTTTAGGCGTAACAGTTACGCGTGCTACGTCGTCTTCCTGTTTGTAGTCTGCTGGTTTGGTGATGTTCAGGTTTTTGCTGAGGATCACGGTCCAGGATTGTTTACCAGGGATGGTCACGAGGCCATATTTGCCGGCAGCAACTGCTTTACCGCCAAAGGTTACATCTTCACCGAAAGTGATGGTAGTAGCGCTGTTAGCACCGGTTCTCCATACTTTATCGTAAGGCACCAGGTCGCCCAGAATGGTACGGCCATTGATGTTTGGACGGGAGTAGTTCAGTTCTACGCTGGAGAGAGCGAATTGTTGTTTGATAGTCTGGCTGGGGCTTGGCGCAGGTACTTTTACCTGGGCGAAAGCTGATCCTGCGTACAGTACGATTGCGCAGCCGGTGGCTACCGCAAGTGTTTTGATCGTTTTCATATTATATGTTGAGAATATTGGTGGCATTATTCGATCAGGCCGTTTCTGAAGGCATAGAGTACGATTCCGACGCTGTTTTTTACGTTCAGTTTTTCCAGTAGTTTCTGGCGGATACCTTCAACGGTACGTGGGCTGAGGAAGATTTTCTCTGATATTTCCTGCGTGGTTTGTTCGTTGCAGATCAGTTTGAGTACTTCCATTTCCCGATCGTTGAGCTGCACTTCATTTTTAAGTGTTGGCTTGATATGCTGCTTGGTTTTATGCAATACTTTTTTGAGCAGCGCAAGGTTTACATTCTCGTTGAAATAAAAACCTTTATCGTAGGTGGTACAGATGGCTTCGTAGATTTCTTCCGGCTCGGCATTTTTGAGCAGGTAGGCGTTGGCGCCGTTTTCTACCAGGTGTACGATGAAGTTGTCATCTTCGTACATGGTGAGGATAATGACTTTAACATCCGGGTATTTGGCTTTCACTTTTACGGTAGCTTCAATACCGTCGAGGTTGGGCATTTTTAGATCCATCAGGATAACGTCGGGCTGTTGTTTTTCCATGATATCCAGCAAATGCTGGCCATCATCAGCCTCGAATATTACACTGATATTTTCATACGGGATAAGCGTGTTAATGACTCCACTGCGGAAGATCTTATGATCGTCGGCAATCGCCACTTTTATATGGTGTGTCATCTGGAGGACAGTTTATAGAGAATTACATTATTATTCGAAGAATTATCAAATCACACTGATTCATACCGGAAAGTATGAATCAGTTGGCAATTTAGAATAAAACTACATAAGAATCAATTAATTCTGAGCAGATTACTGATAGTTCTCTACATTAATCTGTGCCACGGTTCCACCTGAATTTCGCTTGTTGTAGGAGATGTTGCCGTGGATGATATTGAGTCTGCTCTCTATATTCTTCAATCCCAGGCTGCCTGTTTTCTTTTTTGATTCCGTAAGGGTTTCGAGCAATTTGCCGTTACCATTGTCTGCCACTTCAACAGTCAGGAGGTTGGGAGTACATTTATAGGCGATTTCAATGCTGGTAGCTTCCGCGTGCTTTACAATGTTATTGATCAGCTCCTGCACTACACGGTATACGTGCAGCGCTTTGGATTTATCGACCGGTATGGTGTTTTCCGGTGTTTTAAAGAGAATAGCTACCTGCTTGTTTTTATTCATCAGGTTACAGAAAGAATCCAGTGCATGTGCCAGGCCCAGGTTGTCGAGTGCTTGCGGATGCAGGCTTTGTGAAATAAACCTAAGTTGCTGAATTATGGTGTCAGTGAATTCTTTGGTTTCCTTTAACCGTTCAGTTTCTCCGTTTCCTGTTTTAAGGAGAGGCTGGAGGCCGCCGATGGTTAATTTCAGCACAGACAGCTGTGCGCCCACTTCATCATGGAGGTCTTCTGCGATGCGTTTACGTTCGAGTTCCTGGCCTTGAAGGATGGCTTCGAGGCGTTCACGCTGGAGTTGGAGATCCTTATCCTGAATCACCAGTTTATGTTGAATTACTTGTTTCTGCTGCAGCATTACCAGCAGGATCACTACGATTGCCAGGATCAGCATGATAGTGGTGCCAAAGATAATGATGTCAGTGATCCGCATATTTCAACAATTTCAGCTTGGTAAAACCAACATAGAAAAGGATCATTGTTATACTACCCATCATATAGGTGATAACATACGTAAGGAGACCCATATTATCTATCGTAACTGGTTGTAATTTCTGTAATAGATTAAAACTCAAAGAAAATAGAATAGTAGAGCAAAAGTACAGGAATAATCCTGAATTATACCAGAAAGTAGGTAAAGAGTTTATGTATATCGATTTTTCAATCAATTCTTTATCACTTAGTTGCTGCATGTATAGCGATATCGCATAAAATATCATCAGTGCAGCTTTAATCCCGGTGGTTACCGAGTTGTAAAATTTCATACCATCGAGTTTGAACAGGTCGATGGAGAAAACAAATAACATGACAATGGGAAGGCGAACAATGATGTATCGGAGTTTAGGGGATTTTATACAGGTGAGATAAAACATGGATAATACTACAAACTGAAGAAAGTGCATCAGGTTGAAAAGCCACATATTATTTTTATACAGGATCATGATCAGGTAGGAGCCTGATGAAAAGAGCAGTGAGATGACAATGTAGAAAAATATCCATTTTGAAGAAGGGTCCAGTTGTCTGTATTTTAATAGGAAGGGGATCAGAACCAGGAATTCGATCCCCAACATACACCAAAATACCGTTAGCATTATTGTAAGCACAAGTAATCTATCTTTCTTTTATGATAATTTGGGCAACAGGTATTATTCTGGTTTTTGGTCAGTGGTACCACCACCGCCACCACCACAATATTGTGGGCAGGGAAGTCCTTCATCCAGGATTAACGCCATGTCTTTAGACTGCACACCATCCAGTGAAACACCGGCAGGGAGGATGTCGTCACCATTAGCATCGGTAGCTACCAGTACCATTTTCTTTTCTTTGATACCATCACCATCCGTATCGATGTGAATACCGTAGTAGATTCTCAGGCCTGCGGCTCTGTCGTCAGCCAGCAGTTCCAGTACTTTGTCTTTAGAAAAGCACATAGCTTTTACAAAATCGGCAGATTTCTGATCAGCATGTTCTGCTGCATAGTTGCCAAGCAATGTATCCATTCTCTCTTTAGAGATGAAGCCACCGGCTTCAGAAATGGAAGGGCGGTTTGAAGCGCTCATAAGTGTTAGTTTTAGATTTAGGAGTTAGAAATAGTTTGTGGTAAAATTATTATAAATTTTTACACTACCAATAGTCCTGGAGCGCTGCTGATAAGCATTTAAACTGATCATGTTTGGGTGTAGTCCTTGATAGTAAAGGATTTGGCTAGGTATTGTGTATGATGCCAACAAATGTAATCAAGTGTCAGTGTCATAAAATTGCGTATTTATACGCAATCTGATTAATCAGTTGTTTAACGCTTGCCAGGCCTGCCGAAGTTATGAATCTTTGTGATGTCAATATACCGACGGACTATTTTATCAACGGACAGTACATTCGATACAGAAAACAGGCCTTTCTACCATGTTTGTTTGTAGTTAGCATTTTGCAGAGGGTTATACTGTTCCCTTAAACAGTATTAGGTTATACTCGTTAACCCCTTTTTAAAAAATTTAACTATGAGTTACCTGTTAATTGGCAACATCTCTGCGTTGATTGGTGACGACTGCATTGAGCCACTGGTTAATGCACGCATCAGGGTCTACTTACCGGAAATCAACCAAACCGGTGATCATCTGACCATTGTAAAAGGCCACTTCAATAATCTCCGCCCGCTTACGGCGCATGAAGTATTGCTGAAGGCGGACCGGCTACTGGCGGAGGCCACCCTGGATGACATGGGCAACTTCCGCATGGAGTGGGAGGAAATACACCTGTTTACAGAGGCACTGGAATTAAATTTATGTCTGGATGAGATGCCGGGTAAGACCGGAAATCTTAAATCCCGCAACTACCGGCTTAGTTACCTCGTACCCCATTGGAAAAAGCAAAACGGACAATACATGGCAGCATATGCCTACCTGATTCCTCCGGATGCCTGGGCGGAAATATACCGCACGGCAGGTGCCTGGGTAATTACTGGTATGGTGAAAAGTCAGTCCGGTTCGGGCGGAGAAGCATACCTGAAAGTAGCGGCGTACAATGCCATTACAGGTAAAAGGGTGGCCGAAACTTATACCAACGAGTTCGGGAGGTATACCATGCATTTTTCGAGGAGAGATTTATACACCGGGAGATTGCAGTTGGTACGTGAAGGACGTAGCAACCAGGGCCCGGATATCTTTTTTAAAATCTACCGTCATGATCAATTGATCTGGGCAGAAGATGAGTCCCATGCCATGGCCACCAACCGGCAGGATGTGGCGCCTTGTTCCCACCTGGATATTTTTTATAAACCTGGCATTTTTATCAGGGCTACCCGTCATATCAGTACCTGGCTTCATCATGTAAGGAGCCGCGTGGACCATCGTAAGGGCCGCGCACATGTTCCCGGAGCTTTGGTACGCAGCAAGCTTATTGTGAAAGATTAACAACCCAATGTTTGAGAGCGGCTCCGTTAACAGCGGGGCCGCTTTGTTGTTGGCAGCCAATTTTTGCGACCCTTTATCAGGGAAGGCTATCGCGCAGACAGCAAACAAAACATAGTTTTCAGCATCATTAAAACCTCGGATGAAACCGTTGCAGGGTATCACGCAGATACTCTCTGTCGATATGTGTATATATTTCGGTAGTGGTGATGCTCTCATGTCCCAGCATCTCCTGGACGGCTCTCAGGTCGGCACCACCTTCCACCAGGTGCGTCGCAAATGAGTGCCTAAAGGTGTGTGGCGACACATTCTTTTCTATGCCGGCCAGTTTCACCAGGTCTTTAATAACCAGGAAAATCATCACCCGGCTCAGGGCGCTGCCTCTGCGATTGAGAAAAACCGTGTCTTCCTCACCATGCTTAACGGGCACGTGTATACGTATATTGCGCCGGTACATATCGATCTGTTTCATGGCCTCTTTGCCGATTGGTACCAGTCGCTCCTTATTTCCTTTTCCTATAATCCGAAGGTATCCTACATCGAAATGTAGTTGTGAGATTTGCAGGTTTACGACTTCACTTACGCGCAGGCCGCAGCTGTACATGGTTTCCAGGATAGCTTTATTGCGGTGTCCTTCGGCTGTATCCAGTTGAATTTGAGAGATGATCAGTTCTATTTCTTCAAAAGTGAGTACATCCGGTAGTTTCCGCTGGAGCTTAGGCGCTTCCAGGAGCTGACTGGGATCTTCCCTGGCCATGTCTTCCATGAGCAGGAACTTGTAAAATGCCTTAATACCCGAAATGGTCCTTGCCTGGGAGGCGGGCGTCATTCCCAACTTTGCAACCCATTGCACACATCCTTGCAAATCTTGCAGGCTCACATCCTGCGGACGCAATTTCTCCTGGCCGTTAGCCTGAAGGTATTGCTCCAGTTTCTCCACATCACGAAGATATGCTTCAATGGAATTGGTGGAAAGTGACTTTTCCAGCTGGAGGTAACCTTTGAATAGTTTACGGAATGATTCCCACATATTGGCAATATAAGCGCAATTTGTGAAAGTCGGCAATTCAGGATGCAAAATGCAAGTTATGCATGAAAATAGGGTAGTGGTACTTTTTACAGGTGGGTTATTTTTAATGTGAAGGCCTTATTTTAAGCATTACTTTAATATAAATTGATTATATCTCTCTAAATCAATAAAATATGACATTAAAAATTTGGTGAGATGAGATATAATCGATGGGCAGAATCGCTGACCATGGCGCCATATTTCTTGCAAATTCTTGTTAATTATTAAAATAGTTTAATGTATAACGATGATTTTTTAACTCACCTGAATGATTAGTTTAGATAAATATTTTTATTTCATTCAATATGAATTGTTTATGATAAAATAAATATCTCTCGTTATTTATTATGGCCCCTGGTCTCACACCCAAACATTTGTCCTGCCGGTCCAACCATTGAACTCCGGTTACGCAGCTACGCGAACAATTAATCCCCCATTCCGAACCTTCTTGTCCAGGCCAATAATACTTACGGATTCAGCCGTATGCTTCACGCTCATCTGGCGGTCGCAGATCAGGGAGCTGATAATTTAACCTTTTCATTCCAGGCGGCTTAATCATGCATTGTGCAAATGAGCTACCAGCAGCGTTGCAAATATTGCAATGCCTTTAAATTGCATACAGTTGCAGTGTGCTAACAATGGTATCTTTGCAATCGATCGAATTCCCCCAAAACCAAAAAGCCGGTGCTCCAGGAGCACCGGCCTATATCTTTACCTGTAATTACAGATTTAGAATTTCTCCAGACCGCTGAAGAAGAAGTCACCTTCGATCTGCGCATTCTCATCGGAGTCAGAACCGTGAACTGCATTGCGACCGATAGATTCCGCATATTTCTTACGGATAGTACCTTCTTCTGCGTTAGCAGGGTTAGTAGCACCAATCAGTTTACGGAAGTCTTCCACTGCATTATCCTTTTCCAGGATAGCTGCAACGATGTGACCGCTGCTCATGAACTCAACCAGCTCACCGTAGAAAGGTCTTTCCTTGTGTACTGCGTAAAATTCACCGGCTTTAGCAGCAGACAGCTGCGTCATTTTCATAGCTACAATACGGAAACCTGCTTCATTAATCATGTTCAGGATGCCGCCAATATGCCCGTTTGCAACCGCATCAGGCTTAATCATTGTAAATGTTCTGTTACCCATAGTTTTTTTATTCCGGATTACTGATTTGAGCCGCAAAAGTAATTACATTTTCTTTAGCGGTAAAAAATTTTGAAATTCTGGCCCAAATAAAGAACTTCGCACTTCATTTTCTGTTAACAACAGTACCTTATAAATTAACATTATTACAGTTTGAATGAAGTCGATCGAGGAAATTAAGCCTTTGCTGGAAAGCCCGAAGAAAGTGGTTATCACCATGCATCAGAAGCCAGATGCAGACGCCATGGGCAGCTCCCTGGCAATGTACCACTACCTGATTCAGAAAGGCCATGCGGTTACTGTAATCTCTCCAACTAATTTCCCGGACTTCCTTAAATGGATGCCGGCAGCTGAGCTGGTACTGGATTTTGAGTCATCCAACGACAAGTCCATGGCAGCCCTGGAAGGAATCGATCTGCTCTTCTGCCTCGATTTCAACGCTTTATACCGCACCAAGAACATGGCGCCCTTCCTGGAGAAAATGGATTGTGTCAAAATTCTGATCGACCATCATCTGGAGCCGCAACCTAACTTCGACTACGGCGTAAGCGATACCTCCGCCAGTTCCACCGCACAGCTGGTATATGAAACCATTTACAAGCTGGGGGACGACAAGCTGATCAACCTCGATATCGCTGCCTGCATCTACGCCGGCACCGTTACCGATACCGGCTCCTTCCGGTTCGCTTCCACCAGCGCCAGGGTACACCGTATGGTGGCCGACCTGATGGACCGCGGCCTCAAACACGAAATTATTCACCAGAATATTTACGATAACTTCCTGGAAAACAGACTCCGCTTCCTCGGTCATAGTCTGCTCAACCGCATGGAAGTATTCTACGAATTCAATACCGCCATGCTCGCCATCCCGTATTCGGACCTCAAAAGGTTCGATCTCATGACCGGCGATACCGAAGGACTGGTTAATTTCCTACTTTCAATCCAGGGTATTAAATTAGCAGCGCTGATAATAGACCGGAATGTAGAAGTGAAGCTCTCTTTCCGCTCAAAAGGAGACTTTGATGTTAACACTTTCGCCCGCAAATATTTCGACGGCGGAGGCCACTTCAACGCCTCCGGCGGCAGAAGCTCCGATTCGCTGGAAAAAACTGTTGAGAGATTTTTAAAGGCGATTGAAGAAAATGAAGAACAATTACAATAACTTGCTATAGTACTAGAACCTACTAATACAGTCAAATGAAAAAAAACAATTATTTATTAGCTGCAGCAGCTTTAGGCCTTTTCCTGGCCAGCTGTGGCGGCGGTGTGAAGAAAACACCCAGCGGTATTGAATATATCGTGCACAAATCAGGTAACGGTGCTCAGCTGAAAATCGGCGATACCGCACTGATGAACGTTACCCAGAAAATCAACGACTCCCTGCTGGGTTCTTCCCGCCAGATCGTTGGTGCGCCGATTCCGGTGCTGGTGTCTAAACCAATGGATAAGTTCGACCTCATGGAAGGTATCGCACTCCTCCACGAAGGTGATAGTGCTACGTTCTTTATTCCTTGGGATTCTTTGCCTCCAATGCAACGCCCTCAGTTCGGTAAAAAAGGTGATAAACTGAAAATTACCTTCGTAGTGGACAGCAAATTCTCTGCTGCTGCTCAGAAAGAAAAAGATGAGAAGCTGATCAAAGAATACCTGGAGAAAAACAAAATCAACGCTACCAAAAATGCTGAAGGTATTTACGTGGCTGTGAAACAGGAAGGTACTGGTGCTACACCAAATCCTGGTGATACCGTGTACGTTCACTACACTGGTAAACTGACCAGCGGTAAAGTATTTGACTCCTCTCAGGATTCTACCCTGCGTCCAGGCATGCCGCTGGAACCAATTAAATTCCCTCTGGGTCGCGGTTTCGTGATCAAAGGTTGGGATGCTGGTCTGGCTGGCCTGAAAAAAGGTACTACAGCTACCCTGGTAATTCCTTCTACCCTGGCTTACGGTCTGCAAGGTTCACCTCCTGCAATTCCAGGTAACTCTATCCTGGTATTCGACGTACAACTGGTTGATGTTAAACCAGGTGCACCTGAGGCTCCTGCTGTTGCTCCGGCACCAGCTCCTGCTAAGTAATCACTATCTCAGGATAAAAGAGAACGCCCTCCTTGCATATGCAAAGGAGGGCGTTTTTATTGCTATTAATACAGTCCTAACTCATAAACCGGCCTCTCAACTCCGGCGTGGGAACCATACAGGCATCCTGACGGCCAAACCAACGGTAACGGTTACGCGCAATCAGGTTATACACGCCATCCCTGATAAACGCAGGGATGATCATAAAGCCATACAGTAACACGGCCGGAAAACCCAGGTGCCGGGCTACCCGTAAAGCAGCCGTACTTTTCGTATATACCTTCCCGTTTTCCAGGAGTATAAAAGACGACATACCCTCGGTGCTAAAACCATATTCACCCGCCAGCGTCGCCGCTACCTCTGATTGCAGGGAAGCAAAGCGGAAATAGCCCTGCCCGTCGTGGCGGATGACATAATTCACGCTCGCATTGCAAAAATTGCACACACCGTCAAATAAAATGATGCCGTGTTTCATCCCCACAAAGTTAAGTTATTTGATCACTCAGGCATAACCGTCGATCAATACTTCATATAATTTAACCTTCAGGTCCTCCAGGGATACATCCTGCGTTAAGTTACCATCCTGGGCATAGGAAACCGTACCACGCTCCTCGGAAACGATAATGGCCAGGTTATCACTATGTTCGGTAATACCCACCGCCGAACGATGCCGCAAACCCACCCGGGTAGGCAGATCCGGATTTTCCGATACCGGCAGTATCACCTTGGCGGCCAGCATCTTGCTGCCCACAATAATTAATGCCCCATCGTGAAGCGGACTATGCTTGTTGAAAATACTCTCTATCAGTTTGGCACTAACGTTAGCGTCTATAGGAATACTGGAAGCAGTATCGAATTTAAGACGATACGTAGTGGCTACCACTATCAGTGCTCCGGTATGGGTGCCCATCATACGGCCCACAGCCGTAATCACTTCATTGATAATATTCTCCTCGTCCTTATAACTCTTGAACTTATCAGGTAAAAACAGTTTGGTCAGAAAGCTGTCCTTGCTCAGCGGCGTTTTCTTGCCCAATACCAGCAAGAACTTTCGTATCTCCGGTTGGAAGATAATAATGATCGCAATCAACCCCACATTGATAAAGTTCTGCAGGATATTGGTCAGGATAGGCATGCGCAGCGCCCTTACCAGAAAGAAACCTGCATATATCATTAACAGGCCTACGAAAATATTGAATGCCAGGCTGCCTCGTAACAACCGGTATAACTGAATTACAAGAAAAACGACGATTAGCAGGTCTAATACTTCCAGCCAGCGAAACTCATAACCGTAAAATTTAAATACTTCCCTCATGTCTAATTTATATTGCCGTTGGATAACCAGGGTTATCCTTTCAGCTTGTCTAAGATCCTAATTGTTTCTACTGCTTCTTTTACATCATGTACCCTCAGAATATGTGTGCCCTGTTGCAAGGCTATCGTGTTAAGTACGGTAGTGCCATTGAGAGCCTCCACCGGGCTGGTGCCCAGTAACTTGTATATCATGGACTTGCGGCTGATGCCCGTCAGCACCGGCGTTTGCAGTATTTCTGCCACCAGGTGCAACTGACTCATCAGCTCATAGTTATGGTCCAGTGTTTTGCCAAAACCAAATCCCGGATCGGCAATGAAATCGCGGATGCCCGCCGCCCGGCATTCCGCCAGTTTGCGGATCAGGTAGTCCAGCACCTCCCGGGTAACATTTTCATACGCCGGGTTTGCCTGCATGGTAGCTGGCTTACCCAGCATATGCATAGCAATATATGGTACCTGTAATTTACCCGCTACAGGTATCATTGCAGGATCTAAATCTCCCGAACTAATATCATTGATAATAGCAGCACCTGCATGTACCGTTTTTTCAGCCACCGATGCATACCAGGTATCGATGGAAATAATGGCTTCCGGATAATGATGTATGATGGCATGAATGGCAGGTAATAATCTGTTCAGTTCTTCCTCGGCGCCAATTACCTCGGCACCCGGCCTGGTACTTTGCGCCCCCAGGTCCAGTATGGCAGCACCTTCTGCCAGATGCTTGCCCGCTTTCTCTACCACATGGTGCAGTTCACGCATCCGGTTGCCCTCATAAAAGGAGTCGTCCGTTACGTTGATAATGCCCATCACCACAGGTGTTGCAAGGGATAGCAGCCTGCCCCGGCAATTGATCGAAAGTGATGGAAGTGTATGGATATGGTTAGTTTTCATGGTAATAGTTCCGCCTGTTTATCTGAAATTCTTTATTTTGCCCTGCAATTTACGTAATGTAAGCAAGGTGAGCGGGATTTAATCCATTCGCCTGCCTGCAATTTATGATTTTAGCCTCTGAATTTATGGATACATTAGCACAATATCACGCCGCATTTGATGGTTGTAAGGATATTTTTTTAAAAAAAACAACAGACTATGGTACCTCGTGGAGAGTACTGCGGCCGATTTCTGTGACAGACCAGATTTTTATTAAAGCCCAGCGTATCCGTACCATCCAGGAAACCGGTGTACAGAAAGTAGCAGATAATATTGAAGGAGAATTCAAGGCAATTGTTAATTATGGTATCATCGGACTCATACAACTGCAACAAAACGGTAACCCCTATACGGACTTACCGGTGGCGGAAGTGGAGGCCTTATATAATAAGTACCGCGCAGAAGTAGAGGAGGTGATGCTCGCCAAAAACCATGATTATGGTGAAGCATGGAGAGATATGAGCCAGGAATCCTTTGCAGACCTCATCCTCACCAAATTGCTGCGCATCAAGCAAATTATTCGTAACCAGGGGAAGACGCTGATATCCGAAGGGATCGATGCCAATTACACAGATATCATCAACTATGCCCTGTTTGCATTGATTAAGATCAGTGAAACCCAGCAATCCTAAACTAAACCATTAAATAACTTATGAAAATTTTCCTAAACCTGTTTCGTATCCTGGTAGGGGTGTTGTTTATTTTTTCCGGGTTGATCAAAGCCAATGATCCACTGGGACTGAGCTACAAAATGGACGAGTTTTTTGAGGTGTTACACCTGACCTTCCTCTCGCCTTATTCACTGGCCTTTTCCGTGATCATGAACGCTTTCGAAATCATCGCCGGTGTAGCCGTGCTTGTGGGTTACCGCATGCGCACTTTTTCTGTGCTGTTGCTGTTGCTGATCGCGTTTTTTACCTTCCTCACCGGGTACGCCCTGTTTAGCGGCACCATCCGCGAATGTGGTTGCTTCGGGGATTGTATTAAACTCACCGCCTCACAAACTTTCTGGAAAGATGTGATCCTGTTTGTAATGATCCTGCTGATCTTTGTAAAACGTAACGATATCAACCCGCTTATTAAAGGAGCAGGCTTCATCGTATTTGTATCAGCCGTATTTTCATTTGGTATCCAGTGGTATACCCTGCGTCATCTGCCGGTGATTGATTGCCTGGCTTATAAGGTGGGAAATAATATTCCTGAAAAGATGAAATTGCCGCCGGGCGCTACTCCTGACGTATACCAGATGACCTTCATTTATGAAAAGGATGGCGTGAAGAAAGAATTTATGGAAGACAACTACCCTTGGTCCGATTCTACCTGGGTGTTTGTAGACCGTAAGGATAAACTGATCAAAAAAGGAAATGCAGAACCGGCCATTAAGGATTTCATCCTGATGGACCTGGACGGTGGCAACCAAACCCAGGGTGTGCTGGAAGAAGCCAAACCTGTATACCTGTTTATGGTGCTCAATACCAGCGCTGCCGGCACCGGATGGGAAGAAAAAATAAAAGCCCTCCAGGCCAAACAACAGGCAGGAGAAATTGAAATCTTTGGGGTGACCGCTTCCACTAAAGAAGAAATCGCGGCCTTCCAGCAGGAGAAAGGTTTAACCTTCCAGTTCCTGCAGATGGATGGTGTGGCTATCAAAACGGCTGTAAGAAGTAATCCTGGTCTGATCCTGCTCGACAAAGGCACGATTAAAGGTAAATGGGCTTACCACGATATTCCATAATATAATACCCGTAATCATATGCTGCGCTTCCTGCTGAGAAAAACCGGTTACGGACTGCTGGTGTTACTGGGCGTAGTAACGCTGGTGTTCTTCCTCTTCAATGTACTGCCAGGCGATCCGGCCCGGCTGACACTGGGACAGCGCGCTGATGTTTCCTCACTGGAAAATGTAAGAAAAGAACTGCATCTCGACCAACCGGTGGGGATGCAGTTCTTGTTATATCTCAATGATTTGTCGCCATTGGGCTTGCACGAAACCAATGAAGCCAACACAAACTTTAGTTATCTCCCCCTCATAAAATTTAACTCCGGCAAAACGCTGTTACTGAAAGCACCTTACCTCCGCAGGTCCTATCAGGGTAAAAAGCCCGTATGGGACATGCTGATGGAAGCCCTGCCCGGCACCTTGCTGCTGGCAGCGGCAGCTATGATCTTTGCCACCATTGTCGGCATAGGACTGGGTATACTGGCTGCCGTAAAGCAAAATACCTGGCTGGACACCGGTTCCGTATTCGCCAGTGTGCTGGGCATCAGTGCGCCGTCTTTTTTCGCGGGCATTGTACTGGCATATATCTTTGGTTTCTTACTAAGTGATTACACCGGACTGCACATGACCGGCAGTTTATACGATATCGATCCCTTTAAAGGGAGAGTGTTGAATGGCCGTAACCTGGTATTGCCCGCACTAACCCTGGGAATCAGGCCGTTGGCCATCATTGTGCAGCTTACCCGCAGTGCCATGCTGGATGTACTGCACCAGGACTATATCCGTACCGCCCGGGCTAAAGGCCTCGCCAGCAGGGCTATATTGCTCCGTCATGCACTTCCTAACGCCCTCAATCCAGTGCTGACCGCCGTAACCGGCTGGTTTGCAGAACTATTGGCAGGTGCCTTTTTTGTGGAATATATTTTCGGCTGGAAAGGCATTGGCAAAATCACCGTGGAAGCATTGGACAAATATGATTTTCCGGTGGTAATGGGCGCTATATTATTTACTGCCGGCATTTTTGTGCTGGTAAATATCCTCGCCGACCTCCTCTATGGCGCGATAGATCCTCGTATCAGACTGGATTAACATCTCCCGAAAAAAAATTTATAATTTTTTGTAACATCTCCATTTACCAGTCGTCTTCCTATCAAACAGTGGTATTCTACATGTCATTAGAACTATTTCTTTCCCAGGTTGTACCAGTCAGAACAAAGCTTTTCCGCTTTGCCTACCGGCTGCTGGGTGATGAGGAAGATGCAAAGGACATTACTCAGGATGCACTGATGAAGGTTTGGGCTATGCAGGGCAAGATGATGGAGCTGCAAAACCTGGAGGCCTGGTGTATGCGGATTACCCGCAACCTGGCACTGGATAAGATTAAATCCCGTAAATACCGGATAGCTGACACCCTCGACAAGGCCAGCGAGCTCCCGGCCCTTCATCAGAGAAATCCACATGCGGCCACTGAACGAAATGAAGTGATGAATAAGGTGCATGCAGCGATCAATGCCTTACCGGAAAAGTATCGCAACATCATGCAGCTACGTGATATGGATGGGCTTTCGTACCAGGAAATTGCCGAAGCGTTGGATATAGATGTGAATGAAGTAAAAGTGAATTTGCACCGTGCCAGAAAGAGTGTACGGGAAAAACTACAAAATCAACAGGTATATGGATTATAAAGCAATCAGCGCCCTGCTTGAAAAGTATTGGGAAGGAGAAACTTCCCTGGCAGAAGAGGCCGAACTGAAAGCTTTTTTCAGTGGAACACATGCCGATCTGCCGGAAGAATTGCAGGAAGCAGCACCGCTGTTTCAGTATTTCGGCGAGGAAACACAGTTTCCCGCAGAGCCGGAATGGGATATGTCCTTCCTGCAGGAAACGCCGCCTCAGCAGGCCCCTGCCAGGGTGGTGCGTATGCACCCGTTCCGTAACTGGATGAAATATGCCGCCGTAGTGCTAATGCTGGCAGGGATTGGCTATGCCTTCCGTCAGCACCATGAAACCAAGCTAATAGCGGCCCGCCAGGAAGCGGAAGATCGAAAGGCTTATATGGAAGCCAAAAAAGCATTGGCAATGCTCAGTCGCAACTTTAATAAAGGCACTGATAAAATGCAACAGTTGTCTTATTTCAATACCGCCGTAGAAAAGCTACAAGGAAGTAATTAAAACCAACCGATTTACTTTTAAATTTTAGAGAGATGAAACGATCACTATTATTAATCATCACTGTATTGCTCAGTTGCCAGCTGTTTGCGCAACAGGGGAGTAGCGTAATTGAACGCTTCTTTCAGCGATACGAGAATGACCGCAGTTTCACCGTGATTACCATTACTCCCAAAATGTTCAGCATGTTTGGAAAATTCGATGCCAACGATCCCGATGCCAAAACATTTATGCGGGTGGTGCAAAAGCTCAAAGGCCTGCGCATTCTCAGCAAAGAAACCACCAAAGACGGTCAGCGTTTGTACCGCGAAGCAGCAGCTTACCTCGGCAGCGATTTTGAGGAGCTGATGACCATTCGTGATAAAGAAAGCGACCTCAAATTTCTCGTGAAAGAAAACGCCAAGGGCAACATCAATGAGCTGGTAATGCTGGTAGGCGGTACTTCACAGTTCCTGGCTATGAGCCTGGTAGGGGATATTGACCTCAACGAAATCTCACAGATCGCGTCCAACATTGATATCCAGGGTATGGATAATCTCAAGAATGTACGCAAGAAAAAGTAACCTCACAATTAAAACCAACGACGTATGAAAACATTCTTAATTGGCTGTAGTATGTTATTGATGGCAGGCACTGTGGCTGCCCAGGAGAAAAGTATCCGGGAATTTAAGGACAGCTTTAAAGGTAAGGCGGATATGACCACCGTGCACCTCGGTTCCATGGCCATGAAGCTGGCAGGGATGGTGATGAAGATGGATAAGGATGATGATCCTGAAACAATAGCTGCCAAAAAACTAATTGACAAGGTAAAAAACCTGCGGATCTATTCCTTTGAAAACCTGGACAGTACTGCGATTGCAGCGAACGATGTGTTTAAGTTGAAACGCAACCTGGAAGTAAAAGACCATTACGAATTACTGATGGAAGTGCGGGAACAAAATAACCAGATTCATATCCTGAACAAGGGTAAAAATGACGAGCTGGGCGACCTGGTGATGTTGATTCAGGGCGACAGGGAGTTAACGGTAATCAACCTGCATACGACATTGAAAATAGAAGATGTGAACGGCCTCGTGAAACAGTTTGCCAGCAATTAACGGATCATTACTTCTTTGACCGCGTTTTCTCCCAGCATTTCATTGACCAATTTGATAATCTTGTCTTTAGAATAAGATAACTCCTGTTTAAGTGGCGCCACACTGGTAGTTATGATCAATTTCCCATCGATTAACTGAATCCCGGAAGTATACCTTGCAATCGTTTTCCCCATTATCTGTTCCCAGTTTTCCTGGATACGAACTTCTGTCAGGCGGGGTTTCATCCTGCTTTTGTTCATAAATTCCCTGAGGGCATCTCCTATACTGGTGGTTCCGTGACGCATGGTGCGAAATTATGAAATTTTACTGTTCCTTTCCTTAAATGTTTATCACCTGGATATTTTCTCCTGTAGCCTCAAATGCTTGCTGCAGGCGGGCTGCATGGGTATCGGTAATAAATACCTGTCCATAGTCCGGACTGGCCACCAGGGCGATGAGTCGCATCACTCTTTCCTGGTCCAGCTTTTCGAATACATCATCGAGCAGCAGGAGGGGCGGGAAGCGTTTATGTTGCTTCAGCACTTCGTATTGCGCCAGTTTGAGGGCAAATAGAAAGCTTTTGCGCTGCCCCTGGGAGGCACTGGATTTCATGGGGTAGTCGTTGAGCAGGAACACGAGGTCATCGCGGTGAATGCCGGTACTGGTGCGTTGGAGCTGCATATCTCTGAACCTGGCGGCGCTGAGTTGTTTTTCGAAGTCTTCTTCCAGCAGGGAGCATTGGTAGCGGATATTGACAACTTCGTGTGTGCCGGAGATGTAGTCGTACAGGCGTTGAACCTGTGGGATGAAGTCTGCCAGGAATTTCTTTCTGGTGAGATAGACGGGTGTCCCATGTTGTACCAGTTGGAGATCGAACACATCCAGCAGTTGGTTGGCGGCGGGGCCGGCCTGCTCCATATTTTTCAGGAGGGTGTTGCGCTGGAGGAGGATTTTCTGGTAGGTGATGAGGTGCTCGAGGTAGTCCGGATTGAGCTGGGATAGGAGGGTATCGAGCCATTTGCGGCGTTCCTCGCTGCCGCCGGTGATGATTTCGGCATCATCGGGAGCAATCATAACGGCCGGGAACTGACCGATATGGCGGCTGAATTTCTCGTATTTATCCTCGTTGAGAGAGATTTCCTTTTTGCCTTCCTTGAGGGTGCAAACCACTTTTTCTATGCTGCCGTTACGGTCGAGCATGCCTTCGAGCCGGAAGCCGTTGGTCTGGTACTGGGTATTGTGGCTTTCGTTGGCGTTAAAATAGCTTTTGGTGAAGCAGAGGTAGTAGATGGCGTCGAGGAGGTTGGTTTTACCGGAGCCGTTGCGGCCGGTAATGCCTACAATCCGCTGGTGGAACTGGAAGTTGCGCCCGGCGTAGTTTTTGAATTGTACGATTGATATGTTTCTTATATGCAGCAAAGAAAAAAAATATTCGATCTGATTAATATGCAAATTTACGATGATTTATAACTGATAAAAAGCCGTGTCGGGTGGACGTCTGCGGCTGCTTTTCAGTTCCTAACTGCAAAACTCACTGAATTTGATGAAATTGCATAATTTATCAGGAATTGGAATTGATATTTAAATTTTAGGATTTTCCTGTTATATTTGCGAACAAATTTAGAAAGAGTGCAAACTAAAACAGACGTGAAGACGAAATTCACCAAAGAGACGTATCTGTACTGGTATGAATTGATGCTTTTGCTGCGCCGTTTTGAAGAAAAGGCGGGCCAATTGTATGGTATGCAGAAGATCCGTGGTTTTTGCCATTTGTACATAGGACAGGAAGCAATTGCTGCTGGTGCAATGACAGCTACAAAGCCGGACGATAAATTCATTACCGCGTACCGTGATCACGGATTGGCTTTAGCGAAAGGTATTTCTGCTAATGCTTGTATGGCGGAATTGTATGGTAAGGCGACAGGTTGTTCCAAAGGTAAGGGAGGAAGTATGCACTTTTTCTCTGTGGAGCACAGCTTCTACGGCGGTCACGGTATCGTGGGTGCACAGATAGGAACAGGCGCTGGTCTTGCTTTCGCAGAGCAGTACAAAGGAACTGATAATGTGGCGGTATGCTTCTTCGGTGACGGTGCTGCACGCCAGGGTATCCTGCATGAAACCTTTAACATGGCCATGCTGTGGAAACTCCCGGTAATATTTGTTTGTGAGAACAACATGTACGCGATGGGTACTTCAGTAGAACGTACTTCTAACGTACTGGACATTTATAAGCTGTCTAACGCTTATGAAATGCCTTCCGATACCATCGATGGTATGAGCTGCGAAGCGGTACACGAGGGTTTTGAAAGAGCAGTTAAACGCGCTCGCGCCGGTGAAGGTCCTACCTTGCTGGAAGTAAAAACTTACCGCTACCGTGGTCACTCTATGAGTGATCCTGCGAAATACCGTACTAAAGAAGAGGTAGAAGATTATAAAGAGCAGGATCCGATCAACCAGGTTCTGAAAGTAATCCAGAAGAACAAATGGGCTACTGAAGCTGAGATCGAAGCCATAAACGATAAAGTGAAGAAAGAGGTGGAAGATTGCGTGCAATTTGCGGAAGAATCTCCTTGGCCTTCTGACGATGAACTGCTGAAGGATGTTTATATCCAGGAAGATTATCCGTTTATCGTTGACTAAAAGTCATTAACTTGCAATAACAGTCCCTTCGGATCAGCTCCGGAGGGACTGTTATTCACTTGCAGCTATTCATAAACCAAGCAACTACAATTACACATTAAAATGGCAGAAACTAAAAATAAAGCCACTGAACCGCAAACTGCATCTCAGGATTTCGACCTGCAGGGGTCAATGCACCGCGCGGAGGATTTCTATACCAAGAATAAAAATATTATCAATATTGGCCTCCTCGCAGTGGTAGTAGTTGTCGGAGGTTTCTTCGCATACAACCGTTTCATTAAACAACCTAATGAAACCAAAGCCCAGGAAATGATTTTCCAGGCGCAGAACAGCTTTGCGGTAGATTCTTTCAAAGTTGCCCTGAATGGTAATGGTAACAACTACGGTTTCCTGCAGGTGATCGATAAATACGGCAGCACCAAAGCGGGTAATGTTGCTAAATACAGCGCCGGCGTATGCTACATCCGCCTGGGCGAATACCAGAAAGGTATCGACATGCTGAAAAATTTCTCTTCTGATGACCTGATGCTGCAACCTGCTGCATTTGGCCTCATCGGCGACGCTTACATGGAACTGAACCAGGTAAACGACGGTATCGAGTTTTACAAAAAAGCCGGTCATTATAACGACAACGAACTGACTGCGCCTGTATACCTGTTCCGCGCCGGAATGGCACTGCGTAAAGCTGGTAAAGACCAGGACGCCGTAGCGATCTTCAAAGAGATCAAAGAAAAATATCCAATGAGTGCTGAAGGCAGAGAGATCGATAAATATCTCGCTGTTCTCGGTGATGTAAGAAACTAATATCGGTGCAGTGGCTGGCTTTTAGCAGCCGGAATGAAAAGATATTCGGATGCTAAAAGCTGCTACACATCAGCAAATGAAAGCAACAGAATATGTCTGATAATAACAAGAGCTTATTAAATGATGCTGGCATTCTCAACCTGGAGGATGCCAGTGTTGTTATGGTCTATACCGAATGGAACGACCATATCATCAACGAACTGGTAGCCGGTTGCGAAAAATCACTGGCACAGTACAAAGTGGCTAAAACCAACAAGATTGTTGTTCCCGGCGCATTTGAACTGCCATACGCCTGTAAGCAATACTGGGAGGCTACCCAGGGTACCGGTAATCAACCTGGCGCTATTATTGCATTTGGTTGCGTAATCCGTGGTGAAACACCACACTTTGACTATGTATGTAAAGCCGTTACGGAAGGAATACTGCAACTGAACCTTCAGTTACCCGTTCCCGTTATATTTGGAATTCTTACAGTAGACAACGAACAACAGGCACTCGACCGCCTGGGTGGGGCACACGGTCATAAAGGAGAAGAAGCTGCTATCACCGCACTGAAAATGATAGCACTGCAAAGGTCATTGGCAAAGAGCTAAAACTATAAGATGAACGTACAGTTATTCATACCATGCTTTGTAGACCAAATGTTCCCGGAAACCGCTTTCAATATGGTGAAAGTATTGGAGAAACTGGGATGCAACGTGGCCTATAACCCCGAGCAAACCTGCTGCGGCCAGCCCGCATTCAACGCAGGGTATCACGACGAATGCCGCTCGGTAGCCACCAAATTCCTGAAAGACTTCCATACTTTTGATTATATTGTAGCACCAAGCGGTTCCTGTACCGGATTTGTCCGCAACTACTACGGAAAACTGTTTGATAACTCCGCCGCACACAATGAAGTGAAACTCCTGAAGAAAAACCTTTTCGAGTTTACCGAATTCCTGGTGGATGTTTTGCACGTGACAGATTTAGGCGCCAGCCTCAACGGAATTGGCACCTATCACGACGCCTGCGGCGCATTGAGAGAATGCGGTATCAAACAAGGACCCAGAAAATTGCTGGAAAATGTGAAGGGACTGGAACTGAAGGAAATGAATGACTGTGAAACATGCTGCGGCTTCGGAGGTACATTCTCCGTTAAATTTGAGCCTATATCCATGGGTATGGGCGAACAAAAAGTCAATAACGCGGTAGCCAGCGGAGCAGACTACCTGATCTCCACTGACCTGTCATGCCTCATGCACCTCGACGGCTATATTCGCAAACACGGAACCAATATTAAACTCATGCACATCGCGGATGTCCTGGCCAGCGGCTGGTAATCCCCTGCATCATCATCAAAACACAGCAACAATGAACTACTGGCTGGTGAAGTCTGAGCCATTTAAATATTCCTGGGAGCAGTTTGTAAAAGACAAAGTGACCTTCTGGGATGGCGTACGTAATTATCAGGCGCGGAATAATCTCAAAGCCATGCAAAAGGGTGACCAGGTCCTCTTTTATCATAGCAATGAAGGATTGGAAATTGTAGGACTGGCCACTGTAGCCAAAGAATCTTATCAGGACCCCACCACACCTGATCCTAACTGGGTAGTAGTGGACCTGAAGCCCCTGAAGCCTTTCAAAAAACCTGTTACCCTGGCCGCAATGAAGGCCGAAAAAAGCCTGGCCAACCTGTCGCTTATCCGTCAGGGACGCCTCTCCGTTTGTAACGTTACACCGGAAGAATTCAAGGTGATCATGGAGATGGGTGGAATGAAGTAAGGGACCATGCATAAAACGGCATAACCTTAATCCCAAATAATATTCTCATGAAAAAGAGACTGGTAGTGCTAACCGGAGCAGGTATCAGCGCAGAAAGCGGCCTTAAAACATTCCGTGATTCAGACGGACTGTGGGAAGGATACGACGTGTATGCGGTGGCATCTCCTGATGGTTGGCGTAAAGATCCGGCACTGGTGCTGGACTTCTACAATGTGCGCCGCAAAGATGTAGGCAGCGCTCAACCTAATGCCGCCCATATCGGCCTTGCAAAACTGGAAGAACATTTTGAAGTACGCATTATCACACAAAACATCGATGACCTCCATGAAAGAGCAGGATCTACCAACGTGATGCACCTGCATGGAGAAATCTTTAAAATGCGCAGTGTACATGATGAGGACGAGCAAAATATCATGGACATCAAAGGTGATATCAGCATCGGTGATGTAGGTCCTGACGGCGGACAACTGCGCCCGCACATCGTATGGTTTGGTGAGGAAGTATCTATGATCGCACCTGCTCAGCGGGAAGTGCGGATGGCAGATATATTCGTAGTCGTTGGTACGTCGCTGAATGTTTACCCGGCCGCCGGTTTGCTCAATTACGCACCGGTGCACGCTCATAAGTTTATCATCGACAAAAAAATACCTCCGGTGGATGGTTATTACAACAACCTGCATCAGATTGAAAGTCCGGCCACCACTGGTGTGGAGGAGCTGACAAGGGTGTTGCTGGAAAAATATCTTGCAGATTAAAAGCAAAGAAGGAGAGCCGCAGGGCTCTCCTTCTTTGCTTTGGGAGGTATTCCGCGCCCGGCGCGGAATACCTCCCGGTAATAACGAATGTATTGTTATTCAAAACTCTCTTCAAACCTGATATCAAAATCTTCCAGCTCCTTCAGCACCGGATTATAGACTTCCGGCATCACCGGAATATGCAATCCCGTCAGGGAAATCTTATCCTGGAGGATCAGCTTCGCCATAATACCTAATGGGAGTCCAACGGTTTTTGCCATAGCAGTACGCACATTATCTTCTCCCTGTACAATCATATAAGAATGCATACGGGTAGCCATACTGCGGCGTTCAAACTCAATTTCATGCAGCATCACAATCATGTCTTTGTCCTGTGGCTCCATTTTCAATTTATCCAGTACCACATGTTCCAGTACACCCGCATTCGTTTGTTCACCGAGCTTGATCTGATCACCATTGAGAAGGCCCAGGTATTTCAGTTGCCGTATTACTTTTGATTTGCTGGAAACACCGAGGTGCTGCGCTACAAATTCATCATGTGCTTCGCTGGTTTTGTTGCCTTCCAGGTTTTGGGTGGCCCAGTCAAAATAGGAGAGTTGATCTGTTTGTTTTTTATGGACATCATCTGTGAGGCCCAGTTTTATCAGGGCATTCCAGCCTTCACAAAAATCGGGAAAGCGCAGGGTGGCGCGCATGAAGGTGGCAATTTCCTGTAGCTTGTAAATATTCATGTAGGCGAGGGAGTCACGGTTAGGGTAGTACGCCATTTTACCGAGGCCTGGTACATGAATCGTTTTATTATGGTCAAAAAGTTGCTCGTAGGTGAGCTCCCTGATTTTTCCTTTTTCCTTGTAAGTGGCGCCGGTACTGCCGGAGAGCACAATGTTCCTGGCATTCCATGATACCTTGTACTGCCAGGGGTTGTCAATACTTTCGGGAGATATTAAGCCACCGCAGTAGGACTTAAATGAAAATATCTGACCGCCTTTCTTTTCAATGGAGTGGATCAGCTTCATGGCCGACATATGGTCGATACCGGGATCGAGGCCCATTTCATACATGAACAGCAGGCCTGCTGCTTCAATATCTTTTTCCAGCTTGCGGACTTCATCATCGATGTAGGAGGCAGTGAGCAGGTTTTTGCGATACTGTAGGCAGTCTTTAGCTACGAGAATGTGTAGGGAAGGGGGGAGCAGGGAAATAACAAGGTCGGTTTCCTGGATGAGCTGATGTCGTGCAGCCTGGTTCTTAATATCTAGTTCTACGGGGGTTGCATAATAAGATTTGCCAGTCTTGGACTTGATCAGCATCAGGTCTTGATCAGCGACCGTCACATGCCATTTTAACCGGGGGGCATTGGTGATAAGGAAGTCGATCAGGCTTGTTGCAGATTTTCCTGCGCCAAACAACAATATGTTCTTCATAGTACGCTTTTCTATTGGAAAAAGTGATTAAGAATCAGGGGAATAACAGAAGTTTTATTATATATGTTCGAAATGAAAATGAATTTCGGATTCAGCTATATAAAATAAATATTATTCCTCATAAATATGAACTGGATTTCAATGGGTTAGGAACAAAAAGGTACTAAATATGACATTTCTTACATATCAGGGATTTGGGACATATAATAGATAAAGTAAAATTACATAATTTACCATTATAACGAAAACGGGGGGATATTGATATCCTGGCATTTGGCATTTAAACCATATAATCAACTTCAAATATCAGGTTTTATCCCTATGGCTAATTTTATTCACATTTTGCTTTTTTTAGGCCGGATTTCGGCCTGAAATGGTTATATTTGCCTCTATTATTTTTCAGCAGAAAAATCTGTAAATCAATACTAAATGACAGAGCATACGGAAAATCAGCAGGAAGGGAAAATTGTCCAGATTAATATCGAGGAACAAATGAAGACTGCCTACATTGACTACTCCATGTCAGTGATTGTGGGCCGCGCTTTACCCGATGTAAGGGATGGTCTGAAACCTGTACACCGCCGCGTTCTCTTCGGGATGAACGAAGCCGGTAACCACAGTAATAAGCCATACAAAAAGTCTGCGCGTATTGTAGGGGATGTAATGGGTAAGTATCACCCGCACGGGGATGCTTCTATCTATGACACTATTGTTCGTATGGCGCAGCCATGGAGCCTTCGCTACATGCTGGTAGATGGTCAGGGTAACTTTGGTTCCGTGGATGGTGACATGCCGGCGGCCATGCGTTATACCGAGGTACGTCTGCAGAAGCTGGCAGAGGCAATGCTCGAAGACATTGAAAAAGAAACGGTGGATTTCACCCTCAACTTCGACGATACGCTCGAAGAACCAACGGTACTGCCTACACGTATTCCCAACCTCCTCATCAACGGAGCTTCCGGTATCGCCGTAGGTATGGCCACCAACATCATGCCCCACAACCTCTCTGAAGTAGTGGATGGTTTGATTGCGTACGTGGATAACCGCGATATCACCATTGAAGAACTGATCAAGCACGTAAAAGCGCCTGACTTCCCAACCGGTGGTATCATCTATGGTTTCGACGGCGTTAAACAAGGTTTCGAAACTGGTCGCGGCCGCGTAGTAGTACGTGGTAAGATCATGGCAGAAACTTCCAAAACAGGACGCGAGCGCCTGGTGATCTATGAACTGCCTTACCAGATTAACAAGGCGGTACTGCACCAGAAAATCGCCCAGCTGGTAAACGATAAAATTATTGAAGGCATTTCCGATGTTCGCGATGAGAGCGATCGTGAAGGTATGCGCCTGGTAATTGATCTGAAACGTGAGGCTATCCCTAACGTGATCATTAACCAGTTATATAAATATTCCGAACTCCAGACTTCTTACGGTATCAACAACGTGGCACTGGTAAAAGGCCGTCCGCGTATCCTGAACCTGAAAGATATCCTGGCAGAGTTCATCGAATTCCGTCATGAAGTAGTAGTGAGAAGAACGCGTTTTGATCTCCGCAAGGCAGAAGAAAAGGCGCATATCCTCCAGGGGTACCTCATCGCACTGGATCACCTGGATGCCGTGATCGCCCTGATCCGCGCTGCCGCTACACCGGAAATCGCGAAAGAAGGTTTGATGAGCGAATTCAATCTCTCTGAAATACAATCCAAAGCCATCCTCGAACTGCGTCTGCAACGTTTGACCGGTATGGAGCGTGACAAAATCAGAGAAGAATATGACGAGATCATGAAGCTCATCGCTCACCTCAACGAAATCCTCAACGACGAAGGCCTGCGCTTTAAGATCATCAAAGATGAACTGGAAGACGTGAAAAAACGCTTCGGCGACGAGCGCAAAACTGAAATCCAGTACCTGGCCAGCGAAATGCGTATTGAAGATATTATCGCAGAAGAAGATGTGGTAATCACCATCTCTCACCTGGGTTATATCAAACGTACTTCTGCCTACGACTACCGCCAGCAGAAACGCGGTGGCCGCGGTGCCATCGGTGGCCGTACCCGCGATGAGGACTTTATCGAGCACCTCTTTGTGGCCTCCACCCACCATACCATGCTGTTCTTTACCGAAAAAGGACGCTGTTACTGGCTGAAAGTTTACGAAATTCCGGAAGGTGAGAAAAACGGTAAAGGCCGTGCTATTCAGAACCTTATACAACTGCCGCAGGATGATAAGATCCGTGCGATCATAGATATCAAGGACCTGGGTGATAAAGATTTCATCAATAACAATTATATTGTACTCTGTACCAAAAATGGTATCATCAAGAAGACGCTGGTGGAAGAGTTTAGCCGCCCGCGTCAGAACGGTGTAAACGCTATTACCATCAATGATGGCGACCAGCTGCTGGAAGCTAAACTGACCAACGGCCAGAGCCAGATCATGATGGCCATTAAGAGCGGCCGCGCGATCCGCTTCCCTGAAAATACCGTACGCGACACCGGTCGTGGCGCCATCGGGGTAAGAGGTATCGAGGTAGATAATGAGAACGATGAAGTGGTTGGTATGATTTGTGTTGCTAAGGAAGACGAATCAAGAACAGTACTCGTTGTTTCTGAGAAAGGATACGGTAAACGTACCAACATCGAAGAGTACCGTATTACCAACAGAGGCGGTAAAGGTGTTAAAACCATTAACGTCACTGAAAAAACCGGTAAGCTGATTGCAATACTGGATGTAACCGAGAACCATGATCTGATGATCACTTGTAAATCAGGTATTACCATCCGTATGGCAGTAGCAGATATCCGCGAAGCCGGCCGTGCCACACAGGGTGTACGCTTAATCCGCCTGGATGACAGCGACGAAATCGCAGCTGTAGCACGCCTGGATGAACAGGAAGAAGAAACCGATTTAGTAGTGCCAACAGATGAAGCTTCAGAAGCAGGTGAAACCAGCGAAAACGCTGCACCTGAAGAAAATGGTGATGTAGCAGAAGCACCGTCTAACGAAGAATAATCATTGATAATTAATATTTTCCATCACGGCTTTTCCAATGGCCTTCAGCCGTTGGAAAAGCCGGAAAAGAGCTGAAACCGATGGTCTCAGCTCTTTTCCGGTAAAAAATTACGCAATGCTGTAGTGGTAACTGTATCTCTGATTGTATAGCATATATAATTTAGCACCATACTCTTACAAGATAATCAGCAACTAAAAAAAACAAGACATGAAAAAATTACTGGTTTCTGTTCTCCTCTGTTCCGCAACAGTGAGCGTGATGGCTCAAAAAGCCAAAGTGAGCAGCGCGGAGGAAAATCTGAAGAAACAAGACTTAGAGAAAGCTAAAGCAGATATCGACGCAGCATTACAGCACGACAAAACTAAGAACGATGCCAAAACCTGGCTGGTAGATGGTCAGGTATTGGAAGCAATGGGTACCAAAGCGAAAGATCCTGCCTTGGCGCTGCAAGCATATGATGCGTATAAAAAAGCACTGGAAATCCAGCCTAAGATGAAGGAAGCGGTATTGGTGATGAACCAGTCCATGTACAACATCTACGCGGTTGTAGCAAACGCCGGTTACGCTGCCCTGAACGAGCAGAAATGGGAACCAGCCCTGAACAACTTCTCCAAAGCGGAAGAAGTAGTTTCCTTCTACAACAAACAGGAACTCGGTGGCAACCTGCCTACAGATACTTCCCTGATTTTCTATACCGGTTATGCTGCGAGCCAGGCTAAACAAACCGATGCCGCACTGACTTACCTGCAGAAAGCTGCAGACCTGCAATTCAAAGGCGAACCAGCACTGTACGTAATCCTGGGCCAACTGTACGAAGAAAAAGGTGATAATGCCAACTGGCTGAAAGCGATCGAACAAGGTAAAGCGGTGTTCCCTAAAGACAAACGCTTCAACGATATGGAAATGCTGTACTATACCAAAACCGGTAAAACAGCTGAACTCCTCGGTATGCTGGAAAAGAAAATTGCAGAAAATCCAAGTGATGTACAACTGCAACTGGACTACGCCATCCGCCTCGATAACCTCGCCAACCCACGCGATCCAAACGGTAACGATGCACCTAAACCAGCTAACTACAATGAGCTGATCGGTAAAGCCGAAGAAGCTTACAAAAAAGTACTGGCTGCTAACCCGGCTGATGCTATCGCTAACTTCCAGCTCGGTGCACTCTACTTTAACCGCGCCGTTGTTTATAACAAACAACTGAATGAACTGGACAGCAAACAACAGACTTCCGCTAAAGCAAAAGAACTGCAAACCAGCATGGAAGGCCTGATGAACCAGTCTTTACCATATTTCGAAAAAGCGGATGAGTCTTTCACTGCAAAAGGTGCAAGCCTGGATGCAAGCGACAAACAATCCTACGAAAGCTGCCTGTATGCATTGCAGAAAATCTATGCTATCAAAAATCAGACAGCCAAAATGGACGAAGTGAAAAAGAAACTGGATGGGCTGAAATAAGCCACCGGTAACTAATATAACGAAGAAGGGTCTGCGGAAGCAGACCCTTTTTCATTTGGCTTACGACTGTAATGAAAATCCCGTTTCGGATAGAAACGGGATCAGTGAACTCAAACGCTGTATAACTGTATTAGCCTTTTTTAACCTCTGCTTTTGCTGCTTTTTTGGCAACGTGTGCTGCTTTCTTTGTAGAATCAGCAGCTGGCTTAGCTTCAGCTTTAGCCTCTGTTTTAGCTTTTTCTTTCTTTGCTGGTTTAGCAGCAGGAGCCTGTGCAAATGCTCCAACAGAAATGGTCATTACTGCTACAGCAGCGATCAGGAATTTTTTCATGATGTTTGTCTTTTAAAATGCTTTATAAATTGGTGTCTGTGTTTACAACACTAAATTACGGCGGGAAAGGGCGCAGCGTGGGCGGTTTCGGTGAACGGGGTGCGATCGTCGTTGAAAGGGGAATTGGTGTCGGTGAAGGTACGTATACCCTTGTACGTTACAGTAATAAATTCATGGCTTCCTGCACAGCCTGCATGGCCAGCTGACGCAGTGTGGCAAAGGATTCCATCGCCTCAATAGGTGCGAAATTTTCTTCGGTTACATGTTCCAGCGGCTCCAGGAATGGATATACATGCGCTTCCAGTCCTATGAAAGAAACAGTTGTTTTCAAATGATGGGCAGCCGCACGGATAGCCGGTAAATCCCCAGTCTCTATAGCTGTTTTCAGCTGACCCAGGTCCTCAGGAATCTGTGCAATAAACTGTTGCAGCATGGTTTGCTCAAACTGGCTGTTACCGTTCGACAGTTCCTGTAAATACTGCATGCTGATCAACTGGCCGTTATCAGACAGGATCGCGCCATTGTCATTTCCTGAGATGTCAGGCCCGAGGGTTTTTCCGGTATATACTTCAATCAGCTGGTATAGCTCTTCTGCACGTATTGGTTTGGGGATATATTCATTCATCCCCAGCTGCAAACATTTATCTTTTTCCCCTGCCATGGCATGGGCGGTCATCGCAATTACAGGGATATTGGAATGCTGTTCCTGCCGCAGGCGTTGAATAACCGTGTAGCCATCCACGTTAGGCATCTGGATATCCAGCAGCAGCAGGTCATAATTGTGCTTTTGCAGTGCCAGCAGCGCCTCTTCACCATTGGTGACAATCCGGTAGGAGAGCTGGCGGTTGCTCAGCAGGTGCCGCAGCAGCTGCTGGTTCATTTTATTATCTTCCGCTACCAGGATGCGTATGTCCTGTTGCAGACCGTTGAGCAGCACTGGTTGTTCCTCCACCGTGCCGGGATCAGCTGCCGGTTCGCCGAGGGTATACGGCAACTCCACTTTAAAAGCTGTGCCTTCTCCAGGAATGCTTTCCACGGCAATGAATCCGTTTTGCAGTTCTACCAGCTGCTTTACAATGGTTAACCCCAGCCCGGTGCCGCCATATTTCCTGGTGGTAGCCGCCTCGGCCTGGTTAAAGCGGTCAAATATGCTACCCTGCTTGGCGGGGTCAATACCAATACCGGTATCCTTTATCGTAAACAGCAGCCTTACGGCATTGCCGTCCTGCCATATTTTCCCAACGTGTATGCTCACCAGGCCTTCGTCGGTGAATTTGATCGCATTACTGGTGAGGTTCACCAATACCTGGGTAAGCCGGGTTACATCCCCGTACAAAATATCGGGCACCTGTTCGTCCGTGGTCACCTGTAAGGAGAGGTGTTTTTCATCTGCCTTAGGCTGAAAAAGCATATATACTGCGTGTAACACGCCCCGGAGACTAAAAGAGCTGGGCTCAATCCGCATCATCCCGGATTCTATTTTGGAGATATCGAGGATATCATTGATAATTTCCAGCAGATTTTGCCCGGCGCTGTCGATCGCAGTCACATATTCCCTGGATTTGCTATTTAGAGGCTGATTTTTGAGCAGATGAGCAAATCCGAGTACTGAGTTCATGGGGGTACGTATTTCATGGCTCATATTGGCCAGAAACTGGTCTTTTACCACGGTGAGTTTCCGTTCCTGCTCCCGTGACTCATCCAGCTCATCGATCAGCTGCTCCTGGCGGTGAATGCGACTGGTGATATATAAAAAGGCGAGCAAACTGGTCAGGCAGGCAAAAAACACGAGGATAGCGCCCCAGCTGAGGGCTTTCTGACCACTGGTGTCGATCAGGTGGGTGGTGCGGTTTACTTCCGATTGCCGGGTACTGTCCAGCTGATGCAGGATACCGGTTATAGCCTCCCCAAGGCGTTTACCCTTCTGGTTGTTAATGAGCTTTTCAGCCGCCCACTTGCCCTGCGTATAAAAAGTATCCAGCACCTGTACATTAAAAGAATTTTTTTCATCTACGAGGTAGTTCAGTTGGGTAAGCAGCTTTTCGGTACTATCGTTACGTACTATCTTGTTGATTTCTTTGAGGTCGGCCTTTATAACGGCAATATCTGCCTCTATACCGGTAATATGCAGGCTATCCTGGGCAATAACGGTACCACGTACCTTACTGTCGGTACGTGCCATGCTGGTCTGGAGCTTCTGTATTTCGTTTTTTACATTGAGTTCCTGCAACAGCTGTTCATTACCTGAAATCAGCTGGCGTATGTTTTTGGCAGAGTTTACATGCAGCACAATAAACAACGCCATGCCTATGAGGAAGAGTCCGAGCAGATAATATTTTATTTTCTTAGGCTGCATGTCTGTTTGATGAAATAACGTTGCGAAGGGAAAGCCGGTTCAAAATACGTAAAATAAAAATAGCTCAAATATTTAACCAGCAAGCTTTACAACAGCAGGTTAAATATTTGAGCTATTAACAGGGGCGAACTTATTTACTGGATTCAGCCGGTTTCTGTGCTTTTTTGCCTGCGTGATGCTTGTGCGTGCCTTTGTGTGCTTTCTTTTCAGGAGCTGTTTTTTCAGTTTTGGCAGCTTTCTGGGCAGGAGCAGGAGACTGTGCATAAGTGGCAGTACCTACAAATACCATAGCAGCAACGGCGAGCATGATTCCTAACTTTTTCATGATTATTGAGTTTTGATGTGATGTATTGTTTTTGATTACGACCTAAAGGTACATCGCCATCTGACTGCAGTTAAGGGTATTTGGTTCAATGGGCAGGGGGTGTCGGTCAAAGAGGAAAAACTGTCGGTGAGGGTTCACAATAACTTTAACCTGCTGTTCAACGCGGCCCTGTAAGCGTCTGCCACAGGAATAGCATTCTTTTCAATGATAATACTACCATCCTCAATAGAACTGATTTTATCCAATGCCACTATATATGACCGGTGTACCCGCATGAATTTAGCCTGCGGCAGTTTTTCTTCCAGCGCTTTGAGGGTGGTATGAATTGCATGGAATTTCTGGGCAGTAAATAACTTTACATAATCACCCATTGCCTCCAGGTACAAAATCTCATCCATGCGTATCCGTTTTAGTATCCCGTTATCGCGTATAAATACGAATTCCTGATCGGATACCTGGAGCTCGCGCCCGGCGCTGTCAGCTATCTCCCTAACCCGGTCAATAGCCTGGATAAACCTGGCCGGACTCACGGGCTTGATAAGATAATCCGCCACCTGTAATTCAAATGCTTCTACTGCATATTCTTTTTTTGCTGTAGTGAAGATAATTACCGGTCCTTTTTTACCGAGGTTTCGGGTAAGTTCAATACCGCTCATACCGGGCATCTCAATATCCAGTAACAGAATATCTACTTTTTCCTGCTGCAGGATATTATAGGCCTCAATGGCGCTGCTGCATTCGCCCACCACCTTCAGCTGGGACACATGGCTTACCAGCTGCCTCATAGCAGTGCGGGCCAATTTGTTATCATCAACAATTAAACAGTTCATAGGTCTAATTTAACAACAAAACCTAATTGCGCAACAGGGATGCAGTTTTTTATAAGGTGATTTTAATCGCTAGTCTGTATTTTTGTAGAGATGAAATTACTCGTGTACATATTCAGCCTTTACCTCCTGGTGTTGTCCTGCATTCCATGCAACGACGCCCTGGCTGCTGTACCCGGTATTTCTCTGACCACTATAACAGCCAGCCCGGCGGATCAGCATACGGATCATGTGGACTTTTGTTCTCCCTTATGCGTTTGCAGCTGCTGCAATGTGCAGCTATTGACCAACAGCCACTGGCAATATATTGTGATTCATCCGCAACAACATTATATCTATCCTGTTTATACTGCCTCCATTTCCACCGCAGGCAGCAAAGCTATCTGGCAGCCCCCCAGACTGGTAGCAGCTTAATTCTCCTTACTAATTTATTTAACTGATATGCCGGCAGTGAACTGCTGCACTATCACCTATAACCCATTTTCTTTAATGGACAAGATTATTCTGTTTTCCGTCAGGAACAAACTTGCTATTGCCTTATTTACCATTGCCCTCATAGTCTGGGGCATATGGTCCCTTACCCGGCTGCCGGTAGATGCGGTGCCGGATATCACCAACAACCAGGTGCAGGTAATTACTTTATCGCCCTCCCTGGCAGCCCAGGAGGTGGAGCGACTCATTACCTTCCCTGTAGAACAAACCATGGCGGTGATTCCTGAACTCCAGGAAATCCGCTCCATCAGCCGCTTTGGACTATCGGTAGTTACCATCGTTTTTCACGACGACGTGGATATTTACTGGGCACGGCAACAGGTAAACGAAAAGTTATCCGAAGCAAAAAGCATTATACCAGCTGGTATCGGCAATCCTGAAATGTCGCCAATCTCCAGTGGCCTCGGTGAGATTTACCAATATGTGGTGCATCCGCAAAAGGGCTATGAATCAAAATACGATGCGCGTGAACTGCGTACCATCCAGGATTGGTATGTACGCCGCCAGCTGTTGGGAACCCCTGGCGTGGCGGAAGTCAACAGTTTTGGCGGTAAGCTGAAACAATATGTAGTGGCCATCAATCCGGATCGTTTGCGCAGTTACAACATCAGTATTGCAGATGTATTCACCGCCACCCAACGTAATAACCAGAACACCGGCGGGGCTTACATCGACAAAAAACCCAATGCTTATTTTATCCGCAGCGAAGGGATGATTGGCTCCCTCTCGGATATAGAAAATATAGTGGTCAAAAACACCACCAATGGAACACCGGTGCTGGTGCGGGATGTGGCCAGTGTACAACTGGGCGATGCCATCAGGTATGGTGCCCTTACCCGCAATGAAACGGGGGAGGCCGTTGGTGGTATCGTGATGATGCTGAAAGGAAAGAACTCCAATGAAGTGGTAAAAGCGGTGAAAGCGCGGGTGGCCGCCATCCAAAAGACCTTGCCGGAAGGAGTGGTAATTGAACCATTCCTCGACCGGAGCGACTTTGTAGGCCGCGCCGTAGGTACGGTGAAAAAGAACCTGGTAGAAGGTGCCCTCATTGTGATTTTCGTACTGGTAATATTCCTCGGTAACCTGCGTGCAGGGCTGATTGTAGCCTCCGTGATTCCTTTGGCGATGCTTTTTGCCGTGTCTATGATGAAATTGTTTGGCGTGTCGGGTAATCTCATGAGTCTTGGTGCTATTGATTTTGGGCTGATTGTGGATGGCGCCGTGATCATCGTGGAAGCCACCTTGCATCATTTGCTCATGCGCTTAAACGGGCGCTCCTCCATGCAGCTGTCGCAGGACGAAATGGATGCCGAAGTGTATGATAGTGCCCGTAAAATCAGGGCTGCCGCCTCTTTCGGGGAAATCATCATCCTCATTGTTTACCTGCCGATCCTGGCATTGGTAGGTATTGAAGGGAAGATGTTTAAGCCCATGGCACAAACGGTTTCCTTCGCCATCGCCGGCGCGTTTATATTATCGCTTACTTATGTGCCGATGATGTCGGCCCTGTTCCTGAACAAGAAAATAACCAATAAAACCACCATCTCCGACAAGCTGATGGCCTTTTTCCATAAGCTGTACGACCCGGCTATCAGAGCGGCACTGCGCTTTAAATACTGGGTGGTGGGCATTGCCTTTTCGCTTTTCGTACTATCGTTGGCGTTATTTACCAATATGGGGGGAGAATTCATTCCCACCCTTGAGGAGGGCGACTTTGCCGTTGAAACGCGGCTGCTCACCGGTAGCTCCCTAACGGAAACGGTAGATAAGATTACGTTAGCTGCCGGGATTTTGCGGAAGCAGTTCCCTGAGGTAAAGGAAGTGATCGGGAAAATAGGCGCTGCCGAAATTCCTACTGATCCCATGCCCATGGAGGCCTGCGACCTTACCATCCTCCTGAAGCCGCAGCATGAATGGACCAGCGCGAGGACCAGGGAAGAGCTGGCCAACAAAATGCAGGAAGCCCTGGAAGCTATACCAGGTGTGAGCTTCGGCTTTTCACAACCGATCCAGTTACGGTTTAATGAACTGATATCAGGTGTACGCCAGGATGTAGGGATCAAGATCTTTGGTGAAGACCTCAACACCCTTAGCTCCCTGGCTGCGCAGGTAAACAGGATTGTTGGCAAAACGGAAGGCGCCAAGGATATATACCTGGAACAAATGGATGGCCTGCCGCAGATAGTTGTAAAGATAGACCGTGCCCGTGTGGCGCAATATGGGCTGGATATAGAAACCATTAACCAAACGGTGAACACGGCTTTTGCCGGGCAGTCCGCCGGATTAGTATACGAAGGCGAAAAACGTTTTGACCTGGTGTTACGGTTGGATCATCAGTCGCGCACAAGCCTTACCGATGTGAGCCAGCTGTACGTAACCGCGCCTAACGGCCAGCAGATACCACTGGAGCAATTGGCCACTGTAACCATGCAAACCGGCCCTAACCAGATCCAGCGGGAAGATGCCAAACGCCGCATCATCGTTGGTTTTAACGTTCGCGGGCGCGACATCGCCAGCGTTGTACAGGAGATAGAAGCGAAAATAAATGCGAATGTAAAAATGCCACCTGGCTACTTTATCCGCTATGGCGGACAGTTTGAGAATCTGCAGGAAGCCAATCAGCGGCTCGCCATTGCTGTGCCGGTGGCGCTGTTGCTCATCTTCGGCTTACTGTACTTTACTTTTCATTCCGTAAGCCAGTCGCTGCTGATATTCACCGCTATTCCGATGGCGGCTATCGGTGGTGTATTCGCACTGCTGCTGCGCGACATGCCATTTAGTATTTCAGCGGGGGTAGGATTTATCGCACTGTTTGGGGTGGCGGTTTTGAATGGTATTGTGCTGATAGGGGAGTTTAACAACCTGAAAAAAGAAGGTATGACCAATGCGTACGACCGTATCCTAAAGGGAACGGCTATACGATTACGCCCGGTGTTGATGACGGCGAGTGTGGCGTCGCTGGGCTTTTTGCCCATGGCGCTGGCCACCAGTGCAGGCGCGGAAGTGCAGCGGCCACTGGCTACCGTAGTAATAGGAGGTCTGGTGACTTCCACCTTGCTGACGCTCCTGGTGCTGCCATGCCTGTACCTGTTCTTCGAAAATGGTTTCTCCGGAAAAAATAAAAAGATGAATCATGAAAAAAATAATTAGTCTGTTGCTCCTGCCACTGGCTGCTTTCAGCCAGCAACCAGCCTGGAACATGGAAGGGGCGGTGCAGTACGCATTACAACATAATAAAAACCTGCAGGCGGCAGATGCGCGTGTGGAGTATTTCCGCAAACTGCTGCCAACAGCGGGCGATATCGGTAAAACGGAAGTGGCCATGCAGTATGGCCAGTACAACAGTTACGTAAAAAACGATAATAACTTCAGCATTACCCAGGCTATTCCGTTTCCTACCAACCTCGGTGCAAAAAAGCAGCTGGGTGAGTCGCAGGTGAAAGAAGCTACCTTCCTGAAAGCTAATACCGGCAACGAGTTGGCTTACCAGGTGAAAGAGGCTTATTTACAACTCCTGTTTCTGAAGGAGCAGCGGGAATTATTACTGCACCAGGACAGCCTGTTTATCGCCTTTGCTAAAAAGGCGGACCTGCGTTACCGCACCGGTGAAGGGAAGATGCTGGAAAAAACGGCCTCGGATACACGAAAACAAGAGGTGGAAAACCTGCTGCGGCAAAATGAAGCGGACCTGAACATATTTGCTGCGAGGTTGAAAGCCCTGACGGGTATGAGTGAGGGTGAGGCATTGCCGGCATTGCAGGAGGGCAGTTTGAAGGATTTAACGATTACACCGGTGTTCGACAGCACCCGCATCTCCCAACACCCATTATTACAATACCTGCAACAGCAGGCAGTTACGGCAGACAAGCAACAGAAAGTATATGCCAATGCAATACTGCCGGATATTACGGTTGGGTATTTTAATCAGTCGCTCATCGGTACCCCGGTGAATGCTACCGGCACACCATTAGCTACTGGCAGCAACCGTTTCCAGGGATTTCAGGTAGGACTGGCGCTGCCCATCTGGGCCAGGCCCATGCGTGCCCGGGTGAAGGCGGAAGCACAGCAGGAGCAGGCGGCTACGCTTACGTTTGAGCAAAACAGCATTCAGTTGCAAAGCCAATATACACAAGCATTGCAGCAATATATTAAGCAAACCGGTAACCTGCGCTACTATGAGCAATCTGCATTGCCGAATGCCTCGCTGATATTAAAGCAATCGCAACTGGCCTATGGCGCTGGTGAAATCGGTTATGCCGAACATTTTCTGAACCTGGAGCAGGTACTCAGCATCCGGCAGGGCTACCTGAAATCATTACTGGACAATAAAATCGCGGTCAGCTATATCAACTACCTGGCCGGCAATCAATAATCAAGCAATACTATGAAGATGCATTCATCCTATAAATATATTCTCAGCGGCACCCTGGCACTCACCATGCTGATTTCCTGTAAAGGCAAGCCGGTGGCCGAAGCCGGTGAAGAGGCGCATGATGACCATGAAGATCATGTGGAGCTGACGGCAGAACAGGTGCGTACCGTTGGTATCACCCTGGGTGCTCCGGAGATGAGAGCAATCAGCAGCACCATAAAAGTGGCCGGGCTGCTGGATGTACCGCCGCAACAACAGGTCAGCATTGCCGTGCCGATGGGCGGCTTTATCAAACAAACATCGCTGCTGCAAGGTATGGCGGTGAAGAAAGGGCAGGTAATCGCTGTTCTGGAAAATCTTGATTATATTCAGTTACAGCAGGACTACCTGGAAACGGTGAGTCAGCTCGAATACGCAAAGGTAGAATATGAGCGTCAGCAGGAGCTGGCAAAAGAAAATGTGAATGCCCTCAAAACCCTGCAGCAAACAAAGGCAAGCTGGCAAACGCTTTCCGTAAAGGCCAGCGGTCTGAAGGAAAAGTTACGCATGGTCAACATCAATACAGCAGGGCTCAGCCAGGGGAATATCAAATCTACCATTAATATTTACGCGCCCATCAGCGGCTTTGTGACACAGGTAAATGTGAACCTGGGGCAGTTTGTAACGCCAACGGATGTATTATTCCGGATTGTGGATACCGAGCATTTACATGCGGAGCTGACAGTATTCGAGAAGGACATTCCTAAGCTGAAGATCGGGCAGCATGTGTTATTTACCCTGGCCAACGAATCGCAGACCCGCAAAGCCACTGTGCATCTGATTGGCCGGGAAATCAGCGAGGACAGGACCATCCGCGTGCATTGCCACCTGGACCAGGAAGATACAGAGTTGTTGCCCGGCACTTACCTGCAGGCACTGATTGAAACAGGAGCAGGAAAGGTGAAGGCAGTGCCGGAATCAGCAATAGTGAACTTTGATAACAAGGATTATGTTTTTGTGCAAACCGGTGTGGAGGGGAAAGACAGTTTACAGGTATTTACCATGGTGCCTGTAGAGAAAGGAGATACAGAGCTGGGGTATACGGCGGTGACGCTACCGGCGGGCACTCCGGAAAATTCTCTGGTGATCAGAGGGGCGTATGACCTGCTGGCGAAAATGAAAAACAGCGGTGAGCACGAAGGACATTAACCGTTAAATACGAAAGATATGGGACAACAATGTTGCGCAACAGATGCAGGCAAAGAAAAGGACACACATGCCGGGCATGATCATGGCGGCGGTGGTGCTTCATGGTGGAAAACCGGGGAATTCATTGCCTGTGTGGTGAGCCTGGTGCTGCTGCTGACGGGCATAATGCTGGACAACCGCTGGGCGGGCTTTACCGGTTATGTGCGACTGGGATTTTATCTGCTGGCATACGTGCCGGTAGCATTGCCCGTGATCGTAAATGCCTGGAGAACGTTGGTGAAAGGGGATGTGTTCAGCGAATTTTTGCTGATGACGATTGCAACTGTCGGTGCATTTTATATAGGCCAATACCCGGAAGGAGTGGCGGTGATGTTGTTTTATGCAGTAGGGGAGGTATTCCAGGATGCCGCGGTGAGCAGGGCTAAATCCAACATCAAAGGCTTGCTGGATCAGCGTCCTGATGAGGTGTCTGTTTTGGCAGATGGGATATTGCGCCGTGAGCATGCAGCTACCGTAGGGGTTGGCAGTATTATTCAGCTGAAGCCCGGGGAAAAGCTGGCGCTGGATGGAGAGCTGGTGTCGGCCACGGCTTCGTTTAATACCGCGGCGCTCACCGGTGAGAGCAAGCCGGATACGAAGATAAAGGGGGAACCGGTGCTGGCTGGGATGATCAACCTCAATACTGTAGCGGATGTGAAAGTAACCACCCCTTATGCCGACAGTAAGTTGTCGCGTATTTTGGAGCTCGTGCAAAATGCTACTTCACAGAAGGCGCCTACCGAATTGTTTATCCGCAAGTTTGCCCGCATTTATACGCCGGCAGTGGTTTTCCTGGCGCTTGGCATTTGTTTGCTTCCCTATTTTTTTGTAGATAATTATGTATTCAACGATTGGTTGTACCGGGCATTGATTTTCCTGGTGATATCCTGTCCATGTGCGCTGGTGATCTCTATACCGCTGGGTTACTTCGGTGGTATAGGGGCTGCCAGTCGCAACGGTATACTGTTCAAGGGCAGCAACTACCTGGATGTAATGGCTGCCATACAAAACGTGGTGATGGACAAAACCGGTACGCTTACCAAGGGCGTGTTTGCGGTTCAGGAGGTAGTTTTACAGCCAGGCTTTGATGATGCGGAGCTGCTGCCGATGGTAAATGCACTGGAAAGCAAATCTACGCATCCGGTGGCTACGGCTATCCGGGAGTACCTGGCTGCCAGGGCGGTACCATTGGAGGTTAGGGAGATGGAGGAGATCGCCGGGCACGGCCTTTCGGGCACGGTAACGGGTAAACGATTGTTAGTGGGTAATTTCCGGCTGCTGCGTAAATTCAATATCGCTTATGACCTTGCTGCAGAAGATATTCCGCTGACGGTGGTAGCTGTAGCAGTTGATGGTGTGTATGCCGGCATGATCACGATTGCAGATGAAGTGAAATCCGATGCCGCCGAAGCAGTACAGGCGCTGAAAAGCATGGGTATTAACACGGTGATGCTGTCTGGTGATAAGTCGAGTGTAGTAAAATATGTGGCGGAGCGGGTAGGAGTTTCCGAAGCCTATGGCGACTTGCTTCCGGAAGACAAGGTAGCGCGGGTAAAAGAAATCCGTGCGCAGCGCGGCACCGTTGCCTTTGTGGGCGATGGTGTAAATGATGCGCCGGTGATTGCCCTCAGTGATGCCGGCATAGCCATGGGGGGCCTGGGCAGCGATGCCGCTATTGAAACGGCGGATATTGTGATTCAGAATGATCAGCCTTCCCGTATAGCCATGGCTGTTAGGATTGGCCGCGCTACAAAAAAGATCGTTTGGCAGAATATTACGCTGGCGTTTGTGGTGAAAGGAGTCGTGCTGTTGCTGGGTGCCGGCGGTTTGGCGACGATGTGGGAAGCGGTGTTTGCGGATGTGGGCGTGGCGCTGCTGGCGATATTGAATGCGGTAAGGATACAGCGGCAGAGGTTTGATTAATATTTCATATATTTGAAATTATTAATTGATAATAAGATGAAATATATCAGCAAACTGCTGCTACTATTCCCTATCCTGTGCTATGCCTTCACCTCCTCTGCCCAAAATCCGGTGGTAAACCTCAGCACTGAATTTGAAGTGCCCGGCGACGGCTGGGATAAATTGCTGCAGCTCAAAAACGGTAACACATGTTACCTCCACTTTGGCAGAAACGCCGGGCTGGAAGTACGCATGTACAACAATAAAAGAGAACAGATCAGCGGTGACACCCTGCAAACAGCACTGTGGAACAGCCGCGACCTCGAAAATACCGAAATAGACGCCATCTACCAGATCAACGGACAGCCGGTTATTTTCTTGCAGCAGCTGGTAAATGATACACCGCGGGTATTCCGGCTCGTACTGAACGAAAACAATGGGAAACTGGTGCAGGAGCTACAGCTGGGAGAACTGCCATCTGTAAAGCTGAAAACGGCATATGCGCAGAATAACGTAGCCTCTCACGATTGCTTCATCGAAAAAGATCAGCGCTCCGACTACTACGCAGTAGCGTTTTTCTCCGGCCATGAAATTCTGCCGGGCGAAAATGTAAAACGGCGCATTATCGTTCAGCACTATTCGCCGAAGCATGAACTGGTCAATACCGGCTATTTCTATATGCAGGATTCCACCTTTGCCTATTTCAGTTATATCCATATGGCCGTTGAGGACAGCCGGGACGTATACATCGCCAGTACCGGCTTTAACACGAAAAGGAAAGGCGGGGAGTCATGGTCTAAAGTGCTACTGAGCCGGCTAACCCCGGATTCCACTGCCTTCTCCCATAACGTAATCGCCTATACGCACAATTATTGCGATGTTAGCGGATTGGTGAAAACGGTGCCAGCCTATAAAGAAGTAAGACTGTTATTGTTTGTGCCATCCGAGCGTAAAGGCGGTAATAGCGGAACCCTCATGAACATATTCACAGAAGAAGGTAAACTGCGCAAACACCCGGTACTGAGCTATCCGGAGCTGAGCCGCAACGTAGAAAATAACCTGAACTATAAAGACAGATATGAAGGTGTGCCGCAAAACTGGACCATGAACAACGATGGCACCAGTACCATCATGCTGGAAAACCTCAGTTACTTTAAGCAGGGTAACAACCAGCTCGCCAATATGCACTCCAACATGGGCGACGCCGGCGTGGCCGACCTGGATACACTCGGCAAGGAAGATGCGACCTGGTCGCTTTCCAAATACCAGGTCATCACCGGTACCTGTCAGCCTTTTTTTCAGCAACGCCGCAGTAAAAGCGAATGGAGCTTCCGCAATAAAATTGCAGCACTGAACCTTAATACTTATGTATCCTACGACTTCCTTAACTTCCCGGATGTAACATTCATGCTGTTTAATGACTACCTGCAATACCTGGATACAGGCGGTAGCGACAAAGTGAAAAAACCGCTGAAGTTCGCTGAAGACGCCAATTTCGTATGTTACCGCTATTACAATAAAAAGATTGAACGTATGTACCTGTTCGGTATGCCGGAGGTAACGAAACGTTACGCCTGTATGCTGGGGGCATCAGACTATAATGCAGGCAGCCGCACTTATGCCACCATCCTGCTGAAGCGGGAAGGTACAGTAAAGAAAGCGGCCATTGCCTGGATCGGGTTTTGATCCTTATAACCGGTGGAATCCTGCATGCAATGCGCCAAGCCTGAACTGGTTCACGAAATTATGGGTAAGTCTTGTAGGCTCCGGCAGCCGGTATTTCGTGACACATTGTTCCACGATTTGCCGGCTGTCGTGGATATCCGTTAGATGCCCGGGGGACACAAATACCGGTTTCACGTTCTTTTTAGTACGTAACACACTGCCTATCGGCTGCGATTGTTTATCATATAAAACACTCCAGGAACCTGCCTCCACAGCTGGCTCTTCAAATATTCCATATAGCTTTTTCTTGGCACAACCCAGCGTAGGCCGGTTGATCAGCACGCCAAAGTGCGATGCTATGCCCATCCTCCGGGGATGCGCAATGCCATGGCCATCCAGTATCACCACATCCGGCTTTAGCTCCAGCTGCTCCCAGGCATCCAGCAGGGCAGGTACCTCGCGGAAAGCCAGGTAGCCAGGCACATATGGAAAATGCACTTCCTTACGGATAAGGCTATACGCTACCGGTTGCAGGTCCGGGAAACTAAGCACGGTAATGCCTGCATACACATGAGTACTAAATTTATCAAAGGAGATGTCAGTGCCAGCCACATAATTAATTTTCCCGGTAAAAGGGGAGAGGACAATCTTGTCCTTCATGTCCTTTTGCAGCTGTGTGGCCTGTGGGACGGTGAGTGTATTGTAATCGATCGTAATCAAGGTGGTTTAACAGGATTAAAACAATGACAACTGATCACCTTCCTGCGGTGGCCTGGCATTGCCAAATACGGTGCGGCCGCCATGGCGCCAGGAGTTGCTTCGCTCTTCTTCGATCAGCTTATCAAAGTTAGTGTTTGGAATAAAGTCTTTTTCAATAGATGCCGCCATTTGGGACAGCTTATTAATCGCATCCTTTTTTTCAGAGGCGCCAATCTTTGCTTTGTACAGCGCATCCTTTAAAGTGGAAATGGTTTCATCGTAAATTTTAAGGGGTACGGGAAAAGGATGTCCGTCCTTACCGCCATGGGCAAACGAAAAGCGCGCGGGATCTTCGAAGCGCGACGGAGTGCCGTGGATCACCTCACTCACGAGGGTGAGCGACTGTAACGTTCTCGGACCTACGCCTTCCAGCATCAGTAATGATTCAAAGTCGGCCGGTTTGGTATCGTAAGCCAATGCCAGCACGCTACCCAGCCGTTTCAGGTTTACATTTTCTGCACGCAGTTCATGGTGATTCGGCATTACCAGGTTGCGGATTTCAGGCAGCAGGTGCACGGGCTTTTCTTTCACCAGCTCCAAAATGCCTGATTTAGTATCAGCAGCAGCTATATCGGTAAGATTTAAAATTAAACCTTGGTTCTGGCCATAGATGTAGGTATGCGGCGCTTCGGTGAACGATTGAAAAGCGCTGGAATGCCAGTGATAGCGCCGCGCCATTCCGGAAGCATCGTTCATACCTTGTTGCACTACAGTCCAGTCGCCATCGGTCGACAGCAGGAAAGAATGTAAGTATAGCTGAAACCCATCCTGGATAGCAGTGTTATCAACTTTCGCCGTTAGCTTGCTGCTATAAATCAGCTGATCCCCGGGCAGCCCCGTTTTGTCCGCAATCAGCGCCAGTTCATTCGGTGTTTGCTTGCTGTGTTTTCCTTTGCCGCCACAAATGTAAATGCCCAGTTCGGCAGCACGTGGGTTCAGTGCTTTTTTCAATGCTCCCATTACGCTGGTAGTAATGCCGGACGAATGCCAGTCCATACCCAGCACGCAACCAAGTGCCTGGAACCAGCAGGGATCACTCATGCGGCGCAGGAATTCGGCCCGGCCATAATCCATAATAATGGCCTCTGTGATAGCACCTCCCAACAGGCTCATTCGCTGCGCGAGCCATGGTGGCACGTGTCCGTAATGAAGTGGTAAATCTGCATAAGAAGGCATATCAGAATGGATTGGTTTGTATTTGATATTCGTGTATATCGCGGCTCTCATGCAGGTACATATCCAGTGCCTCCATTTTCTCACGTCTGCCGTGAATGGCATAGTTCACTTCTGTTTTACTTTCTTTTCTAACAATCATCATGCGCTTATACTTAAGTTTCATGGAGTCAAGTAACTGCTCCAGCTGTACGTAGGAAAACTCCTGTTCATTTAGCTGGATGCAATATACCCGCTTGTCGTTGATACGGGCAATGTACATTTCCATATATTCCAGTGCGATCAAAACCAGCATCGCACCTGCCAGGGAAAAGATGGCGAGCCAGTACTGGCTCATACCTATAGCCATCCCGATGGCGGCCGCTATCCATATACTGGCGGCAGTGGTGATACCGTCGATGGCAAATTCTCCCTTAAAAATAACACCGGCACCAATAAACCCGACACCCGTCAGAATGTTGGAGGCCACACGATCGGCGCTGTTGGGGTATCCCAGTTCGGCCGACAAAATGGTAAATACCGCACTGCTCATGCAAATGAGCGTCATGGTGCGCATGCCGGCAGCTTTACGTTTGAATTCCCGCTCCAGGCCAATGGCTGCGCCCATCAGGAGCGATATTACAATCTTCAGGAGATAGTCTTCTCTTATAGTTTCAATAATTCCTTCCATCGAGAGATTCATGGTTACAAATTTAAGGCTAAATCTTGCGCCAAGTCCTGAATAGTGAAAGGCGCCAACGTCGCCTTTCACTATTCAGGTTTTATCACTTGCCGCGGGCAAGTGATAAAACCTGAATAAATGTTTAATAAAAATTATGATTTTATTAAACATTTTACGGCAGAATGCGTTAATAATGGAATACTATTTGAATATATTTTATCCATAAAACCCGTAATATGAAATTATTCCTGTATAAATTATTCATGGCGGCAAGTCTGGCTGCAATATTCAGCCTGATTGCATATTCCTGCACAATCGGAAATTAAGCCCGGATACCATGCTTTTGTGAACCCGAATGCAATATCTTTGTTAGGCAATCGTCTATAATTAGAACGAAACAATAGCACTGATACATGCAAAATGACACGAATACCCCGGCGCAAGCTAAGCCAGCGCTGAAAATGGCATCCCTCAAGAAATCTTTCCGCCTGTTCCGTTATGTAAAGCCTTATTGGCCACAGTTTGGACTTGGTCTGATTTTCCTCCTTATTTCCAGTCTCGCAGGACTGGCCTTTCCTAAATTGTTAGGGCAACTGGTATCGCCCGACAGTAAAGACACCATGTTTCATGGTTTTAATCAGGCTGCGCTCGTTTTAGTGGCGGTACTGATAGGTCAATCCGTATTTTCCTTCTTCCGCATTGTACTGTTTGTGAATGTGACCGAGAAAACGCTCGCCACATTGAGGCAAACCGTCTACAGTCACCTCATCAAGCTGCCCATGAAATTTTTCCTGGAGCGCAGGGTTGGCGAGCTTAGCAGCAGAATTTCTGCGGATATTTCTTCGCTGCAGGAAACTTTTACGACCACGCTGGCCGAATTTATCCGGCAGGTTATTATTATTGTTGGTGGTGTAATCATCCTGGTGGTAACCGCGCCCAAGTTAACAGTATTTATGCTGGCTATATTGCCGCTGATGATGCTGTTGGCGGTGTTCTTCGGGAAATTTATCCGTAAGTTTTCCAAGCAGGTACAGGAGCAGGTAGCTGCCTCTAATACGGTGGTGGAAGAAACGCTGGCAGGAGTCCTGAACGTAAAAGCATTTGCCAACGAATTTTTTGAAATAGAGCGATATAAAACACGCACCAATGAAGCCGCGCGTATCGGTATCAAAGGCGGTAAATACAGGGGGGCGTTTTCCTCCTTTATTATCCTCGGTATATTCGGTGCGCTGGTGGCTGTCATCTGGCGGGGTGTATCCCTTGGGATGCCGCCGGCAGAATTACTCACGTTTGTGCTGTATTCTGTATTCATAGGTGGTTCTGTAGCAGGTTTGGCAGAAGTATATACCAACCTCCAGAAAAGTATCGGGGCCACTGAGCATCTCCTCGAAATCCTCGATGAGCCAACGGAGGAACTGACGCCAGTGGCGGCCATCCTGCCGGAAAACCAGCTGGACGGTGCTATCAGCTTCCGGAATGTATCTTTTCATTACCCATCACGGCCCGACCTTAAAATCATGGATGACGTCAGCTTTGATGTATCGCCGGATCAGAAGGTGGCATTGGTAGGCCCGAGTGGCGCCGGTAAAAGCACTATAGTATCGCTGCTGTTACGTTTATACGATCCTGTGAGTGGAGAAATCGATTTCGATGGCCGCCCGGGGAAAAGCATTCCGTTATCAGAATTGCGCTCCCAAATGGCGGTAGTGCCACAGGATGTATTCCTGTTTGGCGGCACCATCCGGGAAAATATTGCTTATGGCAGGCCAGGTGCTACAGACGCTGAACTGGAAGAAGCAGCACGCAAAGCAAATGCATGGGAATTTATTCAGCGTTTCCCACAGGGTATGGATACCATTGTAGGGGAGCGAGGCATTCAGCTCTCCGGCGGGCAGCGCCAGCGTATCGCCATCGCCAGGGCGGTGCTGAAGAATCCGCGTATCCTCATCCTGGACGAGGCCACCTCAGCGTTGGACTCCGAATCTGAAAAGCTGGTGCAGGATGCCCTGGATAAACTGATGGAAGGACGTACGTCTATTGTGATTGCGCACCGTCTCGCCACTGTTCGTGAATCTGATAAAATTATTGTGCTGGATAAAGGACGTATCGTAGAAGCGGGTACACACTGGGAGCTCATAGAAGTGGAAGGTGGGTTGTACAAATCGCTTAGCGATATGCAGTTTAGCAGCTAACTTATATTTCATTTCCCATAAACAGCAAAAGCGCCATTGGCGCTTTTGCTGTTTATGGGATTGTCCTCTGCCGAAGGCGTAGGGGCAATCCTCGTTAAAAACTAAAATATAATTACATATACGGTTTCATTTCCGCATCAATATCCTTTCTCAGATCCATCAGTTTCTTTGCGTAGCTCTCCATACTGATTTCTCCCGCGGTCCTCGGAATCCATTTAGGCACCTTCACCGTTTTACCTTCATCATCCACTGCGGCAAACACCATTACACAGTGCGTGGTTTTGGCTTTCGTTTGCTGGCGCGGATTTCCGGCAAATACGTCGATGGAAATATGCATACTGGTATTGCCGGTATAAATAATATTGGCCGTGATTTCTACCAGGTCGCCGATCTGGATCGGCTTAAAAAAACGAATGCCGCCCACGTAAACGGTGACAGCATATTGTCCGCTCCAGTTAGCGGCACAGGTATAACCCGCCTGGTCTATCCATTTCATAACGGAGCCCCCGTGTACCTTTCCACCGAAATTTACATCTGAGGGCTCTGCTAAGAATCTAAGGGTAATAGTGTGATAAATGGAATCCATAATGATCAATTATGGCGCCCAAATTACGAATTAAAAGTTATCTCCTCCACCCATTTCTCCGCCATTGTTTTCCTGTTTGTTGTTTTTGCGTTTAAACAGGTGGGCGTCCATTTTACCGAATCTCCAGGTGGCATTGAGGCGCAGCTCACGCGCCAGGCGTTTACGGTAGTTCTCCTGCTCAGAGAAAGAAGTGGTAGTATAGCTCAGATTCCTGTTGGAATTGAAGATATCGTTGATGCCAAGAGAAATCGACAGCGCCTTATTTTTCAGCAGGTCTTTCTTCACAGCCGCGTCGATGGACCAGTTAGGCATGCGCTCACCCTGTGGCAGGATTTGTTTGGATTCGTATTCACCATTTACCTGGAAAGTCAGGTTCCATGGCAGTTTGGTGTTACTGTTGATTTTACCGAACCAGGTAAAGCCCTGATTGGAGATGGTTGCATTATCCTGGCTCGCGTTGATTTTTGTTTGTGCGAGGTTGGCATTGGCGGTGATATCCCAGGTTTTTGTTACCTGTGTTCTCAGAGTAAACTCAGCACCGTAGGAGTTGCGGGAGCTGGCATTGATCGGGTACGACAACAGCACACGCTGATCCTGTCCATTCAGGGTGAGTACGGTGTCTTTATAGAAATCGGTGATTGCATTCTCCGTGTTACGGTAATAAACTGACACGAGCACGTTCACTTTGCGATCAAAGTCTTTCAGATAAGATAATTCAAATGAATTGGTGAACTCAGGACTCAGGCCTGGGTTACCTGTGCTGGCGCTCTGGCCATTGTAATCAATGGTAGGCAGCAGGTCGCGGAACCATGGACGGCGAATACGACGGCTATAGTTCAGCTGCAGTTCATGATCGCCTTTCAGTTTCTGGGAAAGGAACAAGCTCGGAAACAGGCTGATAGGGTAGTCTACATTGTAAGAGCGGTATTCACCAAAAAAAGATTCTCCTTTGTAGAAAGATTGTTCCGCCCTTAAGCCCAGCTGGTAGCCGAAGTTATCGAAACCGCCCGTGTAGGTAGCATAGGCAGCATTGATCTGCTCGGAATATTTATAGTCGCTGGACAGGGAAGAATCCACCAGGTAATCCGTATTTGGATAATCCAATCCCATTACCGTAGTGTAGTTGCTAAACTTACGGGTATTGGAACGGATACCAGCTTCGATTTTTGATTTTTCTGAGAGTGGATTTACATAATCCACCTGACCAGTGATATAGGTAGTTTTACCACCACCGCTGCCATAGCGCTTTTGCGGGATAGGATCGTAGATGTTTTCTCCTTTAAGGTCAAAATATTGGAGAGAAAAATCGGAAGAGTTATCGCCGGTGTTGGTGCTATAGGTGACATCAGCGGTCAGCTCGTGGCCTTCCTTTGCGAAGGTGTGCTTGTAGCCGAGTTGGGTATTATAGCTCTTAAAGCCATTTTTAGTATTGTTGATACCGGTGCCGTAGCGTACCAGTTGCTGTTTTTCATCGAATTCGTTCACCGTTTGGTCATTGTAGTTATTGAAATTACCGGTGGTGATGTTTTCAGAAATGCTGAGGGTGTTTCTGTTGTCGATAAACCAATCGAACCCGATACGGCCGGTTTGGAAGCGGCGATAGAAGTCGCCATCCTGTAATTGTTCCGTAAAAGTGGTGGTATCCTGTCCGATATTTTTTCTATACAAACGGCTGTTGAAAGGGGATACCCTGTTACGGAAATTATAGTTTACAAAGAAGTTGAATTTCTCCTGGCGCATGTTGAAGTCCACGCCACCATTGGTACTGCCGAGTGTGGAACCACCGGCAGAGAGTTGTCCGTTGATGCCGGCTTTTTTATTTTTCTTTAATACGATGTTGAGGATGCCGCTCATACCTTCCGCATCATATTTGGCGGAGGGGTTGGTCACCACTTCAATTTTTTCGATGGCATCTGCCGGGATCTGGTCCAGTGTGAGGGTAGAGGGGCGGCCATCGATGAAGATGGTAGGAGCGCCGTTACGCACGGTCACGTTACCGTCGATGTCCACGTTTACAGAGGGTACCTGCTTGAGCACATCGGTGGCGGTTCCGCCTATGCTGGATAAGTTTTTATCGACATTAAACACGCGTTTATCAATCGCCATGGAGAAGGCAGGTTTTTCACCAACCACATTCACAACGTTGAGTGTTTTTGAATTGGAGGCAAGTTTGATATTGCCGATATCCACGGTGGATGTTTTAGCCGTTAGTGTAGCGGGCTTATATACCGTTTCATATCCGATAAAATTGATTCTGAGAATATATTTTCCTAATGGTAAAGTTTCGAAGTTGAAATCACCGTTTGGCTTGGATAACATGCCGGTGAGTACGGCAGAATCAGGCTTGAGAACGGCTACCGAAGCGTATTCTACAGGTTTTCCTGATTGTGCATCAATTAATTTTCCATACAACGATCCGGTTTGGTCGCCACCGGCCTTTCCTCCCGCATGCTGGGCAAATAACGTGTTCTGAAACAGTAAGATCCAACCTGTTACCAGCAATAAAGTTTTTCTCATAATATCAAATACTAGCGTACAACAATTAACAGTGGCTAAATTAATTGTAAACTCTGTAGAAAATCGGTTTTTTAGGATGAGTGGTGCACGCAAGCCGCTGCAAGCAAGGTTCTGGAAGGTTGTATTGGCTGTAATTCTTTGTGGTAGCACTTTTTCGGCATGTTTGCTGATGAGGTCGGAAGTGTTAATTAGTGTTAAGTCGCTCCAGCACACGTTTTACATCTCTACAAATAAATAAAAAAAACAATATAAATTCCTGGATTTCGTGCTGCCACTACCGTTGGTATGACCTGTAAAAAAAACGAAAAAAAATTATGTGGATAAAAAAGCGTGCAGAAAAGGGTTTTAACTTTTCTGTGGTAACGGCAAGCTCCGTATCTTTACAGCCAGCTGTTGCGTTATTTTAATTTTTTTATATGCATAAGGATTACCGACCGGACTGGGATATTTACACGTGCCATATTGAAGAAAGTCCAGCAGTAATAGGCCTTGACCTTGATCTGAGACGATTTGCGCCATTGAAGGATAAGCCGAATGCCATATATATAACAGTTTATCTGAACCACCCACGCGAAGATGGATTTCCGCACAATGATGAATTTGCTGTCATGGGCGAAATAGAGGATAGATTGGTAGAGGAGCTGCAATCCAAACTGGACGCACACTTTGTTGGACGTACTTTTTCCAACGGTGTCAGGGATTTTTACTTTTATACGGGCAGTACACTGCTGCACGATAAATATATAGCGGATGCAATGATCAGCTTCCCGCAGTACCGTTATGACTACGGTATCAAGGAAGACAATAACTGGGAACTGTATTTCGATTACCTTTTTCCGGACGTTTATGAATTCCAGCGTATACAAAACCGGAAAGTTTTACGCATGCTCCGCAAACATGGGGATGTGTCAGAAAAAGAACGTCCGATTGAACATTGGATACACTTTAAGTCTGAAGAAGATAAAAATCTTTACTGGCAACACATCCAGGAAATAGGGTTTACACTCTTACATGATATTAAGGTAGACGAAAACCCGGAGTATCCATACCGCCTCTGTATTATGAGGCCCGACAAAGCCACCGAACCGGTGATAGACCGGGTGGTAATGACCCTTTGGGAAGTAGCCCAACAAGTCAATGCAGAATACGACGGCTGGGAAACCAGCATCATGAAATAACCAGAGATTGCTTCAGCGCCGCAAGGTACTGAAGCAATCTTTTTTCAGGCCTATTTTCTAAATACTCCCGCCAGCAACGACACAACAAACATTATCAGGAATATAAAGAACAGGATCTTAGCGATGCCTGTGGCGCTTGCCGCAATCCCACCAAACCCGAAGATCGCCGCAATAATCGCAATTATCAGAAAAATTACAGCCCAACGTAGCATATACTTTTAGTTTAAAAGGTGATCAATAAAATATATTACTGCATTTATACTTCTGGTCTGAAACTTTCAATTATCATTCCCGTTAAAGTAAAATAGCAGGTGCTGTTCCTAAACCGCTTTTTTTTGTTATAATTGTTTACAGGGAGATATATTGAGGTTTTTATTAAAAATATTGTACTTAATAACTGTTACCTGCCTGCTGTTGGTACAGCCGGCAACTTCCCGTACCCATGCTATGGCCGACCAGCTGCCGGTTTTGGGTGATACAGTAGTACCACACCTGATGCGCCCCCCAGTTGGCGACACCACCTCCCGCACACATAACGGGATATTTAAAAAATTGTTTGAGTACCGCGATTCAATGCGCAATAAGGCCTTCCGCGACTCCTTTATCCGCCGCATTACCCGGCAGAATGAGCCGGAACCCCTGCCGCAAAACGATAGCGTGATCGTGAAAAGTGAGGCATATTTTACACCCTTTGCAGGCAAAGTGATCCGAAATATCCACTACCGCAGGGTAAAGGTATTTGGTCCCAGCAACATCAACGATACTACCTTCACCACTTCCATGAAGCTACTCAAAATTGCCAACCGTCTCCATTACGATTCCAAGCAATGGATGATACGGCAAAACCTTTTCTTCCGGGAAGATGACCGGCTGGAACCTTTTGAGATGGCAGATAATGAACGTTACCTGCGTAACCGCCCGTTTATCCAGGATGCCCGTATTTACGTGATTCCGGGTGAACCTATGTCTGACTCCATCGATATAGAAGTGGTGACCAAAGATGTATTTGAATACGGCGCCGACGTATCACAGGTCAGCGCCAACAACGTGGCCGCAAAAGTCTACAACAATAACCTGCTGGGTGCCGGCCAGGGCCTGCAGGTGGGCTTTAGCTGGCGCAATGACTATAACCCCACCTGGAATTCGGAAGTGCGCTACACCAAATCCAATATAGGCGGGAGCTTTATCGATATGGCCGTGGGCTACAGCACCCTCAATAATACCAATCAACTGGATTCTAACGTATACGAGGGTACGTATTATGTTACCTTCAACCGGCCCCTGTACCGCAACTCCGCCAAGTTCGTAGGCGGGCTTACCCTGGCCAGCAACTACTCCATCAATATCTGGAACCGCGATGATACGCTGTACCGCGATTATCGATATACCGTTATCGATGGCTGGGTAGGATATAACTTTATCAATAACTATGATCATAATGGCCGCAGCGGCAACGGAAAGCCCAATGTGGCCATACTGGCAAGGCACTATAATCTCAACTTTCAGCGAAAGCCGGACCAACTGCAGTATAAAGAAGACCCGGTGTACAACAACCACCGCTATTACCTCCTGGAGTTGCAGGCCTACCGCCTGGATTACTTCAAAGCCCATCACTTTTTCGGCTTCGGACGTACGGAGGATATCCCGCTGGGCTTTAATGTAAATGTATCCGGAGGCTGGGAAACCTGGCGCGACAGGCGACGGCTTTACACTGGCACCTCCTGGCAAAAGTTCTGGCTTACCCGCCACCAGGGACTCTTTAATACCACCGTGGAATTAGGCACCTTCTGGTCCAGGAGCGCAACAGAAGATGCGGTGATTCATGGAAGAATAGAATATTACAGCCGGTTGGTGACCCTTGGTAAATTCAGATTCCGTCAGTTTATTACCACCGACTACCTCAATAGTCCGAATCCATATTTCTATAAACCGCTTAACATTAACATGGAATACGGTATATGGGGGTATCGGAGTACTACGCTCAACGGCTACCAGCGCCTGAACTTTAGTTCCGAAACCGTGTATTACAGTCCGCTGAAAATACTGGGTTTCAAATTTAACTTCTTCAGCTCTTTGCAAACAACAATGCTGTCATACAAGAGCAAAGACCTGTTTAATAACCCCCTGTTCTGGGGCATAGGTGGTGGTATGCGCATCAGGAATGAAAACCTTTCACTTAATACCCTCAAGCTGGCGGCCTACTATTTCCCGAATGCGCCGGAGCCGGTAAAATCGTTCCGGATTGAGGTTACCACTGTGGTTGATTTCCGCTTTGATATTTCTGCGTTAAGGGCACCTTCTTTCATTAGTTTCCATTAATTTTAAGCATACAAACTAATACGGAAACGATGCATTGGAAAAATAACCTCACCGCGCTATTAGGCATACAATACCCGATTATTCAGGCACCCATGTTAGGGATTACTACTCCGGAAATGGTGGCAGCCGTGAGTAATGCGGGAGGACTGGGATCTCTGCCCATTGGCAATATGGACGCTGCTGCTGCCCGGGCAGCCATTCAGCAAACGAAATCACTCACGGCCCAACCGTTTGCCGTAAATATTTTTGCTTACGATATTCCTATTTCCCCGGAGCAAACCGCCTTTGATGCCATGCAATCGCTGTTGCAATCCACCTACAGCCGCAGTGGGCTGGGAGTACCGGAAGTAGATCTTAAAACACTGCAACTTAATTCTTATAAAGACCTCCTGCCCGTACTCGCGGAAGAAAATGTTGGTATTGTCAGCTTTACCTTCGGTATTCCTGATGATGCAGGACTAGCAATTATTCAGCAGAGCGGCGCTAAAATGATGGGTACGGCTACTTCCATCGAAGAAGCAGTGTACCTGGAGCAGAAAGGTATGCATGTAATTGTGGCGCAGAGCGCAGAAGCGGGTGGTCACCGCGGTACCTTCCTAAACAATGGTTTACCGCAGATAGGCGCAATGGCGCTCATTCCGCAGATAGCTGATCGTGTAGGGGTGCCCGTTATAGCTGCCGGCGCAGTCATGGATGGACGTAGCCTGGTGGCCTCACTGATGCTGGGCGCCTCCGGCGTGCAGCCAGGCAGTGCATTTTTATTGACGAACGAAAGTCTGGCCTCCGGGGCGCATAAAGCAGCTATAGCAGCTTCCACCGATACCAGTACCCGGCTCACCCGGGCATTTACCGGCCGCTGGGCGCGTGGTCTTTATAATACGCTGATCTCTGCTGTAGAAGAAGGGGAAACGCCCGTATTGCCGTATCCCTACCAGGATGCATTGACCCAGCCGGCGCGTAAGGCCTCCAAAGCGCAGGATAATCCTTCCTTTGTGGCGATGTGGGCAGGGCAGGCAGCAGGACTGGCAAAAGGAAAAATTGGTTCGGCAGAGGTGGTAAAGGCATTGATAGCAGGAGCAGAGGAGTTGCTGCCGTCACTGAAAGCGGATTAACTTTATCGAATTCCAAAAAGTAATGGGACCTATCGGGTCCCATTACTTTTATATCAATATCTTCTTTGCAAATACCCCGGATAATCATTCATGATCCCATACTCATCAAACGACAACTTCGCACTAAATCCAGAATCCAGGTTTTCGTATAACCAGTAATTATCCCGTATCATGGTATACCGCTGCCTTACTTTTTGCAATTCAAATTCTGGTAGGAGAATGTAAATCACATTTATATCCGCATGCTGGCCCGGCTGCAGATGCAGCCTTTTTATTGGTAAACTGTTGGTAAACGGCGTTAAGGAAATATCAATATCGTGGCAGTCGTCGAATGCGGTGATCTGATTTCCTTCCCGGTCGTACCATTGGCCAAGCAGGTTGCTGGTCACTTTCAGCTCCCTGGCATCCGGCCCGTAGGAGCGCAGGTAAAAAGAATCCGTTTTCCAGTCATTAGTAAGTTCCACTTCATAATGAATAGAAAAAGGTAACTCTCGGATAACACCGGTAATGCTGCCTTGTGCCAGCTGATACAGGCCTTTATCCTCAAGTGTGAAATATTCAGTGGAAGTCCAGCGGACGCCCTGCCACACAACAGGTTTCATACTATCGTTTAATCGTTGACGGTTTAATACTGATAACGACAAGTTTTGACGTTGGCGTATTACTTTTATCGGCTACACTGTTCACTGGAACGAGCACATTTGTTTCCGGAAAGTACGTGGCCGTACACGATTCCGGTATATCATAAGCAATAACAATAAATCCCTGCGCTACGCGTTCGATGCCTTCAAAAGTATTAAACAAATCTACAACATCTCCTGCTTTTATACCAATGGAATTAATATCTTTTTCATTCATAAGTATCACCCTCCGCTCGTGGTAGATGCCCCGGTAGCGGTCGTCCAGCCCGTAGATAGTAGTGTTGAACTGGTCATGACTACGAATGGTCATCATCATCACCTCGCCCGGTTGCAGGGGAGTAGTAACGGTATCGGCTACGTTGAAATTAGCTTTGCCGTTATCCGTATTAAACTGTCCTATCCTGGAGCCATTGGGCAGGTAGAAGCCGCCGGGATGGCGTACCCGCTCATTATACTTGTTAAATCCGGGAATGACCTTTTCGATATCATTTCGGATATAATCATAGTGGGAGGCGTAGTGCTGCCATGGGGTATTGGATTTACCGCCAAACAACGCCTGCGCCAGTTCACAAATGATCACGGGCTCACTTCTCAGGTCATCAGATACCGGGTGCAAATTGCCTTTGGACATCTGGATCACGCCCATGGAGTTTTCACAGGTCACAAACTGATGCTCGCCGTTAATAATATCCCTGTCGCTACGACCGAGGGTAGGGAGTATAATTGCTTCCTGGCCATGTACAATATGACTTCTGTTTAGTTTGGTAGATACATGAACCGTCAGTTCGCAATTGCGAAGGGCACGGGCAGTGTATTCGGTATCCGGAGTGGCAGAAAGGAAATTCCCTCCCATGGCTATAAAGACTTTCGCGGCTTTGCGGTGCATCGCATGGATGGCGTGTACCACATCGTATCCATGTTTTTCCGGCGGCTGAAAGCCGTATACTTCCCTGATGTTTTTCAAGAGGATGGCGGGTGGTTGTTCGAAGATGCCCATGGTTCTGTCGCCCTGCACATTACTGTGGCCGCGTACAGGGCAGGTGCCGGCGCCAGGCTTGCCTATACTGCCTTTGAGCAATAACAGGTTCACCACTTCGCGGATAGTGTCAACAGCATTTTTATGCTGGGTGAGTCCCATCGCCCAGCAGGCAATAATTTTGTTTTTATGTAGCAAGGCCTGTGCTGCCTCGCGGATTTTTTCCGCAGCTACGCCAGATTCGGCAACCAGCTGATCAAAGTTTTGTGTACGCAGGTGCGTGAGATATTCGTTTACGCCGGCAGTTTTTTCAGCAATGAATGACTGATCAAACACGCTGCCGGGTTGTTTATCTTCTTCTTCCAGCAGCAACAGGGTGATGGCTTTTAGCAATGCCATGTCGCCATTGATTTTTACTTGCAGGAAGATGTCGGTCAGGTGTGTTTCAATATTTACAATGCCCTTGAACGTTTGCGGATTGTTGAATCCCAGCAGTCCGGTTTCTGGCAGAGGATTTACCGCAATGATTTTAGCCCCGTTTATTTTAGCCTTTTGCAGGGCAGTAAGCATGCGGGGATGGTTGGTGCCTGGGTTTTGACCAAGGATAATGATCACTTCTGCTTCATAAAAATCTTCCAGTTTAACGGAGCCTTTGCCAATGCCTACCGCTTCTCCCAGGGCTACACCGCTGGACTCATGGCACATGTTGGAGCAGTCGGGCAGGTTGTTGGTGCCATATTCTCTTACCAGCAACTGGTAGAGAAAAGCGGCTTCGTTGCTGGTACGGCCGCTGGTGTAAAACACCGCTTCGTCCGGAGAGGCCAGGCTGCGTAGTTTTCCGGCAATCCGCTCATAGGCATTTGCCCATGATATAGGTCGATAATGGGTGTCGCCGGGAGCGAGGTACATGGGTTGGGCCACTCTTCCTTTTTTCCCGATTTCATAATCGGTCAGGTTACCCAGATCGGCTATGCTGTTAGCGGCAAAGAATTCGGCGGTCAGTTTTTTGGTGGTCGCTTCTTCTGCCACGGCTTTGGCGCCGTTTTCGCAGTATTCAGCAATAGGGGAGCGTTCGTCGTCCGGGTCGGGCCAGGCGCAGCCCGGGCAGTCGAAGCCTTTTTTCTGGTTTAATTTCAACAGTGCCTGTATGCCTCTGAAAGCATTCATTTCTTCCAGGATATGCTTCATGCTGGATAGTACAGCGGGGATACCTGCTGCTACTGTTTTGGGTTTGCTGAGTTTTAACCCGGTGAAAATAACCGGGTTCTGATCTCCCTGCATGCTCGAAAAATTATGTTATGACTAAATCTCCACCCGGTGTGCACCGGAATAAATATTAAAACGTTGTTCTCTTAAAAATCCGATCAGTGTGATATTCCACTGTTCTGCCATTCGTACTGCCATGCTGGATGGAGCACCTACGGCGGCCACCACCGGAATACCGGCCATGGCTGCTTTCTGAATCAATTCAAATCCTGCGCGGCCACTGAGGAGTAGGAGGTGCTGGTCCAGGGGAAACATGGCTTCCCGCATGGCTGTTCCTATTACTTTGTCTACCGCATTGTGGCGGCCAATATCTTCCTGTAATATGATCAGCTCTCCATCGTTATCAAACAGCGCTGCTGCATGAATTCCACCGGTGCTTTCAAACAGCGACTGCTGTACCCGCAGGGTTTCCGGCAGCCGGAAAATAGTTTCCGCGGTAGTAGCTAATTGTGCATTACTAACGCCGGCGCCTGTATGAATATTGGAAATGTCTGTTTTTCCGCACATGCCACATGCCGCGGTGGCCGTGAAGTTTCGCTGGCTATTGCCCAACTGCGGCGTTACATTCTCCCGAAGGGTAACAGTGATAATACTTCCCTCTTTGGTAGTAACCATTTTGGTATGCGCTATGGCATCGTAAGCGTTGATTACTCCTTCAGAAAACAGGAAGCCTGCAGCCAGGTCTTCATCGTTGCCAGGTGTGCGCATGGTAACGGAAACCTGCTGCTGGCGGCGGTTATGGGTGGGGCCTGAAATAATACGTATCTCCAGCGGTTCTTCCGTTGCAAGCACATCATCGGAGTCCAGCATGCCGCTGTTGAGCACTTTTTTAACGCGGGTATGTACTACTGGTTTTGTCATGCTTAAAAATAGGGAATCCCACTGCAATTTCCGGTCTAAACTTTTACAATCAGCTTACCCTGGTTTTTACCTGCAAACAGGGCCAGGAAAGCTTCTGGTAATTTATCAAATCCCTCCATGGTGGTTTCCGTGTATTTTAATTTGCCTTGCTTTACCCATTCTACCAATGCTTTAAAGCCCTCCCCAAAACGGGAGGAAAAATTTCCGATGGTAAAGCCTTGCATTAATAAACTTCGTGTAATCATGATGGGCTGCACACGAGGGCCTACAGGCACTTCTGTGCTGTTGTACAAGGCGATCTGCCCGCAGAGCGGTATACGGCCAAAAGTATTCATGTTGGCCATTACGCCATCTGATATCTCCCCACCTACATTATCAAAATAGATATCCACCCCATTAGGGCAGGCGGCAGCAACGCTGGCCTTCATGTCCTGGTTACCTTTGTAGTCGATGGCGGCATCAAAGTTGAAAACATCCGTAAGTAGTTTTACTTTTTCAGCACCGCCGGCAATGCCCACTACACGGCATCCATGGATTTTCCCGATCTGGCCCACCACGATACCCACTGCACCTGCTGCTCCTGAAATCACGAGCGTTTCACCAGCTTTGGGTTTGCCAATATCCAGCAAGCCAAAATAGGCGGTGAGTCCGGGCATACCTAAGATACCCAGGTAATAGCTCGGCGGCACACTGTTATCTATTTTCTTTAGATGTGAAGCGCTGTAAATACTCGCTGTAGCCCATGGCAGCAGCGGGCGGGAAGAGGTAAGCATGACCAGATCGCCGGGTTGAAAATTTGGGTCCCTGCTTTCCGCTACGGTGGCTACACCGCCGCTTTCTATTGGCTGGCCTACTTCAAACGGAGGGATGTAAGATTTGGTGTCATTCATCCTCCCGCGCATATAGGGATCTACGGAATAGTAGACGGGCTTTATCAGCACTTCTCCCTGCTGTAGTTCCGGTAAGTCAACAGTAACGGTTTTAAAGGTTTTACTATCGGGTAGTCCCTTTGGCCTGGCTGCAAATATGATCTGTTCAGCTTTCATGCGATTGGTTTTAGATGCCATGTTTTGGTGTACTTCTAATTTACTACTTTTTGTATGTTTATAGCCATACAAATTGTAATTTCGGGTTACAGAAACTTCTAAAACCCTACTACAACTATGCGTTTAGACGATGAACAAATGAGCGACAATGTCGAGAAACAAACCGGCGGCGGCATGCGTAAAGGCGTGATTGGCGGCGGTGTTGGCGCTATATTCATTCTTATTGTAGCATTATTCCTGAAACAGGACCCACAAACGGTGATGCAGGCCGTGCAACAGGTACAAGGCCCTGCTGAGGAAGGCACCACTGAACAGCTGACAACCGCCAACAGTAGTGCGATAGAACAGTTTTCATCTAAGGTGCTGCACAGCACGGAGTCGGTTTGGACTGACCAGTTTGCGAAGCTGGGTATGACGTATGAAGAACCTAAAATGCGCCTGTTCACCGATGCCACCGTATCTGCCTGCGGAGCGGCTGAATCAGCCATGGGCCCCTTTTACTGCCCGGCAGATAAAAAGGTATACCTGGATGTTACTTTCTTTAATGAGCTTGAACAGCGTTTCCGTGTACAGGGCGATTTTGCCAAGGCTTATGTCATTGCACACGAAGTGGGGCACCACGTACAAAACCTGCTGGGGATTAGCCGTAAGGTACAATCCATGCGTAGTCAGCTGAGCGAAAAAGAATACAATAAGCTATCCGTGATGCTGGAGTTACAGGCTGATTTCCTCGCCGGCCTCTGGGCTAACCATGCCGATAAAATGAGGAGCATCCTCGAAGCGGGAGATATAGAATCAGGCTTGTCTGCCGCCAGCGCAGTGGGAGATGATAAATTACAACAGGCCGGCACCGGTCATGTGGTACCGGATGCATTTACACACGGTACCTCTGCACAGCGTATGGCCTGGTTTAAAAAAGGTTATGAAACCGGTGACCTCAGCCAGGGTGATACCGGTATCGGCCTGGGACGCGCCTCCAACTAATTAATACCGAGTATGGTTTTGGCCAGGGCAATGGTTTGTTCATCCCCGGTGTACTTACCACTCACATCCGATAATTTAACTACCGGCGCCCATCTCGGAGCATCTTCGGGATGGGCTTCGTACATTTTAATCACGATGTTCAGGGCTTTCAGGCCTACATCATTGGTGAAATCAGTTCCGATCCCAAACGACATACCTATCCTGTTTCTGCAATAGTCGGCTATCACTGCTACTTTCTCATAGTCCAGCCCGTCGGAAAATATAATGGTTTTGCTGAGCGGGTCTACATTCTTACTAATATAATGTGCAATGGTTTTATCCGCAAACACTAGCGGATCACCGCTATCATGGCGGACCCCATCAAACAATTTTGCAAATTTTTTATCGAACTGCTCAAAGAAAACATCGGTGGTATAGGTGTCTGATAAGGCGATGCCGAGGTCGCCCCGGTATACCTGCACCCATTGTTCCAGGCCCAGCATATTGGCCATTTTAAATCCATATTTGGCTGCGTGAAACATAAACCATTCATGTGCGTGTGTGCCTACAGGTTTCACACCATTGCGCATAGCCAGGTGTACGTTGCTGGTGCCAATGAAAGTGCCTTCGCCATATTTGCGAAGTGTTTGCACTACCAGCTTATGTACGGCCAGTGAATGCCGGCGGCGGGTACCAAATTCTGCAATGGTGATGTGAAGTTTTTTATAGTTTTCGATCTTCTCTTTCGTAATACGGATGACTTCATCATCCGGAAGGCGTTGCTGCCCGGTTTGTTCATAATAAAGCTCGCAGATGAGCGACATCAGCGGCACTTCCCAGAGGATGGTACGGTACCAGTAGCCATCCACGATGACCTCCAGGTCTTCTCCATGCTGTGAAATATGCACTTCATCCGGATTGTAGCGGTAGCCCTGGAGAAAATCGAGGTAGGTAGGGTCCAGGTAAGGACAGGTGACGGCGAGGTAACCTTTTTCTTCTTTGGTCAGGTGCAGGTCCTGCATGGCGTCCACGGCTTGTCGCAGTACTTTGTCAAAGCCTGGCGGAAAGGCGTGATGGCCGCGATTAATAAACTTATACCTGGCGCGTGCCTTTGGAAATAGTTTGACCACGCAATGCTGCATGGTGAACTTATAAAAGTCATTGTCCAGTATAGACGTCAGTTTCCCTGTATTCATGCATCAATTTTATAGTTATTATCAGAGGTGTGTGCCACAGTATTTGCAAAACAGGGCATCTTCATCATCAATTTTCATATGGCAGCCGGGGCATTCCCGTGCATTCAGGTCGTCTGCGGCACGGCGCATGCGGGTCATTTCAGCTGTTACAATGCCTGTCGGAACGGCAATGATGGCGTATCCCATAATCATGATCACCGCTGAAAAGGCCTGGCCAACGGGCGTTATGGGGGCAATGTCTCCATAACCAACAGTAGTTAAAGTAACTACTGCCCAGTATATACTGACCGGGATGCTGGTGAAACCGGAGTTGTGGCTGGATTCAATAACATACATGATGGAGCCCAGCACGACGGTGAGCAGCATGATGAAGAAAAAGAAGACCGCTATTTTGCGGCGACTCCGTTGCAATGCCAGCATAAGTTGCCGGCCTTCATGCAGGAAGGGTACCAGCTTGAAAATCCGGAAAATCCGCAGTAGTCGCAGTATCCGGATGGTGATCAGGAAGTGCCCGCCACCCAGCAAAAACTCCACATAGCTGGGGATGACGCATAGCAAATCGATGATGCCGTAGAAACTGGTGATATACCTTTTCGGTTTGGGTGTACACCATACACGTAACAGGTATTCCACTGTAAAGAGAATAGTAAACAACCATTCCAGGCAATTAAAGAGGCTGCTATATGCTACCTGGATCGGTTGAACACTTTCCATCATCACAACAGCTACGCTGGCAAGAATGAGGATCAGCAGGCATATGTCAAATATTTTTCCTGCAGGCGTATCCGATAAAAAGATAGTCCTGTATAGCTGCTTTCGTAGTGCCGATCTGTGTTTATGCGTTTCGTTAGTCATCCTCCTGAATTCTGTTTTGTCAAACAATTAGGTACTCGTATATGTTTAAATTGTGTTGTTATCAGATTTAGCAGTGATTCTTTTAGTAATTTAGTTAACCGAAATACTTGATTAAACCCAATGAACCAATGAGTGAACCTGAAATAGCGGATATACTGCGCTCTGCAGTCAGCCGTAATATTACACGCGCGCATACTGCTTACCGACTCAGACTACTGGCTGTATTTATGGAGAAAGGCGTGGACCTTACCCCGGATATGTATTTTATCCTGCGTCACCTGTGGGGAGAGCAGGATGGTTGCCGGCAGCAGGAGCTGGCCGACAAAACCGACAAAGATAAGGCCAGTTTGACCAAGCTGGTGGATAACCTCGAAAAACGGGGCCTGGTGCGCCGTTCCATGGATGGTAAGGACAGGCGCAGCAAACGTGTATGGCTTACCCCTGATGGTAAAAACCTCAAAGAAATCGTATATCCGCTGGCGTTACAAGTAGTAGCCACCGCTGAAAATGGTGTAGAAAAAGAAGAAATTTTACGTGTAAAGGAAACCCTTGACGTGCTGGTGAAAAACCTTAAAAGAGGCTGACGGAATCGCTCCAATTAATAATTGGTAATATTCGTACTTTGCGGATAATTACTACAGATCATGCTTAATAATATCCTACCTGCTTTATTTGAAGCAGAAATAAATAAACTCGAAGAGGAAATCAGGTTATACAAATCCGATGAGGAAGTGTGGAAAGTGCTGCCTGGTACGTCCAACTCCGGTGGTACCTTATGTCTGCACCTTTGCGGTAACCTGCGTCATTTTATAGGGGTGGGTTTTGGTAACACCGGCTATGTGCGCGACCGGCCCTTTGAGTTCAGCGCCCGTGATCTGACGCGGGAAGTGCTGCTGGAGGCCATTGCCGACACCCGTACTATGCTTGCAAAGGTATTACCCACGCTGGACCCTGCGCAAATGGACACCGATTTCAAGGACAACCCGATGCAGGTACCTATGACCTATGGTGCTTTTGTAGTGCACCTCTATGGGCATATGCGTTATCATCTCGGACAAATCAATTATCACAGACGAATCAGCAGTTAATATCGTGGCACTCCAATCTCATATAGAAGGAAAGAAATACCAGAACCCGGTTCCCACGTCCATGGCTATTGCTAATATGCCGGCGCTCATGTGGAAGTACCTTACGTATAAGGGTAAGCGTAGTCCGCTGATGCCATTGGGGCCATTCCATGTAACGCCCGCTGCGTTGTTGCCGGCGGCTTCGCAGGAGCTGCAGTTGACATGGCTCGGGCATTCCAGCTACATCCTGGAGCTGGATGGCAAACGGTTGATTATTGACCCGGTATTTGCCAGCAGAGCGTCCCCGTTTTCATTTATGGGGCCTAAGCGATTTTTTGCGTCCCCGGTCCTGCCAGCTGAACTGCCGCCTATTGATGTGGTGTTGTTATCGCATGACCACTACGATCACCTGGACAGGCACATGATGCATTTCCTCAGCAAAAAAGTAAAGCAGTTCGTGTGTCCGAAAGGGGTAGAGCGACACTTACTCCGCTGGGGTATTCCGGCTGCCAATATAGCAGTGCTGGACTGGTCGGAAAGCTTCCAGATCAGTGATACGCTGCGTTTAACGGCCACGCCTGCACGCCATTTCTCCGGCCGCTGGTTCCAAAGAAATGAAACGCTGTGGTCGTCGTATGTATTAGAGGGGAGAGATAAGAAGGTATTCATTGGCGGGGATTCCGGTTATTTCGATGGTTTTGCCGAGATCGGCGCCACTTATGGGCCGTTCGACCTGACCATTTTGGAAATCGGGGCTTATGACGTCAACTGGCCGGATATTCATATGGGACCTGAGAAAGCCACCCAGGCGCATCTGGCGCTTAAAGGAAACGTAATGCTGCCGGTGCACTGGGGCACTTTCAACCTGGCATTTCACGACTGGGATGAGCCGGCAGAAAAGATTGTACAATTGGCGGAAGAGAAAAATATCACCCTTTGGATGCCGGCACCTGGCGAAACAGGGCTGTTGCCGGAACATAATAAAATCAGCTATTGGTGGCGTGCATATAAATAAAGAGGCATGAAAAAATTAGCGAAGGTTTATAAAGGTCTGCAATTATATCTCTGGTGTTACCTGCCTTTTTTCGCAGGACTGATGCTGGTAAAGCTTTTGTTTAGCAGAGACGATATTTATTTCTTCATCAATGGGCTGCATACCCCGTTTGGCGACTGGTTTTTCCCGCTGGTCACACATCTGGGGAGTGTAGCCGCCGCCGTTGTGTTTACTGTGCTGGTGTTTTTCTTCAGCAAGCGGGAGGGTTTTATACTGGCCGGCGCCTATTGTTTTACGGCGCTGGTAAATTTCATGCTCAAGTTTTGGGTGGCTTTTCCGAGGCCGCACCGTTACTTTTCCCGGAAGATAGCGGAAGCTATTAATGATCCACGGCTCCATGGCATTTATTATGTACCGGGGGTGGATGTATTGGATAATTTCCGGAGTTTCCCTTCCGGACATACGGTATGTGCATTTACTGCTGCTACCGTTCTTGCCTATTTTACGAAAAGAAAAGCCTGGTCGCTGCTATACCTGGCGATAGCGATCCTGGTGGGTTATTCCAGGATGTATATGAGCCAGCATTTTTTCGAAGATGTGGCCATAGGCTCTCTGGTAGGGATCGTGTTAACCATTGCCTGGCTTGCCTTAACGGATGGCAAAGGCTTTGACGCCAATACAGTGAAAGTATAAAAAGGGGTCAGTAAACCTGACCCCTGCTAACCCGTGTATCATTAGGAATGATATGTTTGTCGTTGTACTTTTTCATGGCTTCTGTATACATTTCAGCCGGGGTGGGGTACTTTCTTTGTTTAGGCTGATACCATTTCGGTACTTCTGTATAACGTGCCCAAATGATTTCGTAGCCGATAAAAATTTTGTACCTGCCTTCCTGCACATCATCGGCGTGACCCAGTCTTCTTTCTTCACCGGGAGCGAGATTCGTAATTAAACGTATATCCTGGGAGGTGCCCATATCTGTCTTAATCACCTGTTTTACGGCAACTGTCATCCAGCGGTGGGAGGAGTTGTTACGGATACTTCTGAGATAGCGCGACACATTAAATAAATGGTTCGAGGTGCCTACTATCCGGGCATCGGCAATGGCGTCTTCGCCGGGGCAGGGAGTACTGTGCAGTTCAGATAATTTGAATTTTCGCAGTACCTGAATGCGATAGAGCAGGTACATGGAAATACAGGCCAACAGAAAAATAAAGGGTCCGTACATAGTTATCCTGATTGAAAAGTTCCTGATTTTCAGGTTATCAAAAAAAGAGATATTACCATCAAAATGAAATTATGTTTATTTTTTAGCGCATTCCTTTATTAGATGTTAACGAAACAGGAAATATCGGCAGGGAGATTTGAAATTCTCTAATTAACCAACGGTTTACAAAATTATCGGGATATAAAATTGAAATTTGCCGATGCTAATTAGAAAATGGTGTTCATTACCATGGTGTTATCTTTAGGGTAGTAAAACAGATAGGTGCAGATTGGACAACCCCACCAAAAACAGAGGAACCTATTAATAGTAAATTATTAAGCGCATGGCCCGATGTGAGATTGCTCACAATCCTAGCAGCAGGCTATGCTTCGTTTGAAGCAATCCCCACTATGCCACTTTGAGTAAGATTTTTAGAAGCTTGTAACGGATAAGCTGATCCCCGCAGTTTTCCATTGTGCATTGTAATACGGCAGCATGACTACATTCTTGTGTTCGGGAAACAGTTTACGTTGTATAACCGGGTAAATCCAGTAGGCGGCTTTGGTACTTAGGATACCAAACCCGGCGCCGGCCACCACATCGCTGAGCCAGTGGCGGTTGTTATACATGCGCATGGCGCCTGTAGCGGTAGCCACGGCATAGCCTGCCACGCCTATCCAGGGCGATACATCTTTATATTCCTGTCGCAGAAACTCCGCCGAAGCAAAGGCATTGGCCGTATGGCCGCTGGGAAAGCTGTAGTCATTACTTCCATCCGGGCGCATTTCATTGGTCTGTGCTTTCACAAATCCTACCGTACTGGCGTTAATGATAGCCGCCAGTCCGAGGATGATTGTACGGTCGCGCAGGTTATGCTTCCCTTTTACGCCTGCTGCATTGAGTACATACACCGCTACAGCAGGGGAGTATTGCATGAAATTATCCACGCCGGTACTGAAATTGGGACTATGCTCCCGGATTTCCGTTTTGGTGCTGTGATTAAGATCCCGCAGCGTAGTGCTATGCAGGGCCGCAAAGCCGTAGCCGATCATGGCTGCCGGAATAATTACGCCAGCTGCACTGCATACAAAGGATTTTTGTTTGTTTTCCTTTACTGCAGTCAGGTTCAGGGGAGATATTGGTGTAATGTCGGGAATAGTATCAGTGGTGATCAGGGATATGCCACTACGTGCTGTCGTATCTGGTACCAATTGTAGGTCGGTTTGTTGTGCTGACAAGCTATTCCAACGCACCATGGCTAGTGTAGCCATCAAAATCATTTTCTTCATGCAACGCTCCTTGTTAGAATAAAAGTATTACTTAATTCTGTAGCAATTCTGTGTTACGCCTCATTTATTGTATCTGACTGAGCAACAGTTCGTTGTGTTAGTTTGTTATGAAACAGGAAGGTGATCCCCAGCCCAATGATACATCCGGCGATTACTGACAGGACCCTGCCAATGGCCGTATCCCACGGATGCTGGCCTGCCTCGTGGGTCATTACAATAATGGCTGCCGCCAGGGCGGTACGTGTAGCCGATTCGAGTTGTAACAAATTACAGAGGATAACTGTTATAATAACAGCAATGCTCATCATCAGCACTATGTCGGGATGTATCAATATTAACAGGAATCCTGACACTGCCCCGATCAGATTGGCTTTAATACGTGTAACCGCAAGCGTTACGGCGTCCGAACCATCCGGAGATAATACCAGCATCACTGAAATCAGTACCCATACTGTATCTTTGTAGCCAATTATCCACGACACCAGGCTTACGAAAAGTACCCCGGTAACACATTTGGCAGCGTATATGCTTACGCGTTTGATTCGAACTTTATCGGACATATACAATGTTAATAAATTTTAGGAAACCAACAGATATACTGATGATTAAACGGACACTATGTTTCGGCGCCATCCTGGCAACGCTGCTAAGCAGCAGTTGTATCAAGGATGCGCCCCTAAGCCCGGAGGCTGATTTGGACTCCTTTATAGTAGACCAGGCCGACCTCACCGGTGCCGTCTTTATTGATGAGGCAAATTCAAGGGTACAATTATACCTCAAACAAAATGCCTTTGAAAAAGGTATTGTTCCCAGGGTGGTACCCATACCCGGCTCCACAGTAGAGCCTGCATATGGTGATACCCTCAAATTTGACCAGGTTACAGGGGAAGGTCTTACCAGTTATAAAATCACCTCCCAGGATGGCAATTACCATAAAACCTATACCGTGTCGGTAGTAACAATTGGTGTATGGGCGTGGGATTTTGAGCAGTGGAGGGTGCAGGAGCCCAATAAATATATGTACACCGTAGAGGACAATGCTACTGTTATCTGGTCCTCCGGTAACCCGGGTATTGCGCTGTCAGGTGTACAGGCCGATCCCAAACAGTACCCGTTGCGGGATACTACTGAACCATACCACGGGCAATATTGCGCAGTATTGGAAACACGTGCCGGTACTACATTATCCGCCTTTGTAGGTATACGCTTGTTTGCCGGTAATTTCTTTCTCGGAGTATTTGATAGCAGATTCGCCCTGTCTAACCCACTCGCATCTACGCAGTTTGGCCAGCCCTACCGCGGACGCCCCAAAAGTTTCAGTGGGTACTATAAATACCAACCTGGTCCGGTTTACCAGGACAAAGCCGGTAAGCCAGTGGCCGGCGCTACAGACTCCTGTTCCATGTATGCAGTACTTTATGGCGGAACAACAAGACTGGACGGTACTAATATCCAGACCTCCGACCGCATTATTGCTGTGGCTAAACTACCTGATGGTGGGGCAAAGGCGACTTATACCCGCTTTAATCTGCCCTTCATTTTCCTGAAAGATATTGAGCCGCAAATGATGTTGGCAATAGTAATGTCATCCAGTTATAAGGGTGATCTGTACGAGGGTGCTATCGGCAGCCGCTTACTTGTTGATAGCCTTCAGATTATTCGCTAATAAAGATCCTGCATATGATGAGATATATTTCAAAAATATTTATAACCTTAACATTGATCGGCGCTGCCAGTGATTTATTGGCGCAGAATAGTACCAGCACTTTCAAACCGTTTTTGGAACACCGTATTTTGGCGGGATTCAACTTTGGGGCTACGGCTCCAATGGGCTTTCCCAACACTATCCGTGCTATTGATGGCTATTGGCCTGAATTTTCTCCTACGCTGGGCTATGAACTCAGTGTACGCGCTTCCCAAAAATGGGGTGCTGCCATTGGGGTGAAATTGGATTTTAAAGGCATGGGCATTAAAGATGAAGTACAGTACTTTCATACTATCATTACTGTGCAGGATGGTTCCAGCACGGGCACTTTTGAAGGTACCTTCACCGGCAAAAACAAAACCATTGCCCGTAATGCATATGTTACCTTTCCGATAAGTGCTGTATTTACGCCTAACAATAACTGGCGTTTTTCGCTTGGTGGCTATATGGCCTGGAAGTTCAGCGCCAATTTTCATGGAACCGTTTCTGATGGCTACATCCGTAACGGAGGTCCTACCGGCGAAAAGGTGATCGTGGACGAAGCTACCTTTGATTTCAGCAGTGAAGTAAGAAACTTTGATGTAGGATTTCAGGGAGGCGCTGAACGCCGGGTTGGTAAAAAACTCAGCGTGTTGGGTAATCTGGCCTGGGGTGTAAGGCCCATTTTTCCAAGCGATTTTCAGGGACTGGATTTTCCACTCTATAACGTATTCCTGATGTTAGGAGTGAGTTATAAAATTTAGTAGTTTGTTTTTCGAACATAAAAAAGCGATTGCCACCGGCAATCGCTTTTTATTTTGGCTAAAATGTAATGGCATCGCCTGTTCAGGAGGGTTCTCCTTTTTAGGCAGCCCTTCATTAATATTTCGCCGGCTGCCCGGCCTTTGGCAGCGAAGCCCTGATAAAATTCCGGATATCTTCATTCCCTGTGGCCAGATCATCTTTCCGCAAATACATCATATGCCCGCTCCGGTAACCCTTCCAGGATAACCGGTCTTTCAGCCTGCCACCAGGGTCCAGCTGCCACATACTATATTTTGCATTGAAATAATCGCAGGCGCCATCATAATACCCGGATTGAATCATCACATGCAGGTAAGGATTCTGCGCCATAGCCTGGCGCAGGTTTTCACCAGTATTATCATTACCGCGGTCCCATGGATGCACGGGGCCAAACATCATATATTTCAAATCTGTTTTTACACCCAGCTCTTCGCGCAAATAAATATTAATAGCAGGAGTGAAGGCATGCAACCAGCTGGTGAGTTCCGCGTTGTAGTCGGGACTATTGCCGGCCAGCTCACGGTCCATACCCCGGTAGCGACTATCGAGTCGCCCTACCGTAAAGCCTTTATCACGCAGGAGTTCCTTCCAGAAATAATCCGTTGGTACGTCCAGGTTATGCTGCAGGATCACCTGTGCTGACAGGCCGGAGTAACGGGCCATTTTAGCGGCGATGTTGCTGCGTTGCTGATCATCCAGGAAGCCGCCCTGGCTGATAGCGGGCAATAATTCTTTTATCGTGAATTCTTCCACCTCAGGCAGAAAAACGGTGAGGTCTTTTTGTTGCAGATCGCTCGCCAGCGCTTTGTGATACCAGGCGGTTGCTGCATAATAAGGTAAACGTAAAGCGGCATCCACCGGGCCATTTCTGTTGATCCCCAGTTCTGTTGGGGAGACGAGAATGACACCATTGAGGTACATCCATTGTGAGTTCTGTAATTCCAGCGCCAGGCCGGAGGCACGGGTGGTACCATAGCTTTCACCGATCAGGTATTTCGGAGAGGCCCATCTGTTGTGCCGCGACACAAATGTATTGATCCAGTCGGCCAGGTAGCGGATATCCGCATTCACCCCAAAGAATTTTTCCCGTGGTACATCCTTTGAAGACAGGCGACTGAAACCGGTGTTGGCCGGATCGATATAGAGGATATCGGCCACATCGAGGATGGACTGGTTGTTTTCGTGTATCCCATAGGGTTGTACCGGGTAGCCTTCATCGTCGATGTTTAACAAGCGCGGGCCGGTGTAGGCAATCTGCATCCATACGGAAGGGGTGCCGGGCCCGCCATTAAAGGAAATCACCAGCGGCCGGCCGGTTTTGTCCTTTACATCTGTGCGCTCATAATAGGTGTAAAACAAGCCGGCCAGAACTTTGCCGTTTTCGTCCCATACGGGTTGGGTGCCGGCTGTAGTTTTGTAAGGGATACGCTGGCCTTTAATGGTGACTTCATGAGAGCTAACGATGGTAGTGTCCGGGCTCATGGAAACGCTGGTTTTGGCTTCCGGTCGCGCAGGAGGTGCCTGTGCCGGCCCTTTTTGTTGCGCCACGGCATGCAGACTCAATCCTGCCAGCAATGCCGGAAACAGCAGCTGTTTTTTCATTGTGTTCATACGGTTTAGATCTTGATTGGCTGGTAAGATGGCTCAAATCACTTACAAATGCAACATCTTTTATCTGAATGGCAATAGGGGGCTATTTCCGGGTTTAGGGAGATGTCAAAGTTCCGGTGCTTTACTCTTCTTCCGGTTGTATGGTTTTGCTGAGGTGCTGGTAATCCGACGGGCGCCTGCCAGTCAGTTTATAAAACGTATTGCTGAACGCGGATACACTGTTATAGCCAGTATCCCAGGCGATTTCACTGATGGTTTTGTCCGTTTCCATGAGGTAACCCATGGCGCGGGACATGCGGGCGATTTTCAGGTACTGGAAAAAGGAAATATCCATCGTAGACCTGAATAGCCGTGTTAGCGTGCGCTCACTGGTGTTGAATTTTACACATACCGTTTCCATTGTCAGTGGTTCGGCCAAATTCTCCTGTATAAACCGTAAAATAGGACTCATGCGCGGATTATCACTGGTAGGCAGGGTAATGGGTAAAGGACTGGTACTGATATCTGGCAGCAAATATTTCATAGCCTTTATAAATGTAAAAGGCTTGGTACCCGGCATAATATTGCCTTCCCAGCGGGTCGTAAACAGCAGCATTTCCAACAGGAGGTTGGTAACCGGGTAAATGCCGGTGGTGCTGTAAAATGGTTCATTCGCATCTTCCCTTTCAGTAAAAAAATAAATCGAACGAACATAATTAGCCGGATAACGATGGGCAAAGTAATGCTCCACGCCGGCCGGTACCCACATGTAATGTCTGGCAGGCAGGAAGTAGGTTTTTTCCCGCGTATATAAAAATGCGGCGCCACCTTCAACATAGGTCAGCTGACCTTTGTTATGCTTGTGAAAAGGGAAGTGGTGTTCGGTTTTCATATGCCATATATAGGCCGACTGAGGCACTTCATCGGTGTCTAATAGTATCTGGTTATAGTCAATTTTTTCCATTTGGCCGGATCTAACAATTATATGGCAATTTATAGCAAAAATAATTTACAAACTGAATGGAACTTTGCAGCTTCATCACGAATAATATGTTTACAATCAGTAATAAGATGCTGGCGGGGGTGCTGCTAATCACACTTTCAGGCAGCATAAAGGCCTTCAGCCAGGACCCTGAACAAAAGAACACCCTGACCCTCTCAGAAGTTTGGAAAAAAACATCAACTTATAATAAACAGTTGCAAATGAAGCAGCTGAGCGTGGAGAGCGCGGAAGCACGTGTTAAGAATGCGAAAACAGAGCGGCTGCCGGAAGTATCCGGTAGCGGCATGTATGCGCGTTTCTCCAACTTCGCGTTATATGAAGATGGTATCCTGCACGCACCTACGCAGATTCCCATCGAAAAGAAAGGTACCTACAAGGTTTCCGGGGAAGCCTTTCTGAACTTATATAACGGTGGCAAGATCACCCGGGAAATACATGCTGCCGAAACCGAAGCAGAGCTGGCAGCCGAGCAGAAAAATCTCACAGAGCAGGAGCTGAGGTATAAAGCTGCGGCCTATTACCTGGAGATATACCGCAACTACCAATACGAAAAAGTAATGCTGCAGGATATTTCAGAACGTGAAAAAGAACTCGAAGAAATCCGCCACCTGCAGCAGAACGGTGTTGTGCTTAAGAGTGATGTGCTTAGAGCAGAATTACGTCTCTCCAAACAAAAAATGACACTGCTGGAAATAAGAAACAGCCTCAGGATTGCGATGCAACGCCTCAATATCATGATGGGAGATCCTGATGGCAACGTGATCCGCATTGCCAATGATACTATTAATGCTATACCACGCCAACGCAGCTACGAAGATTATGTGAACGATGCGTATGAAAATTCATTTGAGTTTAAAATTTCAGAGAAAGAAACGAAGCTCAGCGAACTGAAGCTGCAACAGGTGAAATCGAACATCATGCCTAAGGTGGGCTTGTTTGCGGAATACGGCTATTCTTTTCCGCAGATCCTGATGTATCCATACTCTTTTAATCTGTATGGACTGGGAATGGCTGGTGTAAAAGCCTCCCTTCCGATTTCGCAACTTTATACAAATAAGCACCGTAAGGCAGAGGCAAAAATTAACCTGGAACGGCAGGAAGTGGAGCATGCGGATACAAAGGACAGGGTGCGGGAAGAAGTAAATACCGCTTATCTGCGCTACACCGAGGCGCTGACGCGCATCCAGGTGGCAAAGGAAAACATTGTGCAGGCAAAGGAAAATTTCAGAATCGTAAATAATACTTACTTCAATCAGCTGTCGCTGCTGACTGACTTGCTGGATGCAGAAACACAACTGCTGCAATCCCGCTTTGATCTGACGACAGCTGAAGTGACGGCGCAATTACAATACTATCAATTATTGAAAGCAACAGGCAACCTATAATTATATGAACAAAACAGCTAACACAAACACCAACAGAACGGACAAAATAATTTCTCGTGTCACCACCGTGGTGGCATTAATTGTAGTGGTATGCCTGGCCATCTGGGGGATTCGCACCCTCATACATCAGGCGAGGTTTGAAGAAACCAACGACGCCCAGGTGGATGAATACATTAATCCGGTAGTAGCCAAGGTAACAGGCTATGTGGAAGAGATCCGGTACGAAGAAAACCAGGATGTGAAAAAAGGAGATACGCTGGTAGTGATTGATAACAGTGAATATGCAGCCGCGCAACAGGAAGCGGAAGCCGCCTTGCTCAATGCACGTGCACAGATAGCCGTGATTCAAAGTAATGTGCGCACCACCGGTCAGAGCTCGAAAGTTTATGAATCACAGATTGCGGCAGCCAAAGCGAAACTGTTGAACCAGGAGCAGGAGTACGACCGTTACAAAAAATTATACGACGTGGAATCCGCCACCAAACAACAATTGGACAGGGTACAAGCCGCCCTGGATGTGGCCCGCTCAGAATATAAATCAGCCCAGAACGCCTATGAAGCCTCTCTTGGCCGTATAGACGATGCCAAGGTACAGCTCCAGGCGCTGGAGGCGGAAATTAAAAGGAGGGAAGCGGTAGTAACGCGCAACGACCTCACCGTTTCCTATACCGTGATTGTGGCGCCATATGATGGTAAAATGGGACGCCGCACCATTCAGCCCAAACAGCTGGTGCAGGCCGGACAAACATTAGCGTTTATAGTTGACCGTGAGGCAGGCAAATGGGTAGTTGCCAACTACAAAGAAACGCAGATCCGCCATATGAAAGTGGGGGAGAACGCTACTATTACCATAGATGCCTTCCCTGGAAAAAAATATACCGGAACGATAGAATCCTTATCAGGTGCCACCGGCAGTAAGTTCTCTATTTTACCACCGGATAATGCCACGGGTAACTTCGTGAAAATTGCCCAGCGCATACCGGTTCGTATACGCTTAACCGGTAGTGCGGAAGAATTGAAGGACTTGTCGGCCGGCATGAGCGCCATTGTTGCTGTCAAAAAAGAGAGGAATTAATTTATGGCTAGTGTTCCGATATTCAGAAGCTGGGTACCACAATGGCTTAGCAGGTTGACGATCGTGCTGGTAATGCTGCCAACAGTGATGCTGTTTGCTTTGTCTACCGCCAACGTGAGCGCTGCTACCGGTTTCTATGGGGTAGAGCCGGCTGATATCCAGTTTTCCATGCTGGTGTACTACTCCGCAATTGCAGCGTTTACGCCGCTGGAGCGGCGGTTCTTCAGCCGCATTTCTACTAAAGAGTATTTCCTCCTGTGTATTGTATTACAGGTAATCATTACCTGGTTTGTGTACAATACCCGTGAGCTGCCTATACTATATATCTGTCGTTTTTTACAGGGGACCGTTAACTGCGGCGTTACCAGTATTTGTCTGACGTTGTTGTTCGCTCAGTTAAAGAGCGAACATGCCCGGGAGATAGGCTATACGTTTTTCTATGGTCTTATCTTATGTGCTTCTTCTTTTACCTCACTTGTAACCGCCCCCATCATTGACAATTATGAGTACAACGTACTTTATAAAGTGATGATATACGTGTTTGTTCCGGGAGCAGTATTATTACTGCTCCTGATGAACCGTATACACCTGGTGAGAAAGGTGCCACTGTACCAGCTGGATTGGGGCAGCTTTGTGTTGTATGCGCCGCTGCTGATCTGCCTGGGCTACGTGCTCACCTACGGACAACAGTATTATTGGATGTCGGACCCTGCGATTGTGTGGAGTTTAATTGCCGTGATAGGTTTGGGAGCTGTATTCGTTATCCGGCAGGTATACAGCAAAAGACCGCTGATTCACATGGAAGTATTTAAGTACAAGAATTTTGTTTTCGGGGCGGCGCTGGTAGGACTCCTGTACCTGGTCAGGGGTGCATTTTCGGTAACCACCAGTTATTTTAATGTGGTGCTGGGCATGGACCCGATTCATATTTATGAGTTGTTTATCTATAACATTGTGGGAGTGGTCATCGGGAGTCTGATGGCGGCAAGATGGATTGTGAAAAAGCGCCCGACGCAACTGATCTGGCTGGCTGGTTTTTCGCTGATGCTGGGCTTCCATACCTGGATGTATTTTCATTTTGCTACGGAGGCAGATGCGGTTATTTTCATTATACCCTTAATTGTACAGGGCGCTGGTGCGGGGCTGCTGATGGCGCCGGTGGTGTTGTTTACCATATCCTCCGTGCCGTTTGAACTGAGTCAGTCGGCGGCGGCCGTGGGTGTATTTGTGCGCTTCGCTTTTTTCAGTGGCAGTACTGCGTTGATTAATTTCTTCAGTTTATACTACGCAAAGATCCACGGCACCCGTATGAGTGATACTATCACCGCAGTGGAACCGGGTCTGCAATCGCGTTTACATACTTACCAGGCTGCGCTCCAATCGCGGGGCATTCCCGCTGATCAGGCAGCCAAAGCTGCTACGGGCTTGCTGAGCAGGGCGGTGCAAAAACAGGCTTTCCTGAAATATGCGATGGATTATTATGCTATCGTATCTATTGGTATCCTGGTGATTATGTTGATTATAATTATGGCGCCGTTTATAAATCGTACGATTATTAATGTTAGATCCAAGCAGCCGGCAGCGGCAACGTTTTAATGTGCAATAAATACTACCTTAATTCCACCTATTATGTGGAGGTTGAACTCATCCAGTTGTTCAGCGGGTATCCAATATTCATCATGTATATTTCCGCCAACATTTTGTACTTTAAAATTGGCTAGATATTCATTATCTACATCGAATGCGGTCACATAACCATTTCCATATGCCGGTAAGTTCCAGTCAACCGTGATTTGTCGGGCATATTCGAAATTGGTTACAGGGTAGAATATAGGTTGGTCTGGTAAGCGTGGTGGAAAAGCCTTGTAGCCAGATTGTTCGATCAGCATAAGTTCTGCTGAATTAACGGGTCTGTATAAGGTTGTAGTGTTTTGCATGGGACTAAAATAAGAAATACTATTTGGCATCTGGAAAATTAAAAATACTAACAGTTATGTTAAATCCCACTTCTGCCGGTGAAATTGCGACAATGTATATGAATAGATAGCTTTATGCATTGTAATCAGAATTAATATTAATCATCCTCAAAACCATAAACATATAATAAAAAACCTTTAATTTTCCTGATTGCGTAAATCATTTTCCCGCTTGCGTAACCGCTCCCTTTTGCCTGCCTATACCTTTGCATGCAAAAAAAGCCGATGAAACAATTTTTACTGCGCTCCGCTACCCCAAAAGCACTGATGGTGATCCTGCTGTTAGTGGCGGTTTGGAGCCAGGCAGCAGCAGACGATATCCTATCCGCCATCAGAGGACGCGTCCTCACTTCCGATGGACTACCTGCCCCATATGTTACCGTTAGATTGCAACATACAAATTACGGCGCCCTTACTGATGCTAATGGCGACTTCGTAATCAAAAGAGTGAAACCAGGAAAATATACCCTGGTGATTTCCCTGGTAGGCTATGAGAATGTAACGCAGGCTATAGAAGTAGAAACCGATAAAATCTCCCAGACAAATATTACCCTAGGTGCTTCCGGCCAGCAAATGAAGGAAATCACCATAGTAGGTGAATCCAATAAATACACCGTACTTACCCCTTCCAACTCCCTGCGTTTAAACCAACCCCTGGTAGAAGTACCACAAAGCATTACAGAAGTATCCAAAGAAATAATGGCCGACCAGCAGATATATAACATGCAGGAAGGTGTTACCAGAAACGTTTCCGGCGTGTCGCGCCTGGCGCACTGGGATATGTACGCCAATATCCAGATGCGTGGTAGTCGCGCTACCTCCATGCGTAACGGCATGAACGTGTTCATCAGCCCATGGAGCCCGCTCGTAGAAGACTTCAGCATGGTGGACCGTATCGAATTTGTAAAAGGCCCTGCGGGTTTTATGCTGTCCAACGGCGAACCTGGCGGCCTCTATAACGTAGTTACCAAAAAACCTACCGGCAACACCGGTGGCGAGGTGACCATGTCCCTCGGCAGCTACGATAACTACCGCGCTACCCTCGACCTGGACGGTAAATTATCTAAGGATGGCAAGCTGCTCTACCGCTTTAATCTGGCCGGTGAAGCAAAAAATGGCTGGCGCGATTTCGACTACACTAACCGCTACAGCATTTCTCCGGTACTCAAATATTTAATCGACGATAAAAACAGCATCACCCTGGAATATAACCTCCAGTATATGCAGCTGCCGGTAATTGGTGGTAACTACTCCTTCTCCAAGCGTGGCTATGGGGACCTGCCCAGGAACTTCACTACCATTGAAGGGAATATGGACCCTACTACCATCAAAGACAACAGCGTAATGGCATTTTATGAACACAAGTTTAGCCAGGACTGGAAACTGACCGCGCAATTCGGTTACTTCCACTTCAGCCAGATCGGACAGAGCATGTGGCCTAAAGGTTTTTATGATGCTAATAACGACAGCCTGCTGCAACGCAGCATCAACATCTGGGATGGACTGGGCCTCAACAAAACGGCGCAGGTGTTTATCAACGGTACCGTTAGAACCGGTGCACTGGTTCACAATATCCTCGGTGGTGTAGATATGAAATACAGCAACTATTGGGCTGACTGGAGTCAGGGCGCAGACTTCGGCGATGGTACCTTTAACATCTACAATCCTGTATATGGTGGCGTAAAAATGCCTAAATGGGACCGCTCTACGGATATCCGTACCCGTGGTGTAGAATATAACTACGGCTACAGCGCAGTATACCTGCAGGATCAGATCGGATTCTTCAACGACGCACTTCGCTTTACCCTCGCCGGCCGTTATACTACCAATTCCGTAGTGAGTCCGTACGATGGCAAGAACAAAGACAGCAAATTCACGCCACGCTTTGGTATCAGCTATTCTATTGACCGCAATACTTCCGTATACGGCGTATACGATGTGGCCTTCATGCAAAACCCGGGACTGGACTATCAAAAGAAAACTTTTGAACCACTCACCGGTAGCAATGTGGAAGTAGGCTTCAAGCGCGACTGGTTCAACGGCCGCTTCACTTCTACCTTAGCCCTGTACCAGATCATCAAAAACAATGTACTCACACAGGACAACGATCATCCGGACCCGATAACACACCAGCCGATTTATAGTCGCACAAACGGTCAGCAAAAAATCAAAGGCCTGGAAGTAGATATCCAGGGTGAGGTTGCAAAAGGACTGAACGTAGTGGTAAACTATGCTTACACGGATGGTATTGTTTCGGAAGATACCAAGGCGGAACTGGTAGGTAACTACGTACCAGGTATATCTAAACATATACAAAATACCTGGTTGACCTATACCCTCGGAACCGGTGCCCTGAAAGGCCTGCGCGCCAACATCGGGTATCAGTATCAGGCTGGTCGTGTAGCCGGTATGGTGTACGATAAAACTGAAAACTTCATCCCAGACTATTTCAGAATGGACGCAGGTCTTGGCTATAATATCAATAAATTCAGCATCAACGTACTGGTTAATAACCTGCTGGATAAATACCTGTGGACCGGTGGCCCTTCAGGGGATAACTTCGGTAAAATTTACTATTGGCAAACAGAACCAGGTCGTAATGTTCGCATGAGCGTTGGCTATCGTTTCTAATATTTATCATCGTAACAAACCCTCACTATAAAAATGAAAAAAGTACTATTTTCTGTATTACTGTGTTGCAGCATGTTTACTGCCTTTGGTCACGCCCTCTGGATCGAAACTTCCGTAAACGGTAAAAAAGGTCAGACCCAGGAAGTGAAAGTCTTTTTGGGTGAATATGCCGAAAATGAAAGAGATTCTATCCAGAACTGGTTTAGCAACATGAAAGACTTTACCCTCTACCTGATAGACCCTTCCGGTAAAAAAACAAAACTGGAATGCCAGCCTGCAGGGACCTACTTTAAAGCTACTTTCACGCCGCAGCAGGATGGTGCGTATGTACTCTACATCGATCATACGGTGCAGGAAGTATACGGTGGCAGCAAAATCCGCTACTATGCCCAGGGGCTGGTACAGGTCAACAATACCAACGGCCTGGCTAACCTGAAGCAGAACGATTTCGTATTACAAACTTCTGCAGTAGCGGCTAAAAAAGTAAATACACCAGAACAGGTTTCACTGTTTAATAAAACAAAAACAGTACTGCCTAAAGCGGAACTGACAGTAATTTCTCCTAGTGGCTGGAGCAAAAAAATTAATGCCGAAGGTGGTAAAACCCTGAGCTATGCACCAGTTGAAGCTGGTCGTTACCTGCTGGAAGGTACCTACCTGGAAGAAGAAAAAGGACAACATGAAGGAAAGCCGTTTGAGCGCGTTTGGTATTGTGTCACCTATTGCAAGGACGTGACAAAATAAAAATATGCCCTTAAAGAAGACTATCCTCAAGATACACAGCTGGCTCGGACTTTTGTCCGGGCTGGTTGTTTTTATACTGGGCATTACCGGATGCATTTATGCCTTCATTGATGAGCTGAAACCAGTATTTTACCACGACCGCATGTATGTAGAAGTGCCGGCTGATGCGCAACGTTTACCCATGAGCGTTATACGTGAAAAAGCACAGCAGGCCATGGGGGAGGAGTATAAACTGCAACTTGCAGAAATTCCCCTGGGAGCTAACAGGAGTGTGTCTTTCCGTACCCTCAAAGTAAACCCGGAAGGCCTGAGCTACGCCACCTACATGGAATATTTTTACCGTATTTATGTAAACCCTTATAACGGTAAGATCCTCAAAATAGAAAATAGTAAATGGGAGTTTTTCAATACCATTGTTAACCTGCACATCAGTTTATTGCTGGGACCTAATATAGGTACCACGATTGTAAACTGGTCGGTGATCATATTTGTGGTGCTGTTGATTTCCGGCATCGTCCTCTGGTGGCCCAATAATAAAGCTGCAGCTAAACAGCGGCTGCGATTCAAATGGAAAGATACTACCAGGTGGAAACGTAAAAATTATGACCTGCATAACATCCTGGGTTTTTATGCGATGCTGGTACTCCTGATCATAGCCATCACGGGGCTGGTGATCAGTTACCAATGGGTAAGCAATGGGGTGCAGTGGATCGCCAATGGGGGTAAAACGATTGCAGCACCGCCGCCGGTGATGTCGGATACGACCATTGCTGACGCCTATTCTCTCGATAAAATCCTCCATGATGCGGTGAAGCAGGCACCAACAGGAACTACCTTTTTTATCGGTATTCCTAAAGATACCAAACTGCCGGTGCACGTTTTCGCCCGCAACGATAACAAGCCATTGTACAAAGCCACCCGGATGCAGTATGACCAGCACGCCGCTGCCATGCTCACCAAAACCACTTTTGCCACCATGAATAACGGAGAGCGCATCAACGCAATGAACTATGATATTCACGTGGGTGCAGTGCTGGGTATTCCCGGTAAGATACTGGCTTTCCTGGCTTCCCTCATTGCCGCTTCTTTGCCGGTGACAGGCATTTATATCTGGTGGGGCAGGAGAAACAAAAAGCAAACATCGTCTAAAATCAATACCATTCAAGCGCGTAAGCGAGCGTAATCTTTTTCTTAAACCCTGAAAATTTTATTTATAACCATAAACCATATTAATCTTCCTTTTTAAAAACAGGTCATATAAAGTGTTATCAGCACAATGAACAGTACAGATATGACCCGTATTATACTGGCGGATGCTCAACCTGTTTTCAGAGAAGGAATCAAAAGTTTGTTAGCGGATCATCAAAATAACTACCAGATTGAAGAGGCAGGCAACAGCGCAGAGCTGCGGCCTGCGCTGCTGGCCTTTCACCCGGATATATTAATCCTGGACTATGATCCCACATTCTTTGATGCTGATGAAATATTCAGCACCTTGTCTGTCATCCCGGAATGTAAGGTGATCATTATCTCCGGACAGAAGAGAAAAGTGGACGTATTGAAATTACTGGATTGCAATGTCTGCTGCTATCTTACCAAAGAGTGCAGGAAAAAAGATATTCATGAAGCCATCCATTGTGCCATCCATGGAGAGAAATTCTTTTGCAGCTTTGCAGTGGATGTACTGCTGTCTGACAGAAAAAGAGCACCCTTCATCCCGCAAATCCCGCCGGAAGGCTTATCGGCAAGGGAAACTGAGATCATCCGACATATAGTACGCGGTAAGTCGAACAAAGAAATTGCCAGCGAAATGCATTTAAGCCAGCATACCGTCCACACGCACAGAAGGAATATAATGAAGAAACTACATCTTCATTCTGCGGTGGAACTCTGCAACTATGCGCTGGAGTCAGGAATTGTAAGAGTAGAAAACTAAAAAGCACACCTGTGTGTTTGCATGCATTGGGGCAACCGATTCACCAACGGTTGCCCCAATGCATTTTGTTTCCCACCCTGTAGAGACGGGCAGCGCCCGTCTCAGCGAATAGCCGCAAGCATTGCGGCTCTACAGCATTTAATACCACCTGTGTGGTAATTTCGCTACCATCTCCCTACCACCATTATACCACCTCCCTGCGATTTCCTACGGTTACGCCAACACGTATTTTTAAACCTGCTATCATAATAATTAAAAATTCTATGAACAAAATGATCTATGATTTTGCTGCGGTTGGTGTTGGCCCTTTTAACCTCGGATTGGCTTGTCTGACCCATCCTTTAAACGACCTGCAAGGCATCTTTATCGACAAACGACCCGACTTTAACTGGCACCCGGGAATGCTCCTGCAGGATACCACGCTGCAAGTGCCGTTTCTTGCCGATCACGTGACCCTGGCGGATCCTACCAGCCCATTCAGCTTTCTCAATTACCTGAAAGAAGAAGGACGTATTTACTCGTTTTATATCCGGGAAAATTTTAAGATGCTACGCAATGAATATAATCAGTACTGTCGCTGGGCGATCAACAAACTGGATAATATTCATTTCAATACGGCAGTAAAGCAAATTAATTACGATGCCGATCAGCAGTTATACGTGCTGGAATGCAGCAATAACCGGCAGGTCAAAGCCAAACGACTGGTACTCGGTACCGGTACGGTACCTTATGTGCCGGCTAACTGTAAAGCACATATGGATACCGCCATCCACAGTGCCAACTACCTGCAACATAAGCACCGCCTGCAATCCGGCCGCAGTATCACTATCGTGGGCAGCGGACAGAGCGCCGCCGAAATTTACTACGATCTCCTCCAGGATATCGATACGTACGGATATGCGCTGCATTGGATTACCCGTTCTCCCAGGTTTTACCCCCTCGAGTACAGCAAGCTGACGCTGGAAATGACATCTCCCGAATATGTAGACTACTTCTATAACCTCACCCAGGAAAAACGGGATCATCTGCTGCATCACCAGAAGCACCTGTACAAAGGCATTAACAACGACCTAATTGCGGCTATTTTCGATACTATCTATGCTAAAAAACTCGTAGCGGATGTAAAGGTCAGTCTGCGTACCAATGCTGATCTGCAACAGGTAGCCTACGATGCTGCCACCGAAAATTTCCGCCTCACCTTCTTCCAGGAGGAGCAGGAGAAATATTATTCCCACGAAACGGCAGGCCTGGTGCTGGCCACGGGTTATACGCACCGCATTCCTGATTTCCTGGAACCTGTTGCCGACCGCTTCCTCACCGATGATAAAAACCGTTTTATTGTCAACAGAAATTATACGGTCGATAAAAATGCCAACGAAATTTTCGTGCAAAATGCAGAGCTGCATACGCATGGTTTTGTTACACCAGACCTGGGCATGGGTTGTTATCGCAATGCCTGGATCATCCGGGAGATGCTGGGCAGGGAAGTATACCCTATTGAGCAAAGAATAGCCTTCCAGCAATTCGCTGTTGACGCGGGAGAGGAGATTGTTTTACCTAAAGCGCACACCCTGTAACATGCCGGTAAGAGTATTTTTGATTGCCATGACACTCGTGGCCGTGGTGAGTGATTACATGATGCACCCGTTTTACCCGATCTTTTTTGCTGCCCGCTTTGGTGTTACCGATCCGCGCATTACCGGTATCTATTTCAGCGCTGTATGCGCAACCGTGATGGTCGCTTTTCCCATATGGGCCATGGTTTCCAGGCGTATCCCCGAACTGCGTATTCTCGTAATCACGCAGGTGCTCGCAGGGATGCTGGCTGCCAGCTGTGCATTCATTACTTCCTATCCGATTTTTTGGCTGGTGTCGTTGGTGGTCATTGTGTTTAAAGGTTCCTACCTGTTGGTATACCCCTACATTTTGCGCATTACACCGGCAGAAAAACATGTTGGAATCATCAGCATCCTTTCGGTCATTATTCACCTGGGGGGTGTGCTGGGCGCTATTTTCGGCGGGATGGTGATCGACTGGCTTCAGCCGCAGTACATCTACCTGGGCATGGCCGCCGGCGATTTCTTTCAGGCAGGCCTCAGCCTGTATTTACTGATGGCAGGCCGTCAGGAAACGCCAGCACCGGCAACTACACCACATAGCTGGTACGACCTGATACCCGGCGGTATGGTGCTGAAGCTAAGCGTGATCACGCTGCTGTTTTATTATGCCGACTTCCTCATCCGCCCATTTTTTGTGCGGTACTGGGAATCGGTGGCATCTTCGGATAGCCGTATTTTATCCGGTACCATCTACGCCATTCCCGCAGCGGTAGCCGTATTGGCGCTGTACATGAATAAAACACGCAGGCCCTACAATACGCCATGGCATGGGATTTTGCCGGCATTGCTACTGGCCTTGTGCGGGTTAATGTTGCAGGCATATCCCACGGTGATTACTATTATCGCAGGCAGATGCCTGTACGGCTGGGCATTTTTTCAATGTGCTGTCCGGTTTGATGCCCTGCTGTTTCATATCAGCGATCCGGCATCGTATGCCATTGAGTATAGTAAAATTCATTTCTTCCAGAACCTGGGTGTGCTGGCCGCTTCTTTTTCTGCCGGTGTACTTGCGGAATACCTGCCGCTCAACATCCCGTTTGTAGTGGCTTTCGCAGGGTATCTCGGTGTAGTACTGCTGTACTATATGCTGGCGCGCACCCGTATTCAAACCATTCCACAATATTGATCTATGCAGGTAATGTCTCCCCTACATGCAATGCCGGTATACCAGGAAACCAGCCACCCCCTTGGGACTATTGAGCTGTGGCCCATGGACCTGCAAAAGGATATCACCGCGGTTTACAGTTGGGTAACGCAACCCTATGCTTCCTACTGGGGCATGACGGAAAAGTTGCTCACTGCGGTGGCACTGGAATATAGTAATATCATCAGTAGTGATCATGCCATGGCTTTCATTGGGAAGGTAAACGGCATCACCAGTTTTCTCTGCGAAGTATATGATCCGGCCTACGATCTCATTGGCAGCCATTATGAGGTGGCAACGGGAGATGTAGGTATGCACATACTCATTGCCCCCGCGGACAAAAAAATACCTGGTTTTACCTGGTGGATATTCAGTGCTGTAATGGATTTCCTGTTTCAGAATCCCACTCACCAACGGGTGATTGTAGAGCCGGATGTCAGAAATGAAAAAATCCACCGGCTCAACAGGCGCGCAGGTTTTGTATATGAGAAAGAAGTGCAGCTGCCGCACAAAACCGCAGCCCTGGCCATCTGCACAAGAACACAATTTCAATTAACAAAGAAAAAACTAACATGCTATGAAAGCACCTGAACAACTGGTCGCGCATCTGCAACCGGAAATATGGGCATCTGCCAACAGACTACACATCGCTAAAATTATCAGTGAGTTTTCCCACGAGTTGCTGCTGCAACCAGAATGGATCAGTGACCACAACGGATGGAGCCAATACCGTCTCAGCGCTCCTGATGCCACCGCTACTGTGTATTATTTTAACGCACGTGTTATGAGCCTGCAACACTGGCACATCGATACCAACAGTATCTCCAAACATACCAATGAACAACCACAGCCACTGGACAGTATCCTGTTTATCCAGGAGTTTAAGGGTTTACTCAATATTAGCGAAGAGCAACTCCCCAGCTACCTCGAAGAAATAACCAGCACCTTATATGGTAGCGCCTTTATGATGAGCAGACCGCAACTGCCGGTGGCGGAACTGGCCAAGGCGGACTACCAAACGCTGGAACATGCGATGACCAGTGGCCATCCCTGCTTTGTGGCTAACAACGGCCGTATTGGCTTTGATGCCAACGACTATGAAAAATATGCCCCGGAGGCCGACCAGCCCATCCGCCTGATATGGCTGGCGGGGCATAGGAGTCGCACCGCTTACAGCGCCGTTGGTGAACTTCCTTATGCCACGCTGATTGCACAGGAACTGGGAGAGGAGGTAATAGCGCAGTTTAATAAAATTCTTACTGATAAAGGGTTGCAGCCGGATGACTATTTCTTTATTCCTGTACATCCGTGGCAGTGGTATAATAAACTGGCCATCATCTGTGCGCCGGATCTGGCCAACCATCACCTGGTTTGCCTGGGATATAGTCCGGATGAATTCAATGCGCAGCAGTCAATCCGTACCTTCTATAACCTGACGAATCCCGAAAAGCATTATACCAAAACAGCGCTGTCCATACTCAACATGGGCTTTGTAAGAGGCCTGACCCCTTATTACATGGATAGTACACCACCTATCACCGAATGGATTCGTGAAGCCGTAGGCAAGGACCCTTACATCCTTAAAAATGGATTTACGCTGCTTTGTGAAGTTGCCACCGTGGGCTACCGCAACTTTTACTATGAGCCGTTCGGCAAGCAGGTGGCTTATAACAAGATGCTGGCGGGCCTATGGCGGGAGAGCCCTGCCAGGGTACTGCAACCTGGTCAGCAGCTGATGACCATGGCCGCGCTGCTGCATAAGGATTTTTATGGCAATGCCTTGCTGCCGGCAGTGATCAAAGCCTCCGGCATTGATACTGCCACCTGGGTGAGCAAGTACCTGCGTGCCTATCTGACGCCACTGCTGCATTGCTTCTACGAGCACGATCTGGTATTTATGCCACATGGTGAAAACCTCATCCTGGTCATGGAAAACCAGGTGCCCGTGAAGGCTATCATGAAAGATATTACAGAGGAAATCGGCGTGTTCCGCATGCGCACCGATATTGCAGAAAAGGGAAGGCGTATATGCGTGGAGGTGCCCGAGGAGTTACGTATCCTCAGCATTCTGACGGATATTTTCGATTGCTTCTTCCGTTTCCTGGCACCTATTCTCGATACACAATGCAACTTCCCGGAAGATACCTTCTGGCAGCTGGTAGCTGATTGCGTGTATGATTATCAGGCAGAGCAACCGCAGCACCAGCATAAGTTTGAGCAGTACGATATGTTTGCGCCGGAGTTTATTTTATCCTGCCTCAACAGACTGCAGTTGCGCAACAATCGCCAGATGGTAGATCTGGCCGATCCCGCAGGCAGCCTGCAACTGGCGGGAACGCTGCGCAATCCGATTGCGCCATTTAAACGTGCCACCAAAGCTACTGCTGAACTAACCAACGCAGCAAGTATATGATAGCAACGGAAACCAGGCGGGATGTCCGTCAGCAGCTGCTGACGGACATCATCCGCAACCGCAGGAGCGTATACGCGGACGACTATACGAACGAACCCATTCCGGAAGCCATCATCCGCGAAGTGCTTACCAACGCCACCTGGGCACCTACCTACAAGATGACGCAGCCCTGGCGCTTTATCGTATTGCAGGGGAACCAGCGAAAACCCTTTGGTGAATTCCTGGCAGAATACTACCGTGAACGGTTAAACGAAACGGTGTTTACCAGGGAACGGTATGAGCGTGCGAAAGCATATCCGGAAAGAGCTGCGTGCATGGTCGTGCTCATCATGCGCCGTAATGATAAAATTGATATCAAGGAATGGGAGGAGCTGGCAGCCGTATGCTGCGCCGTGCAAAATATGGCGCTCACCTGCGAAGCCTACGATATAGGTGCTTACTGGGATAGCTGCGATGCCTGCGTGGAATACGCTGCCAGGTTTGGCCTGGAATCAAACGAACAATGCCTGGGATTTTTTTATATGGGCTACTACGACAAAGCTACATACAGTAGCCCGAAACGGCGTACGCCCATTGATAAAAAAGTGACCTGGCTCTATTGATTTTATTACCTCAAAATATAAATGTATGGATACCGCATTGCCTTTAATACTGGGAAAAATGCATAGTGTATTTGGCTACGTTGTACTGGGATTGGTGGTGTTGGAGTGGGTGATACTGGTGCTTACCCGTAAGATGGAGAGCAACCGCGAAGGATGGGTCAACATCTTCTCCTATGTGCTCGACAGCCTACCGGGCATTTTCCTGGGAAAGATCCTGATTTTCGGCACCATGATGTGGCTATACGAATACCGCTTGTGTACCCTGGGTTACGCCTGGTATATCTGGATACTGGCTTATTTCGTATACGATTTCATGTTCTGGCTCATTCATTACCTCGGACATAAAGTACGCTTTTTCTGGTGCATACACGGCGTACACCACACAGCGGAAGAAATGAAGCTGACGGTGGCGGTGCGTGGTTCCTTCCTGGGCATCCTGCATATACCGCTCACCATCATAGGCTTGCCATTACTGGGTTTTGATCCTTTTATGTTGTTTATAGTAGAGGCTATCGCGAGATTATATGGCCTTTATGAACATGTAAATGATCACTTCGACGAGATCGTAGGGAAACAGCGGTGGCTCGAAGTTTTTTTCGTGACACCTTCCGTTCACCGGGTACACCACGCTAAAAACCTGATCTACCTGGATCGTAACTACGGTGAAACATTCTCCATCTGGGACCGGATCTTCGGCACCTTCCAGACGGAGGTCAACGAGGTGAGGCCCGAATATGGACTACTCAATAATCATATCAACAGCAAAAACCTGTGGCAGGTGCAGGTAGGCCTCTGGAAAGACCTCTGGCAGGACGTTCGCACCGCCCCAGGCTGGAAAAATAAGCTCCGGTATATTTTGATGCCTCCTGGCTGGAATCACTACAATGGTGGTAAAATGGCCGCCGAATACCGGGAGGAAGGATGGCAACAGTTGAAAGCAAGGCACACCCGTAAACCAGTTACCCATTTAAACCCTTCAACATGAAAAATTTAACCGTAACTACCAAGGATATACCCGCGGAGGACTGGCAACAAACCAGCAACGTTCCTCCGGCAGCCCCATTGATAGTGGATATCACGGCCCGTGAATCTACCGCCATTCACTACATCGGGCAGAAGCTGATACGAGAATACGGCAGCTACGAGAATCCTGCTTTTCTGGCAACCTTACACCTCAATGCGTACCAGTTATTACCAGAACGCATTACCCGCATACTCAGTGCCTTTGGTACTGATTTTTCGGCCGGGCAGTATGGCGCCATTGTGTTTCGTGGCCTGATGCAGGTAGACCAGGAAGAGCTGGGCAAAACGCCTGCCAGCTGGAAGGAAATGGACCCCGGAAAGCTGCAAGCGTTTGGCTTCATCAGTAGCCTGATGCACGGTGCCGTGCCCAGCAAGCCGGTACAGTATTATGCCCAGCGAAAGGGCGGCGGTCTGCTGCATCCCATCATCCCGGATGAAAGTATGAACTACACACAAACAGGCAGCGGCTCCCGCACGGATTTGTTTGTACATACAGAAGATGCATTCCTCTTTAACCAGGCGGACTTCCTCAGTTTTTTATTCGTACGCAACGAGGAGCAGGTGCCCTCTACTTTATATTCCATCCGCTCGCATGGGGCCACTGACGACACTATGACCCCTTTGTTCCGGTCCTTGTATAAGTGCCCTAAGGATGCGAATTACAGCCAGGATACCGCTTTCGGAGAAGAAGTATCGACCGCCGTTTTATATGGCAACGATACCTATCCGTTTATCCGGTTTGATGCCGCTGAACAGATTTATAATACTGACGCCAATCAAACCGCCGAAGCGCTGCACCACCTGGAGGAATTCTGGAAGGTGGCGAAAACGCATATCTATAACGATTTTATCCCCCAGGCCGGCGATCTGATATTCGTGAACAATCATCTCTGCGCCCATGGCCGTAATGCTTTTATGGCGGGGTTCCGCAATGAAAACGGCACCATGGTACCTTGCGAACGCAGAATGATGCTGCGCATGATGAGTAAAACAAGTTTGATCGATATCCGTAATGTTACCCGCACCAATGATCCTTTCTTTATCATGGAAGAGCACTATGGTAGCGTATTCCAGGACCAATAAATACTTAAAATATGATTACTGAATCACTCGCTATAACATCCGAACGTACTACATCGCGGCATGCGCTGCTCAATGATATTTTTTACGAAGGCAGCGCCGGCGAATATAAGCAAGCCATAGAACAAGCCCGTGAAGCGGTGCTGCATTTCCTGGAAAATAATACCCAGCCCTTTTCCGGCGTAAAGCCAGCCACCATGAAAGCCGCTGTGGCGGCGGTGAACCTGGAGGCGCCACTGCAGAATTACGAGGAACTCATTGCAGAAGTGCATGATCTGTATATCCAGCATGCTACCGCATTTCATTTGCCGCAATACATTGCGCACCTCAACTGTCCTGTAGTCATTCCTGCGCTGGCAGCGGAGGTAATTATCAGTGCTGTCAACTCCTCCCAGGATACCTACGACCAAAGCGCCGGCGGCACTTTCATAGAGCGCCGCATGGTGGACTGGACCTGTGAGCAACTGGGATTTGGTAATCTGGGAGATGGAATCTTCACCGGTGGAGGATCGCAGAGTAACCTGATGGGGTTGCTGCTGGCACGTGATCACTTCGCGCTGCGGACAGACGGTGTAAATATCAAGAAAGATGGATTACCGCCGAACGCACAGCGCTACCGCATTTTTGTGGCGGATACTGCCCATTTCAGCAACCAGAAGAATGCTTCCCTTATGGGGCTTGGTGAGCAGGCGGTCATCAAAGTAAAAACGGATCAGCGTTTTCGTATGGACACCGCCGCACTGCGGCAGGCCATCGAAACGGAACTGGCCGCCGGAAATATTCCTATCGCCATCGTAGCCACCGCTGGTACCACTGATTTCGGCAACATCGATCCGCTGAGAGAAATCGCCGCGCTGGCCACCTACTATCAGTTATGGATGCACGTAGATGCTGCCTATGGCTGTGGACTGCTGCTGAGCAGCAAGTACCGCCACAGACTCAATGGCATTGAGCTGGCAGACTCGGTAACGGTGGACTATCATAAATCCTTTTTCCAGCCTATCAGCAGCAGCGCCTTCCTCGTAAAAGAAAAGGATACGCTCAAAATTGTACAACACCATGCGGACTACCTCAATCCTGCCGAACAGGATTATGAGGAGCTGCCGGCTCAAATCAATAAATCCATTACCCAGAGTACCCGCCGCTTTGATGCGCTCAAACTATGGTGTACGCTGCGTTTGATGGGAAAAGAGCAACTGGGGATTTATACCGATATGATGATCGAAACCACAGCCGCTACGGCCGCACTATTGCAGCAGGAAGAAGATTTTGAACTTTTGTCTGATTCCGACCTGGGAGTGCTCGTATTCCGCTTTGCACCAGCCCGCGGCATTGCTGATTTGTCGGCACTGAATCTCTCCATAAAAAAATCCTTGTTTTTTGATGGTACTATACAGGTTGCCAGCACAAAGGTAAAAGGGGAGTTCTATCTGAAATTTACCATCCTGAATCCGTTGACTACGGTGGCGCATACACGCGACATACTTGAAGCGATTAAGACGCGTGGATTTGAGCTGATAGGCTAAATAATAGGTCATGCAGAAAAGAGGTATGGGCGTAAGCCCGTGCCTCTTTCCGTGTTTCATAGGGTGCCGAAGGCATCCGGTGAAACACGGAAAAATACCCGCTGAAATAATATAGCGTTAACATCCGGCCTTTCCACTTCACATCCCCCTATAAATAGTGGCTCGTGAAATTGTAGTAGTATATTTGTATATATGATTATTGTGACCAGCCGGTTGGCGTTCTGTCCCAGCGGTGTTTTTTCAGTTCCGCCAGCAGCGCTGGTGACAGGCCTTTACCATCGCTGGCGCCCATGTTGGCATTCACATTCCTGATTTTACGCATGCCCGGAATAGTGGTGCTGATATCCGGATTGCTGAGGATGAAGCGCAGCGCCATTTCAGGCATCGTCATGCCTTGCGGAATCAGTGGCCTCAGTGCGTCAGCATGTTCTACGCTGCTGTTCAGATTCTCTGGTACGAAATAGCTGGCGCGCCAGTCGCCTGCCGGAAACGTAGTTTCTTTCGTGAAAGTGCCGGTGAGTGTACCTTCATCAAAAGGCACCCTGGCAATCACCGCGATATTTTTTGCGCGGCAGAGCGGCAACAGGTTGTCTTCCGGCGCCTGGTCAAAAATATTATAGATCACCTGTACCGAATCGATCAGATCAGTTTTTAATGTTTCCAGGCAGTTATCCGGCTCCCAGCGGTTTACGCTGATGCCCCAGTGTTTCACTTTACCTTGTTGCTGTAGTTTGGTAATAGCTTCTTTCCATTCGTCCTGGTTGGCCCAGTGGTCCTCCCATACGTGGAATTGCTGCAGGTCGATGCAATCTACACCAAGATTTTTCAGACTTTTCTCCGTGTATTCAACGATGTAATCAGCCGGAAATACATCCTGGAGGGAGTATTCAGGTTTGGATGGCCATTTCCTGTTTTTCGGTGGTATTTTAGTGGCGGCGTAGAGTCGTTTTCCTGCATGACGTTTCATGGTTTTGTTCAGTATCTCTTCGCTCAGGCCTTCGCCGTATCCCCAGGCAGTATCAAAGAAGTTGCAGCCCAGTTCAATTGCCTGGTCCAGTGCTGCATTTACTTCCGCCTCTTCTGAGCCCGTCCAGCCTGCCATTCCCCACATGCCGTAGCCTATTTCACTCACGTTCCAGCCGGTTCTTCCAAATACCCTGTATTCCATTGTAAGCTATTTTTTTAGTTGAAAATTTACAAGGCTTAAATATAAATGTTTGCAGTTATTTTTTTAGTTATTCTGCCAGCAGGGATTTAAGGAAGTTTTCAAATTTCCGGTTGCTGTAATCCTTTGCACCGGTGTAGCGGGCGCGGATGTTGCCTTGTTTGTCGATCACAACGGTTGTTGGTAAAGTGCCATCGTAAACGGTGGCAGGAATACCGCTGGTGGTCTTGAATACAGGCAGGCTATAGCCCTGGCTTTCCATGAATTTTTTTGATACGGAGAGTTTCCTGTCAGCGTCTACTGCAAGGAACACGACCTCATTTTTATATTTTTCATATAGGGCCTGGAGAGAAGGAAGCTCCGCCCGGCATGGTGGACACCAGGTTGCCCAGAAGTTCAGGATGATCACCTTACCCTTCAATTGCTCTGTTTCCACAGTGGTTTCCTGACTGTCTTTAAAAGACATGGACGGTGCTTTCGTAACAGGAGCGGAGGGTACAGCAGGCTGGAATAAACCTGCTTTCATGAGGCCTCTGATCACATAGGATTTAGTGCCAGGACTTACCAGCATTAGTATCACAAAAATCAGCAATAGGGCATTCAGGATCGTGCTCCTTTCGAACCATTTCTTTTTCATAAACATCACTTACACTTCAATTTTTCGTCCCAAAAGTACAAAATACTATCAGGATCATTATGTACATCAGAATCCATTATCTGTCCATTGGGCAAGTAACGATGAATGATGAATTTTACATCATCGGAAACGGAAAATTTTTTAACATGAAAGCGAACATAGGTTTAAGCGAAGCAAACTCCCAGGCAGTTGGATTATTATTGAACGGTTTGCTGGCAGACGAGCAGGTATTGTATCATAAGGTAAGAAACTATCACTGGAATGTTACCGGTACAAACATGATTGAGCTGCACAAATTTTATGAAGAGCAGTATAATGAGCTGGCAGAAGTAATTGATGATACGGCGGAGCGTATCCGTAAAGTAGGCCACTTTGCGATGGGGCGTATGGAAGATTATCTGAAGCTAACTAGTCTGCTGGAAGGTGAGAGCACCAGTGAACGCGTACAGCAATGGACCAACCTGCTGAATGATCATGAAACATTGGTAAGGGAAATCAAGCAAAGGATTATTACTACGGAAGGATTCAATGATCCGGGTACCGTGGACTTTCTGACAAACGTGCTGAAAGTACATGAAAAATGGGCCTGGATGATCCGTGCTTATCTTAGTTAACTTCAAAATTTCAACATTATGTTTAGCCAGGAATTCGAATGCCAGTTACCACTGGTGGTGGCGGAGCTCATGCCCTTTGCGATCAAGCTTACTCGTAACAGAGATGCCGCTCAGGACCTTTGCCAGGAAACCCTTTGCCGGGCATTGATGAACAAGGATAAATTCGCACCCGGCACCAGCATGGAAGCGTGGCTGCTGGTGATCATGCGGAATATCTTTCTGAATAATTACCGGAGAAAGCAACTGCACGACAAATTTGAAAGCTACAGCAAGCATGAGGTAGCACATGCGGCCGACCGCAACCTGCACAATAACAGCACCGAAATGGCGCTCACCCTCAAAGAACTGCAGGAAGGCATGGATGGCCTGCCAGGTAAGTTCAAAATAACTTTTCAGCTATATAGTCAGGGCTATAAATACCAGGAAATTGCAGATATGATGAAAGAGCCGATGGGTACCATCAAAAGCCGTATCCATATGGCCAAGCGAATGCTCAGAAATAATGTGCCCGCATGGGCAGAAGCGCATGCATAAGTGACGACAACCGACGCCGGGCCAGGCAAAAGTACCAGGTTTTTGCCGGCCGGTTGGATTGTCGGGATACCCCTGTAAAATGTCGCTTTGACCCCCTGATGATTTGCGTAAGAGTAAGTACGTTTGTACCAGTATAAAAACTGATTATTATGCAAAAGATCATCCCATTTTTGTGGTTTAACGGTCAGGCTGAAGAAGCGACCAACTTTTACACCGGCATCTTCAAAAATTCAAAGATTGTCAATGTTAGCCGCATGCCGGGCCAGGAGCCGGGACAGCAGGGGCCTGTGTTCTCCACCATCTTCGAATTAGAAAGTCAAACGTTCTACGCTTTAAATGGAGGCCCGCAATTCAATTTTACACCCGCCATCTCATTGTTTGTTAACTGCTTTACCCAGGCAGAAGTAGATGAGCTGTGGGAAAAACTTACCGCCGATGGTGGTCAGGAAAGTCGCTGCGGTTGGCTTACTGATAAGTACGGCATATCCTGGCAAATCATTCCCGTACAGTTAGGTCAGTATATGGGAGATAAAGATCCCGCAAAAGCCGGCAGGGTTATGCAGGCCATGATGGGAATGGGGAAGCTGGACATCCAGGCACTTACAGATGCGTATAATGGGGTAGGCGCAGGGGTGTAATGCGTGGGACTATTCTAAGGCATAAACTGCTGTAATTTCCTCACTGGACGCCTGGTATTACGACCACCATGTAGGAAGTGCATACTTTCCCAACTCGCTCCATTTACCACTGAATGATCTGCAACAGTATTTTCCAGCCGGATTGCGTATGGTTCCATACGCGCATATAATTATTTCTTTTACTGCCCTCCAGCGTGTAGCCATACACGTAACCCAGGTCCCGGTCCTCAGAGAGGCCGCCGGCTACCGGTTTAAACATAATTCTGCCATGTACCTGGCTGATGGCCTGCATGATGCTGGTACTGTCGTGCAACGGTGGATACCCTTCCAGGTTAAACCAGGTGGCCCCATCAATGTATTCACTAAAGGCCAGGTTGCCGGCAGTCTGATAGGATTTCAGGAACCTGGCTTCTACTTCCCGGATATCCCCGATGCCGGAAGGTAAGGAACTCACCTTCGCAACTTTGGTATTGCTGATAGTATCCACCTTGGAGCGGGGTGTAGATACGCCGATGTCCAATACTACTTTCCAGTTACCATAGGCATCCTTTGCCCAGATGCTGCTGAATTGCCCACGGTCGGCGGCGGAGTCGCTCCCCGGTGCACGTAGTTCATAAGGGCCGGTTGTGAAGCCGGTATTGCCGCTCAATGCCGTGTAATAGTAAACTGGTTTCCAGATCAGCTGCACATCTGTATCCGGTTGTTTCCAGACCTGCTGGCGGCCATTTTGGATCATCCCATTCTGGAAGGTAACAGCCGTACTGTCCAGGTAACGCAGGAAGGCCCGCTTCATGCCAGAATCCTTGGCAAGGGTAGCAAACGAAGTTTCAGCTTCTGTGATACGTTGCTGTGCAGATACCGTTGTGGCGAATAATAGGATAAATAACAGGTAGCGCATGTCGGTGTATTGAAATAACTGCGACTAATTTGGGGTTAGCCGGTAAAAATTATTGAAACGAAAATAACGAAAACAGGATAAAGAAATTAGCACTTTAGTACTATTAGTTGCGATTTTACCATCAGTTTATCGATAATTACGAAAATGGATAAGTTTTGGTTGCTTTTTAATAATATTTCAAAAATGAAACTGCGGCATTATCGCTTTTGCATCTTATGTGGTTGATATTGCATGAAATGGACATCGTCAAGTAAATATAATTGCCTGAGTCAACCAAATGTATGACTGGGACTTTTTAAATAGAATCCCTGATATCTCCCTAAGTAATAAAAAAATTACTGTACCTGCCATAGATAGTGTAACAATGGGCAATAGATCCAAATAATAAAAGTTATAATCCGGGAAGACGGAAATCCTTCTGCATCAGGAATCCCGTAGGCTGCCCTTAACACACACCATATTCAAAAGTTTCTCAAAACTATTTTTTGAACAATTGTTTAATACATTTGTTTAATTGAAAAAACGCATCTACTTTTATGTAGTAAAATAGTAAAGACATGGCAAAAGCAACCAGGAAGAAAAAAGATCCGGATGCCTCCGCAGAAGAGAAGATCCTCAGCGCAGCCAGAGTGGTATTTACCCGCAACGGCTACGCCGCCACAACGGTGAGGGACATTGCCGCGGAAGCGGATCTCAACTTCTCCCTTGTCAACTATTACTTCCGCAGCAAGGAAAAGTTGTACGACCTGGTCATGAAAGATGCCATCCGGCAGTTGTTGTACAGCATCAAATATTTACTGGATGAACCGCAAACCACCCCGCAGGAAAAAATTGACCTGCTATGTGTGAGGTGGATAGACATGCTGCTGGAGCACCCCGACCTGCCCCTGTTCGTCATGAACGGCGTGGCCAACAGCTCCAACGACATCACAAAAGAACTGGTAGAGAATAATGTTTTCCTTACTTCCTATTTCGTTAAACAATTAATGGAGTTACACGGTAAAGGAAAATTGAAAATAGCGCCCCTGCACCTGGTCATGAACCTGGTGAGTATGCTCAGCCTGCCATTTGTAGCCCGGCACCTGTTGCTTAAAACAGGAGCAGTGGACATGAAAATGTTCAGGGCCATGATGGAAGAACGTAAGACGCACATCCCCGGATGGATTAAGTTAATGATGTAACATCTTTATTCCTGGATATATGACGCATAAGCTAACCTCCCTTAAGCTGGTGTTATTAATGACATTCCCTGCTGTAATGGCTGCGGCGCAAGACCCCATGCTTACATTGGAACAATGTCATACCCTGGCAGAACAGAATTATCCGTTAATCAAACGATATGAGCTTATAGCTGCAAGTCGAAACTACTCCCTGTCGAACGCAGGAAAAGTGTATCTACCCCAGCTGACTGTAGCAGGTTCGGCTACCTATCAGTCTGATGTGGTTGCCTTTCCTATTGAGTTCCCACCTGGTTTTGGTGTAACCATACCAAGCCTGGCAAAGGATCAGTATAAGTTGACCGCCGAAGTACAGCAGACTATTTTTGATGGCAATAATTCCCGTTTCCAAAAGGAAGCTATTAAAGCCAATGCAGAGGCAGAGCGGCAGGGCGTTGCTGTCAACCTCTATGCTATCCGTGAACGAATCAACCAGTTATATTTTTCAATTCTCCTGATGAATGAGCAACTCCGGCAGAATGACCTCAGACTGTCGGATCTGGACAACGCAATTGGAAAAGTTAGTGCAGCTTACCGGAATGGTACAGCCTATCGAAGCAATGTGGATGAATTAAAGGCAGAACGGTCCGCCGCTAAAACGCAGGAAATAACGTTTGTGGCTAACCGTAGTGCGTATACGCAAATGCTCGGACTCTTTATCGGACGGCAGTTAGCCGATACCATTAAGCTGTTGATGCCAGAAGAGCAGTCGGTATTAGGTAACATAAATCGTCCGGAGCTCGCTTGGTACGCTTATCGCCGCAGCGTAGCAGACGCACAGGAACAACAGCTGAAGTCCGACCACCTTCCCAGGTTCAATGCATTTTTTCAGGGCGGCTATGGCAGACCTACACTTAATATCCTGGATAATGCCTTTGGTCCCTGGTATTTTACCGGGCTTAGAATGAACTGGAATTTTGGTAGCCTATACAGCCTCAAAAATAACCGGCGTATCATAGAAAATAACCGTAAGTCCATCAGCGTGGAGGAGGAAACTTTCCTGTTCAATACCAATATGAACCTGACGCAGCAGCGCACAGAAGTGAAAAAATTCCATGAAATGATTGCGGAAGACGAGGAAGCTATTGGCTTCCGGACTTCAGTGAAGCAATCCGCCAAAGCGCAGCTGGAAAACGGTGTGATCACGGTACATGACTATATCGGTCAGCTCAATGCGGAAAACCAGGCCAGGCAACTGCTCATCCTCCACAAACTGCAACTGCTGCAAGCTACTTATCAATATAAATTTACTTCCGGTAATTAATAATAGTATACATGAAACAGATACTTTGTATTGCTGCTGTACTGGCCCTGCTATCTGCCTGTACTAATAAAACCAGGCAAGCAGATGCCTCCGGCAATTTTGAAGCAGATGAAGTAATTGTATCCGCCCAGCAAAACGGAGAACTGCTGTCCTTTCAGGTTCCTGAAGGAAGTGCACTTCGTGCAGGCGATACCGTAGGACAGATAGATGTAAAAATTCCTTCCCTGCAGAAAGCACAGGTAGAAGCGAGTATAGCAGCATTGCAGGAAAAGACGAGTAGTCCCGCCGAAAAGAACCAGCTGGTAAAAAAGCAGCTGGCAGTGCAGGAAGCTCAACTGGCGCAGCTGATACGCGAACAGCAACGTACCGAAAACCTGGTAAAAGAAGATGCCGCCACCCGTAAGCAGCTCGATGATATGAACAGCCAGGTGGACCAGATGCGTAAACAGATTGCCGCTACCCGGCAGCAGATTAACCTGGACGACTATACGACTGGTGTGCAAAACAGGTCCGTGCTCAGCGAAAAAGCGCCGCTGCAGATGGCTGCCGCACAATACAATGAACAGATACGCAAAGGACTGATCATCAACCCTATCACCGGTGTAGTGCTCACCCGCTATGCCTTACAGGGGGAGCTGGCCACAGTGGGCAAACCACTGTATAAGATTGCCAACACCGATACGCTTTATCTCAGGGCATACGCCGATGGTACGCAGCTGCCGCAGATCAAAATCGGTCAGCAGGTGCAGGTGCGCATTGACCAGGGCAAAAAAGAATATAAATCATATACCGGCACCATCACCTGGATAGCCGCTAAATCAGAGTTTACCCCGAAAACGATTCAGACGAAAAATGAAAGGGCCAACCTGGTGTATGCGATTAAAATAAAAGTACCCAATGATGGGGTCCTGAAAATAGGTATGTACGGCGAGGCGCTCTGGTCACAACAATAAATCAATGATTATGGATGCAGTAGTGCTGGATGGTATCACGAAAACATATGCCGATGGAAAAATTCTGGCGGTAGATCATGTTTCCCTGACGGTGAAACGGGGAGAGCTGTTTGGCCTGATAGGCCCTGACGGCGCCGGCAAAACCAGCATCTTCCGTATACTCACCACCTTGTTGCTGGCAGATAAAGGTACAGCTTCGGTGCAAGGCCTGCATGTAGTGAAAGATTACCGGCAGATACGGAAAATACTGGGTTATATGCCAGGTAAATTCTCCCTGTACCAGGACCTGACCGTACACGAAAACCTGACTTTTTTTGCGACCCTCTTTGATACTACCATCGAAGAGAACTATGATATCATCCGCGATATTTATGAGCAGCTGAAGCCTTTCAGCGACCGCCGGGCAGGCAAACTTTCCGGCGGTATGAAACAGAAGCTGGCATTGTGTTGTGCGCTGATACATAAGCCGGAGGTGCTGTTCCTCGATGAGCCAACCACCGGGGTGGATGTGGTGTCGCGCAGGGAGTTCTGGGACATACTGGCGCGACTCAAAAGCATGGGCATCACCATTCTCGTGTCCACCCCTTACATGGATGAAGCAGGTTTATGCGAAAGGATTGCACTGATCCAGGCGGGGAGTATTATGCAAATTGATACGCCGGATAATATTATACATAGCTATCCCGTACGACTATACGCTGCTAAGTCGGCCAATATTTACGGCCTGCTGAAAGACATGCGTGATAATGCTTCCGTGGAAAGCTGCTTTGCATTTGGCGAGTACCTGCACCTCACGTTGAAGGAGGACAGCGGTCATGCGGTAACGGAGCTGGAGGCGTTTGCACAACAGAAAGGGCATACCGGTATTGCGGTAAAGGAGATATCGCCGGGCATTGAAGATACTTTTATCCGTTTGATGAATCAAAAATCGCAATAATATGGCAGAGCAGGTGATTGTATGCAACGAACTGACCAAGCGTTTCGGCGATTTTTACGCTGTAAACAAAATAACGTTTGAGGTAACTAAGGGAGAGATTTTTGGGTTCCTTGGGGCCAATGGCGCCGGTAAAACCACGGCCATGCGTATACTGTGCGGCCTCTCGTACCCAACCAGCGGAACGGCTACCGTAGCGGGATTTGATGTGTACCGGCAGCAGGACCAGATCAAAAGAAATATCGGTTATATGAGTCAGAAGTTTTCTTTGTATGAAAACCTGACCATCGTTGAAAATATTGAATTTTACGGAGGTGTGTATGGGCTGAGCAGGGCGGTGATAAAGGAGCGGAGTGGGGAGTTGATCCAAACACTGGGTCTGGAAAAAGAAGCTAAAAAACTCGTTGGGTCGTTGCCGTTAGGCTGGAAGCAGAAGCTGGCATTTTCAGTGGCCATTTTTCACCGGCCGCAGATAGTGTTCCTGGATGAGCCTACGGGCGGGGTGGACCCTGTTACCCGCCGGCAGTTCTGGGATATGATATACGAAGCCGCTGCCAGTGGTATCACGGTATTTGTAACCACCCACTATATGGATGAAGCAGAATATTGCAACAGGGTAACGATCATGGTAGATGGTAAAATTGAAGCGCTGGATGCTCCGCAGGCCCTGAAACAACGGTTCCAGGCAGCAAACATGGAAGAAGTATTTTATCAGCTGGCCAGATCGGCCAAACGTTCATCAGACTGATTAACTTATGAAACAGTTACTGGTATTTATCCGTAAAGAGTTTTACCACGTGTTCCGCGACCGGCGCACGTTGCTGATTATGTTTGGTTTGCCGGTGGCGCAGATCCTGCTGTTTGGCTATGCCCTTACCAGCGAGGTGAAAAATGCCGATATCGTGATCAGCGATCAGGCCAAAGATGCCAATACAGCCAAAATTATCAGTAAGATAAAATCATCATCCTACTTTATTGTACACGAAGAGCAACTGGCAGGACCCGCTATAGACGCCGCTTTTAAGAAGGGCACTATCAAATGCGTATTGATATTTCCGCCCCGGTTTGGCGACGACCTGCGTCATGACGGCAAAGCCAGCGTGCAGATTATTGCCGATGGTTCCGATCCCAATACTGCAAAAACGCTGGTGAATTATTTATCGATGATCATGCTTAACTACCAGCAGGATCTGGCGGGTGGAGGAGGAGCGCCGATAGGTATCATCCCTGAATTGCGGATGTTGTACAACCCGGAAGACAACGGTTCACTTAATTTCATTCCTGGGGTGATAGCGCTGATTTTTATGATCGTATGTGCCACGCTTACCTCCGTATCAGTGGTGAGGGAGAAGGAACTGGGCACGATGGAAATCCTGCTGGTATCGCCTTTTCATCCGATGATGGTGCTGATTGCGAAAGCGATTCCGTACCTGGTGTTATCGCTGGTGAACTTCACTTTTATTTTGATATTGTCTGTAGGCTTCCTGGATATTGAGGTGAAAGGCAGCCTGCTGTTATTGTTTGCGGAGAGTACTTTATTCATCATTACCTGTTTGTCGGTGGGCTTGCTGATCAGCAATATCGCTTCTTCGCAACAGGCGGCCATGCTCATTTCCATGATGGGTATGATGTTGCCTACGTTGCTGCTCACAGGATTTATGTATCCACTGGAGAACATGCCATTGGTATTACAGGTGATTTCAAATGTGGTTCCGTCGAGGTGGTATTACCTGATTGTAAAAGCGGTGATGCTGAAGGGGCTGGGCTTTAGTGCTGTTTGGCGGGAAACCCTGGTGCTGGCAGGGATGACGGTGGGGTTATTGTCGCTCGCATTACTGAAATTTAAAACCAGACTGGAATGAAGAAACTCGGGTTTTTGTTGCAGAAGGAGTTCAGGCAGATATTACGGGACCGGATTATTCTCGTGATGATCTTTGCCATGCCTACTATTCAGCTGATCATACTGCCGCTGGCGGCCAATTTTGAGGTGAAAGACATTAAAGTGGTGGTGGTAGATCATGATCATAGCACCCTTACCCAGCGCATGCTGAGCAAGCTGGGGGCGAGTGGCTATTTCCGTATAACCGGTGCCGTTAGTTCATATCAGGAGGCGCTGCATTATGTGGAGCGCAATGATGCCGACGTGGTGTTGGAGATTCCGGCGAATTTTGAGCGTAATCTGGTGCGGGAAGGACGGCAGCAGGTGTCGTTGTCCATTGACGCCATTAATGGCGCGAGGGCCTCTATTGGCGGCGCATATCTGAACAGTATAATCGCGGATTTTAGCCAGGGTATGGACCTTGATTTTGTACGGGCGGCACATCCCGTAGCGGCACGTATGCCGGTGATCAACGTGATGTATAATACCTGGTACAATCCGAGGGAGCAGTATAAATACTACATGGTGCCGGGGATATTTGTGTTGCTGCTTACACTGATCGGTGGTTTTATGGCGGCGCTCAATATTGTGAAGGAGAAGGAGATAGGCACTATTGAGCAGATCAACGTAACGCCTATACGCAAATGGGAATTTATCAGTGGTAAGCTGATTCCGTTCTGGCTGATGGGGCTGATCATATTTACAATTGGATTGCTGGTGGCCTATGTGGTGTATGGCATTGCTTCCGTAGGGCCGTTATGGTTATTGTACCTGTTTGCGGCTGTATACCTGGTAGCCTTGCTGGGCTTTGGTTTGCTGATATCTACTTTTAGTGCCAACCAGGTGCAGGCGATGTTTCTGGCCTTCTTTTTTATGATGATATTTATGCTGATGAGCGGGTTGTTTACGGCCACGGAAAGCATGCCCGGCTGGGCGCGCACGATATCGGCGCTTACCCCTGTGACACATTTTGTAAAGGTGATACGGATGGTAATGCTGAAGGGGAGCGGCTTTGCGGATGTACAGCTGGAGTTCTGGTATGAGGTGGCGTTTGCGTTGGTGCTGAATGCCTGGGCGGTATTTAACTACAAAAAGACGAGTTGATGCTGCAGTTGCTGGTGTGGAACACCCGTTGATTTTTCGCTCATCCCAACGGCGTTTGCGAAGGAGCTGCAAATGCGAGCTCTCCGCGTGCAAAGGCACACTCCGTGCACCGTGCTGCCGCTGAACAGGTAGGGGAGGAACGGAGAACGGCTTGCCTTTCAAGATAAGTTAACCCCGGTTTACGAAAACGTTTGCTATGCTATATTTCAACGCTTCGAAATTATCCGCTATGCCTGTGTTTGTACTGATATTATTTCTCTGGTTTTCTGTACAATTTTCACATTCTGAATATTTTTTGTTAGAATCTGTCTAAAATCAGGATAATTTTTTCTATTTTGTTGGAAGATTATTTATTTCAATCGATTGTTTTTTATATTTTTGATCGTGTACTGCTATTTCCTGATACAATAAACAAATCAACTGAAGAGAAAAGACCAAAATTTTTCCCACGTATGAAATTAATTGGCTCATGACTTAAGGTCTAGTTACTAACTTTTCATGCAAACGTTTGCTGTGCCATTCCACTTATGTCGGTTACCGGCGAGGCTTTCTATTGCTATTTTATCATGCATTCAAATTACATAGGTTTCGGACTGTAACCCGATTCAGCCTTTTATTGCTCAAAAATTAATACCTAATGATTCACTATTTACCACGTTCTTCATCGGGTAAACTACGTTTACACTGGATGATGCTGACACTGATACCCGCAGCGGGTATGATTTGTACCGCGCCTGCATATGCGGCCTCAGGTGCATCCGGCAATGCTGTAGCTGAATTTTTTCAGCAGGATCCAGCCCAATCACACGTTATCACAGGTACAGTAACAGACGATAAGGGACAGCCGGTTCCCGGTGTTACCATCGCTGTAAAAGGTACTTCCCACGGTACCGTTACTGACGCTAAAGGTGCTTATTCACTGCGTTTCCCTAACAGCGTTAAATCACCTGTACTGGTATTCACTTCCATGGGCTTCAGCGCCAAAGAAGTGGCTTACACCAACCAGAAAACAATCAACCAGCAAATGGTGACCGACCAGAAAGCACTGGGAGAAGTAGTCGTGGTTGGTTATGGTACCCAGCGTAAAGTAAACATGGTGGGTGCCGTTTCGGCAATTAAAGTAGATGAAAAGATGGCAGGCCGTGCAGTGTCCAACGCCTCTTCTGCACTGAGTGGAATGGTGCCTGGTCTGGCAGTAAGCCAGCCAATGGGTATGGCCGGTAAAAACGGTGCAAACCTCACCATCCGTGGTCTGGGTACGGTAAACAACGCCAATCCGCTCATCGTAGTGGATGGTATGCCGGACGTAGACATCAACACCATCAACATGAACGATATCGAGAGCATCTCTGTTTTGAAAGATGCAACCTCGGCGTCCGTATACGGTTCCCGTGCGGCCAACGGTGTGATCCTCGTGACCACCAAATCCGGTAAGGGAAACAAAAAAACACAATTCAACTTCAACGGCTTTTACGGGGTAGCAAAACCTACGAAATCCTATGATTTCATGGCCGACTACCCACGCTCCCTTACCCTGGCGCAAATGCAGCAGCGGGTAAGCACGATGCGTGACCTGCTCACCTTCCGTGATGGTACCATCGACCAATGGATGGCACTGGGCATGATCGATCCACTGGCATACCCTAACACAGACTGGTGGAACATCATCATGCGCGACGGGGTGAACGAAAACTACAACCTCTCTGCTTCCGGCGGTAACGACTTGTCCAACTTCTTCGTGTCCGTGGGCGTGCAAAATGAGCGAGGACTACAGATCAACAACGATTATAAAAGATATAACGCACGTTTTAACTTCGATTATAAACTGCGCCCTAATATGAATGTAGGGGTGAAATTCGCCGGTGTTTGGACGAAATTTACCTACGCCCTCGAAAATGGCTTCACCGATGATGATGGTGGTAACCTCGACCTGCAATATGCTATCGCAGGTATCACGCCATATGATCCCATCACCGGCAAATTCGGCGGTGTAATGGCCTTCAACGAAGATCCGCAGGCGTTCAACCCATACATGATGTTCACACAGAACAAAAATGACCAGAACCGCCAGCAACTCAACGCCAATGTGTACTACGACTGGTCGCCTATCAAAGGCCTGACCGCTAAGGTAGATTACTCCCTGGCTTATTATAACCAATTCAGCTACTCGGCACCAATTCCTACCACCTCCTGGAACTTCCAGACGATGACGAACGGAAGCCGTGTATGGTACGGTGCTAACGCAGGTATTTCCAACAACACCAGCAGCGGTTATAAAACACAGCTCAACGGTAGCCTGACGTATCACAAAGCATTTAATAAGAACCACGACTTTACCGTTCTGGGTGTATATTCAGAGGAGTACTGGTACGACCGCAACCTGAACGCGAGCCGTAACGACCGTCTCTATCCTGACCTGCACGAAATCGATGGTGCCTTAACCAGTATTCAGGGTACTGGCGGTAACTCCAGCACGGAAGGGCTGCGTTCCTATATTGGTCGTATCAACTACACCGCATACGATAAATACCTGCTGGAACTGAACTTCCGTACAGATGGTTCTTCTAAATTCCTGAAAGGCAGCCAATACGGTTTCTTCCCGTCTGCGGCCGTGGGTTGGAGATTCATCGAGGAAGACTTTATTAAACAATATGTATCCAACTGGCTGAGCAACGGTAAACTCCGTGCCTCATATGGTACACTGGGTAACAATAGCGGTGTTAAACGCTATGAGCAACAGGAAACCCTGGCTATGGCATCCTACTTCCTGGATAAGGATATCGTTAAAGGATTTGTAAACCAGAAAATGGTAAACAGGGATCTGACCTGGGAAACTACTTCGGTATTAAACATCGGTCTGGACCTGGGCTTTTTCAACAGCCGCCTGAATGCTGAACTGGATTACTACAACCGCCTTACTTCCGGTATGAACAGGCCTTCCGACTTGTCAATGCTGCTCACCGGTGCTTACGATGCACCACGCAAAAACATCGGTAACCTGCGCAACAAAGGGGTAGAGCTGAACCTGACCTGGACAGACAAACTGTCTAACGGCATCTCCTACATGCTGAATGCCAACGCCTCTTATAACCGTACCACCCTGGAAAAATGGAACGAGTACCTCGGTCGTGGCTATACCTTCCTCAACATGCCTTACCACTTCGTGTATACCTATACGGATAAAGGCATTGCCAAAACGTGGCAGGATGTATACAATTCCACTCCACAAGGTGCCTCTCCCGGTGATATTCTCCGCAACGACGTGAACGGCGATGGTATCATCGACGGTAACGATAAAGTAGCACAGGAAAACTACCAACGCGACAGACCTACCACTAACTATGCCTTATCTGGTAACGTTAGCTGGCATGGTATCGACTTCAGCTTCCTGTTACAAGGTGCTGCCGGCCGTAAAGACTATTGGATCAACAACTATAACAATACGAACTTCAGCGCTACCCGTTACGCCACCACCTGGGATCACTGGACTAATCCATGGAGTACCGACAATCCAAACGGTATCTGGCCACGCCTGGGCGGTATCGGTGGAAACCGCGAGGAAACTACCTTCTGGCTGGATAATATGTCGTACCTGCGCCTGAAAAATATTCAGCTGGGTTATTCCATTCCTTCCCGCCTGGTTAAACTGGCTAAGATCAACAGCGTAAGAATCTATGGTTCTGCTGAAAACCTTGCCACTATTACCAGGTTCCGTGGTCTGGACCCTGAAATGACTGGTAACAGGAACATTGCGTATCCGTTGCTTAAAAATTACTCCTTAGGTGTGAACGTTGGATTCTAATAAAATTGTTATGAAGAGAAAATCATTATCTATTATACGCACCGCAGTTGTTGCCTCTTCCGTGGCACTGCTGGCTACCGGATGCACCAAGAACCTGCTGGATCAGCAACCTACTACTGAAGTTGGTTCCAGCTTCTTCTGGAAAACGGAAGACGATGCCACTTACGCACTGATGGGCGCCTACAACGCCACCCGTTCCGTGTTTGACCGCGATTACTATTTCGATGGACAGGGAGAGTATACCCGTACCCGTGGTACTTCCACTTCCAGTGGCGATCCATACAATCCATCCAGCAGCGCCGGTTATCAGTCGGCCAGCTATGGTGACCGCTTCGATAACTATTTCAAAGCACTATACGGTTCTGTCAACCGTGCCAACTACGTTATTGAGAACGTAAACGCGATGATTGACCGTAAAGTAGGTAACAGGGAAAAGCTGGAAGTAATCGTGGGCGAAGCAAAACTGCTGCGCGGTATGACTTATTTCCGTCTGATCAGCATGTGGGGAGATGTGCCTTACTTTGATAAGGTGGCAACCTCTAACGCTGATGTACAAACGCTTGCCCGCATGCCGATCACTCAGATCAAGGATTCGATCATGAATGATTTCAGCTATGCATTTGAAAAACTGCCTGCCAAGCCATCCGCTGTTGGCCGTGCTGCGAAACCTGCCGCACTGGCGTTCCGTGGCAAGCTGCAGTTGTTCTGGGGCTCCTGGAATAAAAACGGCTGGCCTGAGCTGACTACCTTCAAACCGGATGCAGCTGCTGCCACTGCAGCATTTAAAGGCGCTGCGGAAGATCTCGGGCATGTGGTAAACGATTACGGGTTGGCCCTCTTCAGAGGTGGCGAGCCTGGTGCAATCGATACGCTCGGTGGCGGTGAAATTCTCCCTAACTATTTCTACCTGTTTATGCCAATCGCTAACGGTGATCCTGAAATGATCATGGCATTTACACACGGTGGTACCAGTACCGGTCAGGGAGAATCACTCATGCGTGATTTCTCCGGTCGTACTATGCAGCGTTCCCAGTGCTGGGTGTCTCCGCGCTACGAGCTGGCAGATCGCTATCAGCTGATCACCACCGGCGAGGAAGCGCCAAAGCTGAAGCCTATGGCTCCAACTGCCGCCGGTGCAAGAACAACCGTTAACTCCGCACTCAACCCGCAGAGTTATGCCAACCGTGATTATCGTATGAAGTCCACCATCATGTGGGATTACGAAAAAGCAATTGGCATGCAGGCGCTGAAAGCAACCGGTTTCGCTCCTTTCATTTATAAATCATGGGGTACCAACATCACCATCGGAGGTGTTTCTTATACCACCTACGATACCGATGGTTGCAACTCTGGTTATGTATACCGCAAGTTTGTACGTAACTACGCCGGTCAGGATCGTACCGATGGGGATTACAACTACCCTGTAATGCGCCTCGCTGATGTGTTCCTGATGTATGCGGAAGCTACCAATGAAGTAAACGGTCCGCAGGCAGATGCGATCGCGCTGGTAAATAAAGTACGTCGCCGTGGTAACCTGCCAGCACTTAAAGCGGATAGATATACCGGTAAAGATGCTTTCTTCAAAGCCATTGAGCAGGAGAGAATTGTGGAACTGGTGGCTGAAGGACAGCGTGCGTTTGACTTGCGTCGCTGGAGAAAACTGGAGGCGCTGTATGGTGGCCTCGGTGGACTGGGTGTAGGCCAACAGGATACACAGGGCGCTGTAAGACAATCGCCAATTGTGTTCCAGAACGCTACTGAAAGGGATTATGCGAGAGCATATATTTTCAAGATCCCGCAGAGCGAACGTGACCGCAACCCGAACCTGACCCAGAACACGCCTTGGTTATAATTGAAAATTTGACAATCCGGAGATAGTAATGATCCAGTGAACATTACTATCTCCCTAAAATAAATCAGTATGAAGAAATTTGTAATCATCAGCGGCTTGATCCTGTTTTTTGCAGGCATGATAAGCAGCTGTAAGAAGAACGACCTGCCAGTGGATGAAGACGGACTGCTGATCACCACACGTACCGATTGCTACGTTACCAACTTTGAATTGCTCGGTTCTGACTTCCAGACCGTAAGAAGTAAAGCTCCCGTAATTGATACCGCCTTAGGTACCATTACCCAGGAGGTATTTTATGGTGCTGACCTGAAAAATCTATGGCCACAGCTGTCACTCGCACAAGATTGCAAGCTGGAACCTAAGATTACCGGTAAAACAGATTTCTCTGACCTTGCAAACCCACGCCAGTATACAGTCGTATCTGGTAACAGGCAAATCAGGAAAACTTACAAGATCATCATCACCGTTCAACCAAAGTAAAACCTGAGACATGAGAATTAATTTCAGATCATATACACCCGCTCTCTTTGGGATAATGCTGCTGGCGGCATCCTGCGCAAAGGACGATGCATACGAAACACCCACTACAAAAGATCAGCTGCAGAACGATTGTATCAAACGTTCTACCGGACCTAATATTTCCGGAGGCATGATTGAATTTGCCTATGCCATGGCATTACCTGCCTCCAGAGGAAAACTGGTATCTGCACAGGTAGAAGCCAGCATTGCCGGTGCTTCCGGTACTTACCTGGAGAATAATTCCTATTATTATTCCATCGAGCAACAGAAAGATGTGCCGGTGAAAATAGGGGAGCCTTCTGTTACTACCGGCACTACCACGGTTACCACTTTCACGAAAGATACCATGGCTTCTACGCTGCGTTTCTTCTACCAGATTCCGGAAGAAGCAAAAGGTAAATCTGTCACCTTCACCTTCTCTGCTAAATCCAGCAACGGTGAAAATGTATCCTACAAAATGGGACCTTACGAAATATCCACCATGGATATGAAGCTGGACCTGAATATGACAGATGGCGATTCTACCTACTTCTCTGTAGCCGACATGAAAGTGTACGCTAAAAATCAAACGGTGGATGCATCAAAAATCGACCTGATTTATATGTACCGCACTTCAGCCACCGCCAGCCTGAAACATGCACTGGTGTCCCCAGGCGCTCCTAAAGAGTACCTGCAGGACTTCGTAGTGCCAGGTGGTGCCGCTAATGTGACCAAACTGATGAAAACCTTTAACCTCCGCGATCAGCAGCTGGCGCGCCTGCAATATGGTGTGTTCATCACCGACCTGGACTTTAAAGCGGTAGATTTTACCAACCAGCCAAGTTATCTCTTCAACCTGAAAGGGGAAGGTGGTACCTGGGTGGAAACCGCTGACGGTAAATACAGAGCATATATCTATATCAATAAAGTAGATGATGCTAAAAAATCCATGGTTATCAGCGTGAAACGCTACCAGGTGAAGTAATATTTTTATTTGCTATATGCACGAAAAGGCGCCAGGGGCGCCTTTTCGTGCATATGACGGAGCCGTTTCCGCAGACTTCGGTAAAAATTATACAAACATCTACTTATGAAAAAGACCTTGCTAGTAATCGGGGTGCTGCTGGCAGCAGTTACCGTGCAGGCACAAAACCTGCTCAGTGGGCGCTATAACCCACAGGAACTGGCCACAAAGCTGATTCCGCGCGACAAATGGGAACCTTTCCCCGCACGTGAAAAAAGGGCCGTGTGGACTACCGTAGATCCAAAGCTGGCCGCCAATACCATCAAAGCCGCAGAAGGGTATCTGAATTACACCTGGCCAGGCATTCCGGCCACCGTGTCCATGCTGATCGTGCGCACCGGCGACCGCCGCCAGTACCAGGAAATTGCCAATGGGAAACGACAGGTGCTGGCTACCCTCATGATGGCAGAAGTATATGAAAACAAAGGCCGGTTTACAGATGATATCATCAATGGTATCTGGTCCGTTTGCGAAGAATCTTTCTGGGGTGCATCCGCACATCTTCCAAAAGGAAAAGACGGTGGATTACCGGACGTCGCTGAGCCATTTGTAGAGCTGTTTTCAGCAGAAACAGCTGAACTGCTGGGCTGGGTCGACTACTTCATTGGCGACAAACTGGATGCGGCCTCTCCGCTCATACGTAAACGTATATACGACGAAACTAACCGCCGCGTGTTTACCCCGCTCATGACCAAACACCATGGCTGGATGGGTAGCAGTAGTTCAGGCAGAAGGCCAAATAACTGGAATCCGTGGATCTCCTCCAACTGGCTCACCGCCGTGCTGCTGCTCGAACCGAACGAAAAGGTAAGAGCTGCAACGGTCAGCAAAATTTTGCATACACTGGATCAGTTCCTTAATCCGTATCCGCAGGATGGTGGTTGCGACGAAGGTCCGGGTTACTGGAGTGGCGCTGCTGCTTCTCTCTACGACAATATCTGTATGCTGAACCTGGCTACCAACAATGCTTTTAGCTATGTGCTGAAAGAGGAGAAGGTTAAACATATGGCGCAGTTTATCTACAAGGCACAGATCAGTGAAAAGTACTTCATTGACTTCGCAGACGCTGATCCACAGCCAGGAATGAACGGAAGTCTCGTATATCGCTTCGGTAAAGATGTAGGTGATCCGGACATGATGAAGTTTGGCGCCTGGTATATTGATAACGACCGGGATGGCATCTGGCGGGGTACGTATATGTATTACCGTAATCTCTATTCCTTATTCATGAAAGAGGAATTCCGCAAGGCCGAGAAAGGGTTGCCGTTGCTGGAAAAAGTGTGGTGGCCTGACCTGGAAGTAATGACTGCCCGCGACAACGGTGGCACCGCCAAAGGCTTTTATGTAGCAGCCAAAGGCGGTAACAACGATGAAAGTCATAACCACAATGATGTTGGTAACTTTATTGTGTACTACGATGGCTTGCCGGTATTGATTGATGCTGGACGCGGCACCTACACCGCCCGGACTTTCAGTGGTCAGCGCTACGATATCTGGTTTAACCGTTCCGACTATCATAACCTGCCTACCGTTAACGGCTACACGCAGCCGAATGGGCCTCAATATAAAGCCACGACGGTGAGCAGTACCAGCAATAAATCAGGTAGCATCATGCAGCTGGACCTGGCAAAAGCATATCCGGCTGAGGCGGGGATTAACAACTGGAACAGAACTGTGCAGCTGCTCAAGAAACAAAAGGTGGTAGTAGAAGATCAGGTGAGCCTGAATCGCACGGATAGCCTGACCCAGCACCTGATGACCTGCTTTCCGGCAGAAGTGACTGCTCCTGGTGTGATTACCATTCACGGCGAAGAAAGGGATTACCAGTTAAATTACTCTTCCAAAATGAAGGCTTCCGTTGAGAAACTGGTATTGACGAAAATGGAGGATAAAGGAATCATTGAGAAGTGGGGCGATAGTATTTATCGCATCAACCTTGAAGTCGTTAAGCCTGCCGCAAAAGAGAAATTTGTATATACAATAACACCATCAAAGCAAACGGCGTCTGCGAAAGGCAGATAGTTGCTTTATGGTCAGATAGATGATTGCGGAAACGCAAAGCACGATGAGGCCCCAACGTAGGTAGCTGGCCGTTGTAATCGGTATACCCATGCCGGTGCCTACTGCAATATAAGCAGCCAGGCATACAGGGCATTTGGGTATAAGCGCCAGTCCAACTCCCGGCAAGGCCCATCGTATGAAGTGGAGAATGCGCCGGAATACAGGCCGGCGCATTTTCTCTGCTTTGTTACAGGAACAGGAATGATGTGACATAACATATATTTTAGTGACAGCAATTGCCATTGCCCGTAACGGCAGGCTGTTCCGCATACATGTCGTGGAGTTTCACCCAGCCCATCGGGTGATCCCCCTCATTCCGCCCTTTAGGAGCTATATCCAGGTAGTTAAAAGTATTGGTCAGCGTTTCCATGCCTCTGGCATAAGTGGAGTAGGTGTGGAAAATTGCTCCATCTTCCTCTTTATAAAAAGCACTCACGCCAGGCTGTTCTTCCCCCGCATTTTTCTCCAGCCGGTAGTTATAATACACCCCGCCATTGCTGAGCTCTTCCGGCTTAAAGGAGACTTTATAGTCGTAATTGAAATCATTGCCATTAGATGATACCCACTTAAACTGCCAGCCCATGCGTTTTTTGAATTTTTCAATTTCTGCCAGGGGGGCGCGGGACACTACTACCAGGTTGACGTCATGGTTGTACAAATGCGGCAGCACACCGTCGATATTATCCGCATTGAAGGAGCAGCCGGTACACCCTTCTTTCCAGCCGGGGCCCAGCATAAAGTGTACTATCAGCAGCTGACTGCGGCCATCAAAGAGGTCGGAAAGGGTTTCTTTGCCTTCCGGACCATCAAAAGAATAGGTTTTGGTAACCGCCTGCCAGGGCAATGCCTGTCTTTCACGGGCAATCTGATCGCGCAGGCGGGTCAGTTCTTTTTCTTTCACCAGCAATGCTTTGCGGGCAAGATCCCATTCAGCTGCGGATACTACTTTATTTTTAGTTTGCATAACAAATGGATTTTCGACTACAAATATCCATTTAACGCCTGCAAGTAATGCTGGGCAAAAACGTCAATTTAGGGGTCATATGCGACCCTCCTGCAAGGGCAGCATGAAGTTATGGGCACTGATGTAGAAACCATAGTTCAGGTACAAACGATGTGCATGGCTATTACCATGGCCGGAGGATAGCCGCACACTGTGCAGTCCCTGCTTCACCGCCAGTTCGCGTATATGATCCAGCAGCTGCTTTGCGTAACCCTTGCCCTGGAATTCCGGCAGGGTCGATAAATCATCGATGTAAAAATGCGGACCGCCGAGCAGCTTGTGCAGTCGCCGGAAACCAGCGATAGCAGCGGCGCGTGAAGGGTCTGATTCATCCGTGATGTATACCAGCATGTAACCATCGGTGTCCTGCATCGCTTTTACCTGTGCCAGCACTTCGTCTTTTTTCAGCATTGGCCGTAAGGCCACAATAGCGTCTGCACAAGCGTTAATTTGTTCGTCGGAATTGGCGTATTGTACCGGCATTATTTGTTGAATTGATAGTTAAGAGAGATGGCAATCCTGTTCCAGGTATTGATCTGAACAATGGCCATGAGGATTTGTGCCGTACCGTCCATCCCGAAATGTGCTATCACGTCCTGGTACGTTTTATCTGATAAGCCCTGCTGGCCTATTTGTGTCACTTCCTCTGTCATGGCCAGCAATGCGCGTTCTGCCGGAGTGTACAGCGTTGTCTCTCTCCAGGCATTAAGCAGGTATATACGCTGTTCCGTTTCCCCGTATTTGCGTGCATCGCGTGTATGCATGTCTATACAATAAGCACATTGGTTGATCTGTGATGCCCTGATTTTAATCAACTCTTTCTGGATAATATTAAGTTTGGAATCTGTGCCAAATACATGCAGCGCCCTAATGGCCTTTACAGCCTCCGGAAATTGCTCGTGTAAACTGAATCTGGTGTTCATCTTTTTTATTTAGGGAGATATTAACTGCTACAAATGTATATTTGATCTGGACTAGTAGAGTAGTCCACTTTTGAATTAATAAGTAGTCCAGATGCTTCCATTCAAATCACTGATAGAAATAGACCGCAACGCGCATCAGGCCATCTATCTCCAGGTGGCTAACCGCTTTATTACCCTCATCCGGGACGGTATGATCCGCCCGGGCACCTTTCTGCCAGGCAGCAGGATATTGGCTGATTTGCTGGGCCTTCACCGCAAAACAGTGGTAGCAGCCTACGATGAGTTGGTGAGCCAGGATTGGGTAGTGCCCGTGCCGCGAAAAGGCATGATGGTAGCCACGAACCTCCCAATGGTAAAACCACGGACGTTTTCAGGTGCGGTCCATGCTTATGCGCAGCAGCCTGCATTTGAAATGAATACTTTTCCTGTACTGCCACATCCTAACAAAGTTGGTGCTACCAAAAAACTGGTGGTAAATGATGGCTTTCCGGATGTGCGCCTGGCGCCATTGGAGGATTGGATGAAAGAATGCCGCTCCCTGATTCAGCAGCCAGGTTATGCCCGCAACCTGGCCGCAACTGCCGTTGCTGGCAATCTGCATCTGCGGACCCAGCTGGTAAAGCATCTCTCTGATACCAGGGGACTCAACATCACCCCCAGCAATATTATGATTACACGAGGTGCGCAAATGAGCATTTATCTGGCCGCAGCTACGTTGATCCGTAAGGGTGATTATGTAATAGTGGGTAGCCCCAATTACTATTTCGCAGATCTTACTTTTGAGCAGCTGGGGGCAAAACTGCTAAGAGTGCCGGTGGACAACCACGGGATAGACGTAGATGCGATCGAGCGACTTTGCAAAAGCAAGCGGATAAAGCTACTGTACGTGATCAGTCATCATCATCACCCAACCACTGTTACATTAAGTGCGGAGAGAAGAATGAAGCTGCTGGAAATCATCAGGAAGTATAACCTGGCTGTAATTGAAGATGATTACGATTACGATTTTTATTACAGCGCATCGCCGATTGTACCCCTGGCCAGTGCGGATCATGGTGGTAATGTCATCTACGTGGGCTCCTTTACCAAATCGCTTGGATTATCATTGCGCATGGGTTTTATGATAGCCCCGGAAATGTTTATAGAACGGGCTGCACAACTGCGGCAGTTGATGGACCTGGGAGGCGATAACCTTGTGGAAGAGGCGCTGGGTAATATGTTAAAGGCTGGCGTAATTGCCCGTCACCTGAAAAAAGCCAATAAAGTATATCGGGAAAGGCGGGACCTGGCAGGGGAGTTGTTGCAACAACAGTTGGGCAACAAGGTATCTTTTGAGCTGCCACAGGGTGGGATGGCTATCTGGCTTCAGTTTGATCCCGCCTGCAACCTGGCGGCTGTAACTATCAGGGCAGCGGATCTCGGGCTTACTATGAATAATGGCTACCGGTATTTTTACGGTACACAGCCAGGAAATGCCATTCGGTTTGGCTTTGCATCACTTAACCAGCGGGAGCTGACGCAGGCAGTGACAATCATCCGCAAAGCGATGGACCGCATGTAGTCAGCCAACCGCATGACGGTTCCGGCAATCACCTGCAATGCGATGGGAAAAGCGTAGTAAGCCTGCTACCATCATTTGCATTCAACGTTCCTTTTAGTCCGCCAACCGCAGGCGCCATGTGGCGCGGGTGCGGCGCACCTCCTTCAGCTTTTCTTTCTGATCAGGGGTGAGCGCCGCCATAAATTGCGGCAAGCTGCTGATAAGCGCATGGTTCGGTTGTGCTACCTCATCAATTACAAAACCCATTTCTTCAAAAAAAGATTCTGCTTCTTCAAAAGAACTGAACTTCTTCTCTTCAATTTGATGTGCCTTCAGAAATTGCATTAATGCATCATCACGATACATTTTGGCGGCTACGTCTGTATCTTCACGGATATAGATATCGGCAGTAATCCAATATCCCCCGCTTTGCTGCAAAATTCGGCGGATGATGCCACATAGTTGTTCTTTCTCGGCTGTATCAAGATACATCAGCAAGCCTTCATTGATGATAGCCACAGGGCCGGGAGGAAACCTGGCAGTTAAGGAACGGAAGGTGTTTTCGTCAAGGGCATTTAACCCTTCGAGATCCAAATGGCCTGCAATGGGCTCCGGATGCAATTTTTCAATGAAGGATTTTTTGGCAGCAATGAGGTCTGGTAGGTCTGTATCGATATAATAAACTGTAGGGTCGGCTACCATGGCGAGGCCACGGAATGAAAAACCGGCTGATATCTCCACGATATTTTTTATATCAATTGGTTTCAGCAGCTGGTCAATACTGCGGTATCGCTGTTCAAAGTGTACAATCCTTGCCCAGTAACGGGCGGCCTTTTCAGGATCTGCCTGGAATGGCTCCGGCTCTCCCAGTAATGCTACTGCTTCCTTGCAATAAGGCAGGGTAGTATGTCCTTTCAGATACAACAGCCCTTTTGCGGAGGGACTTATGGAGTTAAAATCTCGGTTAGAAGGTGTTTCCATTGTAAGTTTTCCTGCATTAAAAAAGGCCATTCCTGCATTACAGAAATGGCCCGGTTTGAATAATATAGCATGTTCCGTAGTATCATGCATGTTATCTGATCGCTTTCATGAGTCGGCTCCAGCGGATGCCATCACTATCGTAACTCATCCAGGTGATCCAGGCTTTGCCTACCACGTGATCCTCCGGCAGGAAGCCCCAGTAACGGGAGTCGATAGAGTTATGGCGGTTGTCGCCCATTACCCAGTAATAATTCATTTTGAAGGTATAACTGGTGGTGGGTTGGCCATTGAGTATAAAGCTACCATTTTTCACTGTAAAATCATTGCCCTCATATATCTGAATAATGCGCTGGTAGAGCGGCAGGTTTGCTGCTGTTAACTGTACGGTGACGCCTTTGGCGGGTACCACGACCGGGCCGAAATTATCCTGGTTCCAGTGGAAGCGGGTGGTGTCAAAAGGGAATACGCCGGGATCCGACATTTCCGTGTTGACAAACGGCGTAACTGCGGTAACGGACGACCATGTTTTGATGGTGGCCAGGTCGGACTGGTTAAAGTTACAGAGGTATAATCCCGCCTGTCCGGTAGGGGTAGGCTCATCGATGATACCCATTTCTTTCAGCCGGGCAGGGTTAAGCGCATCACCATTGGTTTGCACGAGGTACTGCATCTCGCTGCCGGGAGCCACATAGGCCGGCTTAGTATTTACAAATAAGTGTCCGTCGCGGATTTGCAGGGTATCGCCAGGTACGCCCACACATCTTTTGATAATATTTTCTCTTTTATCCAGGGGGCGTGGAATAATGTGGTAGCTGTTCCAAACCTCCTGACGGCCGAGCTGTCGTACCAGCTCGTAATAGTTCACGTTCTCTTCTACCTCGAGTGCCACGGTATCCCCGGCAGGGAGATTAAACACCACAATATCATTTCTTTCGAGAGAGGAGAAGCCTGGCAGGCGCTTATAGGGCCATTTTACCAGCGTGCTGTAAGAGGGACTATAACTGGTAAAAGGCATCTTGTTGTGTACCAGTGGCAGTGCCAGCGGTGTTACCGGCAGCCTGGGGCCGTAGCTGATCTTACTGACGAAAAGGTAATCGTTTACCAGCAGGGTGCGTTCCATAGAACCAGAGGGAATACAATAGGCCTCGAAAATGAACATCCTGATCAGGGTGGCGGCTACAATGGCGAATATACCAGCATTGAGCCATTCCCGGAGTATGGATTTCTTTTCTCCAGTAGTATCTTTCCGGCGGCGGAAGAGTTTCATACTATAAGAATTTTGAATCTAATATCGGCTAAATATCAATAGCCGGATTAGAAATTATCCCGGCGGCGGGAAATGGATGCTCAATGGCATTTATTTTCTTATCTTCGTACTAACCCATAATTGAAAATTAGGGATTTTGTATATGGCAAGATCACAGGAAACCTTTAACAAACAAGAATTCCAAAAGAAGAAGCAACAGAAAAAACAAGAAAAGGCGGATCGTAAAGAAGAGCGACAGTCCAAGAGCAACAAAGGCAAGAGTTTGGAAGACATGATGGCCTATCTGGACGAGAATGGTAATCTGACTACCGTGCCTCCGGATCCGTCTAAAAAGAAAGAAGTCAATCTGGAAGATATACAGATAGGAGTGGCGCGCCAGCAGGAAGAGGCGGAAGATCCGGTGCGTACTGGTGTGGTAACGTTTTATAACGATGGAAAAGGCTTCGGCTTTATCAAAGACAGCCGCAACCAGGAGAGCTATTTCGTGCACATTAACCAGTCGAAAGACCCGCTGAAGGAGAACGTGAAAGTATCTTTCGAGCTCGGAAAAGGTCCTAAAGGCCCGATCGCCATTAATGTGCAGGTAATAAAATAGCCTGCTGCAGGCACATCGTTTACGCTACAATTTACCGTCCCAAAGCCACCTGCTTTGCGGCACTAATATCTCCCTGTACCTTATAACACCAAAACGGGACTCGTCCACAAGCATTCCGGTAGCACCCGGGTTATATAGATATGATTGCCCACGTATGAAAAAAGATTCTGTTACTACACCTGTAACGGCCATGCCGTTTAATTTATTTGATCAGGAACTCAGTGAAAATGGAATTGGTTGTCATACCATGCTGGAAGCCTTTCCCGCCGCAGCATACATCTGTGATATGGATGGTCATGTAAGGATTTTCAATCACCTGGCCATTAATCTCTTTGGTCGTATGCCCGCCACAGGTACTGATAAATGGTGTATGAGCCTGAAAACTTTTTCTCCCAATGGCAAGCCTTTGCAGCCCGAGGAATACCCGGTAGCCTGCACCATTGAGCAACAGCGGCCATACGCCGGTAAAGCGATTATCATCGAAAAGCCGGATGGCAGCAGGCGTATGCTCGAAGTAAACACCAGTTTGCTGTATAATCATCGGCACCAGCCGGTGGCGGTAATGTGCGTGGCCAGGCCACCGCTGACGTCCAGCGATTGGCTGGCGACCAGCGTTTAGCACTTACTATATTGATGGAGATCCATCCAACACGACCGCCATTATAATAATCCGCACATGTATTCCTGGCCGAAGGCGAGGAACACCAGCGAAAAAATATTAAGAAAATCTCCTTGTGAGAAAAAAACTAATGTATCTTTCTTCCCTATTAGAAACGAATTATGATAGTTGATACATTAGATCGTGCAGCACGATACCACGTCCTCGGCGAAAAGTTTGTAAAAGCCTTTGATTACCTGCGCCAGACCGACTTTACCACCATTGCGAAAGGGAAATACGACATTGACGGCACCAATATATTCGCCATCGTTAATGAATACGATACCATCGCGGAAGAAGGTGAACAAATGGAAGCCCACCGTAAGTACATAGATGTACAATACCTGGCGGCCGGAGAAGAAAGAATAGGTCATGATTTTTTGGGAGATAAAAATCCCTCCAAAGCCTACTCCGACACAGAAGATTACATGCTCTTTGCAGAGAAGCCTGCTTTCTATACGGTACTCAAACAGGGCCAGTTTGCTATATTTTTCCCAACGGATCTGCATATGCCTAATCTTCGTGTAGCCGGTCCCGTGCCCGTTAAAAAAGTAGTGATTAAAATTGCGGTGGACTAATGGAGATATTGATACGTGAAATCCAGTCCGGCGATAATGCAGCTTTGGCGGGCATTATACGTAAAGGTATTGAAGAATTTGGGGTGCCGCTGGAAGGCACTGCGCATAGCGATCCTACTACGGACGACTTATTTACTTTATTTAAAACACCTGGTTCCGGATATTTCGTGGCAGTGGAAAACGGTGTAATCCTTGGTGGCGGTGGTTTTTACCCCACTGAAGGATTGCCTGCAGGTTGTGCGGAGCTGGTTCGTTTTTTTCTTTCGCCTGCGGCGAGAGGAAAAGGCCTCGGTGTTAAATTGCTCGAAAATGCCAGCGAGGCGGCCCGGAAAGCGGGCTATACTTCGTTCTACCTGGAATCATTTCCTGAGATGACAAAGGCAGTTGCGATGTATGAGAAAAACGGATTTCAATACCTGCCGGCAGCATTGGGCAATTCAGGGCATCACGCCTGTACTATCTGGATGTTAAAAGACCTTACTTCATTATGAGTCTGATTGGAAATATTATCTGGCTGATTTTTGGCGGTTTCTTCACCGCTATATGGTATTTTATTGTAGGCTTCGGCTTTTGCATTACCATCATTGGTATTCCTTTTGGCTTGCAGTGCTTTAAAATAGGACTGCTGACGCTGATGCCTTTTGGGGCAAATGTGAGAGAAGCAAATCCGCCAACAGGCTGCCTGTCCACCATCTTCAATATCATCTGGATATTTGCAGGTGGTATCTGGGTGGCGCTTGGGCACTTGCTGTTTGGCCTGCTGCTCGCCATTACCATCATCGGTATCCCGTTTGCGCGGCAACATTTTAAATTATTGGCATTGACGTTTGCACCATTTGGTAAAGAAGTTTATTACTAAATTTCCCGTTAATTTTTTCGAAGCGGGTGTATCAAAAGTAGTATACACCCGCTTTTTTTCGGGTACCTGTGGTGGAAGATTTTCCTGTATCCAATTCTCCGGATCTTTAAATTACTGTTGATACATCCCGGCCAACCAAACACCATCCTCTGGCAGTTTCTGTTTTTTTTAACAAATCCACGGGTTACCTCTGCTGCGTTTCCGGTATAAAAGGAAAATTACTACTATATGCGAAACGCCCTTCCGCTGTGGGTTCTACCCGCCCTGACCCTTGCTGCCTGTTCATCACAGCGCTATGAAAAAGATGCCGCTGCGAGCGAAGCTGTATCTGCGGAAACAGTAACTGCCGCTGCTGATTCCACCTCTTTTGCAGCTGATATTGCTTCCCTTAACAGCGCTTCCCGCAAACGTGTACGTACCGCTGATGTAAGCTGTCGCGTACCCGATGTATTTACTGCCAGCCAGGCGCTGGAAAGAGTGACAAAATCACTCGATGGTATTGTAGTAGAGAGCAAACAGCAAAACGAAATCTCCCATGAAAAGTACATTCCATATAAAGGAGACTCTTTGATGCATGTACGGATGTACAATACAGTGGCGAGTCTTACCCTGCGTGTGCCTGCAGCTGCCATGGATTCCGTAGTGCAGGTACTGACCCAACAAGCCACCTATATTGATTACAGAACGTTAAAAGATCAGGATAAAACACTGGATTACCTGAGCAATTCCCTGCGCAACAATGCTAAAACGTATACGGCAACAGCAGACAGGCATACCTCTTCTGTAGATGCAGCCAATTACAATCAGTCAAAAGAAGATAATACGATCAGCCGCCAACTCAACAACCTGGCTATTTTGGATGAAGCCAATAATGCCACCATTACCGTGGCTATGGTGCAACCCGGCCGTGCGGATGTGGTAGTGGAAGTAGACCCGACAGCTGCCACCCGCGCAGGTTTTGGGACTGAGTTGAAGACAGCGTTGTATACGGGAGCGGATATACTGAGGAATATTGTATTGTTCTTTATTACGATCTGGCCTTTCGTGATCATAGGTATTATAGTTTGGGTAATGGTAAAGCGTTTCAGGAAAACTTCCGTGCAGGCATAGTAATCCACTCAATTTTTTTTAAATTGAGCGGATCATTTTAGCCGCATGAATACAACAACCAAACCGCGCTTATTGTCGCTGGACTTTTTCAGGGGCCTTACGGTGGCCGCCATGATAATGGTAAACAACCCAGGTAGCTGGTCCTATGTGTATCCTCCGCTGGAACACAGCAAATGGAACGGTTGCACGCCAACAGACCTGATATTTCCTTTCTTTCTGTTTATCGTTGGCGTATCGGTACCATACGCCATGGGTACGAAAAAAGAAGATCCTGCTCAACATCGTTCACTGATCATACATGCACTCCGTCGTGCGGTCACCCTGATCCTGATCGGGCTGGCATTGCGACTGATATTTAAGTTCGACCTCGCTCATTTACGTTTTCCAGGCGTATTGCAGCGTATAGGGCTCGTATTTGGTATAATTGCCGTGTTGTATATCAAAACCAGTTTACGTACCCTGAAATGGATATTTGCAGCAGCGTTGATAGGCTATTACCTGTTGATGACGGTAGTGCCGGTGCCAGGAGTAGGGCCTGCTAACCTGGAGCCGGAAACAAACCTGGGGGCCTGGCTGGATAGGTTGGTGTTTACTACCAATCACCTATGGGCATCCAGTAAAACATGGGACCCGGAAGGATTACTGGGCACAATCCCGGCAGTAGGTACCGGCATCTTTGGTATACTGGTGGGCAGCTGGCTGCGCAGGAAAGATAAGGATGATGCCGTGAAAGTTAGCTGGCTGTTTGTCTATGGCTTCTTTTCGATTATCCTGGCCCTGGTGTGGGATCTGTTTTTTCCGATTAACAAATCCCTGTGGACCAGCTCCTTTGTACTGTACACCGGTGGTTGGGCAACCGTAGGCCTGGCGGTGTGTTACTGGCTGATAGATGTGCAGCAACGTACACGTTACCTGACGCCAATGGTAGCATTTGGCCGCAATGCAATTACCGCCTATATTTTATCGGCACTGGTACCGAAATTACTGAGCCTGATTCCTGTAGGAGAATTGTCCTTACAGGCATGGCTAAACGAAAAAGTATGGAGTAATATTTTCACGCCATACAACGCATCACTGGCAGCAGCGCTGTTCCTGGTTTTCCTTATCTGGATACCGATGGCAGTGATGTACCGCAGAAATATTATTATAAAAATTTAGAGAGATGGAAGAGAAACAAAAGAAGCATGTCAGTAAATTTCTGAGTCTGGTGCTTCGCCATAAGCCGGAAGAAATTGGACTGGAGCTGGATGCAAACGGCTGGGCAGTGATAGATGAGCTGATTGCAAAATCAAACGTGAAATTTACCAAAGCAGATTTATTGGATATAGTGGCTACGAACGACAAGCAGCGGTTTGCGCTGAATGCCGATCAAACCATGATCCGTGCCAGCCAGGGGCATAGTGTGAACATTGACCTGGGCCTTGCGCCATCTGTACCGCCGGAAATACTGTACCATGGTACGGCCGCTGATACGGTGGATCTTCTCCGGAAGGAAGGTATTCAGCGCATGTCCAGGCAGTATGTGCACCTGAGCACGCAGCAGTCAACCGCCGTACAGGTGGGCGGCCGTCATGGTGCGCCTGTGGTAGTGAGCGTACGTACCGGGCAAATGCATGCCGATGGATTGCTGTTTTACTTGTCCGAAAATAAGGTATGGTTAACTGAATTTGTGCCGGCAAAATATATCGACTAGCGCCATTTTTTCGTTAAATTGTGGTGCTATTGGAAACCTTTAATCACCAGAACAATGTCAATTACATCCGAAAAAGAATTAGAAGGCATGCGCCGCATCAGCGAAATGGTGGCTACTACGCTGAAAGAAATGCGCCATTATACTAAGCCTGGAATGAGCACCCGGCAGATAGACGATTTCGGCGGTAAGCTGCTGGAGAAAATGGGTGCGAGGTCGGCTCCCAAGTTGACCTACGGCTTTCCGGGCTACACCTGCATCTCCCTGAATCATGAAATTGCACACGGGATACCTGCTTCGGATAAGATTATCCAGGAAGGGGACCTGATCAATATTGACGTATCTGCGGAATATGATGGCTATTGGTCCGACAATGGCGGTTCATTTGTAGTGGGTCAGGATATCCACGGTTATCAGCCATTGGTTGAAACATCAAAGAATATCCTGCACAAAGCCATTCATGCGATCCGTGGCGGGGTAAGGATTTGTGATATCGGCAAGCTGATTGAAACAGAAGCCCGTCGTAACGGCTACACCGTGATCCGTAACCTGGGAGGTCATGGTATTGGTAAAGGATTGCATGAGTCGCCTTCCGATATTCTGAATTGCTATGACCAGGCAAACCGCGGCCGATTCAAGCGTTTTGGGGTGGTGGCTATAGAAACTTTTATTTCTACAGCTTCTAATTATGCCAACCAGGAACCGGATGGCTGGACCCTTGTAGGCAACCGTGGTGGCTTTGTTGCACAGCATGAGCATACGATTATTATTACCGAAGGAACACCGATCATACTAACTGCCGCCAACGAAATCTGGAATTAATTGGTAATTTGCGGCCATTATGTCTTTATACACCACAAAGGGCGCTATTACAGTCACCTGTAATAAGCGCCTGACACCTTTCCTGGAGCAGGAGGTGAAAGAGCTGGGCTTTGTGCCGGAAGAAACTTTTGTAACAGGGGTGCGCCTCAACGGAACCATCAATGATTGTATCCGCTTAAACCTGAACCTGCGCTGTGCCAGCCAGGTGCTTTACAGCCTGAAAAAATTCGAGGCACAGGATGCCGATGATATATATAGAGAACTGAAGTCTTACCCATGGGAAACCCTCCTGAAACCGGACGGTTATTTCTCCATCACCAGTAACGTACTGAACGAAACGATCAATAACAGCATGTTCGCCAACCTGCGTGTTAAGGATGCGATTGTGGACCGCATGCGTGAAAAAACCGGTAAGCGCCCTTCTACAGGGGCAGAGCTGAGTGGTGCAGTCGTAAACCTGTTCTGGAAAAATGAGCAGGCGGAAGTTTTCATTGATACTTCCGGTGAATCGCTGGCCCGCCACGGTTATCGTAAAATTCCGGGACGTGCGCCAATGCTGGAAGCACTGGCTGCCAGTACTATTCTGGCCAGTCGCTGGGACAGGCAATCGCCGTTTATCAACCCGATGTGTGGTTCCGGTACCGTAGCGGTAGAAGCCGCGTTAATTGCTACCAACACCAGGCCTGGACTGTTTCGCAGTAACTACGGGTTTATGCACCTGGTAGGCTATATTGACGATGTTTACCAGGAGGAGAGAGGTTTGCTGGAAAAGCAGATTATCGAAGTGCCGGGATTGAAAATCATTGCGACCGACCTCAGTGAGCAGGCGGTATCCAACGCGCGCAAAAACGCCAGGGCTGCGGGAGTGGAAGACCTGATTGAGTTCAAGGTTTGTGACTTTGCCGCCAGTCCGGTGCCACAACCAGGTACGGGCGTGGTGTTTATGAACCCTGAATATGGGCTTAGGCTGGGAGAAATTTCGGCATTGGAAGAAACGTATGCCCGTATAGGTGATTTCATGAAACAGAAATGCGGCGGGTACTTTGGTTATATCTTCACCGGAAACCTGGATCTGGCAAAGAAAATAGGGCTGAAGGCCAAACGAAGAATTGAATTTTATAATAGTACACTGGATTGCCGGTTGCTGGAATACGAATTGTACGCAGGTACGCGTGATCCAAGAAAGCAGCAGGCAGTAACGGAATAAACAAATAACTAAAAATAAAAACGACGCTTACGGGCGTCGTTTTTGTTTTTAGTAAGATACCAGTGTTGTTACGCTGGATGCGGGCAGCATGATTCCGAATGCGCCGCCGGTGATGGCGAAACTATCGGAGGAAAGGTTGCTGGCGCTGGTAGTCCTGTAACGATTGAAGCCTGCCACGGTAGCGCCACTGACGGAAAATGGCTGATAAGTGTCGGCCGTATTGAGGTTGATGGCTACCACAACGATTTTGGAACCGCTTTTATAGGCGGTGGTGTAGATGTTGGTGGCAGGGTTGGCGGTACAGGATATTTTGTTAGACCCCGGGCGTACGTATCTGGCCCATTGTGCCATTACATAGCCTCTCTTGGTGATGTTACCGCTTTCGTCCATGGGGCCGTAGGATCTTCTGATGTACCACCATACGTACATGCTGTAGCCTGCATTCATACAGTCATGAATTTCTTTGGCAACGCCGAGGGCGTCTGTCCAGCCATTGGCATCATTGGTATTGGTGTAATGTTCCGTCATCCATACTTCTTTTCCCGGAGAGTATACGTACGGTGTTTTACCATAAATATGCCCGCATACATAGCTTGTTTTCGATTTAGCGGTAGCATTGCTCAGGTAAGTATCCAGGTAGGTTTTATCCATATTAAACGGTTCTGGTGCCATTACCGGCGCGCCGAGGTTACTGCCTTGTGCTGCCACAAAGTTGGCCACCTGGGTGGCGGATAGCTCCATGGATTCGTAGCTGACAGTGATGTTGGGTTCATTGATCGGGCTGATGGCTGTTACCCCGCCTACGGTATTACAGAAGTTGGCGAGGTGGGCAGCGTAGGCCGCATAGGAAGCGGTGTTTAGTTGTCCACCTATGAGACTATTATTGCTTTTCATAGCTGCCGGGGCGGTCCAGGCAGAGGCCACTACACTGGCGCCATAGGATTTAGCGGCGTCGATGGTAGGTTTTTCTGCCGCGAAATCGGCGCTGTTGGGTGAAACCCTGACACGCAATACGCTGAGGCCTATACCGCTGCTCGGAGAAAAGGCGGTGGTACGTTGTGCGGCGGTCAGATCAGCAATCCAGCCACGAATACTGGCACCACCAAACCCGCGTATATACTGTTGAACTACGCCGGCATTAATGACGGCGGTGGCTTCTGTGTTGGCGGGATTAGGGTTGGAGAGGGAGGGTTGATCGGCTTTGGTGCAACTGAAGAGCAATAGGAGGGCAGCAGAAAAACCGATGAAAGTTTTCTTCATAACGTTGTTTTTAAGGTTAATAAAACTATAAATCTGAGTCTGTAACCGATTACATTTCTAATATAGAAATACTATTTGAAATATTTAAGTACACTCATGTTTATATTACGCAACCGATTACATTAAAATTGTTCTAAAGGATAAGATTTTGGTTTTGTGGAGATAACGTTGGCGACAGATCAAACTGCTGGGTGATATTCCTTTTGCAGCCAAATTTGGTGGTGCTACCGTAATTTCAATGCGCATTAAGTAGCATTCCCGGGGATACGAAACAATTTTTGCTCGTAGAGCCGCCATGCTGGCGGCTCCTACGCTTCGATCTACTCCATGATCTCCCAGAAAATAAAATGTTTACCTGATAGATTATAGCGAGGAGCCGCCAGCATGGCGGCTCTACAGCCCGATGCGGCATAAAAAAACCGTGTGGCGCACAATGAGCCACACGGTAAGTACCTATTCTAATAACTTTCTAATAATATTCTGCTGCTACACTAATCAGCACCGCATTTCCATCTCCCTATATTTGCAGCACATTAAAACAACTACCATGGACGCAGATCCTGCAACACCATTTACTCACTTCCTGTAACCGCAAAACCCTCTGGTAGCTCCGGTTGCAGGGCAAAACCAGTTTTATGTTCAAATTTAATTTCTTTCAGCACAAACGCACACACGCCATTATTAAAGATGATTTCGCACCTGAAACACGTCCGGTGATTACAGACGAAAAAGGGGAGCAGATCCCGGCCAGGCAGGTACGTCCTTATGTGTACAGGCCCGTAAGGTTCCTGCGCAGAAGACGGAATGAAATGATCTGCTGAAGCTACAGGGCAGCGCTCACGTTAATAGGGCGGGAGAAGCTTTCTTCCAGGCTGATGATGGTTTCTGTCCGCTCTATTCCTTTGATATGCTGCAGATCATCCTGAAGGATCTTACGCAGCTCTGCACTGTCCTTACAAATGATCTCCGCAAACATACTGTAGGAACCAGTTGTGTAATTGAGTCTTACTATCTGCGGCACTTTCAGCAATTGCTTGGCAACGCTTTCATACATGGAACTTTTTTCCAGGTAGATACCAATGAATGCTAACACATCGTAGCCGATGGCCCGCAAATTTACCTGTAGCCGTGTACCCTTGATAACACCCATTTCATGCAGTTTCTTAATACGCACATGAATAGTGCCGCCTGATACGAACAGCTTTTTACCCAACTCAGCATAGGAAATGCTGGCGTCGTTGGACATTTCAGATATGATTTGGAGGTCTAATTTGTCAATATTTAACTGGTGGCTCATTTTTGCTAGGCGATTTAGATTTTATCTAAAATTAAGACATTATTTGCAAAAATATCAAAATTATGTATTATGTACCAAGAGTTAATTCGTATTAAAGTTTACATAATATATCTGCGGTGCCGCGCAAACGCTCACCAGCGGAAAACATTTTTCATCAGTGCTTGTTGTTCACTAAGAAGGCCCCATCAGCATTGCGGCCAATTTGAAACGATTCACTGATTAAACCATGTGACATGTATCTTAGTAATCATCGCATTTTTGCCGGTATAGCACTGGCCATTGTTATCCTCGCCAGCAGTTGTGGAACCACCGTACACATGACAGGCACCTGGAAAGCGCAGCAGGCACCCACACAAGGCTATCACAAAATTCTGGTCGCCAGCCTGTCGTCTAACCTCGGCGCAAAACAAACCATTGAAACAGACTTAACAGCAGCATTGCAGAAAAAAGGTATCGACGCAGGCAAAAGTCTGGATATGTTCCCGCCCAACTTCGACCCTAAAAATGAAGTATCCAGAGAAGAAATGGCGAAAAAAATTCTTGCTGCCGGTTACACGGCTGTACTCACCACCTCATTGGTGAATAAGGAGTCGGATACCCGCTATGTGCCTGGCACGCCTTATGCGTCTTATCCGGCCTATGGCTGGTACGGCAGCTTCTGGGGATATTATGGTTATATGTATGGCTCGGTATACAGCCCGGGTTATTACACCACGGATAAAACCTATTTCCTCGAATCAAACTTGTATGATTTATCTAAAGAGGGTGTATTGATTTGGTCCGGACAGTCGGAAACGGTTAATCCAAACAGCCTCGCTTCCTTTGGCAAAGCATTCTCCAAAACATTGACAGATGCAATGCAGAATGCAGGCTTATTAGATCAACACTAGCATTCATACCCTAAAAAAATAAGAGGCTGACAAAAAAGCAATGCTTTTGTCAGCCTCTCTTATTTTGCAGGAACTTTCCTTTCTTTGCAAAAAACTCAGCAGATGGAATTAGCTCAGCCGAATCCGGAATTATTACAGCAATTAGTCACCATGCGTATGCCTTTTGGTAAGTATAAAGACACCATTTTGTGCGACCTGCCGGTAAGCTACCTGGAATGGTTTCAACGAAAAGGCTTTCCTCCCGGAAAAATGGGTATGCTGCTGGAAACCTTGCTGGTGATCAAAATGAACGGTTTGATGTACCTGCTGGACCCACTCAGAAAACGATAACTAAAACCAGGAGGTAGGTTGATCTTCCTCCGGTACCACCACCGCTTTTTCTATGGGCTTTGTCTCCACCGGAACATCAGGCAGCAGTGCCTGAACAGGTTTCCCCAGTTCCTGCACTGCCAGTTTATCTTTTCGGGTTACGCCGCCAATATGGGCGCCTACCTCTACTTCCAGACTAAATGCATTAACGTCTCCTTTCACATGGGCAGCACTTAACACCTGCGCCTTGTCAGAAACGTAAACGTTGCCATACACCTTTCCATTCAATATCAGCTCTGCAGCAAATACGTGTCCCTTGATACGGGCGGTTTCACTGATGATGAGTTTACCGGTGGTTTTTACATCACCTTCCACTGTCCCGTCAATGCGTCCCGGAACAGCAGCGTCTATGCTGCCGCTTACAGTCACAGATACCGGGATCTGCAAACCTTCCGGCGTAGTCAGGTTACGGAATAAATGTCGGACGTTTATCATTCAATCAATTTAGAGTTTTATAGTGATGTCTTTTTCTTTGGCCGGGATAGTGCTGGCCTGGGCAGCGGGTGCGGCCGGGGCAGGCGTTGCTTCGGTAGTGCCAGGAATCGGTGGAGGCGTAGTGCTCACCGGTTTATCCTGCTCAAAATAACTGATCACGGAAGTGGCATTACCCAGATCCAGTCCCACGCTACGTTGCGCCTTGTTGTCGGAAATACGCAGGGAGTTGTACAGGTAACCAATACTGATCAGTTTTTCAGGCTCTGGTGCTACTTCTACAGGAATGAAATCCTTGAATTCCTCTATAAAAGCGTCGGTCAGTTCTTTGTAGTGTGCGCCACCACCCATCAGGTAGATTTTTTCACAATTCTCAAAATCCAGATCGGTGAAGTATTTACGCATGAGAGGAGAAACCACTTCTTTGTAGTACTGCAGTAATACTGCCTTTCTCATTTCTTTCAGGTCAATACGTTTGCGGTTGGTGAAGATAGAACCCTTCATAAACGCATCGTCCACCTGGTGCTCATTTTTCATTTCCAGATAGTGCTTCTGGTTCAGTTCCCTGGTGAGGTTACCAATCGCATAACGGATACCATGGGAGCTGAAGCAGGTACGATGGATCAAACCATCGCCGGTAGCCATACCACCTTCAATGGTACCAAAACCAAAACTCACCGCAATGAAGTTATCAAGGTTTGGCTCGTTGACCGTTTTCTTTAAACCGATAATACCAGCTACGATTTCAGGAATTACTTCATAACGTTCAATATCAAACATGCCTTTCTTGAAAGAACCCTTGTTGTTGTACGTCTGGGTATCATAGTCGATCAGGAAATGTCTTTTGCTCAGGAACTGCTCTGCGGCTGCTTTGTAGATATTGTATGTAGAGAAAGGGAAACCCATGGTAATCGACAGCGGTTGCTGTACTTTATCAATGGTATTCAGCATGGCGGCTTTGAAAAGTATCTCATAGTCTTCTTCCTGCGGAGAGGCATTGGTCACCCTACCCGGATTGATACCCCCTCTTTTCGCCAGGTTCCCTACCAGGTACCAGGTGTCATCTTTCTTTATTTTTAATCCGTTCAGTAAATCTTTACTGGAGTTTTCGGTGTTCCCAAAGGCGGTCTCAAACACACTGGGGAAGCTGGTTGTAGATACTTTCATAGTTGTTGTGATAATAACGAAACAGAGATTAATTCTTTTTTATAATCAGGACAATAGGGGATGGCATTCAATGAATTTGGGCTAAATTTAGTACAGGGTTTTATATTTTCAAAATCCCCGGAGCCGTTAATGATAATAATAACACAAAAGATATCGTTAATGGTTATACGTCCTTCCCCCTTACCCATGTTCACCCTTTAGTATAACGGTGCATGAAACTGACTTTCATTCTTTTATCGGTAATAGGGGCCATCGCCTGCAATAATTCACGTCGCGTTTATTCTGCACCCGCCATTGGCGCGGAAGCTGAGTTCGACAAAGGCCTGCGGCCCGAAAAGCGCCCCCAATATCTCTTTGACAAAAAGACCATGAAGGATATGCAGAAATCAGGATCGGTCAGCGACTACAACCGCAGGCAGAACACCCGGCCCACCGCCCCCGTGAAAGGAGCTGGTACCGTAGCGGATACTTCTAAACTACCTGCCGACAGCACCCGGCCATCTCCCCAAACCGACAGCCTGGCCCTGCCAGCTGATACCAGTCACCAGCCATTACCACTTTAATCACTACTTTTGGGCGCAGGAATACGCATAAAATCCTGCTACTCAGATATGATTAAAGTGAAGCTGCAAGTTTTACTCCTGCTCAGTATCGCCACCATGGCCACGGCGCAGCAACTCTATATGCCGCTGAACATCCAGCGGGCCTATGAAAAAGGTACCCGCCATATGTCCGGCCTCCCCGGTGCCAACTACTGGCAAAACCACGCTGCTTACGATATACAGGTAGCCTTCAATCCGCAAACGCGACTGCTGGCAGGATCGGAGTCGATCTATTATACCAACCGCAGCCCGGACACACTCCGTGAAATAAACCTGAAAATACTGGCGAACCTCTACCAGAAAGGTAACGTTCGTGCTATGATCATTGACAGAGAAGATGAACACGACGGGGTAGCCATTACCAACCTGCGCGCCAATGGTACCGCCATTCCCGTACCCGCTGCCACCGGCACCAATATGATGGTGAAAATACCGGCACTGGCACCTGGCGGCAGCATGCAACTGCAAATGGAGTTCTCCTACACCCTGAACAAAAACTCCCATATCCGTACCGGCGCCATCGACGACGGTGCCTTCTTTATCGCTTACTTCTTTCCCCGTATAGCCGTATACGATGATATAAACGGATGGGACAGAATTCCCTACACAGGAGCCATGGAATTTTATAACGACTTCTCCGATTTTCGTGTGTCCATTACCGTACCCGGCGACTACCAAACATGGGCTACGGGGGACCTGGTCAACGCCGGCGATATTTATCAGCCCAAATTCCTGGAACGTATCGCGGCCGCAGAGCAGCACAACGATATCATCTACATTATTGATTCTACAGACCTTAAACAAGGAAACCTCACAAAAAATAAAACGGCCAATACCTGGCAATTCCAGGCGCAACATGTTACAGACTTCGCCTTCGCCATCAGTAATCATTACCTGTGGCAGGCCGCCAGCGTGGAGGTAGACCCGCGCACCAAAAGGAGAACCAGGGTAGACGCCGTGTTTAATCCGGAGCATGCCGACTACTTTGAGGTAGCCCACTTTACCCGCGCCACCGTTGAAAAAATGAGTTATAACTTCCCGCGCTGGCCCTTCCCGTACAGCCACGAAACGGTGTTCGACGGCCTGGATCAGATGGAATACCCCATGATGGTAAACGATAACCCGGCGCCTAATCGCAAATACAGTATTGAGCTAACGGACCACGAAGTGTTTCATACCATGTTCCCCTTCTATATGGGTACCAACGAAACACTCTACTCCTGGATGGATGAAGGCTGGGCCACCATAGGCGAGTGGCTGTTGTCGCCCATGATCGACAGCTCCCTGGTAGATGATTATGGTATGGAACCTTACAATAAAATTGCCGGCAAGTTTCAGGACCTGCCGATTATGTCGCCCTCCAATCAGCTGACAGATGCCTACATGACCAATAGCTATCCCAAACCGGCTCTGGGCTACCTGTATGTAAAGGACCTGCTGGGCGACAGCCTGTTCCTCAAAGCCCTGCATCATTACATCCGCACCTGGAGCGGGAAACATCCGCAGCCATATGATTTCTTTTATTGCATGAATATGGGTGCCGGCCGTAACCTGGACTGGTTCTGGAAAAGCTGGTTTTTCGATAATGGCTATCCGGACCTGGCCCTGGCGCCATTTCGGGTATTAAATGGGAAGTATGAGATCGTAGTGAAGCGGATCGGTAGTAAACCAGTTCCGGTGGATCTTACGCTGACCTTCGAGGATGGCAGCACGCAGAAGCTGCACCGTGCAATTGACTGCTGGGAGCAAGGACAAGAGGCAGTGGCTTTCCAGGTGCCGAAAAATAAACGGCTGAAAAAAGTAGTATTGGGAAGTACCTGGGTGGCCGATATTCATCCAGAGGATAATGTGGTGGAACTAAAGTAATGGGCTACAGGTCATCGTAATACAATTTGTACACTACCTGGTTGTTACCTCCTACAATACCGAGGCCGCCCACTGTATTATTACGCAGCTGCACGGCCTGTATCAGGCTGTTTAACCCCGGATTACGTTTTACTTTTTCGTAGGTAAGCAGGAAGTCGTAGTACTCTTTAGTCACCGACTTAATATATACCAACACCCTGCCTTTGGGCGCAATGGCTTCAATCTGGTTGGAGCTAAGTGCCGTGGCGTTGATATACAGATTAGTGGTAAGTGGTTTACCCTGCTGATTGAAAAGAATGCTGTTATAGTTTTCGTTTAGTCCGCCAATCTGGTTGTTATCAGCATTTTCATCCTGCGTATAGCAGGGAATGCGCAGGTAGTCGTTGAGGAAGGTAGTATCCTTGCTGATCACCACACCGGGCTGGCCTTTTACCGACTCGTACAAATCTTCGTTGGCAGCAATGTTATAACGTACACCATTATACGTAAAGAAAGAATCCACTAATGCCGATTGCTTCAGCGCTTCCATAACGATATAGGTCCGGACCCCTGGTTGCCCGAAAACGGTCAGGTTAAAACGTAGTACCGGCCGGCCATTGAGCGTGGTACGCAGCGTGTCGGTGAGCTCCACTCTGCAGTTGCCTGGAATGCCGGCACTGGCAGTTACGGGTTTCATATCTGGCACCTCCACTTTTACGCGGTAGGTTTTGAGCGATTGTAATTTTGTTTTGCCGCTATACACACTCATGCGATCGCCGGGGTCGGGCACGTTACTGAGTGTTTCAATTAAAGTGCCATCCTGGTTCAGCAGCTGTACATTTGCGTTAGGCACCAGTTCAAATCCGTTATCTACACCGGTGGTCACGAGCTTGCTTTTGCCGATCCGTAACTGTGGCATCTCTCCGGCTGTTAATTCACTGTATACTACCACACGTGGCTGACCGTTGCCGGGAGGCACGGGTAACTCGGTTTCACATCCGGCGAGCAGTAAAGCTATAATTGCAGTGTATTTTATCAATCGCATCATGATCATCAGAATTTAAAGGTGTAACTCAGATACGGCAATGTTCTGAAGATACTGTACTGGTATAACTGTAACGGATATACGGCGTCAAAATTGAAATAGGAAAACTGATCGAAGCTCACAATAAAGGGATTGCTCCGGTTGTAGATATTATAAACGCCGGCATTGATGGTATGCCTAAATTTTGTTTTGGTACCCAGCTGCACGGTGGTGCCAAGGTCCAGGTGGTGTACGGGCCGCAGTCTGTATTTATTCAACCCGGTGAAAAAAGGCAGGTAATTCACCTGGTAGGTAGAGAATGGAGAGTAGCGTTCGTCCAGGTATCCGTTAATATTTTTGGCCCAGTCAAGATCGGGGAATATTTGTTGTGGCATCGTAAACGGAGCACCGCTGGCAAACTTCCAGGTAGCGCTTACTGACCATACCGGGGAGAGCTGGTATTTAAGGGCCATAGACAGGTTGTGCCTGCGGTCTTCCTTGTAAGGATAACGTCTGCCGCCATTCACCCTGTCAAACTGCCGCCAGGCCCAGGATAGCGTGTATGCAAAGATTCCGGTAAATCTTCCTTTGGTTTTTTCCAGGAGAAATTCAGCCCCGTAATTATAACCTTTCCCGGCAATCACTTTCTTCTCCCAGAGATCAGAATTATCGAAAATATTGAGGACGGTGTTGGTGGTCACGATATCACTGAGTAGCTTGTAATAGCCGTCGATACTGAGGCGCCAGTCGTTTTGCCATTTCTTTTCATATGCCAGGCTATAGGAATAGGAACGCTCCGGCTTTATTACATCTGTGCTTGGTACCCATAAGTCTGTAGGAAGATTGATCACCGGCGTGGAGAGCTGGTGAATAAACTGCGCCATGGCGGCGTAAGACGCCTCCAGGTACTGATCCCTGGAAAACTTCCAGCGAATCAGCATCCTCGGTTGAGTAGAGGTATAAACGGAACCCTTTTGCACCAGCGAACCGAAATGCAGGCCCGGCCTAATGATGAGGTGTTCGTCGAATAATGAAATCTGATCCTCTGCATAGAGGTTTATTTCCGACATATAGTATTTCGGAGCGTCTCTTTTTACTGCTTCCCCTGCGGAGATGTTAGTGCGGTAGGAGGTAGGTGCGAAGTTGTGATACGTATAGCCACCGCCGAAAGATAGCTTATGGGTATTATTGAGCGTGTATTCGGTTTCGTTGTTAATGGCGATATCGCGTACCCTGGACACGCCCACCCCTTTTACAAACAGCGAGTCGGAAAAGCTCAGCGGGATCAGGGAGTTCTGCGAAAAGGTATTATGAAACCTGCTGTAGGTAAGCGTGGTATTGGTAAACAGCCGTGGATTTACTACGCTGGTCCATTTCAATGCGGCGGTAACATTACTCCAGGCGAAATTGTAATCGTCGAACAGGAGGATCACCGGATTATCGCTGGCGATATTCATGCGGTCCTGCCCTTTGTAAAAGCTAAAATACAGGCGGTTTTTTTCGTTGAGGATGTGGTTTACTTTTCCGTTAATATCATAGAGGTAATATTTACCGTAGTCGCGCAGGAAGTTTTTACCGTAGAGCACATCCACCAGGGAGCGTCGCAGGGAGAGCGACATCGACGTCCGGTCTTTGATAATAGGACCTTCCAGCAGGGCGCTGCCCGACACAGGGCTCACAGTGGCCTTTCCGTGCCACTCTTTCATGTCACCATCCTTGGTGCGTATATCCACTACGGATGATAGTCTGCCAGCGTATCTGGCGGGAAACGCATCTTTATAGAGCGATACATCTTTTACGGCGTCGCCGTTAAAAATGGAGAATAGTCCGAATAGGTGACCGGTATGATAGATGGGCACGCCATCGAGCAGGTACAGGTTTTGGTCGGCCCCGCCGCCACGTATCAATAAGTTGCTGCTGCTTTCCAGGGAGCTGCCAGCGCCGGGATAGAACTGCAGTGATTTCAGTACATCTTTTTCTCCCAGCAGTGCAGGGTAACTGTTGAGATACGATACCGGCATGTTGATATAGCCACCGTGCAGCAGCACTGTATCACCGGCGCTGGCGTTGATCACTACCGGCTGGAGACTGTGACGCACGCCCATGTAAATATCGAGCTGCCCATCGTCCGGCGGTGGTAGTGGTTGCAGTACCGTTTCATAGGCCACATGTGAAAACACGATCTGGCTGCAGGTATCGGGTACCTGGAGTGTATAAAAACCATAGGCGTTGCTGATAGTTCCTTTACGGGTAACGGGATCGTATATGGAGGCGCCGATGATGGCTTCATCGCTGTTCTTTTCTTTTACAAAACCGCTGATGGTATAATATTGGGTACCGGAAATATCGCGTAGCAGGAATATTTTTCCATTGACGGAAGCAATTTCAATACCTGTTCCCTGGAAAATGGTGTTAAGCACTTCACCCGTGGTGGTTTCGGTGCCGGTGAGCTGTACTTTCCTGTTAAGGTGAATGAAGTTGGAACTGTAGGAAACGGGTATGCCGGTTTGCTGGGTGATCTCCTGGATATAATGCAGTACGGTGCCTTGTTGCCTGGCGGGTTTAAAATGCCGGGCCAGGATGCTGTCTGCCTGCTGCGCGCTTAAAGGCAGCCAATGCAGCAGCATCAGGAGCAATAAAGTTGTATAAGAGAGGGGCCTTAATTTGTTGTTACCTGCGGCTGATGACAATCGTGTCGCCTTCCTGCCTGTAGCTGAAGCCCAGCAATAGTTGTAGTTCATGCAATGCATCTTCGCAGGACTGATCGTGGAAGCTGACGGTAGCTTTTTCCATCGCGGCTGCATCGCGGTATGAATCGTCAATCCTGATTTCTTTGCCGTAAAAATCGGCTAATTGCGGCACAATATCAACTAAAGGTGTGTCATTAAATTTTAAAGTTCCTGTTTTCCAGGCGAGGAAGTTAAGGTCGTCATTATCAGACGCGATAACCTGGCCTTGCTGGCTTACACCTTTGAGGCCACTGGTGAGGATGACGCCTTGCTGGCTGCTGGGATGTGCGAGTCGCACGCGGCCTTCCGTTACAATAACGGTGGTGGCTTCCTGCTTTGTTTCCACGGCAAAGGCGGTACCCAGTACTTCAATGGTAGACTGGTCCGGCGTTTTTACGAGGAAAGGATGGGAGGGGTCTGTGGCTACTTCGAAGTAGGCTTCGCCGGAGAGTTCCACTACCCGTTTATCATGTTGGTAATTTTTGCTGTACCTGATTTTGGCCCCTGGGCGCAGGGTAACTCTGGAGAGATCGTCCAGTTGAAGGTTTTTAATTTTTCCTTCATTGGCGGCTATCTCCTGGATATCGCCTGGCCGGTCTATCATCCACCAGGCAGCTGCCGATAACAATACGAGGATGGCTGCTGCGGCAGCGTATTTCCAGCGCATGGTTTTTACCGGTGCGGATTGGGCAGGCTGAATGCGACTTTCCACTTTATCCCAGGCATTGACGGCGTTGTACTGCCGCTGTGTTGGGACGTAATTGCTGCCTTTCCAGATTTTTTTCAGTGCTTCATATTCGGCCTGGTTTTCTGCAGACTCCAGCCAGCGGCTGAGTGCCAGGTCCTCTTCGGGGGTAATCTGAGCGGACAGTTTTTTGGTGATCAGTTCATATATATAAGTAGGTTCCATATCTACAGTGTGCTCTGTCTTTATAACGCAGGGTAGGGTCGCTACCCCCTATTAGTCAGTTAATAATTTTATCATAAGCAGGATGCCTGCCGGCAGGCCATAGTCTGCCAGATACTTACGCAGGATCTTCAGTGCTCTCCCCATATAGTTCTCCACCGTTTTAGCGGAGAGCCCCAGGTCGGTGGCCGCCTGCTGGTGCGTCATCCCCTGGATGCGGCAGCGGGTAAATACTTCCCTGCACTGTGGTGGCAGGTTGGCGATGGCTTCATAAATGAGCTGATCGAAGTAGGGTTTGGCCGCAGCCTTCTCCAGTTCGTCCGGTTCCTCGCTGATATCGGCCAGTTGTCCGTATCCCTTTTGATTATTCTGCTCCACCTGTAGCTTGCGGATCACAGAAATCGAATTGTTGCGCACCGCCCGGAACAGATAGGGTTTGATATTAGGCATCTGGATCAGGTCCGGATGCTTTTGCCATAACTTAATAAAAGTTTCCTGCACTACATCTTCGGCAGCGGCATCGTCATTCAGAAAACTGTAAGCATAGTTACATAACTCGTTGTACAGTGAATGAAAAAGGTCCTTATATGCTTGATAAGAAGGCGATGTAATCATTTAACCTTCATGTGATTTTAATGATGAATGCCGCTAAAGTAGCGTTTTTACATCATATAAAAATATAGTGGGAATTTCGTGGCTACCATCCCTAATTTTTTCCCTTGCGTTTCAGATTATAATTTTATCTTGAGCCGGCTTTGCAATCCATTGCAAAGCATTTAAACCGTTATAATTATTATCAGCAAATGAAGCTCAGGATTACTGCAACGGGGCTGCTGACTGCGCTCACGGTACAATATGCCGTAGCACAGAAGCAACAGCCCATCTACCGGAATGGCTGGATTGATTTCAACAAAAACGGCAAAAAGGACATCTTTGAAGATCCGACACAAACTGTGGACGACCGTGTTAAAGATCTGCTTTCGCAAATGACGCTGGACGAAAAGACCTGCCAGATGGCTACCCTGTATGGTTATGGTCGCGTGTTGAAAGATGAAATGCCCACACCGGAATGGAAAAAACAGGTGTGGAAGGATGGTATCGCCAACATCGATGAGGAACTGAACAGTGTGGCTAATAACCGTAAAGCACAAACGAAGTACTCCTTTCCTTACAGCACACATGCTGCGGCTATTAATACCGTACAAAAATGGTTCATTGAAGAAACACGCCTGGGCATACCGGTGGATTTCACCAATGAAGGGATACATGGTCTGAACCATGACCGCGCTACGCCTTTGCCGGCGCCTATTGGTATTGGCAGCACCTGGAACCGCGCACTGGTGCACAGGGCAGGAGAGATTGGTGGTCGCGAAGCTAAACTGCTCGGCTATACGAACGTATATGCGCCCATCCTCGATCCTGCGCGTGATCCACGCTGGGGCCGCGTGGTAGAGTGTTATGGTGAAGATCCTTTCCTGATCGCTGAACTTGGTAAGCAAATGGTGATGGGGATTCAGTCGCAGGGCGTAGCCTCCACACTGAAACATTATGCCGTTTACAGTATTCCTAAAGGTGGCCGCGATGGCGATGCCCGTACGGACCCGCATGTGGCACCCCGTGAAATGCACCAGATCTATTTGTATCCCTTCCGCCGCGTGATCCAGGAAGCAAAGCCAATGGGCGTGATGAGCAGTTATAACGACTGGGACGGGGAACCTGTTACCGGCAGTTATTACTTCCTGACACAGCTGCTGCGTCAGCAGTTTGGGTTCGACGGCTACGTAGTATCCGACTCCGAAGCAGTGGAATATCTTTTCAGCAAACATCATGTGGCAGCCGATTACAAAGAGGCCGTACGGCAGACGGTGGAAGCCGGATTGAACGTGCGTACCAACTTTACCCCGCCGGAAAATTTCATCAACCCGCTCCGTGAGCTGGTGAAAGAAGGCAAGGTAAATATGAAAACGATCGACAGTCGCGTAGGAGATGTACTGCGCGTGAAATTCCGTTTGGGCCTGTTTGATCATCCTTATGTGGATGAGAAACTGGCAGACAAGGGCGTACACACTGCTGCTGATGACTCTTTTGCTTTGCAACTGAACCGGGAGTCGCTGGTACTTTTAAAGAACGAAAAGAATACATTGCCGCTTAACCGTGGCGCTATAAAAAATGTACTGGTAACCGGACCGATGGCCACGGCGGTAAGTCACGCCAACAGTCGTTATGGTCCTTCCAATAATCCGGTAATTTCTGTATTGGATGGTATCCGGAAAATGGCAGGCAAAGGCATCACTGTTAATTACAGCCAGGGCTGTGATATTGTGAATCCTGGATGGCCTGGCACCGAAATCATTCCAACACCACTGAGTGCAGAAGAACAGGCCGGTATAGCCGATGCCGTTAGTAAGGCAAAAGATGCGGATGTTATCATCGCAGTGGTAGGGGAAGACGACAAGCGCGTTGGGGAGAGTCTTTCCCGTACGAGCCTGGACCTGCCTGGTCGCCAGCTGCAGTTATTACAAGCCTTACATGCCACCGGCAAACCGGTAGTGGCAGTGTTGATCAACGGTCAGCCACTCACCATTAACTGGGAAAACCAAAATCTGCCAGCTATCCTGGAAGCCTGGTTCCCTGGCCCTAATGGCGGTATCGCCGTAGCAGAAGCGTTGTTTGGTGACTACAACCCGGGTGGTAAACTTACTGTTACCTTCCCTAAATCCCTGGGGCAGCTGGAGCTGAACTTTCCCTTCAAGCCCGGTTCCCATGCAGGTCAGCCAAGTAGCGGTAATAACGGTTTCGGACGTACGAGTGTAAATGGTGCGCTGTATCCGTTCGGTTACGGCCTGAGCTATACCACCTTCGAATACAGTAACCTCGTGATTACACCTGATCAGCAACGTCAGCAAGGTGATATCCAGGTAAGCGTAGACGTTACCAACACCGGCAGTAAAACCGGTGATGAGGTAGCACAGTTGTATATGCACGATAAAGTGAGCAGTGTAACCACCTACGTGTGGCAGCTGCGTGGCTTTGAACGCGTGACACTCAAACCGGGAGAGAAGAAAACCCTCCACTTTACCCTGCATCCGGATCATCTGGCGCTGTTAGACAAGGACATGAACTGGACCGTGGAGCCAGGAGAGTTTGAAATCGCCGTGGGTACTAACTCCGAGGATCTTCAGCTCAAGAAAACATTTACTATCATCCGATAGGCATAGTTTGATTTTTTAGGTCAGCCCCGGGAAAGCGATTTTCCGGGGCTTTTTTATCTAGTTACATACTATCACCCGGATAACTATCTTGCAGCTGTATTAAAGTCCCTTACCGTATGAAATCCCTGAGATTATCATTTCTATGCCTGCTGGCCATCCTGGCTGCCTGTAACACCCCAGGTAACCATCAGGCGTTAACCGACAGCACCGGCATAGCCCCGGATTCCATTCCCGGATTTGAAGAGATGGTGCGTGGTTTGCCTATGCTGAATAGAGAAAATTATTATAATCAAATGAAGGAGGTGACCGGAACCGCTATTGTGCCGGCGATGATCCGTGAAGGCTACAAAGACGTACGTGTCAGTGTGTTCAGAAAAACGGCTGCATTTGTGGCGTTATACTTTCAATGTAGCAGGAAAATTGGCTATGATCACGGCTTCCTGTATACCTTTGACTCCCATGGAAAGGTCATTGATTATGAAGAATTGGAAAACTATGGAAACGATGGAGACGACCATATCACCAATCGTATAACGCTTACTCCGGTTTTCGTCAATGATTCCATCGTGCAGGGAAGAAAGTATGAATACAGTTTTGACAACCAAAAAGAGGACTACATTACCAACAAGGCCAGCATAATTACTTACCGGCTAACAGATAAAGGGGAGATCGTAACGGTGCCCATGGTAAATATTTCGTTTGCAGATTATGAAAAACTTTTTCCGGTTGTTAGCCAGCCATTGACACTTACCAGTAAGCCGAACTTCCCGAGCTTGAAGCCTGTATCGTTGTTGCTGCCTTTCCTGGATTATAAGGAGTATGCATCGGACCCTAAACTGGCCTATTATCATGTTGCAAAAATGCAGGCTGGGAAATTTTCCGTCCTGATTTATGCACATGATGAGTTATCGAATGGTGGGGAAATGGCAGACGGACCATCCTATGAATTATATATCCATAAAAGCGATGGTACCGAAACATTTCACGCAATGTTGCAGGGGGAAGCAGGTGGAGAGTATTACTCCGACAAGATAGACAAGGCCATCATTAATGCGGATGGTAGTATTTACCAGCATGAAATTTTGGAGAATACGTTTTATGATATACAGGGTGACAATGACCTGAAAACAGTTATGGCGATGCTGTTGCGGGTAAATGAAGAAGGACGGCTGACAGGAGTAACCCAACGTTATGAACTAAGTAGCGAATCTTTTTCTGAAAATGGCGTGAAGCAGGTGTTAGCCGATCACATGGAACAGCATGCCGAAGACGGCCATAGCTATGCGCAGGTAGACCTGTTGTCCTTTAAAAAACCAGTATATCTTTACCGGCATGTCTACGCCGGAAAAGAAGCGGCATTGGTAGAATTATTGCTGGTGGGTGAAAACCGGGAGGTGTCCGACAGACTAATCATGCACCAGACTCCCGGTGTTACAACAGTTGGACCCATCACCACTATTCCAAAAGATAATTTCGCATCGCATAATCCCGGAGCCGCAACTTTGATAGCGCCGGCACAAATCATGCTAAATGGTAAATGGATTTACATCACCCCCGAAGGAAAGTTCTCCGAAACGCATTAACCCAAAAAGCCCCGGAACACGCATCCGGGGCTTTATGTTCAATAAATTACTGCTATCCTGACCGCATTTAATCTCCCTAATAATTCGTAAATTCATTGAAAACCATGTTATATGTCAGGAACTTTCTCTAAGCTCAGAAATGCGTATCAGCTCTTTAAAAGTATAGACTTTAAGCAATTGGCCAAACTATCCGAGAAGGTAGACTTACCGAAGGTGATGCAGTCGGTAGCCCAGATGGACGAGAATCAACTCAACGGCCTGATGAAAATGCTGGGGAGTCGTGGTAGTAAAAAGAAGGAACCGCCTATTGACGGGGATTTCTATAATATCAGTGAACGGCTGTCGCCGGAGGACAGAGAGTTGCAGTTGAAGGTAAGGGAGTTTATGGAGAAGGAAATCCAGCCGCTGGTAAATGAATACTGGCTGAAGGCGGAGTTCCCTTTTGAAATCATTGAAAAATTCAGGGCCCTCAATATATGCGGCGTAACCTACGACGGTTACGGCTGCCCAAATCGTTCCTACCTGATGGAAGGTATTCTGGCTATGGAAATGGCGCGGGTGGACGCCAGCATTGCCACCTTCTTCGGGGTACAAAGCGGGTTAGCCATGGGCTCCATTTATATGCTCGGTTCTGAGGCACAGAAATCAGAGTGGCTGCCCAAAATGCAGCAGCTGCATTGTATTGGTGCCTTCGGCCTCACGGAACCGGAGGTGGGCTCGGGTACCGCTGGGGGACTAACTACCACGGCTAAACGCGAAGGGGATACCTGGATTTTGAATGGGCAGAAAAAATGGATAGGCAACGCCACCTTCGCGGATGTTATCGTTATCTGGGCCAGGGATTTGGGAGATAATCAAGTCAAAGGATTCCTGGTGCGTAAGGAAAACCCCGGTTTCGCTGTAGAAAAAATGCACGATAAGATGGCGCTCCGCATTGTACAGAACGGCCTCATCACTCTTACTGACTGCCGGGTGGAAGAAGCCGATCGTTTACAACATGCCAATAACTTTAAAGATACCTCCCGCGTATTGCGTATGACCCGCGCCAGCGTAGCCTGGGAAGCGGTAGGCTGTGCCCGAGGCGCCTATGAAAACGCGCTGGCGTATACCCGTAAACGTAAGCAATTCGGGAAACCTATTGCCTCTTTCCAGCTCATCCAGGGCCACCTGGTAGAAATGCTGTCCAACCTCACCGCCATGCAAACCATGGTGTTCCGCTTATCCGAACTGCAGGACCAGGGCGCTCTCAAAGATGAGCATGCATCATTGGCAAAAGTCTTTTGTACCCTTCGTACCCGCGATATTGTGGGCCGCGCCAGGGAAGTGATGGGAGGCAACGGTATTTTGCTGGAATACAATGTAGCGCGGTTTGTTGCCGATGCAGAAGCAATTTATTCCTATGAAGGAACCAAAGAGATCAACTCCCTCATTGTTGGAAGAGCTATCACAGGTTCAAGCGCTTTTGTGTAGTAAATTATTGAACCGATGGAAGGCGAAGTTTTTGCGTGTATGCTGCGCGGTTGGTGCAGCATACATGGACAAGCCCGGATGCCTTCGGTATCCGGGCTTATCCGTCTCAAATTTTTTTAAAATAAAAAACAATCTATTTTCTATTTTTATCCGTTAGCTGATAAAACAGAAAATAAACCACTCGTTATGAATACATCCGACCGTCGCAGTTTCCTCCGCAACGTATCGCTGGGAAGCCTTGCCGCTATTAGTTTGCCAAACATTGTGTCTGCCGCTACCGCAGGTGCAAAGCCAGCAAAAATACAGCTGAAAAAAGATTTTACCATCCTCTTCCAGGGCGATTCCATTACAGACGTGGGCCGCAAAAGGGACAGCGATGCCGCCAACAACGGGGCTGCACTGGGTGGCGGTTACGCCTTCCTGGCCGCTTCCGAACTGCTTTGGCAGCATCCGGCTAAAAACCTTTCCATCTACAACAAAGGCATCAGTGGTAACAAAGTATACCAGCTGGCTGAAAGATGGGATGCCGATTGCATCAACCTTAAACCCAATGTGCTCAGCATCCTGATAGGCGTAAACGACTACTGGCACAAGCACAATGGCAAATATGACGGCACCTCCAAAGTATATCGTGATGATTACGATAAACTGCTGGACCGCACCAAACAAAAGTTCCCTGATCTGCAACTGATCATCGGTGAACCATTTGCCGTTAAAGGCGTGAAAGCAGTTGACGATACCTGGTACCCCGAATTCAATGAATACCGCGCCGCAGCCAAAGAGATTGCAGATAAATATAAAGCAGCCTTCATTCCTTACCAGGCCATTTTTGATAAGGCAGTGCAATCCGCTCCGGCCAGCTACTGGACCGGTGACGGAGTACATCCTTCACTGGCAGGTGCGCGACTCATGGCGCAGGCATGGCTGGATTGTGTTAAATAATTCGCCCATGAAAAAAGTATTTCTTCTTTGTATAATGATGAGTGCAGGTGTAAATATGATGGCACAGCAGGTGAAAAATATTCCGTTATGGCCGGGTAATGTACCCGGCGAAACGGTGAAGTCGCCCATGAAAACCTCCGCAGATAACAGCGGTAACGTAATCCGCATTTCTGAAGTTACGGATCCTTTCATCTCCGTGTACCCTGCACCGGCAGGGAGTACCAAAGATGCAGCCGTGATCGTTTGTCCGGGAGGCGGCTACAGCATCCTGGCCCTGGACCTGGAAGGGACCGAAATAGCGAAGTGGTTTAACTCCCTCGGCTATACGGCGTTTGTGCTGCATTACCGGGTGCCGCAAAAGCAACTTGGCGCTCTGCAGGACGTACAGCGCGCTATCCGTATCGTGCGCTCCAAAGCGGCCGACTACCACATCAATCCAGAAAAGATTGGCGTACTGGGCTTTTCAGCAGGTGGAAGCCTGAGCGCAAGAGCCAGCACGTTGTATGATGTGCAGCAGTACACACCAGTGGATGCAGCCGATCAGCTGAGTGCCAAACCGGCCTTCACCCTGCTCATTTATCCGGCCTACCTCGATAAAGGAACGGACCGTAAACTGACGCCAGAGCTGAAAGTAAACGCTGCCACGCCACCAACATTCCTGTTTGCCACCGCTGATGACCCTTATGGCAACAGCGCACTGGTAATGGCCGGCGCCATGCGCGATGCAAAGGCACCGGTAGAACTGCATTTCTATAATAAGGGCGGACATGGGTACGGACTGCGTCCCGGAAACCCCGCCGCAGCTGCCTGGCCCGGACTTGCTCAGGCCTGGCTGAAACAGTTTGATAAGAAAGATTAACATCTCCCTAAAAAAGAACCGCCTCCCGCGGTTCTTTTTTTATATAACAATTCCCTGTCCCGGTTGTATTATAAAGAAAGAACTGCAGAAATGGACCCACACCACGACCACGCTCATCACCAGATGAACGGCCACAAGGAACAGTCAACTCTACATATGGACCATGCTGAACACCATGATCACCATGACATGGGAAACATGCATGCCGGCCACGATCATAGCAGTATGATCAACGACTATAAAAAGCGCTTTTATGTAGTACTGGTGCTTACAGTGCCGGTCATGTTGTTGTCTAAAATGATCCAGCATTGGCTGGGATTGTCATTCAGCTTTCCGGGCGACCAGTCCATACTGCTGGGACTCAGCACCATTATCTATTTCTACGGCGGCTGGCCATTTCTGACAGGTGCCAGCCATGAACTCAAAGCACGCAATCCTGGTATGATGACGCTGGTGGGTTTTGCCATCACCGTGGCATATGTATACAGCGTGGCCGTACTATTCGGTTTACAGGGAATGGACTTTTTCTGGGAACTGGCTACACTGATCCTGATCATGCTGCTGGGCCACTGGATAGAAATGAGTGCGGTAGCCGGCGCAGGCCGGGAGCTGGAACTCCTCGTGAAACTAATGCCTGCGGAGGCACATTTGATTAAGGGAGATGTTGTGCGGGAGGTGCCCACTGACAGCTTGCAACCGGGCGATATCATCCTGGTAAAACCAGGAGAAAAAATAGCCGCCGATGGCATAGTGTCCGAAGGTGCCAGTTACATCAATGAATCTATGCTGACCGGTGAATCCAGGCCGGTACAAAAATCCGCCGGGGATAAAGTCATTGCGGGAGCCATTAACGGCAACAGCGCTTTCCAGGTAAAGGTGACTCACAACAGCGCGGACTCTTATCTCTCCCAGGTAATAAAACTGGTAAATGATGCCCAGCAGGCAAAATCAGGTACGCAGCTGCTGGCGGACAAAGCTGCCCGCTGGCTCACTGTGATAGCCATTGGAGCTGGTATACTTACTTTCCTGGTGTGGTGGCTCACAGGCAGCTCCCTCGCTTTTGCCATGGAACGCATGGTAACGGTGATCGTCATTTGTTGTCCGCATGCGCTCGGACTCGCCGTACCACTGGTTGTAGCCCGTTCTACCACCATCGCAGCCCAGCACGGACTGCTGATAAAAGACCGCACCGCATTTGAAAACTCCCGTAAAATTGATACGCTGGTATTTGATAAAACCGGCACGCTGACCGTCGGTAAATTTGAAGTGACAGCCATGGAATCTTTTGACAGCAACTATAGTAAAGAGCAACTGCTTATGCTGGCTGCCGCCGTAGAACAACAGTCAGAGCATCCCATCGCCACTGGTATTCTTACGAAGGCGAGCGAATTACAATTACAGGTACCAGCGGCTTCTGATGTTCAAGCCCTTGCCGGTAACGGTATTCAGGCGAAAGTCGGGAATGATACCGTATTGGTAGCCTCACCGGTTTATGCCCGGGAACATTTTCGTGCACCGGTTGTAAACATCGATGGTACAGGGACCTTATCGTATGTGGTCATCAATGATAAGCCCGCAGGTTACCTGTTGTTGTCAGATGAGCTGCGGCCTGAATCGGCCGGCGCTGTGCAGCAACTGCGGCAGGAAGGCATTACCACCGTACTCCTTACCGGCGATAATAAAAAAGTAGCCGACGCGGTGGGGCAAAAATTACAGCTTGATAAGGTGGTGGCAGAAGTTTTGCCGCACGAAAAGCTGGAACAAATAAAAACATTGCAGCAGGAGGGAAGGTATGTAGCCATGACCGGCGACGGCATCAATGATGCACCGGCGCTGGCGCAGGCCAACATTGGTATTGCCGTTGGCTCGGGCTCGGATATAGCCGCCGAAACCGCAGGGATTGTACTGGTCAACAGCAACCCCGCTGATATTGTGAGTCTTATCAAATTCGGAAAAGCCACCTACCGTAAAATGATGCAGAACCTGGCCTGGGCCACGGGTTATAACCTGATCGCTATGCCACTGGCAGCAGGTATATTGGCGCCCTGGGGAGTGATACTTAGTCCTGCCATTGGTGCGGTACTGATGACAGTGAGCACTGTGGTAGTTGCCATTAACGCGAAGTTGCTGAAATTATAACAATTTATTATGTCTAAATGAAGGGAATAATTCAATAAATTTGGCAGACATTTAACTCTGTATTAAAAAACCTGATCATGGGATTATTTGATAAACTGCGGAATGAATTTGTTGATATTATTGAATGGACAGACACCTCGTCTGATACCATTGTTTGGAAGTTTCCCCGTTACCAGAATGAGATCAAGCAAAATGCTAAACTGACGGTACGTGAATCACAGGTAGCTGTGTTCATGAACGAAGGTAAAATTGCAGATGTGTTTACCGCTGGTATGCATACACTGAATACGCAAAACCTGCCTATCCTCGCTACTTTGCAGGGTTGGAAGTATGGCTTCAACAGTCCATACAAAGCAGACGTATTTTTTGTGAGCCTTCGCCAGTTTACCAATCAGAAGTGGGGTACCAAGAATCCGGTGATGCTGCGCGATGCAGAATTTGGTCCGCTTCGTGTACGCGCTTTCGGTAGTTATGCATTTAAGGTAAAAGATGCAGCAGAATTCATTAAAGATATCGCGGCTACCAACCCTGAATTTACGGTAGACGGTATCAACGAGCAACTGCGCAACCTGGCTGTATCACGTGGTATGGATGCGATTGCAGAAGCAAAGATTCCGGTGCTGGACCTGGCCGCCAACTACGACGAAGTTTCAACTATTATCACCGATAAGATCCGTCCTGAATTCAATGAGCTGGGACTGGAACTGACTAAATTCCTCATCGAAAACATTTCCCTGCCACCAGAAGTGGAAGCTGCACTGGATAAAAGGAGCAGCATGGGTATTGTGGGCAACCTGGGTGCATATGCGCAGTTCCAGGCTGCTAACGCTATGGAGAAATCCGCGGAGAATCCGGGCAGCGGTGGCCTTGCCGGCGCCGGTCTGGGTTTGGGCATGGGCGCCGCCATGATGGGTCAGATGGGTAATGTGTTTCAGCAAAACCAGTTTAATCCGGTATCAGGACAGAGTGGCGCCGGTGCTGCACCAGCGGCAGGCGCTGTTCCGCCACCATTGCCGTCTGCCGTATCTTTCTTTGTAGCGGTGAATGGTCAGCAGGCAGGTCCTTTTGACCAAACGCAACTGCAACAACTGGCAGCCACTGGTCAGTTCAATGGTAACTCTCTCGTATGGAAAGCAGGTATGGCTGCATGGGCTGCCGCTTCCTCCGTACCTGAGCTGGCATCAATTCTGGCTGCCGTGCCTCCACCATTACCATAAGCTATTAGTTCCGCGCGCCTTCGGCGTGCAGCACTTCGCAAACAGGCCCCTGGCCTGTTTGCGACTTTTTATAAACAGAATGTTTCCCTATGTCATTTGAGGAAAAAACAAGTGAAACGGTACAATCGCTGAAGTGCCAGAACTGTGGGGCCGTGCTGCATTACGCACCCGGTACCAACAGCCTGAAGTGTGAATATTGCGGTACCGTTAATGAAATCGAACATGAACCCGACCTGGCCATCAGGGCCATCGACTATGAGGAATTCATTGCTGCCCAACAGGCACATACCAACGCCACCCAGGAAGCGCAAATTGTAAAATGTACTAACTGCGGCGCCTCTACGACGTTGCTGCCTAACGTAACTGCCGACTCCTGCGCATTCTGCGCCTCACCGCTGGTGATAGACCATGTACAAACTACTACTATGCTGGAACCACATTATGTTTTACCCTTTGTGGTAAAAGATAATGAAGCGCTTCAGTATTTCCGGAACTGGATGAGCAAACTCTGGTTTGCTCCTTCCGACCTGGTGAAAAAAGTAAAAGATGGTTCATCACAGCAATTGAAAGGGGTGTACATCCCGCACTGGAGCTACGATGCTGATACGGATACTTCGTATACTGGTCAGCGTGGTGAATATTACTATACTACTGAAACCTATACTGAAACAGTTAACGGCCGCGAGGAAACACGTACCCGTCAGGTACGCCACACAGCCTGGTATCGTACTTCCGGTCGTGTAAACAATGAGTTTCGTGATGTGCTCGTGTCGGCCAGCCCAAGCCTGCCACAAAAAATGGCTATCATCCTGGAGCCCTGGAAGCTGGAAGAACTGAAAAAATATGATGGCCGCTACCTGAGTGGTTTCCGCGCCGAAATTTTTCAAACCAACGCCGAACAGGGCCTGGTACAGGCGCAGCGCCGTATGGACCCGATTATCCGCGACGAAATATGCGGTGATATCGGTGGGGATGAACAGATCATCGATGATTACGATGTGGTATACGACTCCCTCGGTTTAAAATACCTGCTGCTGCCGGTATGGATCAGTGCATACAAATACAATGATAAAGTATATCACTTCGTGGTAAACGCTTGTACCGGAGAAGTAACGGGCGACCGGCCATACAGCTGGGTGAAAATTGCAGGACTGGTGATTTCCATTATCCTGGCTATTATCATCATCTGGCAATTGGCATCTCAACAATAAAATATCATAGTTATTAAATTTAAACGGGAAGGGTCAGGGCGGGTCGCCCTGACCCTTCCCGTTTCAGCGTATGCCGAAGGCCTGCGCTGAAACGGGATCATGCGTGCGGACATCGAATCGGGGAGTAAAATCTACAAAATCAACCATTACATCTCCCTGAAAATTGATTAAATATTTTAATGAAATATGCTGTGGTAAAGGGATTGAAAGGATGAGGCCAAATTTGCGGTATCCTTTTTGAAAAATAGAAGCTGAACCTATTAATTCATTTTTTCAAAAAAACTCAAAACAATCGGCTATGAAAAAGACCATATTTTTAGCGACCGCTTGCCTCGCAGTAGGCCTGATTCAATCCTGTGGAAATAACGCCAGCAACAAAGAAGCACAAACAGACAGTGCACAGGAAATTAACGAAGCGGTAAAACCCGTAGATGACAAATCTTCAGAATTTGCCGTAGAAGCTGCAAACGGGGGAATGCTGGAAGTGGCCATGGGTAAGCTGGCGCAAGAGAAAGCTACCAATCCGCGTGTAAAAGAATTCGGTAACATGATGGTGAATGACCACAGCAAAGCAAATGACGAACTGAAAGCGCTGGCTACCAGCAAAAACATTACCCTGCCCGCTTTAGTGAATCCGGAAGATCAGAAACACCTGGACGAGCTGGCAAAAAAATCAGGAAAGGATTTCGATAAAGAATACATGAAAATGATGGTGGATGACCATGATCATGATGTGAAAAAATTCGAAGATGCATCTAATGATCTTACAGATGCTGACCTGAAAGCCTTTGCTACTAATACTTTGCCTACCTTAAAAGCGCACCAGGATTCTGCAAAAGCAGTTAAGGACGGTTTAAAATAGTTTAGTTCAAGATCAATTATAGGTGCTGTTTGATTGGAATTGCAAACATCAAACGGCTTGTCCCTGGTACCGGTACAGTACCAGGGATTTTTATGTTAGTGCGGTAATTTTTTCTCCAGTAATCCATAAACCCAGGTGCCGGCAATGGCGCTGATTAAGGTAACTGCTACTACGGTAAAGCCCAGTCCGATCTGCGCAAACAATGGCCCCGGACAAGCCCCGGTTATAGCCCAGCCTATGCCGAATATCAATCCTCCATAGATCTGTCCTTTATCAAATTTTTTGGGTGCAATGGAAATCGGCTGCCCGTCAAATGTTTTAATGTGAAAGCGTTTGATCAGCTGTACGGCCATGATGCCAACCACCACGCCGGTGCCGATTACACCATACATATGGAAAGAGGTGAGTTGAAACATTTCCTGGATGCGGAACCAACTAATTACCTGCGCTTTTACCAGCACAACCCCAAAGAAAATACCGGCGAGTAAATACTTAATATTTTTCATGGCCTAGGCGTTTAAAAGTTTAAAAATCCAGGGAACAATAATGTTGGCACTAAAAAATCCTCCCGCCATAAAGCAGATGGTGGCCACCAGCGACGGCCATTGCAGGTTGGACAATCCCATAATGGAATGTCCGGATGTACATCCGCCGGCATAGCGTGTTCCAAAGCCTACGAGGAATCCGCCGATGACAAAAAAGATAAGTCCTTTTAAAGTAAAGAGGTTACTCCAGTTAAAAATCTCTGCCGGAAGCAGCTGGGAATAGTCGGTAATATGATAGGCCTGTAGCCGCTGTTGGGTAGCGGCAGCCACCTCAATGGGTGCATTACCTTCCAGGAAACAGCCGGCGAGGATGCCGCCAATAAGGATCCCCCCTACAAAAAACAGGTTCCAGGCTTGTGCTTTCCAGTCGTACTTAAAAAAAGAAATATATGCCGGAAAACAGGCGGCACATATTTGTCGAAGAGTGGAGGAGATGCCAAGCGCTTTGTTGCCCAAAAGCAGCAGGAGGGGAACGGTGAGCCCGATGAAAAGGCCGCCTACGGCCCAATGCCAGGGCTGCTGAATAAATTGGATGATGCTCATAGGTAATATTTTTGGTTTTGTAACAGCGCAGCCGGCGCTGTTATAAAACCAAAAGCGCCAGGAACCTTCGGTCCCTGGCGCTTTTGGTTATAACAAGTCATTATACTCCGGCTGCCTTTTCATATAGGCAAACACGTAGGGGCATAGTGGCTTTACTTTCAAACCATTTGCCCTGGCGTATTCCAGCACATATTTAGCCAGTGCGGCTGCCACACCTTTACCTTCCAGCTCTGGTGGTACTTCTGTATGTACATAAGCAATGCCACCGGGATAGTTTTGGTAAATGATAAATCCCGTATGTCCGTCAACGGTAGTTTCAAACCGGTGTTTTTCTGTATTCTGAATGATATCGTATTCCATAATTTTTAAGTTGCAGGTTTATCCCGGAAATTAATTTTTACGTGAGTACCATCGCAGTAAGGCTTGTTGGAGGAGGCGCCACAGCGGCAGAAAGCCGTTACTTTATTTTTATGGGTCTCTTTTCCTTCGGCATCTTTAACTACAATGTTGCCATATACCAGCAGCGGGCCGTTTGGCAGCGGCTCTACAATGCTTTCGGCTTCGATGTCCGGTGCTATGCCACCTTCCGCGACAACGTCGCTGTTGAGGTAGTAGGTGAGTGCGCCGGATGGGCATTGCTTTACCTGGTTGATAATGCGCTCTGTGGTGGCGCCTTCGGCATTAATCCACGGCTTGGTATGCGGATTGAAAACATCCGGCAAGCCATGGAAGCACACTTCTGAGTGTATACACACATTGGGTTTCCATACGATGGTCACCTCGCCGTTGGTGTATTTCTTGGTAATGTCTTTCATAAGAATGTCCGTTTTATTAAGCGGGATTGCTGATGATAACAATAGGATTACTCAGTACCTTATGAATAGGGCAGGAGTCGGCAATCTGCAGTAGTCGTGCCCGTTGTTCCTCATCCAGGTTACCCTGGAATGCAATATTGCGTTCTATAACGGTCGTATTGGGGTCTGGTTTTTTATCCTTGTTAAAAAACAGCTCAATTTCCACGCCTTCCAGCGGCCATTTCTTACGTTTTGCGTACATGCTTACGGTGATGGCGGTACAGGCGCCCAGACTGCTGAGTAACAGCTCTCCGGGCTTGGGTGCGGTGTCGCCGCCGCCCACCTCTTCCGGTTCATCCGCCAGCCAGCGGTGACCACGTGTATCGATAGATACCTGGTAGGGATGCTGGCCGATACTTACTTTTACTGATTCATCCATAATTCTATAAGCTGCTTCCTTATCAGCATTAAACTAAAATGATTGGGCCAGCCATTGTGCAGCATGGGTTACATCCTGCTGCGTGAGCTGATGGCCTGTGTTGAGCATTTCCAATTTTACCGCGTAACCGCTGGCCTCCAGTAAGGTGGCGTAGCTCTCGGTTGCACCAGGTTCTACGGTGCCATCCTGTAAGCCGCCACTCATAAAAACGGGTTGTGCTCGCGTTGTTTCAAACGGATCTTCTATTCCCTGCAGGGGCTGCATAGGGCGGAATAATACCGCTCCCGCCAGCAGTTCCGGATACAGCATCAATATGGCTCCGGCAATATTGGCGCCGTTGGAATAACCAACAGGGATGAGCTTATCTGCATCAAAACCTTTTTCAAGCGACAACTCCTTTACAAAGTGTACCAGCTCATGCGTACGGAAATGTACATCCTTTTCGTCAAATACCCCCATGGACAGTCGCCTGAAAAACCGGGGCATGCCGTGTTCACTAACGTTACCGCGTACACTGAGCACGTGGTAACCCTTGCCTAATTCCGCCGCCAGCTGCAGCAAATCTGTTTCGTCGCCACCAGTGCCGTGCAGCAGTAGCAGCGTATAACCATTGCCGTTATTTGCCGGCGCCCAGATATATTGCAGGGGTTTGAAATCCATTGTTAGTCCAGCTTTACTAATTTTTTAACTATCTCTTCCCGCTGCGCTTCATATTGAGGAGGCAGCATCAAATGGGTACCCAGCTCCCCGAGCGGTTCGTCTACTGTAAATCCAGGTGCCTCAGTGGCCAGTTCAAACAGTACTCCGCCCGGCTCCCGGAAGTATACGGATTTAAAGTAGGTCCTGTCCAGCACAGTGGTAACGTGCAGGCCTCTGTTCTCCAGCACTTCTTTTAATTGTTCCTGCGCGGCTACATCCGGTACGCGGAAGGCTACGTGATGCACACTGCCGCCAGCCACATGGCCACGCATTTCCCCTTTGGCCTCTACGAGGTCAATGTATCCACCCTGCTGCCCATCAGGACCAGCAAAGCGATAGCGGTTGGTGTGGTTCTTTTTCAGCTCCCAGCCAAATACGGATACCAGGAGGTCGGCCGTTGGCTGAATGTCGTCCAGGGTAAGGGTAACATGATGAAAGCCTTTGGTGGCATATTGTTCTTTGATCTCGGCAGTTTCCCAGGGCTTGCGGTCGTCCGACTGTTCGGGCACCGTCAGCTCTACTTTCAACCCATCCGGGTCCAGGAACGTGAGGTATACTTCTCCAAATTTGGAAGAAGGTTTATTATAGATGATGTTTTCTTTCTCTAAACGTTTCAGCCAGAAATCCAGGCTGCCTTCGGGTACAGAATACCCAATTTCAGTAGCCATATGCGTCCCCCTGCGCCCCGTGGCGATGTCCTCCCAGGGAAAGAACGTGAGGATCGTTCCCGGGTCACCCTTTTCATCTCCATAATAAAAATGATAGGTATTAGGGTCATCGAAATTGACGGTTTTCTTTACAAATCGTAATCCCATTACCCTTGTATAAAAATCAAAGTTCTTTTTGGCCCTTCCCGCTATCGCTGTGACGTGATGTATGCCTTTTATTGCGCTCATGGTAATGTGTTTATAAATGAAAAAGTCCCGCAGTATGGCGGGACCGCGTAATATCTTTTATGATCTCTTCAGCATCTGTACCTCGCAGTGGATCTTTACTTCGTCGCTTACCATCACCCCGCCGGCTTCTGTCACCGCATTCCAGTTCAGACCGAAGTCTTTACGATTGATTTTGCCATGCACCGTAAAACCCGCTTTGGTATTGCCCCAGGGATCTTTAACCACCCCGCCGAACTCAACATCCAGCTTAATGGGTTTAGTCACATCACGAATGGTAAGGTCACCATACAGGGTATAGGAACCGTCGTTATCTACACTTTCAGCTTTGGTAGCCTTGAAAACGATGTTACGGTATTTATCTACGTCGAAGAAGTCAGGACTGCGAAGGTGACCATCGCGCTGCGCATTGCCGGTATTCACGGAATCAATATCCACGGTGGCAGTAACGTTGGCATTCAAAAAATCTTCTTCTTCTTCTGTTTCTGCTTCCACTGTGAAGTTGTCGAATTTACCATTGATGTTGGTAATCATCAGGTGTCTGATCTTGAAGCCAAGCTCGCTGTGGTCAGCATCTGCTACCCAAGTTGTTTTTGCCATAAGTGAATGGTTTTATAATGATGAAATATGTTGACCCTTTACAGGACTGTGCTGCTCTCAATGCATAACAAGTCCGGAATTTGTTTGTTCATCTGAACATCACAAAGGTCTCCAATTGCCGGACGGATGCAAATGCACTAAATATTGAAAATGATGTACAAATTGTGCTTTACTAAGTTAATGAATTCGGATCGAAGGGGAAACAGGTTAATTAATCAGCATTTTTTTTCAAATAACACAAACATTATGCATAATTAATTGTTTATCTGTCGGATGAATCCAAAAATGGCGGCGTTGCTCAGAAATGTACTTCGTATGAAACAATTCCCAGTCATCATCATTCCGTTTATACTCGCTGTTCCAGCTTACGCCCAGGATGCAGGGAAGGAGCTCTCATTAAAAGATTGTTACCGCATCGCCAAACAGGGCAATATCGTGGTGCAGCAGGCGCAGCACTCGCTCAAAGCCAGGGAGTACTCCCTGCAGGCAAACAACCGCGCCTACTTCCCCAAGGTAGACGTGCTCGCAGGGTATAACTACCTAGGTAAGCCGCTGGAAATTAATTTACAACAGGTGAAGAACGGGGTGGTAGACGGCTCTTCTGCACAAGCAGTGAATACCGCCAATGAAGTGTTCCATCAGATCACAGGTCAGGACCTGCCGCAGGCGGTGAAAGACAAAATCTCTACTGCCACCAAAGGTATCCTCAACACGGCGTACCCGGATTACAATCCTCAACTCGCAAAGCAATCCTACTTTACCGCTGGCGTGTTTGTGCGTCAACCTATTTATATGGGCGGAAAAATTGCCTCCGCGCAGGAACTGGCACGCACCAACGTACAGGCGGGCGAATTCAATCAGCAACTGGTAGAAAAGGAACTGACTTTTGGCATCAGCGCACAATACCTCCGCATTCTCTATCTCAATACCATCCTGGCACACGAGGCCATCATTCTGAAAGCTTTCGAAAAAAATAAAGCCTACGCCGCCTCACTGAAAAAGAACCAGATACTGCCGCCATACCTGCTCAACTGGGCAAACGTTTCCTACACGCAGGCTGCTAACCGTTACGCGAACCTGCAGCTGGACAAGCGCAACGCCATCCTGGAACTGAATAAGCTGTTGGGGCAGCCGCTTAATACGCCGCTGGTCATCAATGATACCCTGCGCTACGGCGCTTATGATGTAGTTACCAGCGAGGAACCGGCAGCCATACAGCTGGATAACAACGCTACCTACCGGCTCGTGGCCAATGCCACGGACCAGGCGAAAGTAGCGGTGAAGGCAACCCGCTCGTTGTCGCTCCCTAATATTTTTGCCATTGGTAACGTGAACGTATACCAGAAAGACCTGCCGGTGACCATACCTCCCTGGATGGTAGGCGTAGAGCTGCAATGGAATATCTTCGACGGCTTCTCCCGCGTAAAGCGCACCCGCGCCAGTGAGCAACTGGTAGAGGAAGCGAAGCTGGCAGCGGAAAATACAAAGACTAACCTGGAACTACGGCTGGCAGTGGCTAAAAACAAAATGCAGTCCCTGCAAAATGAAGTGGCCTCCCTGGACAGTGCACGGCAACAGGCGCGGCTCACCACCGTCCTGATTACCGACCGGATGGAAAATCAGCTCTCCTCCGTAAAGGATGTCAATGACGCCCTCCTGATGGAAGAAGAAATGGAGAAAATATATTATACCGCCGTATTGGGTTACTACCTGGCAATGGCCGAATACTGGAACGTACTGGGCACTCCCGAGGAGTTTGCCGTTTACATTGACGGAACGAAATAAACGCATACAGATGAGGAACTTTCTAAAAAATTACTGGGCTTTACTTGTTCCCATTATCATTATTATCATCGCCCTTTTCTTCTTTGTGAAGAAGCCGGCAGCTACGGATGATTCGGTAATAGGAATGGTTGATGCCGACTACGTGGATGTTGCAGCGGAATTTCCCGGCAGGCTGGATAGTTTGCTGGTAAGACAAGGGGATACCATCCGTAAAGGCCAGCTGCTCGGCGTTTTGCGTTCTACGGAAATCAATGCTATCCGCAACCAGGCGTTGGCGGCCATTGATGCGGCGCAGGCCCAGCTCACCTTATTACAGAAAGGTGCCAGGCCGGAAGTCATCCAGGCGGCCAACAACCTCTATAAGATTACGCAGGACCAGTATGAGCTGATGCAGAAAACGTACAAGCGCATGGAAAACCTGTTTAGTGATGAAGTGATTTCCGGCCAGGAAAAAGACCTGGTATATTTTAAGCTACAGGCATCCAAAAAAGAAATGGAGACGGCCAAACTCAACGTGGAAATGCTGGAGCAGGGCCGCCGGCCGGAGCTGATTCAGGCCGCAGCCGCCATTCTTACACAGGCGCGCGAAGGCTATGAACTCACCAAAGCACTTTCTGATAATACGTATATCCATGCCCCGTCTGATGGTATTATTTCTTCCATGGTGATCTCCGAAGGAGAAATAGTGTCCATTGGTTATCCGCTGATCACGATACAAAAACCGGAGACATACCATATGCGCTTCAACATCCGTCAGGATCAGATGAACAAGCTCAAACTGGGTACAGTGGTGAAAATGACGGTGCCTGGCTGTGAACCTGAAAAATTTGAAGCGAAGGTCCACGAAGTTTCACCTTCGCTCACCTTTGCTAACTGGGTGCCGGTAAAGGCCAAAGGCGATTTTGAACTGCGGACTTTTACTGTCGATTTTAAACCCGTAAACGAAGCTGCCATCAATGGTTTGAGACCAGGTATGACCGCGAGTATGAATCTGCCATGATAAAAGGGGTATATAGCATCTACATCCGTGAATGGAAGCGGATACTCACCCTGCCGGTACACTATGTGGTGCTGCTGGTAGTGCCGGTGATCATCTGTACCATTTACGCCCTGATTTATAACAACAAATTTGCGCAGGACCTTCCCGTAGCGGTTTGGGATGAGTCGCACTCGCCGCTGTCGCGACAGTTTACCTTTATGCTGGAAGAAACGGAATCGATCCATATCACCAGGCAGGTAAACAGCTATGCGGAAATCGAAGCACTGATGAAAAGTGGGGAGATCCTGGCTGCCGTACACTTTCCGCCGCGCATGGATAATGATATCAAAAGCCGGCATCCTACAACTGTTACACTTTATGCCAACGCAGCGTCGCTGGTTACTTCCAAGCTGATCTACAAAGATGCGGCGCAGGTGATTATTACCGCTGGTTCGGGCGTGATCCTGCAGAAGTTCGTGAAAACGGGTATGCCTGCCGGGCGAGCTATGGCGCTGGTATTGCCGGTGAACCTGCATTCCTGGGTGCTGTATAATCCCCGGTATGATTACCAGGCTTACCTGGTGCCTGGCCTCATTGCTGTTGCGTTGCAGATGATGATCATCATGGTAGCCATTCTTACTTTGAATTATGAGAGAAGTCTGGGAACCCTGGAAGAATTGCGCGGGCAGGCCGGTGGTTCGGCATCGGTGGCCATTATGGGTAAGTCGCTCGCACATTTATCGATGGCCTGGGTCAATTACCTGCTCGTCACCTGCATCATGTTCCCCATATTCGCCGGTGGCCTCATTGCCAGCAACTGGCCGCTGTTTGTGATGTATACACTGCTGGCTGTCGCATGTATAGGTTTTGGAATGATGGTATCTTCTATCTTTAACGATGTGATGCTGGCCTGCGATATAGGTCTGTTCTATACCTCACCGGCATTCGTATTCAGCGGCTTTACTTTTCCGCGATGGGGTATGCCCTGGTTTGATCAGTACTATGCGATGCTGATGCCTTTTACCCCTTTTCTGGATTCCCTCTTTAAGGTGTATTTCATGCGGTTGCCATTATTATATTGTTATAAAGAGATGGGGCACCTGCTGCTATTTATAGTGCTTACGTACCCGGTGGCTATTATCGTCTTTCAGCGGAAGCTGAATAAACTTGTTGTACAACATGCCTGATTTTTTTGGTAACATAGGACGCGTGTTTCTTCGTGAACTGAAGCTGATAGCCTCGGATCATAGTCTTACTCTTACCTTGCTGCTGGCGCCGCTGATCTATGCTTTCTTTTACGGCAGCATTTATCAGTATAAGGTGGAAGAGCAGGTGATGCTGGGGGTGGTGGATGAAGATAATACCGACCTTTCACGGACCTTCATAGAGCAGGTGGGCAACCTCCAGATTACGAAACTGGTCAGGGCAGCCAATATACAGGATGCCGAAAAAATCATGTATTACGGTGATACACAAGGGTACCTGTTTCTGCCCAAGGGTATGGAGAAAAACCTGCTGGGCTTAAAGCAGGCAGATGTAGTGCTGGTGGTGAACGGGGCGCGTTTCCTGCCTTCCAGTGAGCTGGCCATGGGCATTACCAATATTGGCATGGCTGTAGGAGCGGGGGTGCGATTGAAATATAACCAGATGCAGGGAAATAATAATGAGATTGCCATGCGGGAAACCATGCCGGTGAATTTTGATTACCGGCCGGTGTATAATACACGTTCCAGTTATGGTGGCTTTCTACTGCCGGGGCTGCTGGCGCTGATTTTGCAGCAAACACTGCTGATTGGGCTGGCGGAAAGCGTGGCGCTGGACAGGCAACGGAAACACCTGGGGCAGGTGATCGGCATGGCGGGTAATAGCCTGTCTACCGCGCTCTGGGGGAAATCGCTCTTTTACTTTATCCTTTTCTGTGGTTACGCTGCCTTCTTTATGACCGTCAATTACCGTACACTGGATATCCCTTTCCGGGGGCATCCGCTGGATGTATCCATTGCTTTTATTTTATTTATATTGACGTTAATCCCGATGGGCTTTATGTTAGGCACTTTGTTTAAGGGGCAACTGCTCACAGCCCAGCTAATGGTGTTTTCTACCTATCCTTTTTTTCTGCTGAGTGGCCTTGCCTGGCCTTATGATTCCCTGCCCAGGGGCATGCAGCTGCTTTCGTCTTTGCTGCCTACCACGCCGTTTCTGAAAATCTATATTGCTATTGTGCAGTCAGGGGCTGGTTTGGGAGATAATATAGTGTCTGTGGTGCACCTGCTCTTGCTATGGGTGTTTTATGTGTCGCTCGCGCTATGGCGACTCTCATTTATCCGTCGGAAGGAAGCAGTATTATCCTAAATACAATATCTTTGTTGGAGGATGTATGCAATTGTAGATATAGAAACTACTGGTGGCCATGCCAGTGCCAACGGAATTACGGAAATAGCCATTTTTGTATATGATGGCAGCGGGCTGGTACAGCAGTACGATACGCTTGTAAACCCTGGAATTCCCATTCCTCATTACATCAGCAGTCTGACAGGCATCACCAATGAAATGGTGGCCGATGCCCCTCCGTTTGAAGCGGTTGCGCCGCTGGTGCATAGTCTGCTTAAGGACAATATTTTCGTTGCTCATAATGTAAATTTTGATTATTCGTTTGTGCAGCACCACCTGAAGGCTGCCGGCTATGAGCTGGACAGCCGTAAGCTTTGTACGGTGCGGCTGGGACGTAAAATATTCCCGGGTTTACAGTCTTATAGCCTGGGCAACATCTGCCGGCATTTTCAGATTCCGGTTAATGGCCGGCACCGCGCTGCCGGCGATGCGGAGGCCACCATGAAACTGTTTGCCATGATGCTGGCACAGGATAAGGCCAACGCTATATCAGGTGCCCTAAAAGGCGGCTCCAAAGAACAATTCCTGCCACCTAACCTGCCACCAGAGCAGGTGAAGGACCTGCCCAGTGTACCCGGCGTATATTATTTTCATGATCAGAAAGACAAAGTGGTGTATGTGGGTAAGGCCAAGGACCTGAAAAAGCGGGTAAACAGCCACTTTACCGGTAACAACCCCGGGAGGCAGCGACAGAATTTCTTACGCACTATTCATCGTATTTCCTGCCAGCCTACGGCCACTGAACTGATGGCCGGTATTCTGGAGTCGGTGGAGATCAAGCGGCTGTGGCCAGCATTCAACGCCGCGCAAAAGCGGATCGAATACCGCTACGGCTTATACCTGTTTGAGGACCAGATGGGCTACATGCGGATCGTGATTGAAAAGCGAAGAAAGCATTCCCATCCTGTGCATAGTTTCAATTTGCTGGTAGATGGTCATCGCATCCTGCGTGCATTGATCAGGGAGTTTGAGTTGTGTCCCAAATTATGTTTTTTACAAAAGAACGATGGTACCTGCGCAGGTATCACGGCAGGTACATGCAATGGGGCATGCCGCAGGGAAGAAAGTGCTGTCGCGTATAACAACCGGGTAGTGTCGGCAGTAGCCTATCTGCAGGATCAGCAGCCATCTGTCACCATTTACGATAAGGGACTGACACCGGGAGAACGGAGTTGTATCCTGATGGAGAAAGGTAAGTTTTATGGGATGGGGTATTTCCCGGGGCACCTGGAGCATACTAACCCAATGGCTATACGTGATTACCTGACGCCTTATCCTGAAAACGAAACCATCATAGGTCTGCTAAGGCCTTACGCGTCGGGCGTTTCAGCAGAATAATCAGAAAATTTATAGCACGGATGTAGCATTACATCTGATTCCTGCATACTTTTGCAGCTCGTAAAAGTCTTTTAATCTTTATTTATTATAAAATTTATTCATGTTAGAGCCAAGATTCAACCTGCCAGGTCAAACCGCTTTCTATAAAGGGAAAGTACGTGATGTATATACCATTGAGGACAAGCTCATGGTAATGGTTGTTAGCGATCGTATCTCTGCATTTGACGTAGTACTGCCCCGGCCCATTCCTTATAAGGGTCAGGTGCTGAACCAGGTAGCTGCTATCATGCTGGAAGCCACTAAAGACATTGTGCCTAACTGGGTAAAATCCACTCCGCTGCCTAATGTTACTATCGGGTTGAAATGCGAAACCTTCCCGGTGGAAATGGTGGTGCGTGGTAACCTTACCGGCCATGCCTGGAGAACTTACAAAACAGGTGAACGTGTACTTTGCGGCGTTACTATGCCGGAAGGACTGAAAGAAAATGATTACTTCCCTACACCTATTATCACCCCTACTACCAAGGCACATGAAGGTCATGATGAGGACATCTCCCGTGAAGAAATCATTGCCCGTGGTTTGGTGAGCAGGGAAGATTACGAGCAACTGGAAAAATACACCCTGGCCTTGTTCCAGAAGGGTAAGGAGCTGGCTGCTGCACGTGGCCTGATCCTGGTGGATACCAAATATGAGTTCGGTAAACATGGTGAGCAGATTGTGGTGATTGATGAAATTCATACCCCTGATTCTTCCCGTTACTTCTACGCAGAAGGCTACGAAGAAAACCAGCAGGCCGGTAAACCACAACGTCAGCTCAGTAAAGAGTTTGTTCGCGAGTGGCTGATGGCAAATGGTTTCCAGGGTAAAGACGGTCAAGCCGTTCCTGAAATGACGGATGAATTCGTACATACCGTTAGCGAACGTTATATCGAGCTGTTCGAAAAAATCACTGGTCGGACTTTTGTTAAGGAAGATGTGACGCAAGCAGATGCAGAAGCAAGGATAGTAGCGGCGCTGAAAGCTCAATAAACTATGTAGAGCCACAATGCTTGTGGCTCCTCGCTCTGATCCTGCTGATCGGCAGGATCAGAGCGTTTTTATTTTGTAGGGGACCATTGGAACCTCAAGCATTGCGGCTCTACGGGTCCGCCCATCATTTCCCCGCTCTCCATATCTCATAATGTCCTATTTTTGCTTTTCAAACAGATAGGCTTTTGAAACATCTAGCGGCACTGAACAAATACTTTATCCAGCATAAATGGCGGCTAATCCTGGGATTGCTGTTTACCGCCATTTCGATTATATTCAGCGTATTCCAACCCATTATGGTCCGTCAGATCTTTGATCTGCTGTCCCACAACCTGGATGAATACCGGCTGCTGGAAAATACGCCGTTGAGCGGTATGTTCAAGGGCAGTTTTTCACAGATCCTGGCCTTTTATGGCGTGAGTATTTTGATCTTCGCATTACTCAGTGGTTTCTTCCTGTTTCTGCAACGGCAAACGCTTATTGTGATGAGCCGTCATATTGAGTTCGGTCTAAAAAATGACATCTACCAACATTATCAGCGGCTGGACCTCAACTTCTTCAAGATGCACCGTACCGGTGACCTGATGAGCCGTATCACCGAAGACGTATCACGTGTACGTATGTACGTAGGGCCTGCCATCATGTACGCCTCCCGTACCTTGTTTTTGATTGTGATTATCATTTATCTGATGATAGATGTAAACCCGCTCCTTACGCTGTATACCTTATCGCCACTGCCTTTTCTGGCAATCACCATCTACTACGTAAACCGGATTATTCATAAAAAGAGTGAACGCATCCAAACACAGTTATCTGGTATCACCAGTATTGCGCAGGAGTCGTATTCCGGGATCAGGGTGATCAAATCCTACGTGCAGGAAGATGCCAGCACGAAGCATTTCGAGGAGGCGAGTGAGGAATATAAGCAGAGTTCAATTAGTCTGGCTAAAACCGATGCCTTGTTTCAACCCGCTATGGCGCTGATGATCGGGCTTAGCGTGATTCTGACTATTTTCATCGGAGGGATACAGGTGATTGCCGGCAACATTACCGTTGGTAACCTGGCGGAGTTTGTGATTTATGTAAACATGCTGATGTTTCCGTTTTTCTCCATCGGGATGGTGGCCTCTATGATACAGCGCGCGGCAGCCTCACAGCAACGCATAAACGAATTCCTGGAAATCAAACCGGAAATAACGGATACGGCTACTGCAAAGCCGGTAGCGATCAATGGAGAAGTGCGACTCGAAGCCGTGACATTTACTTACCCGCATACCGGCATTACTGCCATAAAGGATTTCAATCTCCATATAAAACCAGGAGAAAAAATTGCAGTGATAGGCCGTACAGGCTCAGGGAAAAGCACGCTGGCGCAGCTGTTGATCCGTATGTATGATCCGCAGCAGGGCAAAGTAGTGATGGGTGGTACCGATATCCGGCAGATTCCACTGGAAAACCTGCGTGGTCAGATCAGCTATGTGCCGCAGGATGTGTTCCTGTTTTCCGACACGGTTGCCAATAATATCCGCTTCGGTGATCCGGTGGCCGATCTGGCAAAAGTACAGCAGGTAGCGCGGCAAGCCTCCGTAGAAAAAGATATCCTGGGATTCAGCGAAGGCTTTGAAACAGCCATAGGGGAGAGAGGCGTTACCCTCAGCGGCGGACAGAAGCAACGTATTTCTATTGCCCGCGCCCTTATCAAAAATCCGCAGCTGCTGATTTTCGACGACTGCCTCTCCGCCGTAGATGCCCGCACAGAAAAAGAAATTATAGGTAACCTTTACGCCTATCTGAAAGATAAAACTGCTATCATTATCACTCACCGTATTTTCGCGTTGTTTGAGTTCAATAAAATCATCGTAATGGATGAAGGACGCATCGCAGAAGCGGGAACGCATGAAGAATTATTGTCATTAAATGGCTACTACGCAGAGTTATTCGCACGCCAGCAATCCGGCGAAGAAGAGCCGCTAACTGAGTAGTAATCACGGGCTTGTATACACGCTGCAGTGGGCGCTCCACCCAAGGTTTTATGATTTTTCAAAATCATTTAAAATTATTTTGATATTTGTAAAACAATAGTATATTTGTTCCTTATTGAAACAGGATTTGATTCGTTAACACTTAAATCTATCAACTGTGGCGTACGAAAACAACAATCAACAGGAAAGAAACAATGATAGCATCTTTTCTAAACGATTGAAAGCGGGCAAAAGAAGAACGTACTTCTTTGATGTAAAGACCACTCGGGGAAACGATTATTTTCTTACTATCACAGAAAGTAAGAAACGTTTTAATGACAACGGTTATGACAGGCACAAAGTATTCCTGTACAAGGAAGACTTCAACAAGTTCCTGAACGCGCTGACTGAAACCATCAACTACGTTAAAACTGAGTTGATGCCCGATTTTGACTTTGATGCCTACAACCACGATTATGTGCAGGAAGATCAGGACGAAACGGAAGGTGCTGATGTAGCTGAAGCTGCGGCTGAGGTTCCGGTAACAGTATCCGTTGAAGCTGCTGCTCCAACTTCACATTCAGCCGATGATGTAGACAAATGGTAGTTTAATTTTACACAGAACTATTTTATTAATTATCATATTACAACCTCCGGATTTCTCCGGGGGTTTTTTATTTTATATGTATGCCCACCCAATTTGGAGTGGCGCCACAAAGCGGCTCTACCGAATTGTTAAGGACCCTCAACAGCCCCGGCTTCATGGATCAACAGGGTGACTCCTGAAATCCGTAATCAGAACGCTACAGGCAAAAAAATTCCCGCATTAAAAAATGCGGGACAATTTTCAACCTCAGAACTTAAACCTTAGTAAGGCTTAAGCCTTAATCTTAAAAATAATTATTTTCTCATTGATTTGAACGCATTGATCAGACCATTAGTGCTGGCATCATGATTAATCACCAGTTCTTCATTCTCCAGCTCCGGCAGGATCTTACTGGCCAGTTGCTTACCCAGTTCCACACCCCACTGATCAAAGCTGTATATATTCCAGATAACGCCCTGCACGAAGATTTTATGCTCATATAAGGCAATTAACTGGCCGAGTGTATACGGTGTAATTTTTTTAACCAGGAAGGAGTTGGTTGGGCGGTTACCGCTGAATACCTTGTAGGGTAACACGCGTTTGATTTCCTCTTCTGAAGTACCGGCTTTCTCCAGCTCGGCACGTACCTCAGCTTCGGTTTTACCGTTCATGAGCGCCTCCGTTTGTGCGAAGAAGTTAGACAGCAATTTCACGTGGTGATCGCCGAGAGGGTTGTGACTTACCGCGGGTGCAATGAAGTCGCACGGAATGATATGCGTACCCTGGTGAATGAGCTGATAGAACGCATGCTGGCCATTGGTGCCAGGCTCGCCCCATACGATCGGACCGGTTTCATACTTAACGTCAACGCCTGTACGATCGGTATGCTTTCCGTTACTTTCCATATTTCCCTGCTGGAAATAAGCGGCGAAGCGGTGCATGTATTGATCGTAAGGGAGAATAGCCTCAGTAGCGGTGTCAAAGAAGTTGCCATACCACAGGCCTACCAGGGCCATGATAGCAGGGATGTTATTGTCCAGCGGGGTGGAGGCAAAGTGTACATCCGCCGCGTGTGCGCCACTAAGCAGTTGGGTGAAGTGTTCGTAACCAACGGTGAGCGCAATAGACAAGCCAATGGCGGACCACAGGGAATAACGGCCACCAACCCAGTCCCAGAATTCAAACATATTAGCAGGGTCGATACCGAAGGCTTTCACTGCTTTTTCGTTGGTGGATAATGCCACGAAATGCTTGGCCACAAAAGCTTCATCACCTGCGTGCCCGAGGAACCAGTTTCTTGCCGTATGGGCATTGGTCATGGTTTCCTGTGTGGTAAAGGTTTTGGAAGCAATGAGGAACAGCGTTTCGTCAGGTGTTACTTTCTTCAGTGTTTCGGCGATGTGCGTACCGTCCACATTAGATACGAAGTAAGGCTGAATACCTTCTTTCCAGTAAGGCTTCAGCGCTTCGGTAACCATCACCGGACCCAGGTCAGAACCACCGATGCCGATGTTTACAATGTAGCGTATAGGCTTACCCGTATATCCTTTCCATTCGCCGGAATGTACCTGTCGACAGATATGATCCATTTTGCTGAGTACTGCCAGTACATCCGGCATTACATCACGACCATCCAGCATTACCGGTTTTCCGGAGAAGTTACGGAGCGCAGTATGCAGCACGGCGCGGTTTTCAGTAACGTTGATTTTTTCGGCCTGAAACATGGCTTTCACCGCGTCTGGCACGCCGCACTCAACGGCGAGTTCCAGTAGTTTGGCCTTCGTATCTTCCGTAATAATATTTTTAGAATAGTCAAACAGGATGTCTTCAAATTTGATAGAAAAGGTACTGAAACGTTCTCTGTCTTCTGCGAATAATGCACGCATGTGCACTTTCTTCATCTCTTCAGCATGACTTTGTAATTGCTGCCAGGCTTTGGTAGCAGTCGGATTAATTGATGGGAACATAGTAGTGTTATATTAATGCGAGCCAAAAGTAATATTTTAGACGGATGATTTCTGCTTCCTTATTAAATGCCATGAAATAGTAATGGCAATCAGTCCCATTCCCATGATGCAGGCATAAATGATATGGTATTCGTCGGACAGTCCGATGGTTTGCCTTTTGTACATAATGCCATAGAACGCCCATACACTAACAAGCGCATGCAGGATATTGTTGCGGTACATTACCATATACATACTTACCAGCGCGGCAATGCCAATTAAAACAACCGTGAGTTTAATCTGTGCCTGGTGAGAGGTAAACCAGTCCGCGTACGCACACAGGGCCGCAAAATTAGCCAGCGTGGCCACTGCTATCCACCCTAAATAAATGCTGAAAGGAATTTGTACAAACAGTTTCTGCTTGCGTGGCGCGCTGGAATTATAGATGTCGAAATTAATATGAATTTTGACCAGGCAGGCGAACAGCAGGAGCATGAGTAACTGCGCCACAGGTATTAACTGGTAATGCCAGGTAAACAGCCATCCGGCATTGAGGATACAGCTGAGGATAAACCAGTGTTTCATGCGTTCCATGTGGTATCGCAGCATTTCCTCCTGAGAACCGGTGAAGGCCAGCGCCTGTTGGCAAACCGTAAAGGCAAGCAGGCCCAGGTAAATTAAGCTCCATATCGAAAACGTAAATCCTGCAGGCGCAAACAGGCTGGGATACCTGTCAGCCACCTCGGCGGTAGTTAATCCATTGATCGGCATTTTCACTGCCAGTACATTGGCAGCAATCATGATTACAAATGCAATGGAATTGAAAACCGACCGGTTTTTGTAATAGAGGGTATCATGGGTTTGCATGCTCAGATGGTCATTTGATGATATATGATCTGTCCGCAGTGTAAATGCAGGCAGGTTTTTAAATTTCGCAAATATTATGCTAATAACAATGCGCAAACCTGCCGTATTGTTGCATCATATCTATCAATCATTATTACATTAGCAGATTTCCACATTTTTCACTACATTTGCGCCCTATGACAGCAGAGCAACTTAAAGCTATGAGGGATCGTCTTCACGTCCTGGGAGGTTTTCTTTAACGTCCCTGACCGATTAGCCAAAATAGAAAACGACAAACAATTAAGCCTGGCCCCCGGATTCTGGGATGATAACGCCAGAGCAACTTCCATCCTGAAAGAAATTAAGGTAAACAAATATTGGGTTGACCTTTATGATCACGTAAACACCGCTATAGAAGACAGTGCAGTGTTAAATGATTTTTTCAGAGAAGGAGAAGCAACAGAAGAAGAAGTAAACCTTGCCTATCAGGCATCCCTGGCAGCGTTGGAAGATCTGGAATTTAAGTCGACCTTAAACCAGCCTGAAGACGAAATGCCGGCTGTACTCACCATCAACTCCGGCGCCGGTGGAACCGAAAGCCAGGATTGGGCAGAAATGCTGCTGCGCATGTATCGTATGTATGGAGAGAAACAGGGTTGGAAAGTATCGGAAATCGATACCCAATACGGAGATGGTGCAGGTATCAAATCTGCCACACTCGAGTTCGACGGTGACTTTGCTTATGGCCACCTGAAAGCGGAAAGTGGTGTACACAGACTGGTGCGTATTTCACCATTTGATTCCAACGCGCGCAGACACACTTCCTTCGCCTCCGTATATGTATATCCGTTAGTGGATGATAATATTGAGATTGCTGTGAATCCTGCCGACCTGGAATGGGAATTCTACCGTTCGGGTGGTAAGGGAGGTCAGAACGTAAATAAGGTGGAAACCGCCGTTCGCCTCAAGCACGTTCCTTCGGGAATCATCATCGAATGTCAGCAGGCCCGTACACAGGGTGAGAACCGTGAGAAAGCGCTCACCATGTTGAAATCCCGCCTGTATGAAGAAGAACTACGTAAAAGAGAAGAGCTGAAAAATGCCGCCAACGCCAACAAGCGTAAAATTGAGTGGGGCTCCCAGATCAGATCATACGTGTTCCATCCGTATAAAATGATCAAAGATCACCGCACCGATTTTGAAGTTGGTAACGTAGGCCCGGTAATGGACGGCGAACTCAACGGTTTCATCAAGGCATACCTGATGATGCAGAAAGAAGAGGACAATAATTAATAAGTATTCATTAATAATTAATAAGCCCCCGCTGGTTACAACACCTACCTTTGCAGCGTAAACTGCAAGCGAATTATTATTTATTAGAAACAACAAAATCTTACCAGATGAATACAGGATACTTTGACTACGCAGCGCCAGTAAATGAGCCTGTTTACAGTTATGCACCGGGTTCGCCGGAGAGAGCAGCGCTCAAAAGTCAGCTGGCTGCTTTCAAAGCGGAAACCGCTGATATCCCAATGTATATCGGTGGCAAAGAGGTGCGCACCGGCAAAACTGTTGATCTGCGTCCTCCTCACGAAATCAAGCACAAACTGGGGCACTTCCACATGGGAGATGCTTCTCATATTAAAGATGCTATCGCAGCAGCATTGGAAGCCCGCAAAAAATGGGCGAAGATGGACTGGGAAAGCCGCGCTGGTATCTTCCTGCGTGCGGCCGACCTGATCGCCACCAAGTACCGTTATCACATGAACGGCGCTACCATGCTGGGCCAGAGCAAAAACCCGTACCAGGCAGAAATCGACAGCGCTTGCGAACTGATCGACTTCCTCCGCTGGAATGTTCACTACCTGAGCGAAATCTATCGCCAGCAGCCGGTGAGCTCTCCTGGAATTCACAACCGTATGGAATACCGTCCGCTGGAAGGTTTCGTACTGGCGGTGACTCCTTTCAACTTCTCCGCTATTGCCGGTAACCTGCCTGCATCTGCTGCCATGTGCGGTAACGTAGTGGTATGGAAACCTGCTAACACGCAGGTATTTGCTGCGCAGATGTTCATGAAGATCATGATCGAAGCAGGCCTGCCTGATGGTGTTATCAACCTGGTGTACGCACCTGGTCCGCTCATCGGAGATGTATGTTTCGCTGATCCAAATTTTGCTGGTATCCACTTCACCGGTTCTACCGGCGTGTTCCAGACCATGTGGAAAACCATCGGCGAAAACATTGCCAAATACAAAACCTACCCACGCATCGTTGGTGAAACCGGTGGTAAGGACTTCGTCCTCATCCACAAATCTGCTAACGTAGACGTGTCTGTAACAGCACTGGCTCGTGGCGCATTCGAATACCAGGGACAAAAATGCTCCGCTGCTTCCCGCGCTTACCTGCCAAGCAACATCGCTGAGGAAATCAAATCCAAGCTGGTTGCCCAGCTGAAAACCATGAAAATGGGGACCACAGAAGATTTCAGCAACTTTATCAATGCTGTGATCGATGAACGCTCTTTCGATAAGATCGCGCAGTACATCGACAACGCGAAGAAAGATCCTGCTGCTAAAATCATCGCTGGTGGTAACTACAATAAATCAGAAGGCTACTTCATCGAACCAACAGTGATCGAAACTACCGATCCTAAGTATGTGACGATGTGCGAAGAAATTTTCGGACCAGTACTGACGATCCATGTATATGATGCGGAGAAATTCGAAGACATCATGCAGGTGGTAGACAGCACTTCTGAATATGCCCTCACCGGTTCTATCATTGCACAGGATCGTTATGCAGTTGAACTGGCTACCAGAACCCTGGAAAATGCAGCTGGTAACTTCTACATCAACGATAAACCTACCGGTGCCGTTGTTGGTCAGCAGCCTTTTGGCGGCGCCCGCGCTTCCGGTACCAACGATAAAGCAGGTTCTATGCTGAACCTCTACCGTTGGCTGAGTGCAAGAGCTATCAAGGAAACATTTGTACCTCCGGTGGATTACAAATATCCTTTCCTGAACGAGGCTTAATTTTGAAATGTTCATGATTTATATAAAAAGGCGGTGGATTTTTCCACCGCTTTTTTTGTGATTGATTACGTTGCATGCTCTCAGCCCCCTGTATCAAACGGAATGGGCGGCCCAACAGAGCCGCCCATTCCAAAAAATTCTGTGCCGAAGGCACAGGAGATAAAAAAAGTTATTGCGCTTTCTGCAACGCCTCCAGCGACTCCGTAACATGTTTCTCCCCATCCCGCATGGAATTAAACGTATGAATAACCGTTCCATGCTTATCCACCACGTAGGTAACCCTGCCGGGGATCACGAATGTTTTGGGCACGCCAAACAGCTTGCGTACCTTCTGATCGGGATCACTGAGCAACGTGAACGGCAGCTGGTGATGCTGCGCAAAGCTTTTATGGGAAGCTACATTATCAGAGCTGATACCAATTACCAGGGCGCCCAGCTTTTTGAACTCCTCATATGCATCCCTGAATGAACAGGCTTCCTTGGTACAAACACTGGTTTCATCCTTAGGATAGAAGTAGATAACCAGTGGCTGCTTACCCACCACGGCCGCCAGGTCAAAGGTTTTGCCGTCCTGATCAGGCAAGGAAAACACCGGGACCTTGTCGCCCGTTTTTATCTGTGCATCCGCCGTGGGAGTCCAGAATTGAAAGAATGCCATAACGAATAATAGTTTTATGATTCGCATAGATGAATATTTCTGCTACGAATGTAAGCCAATGTCGGGTTATTTCACTTCTCTTACATTCAAATAGAAATTGGGGTCCACTGCAAAATCTGATTTCTTGTTGAGTGTGATTACCGCTGTATGCCAGAGGGTGCCCGGATATATCAGCGTATAGCCGCTCTCGTTAAGTTTCACCTTTACCGGCATATTAAAATCCTTCACGGCATCGACCCAACGAAATTGTATTTGCTGACCAATGATGCGGTATTCCAGGGTTGGAATCTGTGTGGTGGTCAGGTATTGCTCATACATTTTGTTGAGGTTGATACCTGTAAACTGATTGATATATTGCTGCACCTGTTTGCCTGTTACCGTCTGGTGCCAGAAGGTTTTGTTGAGGCCCCGCAGCAACTGACGAAATGCTTCATCGTTGCCCATTATCTGCCGGATCATATGGATCATGCTTGCACCTTTATAATACATGTCACCGCTGCCTTCAGCGTTGACGCCGTAAGTAGGGATGATGGGCACATCGTTCTGGATATTGTGCCGGCTACCCTGGAGATATTCGTTGCCTGCTTTTACACCATAGAGACAGGTGGTGAAAAGGGTCTCGGAATAATTGGTAAAGGCCTCGTGTACCCACATGTCGGCCAGATCTTTAGTGGTAATATTATTACCAAACCATTCGTGGCCGGATTCGTGGATCACGATAAAGTCCCATTTGAGGCCCCAGCCGCTGGCTGACAAGTCCTTTCCGAGGTAACCCATTTTGAATTGGTTGCCGTAGGCCACCGCGCTCTGGTGTTCCATGCCCAGGAAAGGCACTTCCACAAGTTTATAGCTGTCCTGGTAGAACGGATATTTTCCAAACCAGTATTCAAAGCACTGGAGCATGGGCTTTACTACTTTAAAGTGGGCTGTGGCGGTGTCCACATCATAATCCAGCACCCAATAGCTGATATCCAGCTTACCGCCTTCACCCTTGTATTGGTCTTTAATTTCTTTATAGTGGCCGATATTGAGCGATACACAGTAATTATTAATTGGGTTGGTAACCTGCCAGTTATAGGTGGTAGTACCATCTGCGTTGGGAATGGTTTTCTTCATGCGGCCATTTGAAACCGCTACGAGTTCGGAAGGAACGGTGATTGCCACATTTACTTTTTCGGGTTCATCGCTCTGGTGGTCTTTATTGGGCCACCATACACTGGCACCCAGGCCCTGGTTGGCGGTAGCAATCCAGGGACGTCCCTGTTTATCTTTGGACCATACAAGGCCGCCATCCCAGGGGGCTTTACGGGCGGCGCGGGGCTTGCCGTGGAAGTAAACGGTAATGCGGGCTGTTTTTCTGGCCTCCTGTGGTTCGGCCATGCGGATAAACCAGGCATTACCATCTCTTTCAAACTTTAATGACTTTTTGTTCTGTTCTACACTGTCGATCACCATCGGTTCCTGCAGGTCTATCTGCATCACCGTATCGCTTTTCAGGATCGCGTAGGTAATGGTGTTGAAGCCGGTCAGGGTGCTGTCGTCCGGATTAACGGTAACATGCAGGTCGTAAGCTGCCACGTCCCACCAGGCCCGTTGAGGGGTAATGCTTCCTCTTAAGGTATCCGCCTTTGTGAATGTTTCCTGGGCGAAAGTGGCGCCGGATGCTAGCAACGCCAGGCAAAGCAATTTAATGCCGCGCATATTTCAATGTATTTTATTTCGGGAAAGATATTAATTTACTGCCAAATGAAAAGTTGTTATTGTCAGGCGGTTGTACGCGGTACTACTTTATCCATCGGTTTATTGTTGGCCTTATGGGGCTGCGGACCTGCTGTGCAAACGGATAAGCAGGTGTTCAGGTATAATCAGGTAGAAGGTATTGCCAGCCTGGACCCGGCCTTCGCACGTAACCAGGCGGTTATCTGGGCCACACACCAGTTGTACAATACCCTTGTGGAAATCGACAGTCAGTTGCAAATACGGCCGTCGCTGGCTAAAAGCTGGGAGGAGTCGGCCGACCGGCGCGTGTTCACCTTTCATTTACGTACCGACGTATACTTCCACGACCATGACGTCTTCCCAAAAGGAAAAGGAAGAAAACTCATTGCTGCTGATGTGGTGTATAGCCTGCGCCGCATTATGGACCCGGCAACCGCCTCTTCAGGTGCCTGGATCTTTAACGACCGTATCCAGGCTGACAGCGGCTTTGTAGCCCTGAACGACTCCACCTTTCAGCTGCGGCTGGTACAGCCGTTTCATCCTATCCTGGGTATCCTCAGCATGCAATATTGTAGTGTGGTACCGCAGGAAGCCATCCAAAAGTATGGGAAGGATTTCCGTAATCATCCCGTAGGCACCGGGCCTTTTCAGTTCTACCTCTGGGACGAGGGGCAGGGATTGGTGCTGCACCGCAATCCGCATTATTTTGAAAAGGATAGCGCCGGCGGGCAGCTGCCGTATCTGGATGCGGTACAGGTGAGTTTCCTGGAGAGTAAGGCTACGGAGTTTCTGCTGTTTCGCCAGGGGCAGCTGGATTTTATGAATGATATAGATGCCTCCTTTAAAGATGAAGTGCTTACCCGCCAGGGGAACCTGAAAGGGGAGTGGCAGGGGAAAATGGAGCTGGACAAGCACGCTTACCTGAATACTGAGTATCTGGGTATATTGTGCGACAGCTCCCGTGACATCGTACAGGCGTCCCCGTTAAGGCTTCAGAAAATACGACAGGCCATTAACTACGGTTTCGACCGTACGAAGATGATGACCTATTTGCGTAATGGCATTGGGACGGCGGCTAACGCAGGTTTTGTACCCGCTGGTTTACCATCTTTCGATAGTATAAAAGTAAAAGGCTATCCATATAACCCTGCCAAAGCCCGGCAGCTGCTGGCGGAAGCCGGTTATCCGAACGGGGAGGGGATGCCGGTCATCAAACTACTGTCAATCCCCATTTATGCCGATCTGGCCAACTATGTAGCCAACCAGCTGCAGGAGGTGGGTATCCGGATACAGGTAGAAGTGATTCAGAAAAGCCTGCTGCTGGAGCAAACTGCCAAATCGCAGGCCCTCTTTTTCAGGGGCAGCTGGATAGCCGACTACCCCGACGCTGAAAGTTACCTGGCCATGTTTTATAGCAGGAACCCGGCGCCACCCAACTATACCCGGTTTACCAACCGCCGTTTTGATCAGTTGTATGAGCAATCCCTCCGGGAAACGAATGATAGTGTCAGGTATGAAATGTACCAGGAAATGGATAGGATTATTGTAGCAGAGGCGCCCGTAGTGCCCTTATTTTATGATGAAGTGATTCATTTGGTACAGCCCGGTATCAGTGGATTGGAAAGCAATGGATTGAATCTCCTGGAGTTACGCAGGGTCAGGAAAAGAATGTAGCAGTTGAGATTTAACATTTCATTTTAATAATTGCCCTTATTTTTGGTTGACTTACAGGTATTTAGCATACCTTTGAAGTTCACATTTTTGTAAATTATTTCAATCCAGAAAATGACAGCAATCCTGATATTCTTTTGTGTGCATTGGTTCGCTTCACTGTTCTTTCACACATTTTACCTGCACAGATACGCGTCTCACCAGATGTATACTACCAGTAAGTTCTGGGAGCGTTTCTTCTATTTCTGCACCTGGTTTTTCCAGGGTAGCTCTTACCTGGTTCCGAGAGCCTATGGTGTAATGCACCGTATGCACCACGAATTCAGTGATACAGAGCATGATCCACATTCTCCTCACTTCTTTAAAGATGTGTGGTCTATGATGGTGCATACCCGTACGATCTACAATGGTTTCTTAAAAAATACAAATGATGTAGATCCTAAGTTCCTTGCAGAACCGCTGCCTAAGTGGGATGCGATGGACAGAATCGGCGATAACAACTTTGTGCGCCTGCTGTGGATTGCTGCTTACGTAACTTTCTACGTAGCATTTGTTCCTGCTGGTATGTGGTACCTGTATTTCCTGCTGCCAATCCATTTCCTGATGGGCCCTGTACAGGGAGCAGTAGTAAACTGGTGTGGTCACAAATATGGTTATAGCAACTTTGACAATGGTGATAAATCTAAAAACACTTCTCCATGGGGTATTATCCTGCTGGGTGAGCTGTTCCAGAACAACCACCACAAGTTTAAAGACAGCCCTAACTTCGCTAAAAAATGGTATGAGTTTGATCCTAGCTTTCAGGTGATGAAGCTGCTGAATTTTGTGGGTGTTATCAAACTGAAACCAGCTTATATTTCTCCTGCTCAACTGCAGGGCGCTAAAGGCACCAAAGCAGCTTAAGCGTACTACACCGGAATCAATCTGTTCAATAAACAAGGAGTCCCGCCGTAATGGTGGGACTCCTTGTTTTTATACCTTTTGTTGTATAGCTTCCGCCGTTGAAGACTGGGGCGATGCGCGCTGATATTAAGCTAAACAGCCCTTGCCAATGGCAAGGATCTTAATCTCTGAAGGGTTTAAAAGTACCTTTGTCGCCGGCGAGCGCCAGCATAGGCAGATCCCCTGCGCTATCTCCATAGGCGTAAATAGCCCTGTAATTATCCAGCCTGAATTCCTTTTTAATCCTATTCACCTTTTCTTCCCCGTTGCAATTGGTGCCTTGTATCTTACCCGTAATCCGGCCGTTACTGACCATCAGTTCTGAACCTATGCATTGTATCTGCAGGGTTTTGCACCAGGGTTCTACCCAGTATCGGGGAGATGCTGTTACCACTACCACTATATTGCCGTTTGCCTGGTGTTTTTTGATCGTGGCCAGGGCCTTATCTCTTAACATGCCCGGTAAGGCAATGGCGCAGAAGTCCTCGCAGCCTTTACGAAAGACCGCTTCCTCCATGCTCCCGAAGTAGTGCGCCAGCACCCTTTCTTTCATTTCCTGGGCGGGAATGCGTTTCAGCTTAAATGCCAGCAGGGCTGGCAGCAACCGGATGATACCGGCATACATGGCTACACTGCCTTTCTGATAGCGGATAATCTGCCAGAGTGTATCCCTGGTGGTAATGGTGCCGTCGAAGTCGAAAAATGCAATAGTCACAGTTTCAGCTTTTTAAAGATGCCTTCCGGAATATTTTTAATGATCAGCATAATATATTTCCAATGCCATTTCACATAGATGACATTCTTCTTTTTGCTGATACCTTTAAATACTGCTTTTGCCACTGCCTCGGGTTGTGCCGTCAGCAACGGTGGGAGTGTGAGGTGCTGGGTCATACGGGTGTTTACAAATCCGGGTTGAACGGATATAACGTGAACGCCTGCATGAAACAGGCGGTTACGCAGTCCGCTTAGGTAAGCGGTGAAGCCGGCCTTGGCGCTGCCATATATATAATTGCTCATACGGCCTCTTTCTCCGGCTACGGAGCTGATGCCGGCAATCAGGCCGCTGCCGCGCTGCGCATAGGCTTCTGCTACCACGTTGAGGATGCTTACGGCGCCTGTGTAATTGGTGTTGATGATGCGGGAGGCCTCTGCCCAGTCGTGTTGTGCCTTTTCCTGATCGCCGAGGTAGCCGAATACACAGATGGTAATATCCGGAATAACCGGCAGCGAAGCGAAGAAGGCGGCATGGGTATCGAATGCGCCGGCATCAAAAGCATGCACGGTTGCTTTGACGTTATAGCGTATCTGCAGGTCCTGCTGTAAAGGTATCAGGGCATCGGCACTGCGGGCAGCGAGTTGTATGTCAAATTTATCAGAGGCATATTCACGTGCTATGGCCATAGCCATATCGGAACCCGCACCCAGAATTAAAACAGATGGCATGGGAGTACAAAGGTGTTTGGTTAGCAGGAAATTATTTTGTCAGCGCCAGGCGCTCTGATTGTAAAGAAGTAAAAGTATTATTGTGGTTATACTGCTTTACAATGGCAGCAAATTTTTCAGCGTTAGGGTAGCTCTTCCAGAACACTTCCTTTTTCATACGCGCATCTTTGGAAAGGTACAGCCGTCCGCCATATTCCAGCACAATCTCATCCAGTTCATCCAGGAATGCAAAGAGGCCTTTCCTTACCGGGAAGTCCAGCGCCAGGGTATATCCTTCCATAGGGAAAGAGATCAGGCTGTCCTGGTCGCCAAATACCTTTAATACCGCCAGGAATGATCCCCAGCCCTTGTCACTGATACGTTGCAGTATTTTCACCAGTCCGTCTTTATGCTCCAGGGGGAGTACGAACTGATACTGTACAAACCCTGCCTTTCCGTAGCCGCGATTCCAGTGAAGGATAGCATCTAACGGATAAAAGAAAGGTTCATAAGGCACTACATTATTGATTTCACGCTTGAGATTTTTATTGTAGTATAGCCAGTTAAATATCTTAACAGTCAGGGTGTTGAGAATAAATGAAGGCAGATTAAAAGGCACCGTCAGTTTACGTTTAGCCGGCAACGTGAGAGGGGCCTTTTTTTGTTTGGCGCTCAGTTCCTCCGGCGTGGCATGCTCTCCTACAATGAGGATGCTACGGCCAAAGGCATCACCTGTTTTAAGGCAGTCGATCCACGCCATGGAGTAGGTATAATGTTTATACTCCTCGAACAGGCGGATCACGTCTTCCAGGTTTTTGGCCTTTATCTGTGTTTGTTTGATGTAGGCAGTTTCGATTTTCTTGAGGTCAAACTTCACGCGTGTAACAACTCCCGTTAGTCCCATCCCGCCGCAGGTAGCCCAGAAGAGGTCCGGGTTCTGGTCAGGGGCGCAGGTAACGGTGCTGCCGTCGCCGATGATCACATCCATATCGAGGATATGGTTGGAAAAGGCGCCATCCACATGGTGATTTTTGCCGTGTACGTCGGAGGCTACTGCGCCGCCAACGGTAATGAACTTGGTTCCCGGGGTAATGGGAAGAAACCATCCTTTGGGCACGATGATATCCAGGATCTGGTCGAGCGTAACGCCTGACTGTGTTTCAAGGATACCCTTTTCGGTGTCGAACTGCAGGATCTTATCATACCGGAGCATGGAGATGCTATGCTTGCCCAGGGAGGCATCGCCATAACAACGGCCATTGCCGCGGGCAATCAGCTCCTGGTGATTGCTCACATAAGCACGCAGCTGATCTTCCTGCGTAAAGGTTGTTTCTTCACTGGCGATAGCGGGGTAGTTGCCCCAATTTGCTAACCGTTTTTGCATTATTCAAAAAATGTAACGTTAGTGGGTAAATAAATTAAAAAATAAAAACTCAGGACCCACAGGAAAATGGTTAATTGAATAAAACGGTCTTTATATAGGATCTTGGTGGGAGAACCCGTATTGTTCTCCACGTAGGTTATTTGCAAATATCGTAATAATCCCCCAATAACAAAAAGGGAAGTGTAATAGAGCCGGTAGGTCTGGAAACGGACCTGGGTTTCGGGCGACATCGTATACATCAGGTAAGCCACGATGATGACGGCGGAAACCAGTGCCAGCATAACGTTCATGAAGTCGAGGTTATAACCTTTGGCGGCCTTGCGCATTTCTTGTCCGGAGCTGAGCTTGATAAGTACATCGTCTCTTCGTTTAGCGATGGCCATAAACAACGCCAGCAGAAACACCATGATCATGAGCCATTCCGACATGGCTACCTCGCTGGCAATGCCACCTGCCTTTACACGCAGTACAAATCCGATAGCCAGGATAATGATATCCAGGATGGAAATGTTTTTTAGTCCGAAGGAATAGAAGAGGTTTAATACGAAGTAGATAGAAACGACGAAAGCATATTTGGGACGTACATAATATGCCAGCCCCAACCCAACGAGTACGCATACACTAAAAAGCACCAGCGCGGCACTCTTGGATACTTCTCCGGAAGCCAGTGGTCGTTTGCATTTTACCGGATGTTTTTTATCGGCCTCAATGTCCTGGTAATCATTGATGATGTAAATGCTGCTGGCGGTGAGACTAAAGGAAATGAATGCCAGCAATAGTTCGGCAACCTTTCCGAGGTTAAAGAGTTCACCTGCAAAAAACAGCGGTATAAACAAGAAGGCATTTTTAGCCCAGTGCTTGGGGCGCAGTAACTTAAGATATTTCATCGGGGGACAAATATTGACAAGCCAAGATACAATTTTATCTATTATTTTTGATCCCGTTATTGTTACTAATTGATTATTAGAGTCAATCCCAAAATATATCTATGTCGCAATTATCCCTGGAATCCCGCCGCTGGGCGCTGATGGAAGTACTGCTTATTGTGGGCTTTGCTGTGATCCCTTTGTTCATGACTTTTCCTTATCGGGTAAACATCTTTCTGACCTGGGAGGGCGCATACCGTATGGCGCAGGGGCAGGTGCCGTTTAAAGATTATGGTGCACCGCTGGGCTATGGCTTCTGGATTATGCCGGCGCTGTTTATGAAAATATTTGGTGTACAATTGATTACGCTGGTAAAGGCGCAGGTGTTCCTGAATATTTTAGGGGGGCTATCGTTTGCGGCTATACTAAGGACGCTGGAGGTGAAGCCGGGACTGCGATTGATTTCCATACTGTTATTTATAATCTCTTATAGTTTATCGAATTTCTGGCCCTGGTATAACCATACGGTGATAATATATGAGCTGGCAGGACTGGCTTTTTTAATGAAGGGGATCTTCCTGGAAGCCAAGTTATCCAGATGGGTGTTTTTGGTAGTGTCAGCGTTTTTTCTGTTCCTGTCGTTTTTCACTAAGCAGGACGGAGGGGCGTTAGGGTTACTGATAGCGATCGCGTTGGTATTATATAATGTGATCATCACCCGGCGCTGGGCGGACCTGCTGGTATTCCCGGGTGCTTACTTCCTGATTGCACTGGCCGTGATACTGCCACTACAGCCGGGTTTTGGCTATTGGTTTAACCATGGGCAGGCACCCCATAGTTCCCGGATTGATCCCTATGATATTTTCAATGAACTGATGACGTACTCCGTATGGATTAAAGCATACCTGGTGCTGGTAGTTTTTAGTATAGTCGCCGGGGTTAGTGACTGGCGTGTATGGGTTACCGATAGGAAGCAGGTCACTTTTGCCTTGTTAACATTGGGTATTTTGGGAGAAGCTACCGTGTTCCAGATCACCAGTTACACGCCCCCGGATAATAATATCTTTTTCCATGCCTTCAGTTTCGCTTTCATTGCCAGTACGTTGTGTAATAAGTTATCGTTCAATACGGGTTCCTGGAAGTTCATGGTACCGGGTACGCTGCTGGTGCTGCTGTGGTGGTCGGGCAGTTACTGGAAATATGCTGACAGGCTTATGGAGCGGGTTTTCGGCCCGGCGGTAGCTGCCGTGAATGTGAATCCTACCGGGGAGAATGTAGTATCCCGGCATAACTATATGATCTTTAAGCCGGATACCTCTTTTGTGGACGAGCCGGTAGGCCAATGGGTGTTCACGGATATTCCGGTGTTCCGGAAGATGTATATGCCAAAGTCCACCGTTGCCGGCATTGAAAAGATTATGGCGCTGCCGGTGGTAAAAGAGAAGGGGGCGGCTATAAAGGTGCTGAATATGTCGGAGCTGACGCCGCTGGCTGCCGCGCTGCCATATCAGCTTGAAACGGGGCCTGATATTCCTTTATGGCATCACCTGGGGGTAGGAATGTTTAACCGCCAATTAAGGTCGTATGAAGAAAAGATCCGGCAGCGTCATTACGACCTGGTGATTTTTGAATACACACCGTATTTGAACAACTTCTATCCATTCGCCTTGCGGCAGGTGCTGAAGGATAATTACCAGCAAGTGGATTCCTTTTTGGCGCCTCGTAGGCCGACGAATGCCACTATTGAAGTCTTTGTTAACCCATCAAGATAGTTTGCCAATTAAATGCATGCAGTTGACATTAGTGCACTTTGTATGGCCAAATGTCTTTTGTCGGCCTGTTTCCCGACAAAAGACACCATTGAAATTACCGTAAACGCATTCTTAAAATTTATAACTTTATTGAATTTTATATATGTAACTTGCATTCCGGCCTCTTTTTCCGGAATGCATTTTTTTCGTGCCGGTCTCCCCGTTGCCACTGGTTAATTTACTATACAATAACCCCTTGTGCAGGTTAATATCTCCCTAAAATATTCTAATATAAAATATTGATATAGAGATAATAATATTAAGTTATTTCACTTTTTAGTTTAGACATGTATTTCCCGTAAAAACAGGCCGGATTTTATTAACCATCAAAATTTGTTTTACTGGTTAAAACTTCTTTGTATCTTCATGTTGTCATCAAATGCATTAGGTCGATGAACGCTATTCACCCCATTACTTTACTCCGTTTGAACGGTGGTGTACTTTGCCTGGATTTTTGCAATACAGTCAGCAACCGGAATAAGCCGGAGCCCGGCGATTACCTGGCCGGCTTCCGGGATATTACCGTTTGGTACGACCACATTAAGGGAATGCCGGCAAAGAGTATTCAGACACTGGAGAGGATTGCCCGGGACTATCCGGCCAAGGCAGCCCAGGTATTTGACAAGAGTATCCAGCTCCGGGAATTGCTCTATCGCCTTTTCGGCACCATCGCCAAAAATAAGCAGCCCGACCAGGCAGACCTTACCACGCTTACCGGATATATCTCGGACGCCTATATGAATATGGCCCTTAGCTGGGACAAGCAAAGCAAGGTAGTGGCACCCGATTTCAATGCGCCGGCGCTGGAGCAGGTAATCTGGCGGATTGCCGATTCGGCGCTGGAGTTGTTATCAGCCCCGCAGCTGGCCCAGGTGAAGGAATGCCCTGCCTGCGGCTGGCTCTTCCTCGATAAGAGTCGCAATGGCTCCCGGCGCTGGTGCAGTATGAGTACCTGCGGCGATGTACATAAAGTAACCCGTTTCCAGCAACGCAATAAAAAGAAATCATAAATGTCGAACGATAAACCCGTTACTACCCAAACCTTCGTATACCTGTTGGCGGTATATATTATATGGGGTTCTACTTACCTGGGTATGAAAGTGGCCACCGAAACGGTACCGGCTTTTTTCCTGTCCAGCGTCCGCTTTTTCCTCGCGGGGTTGCTGCTGCTGGCCATTGGTACCCTGAAAGAAAAAACCATTCCCAACAAGGAACAGTTGCGCAACGCCATTTTCGTAGGTACGTTACTGATAGGCATTGGCAATACCACCGTGGCGGTGGCCGTGCACTATATGCCGTCCGGACTCGTGGCCCTGCTGGTAGCTGCCATGCCCGCCTGGTTTATGGTGCTGGACTGGGCTTTCTTCTCCCGAAATAAACCCAGCGCCACCACTTTACTGGGGATAGGCGTTGGCTTTATCGGACTTTTTCTTTTGTTTAATCCTTTTGGAAATCAGCACGTTGAGTCGTTCCCGTTATGGCCGGTACTGATTGTTATTTTCGGTAATATCTGCTGGGCCATTGGCTCCTTACTGGTGCAGCGTTTTTCCATGCCTACGCAGATCACAAGCACCGCTATTCAGATGCTGGCCGGCGCGGTATTCGCCCTGCTGGTTAGTCTGATCGGAGAGCATGACCAGGTAAAACAGTTCCTGAGTATGTCCCACCGTGGGTGGACGGCCTACCTCTACCTCGTGCTGATCGGCAGCCTGGTAGGATATACTTCCTATAGCTGGCTGGCACGTAATGCGCCGCCGCGACTCACCTCCACATACGCCTATATAAACCCCGTGGTAGCGCTATTTCTCGGCTGGGCCATTGGCCATGAGAGCATCACCGCCATGGTGGCCGTTGCTTCCGCAATTGTGGTAGGAGGTGTGGTGTTAATGACACCAGGGAAGAAATAGCTTCTCCTATCTTATTCATTTTCTGTATATTGTGAAACGGTACCTGCAACTGGATTTCAACCCCGAACCATGCTTTTATCCTCCATCGTTTCACATGCAGGTACGTTTATTGCGCTGTCTAGGCAGTTTCCCGAGAACGTATTTTAGAAATAGATATATGATAAGACTATGAGAAAAACTATTATTGTATCGAACAGATTGCCGGTTAAGATGATGGAACAGGATGGCGACTATATCCTGCAAGCGAGTGAAGGAGGACTGGCGACCGGTTTGGGGTCTATTTACAGGGAAGGAAATAATATCTGGATAGGCTGGCCCGGCCAGGAAATCTCCGACAGCAAGCAGCAGGAGAAGGTTACCGCACAGCTCAGGCAAATGAACCTGATGCCCGTATTCCTTACTGAAGAAGAAATTAACAATTTTTACGAAGGCTTTTCTAACGAAACACTGTGGCCGGTTTTCCACTATATGTCCGTTTATGCCCGCTACGAACAAGTGTACTGGGATGCCTATTACCAGGTAAACAAGAAATTCAGGGACATTGTGTTATCGGTAGCCGAACCAGGTGATACCATCTGGGTACAGGATTATCAACTGCTGCTGTTGCCCGGCATGATCCGGGCGGAGTTACCGGAAATCTCCATTGGTTTCTTCCAACATATTCCGTTTCCTTCGTTTGAATTGTTCCGTCTCATCCCGTGGCGTGCTGAAATCCTGGAAGGGATGCTGGGCGCCGACCTGATGGGCTTCCATACCTTCGATGATACCCGTTATTTCCTGGAAGCGGTGAACCGGCTGCTACCTGCGAAAACCACCGCTAACGTAGTCACTTTCAACGACCGCGCTATTGTAGTGGAAACATTCCCGATGGGTATTGACGATAAGAAGTACGGAGAGCTGGGGCAGGACCCGCAGGTGCTGGCCAACATCCAGCAGCTGAAAGACACGTTTAAGACCGAGAAAATGATCCTGTCCATCGACCGGCTGGATTACAGCAAAGGCATACTGCAACGGCTACACGCTTTTGAGTTGTTGTTGCAGTTGTACCCGGAGTACGTGGGCAAGGTTGTATTATATATGATTGTAGTGCCTTCGAGAGACAATGTATCGCAATACAAGCAGCTGCGTGAGGACATAGACCGTAAGGTGGGGCATATCAATGCGAAGTTCCGGACGTTGAGCTGGCATCCAATCCAGTATTTCTACCGGTCGTTTCCGATGGAGATGTTGTCGGCCCTCTACAATTTCGCGGACATCTGCCTGGTTACGCCCATGCGCGATGGTATGAACCTGGTGAGTAAGGAATATGTGGCCAGTCGCAATAACAACGATGGAGTACTGATTCTCAGCGAAATGGCCGGAGCCAGCAAAGAGTTAATTGATGCGATCATTGTAAACCCAAATAACATCGGATCTATTATGACTGCTATTATGGAGGCAGTAAACATGCCGCTGGAAGAACAGCAGCGGCGTATGAAAGCGATGCGGCAGGTGGTGTCCAAATTCAATATTCACCACTGGGTGAAGCTGTTTATGGACCGGCTGAAGGAGGTAAATACCATGCAGCAGAATATGCTGGCCCGCCGGGTAAACCCGGAAACGGCCATGTATATACGACAGGAGTATCGCAAGGCGCAGGGCCGCATTATATTCCTGGATTACGATGGTACGTTGGTGGGCTTCCAGGCCAATATCGACCAGGCATCGCCTGACCCGGACTTATACCAACTGCTGCGTGAGCTGGCCGCTATTCCCGGCAACAGGATCGTGATGATTTCGGGGAGAAATCATGATACCCTGGGCAAGTGGTTCGGCCATATGCCACTGGATCTGGTGGCAGAGCACGGGGCCTGGCAGAAAACGAAGAACGGCGACTGGTTCCAGCTTCCTGGTTTGAGCGATAAGTGGAAGCAGGAAATCCTGCCTCTGATGGAAATGGTCACTGACCGTACTCCCGGTGCTTTCATAGAGGAAAAGAGCTATTCACTGGTATGGCATTACCGCAAGGTGGAAGCTGGACTGGGAGAACTGCGTGCGAATGAGCTGATGTCGACCCTCCGGTATTATACCCAGGAGAAAGGGCTGCAAATCCTGCCTGGCGACATGGTGATTGAAGTGAAAAATGTAGAGATCAACAAAGGCAAGGCTGCCCTCAGCTGGCTGCAGGAAGGTAACTATGATTTCATTATGGCTATGGGGGATGATGTTACGGACGAGGATATCTTTAAGGACTTACCGCCGGATGCTTATACGATCAAGGTGGGGAGTCAGGTATCGGCCGCCAGGTATTATTTACGAAGTTTTCATGAGGTGAGGCATTTTTTGCGGACGCTGAAGAGTAATAAGTAATATAAAAGCGAAAGGGCCATCGATGGCCCTTTCGCTTTTTAAGATTGGTTCGTTACACACGAATCAAAGAAATATCGGTACATCCAGTTTCATCGCAATCCTATACGCGGCATTCATCAAACCCACATGGCTATACGCCTGCGGAAAATTACCCCACTGACTGCCGTTGCCCGATTCCACATCTTCACTAAACAGCAGCAGGTGGTTACTGTACTGCAGCAATCTCTCAAATTCCCGCTGGGCATCGTCCAAGCGTCCTACGCAGGCGAGGGCTTCCACGTACCAGAAGGCGCATACCAGGAAGGTGGCCTTAGGTTTGCCGAAGTCGTCGGAATGCAGGTAGCGGTAAAAGAGGCCGTCTTCCGTTTTGAGTTCCTTTTCGAGGGCTGCCAGGTGGTCTTTGGCGCGTTGGGAGGATGGGGCCAGGTAGTTCATCATGATCAGCTGGAGGGTGCTGGCATCCAGGTGCTTGCTGCCGGCGGCGTTGGTATATACTTTACGTTCCGGATCGTAGCAGCTTTCTATGTGGGCGGCCGCCCGCTCTTTCAGGGCAACTGCCCGTTTCACCAGGTCTTCATTATTAATGGTGCGGGCCATTTTTTCAGCAGCCGAGCAGCCGGCCCACTGGAACAGGTTCGTATAGCAGTGTACGTTAGCCATGTTACGGAACTCCCATATGCCGGCGTCTTTCTCGTCAATGGTTCTTTCTATTTTCTGTAGAAGGAGATTCAGCCAACGGGCGGAGTCTTTCCGCTCTGAGAAAATGAAGCGATGGTCCGTATACAGGGGCAGCATCGATATCAGGACTTGCCCGTAGATGTCGTTCTGAATATGTTCATACGCCTGGTTGCCGATGCGAACCGGTTGATTACCCAGGTAGCCGTCCAGGTGTGGGAGAATAGTTTCTATGAGATTTTTTTGACCAGTGATGCCATATAGCGGCTGGTAGCGGAAATCGCCCGAGAAGGAGATGTCGGTGATATATCCGAAATAGCGTTCCATCTCCTCGAAATGTCCGATGTGATTGAGGGCGGTAATAATATAATAGGTATCGCGCATCCAGCAGTAGCGGTAGTCCCAGTTGCGACCGGAGTCCATGTACTCGGGCAGGCTGGTGGTGCTGGCAGCAATGATGGCACCTGTGTCTTCGTACTGATGAATTTTCAGGGTGAGGGCAGAACGGATAACATAAGGCTGGAAGTAGTTGGCGATGGAGGATTGTTTGATCCAGCTGCGCCAGTACAGCGTGGTTTCGCGGACGAAGCGTTCGGCGGTACTTTCCAGAGGGGCTTCCAATGGGTGGCCGTAGGTGAGGAGGAGGTAGCGGGTATCATTTAATACAAACAGTTCCTCATCAATGATGTAGTTGATGGCGATGTTGGTAGTAAGGCGGATACGTTCTTCGCAGCCTACGAACTCGATATGGCTGCTACCACGGAGGGGGGCCAGTTCACGGGAGCCGTACTCGCACACTGGTCTGCATTTGACCTTTATACGCGGGGCGCCTTCCAGGGGTTCCACCTTCCGGATCAGTATGAGTGGCTTAAAGAAGCGTTCGTACTGGACAAAGCGGGGGGCTATATCGGTGATCCGGTAGCTGCCTTCGTTGGTGGTGATTTCTGTACAGAGAATGTTTGTGTTCTCCATATAATATTGGTGGGAGGTAAAATGTCCCTCCGGCAAAATTGAAAATTCGCCACCTTTTTGTTTGTCCAGCAAGCCGCCGAACAGGAAGGTACTATCCATGCGCGGCCAGCAGAGCCAGTCAATGTTTGTGTTGAGATTTACATGTGCGATATAGGCACAGTTTCCGATAATGCCAGTCTTGTAGGTATGTCTTTCCATATCATCAGGTTGTATACGAAAGGTTTAATCAAATACATTTTTACTGCAAAATTGTTCTGTTTGCAAATGATGTTCCATAAAAAGGGGAGAAGGGAATTTTTGCAATATTTTGGGAACCCAGGTTAGTGGAATAATCGCTATTTTTAAGCATAAGAATCTCGATCGATGACGCAGCAATTGAAAAAGCAACAATACCTTCCGGCGTTCCCGGAGGCAGAACATACGGCGGAAAGGATATACCTGCTGGCAGGCGACCTGGGCGGTACTAAAACTAACCTGGCGCTTTACAGTGCAGTGGATGGCGTATTGGATATAGTAAGGGAAAAGACATATGTGTCCCGGGAATATGAAAATATCACGGATATGTTCGTGAATTTTTTATCGGAAAGCAGGGATACACCGGTGCAACGTATATGCATTGGCGTAGCCGGGCCTGTTTTTAACGGTACCGTGCAGCTTACGAATTTATCGCGGGAGCTCAGTACAGCAGAGATACGACAGGCAACAGGAGTGGAGCTGGTAGCGCTGATCAACGATCTGGAAGCCACTGCCTATGGTCTGGCAACCTTATCACCGGAGCATATTACTACGCTGCACCGGGGAGCTGGTAGTCGCAATGGTAATATGGCGATTATCGCACCAGGCACGGGTTTGGGCATGGCTGGGCTTTACTGGGACGGGGAGTTTCATCATCCCTTTGCGTCGGAAGGAGGTCATTCGGATTTTGCTGCCCGCAATGATGTAGATATTAAATTACTGAAGTTTCTGCAGGAGAAATATGAGATTGCCAGCTGGGAGCGGGTGATTTCGGGGCCAGGCATCTATGATATTTATGCATTTTTGCGGGATGCGCTGGGGTATGAAGAGAGCGGCGCTTTGAGAGATGCGATCTTAAAAGGTGATAAGTCGGCGGTGATTAGTAAGTCGGCATTGATGGGCGACAACGGCATCACGAAAAAAACAATGGAGCTTTTCGTTCGGTATTTAGCGCGGGTATCTGCTGATCTGGCGTTGAAGTATAAGTCTACCGGGGGAATATTCCTGGGAGGTGGCATTCCGCCGAAGATAGCGCCGTTGCTGGAAACAGGCGAATTTTATAATCATTATATTCAGGGAGACAGGATGGCTGAGTTATTGTCCGGTGTTCCGATCCATATTGTAAATAATGATAAGGCAGCGCTCTGGGGAGCAGCCTATTACGCGCAACTATTGAAATAAAATTATACTTTTGCAATACCCAGGAAATGGTGTCTTCCTGCTTAGAACCGTTTCGCATCGCCGAAACTGATGGCGCCTACAAATATTGAATGGAGATGTAGCGTCTCCTCACTTAGTTTATTTGTAGGATTATGGCAGAGAATAAATACTTACCTAAAGAGCAGTTTACTATTGCGGTTCAGTTGTTACGCTGGACAATTCTTGTTTTACCGGTGGCGGTGATTACGGGTTCCCTTGTTGCTTTATTTCTATGGTTGCTGGATGAGGCTACCCATTACCGGTGGGCACATCCGTGGTTACTGTATTTGTTACCACTGGCAGGTGTCCTGATATATTTCCTATATAAGTTGTACGGAAAGGATGCCGAAAAGGGGAATAACCTGATTATGGAAGAGATCCATCAGCCGGGCGGCGGTGTACCTGCGCGTATGGCGCCGCTGGTGTTGGTAGCAACGGTACTGACGCATTTATTTGGGGGCTCTGCCGGGCGTGAAGGTACGGCGGTGCAGATTGGCGGCAGTATGGCGGCCTGGGTGGCGAGGGTGATAAAGTTAAAAGAGGGAGATGTAAAGCTACTATTGATGACGGGTATTGCCGGGGGCTTTGGAGCTGTGTTCGGTACTCCCGTGACGGGTGCTGTATTTGCACTGGAGGTCCTGGCCGTGGGATTGGTAAGATATGATGCATTGATTCCTTGTTTGATTTCGGCAGTGTTGGCGGATGTGGTGTGCGCTTCCTGGGGGATCACGCATAGGGGCTACCAGATTCTTTATCAGGCGATGCCTTCTACGGAGGGTTTGTCGTTTCTGCATATGGATATCTGGCTGTTGATGAAAGTGATTGTTGCCGGGGTAGCTTTCGGGTTAACGAGTTGGTTGTTTTCCACCCTGATGAAAGCTATTAAGACTAACGCCAACACCTATATTAAGATTCCATGGTTAATTCCGGTAGTTGGCGGTGCGGTCATTATAGCGCTTTGTTATATAACGGGCACCCGCGATTACCTGGGGTTGGGGGTGACAAGTGAATCGCCGGATGGGATTAGTATTGTAAATGCTTTCCACACCGGGAATCAGATTACCTCCTGGAGTTGGCTGTGGAAGCTGGTTTTCACAGCGATAACCCTGGCCATGGGCTTTAAAGGAGGAGAGGTGACGCCTTTATTTTTTATGGGTGCCATGTTGGGGCATACCTTGGCTTTGTTGCTGGGCGCTCCGGTGGACCTGATGGCAGGACTCGGATTTATTGCCGTTTTTGCGGGGGCTACCAATACGCCACTGGCATGCACAATCATGGGCGTGGAATTATTTGGTACACATCATGTGATTTACTTTGCGGTGGCTTGTTTTACGGCGTATTACTTTAGTGGTCAGTCGGGCATTTACAGTGCCCAGCGTAAGGGGATTTCAAAATTGTGGCGGCAGGAGTTGAATAAGTAATGGGATGAGAAGGTTTAAACAGATGCTGATTTTTAGTATACCGGTAGTGTTGTTTATTTTATTTACCTGGTGGGACGTCAGGAGTACCAGGCTGGCATATATACGTATTTATGAAGAGTTTGATAAGGCAAACATTAATGGGTATATATTAACTTCACCAGCAGACGTCATCCTGCAGTTCACGGAGCAATGGTGCATATGGACAATTAGGATTAGATTCCGAGAAGCCTGAAACTGCTGCACTACGGGAATACCTATGGGAGCTTTTTGCAATAGACTCCTGTCGGAAATCTTCTTGTAACGGGCTGAAATATTTTGGGAGTCAAACACCGGAATCAGCCATGGTAAATAATCTTGCGAGATTTTTATATTCACCCATTATATCGGAATGGAAAATTTTATCGCATTCTCAGGGCCTTCATTTTATGTTGTTATTGAATTAAATGCATGAGATTCGGATAATGTCCGATATCGTGAAATTTCGTTCCATATAACCATTCCTGTTAGTGCCAAATGGCAAGTACAACATTTTTATAATAGAGCATTACCATCTTCACCTGAATTCCTTTATCGGCAAACAAGAATTAATAATCCCAATCGATACCGCCCGGTTATCCAAATATCCGCCCGGAAAATAGAAATAGGGGGCCTCACGCATTTCACGGAAGCCACCATCTCAATTACATTTTCGCATTTAGAATCGATTTTAAAGCTGGTTTAAAATTTATAAGGGGATTGGTTGATCAGGAATTCGACAGAGATAAAAGCGTCCGGGAGGTTTCTAATTGAAAACGGTTCGGTGCGAGGAACGGGGCAACGCTCAAAAATCGTCTTAATGTGTTTGACTAAAGACCATTCGCTTCGATGAACCCGATTTTGTGTGTTCAGAATTATCCTATAATTTATATTATGTTAAGTAGAAAGTTACGCATTTTCCTCTTCTAAAGACTCTCTTCCCGATCTTAGTCAGGCTCACGTTTTACCACTTTTTGCGCCCAGACGATCCACAAATGGATTTCGAGGTCATTTTTACCTTAATTGTGCCGCCTGAAAATCACTCATATTTAAGAGGTTTTATACCTGCTCCATCCAGCGCAATGTACAGACCTTCGTGGCGTGAAATAATTTGCAGAGAAAGGGCTAAACAGCACAATTTATTATCACCGCCGACTACCCCTCTTTCCCTGTATATTATAAGTGTATCAATTCATTGAACGATTCAGTGCATTTGTTGTTTATCCTCTACACTCAAAATTCCCTCATATGACACCCATCATGCCTCAAATTAAGCACGTTGTCCACCTGATGCTGGAGAACAGATCCTTCGATAACATACTCGGATGGCTATACGCTGACACAAACAATCAACCACCGCTGAACCTGATCGATACACAAAATCCACCTGTGTACTACGGTTTGAACAGCCAGCTATTTAACCTGGACAAGCATAATCACCCACAACCGGTGACGCCCACACCTCCGGGAAAGCTGACCATTCCTTCCTTTGATCCACATGAAGTTTTCAGCCACGTGCATACGCAGTGCTATACCAGTCTCACAAACGGACAACCTACTACCACACCTGAGATGGGCGGCTTCTACATCGATTATGCGTCGGCGTTTGACAGTCCGGAAGAAATAATGATGGCGTTTACACCAACGGATTTGCCTGTCCTCAACGGTCTGGCGCGGAACTTTGCAGTGTGTGATAAATGGTACGCTTCCGTGCCTTCTCAAACGTTCTGTAACAGGGCTTTTGCTGCTGCGGGCGATTCGCTGGGACTGGATACGCTTACTGGGGAAATCCAAGGCATGGTCGATAATTCCTTCCTGGTGGACTTTACATCGCCCACACATTGGAATGTGTTATCAGAAAACAATAAAGACTGGATGATCTTTTATAGTCAGCTCTGGTGGGACTCTGATTTTTGTTTCACGAGAGATTTATTTAAAGCAAACCTTGGCGATGCTGCTTACGACCATAACTTCGCCCCGATACATAACTTCTATAACCTGGCCGCTGCGGGTAATCTTCCATCATACAGTTTCCTGGAACCGGACTGGGGACTCATGTACTGGAAACTGGGCATCAATGGGTCCGACTACCATCCACCCGGAAATGTAGGCCATGGAGAAGCCTTTGTACAACGGGTTTATGAGGCCGTCACTTCCAGCCCCTGCTGGAAGGAAACGCTCTTCATCATTACTTTCGATGAGCACGGCGGAACCTATGATCATGAGCCAATTGCATTAGGTGCCACTCCCCCTAATGATCAACCCGGACAATACGGTTTTGGCTTTGATACCTTTGGCGTAAGGGTGCCGGCTATCTTTGTGTCGCCCTGGATTCAGCCCGGTACAGTTTTTCGTATGCCCGAAGGCGTTACCCCTTTCGATCATACCTCTATGATCGCTACCCTTCTTAAATGGATGCAGATTGACCCTGCTACGTATGACCTGGGAAAACGTGTGGCAAACGCACCTACATTTGAACAGATACTAACCTTGCAGCAGCCTCGTACAGATATACCTCCTGTTACCGCGGCTCCCATTACAGAAGATCCGGCTTTGAGAATCCCGGTGAGTGATCTGCACCACCTTATCATGGCAAGACTGGCCATGCACCAGGCGGCAAAACGCTAAGAAAGAATATAGGATATTGGCACGGGGAGCCGCCAGCATGGCGGCTCTACCCTACTAATTAACAACCTGGTTAAACAATACCACCGCCTGCCTTGTAATTATTTACAATGAAATTAAATATACCCGTTACGGTTATTGGTATTTCGATGTTCTATGCATGTGGCAGCAGCAAGGTATTGGATGGTAACTCCCAGTTCCATCAAAACTATTGCGCTCCTGCCCCTTTGTTTCAAAAAACGGTGGCCACCACGCCTCCGGGAAACACCGATTCCCTCCTTAAAGCACACCCGGAAATTCCCCTGGATGTTATTATTACTGCTAATGCCACGGGTACATTGACCCTTATTACTCAGTTACCACAACTGGAAAAGGATACCAGCATGCAATCGCTCATTCAGAGAACAGCGCTAAGGTCCTCTATCCAGCAGCGTTTACTCCTGGCCGTTACGGAAATATCCGGACTGGCAGCGGAAATGGATTGCGAAGGGGAACGCGCCGACCAGCTGGGCCGGTATCTCGATAACCTAAATAGTAATCGTAATACCAAACTAACAGTAGGATCAATTATAGTAGCCGCCATTACAACTGTGGCTACCATTGCCTTTAAGGACGACCGCACACAAAATGTAGCCGCCATTACCGGAGGGGTCATCAGCTCCGGACTGGCACTGATGACAGTGAAGCCGGCAGGTAAGAAAATTAGTCTCACACTCCGCAGAAATGTATTGAAGGATATATGGACGCAGGCTGATACCAGCGATATTTACTCACCCGGACTCTGGTACATGCTCAGTGATCAACATTTCAGCAATAGTGGCAGCATTTCGCTGGTACAGAGTATTTCCGGCAGATGGAAAAAATATGATCTCGATAAAAAAATAAGTCCGGAAGATGTAGAACGGTACTTTGGTAACGGTGGTGTATATACGGCGGACAACCTACATACCCGGGCAGCTATGCTCAATGAGCTGCAATCCACTGTCCGCTCGCTCAACCAGAATTTGCAAAGCCTTATGCAGTACATTAATTCCCAGGTATTTCGGCTACCTAAAAAGTAAAATCTACCGGTAACGCCTACACGAAATAGACTTACTGCTAACAGGTCAGGAAGGAAAGTACAACCACTCCCCTTTGTCTTTCATTTTAATATCCGCCGCACTAGGCCATTTAGGCGCGATGGTTTCATGAGTTTCCCAATGCTGTAGCGCCGACTTCAATGCTGCCACCTTCTCGGGATATTTTGCAGCGAGGTTTTCTTGCTCATATGGATCTGCATCAAGATCGAACAGGAATACCTTCTTATGATAGTCATTCAGGTATAGCTTCCAGTTTTGCTGGCGAATGGCTTTTGAATAACCATTGCGCCAATACAACATAGGATGAGGTGCAGCAGTGTTTTGCTGTTCTACGTATGGCAGCAGGGATACGCCATCGTAAGGCCTGTCACCCGGTAATGAAAGACCAGCCGCTGCCACGGTGGTAGCAAACATATCCAGTGAGCTGACAGGCTTATTGAAAGTAGTACCGCGGGCCCCGCTGCCTGGCATTTTCATTAGAAAGGGTACTAACAAGCCTCCTTCGAAATGCGTACACTTTCCACCACGCAGCGGTGCATTATCGGTTGCACGCGTGTAGGTGGCAGCTCCATTATCGCTGATCAGGAAAATAAGGGTGTTGTTTTCAAGGCCGGCCGCTTTCAATTGCGCCATTACATTTCCTACAGCATCATCCAGGGCCAGTATCATCGCATTATAAATGCGCCTTACACTGTCTGCATCCGGTGGTACCCGGTCCAGGTAATCCCTGGGAGCCTGAAACGGATCATGCGGTGCATTAAAGGAAAGCATGAGAAAAAACGGACGTTCCTTGTTAGTGGCTATGAATTCTGTTGCTTTTTTTGCCAGGGAGAAGGTAAGGTAACCAGTGTCAGCTACCACTTGCCGGCCAGCGGTTATGGCGCTGGAACCATATCGGGGCGCCCAGGCGGGAATATCTGAAAATGACCAGGGGAGCCGCATGGAGGCATAACGGCGACTATCAACCGGGTCATTCACATAACGGGTAAGCGCCCCCGAAAAGGAGTAATTGTAGTCAAAGCCCCGTTGGTCCGGATAGTAGCCATCTCCGGCTCCTTCGTTCCACTTACCAATTAACCCTGTTGTATAGCCGTGTTGTTTCATGACGTCACCAATGGTGAGTTCCTTTTCAGAGAGTCCTGTTTGGTAATTGTTGGGATTAGCCTTCATGTGCGGCCGCAGCATAGCAAGTCCCGGCAACTTACCCTTATCCAGTAGGTACAGTTTTGCTAGCTTTCTCCGGTACTTTGGGTCTATCACTTCGTAGGGCATGTATTCTCCCCCAAAACGTTGCTGGTAACGGCCTGTAATCATCCCTTCCCGGGAAGGTCCGCATATGGGTGCCGTGGCATATGCTTTTGTAAACATCACCCCACTGCTGCCCAGCGCATCTATATGCGGTGTTTGTATCTCCTTGTTTCCATAAATACTGAGGTCGTAGTAGCCAAGGTCGTCCGCAATGATCCAGATTACATTCAATGGTTTAGCCTGGGGGATTTCCTCTCCGGCGAAAGGGAAAAAAATGGCTTGTAAGAGTGGATAGAGAAAGGGCAACATATATAAAGGGGCTTTATAATTTAAAACACTAAAAATAAAACGATTGTTTTCGATTAAAATTTTTCATATATTATATTTTTTATTTCTATAACAGAAAAAGGTCTTTATCTTTACAAATATGAAATATCACTTCAGTGATGAGGTGATCCTGTACCGAAAGCCTATGAAGAAAATCTACTTTTTGAAAGTAAGCCCCCTGCTGCTGTGGTCTGCCGGCCTTATACTAGCTGTACAACCTGTGCATGCGGGTACTGGCAATGTACCGTATAACCACCCTGCAATATCCGCTGTGAGTGCTGCTTTGCCTAAGGCGGGCGCGAATAGCTACAAAAATTGCCTGGTGAAAGCTATGGAACCGGGAGCTGTTAGTGAAGATGCTGTGACAGGGGTCTACGTTACTGCCCTGTCCGAAGCGGGCGGGAATGGCTACAAAAATTCCCTGGTGAAAGCTATGGAACCGGGAGCTGTTAGTGAAGATGTTGTGCCAGCGGTCTACGTTGCTGCCTTGTCCGAAGCGGGCGGGAACTCCTCTGCCGCCCCTCCGGTGGTAAACATGGAATCTTTCACCATACGTGATGATGCTGCAAGTGGCACGCTCGTGGGTCAACTCACCGCAAGCGGCAGCAATTTGCAATGGCAACTGGCGGATGATGAAACAAAAGGCGCCTTCCGCCTGGATGCCAGCGGTCGTATTTATGTAGATAACATTACCCTGTTGCAAACCAACCGGGGCAAAATGATCAGCCTGTTTGTTTCTGCCAGTGATGGATTGGAAACCAGTAACCTCGCTGAAATCGTCATTGCTATCCAGGATACTTATATTAACCAGCCGCCCACCCTCGACGCCATTGCGGATAAAGCCATCTGTAGCGGCAACGGGGCGGACACGATACAACTCACCGGGATGTCGGCCGTAGAACCGGACCAAACCTACAGCCTGGTAGCCATCGCGGACCTGCCCATGCTGGACTACCTGCAGGTCACCAATGATGGCCAGCTGACCTACCAGGTGAAAACCGGTATCAATGCTGGTACCTGTATGATAACGGTAATGATTAAAGATAATGGCGGGGTCAGGAACGGCGGCCAGGATACCCGCACCCGTAGTTTCAATGTTACGGTTAACGGAATCCCTGCTGTTGCCATCAGCTCCGATAAAGGAACGGTAGTGCCCAAAGGCGAACTGCTGGTGCTCACCGCCAGCGGTGCTGATAATTACAGCTGGTCGCCCGCAGCCGGCCTTGAAGGGGAAACCGGAGCAGCCACTGTTAGCGTGAAACCGGTAAAAACCACCCGGTACGAAGTAGTAGCCACCAATAACAGCGGCTGCCGCGATACCGCAAATATTGAAATCCGTGTGGTAGCAGATTTTATCATTCGCGCCAATAACGTGATTACACCAAATAATGATGGTCGCAACGATCGCTGGGTCATTCAAAGCCTGGAAGACTATCCGGAAAATGAAGCTATCATCACCGACCGAACCGGCAGGGTGATCTTTAAGCAAAAGAATTACAGCAATACCTGGGATGGCAAGCTGAACGGGCAACCGCTGGCTGAAGGCACCTATTACTATACCTTCAGTGTATATAACAATATTACTAAAACAACAGACGTAGCAAAAGGATATATCACCATTCTGGGCGACTAACGTTTACACCTATACGAATACAACACCTACAGCCAATACCGATGAAAACCGCGTGGACTTCCATGCGGTTTTCTTTTTTACTGGCCTTCCAGCCGGGTGCGCAGAATAGCCAGGGCCTTCAGCATTTCTATGGTCCAGGGGTAGTCGACCCCATTTCGCTGAGGCATATACAACAGCATAGCCTGGGCATATTCCTGCACCAGCTGGTGGAATTCCACTTGTTCTACCAACACCGTACCTGACTGTGCCTCGCTGATGAAAATTTCTGAAGGTCGCATGGCTCTCCCTTCAAAGCCACGCACAGCAGCGCGCTCCTCCGGGTCCATGACGTCAAAGAAACGAAAATTAGCATCGGAAAAACCCCAGTTTTCCGATTGACTGATTACTGTGATAAACTCAGGAAACAGTTCATGGTCGATAGTGTAGATAGCGGCGACAAGCGGGTCAAACTCTGGCTTCATTTTCAGCTCCACTGCATGCGGGTTATCGGTACCGTTACTTTTTCTCAGCACCCATTTCATTGGTTAAAAGCAATTTTGCGTTCCGTTGAAAATATTATACCAAACTAATGTTACAACGGTTAATAATCCATACTTATTGCCAGTTATTTTCTGGTATCTTTTCTTGTGCGGGATAATTTATTATTTTTCGGAAACGATCAACTGATACTACATGAAAGCCTTGCCTATTACTATTGTGATTGCCTGCCTGTTTGCAGGCCAACTGTTTGCACAATCTTCTGCCAAAAAGGTGCTGGTACTGTATGAAAACGGCGGCCATCATCTGGCTTTTTCAAAACGTGCCATGCCCTGGCTGGATAGCATTGCCACTGCCCGCCATTGGCAACTCGATTACAGTACTACTGCTGCGGTTATAGATGATAGTAGTCTCCAACAGTACAAGCTGGTGCTGCAGCTCGACTATCCTCCCTACACCTGGCCTGATGCAGCCGTAAAGGCCTTTGAAGCCTACATCTCGCAAGGAAAAGGCGGATGGGTAGGTTTACATCACGCTACCCTGCTCGGCGAGTTCGACGGCTACCCTATGTGGAACTGGTTCTCTTCCTTTATGGGTGATATCCGCTTCAAAGATTATATAGCGAAATTTGCTACCGGCACCGTGGAGGTGGAAAACAGCAAACACCCCGTAATGAAAGGGCTGCCGGCTTCGTTTACGGTAAGCAACGAGGAATGGTATACCTATGACAAAAGCCCGAGGCCCAATGTTCAGGTGCTGGCGAGGGTAAACGAATCAACCTATACCCCTGCATCAGACAAGCAGATGGGGGATCATCCGGTGGTATGGACCAACCCGCGCATGAAGGCAAGAAACGTATATATTTTTATGGGACATTCACCTAGCCATTTTAACAATAACGCCTACACAAAATTGCTGGCAAATGCATTGACCTGGGCTATCGGAGAGAAAAAATAGATTTTATCAGGCCGGTTTCATGTAGTCAAATGCGCCTTTACGCAGGTGTACACCATATTCCAGCCAGGCTTTCAGGCAGGCAAGAAAATTGGCCCAACCTTCGGAATTACCGCGCATCCACTGCAAACCGGCCTCTGTATTTGGCATAGTACCTTCCGTGATTTTCAACACGGTATTGCCTTCCCTTTCCTCCAACCGGATATCAACCTTCAGCTGATAGCCAGGGGCCCCCTCCCATTGGAATAGTATTTCAGTAGGTGCTTTGATGTCCAGCACCTTCACCGGAAAACGGTCCTCAAATTCAGGGAATTTCCAGGTAACCTCCGTGCCAGCCACCATAGGCCCGGTACTCTCGGAAATAAAATAGTTTTTCATTTGCTCAGGATCCACAATGGCATTAAATACTTCCTGGATAGGCTTCAACACCTGGATACCGGCCTTTGCCTGCAGTTCATTCATAAGCTATAGTTTTACTATCAGTAAGTTAATCATTCCGGCTCACCTAAAAAAAACGGAAACTTCGTGTACCCGTTATGGTTATTTCAAATCAACGGTTATTGATTACCTTGCCTTCTGTATATAACCAACTTTGCTTTATGACACCAACGCAGCACGAATTGCCTGTATATGTTCAGATACTGGAAGCACTCAAAGTAAAATTACTGGAACAGCATTACAAAGTATCCTGGCTCAAAGAAGAAAAAACCTTACTGGTAGATGATGTGCTGGAAATTGCCGCTGACTACGAACCAACGCCCGACGGACATCCGTTTGTAATGAAACTGGTATACGTGGTAATACACCGCGAATACTTTCCGAAAGGCATCATTGAATACCTGGCAGGCATTGGAGATAACCAGGAAGACCGCATCGATAACGGCAATCAGAACTTTCTACAATTGATCCTCCCTCCCATTTTAGATAGCCTCAATCCTACCCATGATCCGGAAATGGATCTGACCGACAATGAAGGAAATGAATGGCATGTGAAGTCCGGCGATATGGGCCTGCAAGGCGAATGGGAAGAACAGCCGGAAGAAGAAATCATCCTGCTCCAGTTGCACGAACAACTGAAAGAAAAATTAGTGGAACAGCCCGGTCCGTTTTGCTGGTTGAAAGTATACACTGCCATCGGCAATGAAGGAACAAAAATCCATGAATGCAATTTCAATAATATGCATTGGGAAGCCGGCGATGAGCAGATCAGCAAGATCCCCGATAGCTGGGATACACCAAAGGTTTTCAAAGCCATCAAGCAGTTTGTGATGCTTCGGCGCTGTGGCCTGGATGAGGCCTAGCAATCGGGTAATATTGCGGGAGGCTAGCCGCTGGAAAATGAAGGACCTGATGCGCATACTGAAGGTCCGGCAGACATTACATCTTCCTCTTCAGACGGGCCTGCATGGTGGTAATAATATTCACACTTTCCTGCAAACGGTTGACCAGCGTACTGCCATCAAGCGCCAGGTCTTTTTTGGTTACTTCATAGCCAGCCAGGAAAGCCTCCAGGTTGGAGAGGTATACCTTATTATCGCTGTACAGGGAGTTATACAATTTATCGTTGAGCTTATCCCCCTGCTGGCGCAGGTCCGCATTCGTCATATCCGTTACGTCACGCATGCGCTGCATAATACCGGACATCTTTTCTTTCAGGATCTGCAGATCTGTTTCATTCTTTTTCCCAGGGGTGATGTTATTTCTGAAAAGGCTGTCGGAAAGGCGCTTACGGTATTTCATGTAATCTGACAGGTCCTGGTTAAGGTAACCGAAGCGATCATAGAGTTCCCTGTTTTTCTCAGCACCAGCAAACTTATCGAGGTTTTTATCCAGCAGTTTGACCCAGTCGAGTATACTTACCGTAACGTCTGTCACTGGCGCTTTTGCGGGATTTTGTGCGCTAGCCGCAAATTGGGTTACAAGTACAATCAGCAGGGTAAATAACAAATTCCGTTTCATATAATAATATTACGGAAAAAGATTCAGATGCAGGGTTTCATTCCGGGGAGGTTCCGCACCTGATGCGGAACAGCTCCTGCCAGAAGGAATATGCTTTAAGCTAGTTTGTGACCTTTCAAAATAACCGGGGTTTCAGCCAGCATGGTTTTGGCGGCGGCGCCAAAGGCTACGATATAGGGTTGCTGATTATGCTGCCCGAGGCCTTCTGCACTGGACCAGATCTCATGGAAAAAGAAAGTGCTTGCGTCATCATTGTCCTGGTGCAGGTCGTACTGAATGCAGGCGGATTCTTTCCTGCTTTCTTCCACCATATTGAGCAGGATCGCTTTGATGTCGGCAGTAAATTCCGGTTTACTTTTGATAATAGCAGTCAGGTAAATGTTCATATCCAATCTATTTTATAGGGTGATTGCTTCCGTTACTTTATGTGAAGCAAATACTTGTGTTAAGTGTTGTTGATAGCTAGCCATATCACGTACCACGTCCGCATTTTTTTCTACATCATGGAAGTGAAAGCTTTTCAGGGGCGTCATACCAGTAAAAGCATTCATGCGGTGGAAGCCGAACAGTACGCCTTCATCCACATTTTTCTGCTGGAAAAACTCACCTGGCAGTGTAAATGCGGTGGCCGGAGCGTTCCAGCTGGTGGTTACCATGTATTTTTTACCGTGCATGGTACCGCCGGTGCCGTAATTAATGGCTGGGTTTGCAGACGAACGGCCATCACTGTTATAGATGCCTTTTGCATGTCCTGCGGTGAAAACTTCATCCAGGTATTGTTTGAATGCATGAGGCAGCTGAAACCACCATATGGGGGTATGGTACACGATAATATCTGCCCATACAAATTTCGCTACTTCTTCCACCGCATCGTAGGCTTCTGCTACCTGGGTGACTTTCACTTCATAGCCAGGAAGGCTGGAAAAGAATGCCTCACTTACGCCGGTAACGGTTTGGTTAAATTGACCTCCGGAGTGACCGAAAGCTTGTGCGCCATTGATTATTAATACTTTAGTCATATACGTACTTTGTGTTTTTGCTTCACAAAGGTACTTCCAGTATGATTATTAGAAAAAGAATATAACTAATAGGTATCTATCATAATAATTATAGATAGATATTATTGCTTCGGTTGTTTAAAGTGATTTTTCCGCCACCAGTTGGCATAGTCCTCACTGGTTTCCTTGATGAACCGCAGGTAGTCGTACTCGTTTTCGAAGCTGAGGAGCATTTCGTACGTAGGGCGGTATTCTACCATATATCCGTCGAGCATATCACCTTCCAGGCCGGTTATTCTTTGGACAAGGGTTTTGTTAAAGCGGTAGTCTACGAATTTCTCCTGTTCATCGCGGAGCAGCAGTTTTCGGAAGTTCTGCATCCGTTTGATTTTGCCGAGACTAAAGAGCGCGTCCAGGTTTACCCCGGCGCCACCAAAAGTGGCGCCGCTGGGATTGGTGGTCAGGTATTCCGGTGCAAAATCGAAATACTTACCGTATTCGCGGCGACGGTCGATGGAATCGGATTTATACGTTCGGGACTTAGCGAATACTTCTACGGTAGCCAGTGTTTTAACGTCTACATAGAGTTTCATGTCAAAGGGCCTTACGAGGCTGATATTTTTCACTGGAAACAGCTGGGTGGCCTTTCCCTGATAGGAAAAGCTGAGGGAGTCGTTGATACCTGCCTTGATGGTGTATCTGCCGAGGGAGTCGGTGATGGCACCGCTGCCACCCGTGGAGTGCACGCTTACTCCCGGAAGTCCCATACTTTGGGTACGTTCAAACACAGTGCCTTTGATTTGCACCTGTTGGGCGTTTGCCAGCAACCCGCACAGTACCAGGATTAATATTAACGAAGCCTTTCTTATCAATTGTTTCCAGAGATTTTGCTCAATCTAATACAGGTCTGACACATAGACAAACCGTTACTGTAATATTAACAAATCATTGTATTTGAAAGTACTACTGTGTACAAAGATAAGCAACTGTTCCTATCCGGAAGGTGATCAGCCGGCGGCACCGGCGCACTCACGTTGACGGCTGTACGTAGGATAATCGATCAGGCCATTATCACCTCCGTGGTAGAAGGTGTCCACGTTGGCGGGGGCCAGTGGCAACCCGTTGCGGAACCTGTGTGGAAGGTCGGGGTTGGAGATGAACGGGCGGCCGAAGGCAATCATATTGGCCAGGCCTTCCTGAAGTATTGTTTCCGCTGTTTCCTGTGTGTAACCGCCGGCGAGGATGATGAGATTGTTGAAACGCTGACGCAGCTCCTCCAGGTACCAGCGTGGAATGGGCGGCTCGCCATTGGTAGACTGGTCGGACAGATGTAGGTAAAGCAGGCCGGTTTTATTCAGTTCATCCACGAGATAATGATAGGTGGCCAGTTCTTCTTCAAAAGGCGGCAGATCGTTGAGTCCGGAGAAGGGAGACAAGCGCAGGCCGGTACGTTCAGGGCCGATGGCTTCCATGATGCCATGCATAATTTCGAGGAGAAACCGGCTACGGTTTTCGATGGAGCCGCCGTATTGGTCTGTTCTGTCGTTGGTAAGCGGATGCAGGAATTGCATGGGAAGAAAACCGTGTGCACCGTGCACTTCTACCCCATCAAATCCGGCGGCGATGGCCCTTTGTGCTGCCTCCACATGGGCGGCTACGAGGTTTGCAGTTTCGGCTGTGGTAAGCGCGTGGGGAACAGGGAAAGGTACCTGGGCATCATCCGGCGTACGTAAAACCCCGGCGGCTGCCAATGCTGTTGCGCTAACTGTAGGCCGTCCCTCCTGGTTGGCGGGATGACCAATTCTCCCTGTATGCACCAGTTGCAGAAAAATTTTACCGTGCTGTGCATGTACCTGACCGGTGATCTTTTTCCAGGCGGCCTGTTGTGCATCATTATATATACCCGGAATATTCAGGTAGCCTACTCCGTTGGGAGCTACTGCAGTATTTTCTGCGATGATTAGCCCCGCACCGGCCCGCTGGGCATAGTAAATACCCATATTGTCCTGGGGCATGGCATTGGTTGCCCTGCGGCGACTCATGGGCGCCATAACGATCCTGTTACTAAAAGTGTGGTGCTTATAGGTCAGCGGCGCCAGTAACTGTTGTTCCATATGCTGTTCGTTTTGTGTGCAACAAAGGTAGCCGAGCGGGTTACGCAGAAACAGGTACAAAAAAAGGTTTGTTTTGTAAATTTGCAGGTTATGGAGCATAAAGCATTACACCGGCCATTTGAGTTAAGTGTTTCCGATCTGGAACATTGGAATGAGCGTCCCCTGGTACATCATTTCTTTGAGCTGGTACAGGTAATGGAAGGTACGGGCGTACGCACTTTGAATCTGAATCGGTATCCATATGCGAAGGGACATATCTTTTTATATACCCCGCTGGATTGCCGTGGTTTTGAAAGTCATACCCCTACCCGACTTTGCAGCATCCGTTTTTCAGAAGTATTTCTGCATAGCAGCAAATCTCCGGCAGACAAGGAAAGGACTACACAATGGCTACAGCAGCTGGAGCATATATTTTTCCATCATAATCGTTTTGAAGAAGTACAGATCACCCACAAGGGTGATTGCGGTATGATTGGCACCCTTATTCAGCAGCTGATCACAGAATATGAACTGCAGCGTGACTATCATGAAGAGAACCTACAGCACCTGGTAACGCTGATGCTGAATATACTGATGCGCAATGTGGCAGGCAGTGCTAATGCCAGGGTGTGTCCTAATGGCGAGGAGCCGGTTATCAGCCGAATGTTATTATATATCAGGAAACATATCGGCGATAGTGAAAGGCTTCGGGTGGATCATCTGGCGGCCACGTTCAATCTATCTGTCAATTATGTAGGTGAGTTTTTCCGTAAGGCTACCGGCGAAAGTTTGCAGCATTACATCAGCCAGCATAAGATCCGGCTGGTGCAGCATCGTTTGCTACACAGTAATCTTACGATCGGGCAGATAGCCGATGAATTGGGATTTAATGACGAGAGTCACCTTGGGAGGCAGTTCCGGCGGCATAGTGGCGTGAGTCCGGCGGCATTCAGAAAGACCGGGCAATCGATTTAAATACTAACGGAAACGTATATACGTAGCTATTTTATCTCACCCGTATAAACACGCATAAGCACCCGTGTTTTCACCCTATTTTTCAATTCCTTAAAAAACTTCATCGTTAACCATTCAGTAACAATGGCTTCAAACCCTTTACAGTTCAGTGGTTTAGCAATAACATTTCATTAACCCCCGATATTTTTAACAAAAATTTAGAAAAGGTGATGACGGTCATCAATCTGAAAAAATAAACGCTCTAATATTGTGATCGTAAACCGCAATGAAAATTACTAACTATTCAGTTGCTGGTTTGTTTTTTACCTCAGAACTTAAAACCCAAAAAAATGAAAGCGTTGTTCTTATCGGCTGCTATTGCGCTGGCCTCTATGAGCTGTTTTGCTCAAGCATCAGACCACTCCACAGTTCACGTTGGTCTCGTATTATCAAACATCATCCAGATCAATCCTCCTGTGGATGCGATGGGTGGTATTTTTAACTCTGCATCAGACTATACCAATGGTGAAGACCTGGTAGACATCTGGGGCAACCCTACCAGTGACTTCTCTGTTTACTCTAACCGTAACTTTAACGTCACTATTAAAGCTGCTTCTGCAACTTTCTCTTATTTCAATCCACTGAGCCCTACCAATCCTAACATGCCTTGCAGCATTTTGAAATATCGCTGCAGTGCAAACAGTACTGGTGGTACTAACAATGCCCCTTCCTTTACAGCATTGAGCACTTCTAATGCTCCACTGATCAGTGGCGGTACCGCAGGTGCAAACAAACAATTCAGCGTTCGCTTCAAAGCAGACCCAGGATGGTCTTACGGAGGCGGTCTGTATGGTCTTGACGTAGTTTTAACAGCAACACAGTTATAATTCCGTCTCAGGTGCAGGTTAGCCTTTTCCCCGGGAAAGGCTAACCTGCTTTATAGCTATATTCAATTTGTAATTCGATACCCACCCCCAACCCCTCTGATACTTCATGAAATACTGGTTACCCCGGTCCCTGCGTATTGCGCTGCTCATCAGCTGCAATATCACCTGCACAAAGCTGGTTGCGCAGAACGGGAATACCTTATCCATTCAGCACAAAGATTCTCTTGCCGCGGAAAAGGATGTACAGTTTCTCTACAATAACTTTACGATAACAAATAAAGAAAACCGGAATGTCGATTTCACCGTATCTATTCAAGTACCCGATTGCTGGAGGCTACTGGCACCGGGCAAGGATGTGAAGAAAAAGCTTGGACCAAATGAATCGCAGGTTATTCCGGTGATTGTCATGAAACAACAGAATTCTCCTGCCAAATGGATGCCCGTAGCAGTGCGCATCCGCGAGCAATCAGGCGTAGAGCAAGTCGTTACTTATCATATTAAAGCAGATCCTGTCAGCGCATTTGCAGTAACCCCGCTAACACAACTGGTGCAACTTAAAGGCGATGAACGGTTAGTTAGTATAACTACCAAAATCAGGAATTACGGCACCGTAGACGGCATATACACAACGGAGTTTAAAGATAATGCCCTTGATCTGAACCATCAACTGAAACTGAAATTAAGACCAGGTATGGATACTGTATTTACTTACCAGATCCGGATTACCGAAAATCAATGGAACCGCCTCCAGAGCGAAAAAATAGCCGTGACGGTAGAAGACACCTCCGGTACCAGCTACATGAACGTGGTAAACCTCGAGCGCATTCAAAGCGAGCTGAAGGCGCACCCCTCCCCTTATAATACCTTCCCCTTCACGGTGGAGACAGGCTTCATCAAATGGGGCGATCAGTTTAACTATTATATGGGGGTGCGTGGTGAAGTAGCCATGCCCAACGACCGCAGCCTGAACTTCTTTTACCGCACCAAACAGTACGGTATGGGGAACACGCTGGAACGAAACGTATTTGGCGTGGAATACAATACCCCCGAGTGGACGCTCTACGGCGGCCTGATGAACGACATCAAATACTTTTACACCTACGGCACCGGTGGACGCGTCACCTACAGGCCAAAGCCAGGTACGGTGATAGCTGCAGGTGCTTCCATTCATAATAATATACCTGGCTTTACCAATGATAATGCTACCATAAGCGCCCAGTACAATATTAAGAAAGTTCAAATGACCCAGGCCATCTCGGCTAACCATGATACGGGCACCCGTTACAACAGTATACTGTTCAGTAACGAAGCGCTGTTGCTAAAGAAGGAAAACGTCTCCCTGACAATAAATGCCGGCGTGGGTAAAGACTTTACCTTTGACAGGCAACCTTATGATCCGCAGGATAAGGTAGGCTTTTCCGGCGGCTATACGTTTACTGCCGGCGGCAAAAAACTGGGCTTCGTGAGCCAGATGCAATACAACAGTGATGCCTATCCCGGCCTTACAAAAGGCCTGCGGATACAGTCGCACAACCTCACCTGGAAGCTCGGTAAGAGTGGCATCGGCGCCTTCTACCAATTTAACCAGTCCGGCGTTACTACCCTCCGGGATACCATCTATAATACCGATGATCTTAAATACAATTTCACAAAATACGGCCTCACCTACGGCTATTACATCAAAGACGGCAATACCGCATTGAGCGTCGGAAAGCTGCGACAGGAAGGTAGTATCAATAATACCCTGCCAGAATATAATTTTGCGGAACTCGTGTACCAGCAGAAATTCGGTAAGGCTGGCAGCATTTTTTTAAACACCATCAATGGATATGACCCTTCCTATGGTACGGATAAACAACCGGTATTCCTGACCACCACCTCCCTGGTAGGTACCTACAAGATTGTAGGACTGAAAGGCTACTATGTCCAAACGCCTATGTTTGACAGGTCAGTAGACAAAAAGTTCGTGAATTACCAGCGGACAATACTGGCGGGGCCTTTTGTGAACTTTACCACCTTAAAACGAATCCGGGTGAATGTATTCTATAACGTTTCCAAGTCGTTATACGATAACAGCCTCAATAACATGCTCGGCACCAACATTACCTATCATAATTTCCATAACGGCCTTGACATCAACCTAATGGCAAACATACCCCTGGGAACCACCAACAGTGATGCGCCCAATGGCCTGAACCAGCAGTATGTGAGTCTGAATGTGCGGAAAAAGTTCAATATTCCAATATTCTACCAACGCAGGTATTATACATTAAACCTTTTACCGTTTTATGATGTTAACGGTAATGGAATTAAAGACCCCGGAGAACGCCCTATACGTAACCTGGAAGTCAGCATAAATGATATAGCATTTATCTCTGATGCCAATGGGTTGATTAGCTATAAGCATATAGAACCAGACAACTATAAGTTGCAGTTCAGAGCTGTTAATGCAGAGAAAGGGATTATCCCCGCTGGTGGTCTATCGCAAACCATCACGGTGATGAAAGATATGACTTTGCCCTTACCGTTTAAAAAGAGCAGTGTGATAGCCGGTTTTTTAAATGTGAGAACCGATTCTATCACTGCTACCAATGTAAGGCTGGAGAACATCAAGGTGATTGCTACAGACAGCGCAGGTATAAGTTTCAGCACCCTTACCGATACCAAAGGTGCCTACTTTATCAATGTACCCGCAGGTAAATATATCGTGTCGTTAAATCCGGAAGCTTTTTCGGATAAGATCAGGCCAAAGGTCATGGCCTATCCGGTGGATCTTACACTAAAAACAGATGCCACGGTAAATTTTGAGATTGTAGACAAGAGTAGAGAGATCAGATTTTTTAAACCAAAACAACAATAAAATGTAATCGGAGCACCAGCTATTATTTTATCGGAACCATGTAAAGTTTAAGCCAGAACCCCAAAAGGTCGCTAAAAGGGCACCTTACATTACGACCCCCAAAGTAATCCGTTCTAAAATTGCGACCATATCCCCATGTTGTTGAATAGCCATTTGACAGCAAACATTTGTACGCCATAACTATTCTAATTTATTCTAAGATGAAAAAGGAAATGATTTCAGACGAGGTAGACACTCCTATCAATCCAGTATCAACGATCGATGAGCTGCTGCGGATGCAGATTGAAGAAGGTAATCTGATGCACCTGAAGAAGAAGCGAATCGTTTACAATGAAGGCAAGTCGGCCACCTGCATTTTTTATGTCCTCAAGGGGAAAGTTAAAACCAGCAAGTGGAATGAAGACGGCAAGGAATTGATCACAGGCCTGTACAATGAAGGTGAATTCATAGGCTTCCAGGCGTTGATGGAGGGCGGCAGGTACCGCGAAACGGCAGAAGTAATTGAGGAAGCAGAACTGGTATTTATTTCCAGGGAGGACCTCAGTTTTCTGTTTCAGTACAATACCGCGTTTCTGCTGGATATTGTACGGATACTCACCCGTAACATTGCCGACAAACAGGAGCAGATGCTGCGCATGGCGTATAGCTCTCTCCGTAAGAAAGTGGGTGAAGCGTTACTGTTTACTTACCAGAAGTATAACCCCTCCGGTGCGGAAGAGTTTTCACTCAACATCAGCAGGTGTAACCTGGCAGCCATTGCCGGGGTGGCCAAAGAATCGCTGATTCGCACGCTGAGCGACCTGCGTGATGAACACATCATCCAGATCCTGGATGGTAAAATCATTATCTACGACCTCCATAAACTGGAACGGATAATTTATAACGACGACATCAGATCAGGTAACGAATAATATCGCATCAAATGAAAAAAGGATTGTTGCTGTATATACTTATCAGCGCACAGCTGCTGGCTATAGGCCAGGCAAACAAGGCTGATACCCAGGCACCAAAAACAGACACTGCTGCCCCCAAAGCCAAAGGACAGGCTACGGCGCCTACCGGCGGACTTTTAATCAGACCAGCCACCATCGAATTCCGGCTGGCCAATGGCCAAACTTCCGTTGGCAAGGTGATTATCACCAACAAGCTGCCTGTCAAAAAGCAGTTTACTATCTACATCAACGACTTTGACCGCGACACCGTAGGTGCACACATCTACTCCCCTGCCGGCAGCACGCATCACAGCTGTGCCAAATGGGTGACTATGGATAAAACATTCGTGGAAGTAGAACCGGGTGAAACCATTGAAGTACCTGTAAAAATTGCAGCACCGCTGGATACCGCGGCTATCGGGGAAATGAAGTGGGCCATGCTGTTTTTCGAAACGACCCAGGAGCAGGTAGTAGAAGATGCAAAGGGTATGAAAACGAAGGTACATAACCGTATGCGGGTAGGTATCCACCTGTATCAAACCCCACCTGCGTTTACAGAAAGAGATGTGCAGATACTGGATTTCAAGCTGCCTACCGACAGTGCGCGCACCTGTAACCTGGTGTGTGAGAATACCGGGAAAATGCAGATAGAAGTAAACAGCTATCTGGAATTGTCCAATACATCTACCAATGAAAGAACGAAGGTGGACTTTCCACAATTCCCGATGTTTCCCGGGCAGAAAAGAGTGCTGAGCTTTCAGATACCCCAGACATTGCCCAAAGGCAAATATTCTATCATTGGCGTGGTAGATGCCGGCAGTGACATTCCGCTGGCTGCCGTACAGGAAAATGTGGAGTTCTAGCTGACGGCTAAAAATTCTTTAACCATAGCGACCGACGGCCATGGTAGCTGGCTATCCGGAACTGGCGTGCATATTTCACCCTTGTAATCCCCTTGCACGCCAGGCAGGATAGCCAGTTGACCATGCTGTTACGACCAGCTTATCAGCCAGGCGTATTGATTTTCCCCCAGTAAGTTTCGACTTTCACCAGTGTAATTCCCTTGTCAGGATTGGCGGCTTTGAACTCCTCCGTTCTGTCGCGCACCAGCTTAATACTCGTGGGTGATTGCGGAACAATCGTATATACCTCCGGGTTAGCAGCCGGGTTAAGCGTGAGTTTGAGATTAGCAAAGGTGAAATTGCCTTCCCTGACCAGTTTTGATCCCCGTCCCTCCATAAAAGTGCCATTATTGGCTCCTGTGAATACCAGGTTGGCAGGACCTTCTGTTACTTTAGGCAAAATTTCCTCTGTCAGTTGCTTTTTCAGTTGTTCTGCAAATGTCGCATCGGTTGCCTCAATGGTGATGGTCAGCGGATATTTGTCGTTTCGGTCCACCCGGCGCCAGCCTACTCCCTGTAACCCAATTACTTTAACCGTTACGCCTCCCTGGCGCTCCTCATTGAGTACACTGAGGGTGAGCACAGCTACCCCTTCCTTCACCCCACTAATCAGGATTTTGCGGCCTTCCAGTTTTGCGGCGGCGATAGTTTCATTGGAATTGGTGAGTTTAATTCCTGTAACGGCGGTATCCAGGATGGTGAGACTCGTGTCTTTACCGGCCCACACGCTTACATCGTAGGCACTGACAGGAATGATGGGTTTAACTTTCGGATCGTTTGAACATGCGTACAGCGTTACCATAGCAAATAGGCTACCTAAGCAATAATGGAGTCGATTCATGTTTTTTAAAACAGCGCTTTTGGTGATAGAAAATGGAATCCTTGTTTAGTCTAACGGTCAGGGTTACTTATAAGTTACACGATAGGTTTATTCACTTATTCGGCCCGCAGGTGCTGGATAGCGGCCGTCTTCCAGGTACGGAGTGTTTGCAGCAGCATCGCAGCGGTCACCAGCAGCACCAGCACAACAGCAGGTATGGCAATTAAGATGAAGGCAGGGCTAATATGATAAGCATAGCCAGCCAGCCACTTGTTCATACCCCACCATGCCACCGGCATCGCTATAGAGAGGGATAATATCATGGAGATTTTAAAGTCGCCGGAGAACAACCATACGATATCCGTTACGGAGGCGCCGAGTACTTTCCGGATACCTATTTCTTTACGCCGGAGCTGTGCGGCATAGGCCGTGAGTCCGAATATGCCGAGGCAGCACAGGCTGATAGCCACTATGGCAAAGCAGGCACTGATGCGGGCTACCTGTTGTTCGGTGGCGTATTGTGACTGATAGGCATCATCGAGGAAGCGGTATTCGAAGGCGAAACCGGGGTTATATTGTTCGGAGAAAGACTTCAGGGCGGCGAGCGTTTGCGCTTCCTGTCCAGCGGTAAGGCGGAGCAGGATGGTCTGCACCAGGTCATCTGCCTGGAACACCGTAGGTTGAATAGGTTCATGGAGGGACTGCCCGTGAAAGTTGGCGGTAACGCCAATGATTAAACGTTGCTGGTCTCCAATTTTAATCAGTTTACCGACGGGGTCCTGCAGTTGCAACGCACCTACGGCGGCTTTGTTGAGCATTACCTTTCCGCTGTCGCCAGCTGCGTTGCCGGTAAAAGTAGTGCCAGCGATCATGGGGATACCCAGCGTTTCAACGAGTCCTTTAGTGGCGTTTACATGGCTGAGCAGCAGCTTGAATGCCTTTCCTCCGGCGGTGATTTTAACTTCGGAGGCATGGATGGCAGTCATGTTGCCAACCATAGCGGCACTATTGATAATGCCCGGCACCTGCTTTACCGCTTCCAGGTAAGCGGGTATATTGGTAGCGATGCGGCCTTCTGCCTCGAAGGTGATCACCTGATCTTTATCGAATCCGGGGGATGTTTGTTGCAGGAAGTGGAGCTGGCGATACAGCACCAGCACGGCACAGAGCAATACCAGGGATATGGTGAACTGAAAGGCCAGCAAGCCTTTCCGGGCAAATAGTTCCTGCAGGTTCACAGGGAGCTTACCTTTCAACACGGCCACCGGCTTGAGGCCCGAGAGATACAGGGCCGGATAGCAGCCTGCCAGTAGTCCGGCAGTAAGCGGGAGTATGAGGAGGAGTATCCAGGTGTAAGGGCCCCGGAACAGGTATATTTCTTTTCCGGTCACCTGGTTAAAATATGGTAACAGCAGGATAGCAAGTAATAAGCCTGCCAGCGCCGACAGCATGGCTAAAGCGACAGACTCCAGCAGGAATTGCCGGATCAGGGAGCTGCGTGCAGCGCCCATGGCTTTGCGCACACCAATTTCTTTCATACGCCTGGAAGCCCCTGCTGTGGTAAGGTTCATGAAATTAATACATGCAATCAGGAGGATGAGAAGTGCAATCCAGGCAAAGAGTTTGATATAGGTAATGCGGCCGCCGGCGGCGCGACCATTTTCGTATAGGCTATACAGGTAGTTGTCTGCATAACTGGTGACGAACAGGTCCCGGGGCTGCTTGTTGAAGCTGCTGATCCAGGCGCTTAACTTTTTGTTGAAATCAGCAGGGTTGGTGCCGGGGCGTAAGGCCAGGTAGGTATGAAAAGGGCCGCCGGCGTTGCTGCCCTCCAGCGTGGCTGGTATCTGCATAATATCTTTGAAAACGGCAAATGGCAGTACCATATCAAACGTAATGCTGGAGATGGTGGGTACATCCTCGCTGATGCCGGTAACTACGGAGGTACGTTTCAGGTTCATCAGCTGCCAGGAGATTGTTTTTCCTATGGCGGCTGCGGGATGTCCGAATAAGGAGGTTGCCAGTTTCCGGGAGATGACAATGGATTGTTTGTCGGCCAGCACCTGCGTAGGCCGGCCTATCGTGAGTGGGTAAGAGAATAAGCGGAAGTAATCTTTTCCGGCAAAGATGGCGGCGGCCCGCACTGGTTTATCTGCTGCGGTAACTGCGACTTTGGGAAACCAGTTTTCTGGGGTGGTGGTTACTGCCATTTCTACTTCGGGGAACTGCGCCGGTAGTGTTTCGCCCAGGAGCGGCGATGTTTCCGGTGCCGTGGCGATGCTTCCTTCCTGGGTCCTGTTTTCCATCACCTGGTATAGTCTCCCTTGCGTGGCATGAAACCGGTCGGTTTGGTATTCAGCAATTACCCATCTGCTGATGAATAATACGGCAGCCAGTGCAATGGAGAGTCCGGCTACATTGAGCAATGTGAAGCGCGGGTTGTTGGACAGGTAACGGAAAGCAGTCAGCATCCAGGTTTTCAGCATGGCGGAAGAAGTTTTAACGGAGGCAGAAAAAAATATGCCGCGGCATTGACGTCTTACTATATAATAATTTACAAATTAATTATCCAAAATATATGTTCGGAAACGATACACATTTGTCCAGAAATGTTACAGTTACTAAATTTAACAAGTTGCAGAAGTTGGAGTAGTAATGAGAAAATATCCGTAATTTACGCTCCCCCTTAACAGGCAGCACTGCTGCCCGAACTACAACTGAAAATGTTACATGCTATGAATAACAGGTTTGGCAAGATAGCCATAACTCTATTGAAAACCGAAAAACGTGCCGCCCTCAAAAAATACTGAGATGATTAGATTTATTAGGAAGATTATTTTTGCCGGAGTACCTCCGGATGCGGGGAATCAGTATAACAGTGTGATCGTCATCAATGCGCTGGCGTTGTTGACTTCTATATTTCTGGCGGTGATTGGCAGTTATTTCTATTACCTGACTAACAGCATTTACCTGATTATTGGCGTAGCTGCCGAGTGTGTCTGTTTTGCGACTGTTATCTGGTTTAATTCCCGTCAGATTTATGAGTTTGGCACCCTGGGTACGGTATTAACACATACGGTGTTTGCCTGCTATTTCGGGGCTTTATTGGGCCCGGCCATGCCAGAGGCTTTGATTACAGCTTTCCTGCTGACATTCCTGATTGGTTCTTCTTTCTCGGTGTATAAGCGCTGGGGGGTACGAATTTTTTGCCTGGTGATTGCAATCCTGTTGTTTACTGCCATTGGCATTAACAGTACTTATATGTTGATAAAGCCGCTGGACCTCAGCTATGATGCATCTGCGGATATTAAGTTAATCTGTTGGATAGCCATGTTGGTGTTAATCGGATTCAGTACCTGGTTATTGATTAATCAGAATGACCGTTCATTGAAGGAGGTTTCGCGATTGAACCGGGAGAAGGCGTTGTATCATGCAGAAATCAATCATGAGTTAAGGAATACCATTCATACGATTGTCACTTTTGCGCAGCTGATTGACAGTGCTAAGCTCACGGCGGCGGAACAGCAGCATTTGATTACCTGTCTGAAAAGTTCTTCTGCCCAGGCGCTGGATATTATCAACAACGGGTTGCTATTGACCAAGATTGAAGCCGGGAAGGAGGAGGAATCAGTGGAAAGTGTGATAGAATTGCAATCGTTTTTGCAGGACAAGGTGAATATTTTTAACATACTGGGCAACCTGCAGCAAAAGAACATCGTATTAACCTGTGATGTGGAGGGGGCTATCAGCACCGACAGGCTGGCGCTTACCAAGATCGTCAACAACCTGTTAACCAATGCTATTAAGCATAGCAGTACCGGTGCCACCATCCGGATCACGGTGAGTAAGGAAAACGGGATGCTTACGATGAAGGTTTCCAATCCGGGTACCATCTCCAAAAGCAGGATCGCCAAATTATTTGAGCCTTTTGAATCGGCCAACCAGTCCAGGTTTGACAGTACGGGGCTGGGGTTATATATCACCCATTACCTGGTAATAAGATTAAAGGGAAAAATTACCGTTAATGCGGAAAATAATGTAGTATTGTTTACAGTTCAACTACCGGTAAAAGATGCTGCCAATATTACTGCTGCGGAAGAAGATAAAGTAGACTTCGACCTTACCGGTTTTAATATTCTCGTGATTGAAGATGACCTCATGAACCAGGTAGCGCTGAGTCGAACCCTGAAAGACAAAAACGCGACAGTAACGGTTACAGGTAGTGCTAATGAAGGGATTCAGCTGATGGACCAGAAGGTGCCCGACCTCATCATCACTGATCTGAACATGCCAGAAATGCTTGGCACGGACCTGATAGCCATTTTACGGAAAGATCTCCGGCTCCGAAACATTCCGGTCATATTGATCACCGGCCAGACAGCCGACTTACCTGCCAATAGTTTAAGCAGCGGCACTATCCGACTGCATAAACCTTTCAAGGTCAAAGAGCTGTATAGCGCCGTTCAGGCTCAGCTTCGCTGCTGATCTTAATTTCCTTTTACATTTCTCCCTACGGGCTTCCGCAGTAGCAGCAAGAATGATATATTTATCGTGGTACCAATCTTTGCTAACTGTGAATACTTTATTTTTCGAGCTGCGGCTCATCTGGAGATTTGTCAGGAATGACTTCTGGGATACTATTGTCCCTTGCTACACCACCTTTATTACCGCATGGATTTATGAGAACAGGCATTTACAGGATTTCCCCCTGGCCTTTCTCATGTGTACGATCTACACCATGTTGTATATTCTCACCTTTTGTGTGGCCAACCAGGTCAATTCGGTGGAGGAGGATGCCATCAACAAGCCTGACAGGCCCCTGCCGGCCGGACTGGTAAACAGACGGGGGGCCATCATCAGGCTACTGATCTACAACGTCTTCTTCATTATTGTAGCTTATCTATTTCATGTGCTGTTGTTTGCGATTGCATGGCAGGTAATTACGATCATTCTTTGCGGCTGGGGAAGCAAGCATTGGGTGACCAAGAACCTGATCTGTATTTCCGCGGGCACGGTAGCCCTGATGGGGGCTGAATGGCAACTTACTACTCCTACCATCAGCCACAACGTGTGGCAGTTCATCATCTTCCTTAGCATCTGGGCCGGCTTTGGCCTGCCGGTACAGGACCTGCGCGATCAGGTAGGCGATGCCGTTATGCATCGGAAAACGCTGCCCCTGCAATTCGGCGACCTGCTGTCCCGCAAAATGCTGTTCATTTATTTCCTCACGGTATCGCCTATACTCTACTACTTTGCGATCGTTAGCCAGGATAACTTTTCGGCCTGGGTAATTGCTTTGATAATAGCGCAGTATGTTTACCATGGCGTGGTGGCCTACCGGGTGATGCGGTTCAGAACGAGTAAGGCGGATGATAAAACGTATCACTACTTTGTGTACCTGTTTATTGCGACGATACCGGTGATATGCTTTTTGAAGTAGGCTTTTAACTCACCAGTAACGGAACCTTCGGTTCCGTTACTGGTGAGTTAAGATCTCCGCCAACGGCGGGGATCTTAACTCAGGAATTTAGGACCTGTTTTTCCAGGTCCGCAATTATCAATGTTTTCATACTGGTGTTAATATAATCTTCCGCTTCCGCGTAGGAGATTTCGTAATTGCGAGGGATGCTACGCAGGTGTTCCGGGAAGCGTTCCAGTTTTTTATCATAGAAGGCATCCAGCTGTGTACGCCCTGGCAGTTCGTATTTCAGTTTGAGCTGGAAACGACGCAGCAGCGCGGGATCTATCAGGTCGTAGAAATTGGTGGCGCAAACCAGGATGCAATCGTGCGGGAAGTAGTCGATCAGCTGCAGCAAGGTGTTAACGAGCCGGCGCATCTCTCCGGAATCGTGATCATCGGTGGAGCGCATTTTCCCGATCTGGTCAAACTCATCGAGGAACAATACAGCCTTATCGCGGATCGCCTTATCGAACACCATTTTCAGGTTGTGGGAAGTTTCTCCCAGCTTGGAAGACACGAGGGTGCTCAGGTTGAGGATCACGATGTTTTTATTCAGCGCGTTGGCAATTGCTTTGGCGGTGGTGGTTTTTCCGCAGCCTGATTGTCCGTGCAGCAGAATTTTATTATCTACCGGCAGCTCATATTTTTTAAGCTCGCCAATATACTTGTGTTCTTTTACCACTTGTTCCAGTGCAGCTTTATTGGCTTCACTGAAGAACACTTCCTCCAGGACAATCTTTCTGGGATCAATAATGATCAGATCAAAAATACTCATCTTAAAATATTACTGCCAGTCTGCTTTTTGTATTTCATATACAAAATTCAGCCGGTTAGGTTCTCCGTAGTAGGCTACTTCCTTTTCCGCCACCTTGGTGGCACCAATACGGCCAATGGCCATTTGGGAGCGGACGTTGGTAGCGCCGATATGGAAAACCACGGTGTCTACATAATTAAATATATAATCGAGCATCAGCTTTTTTACTGATGGATTGATACCCGTGCCCCAGAACTTGGTGGCATAAAAAGTATAACCGATCATGATACTGTTTGCTGAAGCGTCGTAGTCATAAAAGCGGGTGCTGCCTGCAATTTCTCCGGTGGCGTTATCGATAATTTTGAAAGCACCACCGCTGGCCAGTGCCCCGTCGAAGAAGCTACGGAATACCTCCCGTTTGTACCGGTCTTTATTGGGATGTTGCTCCCAGATGGCCGGGTCGGAGGCTACAGCGAATACCGCTTCGAAATCTGCTTCCTGTAAGGGAATCAGCGTGGCTTTATCGTTTGACAGGGTGGGTTGTATGGAGAAATTCATTTGCACGGTGTTTTAATCCTGAGTGGCAAAGGTACGAACGTTGTCTTAAATGCGAACGATTACCCACTGTCAGGGGCCGGGCAAAAAAACGGGTAGTATAGCACTGCAAGGCGTTATACTACCCATGAATAAAGAATTCGTTTAGCCGAGTACGTGATGCGCCAGTACTTTCTGTACCTCGTATACATCTACAGATTTATTAAACTGCTTTACTATGCTGGGATGCAGTTCACTGGACACCCATATTTTCAGTTCAGCGTCCAGGTCAAAGGTGCCGGCTGTTTCTACGCTGAAGCGGGAAATGCTTTTATAGGCGATACTGATATATTCCGTTTTACTGCCGGTGATCCCTTGTTTATTGACCAGGATCAGGCGTTTATTGGTAAACAGGAATACGTCCCGGATGAGCTTAAAGCCCATCTGGATCTGCTCTGAATCAGTCAGCAGCCTGGAATATTCTTTCACCAGCTGTTCCTGACTTACGGCGCCGGCATTGCCCAGCAGCCCGGAAAAAAGTCCCATGTGTAACGTTGATTTAGGGGGGAAAGATAGATAATTTCGTACATTCGGAAGATACGTTTATTGTTACCTGATTTATGCTGACAACCAAAATCAACCCACGTGGTGCCCTGTTACTTTTTATCTGCCTCTTGCTGACCCAAACCCTGGCTGCCCAGCAGTTACCAGCGTCCGTAAGGTATGCCTCCGGCAGAAAGGTGATGAAAGACCTGAGCACCATCCTAAGCCCCGAGGGCGTACAGGAATCCTTTGCAGCTCCCATTGGTGGCCTGAAACAATGGGTAACCGTTCGGGGGCAGGACTCCAGTAATCCGATTCTTCTTTTCGTGCACGGAGGCCCGGCCTCTCCCCTGGCGCCGGTGAGCTGGATTTTCCAGCGGCCGCTCGAAGACTATTTTACAGTGGTACAATACGACCAACGCGCATCCGGTAAAACCTACCGGCTCAATGATACCACCGGCCTCGGTGCTACGATCAAAGTTCAAAACTACGTGAACGACGCTGTGGAGCTGGCCACCTACATCTGCAAGAAATACAACAAGAAAAAAGTGATACTGGCAGGCCATAGCTGGGGCACCATAGTAGCGATGAATGCTGCCCTCCAGCGGCCCGATTTGTTCTATGCCTATGTAGGCATCGGACAGGCAATCAATGTGATGGAGAACGAGCGGCTGAGTTTCGAGTTTGGCGTAAAAGAGGCCACCCGCCTGAAAAATGACACGGCCCTTCAGGAAATGGCTACTATTGCGCCCTATCCCGGCAATCAGCCGGTAACGAGGGAGCGTATTATTATCGCCCGTAAATGGCCACAGTATTATGGCGGACTGGCCGCATACAGGGCTGAACCTAATTACTTCTATAGTGCGCCTTACCTTTCTCCTGAATATGCCCCCGAGGATGTGCCGGCGATCGACTCCGGCAGCCTCTTTACGCTGGACCGGGTGATGGCGGAATTCCTGGCCACGGATTTCAATCATGTGAAATCCTTCCCTATTCCTGTGTTTATGTTTATGGGGAGACATGATTACACCACGCCCAGTGAACCGGCCAACAGATGGATTCACACCGTGAAAGCACCCTATAAGAAAGGAATCTGGTTCGAGCACTCCAGCCACCTGATTCCGCTGGAAGAGCCAGGGAAGTTCCTGATCTCCCTGGTGGAATATGTGCGGCCCCTGGCCAATAAATAATCCGGGATATATTTTGCCGTTACAAATAGTCTATATACTTTGTAGACTATTTGTAACGTTTTATAAAATCCCGCGTATGTCCAAACAGCAATTACATTTCGATACCTTACAGGTACATGCAGGCTACCAGCCCGACCCCACCACCCATGCGGCCGCAGTGCCCATATACCAAACCACCTCTTATACGTTTGACAGCGCCGAACACGCGGCGGACCTGTTTCAGCTGAAGCAATTCGGGAACATCTATACCAGGATCATGAACCCCACAACAGACGTGTTTGAAAAGCGGGTGGCGGCCCTCGAAGGCGGCGTAGGTGCGTTGGCGGTAGCTTCCGGACAGGCCGCGCAGTTTATTGCCCTGCATAATATATTGCTGCCGGGCGACAACTTCATCACTTCTTCCTATTTATATGGTGGCACCTATAACCAATTTAAAGTGAGCTTTAAACGTATAGGCGTTGACGCGAGATTTGCGGACCTGGATAACCCGGAGAGCTTTGAGGCGCTGATCGACGAAAACACCAAAGCGCTGTACGTGGAAACCATCGGTAACCCAGGCTTTGCCATTCCTGACTTTGAGAAAATCAGTGCCATTGCGCGTAAGCACGATTTGCCACTGATAGTAGACAATACCTTCGGAGCCGCCGGTTACCTGGCAAGGCCACTGGAACATGGCGCCAACGTGGTAGTGGAAGCTGCCACCAAATGGATCGGCGGGCATGGTACCAGCATCGGCGGGGTGATTGTGGATGGCGGTAACTACAACTGGGGCAACGGTAAGTTCAAACAGTTCAGCGAGCCTGATGATGCCTACCATGGCATGAAGTTCTGGGAAGTATTCGGCTCTCACAGTCCCTTTGGCAATATCGCCTACATCATCCGGGCACGTGTGGCGGGCCTGCGGAGCTGGGGCCCTGCCCTGGCACCACAAAACGCTTTCAATTTCATCCAGGGACTGGAAACCTTATCCCTTCGTGTACAGCGTACCGTAGATAACGCCCAGGCGCTGGCAGAATGGCTGGAGCTGCAGCCGCTGGTAGCATCGGTGAACTATCCGGGTTTACCTGGCAATAAATATCACGAACTGGGTAAAAAATACCTCCAAAACGGTTTTGGCGGAGTGCTCAGCTTTAAGATTAAGGGAGGCCGCGAAGCGGCAGATAAATTCGTACAGTCGTTGCAGTTAATCTACCACCTGGCTAACGTGGGCGATGCTAAAACGCTGATCATACACCCGGCCACCACTACCCATCAGCAGCTGAGTGAGGAAGAACAGCGTAAAGCCGGTGTGGAACCAGGATTGCTGCGGATATCGCTGGGGATTGAGCATATTGAAGATATTAAGAATGATATTACACAGGCATTTGCGCAGGTAAGCTAAGTATCAGTCTTTTTTTGTTTCCCTGCTTGAAAAAGCGCCTTCGGCACTTTTTCAAGCAGGGAATTTTATTTTCCCTCAACGGAGGAGAATAAAATGACCTGATTGTGCAGGTGACCAGTGCATTAAAAGGTGCCAGCCTGATGTAATAGTTCCATGAGTGGTAGGGATCAACAATGGAAAAAGCTTATTTTAGAATCAAAAAATGAAACGCCCCTTCCTGATCCTTTGCTTTTCAGTAATTTATCAATGTAGTTTTGCCCAGTCGCAGGAAGATGCCGTGAAAGCCGGTGTCAACAAGCTTTTTACAGCTATGCGTAATGCCGACAGCGCTAAGCTGATATCCTGCTTTACCGAAACGGCGGTGATGCAAACCATTACCAAGAGTAACACTGTACGTGCTGTTTCCGTCAGTGAATTTGCCGGTAGTATTGCCAGGCTCCCTGCCAATGCGGCTGACGAGCGCATTTCCTTCTCCCAGATACATATAGACGGCACGCTGGCCAGTGTATGGACGCCCTATCGATTTTATTTCAAAGGACAATTCAGCCACTGCGGAGTTAATTCATTTCAACTGATTAATGAAAACGGCACCTGGAAAATTCAATATATCATTGATACCCGTCGTAAAGACGACTGTGTGCCCGAAGAAAGTGTATCATCTCCCAAATAAAAATCAGAACAGCGATAACTGTACTTCCCCTTTGGCGGTACCAAAAACGTGTTGCACCTCACGGTAAAACGCTGCCTCATGCTGACCTTCGTGCACGTGCAGGAAAAAGTAGATTTCTTCCAGGCCTTGTTCGGTCCATTCGTCCAGCTTGTCTTTCCAGTTGAGCAGCCGCTGCATATCCAGCGGATGACCACCCTGTGTCACAAAGCGGAGAAATAGCTTGGGAACGGTGAGCGCCATATGAAGGCAGTCGCGGCGACCCGGCGTATCCGTTATAACCGCACCCATACTATGTTCCCGGAGGGTATTCATGAGCTCATTGAGTTCATATGGCTGTCGGAACCAGTCCGGATGCCGTACCTCCACAAAGAAATCAATGTCTTCCGGCAAGGAGGCTAAATACGTATATAGATTCAGTTTACGGGCAGGCGAAAAGGACTCGCTCAGTTGCAGAAATGCAGGTCCCAGCTGGTTACCGAAGGCGCGGATACCATCAATAAACGCATTGGTTTCTTCTGCGGCATTAAGCAGCGAACTATGGTGACTGATGGCCTGTGGGAATTTCGGGCAGAACATAAATTCCCTGTTCTTCACTTTCTCCATCCACTTGCCGATTTCTTCGGTACTGTAGATTTTGTAGTGGGTGGCATTGAGCTCTACACAATCAAACAGCCGGCTGTATTCTGTGAGTTGGTGGTTGGCACTGGTCCCTTTGGGATATAGGGTGCCGTTATATTCCTTGCGGGTCCAGCCGGAGGAGCCGAAACGGATCCTGCCCTCGCCGGACCCGTTTTTCAATACTTTTCCGGTGATGGGATGGTCAGCCGGTAATTCCAGGTTGAGCTGATCATATTTCGCCCAGTTAGCGCCAAAATCCATGTTATAATTTTCCGAAAGACTGTATAAACTCTTCAGCTACTCCTTCAGGGTTAGCTCTGGTAGTCCATTCCAGCGGTTTATCATAATATTCCAGTTCATGTATGAGTACCGGAATATGCTTTCCAAATTTCTCATTAATCACACCGTTGCTAAACAGTTCACTTACACATTCAATGATGACTTCTATGAACTCGTCATTGAATGCGTTTGCTTTTTGCAGGAGCTGTTCAAACAGTTCATCATCCTCTTCTGCGTCGAGGTTTTGCTCTTCGGAGTAATAATGCGGTGAGGAGGCAAACCAGGCGGCAAGCTGATCGTCATCTTCCCCACCTATTGCTGCTACATCATTTTGCAACCAGAAGGCATAGTTCCACTTTGCCTCCGCTTCGCTGGAGGCTGCCGGAATCTGGGAAATAAAATGGCTGTTGGTGTTATAGCTCAAAATCACCATAGGATAACGTGCTTCGTCATCCTGGGCAAGATACCAGCACGACAGTGCGTAGATATCTGGTACTTCATTATCCGGGATGCTGCGAATGCCCGCTTCCAGCATTTTGTATGTTGCTTCTTTGAATCGCTTCATCTCATTCATATGCGTGCGTGATCCTGCAATAATAAGTTTTTTCCTAACACGGCAACGGCTTTGCTACTGCTCTTTTTTCACTACTCTAAAGCCGAGGTTGCTGAAAGAGGCCCGTGGGTGCAGGGTTCCGATATCTACCGAGTTAAAAAAACTACAGGAATTTTTACTGCACCACCAGGAGCCACCGCGTGCGTGCACCTGGGTTGCGCCTGGTTTATCGAGCATTGTATGGCCTTCGCAATATTCGAATACGTTACCGTAGACGTCGTATAGGCCCCAGGGGTTGGGTTTGAATTGTGCTACCGGCGAGGTATACATATATCCGTCGGCGGTATCAGCGGTCAGGTGATTTGGTCCGAGCCACACGTTGGCGTATTGCGACACGTCATCGCGCTGCTCGCCCCAGAAATACCGGGTAGTAGTACCTGCTCTGGCAGCTACTTCCCATTCATCCAGGGTAGGCAGCCGGCAGCTGCTCCACTGGCAGTAGGCCTGTGCATCCGTGTAGCTGATGCAGGTGACGGGATGGTCCATTTTTTCGGAGATATCCCCTCTGCTGATACCGTTGGGAAAGAGCCAGGATGCAGTACTATCCTCCAGCCAGCGGAATTCTTTGAGGCCGGGTTCAAACACCAGGGCGTTGTGACGGCGTTCCGCGTCGGTAATATAGCCGGTGGCGTTCACAAAGGCGGCAAACTGCGCATTGGTGATTTCGGTGGCGGATATACGAAAAGCGGATAGCTTAATTTTGCGCTGTGGGTTTAAAGGGAAATGCGGTGCACCTACGGTGTACGTACCTGCGGGAATGGTGATGAAATTCTGGGCGGCCACTTGTGCCACCATACAACTCCAAACCAGTCCCAGCAAGTATTTCATTATCTTTTATTGTTTTGGTAGAAATCAGTAACGCGCTGCAATATAAGTGCTTCATTGGCGCTGTTGTAGTCCAGGTAAGCCTCATAACCCGCATTTTCGCTGTACAACTTTTTCCAGGAAGCCGATTTGATAAACGGTTCGTACTTGTTTTGCTCCATCAGCTGAAGAAAAACGGTGAGGATATCAAGGTCCTTCTTATCTCTCTTATAAAAATCTACTAAAAAAGGAATCAATTGAACAGCATTCATGTCGATGATGGCGGTTTTATAGTTACAACCGATACGATTGCTGCGCAGGGCGGACTCCTTTATCAGGGCGCAAACGCTGTCTTTATGCTCCACCAGAAAATCGCCTTGTCTTTTACTCCAGATGTAATCGTTAAACGGGCTGGGGATGCGGGCGAATATCTTTTTATGTTCCTCTTCAATGGGCGGAATCACATCACAGTTTTGGGCGTATGTTTCCGCGTGAATCATATGGTAGGTGAATTTTTCGCGTAGACTGAGTGTGAGGTAATCTTTGGAGGCGAGGGCTTCTGCCTCTTCGCTGTCCGGGTTTATTTTGGCGATCAGGTCTTTTACTTTAGCGAGGCCATAAGGGGGAATGGATTTCTTGTAGCGGGCCTCATGATAGGCCAGGCTTTCCTTGCTTGGTGTAATGTAGTCCTGGGCTAACAGGTTACTCATAGGCAACAGGGACAATAGTCCTAATAATACAGATTTCATTCAATGATAGAATAGTGAAACCTAAAATTAAGGATTTGTAAGGGATTAGCGCCCTTCCTGCTACCAGGAAGGGCACTAATTTATTCTTCTGAAAGAGATTTAACGACAGCCAGGGCTTGTGGCCATACTTTTTCAAAGTAATCTTTGTATTCGTCGGTAATATCCACGCTGATATTGAGTCGCGTGCCACCATCTTCCTCTTTGAGTTCGTAGTTTTCCATGGCGCCCACCCAGTCTTTGGCTTTTTCGTCTGTAACGGTTTCCTGCCCGTTCAGGATCATTCCCAGGTGGCGGATGGACATAAATTTTTCAGGAATGTTGTCAACAATTTCGGCTACCATTCCTTCATCGTTTTTATTAAGGAACAGTACCCGGCTGCCTTTTTTCCAGTCTGTTTCAGCGCGGGAGCCTTCGCTGAAGGGGGCCGTCCAGAGTGGATAGGAATCTTCGTCCCAGAGCACGTCCCACACGATGTGCGGGGTAGCATTGATGTGTACGGTGTAGTGCATTTTTTCCATGATCTGCGGTTTGTTTTTTTTAGATAACAATGATCTGCGGACGGAGTTCATTAAACGCAAACATCCGGAAGTAAATTACTTCCGGATGTTTTACAAAGTCGTTTGCAATGACTTATTTGGTCAGCATAGGCTGATACTTGTGTCTGTTTTCAATGATCACCCAAAGGTTCACCAGCATCAGTACACCGGCGATTGGCAAGCCAGACGGGGCATTGAAGATATTGGTGAGCAGTACACCTACCATTACCGGGAGGATAATGATGGCCCCCAGTGCCCTGGTTTTAGCTGGGATGAAGAGGATGCCGCCAACGATTTCAACCACGCCAACGAGCGGCATCAGCCATTCGATTTGCATGAAAGCAGTCATCAGTTTTACGAGTTCAGCCGGCATATCTTTAGGCACCGGCATGTAGTTCAGGAATTTGTTGAGGCCGGCATTGATGTACATCAGTCCGAACAGGAGGCTGACCACAAACAGGATTTTGTTTTTCATAGAAGTTAATTATACGTTGATAACATTTATGCAGTCGGGATCAATCCGACTGCATAAATGTAAACATCTTTATTTTTTTTGTGCGGCAAATTTTTCGTCCAGTTGTTCCATGGCCATGGACAAGCCTTCTTTGAAGCCCATTTGAATGGTGGCTTCCAGGTCTTCCAGTTTTTCGTAGGTGATTACAAATTCCACAATGGTTGTATCTCCCTGGTTGTGGAAGGTTACTTTCCAGTTGGCCTGGGGCATACTGGTGTTGATAGCTCCTTCCGCGTCGGTGAAGGCGTCCTGTACATCAAAGCTTTGCTGGGGTGTAACGGCATTGTATCTGGCGATGGCCCAGTGCTCCTCCCCTTGCGGGCCTACCATGGCGTACAGCCATTGTCCGCCCGGGCGGAAATCCATTTCTTTGGTGCGTGCCTTCCAGGGGCGTGGCGCCCACCATTGGTCAAGATATTCACTTTTCGTATAGGCGTCCCATACCATGGATACAGGAGCATCAAATTCGCGTTTGATCAGGATGGATTTCCTTTCCTTATCGACGATAAAATCGAATGTGAGGTTAGTTCTCATGTCTTTGCTTTTTTATTGTTAAAAGAACTTTGTCCAGCTCATTAAAGCGATCTTCCCAGATCTTCCGAAATTGTTCCAGCCATTTGTCCACCTCTCCCATTTTGGTGCCATTCAATTCATAGATGATTTCACGGCCTGATTGTGCCGGTGTCACCAGGTCGCATTCCGCCAGTATCTGCAGGTGTTTTGATACTGCCTGCCGGGTCATGTCGAAATGTGCGGCAATGGCGTTTGGCGTCATTGCCTGGGCGGCTATCAGTAGTATAATAGCCCGCCTGGTAGGGTCAGCTATCGCTTGAAATACATCTCTTCTCATGATAAAAAAATTAAGCAACCGTTCAGTTGCAAATATAAGCAACTGATCGGTTGCGCAAAATATTTTTTTTAGGGAGAATAAAATGAAATTGGTTTTTATATTTGCACAATCGATTTAGCAAATATTCATTATCAACCAGCGTTATGAAAAAAACGATTCTGTTACTTGCCCTGGCAGCCTTAGGTTACAGCGCAACAGCGCAGCAAAAGGCGGACAATAAAGCTAACGGCTACACCAGAGGCGGAGATGGTTACGGCGTTACAGCGCAACAAAAGGCAGACAACTTTTCCGGTAACCCAATATTTCCCGGATGGTATGCTGACCCGGAAGCGATGGTGTTTGGGAAAACCTACTGGGTATACCCCACCTACTCTGCGGCGTATGAAAAGCAGGTATTCTTTGATGCCTTCTCTTCTCCCGACCTGGTACACTGGACCAAACATTCACGCATACTCGATTCCAGCGCGGTAAAATGGGCTAAATACGCGATGTGGGCACCTTCTATCATAAAGAAAGACAATCAGTACTTCCTGTTCTTTGGCGCCAACGATATTCAAAGTGATTCCGCCTACGGCGGTATAGGCGTGGCCGTAGCCAGCAAGCCGGAAGGCCCATTTAAGGACTATCTGGGAAAACCGCTGGTAGATAAATTTTATAACGGCGCCCAACCAATAGACCAATACGTATTTAAGGATAAAGACAACCAGTATTACCTCATCTACGGCGGTTGGAGACATTGCAATATTGCGAAACTGAAAAGTGATTTCACTGGTTTCCTGCCTTTTGAAGATGGCAGCACTTTCAAAGAAATTACACCGGATAAATATGTGGAGGGCCCTTGCATGTTCCTGAAAAACGGCAAGTATTATTTTATGTGGTCAGAGGGCGGCTGGACAGGTCCCAACTACTTTGTGGCCTATGCAATTGCGGATAGTCCTACCGGACCTTTCAAACGCATTGGCAAAATTCTCCAGCCCAACCTGGACCTGGCTAACGGTGCAGGACACCATTCCATCATTCATAATGCCAAGGCTGATAAATGGTATATTGTATACCACCGCCGCCCGAAAACTGAGACACACGCAAATTCAAGGGAGACCTGCATAGAGGAGCTGTTCTTTGATAAAGATGGGTTGATCAAACCGGTAGAGATTACCACCAAAGGTGTGCAGGCGCAAAAGTTATAACGTTGTAATTATTCCGATAAACAGAAGGATATACCCCGCAGCAATCTGCGGGGTATTATTTTTAAACAGACGCCTGTTGTGCCTGTAATACCTTTTTTATAATTACGATCTGCCCCAGGTGGTAATGCGTATGTTCTGCTAATCCTACCAGGTTGCGAAAGTAGTTGCCATATTTCTCGGCCGTAAAATGTGATTCCAGTACACCGTCTTCCAGCTGTGAGATAGCAGTATGTAATTGTTCCGCCTCCTGCAGCGCTTTTTCCAGCAAAGCCTTCCATTCAGTTTCTGAAGAGATGGCCGGTGTTTCCCAGCTTTGCTTATCGCTTGCCACCAGCTCGCCGCCCTGCAATACTTTACGGATCGGCTCCATATAATAAGTCATGTGGTACACGAGGGCCGCAATGGTATTGAGGTCATACAGCTTAGTGGTGGCCTGCTCCCAGGTAACATCTGAGAGGGTATCACGGAAGTTGACGGTAGTCCAGTTGCCACCGAAATAAACTTCGCGGTTGTGCTTCGCTAATTGATTGATGATGGACATGTGGGTTCATTTTACAACAATAAAAATAGGGAGAATTTAGTGCCGTGCGGCATTAAATTCTCCCTGGATAAAAATATTAACGGTGTCAGCAGCTGGCTGGTACAGGAATATCATTTACGGCAATCAGCTTGTCTAACCGGATCACGATGCCGGTACTCATACGCATATACTCTACTTTTTCGTAGGTATACAAATCCTCAATGATCGCAGTAACTTCCTGCTGCTGACCATTTTCATCATAGTAATCAATTTTACAATCCACATGCAGGGTAGCCCAGGCTTCCAGGCGGTCGTAATAATTGCAGTCAATAGGCTGATAAGGTTGTGGGGATGCGCTCATAAGGATAAAATTTACGTGAATACAGGTTTCCGTGTAGCCTTCGCTGTTAGTCCGTCACGATCCCGGTGCTGCTCTTTGCTTCCAGTAGTTTGGCGGCAGAGAATTTGATTTTACTGGCAGTCAGCCCTTTCACATCTTCGGCGGTAATCACTGCCGGTTCATTTGCCAGGTTAAACTGCAGCCCTTTGAGTTGAATCGCGGCGGCATCTTTCAGCACTACACCTTTTTTTGCGGTAAAGGTACTATTTTCCACGGCGATATTGGTGACTGCCATCTCCGGTAAGCCCCGTACAAAAATGGCGATATTGGCGCCCTCGCAGGTAAGATTACTGAAGTGCATATTTTTAAATACCGGTGTGCCCTCATTGAATCCGGGTGCTACTTCCCGCTTGCCATCGGTGGCGAACTTCACGAAGTAGTACATATCAAAGAATACTGCTTCCTGGCGGATGTCCTTCATGCTTACATTTCTGACGAAGATATTTTCCACCACGCCACCACGGCCACGGGTCGATTTAAAGCGCAAGCCTTTATCAGTACCATTGAAAATACAGTTTTCCACGAAGATGTTGCGGGCACCGCCGCTCATTTCACTACCGATCACAAAGCCACCATGGCCTTTGTAGATAATGTTATTCCGGATAATACCGTTTTCTGTAGGCTTGCCCCTGCGGCGGCCTTCCTCATCTTTACCCGATTTGATGCAGATAGCATCATCGCCTACGTCGAGGGTACAGTCTTCCACAATGAAGTTGCGACAGGATTCAATGTCCATCCCATCCCCATTTTGTGCGTACTCAGGATTCTTTGTTTTTACACCGCGGAGTATTACATCCTCACTCAGGAGCAGGTGCAGGCACCATGCCGGCGAGTTTTGGAACACTACTCCTTCCAGCAGTACTCTTTTGCAATTGTTCAGTACCACGAGATTAGGGCGCAGGAAATCTTTCATCTCTTTGAAAGCCTCCAGGGATTTACCAGGCGTAAGCAGCATACTCGCGTTCTGCTCTTTTGCCCGCCGGAACTGTTCACTGGGGTACCATTCCGTGGTATCTTTATTATACACACCGGGGCCTTCCAATTTCTCTTTCCATTGTGCCGGTGTCATCTGCCATTTGGCTACTGCGCGCCATGCATCGCCATTGCCATCGATGATACCCGCGCCGGTGATGGCGATATTTTCCTGGTTGGTGGCCCAGATGGGCGACTGATTTCGGGCCGCGGCGCGGCCTTCATAAAATCCCTCCACAATCGGATACTGTGATTTGTCCGTTGTAAACACCAGCATGGCCGATTTAGCCAGGTGCAGGTTTACATTGCTTTTCAGCTCCACAGGCCCTGTGAGCCACAGGCCCGCAGGCACCAGCACTACGCCGCCGCCATTGCTGCTGCAGGCGGCAATAGCTTTGTTGATGGCCTGCGTGTTGAGAAATACCCCATCTGCCCTGGCGCCATGGCGCAGGATGTTGATCGTATCGGCCTTAAATGAAGTGGTTTTTACTTTGGGAAGATTATCCCATGAATACTGTGCAGTAGCTACCTGTGCCAATTGTAGGGCACAGGCCATGGTCAGAAGTGTTTGCTTAATCATTTCCGGAAATAGGTCTGTTCTTAATAACGTGTTAAATACAATATCTGGTTGGCCTAAGATATTGCATACATTCCAGAAACTCAAAATTATCGGATATCAGGTATTAATCACCTCGCCTCCATTGGGGTGCATTACCTGGCCTGTCATGTAGCTGGCATCTTCAGATGCCAGGAAAACGAAGCAGGGCGCTACTTCCGCCGGCTGGCCCGGCCGCTTGAACGGTGTTTGCTTACCAAACTCCTTCATCTCTTTATCATCAAAGGTAGCGGTGATGAGCGGGGTCCAGATGGGACCAGGCGCTACTGCATTTACCCGGATGCCTTTTTCTGCCAGCGACAGGGCGAGCGAACGGGTAAAGGCGACAATCGCCCCTTTGGTGCTGGAGTAGTCCAGCAAATGATCACTGCCTCTGTAAGCCGTTACAGAAGCGGTGTTTACAATGGCTGCCCCTCGTTTTAAATGCGGTAAACAGGCCTTTACCATGTAAAACATGGAATAGATATTTGTCCGGAAAGTGGTATCCAGCTGGCCTTGCGAAATATTTTCAATGGCATCCTGCGGAAACTGTATGCCGGCATTGTTGACTAAAATATCCAGCTGCCCGAATTGTTTAATAACTTTTGCTACTGATTGTATACAGGATTTTTCACTGCTTACATCCATTTTTACCAACATGGCCGACCTGCCTTTGGCAGCTACCAACTCAGCCGTTTTTTCAGCGTCCTCTACTTCGGTATGATAGAAAATGGCAACCTCTGCTCCCTCCCTGGCGAAATGCACGGCCACAGCGCGACCTATACCACTATCGCCCCCCGTGATGATGGCTACTTTTCCTGTCAATTTCTTTACCTGGGAATCGTATGGCCGTTCGTACACCGGCTGCGGATGCATTTCTTCTTCCGTATTGGTATGCTTGCTTTGCTTTTTCTTTGCCATAGCCAACGTTTTAAGAAATGCTGTATCAAAAGAAATCAGCTTCCTTTTGATACAGCTTCCTGTTTAAAGTTTATCAATCCAGGACTTCAGCGCGTCTTTTGTTTGCCCTGTTTTTTGCTGAATGCGGCCCAGCAGTTCATCTTCTTTACCCTCTTCATACAGCAGATCATCATCCGTCAGATCCGCATATTGCTGCTTGATTTTACCTTTCAGCTCATTCCAGTTACCTTTTAATTTCAGGCTAAAACTGCTTGTTTGATTTTCCATAGCTTTTGTTTTTTTGTTGAGAGATGTAAGTACAGGAACAAAATCCGGTCCAGGCCGGATAGCGCTGGTTCAGGGGCAAAAGCGGGGAATTGCAGGGACAATCCGTAGAGCCGCAATGCTTGCGGCTATCCGCTCCGATCCTGCTGATGAAAGGGTTTAAAGCGAGGAGCCTCAACATTGCGGCTCTTCGGGTGAACCCCGCTGATTAATAAGATCGAAGCGTAGAGCCGCAAGCATTGCGGCTCTACAATTTTTCCATATATTTAGGGCGTTCACTGCGATTCATATTTTATCAACTAGAGGGAATGCCAACTACTGAGGTGCTTACGGACGATGTGCTGCTGCTAAGATTAAGAAACGGCGATGAGCAGGCACTCACCCACTTATATAAAACCCACTGGCAACAATTGTTTTTGCTGGCATATCAACTCCTGAAAGACCGCGAGGCCTGTAAAGACCTGGTGCAGGAACTGTTTACAGAGCTGTGGCAGCAGGCGCCGCGACTCGACATCACCACCAACCTGAAAGCTTATCTCAGCGCCAGTATCCGGTATAAGGTGTTCCGTTATATCCGGCGCAATCCTGCCAACACTACCCTATTTGATCAGCTGGAGGAGCGCATGGAGCAAACCTCCCCGGAAAGTGAACTCGCCTATAAAGAATTACAGCAGGTGCTCAATACCCTGATCGATAACCTGCCGGAAAAATGCAGGGTAATTTTCCGAATGAGCCGCGACCAGCAGTTATCCCATAAAGAAATTGCTGCCCAATTAAACATCTCCGTTAAAACCGTGGAAAACCAGATCACTATTGCCATCCGCAAGTTACGCCAGGCCTTCCCATATGCGGTGGTGCTGCTGATGATTTCCAACCGCTGATTTTTTTTCGAACCCTTTTGGGGGGTACTTCCTTTTATTGACACTATAAGGGCAAACACCCACTTATGCAAAGGGATGAATTTTTTCGACTGATTGATAAATGGACCAACGGCACGGCCTCAGAGGAGGAATTAAGGCGGTTAATGAATTACTACCACAGCTTCCCTGAACAGCGATGGGAGGAGGCTACGATGGGGAGTAGCGCCCAGCTGGAAGCCGCTATGGAGCAGGATTTACTCCGCGCTATCCGCCAGCCTGGCACCGCAAAAGTACTACGCATACGCCTCTGGTTGCGTATAGCCGCCGCCGTAACTGCGGTGATTGCAGTGGCTGCAGGTATTACCTGGGCGTTGCGACCGCCAACAGCTCCAGCGTCCACCGAAGCGAAGCTGGTAGCCTACCGCACCGAGGCAGCGCAGCACTTACGGGTGGCCCTGCCCGACAGCACTATCGTCTACCTGAGCCCCAACACAACACTGGAACAGGGAAAAGATTATGGCAAGGGCGACAGGACTGTAACCCTTACCGGTGAAGCATTTTTCGATATCCACCCCAACAGCAGCCAGCCTTTCAAAGTACAGAGCGGGCAAGTGACCACGCAGGTGCTGGGCACCAGCTTTAACGTGCAGGCCTATACGGCGCAGCAGGATATAGCCGTTACCGTATTAACGGGAAAAGTGGCCGTTAGCAGCGGCACACAACGGGTGGAATGCCCACCCGGCAACAGAGCCGTGTTCAATAAACAAAGCGGCGATATGCTAAGTGAAGCCAATGTGGACACCCGCTGGATCCTGGAACACCAGCAGGGAATTCTTCGCTACGACCGCGCCAACCTGCAACAGGTGGCCAATCAGCTAGGCTACTACTATAACGTAAAAATCACGATCAGCGGCAGTACCGTCAACTGCTTCTACGTGGGTGAATTCAACACCCGCCAGCCGCTGGACAAAGCGCTGAAACAGCTGTCCCTGACGCTCAACGCCACCATAGAACATAAAAACGATACCTGGATTATCCGCATGAACGGATGCTGACCACAAACCAACATATGATGCTGATACAACCACCAACATAGAAAAAGGCCTCCGGAGAGGCCCTGAAAAGTTAAGCGCCGTTTGCCAAACTAGTCTGGAAAACCTTTGGCAGCCGGCATATTACTCAACCTTAATCTACCTAAAAGTATGAAAAAATGTGTACCTGTAATACGCATGCTAATGAAATTATCGTTGTGTACGACTATTGCTGTATGTAGCCTGGCCTTGTCGCTCCTGGCAAGCCCCACAGATGCCCAGCTGCTGCAGAAAAAAATTACGATCAATAAAGAAAACGGAAAGCTGCATGATGTGCTCAATGAAATCGGCGCCGCCGCCGATTTATCGTTCAGCTACGCGGTCAACGCCGACATCCTCAACAGCGTGGTAACGGTGAAAGCCCGCCAGCAGCAGGCCGGCAACATCCTCAAAGAATTGCTCTCTCCTTTCGCCCTGGAGTTTTTTACTGCCGACGGAAAAGTATTTATCCGCCGCAACGAGGACCCGCATTACGACCTTACCCCCGATCCTGCGCTGACGGTAGCGCTGAAGGACATTTCCGGCGTAGTGGTCAATGAAAAAGACGAGCCGCTGCCAGGTGTTACCATTCGCATAAAAGACGGTTCCATTGCCACCGTGACTGATGGTACCGGCGCTTATACATTAAAAGGCGTACCCGAAAATGCAGTGCTGGTTGTGTCATTCATTGGCTATACCACCCGGGAAATCGCCTCCGGTAAGGATACCCAGCTGCGTATCGTACTCACCGAAGATCCTAAGAAACTAGGTGAAATCGTAGTGGTGGGCTATGGCACGCAAACCAAAGCTAGTCTCACCGCGGCGGTAGCCACCGTTAAAGGCGCCGCCGTAGCAGAACGCCCTGTACCTAATGTGGTCAACGCATTACAAGGACAGGTGCCCGGCCTCTTCATCCAGCAAACAGACGCTATGCCCGGTACCAACAACAACAAAATACAGATCCGCGGTATCAGCACCCTCTCCAACAACCCCGTGCTGGTGCTGATCGACGGTGTGGCAGGGCAGCTCGAAACCGTGAACCCACAGGACATTGATAACATCAGCGTGCTCAAAGATGCCTCCGCAACAGCCATCTATGGCGCGCGTGCATCCGGTGGCGTTATACTGGTGACCACCAAACGCGGGAAAACAAATGCCCGCCCTACCCTTTCCTACGATGCATACGCCGGAACACAACAGCCTACCTACCTGCCGAAACTGGCCAATGCCGTAGATTTTATGCGCCAATGGAATGCCTCCCAGCTGAACGATAATCCTTCGGCCACACCAAGGTTTGCGGAAGCTACCATTCAGCAATATGCCAGCGGGGAGCTTCCCAGCACCGATTGGGTAGACGCAATTTTTAAGAAGAACGCATTGCAGATGCAACATAATGTGGGCATGTCCGGTGGCAGCAAAAACACGGACTACTTCATTTCCCTCGGTTACCTGAAACAGGAAGGCTCCGTCAACGGTGTACTCAACGAGCGTTTCACCTCACGTATCAACCTGAACACCCAGCTGCTCGACAACCTCAGGTTCGGTATCAACACGGTGTATACCAACAGTCCGCGGAGCTTTGCCGGCGCAGGGATATTTAACACTGCCATGCATTGGGCCTATATCCTCAATCCTACCGAATGGCCATATACACTGGAAGGCCGCAACCGCAGCTACCGCGGCGGTTCCCAGCCAGTGGCCATTATCAACGACGGTGGTTTTGAACGATATAAAGATGCTTACTTCAACACCAACATGAACCTGGAATACAACATCACCAAAGAACTCAGCGTAAAAGGACAATACTCCTACAACAATCGAGATGTGCGTCATAAAGTGTTCCAGGCAACCTATAAACTCTATGATGATGAAGAAAAACTGGTGACAACGCAGCAGTCGCCCAACTCCCTGAGAGACGACTTCAACAGCGCTACCAACCAGACCTTCATTGCTACTGCCAACTATCAAAAGCAGCTTCGTGATCATGGGTTTAAGCTGCTGTTGGGTTATAGCCAGGAAAGCTACCTGTATGAAGGTTATGGCCTGGGACGCCAGAACTTCCTCAACAATGATATTCATGTGATCGATGGCGGCTCTGCCAACAAAGACCAGTGGAGCACTAACGGTGACGCCTACCAGTGGGCCATCCAGTCGATGTTTGGCCGCCTGTCTTATAACTACAAAGACCGCTACCTGGTGGAGCTGAATAGTCGCTACGATGGCTCCTCCCGCTTCCTCAATAACCGCTGGGGCTTCTTCCCTTCTGTATCTGCCGGCTGGCGCATTACCGAGGAGAACTTTATGAAGGACGTGGCATTTGTTTCTAATTTGAAACTGCGCGGCTCCTACGGTAAAGTGGGCAACCAGGATGCTACCGGGTACTATCCGTGGGCCAGCATCATTGGTACCGGCACCACCTATCTGAATGACAAAGCAGTGACCACTACCTATTACAGCAATACCGCTAACCCGGATCTGACCTGGGAAGAGAAGACTACCGCCAACCTGGGTCTGGATGCGGCTTTCCTGGAGGACAAGCTCACGCTCACGGTGGATGTGTTTAAAGATAAAACCACGGGCATCCTGCTGACACCGAATGTACCATCTATGTTTGGTCGCGATGCCGGCGTCAGAAATATTGGCGCCATGGGAAATAAAGGTTGGGAGATTTCCGTAGGTTACCAGAACCGCGACCATGCGTTCAAATATGGCGTGATCGCCAACCTGTACAACAACCGTAACGAGATCCTTGACCTTGGCGGTACCGCGGATATTCTTGGCACTAACCCGACCATGGTGGGACAGAGTCGCTGGGTATGGTATGGCTACAAAGCCATTGGATTGTACCAGTCGGAAGATGATGTAAAGTCCAGCCCCACCTACAAACCACAGAACAAACCCGGTGATATCAAATACCAGGATACCAACGACGATGGCAAGATCACTCCCGAAGACCGTGTACTGCTGGGCGATGCAGAGCCGCACATGATGTTTGGCATCAACGCCAACTTCAGCTGGAAACAGTTTGATTTATCCATGTTGCTGCAGGGTGTGCTGAAAAACAAGACCTACCTTACCGGTTACGCTACTACGCCGTTCCAGTATGGTGGTACGTTTACCACTGACCTCCTGGATTCCTGGACACCTGACAACCGTGATGCCCGTTATCCGCTGATGCGACAGGATCAGAGCGTGAATACAGAGTTTTCTGACTGGTGGCTGTTTGATTCCCGCTACCTGCGTTTGAAAAACCTGCAGCTGGGCTACACCGTGCCTAATTACCTCCTGCAACGTGCGAAGATCAGCTACCTGCGTATCTATTTCATCATGGAGAATGCGTTTACACTGAAGGCGAAAGACTTCCCTTCCAGCTACGATCCGGAGATCGACAACTGGCAGTCCGGTGTCAACTTCCCGCAGCTGAAAACCTATTCTCTTGGCCTGAACCTGAAATTCTAAAACTATGAACATGAAGCCTCGCTATATATTATTATCCGCTTTGCTGAGCACAGGTTTATTTTCCTGCAGTAAATTCCTGGACCGGCCACCGTTAGATGAATACTCTGATGCTACTTACTGGACCACGGAACAGGACGCCGTGCGGTTTGCCTCACGCATATACGAATTTATGCCCAGCGCCGACTTTTTCATTTGCTATGAAGGCATGAGTGACAATGCATTGTCCAAAACGGCTTCCTGGGGTAATACCCTGCGTAATGCGCAGTTGATTGGCAACAGCACTTTTGTGGCCACCACCGGCAACCTGGGCGATGAATGGCGTTATGATCAGATCCGCCACTGCCTGGAGTTTCTGGCTAATGTGGACAAGGTGCCGGATATAAATCAGGACTTAAAGAAAAGGCTGATAGCAGAAGTAAAAGTTTGCCTGGCCTACCGTTACTATATGATGACCACGCTGTTTGGTGATGTACCGTTGGTGACAAAGGTATTCAGCACACCAGCTGCCTCCGATGTACCGCAGGATAAAAAAGCGGTGGTGCTGGCCCAGGTGCTCCAGTGGCTGGATGAAGCGGCGCCGGACCTACCTGCTACCTATTCCGGTGATGACAAGGGCCGGTTTACAACCGGTGCAGCTACTGCGCTGAAAGCGCGGGTACTGCTCTACAACGGTGACAATGCCGGTGCAGCTAAGGCCGCGCAGGTGGTGATGAGTAGCGGCACTTATTCCCTTTATCCTGATTACTACTATTTGTTTCAGCAGGAGGGCGATTATTCTTCCGAAAGCATCATGAGTTATATTCATGTTAAGGAGATAAAAGCCAACGGCCTGCGTGATATCACGGGGGTGAACAGTGTATCAGGGGGCACATTGTATCTGAATCCGTTGCCATCTCTGGTAGATGATTATGAAAGCGCGGCAGGATATTACCCGTACACCAATGATCCCGCTTATGATGTACATGCACCATGGAAAGGACGCGATCCGCGCCTGGCGGCTACCGTCTACTATCCTGGCAGCACGCTGGCTAATGGAAAAATGTATGATCCGCTGAACAACAACCTCGATAAAATCGGTGGTGATAAAGCAACTTACTCCGGTTACGCCTTTAAGAAAATGTTTGATAAAACAGAGCTGGAGGTGCGTGACAACGGTGGTAACGACTGGCATATCCTGCGTTATGCCGAAGTGCTGCTCACCTTTGCAGAAGCCGAAAACGAGGTAGCTGGTCCTACTGCCGCCGTAGTGGACGCCATTGATCAGATCCGCCGCAGGGCGGGTATGCCAACGGTAGCGGCTACGTTTGCCCTGAACGGATGGGCGCTGGATCAGGCGACCATGCGCACTTTCATTCGCCATGAGCGCAGGATTGAGCTTGCCGGCGAAGGGCATCGTTACTTCGATATACTCCGTTGGAAAGAAGGAAAAACATTGCTTAACGGTCCCGTATACACGCTGGATGCCAGCGCGGGGCTGAGCGACATTCCAGGCAATAATAAGTTTACCAAAACCAAGTTGGAAGACAGGTATTTCAACAACGACAAATTTTATGTATGGCCTGTACCGCAGAGCATACTGGACGGCAGTCGTCAACTGCAACAGCAATCCGCATGGAAATAATCAACAAAACCAATAAACCGACAATCGTGAAACTGACCCGTATTATCAGCGCACTGTGTCTGCTGCCATTGCTGGCGGCAGGCCCGGTGCTGGCACAACAGCAACCGACCCTGCACGAGCGGCAGCAACAATTTACTGACCTGCGCTTTGGCATGTTTATTCACTTTAACATCCCTACGTTCATGGAGGACGACTGGGCAGACCCGGATGCATCACCGGCGATTTTCAATCCGCGCAAGCTGGATTGCCGCCAGTGGGCGGATGCTGCCGCGGCTGCCAACATGAGCTATGGCTGCCTTACTACCAAACATCACAGTGGCTTTGCCATTTGGGACACTAAAACCACGGATTACAATGTGATGAATAGTCCGCTGAAACGTGATGTGGTGCGTGAGTATGTGAATGCTTTCCGCGCCAAAGGCCTGAAGGTAATGTTATACTTCTCTATCCTGGATACCCATCACAAAATACGTCCCGGTCATATTACGCCGCAGCATATTGCGATGATAAAGGCGCAGCTGACGGAGTTGCTTACTAACTATGGCGCTATTGATGCCCTGATCATTGATGGCTGGGATGCACCATGGAGCCGTATTTCCTATGAGGATGTTCCTTTTGGGGAGATTTATGGGCTTATCAAGCAACTGCAGCCGGGCTGCCTGGTGATGGACCTGAACGCGGCCAAATATCCTGCGGAGGCGCTATTTTATACCGATATCAAATCGTATGAGCAAGGTGCTGGCCAGCATATTTCCACGAGCACCAACCGTTTGCCGGCGCTGGCTTGTTTACCGTTGCAGCAGAACTGGTTTTACAAAACCGGCTTTGCGAGTACTCCGGTAAAAGACCCGGCAAAACTGGTAAACGATATTATCGTGCCTTACAACAAGGCCTGGTGTAATTTCATTTTGAATGTGGCGCCTAACCGCGACGGACTGTTTGATGCCAATGCCCTGGCGGCACTAAAAGCCATTGGTCAGCAATGGAAAAATGAAGGTCCGGTGGCTCCTCTGCCTGCCAATGAAGCACCCATCATTGCGGAAAACATTGCCAAGCATCAGCCGGCCAATGGCAGCTGGAGCAATGATATGAACATCATGGATTTTGGTAATGATGACCGGTTTGGCAGCACCTGGCAGTCGAACCCTGCGGTGAAGCAGCCATGGTATGAGGTTGCATTTACTAAGGAGCGTGCTTTTAACATGATTACAATTACAGAGGATAAGCAACGCATCACCTCTTACCACCTGGAATACAACGAAAACGGCGTTTGGAAGCCGATTCCGGGTAAAGGCACGGATGCCGGCCGGGTGAAGATTCACCGTTTTGCGAGGGTGTGGGGTAATAAAGTAAGGATAGTGATGGATAGTTTTAGTGAGGCGCCGGCGATTGCAGAGTTTGGGGTGTATGATGAGAAGCGGTAAGTTTTTCCTGCTAGTTTTTTACTAAACAAAAGAGGATGTATCAAAAGAAAACGAACGTCCTGAGAATTACCTAAACAACTGCCTGACTCCAGCAGGTACCCGAATAAAAAGTGGGTGTATCAGACTTTTGATACACCCACTTTTGTTTAGTAAGTTCAACCGCCACCGGCGGTTGAACTTACTAAACAAGTGATTAGTTTTTGGACAGCTCCACATCCTTGGAAGCACCGTCCTGGCCGATCACTGCAAACGTCATCAGCACGGTACCGGCAGGTGCGGTGAGTGGGTTACCTTGCCTTACACTCTTAATCTTTACCAGTTTGGCATTTTTGAATACATCCGGAGCCTTGTCGGCATCCAGGCCATTAGGTACAAACCCGAAACCAAAGCCCTCCGGCTGGATGAAGCCCTGGTTAAAAGATTTGTAGAAGTAGTGCAGGACTGAGTTGTAGCCTGCCGGAATCGCTATTACATTGCCGCCCGTTTTCATGGTCACCTTCGCTTTGCTGGGGTTGATAGTCATGAGAATGGTAGATGCGTAGGCAAAGAAAGTCGGATCGTCGTGTGTGCGTAATAGTTGGCTCACTTTGTTGGCACTATTCGAATAGTAACCGGTTAACTCGACCGTATCTTTACTGTAACGCATTAAACGGAAATCGAAATCAAGCCAGCCATATTCCTTTAGTAGCGACATCAACGGGCTGTTGTGGAAGGTGAGACTGAGCTGAATAGGCCCGTTTGTATTAAATGCCCCTCCGACTTCTTCTTCGTAAATGGTTTGTGAGCCAAAGTTCTGGTAGTTAGGCAACAATGACAGGACCGCATTTTTAAAAGAGAGGTTAGCCGGATCATCAAGAATCTGACGGATCTGGTAGTCTGAATACGGGCGAAGGATGTTGATGAGCTGTAATGCCAGCGATGATTCACTGGTAGTCAGTGTAGCGGATGCACGCAGTCGTGTCAGGTCGCTAATGATACCATTATTATCGATGGAATAGATGCTGGTAGTCGAGTCTTTCCCAAACTGCAATAACAGTCCCGGAAACTTATTATTGGTAAAGCTCGTTTCCATGGCCCATGCCCACATGGAGGTTTCGTCGTCCGTGAGGTTTTTGAAAGCATCGGACTTATCTTTCTCAAATGAATTGGTATTACCCGGGGGGCGACTAAAATCATCCCCTTTTTCGCAGGATACGGTAGCCAATCCCAGGATGACTACAGCGGCGAATACCAGCTTGTTTGTATGAATTATTTTATGGAGCGTATTCATAAAAATCAGAATTGAAGGTGAATGCTTATTGCTCATACTTCCTTTTCAGGGCGATCAGTTCATCTATTACCGACTGCTGTTGCAGGTAGTCTCTCAATTTGGTGATAGGAATGCCCAGTTTTGTGAAGTAGGCGGTCACCAGTTGATATTTAGCCTTGGTAGCATCATTGGTGAGATAATAGTCATTTATCTCCGCGTCGGAAAGCCAGATGATTGTCTGTACATAGGTGGCAAAATCCTCATGTTCATTTTGCATACCGTAAGGGATGAAAAAGCCTTTAGAAATAGCTTCTGCATAACTTACACGCAGATACTGGTTGGAACCTCTGAGGTAGTTTGTTTTAGCGGGCTTTTCGAAACCAACAGGAATTTGGTGCTTGCTATCCAGGAAGTGTGTGTATTCATGGTATACAAACCCGATCAGGCCTGCATCATCCGGAAAGCTGGTGGGTGCGGCATTATAAATGGCATCCAGGAAGTCATCGTCGGAAGTGGCGCTTTTGGTACGGAGTAGTTCCCCGAAAGGTGTTAGTCCACCCAGGGTAAGCCTGTTAGGCTGAATATTCCCCGCTTGTCCGGCGGTGGACTCACCAAAGCTTTCGGCGCCACCATAGTTCAGTCCATTACCGATCAGCAACAGGCGTACCGGCGTTTCTTTATCTGTTGTATGCGCAGCGCCACTCACAGCATCCATGGCTTTAAAGTAGATGATATCCAGCAGCTCCAGGTAGGGCAGCACGTCTTCTACCTTTGCGGGATTGGCTACCACATTGGCTGCGTAGGCATAGCGATTCCACTGGTATTCCACAATAATACCGTACTTATCAAAAATTTCTTTTTGTTTCTGCCCCAATGGCGTACGGGTATCGAAGGTAGGCGCAGGGTCTACTTCCGCCGTGAGCGCAGCCTCTTTTTTACAGGCTGCCAGCAACAGGATCATAGTTACCAGCAAGCAAAGACTACTAATTTTATATCTCATAAGAAATAATTTTTTAAGTCAATAATAGTTACAGGCCAGGATTACGGGTAACCTCTTCCAATGGCAGCTGAATTACATAATCTTCAGGTTTGGTACCATCAATTGCGTAAGTACCGGTGCGGCCCTTATGCGAAACCGGGATATTATGCCGGCGCATATCAAACCAACGGTTTCCCTCACTGGAAAAGCGTATGCGCTTGATCAGCAGCAGCATATTGATGGCTGCGTTACGGGTGGTGAGAGTTGGCAACTGACTTATTTTTGTATTGGCAGCTGCTGTACTAAACGTTTGGTTATTGATCAGCAGTGTCAGGTCCGCAGTAGCCTGGGGTGTAATTCCCTGGGCTTTTTCGATTTCCGCCTCTGCCCTGTTAAAGAGTACTTCATCGATGGTGAGTATTGGCATGTTACCATTTCTGGTGGCTGTAGGTTGAAACAGCATCAGCTTTTGAGGCACATAGTCGCTCATTAACGCACTCGTTTGAATAATGTAATTATTACTAGGATCTGCGCCCTGATCTCTTAACATCTGCACCGCAGGATAAGGGAACATGCCCATCCAGAAGTAAGCCAGCAATTGATAGGTATTATTCCCCATCAGGATGTAGGATGGGTTGGACGGGTTGAAATATGCGGTGGAATATTGCTGATAATCAGTAATAGTGGTTCTGAGCGTCTTAATATTTAATGGAGCGGTACGGCGACTCAGTACATTATTGGCATACTTGATACAATTATCCCAGTCTTTCTTATTGAGATAAACCCTGGAGAGCAAAGCTTCCACGGCATCTAACCCGAAATTAAACTGTGGATTCTTGGCTGGTACGTTTTCAACCAGTGTCACTGCTTCCAACAGATCCTTCAATATCTCATCATAGATTTTTTGTACACTTTCCTGCTTGTATCCCACAACAGGTTCACCACTATAAGCGGGTACAAAAGGAATACCTACGTCACTGGCGGCGGTTGCAGGATTATATTGTTTTGCAAAGAGATTCACTACCATAAAATTGCAATAGGCTTTTATAGCGAGTGCTTTCCCACGGATTACCCTGGCTCTCGTTTCCTCCTCCTTGTTAGCCGGCGTATAGGCTTTCACTTTATCGATGATCAGCAGGGAGTTTGTGATGGAGTTATAATAGCGCCTGCAAGCTGTCACTGGGTTGAATCCTGAAGACAGGAAGCGTGTGGCTGGCAATGATTGCTTGCAAATAGCAAACTCAAATAGTGGCATCATTTGATTCACGGCGTCTTCCACATTATGGCCGGCCAGGTCTCTGAAAATATAATCATCACTCATTATATCCGTAAAATGATAATCAGAGTAAGGATGTATTTGGTTGAGTGTTTCATCCATATCATCCAGCGACACGATCAGCGTGCGGTTATCTACCGGTTCCTCGAGGAATTTGGTACAGGACAATTGGGTGAGTGTGAGTACCAAAGTTACTGCCAGTATGGATCTGGAAACTCCTTTGTTTTTATATCTTTTAAACATATAGTTCAATTTAATTCAGGAAATCAGACCAGCCTAGAAGCCGGCAGACAGGCTGAGGGTGAATGATTTTACCGGCGGCATATTCATACCCGTTAGTACTGTTTCAGGATCCACGCCATTAAATTTGCCAGATGCAAATACAGCCAGGTTAGATGCTTCCAGGCCTGCGGTCAGGTTTTGCATTTTCAACGAGCGGGCAAACTTAGCAAAGTTGTATTGCAGCATGATATTGCGTAGGCGCAGGAAAGAAGCATTGATGGTGCGAATATCAGAACGATTGTATATGCCGAAAACTGACTCATCGAAGAAACCCAGATTGATATAGTCGTCCATATCTTCTCTCACCAAAAGCCTTGGAATTTTGGTAAATTGCTCATCACCTTTAGAACGCCATCTATAGGCGAAGTCACCCACCTGATTTTTGTCATCACGATACAGGGAATTGAGTGTTCCTCCTTTATAGTATTCCGCTTTACGCACCACATTTCCTGTATTAAACACAAACGATACCCCCAGCGTCCAGTTTTTATAATTGAAGTTAGACGTAAACCCGCCGGAGTACATAGGATCTCTGCTACCCAGGTATACAATGTTAGATAAATCTCTGCTGGCATTAGGGAATCCATACACTTTACCACCTTTGGCATCGTAATAGGTAGCTAGGCCCTGGTCATTTAAGCCGGCAAATTTGAAACCATACAACCCCGTAAGCGGCATTCCCTGGCGCGGGAAACCATCAGAGGCGGTGGCGTCAAATATAGAGGGGTTGTTACCCTGATAGTCGGACAGCACTTCATTCTTATTATACCCAACATTTACCATACCTGACCATTTAAACTCTCCTACAACCTTTATTGGCCGGATATTCAGAGAGGCTTCATAGCCGCGGTTTCTCATATCGGCCCAGTTAAACAATTTAGTCAGATAACCGGATGAAGATTGTACCTGTCTGTATCCTACGAGGTCAAAATTTTTGCGGTTGTAATAGTTTACCGTAAAATCCAGCCTGTCAAACAGCGTAAAATCAATACCCGTACTGAACATGTATTCTTTCTCGAATTCCAGAGAAGCATTTTCAGATTCCACAATATTTACACCTGATACGTTGTATTCGGGGAAGGAAGGACGAATAATTGGTTGATTGTAGGCTACCATTTCAGGACCTCTGTATCCCGCATTTCCTCTTAAGCCATAGGATATACGCAGTTTACCGCCGGAGATTACATTTTCTGCCGCCTTCATAAACTGCTCTTCCGTAAAGTTCCAGGCACCACCTACAGCCCATGTAGGCAAAAAGCGGTTACGGGAAGCTCTTCCTGATATGTTTGTGGCATCGTTTCTAAGAGATGCGTCCAGTACATATTTGCCCATGTAGTTATAGGACAGACTGGAATAATAGGAAACGGCATTTCTGGTAAAATCGTTGATGTAACTGGATGCGCCCTGCAGCAGGTTTCTACCATTATACATCACCTTTTCATCATCAAACAGACTGGTGCTTAGCAACAGGCGATCGTATGCCAGTGGTGCAGCTGCAAATTGGTCACTGCCTTCCATGTAGCCATAGTTGCGGCGGAAGTTGGCCGATTGTTTATTCTGCGTTACTTCCATCCCACCCATCAGGGCCAGCTTATGTTTTTTAGTTTCAAAGGCGATCCAATCCAGCTGACCACGGAGGGTGAAATACCGGGAGGATACATCTTCCCTGTCTAGGATACCACCTTCCGGTAACACTGACTGCGGCAGCTCATACGAAGGTGAGCCCGGGCGCTTGTATAAGCGCTCGTTGGCTTCGAGTATACGGAAAGCATCTGCCTTATACTGGCCTGCATAGTTGGAATTTGCCGTCTGAATTTCGTTGATGGTAGAGTTAGAGAAGCGAATATTACCCAGCGCGGTAGCTTTCAGTTTAGGCGTAATATTATAGGTGAGATTCAGCTGCGTCGCGAAATCGTTGTTCTCCAGTTTTATATAGTTGGTATTGATTTCATTGATAATATTGAAATTAGCATACCCTTTCTTGTACCATTCGAATTCCCCATTGTCGTCGTATGGCCGTGCTGCGCGGCTGGCGTCACGGGCATAGATGAAGGGGTTCACTTCTGTTCCAGGCTGGCGCTGATCTCTGTAGGCATACTTCAGCATTAGTTCCGCCTGAAACTTTTTCGTCACCTGCCATCCGTTTACGAGGTTGGCGGTGTAACGCTTTGCGTATTCACCAATTGTTTTTCCGGGATCATTATAATAGCTAAGAGAAAGGCGGGTGGATGTTTTTTTGGTTCCACCGCTTACACTTACTGCATGTTGCTGGGTCAAACTATTTTTATAAAGTACATCGAACCAGTCTGTATTTACCAGTTTGATATCCCGTATTTTCTGACGTAATTGCTCCTCCGTGATTTCATTGCGGTTATATTGATCCTGCAGCTTTGCGTACGGGCCGGTAGTGGCAGCAGCAAAGTTCTGGATATAGGAATCATAAACGGTGAACATTTCCTGGTTGAGCTCTACCTGGTCTTTGGAGTTGAGTACATCAAAATCCTGGATAGAGGGTTTCAGGGACAGTGTTCCGTTGAAAGTATAGTTTACGCGCAGCGGTGCACTTTTCTGGGCGCGTTTGGTATTAATAACGATTACGCCGTTTACCGCCCGGGTACCGTACATAGCGGTAGCGGTAGCGTCTTTCAGTACAGTTATATCCTCAATATCATCCGGGTTTACGTTAGCCAGGGCGCTGGCCAGGAGGTTACGGGCGTTACCTGCGTAAAGTTCCGAAGGAACGATGTTCAAAGGCGCATCCAGCGGCACCCCATCGAGTACCCATAGTGGCTCGTTGATACCGGAAATAGAGGCACTACCCCTTACACGGATTTTAGGTGCCGTACCAAATACAGAGGAGGTGTTAACGATGGCCACCCCTGCTACCTGACCCTGCAACATTTTATCCAGGGTACCAATGCTGGGCACCTGAATGTCTTTCACCTTAACGGTGGCAGCGGCACCGGCGTAGTCAATTTTACGGAGTACCTGGTAACCGGTAACCACCACCTCACCCATGTTGGTGCTAGGGCTCAGGGCAATCTGAATGCGGTTGGCGTTGGTAACAGTAAACTCTTTCGCTTTAAAACCAACCATGGAAATGATGAGGGTAGTTCCCGGGGCTACATTTTTCAGTACGAAGGCGCCGTTTCCGTCCGCGATGGCTCCCTGATTAGTACCCTTGATTTGAATACTTGCGCCGGGCAATGGGTTTCCTTTTTCATCCCTAACGACGCCCTGCAGGTCCAGCAGCGTCACATGGTACCCTGCTGTACCTGCCGCCGGCAAAGGGGCCGGCGTACTGGCCATCACGGTACTACTGCATAGTAGTTGGGTAATCACTACACAGCATAGGCTGGGAAAATGTGTAACTGATTGTTTCATAATTACCGGATATTTAAATAGAACTTGAATGCCGAGATGTAATGGTATAGGCATGGACACAGCTTCGTTACTCCCAGCAACAGGCGGGGTAATTTCCTCCGGTATCATCAAGCCAATAATTTCGATTCTGGTAGCAGCGCTATCGTTGTTATCTGCCAACCGGCGGCTGGCAACTTTCATCCATTGGGATCATACTTTGTTTCAAATAGCCAGTCATATAGGCAAATCCATTCTACAGTGCTTCATACAGTTTAAATACGTATATGCGTCTACGTTTAACATGCTCACGGGGTACAACAGCACAGCCGCACCGGAATTGCTTCCAGGCAGACAGGTCAGACAAATTTGTGCGGGTACATCTCTTAAAATGATGAACGAGCGACGTTAGATTTGGTTGTTAAGCTTTCATTATTGGGTATGTAACCATTGCTACATAAGCCATAGGTTGCTTCGTATTTAAATATACGAAAAAGGAACGCGATAAAGTCACTTTTTATTATATTGATTGTAAAGGGAATATGTTAAACGGAGCATAAGGAGGATTTCTGGTGTAGGCGTTTACGTTTGAAGCAAGGCATGGGCGGAATGCTTTTAAAGGACCAGGCGCAGCAAGCGGGTGGCTGCTGCGGGGACTTTGCAGTGGTGTAACCGGGGAATTAAGTCTCTTCCTGAATAATAAAAAGAAACATGATAAAAAAGAATCCTATTTATCATGATAGGGAGGTTTCCTAGTCATTTTTTTTTGACCTGTATTTTATTTGAATGACACCTTCGGTGTCATTGGGGGTGGTTCCGCGCTTCGCGCGGAGCACTCTGGACAACACTAGAATAAAAAACGGCCACCCGAAGGCAGCCGCTCTTTACACAACTAGTATTTAAAACCATATTACTTACGGCCGCCGTCTTTCTGACGCGGACCACCCTGAGGAGGATTGGCTTTTCTGTAAGCCTGCAGTTCTTCCTTGGTCAGGAAACCATCTTTATCTGCGTCGATGGCTGCAAAATTCTCACTCAGTCTGGAAGTTCTTTTATCTTCTTTCGCTGCAGCTTCCACTTCTGCTTTGCTCAGCTTACCGTCGTTATCGGTGTCAATTTTTTTGAAGAAACCTTCACGGTCGCCGCGAGGTTTTTCCTGCTGTGGCTGTTGAGGTTGCTGTGCGTAAGTTTCTACAGTAAAAAAGGTGGCGCCCATTAACAAACCTGCTACAAATAATTGCTTCATCATAATTTTTGATTTTGAGTGTTTGAGATGATGTTGTTTTTCCTGATAGTGACTAGTCAGCATATCTGGTTTGTTATTTAGATATAGCCAAATTAAGGAAGTTTAAAGTGCAAAGTACCGGGGGTAACAGCAGTCGGCCGCATGCCAAATGTTAAGAAAAACCTGCAATATAGATCTGTGGTATATTTCGGGAGATGTAAGCGCTGCTGGCGAACGCCTGCTCTTAACGCTATTTAACAGTAGTTGACAGTGTTTAACAGTCTGCCCGAAATTCTACTGCTGAAGGCAGTAGAATTTCGGGCAAGGTGGCGCATCTGCGCCCCTGCCCCCACCTGGAAAAGAAAGTGAAATATACCAACCGGATGCCCATAAATTTCAAATTCGTACTTGCGCATCTACATAATTACTAGTAATTTAATCCTCCATAAGGAATCCACGTTTTTATGCAACCAAACAGCAGCCAACTGGCCGAAAAAGAGACCGAGAACAAAAAAGGCTCGCACAAGAATATCTGGTATGGCATTGGTCGCCACCGGATAGAAATACCCAAAACCGTACTGAAAGCTAAAGTACAAAGCAACGACCTGATGAAGGCCTTGCACATCCGCTCCATAGGCTATTATCCTAAAGCGCAGGACCATTACACCTACCGGAAAAAAGGATTACCGGAAAACTTCCTTTTCTTTTGTGTAGATGGTCATGGCTGGTACCAGGTAAATGGAAAGCGTTATGAAGTAGGCCCTAATGAGTCATTCATCCTGCCGCAAAACATAGAGCACGCCTACGGGAGCAGCGAGGATAATCCCTGGAGTATTTACTGGATTCACTTTGGCGGGGATGCCCTGCTGGAATTCAACCGTATGCAGGCGGTACAAAAATATCTGGAGCCACATTACATCAAAAACAATGGCGACATCATTCCGCTGTTTAACAAAATATACAAATCGCTGGAACTGGGGTATAGTCTCGATAACCTCGTGTATGCCAACATGGGCCTGGTGCAATACCTCAACCTCTTCATCTACAACACCCGCCATTACGAGGCTACGCTTACTGATAAATCTGATTGTGTGGATAATGCCATCCTGTATATGCAACAACGCATCAATGATAAAATTTCATTGAACGAGCTGGGCAAGCAGTATAATTATTCGGTGTCCAGGTTTTCAAATTTATTTAAGCAGAAAACAGGGTATGCGCCGATCGATTATTTCGTACAGTTAAAGATGCAGAAGGCTTGTCAGCAGCTGGATTTCACGACCCGCTCTGTAAAGGACATTGCTTTCAGCATGGGATTTGACGACCCTTACTATTTTTCCAGGCGCTTCCGTGCAGTGATTGGGATGTCGCCCAAAAAGTACCGGCTGCTCAACAACGACCAGCGCAAATCTCCTTCCTGAACACATTCATTTGCCAATAATACAATACGAAAACATGCATTTTATTTCGCGATTCAAACCACTGATGTTACTGTTGGCGCTGCCACTGCTGTTACAGGTACAGCGTGCAGCCGCTACCGTTAAACTGCCGTATTTTTTTGGAAACAATATGGTATTGCAGCAACAAACCAATGCCGCTATCTGGGGCTGGGCCAAACCCAATAGTACCGTGACTGTTACTACTTCCTGGAACAAGAAAAAGTATTCACAACAGGCGGATGCCGCTGGTAAATGGAAACTACAGGTGGCTACCCCTGCGGCTGGCGGCCCTTACGACATCACCATTTCCGATGGTAGTCCACTCACCCTTAAAAATGTATTGATCGGGGAAGTATGGCTTTGCAGCGGGCAGTCCAACATGGAAATGCCGATGAAAGGCTTTAAGGATCAGCCCATCATCGGCTCCAACGATGCCATTTTCAGCTCTCCTAACGAGCAGCTGCGCCTGTTCACCCTGCCGAGAGCAGTTACCGGCGCACCGCTGGACACCTGCAAACAAAGTGAGTGGAAAGCTGCCGAACCGGAATCAGTGACTAACTTCAGCGCCACGGCTTATTATTTTGGCAGGTTATTACAACAGCGCCTGAAAGTTCCCATTGGCCTGGTATGCATCAGCTATGGCGGTTCTCCGGCAGAAGCCTTTATGAGCACCAGCGCATTGCAGCAATTCACCGATCTTAAAATGCCTGATGCTACTACCAAGCTGACCAACAAAGTGCCTACCACCCTGTATAATGGCATGTTACATCCTTTTATTGGTTACACCATCAAGGGATGCATCTGGTACCAGGGTGAAACCAATGCTGACCGTCCGGCACAGTACGAAACCCTGTTCCCTGCCATGGTAAAATCCTGGAGAAGCGAATTTGGCCAGGGCGATTTCCCTTTCTTCTACGCACAGATTGCCCCGTACACTTATGTACAGCATCCTGATCCAAAGCGTGATGAATTCAGAAACTCCGCTTACCTGCGAGATGCACAGCGCAAGGCAGCATCCGCCATTCCTAACAGCGGCATGGCCGTACTCCTGGACATAGGGGAATCCAATTGCATTCACCCGGCAGATAAAGAAACCGGCGGTAAGCGCCTGGCTTACCTGGCACTGGCAGACACGTACCACCAGAAAGGGTTTGCCAGCGCCAGCCCCGACTTCGACTCCCTGCTGATCAATGGCAACACCGCCACCATTAAGTTTAAGGATGCACCTAATGGACTTACTGCTTTCGGTAAGCCATTGACGCAGTTTGAAATTGCCGGCAGTGATAAGAAGTTTTATCCGGCTACCGCGGTAATTAAACAGGGAACCGTACAGGTGAGCGCAGCGGAAGTGAGCGCCCCGGTGGCAGTGCGTTATGCGTTTAAGGACTTTGTGGTGGGAGATTTGTTTAGTACGGAAGGTTTTCCGGTGTCCAGCTTCAGAACGGATAACTGGTAGTTTTTTTTTACTTTACCGGGGAACCTTCGGTCCCCCGGTAAAGGATTAGGGCCCCGCAAGAAGCGGGGCCCTAATCCTTTAAAGCCGGTTTAGCAGCAATTCAACATCACGTTCCCGCTCCTTAGGTACCACTATTAAACTCACTACCTTCCCATTTTTTAGTGTAGCCTCTACCGTAGTGTGGTAAGGTGCATGTAATTTAAAATGAACATCTTTATCCGCAGGCCAGCCGGGGAATAGGAGGATGCGCTTATCTATGGTTTGCATCAGCATTTCCTGTATGCCAATCATGGCGCTGCCGCCCCAGTTGTGATCAGGTAACCAGTCGAAGCCGGGCCCCCAGAAGGTGGGAAAGCGTTGCGGTCCCGAAGCCAGTTTTTTTACGGTAAGCTCCCAGGCTTCTTTTCTCAGGCCCAGCCTGGCCGCCCAGATATTATCCTGCTTCCAGCCTATGTGGCTGCGGAAGCGGATGACGTTGGTATCTTTATGCCAGGTGTTAAGTGCCGTGTCCAGTCCGGGTTTGCCTACGCCGAAGATACCCCACGGAAATACAGGATATAACTGTGGCGACTCTACGTTATAAATCCTTTCCCAGCTACGCGCCGGTGCGATGGTAACGGCGCCGTATTGGGTGGTATAGCTTAGCTCCGGGATACGACTGCGGAATGCTGTCCAGTGTTGCTTTTGTGCTGCACTGAGGTAGCCGGCCGGCAACTCCAGCAGGCGCTTGCTGATAGTTTGCAATGCCGCGATGGTGGACGTAGAGTTGTACGCCATTTTGTAGGTTTCCGCAGCAGACCCGGGGTACAGGACTAATTTCCCGGCTCCATCCAGCGGCATACGGCCCCTTTGTTTGGCAAGGTACTGGTAATGCTCATCGAAAAATTGCAGGCAGCTTTCTATAAATGGTATGGTTTCCCGGATGTCTTTTCCCGTGTAGCGCTCCTGCTCCAGCATCATCAAACAAAACTCCAGCACAGTGTCCCATTCATATTCCAGCCAGGCGTTGTACTCCACTCCTTTGTCGAAATATTCGGGGCGCTTTTGCCCATACTCCGCAAAATCTGGCAGGCCATAGTTTTCCATTTGTTCTGTAAAGCAGGCGCCGCCATGATTCCAATATACTTTCGACCGGAGCTCGGCTGTGTGTAATAAGCGCAGATAAAAATTCAGTTGCGGTTGCAGGAGGTCCCAATCGCCGGATCGTATCATTGGGAAATACACCAGGCGCTGGTTCTGGGCGGTATGCAGTCCTCCTCCCCAGTTGCGGTAATCCGGTGTCAGCTTCATAGCGGTATCAGTATATACCGGATCTACGGTAAACAGCCCTCCATTGAATTTCGTAGGCCAGTAACCGTTAGCGTTACACGCTAAGAGGTATCGAAACAATTGATAGTTACGTCCTAATTCCCAGGAGTTTTTTTGCGTGGTTTCTATATAGCTGCGGTTCCAGAACTCCTGCCACCATTGCCGATTTTGGTTAATAAGATTTTTATCACCCGCTTTGGCGATCAGGTGTTGTAGTTGCTGCTGCCATTTGCCAATATCCTGCGTTTGCAAACTCGTAAGTGCCAGCGTAAGTTCGTGTTGCCTGGCAGGCCGTGCGGCATGCAGTTGCCATCCTTTGAAATCCGTGTTTGCGTATATTCCGTTGTAAGTGCCAGCGGCCTCAAACCCTTTACCATAGAAACTTCCACCAAAAGCGAGGTAGCCCAGCGGATTATACAAACTATCCTTCACTGCGGACAGGCCTTGTTGTATCACCGTACTGTCGAATATAGTTTTAGCTAGATTGTGATGATAGAACAGCACGCCGTTTTGGGTAAATGCGATACTGTCTTTCCGGATGATATTATTTTTAGGGGCGGCCCATTTCCAGGAGTTACCAAAATTTTCCCTGGGTGCAACTACCCGATCCTGGTAGCGCCAGCTTTCATAGGCAGCATCCACTGTCACTGGTTTATTGGCGGTAAGGGCTATATGCGCTACAGGCTGCATCACATCGGCCCAAATTTTAATGGTAGCAGCAACGCCGTTGTCTGTACCTGATACCGTCACATATCCTTCGCGCAGATGCAACTGTTGCCGGAACTGCCCACCAGTGAAGGGATTGGGTGATAGCTTGATCCGGAGACGCCCTGCTTTCAACAGCCCGTTGTTTTCGTCCAGGTGGCCGCTGCGCGCCACGTATATGAGCAGGTCGCCTTTTTCCACCCAGATGTTCATGCCGATGTCGCCACCGCCACAGGGCATAGATGCCCCCGCATTTTCACCCGGACTATCCCAGATTACATCATAGTCCTGGCTGAACTGCGCCCTTGCAACAGTCGTTTGCAATATAATAATCAGTAGTAGTAATAGATTTCTCATTCCATCAACAATTGTACATTCCCTATAATCCCAGCTGGCAGCAGCGTTTCGTCTTTAAAGCGATATGGAGCGGTGGTGTAGGTGACCCGTTGGTTTGCGGGCAGGTAATGATCCCATATCAAACGGTTATGCCAGGTATTACTTACGGTTATTTCCAAGGTATTCGTCCCTGCTTTTATCGCCTTTGAAACATCCAGGCGGTAAGGCGGCGTCCATAGTGTGCCGCATTCCATTCCATTAATTGTCACAGTGGCAATATTAAAGATACTGTCTGCCAGGAGATGATATTGTTTTTTCTGATCAGTGGCAGGTATATTAAATGTCGTCCTGTACACGGCGGTTCCGGAGTAATATTTTACCGCTGAATCGGGCTGTTGGGTCCAGCTGCGCAGGGCGTCTACTTGCAGTGCTGCGGCAGGGCCACCATTGGCCACGTCGAAGGTCAGCTGCCATGGCAATCGAAGCGCGACCGGCGTCTGCAAGCTCGCCCGTACTGGCCACTTTTCCTGGCGGCGTTTAGCATCTCTATAAAATATAACAAAAACAGCCTGGGCGGGTGCGAGTAATAATTGTACTGCACTGTCTTTAGTAATCCCAGGTTTGGAAACTTCTTTGGTTACCGGGTCCCAGATCTCCGGTGTGCCATGCCGCCCTCGAAAACGGATCTGCGGCTGCTGCGTGTAGCCCTGCTGGTTAGCCACAAAGTAAATATCTGCTTCCGGCGTATTACGGTGCGACCATGCTACACTTCCTTGCCCGGTGAGCACTTCCACATCCCGCGGAATGCCCAGCACAGCCAGGGAAGTATCCTTGAACGGCACTGGAATCACTTTGGAACGGATAGCAGCAAACAGCTGTTGTAATTCCGCCTCCTCATCATTGAGCCCAATACCCTGTACACGGGTAGCAGGGTTTAGCATGACCTTAGCGCCAGCGTTCACCAGCTGCAACAGTTTTTTAGCCACTGGCACCGACCACAGGCCGGCATCCGGCATGAGCGGGTGTGTGTCGGGAAATACCAGCACCGCATAACTGGCGCCGCCAGGCAGTACTACTCTCCCATCTTTCACTGACATTTTCAGCAATGCATCGGGGTTGAAGCTGTCGTAGGAATAGCCTCGCAGCGCATCTATCCATTTATCAGGATCGGCCATGTTTGCAGCATGCGACACGCCTTCCGGCATGGTGCGCATTGGCTGCCCTTTATTTTCCAGTCGCAACTTTTCACTTTGCACGCGCGCGCTGCCAAATAAGCCGGGCAGTGCCTCCACGAACCTGTCTGGCGTAAGGGAGCGGCGTGGCAGCTGCGAACCGCTGAAAACAGCGATATCCGCTACGGGACGGCCCTGCTGCAACATCGCCTGACAACGGGTGATATAGTCAATCCAGGCGCGACTCTGGTTAAACCAGGTTTGATCGCGCTGGTAATAAAGCCCTACTCCGTCCAGTGTCATACCGGGGCGACGGTTCATCCAGGGGTTATGGGAAAACACATGCATCACCATGCGATTCACGCCTAGAGCCAGGTTGCGGTCGCCCGTGATTTTTAAGCTACCGGGGTGCTCACTCCAATCCATGCGCAAGGTGGTAAAGGCCTCTGCCTGTACAATGTTTTTTCCGTAGATATGCGCGCCACTGATCGCATCCAGCATATCATTGGGCTTATCGTGGGTGGGACTGTTAAACCAAAACTCACCCATGGGGATGTCCGCATACTGATAATGCAGCATCCCATCACCCATCATAACAGGCGCCACGCTTTCCGTACTGAATTTACAGCCAACGGCATGGGCGCGCCCAGCCAGCGTTTTGAAAAACACCTCGCTGATCAGGTCTGCAATGGTTTGCCGCACATCATGTAATACTTTTTCGGACACAGCAGCACTTTCCACGGGGATGCCTGCCATAACGGGCAGATAAGGCAGCAGGTTGTAACCTCTGCGTTTACGGAACTCCTGTGGAAATTGCAGTGACCAGTTCTGACTACCACATTCCCAGCTATCTATGTACAATGTTTTCAGTACTTCTTTAGCCAGCGCCGGATCAGTTTTATTAAAGGCCTGGGCAAACCAGTTATCGAACTGTTTATTAATAGCAGCGGTGCTGAACTTATCACATTCCAAGCCTTTGCCAGCGCCACCCGTATAGTTGACTTCCCCGGTGGAGGTATGGCCCATTCTAACAATGACCCAGTTACCCGCCGGCGGTTGCCAGTGGAGTGTTCCGTCAGGTTGCAGTTTATCCGTGAGCGTTATAATATTTTTGAGCGGCACGGCGTCCTGTACCTCTTCGGCGGTAGTGCCGGGAGTGGCACGCCAGATGCTGCCATTCTTGCCTTCGAAGCCATTGATGGTTGATTCATCGTTGAGGAGGATGCCGGTTACCTTCAGGGTAGGTTTCCATTTGGCAGCGTCCAGGTCTTCCGCCCCAGCCACTGCGCCTGCTTTTTCATACACCAGCCGGAAATATTTTGCGGTGGTAGCAGGCACGCTATACGTATAACCTTGTACGTTATCCTTCCAGCCATGGCGGGCAGGCACAAATTTTTTTATGGTCCGGAACTGCTTGCCGTCGTTGCTGCATTGTAGAGTGAGTCGCTGGGCGGGGTAGTTATTACCGCCGGTTTCAATATGGACCGACCTCACCGTGTAAGGCTGCGCGTACGTATACTGAATCCAGCAATCGCCCTCGGATCTGAAGGTTTTTTTATTCCCCGGCAGAATGAGGAAATCAGCCGGGGCTCCGGTACTGCTGGTAATCTGTGGTGTGGGCTGCGAATGTGGTGCTGCTAACGGATAAGCATATACGGCAATATCTTTATAGTAACCTTCACGGGTTAATGGTTGCGCTAATTTAACCGGGCCGCCGTTAGTATAGGTTTTAGTCCACACCACCTGCTGCATGGATTCCGCTGGTGTGATCCAGGGGCCGCCAGCAGCTGAAAAGCCATCGCTCACGTGCATGCCCAGCTCCAGGCCAAGCCTTTTGGCTTCCTGCATGGCGTATCGTACCATCTCCCACCATTCGGGGCTTAGTTGTCGCGCTACGGGTGAAAAATCCACCGCCGCCGTAGTATCCTTAATCGCCACCAGGTATGCCCCACCGATGCCTGCCTGCTGCATGGCTTCCAGATCCGCTTTAATACCCGCTTTAGACACCGCGGCATGCATCCAGTACCAAAGCACCCAGGGCTTTGCGCCGGGTGCGGGCGATTGAAAAGCCTGTTGTATGGTTTGTTGCTGGCTGAAAGCAGGAATAGCAGCCATCAGCGTCAATATAATACCTATGCATTTTAAATACCTCATTCCTTAAACGCGACTTTACTTTTCCCTAAATCTTTTGACACGGCTACGGCTATTCCTCTGTTATCCTTATTGTCCACGGCACAGTAGAAATGATAGACCACGCCATTATGTTTTACCACAAAACTTTTATGTGCATATTTCTGGTCAAATGATTCGGAAGGCTTAACCAGGTCGGGGCCGGTCCAATCCGTCCAGTGGCGGAGGTCGTAGCTACAGGCGAAGCGGTTAAACGCATCCTTGCGGCCTTCCCAGAAGGCCCCGAAGTAGAACATCACCCATACCTTACCGATTTTCTGGATCACGGGATCAGCGGTGAGTCCGATGGGGTGATGCATCACCGGGTCCATCTCATAGCGTTGCCAATGCAGCATATCATCGGATACGGCCATGCCTATACGCTCAAACCAACGGTATTTTGGTTTGTTGCCGCTGGTGTCGCCATTGGCGTTGTAGTACATTACAAACGGATGACCTGTTGATTTTTGTTGGTCCCGGATAATGGTTGACTTATACAACTTTTTATTTTCCCACCAGCGTACATCCGCGTCGGTGGCGGATAGTACGGGTTTGTCTGTTCTTTGCCAGTTATGCGGCATGGTAACATCCTTGTCCGTATAGGCGATACCGATAGCCAGTGCCCCGGTTTCATAGCCGGATTCATTGCCACCGATATAACTCATCCAGTGTTTGCCTGCGTATGGCTGCAATTCGTAGGAGCCGCCCCAATGGGGGTCCTGCAGGGCAATATAGCCAGCCTGCTGGTGCTTGTCCCAGTCGCTGCCGGTGGAATCTGCAAAGGACAGCACGCGGCCCAGGGTGGACCACTCCAGCAGATTGCTGCTTTTGGCCAGCCAGGTTTCGTATCCTCTACCGTTGAAGAGGATATAAGTCATAAACCAGGCGTTGCCTTTCCGGAATACGGAAGGACAATCAGCCTTGCGGCCACCGTCAGGCGCTATCACCAGCCCGTATTTGTATGGCGTTTTCACTTGATCGTAAATCTCCTGCATTATTTTTGGCGGCACGTCCTTTTGCTGTGCGAAAGTCCGGCAGGCCAGCAGGGATATTAATATAAGTAAGCTTCGACTCTTCATGCTATCTGATTAAAGGCATCCAAACGGTCATATCTGATTTACCCCGGTTAGCCCAGGTGTAGTATGGAATCAGGGTAATATTTACGGGTTGATAACTGGTATCCAGCTCCCGGTACAGGGTTTGGCTCCAGGGCTGCGACTGCCGCCGCTTTGCCTGCCCCGTCAGTGCCTGTACGCGGAACTGCGCAATTGCCTGCTCCTTCACTTCCCAGCGGATATTGGCCGGCAGCATGATGTCAAAGATATTCGTCTGCTGATCTGATGATTCCATACAATATACCAGGGGGCCTCGTTTCACCGCTACCTGGTTACGGGTTTCCTCCACCAGGGGATTTGATTCCAGCAGGGTTACCGGCATATCCATCTTCAGGGCAATGCGATCACCGGGGTGCCAGTACCGCTTAACCCCAACAAATCCTTGTTCCGGCTGCATGGCTGGGAGCGGCTCCCCATTCACTTCTGCCTGGTATTTTTTGCACCAGGCGGGAATCCTGAGAAAGATAGTAAATGGTTGGGAAGGAATTTTATCTATTCTCAAAGCCACCTGTCCATCCCAGGGGTAGTTGCTTTCCTGTGCCAGCCGCACCGTGGTGTTGTTCCATTTTTGTTCGAGGTGGTTGCTGCCGTACAAATTCACATACAACCCTTCCCTGCTCATACTGTAAGCATAATCGCTTACTTCGGCAATGGTGCGCACGGTGTTGGGCGGACAACAGTTTGACAGGCTGATGTAAGGCTGGCGGCCTCCTTCCCAGCGTAGGTGGTAAGGATAATCTGCCGAGGCGGCCAGCGGATTGGTGTAGAAAAAGCGGGTACCGTCCAGGCTAACACCGCTCAGCACACTGTTGTATAGCGCCAGTTCCAGCACATCCATGTATTTGGCATCGCCTGTGATCAGGAACATCCGCCAGTTCCAGAGCATATTCCCTATGTTGGCGCAGGTTTCATTATGGGCACTGAAATTGGGAAGCTGGTAGTCGCGGCCGTAGGACTGATGCACCTTCTGTACCGTGTCGGGGTTATAGGAAGTTCCATCCACAGACACGCCATCGTACAGTGCGCCGCAGCCTCCGGTGACGTACATTTTACTGTGCACTACATTCTCCCATACTTTATCTAAGGTCCGTAACAGGCTGCTGTCGCCCGTTTCGGCAAAAACATCCGCGGCTCCTGCAAACAAGTAATTTGCGCGTACCGCATGGCCGGCCACTTTGTACATATCCCGAAACGGGGCGCGGTCGCTATTATCATCCGTGCCGGGCACGGTACCACGGATATCAATTAATTTGACCACCAGGGTGAGGTATTTTTTATCCTGCGTGGTGCGGTATAGCTCTGTGAGGCCCATGTAGTGCGAGGGACAGATGGCGTTGCGCGCCTGCTCCGGTGAAGCGGTATTGTAAAAACCGATCAGGAAATCAGCTGCCCTGGTGGCCACTTGCAACAGGGAGTTTTTTCCCGTGGCACTGTAATGCACACAGGCGGCGGTCATGAGGTGACCAAAATTATACGCCTCGAAACTCAGCTTGTCATCGAACATACTGGTTTTACCGGTATTGCGCTGGTCAATGATATTTTTCGTGTAGATGTAACCGTTATTTTTCTGTGCCGCTGCGATGATGGCGATAGCGCTGTCCATCCAGGCATCCAGCTGTTTGCTTTTAGTAACGGCATATACGGCGGCAACGGATTCCAACGTTTTGTAAAAATCGCCGTCGTGGAACGAAGGGCCCCGAAAATGGCCGGTATCCAGCCCTGCGGCTATTCTGAAGTTCTGGAAGGCATAACACATCGTTTCGCTGGTATAGGTGTGCCATAGCTGCGGCATCATGGTGTTTTTGCAGATCGCGAAACGCTCTGCCCAAAAACCTTTGGTCCATTGCACCGATTGCATCCCAGCTGGATGCAACCTGGCATAAGGGCTGGCATTGGTATTCACCAGACTATGCTGACTATACCCTACGCCTATACGTAGCAATAATACTGCCGTCAACACTATCATCTTCATATAGCCAAATAATTTATAACATACTCCCTGCCGGGCTGTATGGTAATATCGTATGCATTTTCACCTTTGTTAGTTACAGAGATGTTATTGCCTTTTGGCGGGGTTTTACTTTTCACCCGCAGTGTACCCATGCCGGCAGGTGCCTGCACCTTGATCTGCCTGGTGGATACATACAGGTTGATATTGCCGGCAGGCGTAGGCACCTCGCCTTTCATCCATTGCAGGCCACCAAGGGCAGGCTGTACCAGGTAAGTATCATAGCCGGCAGTAAGCGGTTGTACTCCCAAATAATATTTACCCAATAAATAAATAGGACTGGCGCCCCAGGCATGGCAAAGACTTTTGCCAAACGGGCGGCCATACATGGCATAATGGCCGGCACCGCTGGCATCAGGATTATATTCTTCCCAGAAACTGGTAGCGCCCAGTTTCAGCATACCACCCCAATAATCCTTCATTTCTTTCAGTACGTATCCCTGCTCCCCCATGGCGCACAATGCCTCCAGCTCATAAAAGCGCATGTAGGGTGTGGTTATTTTCTGAATACCAGGATTGAGCAAAACTGACTGCTTTACCGCCTGTTTTTGTGTTTCATTAAAATAATTAAAGAAGATGGCGAACATGTTGGCATAACGTGTAACCGTTTCCGTTGGTTGCCCGTTTATGCGGCTATGGACCAGCGCATTTTTCTGATTGCTCCAATAGTATTGGAACAGCTTTTCACGGAGTTGCTTTGCCATTTCATGATAGGTGGCGCCTTCCGGGTCATGCACCAGTTCCGCACAAAGGGCCATCGTTTCCAGGCTTCGGGCAAAGAGCAATTGCTCAAAGCTTATTGCTCCTTTTTTACTCAGCCCAGCCGCCCAGTCAATGAATACCCAATCGCCCGGAAGTCCTTCCAGCAGCCCGTCTTTATTACGGCGTGCCAGCACCCAGTTCATCAGGGTTTTCATTCGGTCGTAGTTCTGACTGATGAAATGTTTATCGCCTGTATATTGGTAATAGTCGTAAATCCCCAGGAACCAGTAAAACGTATAGTCCATGATGGTATTGATATGACCGGTTACCGGATCTTTACCGCGCAGGGCATAGAGGGTGCGTGTAACCGTGGTATTATCATTCATCAGGTAATAGTTCATGAGGTGGCTCTGGTAGGCATCCCCACTCCAGATCCATCTGTCGCGCTTGATACCATCAATGAAAAACTCCCTGCTGCAAAGGTGAAGGGTATATTTGGCCACGTCATAAATCCGGTTCATTTCTTCGTCGGAGCAGCTAAAGCGGCCTTTATCCGGCATATCCGCATATTCATATAACATGGAAACGGAGTCAAGGCTTACATTCCCATCTCCCACTATATTTACAAACCTAAATGCTTTGGATAGTGGCATAACGGAATCGCGTTTTTCCGGTAATTGAACCTGTAGTTGGTCCTGTGTTTCGGCATTGGTGGCACTAAGGGCTTCCTCTTTGCTTTCGCCGTAATAGACAGAGAGCTGCCCCTTTCCTTTGAGCCCGTGCAGCCTGATGAATCCGAAAGTTTCCTTTCCAAAATCAATCAGTCTGGACTTTGAGCTTACTTCCGTTTTAACGGCAAACCGCGGAACCACCGGCAGCTTGAAGGCCGACGGTGGCTGGCTGGGATCGGTGAAATTACTATAGGCGGCATGAAGATATTTTGTAGCAGAGATATCGGAAGTTTTCCCTGTTTCATCGATCCACTCTTTATCTTCATAGGTCACCATCCAGCTGCTATCGCTGACAATTGTTTTTCCGGAAATATAGATAGACGGTACCGCTTCCTGGCAAAATACTTTTACGTTGATTTTATGTTTACCCGCCGGCACCAGCACTTTTTCCGGAGCGCCCATCACCAGCTTTGCATCTATCTTTACGTTATAGGTTCCTTCTGCATGGATAGTAATTTCTTCCGGTGCATGCAGGTCCACCACCTTATGAAAATCCATCAGCACATAATGGTTATCCATTTTCCAGAATACCGGAAAAAAGCTTCCCCGCTCCGTTCTCCTGTTTTGCATTTTATTACTCAGCCAGATGTCAAAGTCGCCGGGATACCAAATCCATTGCGCCTGCTGTGCCATAGCCGTTTCCGTTAGTAACAGCCATGAACAAACGAAAAACAGTGACGAAAGCGATTTTATTTTCATTATATAACGTGGTTTAAAATCCATTAAAGAAGATATAGAGGCCAATCATCACGATCACGAGGGCCACCCAGGAGATCCATACCAGCGAAGTAGGTCTGGCCAGCGCCTGTCCCTGCACGACTGCCGCCTTTGGTGAAGTGCGGTCCACCAGCGAGATTGACATCGCCATAAATAAAAGCAACAAAAAAATATAAAATGACAACAGCAGGTAATGTGGCCATACCGGATATTGATCTTTAGGAAAGATCCAGAGGTAGCAGATGCCAACCCCCAGGCTGATGGCCGATCCCCAGGAGAGCGTAAAATTCACTGCCCGGCGACTGGCAGGTTTCCAGAATACTGCCAGCAGAAAAACCACTGCCAGCGATGGGGCAATAAATCCCAGTACCGCCTGGAATACATCAAATAAATTAAGTCCTTTTATGCTGTCAATTGCGATAGCCATGCCTATGGCAAACAGGCAGCCCGCCAGTATGGTAATGCGACCCGTACGGATTATCTGTTGATTGGTTGCACCGGGATTTATTTTCTTGGCATAAATATCTGTTGTAAATACGGTGCTGAGTGCATTTAAGGATGAGCCGATCGCGCCTACCAGCACAGCTATCAGCACCACTATCACGAGTCCGTTGAGGCCTGCGGGAAAGAGGTTGGTGACCAGGGTCATGTAGGCTTCACTAGGGTCATGCAAACCGGGAAACAGTTCGAAGCAGATGATGCCAGGTATGATAAACAGCGGCAGGGATAATATTTTCAGCCAGGCGATGAAGCTGATGCCCAGTTGCCCCTGCTCCAGGTTACGGGCTCCCAGCACGGATTGCACCATGGCCTGGTCCGTACAAAAAAATGCGATGGCCGATACCGGATAACCCAGTAATATCGCCGGCCAGGGGTAAGCCGCGTCTGTAGCCGGATGTATGAGGTTCCAATATCCGGCGGGTGCTTTATGAAACAGTGCCGAAATGCCTCCTACTTTGTTGATTCCAATTATAGTTAGTAACAGCGATACCAGGATAAGCAATATCATCTGGAATACATTCACCCGTGCAATGGCTTTGAGGCCACCTGCAAAGGCAAACAGGCCTGCAAATAGCACCAGCGCTATCACCGACTGCCACATGGGAATGCCTAAAATTTGCCGTACGAGGAAGCCGCCGGCGAAAAGGCCGAGCGACAACCAGGAAATTAAAATTTTTATCAACGCATACCAGGCCAGTATATTACGGGTTCCATCGCCAAAGCGCTGGCCCATAAACTCGGGCATGGTGGTCACTTTGCTGGCCAGATAACGGGGTGCAAACACCATTGCCAGCAGAAAGAGAAATACAAAGGCATACCATTCAAAATTTCCTGCTACAATGCCCGTAGAATAACCAATGCTGGCAAAAGCCAGTAACATAGACGGACCTACGTTGGTGCCCCACATGTTGAATCCTACGCTGTACCAGTTGAGCGACTTCCCCGCCAGAAATAAATTCTCTCCCTCTTTTTGCCCTTTAAAGCTCGCTCTGTAGCCTAACACCAGCAATACCAGCAGGTAGGCAATCACGATCACATAATCGATGGTATGCAGTTGAATGAGCATATGGTTCATACCTGCGATGGTTCAGCGTGAGTAATGTGTGCGCTTAAAAGGTTTTCTGGCAGGCCGTAGCGACTCAGCAGGTCTTTAATACGCACTGGCCGGCCTGTTTGCAAGGTACGGTCCATGGCCTGCAGCAGGGCTACGGTACCAATGCCTTCCTGGAGATTGGGATAGGCCGTATAGTTTTGTTCAATAGCGTCTGCAAAATACTCCAGGTAATTCTGGTATTCCCCGGCGTGATGTTTCTGGCCTTCGAAGCGGAAATAGTAATTCAGCTGATCATCGCCCCAGGTAATCACTCTATGCTCTCCGTTGGTATCGGTAACGGCATAACGTAGTTCGTGGTAATCAGCCTGACTTGCGCCCAGCGTACCGCGCAGGATGCAGCTCATGCCGCTGTCGCGGCTGGTGGGCTGTGTAGGGCCGGTATACGAACCACTCACCCTGGCCACGCGGCCATCGGTAGCTTTGAAAATAAAGTGCATCGTGTCTTCATTCTGTAATCCGGCTTTTTTTCCGTTGGCGCTGATCATGCCGTAACCCATCACTTCTTCAATATCAGGCAGGTACCAGCGGATGAAGTCCACCGGGTGACTCAGGCCACCATACAGCCATTTGAAGGATTTCTCCAGGGCCCATTTCTTTTCCAGGAACCAACGGTGATCTGCGTTATAGTAGCTTTCAATGGTCATCAGCTCACCAATCACACCTGCCTCATAATCTGCCCGCTGCTTTTTATAGGGTTCAAAAAAGCGGCTGCTCTGGCCAATGAAAACCTTCTTACCACTGAGCTGCTGCAGGGCAATGAGCTCTGCGCCATGGGCCAGATCATCGATGAATGGCTTGGTGCAAATCACATGTTTATTATGCAGCAGTGCCTGTTTCACGTGTTCATAGTGCAGGTGATCCGGCGTATAGATGGCAATGATATCAATGTCTTTATCATTGAGCATGTCCTGGTAGTCGGTGGTATATTCGTAGGCCTTAAACTCGTCGGCCCGCTTTCTGCACAGGTTCAGGTCCTGGTCACAGATCATACGCAATTGAACTTTCTTGCTTTGGATGGCCGCAGATATGGTGCTGCTGCCTTCTCCCAATCCTAATATACCGATGGTAAGCATAAGCGTAAACGTTAGTGGTTGATAGGTCGGTAATCGCGTACCGGTTTAATTTCTTTAAGCAGGTTTGGATAAGCTGATTGTATGCCAGCGTTGATTTTGATGGAATCGGCCACTGTTGGGCCGTTGTTCTCCCACACATTTCCCGGCCCGTTGGCGTTACGCATTACCTTGTCGGCCGGGCTCCAGTTGTTTTTAACGGTAATGCAGGACGAGCCTTCGTCGAGGTAATAGTAAAACCAATGTTTGGGATCATGGGGGTATGGTGCTTTATAGATATTGTCTATATAGTTTTCGGTGATAGTGGTTCCGGGCATGGCTGACAACGTATAGATCCCTCCAACATCATATACGTGCATAGCGTAATGATGGACTTTATTGGCGTACACCAGGTTATTACGCATGGTGTTCACTGCTTTTGTCCACCCCCATCCTACGCAGATTCCGGAGTAAGGCACTTCACTTACTTCGTTGTGGGTGATTTGAAAATCGCGCACATAACCGGCGCTTATGCCTACACAGCCCCAGTCTTCATTCGCTACCTGGTTGACCAGGTTATTGGTGATAAGTATGTCGCGACACAGCTCCCGCTCATCTGCGGGGTCGTAGGCCAGGTGGGTTTCAAATGCTTCGTCGGAGAACACGCCTGCCTGAATACCTGTGCCGGCTATATCGCGGAAGAGGCAACCGGCGATGGTATCATAGCGGGTACCTTTTTTAAGATCGAGCCCGGTGGCGCCCAGGTGCTGGAAGCTGCAGCCGCTGATGCGGATGCGGTGGGCGTAGGCCAGCTCTACTGCGCCTGGTTGTCGCCCTATCCAGGCCTGGTTTTCCAGTCCGGCTTTAGCTGTGGTGCCGGGTTGCCTTAGCTTATAGGCATCCAGCAGGTACATGCCTGCCTGCAAAGGCACATGTCCTTTCTCGCTGGGGCGCAGCCAGCTGCTGTGCGCAAAGGCAATATTTCGTATATGCACATCCGTTACAGGAAGGTCTGCGGTGCCTTCTATTCGCAGTAAGGTTTCCAGTTCGGGAATAACGGCAACGGCCGTACGGAGATCTTCGTTGGTGCGTGGCCAGTAGTAAAGATGGCGGGTATTGATATCATAATACCATTCCCCCGGTTCATCCAGCAGCTGTATGGCATTGGTGAGGTAATAGGGCGAATTACCCGTTTCGTTGGACAGCCAGGGAGCCGGCCAGGGATGCTCGCTCTGGATTTTACTTTCTGGCTGAAAGAAATGAAGTATGGCGGAATCACCCTGCGGCTGGATAGATTGTATGCGCAGGTTGGCAATGGCCCACCATTGCTGGATACACATTTCCAATCCTTCTGTTTTACCATGGAGCAAGGCTTTGGGTGTTGGGATGATACAGGTTTCGTGCTGCTTATTCCAGTTGAGTATGCGGGTCATGCTGTCACCACTAACATCACGGGCGCGCACGGCCTTCTCCTCGTTGACCCATAATTGCCGGAAGCCTTGATTGTAGGGCAATACGGCCACCCATACTTTTCCTTTGGCAGTGGGTGGCAATCCCGGAACGGCTGCTTTGAGGGGTTGCCATCCGGTAACCGCTTGTCCACCGCTGAGTATGGGCAGTTCACCTTCGGCTGCTTCAATAATAGTAGGACTCTCCGGCGTGCCGCTATCTTCCGGCCGTATAAATACGGGCTCGTATAAACGATAAGTTCCACCATGGATAATTATGTGAATTCCTCCTTTGATGGCCGGGTCATGTAACCGGCGTAGCTCTCTGGCATGGCGCAGGGCCGCAGCAGGAGTTGCCATAGGAAGTTGCCGGGTGCCTGGATTGGTATCAGCGCCGGCCGGACTAACGTGGATGTCGGCAGCAAGAGCCTGTAACTGTATCAGTACAGAAACTGCCAACAAAAATACACTCACTCGTTTCATCTTTGTTGTCTGGGAGCAGTTATAGAATACAGATAAATTTACCTTTACATCGGCTGCTGAAAAATGTTAGTCCTGATTAAAATGATGGAGGATTTTACTATTTATCCTGGAATACCCGTTTGAGATAGGCGGTATTTACACCGTAATTGTATTTAGTATCAGTGGGTTTGCGTGCATCCCTGCTACGTTCTATCACCAGCCATCCGCTCCATCCCATATCGTCCAGTGTTTTTTTCACTTTATACAAATCGAGTTGCGGATCATTTTGCAACCATACGCTATCTTTATTGGTAGCATGAATCATACATATGCGGTCCTTCCCCAGGATTTTAAGTTCGCTGATCAGGTCGCGACCTTCTTTGAGTGGGTTAGAAAAGTTGAAATAGATTTTTATTCCGGGAGATGCTATTTCTTTCAGCAACTTTACCTCCTCTTTTGCATCCAGGGCGGTTTCTATGCCAATGACCACTCCAGCCGCCGCTGCCATTTTACCGGCCACTTTCAATCGTTCCACTACCGCCTTGCGTACTTCAGGATTTTTACGCAGGTCACATTGTACACCCAGCGGCAGGAAGGCCGTTTTCACGTGCATGAGCTGCATGGTTTTGATGCAGTCTTCGATGGAGCGGATATATTCTTCCCTGCCACAAAAAGATTGCGCATAGTAGCCCGTCATGGCCAGAGAGAATATCTCCACGCCATTATCATTGGCTGTTTTGAGGAAGCTATTCCGGATAGAGTCCGTCAGTAGTTTATTATCGAAAGTAGGTCGGTTGCCGAGGCCGCCCATATCGACCTCAACGCCGTCAGCGCCCAACTGTGCGGTAAGCGTAATGGCGCCTGCTTTCTGCCGTTTGAGCAACATGAGGTCGATCAGACCGACCTTATAACGTTGCTGTTGGTTTGCGCTCACCATAGCTGTTTTAAAAACCGTTTCCAGTTGTTCAAAACTTTTCACGGCACGTGCCGGCAATTTTTCCCCGTGGTCACCAAATACATACATGGCTTGTTCGGGCTCAATGGTGATGCCGGTTTCATGGGCTGCACCATTGGCATCCAGTATGGGGGTAGCATTTAAGCGAAGCTCTTTTGCCATGAATTTATAAACAGCGGTGCGTTTGTTAATGCCATAGTCATGTTTTTCTTCCGGCAGGTGTACGTTTTGGACGTTATCTGCGCGACCATACCAGCTATATATTTTTTGCAGGTAGCCGAAATCATGCTCAGGCATTTTGTCCGTCCAGTCGCCACCGTCACTCACCACCAGCTGCGGCCGCGGTGCAGCCATGGCGGCTATTTCCACGTTGTTCGTTCTGCCGTCACAGTTATGAACGGGCATACCGCTTTCGCAGGGGCAGCCGCCATAAAAGTAACTGGACAGTGATACTACCGGTGCGGCCACCCTAATTCGTTTATCCACTGCCGTTAGCAGGGTGGTATGCGTGCCGCCGCCGGAACCACCGGTGATGCCTACACGCGAAGTATCTGCGGATTTAAGGGAGAGCAGGTAATCGAGGATGCGAATTCCACCCAGCACCTGGATGGTCATGGCCAGACTACGGCGGTGGTCTTCTGGCTTGAATTGCAGCAGGCTTTCGCCCCAGGCAAAGAGATCGTAACTGAATGCCATAGCGCCCATTTTAGCAAAGGCAGCACAACGCAACTGGCAATCGGCGCGGTAGCGTTGCTTTTCCCAATGGCCCTCCGGGTTTAGGATCACCGGTATTTTACCATTATATTTTAAAGGTTTATAGAGAGATCCGTTTACCCATACACCTGGTAGTATCTCCAATGCCACATTCTCCACGGTATAGCCATCATACTTTCTTAGGGGTGTCACGATCGGCGCCACTGCAGGCGCTGCCGGCAAAGGCGACAACCGCAGGGCCTCCAGCATGCAGGGTTTTAAGTCCTGTTTACGTTGCTCCCATTCCTGGAGGGTGTTATATTGTGCAGCAATACGATCCAGCTCCGCCCAGCCTTCCTCCACGGGCCAGCGATAGTACTCGTAGCTCCCCAGTTTGAATTGAGTGGCGCTTTCCTTTTTCGCTTTCATTTCCAGCGGCTGCAAAATATTGCTCAATGTAGTTGCTACGTCCGGGCGGTATTTCCAGTCGGCATAGGTCACCCACTTACCGGCAACGGCGGTATCGGCGTATTTAATTTTCACCTGGTATTTTTTTTCTATGGCTGCCAGCACCTCTTTCAGCGGCTTCCGGAATTGGTCATCGGAATTCTGTGCAGTGGCGGGTTTCAGACAAGCAAAAAGTACGAAAACGGTGAAAATAGCTCTCAACATAACGGATATTTTAAATTATTCTTCGGAGGCATTGTTGGCATCATCCGGGTGGAAGCCGGGCCATTGTTCATTTACAATTGGTTTCAGTTCCAGCTTTGCCGGGTCTACCACGATGTGCTTAATGCGTTCGCGGCGCCAGGTGTAAACGATATGTACCAGCCCATCAGTAGTTTGTATAACTGACGGGTAGGAATACTGGCTCACGGGGGAATCTTCCAGCACAAGGGCTGCGCTCCAGTTTTTACCATCTTTTGAAATGGCCACATTGAGCGGTGTACGGGCACCTTTGCCGTTTTTCAGGTCAGCAGCGGGTTTCACGTGATTGTACACCAGTAATTGGCGGCCGTCTTTTAAGGTAACAGCGTCCGTGCCGGAGTTGTTATTGGGTAAGGAGGAAGCAGTCATAGTGCTCCATGTTTTACCATGGTCGGTACTCCAGCTTTCGTTAATGGTCCTGTTTTTACTGCGACACATGATCTGCCACCGGCCATCAGCGTAGGTTAGCAGGGATGGCTGAATGGCGCTCACAGTTTTACCATCATTGAGGGGGAGGGTTTTAGTCCAGGTTTTACCGTAGTCGGTAGTAATTTCCAGGTGAGCTCTCCAACCGTCTTTCTCAGTGCTGGATGGGCAGATGAGCTTACCATCCAGTAGTACCGGTTTGTTTTTGATGGGTCCGAGGAATCCTTCCGGCAGGGCTTCCCGTTTACTCCAGGTTTTACCGTTATCGCGGGAGCGCATCATCCAGCCGGTCCAGCCGGCAACGTTAGGACCTATTTTATAGAACAGGAGTAGTTCTTTTGATGGTGTATAATACAACACGGGATTATAGCAGGCATGGCGGGTGGAGTCGTTTAAAACGCCGTCAGCCACCATTACCGGGGCTGTCCAGGTGCCATCTTTGAAGTGACTGGTCCAGATGCATACATCCTTGAAGCCTTCCTTGGTACCGCCAAACCAGGCAGCCACTAAACCATCAGTGGTTTGCGCGATGGTAGCGGCGTGACTTTCCGGGAAACTAGCCCTGCGGAAAATAAATTCATCTCTCACTATACCTTTTCTGAAATTAAAATCAGCGACCAGGTTATAGGTACCTGAACGCAACTCCAGCACCGCATAGCGGCCTTCCATACGAAGGAAACGCACACCAGTGGCTATGGCCAGCGGTTTACCACTTTCTGTGATACCTTCAGGATCGTTGGCAGGAATGTATACCGTAGCGGAAGTATTTGCCGGAATACTGATTTGCCAGGAGAACTGTTGTATCCTTTTTTTCCAGCTGCTGGCAATGGTGCCATAAGCACTTTGATAGGTAGCCTTCACGAAGTCAAGCCCGTCAATGTTTTCAGGTTTCATCACGAGGTGCTTAAAGGCGATGGCGTTATTATCTGATTTAATACCTGCCAGATTTTCGTATAGCCATATCAGGTAGTCGCCCAGCAGCATCACATGATTTTGCGAGTTCATTTCCGGGTTGGCGGTATTACCGTTCCAGAGCTCCCAGATAGTAGTAGCGCCGTTTTTAACCATATAGCCCCAGCTGGGATAAGTATCATTGCCGGCAAGTGTAAATGCAATATCACTGCGCTGAAAATGGCTGAGGCCACGCAACAGCCACTGGGTACCGATCACACCGGTACTGATATGCATTTTATCGGTGATCTTAATTTTGGTATAGAGACTGTTAAACACGGCTTCCTCCTGCCCTTCCGGCACCATGCCAAAGTACAATGGCAGCAGGTTAGCGGTAACGGTGTTATTGTCGTAGTACTTTTTGTCGGCGCGGTAAAACTTGTTATTGAACGCGCTGCGTACTGAGTCGCGTTGTTGCTGATAGCCTGCAATATCCCCTTCCTGGTGGGCGATGGTGGCAAAGCTTTCCATCATACCGAGGAGATAGTAATAGGTGGCGGTGGAAAGCAGCTGACCGTTGGTGGTGCGGGTACTGTCCTTCGAATGAATACTGGTCAGGTTTTCCGGAGGCACGCACCAGTCGCCATATTTATCCTTGGTCATGATACCATTTTTCAGGTATTTATTTTTCATATAGTCCATCCACTTTTTCATGGACGGGTAATGCCGTACAATCGCCTGTTGATCGCCGTACTGGCGGTAGAGCATATCGGCTACCATGAGGTAGGTGCCGGGCCAGGTGATGTTATCTGAGTAGTATCTCCAGTAGGCCGGGGCTACATCCGGGATGGACCCTTCCGGTGTTTGGGCGTCCTCAATATCCTGGAGCCATTTGGCGTAAAGTGCGGCGTTATTGAACAGGAAAGCCTCGCCTCCTGCCCCGGTGGCACGGTCGCCCAGCCAGGGCTGGCGTTCATTACGCTGCGGGCAATCCATGGGCATACCTTTGTAGTTGGAGGCGATGCCCCACCAGGCGTTTTTGTGAACTGCGTTGATAATGGGATCGGAACATTCGAAGGTACCGGTGGTGGTCATGTCGTCATAAAGCACCTGTCCTTCAAAATCCTTGATGGTGGGCGTTCCGGGAAACCCGGTTATTTCTACGTAGCGAAAGCCGTGATATACGAAGGTGGGCTGCCAGCTTTCGGGTCCACCGCCTTTTAGTGTATACTTGTCCGTTACCCTGGCGTCCCGTAGGTTGGCGACGTACAGTTGTCCGTCCGGTTGGAGGCTCTCTGCGAATTTAAGGGTCACTACCTCTCCCCGCTTACCGTTGACTTTTATACGCAGCCAGCCCGCGAAGTTCTGCCCCATATCCAGTATATATCTCCCTGTACTCAATTGCTTAATTGATACAGGTTTGATCGTTTGCATTACCTTCACCGGCGGGATCATTTGCGCAGTGAGCTTACCTTCCGGTGCTGCTACCAGTTCCGGCTGCAGCCAGGCATGATCATTAAAGCCAGGGAGTTGCCATTTGGTCCATTCTTTTGTAGCATCATATTCTTCTCCGTCATAATCGTTATTGGTCCTGATAGGCCCGTCTACATTCAGTTTCCAGGATTGATCAGTGGCTACTATCTGCTTTTCTCCGTTGGCATATTCAATTTCCAGCTGAAGGATCAGCTTAGGAAATCCGTAAGTAGCGTGCTTGGCGGGTTTGTAATTCTGGCGCATCGTGAAATAGCGACCATTGCCCACCGCGGTGGATATCACATTGGCGGCTTTAATATCTCCCGTAACATCAAAAGTATTATACAACACTGTTTTACTGAAGTCAGTAGGTGCAGGTGTTAAACCGTAGCTGTTAATGCGTTTGCCGTTGATGTTAAGCTCGTAAACGCCAAGCCCGGAAACATAGACAGTGGCTCGTTTTACCGGTCCTTTGGTGGTAAATGCCTTTCTGAAATAGCGGGCGGATAACCTGGACCATTGGGAGATACTGTCAAACGGGGATGCATGATCATAGCCGATCCAAACTGCTTTCCAGTCTGCATCACGCAGCAGGCCCATACTCCAGGTAGCCGGGGCACTCCAGGCGGTTTGTCCCTTGTTGGTCCACGACTTCACTTTCCAAAAGCATTGCTGTGTGCTTACCGGCTGTTTGCCTGCATAGGGAATATGCAGGGTGGCATCGGATTGCACCACGCCGCTGTTCCAGAGGTCGCCCTGATTTTTATCGAGCAGCGCTTTGGAGGAAGCAACCAATACCTGGTAGGCTGTTTGTTCCACATCCCGCTGGGCAGATTGCAGCTGCCAGCTAAGCCGGGGCGTGGTAACAGCTATGCCTGCAGGATTTTGGAGCGATTCGCAGCGTAGCTGCTGAATTCTCACCTGTGCAAATACCTGTGCCGCGCAGCAGAGACCTATCAGCAGCATTGTCAGTTGGAAAGTTATTCTTTTCATTTACCGGAAAAATCAAAATATAAAGTCATAGATAAAGCCCGGGAAGGCTCTTTTTCATAATCGTAAAAAATATTTTTAGCGCCCATTGGCCCGGTGGTTTCATTGCGTTGTGTTTTAGTACCGATACTGCTGATTCCTTGCATAAACGAAATATCTCCGGGAGGAAACAGCGGCTCGTAGTTGTGCCACTGATCTGTTTTCCAGGCTGGTGTAAACAACCGGAGGAACACATTTTCTGTAGCGCTCACCACGCGGAAACTATTACCCTTCATATGGAACTGCGCCCAGTAAAGGTTTGCGTGATAGCCTTTGAATTCAGGATACACCCATGGATATTCGCCTGTTTCCGTATTGTTATACGCCTTATTCCAAATGCCCAGCTGTACGCCTTTGCGACGGTTTTTCCAAACGCGGTAAGGTCCGTCGCCCATATAGGTCACGCCGGTGATGGCGGATTCCGGAAAGCTAAAACTGGCACCTGCATAGTTTGTAAAGTAAGCCGCAGGAAAATAGTGCAGGTCGAGCCTGATCCATCCGGAAGGGTAAATCGTCCAGCGGATGGTATTAAAGGCATCCTTTTTAAGGAAGGCTGATTCCAGTATCAGCTGCCCGTTTTCTTCGCGCCGCGATAAATTAGCAAAATTATTTGTCCCTTCAACAATTAAAGGACCAGTGGTAAAAGGTATATCACCTTTTGCATTGCTCACTTTGGTAAGTAACCCATTATTCGTATTAAATGTCAGCTTAACATCTGATACTGTTATAGTGAGCAATGAATCATTTTGCGAGGTATTGATGTTGTTATTTCCTGAAAGGGATACAATATCCGCAGCTACCTGTGCAGGGCGGCGTACCGGATAGGAATGAGCCATGATCTCACGGTCATGGCTATCCGAAACATGTAGTTGCAAAACATCATAATTGACCCAGTCGTCCGGCAACTTTATTTGCAGTATCCCTTGCTGGAGCGGTGCAATATCCGGTGCGGTGGCGGTGCCTTTTAATTCCTGTCCGGAGGCAAGGCGTCTCAGCGTCCAGCTAAAGCTGCATTGCTGCAGATTGGTGTAGTGATAGCGATTCTCCAGTGTAAACCGGCCATCAAAACCTGGGGCAATTTCTCTTCTTCCTATAAATACCGGGCTCCAGATTTCCTTGATGCTATAATAGCTGGCTTCTTTTTCATGATGTGGGCCTACGATGCCATCGGCGCCTCGGTGCTTGTCGGTATCCAGGGAATCGTGCAGGTCTGTACGTACCACTCCCTGGTCGGCAAAATCCCAGAGGAAACCTCCGGCGCTGAGTGGCTCATGCCACATTTGCTCCCAGTAATCGGCCAGTCCTGCACCGTGGCCACCATCAAACTGGCCGTGCAGGAATTCGGTGGGCATCACGATTTCCCGGCCATCGTTATAGTTACCGATGCCATAGTTATACTCCCTGTAGTGCTGCGTTTCGATACCGTTAAACAACTCCCATGGATGTACCAGCGGCCGCTGCTGCGGGTCCCAGGCGTAAAACAGGGAGTCCAGGTCGCGGTTATGGCCACCTTCGTTGCCGTTGGCCCACATCACTACCGAGGGGTGATTACGGTCATGGTCCATCATTTCCTGCAACAGTTTTGTACCGGTAGGCGTATCATATTGGCCATGCCAGCCTGCCAGTTCGTCCATTACAAACAGGCCGAGTGAGTCACAGGCATCCAGGAAGTGATCGTCTGGCGGGTAGTGACTCATGCGCACGGCGTTCATGTTCATGTCTTTGATCAGCTGCACATCTTCCAGGCTGTTAAGGCGACTCAACGTACGCCCGGTTTCCGGCCGGAAGGAGTGCCTGTTGACACCCTTCATTTTCACTTTCACACCATTTACGTATATGCCATCCCGTTGTTTCAGTTCCACCGTTCTGAATCCAACATGCTCACTTATGGTATGTTGCAGCTGGCTATTTTTATATAGGGAGAAGTTGACCTTATATCGGTACGGCGCCTCGGGATTCCACAGCACCGGCGAGGCAAAGCGGGCATTTACCACAAAGCCATCGGGGGTTTTACGGCCGGTGGTACTGCCAAATACTTTGTTGTCCTGATCAAAAATAGTGACCACAAGGCTATCGCCCTGCTGCGCTGTGGTTACTGATGCAGCAAAAGCACCATCCGCTGCAGCATTGATGCTTACCTTACGTATATGCGTGGCCGGTAGTACCTCCAGCCACACTGGCCGGAATATACCGCCAAAGATCCAGTAGTCGCCCCGGCGCTCCGCTGCGTTTACCGATTCATTAGCGGAATGCTTATCTACCTTTACTTCCAGCGTATTCTTTTTGCCGTATTGCAGTAATGAAGTAATGTCGTACTTAAATGCATAGAAGGCTCCCTGGTGTATAACACCGGCAGACTTGCCATTGATTTTAACGGTGGCATCGGTCATTACCCCTTCGAATACCAGGTTGATGACCTTATTTTTCCATTGAGCCGGCACCTCAAAACTGTATTTGTACAAGCCTGATTCTTTACCACGCACAGTGTCTTTCGCGAAGCCGTAGTTATATTTTCCAAAGCCCTGTAACTCCCAACAGGAGGGCACGGGGATGGTGGTCCATGTACCGGCGTTCATCCCTGCGGTGCAGTAAAATTGCCAGTTGACCGCATCGTTACTACCGGTACCACTGAGATATACCTTTTCCGTTTGCTGCGCCATGGCAGGCAGCAGCAACAATTGTAACCATAAAATCAAATACCAGTGTTTCCTCATAGCTTGCCTGTGATGGGCTGCAGCGCAGGCGCCGCAGCTACTTTTTTACCATTGACCCAACAGCTGAACCCTTTTCCCTTCTTATATTTAGTACCGTCCTTATCCCAGATGATGGTGATATATTTGCCGTGATACAGCACATTATCCAGGCAGAACCAGTCCCAGGTACCGGCAGGCAGAAGGGGATGTATAGTTACCTCGTTGCCTGGGGAAGGACGCAGGCCAACCAGCCCGGTAATGATCAGGTCATTGAAGGTGGAGTGGTTATAGTAGCGACTCCGCTCCTCATCTCCTTTGAGCCAGTAGCCTGTTTTTTCGTCCAGGTATTCACCGATGTAGGGACGGCCACGGTAGTACTGCGACTCCACATAGGTTTGTAATAACTTAAAGTAATTGCTGTCTGCGATATCGGTTTGCCGGCCGCTGTTCAGCACAATGGCCAGGGCTGTTAAAGTTTGTGCAGTGGCAAAAGGCCATACAGCACCATCCCACTCACATTTACAACAGCCGTGGCTCCGGAATGCCGGGTGACTCCGGTCCGCCGTAGTGATACCAAAGGGGGCGCAAAAGGTTTTTGCATCCGTTAAACTGCGCCAGGCCACGTTGTACGAGGCATCCGGCAGGTGGAAGTACCAGGGAATAAACCCGATTTCTTCTTTTACCCCTGATAAGGTGTCCGCTTCTTTCAACACTTCAAAAAACTGATGGTCAGTATGCCATAGTTTGGATTGTACCAGTTGCTTTATCGTATCTGCCTTGCTGTTATACAAGGCGGCTTTATCCGTGGCTCCACCGAGACCGGCAATGGCGGCCAGTGCGCGGGCATTGCCGTACATATAACTATTAATGGAAGGCCTGGCATTCTTTTCTTTCCGGCCACCACTGATAGTTTCCTCCATAGCGTCGCGCACATCATATTGCCAGAACAGCCCGGAAGGCAGGCGGCGCTCCTGTTCCCAGGCACTGTAATCTTTTTCCAGGTCAGGCAACAGGTTCTGCACAAATGCCGCATCATTATTCACCAGGTAGCGATTATAAATGGCATCGATATTCCAGCTACTGTAGAAACGCAGCTTTTTCAAAGGCCCGCCGTTATTGGCCCTGTACCATACGTGCAGGTTATCATTCATGTACTGCGGGTTATGCAGCCATCTGGATTCGTAGATATGATGTCCTAACGCACTGGAAATGAGGTTATACTTATCCGCGTACGAGCGCTGGATCAGGAACTCTGTAAACACGAAACCTTTTTCGGTTTTCCTGATATGCTTGCGCAAGGTCCACCAGCGGTAATAATATAACTCTTCAAAGTTCTGCTGCGGGCAGTCGAACAGGGGAATATTTTGCTGCATCCAGGCCCAGGCGCTGTCATTTGGTATTGCCTGTTTTATATTTTCATCCTCCATGGTATTGAAGTAGGAAACATAATGTTTATAGTCTGCAAAGCGCAGCACCATTGGCTTCCCGGCGTATTTCGACTGCGCATCCGCCACGCCGGACATCAGTAATAAAGCAACCAGTATTCTCCGCATCATGGCTGGGTGGTGGTTTTCAGGTAATGAATCTGATAGCGTGCTTCCGGCGCCTTACTGTCTGCCCCTGGCAGATCGTAATCCTGGTCTGTTGGCGTATCCGCATCCGGGAACCTAACAGTATGCCCTGTACGAAATACGATGCGGTTAACTGTGGCTACCGGCGCGAAATAAACGTTCAGCACCGGTTTTGCATCATTAATTTTCACCGTATAAAACCGGGTGCTGGTGTTAAGCTCCAGGGTGATATGCAGTTGCTCTCCCGCCTTATACTTTCCGATACTGCGATTACGGTATCCTTGTTTCGTACATACGGTACCGGTAGAATCCAGCAGCAAACGCAGGCAGGGCGTACCTTTAGGATCGGTAACTTCTATTTCAAGGGTGCCGGTATTTGTTTGCAATGGTGTCAGGCCAAATGCCAATGTAACTTTCGTTGCTTCGGGGAATACCCGTTCTGCTTTTGCATAGTCAAATGGGTCGCTGTCGGCCAGCACCAATGCCTGGCCTTGCATAGCCACCCTGCACCACAGCGGACTGTATAGGTTCCAATAGCGTAAGGCTTGATGTGGCTGCATGTCCGCAAATACCTCCTGCACATCTGCTGTTTGTTTCCCGGTCACCGGCACTGGTATCTTACTAATCCAGATATCCTCCTTATTCATACTATAAGTCACCCACATATTGCTATCGGGCGGATGCCCGTCCATTTCCTGGATACCCCTCACATACTGCGGGCCGTAACTTTTATAGGCGCCGCCGTAGCGCAGGGCTGATATCTCCCCGTTAACCAATAACAAATTATTATAGGTTAATCCATCCGTGCTGGTACTAACGGCCAGGGGCCAACGAAATTCTGAAGGGTTGTAAACGGTGGCATACTTACCATCTGAGGTACGCTGCCCCCAGATCTTGGCATTGGCATTCACAAAGCCGGGAGCGCGGGTGGGATTATATTGCCAGGTCTGGCCTTCGTTCGTGGAAATGCTGGTGAGTGCATATTTCCAGAGGCCTACAGCGCGACCATCCGGCAGGTGGTAATAACTGAGTGCTTTAAAATCTTTCTTTAATGGGATCAGCTCATCGTTTCTGTCCGACTCCTCCACCATCTGCTGCATGAGCAGGCCGTTATGCAAAATTTCTTCACAGGCTGCCACCAGGCCTTTATCTTTCGATGATTTATAAAACGGGTAGCTGGTATTTTTTTCGTTGAAATTATGGTTGTAACGGAGGAAGTAGATCGGCCCGAAGCTGCCATCCTGCTTTATTTCCCGGATCACGCGACCGACCCCGTTACCATCATTGGGATCATCTTTCTGCCCCAGGGCAATGCCGTAATAAGCGAGGGCAAACAATCTATTGGATGTAGCAGTATAAAAGCCAATACGCTGGTGCATTACCGCCAGGTTATTTTTGGCAGTGTCCGTACGACCAGGTTTTACAAAGCCATCCGGAATTTTATACTCCGGGAACAGGACTACCGGCGTGTTCCATTGGTAGCCATCCCGGGACCATTGCAGCAAAGTTCTGCCAGGTGGCACATGTTCTCCAACGGGATTGCTGAGGTATTCCAGGTAGAAGTGATTATTCCAGTATGCGAGCATGGGCGCGTGATTATACGTCCACCTGGTAACGCCGGTATCGGCCCGGTTAGCCCGCATAGTCTGGATATTATGTACACCTATGGCGGGTTGCAGCTGACCATGGTGATAGTCTACATTTGATAACGTGGTTCCGGTATAACGTACCGTATCCTGTGCTGCTGCCAGCAAAGGCAACATACACATGGATAGCAGCAGGTTTCTGTTGCTGATCAGCTTCATGGTTTTCCGAGTTGTTTCAACAGGTCTTTTACTAGTTTCTTTTTCACCGGCACAATGGTGCCGTGCTTGTGCCCTTCCGGCAATTCTATTTGATGCGCTGGTGGCTGAAATGTAAGGAAGTCGCGGGTTTCTACGGCTTCATATGTTTTTTTGCCGTAGGCATCGTAGTAGATGAGCCACCTATTTTTGAGCTTCACTACTGACGGGCCTTCGGTGAGCTTGTCCGTGAAAGGAGCTGAAATATTACTCCATGGTCCCAGCGGACTGCTGCCATGCGCCACTTTCAGATCCCGCTCCGGGCGGGTATTGTCCTTAAACACTAATACATATTTGTTTTTGGACTGTTGCACAATAACGGCATCGATTACACTATACCCCGGATCAAAAAACAATTCACATCTCCCAAAAGCCCTCAAATCCTTTGTGTGCGTGTAGTACAGCCGGTGATTATTACTATCTTCCTCCTGCCCTTTCGGGAATTTGCCGGGAATGCAGGCGGCCCACACTACTTTCATATCGTCGCTCTCTTTATCGTAAAAGAGTTCAGGCGCCCATACGTTCACTGCCTCTGTTTCATTCATGATGGGCAGCAGCCCCTGCTCCGACCAGTGCAGCAGGTCTTTGGAGGTGGCATGGCCAAAGCCCTTATCACCACGCCAGCTGCTGGTCCATACGAGGTAAAAAGTTCCGTCGGGTCCTTGTACCATGGAGGGATCACGCATTACCTTTTGCGTACCTACCCCAGGTTTCAGGAATACGGTATCCATATCCTTCCAGGTATACCCATTGTAGGAATACAGGAGCCTAAGTCCGTCTGTGGCCGGTTCCTGGAAAGACGTAAAAAGGTAGGCCTTTTGCGAACAGGATGCCAGGATTATCAGTAATCCCACCAGTAGGTATGTCAATTGTTTAGGCATAGGCAGACGTTATTTTTCCAGCACTAACACCCAGTCGTTACCATGCTGCCTGCGCGCTGGCGGCGTGTAAGGAGTGATAGTGGCTCTTTTATTCAATGTGGCATTTGTATATTTTCCGCTGGAAGGATCATACCAGGCAGCTTTTTCCACCACAAAACCCAGTTTTGACTGATCCACCTTAAATGGCTTACCTGTAAACGTGTATACGTAAGCGTAGTCCTTTCCCTTGGTAGCTACCAGATGCTCGTATTGGGAACCGCTATTCTCCGGCAGCAGCTCCGGTGCTGGTTTACGGTCGAGGTAGGAACGGGACAACACCAATTTTTTCAGGTACTGCATTTGTGCGGCACCCGCACTAAGCATCGCTGGTTCCCAATCCATATTCACGCCGTAATTGGCGTCTGCATCTCCTTTGCGGTGAAACTGCATCACGGCATTTTCACCATAGGTAAATCCGGCTCCACCGGCAAACACGCTCCAGTAGCCGTACCGGCGAAGGTCGGCAGCATTCCAGCGGATCTCCAGGCTATCGTGCAGGCCATGCGGAATATTTTCATAGGAGGGTTCCCCATCCAGCACGGGCTTGAGGGGTTGCAGCTTATAATCGTTGTCCACATACCTCCAGTTATCCTCGCCAAAGTGGTGCTTATCGCTGATACTGGTGTCCTGCGCATAGGTGCGGTGGCCACTTTGGAACATATTGAAATCCAGCCACGGTGCGCTATGAAACCATTCAGAAGAAGAATAGCGTCCTCTCGGATGGTAGGTCACCAGGTGCTGCGGATCATTTTGTTTTATCGTTTTGCCGAGTGTTTCCCATACTTCCATGCCTTCTGTGGCGCGAATATCGCCACCATTCATCCAGATGATGTTGGGCTTGGCGCCGTATTTCTCCGTGAGGAAGCGGGCGTAGGTGGCTGCCTGTGCCGGCGTTACGTAGCCCGACTTCACATTGCTGCCCCAAACAGGCACCAGTGCGATGTACATCCCGCGTTTGGCTGCTTCATCGATGACGAAGCTGATATGGTTCCAGTAATTATTTTTATCTGTGGAGATATTTGGTTTGGACACGTCGCCGTTGATGAGGGCGGAATCGCCGTAGGCATTCTTCGCCTTCCTCACATCATGCAGCACCATCACCTGTATCACGTTAAACCCTTGTTGTTGGCGGGTATCCAGGTACTTCACGGCTTCTTCGCGTTTGCATTTTACAAACAACAGCCAGCCTGTATCACCGAGCCAGAAGAACGGTTTACCATCTGCTGTTACCAGAAAATGTTTATTATCTGAAACCTTTAAGGGTAATGGAGCTTGTGCCTTTAACGTGTACGTACAAACGAAAATTCCTATTGCCAGTAACCATTTTTTCATAGCAGATTATTATTTTTTTTCCAACCACAATGCCCAGTTGCCGTTGGCGGGTTTATTCAGCTGTATAATTTTGCCCGCCTGCACTGTTTCTTTGGGAGACTGTAATTCACCGGTATTGGTATTGATCCAGTAAATATTATATCGCCCGCTTTGGGTGCTAAGGTCTGCGCTGACACTGCTGTTAGCAGTATAAATGATACTTCCGGCCTCGCCTGCAAGCACCCATTGCCCGTCGGTAGTGGCAACGGGCTGCATAACAGCTGCTGCCTGCAAAAATCGTTTATCCGTTGCGGGTAGCGCTGGCAGTGAGCCTCCGGCCATTAACACCGCCCATCCGAATTTATCCGCAGCGTCGGCAGAATAGATCACTGCTTTGTCCGGGAATTTCAGTTTGTATTCCAGCACGGCGCGGTATACCTGTTCTGCAGAAGTACTTTTGGGCTTAAGGAGTCGCGCATGCTGCCGTGGTGCCAGGTTCTGGCCTCCCTGCGGCGTGTAGGCGGTACCGTTTGCCTGGTAGTACCAGTAGCGGATGTCTATCACGTCTATCAGCCTATTATACGCCGGATCATTCAGAATCGCATCCTGCACATCCCCGGTAGTACTGAGACCTATCAGCGGTCGTTTATTCTTTTCTGCTTCCCAGCTGCGGATGGTATTGAGCCAGAACTGCACAAAATGCAGCGGCCCGGTAAACTCCTCGCCTATCAGTTGTATCACGCCAGTGTTGGCGGCAAAATTATTAAGGCATTGCCGGATGTACTGCTGATGCAGGTTCCGGCGTACCGGATGGGTAGTATCATAAAATTGCTCCGCCATAAATATGCGTTTATCGCCAGCATAGGGTACTGGTTCCGGGAAGCCTGCATCGTTGATATTATTGGCGGTGCGCCACGGAAAATCCGCATAGTGGGCGCCTGCTTCGATGATGTTATGTTGAAAATACATTTGGTGTACCAGCAGCAGCCCACGCTGATCGGCCAGATCTGCATATTGTTTCAGGCGGCTCCAATACCAGTGGTTGTAGGTGCTCAGGTCATATTTACTAAGTCCGTCCCAGGCGGTATCCCGGCCTGTTCTGGCGAAGGGCAGCTCATAAAAGGGCGCCCATACATCGCCATCCATGCGGCGGATGCGTTCATGGTCATCGCGGCGGCGATCGTACCAGAGGCCGTAGTTTTGTTCCACTGCTATGGTGTTGCGCAGTTGCATTGTATCCACGAGTGAGGTCAGGTCGTCTGTCCAGCCGCGCCCGGTACGCCCTGGCACAAAGCGGGTGATGGCTGGCCCTGCAGCTTGCCGGGCATATACCCTGGCGTTACCATTCCACCAGGGCACGCTGATGCGGCGGCCGCCGGCAACAGCATTATTACTTACCAGCCAACCATATTGCAGGTGAATAGCGTTAGTAGCAGCAGGAGTTACTTTGGCCGGAATAGTTACCAGCTGGTCTATTGCTTTGATACCAGTAGCTTTTACGCTAATTGGATTACGCCGTGCCGCTTCGTATATAAATGATTTCAGTGTTTTGGCGGGTGTGGTGGCGGCCGCCGTGAGCTGGGCCGCAGTGGCAGCAGAAGGACTGCTGCTGGCATCGGTTTCGATGAGCATTAACTGCCGGGAAATATCGTCTACGCCTATACGTTCTTTTAATTGCTGGTAGTAAAGACTCCTGGGCTCAATGCTGTTGTTGGACTCCCCCCAGTAACCATTGCCTGCAAACTGGCTCCAGGAGCCCAGCGCCCAGTTTTGTGCGGATGGTGGTGCATAGCAGTCGATCCGTGCGGCGCTGCAATTCCAGAGTACGGAATTAGCCATATTCCAGCCGGCGCCTTGTCCATCCTGACCTCGGTTCAGCATACTGATGGCATTACCATCTACATACACCACATCAAATAACACACCGGAAGCCCAGCTATCAAGGCCTCCGCTGAAGCTGAAAGGGCGGCTCGACTCACATTGTACAAACGCATTAGGCCCTGGAGCACAAAAACCGGTCACAAAATCATGGATACCATTTTCCGCATAGCAGCGCTGGAAAAGGGTTTGCTGCCCTGCTGTAAAAAAGGTATTTCTTCTCTCCCCTCCTATTTCTGAAATGGGATTTAGGGAGATGCAATCTTCCACTGTGATGCGCGCAGCGTTTTCATACAAGGCTACTGCGCTGCCTGCGAAGTGGGAAAAGGTCACCTGGCGCACCCAGGCATCCCGGACATTATCCATGGTAATGCCCATCCAGCGGTGGTCTTCATCCTTTGGATTAGCTGCAGCAAAGGTGGACACCAATTGCAGGTTTTCAATACCACAGTTATGAATACGCCCCGGCCAGCTAAAAGTAGCCAGGGTGGCGTATCCATATTTTTTCTCTATAGCAGTCGTAATAGGTGCATCAATAGAAATGGTGCTATTACTGGTGTTTGTAATCGTTCTGATCCAGCTGATGTTACGCTGGCCCGGCTTCCATCCCAGCGAGGTAATGCCTCCGCCAAAATGATCCGTGCCCAGGTCCGTGATCCAGGCCTGGGTGCCCGAGCGGGTGATTACGACAAGATCCCCGGTATGCAAGCCTTTATCAGCGGCTACCTTCAGGGTACGTGCATTAACGGGTGCGTAGTCGTCCGTAATGGTGGTGCTATCCAATAGTACCTTATCATCTTTCCCCTCGATGCGGATCAGCGTTTCCCGCCCTTTGCCGGTACCGGTGATGATAGTCCCGCCAGCGGCAAAACCGCTGCCACGGAGTACTACACCAGGTGTATGCAACAGCAGACTACCATCCACCTCATAATTCCCGGGCTGCAATAGCACGGCGCCACGCCTGCCTTCTTTAGACAGTGGTAGCTTGCTGACATAATCAATAGCTGCCTGTATTCGACGGGTGGCATCTCCGCTTTGCAATGGCACCACCACCTTCACCGCAACGTCTGGAATAGCCGCCTCCCCGGCTTTATAACCGCTGTAGGAAAAATCCGGGATACGGTTGCCCAACGAATCCGGGACATATTGCAGCCGGCCTTGCGCAAAAGCAATTGGCGGCACCGGCTTCGGTTTCTTCTGGGCATAAGACGAAGCAGCTGATAGCAGGCATATACCCGCTATCAGCGCCAGTTTCTCTCTAATTAACATGCGCACCTTTATCATTACACGTTTAAAAATATTCCTTATTTGCCCGGCGTCACATTGGCCAGTGGCACTACGCTGTCGAGATACAATTCAATATTCGTATAGCCGTTACCGGATTTTGCATATTGCGTGGCATCAGCAGCGTTATCAGGATTCAGGCCCTTCTTTTTTTCGTAATCGTCCGGCATGCCATCGTTATCGCTGTCCTTATACGGTGTGCCTTTGTACTCCGGATAACCGCCTACCTGACTGGGGTCAGTAATGATACCAATTTTATAGGAATCCAGCGGCAAGCGGCGATGTTTAAACTGCGTTGCAGGCGGTGTTACTTTAGGGTCCCAGGTAATTTTGCCGGTAGCTACATCGTTGACGATGCGGCTATCCACTGCATCGCGCCGGGGCAACGTGGCGCCGGCATTTGCCAGCACGTACTTCTTCGCTTCTTCTGCTGAGAGAATGGTGATTTTAGCCATCGGCAATGAAGTGGGCCATTGTATTTTCGACATATATTCACCGGCGTTATTTTCTTCCTCTACCTGCACCCCGCCGTTCCAGTTATTTTTGGTGATCTCGGGGTAGCCTTCCATGATATTGCCGTTTACATAGGCGCGGCCATAAACCTTATACTTCAGCTTACTGCGGCCGCTTTCAGGCTTCAGTATACGATGGCCTACGGTATTTTTAGGAGTGGCTGGTCCTGGTTTGAAGTAGTTGTTGATAATGTTAAACTGTGCGCGGTAATCGCCGCCATCAATGCTGCGGTGTACCCAGTTAAACACGACGTTGTTGACAAAGTTGAACACGCCGTTCCAGCCTACAGAAGGGTTACGGCCAGCATTATTGGCCCAGAGGTTACGCATGAAGGTACAGTTTTCGCCGCCCAGCGTACTCCCAAAAGCGTGGTTCCAGGTGTCCAGTGCTTCGCCGAAGATGGAGTTTTGAATGGTGATATTTACCGTTGGGAATTTATCTTCAATTTTTCCGGTGCTGTCGTTATACATGTGACGGTACATGCTCATGTTCTCGTCCAGTCCCCAGGTGGCGGAAACATGGTCGATCATGATGTTGCCGATGGGATTACCGCCTATGGCGTCATCCCTTCTGCCTACCCAGGTTTCACCGCGGCGGAAGCGCATGTAGCGGATGATCACGTCGTGGGTGTTGATCCACACGCTTTCTCCGGCAATGCACACGCCATCACCCGGTGCTGTTTGTCCGGCAATGGTGATGTAAGGTGCCCGGATCATCAGTGGTGTTTTGAGCCGTATAATACCGGCTACATTAAACACGATGGTACGGGCACCCCCTTGTTCGCAGGCCCAGCGCAGACTGCCAGGTCCGTCGTCGTTCAGGTTGGTGACTACATACACTTTACCACCACGGCCACCGAAGGAGAATTTACCGCCGCCTTCGGCGCCCGGGAACGCGGCCACTGTAGCTTGCGGGAGTTCATCTACCCGACTAGCCCAGGGGATAAATGGCTTACCATGTTTTGCCTCCTCTTCTATGATGGGCCAGGCAATGGCCCATGCCGAATCGGAATGCGCTACCGCTGCCCGCATCAGTGAATCAGCGGAGTGCTGCACATCAGCAGGGATTTGCGGATACTGTGCTTTTGCATGCGATGCCACACATAGTCCAACAGTTGTTATCAATGCCAGACGGAGAACTTCTTTTTTCATTACGACTGTTTTCATTTCACCGGAAAATTGTGTATTCGGAAGATATTAATTATCGTTCTATTTTTACATCTACGTTCACATAACTTGTCATCGCAGGAGATGTCCCGTTGGCGTAGTTAATCAGCAGGCATCCGTTTTTGCCGGAGGCCGTTCTAAAAAACACCAGGTTGCCGGAGGCCAGCTGGGTGATCCTGGTACTGGTACCGGATGCGAGATTTGTTTTTCCCGCGGCCTTGAGATCACCGGCAGACAACAGCCTATTAAAAGCAGGGCTGGTGGCCTTTTTCATGATGGTATTATTTTTAGTCCAGCTCGTCAGATCATAAAAAGGAATCTGGCCTTGGGGTGCATTCAGTGAATACAGGCAGAATCTCAGATCGTCGGTAGTGGATGGAGTGGACGAAGCGGTAGTATCATACATGATACCAAAATCAATTTTTGCTGAATTGGCGGCACCGGTGGTATAGCTAAACACTTCTCCTGTAGTAGCAGCCATATAGCAGGTATTGGTTTTGGCAGTGGTATCAGGGACCCTCAGCATACGCACGGTATAGTAGTAAAAGTCGGGATTTACAGTGATGGTGATATCCCTGGAACCAATATACGTACCTACAGAATCGTGTGCAACTATGCGATAGAGGAAGGTGCCATTCGTGGTATCTGCTTTTATTTTTATTATAGCACTGTACCTGTTTTCCTGTGTTTTGAGTGTATCCCTTACTACAAAAGCTGTCTGGTTCACGGGATTTTTCTGAATCCCAACGTACTTCATCACCCGCTGTGTCTGGATGCTAAAATCGAAAGTAATGCTGTCGCCGGGATTCACTGATATATCGCCGGTAACAGCTTTTTCACCACCTTTCAAAGTTACGGTAGCATAATTGCCATCAACGGGATCTACTTCTTTTTCACAGGCGGATAGTATTCCCAGAATGCAGGCGGCACCGATTAAATATTTTTTCATAATCATGCTGTTTTACAGTGATCGATTATTGGAATGGGTCAAAAGTACCACCAGACCAACCGTTGGTTTGCTGAATGATAGGAGTTCTGGTAAAGGTTGTCGGTAACGGATATACGTAGTATTTATCCGGCATGCTGATCGCATCCGCACCTTCCAGCGATGCCGGTGCCAGTTGCAGCACCCTGCGGTAGGTATCCGGATTTTGCAGGTTGAGGGTATCGCGAGGTTTAACACCGGAAGGATATACCCTATCCAGGTAGATTTTTGTCGCATCAGTACCGGTACCACCCACATACGGGCTGATGGGTGTTGGAATAAGTGACTCGCGGTTTGTCATGATTCCCAGGTTGCGGGTTCTCCTGAGGTCGTGGTAGCGCATACCTTCAAAAGCGAATTCAATTTGTCTTTCATTCAGCAGCAGCTTCCGCATAGAAATCACGTCAGTGGCGATGCTCAGGCCATAGTCATAATCCGCTTCATTGACGATACCGGCGCGTTTACGGATCAGTCGCACCATATCTTTAGCTTCCGCCAGTTTACCGGTTTCGTTGGCACATTCTGCCAGGTTAAGAATCACTTCGGCGAAGCGCATTTCTATCCAGTCCATTCCGCTGCCACCGCCACTGTTAGAGTTATAGGCAGCCTGTGCTGCGCTGATGCTTGGATTACAGAGTCGTTTACAATAAAAACCGGTTACGATCGTAGAAGGTGATTCTTCCGCTACGCCTTTGTAGGAATATTGAATTCTGCCAGCCTTTCCGCTGAGGGGCCAAACGTCTCCATTATAGGAAATTGTCGCTTTAAACCTTGGATCACGATTTTGCCAGAATATTACGGTGTCATATTTAGACCTGCTGTCGGTGATCGGCAAACCGTTACTCATAGTGTAGGCTTTCACCAGATTCCAGGTAGGTTGATTAGAACCGCCGCCACTCACCGTTTCAGAAAAAGGACGGGTAATCTGTTCGGTATTGACACCCAGGTCCTTGGTATTGGTATATTTCCTCACCAGCAAAATTTCCGAGTTGTCTTCCTGAATAAAAAGATTGCCATAACTCGGGATCAGGCTATATCCGTCATTCACACAGGCTGTATAGGCGGCCTTGCTGGCGGTGTAGGCAGCTTCCCAGCGGGAGCTTACATTACCGATATTAAATTGCGGGCTGGCCCAGTACAATAATATTTTTGCTTTTACGGCGAGTGCTGCGGCACGGGTGGCACGGCCAACGTCGTTGCCGGTCCATTTAGCCGGCAGATAAGCAGCTGCCGAATCACAGTCTGCCGCTATCTGTGCTACACATTCACTGGTTTTACTACGCGCTACCTGCAGGTCATCGTCTGCCTGTCCTTGTGCTTTCAACACTAATGGCACACCTCCGTATAAACGCACGAGGTTAAAATAAGCGTAGGCACGCAGGAAATAGAACTGCGACTTCAGGAGATTGCGGGAGGCCTGTGGTAGTGTTTTACTGGAATTTATACCTTCTATCCCCGTGTTACAGCGACGAATATCTGCATAACGGTTAGCCGTAAGGCCGGAAGAAGTACCGATATCCGTTACAGAATTCTCCGTCAATCTGCCGTACATGAAGTCGGCATTAATGTTATTGGTTTCATCAGAGGAGTTGTGGATACCTCCTACTGTTGGCCATTTCGGGATAATCATCGCGTAGGCCCGGTTCAGATACAGGCCTACAGCGCCCTCACTTTCCCACATCACCTCATCTTCAATCCCGTTAGGATCTTCAATTTCAAAGAAATTTTTATTGCAGGAAGTCAGCAGCATTGCAGAGAAAACGCCCGCAGTGGCTAAAGGCTTTATGATATGTTTGAGTAACTTCATATTCGTGGTTGTTAACGTGCGTAAATGTCGGTTTACAGACTGGCACCAATACCTACAGAAATAGTCCGGAGTGTAGGATATGAGGCAAAGTTGCTGGTGTATGGATCCTTATACTTTAATGGATTAACGATACTCCAGAGATTGGTACCGGTTACCATTACACGCAGATCCGGAATTTTCCACCTGGTAACGAGGTCCTTAGGCAGTGCGTACGACAATACAGCGTTGTTGATACGGCACTGGGTACCATTTACTGCCCAGAAAGTGGAGCTCTCCTTAATCAGCGGTGCGTCTGCACGCGGATACTTCGCATTCGGGTTTTCCGGTGTCCAGTGGTCATTCCAGAAAGATGGTGCGTTTTGCGTGGTGGTAGGTGCTTTCTTAGCTTCTGAATCATAGAAGGCCTTACCGCCGATGGAAAGATTCAGGTTAGTCTGTAATTTAAACTGACGATAGGTTACGCCCAGTGTGATACCAAATCCAACAATTGGTGCCGTACGATCGTACATCAGCGTGATATCATTATCATCAATTTTGCCGTCGTGGTTTACATCCTCATAGTTCATAAAGCCCACCTGTGGCTTCTGCCCACCGATGGTATAGTTCGGATTCTTTGCCAGAATCGCTTCTACTTCATCCTGTGAACGGAGTATGCCGGTAGCAATGTAACCGAAGTTGTTACCGTTATAGATTTTTGGATTTTTGCCGATCGGGTTTTCGATACCATCTTCACCAAACAGTCCCAGCGTAGCAGGACTATAATACTGTTGCAAAATCATGCTATTGGTCACGGCAAAGTTCACATCAGCAGAAAAGCCCCAGTCACGGTTGATATTATCCCGGTAACCGATGCCAAACTCTGCACCGTAAGAAATTGCCCTTCCGTAGTTTTGCACAGCCGTTATCAGACCAGAGCTCATTGGCACAATGCTCACATCCAGCTGGTTAAAGGCATCATAGGTATAACGGTGATAGAAATCGGCAGTGATATTGAGTTTAGATCTTAACATAGAGAGATCAAAACCTACGTTAACGGTACGGGCCTTTTCCCAGGTAGCTGCCGGGTTAGGATAAATGCTCGGGTCTAACCCATTCGTGAAGGCAGAACCAAAGAGCATACCGGTGGTTTGGGTAAACCTGTTCACATAGGTTTTGTTGGATACGCGGTCCTCACCTACTACCCCAACCATGGCACGTAGTTTCAGGTTATCGATGAATCTCACATTATCTCTGAAGAAGTCTTCCTCACTCACCCTCCAGCCCAAACCTACTGTTGGAAAGAATCCCCAGCGTTTATCAGGTGCAAAGTTGGAAGAGGCGTCCAAACGACCTATAAATTCTACCAGGTATTTATTGGCGAACGTGTAGTTTACACGGCTGATGTAGGAACGTTTTGCAAACTGTGTGGCCTGTGGATTACGAATCACAGATTGCAGGGTTGCCACCGTTGTAGGATCATCACTGAATGCCCAGAACTCATCAACCCCCATCACCAGCTGTTTGGTTTTGGTAAGAAAGATATTACGCGCTTCTGCCTCACTCTGATCAAAAGCTACTAACACACCAAAATCGTGCTGACCAATAGTCCTGGCATAGTTCAGCGTACCAATCAGCTGATAGCTGCTGGAGATGGTAGAACCTTCTGACAGTTGATCATTGTTAGTAATAGTAACCCATGGCGAGGTTGCAATAATGGAATCCGAGTATAGGAGACCGTTATTGCTATAACCTGTTTTCCAGACGTTGCCCACCTGGTAGGTTGGGTAGTATTGCTTGTCCATATTATTTCTGTTCAGCAATCCAAACTGCACCCTGGCGGACAAGCCTTTGATGAAATTAGGTCTATAGTCGAGGGAAGCATTGGTGCTGAGCCCCTGGGATTTGTTGCGGGTATAGTTGCCTGAGTTCAGCAATCCGAGCAGGCTCCAGTTACCCGGCGGGTTTGGACCGTTAAACGGCACAGGAATGCCCTGCACGGAGGTGGGCACCCATTTAGGCGTCAGGTATAACGCGCGGATGGTTTGATCATCCGTTTCGGCATTGGCTCCTTTCGCGGTTCCCCTGTACTCCTGGTTAAAGTCGGAAGAGAAGCTGATGTTGGCTGTTAGTCCATCAATGATTTTAGCATCAATCGAACCACGCACACTATATTTTTTCACTTTGATATCACCGTAGTTACCACCTTCGTCGTAGTAGCTACCGCCAGCAAAGAAGGTAACGCGGTCGGAGCCTCCGGATACATTGAGTGTATGGCGCATTACATTTCCGGGCTTCCAGAACTCATCGTACCAGGAGCGGTCGGGCATGGCCTTCAGCTTTTCCAGATCTGCCTCAGAGAAGCGGTTGGAATAGGCAGAGTTATTGGCTTCCCAACCGTCGTTCAGCATTTTACCGTGCTGGTATGGGGTCAGACTTTTAGTTTTCACGGCCTCTGTAGAGGTACCGAGGTAGCCGTTGTAGGTAATTCTTGGTTTACCTATTTTCCCTTTTTTGGTTGTAATGAGTACCACACCTTTTGCACCGGCAGCACCGTAAATGGCTGCGGAAGCGTCTTTTAAGAAAGTAATATCTTCAATCTGGCTCGCATCCAGGTTTTCAAAGAAATCCGGGTTGGGAGACTGATTATAGGTTGTAGGGTTTACAATGATACCATCGATCACATACAATGGTTGTGTGGTGGATGCCGTAGAACCAGGGAAGGTCATGGAGTTACGGATATTGATGTTGGTGGTAGATCCTGGTTTACCGGAGGAGTAGCTTACGCTTACCCCTGGCACCCTGTTGATCAGCGCACTACCGAGGTTGGCCACCGGCAGGTCTTCCACCTCTGAGCCTTTGATGTTGGCAATGGCACCCAACAGGTCTGCTTTCTTTTTACTGCCATACCCTACTACTACCACTTCGCCTACTCCTCTTTCTGAAGGAGCCAGCATAATGGTGGCGGGGAGATTGGCGGCTTTTGTTTCATAAAACGTATAACCGAGGTGGGATATCATCACCACAGCTTCTGCGGAAGGTACTTTAAGGGTAAACTTACCATCCGGACTGGTGGTGGTGGCAATGGTATTGTTTTTTACCCTTACGGTGGCACCCACGATCAGTTCGCCGGTTTTCTGGTCTTTGATGGTACCAGTAATCGTACGTTCCTGTGCGGCCACAGGTAGCGTGCTTACCAATAACAATAGTAACAGCAACGGTTTAATGTAACGTATGCAATTCATTGGCGTTCGTTTAAAAAATAGCTTGAGAGTTGAGTTTGGTTGAGTCTGTCAGACAATCACATCAGTCTGCTGCAGCCGCTGGAGGCGACTTACAGTATCATAGCAATTGGAATTTCATTAATCGTGGAAACCTTATTGGGTCAGGACAAACGTGGATGTTGGAATTACTTGGAATCTCTTCTTTCTTTCAGGCGCTGTTGCCAGGCTGCTGTTTCTTTTTTCAGGTCGTACCCTGCGGCGGATAAATAATTATTGATCCTGCCTTTATACTTACCGAATACTTTATGCTTATCGTCAGAGCTACCTTCATCCATGGCCAGTTCTCGTGCTTCCAGCAACCAGGTATAGATCTGTTCTTTCTGTGCAGTGGTGAGCTGCGGCAGCATATCCTGGTAGGCACTATAGGTGACGGGAAGTACGCGGTAGGTCATACCATCTTTTACCTGGTCTACCTGTTGCGGGTTCAGTTGCTTACCGAGGCTGGCAATAAAACGCTGATGCAGCGTGCGCAAGGCGTCATTCCGTTTTTCCTCCTGTTGTTTGATTGCAGTGGCATTGGATGAATCTGCCTTAATACCGGTTACTGCTGTTTTATACTGCTCATGCACTACATTCAGATCCATATATTGATGGACGATTGTGTTCATGACGGTATGGTAACGGGAGCTGTCTGTAATGTCTAAATTTTTTACAATCTTACTGGTCCTTTCTGTCAGTACTTTTTCATAATCCGGATTCACCTGCGCTTCACCGTGTAAAGAAAAACATACCAATGAAAAGCAAACAGACGAGGGAATGATAGTTTTGGAAAAAGAGGGCAAATATCTGCCTGCAGCGGATAGCCGACGCAAAGCAGCTGCCATGGGAGCACCATTCATAACACGGAATATCTTTTTCATGTCGCATCAGTTTTTCAGTCAGTCGAAAAAAACAGTGTGGATGCTGTTTTTTTCACCGGTTTAAAGATACCGGCAACAACCACCTTAACCAATGTAAGGTTTCACTATAAAGATGGAACATTTTACTATTTGCAGTATAAAATATCTCCGGGAACGATTGCGTAAATTTTTTACTTCTCCGAACGGATCGTAATGATGGCAGGACGGATACCGGCACTGGATGCCTTTAAGCGGATAATGCCTGTTTTGGGAGTTGATTGGATAATTGCCAGGGCCATCCCCTTCCAGCATTGCCGGGATGGATTTTTTAAGGAAAGGGTGTCTGCCTGGTAGCCGTTGTCGGTACCGGCGATTACCCCAGGGCCTTCAATGGAAAAATCTACCTGGTTATCTGCATATGGTACGGGGTTGCCGTTGGCGTCTGTTATTTGCAGGGTTACGTAGGATATATCCTTACCATCTGCCTTAATGATGTTATGATCTGCCTGCAAGGTAATCGCAGCGGGGGCTCCGGCGGTTTTGATTTCCTGTTGCAAAACCTGCTCACCATTTTTGCGGGATACGGCTTTGAGAGTACCGGCGGCAAAAGGCACCCGCCATAACAGGTGCAGCTCCTCCGGCCCTTTACGTTTCACACCCAGGGAGGTACCGTTCAGGTATAATTCCACTTCATCCGCATTATTGTAATATACCCATACATCCACCAGCTGGCCTGGCTGCCAGTTCCAGTGCGGAAACAGATGCAATACCGGTTTGTTGGTCCATTCCGATTGGTACATATAGTATACATCCTTCGGAAAGCCTGCCAGATCAATGATACCGTAGTAAGAACTCCGCGCCGGCCATGGGTATGGAATAGGTTCTCCCAGAAAATCAAAACCACTCCATACAAACAAGCCAGAGAGATAGTCATGCTTTCGGATGATTTTCCAGGTGGTTTCATGCGTACTGCCCCAATAGGCCGCTACCTGGTCGTAGGCAGACACCGTGAAATCCGGATTTCCATTTTCCACTATTTTCTGCGGGGATTTTGCCGGCCAAAAATAGGTACTATCGGAAGGCAGGCCATAGTGCCCTCTGGTAGCAAAGGCCGACATATTTTCGGTTCCGAGAAAAATTTCTCCGGGATAATATTTTTTGAAATCTTCGTAGACTTCATGGTGATAGTTAAGCCCAATCACATCCAGTGCATGGGACTTGTAAATAAAATTCTTTTCAGGATTCCATTCACTCAGGGCGCAGGTCACCGGGCGGGTGGAGTCTACTGCCTTTATAATCGCAACCAGTTCCTTGCCCAGCGTGATGCCGGTACTGTCGAACTGTTCCCGGATTTCATTGCCAATGCTCCACATAAATACGGAAGGGTGATTGCGGTCGCGCAGCACCATATCTTCCAGGTCCTGCTTGTGCCAGGCTTCAAAATCCGAGTAGTAGTCGTACTTGTTCTTTTTCTTCCCCCACATGTCGAATGCTTCTACCATTACGAGGATACCCATTTTATCACACAGATCCAGAAACTCGGGTGCCGGCGGATTGTGGGCGGTGCGGATGGCGTTACATCCCATGGCCTTGAGGATTTCCAGCTGCCGTTCCATGGCGCGGACATTGACTGCGGCGCCGAGTGCGCCCAGGTCGTGGTGCATACAAACACCTTTAATTTTCAGCGGCTGTTCATTTAGGAAAAATCCTTTTTCGCTATCGAATCTACAGGAGCGTATACCCGTTACCGTTACCATACTATCCAGTATTTGCCGGCCATTCATTAAAAGGGATACTACTTTATAACAATGCGGATTATCTACTGACCAGGCAATTACATTGGGGATAAGCGTCATCGTGGTTGGTGCGGTCTGTCCTTTATCCTCGAGTATTATATTACGGGAGATGGTATCGGCCACGAGTATCCCGGCGGCATCGTAAATTTTTGTTTGCAGCTGACAGGTTAGTGCGGTACCGGTATGGTTATGCAGACCGGCCTTAATCTGTATCACTCCTGTTGCAGTAGCGGCGGCTCCATTACTTTGATAACGGGTAGTTACAAATATCCCATTCCTGTCAAAAGCAGCTTTATTGCTCAATACTAATCGCACGTTGCGATAGATCCCGGAACCGGTGTACCAGCGGGAGTTAGGCTGGCGACTATTATCTACCCTTACCGCCAGCACATTCTTCTCCCCAAACCTGATGTAGGGTGTAAGTTCATACGCAAAGGAGATGTACCCATTTGGTCGCTTACCCAGGTAATGCCCGTTGATCCATACTTCACTGCCGCGGTAAATGCCGTCAAACTCAATACGCAATTCTTTTCCTGACTCCTTTGCCGGAAGCGTAAAAGTTTTCCGGTACCAGCCGATACCGGCAGGCAGCGCTCCTCCCTGTGTGGTGGCCGGTGCCGCAGCTGAAAAATTTCCTTCAATGCTCCAGTCGTGTGGCAGGTTGAGCTGACGCCATTTTGTATCGTTGAATTTTGGCTGACTGGCCAGGGTATCATCTCCCAACATAAACTTCCAATGGTTATTAAAATCTGATTGAGCATAGGAATGCTGCATCAGCAAACACAACAGCAGCAATATATTTATGTTGGAGATTATTTTCATGATTATTCAGTTACAGTGAACAGATATTTTCCGGAGCTAACCTTAATGGCTGTACGATTATTTTCAATCATTACTTTTGAAAGCTTCTGCGCATTCTGCGTGATAACAGCATTTGTCTTAGCAGGCAGGCAAATGGTAGCAGTTGAATTAGGGGGAATTTCCACGGTGAGTTCAAATATTTTGTCCGACTTTTTCCAATCCACGGCAATCGTACCTGCAACGCTACCATAGCGGGAATGCACCCACCGGATATCACCTACTGGTGCAGGTTTGATGATTATATGTCTGAAGCCGGCTGAAGTATCTGCCTGCGAGATACCTGCCAATCCTGCATAAAACCATTCCATCAGGTGGCCAAGCATAAAGTGATTATTTGACACAAATTCATATGCCTGCCAGCTTTCCGTCAGTGCGGTAGCGCCATGCCTGATCTGGTAGCCGTATCCCGGCACATCGTCACGGGAATTCATATCAAACACTACGTCGTTTCTATCACCTTCCTGCAGGGCCTGCAATACATAGCGATAACCGATATCTCCAGCCGTAAGGGCATTATTTCGTTTACGTATATCCGTTACCAAAGCGTCCAATACCGCTTTACGTTTGGCAGCAGGTACCAGGTGCATATATAATGCCATGGCATTAGCGGTTTGGCTGGCGGAGTCATACTGCTGGTGCTTGCGATCAAAAAAAGTTTTATTGAAAGCCGTTTTCACCTTTGCTGCCTGCTTATTGTAGGCAGAGGCATCTTTCTTTTTCCCGAGCAACTTGGCCACCCTGGCCATAATGGCAAGATCATAATAATAAGTAGCCGTTGCCGTTATACCCATTTTTGTCATCTGAGAAAAGCCGGACCTTTGTGGACCGATGTCAAACCAATCACCCAGTCCATGGGTAATGATATTTTTGTTGCTACGCCCTTTCAGGTAGGCCACATATTGCTGCATCATGTCATAGGCCTCTGCGATGGACTGCTTGTCGCCATACCAGCGGTAGTTATTCCATGGCACGATAACGGCCGCGCTTCCCCACTCCGGCGATTCGTCGAAAGGTGCCGTAAAGCGGGTAAACTCCGGTACTATCTCCGGGATTTTACCATCCGGGTATTGCGCGTTCTTCATATCGAAAATTGCCTTACGATAATGTGTGGAGATGTCGTAATTGTAAGATACCGATGGCCCCATCAGGTAGGTTTGTTCCAGCCAGCCCAGCTTTTCGCGGTGCGGGCAATCGGTAAAAACACTCATTGTGTTGCTGGTAATAGCATGATCTATGAGTATAAATATTTTGTTGAGGAGGTCATTGGAACAGCTAAAAATACCCATACGATCACCGGCAGAACTAATTGCATCGTTGTTAATGCTTAACAGCTCAGGTTTGCCTGCCTGCTTATTTCCTGCCAGCCGTACCACCTGTATATAACGGTGACCATAATACGTAAATCGTGGTTGCCAGACTTCCGGTTCCGCTACCGTACTGCCTCTGAGCACATAGGTGAGTACATAAGGCGATCCGGTTGCTTTTTGATTAACAGTTCCGTCCTTATTCACCAGTTCACCTGGAAACAAACGGATGGTATCCCCCTTACGCCCCCATACCTGTATTTGCGGTACTGCGGCTGTATTCTGGCCAAAATCGTAAATAGTTGTATCACTCACTTGCCAATACTTCCTTACTTCATATCGCCGCGTTTTTCGCACGGGAGCATTTATTTGCGCCACCAATGGCACCGGTTGGGTTAGCAAAGCAGATTTCCAGCCATCAGCCTTAAACCTTGGATGATTCCACCCGGCTTGTTCCCGCTGTGCATCATAATCCTCCCCTCCATAGATGCTGGAGAAATAGATGGGCGACGGGGCTGTTTGCCAGGTTTCATCGGATACAATATCGGCGGTTGAACCATCAGTATACTGCAATTGTAAATGCAGGATCATCTTCGGATAACCATACGCACCGGTCATTTTACGGTAGCGCTCTCCTGGAATGTAGTAAAACCCATTACCCAGCATCATACCAATAGCGTTGGCACCTTGTTTAAGCTGATGCTTAACATCATAAGTAACATATTGCGCAGCGCGACTATAATCTGTCCATCCAGGCTCAAGAAAGCAGTCGCCTGTTTTGGCGCCATTTATACTCAGCTCATATTGCCCCAGTCCAGATACATATAATACTGCAGCCTGTAGCGGCTTGCTTACCACAAACTCTTTTCGGAACATTGGCAGCACATCTTTTCGTGGTCCCCAGGCCTTTTTACCGTTGCCGTGTATATGCGGTACTATGATAGCAGAATCAGGGATGTTCTCATATGCGATCCACCTGGCATTTTTCCAGATGGCTGAGTCCTGCGCTAAGGCATTACCGGAAAGTATCAATATTATAAAACAACACCAACAGCGCTTCATCATATAGGGTTTACAATTTTTCCAAATTACCATTGTATGTATACAGCCCGTCTTTCACAGTGGATATCTTCACCACTTTCCCTTTGTATCGCAGTACCAACGGCTGTCCGGCTTTTGATTTTATGGTGAGATAATTAAGTGCGCTATTCTTCCATCCCATGTTGATTTCAAAACCTCCTCTCGCGCAGAGTCCTTTGATTTCGCCATCAGGGATTTCAGATGGCAGTGCCGGCAAAATATCGATATAGTGTGTATGGCTCTGGACGAGCATTTCAGCCATACCAGCCGCACCTCCAAAATTACCATCGATCTGGAAAGGCGGGTGTGCATCAAAGAGGTTAGGGTAACTTCCGGCGCCCTTGCTGGCAGGCGAAAGCAGCATACCAATCATTTTGAAAGTATGATCAGCGTCTTTAAACCGTGCCCAGAAATTTATTTTCCATGCCAGGCTCCAGCCTGTAGCGGCATCACCGCGGTACAGCAAGGATTGCTTTGCAGCGTTTACCAGCTCCGGTGTTTCATCCAGGTTGATTTCCTTCCCCGGATACAGGCCCCAGAGGTGGGATACATGGCGGTGCTTATCGCCGGGATCATCTACATCCTGCATCCACTCCTGCAACTGCCCATGCTTACCAACTTTATTTGGCGCTATTTGCGGATACTTTGCCTTCAGTGTTTCGCGGAAATCAGCGTCTACCTGTAATACTTCACTGGCCTCGATTACATTTTTAAACAATGATCTGATGATCTGATGATCCATGGTAGGGCCCATCACCAGGCCGCCATGCTCCGGCGAGTTGGACGGACCGCTGATCAAAAACCCGCTGGCAGGATCTTTCACGAGGTAAGCATTAAAAAATTCGGCTGCTTCCTTCATGGCCGGATAGCCATAAATGCGTAGAAAATCTTTGTCCTGGGTAAACAGATAATGCTCCCACAGGTGCTCACACAGCCAGGCGCCACCAGTGACCCATATGCCATGGTTGGCAGCATTAATAGGTGCGGTACCACGCCACAGGTCTGTATTGTGATGCAGCACCCATCCAGGCGCCTTGTAATAAGCCTGCGCAGTTTGGTGCCCTGTCACTCTTAGTTCATCAATCATTTTAAACAATGGCTGATGCATAGGTGATAAGTTCAGCAACTCCGCCGGCCAGTAGTTCATTTCCAGGTTGATATTGGTGGTATACTTACTGCCCCATGGCGGCGACATCAAATCATTCCAGATACCCTGCAGGTTAGCGGGCCGCGTACCCGGGCGGGAAGCTGCTATCAGCAGATAACGGGCGTACTGCATGTACAGTGCTGCAAAAGGCGCATCTGCCGATTGGGTAAAACGAATAATGCGCTCATCCGTAGGCAGCGCCTCGTTGGCCGACTTACCAAAGTTAACGGAGAAGGTATTGAAGTACTGCTGATATTCCCTGAGATGTGCTGCTTTTATCTCTTCAAAAGATTTCCCGCCTGCTGCTTTTATAACCTGCTGACAAGCTACGTCTGGCTTGCCATGTACATCTTTGAAGTTCACATAGCTGGTGGCTGCTGCCAGTAGAATATCCGCGGCATCTGCCTGCTGGATATCAATTCTATCTGCCAACACACTTACCTTACCGCCATGAGCATTTACTTTCAGGTAGCTGGTACCTGACAACTCCCCTTCACGCACCTTGAATTCTATCGTGAGCATGGATTGTTCCGCCTCAGTATGCAGTGTAGCTTTATGTGGACTCGTCAGGCGGATCACCGTGCTGATGCTGGCTTTCTTACTGGCGCCGAGGTGAATAGCCAATACCTGATCCGGCTGGCTAACGAGGTACTGTCGGGTATAGTCTGTCCCCTCTACCTGGTAAGACACTGCAGCCACAGCGGTTTGGAGGTCCAGCTCTCTTTTATAATTTTTTACTTTTCCTGTGTGATTGAATTCCAGGGAGATGTCACCGAATGGCAGGTAGTTGGCCTGGTATTTCCCTACTGCCGGCGGCTCATCATTTTGCACAAAGTATTTCCATGGTCCGTGCAGGGAAATAGCGGGAGTATTTTTTTCAGGAAGATATAGGCCGATGTGGCGCGTCGTGTCTTTGTAACCGGTGATACCACCTTTGTCGGTAAAGTTGAGTACCAGCACGGCTACGGTATTTTTACCCACATGCAGCAAGCCCGCCGGCACCTTGTATTTGCGTCCTTCCGTATTTTGCTGGGAGCCCACCAGTTTGCCGTTGATATACGTATAGTCGTAGTCACGGACCCGGTTCAGGTCCAGGATCATTTCCTGACCTGCATATGCCGACGGTACCTCAAAAGTTTTGCGTAGCCACACTGCGCCATCCAATCCATCGAACCCTATGGCTTCCCAACCATCATACGATGGCAGTGGCATAGACTTCCAGGCACTGTCGTTATAACGTTCCATAGCGGCCGCCTGGTTGGTGCGCACTTCTCTTATCCAGTTGAATTTTTCAACTTCATTACTTTTAAGTCCCATGAATTCTTTTTCAGCAAGGGCTTCGGCGGCTTTTTGGTCGCCATTGAAAAGCAGCTGCCGCAGTGTATCCAGGTATTTAAAGGCGCCTGTGCGGTTGTAATTCCTGGGACCACCCGTCCACAGCGTTTCTTCGTTGAACTGGATATGATCTTTTTCCACGCCGCCAAATACCATGGCGCCAATACGCCCATTGCCGATGGGCAGTGCTTCTGTCCATTTCACCGCCGGCTGTTTATACCAGAGCCTTAACTCCTGCGCATATACGAAACTGTTGCTGATCAACAGTGCCGCAACTATTATAAATTTGATCCTCATAGCTACTTTATGATTAGCGTTCAAATAACCAGTCTATATTCTTCGATTTTTCATCCCCGCTGAGCATGGCATCGTATACCGGAATAGGCTGTGCTGCCATAACAAAACCCAGCACCAGGGAAGCGCCCTTGGGCAGTTTCAAGGTATGGGCACCTGCCTTAAACTGGTATGCATGCACGTTTACCGGTGGCATATTTTCCATTACCAGCGCGTTAGTAATCCTCGCCTCTGCCTGACCATAATCATCCGCAGCAGCGTTGGTTTCCAGCTCCGGGGCTTTGGCAAAAGTGGTATCCGTTACAAACGCGCCTCTTTGGGTTTTGTAAAAGCCCACCAGCACTTTTACCGGTTCCTTGCTGGAAAAACTAATTTCGGTAGGTACCTGTTGTTGTTGGCGAAAAGCCAGCTGCACCGCACTGATGCCTTGCAATTCCGGTGCTATTTTTTTTATGACGAGGTTGGTATCGCTAAACAGCAATGCGCCTTCCTTCAGCGTAACGATGGTGTTGCCAGTATTCACTTTTTCCTGTATCAGTGGATTACGCAGTGCTTCACTGCTATCTCCAATATTTTTAAGCGAATCAATTTTATATTTAAACGTCGAGAGTTCCTTTTCAAACACCGGCACCATTTCCTTCCAGTGCTTAAACGTAGCATCCACGCCACGCATAGGAATTTTGCGTTGGGCGGTTTGCATGCTGTTGGCATACAAATAAGTGCTGCCGGTGAGAGATGCCAATTCTTTATAGGCAGCTACACTCTGCTGCAGATCAGGGATAGCGGCTTCCAGGTCATTTATATTTCCGGAGTATTTATAGTGCAGCAGTTTTATTGCTGCATTCACTTTAAAGCTGAAATGATAAGCCATAGCGCGATAGCATTTCATATCATTGAGTAGTCGCTCAAATTCTTCCCTGTTCTGTGTAATGTGTGGTGCTGCCTTTTCCAGGGCTGCCACGGCGGCTTCGCCGTGTGCTATTACTTCACGACTCACCATCGCAGGCGTTTCACCGGTATGTGGCAGGCCTTTCTCTTCCTTGTCTACATAATCGATGATCATCTCTCCTTCCGGACTTTCACAGTCATACAATAAGGTAAACAATCCGTATCGGAATGGATTGATCAGTTGCGTCATGAGCATGCCCAGGGTAAGCGTTTGGCGGTTACCATCTGTAATACCGAAGCGGCGTAGCAGCTTGGGGGCAATTTCACCGGACTGGTCGTACGCGGCTACGATACTGGCACCATCGGCGGCAGTGCAACCGTATTTAGCTGCCAGCAGGTTGTTCCAATACTGCGCCTCTTCTGCCTTGGGTCTGTCGGCCTTCCAGGTGTATCGTGCCCAGGCATGGTACCAGATCCAGTCTCTTTCAATTTGCAGCAGGCGTTTACCTTTTACACTGTCAGCACTGTAAGGCCAGTCCCAGTAAGAGGCCTGCGGGTACAGGTGTAAGCCATTACCCCCCATCACTTCATGCATTCCTTTCACCGACTCATAAATAAATTCCGGGGAGCCATAGCGGAATGGTTCCAGGTTGGCGAGGATATGCACGTTTTCAATTTGTACGCTGCCCAATTTACTCAGCGTTTGATGTAGTGCAGCCCAGGAGCCACGCGGGCGGGGCGTTGTAAGAGCTTCCCCATTAAATTTAGCTTCTGTATAGAGATTTTTGTATAGTGGCAGGGCGGCCTCCATAACCTCCGGTGCGTTGGTATCGTGTGCCCGCAGCACAATGGGCGGTTCTGCTGTTTTACCCAATGCTGCAAGTCCATCCTTTACACCGGGGATAATTGTTTTGGTAAACCATTCGATATCATCGTTGCCTACCCCTTCCATGGCTTCGCCGAGGCAAACCATGAGCCCTACGTTCGGATATTTTTCTACAAAGGCGGCGATCGACTTACGCGTATAGTCTGCTATCAGCGGGGTAATCGGTCGCTCTCGTTCCTGGGTTTTGATGTGATGCTTCTCTGCAAATGGCTTGGATACAATAATGTTATAGAACATCTGGATCACCCAGATGCCGCGTTTATCCGCTTCCGTGGTGAGGAAGCTGTACAGTTCTTCATTCTTGCGGAAGGTAGCATCGTCCACTTCCACTGCATAAGGGTAATCTTTCAATTTCACCAGAGATGCGAACGGGTGGCCATTCCATAGGAAGAGGGCATTCATGCGGTTGGCCGCGAGGGAGTCGAGATACTGTATCCACAGTTGCTTGTCATACAGCCAGGGAAAGGTTTCCGGTGTGTAGGGGTATTCGTATACAGTTCTTCCGGGGAGATAATAAGGTTTCTGCACACCAATGCAGGCGCCCCGCAGTACCATTTGCGGCTGATCGGTTTTTCCGATCGATGCAGGCAGATGACCTGATTGGGCAATACTGTCGGCCAGTTCAAGGCAACCATATAGCAGCCCCGAATCATCATTACCGGTGATCAACAGCTCTTCGTCTTTGGCAGCCAGTACAAACCCTTCTTTTCCCGGTATTTCAAACCGGGGGGTATGGCGTTGCAATTGTTGCTGCACGTCCGCTGCATTCCAGTAGCCGATGACGATTACATCTCCCTTATCACTATCTGCGACAATATAACCGGCCTTTTTCAAGGCTGCTGACAACTTCCCCATGCCCCACTTCACCCGTGGTGATGGTGCACCAGATACGAAATGAATGCTCACCCTCTTTTTCGCAACCGGCTCCGCCTTGCTGCCTGCGTGAAATAAGGATGCTCCGCTGGCCTGAGCCAGCAGGCAACACCATACAACAACAGTTAATATACCTCTTACCATGCTAGTCATTCCTATTAAATTGAAAATTACTAAGCGGCACTCCCCCCTGTTTACTGGCGGCGTATGCGGCTTCCACACAGGCCATGGTGTGAATACAGTCTTCCACGGAATTATCCGGCAGGCCGCCTGTTTCTGCCGCGCGCATCACCTCGGCCATGCTACCGATGAAAGCATGCGGGAACCAGCTGCCATCCATTGGCAAAGACTTCCATTCCGTGTATCCGTCATCGTTAGTAACCGTATATTTAAAGCTATCAGGCACCCCATGCGGGTAGTTAACCAACGCGCCAAAATCGATTTTGATGGCGCCTTTATCTCCTTCCAGTTTAATGTAGGAATGTTGTAATTCCGTACCAAAATTGTGGCAGTGGTTGGTGCTAATATTGGCACGTATCATATCCCCATAGTCGAGTATAATATTACTCCGAACTGACGCCAATTGCGCCATCGCCGGATGTTTCATGGTTTTAGCAAATATCGCATCCGGGTTACCCAGGAGGTGACGGACCAGGTCTATATAATGAATGCTATGGTACAGAATTTCCACCCGTTCTGCGGTATAAAGAAAATCCCACAGGTGCCATGGCGTGTATACATTTACGTTAATATCTACATCATTGAGTGTACCAATCTCTCCCTTATTAATTATTTCTTTAGCTGCCAGTATAAATGGGGCATAGCGCAGTTGAAAATTCACGGCGGCCAGCATTTTTTTCTGTCGCGCGAGCGCCAGTATTTGTGCTGCCTGTTCCAGATTTTCGCCCATCGGCTTTTGCAGTAGTACCCGTGCTCCGTGCGGCAGTTGCTCCAAAACGGCTATCATAGCCGATCCCGGCACTGCTACGTCATATACCACACCGTCAGGTGCCGCCTGTATTATTTCATCCAGCGAAGAGAATACGCGTGGAATTTGAAAGCCAGCCGCAGTAGCAGCTGCTTTTTCTGTGGAGAGATCAAAGATACCTTCCACTGAAAAGCCCGCCAGCTTGTACGCTGGCAGGTGGGCTGAATTAACTATTCCGCCTGCACCGATGAGGAAGATTGGGTGCGTATGTAATGGTAAAGCCGGTTTCATAACGTGTATATTTCTACAACTGCCAGTGTTGCGATTCCCTGTGCTGATCAGCATGCGGAGTCGCCACCATGGGCTTGCTACAGATTTCCATAAGTCAAAAACAGAATAGCTGCCACCAGTACGGTCAGCGCCAGCCATAATATGCGCAACGTTTTGGCCGAACAGTTCTTCCATTCTTTCATCACCAGTCCGAGTAAAGCACTCAGCAACACCAGCATGATCATATGAATGGCCCAGCTGGAGAACTTAAATTGCCCCATGCGCACATGTCCCAGTCCGTAAAAGAAAAACTGTCCGTACCAGAGCAGACCTGTCAAAGCAGCCATGGCATAGTTCAGCGATAGTTTACTACCGCCCGCCACTGCATACTCGCCAAATGTTTTCTCTTTCGCATGCAGGTATAAACAGTACAGCAGCGTAGTCACAAAAGCGCCGGTGTTGGAAAACAGGTAAATCACATTTCCCTGGAAATGGCCGGCACCATGCCTGGCGGCTATATCTGCCACCGGCTGGCCCTGATCAAGTGAAAAGCCGTACAGGGCTGATAATACGCCTGCCAATAAGCATAGCGGCAATCCTTTGGCTAGTGAAAATGTGGAAGCCCCGGCTGCTCCTGCCATATCTTTTTCCTTATTTCGACCTGCAAGGCCACAAAGCGCAATACCTGCTGCCCCCATAGCCACCCCGCTTATCAGGAAGGGCGCACCGCTGGCAGCAAATATTTCCGGCAGCGTGCCCCGCACCAGTGGCGGCAGCAAGGTACCCAGCACGCAGGAAATCCCCACGGATATTGCATACGTGAGTGAAAAGCCTACATAACGAATAGCAATACCAAAAGCGGTACCGCCCACGCCGTAAGCCATTCCCAACAGGAAGGAACGTTGCATCGCATATCCCGGCGCTTCCTGCAAAACCTGCGAAAGCTGCGGGATGGTAATCCAGGCTACGAGCACCGGCAGCAGCAGCCAGCATACAGCGGCCTGCAACAGCCAGTAGGTATGCCACGACCAGCCGCTCACTTTCTTTTGAGGTGTATAGCACAATGCCGCACCAGAGGCGCCCATTGCATGGTAGAAAATACCATTGATTACTTCCATGGTACTAAATTAAACAGTGGTTAAATTGTAGAAACGACAGGCATTGTCGTGCAATATTTTCTCCTGATCGGCCGTGCTACAGAGCTTTGCCAGTATGCTCCGTGTCGTTTGCCAGGTGCCGGCATAATCATCCGATAGCATGGACACCGGCCAGTCGCCGCCACAGAAGCAGCGTTCCGCACCAAAATGCGTGAGCGTATACGCCACATATGGCAGGATATGCTCCGCGGTACGACCCTCAAAATTCCCGGAGGCAGTGCCTAGCCCGCTGATCTTGGCGTAAAAATTCGGATGTGCTGCGGCTTCCCGCATCAGGTCGTGCCAGCGGCCCGACTCCAACCCACCACTGATCGGCGGTTGATTGAGGTGATCAAACACCATTCTCAGTCCGGGTACACGCGCAGCCACAGCCAGCGCCGTTTCCAGGTGCTCCGGCAATACCCCTACGAGGTCGTAAGGAATATTGTGTTGGGCAAGCATTTGCAGACTATCGATCACAGCAGGCTGCAGCAACCATTGCGTATCGTGTTCGTCGTGAATCTGGTGACGTATACCTTTAAAGTAAGGCTCCTGCAGGAACTGTGTTTCCAGCAATTCCGCCGTACGGCGTGTATCCGTTAGCGGTAGCCAGGCTACTACCCCTTGTACCCAGGAGGTATGGCGGGCAGTTTCCAACATCAGCTCCGTATCTTCGGCGCAGCCGCTGGCCTGCACCAGTATCCCATAGGTTACACCAGCGGCTGCCCGTGCGGGCTCAAGCTCTTCAATGCTCCAGGTGCGGTTGAGGATAGAACGATCTCCCTCCAGCCAGGGGTAGTGTGCCCGGCGAAGGTTCCATACGTGCAAATGGGTATCGACAATTTTCATCGATTCAGGTTTTCTGTTGGCGTCCACGTGGATGGACGAGGTTAATCCGAGAGCCCAAACAGTCTGTCTATTCCCTCATTATCTTCTCCCAGCAGCGGGGCTCCCTTGGCGGAAGATAATAATTTCCCGTCTATTCTAATAGGACATCTTGTAGTTTTTACTGAGAGGCCATTGCTGGTCTTTACGGTAATCTCCATATTAAGGATGCGGTAAGCCTCTTCATTTACCAGCTGATCATAGTCCATTACCGGTGCACACCAGATATCCGCTTTTTCCAGGATAGACAACCAATGGGTGGCCGTTTTACCGGCCAGGTGATCGGCCAGTATCTGCTTGATTTCATCTCTTTTATTAAACCAACTGGCCTGCTCTGTAAATTGCCTGAGTGGTACACAGTCCAGCAACTCTGCCAGCACCAGAATGTTGCCCATGGCCAGTGCCATATACCCACTGCTGGTTTTGTAAATACCATAGGGAGCGGAAATATAGGCGTGCCCGTTATTGACCGCACTACGCACGGGCAGCTGCCGCCCGTCGTTATAATAGCAGGTAAGTACTTCAAACTGGAAGTCCAGTACGCTTTCAAACATGCTCACCTGCACCAGCGCTCCCATGCCGCTGATACTCTTTTTCAGCAGGGATGCCAGCACCCCTTGTGTGAGGTGGGTACCTGCCAGTATATCCGCCACGGCCACGCCCATGGGCGTAGGATTTTCGTCCAGGTTATTGCTCAGCCAGGTAAGTCCGGAGGCTGCCTGTAACAGCAAATCCTGTCCGGGTAAGTCTTTCCAGGGCCCCTCCTGTCCAAAGCCGTTCAGCTCTGCATACACAATTCCCGGATTGATTGCCTTCACGCTTTCATAGTCCAGGCCGATGCGTTCCATTACGCCTGGTCTGAAATTATGCATCATCACATCGGCACGGGCCAGTAGCTTCTTAATTTTATCCAGGTCGGCCGGATCTTTCAGGTCCGCCACATAGCTTTTTTTATTGCGGTTGATGGCATGAAAGATGGTGGATTCCTCTTCTATCCGTACATCGGAGACATACAGCTGCCTGCAGATATCCCCTGTACCGGGTTTTTCTATTTTGATCACCTGTGCTCCCATGTCCGCCAGTCGCAGTGCGGCGCTGGGTCCGGATAAAAATTGGCTGAAATCAATTACCAGAATATCGTCTAATAGCATGCGGTTCTTTATTTACTATCACTTCATTCATTTCCCGAATCAGTTTTTCTGTATGCTCTCCTACCTTGGGGGCGCGCCGGTCGGAAAAGAGGCGTTTACCGTTAATGCGAATGGGGCAGCGGGTGGTGATGATCTGCTTGCCGTCGGCATTCAGCGGCTGTTCCATTTGCAGGGTGCGGTAGGATTCGTGTGCCATCATTTTCTCCCAATCAAATACCTCCATTGCCCAGAGGCCTCGCTGCTGCAGGCGTTGCAGCCAATACTGAGCTGACTGGGTGAGCAAATGTGCTGCCAGCAGCGACTTGATATGATCCCGTTGCGCAAAGGCCTGATCATTGGTGAATTCATACAATGCAGTACAGTCAATGGTATCAGCAAGAATGCCCATGTCCATCATTGCCAGGGCAATAAAGCCATCAGCAGTTTTATACACGCCGTAAGGTGCGCCCAGCAGCGTATGCCCGCTGTTAGTGTGACTACGCTGCGGCTGCTGATGACTATTATAATAGGTAGTAAGTAGTTCAAATTGAAAATCCAGGAGTGATTCCATCAGGCTGATTTCTACCAGGGCGCCCACGCCTTTTTTGCTGCGGCGTATCAAGCCGGCGATGATCCCTTGCACCAGCTGTGAGCCGCAAAGGATATCGGCGATGGCGATGCCGAAAGGCACGGGACCGTTGGTGAAGTTACCGGTGGTGAATGCCAAGCCGGTGATAGATTGCAGCAGCAGGTCCTGACCGGGCTTTTCCTTCCAGGGTCCATCCTTGCCATAGCCGGTAATTTCGGCGTAAATCAGGCGGGGATTAATTTCTGCCGCGGCAGTATAGTTCAGTCCTATCTTTTTCATCACACCCGGGCGGAAATTATGGATCAGTACATCTGCCTTTGCGATCAGCTGCTTAACGAGGGCGAGGTCGTCCGGATTTTTGAGGTCCGCCGCAAAGCTCTCTTTATTTCTATTGATGGTATGAAACAGCAGGGAGCTTTCGTCTACCCACAAATTTTTAATGGATAATTTTCTTCCGGCCTCTCCATGAATGGGTCGTTCAATTTTGATGACCCTTGCGCCGAGGTCGGCCAGGCGTAGGCCTGCGGAGGGCCCTGACAGATACTGGCTAAATTCCAGCACGGTAATTCCTTCTAATGGCAAATCCATCATACAGTAGCATGCGTTTGGTGAGTGACAATGCTGGCGCGGTAAATCCGGTTCATTTCTTCCAGGGTGGCAACCGGGTTTGAGTTTTCCAGCAAACAAATTTGCAGCGGCAGGCCTGCATGATCCTGGAAGTGCAGGTAGCCGTTATAACGTGGACGTATATATCCGTTTTCCATCAACGGAAGTACTTGTTGAAAGTAGTTATGGGTAAGCTGGTTAGCGGCGGCATCCGTCCAGGCGGCTCGGTGGCCGGGCTGGCCGCCATGTTGCACATACAGTGTGCGCTGGATTCGCTCTGACGTTACCCAGGCAGCAAAGTCAGTGGCTGCGTCCGGGTATTGGGTAAAAGCTGAGACTGCGATACCGGTACCGCCCACGGTTGTACGAAAAGGCTTTCCGTTGAAGGTAACCACGGGTGCGTAGTGCAGCAGGTTATCCGCAAAACCGGTACGGGAGTAGTTGGAGTAGCCGTAGGCGAAAGGGCAATACCAGTAGTCGTCCGTACGGCTCATCAGTTCCGCCACGGCGATAGGATTGCATTGGAACATCCTTTTGTCCACCAGGCTATACAGTTGTTTCATGCTTTCAATGGCCCGCACGCCAGTTTCTTTGTCTACCACCTCTTCCTGGCTACGAAACGGCGTAGTGCCGTTGGCGATGCAGAAGGTGTAGAAGTTCATCAGCAGGTCGATGGGGATGGCCGGTACGGCTACCTTACCTTTTACTGCGAGCAGCAGCAAGTCGTTCCAGGTGGCGGGCAGCGGCTGGCGGTGTTTTTCCAGCAGGTCTTTCCGGTAGCTGGCGGCAGGTGTGGCCGCATCGATGGCAAGGGCCCACTGTTGCCCGTCGTATTCATAGCTGGCATGCGAGCCGCCGGTAGAATTGGCGGCCTGATTGCCGAGATAGGAAGCCGGCAGGTATTGGTTGAGCGGCAGTACGCAGCGGGTGGCTGCTGCGCAGCCCACCCATGGATGGTCGATAATCAGGAGATCATAGTGATGTGTTAGTTTTTCAATCGGGGCATCGGCAAATTCCTGCAGCGTTCTTTTTTTCCAGTGTATTTCCACCTCGGGGTGAAGCTCCTGGTAACGCTGTGCAGCTGCCAGCAATGGAGTCAGGCCGCGGCTATGATCCCATGTGATTCCTTGCAATACTATTCGGGCCATAATTAACTATCTTTTTTATGTACCAGTAACAGGTGCTCACAGAGCATTACCAGCTGGCCGTGCTGGTTCAGTACTTCTACCAGCTCGGTTACCAGCCCCATTCCGGGTTTTTTGTGATCTTTTTTTTCTTTGATGGTCACGTTGACGTAGATGGTATCTCCAATAAAAACAGGTGCTATAAATCTCAGCCGGTCATACCCATAGGTCATCGATACTTCATTTACCAGTTCCGCTGTTAACCCGATGGCCACGGTAAATATGAGTGTACCGTGTGCTATGCGTTGCTTAAAGGGTTGCGTTTTACACCATTCTGCGTCCATATGGTGCGGAAAAAAGTCGCCCGATTGCCCTGCATGCAGCACAATATCTGTTTCGGTAATGGTGCGGCCTTTCGTTCTCCGTTTTTCGTCCGGCTCAAATTCTTCGTAGTATTTTTTTACAAACATGACATCCAATCGCTGGTTAATTATTAAGCACTTCAAATTAGTTTAAGGGGTGTTGGGGGCCAATGACAGGTTTTACTGTAATGATGGAGGATTTTACTGAGAGATGTCAGGGCCTTTTTGTAAAAGGCATTGTAAAATGACCGGCAAATACTTATTGGTTAAGCATTTGCCGGCATTTTCAGCTATTTTTCTATGGTCCTCCCGGAAGGCGCAAATTTTCCATATTGCTTGAATTTTGTAATTTTATGCTATGAACAAGACAGAGTCCCTCGAGGATTTTTACGAGCATAAATTCCATGCGGTACCTGCTGCCCTGCAAAAGGACATCGGCCATTTTAATGTATTCCGGATGGAGGATTGTATTTCGGAAGATGGGAGTATAAAAGTGGCATATAGTCGCCGTGACTACTACAAGGTTAGCCTGGTACGCGGGCATAATCTGTACCACTACGCGGATAAAACGCTGGAGATTAAGGGGCCTGTCCTGATTTTCTTCAACCCCCTGGTACCTTACTCCTGGGAATCGCTTGACAACAACGCCAGTGGCTACTTCTGCATCTTTAAGGAAGCGTTTTTCTCCGGTGTGGGCAGGGCCAAAGCCCATGAGCTGCCGATGATGATCCCGGGAAATGTGCCTTCTTACCCATTAAATAAAAAGCAGGAAAAGGAAGTAGAGAAGCTGTTCGTGCAAATGCTGGACGAAATCAGCGGGGAATACATTTATAAGTATGACCTGTTACGGAATTATTTGTCGGAGCTGGTGCATTACGCCCTGAAAATGCAGCCCGCCGAAACACTCTACAAGCATACGGATGCGAACGCCCGTATTACCTCGGTATTTATAGAGCTGCTGGAGAGGCAGTTTCCTATTGAGTCGCCCGGGCAGCGGTTTGTGCTCCGCTCCGCCAGCGACTTTGCCGACCAGCTCTCCGTACACGTAAACCATTTGAACCGCGCTATCCGCGAAACTACGGGCAAAACCACTACGGCACATATTTCCGAGCGACTCACCACTGAAGCCAAGGCCTTGCTGAAGCATACCCGCTGGAATGTGGCAGAGATCAGCTATGCCCTTGGATTTGAGGAGCCGGCACATTTCAATAACTTTTTCCGCAAACAAACCAGCACCACCCCAAGTGCATACCGCCTTGTTTGATTTTTGTAATAATCGGTTTGAAGTCCGCAATATTTGAGGCAGACCACGCCCCTACCTTTGCTATACCAAAAAAGGAAATTATATGGAAAGCAAAGTATGGTTTGTTACCGGAGCATCAAAAGGATTTGGACGCTCCATCGTATTACAATTACTGGCCCAGGGCCAAAAAGTGGCTGCCACCTCCCGTCAGCTGGCAGGCTTAAACCCACTCCACCACGACAACCTGTTACCGTTACAGGTAGACCTTGGTGATGAAAAAAGTGTAGCTGCTGCCGTGCAGGCCACTAAAGAAAAATTCGGCCGTATTGATGTGCTGATCAACAATGCCGGCTATGGCCACGTAGGTGCACTGGAAGAATTATCAGATGCTGAGGTTAAGGCTAATTTTGACGTCAATGTGTTCGGCGTACTGCATACCATCCGACAGGTACTCCCGATTATGCGCAGTCAAAAATCAGGGCATATATTTAACATCTCTTCGATAGGTGGCCTCACCGGCGATTTTCCAGGCTTCGGCATCTACTGCGCCACCAAGTTTGCGGTGGTGGGTCTCACCGAAGCACTGGCAGTGGAAGTGGCAGAATTTGGCATTAAAGCCACTGTAGTGATGCCGGGGTATTTCCGGACCGACTTCCTCAGCGCCGGCTCTATGGGCACCCCTGCCAATCCAATTGCTGCATACACATCTGTGCGCGCTGCACAGGAGGTGCACGAGCGAGACATCAATCACAACCAGCCTGGTGATCCTGACAAAGCAGCAACTGCAATTATAGAGATGGCTGCAGCAGAAAAGCCGGCCCTGCATTTCTACCTTGGTGCGGATGCTTACCAGTTAGCCACAAATAAGCTGGAATCTTCACGGGCAGAAGTGGAGCAATGGAAAGAGGTAACGGTGAGTACAGGGTTTGAGGAGGTAGTGCAGTAAAATACTACCTATTACTAATGTTGAATTCAAAGAAGCCAGGCCTCAGGCCCGGCTTCTTCATTATCCATCTTCCCGAAATGAGGCAAATAGCATCATATATCCATGGATCATATCCCTGTTTCATGAAACTTCGCCGGCACCGCATACTTCCCGTCCCTGGAACTGATAACAATCCTTTCCAGTGGTACATTTTGCCCCATGCAGCTGCCCGGCACAATGACCAGGTCCGATAATCCATTTTGCATACTGCCTTCCTCCAGATACCATTTGAGGCTATTACAGCTGGTGCGGCCGGTGGGCCCATCGTATGCGTCATAGGTAACTATATGAAATGCTTTGCTGAGTTTATCATCTGAAAAAGTGAGCACATCGTCCCACGAGGCGCTGGTGCCCATATGGGTGATGCCGCCGTTGACAATGATACCAATTGCTTCGGGGCCCATTACGATCAGTTTTTCGAAGTAGCCGGAATTGCCATACATCCCTCCTCCACCGGCTTCCAGCATTTTATCTGTCAGCTGCCATTGGTCGCTTACCTTCTTAAAAACCCATACATCAACCCAACCAGACACTGGCGCGCTGCCTTTGCTCCCCTGATTTTTATATACTGCCAGGCAATAGGTATTGTTCTGTTGGCTGAAGTAGATAATGGTGTCAAGGGTGCGATCAATTTTTTCGTTGTTGCCTTCAGAAATTTGCACTTCACCGGGGAGCTTGTCGTAAGTGGCTTTGGTCAGTTTATCAATGGCCGCTTCGTGAAACTCAGGCTGCTTAGGCAATATGGTAACGCGCAGCTCATTGATGTTGCCAATGGCATCCCAGATAATATCCTGGAACTGATCCATGGAACTCACTTTACCTAATGTATCGAGGAAGAGCTTCACCACTGCGCCGCTGCGGGTACTGCTATGCAAACCAGCATATGCGATATATTCCGCTTTATTTTCCGGCAGCAAGGTAGAGAGGTCGGAATGGGTATCAAATGCTGGGGTATTATCTTGCCCAAACAGGTAATCAGTAAGGTAATATTTATACTGCTCACGCGCATTGGCGGTGAAAATACTTTTAGGATGATCCTGTAAAAACTTTTCCCAGTTAACCACACGCAGACCGATGTCATGGAAAGAGATCATGAGGCCTGCATCTGCACTATAGAGCACGGTGTCTTCATCGGCTCTGAGCTGCAGGTATTGCTGGTAATCGGCCGGCAGCGAGTGCTGGAATAATTTTGTATAAAATTCAGGCACGATTCTTAACTCCGTATATCCTTCCCCGATACCCCAGGGTTCAATACCGGCAGTAGCCAGTAGTTTAATCTTTGCTTCCACTTCCGGTGGCGGCAGGTATTTGCTGGCAGCTTCCGAATAGTAGTTGATATAGGTATCGAGCCATTTAGATTCATTTTGGGAGATGCCAGCCACGGCTGTGTCAAGGAATTGCGAAAGGGAGCGGTATTGCTCCGCAGCGGATTCCGGCGACAGCGAGGGCAGCTGTTTGGTGATAGCTTCGCGGCGCCGAAGTATTTCAGCAATGTACTGCTCCGTGGGCAACGCCGGCACTTCTATAGACTGAGCAACAGAATCCGCTCTGGCAGCTGTTTGCGTGGATTGATTAGTCTTTGTTTTCTTTCCTGTTTCGCCACATGCGTATAACAGCATTACTGGCAGGGTTAAAACTGGTATCCATTTGGTAAGGTTAAGGAACATACGTTTCATGAGTACAAATCACAATGTGAACTAAGGTATAAATGAAAGTGTAAGATAAGGAAAGACCTTAACATCGGACAAGAACAGCATTTACTTCTCCCTAAAAAAATTAACATGCGAAGCTACAGAAAAGAGGAAATACCGGTGGCTGACAGCCGCAAATACCTGGAGCCCACACCGATTGTGCTGGTGAGCTCCCGCTATAAAAACGAAACGAATATCATGAGCATGGGCTGGTATACGATCATGGAATTTGTACCCTCCCTGGTAGGTTGCATGATTACCAGCGCTAATCATAGCTATGAGCTGATCCGGAAGAGTAAGGAATGTGTGATCAATATCCCCACGGCAGATATGTTGGAAACCATTGCTGGCATTGGAAATACAACCGGCGGCAAGCTAGATAAGTTTCGCAAATTCGGACTCACGCCGGAAGCCGGCAAAACCGTTTCTGCTCCGATTATCCGTGAGTGTTATGCCCATTTTGAATGCCAGCTGTATGATACGCATCTATTAAACAATTACAATTATTTCATTTTTGAAATCAAGCGAGCATTGGTGTCGGTATACCCTAAATATCCCAAAACAGTGCACTACAGGGGAGATGGGGAGTTTATGATTGCCGGAAAAAACACGACGATTCCGGAAAAGTGGAGGCAGCAGGGGAAGTGATGATGTACAGAAATAGATCAGACAGCGGAATTATTGCCGGAAGAGCAATTGTATCCGCTGCCTGAAAATCTGGCGGCTATTATTCACGCGTCTTAACTACTTAATATTTGCCGGCACCACTGCTTTTTCGCCATTGATCGTGACATTATCCAGCACAACACCAGTGGCATGATCCACTTTCATGGGCACTTTAACCCCGCGAATACTGGAGTTCACGATATGTAGATTTTTAACAGGGGAAACTTCGTATGCATTCACGAATACGCCGTACTGGCCACCATCTTCCACATCCAGGTTTTCGACCCAGATGTTGCGGATCGTAGGCATAAAGTTGCCCGGCTTTTCATAGAACATGGTTGCATGAATAGCAGCTTCTTTATACTGGCCTACCTTGATATCTTTCATGAAAATATTCTCGATGATACCACCGCGGGATGAACTAGTTTTGATACGCAATACTCTGTCCAGTTCCGGGCTGTTCATCTTACAGTTGATGGCAAAAATATTCCTGGCGCCGCCGGCTATTTCACTGCCGATCACTACACCACCATGACCATCTTTCATATCGCATCCTTCAATGATGTGATTCTCAGCCGGGCGGCCAATGCGGCGGCCGTCCTCATCACGACCTGATTTGATGGCGATACAGTCATCGCCGGTATCGAAGTAGCAATCTTTAATCAGCACATTTTTGCAGGACTCCGGATCACAGCCATCGGTATTAGGGCCATGGGCTTTGATTTTCACCCCATCCACGATCACATTTTCACAGAGAACCGGGTTGATAAACCACATGGGCGAGTTGATCAGCTGCACGCCGGATATTACCACGTTCTTACAGTTGTAAGGCTGGAACATATTTGGGCGCAGGAAGTATCCTTCTCCAAACACCCGCTTGCGCGGGTCCGTGTTGGCATGCATGAGGGCATGCAGGGAGTCGCGGGCGGGCTGCTGACGGGGCTTATCCTTATTCCAGCCATACACTGGCTTACCGCACCAGCTCCACCAGTTGTCGTTGTCGGCGTTCCCGTCCAGCGTGCCACTACCGGTAACGGCTATATTTTTTTCGCCATAGGCATAGATTTGCGCCGAATAGTTCATGCATTCCATGCCTTCCCACCTGGTAAACACGATGGGGTATTCTTTGGAATCGCGGCTGAAGGCGATGACGGCGTTATCTTCCAGGTGCAGGTCCACATTACTTTTGAGGTAGATTGGGCCGGTCAGGAACCTGCCTGCGGGCACTATTACCCGGCCGCCGCCTTTTGCGGAGCAGTCGGCAATCGCTTTGCGAAAAGCATCTGAGTTGAGGGTGGTACCATCTCCTTTTGCCCCATAGGCGGTAATGTGATAGTCTTTTTGCTTAAAAACAGGTGCTTTAATTTGTTTGCGTACCTGTTCCATTTCCTTAATTGGCTCCGACGCGGAGGTCCATACCTTTGCTTTCTGTGAATATGCAGGTTCCATGAGCATGAAAAATGCAAAAAGAGCGCCAATAGTTCGTAACGTGTTGCTTGCTGTCGTCATACAAAATACATTTAGTTCATAACGTGCCATTCTCCTCCCGAAGGAAGGTCTTTTATCCGGAATCAAGATAAACATTAAAAGTCAGGTCGACAAATAATCCCCACTCCCCTGCTTTCCGTTCATCAAAAATCTGTATTAATTTTTCCATTCAATCTTGCTAAATCGATTTTTTAATAGTTCTTTTGCTCCCGAGATACCAAAATCCCAATCCTGCAATATGAAGAAAATACTTTTGGCAGCCTGCTGCTGCCTGGCCATACAACGTGCCGTTGCCGCTGATGAAATCAGCAGAGACACCATTAAACGTAACGGTTACACGCTGATATTTATAAACAAGGATGACGCTTTTGCCTCCGCAGGAACTGCGATAAAGGAGCGTATGATCAGCGCGTTTTTCCAGGTGTATCCTAAGCTGGCAAAAACATATAACAAAGCAACACTGAAGAAAGTGGTGTTCACCATTGATCCGGCGTATGATGGCGTGGCTGCCACCGACAACGGGGTGGTTACCTACAGCCCTAAATGGATGCTGAAAACTCCTACGGACCTGGATGTGGTAACACATGAAGTGATGCATATTGTACAGGACTACAAACAAAGCGTAGGGCCAGGATGGCTCACAGAAGGCATTGCTGACTATGCCCGCTTCCGATTCGGTATCGATAACGCCGGCGCCAGATGGGCACTGCCGGACTTTAAAGCTGGTCAGCATTACACCAACAGCTACCGGATTACCGCCAGGTTCCTCGCATGGCTGGAGGCACATAAAAAGGCCGGTATCGTAGTAACGCTGAATAAAAGTCTGTACGACCATAGCTACCAGGATAGCATCTGGAAGCGGGAAACAGGAAGTACACTGAATGAATTGTGGACGGCCTATACACAGTCGCCTCAGATATAAAGGTGCCGTAAGCGGATCTTTTTTTCCCGCAAAGCAGCATAAGCAGTTAAGCAGCTAAGACCTGCAGGTTGTTCTAATTAGATTGTTTGATTTGAGAGAGGCCTTCGGTCTCTCTCAAATTTTTTAGTGTCCACCTTCGGTGAACACTAAAAAAAAATCCCTGGCTACTTTCCTGCCGTGAGCGAAAAAAACAAATCTAATTCGCCACCAAAAATATCACAGTCGTCAGCGCAATCCCAATCGCAAACCCTCCTATCGCCAGTTTCACTTTCTGTTTATTTTGTGTTTTCAGTTTCTCCAAGGAGGCATCCAGCGAGGTCTGTACATTTTGCAGGTGCTTGTTTGCCGCAGCAAGGGACTGATTCAGCCCTATCAGGTTTGCATCTGTTCTTTTGATGAAGACGTCAGTAGCTCCCTGCAAACCATCGAAGCTGCCTTTCAGCTGTGTGTAATAAAAATCCTTACGCTTCAGCATAGAATCCTGCAACACCACCAGGCTGTCGTACGCTTCGATAATGCGTTGTGAGGCCAGGTTGCCTTTCAGCACCTTCTGATAATTGTCGGAATACAATTTAAAAATCCGCTTATTGAGCAGGTAAGCAGTATCGTAGCCCAGCGTGAGTGTATCCCCGCGGGAAAGCAGGTAAGCCCGCAAGCTCAGGGAATCGGTAGCAGTTTGTACCTGCTGGGCACGTGTGAGCAATGGCATAGTGAGCAGCACAAAAAGTACTACCCGGTAAAGTCTGGCAGTTTTCATTTTACTTAGGGGTTTTAAACACTGATACTTCAATTACGGGGAGACTATCCTTTTTAATCTCATTCCGCAGGGAATCGATATGATCCTTGAGCCTTTTCTTTTCTGCTGCGGACCTGGTTTCTTCCAGCACCTTCTGCTGATCACTCAGCTCCACAAACTTCCGGATATTGGAGGCGTATTGTTTAAGAACATCCATATCCGCATTGATGGAATCCACGCGGTCCTGGGATTTTTTCAGTTCCGTAATAGCGGAATCGGCGCTTCTTTTGGCAGCTTTGATATCTTCCCGGGCGCCACGTAGGGCGGAATTACCAAAAACTGTCATTACAAAAGATATCACACATACGCCAAGTATGATGTACAGGATAATTTTCAGGGGTTTCTCTGTCATAATTCGGGGGTTTATAATATTGGTTATCAAGGTTAATAAGGGTCAAAAAATCAGTCGGCTATACTCCGGGGCTATGCTAAAGTGGCAAGTATTTTCGCGCTATAAAGTTAACTATTACGGCGATATTTTTTCATTGAACCCGGAAATAAATCCGGATTCAATGCCCTCTTGCTATTTAGCTTTATTCTCTATGATCTTTTTTATTCGCTTACTTACAGACTCATCTGGATCAAAATCCGGAATCAGCTCCCTTTCCCGGATCTCTATATGAACCTTGGGGACATCTGGGTCACTCAGCAATGACTTTAAACGCGGAATAGCATCTGCCTCCAGCTCAGCATACTTTCCTTGTTTCATCATATCATAAATCACCTGCTGTTTATCAGACAGTTCACTGTTCATGGATTTAAATTCCAACACTTTCAACAGATCGTTTTCGAGTAACACTGCATCCGCTTTGGCAGTTACGTTTCCAAATGTAAAGGACACCTCTACAAATATTTCTCCTTTCGGATGCACACGCCGCACCTGCGCAATCATTGTTCTGCCCCATGTAGCACCAATTATGTTATTGCGAATAGACACGGCTACATCTTTTGCTCCCCACACGGCATCCCTGAATAAGGTCCAGCGAGACAGATTAATATTTCCCTTCTCATCAAGGAAAAATTTTTCCGCAAGTTCATCTGCCTTACTAAAATCTTCTCCCACCACCTGGGTATAAGCTAAGGTACCTGGTCCATCAGGATCATTCACTGTTCGCTTTTTACCACTTGCGACAGGTGTACCAGGTGGTTTTGGTTTCCTGGCATATGCAGGATCTACCAATATTTTCTCCCCTTTGGTATCTATGCTGGTCGATTCTCCCCATATCCTGGAGGTGATCGCTTCAAAGCCATTTACAGGATCTTCCGCTGCTTTATTAAGATCCGCTATATATTTATTGGCGTTTTCTATTGCGGCTCTGGCTTCTTCATAAGTAAGATCTCCAGACTTCCTTACGCCATGCAGCACCCGATGTATGCGCTTCAGCGTTGTATCCCCACCTTCAGCAGAGAGTTTCATCAGCTCCATAAATTCCTTACCGTCTATATTAGCACGTTTTAGAATTTCATACATGGTCCGCAGGAAATTTTCGCTCACATAAGTCCTGGAGAAAGTAGCCAGTTCCTTAAAACTAAAAATATCCATCAGGAATTCGGCGATCTCCAGGCCTATATATTTTTTTATACCATCGTCTGTTTTTCTACGATTTACAAATCTGCTGATCTGATCTATAAACGCAGCTGCAACACGGAATTCATCCTCGTCCTGGCTAGCCAAAGCATCCAGCAGCGTAGCAAAATGCCTGGTCGGCTGTTTCCTCTCCAGCATCACCACATTCCACAACTGACCCAATAATTGCGTATCGCTATAATTAGGAGTTGCCGCTGCCCGTTCAATAATTTTTCGAAGTTGAGTCCCCGATACTCCGGCCTCCTGAATTTCTACTATATTGGCCATGTAACTCTGGTATTTTTCCGGAAAATCGTCTAATGGCGCATTGATGTCTTTGACCGCTTCTTTGAAATTCTCCTGCATTTTCTTTATTGCCTTTTCCAGATCATCGCCTGAGCCTCTATGCCTGTATATATATTCACCTGCTTTTGCTATCTCTTCCCTGGACTTACCATCCAGAATTTTTGCAATATCATTCACCTGCGAAACAGTAGCTTCCGGCGGGAAGCATGGCGAGGCACATTTTTTCATAGCCCTCGCTGCCGTGGGGTGTGCTATCAGTGCCTTTCGAAATTCCGTCTCATTGATAATTCGGATAATAGTCCCCTCGTCTGTCATGGTACCTATTCTGAGTAAATCATCCCATACTGCAGCAGGTATTGGCAGCTGCTCCATATGTATCTTATACAATAATTGCATGTATGGCTGGGTAGACATAAAACTATCCAGTGAGCGGCCAAAAGCCGAGATAGCCGCCTTGTTTTGTAATAATTTCATCACACTGATAAATTCTTCCGGCGAATTTACATATGCTGCCATCACACCAAGTTGATTACTAATCCTACCTTGTGCTTTTTCCAGATCATTAAGCATACCAATCATATCGCGCTGCAACAATTCAATTAACACTGCACTTAGTTCTGGCCGTAATGTACCTTCATCAAGCGCAGCCACCAGCCTCGGCTCTGCCATACTCAATAACTGACGATTAACTTTTTCAGGCGCTTCTTTTAGTATCTCCTTACCCAGTACCTCCGTTATAGTTTTACCTTTTTTCACCTGCACGCCAAATCCTGCTTCCGCCAAATGGGCGGTGAAAGTCGGGGCCTTATCTGCGCCGGTGAGCTTTTTCCAATTGCTGAATTCATGTAACAATCCGGCACCATCCTGCGTTTCCAGCAGCACCTGCTGCACTCCCCTTTCCATAAACACAGCCTGTACCAACTCCGTATGTGCGTACAAGTTAGTCTGCTCCATCAGGCGAACTACTTCAGGCATTTCATTTAGCAGGTGCTTGCCCTGTGCCATGTAAAAGTGCACGGCCTGTAACGACAACTCTTTACCGCCCACCTCCGCAAGCCGCATAAAGGCATTAGTGAGCTTTTCATCTTTCATGGCTGTCAACATGAATGTCATAGCAACCGGATCTTCGCCAAATGGCAGCAACAAAGCCAGGTTTTTATCGTAAGTACCATCTGTTACCCTAGCTATTACCTGTTCCAGTTGTTTGGCATCCTGGCCTGCTGTATGCGTACTCAGCTCCGCTGCTACCTTTTCCGCTACCATCGCTCCTTCTTTCAGTTTCTTCACTGTGGTTACAGCGGAATGGATATCCAGTCCCAGGCCGGCCAGCGACACTACAAACCAGAAGTAGGAAGGATTTTCCGTACCCAGCGCAGTAGCGGGGTCCATAGAGGTGTTATGGGCATCCCGCTTAAATCGTGTATCCGTATACGTTTTATAGGCATCGTAACCACCCAGTGTGATACTGCCCGCCAGCGCCGCCCATCCTACAGGACCGCTGGCCAGCGCCAGTAATCCCACACCTACCGACAACGCGGCCATGCCCATGGACTCCCAGAATTCAGTACTCTTATGCTTTTCCAGGTGTTCCTCTAATGCCAGCGCGGCACCGGAGTCCTTAGCAATGCCCAGGTTATTTTTAGTAGCCTCAATTACCGGCGGCAGTTCCCAAACTTTTTCCGGATTCATCCGAAGCTCCTTCCAGGTATTCCGGATACTTTCCAGCACGCCGCCTTCACCTGCTTTACCTATAAAACCCTGTAGTTTTTCCTTGAGCGCGTCATTTGGCATAATAGCCAACGACCCTGCATTATCCCGGATATTCAATTCAGGATAGGTGATAATAGGGAACTTCCGCGCTACCGCCATCAATTGCAGGTCCAGTGACTTTTCCCTGTCGTGATAAGCGGCCAGGTAGGCGTTATTTTCAGGGCGCTGTAGCCTGCTGGCGATTCTTTCTGCCGCCACTTCTTTATCTGCGCGACTGGTATCCGTGCGTTCACCGTTGTTCGGCATATCGTACACGTCGGCTTGTGAGGCAATATACTGTTGCAGCGTATTTACACTTTCCGGTTTCCCGCCATGGCGCAGTGCCAGGCCTTTGGCCAGCAGCAGGTCAGACTCCGCGAATCCTTTTTGCAACGCTGCCACATTCATTTTAAAAGCTTCCAGGTTTGCCGGCTGATCGTACTGCTGCGTTTCTACATTGGCGTTAATTTCATTCTGCGCCAGCCAGCTAAAAGCCAGTTGCACGGCACTATGGCGGAACCCTTTGATGAACTCGTCCTGCTGACGGTCAACCATATCTTTTGTTAATCCAAATGCCAGGTAGGCCGCATCCAGTTGTTCCTGAAGTTTTATAACTTCTAAACTCACCTCTGTATATATAGGCGTTGGTGCATACGGGTTAGCAGCAGCCCCAAAACTTAAAGCATCTCTGTCTTTCTTCTTTTCTCTTAAAGCCTTCCTGAGCCGGAATATTTCGGCTTCCCTGTTCATTGTTTCCAGGCTTCCTGTCAGCTGCTCCTGCCGTTCTTCTTCCTGCTGTTGCCGGGTAGTAGTCATAGGCTTTACCAGTCCCATAATTTTCTGATATTCTCCCCTGGGGATAGCCACCACCTTGAACCCCTGTGTTACTTCCTGTTTCGTTACTACACGCCACCAGGTCCAGTCCCAGCCGGAAGCAATCATGGTATTCACCTGGTCTTCCGAAATGGGAAATATCTCCAGCAGTGCCTGTTTAAGCAGGTGTTCCTTTAGCAAGTCGCTGTTATTGCCGATCATGCTATCATCTACCGGAACATGCACAGCTATGGCATTCGAGAGGTCTGGTGTTACCGGTTCGTCCACAAACTCTACGGTGGGTGCTGCTATTTTTCCGGGAGATGTTAAAGCTGCAGTTTCCTTGTCCTGCGGCATTTCCTCGTCCTCCTTCCGCTGCACTTGCAGTGGAGCGCCAGCCCCCTGTTGCACTACGTGGGTGAGCTCATGGGCCAGCAGATGCTGTCCTGCGGCATCATTTGGTGCATATTTACCCTGGTTAAAATAAATATCGCTACCGGCGGTAAACGCCTGGGCCTTTACCGCAGTAGTCATATCCGCGGCATAGCCGCCATCATGGATACGGACGTTACTGAAGTCGGTATTAAACTGCTCCTGCATATAGCTATTCACTTCCGCTGGCATAGGACTGCCGGCACCATTATAGCGCTTAATGTCCGCGGCTACCTCGTTGTGAGATTTACACGTATCTGTACCATCCTCTTTCCGTTGTAATTCCTCATCCTCAGCCATGCATGCACTGCATTTGCGTTGCAGGTCCACCATTTCTTCTTCATTTTCCTTGCGCTGCACCTGCTGCACTTCCGCTTCACATGCACTACACTTGCGTTGCAGGTCGATTGTTTCTTCCTCACTTTCCCTGCGCTGTATCTTTTTTTCCTCTTCTTCGCAGTGACTGCACTTGCACTGCACAGGGGTAGCGGTACCGGGTACACGCTGCGTTACAGTGCCGGTGGTAGCTTTGCGCATCACTTTATCTGCCATGGCATCGGCTTCCCTTTCGGCGGCATCCGCAGGCTGACTTACTTTTAATTTTGTCTGAACAGTTGGGAAAAAACCGTTTCCACCTCCTGTAAAAAAATTGCTGTTGGGTTTATTTTTTTGGGGAGATGTGGTGGTATCCCTGCCAATATGTTGCGTACTCATAACATCTTTTTGGGGTCAACGGGGACTAACGTAATAATTTATCTTCCTTGCGGAGCTCGCGTTGTACACCGGCTATCAGCAATTCCTGCGAAATAGCGGGTAAATGCCGGTGATAATATTGCAGCGCTGCATAATACACTACCTGGTTAATCGTAGCACCGGACACGGGGTATTTTGCGGCCAGCTGTAGCAGGTTCACGGTATCGTCTGTACGAATAGTGGCAGGCATCGCCTTTTGCCAGAGCAACACCCTTTCTTCTGCTTCAGGTAGCGGGAATTCAATAATGGAATTGAATCGCCTGAGGAAGGCCGCGTCGATATTGGATTTATAGTTGGTAGCCAATACCACCAGCCCTGGAAAATCTTCAACCCGTTGCAGCAGGTAGCTCACTTCCTGGTTGGCATATTTATCGTTGGAGCTCTGCACACTGCTGCGTTTGCCGAAGAGGGAATCAGCTTCGTCAAAAAACAGTATCCAGTTGCGATGCATGGCTTTTGTAAATATCTTTTCAAGATTTTTCTCCGTTTCACCAATATACTTACTCACTACCTGACTGAGGTCGATCCGGTATACTTCCCGTTGCAGCTCTTTACCCAGCAGGGTGGCCGCAAGTGTTTTTCCTGTGCCGCTGCTGCCATAAAAGAGGGCGCGATAACCTGGCTTGGCTTTCCTTGCCAACACCGGATCTTTGAGGGCACGCTCCTGGTAATGCAGCCAGGCGCGCACGTCGCTGATCTGCTCCAGGGTGGTATCGTTCAGCACGAGGTCGTCCCAGTGCTGGGATGTTTCCAGTCGCTTAGCCGGAAACTCAGGTCCAAAGGCCGGCGCATGTTGTTTACCTTCCAGCAGCTGTTCCACTATTTCTGGGGAGAAGATGAGACGCCCGCTGCTTCGGGGCTCTCCTTCCTTCACTGTTTCCAGCCATAGTACGCCTTCTTTCCAGAACCAGTGGCTGGTGCTAAATAGAGAAGAATACGCCGCTCTTTCGGCAGCATCCTCTCCCGCCAGCAGGAACAGTGCTGTGTCACCTGTAGGCAGCATATACCTGGTGTTGGTACCTTTCACCCCGCCGAATGAAGCAAACTCCCCACCTTCGGGCAGGTATTGCTGAATGATCCGGTCAAAGCAGCCTGCCTGCAGGTGTGGTGTTAATGCACAAAGGAGCACGATCGTTTCTTCCGGCGTCAGCTGGCGGTCGCCGAATGCAGCATGCCTCCACTCCGGAATAGTTACTTCATAGTCCTCTCCATGAAAATAACGGGCAAAGGCGGCGGCCACATATTTTTCGAAATAGTTGAAATAGTCAACCAATGTAAGCGTACTATTTTTAACTGTCATTACCTGTTCCATATAATAATATTGACGAACGGCCTTAGGCCCATTCCACAAATAACAATGCGTTCATTTTTGAATTGCGTACAATTGAAAATCCCCAGGGGATGTGCTGCAATAGCATATCGAAAGGACTGGAGGCTACCTGCAACAGCCATTTGCCATCTTTGATCTGCAGCTTGCCGTCCCGGTACAAAAAGGTTTCCCTTAAACTTTCCACAGAAGAGTTTTTCATAACGGGCCACTGGTCTATTACCTGTTGCAGCACCTGCACACATTCTTCTGTTTCCTGCGGTGTGGGGCTAATACACCCCGTTGCCGGCTCGTTGAGCGGGAACCCGGTGAGCAGTTTACAAAGCGCCAGTTCATAGTCGGCCGCTTCGCATTTGCCAGTACATAAGTAGTAGAGCAACATTACTGCCCGGTCATGCGCTGCCGCGTCGCGCCACGCTTCGTCAATCAGCAGTCCCAGTTCGGTAAGCCATGGCACAATTACCGCGTGTACGATTACGAGGCCTGCTGTGGGAATGTATGAAGCAGCATCGGCCACTGGTTCATCCGGAAGCAGGCCGAGTGTGAGCGAGGTATTAGTGCTTGTGGTACGAGCTTGCAAGATGGTGCCATTTGCAGCCATGCTTCCTTCGGGCCTTTCAGCACCGGTGTTAGTTGCCTTACCTGCCGGGCTGATCGGTAAACGGCCTGCCGGATCTTCACCTCCAGCAACAGCAGCCTTTGATGATGAATTCACCTCGTTGCTCGGTGCATTACCTGCCGGATGTTCAATACCATCAACCCCGGCTTTGGATGATGGATTTATGTCGTTCATAGGTGAATTGCCTGATGGATGTTCACCACCTGAAAGGACAGCATTTAACGATGGATACATTTCGTCGATAGCTGAATTGCCTGCCGGATGCTCAGTGGAGGAATTTGCATCATTCGTTGATTTTGCAGTAGTGGTGTTGGCAGTGATCTCACCGATAATATCTTTTGCTGGTTTCATTGTTGAATTATCATTCAGAGTTCCCGTACCAACCACACCGTTAGGTGAAACGACAGCCAAACCATCAGCTGGTATGTCAGCAGGGCCGGCGTGATTCATTGAGGAGGCCTTATTTTCGTTTGTTGCAAACGGAGCTAACGTGATTAAGCCAAACGCTGCTGCATCGTTAATTACCGGCAATTCTGCAAATGAATCCTGTATAGAGGCAGCATTAACCTCCCCAGGAACACCACCCTCAGCCTGGCTTAGCCATTGGTAGCCTGCGGCGGAAGTAGCCACAACAGACATACTACGTGTAGCCGTGGCAGATACCTCTCCGGAAACCAGGTGTTGTATCTGAACAGTCCATTGCTCCAGCTGCTCATCATTAACGCTACCGGCTGTACGTAATACCGTAATGATATCGAGAATGGGCTGGTGCAGGATGCCACCCTGATGGTGGGATAACCATCGTTGCCACAGTGATTTTGCAGCATCACCCGGGAGCAGTAATTCGTAAACGATCGCCAATGCCAGTCTGCTACCCTGCTCGGCTTCCAACACGGCCTGCAATACCTGGTTGAGGCAATAGTAATAATCAACAGCCGGCGTATAAAATTTAATATAGGAAGATAGCACCACATCAGGGGCACATTGCAGCAGTAACCGTTGCAGGGCCACCGGATAATATGTAAACAAAGCCCTCCCTGCGTCAGTAAACATACCACCGGCGTTTACATATTCGTGCAGCCATGACCGTAGCAGGGACCCAGGCAAGCCGGTAGCGTGCCAGGGTAAACTACCATGACGCAGGTAATGTATGATGAGTTCCTGGCTGGCAGCAGCCACCAATCCCTCTCCGGCAGACGCCGGGGAATAAGTAGCGAATCGCTGCTGATAGCTGGTTTCAGTTGAAAGAAAAATTTCATCTGCACTGGTCGTCTGATCATCCGTTGAATAACTTGTACTATTACGATGCCTGGCATCAGCGAATTCATTGCCGTTAGTAACATTAGCCGTTACAGGATCATTCAACGTATATTCGTTTATGTTATACGGAAAAGTCTTCCCCATTGGCATTGCTGATGGAACGCGTCCGGGTGTAGCCTGGCGGGAAGCATTAGCCATAGCTGCATCTGCGGCACTACCTGGCAATTGCTCACCGGCTGCACTGGTATCTCCCAAGATATTAATTGATATATCTCCTCCTGTGGTGCCCCGCTGATCGGTAGCTGTTGTAGCAAACAAGTTATCCTTCCCGGTTGAACGTAGCGGCGTTGCAGTTACATCAGCCGAAAATCCAAAACCAGCACTAGCCTGCTTTTGCCGCGCTATTTGCAGTGCCCAATCCCGGATGCTGCTACCCTGCTGTATTACTGGTCGTTCCACTAACATATCAGGCGTTACACAGGCCATTAATACAGCCTTCAGTTGCTGGCAAATCCGCTGTGTGAGCTGCTGCTGCCAGTCCTCCCCGTAAATACTGCCGGCATCCAGTTCAAACTTTGGAATGCGCAAACGGCCTTTAACCGGAAAACTATCCAATAGGGATTCCAACGCCGGCATCAACACCGTAGCAGTCCAGCTGCTTAGCTCGTTGGAAAACTGCTGAACAGCCGCTACATCCCCGAAGAAACGGAGATGTAACGACTGCCGACAAATCATATGATTGGGGTTATACAACATGGACTTTCATTTTTACATGGTCAGCTCACCACTCGGGATATTCATCAGAAATATTGACTTCGTAGTTTTACATTGGTTTTCCGCAGTAATTCTATGCGTTATGTCCACCGGAATACTGTATGGAACAGGGTTAGCCACTATACCAAATCCTGATTCATCAGGAATAGCAGCGTTCACCGGGAACTTTCCGCCAAAACGCAAGGCGGCCGAACTTCCTACCGCTGCTTCCCCGGTGCTTAAAAACCATTCGTGTGCACCTGTTACAGTGGAAGAACATTTGACTTCATAGGTCCTGTATTCATATTCCACAGGCCCACCCGGACCGTTTACAATAGAGCTGTTTGGCACTAATGAAGTAGCTCCGCCGCCACTGTAGCTGGAACCTGCCGGTGTAGAAGATATCAACTCTAAAGTATATGTAAATGCCGCTGACAAAGCCTGTTTTACCGTTACCTCACAAGTAATACTACGACCATTAAAGGTATAAGTTATGATATGCTTACCGTTGCCCGCTGCGGAAGGATTGAAGTAGAATACACCGCCTACATTGGAAATAGCGCCGGTGGCCGGGCAACTCACTGTACCTCCGGTTGGGCTGTTATAAATCCGCACCTGGTTAAGATTGGTACAAGGGTTGAATTCTTCTACAGAAAGCGTGAGCGGCAGGTCGTCTCTTTTTACAATAACTGTTTTGGTTACTGCAGGGTCCACACAAATGCTGCCATCATTCACGATATGCTGCACAGTATACTCCCTGGTAGCACCGGCAGCCATGGTATACAAGTGACTAACAGCCGGTCCGGTGGCAGATGTTCCATCCCCAAAGATCCAGGTATGGGTCCCTCTTACATCTGCAGCCTGGAACACTACATCCACCCCGTTTCTGGCTACATTCGTCGTTTTGCCAGGTACTGTAAAGTCAGCATTCACCGGCATTTTCACGTTGATCGCGAAATAGGCGATCCGGTTACCTACTTTATGCGTAAGGTTATAATCACCCGGTGTCACTGCGGCCGGATTGAAATACCATTTCTTAACGGTACCAACCGTTTCAGATGTAATGCCCGGTCCACCTACTTCCCCACCTGTTTCAGGCCAGATGGTAATCTGATTCTGGGAGGATTGCCCATTGCAGAATAAATGTGAATCCAGGCTAATACGTGGTTCTACCTCCGTTTCAGGAGTCGTTTCATAGATTTTCGCCAGCGGTGCATACGAGGTAACAAGCTTGTTAGGCAAGTAAAAATCCGCACAAACAGTTCCCTGCACAATCCGCTGGTTCACGGAATCCATCGGGTAATTGGGTGCACCTTCCACATCGGTTCGATCAAAGTACACCAGTACCAGTGTACCACCAGCTACCACACCACTCTGGTGGCGCATGCCCGGAAACTCTCGCGTAAAATTTGTAAAAATGAGCTGGTTCAATACAAAGGCACAACGTTTTTCGTACTCCCGCTTCAGTGTGCCCATGCGCTCATCCAGGGCCAGCTGTTCGAGCGATTTACAGGCAGCTACCATCGGGATAGTTAAGCTGGCAACGCGATTCCAGTATTCCTGTTCTTCCACCAAAATGGTATTGTTCGTTTCTCCCCCATCTCTGATTACATCCAATGCATGCTGCCAGGCATTATAGAAGGCCGCATAGCTACCCAGGGCATCGGTAAATTTCTTTACATGCTGATTAAAACGTGCCAGGTCCAGTTTATCCAGGTTATAGGGCACTATCATGCGCAGCAACTCTTCCAGTCTGTCCATCAGGTAGCAGGCATGCGCAGCATGGTTATACCGCCATGTTGCTTCCGTATCGGTGAAGTTGTAAACCGGCGGCAGGGAAACCAGGGCCGTACTGTTTGCGGGAAGATCCGCCCAGCGCAGGTAATAACCACCAATGGTGGTATCCGAAAATTTGGTTCCGAAAAAGTACTGCAGGTAAGCGCCTCGCTGGTAATAAGGCCTCATATCTATTTGGGTCATAAACTCCGCACCTATATTAGTACCGGGTACTTCCACATAAGGCGTTAGTATGTAACCGTTAGGAGAGGCCTCATTATAGGAACCCAATATTCTTTTGATAGATTCGATATCTATTGATACTTGCTGCAATCCTTTCACCAGGGGTGTTACACGATTCAATAATTCGGTCACCACCAGCTGGTACTGATTCTCCAGGTCAGCAAAAGACGCCAGCAGGCCCGCCCTGGTGGGTGTAGTACTGGTCGCATACAGGTTAATTGCCACCGCATCAAACGACAGCTGGTTGCGGATTTTGAGGGAATTAATTCTTTTCATGGCCTCCAGTACGTTCTGGCCCAAATGGCCTTCTATGCGGAAGAAATCCACCTGCGGATCTTCAAACTCCCACGCCAGTGCGTTCGGCAGCGTAACGGCTGTATTATACCCACGTATGGACTTGGTCCTCCCTGCTATTAACTTCGTATAGTCCCAGCAGTTAGTCAGCAGCTGGCTGTTATAGTAGTAAGGAATGGCCTGTGTACCCAGTGGCGCAACGCTGGTGCGACTAGGCGTCACCATAATGGTTTTGGCTGTTTCCGGCAGCTGGAAGGTATTTATCATCAACACAATGCGCTTGTATAACAGGCACGCCTCTCCGAAGCGATGATCACCTGTACGTACCAGTGGTGGCTCATCAAACTGATGGCGGTAGCTATTGGTATTGTCGCTCTCCCGCACGGTGGTACCCAGGCAGAGGTGCAGTGGAAACGCCGGTTTATTGGCAGCAGGCGCAGGAAATAGGTCCACCGCCACTGCACAGAACTCCTCATATGCTTTAATCAGGTCTTTCGCAAACGCATATACGCATTGCATATAGTAGGGCTTCTCATTGCGGATGATTGCCATTTGCGTGGCCAGCTTCGTTCCTACGGTAGCGATATCCTTATCATTAGCCACCGTAAACAGGTGGTGGAAATTATTATACACGAATGAAAACGCCTGGTTCATATCCGCCGTCAGCTGTGCATTCAGCACTCTTTCATAAGAGGCCACCAGCGCGGAAGGGTGCTGGATACTGTCTGCCGGCACATTCCATCTGCGAAGTGGAATTTCAGGAAACAAGGCTGGATATTGGGAAGGCACGAACGTGTGGAGCGCGGTAAGTTTCGTTGCATCCACCAGTAAAGGGCGATAGGTGATATTCACTTCCTGGCCTTTGTCCGCGCAGTCGTCGGTGGTACAATTTTTCAACCTGTCCATCCGCGGTTCTGCCAGCAGCATGACCACCTTATCTTTCAGTGTATTTTCTGTGGTTGTAGTGAATGGAATATCGTCTTCCACCATGTTTTCCAACGGCACTAGTTCATCCGGATTCAGCGCCGTATAAAAAGTTTTAACCGATTCTTCAATGGTTTCCGGGAGTGCAGGTAAAGTATATGTTCTGCTGGCACTATATACACCACCTTTGAAGTTAATGAGGTAGCCGCTGCCGGTAATACCTACACCCGGTGTGATGATGATTCTTTTGGCGGCACTGTCGTACTTTGCCTGCAATCCTGTAATGATTCCGGTGCCCAGAATGAGCGTACGGGTAAGACTTTCCTGCTGTTGCAGGTGCGCAATAGCGGCATTGAGATGTTTGTTTGTCAGTACCTGATCAGGTTCAAATACGGGGTAAACTGTTTCGGGGTCAGATGAGAAATTTATGAATGACATGGGATGAAAATTTTGAAAATTGATTTAGAATGTACCGAGACTGGTTTGGCCTAACAGCACCGGGTTAGTAGTACCTTCTGCGCAATCGTGCAGGGTGGCCTCCGGATATACGCTGCTCAGGTCTTTCATCACGGCCACCAGCTGGTTGCTGGCAAACATTAACCTGGATTGCACTTTTGTATCCGGGGTAATGAAAGCGTGATAGTCTTTCAACGCCGCCAGCCATTGCCTGTGTGCTGATTCCAGCCGATGCCTGGTGGCATAATTTACCCAGCAAATTTTAGCATGTATATGCGCGGGGCATTCCATGCGCACCATCCGCTCAAAGTACATGCGGTAGCCAGTCTCCCGGAATCGCTCCGGCCAGTATGGCAGCACCACGGAAATGCGGAAGGAATAAGGATCTTCGTCACCGCAGCAGGTACAATCGTCCGGCAGGCATACGTCCATCAGATTGTATAAAGCGTGGGTGGGAATACCTTCCACAACGGCCGGCGTAAAGCGTGGCCGCAGCATGAAATGTTCTATCACATGCAGTGTTTCGTTGTCAGGTGGCAGCTGAAACTTCTTTAACATCAGCTCCAGCAAAGCCTTTGCTTCGGCCTCCGTACTGTACACATCGGGGGATATTGCGACTACTTCGGATTCCGGAATCGTTAATTTTATAACGAATTCCCCATCCCTTGGTACCACTGTATAAAGTTCGCGGATGGTCATATGCTTATAAATTTCATTTACTACCTGCCAGGCTTCTTTTTCAGTGCCCAGGGACACTTCCGGTTTCAGGTATTGGCCACCGCTACCATCCACATTATCACCAATCACAAACGAAAAGAAGCCATTACTGTCTTCCTTTACCACAGGTGCAGAAAACTGGAACAGGCTGCGATAGCCAGGCTGGTTGATGCCAGAGAGTCGCCCTATACGGCGCTGCAGGCCCGACATATTATCCGTATTCCAAACCCCTGCTGTGATATCGACCCCTTGTCCTCTGCCGAAGCTGGTTTTAGGATAGTCCTTGATAAACCGGATCTTGTCCGCAATCAGTTCCTCCTCTCCTGCGGCGCTGCGGGAGGCAAAGCGGGTGAGCACATAATCATTAAACGTTTCCGCAAACCGCGCGATGAGGTGATCCAGGAAACGATTACGGCGGTCGTACCGCTGCTGCTGCGTTTCCACGAGTTGATTACGTAGCATCGTTACCGTTAGTGGTTCCTCCTTCACCGGCAGTTCCAATGCCTGGCGCAATAATGCGGGATTAGCATAAATCGTGTGAATGTTATGGATACCTGTTTCCGGATCATCTTTCCAGTCTTGCAGGAACTGCTGAAAATAAGAGGCAGTAATATTGGCATCCAGGCTCATCAGGTCTTTTGCGTGATGCAGCTGTGCAAAAAATCCGGCCAATAGCTGATCGTAAAACATCAGGTAAGCTTTCAGCTGTTTGGCTCTGGCTTTATGTTCCGTAGAAGCTGCATCAGGCAGGCCGGCGGGGCCTGTACCGTAAATTTCAGGCAGGTCGTGTTGCAGGGAACTATACTGTTGGAGCTCGAGGTATCTTCCGCCTGGGGAGGCAAAATTCAGTTCGCTGCTGCTGATCTTTGCGTTGCGCGACTGGCCTCTTAAATACAGTACCGTATCGGCCGCTTCCAACGGATTGATATGAAAGGGCACCTGGTTTTTATAAAAAATAATTTTGCTGCGCTCCATATCTGCCACCGGCTTATGATCCGTTTGTAGGTGCAGGAGCCATTGCTGACCGGGAAGTACTGCCCTGCCTGCGTCGTCGTAGGCCGTCATCACCAGGTTACGCACCGCTATCACGCCTTCAATTTTCATGATGGCCTCCATCACTTCACTGCCCAGGAGCTTATTTCTGATCTCTGCGCGTGCAATATCTTTATCGAGGAGAAATCCGTTTTTAAGTACGGGCCCTTCGAAAATCTTTTCTGTACTGAGTTGCATGGCCTGCATCTCCCTTAAATTATAAAAATTTATAGGGGGATTGCAGTACTGTTCAAGTGCTGTTACCAGCTTTGCATATACCAGGTCGATGTCCGTTTCCGGCAATACATCAATATCGGCGCAAAAAGCTACCGGTGTGGCGGAAATAGTATCTACCGTCCACCAGTCTTCACTCAGGTTCCTGTTACTGTGGAGTGTAGCCCATACCTGTTTCAGTATGTTATGTGTGAGCTGCATCTTCTGACAATACAACGTCATTATGCGCTGTTGTATGCTCTGCACTTCCAGTTCTTCCTTGATGATTTCCTCAAATTCTTTGGTTTCCCCTACTTCAACAGGTACACGGATGGCCACCACTGTTTCGTATTGAAAAGTGAAAGTGAGGTTATCGGTATTTTTGTATTCCAGGTATACCTTCCACCGCAGCGGAACCCCGGCCCCATTGTGTTCCGTCACGTATACCTCTACCTTGTCGGGCATACGCGTGCCGTACGTTAGCAGTTGCATAAAATCTACCTGATCCACCGTAGGAAACAGACAAGTGATTTTTGCGCCACTGATGGCTTTACGCTGCAAGGTAAAATCAATGTCGCCCATATTCAGATCGCCGTACTCGTCGGTACTGTCGAGGTCTAGCCGTACATGATACAAGCCGCGCATGCTGACAGGATCATGATCCGTAGGCTCAAACGACAGCGTCTCCGCTTTACAATCTGGATACAAAGCCACTTCGGTGGCGCCTTTCGCCCTGATCCATGCCGGAGCAGTTTCCAGGTTGTTCACCGGGAACACCCAGGCATTGGCTACGCCATCAATATCTATTAAGAGCTTGCGGTAATCGGTGATGGTGAGCGGCGCCGCAGTAAGAATTTCCCTGGGAGTAAAAAACGGTTGCGTAATACTGCCGTCCACGTTGGTGAGCAGGTCCTTCAGATCAAAACCAGTGCGATAGGTAAGCTCAGTAATTGCATAACACAGGGCTTCCAACATGGTAACACCCGGATCATGAACGTTGTAATCTGTCCACAACCCGCTGCCCATGCTTTCGATGTAGCGCAACCCTTCCGTGCGGAGGTAATGAAAGTCCGCCGCCGGAGGCAGTTGCCGGGATTTGATAATAATATTTTCTTCTGTTGCCATAATTTAAATGTTTACCGGGGTTATCGTGTGCACATCGTCGGGGGCGCATACCAGCATACTCCGCGCGGAGGAAGTGGTGATTTCTTCCACATCTTTCAGGATGATGTGATCGTCCTTACGCAAAAAGAGTTTCAGGTGAAGAATGAATTCCACGTATGGAAGACCTTCCAGCATATTCACCAGCGTACTTTTACTGATTTTGCCTCCAAACTCAGGCTGCACACTAGTGTCGTATATCCATGGACTTAAGAAAGCGCGGAAATCTTTCAGGAGCCGGAGGGTATTGGCGGCAGTATTGCCATCTTTATACTGCACCTCGCAGCTGATCACTACTTCTTCAAATACCGGGTTACAGACTTTGATATTCACGAAGCTGCCGGCCAATTCCTTGAGATAAGATTCAATTGATGCGAGTGTATCTACACTGGTGAGAGGGCGTTGGGGGTTGCTGGCTGGAATTCTTGACATATCCGGTATGGGTATTATGAGCACGTTTCCCGGCGCCATTTCGCTGGTATTGGTAGCGGAGGCAGTGGTATGATTCAGGCATTTGACACGAAAGATTTCATGGAATTTTTCCAGTACCAGGTGTTCATAATCCCAGATGGTAACCGCCCTTGATTTGTGGCGCAACCTTTCGCTCACGCGCATACGAAATTGTGCAGCGCTCTCTTCCCTTTTCCCACCGGTGCTGGTGGCAGGTTGTGTAATTTTTTTTATGGCAGATGCCGGTGTTATCATCCGCTGTATGGTTCCGGCCGGGGCTGCGATGGTATAAGGCACGCTGGTACCATTGTTGGCCCAGTGGACGCGAACTGCTTGTGTACTCAGGCTGATCAGTTTACTGATCGCATCCGGGTTAGTATTTACCATAGCTCTGATCCAGCAATATTTCCCACCCATCATTGCCGGGTTGGTAGCAATATTAGCCGGCAAGTTGAAGGTGATGATACCACCACGGAGTAGTCCGTTAGTATCGTCCTGCACAGCCACGTTACTAAACTCCTCCCAGTAACCTGTGTTTGAAAGCCATTGCCAGCGTACTGGCTGACTGGCAACCAGTGGATTGGCGCTGCCTTCACTTATACGAAAGAGCACGGGAATGGCAGTTCCGGGAATTACCTTATCCAGGCCTATGTATAGCTGACCAGCTGCTTCTACCGGAGGAAGCATCCGCCAGGAATTTGCTTCTTCTCTTTCACCAAACGAATGCAACGAATAAAATGCGCCGGGAAGTTCACCTTGTAGCCCCACCTTCAATGTTTGGGTGGCCGTATAATCTGCCGTAATGGTCTGTGCCGTCGGGGTATATGGCTCCAGTGGTAAAAGTCGCTGTTTGCCGGCCTGATAGGCAAAGCGGCGCTGATAATCCTTATGACCCAGGTCTTTTTGCAATATGATCCGTGCAAATCCGTTTTTGGCTCCGGCATCATATTGGGAGGGTTTATCAAATGTGGGCGACAGCAGGGTTTCGGATATAAAACCCAAACTGGAGGGGTATATTAAATCATTTGTTGCTGCAGGATAGGTATCCAGAAAATCCGGATCAGTTATTTTACCTCTCAGTTTATCCATCAACGTATTTCCGAAGTACTCCCTCGGACAGAAAAGTGCACCGTTGTTTACAAACTGCCATTTGCCATTTTTCAGGACTTCAATATAGGCAAATGGGGTGTTGGTAGCAGGATCACCTGCCTCATTCATAAAATCAGTTTCATCATATTCTGCTGTATTGGGTTCTGTAATTGTTATAGTTCTGTTATCCACTTTAGACTCCACGGTTTTCCATCTACCAGTGTGGTTCACAATTCCTTCCGGCTGCGGCACATTATCCCAGGTGATGTTCAGTTTTACCTCCGCATTAGGCTTGATGAAAATTTCATCATTGCCGATCGTGCAGGCACTGCCAACATGGGGTGCAAAGCCGAATGGCTGAAAGGGTTTCGAAATATCGAGGCGCCCCGCTTCACTATAGATATTTAATTGTCGTATGCCCTTTACTGTTATATCGATATCTACCTCGCTCAGGATAGTGTTCTCCCATTGCTCCAACAGTAAAGCTGCCTGGGCCGACAACGCCTTGAACCTGAAGCGCAGTATTGGAAACGCAGTAGTATAATTGCCACCATGAATGGCAGGGTTGTATGGCACTACGGCATCCTGTGCGGCCGACAATCCGGCGCCATAGCCAAAATGGTATACTGGCGTCTGCCATGATTCATCGGCCCAAAATTCCCCACTGGCATTAATCCATCCGGTGGGTCCGGTAAACTGCATCTGTGCATCCAGGTCATATACGCCCTCATGCTGTGGAAAGTTACCCCTGGATTTGAAGGTAATTACCGCTTTTCTTTCTCCTTCCTTCATCAGCAACAAGGGAGATGCTATGGCGCAACCGGTAAAAGAACGCGTATCCTTACTTACTACGCCAAACGGTTGCCAGCTGTCGCCAGCTGCCAGTGGCGTACCTAGCCCATCCATACTATTTGCCACCGTGCTGGCGTAAATCCCAGCTTCAGGGTGCTCTTTGGGCAAGGCAGTAATACCCCGTATATCCGCCACCGTAGCCTGGGTGATCAGTACATCTTTATCGGTGGCGTATAACTGTACGTTGCCGGCGGCATCCTTTCCTCCTTTAAAGAGGGTACCGGCCTCCAGCAGGTAATCTTTCGTATTCTTTTGCAGCTCTATTACCAGGTTTGTGGCATCAGGAGTGGCTGGAGCGGGTGTGAGTTGCAAAACGTCCTTATAATAAAAATCAAGGTGCCTGCCCGTAAAGGTGTTCAGTTCCTCCTGCGCAAAGCGGAAGAGCTTCAGGAAAGTGAGGAAGAGCGTGTAATGTGGCGTGTGCGCAGGAAAGTCGGTCACAGCTGCTTCCAGATTTTTGGCGGCATGCTGTGTAATCAGGCTGGCTTGCTTAAAGATCGCATCGAAGATGCCGGTAAACAGGTTATTGGTGGCGGCAAAGCGAATCCTGTCTGCCACGGCTGTTCCCTGCAAATGAAAACCGGTACCGCTGGTACCGAGCGACCATGCAGTTTCCCATTTCTGGACGCGCAGGCTACCGGCGGCGTCTATACGAAAAGGCACCGGGCGGGTAACGGGCAGGTAGGCCGTTTGGTCGTACTGGTCGGTGACACAGCCCATCAGCGAGGCCTGTTGATACCAGGCGTTCAGTTTATGACGCTGTGTGCTGAGCGTGTTGCCGATTACGTTAGTAAGCCAGGATTTAAAGGGCCATTGGTCGGGCAGCAGTCGCAGCTGGGTATCCAGCTCATACAACCAGCTCCAGGTGAAATCAAACAGGAAGGAAAACCGTTGCACCAGGTCGGTGGCTTTTTCATTTCTTTTATCGGCAAGATACTGGAGCTGCTGCCGGAGCAACTGCCTGTAACCGGAAATATCCTGGTTAGCCAGCGTGGCGAGGATAACGCTTACATCCATTTGCATAAGCGGGAGCCAGTTACCATCCTGCTCGTTGGCAGCATTAAAAAAATTTAGCTGCTGGCTATATGCTTTGGCGAAGAGGATTAAGTCGCTCATGCTTCTTTCATCCACCCTGGCAAAAGAGGGCTCCAGCGCGGCCAGTACCCGATTGTACCGGGAAGTACCGCTGTGCAGCAATGGATTCTTATATGAATTATTGGACGACAATTTAGTAGTATTAATAGTTGAACAAATAAGTATCACCCGGATTTTTCATTCTTATAATACGGATACACGAAATTGAACCGGCTGTTGTTGGCACGTACGGTGTAGTCGATTCGGATCAGCACCAGTCCTTCCACATCACTGCTTTCGGTGAGTGCAACGCTGTCGACTTTAATACGTGATTCGTGGTACAGTATCGCCGATTCAATAACGTGTTGCATATAGGTTTTGAAGGTGGTCGTAAGGGGCTCAAACAATAGCTGGTCCAGGTTGCAGCCATAGGCAGGCTGCATGATTCGTTCACCCGGCCGGGTGCCCAGCAGTATCTGCAAGCTTTCCTGTATATCTACAAGATCGCTGACAGTAGCCACTTCGCCGGGCACGTTATCAAATGCGGGAGGGAAACTCCAGCCGGTTCCATAAAAGGATGCCATGGGGTTAATAATTTTTTGGGGTTAATTTTTATTTTTCTATTCCAGTTATCCACCTATCATTACGGTAGGGCAACCAAGTATAATGCTGCCTCCATGTGCAGTAGTATCTCCCATCCTGGCGGCTGGCTTACCTCCGATCATTACGGTGGCGCTGCCTTTCACAATTGCATCCGGCGGGCCTACACATACACAGCTATCACCCATTACTGCCGCCGGCATACCACCGATCATGACGGTGGGCGCTCCCGGACCAACGATGGGGCCGCCTACATGTGGTACCGGTGGTACTCCCGGGGTCACCATCGGACAAGTATGCATATCCGTTATTCTTGCTGCCATACCCATATCATTACTGTTTTATTGTTAATTAATCATGACCATACCACCTTTCACAACGGTCTGGGCGCTGCCTTTCACTTCCACCTGCGCACCTTCCACCGCCGTTTTGCTGCTGCCTTTCAGGTTCAGGTTCATTGCCTCTGCGATCGCGTCGCCGCCGCATTTGAGGTTAAACTTCCCGCCTACATCCAGCAGCATATCCTTACCGGTTTTGATGGTAACACCTTTTTCATCCAACAGGATAATGTTACCGTGCTCGTCTTCCAGTTGTAAGATTTTATCTTCATCGCTGACAGTAATTTTCTTGCCCTTCGGCGACTCGATGGTCAAACTTTTTTTCTCATCATCGAAGATGAGTTTGAAGTTGGTTTTGGACACATACCCTTTCTGGTAGTTATCCTTTGCCGGCGTTAGTGGTGCTGCGAGTGAGCTGCTATGCAACATCCCCAGCACTACTGCATCCCGCATATCGGTGCCCATGAAACCTACCACTACTTCGTCATTCAGTTCCGGCCTGAAAAAAGTGCCGCGGTTGTTGCCGGCATCCAGTGTGGCAATTCGGGCCCACACGCCCTCTCCTTTCGCATCTATCACTGGTATCTTTACTCTCACCCGAAACTCATTTTCGGGATCTTCAATATCGGTGACTACCCCGTTGTACATGCCCTGCGTCACTGGCATCATTCCTTGCGAAGCCATGGGGTGCCATGGATTTATCTTCTCTGCAAACCAAACCGGGTCCAGACCAAAATTGACGGTGGTGATCCAGTCGCCCCCTTCAAAGGCATGCTTTACCGCACTCACGAAAACAGGACCACTGAAGCGCTCTCCTATTCCACCGATGGTAATAAATTCATTTGGCAGGATTTTATTGGTTCCCTGAAAGCGCACATTTCCTTTAATGGCTGCCAGTCTGCGTTTGGTAAGTCGTGCATCTGCCAGTGCTTTCAGCTCAGCCTCCGTCCATTTTCCTGGGAAAGCGAATATCTCTGATTCAAAAGCCATGGCATCGGCCAGGTCAGTAGCGCCCAGGTTGCCGGCGGTATTCAGGGAAGGATCGGCACCGGCGCCGTTGTTGAGTGCCTGCGCGCTGTAATCCCAGCTGCTGGCTTCTGCAGCGGTAGCCTGCGTACGTGCGTCGATGTTAGCCTGGTAGTCGATCAGGGTAGCACCATACACCACATCGAACTTGCGCTCCTGCTTCAGATCCGGCTTTTTGATGGACACCTTGCCATCTTCGACGGTGCAAAACATCCCGAGTACATCAAATCTCCCTAAAATAAAATCCCAGTCGGTCAGGTTACATTGCAACAGCTGCAGGTGCTTCAGGTCAGTGCTGTCTACATCCGCTTTTAAGCCGCTATATTGCCCTATCAGCTGCGTGGCTATATCACTATCCGTCATTTCATAGAAAGCGGCGTTTTTGCGGGCCAACGTCATTTGTATGGCGGTATCCCTGCAGGTCACCACCAACTGCGAACTTTGGCGGGTAATACGAGTCCCGTGCGCGGTTACGATTCCCTTGAAAACTGTTTCGGTTTTGGTTTCGTATCCCAGCTGAATTTCCACCTTATTACCGGGCTTAAACAGGTTCTTGTTACTCACCGGAAAATCCTGCAGACTCACATCTCCATCCGCGATAGTGAGGATGGCAGTAGGTATCCGGTTTACTTCCTTCTCTATCGAGATTTTAAAGATCGGGATGGCCGGGTCCAGCTCCTGGCCGTCTATCAATACCTTACACGATACCAGCGACACCTTTTCGGCGCCGGGGATGGAGGTTTGTAGTTCTCTGGTTGCTACTGCTGCCATAATATATTATTTCAGGGGTGGGAATTTAAGGGTGGTACCGGGTTTCACCTGCCTGAATCCCAGCAGATTGTTGGCCCTGGCTACATCAATGTAATAGCTATCGTCCTGATACACGGCCGTAGCCATGTTGGACAAGCTGTTACCTGCTTTAAAGGATTTCTCGTGCGTCATATCGGGAGAATTGGGTGACATTCTTCGGATCATGGCCGCAAGCGACTCAGCGCTTTCCAGGTGCAGGCGCGCTACCGCGCGTATGGGCCTGCCATCCGGCAGAAACAGTTTATAATCTATTTCCAGTGATTTCACCACACCGAAGAAAAAACCGGCGGTTGCTCCCCAGCAAATCAGGATGTAGTTAGGCCGGTGACTATCCCCCTGATATTCGTAGCAGAATGCCAGCAGATCCGCCACCTGTGAAGACACATCTGGCCGCACCGTTGGTACCGGGCCTATCAGCTCCGTTTGGGAAGTTTGACCAGGGTCCGGAAAAATGCCACTTTCATCCAGCAAAATATCCACCGAAAAGCTTTCCGGTTTTGTGTGGCTGAATTGTTTAGGCTGACTGGTAGTACCCTGCGGAACATTGGCTTCGTCCTTATATGCAATACCATAAGTACGCCGGAACGACTCAGGATTCACTTTGAAGGTAAATGTATCATTGCCTTTTACAGTCACCGCCTTGCTATTCACATCCGGCTCTTTATAAGCCTTCAGCTTCATTTTTTCCAGGTGACCTGCGGATGTACTAACCATAATTATCTTTCTATAGTGTTGGTAAATTCCCGGATCAATGCCAGGGTAACTTCTTCTTTAATCTCCTGCTTGATGCGTTCCAGTTCAGCTGCGGTAACGGAATTACTTCCCTCCTGGCGACCCGGATACACATCTGCTTTGATACTGATCTCTTTTATTTCTATCGGCATAAAAACGTGTATTAATTTCTTATACAGTTGCTGTACCGGGCCTGTCAAACGGTGTTATGCCCGCATCTGTAATCAGGCTTACTTGTCTGAAAAACTGGTATCCCAGGGTCAGACTTTCCACCACGATGCTACTTTCCTCCGCATTGAAACTGCTCACGGTCCATTTCTTCGGAAAGGCGTTGGCTACATACCAGGTGTACACAGGTTCATGGTTGCGATCCAGCAGGCTCACCGTAATATTTACCGGACGGAATATGAAGTGTTCAATAGCATCCTGGCACCAGTGAATGAGTTTAGAATCATTTAGCAGTCCACGTTTGAGCACCAGATCCTCATAGCGTGCCCTTGCAGGCAATTGATAAATAAACCGGTTTTCACCACCTTCCTTATAAGGCTCTGTTTCCATTTCCACGTTAAGTCCACTTACTTCCTGGAAGGCGGATTCCTCCTGAGAGGACCCGAAGGTTACCCCAAAATGAAAGCCCACAGGGGGGATACGATTTAGCATGATCACAAGTTTTATTTTGGGAAGAGATGGTGAACCAGCATTTGCCGGTTCACCATTCATAGTTATGCAGCTTCCATCACGAGGCCTTCATGGGCCAGTTCGATGCTTTCTACTGCTACCTCATTACCGTCTGCCTTCAGATCAGTGCTGTTTACTTTCACCGGCCAGGCATTTTTAATTTTCCACACCATTACCGGTTCGTGTTTTTCGTTCATTAACGAAACGATGATATCGCGGCGGGTGATGGTGTTGAGTGCCACGGTATTCCACCATTGGAAGAATTCGTTGTCGGCCTTGAACAGACCACGTTTCAGGGTAACGTTATCGAATTTCTGCATGCCGGGCATTTTGATTTTGTGGTATTCAGGGCTGATACCTTCGCGGTATTCGATCACCTGCGTTTCCACGTTGAGTCCTGTTACTTCAGTGAAGCCGAGTCTTGCTCCGCCCCATTCTACCTGAAAGTGAAATTTTGATAATGGATATTGTGCCATTGTAATACGTTTAAATTTTTGGATCAGAAAAGAATCAGGTCAGCGCAAATCAGCTTTCCTGCATTTTGTGAGAGAAGCGTAAGATGATAAATTCTGCCGGGCGAACCGCTGCCATACCTATTTCTACGAGGAGGCGACCTTCGAGGATATCCTGTTCGGTCATGGTTTGTCCCAGGCCTACTCTTACAAAAAATGCCTGGTCGGTTTTAGCGCCTGCGAGTGCACCCTGGCGCCATAAAGTGGTAAGGTAGTTTTCTACCATCCCTTTTACTTTCACCCAGGTGTTGGCATCATTAGGTTCGAACACAAACGGGGCGGTACTTTTCTTCACGCTTTCTTCCACCATATTGAATAGGCGGCGAACGCTGATGTAGCGCCATTCGTTGCTGTTGCCGTCCAGTGTGCGGGCGCCCCATACGAGGGTACCTTTACCGCTGAAGGCGCGGATGGCGTTGATGCTCTTGCCGGCATCCGCATCCACATTCAGGCCGTCCTGCGTGTTGTTATCGATCTTTGCCAGCGGAGCACTTACACTGTTCAGGCTGGTGTTGGCCGGTGCTTTCCAAACGCCGCGTTCGCGGTCGGTTTTAGCATATACCCCTGCAACAGCACCTGCCGGAGGTACGATCGCCAGTTTAGTTTGCAGCGCTGTTACGGCGGCAGCAATTACCGGATGAGTAGCGTACAGGGCTGACTGATTGCTGCTTACGTATTTAGCAGCGCTGGTTTGAATTCTGTTTAAGAACACCAGCAGACTGCGGAAGATCACTTCCAGGTCGGCAGCAGCTTTAATGGCAGCGGCTTTATCAGCGGCGGCACCGTAATCGGTAGTAGTAGCCTTGAAGCTATCAACGGTATCGATTACCTCACCATCGAAATCTTCCTTAGGGAATACCTTCCACCAGCTATTCACAGTAGCCGCATCATAGGCTGCATAAGCAGTAGCCACGGCAGGTGCTGGTTCAAAAGCAACCACATCTGCGTTTTTCTCGAAGGAAATCAGTGCTTTGATGGTGGCCGCCAGTCCGGCGTTTGCATCTTTAGCGCTGGACTCCAGGTCGCTCAGCAACTGCGTATTTACCAATGGTGTAGCACCTTTCCAGGTAGGAATGGCGTTTACGAGGCCACGTACGTAGGTCAGCAGGTTGAGGAAAGCTGTTTTAGCAGCAGTGTCAGTAGCGGCAGCCGACAACAGTGATTTCAGGTCATTGAAACGGTCAGCTGCAGTAGCTGCAGGCTCTTTACCGGTAGCAACAACGCTCTTTACATTGGCAAGGTCGCTCACAGCAGTTTCTGTTTTTTGTACCAGTGCATTTAATGCTGCATTGGTAGTTACCTGCGTAAGATTGAGTGGTCCGCCTGCTTTATTTTTTACGTTTGCTTTTAAAACGGTGTAAGGAATTTCAGGTGCGTAGGTAGAGATCAGCCACGGCGTATAGGCGGCAGCGTATTTAAGATCGTTGATACCGATGTTGTCGCGAAATTCGGTATGTACGTCAGCCACCGCGCTTTCCTTCACAAACGTATCTTTGAATTCATCGTACTCACGCAAATCCAGCAGCACTACTCTGTCCTGCAACAGGCCAGCCTGTGCTACGGCCATTTGCTGCAAGGCGTAGTACTCATTTTTACCAAGGTTAGCCGCATCCGGAATAGCGATGATGGTAGGCTCATCATATTTTTCGAGCGCCTTTAATCCAACACGCAATCCTGGTGTACCTGCTGCTTCATCACCGGTAGCCACGGTATCCTTGTAGCTGCCTACTGATACGATGTAGCATGGGCCTCCGCCATTATCGAAATACTGACGCACGCTGTTATACATATTAAACAGCTTCGTTACCTTAAAACTTTCGCTCAGCACTTTGAAGCCGTTCGTTTCATCGAGAGAGATGCTGAAATCAGCCGCACCAAAGGAATAGGCGCCACCGAAGTACTGCACATAATCCAACATGGACGTGATGCGGGTAGGTACATTTTTCAGGTCCTGACCGTCTTTTTCAGACAGCGCGGTGTAACCAATGAATGCAGGGATCGCTGTTTCAACCTGCGCAACGCTGGGTGGGAGCAGAGATATCTCCTCTACATACACCCCTGGGGTTTTGTAAATTGCCATTTTTTTTGAGGTTTTAAAAATTGAAAAGTTTGACTGTAACAGCCACGGATTAGCCAGGGCAGACAGTTGCGCGCCAACTGCCGCCAGTATTTCCGGGGCTTGTGATATGTGGGGTTATATTACGCTACGATTGTTTTAATACTGTGTTTACATTTACATCCAGTACAGGAACTGCTTCTCCGTTAATCACACTACTATCTATCTGAACCATTCTCATTTTGTAAATCACCGATGGCATGTAATGCCCACCCAGACCACCCCACAGTTGATGCACCTGATCGAGTGAGAGGTTCACAATTTCAAAACTGATTGTTTCTACTTTGATGTTGTGCAGCTCATTATAAGCCGCTAACTCAGGCGATGTTTCCGGTGAAAAAAAACGATTTTGCTGAAAAAAACGTACCACCTGCTCCAGCGCCAGCAGCGCCGATTCATAGTCGGTATGCGTAACCGCAAACATCAGTGTAAGGTTGAAAAACATCGGTGGTGTGACCAACTCAATCAATTGTGGATTAGCCGTTTTACGGAAATAATCATGCGTTCTGGCTACTGTATCTTCCTCTACATTAATAACGGACAACAGTATTTTATTCTGCAAATCTGCATTAAAATCATCTCCGTCGCTGATCCTGGAAATGTTGCCCAGCTCAACTTTCGAGCTGGAGGGACTGGATACAGCATTCATCCTGCCTTTTACAAAAAGGAGTGTATCAGTAATCATGAGTACAAAGGATTTTTGGGGGTTCCTACAAACAGCTACGTACAGACACTTGACTGTTCTGGGGTTATTAATTTTTTAGTTAACACATTTTTTTTGGGACTTAACTTAACTCCTCTTCGGAATCATGAATGTGAAATTAGGGGGATTTTTTTTCACAGCAAATAGTTGGTGCTGCATTTTTTGAAAAATGAGTATTTCTACTGATGATAACGAAAAGGTAATATGCCCTTCGTTACCATTTGTAAATAAAAATTGCCGCACAAACTACAGCAACACTTCTATCTAACTAAAAAACAATCACTTATGCACCACATCCATCTATCCGGGATACTACGCATGAAGATTTTGTCATTGTAGTTCTTTAAATGCAGAGGGACTCATGCCGGTATGTGCCTTGAAAAACTTGGAGAAATTAGCATGGTCGTAAAAACCAAGATCAAATACGATTTCCTTTACCGACATCTCTGAGGCCTTAAGCAGGCGCTTTGCTTCAATCAGCACACGGTTTTGAATCAGGGAAGATGCGGATGCATGCAGTGCTTTGTTGCAAATTATATTTAGGTAATTGGGAGAGATATTTAATTCACCTGCATAAAATGCTACCGATCTTTCCTCTTTAAAGTGAACATCGATCAATCGTAGAAATCGCGCCAGAATAGGATTTGCGCTGTAATTATTCACATCTTTAAAAATACTCTCCGCTGCTTTACTGATTAGCAAACCTGCAACGGCAGTACGTGCTGTAATCAGCTCCCGGAAAATTTCCTTCCTGCCAAGTTCCTGTTGCAGACTTTTAAATTCATGCAACAATGTAGTATAAGAAGTAGCATCCAGGTTCAGCACCGGATGGCGCTCATAAAAAGCGGAGGAAAAACGTAACGATGGCAGGAAGGCTTCATACTGCTCCCTGCCAATCATCAGCTGATAGCCTACTGTTTCTTTCTTAAATTTCCAGGCGTGTACCTGCTGCGGAAAAACCAGGTGCAGCTGATGCTTACTCACCTTGTATTCCACGAAATCTATCATATGCGTGCCGGTGCCTTTTTCAAACAATACGGCAATGAAAAAATCATGCTTATGCGGCTCCTCGATATGCCGTTCCCCACGAATCTCATGGTACAGCAAAGGATGTCCGGAGGTTTTGCTTTCGCTGAACTCCTGTATACTTAACACCGGAAAATGATCTTTCTGATAAGCCATTTGCAGTAACACGCTTTATGAATGGCTAAAATAACGAAAATTATCCAGCACGCAGGTATAGCTTAGAACACGGCTGTGCCCTGATATATCAGGGATCTTACTGGCGAAATCCTTGACACGGCTTCCGCAGAACAGCTGGCATCTATCAATACCACACTACCTTCATCACCAGCTTTTGGCCATTGCTGGTTGCCTTTATCATCCAGGGGCAATATATCGCGGGTGGCGAGTTTCAGACTACGGGAGAGATGAAATTCGGTACCATATCCATACAGCTGCGCCATCAGATTTGCTTTCTGCAGCACGCTGCCACTACCCCAGGTGTTCCAGTGATCAATAATGCTATCGTTGCCGGTAGCTACTTTTACGCCGTATTTATACAATGTAGGGATAGGCATAATCAGGCCGCCAAATGGAATGGTCGACATAATACCTATCTGCGCCTGGGCAAGCTTATCGGCAATTTCTTCCTGTTTGGCTTTTTCGAGTCGCGCCAATATAAAGCAATGACTCAGGTAAGTTTTCCCTTTCAGCACGGGATTTTCGTTGACCCTGTCTATCAGGTATTCCACTGTTTTTAGTCCGGAATCACCGGATTCATGCAAGTGAATATCGATCCCTTTGTTATGGTCGAGTGCCAGCTTCACTATGGCATCCATAGGCTTTGCTATCTCCCCGTCAACAGAATATGGATCAACACCACCAATGAAATCAATATCCATTTTTGCGGCTTCCTCCATATAGGGCATGGAATTGGTATAAAACAAACCGTGCTGCGGAAAGGCTACCAGCTCTGCTCCAAATGTGGCTTTTCTATTTTCCAGCGCTACCTGCAAATGTTTTAACGAATCCAGTTTGGAGGTAGGCTCAATATTTACATGGCTCCTTGCAAATGCGGAACCGCAGGACTGCAACAGCTCAATCAGTTTTTCCGCATGCGCAGTGGATGTTTTCAGCATCTCCGGAAGTATCTGCTGCTCCAGGGCAATCATCCCTTTCACACCGCCCTGACGCTTCTGTACCGCTTTCCACGGGCCACCGTAATTGGTTTTATCCAGATGGATATGCATGTCTTTAAAAGCAGGCAGCATCAGCAATCCTTTGGCATCAATGGCGTTTGCCTTTGGATTATTGGGTTGTATGGAAGAGAATTTACCGTCGATGATTTCGACGGTGAAAAGTCCGGTTTTAGTAGCTATCACCTCATTACCTTCGTATTCAAAACCAGTTTCCAAACGCACGTTTTTCAACTTTATAGTTTTACGCTGACCACCCGGCTGATAGGCAACAGCATCATTCGGCTGCTGGTTACCTTCCGCCATCAGCGCCGGCGCCAGGCCAAGCCCCATGGTGGTAAGTACGGAGTTTCTGAGAAAATCTTTTCTGGAAATATTTGAAGCGCCCATGGCAATAGTTCTTTTGGCCAAAGTTAAGCTTGTTGGGGAGGAAGCGCAGGTAGGATTTATAACAGGGCCGGTAAGATTTATAAATGCCTGTAGAGCCGCAATGCTTGCGGCTAATGCTTGCGGCTAAATACCGGCGGCTCATTGCTTTAAACACGCTACACGGCAGGATCAGCGCGATGAGCCGCAAGCATTTCGGCTCTACAGGGATGACTGATAACGCTGTAACGCTTCCATGAAGTAATAATCGGCATACACCAATGGCACATCTATTTCAGTATGATGCGGAATACTGCCTACGCTGTGCATCAGCATAAAATTACCGTTCTGTCCTTCCGGCGCCCTGTAGGCAGGTCCCGCCAGGGTATGTAACATGCTGATAGCAGTTTTTCGGTACTGCGCTCCTTTGGCCGGCGCCACGTAATCGCTCAGCTCAAACAGGGCAGACGCCACGATCGCCGCTGCTGATACATCCCTGTATTTGGTGGTTACCTTATTTGCATAAGAGCGCACGCCTGGTGTATATCCTTTCTGCATCGCGTTAAAATCCCAGTAAGGCACTTTATCCGCCGGCAGATTTTTGTTGTTCAGGAACCAGTCGGCCATACCAGTGGCTGTTTTCAGGAACCGCGGATCTTTTGTTTCCCGGTAAATCATAGTAAAGCCATAGATGCCCCATGCCTGCCCGCGCGACCAGGTAGAATTATCAGCATAGCCCTGTGCCGTTTCCCGTGCCAGCACTTTGCCGGTGAGGGTATCATAACATACCACATGGTAGGAACTATAGTCCGGGCGGATTTGATTTTTCATAGCCTGGAGTGCGTGACTCACCGCCACATGCCGGAAGCTGGTGTCGCCTGTTTCTTTTGCAGCAAAAAATAACAACTCCAGGTTCATCAGGTTATCGATGATCACAGGATAAAAATATTTTTGCTCACCGTGCCACGATTTAAAAGCATTCCAGCTTTTGATACTGCCTGTAACCGGGTTATAGCGGGTGCTCAGGGAGCGGGCCCCTTGAATGAGGATGTCGCGATACGCTTTGTTACCCGTAATCCTATAGGCGTTACCGTAGCTGCAATACATCATAAATCCGAGGTCATGATGCTGGGTAAAATCTTTGAGCGGCTCCAGCTTCTCCGTCCAGCGGATGGCTTGCTGATAAATGGCCGGATCTTTTGTTTGCTCATAGCTGTACCACAGGGAGCCTGGGAAAAATCCTGGGGTCCAGTCGTACATGGAGGTGGTGGTCATGCGGCCGGCCGAATCCATTGTTCGGGGAAAGGCCAGGCTATCACGTGTAGCTGTTTCCGTAAGCATATGATTTAACTGCTGGTGGGCATAGCTGGTATTGCTGCTGAGAAAATCCTTTTCTGTGCTGAGCGTGAAAGCGGTCAGACCTGCGGCTGCAATAATGATTTGAAGCAATGGTTTCATGTTACTATGGTATCACTTTAATTACAAATTCCTGGATGGTTCGTTTTTCTTCATCAAGCGTATGATTGAAGGCTACAAAGGTGGCCTTGTAAACTCCTGGCGCCGGGTACAGGTAAGCGTAGCCTGCCAGGTCCGGCTCATTGATGCTTTTAACGCCCACACTAACGTCACCGGGTACACGCCCCACATACAGCGGTTTGGTAATTATCCAGCTGGTGTTGGTAGCGGCGGTGGCGGCGCCACCTGTTATCTTCAAATCGGTGGCAGAAGGCGTCCAGCGGGCGTTTGTTGGGTTCCAGACATTGCCGTACCGGGTCCAGTAGGCCACATCTGAACCGATGGTGGAGAGGGAGATCGTTTTTTCAGGCAGTTCATTGTTCACTGCTAAATCAGTGATGGTCCAGGTACGTTGAGTCGATCCCGTTACCCCGCTATATTTAAATGCGATAAACAAGGAATCATTGGCATTGCCCACCAGGTCGGTAATATCAGCAGTACCGTACGGCACCACAGTGGCGCTGGTGGCCAGCGCACCGCGTGTGCTGATGTTAGTCCAACTGGCGTTAACAACGGAGCTGGAATCAAGGCCGGACAGTTTATTTGTGGCCAGTACCTGCAATGTATTGGTTTGTGTACCAAATTCTGCCTTACTCGAAAATTTCAGGGTGAGCTTTCCCAGCCTGTAGCCCGCTGTACGGCCCGCATAACTTTTGTTCGCTTCTCCGGAATAAAATGCAATGTTACCAATACTACCGCTGAATTGGAAGCGGGTAGTATCTCCCAACCTATAGGTAAAAGTATCTGCCACCAGGTGTGCAGGGTCCATGGCCACCCGGAAATCAGGTGTATCCACCTCCATCTTTTTCGAACAGGCCGCGGCACATACTGCCAATATTAAGATCAATGATTTTTTCATAACTGAATACTTTTTGGATTACCAGCCTTCGTTTTGCGTGAGTAAACGGTTAAGGTTAAGTTCGTAGGTAGGCTTAGGCAGCAGCACATGGCGCTGCATCACATTTCGTACGCCCTGCAACCCGTTAGGATTTCCGGTGGCCGTCACACCGGCACCATTGGCAGTAGCCCATACCGCAAAGTTCTGCATGTCGGCCAGGAAGTTACCCCAGCGGATCAGATCCGCTTTGCGCACCGCTTCAAAACATAGCTCCCGCATGCGCTCATCTTTGATCGCCTGTAAAAATCCTGCCTTGTCCAGGCCTGGCGTAAGGTCTGATTCCGTGCCCACTGTAATGCTCGCGGTAGCTGTTGCTGCTTTACCTGCATAGGTAAACACAGCGCCGGTTACCGTTGCAGCAGATGCCCCACTGGTATGTGTAGGAGGCGTATTGGTAGAAGTACCTGCGGTAGTCACGGTATATAAATTACCTCCATTGGTAATTTGCATGCCGGTAGTATAAGCTACCCCCGGCGTCCAGAAAGTACCTATCACCACCACCGGTGCAGCACTGTAGTAGCTGCCTGGCGTTAACGCACCTGGTGAACTTACATAAATACCACTTACCGCATTGCTGGTAATCACCGCAGTAGCCGTTGCTCCACTGCCGCCTCCACCGGTAATAGTAACGGCCGGCGGCGTGGTGTAGCCACTGCCCGCACTCGTGATAGTAACTGATTTCACTACATTTCCGTTCATGATACCATAGCCACGTTTGCGCACCTGGTTAATATACGTATAGGCGTTACCGGGGCCATTCACAAAATTCTCCGCCTCTGCACGCATCAGCAATACATCTGAATAACGCATCATTGGCCAGTTAATATTATAAGTACCTCCTACGCCATTGGTATTGCGGATGGATTGCGGCACATACTCTCTTCTGAACTTGCCGGCACACATCTGCCAGGGATTGGGACGGGCGGCCTTCACACGCGGACTGGTACCGCTATACAGGTAGTTGGCACAGTTCCAGTCGCGGCGTATATCCAATGATGATTTGTTAGGTGTAGCGGTGCTAGCAGGGTCTGTTTCATAGGCATCAAACAATTTTTTTGTTGCCCATACCCAGGCGGCGGAGTTGTAGGAACTTGTATCATTGGCGGTGAGCGAGGATTGTATACCTACAAAATTGCCAATGTCATTCCCGGATTTATTCACCACACCGGCAGCTGCACCCAGGGAACCCAGCTCCCAGATATTCTCTTTCACATCATATTTATCCTGCGCAAGATTGATGAACACCTGGCGGTAATCCGGATTGAGTGCATGCAACCCGGAAGTGATCACCTTATCTGTATAGGTAATTACATCCTGGTATTTGGCGGTATTGTTTTGCGGATAGCCTGCCCAGTACAGGTATACACGGGCCATCATGGCTTGTACTGCTGTAAGGGTCACCACATCATTAAACTTAGCCTGCGATACGGTATAGTCTTTCAGCAACGTTTCCGCCTCCTTCATATCCTTTTCTATCTGCGCATACACTTCCGCCTGTTTTACCTGCGGAATATTCACATCACTGATAGCCGGCGTTTTTAAAACTACAGGCACATCCCCGTAGTTGCTCGTAAGGATGAAATAGAGAAAGCCACGGATAAACAGGGCCTGCCCTTTTATGATGCTACGGCGGTTTTCGTCCATCGCCGGCTTATTGATATTATCCAGCAGCGTGTTGATGTTGTTGATGCCCACATAGGCGTAGCGCCAGATGCTGGACACGTAAACCAGCGAGGCATCGTAGTTATAACGGAGCCCACGAGCATCACCGTCCGTAGTACGGTTGGACATTACCTCGTCGGTAGTGGATACAAAATTAAAACCCATCACCTGCGCGTACAGCTCCGGGCGCATCAGATCGCCGTAGATGCCGTTGAGCGCTTGTTGCAGCTGGGCTTCGGTATTATAGTAATTGTCGGTAGAATAAAAATCCGTGGGCTTGGTGTCCAGGAATTTTTTACAGGAGGTGAGTCCTGCTATAGCTAAGCATGCGAGGATACTAATACGTTTCATGTACATCAATTTAGAAGGTGACATTTAAACCTGTTACATACGACAGTGAGTGCGGATAGGCCGCATAGTCAAAGCCCGGCGACAAGTTGTTTGGCCTTGCATTCACTTCAGGGTCCATACCGGAGTATTTGGTCCAGGTATAGATGTTTTGTGCGGAGCCGTAAATACGGAGGCTCTTGATCTTCGCACGTTTCAGCACGGCTGCAGGCAGACTGTAACCCAATGAAACCGTTCTCAGTTTCAGGTAGGAACCATCTTCAATTACGCGGGAAGAATACGCCGCATTGCCCATACCACCAGCACGGAACATGGTGTTGCTCGGGTTATCCGGCGTCCAGCGGTTGGCGTAGGTAGCAAACTGGTTCAGGTTAGGGTTGTTGACAATGCCTCCTTCAAACACATAGCGGTTGGCGTTGATATTATCATTACCATAAGACCATTGCAGTAAGATGTTCAGGTCGAAGTTGCGGTAACGGAAGTCGTTACTAAACCCGCCGGTATGCTTAGGCAGGCCACTGCCGATGATCGTATAGTCCTGGTTGTTCACCTGGTTGTCACCATTGAGGTCCCTGTATTTTATATCGCCGGGGCGGATAGCGTTCCTGGCGGAGCCGTTCGTAGGCACGTCGCCTTTTAACAGGTAAGTACCATTAGGCATGAGGTCAAAATCACCGTATTGATAAACACCGTCGAACACGAGCCCGTACATCTCTCCCAAAGGCCTGCCCACCACAGAAATATATGGGAAGAGACCGGAGTAGGTGGTATTAAAGAAGGTACCGGAACCGTAGAGTATCGACTGCTGGCCTTCTGCGAGGGACAGGATCTTATTGCGGTTAAAGCTGATGTTGAAATTACTGTTCCAGGTGAAGGCTTTCTTATCCACCACCGTAGCACCAACAGTAATTTCCAATCCTTTATTCTCGAGCTTGCCTACGTTTTTGAAGCCTTTCGCTGATTCTATACCATGGGCATAAGGCAAGGCGGCATCCAGCAGCAGGTCCGTGGTAGTACGCTTGTATACATCCACGGTTAAGGTGAGCCTGTTTTTGAGGAAAGCCATGTCCAGTCCTATGTTGGCCTGTTCATTGGTTTCCCAGCGCAGGTTTGGATTTCCGGAAGATGTCATCACCGCGCCAATCCCCAGTGGCCCGTTACCCATCGAGTACCAGTATTGGTTATTGGTAAGGGAGAGCTGCGGCAGGTAGCTGAAATCGCCCACACGGTTGTTACCCGAAGCACCGTAGCCCAACCTGATTTTACCATCTGAAATAAAGCTGGCTGATTTCATGAACTCCTCTGCACTGAAGCGCCAGGCGGCAGATGCGGATGGGAAGTAACCCCATTTATTGCCTGCGGCAAACTTGGAAGAGCCATCAGCGCGGATAGAGGTGCTGAAAAGATACCTGGACGCATAATCGTAGTTAGCACGCAGCGCGCCGGAAGCCATGGTCCAGCGGGAACTCAGCGATATCAAAGAGGTATTGGCCGGAGATGCCAGGTCCAGGGCGTCCATGCCGAGATCTTCGTTGGGCACCTGATTGGCAGAAAACTTACGCTGGGATGTTTTGTTACCTTGCGCTTCCACCACTGCCAGCACAGTAAGATTATGTTGCTTATTGAATGTTTTGCGGTAGGTCAGTGAGTTCTGGGAGTTCCAAACGGAGGTAGGCCGGAACTCAATGCTGCCGTTCACACCGTTGGAGTTCCATTTACTGCCCGACTGCGTGAGGGAGTTATTAAAAATATCCAGTTCCGAAGTAACGCTGTTGATCCCCCCGGCTACACGCAGACTCAGGTCCTTTGTGATGGCGTACTGCACATAGGCATTCGCCATCAGGTTGCCGACCTTGTTCATGGTGTACTGGTTCTGGATGTTTTGCAGCGGGTTTACGCGATAGTCCTGGTTGTTGGCCAGTTCATTACCCGGATCATAAAAGTCGTCGATCAGGTTGGCTGCACTGTCGCGCCCCTTGATACTGGTGGTTGGGCGGAAGCCCCACACGGAATACAGGGTAGTTGCCGATGCATAAAAGTTGGTAGCGGATACCGGAATACCAAAGGCTTCGCTATAGGCATAGTTAGCGTTGATACCCACTTTCAGTTTATCGTTCACGGTTTGATCCAGTGAAAACCGACCCTGGTAGCGTTTAAACCCGCTGTTGATGATGATCCCTTTCTGGTTATTGAAGTTGCCGGAGAGGGAATATTTCGTTTTGTCATTACCGCCACGTACGGCAATATCATGGTTGGTATTTTGTCCTACGCGGTAAATATAGTCCTGCATATCTACCGACTCACGGTTACGGTATTCTTCCAGCTTTACTCCTCCTGCCAGATACACGGAATCGTAAATACCGGGATTAACTTCTCCCACATATTTCACAAAATCGTAGGCGCCCATCAGCGGAATTTTGTTGGGGATCTGTTGCCAGCCATAGTAGCCATTATAGCTCACCTGCGGCACTCCTGTTTTCCCTTTTTTGGTGGTAATGAGGATAACCCCATTGGAACCACGGGCGCCATAAATGGCGGTGGCAGAAGCATCTTTCAGGATATCGATGGATTCGATATCCGCCGGACTGATGGCATTGGCGTTAGAGCTTTCTGTAGGAAAACCATCGATCACGTAGAGCGGTGAGTTGTCCTGCGTGATGGAGCCGGCACCGCGGATCACGATGTTGGCGATGGAACCTGGCTGCCCGTCGTTACTGGCAACAGCTACACCTGCTACACGACCTGCCAGCGCCTCGTCAAACGATTTCACCGGGGCCTTTTCAAATTCTTTCATATTTACGCTACCTACCGCACCGGTAAGGTCCTTGCGTTTTTGAGTGGCGTAACCTACTACCACCACATCATTGAGCGTGCCTGCCTGGTCGGCCATGCGGATGTTATACTCCATCCGCGCATCCACGGGCTGCTCCATCTTCGTAAAACCGATATAAGTAAATACAAGCGTATTACCTGGTTTGGCGGTAATGGTAAAACGACCGTTTACATCGGTAGTGGCGCCCGCTTTTTCATTTTTTACCATTACGGTTACGCCTACGAGTGGTGTTCCGTCTTTGTCTTTCACTACGCCGGAAACTTTTTTCTGCTGTTGTGCAATTAGGATAAATGGAGATAAAATGAACCACATGACTAATGGTAGTAAATAAATCCCCGGGAAGCGGCACCTGCTTCCCCCACAGGCTGATCGGAATGTTTTAGTCATAAACGTTGGAATTAGTTGGAAATCCTGGTTGATACACAAATATGTGATAACCAGTCCGTACCGGGGGGAGAATATTATAAATTTATGGGGGGAATTTTATAAATTATTTCATAAGATCTTGAAAATCTATTATTTACATTCTTCTATTCAGACCACCTGCGGCGGTCTGAATAGAAGAATAAGCAGGGACCGAAGGTCCCGGCTTATTCGGAAAAATAAAAAACATACTTTTGAACGATACAATTCCAATAGTTGAATGAAACTGAGATGCCTCCTGCTGATATGCCTGCTATTCCCTACCGTGTACACCAAAAGTTATGGACAGGACATTACCTTCAATCACCTCACCGTTGCAGACGGATTATCGCATAACGCGGTTTTATCCATCGCGCAGGACCACCAGGGGTTCATCTGGTTCGGCACCCATTATGGCCTGAACCGCTATGATGGTCACCGGTTTAAAATATATCATCAGCAGGCGGACGACAGTACTTCACTTCCGGGTAATCAGATCATGAGTTTGTACCGCGACCGCCACCAGGTGTTGTGGATCGGTACTACATCCGGGCTGGCGAAGTATGATCCGGTGCACGACCGGTTTACCCGCATCGTACTGGATTCAGGAGTCAATACCAATATCAATTGTATTTATGAAGACAGTAAAGGCCGCCATTGGTTCGGCGCCAATAACGGGCTGTATGTGATCGAAGGGAATAAAAAGCGGTTCATTGCCCCTCCGGACATTGCAGGGTACGTGGTGCGTTGTGTGTACGAGGATAAAACCGGGAATATCTGGATCGGGACCAATACTGGTCTCTCTAAAATAAATGGTAGCCACTATGAAAATTTCCGGAGAGAGGATGGCCAGGCCAATGGACTTTCCATGAACTTTATCACCGCTATAACAGCGGATGCGCAGGGCCGCCTGTGGCTGGGTACTCAAACCGGCGGTGTGAATATTTACGATCCGGTTACCGGCCGCTTTACTTTATTATCTCACCCTGCTATTATTAATAATATAATACGCCGGGTGGTACCCGACCAGCTAGGGAATATGTGGATAGGCACCCAGGAAGGCCTTACCATTATTGATCCGGCAACCATGCAGGCCCGCCATTACCGGCAGGATGCACATAACCCCAATGGGTATAGCCTTAGCCAGAACTCACTCCATAGCATATACGCTGATAACAGCGGGGCCATGTGGCTGGGGACTTACTTTGGCGGCGTAAATATGGTGCACGCCTACGGGTCCTCTTTCACTAACTGGTCGTTACATGCACCCCTGAATGGCATCAGTAATAATGTGATCAGCAGCATCCGCGAAGATGCCAACCACAATTACTGGATAGGTACCGAAGGAGGTGGCCTGAACTTTTTCAATCGTGCCGCCGGCACTTTTACCACCTATAAAAATGATCCGGATGATCCCGGGAGCCTCGGTTCAAACCTGGTAAAAGTAGTGTATGAAGATAAGGATCACCAGATATGGACAGCCACACATGGCGGAGGGCTCAACCTGTTGCAACACGGGCGTTTCAAAAGATTCTTCTATAATGCCAAAGACCCCGGCACATTTTCCAGGGAAGTTACTGCCCTGTTGGAAGATAGTAAAGGCCGCTTCTGGATAGGCGCTAATAACCAGCTTCAAGTGTTCCACCGCCATGGGAGCGAATTGGTAAAACAGGCAGATTCGGCTATCACCGGCCCTGCTGGCAAACAATCGATCCGCTACCTGTTTGAAGATTCCAAACACCGCATACTCATTGGCACCATCAGTTACCTGTATGTACTCGAGGGCGACTCTATGCGGCTGCTGCATAATGGCTATGTGAATTCCATACAGGAAGACCACCAGCAGCAGATTTGGGTAAGCATGTATTTTGGCGGACTGATAAAATATTCACCCGATCTGAAACAGAAAGTGCAATACCGGGTGAAAGACGGATTACCGAATGATAACGTCATTGGCTTGTTGGAAGATGAGCAGCACGCGCTCTGGATCAGTACCTATAATGGACTGGTACGGTTTGATCCTGCGCGCAATACCTTTCAGACCTTCACCACCAGCGATGGCCTGGCAGGTAATGCATTTAACTATAATTCTTTTTTAAAGGACAGTCGCGGCGAATTTTTATTTGGCGGCTACAACGGCATCACCAGCTTTTTCCCCGGCCGTGTGGTAACTAACACCATCGCATCACCGATGCGGTTTACCGGCTTGCGTTTATTCAATAATCCGGTGACCATCGGGGAGGAAAATAACTTACTACAGGAGGACATCACCTATACACGCAGCTTGGCCTTTAAGCATAACCAGGAAGTATTTACCCTGGAATTTGCTTTGCTCAATTATGTCAAAAGCAATAAAAACAGGTATGCGTATAAGTTAGAAGGGGCCGACCGCGACTGGATAGAAACCAATACCCCTGCTGTTACCTATACCAATTTATCCGCAGGACACTATGTGTTCCGGGTGAAGGGCGCCAATAATGATGGCGTATGGAGCAAGGCTGAACAGATGGAAATTACCATCCTCCCTCCTTTCTGGCGTACCTGGTGGGCCTACACCTTATATATAATAGCGGTGGTACTGTTATTCTTTTTTGTAACCAGGTTCTTTTTCCTGTGGGCATTATTACGGAAAGAAGAAGAATTGCACCAGGTAAAACTCAATTTTTTCACGCATGTGTCCCATGAGATACGCACACACCTCACGCTGCTGCTGGTACCGGTGGAACGGATGATGGATGGCCTCAAAAAAGACGATCCTATGCAGGGTACGCTGGGGCAGCTGCGCAATAATGCGGACCGTTTACTGAAGCTCGTGAATGAGCTGATGGATTTCCGGAAGGCAGAAACCAATCACTTACGGTTACATATACACGAACAAGACCTGATCCCTTTCCTGGAGCAGATTTACAGCGGCTTCCGGGAGTTGTCACTGGACCGTAATATCAGCATGGAATTACGCCACGATGCTGACCAGGTTTGGCTTTATTTTGATCCGGAACAACTGGAGAAAGTATTTTTCAACCTGCTCACCAATGCCTTCAAATTCACGCCCAACGGCGGTCGCATACAGCTGCATGTATCTATGCACAAGCAAAACTGCATTATAACGGTAACGGATAATGGAAGAGGTATTGCGCCGGAGTATGTGGACAAGCTGTTTACCAATTTCTTCCAGGTGCAGGACCATGGCTTGCAAAACACTGGGTATGGTATAGGTCTGGCCTTATCTAAAAATATTGTGGAGCAACATAAAGGTACACTCACCGTGCAAAGCGCTCCTTCGACCACTGACCATGAAGGCTGTACTGTATTTACCGTTACCCTGCCACTGGGCAGCAGGCATTTTGAAGGCAGCATACATACCGTTGGCCAGGCGCCACATATACCCAAACCAGCTACTAAAGCTGTGCTACCTGCGGAGGATCACAGCGGGAAAGTTAATGTAGTACCACAGCCGTTTACCATTCACATTGTGGAGGACAACCCTGAGCTGCGGGCGCTGATCAGCCAAACCTTCCAGGGACAATACACGGTTATGGAAAATGAAAATGGCGTGGAGGGGTTAGCTACTGCCACCACGCAGATCCCGGATCTGATCATCAGCGATGTGATGATGCCCGAGATGGACGGACTCGCCTTTTGCCAGGCCATTAAAACAGATGAGCGCACCAGTCATATTCCGGTGATCCTGCTGACGGCCAAGAGTTCGCAGGCTGATCAGGTGAGCGGCCTGGAAACCGGCGCAGACCTATATCTCACTAAACCATTCAGTACCAAAGTGCTGGCGCTGAATGTACGCAACCTGCTTACTTCCCGTGAAAAAATGCGCGAACGGTACAGCCACCAGCTGCATGCCATTACGCCGGTGCCTCCGGAACCGCTGCCTACCAGGGTAGACAATGCCTTTCTGGAAAAAGTGATCGCCCTCATTGAGGAGCATATGGAGGACCAGGAGTTTGGGGTGGACATGCTGGCCCGGAAAGTGGCGATGAGCCAACCCGTGTTGTACAAAAAGCTGAAGGCGGTAACCGATATGTCCGTCAATGATTTCATCAAATCCCTCCGCCTGAAAAAAGCCGCCGCTCTGATACGTACCCGCGAACATACCGTGTACCAGGTGTCGTATATGGTAGGTTATAATGATCCGAAATATTTCAGCAGGGAGTTCAAAAAACAGTTCGGAAAAACACCTTCGGAGTACGCAGGAGCAGCTGAATTGTGAAAATTCACCCTATTCATTTAGAATATCCACCCGTATGAAACATACGGCTGTAGTAGATTTGTTACAAACCCACAGTTATGAAAATCAAAATGCTACTCATTTTGGTGCTATGCGGGATGGCGCACGTTAGTGGCGCCCAAACCGAATACACCACCATCATGGATCGTATCCGGGCGGAGCTGCTGTCGCAGGCATCCAACACCACCACGCTGGACAACAACGTGACCAGCACCCTGGCTACCCTCCAGGCCAATGGTTCCTGGCCGGATGTGAGCTATGCCTACAGCGCCACCACCTATACGGCGGATGTGCACATCAACCGGGTAAAGACTTTCGCCCAGGCCTATACGAAACCGGGCAGCAGCTATTACCAGAGCAGTACGCTGTTTAATGCGATTGTGAGCAGTCTCACCTACTGGGACACCGCTGATCCCCAAAGCTGGAACTGGTACCATAACCAGATTTCCAATCCACAGCGCATCGGCGAAATCCTGATCCTGTTGGAAACGGCTCCGGCCAGTTTAGGCACTCTGCGTGCCTCCCTGCTCGCGCAGATGAATCGCGGCAACCCCTCCGCTCAAACCGGCGCCAACAAGCTGGATGTAGCCACCCATTTCATGTACCGCGCCTGCCTCACCGCTAATGATTCGCTGATGCAGTATGGCGTGGATCAGATTTTTTACCCCCTGGTACTGACCACCGCCGAAGGAATTCAGCACGACAACTCCTATCAGCAACACGGGCCACAACTGTATATTTATGGCTACGGCAGCGTATTTGTGGAAGGAGAAACCAAGATGGCCTACTACCTGCGCGGCACGTCCTATGCCTTGTCGGGGACGCGACTAAACATTTTCAGCAATTTTGTACGCAATGGCTTCCTGAAGGCCATGCGGGGCAAGTACATCGATTATGGCACCAACGGGCGCAGTATCAGCCGGGAAAATAATTTAGCCGTTGGCGTTACAGCGCACCTGGAAAAACTGAAGGTCCTGGATACGGCGAATGTGACGGAGTATAATCAAAACATTGCACGACTCAATGGCACCCAGGCGCCGGGGTATCAGCTGCCTGACCTGCATACGCATTTCTGGCGGTCCGACTATTCCCTGCACCACCGCAGTGGTTACCTGTTTGGGTTGCACCTTACCTCTACCCGTACGGCCAAGCAGGAGAACGGGAACGGCGAAAATCTGAAAGGGTATTACCTTTCTGACGGGTCCACGCATATTGCCATGAGTGGCAGCGAGTATTATAATATACCACCGGTTTGGGACTGGAGCCGCATTCCGGGAACCACGGTGCCCTACATTACTACTATTCCGCTGCGTACTTCCTGGGGTGTGAACTTTGGTACTACTGCCTTTGCCGGCGGTGTGTCGGATTCACTGTACGGCGTATCAGCATTGCAGTTTTCCGACTACGGCACGCAGGCGCGTAAGGCCTGGTTCTTTTTTGACAAGGAGGTAGTGTGTTTAGGCGCGGGTATAACGTCAACGGCTACACAGCCAATTAACACTACTGTAAATCAGTGTTTGCTGAATGGTAGCGTTTCGGCTAAAATTGGCGGAGCGGTGAGTACAGTGGCCGATGGCAGTTATACTTACAATAATAACCTGAAATGGATTTCGCATAACGGCGTGGGGTATTACTTCCCTAATGGCGGGCAGCTGCAACTTACGATGCAGTCGCAGTCGGGCACCTGGCGCAGTATCAATAACGGCGGCAGCACTACCGTGCAAAATATGAATGTATTTACCCTGTGGTTTAACCACGGCACCACTCCTTCCAACGGAAACTATGCTTACTATGTTTTGCCGGGGCAGGATATGAATACCTATGATACAACAGCAGTGCGGGTGTACCAGAATACATCGGCCATGCAAGTAGTGTATCATGCGGGTTTAAATATCTGGCAGATGGTATTCTATCAGGCAGGTACATTCCACCAGGATTCAGTAACAGTTACGGTGGACCGGCCCTGCGCGCTGTTGTTAAAGCAGGTGGGCAGTTCCAATGTGCAGGTGGCAGTAGCTGATCCGGCACAGTCCTCTTTGCCGGTAAATATACATTTCAATTTGCCTGGTATCTCACAAACAAGACTGCTCACTGCTGCGATGCCATCCGGCGCTTATGCCGGCAGTACGGTGCAGTATAACGTGAACGCAAGTACGCCAATATATAGTGTTGCCAGTGTGTCTGCGGTGGCAGATGCTTATGTGCGCGGTGGCAGCGCTTACGCGGGCGTGAACTATGGCACCGGTAGCCTGGTGCTAAAGCAGGATGCCTCCATCAGCTATACCCGGGAGATATTTCTGAAATTCAATGTAAATGCATTGCCGGCAGGTACCAACCAGGTGAAGCTGCGGATGTATGTAAATTATGCTAACACTTCTATAGCTACGGTACCATGGATTTTACAGTATGTAAGCAACGACAGCTGGACGGAGAGCGGCATCACTTATAATAATATGCCGGCGGTAAGTGCGGCTGTGGATACCATCATGGGGCGCGCAGCAGGTAATTATGCAGAATGGGATGTGACTAATATTGCACTGTCGCAGCAGGCCGGCGATGGAGTATTATCGCTCAAACTGGTATCCGGCCTGGCTGGAGCAACTACCGATGCGATCTTTCCATCCCGCGACGGAGCAGATTCCACACAGCGTCCGGTATTGCTGTGCAATGCGGAAAACACTGCATTGAGTATGCTTGCCTTCAGCGATGATAAGCTCAGCGGCACCAGTATCTACCCTAACCCTGCTGAAAAATTTATCCGTGTAACCAGTGATAAACAGTGGCTGCAGGCCGAGATCAGGGATGCGAACGGAAAGCTCCTGAAACTGGTGAATGTTGCCAGGCAGAACGGCGGGCAGTTTGAAATCCCGCTGGATAACGTGCAACCGGGAATGTATATGCTGGTGTTGAGAGGGAAAGGAAAGCAGATGGTGAAGAAGATAGTGAAGATGTGAGGTCCATGTTTTTTTTTAATAAAATTCCCAATCGCCCGCCTTCGGTGGGCGATTGCCGTTTTTAGAGGATGTATCAAAAATAAATTAAGCGTCTGAGAGTTGTCTAATGGACGACATTTCTCCATCGGGTACCCGAATAAAAAGAGGTACTGTTTTGATTTCCAAAAAAAGCAGAACTTTATTTTAAGGAAGACCTGGTTTTTATGGCAAGGTTTATCCTGTGCAGGCAGACTTAGGTCTGCCTGTTTTATGTGTGCCAGGCATGTGTTAT
>NZ_JAHUWJ010000050.1 GCF_019219075.1 Chitinophaga sp. sic0106
TGCCGCTAGCGTTCATCCTGAGCCAGGATCAAACTCTCCATTGTAAAGAAGTTTTGATACTGACTAATTTCTCTCGAAATCAATCGGATCATTAATTATGTTTAGCTGTAAACATTACCTGTGTTTTGAATCAAACTATCACTAATTTGATTCGTGCTGTTGTTTCCAATCTTTCAAAGAACTTGTGCTAATTACTTAGCAGTTGTTAATGTAGGAGATCCGATCTCCGTGCCCTACTGGCGTACATCTTCAAGTATTTTCTGTAAGAACTTTTTGTTATCCTTTTCGCGTCGTTTGCGTTGGGAGTGCAAAGGTAGGAACCTTTTTACAAACCACCAAAACTTTTTTGAAGTTTTTTATTTTTATTTCATTGAGACTCAATAACTTAAATATTGGAGAATCAGTGATTTAAAAAGCAAATCGTGTAAAGAACTGCGCTGTTTTCTGCAGCGGACGGCAAAGATAGCATCTTTATCATTCGCAGCAAAAATTATTTCAACTTAATTGCTAGTTTATTTTTCAGCGTTATTTCAAGTGTGAATCTACATGTTCGTAAGGAACGTTGGTCTGATTCGTATAGTCGTATCTGTTAGAAGTAAGATACTTTGTAAGGAGGTAATCGGATAATCTCTACTCTTAGAGATGATTGTTTAGAGGGTATCTCTACTTATAGTAAAG
>NZ_JAHUWJ010000051.1 GCF_019219075.1 Chitinophaga sp. sic0106
TGATGAACCTGATAGTACAGCAAAGCTTCGGCCTCGCTGATAATGTCCCTAATCAGACTTCCAAGAAAAACTTCTAAGGTTCGTTTATAGCAGCCCGTACCGTAAACCGACACAGGTAGTCGAGGAGAATATCCTAAGGCGCTCGAGTGATCCGTGGTAAAGGAACTAGGCAAATTGACGCTGTAACTTCGGGATAAGGCGTACCACAGCAATGTGGTCTCAGTAAAATGGTCCAACCAACTGTTTAACAAAAACACAGGGCCCTGCAAAATCGAAAGATGACGTATAGAGCCTGATACCTGCCCGGTGCTGGAAGGTTAAGGAAGGATGTTCGGCGCAAGCCAAAGCTTCTGACTGAAGCCCCAGTAAACGGCGGCCGTAACTATAACGGTCCTAAGGTAGCGAAATTCCTTGTCGGGTAAGTTCCGACCTGCACGAATGGTCTAATGAGTTGGACACTGTCTCTACCACGAGCTCGGTGAAATTGTAGTATCGGTGAAGATGCCGGTTAATCGCAACGGGACGGAAAGACCCCGTGAACCTTCACTACAACTTAACATTGATTTTGAATGCCAGATGTGTAGGATAGTTGGGAGACTATGAAGCAGCTTCGCCAGGAGTTGTGGAGTCATCGTTGAAATACCAACCTTCTGTTATTTAGAGTCTAACCCG
>NZ_JAHUWJ010000052.1 GCF_019219075.1 Chitinophaga sp. sic0106
TGTTTGTGAATCAAACTATCACTAATTTGATTCGTGCTGTTGTTTCCAATCTTTCAAAGAACTTGTGCTAATTAATTAGCAGTTGTCAATGTAGGAGATCCGATCTCCGTGCCCTACTGGCGTACATTATATAAAGAAGAACTAATTAAAATTAAGTGGAGGATAACGGATTCGAACCGTTGACCCCCTGCGTGCAAGGCAGGTGCTCTAGCCAGCTGAGCTAATCCCCCAGACTTATTTTTGTAGACCCGAGCAGATTTGAACTGCTGACCCCTACATTATCAGTGTAGTGCTCTAACCAGGCTGAGCTACGGATCTGTCTAGGTGCCGGTTGGAAGTTATTCATTCGCTCATAACCGATCCAGTCCATTATTCCAACTTGGCGATTTAATAGTTTTAAAGAACTTAATTTGAAAGAGAATGGAAACAACAAGCTAACAGATAATGTAGCTCTAAAAAGGAGGTATTCCAGCCGCACCTTCCGATACGGCTACCTTGTTACGACTTAGCCCCAATTATCGATTTTACCCTAGG
>NZ_JAHUWJ010000054.1 GCF_019219075.1 Chitinophaga sp. sic0106
CCAGCAGATTGGTACCTGGACAGTGCAGTACACTGGTGCAAACGCTGCTCCTGTTGTAAGTGATATCCATGATCCAAAAGCTACCATCACGGTAACACCTGGAGATCAGGTACAACTGACCTGGACAGTTACCAGCATGGTAAATGGCGCCATCATCACCACTTGCCCAGCTACTACCGATGTAGTAACTATCTATAACTACGCTGCCAACCCAGCCGCCAACGCGGGAGCAGATCAGGAAGATTGCGGTAGAACTACTGCCTTCACCCTGGATGCCACCCCTGTGGTATCTACTGGAAACATCCAGCAGATTGGTACCTGGACGGTGCAGTACACTGGTGCAAACACTGCTCCTGTAGTAAGTGATATCCATGATCCAAAAGCTACCATCACGGTAACACCTGGTGATCAGGTACAACTGACCTGGACAGTCACCAGCATGGTAAATGGTGTAGTAAACACTAACTGCCCAGCTACCACTGATGTAGTAACTATCTATAACTACGCTGC
>NZ_JAHUWJ010000055.1 GCF_019219075.1 Chitinophaga sp. sic0106
ACCATGCGCCCTTATTCGCTTTAAATAATTTGTATTTAAGTATTACTACTTAAGTACACAACTTTTGTTTCTCCAATATGTCAAAGAACTTTGGATTGATTACTCAATCGATGTTAATGTATGAGATTCGATCTCCGTGCCCTTGCGGCGTACATTATGTAAAAAGAACTAATTAAAATTAAGTGGAGGATAACGGATTCGAACCGTTGACCCCCTGCGTGCAAGGCAGGTGCTCTAGCCAGCTGAGCTAATCCCCCAGACTTATTTTAGTAGACCCGAGCAGATTTGAACTGCTGACCCCTACATTATCAGTGTAGTGCTCTAACCAGGCTGAGCTACGGATCTATGAGTCTTAAAAAAATTAAAGAACTTAATTTGAAAGAGAATGGAAACAACGAGCTACAGATAATGAGCTCTAAAAAGGAGGTATTCCAGCCGCACCTTCCGATACGGCTACCTTGTTACGACTTAGCCCCAATTATCGATTTTACCCTAGGCG
>NZ_JAHUWJ010000056.1 GCF_019219075.1 Chitinophaga sp. sic0106
CCTCTTCCCATTCCGAACAGAGAAGTTAAGCCCCTTATGGCCGATGGTACTGCACCACAATGCGGGAGAGTAGGTAGCTGCCATATTTATTCAGAAAGGTCCTGGATCAAACCAGGACCTTTTCTTTCTCTTAAGTGTAGAACGGTTCTTCGTTACCTACATTCCGACCTCCTTACAGAAGTCAACAAGATTACCTCCTTTCATATTTTATACGTTTCGTTCTTTATTTCGCAGTCATCCTGAATTACTATTGTATATAACTAATCAGTTGTAAATCAATAAAATAAAGATGATAAAAACTTCGAAAAAAGTTTTGGTGGTTTGAAAAATGCTCATTACCTTTGCAACCCCAACACAAACGAAACAAAAAGTTCTTACAGAAAATACTTGAAGATGTACGCCAGCAGGGCACGGAGATCGGATCTCCTACATTGACAACTGCTAATTAATTAGCACAAGTTCTTTGAAAGATTGGAAACAACAGCACGA
>NZ_JAHUWJ010000057.1 GCF_019219075.1 Chitinophaga sp. sic0106
GTTACTACATCGGTAGTAGCTGGGCAATTAGTGTTTACTACACCATTTGCGATACTGGTGATTGTCCAGGTCAGTTGTACCTGATCACCAGGCGTTACCGTGATGGTAGCTTTAGGATCATGGATATTACTTACCGTTGGAGCAGCGTTAGCACCAGTGTACTGCACCGTCCAGGTACCGATCTGCTGGATGTTTCCAGTAGATACCACTGGGGTGGCATCCAGGGTGAAGGCAGTAGTTCTACCGCAATCTTCCTGATCTGCTCCCGCGTTGGCGGCTGGGTTTGCAGCGTAGTTATAGATAGTTACTACATCGGTAGTAGCTGGGCAATTAGTGTTTACTACACCATTTGCGATACTGGTGACTGTCCAGGTCAGTTGTACCTGATCACCAGGCGTTACCGTGATGGTAGCTTTTGGATCATGGATATCACTTACCGTTGGAGCGGTGTTAGCACCAGTGTACTGCACTGTCCAGGTACCAA
>NZ_JAHUWJ010000058.1 GCF_019219075.1 Chitinophaga sp. sic0106
TGCCGGAGAGGGTGCCTTTTTCGCCGACGAAGCTGTCTGAGGCGACGCTACCGCTGATCGCCAGCACACCACCGTCTACGCGCGTGTCGCCTTGATATGTATTGTACCCGTGCAGCATTAGCACGCCATCGCCTGATTTGATCAGGCCACCTTGGCCCGTGATGTCGTTCGACCAGCTGCTCTGGCCGTCAGGGACGCCCGCGTGAAAATCGCCCCAGTCGAACTTGCCCGGGCCACGCACCGCCCTGCCGGCGCTGACGAGGCCATAGCCGAAGATTGCGTCAACGCCCGGATCACCGGAATCGGTCGCCGTCCCCAGCAAGACCTGCCGCACCTGGTGCATCGTCATGTAAGGAAAAGCCTGTGCAACCAAGGCTGCCGTGCCCGCAACGAAAGGGGCCGCAAGCGACGTGCCGGTTTTCCTGGAGT
>NZ_JAHUWJ010000059.1 GCF_019219075.1 Chitinophaga sp. sic0106
TGTACTGCACCGTCCAGGTACCAATCTGCTGGATGTTTCCAGTAGATACCACAGGGGTGGCATCCAGGGTGAAGGCAGTAGTTCTACCGCAATCTTCCTGATCTGCTCCCGCGTTGGCGGCTGGGTTTGCAGCGTAGTTATAGATAGTTACTACATCGGTAGTAGCTGGGCAAGTGGTGATGATGGTGCCATTTACCATGCTGGTAACTGTCCAGGTCAGTTGTACCTGATCTCCAGGTGTTACCGTGATGGTAGCTTTTGGATCATGGATATCACTTACAACAGGAGCAGCGTTTGCACCAGTGTACTGCACT
>NZ_JAHUWJ010000005.1 GCF_019219075.1 Chitinophaga sp. sic0106
ATGATACATCAATCACTAAAATAGTGATATGTAATCATAAATAAATGGTTGTCAGTATCTTGTTAAAAAATCAAAAGAAAATATATAAAAGAAAATGGTCGGAAGAAATTTCTTCCGACCATGACTAGGCGAAGGCCCGCTTTAAATTCCGGCCCAATATAATGGTGGGTCAGTTAAAATTTAATCTGCATCTTTTCCGATACCAGCTTCCCGTCTTTATAATACTCAAACTGCCAGTCTCCATTACGTTTAAACAAAATACCCTTATCGGAACCATTGTCCGCAATGAAATATTCTGCTACCGTTGTTTTATAGAGACTTAAAACTTTCTTTGGCGTAGTGTCGATCAGCTGGTAGCCGGTAGGTGTAGGCTGTGCGTACAGGGTGAGGCCATTGCTCTTGGTTTCAGCAGTAGCTGCGGCAACGGGAGCGGCAGCTGCGGGCGCAGTGGCTACCGGTGTGGTGGCTGCAGGAGCGGTTGCTACTGGTGCCGCGGTGGCTGGAGCAGTAGCCGCTGGTGTGGTGGTCACAGGCGCGGCTGCGGGTGTTGCCGACTGCTGAACCGTTCCATTATAAGCATAGTTCAGTGTAGACAGGGAGCTTAAAGCATCCCGGAGCGCTTCGTTATAAGCAGCGCCATAATCCTTTTCCCTGCTTTTGCCTTCCTTGCTTTTAAACAGCACATTACCACGACAGTCCTTCAGCGTAAGCGTCAGGTTGGTCACAAACACGGCTTTTCGCTGTTCTACATCGGCAATCAACGCGCTGCACTTGTTGCCGGCAATGTCGGTGGGCAGTTCTTTATCGTCAATCATGGCATCAAAGCCCAACCCGTTGAGCACCATCTGGGTGGTGGTATTTAAACCATATTGGTGCACCTCTTTCTGAAAACTAAATTTTTCAGGTACCAGCACATACTTATAGTTGTTGACAGAGTTCTGTGCGAACGCCGCCACACTGAAAAGTAACAGGAAAAAAAATGAGAATCCTTTCATAGTCGAAAATTACCGGATGAAAATACAAAATCCCTGGTAATTACACACCTGCAACGATACTAATTTTAAAACCACCCTTTTTTTACTATTTTAGACCTTTCAACCAACCAATTGTGTGTAGTGGCTGACTTGTATGGAACACTTAGTAAATGAAAAAGAATTGCTCCGGCGTTTGTCGGAAGATGACGAGGCTGCATTTCAGGAATTGTTTTATCATTACTGGGATCAGCTCTACCATGCTGCCTTTCGGTTGACCAAATCTCCGGAGCTGGCTACCGATATCGCCCAGGAAACTTTTGCGAGAATATGGGCCAGGAGAGCTCATATAACGGACGTGGACAATTTCCCTGCCTTCCTGTTTACCATCTCCCGTAACCTGATTCATGACCACCTTAGAAATAAAGTGTTCAGGGAAGATAATGCCGGATACCTGGAAACATATGCGGCCTACCATGAAGCCACACCACAGCACCTGCTTGAAAATAAGGAACTGCAACACCTGCTGCACGAAGCTATCGACAGTTTGCAGCCACAATTAAAACAGGTATTTACCATGGCGCGCCTGCAAGGCATGCGCCACGAAGCCATCGCCAAAGCACTGGATATTACGCCCATGTCGTCAAAAGTATATATGGTACGCGCGCTGGCCGCCCTCCGCAAATATATCCTGGAACGCGGAGGTCCTTTGCTGTTCTGCCTTTCCGTTTATTTTTTACGGGCATAAATTTTTTTTTGAGAAGTTATGTTCTCCTTTTTCCTGCACCGCCGTCATTGTATGGATAGGAGTTGAAATCTAAGCCACCATGAACGATACGGACTTCCAAATATTATTTCAAAAATACCTGGATGATGCCATCACACCGGAAGAAATGCAGCAATTGCAGCTGCAGCTACGGTTGCATTATCCGGCAGCAGCCATCGAGGAACGCTGGGAAAATGCACTGCAGGAGCCCTTTACAGGCCCGCGCAGTAACCCGGAGCAACTGGCAGCCCTTTACCGGCAGGTTAAGCCGGCGGGAAAAACAATTTATGTCAACTGGAAAAAAACATTGGGATATGCCGCCGGCATTATGTTGCTGGTAACGGCAGGTACATATCTGTATTATCAGACAACCAACCGGCCGCTGCAAACGCCGTCCACCACTGCCATGCAGCAACCGGTAATGCCTGCCACGGGAACGGTTACACTAACCCTGGCCGATGGCAGCATAGTGGAGGTCGACAGCCTTGGTCATCAAACCATTCAGCAGCAAGGCGCCCGCATTAGTAAATCCGGCAATGAGCTGGTTTACGCCGGTGGAAACGGTAGCGCCAACAGTATGAACACGCTGGCTACACCACGTGGGCGACAATTTCAGGTCAAACTACCGGATGGCACACGGGTATGGCTAAACGCCGCCAGCTCGCTCCGCTATCCAACGGCATTCACCGGGCCGCAAAGGAAAGTGACTGTTACCGGCGAAGCATATTTTGAAGTGGCCGCCAACGCGCAACAGCCCTTTGTAGTAGCCACCGAAAGGTCCGTGGTAGAGGTACTGGGGACCAGCTTCAACATCAATGCCTACGAGGCCGCCAGCCAGATCAGCACCACCTTGCTGGATGGCGCAGTGCGGGTATCGGCAACACAACCTGGTATCCAACCGGTAGTGCTGCAGCCAGGTCAGGAATCCAGACTAACCAGTGCGCAAACAGTGATCAGCCATGTGGATACTGAAAAAGCGCTGGCCTGGAAAAAAGGCTACTTTAATTTCGACGGCGCCACCCTGCACCAGGTATTAAATGAATTACAACGATGGTACGATATAGAAGTAGCTTATGAAGGAAACATAAAAGATATCCGCTTCGGTGGAGAGTTAAGCAGAAGCAAGAGTCTGGACCAGATTATCACAGCACTGAAAGAGAATGAAGTGCACTTCCGATTGGAAGGCAACAAGCTGACAGTTTTGCCGTAAGGGCCAACAATATTCTATTTACTACTTACAGCACGCAACACCGGCAGGTAGCCGGTAAGGAATCTTTTTGCTTACTACTAACCAAAATCGAGGGAGGGTAACATGAATTAATCACCAACTATTACAACCGTGTCGCTAAAAAAAGGCCGCAGGTGTTTGCACCACCCCGGCCTTCATATGGCCGATACTTTCTGACCGTTTGAGGAAGTCATCTATTAATCAACCACACAATGCAAGTTATGCAAAAATCTGCTATGTGGCGAGGGAATGCTATGCCCGGCCAGATCTCAGGGCCGGCAACAGCAGCGAAATTCCGGAAGCCTTACCTAAAAAAATCGTTAGTCATGAAACTAACCGCTTCCATTTTTCTGACCGCCGCTTTTATAAGTGCTCAGGCGATGGGCTATAGCCAGTCCATCAGTTTTTCGGCTAACAACGTACCTATTCAGCGCCTTTTTCCGGTGATCAAACAACAAACAGGCTACGTCGTATTTTATAATCAGGACCTGCTGGCAGAAGCCAGGCCGGTAACGGTACATGCCCAAAATCAGCCCCTGGGCGAGTTTCTGGCCAGCGTTATGAAAGACCAGCCACTGAATTTCCGGATAGACGGGAAAGATATTATCTTCTCCCGCAAGCCAATGGTATTGCTGCCGGAAGCTATTGCCGCCATCATCAAAGGAAAGATTACCGATGAAAATGGTATACCGCTGCCAGGTGCCACCATCCGCGTTAAAGGAGGGAATGCCACCGCCAGCACCGATGGCAATGGGGAATTCATACTGAAGAATGCACCGGCCAACGCAGTGCTCATTATCACCTACATCGGATATAAGCCCCTGGAAATAACGCCGGATGGCGGTTCAGTGAATGTGCGCATGGAACCGGCTGCATCTGCCTTAAACCAGGTAATGGTAACGGGATACCAGACTATCTCCCGGGAAAGAGCCACCGGCGCTTTCACCACGGTCAACAATGATATCCTCAGCCGCCGACCGGTTTCTAACCTCTCCAGCGCATTGCAGGGCCTCGTTGCAGGTATGCAGGCCAAAGAGAATGAGGACGGCAGCATGGACCTGCTCATTCGTGGTAATACCTCCCTGTATGGCGACCGCCGACCACTGGTAGTAGTAGATGGCTTCCCGGTGTCCAGCAGTAATTTTGCAGACATCAACCCCAATGATGTGGAGTCCGTAACGGTGCTTAAAGACGCCGCCGCAGCCAGTATCTGGGGCGCCAGGTCCGCCAACGGCGTTATTGTTGTGACCACCAAAAAATCGAAAAGTGCAGGTAAACTGCAGGTGGATGCTTCGGCGTTTAACCGCATCTCCCGTATGGCCAACCTGAACCAGCTCACCACACAGGCGGGATCTGCCGACCTGGTAGCCTACGAAAAGCTCGCCTATAAAAACAACTGGGTGTTCTATCCATATGCCGGCGGCTTCAGTGATATTGAGAACTCACTCACCCTGGCGGAAGAACTGATCTACGGCAACCGCGATGGCCTGATCAGCGAACAGGCCATGAACGCTGGCCTCGATAGCCTCAGTAAAATCAATAACCGCCCGCAGATCCGCGACCTGCTCATGCAACGGGCCGTGCTCAATCAATACAACGTGAGCATACGCAGCGGCAGCGAAAAGGCTAAAACCTACGCCTCCGTGATGTATGAAAACAATAAAGGGAACTTTCAGAAAAACAGTTACGACCGCTATATCCTCAACCTGCAAAACGATTTTAAGCTGGCAAAATTTGCGGAGTTCAGCATCGGTGCTAACCTGCAATACCGGAAGGCGGAAACCAGCGGCGCCACCGTGGCGGAACTGGAAGGACTCTCTCCCTATGAAACACTCCTCAATCCTGATGGGGCCTACAGCGTGAATCTCAATACCTATAACCGGGAACAGCTGAAATATATTCCTGCCGCCAAGTTTCCTTATAGCGACTGGTCATACAACCTGTTGCAGGAAGTTCGCGGACGGAAACTCACCAACGAAAGCCTCAACGCCAGGATACAGGCAGGGCTTAAGCTGCGGCTCATGCAGGGACTCACCCTCGACTCCCGCCTGCAATACGAACGTAACAGGATCGACTACGCTGATTACTATGACGAGTCTACCTTTTATGTACGCAGCCTGGTTAACAGTATGACCGAATACAACCCCAGTACCGGCACTATCGGAAAATCGTATATCCCTAAGGGTGGTATCCTGAAACCGCATAGGGTGGGAGATAAAGATGTGAGCCGGTCCGATCTGGAAAGTTTCCTGCTGCGCAATCAAATCAACTTTGATCGCACCTTCCACCGCAGGCACGCCATCTCCGCGATAGCGGGTATGGAATTATCCCAGTATACCACCAACACCGCTGCCAACCCATATGCCTATGGGTATTATGCGGATAAACTCCAGGCCACTGTGCCGCCATATGGCTACGGAGGTTCGTTGTCTCCCATATCAGATTTTACCGGATACCCAACTGTAATTGCAGGTGCTAATCCCGTATTCGGCTGGCAGAAGGACAAATATGTATCTTTCTATAGTAATGCCTCCTACACCTATAACTACAAATATTCTCTTTCGGGAAGTATCCGCAGTGATGCCTCCAACTTCATTACCGATAATCCAAAGCTGCGCTGGTCGCCACTATGGTCGTTAGGCGCCAAATGGAATATGAAAGAAGAAAATTTTGTAGCCGCCAACAAAAATATAGACCGGCTCGAAATGCGGCTCACCTACGGTAAAAACGGTAATGTGGAACGTTCTACTTCTACCCAGGCCTTACTATCAGTAGGCAGCAGCCTTAATACCAGCACCGGTACCATCACCGCCACAGTAGCTAATAACGGTAACCCCGGATTGCGCTGGGAAAAAACAACTACTACCAACCTCGGGGTGGACTTCGCGCTGTTTGGTAATAAATTATTTGGTTCCGTCGACGTGTATAACAAAGTAGGCGACGGTATCATTGGTAACATTGCCCTGCCTGCCGCCACAGGTACCACTATCCAGAAGTTTAATAATGCGGGTATCACCAATCGTGGGATAGAGGTGAGTATCGGGGCAAACGTGCAGCTACCGCACACGCCTATACGTTATACGACTACGGTTACATATGCGTATAACCGTAACCGTATTAACAGCTTATATAATCCATTGTTGTATACCTACCAGATCCTGGATAATGCCTTTGTGGAAGGCCGTCCGGTAAATTCACTCTATTCATTTACCTATGCAGGGATGATCAATGGAGTGCCTCATGTGGTAGGCCCTAAAGGAGCGCCGTTTAGTTTCAACGATGTATCGTTGTATAACACCGCCCTGGGCCTGCCTTTTCTGAACTATGAAGGGACCACCACACCACCGCACACACTCGGCTGGGTCAATACTTTCCAGGTGAAAAACTTTACGCTCACCGCCATCTTCGTAGGTAAAATGGGAGGTGTGTTCCGCAATGAAACGTTCTATTATCCATCCATGGTGGGCTCCGGTAAATTATCAGTGAACCGGTGGGTAAAGGATGTACTGAACGGTGATCCGGGAATCCCTGGCTTTGCATTGCCGAGTGAACCTAAGCTCTACCTGTGGGACCGCTACGCACCTTACCTCAGCTCCCTGGTAGAAAGCTCCTCGTACATAGAATGTAAGGAGCTGACCCTGGAGTATGCGCTCTCCCGCAAGGTGGCAAGAGCCATTCACCTGGCTAATGCAAAAGCGTTTATCCAATCCCGTGACCTCGGGCTGATATGGGCCGCCAATAAAAATGGCTACAATCCAGACTGGTTGCCAGGTACGAACAGGCCAGTGCAATCTTACACCATCGGCGTAAACCTCCAATTCTAACCTGAAATGATGATGAAGATGAAAAAAACAGCATGGATCATTGCCGCGGCAATAACGCTGGCGGGGTGTAAAAAATACCTGGCAGAAGAGCCGAACAAGCAGGTAAGCATCAAAACGGTGTCGCAGCTGGAAGCACTGGTAGATAATGCTCCGCTGTTTGCCTACGAAACCAATCAAACGGCCTCGTTTTCAACAGATGATTATGAGATCGGTAAAGACTTATACCGCCTCAATCCCGGGGCCTTTAACTTCAATGGCCTGCAATACTATATCAATAGTGTGGACGGTGTAGCCAGCCTGGCTTCCGATGATTTGTGGAATGGGGAATACAAGAAAATTTTCACCGCTAACCTCGTGCTCGATAATATCGATAAAGTTACCGGCGACGATGCTGCCCGTGCCCGCGTAAAGGCGGACGCCCATTTTATCAGGGCTATGTCTTATTGGGTACTCGCCAACTACTACTGCGCGCCATATAGTGAGGGAAATCTGCAATCGATGGGACTACCGCTGAAGAAAACCATTGAATATAAAGAGAGCTTGAGTCGCACCACGCTGAAGGAAACCTATGATTTTATTCTGGGAGACATTACAGAAGCAGAGAAAGTGGCTTATGATGATGTAGATCCGCGCAGGGCCTGGCGGGTGAGCAAAAAGGCCATTGCTGCTTTTAGAAGCAGGTACTTCCTGTTTACCGGCGATTATCCGAAAGCGGTAGAACAGGCGGACCTCGCACTGCAATCTTCCACGGCACGACTGGTGGACTTCAAAACCATCAAACCCGGTATTTCCAGGAATTACAGCAACCCTGCGGCTACACTGAGGTACAGTGAGTTGTTTACCTGGACCGCCTTGAATTTTCTGTATTGGCAGGAGATGTATTATTGCCGCTATACCTACAACAGATCGTGGTATACGCCCAGTACCTCGCTGATGAACAGTTACGACACCGCTAACGACCTGCGTTATAAATTGCTGTTTATTCCAAATGGTGGCCGCGAGTTTTCTATTGTAACGCCGGCGACTACACGCTATACCTTTTTTAACACCGGTTATTATGTACCTGCGGGTTTCACACGTGCAGAGGTACTACTCAATAAAGCAGAGGCCCTGGCGCGGCAGGGGAACACCGGTGCAGCCCTGGAAGCAGCTAACATCCTGCGTGGCAGTCGTATGAGCACCTACGTGCCGCTTACCGCCAACAGTAAGGAGGATGCTATTAAACAAGTACTGGCAGAGCGCAGGAGAGAACTGCCTTTTGCTATGCGCTGGTACGATATCCGCCGCTTCAGTGTAAACGATTACACCGGTGATGATATTAAAGTGGTGCGGGAGTTTTATAATATGACCGCCACCGGTATTGACGTAAATACACCACAGACTTACACCCTGGATGCCAGGCGGATGCTGGTGCCTATTAATACAGTAGAAATAAACAGTAGCAACGGTCAGATTCTCCAAAACCCTTATTAACACAAATTAAATTTACAACCATGAATAAAATATTTGCACTCGCACTGGCAGGTAGCCTGGTATTACCTGGAATTGTTTTTGGGCAGAAGAAAAAGGACAAGCCGGAAGTAAGCGCCGCGGAGCTGAAAAAGCTGGCGGCTGCGGTGGCGGCACATCCTGATAGTCTCTCGTTTCACGACGAATTTATTAAGGGTATCGGCATCGATAATCCGGCGGTGGTGATACAATACCAGAAATGGATGAAGCAATTCCCCAAAAACGCCAACGTGCCATACGCGCTGGCAGCGGCCTATCTGGATGAGGAAAGCCCTAAAGCCAAGCCCTACCTGGAAAAAACAGTAGCCCTTGATCCGCAGTACGTAGAAGGCTGGGGCGGACTGTGGACGGATGCGCAACGCTGGGGTAAGTTTGAAGAGGGAGAGGAATACCTGCGTAAAGCCACTGTAGCCGATCCTAATAATGCGCAATATGCTTTTTATTATGCGGAAGGCATGCGGGGAAAAGATGCTGCCAGGCATGAAGCGATGATCCTGGATGTAGCCAAACGCTTTCCGGATCATGAGCGCGGCGCACAGGCCCTTTACTGGCTGGCGGTTCGTGGAAAGGGGGCTGCGTATCAGATGAAAATATTTGAACTCCTGAAAAATAGTTATGATCCGGCTAAGTTCAGCTGGTCGTCCAGCGGAATGAGCAGCTATTACAACCTCCTGCTGGAAGAAAATCCGGAGAAAGCAGTAACCCTGGCAAATGAGATGGCCACAAAAATGGGCGAAGAAAAACAGTCCTGGGAAAAAAATCAGGCCATTGCAAAAGCGGTGGTTGCAGCTAAGGGCTTTATTGCTGCTGGAGATGGCGCTGCCGCATTGGCACAATTGAAAACAGTAAACCTGCCCTGGTACAGCACTGCCCGTGACCAGGTGTTGTTGCTGAAAGCGTCTGCTACAGCGCTTTCCAGCAAAAGTGCTGCTTACGATAGCCTGATGGTTCAGTTTCTGAAAACGCCTGGTACCAAGCTCTTTGCCGGTATGCTGAGCTACGGTGAGCAGTTAGGTAAATCTGCTAAAGAAGTAGGCAATGAAACCTGGAGCCGTTTGCAGGACTCCTCCAAACAAGCCACCGAGTTTAGTCTGAGGAACTACTTCACTAATAAACCAACTACGGTGGCCGATTACAAAGGTAAAGTAGTGCTGCTGACCTACTGGTTTCCGGGCTGCGGCCCTTGCAGAGGGGAGTTCCCGCACTTCGAAAATGTGATCAGGAAGTATAAAGGTCAGCCGGTGGATTATGTGGGTATCAACATCGTTTCTTCACAAAACGATTATGTGCTGCCATTTATGAAAGGTAGTGGCTACAGCTTTACGCCGCTGGAAGACCAGGAAGGCAGAAACAAAGGTAACCTGAGCAATGGCCAGGCTGCACCCGTGAATTTCCTGCTGGATCAGCAGGGGAGGATTATCTTCAGAAACTTCCGCATTGACGGCAGCAATGAAGATCAGCTGGAGCTGATGATTAACTTAGTGTTGAAGCATGAAGCATAGCTATTTTTTTCGGTTGTACGCCCACATGGGTGTACAACCGAAAATATTTTATCCTTTCGTTGCCCTGATCGAATACAACATCGGTATCTTCCCTTCCATTCCCTTTATCTGAAACTCGCCCGGCTTTATCTCCACAGTATTATTAAAGCAGTTATAGGGAGATGTTAGGTGCTCATGGAAAAAATCCAGCGTTAATCCGGCATCCAGCAAGGCACTGATGATCTCCGACAGGCTGTGATTCCAGCCATATTCAGCGTCATGCAGGTCGGCATTCCTGTCGGCGTACGTCCCGCTCAGTTCTTCCATTATGGGCTCACCCGTATTAAAATAGGAATACTTGACAAAGGAAAAGTTATCATCGAACATCCATACTACCGGATGGAAATCCACCATGTAAAAAACGCCGCCCGGCTTCAGTCTTTCCTTTATCACATTCGCCCATTTTTGCAGATCCGGCAGCCAGCCGATGGTGCCGTAGGAGGTAAACACGATATCAAATTGTTCGGAGATATGCTCATTGGCATCATATACGTTGGCGCATACAAAGCGTGCATTTGCCTGTAGGGTAGCGGCCAGCTCAGTAGCTGCGGTGATGGCGGCATCGGAGAGGTCCAGCCCGGTAGAGGTGGCGCCCATGCGTGCGAAGGAGATGGTGTCCATTCCGAAATGGCATTGCAGGTGTAGCAGCGATTTACCATTTACATCCGGCATTTCCGCCAGCTCTATTGGATTGAGGGAGGTGGCGCCAGCCTTGAATGCATCGAGGTTGTAAAACGCAGAGGCAACATGCACTGCCGTTTTATTATTCCATAATTTTTTATTGGCGGAGAAGTAGTGGTCGTAATTTTTCATCTTCGTGTAGTGGGTAACGTTAGTACGTGATGGTTGTTTGTTCCAGGAATTCCTGGTGCTGCCGGTTGCTAAGGTACGAAATAGGTAGTTACAGCCCTACATTTGCCTGTGGATAAGAAACGCAAAACAGGAAAGTCGGATTTGTATAAAAATAAGTCCGATTTAATCTATAGCCCGCCTGCCCCTCCGCTTACCTTTGCCTGATACAGTCAAATTCAGCTTACATGCAAACACTTGTATGTTCTACTCCCGGCAGCTTTGCCTGGGAAAACAGGGAAAAGCCTGTTTCTAAAAAAGGACACGCGATTATTCGTATAAAACGTATAGGCATCTGCGGTACCGACCTGCATGCATTTCAGGGTACGCAGCCCTTCTTCAGCTATCCACGGGTATTGGGGCATGAGTTGTCGGGTATTTTGGAAGAGGTAGACCCTGCCACCGGCTTTACCCCCGGAGAGGCGGTCACCTTCATCCCATATCTGAACTGCGGCACCTGCATTGCCTGCCGGCGGGGAAAGCCTAATTGCTGCGCCAAAATAAATGTTTGCGGCGTGCACATAGATGGTGGCATGACGGAGTATTTCCAGGTGCCCGACTATGCCCTCATTCACGGGCAGGGGCTGGGATTTGATAGTCTGGCCCTGGTGGAACCGCTGGCAATCGGTGCTCATGGCGTGCGCCGGGCAGCGGTGGAAAAAGAGGAGTTTGTGCTGGTGATCGGCGCGGGACCTATCGGCCTCGGTACCATGGAGCTGGCAAGGATTGCAGGGGCGCAGGTGATAGCGATGGACATCAGCGAAAGCCGGCTGCAGTTTTGCCGCGAGCAGCTGGGTATACAACATACCATTGTGGCTGGTAAACCGGATTCAGTACAGCAGTTAGCGGATATTACCGGGGGAGATATGGCCACCGTGGTGATCGATGCCACGGGCAATCTCCGTGCTATCAATGAAGGCATTCAATACCTGTCGCACGGTGGACGGTATGTGCTTATCGGCCTCCAGAAAGAAGCCTTTAGCTTCTCTCATCCTGAATTTCATAAACGCGAGTCCACCCTGATGAGTAGTCGTAACGCTACCCGGGAGGATTTCGATCTGGTGATCAGCAGCATCCGCCAGGGACTCATCAAGCCGGAAACCTATATCACCCACCGCGCCTCCTTTAACCAGGTGTCTGCGGAATTTGAAAGCTGGCTAAATCCCGCCACAGGCGTTATTAAGGCCATGATTGAAGTGGACTAATATACCAGCGGCGCCAATGTTAACTCATTGCTATCATTGGCGCCACTTGTTCTTTCTTTTCCTGCCGCCAGTTATTTTTGCCCGGTCTGGTCTATATGTCTGCTACCATAGATATACCATTGGATCGCTTAAAGGAAGGCGATTTTAAAGTGTTTGAAATGATTTTCAACACTTACTGGGAAGAGCTGTTTATCTACGCCGCAAGGGTCATGGAAAGTCAGGAAGATGCACAGGATATTGTGCAGGACCTTTTCACCAGCATCTGGGAGCGCCGGGAGTCGCTCAGCCTGGAAACAGAACTGCGTTATTACCTCTTCAGCGCTACCCGCAAACTAATCCTCCGCCGCTTTCGCAACGAGGGTCTCAAAGAAAAGCACCTTTCCAAATTTATTGAATACAGCGACTTAAGAACTACCCTATTACAGATTAAGGTAGAAGACAAAGACCTCCTGCAACATTTTCATCGTGACCTTCACCAGCTACCTGAAAAAGAACGGCAGGTATTTGAATGGTACCATTTCGAAGAGCTTAGCATCCGTGAAATAGCCCACCGCAGCGGCACCGCCGAGCAAACGGTGCGCAATCAACTCAATAATGCCTATCGCAAAGCACGTCCGTTGCTCCATAAACTTCTCTTTTTCGTATAGCCATATTACCAAAATGTTAACTCGTATTTCCCGATAGTTAAAAACTACCGTTGGTGGAACCTTATCTAAAACACACCCGATTTTGGAGCAACCGAGCCACAAATATCCGTTCGATCATATACCGGAAGAGCAGCTGGAGCAATGGCTGGATCACCTGGCCACCACCACGCCGTTTCCAGGCGAAATGCCGGCCGGAAAGGCCAGAGAGCAGCTGCGCCGTCAACTGCTGCAACAGGTAAAACAAAACATAGGCCATGCCGCACCGAAGGTAACGCGCATGTATACACGTTGGGCGGCTGCTGCGGCAGTAACCCTGTTGCTCGGAGCAAGCACCTGGCTGCTCCTGCACCAAACACCTCCGCCAACAAAGTTTGTAACGCTCTCCACAAAAAATGGAGAAAGGAAAGTGGTCACGTTGCCAGACAACAGTACCATCTACCTGGGACCTGATGTAACACTGGCCTACGCAGAAAACTTTTCCCGCCAGCGGGAAATTAAACTCCTGCGGGGAGAAGTCTTTTTTGATGTGCAACAGGATAATCAGCATCCTTTCCGGGTATACGTAGATAGTTTGCAGGTGGATGTATTGGGCACATCGTTTAATATCAAGGCCTACGCCCGCCACCAGGAAATGACCATTGGCGTAAGCACCGGGAAAATCCGCGTCAGCAAGGCCGCACGGGTGTTAGCCACGCTCACACCATCACTGCAGATGCAGATCAGTAGAAAAAATTATCATTATATCACCACAGCGCTGCCGGGCATCGATATGGAAGCGCTCCGCAGTAACCGTATCAGCTTTGAAAATATGCCGCTGACGGATGTACTGACGATGCTCGAAGCCTACTATCCGGTACAGTTCAAGCTCCAAAACAATCCGGAGCTGCGGGTAAGCGGATCATTCAACAGGCAGCTTTCCATACAACAGGTGGTAAGCGTGCTGCAACAACTGACCGGTAAGAAAGTAATATTTACGCAACAACAACCAGGTACCTATATCGTACAATCATCCTGAACATATAAAACTTAACCAGGCCTAATATGACTGTAATTTTAAACAGCCCTCGCACAAAGCTGCTTTGTGCCGGAGCCCTCTATGCCCTTATGTTTTTCGGCACCGCCCGGCATGCAGCAGCACAGCAACGCATTGTTGTACAGGAACTGCATGTAAAGGAAGGCAGCCTCTCCGCGGCCTTGCAGCAGTTACGCAAGCAAGCCGGTATCGACATCGTTTATGAAGCTGCCGCCATGGACCTGATCAAAGTACAGCCGCTGGACTTCAAACGGCAGACGGTGGAAACCTTGCTGCGACAACTATTACGCGGCACCGGGTACCAGTACTTCTTCAATGAAGGGGTGGTAGTGGTCAGAAAAGAAAAGCCGCTGACCAGCATCTCCGGAGTAGTCACAGAAGGCGCTACCGGCGCACCGCTGCCAGGTGTAAACATCCAGGTGAAAGGTACTGCCAATGGTACCGTATCAAATGTAAAAGGGAGCTTCTCCCTCAATGCCGACCCGTCCGAAGATACCCTGCTGCTGAGCTTTATCGGTTATAAAACAGAAAGGATTGCACTGGCAGGTCGTACAGCCGTGAACGTTAAACTGGAAATGAATTCCAGTACGCTCAACAGCGTGGTGGTGGTAGGCTATGGGCAAACCACCAAAGGCGACCTCACCGGCGCTATCTCCCATGTAACGGCAGAAAATTTCAACAGCGGCGTGCTTACCTCACCGGAGCAATTGCTGCAAGGTAAAGTGCCGGGGCTCAACATCACCCGCAGCGGCGATCCCAGCGCTACACCTACCGTGATCCTTCGTGGGCCGTCCACCTTCCGCAGCGGCGAAGCACAGCAACCGTTTTATGTGATCGATGGAGTACCAGGTGCTTCCATACAACTGATAGCTCCTGCGGATATCGTATCCATGGATGTGTTGAAAGATGCTGCCTCCACGGCTATCTATGGCGCACGCGCCGCCAACGGTGTGATCATGATCACCACCCGCCACGCCAAGCCTGGTCAGAGCTGGATCAACTACAACGGCTATGGCGCCGTGGAAAATGTATCCAACAGCATCCGCATGCTCACAGCGGACGAACTGCGTAAATACCTGAAAGATAACGGTAACACCCTCAATCCCTCCGATGAAAACAACGCCAACACCGACTGGCAGAAAGAAGTCACCAGACAGGGGATTTCCCATAATCATAATATCTCTTTCGGCGGTGGTAACGAAAAAACGGTGTTCGATGGAAGCGTGAACTACCTGCAGAACCATGGCATCATGAAAGGCTCAGATATGGAACGGCTCAATGTGCGTGCTAACCTGGAACAACGCGCCTTCAACGATCGCCTTAAACTGAACCTGGCCATCAGCAACAGTATCACCACGGAAAATAAAATTCCGGAGCTGGTGTTTCTCAACATGCTTACCTACCTGCCCACCACCAGCATCTATAATGCGGATGGCAGCTTCAAGGAAGACTGGTCGCGCACCCGTAACTACCTGAACCCGGTATCACTCGTGGTGAACAACAGCGATAAAACCAAAACCAAAACCATGCTCGGCACCGCCCGCGCTGAGCTGAAACTGCTGGAAGGACTCACCTATACCCTCAACCTATCCCTGCAGGATGAACAGATCAACCGCGATATTTATAATGGTCGCGCCTCCGGCCTGGCACAGGGACTCAATGGCCGCGCCATCCGCAGCGCCTTTGGTAATACCCGTAGTCTCCTCGAAACCTATTTCAACTACGGTGCACGCTTTGGTCAGCACGACCTGAAATTACTCGCCGGTTACTCCTGGCAGGAAGACCGCCGCGGCGACGGCTTCCAGACCTCCAACCAGGGCTTTGTTTCTGATGCATCTCTGGGTAACAACCTGAGCTACGGCAGCGCTCCGGCAGGCTACATCCCTGACTACGGTAAAACCCGCATCTCTACCTTAAGATTTATATCTTTCTATGGCAGGGCTAATTATGCTTACAAGGACAAATACCTCTTCCAGGCCTCCCTCCGCCAGGACGGCTCCTCCGCCTTTGGCGTAAACAACCGCTGGGCGCTGTTTCCGGCCATCTCCGGTGCATGGAAAATTACCAATGAGCCCTTCCTGAAAAGTACGGGCTGGCTGGATGAACTGAAACTGCGTGCAGGCTATGGCGTTACCGGTAACTCCCTCGGCTTCGACCCGCTCATTGCCGTAATGCGCTATGACCTGCAAGGGAAGTTTTATTACAATGGTAATATCCTCAGCAGCATCGCGCCTATTCAAAATGATAACCCTGATCTGAAGTGGGAGAGTACCGCGATGACGAACATCGGGGTGGATATGACTATCCTGAAAGGTAGACTGGGATTTGCTTTGGATGTGTATAATAAAATGACTTCCGACCTGATCTACAACTACAATGTGGCCAGCACCATGATCGTGAATACGCTGACTGCCAACGTAGGGAAAATGCAGAACAGGGGTATTGAATTTCAGGTAAATGCAACGCCTGTACGAAAAGGAAGATTCGCCTGGAACACCAGCGCCAACGTGGCACATAACAAAAACGAAATCGTGACCCTCTCCAACGATATGTTCTCTGTGAAATACATTGAAACAGCCGACCTTGGCGGGCGCGGACAGAGTGGGAACTATTCACAGCGACTCCTGGAAGGCATGCCCCTGGGTACTTTCTATACCATGCGCTACGCCGGAAAAGATAAGGATGGTTTATCGCAGTTTTATAAACCTGACGGTACCCTTACACGCGAATATAACAGCAGCTACCTGGTGCAAACCGGTAACGCACAGCCAAAGCTGCTGTATGGCTGGAGCAATAGCTTTACTTATGGCAACTTTGATCTGAACTTCTTCCTCCGCGGGGCATATGGTAGCCAAATCCTGAATGCCACCCTGGCTAATCTCAACGTGCCATATGGTTCTACCGCTACCAACCTGCCGTATTTTTCACTGACGGAATCCGCCAAAGATGACCGGGCTTACCTGCTCAGTGATCGGTATATCGAAAGTGGTTCCTACCTGCGGCTGGACAATGCTACCTTTGGCTACACCCTGCCACTGCACAGCAATTACCTGAAGAAACTGCGTGTATACGTATCCGGTAATAACCTGTTTGTGATCACCAATTACCGCGGCGTAGATCCGGAAATCAGTATGGGCGGGCTTACCCCGGGTATCGATAACAATAATTTCTATCCTAAAACCCGCTCTTTCCTGCTGGGGCTGAATGCATCTTTCTAATAACTGCTAACACCGATCAAGTATGAAAAAACTGTTTTTATATAGCGCTTTCATCGGAGCCACTGCCTTCACGGCCTGCACCAAGCTGGATGTGAAAGTGGAGTCTGAATATGTAAAAGAAAATTTCCCGACTACCCCTGACGGCTTTGTGGCTGTAGCCGGACCTATATATTCCATGCTGGCAACCGGCTATGCTATTGACTACTGGCGTTTGCAGGAGTTGTCCACCGACGAGGCCATTATACCCGCCCGCGATGGTAACTATGACGATGGGGGGCAATACCGTTTCCTTCACCTGCACACCTATACGAAAGATCATCCTACTGTCAGGAGTGTATGGCAATGGGGTTATGGCGGCATCAATGCCTGTAACCGCGTGTACAAAGTATTTCAGGATGCACCGAATAGCGACAGTAAACCTGCTGCTATGGCGGAAATACGTGCCATGCGTGCCCTGTACTACTTTTTCATGATGGATCTGTACGGCAACATACCGCTGATGGATAAGTTCAATACCGCAGAATTGCCCAGGCAGGCTTCCCGCGCGGAGATCTTCGCTTTCATTGAGAAAGAGCTGAAAGAAGTGTTGCCATTACTTACCGCTACCACCGGGCAGCTGACCTATTCCCGGCCTACCAAATGGCTGGCTTTTGCTATTCTCCAAAAGATGTACCTCAATGCGGAAGTTTATATCAGCAAAAGCATGTATAATGAGTCTGTGGCTATGGCCGACAGTATCATGGCCGGAAAAAAGTATAGTCTCGCCAGTGATTACATGACCCTTTTTGCGCCTGATAATGGTCCGCAGATCACCGAAACCATTTTCGCCATTCCTTACGATGCCAATGTGATCGAAGGGTGCCAGTTTGCCCGCTTCGGCCTCCATACCGGCTTGCAGTCGAAGTATCAGCTGCCATTCCGCCCGAGTATTGCCATGAGTACCATCTCTTCTTTCTACCAGAAATTTAACCTGCCAAACGATATACGTAATAACACCTGGCTGGCAGGTAAACAGTTTAATTTCGACGGAACACCTATCTACATCACCACCACCAACAAAGGGCTGGATGATACTTACAACGGGGCTGATCCGGGTGCTACCATCAAATGGCAACTGGAATTTTCGCCTGAGCTGCCACTGAAAAAAGTGGAAACCATGGATGTAGGTAACGACGAGCTGGGCAAAGCCCGCGGCGTGCGTAGCATCAAATACTATCCTGATAAAAACACCCATCCCAGCACCCGCAACTCTAATAACGATGTGCCGGTATTCCGCCTGGCGGATGTGATGATGATGAAAGCAGAAGCTATACTCCGTGGTGCCACCGCTACGGCTGTTGCCGGTGAAATTCAAACGGCGGATGTATTGGTCAATAAAATCCGTACCCGTGTAAAAGCTCCTGTGGTAACCAATGTTACACTGGATGAGTTGCTGGAAGAGCGTGCGAGGGAATTTGCCTGGGAAGCCTGGCGCCGCAATGATATGATCCGTTTTGGAAAGTATGAGGGTGCCTGGGGCTTTAAAACAAATGCCGAAACTTTCCGGAGGATTTATCCGATTCCGGCTACGGAAATTACGCTGAATGGCAATCTGACGCAGAATACCGGGTACTAGATATTTTCGGATTTAAAGGGTTGTCAACGGCAACCCTTTAAATCCGAAATCGCGTCTGCCGCAGGCGGATGCGATTTCGGACAAATAAATCTACTTATGAGAAAAATAGTCATACTACTCTTACTCATCAGCACTCACTTGCACGCACAAACGAAAAAATACCAGTCTGAATATGCCAAAGGCTATCGCGGTGGTTTTATCAGGGAGCAGGTTAGTCGTGACAACGCCCTGGAATTCGCCGTCATCGGTGACTTTGGCAGAGGAGGGGAATATTTTCAGAAAGATGTAGCAGCTACGTTGGCACAGGCGGTTACCGGCATTAATGCTGCTTTTATTGTAGCCACCGGTGATAATATCTATCCCGATGGCGTGGCCAGCCCCCAGGACCCGCTCTGGCGGATGTCTTTCGAGGATGTGTTTTATCAGTATCCGCTGCACCGGGCATGGTATGCGGTGTTGGGCAATCACGATTATCATGGCAATGCGCAGGCGCAGGTGGATTATTCCAGGGTGAGTCAGCGCTGGCATATGCCTGCCCGTTATTATGCGTTCAAACGAAAAATTGCGGGAGGGGATGAGGTCTTGTTTGTTTTCCTTGATACGAATACCCTCGACCCGGAGGCCTATACATCTCCCTATGCTAAAGAACTACTGGCACAGGATAGCACCATGCAAATCAGGTGGCTGGAAAAAACACTGCAGGACTCCGCGCGCTGGAAAATTGTGGTGGGCCATCATCCTTGTTATACAGCCGGCAACAGGGCATTGAATACCCCGCATATCAGGAATTCGCTGGAGCCGCTGCTGGAAAAATATAAGGTGGATATGTATATCAGTGGCCATGAGCATCATTTACAGTACCTGCATCCGCAGGGAAAGTACACCCGTCATTTTATTTCCGGAGCGGGGTCGGAGGCCAATGAACAGCTGCAACCGCGGGGTGCGTATGATTTTTTTGCACCCATTCAGGGTTTTATGACTTTTTCTGTGACGGCTGATAATGTGAGTGTGCAGGCGATCAGCAGGAAAGGGGAGGTTTTGAAAACCTTGAATTTTAATAAGCAGTAGTAAAATGCTTATCGTGGGGCTGACTAAAATGGGTATCATGGTGATGGAAATAAAACCGGGGTAACGCGGTTATTAGCGCCTTTTAGTCAGCCTCATTTCTTAAAACTCAATCTCCGTCACCGGGTCCCAGAAGACCTTTTTAAAATCCACCACCCGGTTGTTTTTCACCTGCACTTTTTCGGCTGCCAGCTTTTTGGCACGGGTGCCGTCATCGCCGCTGAGCTGACCAGAACTGTTTACTACCCGCTGCACCGGCACCGGTGGTTTTTGCCCATGTACAAAACTCATGGCGCGGCCTACCATTCTTGCGCCGGACTTCAGTCCGGCCGCTTTAGCTACCGCTCCGTAGGAGGTGACCCTGCCTTTGGGTATGCATCTCACGATATCAAATATGGCTTTATAAACGGTTTCTGTATCTGTTATTTTTGATGGCATATACCTGGTTTTCGTTTCGCTGCCAAGTTATTAAATTTTTGTTTCAGGGAGATAATAGTGGCCCCGAACGGTTGGATAAATCGTAACTTTGCGCCCTTCAAAGCTATTTTTTGTTCATCGTACATAGAGAAAATGTTAAATCTGTTTGATTTCAGTCAGAAGCCGGATTATAAAAATGAGATATTGGCCGGTTTAACGGTCGCCATGACCATGATCCCTGAATCCTTATCATTTGCTATCCTCGCTGGCTTACCGCCGCTTACGGGCTTATATGCTGCATTTATGATGGGGTTGGTCACGGCTGTTTTTGGTGGCCGGCCTGGAATGGTATCTGGCGGAGCGGGCGCAACCGTGGTGGTATTGATTGCTTTAATGAAATCACACGGGATCGACTATGTATTTGCCGCAGTGGCGCTGGCGGGCGTGTTTCAGTTGCTGGTAGGTGTATTCCGGCTGGCAAAATATATTGCCCTGGTACCTAAATCAGTGATGTATGGGTTTGTAAACGGACTGGCAGTGATCATTTTTATGGCGCAGCTGGAGCAATTCAAAGTAACGGTGGACGGCGCTACGTCCTGGCTGACGGGTTCCGCCTTGCTCACCATGGGTGCCCTGGTAGCGCTTACCATCGCTATCGTGCTGCTGCTGCCCAAAGTAACAAAAGCAATTCCACCTTCGCTGGTGGCTATTATTGTCGTTTTTGTGCTGGTCCTGGTATTGGGAATAAATACAAAAACTGTGAGTGATATCGCTTCGGTTAGCGGTGGATTTCCGCCCTTTCATATCCCAGTAGTGCCTTTCAGTTTTGAAACGCTGAAAATAATTGCCCCGTATTCCCTCGTGATGGCGGGCGTAGGGCTTACGGAAGGTTTGCTTACGCTGAACCTGGTCGATGAAATGACCAATACCAAAGGTAATGGTAACCGCGAAAGTATTGCGCAGGGGGCTGCCAACATGCTCAATGGATTTTTCAGCGGTATGGGTGGCTGCCCGATGATTGCACAAACGATGGTGAACTTATCCGCAGGCGCAAGAGCCCGGTTGTCAGGTATTATTGCGAGCCTGACGATCCTGGCGGTGGTGCTGTTTGGCGCCCCGGTGATCGGAAAAGTACCGATGGCCGCGCTTACCGGTGTTATGATCATGGTGGCGGCAGGGACTTTTGAATGGGCGAGCTTCCGGATCATCAACAAAATGCCGCGGCATGATATCTTCATCGGTATCTTGGTGGCAGTGATTACAGTGTTGCTGCATAACCTTGCGCTGGCTGTGCTGATAGGCGTGATCATATCTGCCCTGGTATTTGCCTGGCAGAGTGCCCAGCGATTAAAAATTAATAGCTATTCGGATTCCACCGGTATCAAGCATTACGAAATACATGGACCCCTGTTCTTTGGTGCGGTAGCGGGTTTTAATCAAACCTTTACTGTTGCAGAAGATCCGCAGCAGGTAATCCTTGATTTTAAACATAGCAGGATTGCGGATATGTCGGGTATTGATGCCGTACATGCACTTACGGCCCGCTATGCTGAAGCAGGAAAAAATCTGCAACTCAAGCACCTGAGCGATGATAGTCATTTGCTCCTGAAAAATGCTGCGCCGGTGATTAATGTAAATGTAATCTAGTATCGGCACGGTTTTTTTACAGCTATAGTAAAACCATTTGCTATGTCTGATAAAGAAAAACTCGAAAAAAAGGCGGAGGAGGAACAGAAAAAAAATGATTCACCTATAAAGCCTGATCCGGAAACGCTGGGCCCGGAACCACAGGAGAAAATGGAGGGCCCTGTATCTTCTATTATTAAGGATATTGCAGAAGCCGGTGACGATAATTTCGGTGAGGAACCGGAAGAAAAAGAGGAAGATACCAAGCAAAAAAAGGATAAGAAATAGTGCGCTATTTCTACAAAGTGACTCCGGCAATCCCCAATCGGGATTGCCGGAGTTTTTTATGGCTTCTTTTCTTCCTCTTCTGCATTATGTTTACTCATAGCTCCTTCTATGGCTTCTTCCACGGAGTGGGATTCCCGCAGGTGGATATGTTGTTGTGTGACTTCTACCATCTTGCAATAATATTTATGTAAGATATCAAGTTCTTCTTCGGAGAGGTTTTCGGCGTCAATCAGTCTGTTACTGGCCAGTTTGTTGGCAGCGATCAGTTCGTTTAGCTTCAGCTGAACGGATTTGGAGTCTTTATTCTGTGATTTCTGAATGAGGAAAACCATGAGAAAGGTTACGATGGTGGTGCCGGTGTTAATGACCAGTTGCCAGGTGTCAGAATAATTGAAAATAGGGCCGGTAACTCCCCAAACAATGACTACCAGCATAGCGGTGATGAATGCACCGGCGCTGCCGGTAATGGATACTGCTTTGGTGGCAAGGCCTTCGAAGAAACCGGTTTTAGACTGGCCTTTGCCGGGTACTATTTCCTGTTTTTGCATAACCGATGGTTTTATAATAGGATATGCAAAATTAAGACCACCGGTAATACTGGCTTTTAGCACCTGAAACTGTGGATGCCTGTACCCTTAGCGTGTATAAGAAAACAGCCCGTCGCGGGACGGGCTGTGTACATACATCTGGTTAACCGTGAATTACACGTTTCCGTAGCTGTTACTTTCTCCGCCATCAATGGCTATAATTTGTCCGTTAACATAGGTGCAGTCGTCGCTCAGGAGGAACGCTACCAGTTTGGCCACTTCCACGGGCAGGCCGAGCCGCTTGGTGGGATTGGCTTTGGCGTATTCTGATTCCGCAGCTTTAGGATCGGCGGGATTTACCTGTTTAAATGCTTCAGCTACCATGGGCGTCAGAATCGCACCAGGAGCGATGGCATTGGCCACAATGCCATGCCGGGCATATTCCAGTGCTACGTTTTTTGTCATACCCGCTACCGCGTGTTTACTGGCTACATAAGGCATTTGGTTCATTACGCCTCTTATACCGCCTACAGAGGCCACGTTTACAATATGTCCCTTTCCCTGAGACTGCATAATCGGTAGTACGTAACGCAAACCGTAGTATACGCCGAGCAGGTTAATGTCTACTACTTTTTTGAATACGTTGACGTCATATTCTGTAATCGGCGCCTGCCGGCCTTCTATGCCTGCATTATTGTAAAAGCCGTCGATACTGCCGAATATTTCTTTTGCCTGTTTTACATAGGCTTTCACCTGTTCCTCGTTAGATACATCTGCAAGAGCGATGCCTACTTTCCCGTTGGGATTTTTCTCACTCACCTGTTTTTTGGCATCTTCCAATGCTTTTTCGTTATAGTCCACCAGCAACACATTGGCGCCTTGTGTAGCAAATTCAATGGAGGCGGCCAGTCCCAGTCCCATGCCGGCGCCTGTTACAATAATGTTTTTACCTTTTAAATCAGCCATGATTTCCGTTTTCTGAGTTAACAACTGCAACTGGTAAATGTTCACAGTGTAGTTTTTAGGGAGATGTTAATTTTTCAGGTGAAAGTTGATTTCCCGTGGGGTTGTTGTGAAAAGTTAGTAATGCTAACTGTATTGTATATACGAAATTTTCATAGGTGTAAACAATGTGTAAAACACCGCTGATAAGTATGGTGACAGTAATTAATTGAAGTGGGAAGGCCTGACAGGTGTCTATTCAGGTAGGTGCTTGCTTATCCCATTGCTTCGTACGCTATCCTGCAAATTAATCACTGAACAGATCCTAGCGTCTTAATCCTACGGACCTATATTGTAATCCCTTAGCAATAAGCACAATAACACCATCTTCATAATTTTTCCGAAAATTTTTCAAAACTATTTTTTTTCAAACTCATTTTTCCTATCTTCAGTATCTCAATTGCTCAAAATAACTATACTGCTGATATGTCAACGTGTTTTGGAATTAATCCACTCCCATCCTGATAAATTTTACGCTGAACAACCGCCCCATGGCGTAATGGCTTCATTGAAGACAGGGGAGGATATTTTTGTAAATTTTAGTTTATGAAAAAGAAAAAAATCTCTTTGGAGAAAAAACTCACCCTCAAAAAACAAACAGTAGCAGCACTCAGCAAATCTGAACAACAATCCCTGGCAGGTGGTGCAGCCACACAGTTCTGCAATACCTATGATCCGCAGGAAACCTGTGAGACACATCCAAGACCAGGCTACCAGTGCGTTTGATGTTGTTACCCAAAGGATGTATGATGGCCGTTAACCCGCCTTCATTACAATAACATCCGTGTCAACAAAACCTGTAACCCGTAATCTTTAATTCCGATTTTGTTATGAGAAAAAGAAAACTTCCCTTAGAGAAAAAACTTTCTCTGAACAAGGAGGCAGTAGCCCTTCTGAATGCCAGTCAGCAAACGCAAATTGCCGGTGGAGCAGCAGCTGCTTCTGTTTTAATTGGATGTATGGTTACCAATCAGGCAACCTGTGTAACTATCCCTCCGGGACAGATGTACTGCATCATGTGCTAATAAAGTAATACGGTATTCGTTAACCTGGAAATAGCGTTCCTGCTGTGGTGCACAACAGCTAATGGCTATGCTATGCCCAAAACCCTGACTATCATGAAAAAGAAAAAAGTAGATCTCAGCAAAAAACTGTTGCTGAAAAAAGAGGCTATTGCCACTTTAAGTCCAAAGCAACAGTCTAAAATCGCCGGCGGTGCACCACTTACCTGGTGGAGTGCCTGCTGTGTTGAAACGGATGAAGTTACGTGTCCAATCGACTGCGTACGTTAATCTTACCCTCAAAAATCTGTTTATGAAAAAGAAAAAAGTAGACCTCAGCAAAAAGCTGATGCTCGGAAAAGAAACGGTAGCGCAGCTCAACGCAGAGCAGCAATATCGTATTAACGGTGGCGCTGCTACGTTACTCGCTACCTGTACGGAAGATACCCGTCTTATTTCCAGCTGCAGAGCAACCAGTCCGGGCCCGGGCAGGCCTTGCTGCCAGATCCCTTGATCGTAGCAACGCAACAGCAATTTTTTCACCAGGGAAAGCACCTCGCTTTTCCTGGTGTTCCAACCACACCAGATCTTACTCATGGAAGCAACAAAATTACAACTACGGCAGATTTATGAAGACCTGATCCCGGTACTGGATCAGCAACGTTACGGGGAGGAATATGCCAACAGCCTGTTCAAAGGCCCCTGGGGCGCCCTGTTGTTTATGTTCTACTATGAACAATACATCGATCCTGCCGCTGATCATGCCGCAGAACTGCTGGAAAAAATTTACGGCGCCTACACACCGGAAGAAGGTACCAACTACTCCTTCTGCTCCGGCCATACCGGCCCCTACTGGCTGCTGGAACACCTGAGCCGCCACCAGTTCCTGGATATGGACCTGCACGACCTTGCCGGCGACTTTGTAACCGCCACCATCGCACAGAGTAACCTGAACCTGCAATGGAAAAATTTCGATTTCCTCCATGGCAGTATCGGTATGTGTAATTTCCTGGTGCCGTTTGCTGCAAGACATGATGTAAGACAGCACCTGTCTGATTGCGTGGACCACCTGCTGGCTGCCAGTAAGCTTACACAAAAGGGGAGGAGTCTGCCCATCTTCTATACCCACGACAAACCAGTTGGCGAATACGTAGATGCTTTTAGTCTCGCACACGGCAGCTGCGCCGCCCTGATTCTGCTGGCTAAATTATACAACGCCGGCATTTCCCGCGATACCTGTGAGCTGCTGGTGACCGAATGCATGGCGTTTATCCTTAACAACAGGCTTACCCCCGTTTCAGATGAACTCAACGCACTATACCCCGCCATCCTCGATGGTAAATACGCCAATAGTAATAGTCGCCTCGCCTGGTGCTACGGCGACCTGAACGTGGCCTGGACACTCTGGTATTGTGGTGGTATTTTCAACAATACCGCATGGAAACAAGAAGCACTGGATATCATGCATTACAACATCCGTAGAAATAGCTACGAGTCCGCCGGAGTACTGGATAGCTGCCTTTGCCACGGTACCAGCGGCATCGCTGCCTTTTACCGCAAATTCTGGTTTGAAACAAACGAGCCGGCCTTTCAGCAATGCGCTGAATACTGGTATGGTAAGGCCGCATCAGAATTAACCTTCAGCGACGACCTGGCTAAAAACGGCATACTCGTTTGGAGAGGCAAAGATCAAGACTGGTGCTACTCCTGGGACCTGCTTGACGGCGGTGCCGGCGTTGGCCTGGCCTTAATGTCACGCCTGCACGAAAAACCGCTGACCTGGGACGAATGCTTCCTCTTATCCTGATTTTTTTATTCAACAAACTATTAGCAATGGCACTGTCGCATACCGGATTTTTTTTGTTGAGAAGCCCGCTTTACCCGGTAGACTATTACCGGCAAATACTGGAGAAATCGTTGCCTGAACTGCAGGCCGATCATCCGGATTTTCTTTACGCCCTGCACATCGCATCGAGGGAGCTACTGAAAGAAATGGAACGTTTTACTGCCTCCCCGGGTGAGTTCACGGATAAAAAAGTTGCTAAACTGCGTAAATCGCTCTACAAATACTGGGTGCGTGCCTGTACCCGCAGTACGCCCTATGGCTTGTTTGCAGGCTGTATCACCGGCAGCATCGGCAGCCATACACAATGGGAGCTGAATGCTGTCCACGAAGCCCGCCAGCATGTGCGGCTGGACATGGACTACTTTACCCGCATCTGCCATCACCTGCAGCAACATCCGGCCATTGCGCCACAGCTGCGTTACTATCCCAATAACAGCATTTACCAGAGCGGTAATAAATACCGCTATGCCGAATTTACAATCGTCAATAACAAACGTAAATACATGCTCACCGCCGTTCCCGTAACGGACTATCTGAAAGCGGCATTGCTGGCTGCCACAAATGGCGCCACCATGCAACAGATAGCAGCGGGCATGATGGCCACCGATGCTGCTATCTCCAATGAGGAAGCAATGACCTTTACAGAAGAGCTGATCAGCGCTCAACTGCTCATTGCCGAAACTGAGCCTAAGATAACCGATGTAAACAACCTCGGTTCCCTCATAGACCGCCTTTCGACCATTGATGATGTTAAAACCCTCCAAACCCACCTACTGTCAATACAACAACTTTTACAACAACAGAACCTTGATCCGGCGCGATTGCTGCAAATACAGGAGGCCTGCACCGCTGCGTTTCCCCTTGATCCTCCTAAAGACCTGCTGCAGGTCGACCTGTTCAAATCCGGTACCTGCACCATTGGTGAGCAGCTGCTCACACAGCTCCTCGAACAGGTGAGTGAACTCACCGCTATATGTCACGGCTATACGAAAGGAGGCAGCACTGATTTGTCCGCCTTTGCGGACCGCTTCCGGGAAAGATATGACGGAGAGGAAATTCCCCTTAACCTGGTACTGGATGCCGAAGCTGGAATTGGCTATGGACAGGCTTCCCAGCAATCCGTACATGCCCCCTTTGTGGAGGATATTCAAACAAATGCACCACCGCCATCCACCACCGTTAGCTGGTCCAAATACCAGCAATATACCCTTGAAAAATATGAGCAGTTTCTGCAAACAGGAACTACAGTGAATATCACGCCGGAAGAGCTGAAAGCATTTGGAGATCCTAACGAGCTGCAACTGGCAACCAGCAGTTACCTGTTTGGCTCACTGCTGGCGCAGAGCGCTGCCCATGCCGACAATGGCGAATTTACTTTTGTATTTCAATCAGCCGGCGGCCCCTCCGCAGCCAACCTGATTGGCCGCTTTTGCAGTGGTGATCCGGTGCTGGCGGAAAAAATGAAAGCTGCGCTCGCGCAGGAAGAAGCTGCGGTGCCGGATGCAGTGTTTGCAGAAATAGTACATTTCCCGGAAGCCAGAGCCGCTAATGTATTGATCCGGCCTTCGCTGCGGCAGTTCGAAATCCCGTTTATCGGAGTGCCTGGCGTGGCGCCGGCATATCAACTGCCAGTCAATGATCTGCTGGTATCCGTGAAAGGAAGTGAGGTGATATTGAGGAGCGCCCGGCTAAATAAACGCGTGTACCCAAGGCTAAGTTCCGCGCATAATTATAGCTATAATTCGCTGCCTGTCTACAAGTTTCTCTGCGACCTGCAACATCAGTCGCTGGTGTCAAACCTGGGCTGGGATTGGGGTGTACTAAACAGTCGCCCTTGCCTGCCGCGGGTGACCTACAAGAATATGATTGTGTCGCGGGCCTGCTGGAATATCCAACGCCAGGAAAAAGAGTCCGAGCCAATTACCATTAAAAACTTTATAGGGAGATATCAGGTGCCCGATAAGGTGGTACTCACAGAAGCGGATAACGAGCTGCTGTTGGATTTGAGTGCCCCGCTGGCATTGGAAATACTGGCGGATCATCTGAAAAAGCACGGGCAGGCGCGACTCCGTGAGTTCCTCGCTGATGCCCAGGCTGGTGTGCTGAGAGATGCTGCCGGCAACGTATATGCGCATGAGTTATTGATTCCCCTAAGTTTTCATAAAAAGCAGCAGGTTGCACCACAGCCGGTGCAGCAATCCTGGCAGGAGGTTACTCCGCCTCAGCGGACATTTGCTCCCGGGAGTGAATGGATGTACCTCAAAATTTATTGCGGCTACCGGGTAGCAGAGGAACTGCTCTCCGGCTACTTCGCAGATCAGTTGCCGGTATGGAATGATGACCGGCGTTTTGAGCAATTCTTTTTCCTGCGATACGGTGATCCGCACCCACATATCCGCATCCGGTTTCTCAATAGTAGTCAGCCCGGACTGAATGATGGCCTGCTGCACGAAATACAGCAGTACCTGGCGCCGTATATCGCAAATGGATTAGTACATAAAATACAAACAGATACCTATGTGCGTGAGTTGGAGCGATACTCCGCCGGGGCCATGGAAGCAAGCGAAGCTATGTTCTGGCACGACAGCTACGCAGTGATCAACATCATCAGCATGCTGGATGGAGCAGAAGGAGAGGAGTATCGCTGGAAGCTGGCCCTGCGTGGGATGCATATGATGCTGGATGATTTTGGATTAACACTTACGCAAAGGAAGAAACTATTAGGCAGCATACGCGAAGGCTTCCTGGAGGAATTTGGCGGAGCGGAGCTACTGCATAAACAACTAAACGATAAATACCGGAAACACCAACCTGAGATCACTTCCTACATGCATGCAGCAGCCGATGATGCCAATGATATTGCAGAAGCTATTGCCTGCTTTACAGAAAGAAGTGTACATAGTCGCCCGCTTGCAGCGCAGATAAGGACAACCTGTGGTAGTCCGGATGCCTTTACCCGCATTGTTGCGAGCCATCTGCATATGTTCATTAACCGGTTGTTTGTGGGCAAACAACGAAAGCATGAACTCGTGCTCTATCATTTTCTGGAAAAATATTATTTGTCACAACTGGCGATGGAGGCCGCCAACAGGTAATGGGATTTACTTTCTATAAACAACTGGATGCCATGGATTGCGGCCCTACCTGTTTGCGCATGGTAGCCAGGCATTATGGGCGTAGTTACCCGTTGGAGCATTTACGTGCCCTTTCCAATATCACACGGGAGGGAGTGAGTATGCTCGGCATCAGCGAGGCAGCGGAAAAAATCGGATTCCATACGAGCGCCGTCCGGATTACTTTTGAACAGCTGGATGAACAGGTCGATCTCCCCTGTATCCTCCATTGGAATCAGCAGCACTTCGTGGTGTTGCCACCGCAAAACTATAACCGGCATAAGAAGAAGGAGCAGCTGCTGGTAGCTGACCCGGGGCATGGACTGGTGAAAGTGGACCGCGATACTTTCCTGGAATGCTGGCAGGGAAATGCCAACACAGGGGTGGTGCTCATGCTGGAACCTACCAATGCATTTTATGAACAGCAGTATGCAGGAACGGTAAAAATGGGTTTCCGTTTTTTGTTGCAATACCTGCGGCCTTATAAAAAATACATTGGGCAACTGTTCCTGAGTATCTTCCTGGCCAGCTTATTGTCGCTCACCCTGCCTTTTCTTACACAAAGCCTGGTGGACTACGGGATCAACCGGCAGGACACCGGTTTCGTATACCTGGTACTGTTATCCCAACTATTGCTGTTTGCCGGTACTACGGCCATAGAAATGATTCGCAGCTGGATACTGCTGCATATGAATTCGCGGATTAACATCAATATAATTTCCGATTTCCTGATCAAGCTGATGAAGCTGCCTATCCGTTTTTTCGACTCTAAAATGATAGGGGACATACATCAGCGGATCAGCGATCACACCAGGATTCAGAGCTTTCTGACAGGAACCACGCTGTCTACACTTTTTTCGTTTGTAAACCTGCTCGTTTTCACTGGCGTGCTTGCTGTATACAGCTTAAAAATATTAGCAGTATTCGTAGTGTTTAGTGTGGCCGCTATAGTGTGGATTCTGTTTTTTTTAAGGAGAAGAAAAGCACTCGACTATAAGAAGTTCCAGCGCATGAGTGAAAATGAAAACGTGTTGTTTGAAATGATCACCGGCATGCAGGAAATAAAGCTAAATAACTGTGAAACCGCGCGAAGGTGGGAGTGGGAGCGGGTGCAGGCAGGTTTATTTCATATCAATGTGAAGAACCTGGCGCTGGGGCAGTACCAGCAGGTAGGCTCCGTATTTTTTCATCAGCTGAAAAATATCCTGATATCATTTATCACAGCAAGAGAGGTCATGAATGGCCACCTGACGCTGGGGATGATGCTATCAGTGAGCTATATCATCGGGCAGATGAATAGCCCGCTGGATCAGCTGCTGAGTTTTATTCAGTCCGCACAGGATGCCAGGATTAGTCTGGACAGGCTCGGTGAGATCCACAACCGCGAGGAAGAGGAGCGGGAAGGGCATATCTCGCTGAAGAAAAATATAAATGGTTTTGGTGACATTCGGCTCGAAAATGTTTCGTTCCGTTACGGCGGGGAGCAGTCGCCCTATATTCTCAAGGACCTGAACCTGGTCATTCCGCAGGGGAAAGTGACTGCGATTGTAGGTGCAAGTGGCAGCGGAAAAACAACGTTGATGAAGCTGCTGCTGCAGTTTTACGAGCCGGTGGAAGGAGAAATTTACGTGGGCGCTCATCATCTGCAGGACATCTCGCCCCGTTGGTGGCGGCACCAATGCGGAAATGTAATGCAGGATGGCTTCCTGTTTTCCGGCAGCATTGCAAAAAATGTAGCCATCAGTGATGAGAAGGTGGATCATGAAAAGTTGCTGCATGCCGTAACCACTGCCAATATACGGGAGTTTATAGAGGAGTTGCCGTTGGGCTACCAGACTAAGCTGGGTAATGCCGGCAATAACATCAGTGCCGGGCAGAAACAGCGTATTCAGATTGCCAGGGCGGTGTATAAAGATCCGGTGTATCTCTTTTTTGATGAGGCTACCAGCGCGCTGGATGCGAGCAATGAACGGATTATCATGGAAAACCTGGATCGTTTTTTTGAAGGGAGAACCGTAGTGGTGATCGCGCATAGATTAAGTACGGTGAAGCAGGCGGACCAGATTGTGGTCCTGGAAAAAGGGCGTATAGTGGAAACCGGTACTCATGGGACGCTGAGTGAAAAGAAAGGGAATTATTATTCACTGGTAAAAAACCAGCTGGAACTGGGAGGATAACTTATGGCAAAGGTAAACGGGCATTACGTCAACGGCAGTACGTTGCATGCTTCCCTGGAGGAAGTGCGCAGTGAGCCGGTGCAGGAAATTATGGGCAGGATGCCACCCTGGCTGATCAGGCAGGGTATCTTCATGCTGGGTATTATTATCGTAGGCTTGTTTGCAGGAGCCTGGTTTTTCAGGTACCCGGAAGTAACGCCGGCAACGGTTACCATTCTTACCCATGATCAGGTCAGCAGTGCCACCGGCAAAATTGCAGCCCGCGATGCGTGGCGCATGCATAATGGCCAGGAAGTGCTGATCCGCGTTACTGGTTACCCCTCGGAGCAATTCGGTTTACTTCGGGGGAAGGTAGCAGGGCTCCGCGCTGTTGAAACAGATTCCTTACTGACGGTGGATATTACCCTGGAGAAGGGACTGGTAACCACCAGCGGGCAGCAACTGCCGCCGCTGGTGCGAATGGATGGCACTGCGGAGATTACCACCGCGGTTACCAGCTTGCTGCAACGATTGCTCGGCAGGGCGATCATGGGTGGATAAATGCGCATTATATCAATGAAAGTCAAAATAGTATTGTTTGATTAACGGGTGAATACGTATGTTCGCAACATAACAGTGAATTATGAAGCAATTACGTATATGCCTTGTTGTTATAGCAGCTTTACTGCAGCAGACCGCACAGGCCCAGCAGCAGAAAAAGCATTACAATGTGCTGGTATTGCTGACGGATGATCAGCGGTTCAGTACCATTCATGCGCTGGGCAATGAAGAGATCATTACACCCAATATGGACCGGCTGGTGCGTAGCGGTACTACCTTCACGCAGGCGCATATCATGGGTTCACTGGGTGGCGCTGTATGTGCTCCCAGCAGGGCGATGCTGTTGAGCAGCCGGCATGTGTTCCAGGTACACCAGGATGGTGGCGTAATTCCTGGGGCGGATACCACCTTCCCGGAACTGTTTCGCCAGGCAGGGTATCAGACTTACGGCGTAGGTAAGTGGCATAGCGATTATGCTTCATTTAACCGCTCCTTTGCGGGTGGCGACAACATCTTTTTCGGTGGCATGCACACTGAAAAGGAAGGAGGGCACCTGACCCCCAAATTGAATCATTATGATTCAGCCGGGCGGTATAAGGCCCCTTTCAAAGGAACGCAGTTTTCCTCGGTGATGTATGCCGATGCTGCGGCGAAATACCTGGAGTCGCCCCACCAGGAGCCTTTCCTCATGTACGTGGCCTTTACCGCTCCTCACGATCCCCGGACGCCTCCTGCGGAATTTCTGGCGATGTACGATACTGCCCGGATCTCACTGCCGGCTAATTTCTACCCACAACATCCTTTTGATAACGGAGAGATGAATGTCCGTGATGAAATGTTGTTATCGCACCCTAGAAACCCGGGTGAGGTAAAACAGGAAATTGCAAAGTATTACGCGATGATCACCGAAGTTGATCATGAGATAGGGAAGGTGCTGCAGTCGCTGGAAAAAAGTGGTCAGCTTGAAAATACGATCATCGTGCTGGCGGGGGACAATGGGCTTGCGGTAGGACAACATGGGTTGCTGGGCAAACAAAATCTATACGATCATTCCATGCGGGTGCCGTTGATCTGGAGCGGCCCAGGCATCCCGGCCAACAAACAGGTGAGTGCCTACTGCTACCTGAACGACGTATATCCGACCCTGTGTGAACTCAATGGATTGCGCGCACCTGCCGGTATTTCCGGCATTTCACTCGCCAAAGGATTTACCTCAAATAGCTTTAAAGGCCGCAGGGAATTATTTACCACTTACTCCAATCTGCAACGGGCTATTACGATGGACAGTATGAAACTGGTGATGTATAATGTAAATGGAGCGCATCCCATACAGCTGTTTGACCTGCACAAAGATCCGCTGGAAATGAACAACCTTGCCGGCAACAAGGCGTATGCCGCCAAGGTGAAAACAATGACGGCTGCGCTGTATAAAGCGATGAAAGGATATGGCGATTTCTGTGATCCAGCCAAACCAGGGTGGGGGTATCCGGAGAAACTGACATGGGCGGAAGCGCTGAAGATTAATCCGTAATGCTGCCAGGTTTACAGGGCAGGACCTTCCCGGTAAACGCCGCCAGGTGTAGGGTGTCAGGACATGCCCTGTAAACGCTGCCATTTTTGCGAATTGCAATATTCCCCGTAGAGCCGCCATGCTGGCGGCTCTACGCTAAGTTCCTCGCTGAAATCTATTTAGTAATCCCTTATGGCGAATTGATATTAGGGAGATATCGGTAGAGCCATACCTGGCGGCTCCCCGCTAAGTTCCCCGCTGAAATCTATTTAGTAATCCCTTATGGCGAATTGATATTAGGGAGATATCGGTAGAGCCATGCTGGCGGCTCCCCGCTAAGTTCCTCGCTCAAAACTATTTAGTTATCCCTTATAGCGAGTTGACAGTAGGATGATTCCCGTAAATCCGCCATGCTGCCGACTCCCCGCTACTCTTTCTGATAAAGCCTTCTGTATTCCATGATTTTTTGTGAACTTATCTAGCTCCCTCCTTTGATGTTACCACTCATTTCGTATAATCCCTCCCGTGAGTCAAATTATCTTGTTAAATAACAACAATGCAATCTGGTGCACGGATAAATTTGCTATTTTTAAGCAACTTTAATTTTGTACTAAATGAATGAGGAGAAAGACAAGAATTCTTTCGGGATCTTGAAAAGCTTAAAGAAGCTCATTTTCGAAGACGACCCGAATGCAGTTCCCCCGCCAACATCTGCCCCGCAGCCTGTAGCCTCGCAACAAAAAGCACCTGTTACCTCAGCGGCAGTACCGCCACCGTTGCCTGTTTCGCCGCCGCCATTGCCGGGTCAGCAACCGTTGAGCGAAGTGAAACAGATGAAACTCAAAGTGCTGGAAATGCTGGAAAAGCTCAATGAGCCAGGCGTCGATTTCTTTGAAGTCTGGAACGCCGCCGCTGAAATGGGAGGCGTAGATGGCAACAACTTAAAGGCCGCCTACACTTCCCTGAAGTACGTCGACAAGTCGCTGGATAAGCAAAAACTCCTGCAGTCAGGACAGCATTACGCCGCTGAACTGAAAAATATTATTGACCGTGAAACCAGCCAGAAACAGCAACAGAAGCAGGCCGTAGAACAGGAGCAGGTAAGAGAAAGAGCTAACCTGGGCAACGAAATTCAGGAATTGGAACGGAAATTGAATGAACTGCGTCAACAATTAGAAATTAAACAAAAAAGTCTGAGAGAAATCAATAGTAAGTACGAACCGCAACTACGTGATATCGATGCTAAAATTGCGCTGGGTAACACCGCTGTAGCAGAAGTAGTCAACGATATACAGCAAGCATTACAACTCATTGAAAGTAACTTAATTTAAATGTCCCTATGGCTAATCAACCGCAACAGGTAAACATCCCTGCCGAATTAAAAAGTCAGCTCCCGATTTTTCAGGTCCTTGGTGATCATCTGCCACAGCAGATGCAGACTCCCGAAGCCAAGAAAAAGATGGCCAGCATTTTCTTCTGGGCACTGATACTGGGTGGTGCCTTCGCATTCTTCAAATACCTCCCGGTCATGCTGGAGTATGCAGCCAAAAGTATCCTGCTGGTAATATTCAGTATTGTGCTGATTGTATTGCTGATGCTGGCACCTAAGATCATCCAGGTATTACACCGCCTGGGAAACACACTGCTGTTTAAAGGAGAAAAAGCAATTATCCGCAATAACCCGATCGAAACATTGCAGATGCTTTCCCGCGATGCCAGAGATACGCTCAAAAAAGTAAAGGCCAAAATTGCGAACGTGGATGGTGTCAGGATCGAAATGATTTCCAGCGGCGAAACTTCTCAGAAGACCGCCCAGGAAAAATATGGCCTGGCAAAAAGATTCACACAGGAAGCGGCCACGCTCGAGGAAAAGAGCAAAACTGAAGCCGGCGCCAGCAACATGGAAAAAGCAAACGCCCTGGCACGTGACGCTAAAGAAACCCGTACTAAAGCTTTCCTGCTGGGAAAAGAAGGAGAGGCGGAAGAACAAAATGCACGCAGCTATGTACAATACGCCAACCAGTTTGCTAAAGTTCTGGAAGTACTGAAAGACAACGAAAGCGCCGCCCGCATTTACGTAAGCACGCTCGACAGCAGTATCTCCATCATCTCCAAAAAGCTGGAAGCGACCCAGAAAATGAAAAACGCTACCGAAGGACTGGCGGAAGTTTTCAATATCAAAGACGGCTGGGTATTCCAGGAAGCTATGAACGCAGCTACCGGCGCTATCAGCCAGAATATCGCTTCCATCAGATCCAACCTGGATTTCCTCGACCAGAACAACAATATCACCGTTGGCGGCGCACCGTCACAAGGTGAACTGGAAGAGTTTATCCGTAAGGTAGACGAAAGAAACCTGAAAGTACTGAACGTAAGCCAGATGGCTGATTCCTACTATGAACTAAAGCCTGAAGAGAAAGTCGACAAAGGCTTCTCTATCATGGACTAATCAAAAACTTAACCCGAAAAAAAAACAAATACAAACTTAAAATGGAAGAAAAATCAACTTGGGCCAGACTCCGTTGGCCAATCAAAGTATTCATCATTGCTCTCCCTATCATCGGCATTGGATACTGGGCCTCAGAAAGCGGAAAGCTGGGTGCTGTAGGCAGCAAGCCAGCCACCGAAACTGATACCGCCGCAGGTAAATCATGGGGCGAAACAGAAAAGTCCGCTTCCTCCAAGTCTAAACCTACTGCTGCTGCCGAACGCCGCACCTTCAACTACGTTCCTGAAAAACCAGTAGAGGGTGAAATGAAAGGCGTGGTGGAAGTAGGAGCCTCCGGCTTCAACTCTTTTGTAATCAACGTAGACAAGCAAAAGCACTGGGAAATAGTATCCAAAGATTTCGGCAAGTCGTTCGTATACGAAGGCATGGCTACTACTGCGGATATCCGTCAGGGTCTGAAGGACTATATCGGTGCTATGTTCGATAAAGGCGTAAAATCCAAAAACGTACATTTCGTAATCAGCTCCGGCGCACAGAAAGAACCTAAGACTGCTGTTATCGCTTCCGAGCTGAAAAAAATGGGCTACATCGTAAACCTGGTAACTGCCGAGCAGGAAGGTAAACTGGCCCTGAAGAGTGTGCTGCCTCCTTCTTACGAAGAAAACTCCTATGTAGTGGATATCGGTTCCGGCAATACAAAAATCTCCTGGATGGAAGGTGGCAGCATCAAATCCGTAGAAGGACCTGGTGCCAAATACTACGAAAAAGAGCTGAAAGATGATGCCGTATACGCCAGCATCAAAGCGCTCGCTGAAAAAGTGCCTGCCTCCAAACGTGAGATCTGCTTCATCATCGGTGGGGTACCTTTCGAACTGGCCAAAGAAATCCGTGATGGCGAAGAACGCTTCACCGTTCTCAACGAGCCAGGTCAGTACAGCTCCGATAAAATCAAGATCAAAAGCGGTCTGAATATCTATAAAGCCATTAAAGACGCTACCAGCTGCGATACCTTTGTGTTCGACTGGGATGCTAACTTTACCATTGGCTTCCTGTTGTCCTTGAAATAAGGATATCGCGATTTGATCACGGCCTGCGGCCGTGATCAAATCGCGATATAAGCGGATGCCGAAGGCATCCGCTTATATCGCAAAAAACTATTCGCACCCAACCCCAATAGCACCAAATCCACTATCTAAAACCTCCCCCAAAAAAGCAACCGTATTTTCCCCCTAAAAAAAAGTAAAAATATCAAGATAACTTCATCAACTTTTTACAGCCCCAATACGTTGATGTATACACGATTGCACTCAAAATAACACGAGTTGTAGCAGAATTTGGTAATAACCAGAAATTAATTCTAACTTTATATTCCCAAATTTTACCACATCTTTTGAACAGCCCTCATTACTTTCGCACAGAAAGTATGTTTGCTTTATTCCTGGTATCATAAAACAACCAATGAAATATTTCTACCAAAGGATTTTTGTTTCGCTGTCATTCGCATCATTACTGTTAGGATCTGCAGCCAAAATACAAGGCCAGTCTTTAAGCAGAACAGGTGCATTGCTCGACCCCTCCTCCACACAGTATTATCAGAATCAGTACCTGGCTAACCCCGCTATGGCTGGTATTGATACCGGTTTCCATTTCAATGCAGCCTATCGCCGCCAGCTGGACGGTATCGATGGCGCACCTACCACCCAGTTCTTTTCCGCCGATGGTTATATCGGCAACAGGATCGGTGGTGGTATTAATGTAATGAATGATAAGGCCGGACTCCTCAACCGTACCCGCATCGCAGCAACGTATGCGTATCACCTCCCGCTGAGCGACAGAGGCAACGCCCTCCATTTTGGGTTGTCCCTGGGGATGAACTTCCAACGCATTGATTATAGCAAGGTGAACGGTGACCCGAACGATCCTTCCGTAAATGCCTTTAACCGTCGTGATGACTACTTCGAGGCTGACTACGGTATGGCCTACACGGACCGGCACTGGACTATCCAGGCATCATTGCCAAACATCCGCTCCACCTTTTCCAATAAGGACTATGTGGGCGCCGATGGTGGGGTGGTGTTCTTCTCCGGCGTGTCTTACAAGTTCCGGCTGGACGGAGTATTCAGCTCCCTGGAGCCGAAAGCATGCTACCGCAGCATTAAAGGGTATGATGGTATTGTGGACCTGGGCGTAAACCTGGGACTGCTCCAGCAGAAACTGAATGTGATGGGACTGTACCATACTTCCGGTACCTATACTGTAGGGGCTGGTTTTTACCTCCTCGATGCAGTGCGACTCAACATTATGTATACCAAACAATCCGGTGGGTATAAGAATTATACCGATGGCGGTTTTGAAGCCGGCCTCACCCTGGACCTGTTTAAATAAGGATATTATAACATCCCGGATATACGAAATGTCCGGGATGTTTACTCCCCAAAGAAAGTCCTTTTCTTTCGTGCGTAGGCCGTTGAAACCAACGCTATAGCCACTTGCAGCCGCTCCTCCCAGCTGCCACTTATCTCTCTGTAAAAAATATTATGCTCCTTTAAAATACGCCGGTGTGCCGCGTCCAGCTCGTCACGCTCCGACTGCTCCAGCCTCGTACCATCCTGATAATATGGTACATCATTGTTGAGATAGAGGTATAAGTCGGCCCGGTTGCTGTCGAAAACAGACGCCGCCAGGTCAAGCCGGGTATCATAAAAATGCAAACCATAAGAAATGGTGATGTATACGTCCGTGTCTATAAATATGAGCGGACTATCACCCTGTACAGCGGCATCGATGCGGGCTGCATGCACGTTGGCCACGGTGTAAAGGTCCTTAACCGTAAACTCATTGGAGTCCGGAATGATATCCCTGGCAGCTTCCTGCACCGCTGTACCATGGAAGTAAGCCGCCAGTTTATCCGTAAGAGTGGACTTGCCGGTAGACTCCGTACCGAGCAATACTACTTTCAATGCCAGTGTAGCTTTTACGGCAGGTGGGAGATAAGACCAGTACGCCGGTAAATTATTCCGGATGAGGGAGGCCGCTACAGGAACCTCACTACGGTCAGGATTAAACGGTAAATGCCGGATGCCCATAAAACCTGCTACATATTCCCCATAAGGTTCCGAGGTAACAAGCAGAGTTACATTCGGAAGTAAGGAACTGAATACTTCCGCCCAGGCGGCAGACACAGTTTCAGAAGCCACCGAAGTATTTGCCAGCTGCTCCTCGTTGTAACTGTAAATGCGTATATCCAGTGCCGTCAGGTCGGCCAGGGTGCTGCTGATCCAGCTTTTTCTTATGGCGGGAGATATTAACTCCGTGTTGCTGCAACACACCAGTATAGTCAGGTGATCGCAGGCAGCACGTGCGAAACGGATCATAGCCTCGTGGCCTTTATGAAAGGGCAAAAATTTTCCGAATACAAATCCTTTAGTCATAAGCATAGTGCCTGTGGCCGGCAAAGTAAAGGAAAAATAAAAAAATACGGTGCCGGCAATACGAATTCACCACTCTTTTTGGTTTATATATCTCCTAAAAGCAACAGCAGAATCTAAAAGTGGTAAAATAAAACAATCCAGGGAGAGGTAGCGTCCGCCAAATTATCAGGTTTTAGTGGGGTAAAATAGCGCCTTCTGTTAAATTTTTAACAGCATTAAATTAATTAGCAAAAACAAACAAGTTATAAATATAGATAATATAAATATATTTATAAAATAACAATTTTTTGTTATTATTTTATACAGCGAAAGTACGGTACATGAAACCTTATGATGTTATTTGAAGAACCCGACTTTATATGCCACAATTATTCCGCGCTATGATTCATATAAAAGAGGAGATATGAATATGAACGATGCCGAATTAATCGAACAATTACAACTCAGCCAGGTACCTGCTTTTGATGGGTTGTATTGGAAATATCATGAAGCGGTATACCGCAATATTTTCAAGTTCGTAAAAGAAGAAACTGTTGCCCAGGACATCCTGCAGGAGGTATTCAGCCGGCTGTGGGAAAAGCGCTATGATCTCAAGGCCGACCAGCCCGTGAGCGGATGGCTCTTCGTGATCAGCTTTAACCTGTCCGTATCACATATCCGAAAGCGGGTGCGCGAATACGCGCTGCAAAAAGACCTGATGGCCATGTCCGATGAAGTAGTGGCAGGTACCGAAAACCTGCAGATACAGGAAGCACAATACAAGCTATTGATGGAAGGAATTGAACAGCTTTCCCCTCGAAGAAAAACCATTATTACTAAATGCAAACTGGAAGGAAAAACCTATGCCGAAGTAGCCGAAGAACTCAATATTTCCCGCCATACTGTGAAAGAACATCTATCCGCAGCCATGTCTATACTCAATGAATATATGCAGCGAAATGGTGAACAGCACTACATCTTACTCCTGTTGCTCTTTCTCAACTTACCGGATAATTTCTGATAAGATTATATGTGGAAATAAAATATATGTGTTTTTTCGGAAAAAAGTTGGGATTCGACCCCTCCATTTTTTAAAACGGGCGTATTTAGTATATAAACCGTCACGATAGTGAATAACAGAAAAGCATATTTACAGCAACTCCTGCATTCAGATAATTGGTCCGCAGAACAATGGAACTGGATGAAAACCTACCTGGATGGGGAAGACCTTTCAGAATTGCAGGCGGTTGCAGCAGAGGACTTTCAGCTGGAACTCACCGAGATGAAATCCACCCTGGACAAGCAAGTATCCGCTGCCATGCTGGCAAAAATTCATCGTCGTGCAGGTATTACCGAAAACCGTTTCCGTGGCCTGTTCACGCTGCGTCGTATCGCGGCTGCCGCCATAGGCCTGCTGGTAATTACTGCTGCTGCGTATATGCTGCTCCGTAATAATAACAATATGCTGATCGTGTCCGCCGATCAGGAACGGAAAACGATCACGCTGCCGGATGGATCAGATGTGGTGCTGGAGAAAGGCGCCAGTATCAGTTACCCGAAAAATTTCGGTGCGCAAACCAGGGAACTTACGCTGAAAGGAGAGGCTTACTTTAATGTGAAAAATGAAGCGAAAGCAGCGTTTACCATCTCCTCAAAATACCTGAAAACAACGGTACTCGGTACATCCTTTAATATGGACGTACGTGATAACGAAGAAGTAAAAGTAGTAGTGATCAGTGGAAAAGTACAGGTAGACCCGCACAATGGTAAGAAAGCTGCCGAAAAAGCGGTGGTACTCACAGCCAACAATGAACTGGTGCTGAACACAAAAACGAACGATATACAATTGATAGATGGAACTGATGATGCCCGATTCTATGCCCAGAAGAGTACTGGTGTATTAAACTATAAAGGTGAGTCTGTAGCAACAGTACTACACGACCTGGAGCGGATTTATAACGTGCCGATACAGGCTGACAAAATCGGCAATTGCAGTTTTATGTTTAAGCTGGACGTTAAAGATGACCTCCTGAAGCAATTAGACCTTATAGCAAAAGCACATTTTGCTAAAATTGTTGAGCTAGATAACGGAAAAGGATTTATGATCACAGGTGGTACCTGCGAATGAAACAAACCAAAATCTATGCGTTAGCCATGCCGTTGTTCCAAACAGAGTTTTGAGTAACAGACAGTAATTTTTTAACGCTATCCATATCAATGCCGGAAAAAAGCGAGTTGTTTTTCCGGACGGGAATATTATGCCCACAACAGATCTTAACCGATTCTTCTCCCTCAGGAAGAGGATGTATATGTTGTTTAGTCAGATTGTTGTTTAGGCGCTTAATGAGATTTATCAACCAGTTTATAAATAAGGACTAACATGATTACGAACAACGCTATTGCTTCCGCCACCGGATAGCGCAATCCATTTTATCTGACAAAAAGATAACTGCATAGCAGCAAACCCGCTATTGCCCGATTCCTGCCAGGAACCGGAACGGGAACCTATTACCCTTAAAGTCTTATCAAAACCGAATTATGTTGAAGAAATTCCGGCCACTACTTTTTTGCCTGATCCTGCTTTTGCCATCCCTGGTGGTACACGCGGCCAACCAGGATCTGCTCGACAAAAAAATTACGATTCAGCTGCGCGATGTGCTGCTGAAAGATGCCCTGGAAAAAATAAGTTCCATCGCAGAAGTATCCTTTGTATATACCAGCAACGATGCACTCAGCGCAAACAAAGTAACCGTAACGGCCACCAATGAAAAGGTAGGAGTCCTGCTGCATAAGCTGTTGTCGCCCTATTCTCTTTCCTTCAGTGTCATGTATGATCGCATTGTTATCCGAAAAGAAAATCACAGCAAAGATATTCCGGCAAAACTCAGTGGATCGCTCTGGCAGATACAGCCCCGCACCACGGATATATACGGCCTGGTAACAGACATTAAACAAATTGCAATACCTGGTGTGACGGTGCTGATCAAAGGAACTTCCAAAGGTACTACCACCAACGATAAAGGGGAGTTTGAATTGAAAAAGGTTCCTGCTGATGCCGTGCTGGTACTGAATTTTACAGGTTTTAAAACAGAGGAGATACCAGTGTCGCAATTCAGCAATGGCCTTAAAAGTATCACCCTCAAAGAAAAACCTACTCACCTGCAGGAAGTAATCGTTACAGGATTTCAGAGTATCGATAAAAGTAAATTCTCCGGTGCCGCTACCCGCCTCAAAGCAGAGGATGTGAAAATTGATGGCCTCACAGACGTAAGCCGGATGCTCGAAGGTCGCGTAGCCGGCGTTGCCATTCAAAACGTTTCCGGCACTTTCGGTACCGCCCCTAAAGTGCGTGTACGTGGTGCCACTTCCATAAATGGTGATAATAAGCCCCTCTGGGTAGTAGATGGCGTAGTGCTGGAAGATGTGGTGAATATCAGCAATGATCAACTCTCCAGCGGTGATCCTACCACGCTGCTGGGCTCTGCCGTTGCCGGCCTCAACTCTAATGATATCGAAAGTTTTGATATCCTGAAAGATGCTGCCGCCACTGCGTTGTACGGTGCCCGTGCCATGAACGGGGTAGTAGTGATCACCACTAAAAAAGGTAAATCCGGCCGCCCCATTGTAGCCTACAGCGGTAACTTCAGCACGCAGCTGAAACCGCAGTACGGTGATTTCAATATCATGAACTCTGCCCAACAAATGTCCGTACTCGCAGAACTGGAAAGAAAAGGTATCCTTACCTCCGACATCCTTTCCCGTGCGGATAATGGCGTGTTCGGCAAACTCTACGAACGCCTCAACGCGGATGATAAAGGTGAGTTTCCCCTGGAAAATACACCCGAAGCCAGAAAGCAGTTTCTGCTCCGCTACGCCAATGCCAATACGGACTGGTTCGACCTGCTCTTTCGCAATAACTTTGTACAGGAGCACTCCCTGAGCATCTCCACCGGTAACGAAAAATCACAATCTTACTTTTCTACCAGCTACTACAGCGATAATGGCTGGACGCTGGCAGACAAGGTAAACCGCTATACGCTTAATTATCGCAATACCTATAAACTCTCTAACCGCCTCACCACCAACTTTTCTACACTCGCTTCCGTGCGTCAGCAGAAAGCACCTGGTGCGCTGAGCCGCAGTAGTAACCCTGTAGAAGGTAAATACGACCGCGATTTCGATATCAACCCTTTCAGCTACTCCCTCAATACCAGCCGTACACTCACCGCCTATGATGAAAACGGGGAACTGGAATATTTCAGGAGAAACTATGCGCCGTTCAACATCATCAATGAACTGGGCAGCAACTACCTCAACCTGAATATGATGGACCTGCGCCTGCAGGGCGACCTCGCCTGGCAGCTGACCAATAACATCCGCTATGAATTCACCGGCGCCATACGCTATGTGAAGTCCAGCCGCGAACATAATATCACCGAAAATTCCAACATGGCCGGCGCTTACCGTGCCAACGACAACGCTACCATTGCAGCCAGAAACCGTTTCCTGTACACGGACCCGGATAATCCTGATGCAGAACCCGTGGTGGTATTGCCTTACGGCGGTTTCTACAACCGCACCGAAGATCAGCTGATCAACTACGATTTCAGAAATGGACTGAACTATAGCGATACCTTTAATACCAAACACCAGCTGAATGTGCTGGTAGGGCAGCAGGTGAAAGCGGCCGACAGACAAGCAGCCTCCAATACCGGCTATGGCTACCAATATGATAACGGCGGGGTGCCTTTCGTGGATTATAAGATACTGAAGCAAACCATCGAGAGCAACTTTCCTTACTACAGCATGGGCCGCGATTTTGACCGCTTTGCTGCTTTTTATGCTACCGCTACCTACGCGTATAATCATAAATACAACGCAACAGTTACCGGTCGCTACGATGGTTCCAACAGACTGGGTATTTCCCGCAAGGCACGCTGGCTGCCTACGTATAGCGGCGCCGTGTCCTGGAACATGGAACAGGAGCCATTCCTGCAAAAATTCAATCACCTCGATTACCTGACGCTGCGCGCGAGCTATGGCCTCACGGCCAGCATGGGCCCTGCTACCAATTCCAATATTGTATTTCAGACCGTGAATACACGCCGCCCACACCTCACCGAAGTGGAGTCCGTGATTCAGCTGGCACACCTGCAAAACGATGACCTTACCTGGGAAAAATTATATACTACCAACCTCGGAGTCGACGGAGGTATGTTCAATGGCCGCATCAACTGGGCCATCGACGCATATACCCGTAAGAGCTTCGACCTCATCAGCAAAATCAAGACATCCGGTATTGGCGGCGAACTCTATAAAGCCGCCAACTACGCGGATATGGACTCTAAAGGCCTGGAAGTAATGATAGGCGGGGAGCCCATCCGAAAAAAAGACTTCAGCTGGAGAACCAATCTCACCTTCGGTTACAACACCAACAAAATTACCAATGCTAAAAACATTCCTGCCATTTTCGACCTCGTAGTGGCAGAAGGAGGTAACATTGAAGGCTACCCGGTGCGCAGCCTGTTTGCGCTCAAATATGAAGACCTCACACATTACGAAGGGGTACCTGAGTTTATTAATGAGAAAGGAGAGCTCGACAAAAACGTGAACCTGCAGGACCTTAAAACAGGCCACCTGGTATATATGGGACCGGTAGATCCACCGGTAACGGGCGGTGTATCCAATACCTTCCGCTATAAAAATCTCTCTTTAAATGTATTTGTGACTTACCAGGCAGGTAATAAAATCCGCCTGGCGCCTGCATTTAAAACCGCTTACTCCGACCTGGACGCCATGCCTAAAGAATTCTATAACAGATGGGCTATGCCGGGAGAAGAAGGTAAAACCGTGATTCCATCTATCCTTGATGTGTTTGAGCAGAGCATGATCTGGGGCAGCTATCCATACAATAACTATAACTACTCTACGGAGCGTGTAGCCAGCGGTGATTTTGTGCGACTGAAAACTGTTTCGCTGACCTATGCCTTGCCAGCTGCCAAAGCAAAATGGATTGGCTTCAACAGCCTGTCCTTCACAGGTGCGGCCATCAACCCATGGCTCATTTATGCGGATGAAAAACTGCAGGGCCAGGACCCGGAATTTTTCAACTCCGGTGGTGTGGCACAGCCTATTCAGAAACAGTTCACTTTCTCCATTAAAGCAGGCCTCTAAACATTATGACTATGAATCTGAAACCTACTATATATAAACGTGCAGCCGTAGCCGTAACAGTTGCTTTACTGCTCACTACCGGCTGTACCAAATTCCTGGAACAACAACCGGACAGCACCTGGACGGCACTCGATACACCACAAAAAGTTGCAAAGCTGCTGGGTACCGCCTATCCGCAATCCAGCTATATCGTGATGTGTGAGTCGAAATCAGATAATGTGGCAGACAAAGGTATAGGAGAGTCTGAGCGCCCCAACAGCGATTCCTACCTTTTCCAGGATGTGCAATCCATTGAAGAGGATTCCCCGGAAGCTTACTGGGCTGCTTCCTACACGGCCATTGCAGCGGCCAACCAGGCACTGAAAGCCTGCGCGGAAGCTGCTGACAGCACCCTTTATTCGGCGCAGAAAGGAGAGGCCCTTGTAGCAAGAGCGTACGCACACTTTATGCTCGTCAATATCTTCTCCCATATATATGACCCGGCTACAGCAGCCAGCAACCCGGGAATACCGTATGTAACCGAGCCGGAAACAGTTGTGCATAAGCAATATGAAAGAAAGACGGTAGCATATGTGTATGAGATGATTGAAAAAGACCTGTTGGCCGGGCTGCCGCTTATCCAGGATGAAGCGTATACGGTAGACCGTTATCATTTCAATCGCCTGGCGGCCTATGCTTTTGCGACGCGCTTCTATCTCTTTAAAAAAGATTATCAGAAAGTGCTTTATTATGCTGAGCAGGCATTCCCCGGTGATCAGCTGAGCCTGCACATGCGCCCCTGGAATTCGAAGTATAATAATATGTCGCCCGCTCAAATCCGCGACCTGTACGCCAACGCTGCCGAAGACGCCAACCTGTTGATTGTGGAAACCAAATCCCTCGCAGGCAGGTACATGGGCCGCTATCGGTACGACCTGTCGTTTGCCAAAGAAGTGGAGATACTCGGCAACAACATAACCGGTGGGCGATGGGCTTACCCGGTGTACTATTATGGTAACCAGGACTACTTCGTGCCTAAAAATACCGAATACTTCGTTAAAAATTCCGTGAACGCTACCATAGGCCAGCCATATGTCATGAACGTGCTGTTTACCACAGAAGAAGTGATGTTTAACAGGGCAGAAGCCAATGCCTGGCTGGGTAATTACACGGAGGTCCTGAAAGATCTCAACCTGTTTGCCAGCAAACGCATCACCAATTACAACGCTGCTACACACGCGATCACGATGGCGCGCATGCAAAACCGTTATGGTACTGCCGATCAGCGGATCGCCAGCCTGGAAACTATCCTCAGCTTCAAAAGAGCCGAGTATGTGCAGGAAGGTATGCGCTGGTTTGATATGCTACGCTATGGTATGACAGTAACGCATACACGCATTAACGGGGCTGACCTGGTGCTTAAACCCGGTGATGACCAATGCACCTTTCAGCTGCCGCAATCTGTTGCCAACAGCGGGCTGGAACTAAACCCGAGAAAATAATTTCTGTATCAACCAATATCTCTTGACTATGTTGAAAATCAAATGGCTCCTCCTGATACTTTCAATTTGCTGCATGATGAGCTGCAGCAAAGAGGATGATATGGAACTGGTAGCGGATATACCGGGCCTCGGTGGCGACACCTGGAAGCCCGGCCCACTGGATAAATACCTCTACGACACCCTCACCGTTCCGTTTAACATCGCCGTGAAATACAAATGGGATCAGTTTGAGTTTGAAGTAAACAAAACACTGGTGCCGCCTAAAGAAGAAAAAATCATTCCGGCTATCGATGCTATCCGTAAAGTGTGGATTAACCCTTACATCGCGGAAGCAGATTCATTATTCTTTATCAAGTACTGTCCCAAGTTCCTGATTCTTTCCGGGAGCGCCAGCTGGAACAGTAACGGGACTATCACCCTCGGTACTGCCGAAGGGGGCCGCAAGGTAGTACTCTATGTGCTGAATGAGTTTCGCATCAAAGGCATGCCGGGCTATAAGTTCTCTGACTCTTCCACAGTAAAACAAATGTTCCATGTGATCGAACACGAGTTCGGACACATCCTGCATCAGAACATCATGTACCCGGTAGAATACAAACGGATTAATCCGGGCTTGTACACGGGCAACTGGAACAATATTTCCGATGCGGAAGCCAATCGCGATGGCTTTGTGACCGCCTATGCCATGAGTGGTTTTGATGATGATTTTGTGGAGATGATAGCCATCATGCTGGTAGAGGGCAAGTCCGGGTTTGATAAAATCGTTAACAGCATCCCTGCCGGCAGTAGTGTGAACGGGACGTCACAGGCAGCAGCCAAAGCCTATCTACGTGCCAAAGAGGCGATGGTAGTCAACTACTTCAACAAGGTATGGAACATCGACTTCTATAGTCTGCAATCACGTACCAGAACCGAAATCGAAAAATTACTCTACTAAATCGCAGCAGATGAAAAAAATTATTTACAGCCTGTTAATAGGAATGATAGCCCTCTCTGCTTGTAAGAAGGAAATGGACCCGGTGTTTCATGAGTCCATCGATCAGCGGCTGAAAGATACGCTGGACAACTATCAGCGCATCCTGATGACTGCGGAATTCGGCTGGAACACGCTGGTATTCCCGCTGCAGGGCGGCGCTTATAGTTTCTACATGAAGTTTACGGACAGCAACCGTGTGCAGATGTTTGCAGACTTTTCCCTGGAAAGCAGCAACCAGATGCAGGAGAGCAGCTGGCGTTTGAAAGCCCTGCAACAGCCAAGCCTGTTGTTTGATACGTATTCTTACCTCCATGAGCTGAGTGATCCGGATGGGAGTGTAAATGGTGGGATTGATGGTGCCGGTCTGCAATCCGATTTTGAATTCGCGTTCGACGGGGTGTATGGCGATACCGTTAAGCTGCGGGGCCGCTTCAACCACACCACCGCCTATATGGTAAAGGCTACCCGGGCCGATCAGGATGCACATTATGCACAGCAGGTACAGCGCACGTTTGACCGCATCGGTTCCCTGCAAACTTTCTTTGCGCGCTTATCATCTTCCGAAACAAAATGTGACCTGCAGGTAGATGTTGCCAGTCACCGCATGCTCATTGGATGGGAAGAAGCAGGCAAATACAAAATATTTACCAGCAACTACTACTATACCACCAACGGTATAGGCCTGGCTAATCCGTATGCAGATACGGTTAAACTGCCGTTTACCAAACTGGATGGCGCCACCTGGAATAATGGTACCCTCAGCTGTAACATAGACGGTAAATCCGCCACGATTGCAGAAACCGTACTGCCGTTACAGGTAGACACTGCCGCCCCACGTAAATGGTACAACGAAGCACTGGAAGCGGGCGACTACTGGCAAACCTTTAATGGCTGGCATATCAATGGGGTAGAGGATGCCTATAACGTGCATAGCACTTCCCGCTATTATTCGTTTGGCTACTGGCCGCAGTATGAAGAGGATATTGACCTGCTGCCTTGGATCGTGGTAAATGCTGCCGGCACCGGCTTAACCTATTCCTATGGAGTTGGCTTCGACGGCCCTCCGCGGTTCGACGCAAACGGATTCCTTTACTTCTCCATTTATGGAGAATTAGGAACACGCCCAAGTCCTTTCACACCTGTAGCCAATACCCTCAACAAGTTTGCAGATCCCGGCGGCTACTACCTGGTGAAGTTTGCCGAAAAAGTCTATTACATGGTCAGCGCTACTACGGGTAAATCCTGGATAGCCTGGTACAGATAATTGTATTGCGAATTCCCAAACAAAATGAAATGAAAAAATTTACGCTAATTCTCCTGAGCATCTTCCTGCTGCTGATAGCCCCCCGGCTATCGGCGCAGGTCGATATTCGTATAGGGAACAACACCACGGGGAACGGTGCCACCACCTACCCCTGTCCCTTGCAGGACCGCTATGAAGGCTCCAAAGCCCAGTACCTGTACCTGGCTTCGGAACTGCATGCCGCCGGCATGCAGGCCGGTTATATCAGCGGGGTCAAGTTCTTTGTAATTTCCATGGGAACGGCCGGCCTCATCGAAGGCTATTCCATTAAGATGGGAGCTACCAGTATAGCTACACTCGATGCTACCTCCTGGCTGCCCACTTCGTTTATTGGTCGCACCGGCGCCGATTACACGCCCATAGCCGGTTGGAATAACTTCGCGTTTCCCTCCGGTTTTTTCTGGAATGGTACCGACAACGTGGTACTGGAAATGTGTAACGGCGAGAGTGTATTGTCTCCCGGTGTTACCTACACCAACAATCCTGTTGTAGGATGGACCACCGGGCTGCCTTTCAATGCCACTCATACCTACCGGATCGATAACATAGCCGATCTGTGTGCTACCACCACTACCACGAATACGGGCACCATGACTACCCGGCCGGATGTGACCTTCAGCTGGACGCCTGCCACTGCATGTACAGGCGCGCCCACCGCAGGCACCGCCACTGCCAGTGTGTCCAGCACCTGTGCTGCTACCGGCTTTAGTCTCACTTTGAGCGGCGGTACAGTAGCTACCGGTATCAAATACCAATGGCAAAGTTCTACAGATGGTACCACCTGGAACAACATGCCCAATGATACCCTGTCCACCATCACCACCACACAAATGGTGACCAGCAGCTACCGCTGCGTAGTAACCTGCGAAGGTTCCGCGCTCAGCGACAATTCAACTCCTGTGCAGGTAACCAGTCCGGCATTGGTAACGGGCGATTACACCATCAACCAAAACGCCCCTGCCGGCGGACGTAACTTCCAATCCTTCAACGACGCCTACAACTACATTAAATGCGGTATCAGCGGTCCCGTAAGATTTGAAGTAGTGGCCGGAAGCGGTACCTACAACGAACAGCTGATGTTTACACCTGTTCCCGGCGCCTCCGCCACCAATACTATTACTTTTTACGGTCATGGCAGCGATACGCTGACTTTTGCAGGTACAACTTCCAGCCGTGCCATCATAAAACTGGATAATGCAGACTATTTTACTTTCAAAGACCTGGTGCTGAAAACCACCGGTACCTACGGATGGGGTTTCCATCTGCAAAACGATGCGGACAACAATACCATCAACGGCTGTACGCTGGTGATTGATACCGCCGCTACCAGCACCAATTTCGCGGGTATCGTTATTACCACCTCCAATACCTCCGCCACTACTACCGGCGATAATTCTGTTGACACACTGAACATCATTAATAACACCATCATTGGTGGATATTATAGCATCACTTCTATGGGTGGCGCCACCATTCCAAACCTGGACATCAATATTAAAAACAATAAGCTCCGGGATTTCTATCAGTATGGCATTTACTTCAATGGCAACTCCCGGCTTACCGTGGAGGATAATATCATCAGCAGACCGGTGCGCCGCGTCACTACTACGTTTTATGGTATATATGCCACGGGGATGAATACACGCTGTTTGATTACATCCAACCGGATCACCAATCCGTTTGGTGCCAATCCTACCAGCACCTCATCCGCATATGGTATTTACTTTACCAACCTGGATGCCTATGCCGGGCTGGAAAATACTATTTCCAACAACCTGATGTATAAATACAGCGGTGTAGGAAATGCCTATGGTATTTACCTCAGCGATGCACATAACAACTGGTATTATCATAACACTATTTCCATTGATGGAGCTGCTACCGCCACTACTACGTATAACCACTACGGTATTTACGTAGGCACCAAATCGGATGGCAATCAGTTTTTCAATAACCTCGTATCTGTCACCAGGAGCGGGGGAGGAAATAAGTATGGTATTTATTTTAATACCACTACCAGCCTGGTTACCGGAAATAATAACATCTATTACAACGGCGCCAGTGACGGCAATAACTATGTAGGTTACTGGGGTGCCGCAAAAGCGCTGCTGGCCGACTGGCAGGCAGCAGCTGCCATGGATACCAACTCCTATGTGACCAATCCTATATTCAGGGATACTCTTAATGGAGACTTTACACCAAACAATGCTTCTGTTAATAACCTGGGCACACCGATATCACTCGTAACGGTGGATATCCTGGACGTACCGCGCAGCACCACCACTCCTGATATTGGTGCGTATGAGTTTACACCGCCACCATGTGCGGTGCCGCCAACGCCCGGTATTTCCGTGGTAGATAAAACGCCGGTATGTTTTGATAACAAGGTGTCGCTCTCCCTTCAGGGGAATACTATAGGCGATACCCAAACCTACCAATGGCAAACCGCTACTGATGCCGCAGGGCCGTTTACCAACCTGGGCGCTGCCCTTACCAATCCGGATACGATTATCGCCATGACGGCTACCACCTGGTTCCGCGCTGCAGTTACCTGCTCCGGTAATACAGCGTATTCCACGCCGGTATTGGTTACCGTAAATCCGGCACTCGCCGCCGGTCGTTATTCGATTGATAAATCGCAGCCAGCCAGTGCTACCAACTTCATCAGCTTCAATGCTGCAAAAGAAGCCATGGCATGTGGTATCGCCGGATCAGTAGTGTTTGATGTGGTTGCCGGCACCGGACCGTATGTAGAGCAGCTGATCCTGGATTCTATTCCGGGCGTATCTGCTACCAGCACCATCACGTTTAACGGTAATGGCAACACGATCTCCTTTACCGGACAAACCAGTGACGACAGAGCCACGATTAAACTACGTGGGCTCGATCACGTTACCTTCGACAGCCTGATCGTGGATGCCCGTGGAACTACCTATGGTTATGGATTCCAGCTGTATAATAATGCGGACAGCATTACTATCAGCCGCTGTACCGTCCTCACAGATGTAGCTTCCACCAGCAGCAATTATAGCGGTATTGTGGTGAGTGGTGCTGAAACCAGTCCTACTGCTACTACCAACGCTAAAAGTGACGGTCTGAAAATTTTGAATAATACCGTTACTGGTGGTTACTATGGTATCATCGTTTATGGCGATGCTACCACCTACAGTAATAATAACACCATCACCGGAAATATTGTAAACGACTGGTATTCCAATGGTATCCTGGTCAATAACAATAAGAATGTACTGATTGATAAGAATGACCTGAGCAGACCGGTACGTACCAACAGTACCACTGCGGAAGCGATTTCTGTGGAGAATTCAACAGGTGCAGTAGTGGTAAGCAGCAACAGGGTGCATGATCTGTTTGCCGCTTCTACTTCCACCTCTACCTCTTATGCTATCCGTATTTATTATACAGACGGTACCGCTGCTGTGCCGGTAAAAGTGATCAATAACCTGATATACCGCAACACCGGTGGTTCAGGTTATGGCCTGTACAGCAGCAATTCCCCGTTTGTACAATGGCTGCATAACACCGTGGTATACGATGACAATGCTGCCTCTACATCAACTTTATATGGTTTTTACCATACCGGTGCTGTCACAGATGTATATGTAGAAAACAATATTTTCAAAATCAGCAGAGCAGGCACTGGTACCCGTTATGGCATGTATTTCAGCACCGCCGGGGTGGTGAAATCAGACTATAATCACCTGTATGTTAAAGGTGCAGGTAATGCCTACACGGGCTATTCCGGTGGAGCATACACTACACTGGATGCATGGCGCACGGGTATTAAACTGGATAGCAACTCTATTGACATAGAACCCATATTTGCAGACCCTGGCAATGGTAATTACGAGCCGGCAATATCTCCCATGGATAACCGTGGTAAACCTGCCGGTGTAACTACTGATATCCGCGATGCCGCCAGAAGTACCACCACACCGGATATGGGCGCTTACGAATTCACGCTGCCGGATTGTACTACGCCAATAGTGCCAGGAACTGCAGTAGTGACGCCTAATACACCGCTGTGTATGGGTAATATGCTCACGCTGAACCTGACGGGCAACAGCAGGGGAGGTAAGCAAACCTACCAGTGGTTCCGCTCTTACAGTGCTGCCGGGCCATGGGATTCCGCCGGTACTTCACAGTATGTGCCGTTGATCAATACGGAACTTACCACGAAGAAATATTTCCGCTGCATGATCGTTTGCGGTGGCACTGATACCGCTTACTCCAGCGTGGTGATGGCCAACATGAATGATCCGTTGCTGAAAGGGGTGTATTCCATCGATCCTTCACAACCTGCCAGCACCACTAACTTCCAGTCGTTTACTGCAGCAGCACAAAAACTTGAATGTGGTATAGCCGGTTCCGTTACTTTCGAAGCAGTACCTGGCGTTTATACTGAACAGGTAGTCATCCGCAGGGTGCCAGGTGCTACGGATACCAGTCGCGTAACGTTTACCAGCAAAGCTTACAATGCTGCCAGCGTAACCCTTTCCGCTGCTGGTACTGCCGCACAAAACTATGTGGTGTTACTGGATTCGTCCAGCTATATTACCTGGAAAAATATTACCATAAAACCGCTGACCGATTCGTTTAGCCGTGGGGTAGTATTTGCTAAAGGAGCTGCGTACGACAGCGTGGCCAACATGATCATCGACCTGCCGGTAGCCAATAATACGACCACTGCCAAAGCAGGTATTTTTGGAGATGGCGTGTACGGGGCGCACAATTCCCTCGTAAGTAATACCATTACCAATGGCTCTTCCGGTATCTACTGGCTCAACACCACTTCCAACCAGGGCCCATGGCTGCGCGTGGAGAAAAATACCGTGAAAAACAGTCACGACTACGGTATCTATACCGCCTATACGTACCACACGGTAGTAGCGGAAAATACCGTGGAATTTACCGGCAACACTATGGGCACAAACGGTTATGGTATTTATAACTACTATACCGATTCTACACTGGTACTGGCCCGCAATAACGTTAATGTAACCGGCATTGCCACCCGTGTGTATGGTATCTATCTCTTTGTCCCTGATATTTTTGTGGGTAGGGGAGATGTTACCGCCAACAAGATCACGATGCGCGGGAATACCGGTGATATCACTGGTTTACTGGCCGATGAGGGTGACCAGTGTACGATCTCCAATAACGTGATTAACATACAAACCACCGGAGCAAGCTCTTATGGCCTCTACAGTGATGGTTGTGATAACACGAACATTTACAACAATACTATTCTCAACAGCTCCCGCAGTACTGCCAACAACTACGCGGCTTACTTTGTAGGCTACGCCAGCGATGGTAACCTGAAGGTGAAAAATAACATCTTCGCACATGATAGCAGTGGTCGCGCTGTTTATTACAACAACAGTGACTATGTGATTGCTGACTACAATAACCTGTATACCAACGGTACCGTATTGATCCGCAATAATACACCTGCGGCTGATTACGCGACCCTGCCTGCCTTCCTGACAGCCAGGATGCAGGAGCAGAGCGGTATCGTGTATAAGCCAGCCCTGATCAGTAATACTGACCTGCGTCCGGATGTAAACAACCCGGAGGTATGGGCTATCCATGGTCGCGGTGTACAGGCGCCGGATAATACCACTGATATCAATGGCAATCCACGCCCGGCAGCACTTACAGCAGGTGTTCCGGATATGGGTGCCTACGAATTTGTGCCACAGGTAATACCTCCGGTGCTGCCAGCCACACCAGCTGCAGCAGCGCCAGGTACCACACAAACCTGGATGTTCGGTACCGATACCGTTGCCAAAATAACCTGGAAAACAGGAGTGAACACTCCAACGGACCTGACTATACGCAGATACTCCGGCGTGAAACCTCCGAATGCCAAGGATTCTGCCTATATGTATTTTTATACAGATGTAGATGCTAATCCGAACGCAACGAACTATGATTTCCTGATCAACCAGTTTTATGTGGACTCCTGGCAGGGCTTCATCAAGAGTCAGAAGATGATCAGGCTCGCGATGACAGATACTGCCAAAGCCTGGTGGACGGACTCCCTCAGCGTGGTAAACGCCAACGCGAATGTAATCACAGACAGCATCGTGCATTACATGGACTACTTCACCGGTATGGAAATCGACAACGGGCCTTCCAGGCAGCTCATGGAGCCATCAGACAGCTCCAACAGAGGTACGAAGTTCTGGGTGGCCTATGGGCATCACCAGTTCTTTGGTACTACAAATACCCAGGACATGGTGCTGTACTTCAATGCACACCAGGCTGCCAATGTTACCGTGCGTATCAATGGTACTTCTTACGAAAGACTATACCAGGTACCGGCCAATACCGCCATCACATCGGAGATCATCCCTAAAATCGGTGCATTTGATGCCCGCCTGATGGATGAAGGCCTCAGTGACCGCGGTATCAGCATCGAAAGTGATGTGCCTATCGAAGCATACGCCCATATCTACGGTAGTGCATCTTCCGGTGCTACCATGCTGCTGCCGGTAGGTACCTATGGCTATGACTACGCCACGCTGCAAACGCGCCAGTACTATTCTTCCAATTGTTATTCCTGGTTCTATGTGGTGGCGCATTACGACAATACCACAGTGGAAGTAACCCCGGCAGCGCCTACACGCGCAGGCCGCCCTGCCAACGTACCGTTTACCGTTACCCTCATGAAAGGGGAAGTATACCAGGTGCTCGGCGCCATCAAATCCGGTTCAGAAGGATATGATCTGACAGGTAGCCATGTACGCTCTATCCAGAACAGCGCAGGTAATTGCTACCCTGTGGCGGTGTTCTCCGGAAGTAGCCGTACCAGCCTGGCCTGTACCGGCAACAGCGGCGGTGGAGATAATATGATCCAGCAAAACTTCCCGTCGCAGGCATGGGGTCGTAAATACCTCACCAGCCCGATGGCGGCTAACACCGCAGCTACTAATCTGCTCACCAATATCTATCGCGTAGTAGTAAAGGATACGGCTACCAAGGTAACCGTTAATGGCTCAAGACTCAATGGACTGATCAATAAGCTGTATTACGAATACCAGAGCGGTACTGCTGATGTTATTGAAGCAGATCAACCAATCATGGTGGCGCAGTATATGCCTTCCAGTGGCGAATGTACCAGCGGCAGCACCCTGGATGGTGACCCTGAAATGGTGTATATCAGCCCGGTAGAACAAGGTATTAACAACATCGGATTCTACCGCAATACAGAAGAAGCCATTCGTGTAAATTATCTCAACGTTATTATCCCGACACCAGGCTTAAGCTCCCTGCGGATCGATGGTTCTAATGTATTCGACCATACCTATCCACACCCTAACGCTGCCGGATATACGGTAGTAATGAAGCGCTGGGGCGCAACGGCAGGGCCTAGCACGGTCACTTCCGACTCCGCATTCACCGCTATTATTTACGGGGAAGGTTCAGTAGAAAGTTACGGTTACAACGCCGGTACGCTGGTGAAAAACCTGAACATCCTGAACTCCTATACCAACGTAAATAATCCGGCAGCTACTTCTAACGACTATACCTGCGCCAAAACACCATTCCGTTTCTCCATGCTCATACAGGTGAAACCTAATGAAATTGTTTGGAAGCTCAGCGAAGTGCCTAACCTCACGCCGCATGCAGATATAGTGACGAAAAATCCGGTGCCGGTAGATTCTATCTCCGTAAATGGCAGAACCTACTACCGCTATGTACTGGATTCCAATTACGTGTTCAGCACACCGGGTATGTATTATGTGCCTATCCGCATCACACACCCTGCCTTCGAAAGTTGTAACAATACCTTCGAAAGCGTACTAACGGTGAAGGTTATACCAGCGCCGGTAGTAGAAATTACCACCCAATACACCAACTGTATCAACGACCTGGCCACCTTCAACGGCAGCGCTACCACCAGCAATGGCGTAGGCATCGCTAAATGGAAGTGGGAGTTCAGCGATACCATCATGGCAGTACGGCAGGACACCGCCAGGTATTTCAAAACACCAGGCACCAAACAGGTGAAACTTAGCATTATTGCGGATGAAGGTTGTATAGGGGATACTACCGTGAACGTAGAAGTATTCGAACCTAAACCATTTGTACTGGTACAGGATTCTGTTATGACCTGCGAAGGAAACAATGTCACCTTCCAGGTGAAAGATCCGCAGCCAAACGCACAGTACACCTGGTACGATGCACCTACCGGCGGCACGCTGCTGCACTCCGGTACCGACTATACGATTGCCGGTGTCACCACTGATACCGTAGTGTATGTAGAAAGCAGCAGTCAGGGTTGTTCCGGCGGTGCGCGGGTACGTGGTGTAGTGAAAGTAACACCTCCTCTCACCAAGCCTGTGGTGACAGTGGATTCTATCGGGGTACACTTCATGCACTTTAAGTGGAATGCAGTGCCTTATGCCACCGGTTACATGGTATCTGCCGATGGTGGTAACACCTGGGTAAATCCATCCAGCGGTCCGGAAGGCCTTACCCACGCACTCACCGGGCTGGAGCCGGTTACGGACTACTCCCTGATCGTAAAAGCACTGGGCTGTGAAGAACAGCTGTCAGATCCTGCCGGCGGTAAAACACTGCCAGACGGCATCTTCATTCCAAACACTTTCACGCCTAACAACGATGGTAAAAACGATGTGCTCCTCGTGTATGGTTACATCATCAACACCATGCACCTGACCATCTTCAACCAATGGGGTGAAAAAGTATTTGAAACCATGAATCAACAGCAGGGATGGGATGGATCATACAAGGGTAAAGCGCTGCCATCAGGTGTATACATCTATGTGAGCCGCTTTACACTAACGGATGGTACAGTGACAGAAAGGAAAGGAGTCATAAATCTGATTCGCTAATGATGCATGCTCTTTTAATAACAATAGCGGATGTACTGCTGCATGTGGCTCCGGCCCATGCAGCTGCACATCGCAGCTTTAACCCAATAACATGAAACAGATGATCAACATATTCAACCCGCTTGGCAGCCCCCGCTGCTACTGGCTGGTGTTTACGCTGTTAGTGTTGCAGTTCGTGGCCATTAAAAGCTCAGCCCAGAACCGGTCCAACAAAGGAAAGGAATTCTGGGTTGGCTACGGACTTCACCAGTTTATGGAACCCGGGCAGAACAACAGCCAGGAAATGGTGCTGTACCTCAGTGCCGAACAGGCAGCCACCGTCACCGTATCTTATGGCCCCACTTATTCTAAAACCTATAACATCCCTGCAGGCGCCGTTATCGCCACTGACCTGATTCAGAAAAGCGGTACCAACGATGTACGTTTGTATTCACCCCCGCCATTGTTTGGTGGTACTGGTGGAGAAGGCGTTTTCGCACAAAAAGCCATTCACATCGTCAGCAATGTGCCCATTGTAGCATACGCACATATCTACGGCAGTACTTCTTCCGGCGCCACTATGCTCATGCCCGTGGAAACCTGGGGCTACTCCTATATTTCCTGTAATAGCATGCAGAACTATGGTACCAACTGCTTCTCCTACATGTTTGTAATCGCTAAGGAAAATAATACCGTTGTTGAAATTACCCCTTCGGTACTTACAAGAAACGACCGCCCCGCAGGTGTACCGTTTACCGTTACACTGAATAAAGGTGAAATCTACCAGGTAGTAGGCCGTATTACCAGCGGAAGTATAGGAAATGAATTAACCGGTACTACTGTAAAAACAGTGGCCAATTCCAGCGGGGAATGTTATCCCGTAGCGGTATTCTCCGGCAGCAGCCGCACCGCTATCAGCTGTACGCTGAATGGAAGTGGCAGTGGTGATAACATCATCCAGCAGATCTTCGGCTACGAAACCTGGGGCAAACGCTATCTCACCGCTCCTAATTCTCCCGATAATAATGCCGCAGGCAAAATGACTAACCTGTACCGGGTAGTGGTAAAAGACCCCACTACCGTGGTGAAAAGAAATGGTGTGGCCTTAACAGGACTGCAACGTAATTCCTTTTACGAATACACCAGCAATACAGGCGATTATATAGAATCTGATAAACCGGTGTTGGTGGCGCAATACATGAGTTCTTCCGGTGCCTGCGGAAACAGTGGCCTTGGTGATCCGGAAATGGTGTACATCAGTCCCATTGAACAGGCTATCAAATACGTAGGCTTCTACCGCAATACCATGGAAAGTATTTCCGTGAACTACCTCACGCTCATCATTCCGACGGGTGGTATACCATCTCTGCGGATCGACGGGAGCAATACCTTTGATCACGTTTACGCCCATCCGAATATGCCAGGCTATTCCATCGTGATAAAACGTTGGGGCCGTACGGTAGGCCAGTCCATCGCCTCCAGCGATTCCGCCTTTGTAGGTACCGTATATGGCCTGGGTAGTGCGGAAAGCTACGCCTATAACGCGGGTACACTGGTAAACAACCTGAACGCCATTGGCGAAATACATAACGAATACGATATAAACAAACCATCGAATGATTTTACCTGTACAAATACGCCCGTAGAATTATCCATCCTCATGGCTTATGAGCCAACTAAAATGGTGTGGAAACTCAGCAACCTGGCCGGCGTAATGACGCCTGCCGCTGATATTACCGTTACCAGCCCCGTTTCCAAAGGCATGGTGATGGTAAAAGGTATTCCGTACTATAAATATTCGCTCCCGGGTACTTATCAGTTCAATGCCAAAGGGGATTATGATATCATCGTGATGACTACCCATCCTAAAATCGAGAACTGTAACAATACCGAACAGGTAGGTTACACCATCACGGTGAAGGATATGCCGCTAAAGAAGCTCACCGTTGATTATACAGGTTGTACCAAAGATTCTGTTTTTTTCCGGGGAGATACCACTGCAGCAGATGCGAAAAAATACCGTTGGTACTGGGATTTCCCGGCCAACGAAAAAGACAGTGGCCAAACGGTGCGTAAACTCATTGCACCAGGTGCTACTGTCGTGAAGCTCACCGCTATCACTGCCGATGGCTGCCTGGCTGATACTACCTTCAGCGTACAGTCGTTCCCGGTACCTACCGCTGCATTTACCAGCGATATCGCCTCACTCTGTGCCGGCGGGCAGGTGACCTTTACCGATCAGTCCACCTTTGGCGGTCCTGCGCCCATAGGAGAGTGGTATTATGATTATGGGGCTAATATTGTTAAGAGAGACAGTAGCGGCACTCCGCAAACAGCCGCGTTTCCTCAGTATGGTGCTGTTACAGTAAAACACGTGGTAAAAGTTTCAGAGAAATGTGTGAGTGATACCGTTACATTACCTGTCAACGTGTACGCGAATCCGTTAGCAGCCTTCACCTCACCACAGGATTGTATTGCAGCGGATGGTATCGTACAGTTCACCGGCGCGCCTACCGTGGCAGACAATAGCCCTGTTACCACGCATACCTGGGATTTTGGAGATGCAGGCGCTACACCGGCAAATCCTAATACGGCCACTATACAGTCGCCCACGCATACTTACAACACAGGAGGTACCTACACCATCAAATATTCCGTTACTACCGATAAAGGCTGTACGAAAGATTCTGTGCTCACCGCTGTTTTTAAATTCAAGCCTAGGCTGAGTTTTGCAGCATTGCCTGCCGTTTGTGAAAACACCCTCACCGGTGTGAAGGTAGATAAAGGCGCCGTGCTGAACGGTGTTGCCGGACAAGGCTTCTACCGCGGCCCCGGGGTGGACAGCGCCGGCAACCTGCTGCCCAATGTTGCCTCCGCAGGCCAGCGCACGGTATGGTATATATTCAATACCGCTGATGGCTGCTCCGACAGCATCTCCACCGTACTCACCGTAAACCCTAAGCCTGCCGCTGCTTTTGCTGCTACGGACGTATGCCTGGGTGAACCGGTGACTATTACGCCGCAAGCCAATCCGGATGTGGTTACCTACGCTTGGGACTTTGGAGATAACACGCAAACCACCGCTAACAATGCTAACGTATTTGCCTATACGTACCCGACGGACAGCACCTGGAAAGTTTCCCTGGCTACGCTGAGTCAGTACGGCTGTGTAAGCGATACCGTTATGCAAAATGTAATCGTACATCCGTTACCGTTAGCAGGTTTCACCGTGCCGGCAAAAGTATGTATGCCGGAAGGGATAGCCGCCTTCACCAATACCACCACCCTCAAAGGTACCCAAAGCCTCAGCTATAGCTGGAACTTCGGGGAAGCTGGTGGCACCTCGTCCGACAAGGACCCTGTTTATCACTACCAAAATGCCGCCCCGGTTACGGTGAGCCTTACCGCTACCTCCGCCGCAGGCTGCGCCAATACGGCCGTTCAGCCGTTCAATAATTTCTTTGATCAACCGGTGGCCTCGTACCGTGTAACACCTGACACGCTGTGCCAGGGCATGGAGAATGAATTCACGGATGAGAGCACTGATGCTACCAGCACCATCACCAAATGGGCCTGGCAGTTTGGCGACGGCTCCACATCATCGGATCGCAACCCGCAGAAGAAATTCACCGAACCGGGTGAATACGGTGTGCAGCTGACCGTAGAAAACGCCGCCGGCTGTACCTCCGCGGCCTTTAACAGTACCGTGATGGTTTACCTGCAACCTGTGATCGACGCCGGTCCGTCCTTCGTGGTGCCGCAAGGCACGCTGGTACAGTTCCGGCCTGTGGCCAATGACTCCGTGAACCTGCAGTTCAGATGGACACCGGAAGGCGACTTCCCGAATACCACCGTGTTTGCACCACAACTCACCGCCATGAAAGACGGAGAGTATACCCTCACCGCCATCGGTAAACACAACTGTATGGCCAGCGATAAGCTGACGGTAAAAGTGCTGAAACCAGTGATCCCGCCAACGGCATTTTCACCCAATGGTGATGGTATCAATGATACCTGGTTCATCAAAAACCTGGAGGACTACCCCGGTGCTACCGTAGAAGTATTTAACCGCTACGGCGCAAAAGTATTTCACAGTGCAGGGTATGGTACCCCATGGGATGGCTCGGCCAAAGGAGGCGTGCTGCCGGTAGGTACTTACTACTACGTGATTAAACTGAAGAATGGATTCCAGCCACTGACAGGCTATGTAGCGATTTTGAAATAACACTAACACTATAAATACTGCGCAATGAGAAAGAATTTTGTTGCATTGTTCCTGACGCTGTTGACCATCCTCGCTGCCCCGCGGCTGATGGCACAAACAGACCCGCACTTTTCGCAATACTACGTGTATCCGTCGTGGTTAAACCCGGCGCTTACCGGAGCCTTTGATGGCGACTACCGCGTGGCGGCTGTATACCGCTCCCAGTGGGGTAATATCAGTCCCTTCAAAACATATGGCATTGCTGCGGAAGTGCCTACCGCAAAAAATATAAACTTCGGTGCCAGTGTGCTGAACCAGGCTGCCGGCGATGCTGGTTATAACTACACCACCGGCTACCTCAGCGCGGCTTATACCGGCGTAAAGCTGGATGCCAGCCACTATCACAACCTTACCTTCGGTTTGCAGATAGGGTTTATGCAGCGCCGCTTCGATCCTGCCAGGTTCACTTTTGGTGAGCAATGGAATCCGGTTACCGGTTATAATCCATCCAATCCGCATACCGACGGGTTTACCCGTACCTCTGCCGGCAGCTTTGATGCAGGCGCAGGCGCCCTTTATTTCGATGGCACCCCCGGCAAAAAATACAACATCTACGGCGGTTTTTCAGTGATGCACCTCACCAGGCCTACCGACCAGTTCAGCGCCACCGGCGATGCGCGTATACCCATGCGCGTTACCGCACATGCCGGCGTAAAACTCAATATAGATGATCGTTTTTCCCTAACGCCGAACGTGCTGTACCTGAAACAGGGGACTGCTTCTGAAAAAATGATCGGCGCATACGGACAATACAACGTAGCGCTGGATGCAGATGTGATGCTGGGACTCAACTACCGCTTTGAAGATGCGTTTACCACCCACGCCGGTTTCCTCTATAAAAACATGATGATGGGCATCAGCTACGATATCACCACCTCCGACCTGTCGAAAATGTACCGGGGTAGCAACAGCTTTGAAATCTCCATCACTTTCATCGGCAGAAAAAAGGTGAAAACACCTGGTGTGGACTTCGTTTGTCCAAGATTGTAATCACAAAAACACCATCATGAAGAAATTAATATTTACCACTGCCGCCACGCTGTTAATGGCCATGGCTGCCCAGGCGCAACTGGCCTATAACTACCTGCGCGCGGCAGATGATTACTATAAGAAGAATGATTATAACTCCGCAGCTACCTACTACGAAAAATACCTGGTAGCCAAAGGGAAATCCGTAAGACAGGAATCCTATAAGCCATATGTGGCTACTTCCGTATCAGCTGATCATAAGGCCAAGCCCACTGTCAGTAACGAACAGGAGGCTACCTACAAACTGGCAGAAAGTTACCGGCTGCTGCATGATTACGAAAAGGCTGCACCGTATTACGCCAGCGTAATGGAAAGTAACCAGGCAGCGTATCCGCTGGCGGCATATTACTATGCTGTGTCCTTACGCGCACTTGGTAAATACGAGCTGGCAGGACAAGTGTTCCGTCAGTTTGCTGCCGCTTATACCGCGCAGGATGAGTACACGACCGCAACCGAACGTGAAATCGCGAACCTCGGTTTTATCACGAAGGAGCTGTCAAAAAAAGATTTACATCTCTATAAAATAACAAAGGCACCAACGGGCTTAAACGCCACTGGCGCCAGTTACGCACCACTGTGGCTGGGCCCCAACACATTGGTGTTTACGTCCACCCGACCGGATAATGCCAGCGATGATCACGGTTTTATCAATCGACTTTACACAGCGGATTATGAAGCCGGCAACGCAGCCAATATTCACCTCCTTGGGCTGGAACAGCCGGCAGGCGTACATCAGGGCAGTGGTAGCGTATCCCCCGACGGGCAGGCGCTCTACTTCACCCGCTGGAATATTGAGCATGGCAAAAAGATCGCAAGCATATGGCTCTCCCGCAAAAGCGGCGACAGCTGGACCGCTCCGGTAGCATTACCGGAAGTAGTAAACCTCGCAGGCGCCAATACCCAACAACCGTTTGTAACGGCAGATGGTAAGTACCTGCTGTTCGCAAGCGACCGCACCGGCGGCAGCGGGGGATTTGACCTTTGGGCTGCCAGCCTGGATGGTAGCGGGTTGCCGACCACTGTCAGCAACCTTGGGGAAGTAATCAATACCGCCGGCAACGAGCAGGCGCCCTTCTATCATGCCACCACCGGTACCCTCGTATTTTCCGCCGATGGCCGCACCGGCATGGGGGGATATGATTTCTTTAGTAGTCGCGGTACGGTAGGCAACTGGAAAACACCCGTAAACATGGGTGCTCCCGTGAATTCCGTGAAAGATGATATCTACTTCGGTAGTCGCAGTAACAACCGCAATCTCCTCGATGATGTGCTGCTGGGCTCCGACAGGGACGCCTCCTGCTGCCTGGAATTATTTTTCCTGCATAAGGACCGCGCACCGCGGCAGCTCAGTGGTACTGTTGTTTCCTGCGAAGGTGGTACACCGGTAGCCGGTGCTACAGTGGTGGTGAAAGACCCTGCCAGCAACACGGTGGTGGCAACGCTCACTACTGGTAGCGATGGTACTTATGCTTATAGTATTCCGGAGTATACCAGTTTACAGGTAGATGCTAACGCCGCCGGCTATACGAACGGATCGGGGCAGGTAAATGCACCCGAAGACCTGGATGCAGAATCACTGGCCACACCGGCCATCTGTATCACTCCGGTGGTGACGCCGCCGGCGCCGGTCACTCTAACAGACGTGTACTATGATTTTGACCAGGCCACCCTTAAATCCGAATCATTTACATCTCTTGACAAACTGGTAAGTATGTTAAACGAGCACCCGACTATGGAGATAGAACTGGGGGCACATACGGATAGTAAAGGGTCGGAGAAACATAACAGGAAGCTGTCGGAAGCCCGCGCTAAAAGCGTGGTGGACTACCTGATCAGCAAAGGTATTGATAAAGCGCGCCTGAGCTGGAAAGGCTTTGGAGCTTCCCTGCCGGTAGCGCCAAACACCCTGCCTGATGGCAGCGATAATCCGGAAGGCCGCGCCCTCAACAGGAGAACGACCTTCTCGATCCTCAAGCAATAACCGTTTACCTAAAAATTTAGTGACATGAAAAGAATTGTGTTTACAGGCTTGCTGATATTAGGGCTGCATGTTGGTTACGGGCAACAGTTGCCACATTATACCCAGTATGTTATGAACCCGTTCATCATCAATCCGGCGGTAGCCGGCATTGAAAACTACTGGGACCTGCGGCTGAGCCACCGGCACCAGTGGACGGGCATCAACGGCGCACCGGTGACCACCTACCTTACCCTCCATGGGCCACTGCAAAAATCCGACTATGCAGAGGCCTCACCTACCGGCTTTAACCCGGAAGGGGATAACCCGAGAGGGAAGGGGTATTGGCAGGACTACACCACACCACCGCCGCATGCGGGTATGGGTCTTACGATCTTAAATGATAAGGCTGGCCCGATAAACCGCTTTTCAATCACAGGGGCATATGCGCACCATGTGAATTTATCGCCCCGCACCAGTCTCAGCGCTGGTATAGGTTTAGGTATGCAACAGGTTTCGCTGGATACGCGCAAAGTGGAATTCTATGATCCCAACGATCCCACCATGGGCTCCGGCGGGATCCTGAACCGCTGGCGTCCGGATGTGAGTCTGGGCTTGTGGCTGTATTCGGCCGATTTCTTCATCGGCGCTTCCGCGCAAAATATAGTTCCGCAGAAATTAGGTTTCGATAACGGCAAACTGGTGGGCGATTCAGTTTACCAGGGTAAACTGATACCCCACCTTTTTTTCACCACCGGCTACCGTTTATGGCTAAACGACGATCTGAATGTAATGCCCAGCGTGATGATGAAGATGATCACGGCGGCGCCCATCAGCTTTGATGTGAATGCCCGGTTTATGTACCGCGACCGCTTCTGGTTCGGAGCATCCTATCGTATTAATGATGGGGTGGCCGGGATGTTCGGTGTCAACATCAGTTCGCTGGTCAATATTGGTTATTCCTATGACTACGCCGCCTCTTCGCTGAATGTAGTGAGCAAGGGATCGCATGAAATTATGATTGGCATATTACTGGGGAACCGCTATGGTGATACCTGTCCGCGAAACGTATGGTAAAATAAAATTCAATCAGCCAAATAATCACTAACAACTAAACACAAAAAACAAAACACAATTATGAAAAAGTTAAGAAGCTTTGTGCCCTATGCACTGATCCTGTCCGCAGTAGTAATGTTCATGGTATCCTGTAGCAAGGATGGTGAGCCGGGACCAGCCGGGGCACAAGGCCCGGCTGGTACGAATGGAACACAGGGGCCTGCTGGTCCTAAAGGCGACACTGGTGCCAAAGGAGATACCGGCGTAGCCAATGTGATTTATTCTGCATGGCTGGATGTGCCATTTGCAGCAGATACCGTGCAGTATCCGGGTGGTGTAATTGATACCGTTGGCTGGTATGGCCAGATAGCAGTAGCTAAACTTACTGCTGATATGATCGGTAAGTCAGATGTAAAAGTATACATCAATATGAATACACCTGCCAGCCCGCAGGTACTGGCATTACCATTCTACGGTAGTTTCTCTTTATTCAATTTGCTGGTGCCAGGCGGTATTATCCTGCAGTCAAATGTGCGTATTGGTACTGTGTCCGTAAATGGCACCAAATACCAGCAATACCGTTATATCCTTATTCCTGGTGGTGTGGCAGCTCGCAGCGTGATTGACTGGAATAACTACGAGGCGGTAAAGGCTTATCTCAATCTTGTGGACTAAACAACAAATAACATCTTAGAAACGGCAGTCCCTCTTTCCAGAGGGACCCATCATTTCCCTCAAGGTAAAATCTATTCATTCATCGTATGATAATATGTGTATGCAGAAGTATAACCATCTTTCGGATCAGGAGTTAGTCCGATTGTATCTAGCAGGCGACAACCCAGCCTTTACAGCATTGGTGCACAGACATAAGGATCGGATTTTTACAACCATAGTATTGCTGGTGAGAGACAAAGCCCTGGCAGAGGATTTTTTCCAGGAGGTTTTTATAAAGATCATCAATGCCCTGAAATCGGGACAGTATACGGATAATAACCGTTTTTGTCCGTGGGTGGTGCGTATCGCCCATAATTTTTGTATCAGTCATTTCCGCAAAGCGGAAACGCGGCATAATGTGATGACCAGCTTCAATGATGCCATTGGCGACAGCATGCATTACATGGACTTTAGTCCGGAGCAGCGGTTGATTACCGGTGAGCGCTACCGCGAAATAGAGGATATGCTGGACCGCCTGCCGGCGGCACAGCGGGAAGCCCTGATCCTGCGGTATTACGCCGGGCTGAATTACCGGGAGATGGCGCAGACAGTAGGGATCAGTATTAATACCGCGTTGGGGCGTGTGCGTTATGCACTGATGAATTTAAGGCGGCAGATGGCCGCATCGGAAACAGCGATGTGCTAAAGAGAACAAGTATCTGAAGCAACAATATCTTAGTATATTCGTTACCGGAATGGTTGCCATTCCGGTATTTTTTTAAGATACTGTTCAGATAATGCTATGACCTGGAAAGGTATATTCCACACGATCCTGCTAATGGGGGTATTGCAGGGAGTCATATTGACGATACTCCTGTTTGTTGCTGCCCGCAAGCGCCCCGCCAATCGCTACCTGGCGTGGACAATGGCTATTTTTACACTGGCCTGCTTTAACCTGCTGATCAATGAACTGCCCATATTCGATATTGCGGTGATCATCAATGTACTCTGCGCCATAGTGCCGGGCGTGCTGGTGATGCCGGTGGGGCCTTTGCTGTACTTTTATGTAGTGGCCTCCCTGCAACCTGGTTTCCGGCTTACAAAGCGGCGGCGCTGGCATTTTGCTCCTGTAATCATAGATGTAGGCGGACAGCTGGCAGCCATTATATTTTTCAGTGGCGTATTGCTGGGCCTCCTGCCTAACCGCCCCGAACCCTGGGGGATTTTTATAGATACCTACAACCAATACGCAGATATTCCGCGCTGGATGTCCGTAACCATTTACCTGGGGATCGCTTACCGCTACCTGCGGCAGTATAGAAACACAGGCCCATACAGCCAGTGGCTGCGCACCTTTTTACTGATCTTCCTGGGCTTTCAGACGATCTGGTTTATTTACCTGGTGCCTTATGTAATACCATCTCTCTCCAACCAACTGCTGGACCTTGTAGGCTGGGCACCTGTATATATACCGCTGGTAGCCCTCATTTACACACTGGGCATTAAAGGATTATTGGCCCCACCTAAACCGGAAGAAGTGCGTGCAGCCGTGAAGGTGGTTCCTCCAGCCAATTCAGATACTGTAGTGGCGCAACTTCAAAAAGCTATGGAAGAAGAGAAGCTCTACCTGCAGCCGGAACTTAATCTTTCCTTGTTATCGAAACATACCGGCATAGCAGCCAAAACCATCTCCCTGGTATTAAACCAGCATGCCAACAAAAGCTTTAATGAGTTTGTGAATGGTTACCGCATTGCGGACTTCCAACAGAAAGTACAACAACCCGGATTTGAGCATATGACCCTGATGGGGGTGGCCTTCGAATCCGGCTTTAATTCACAGGCTACTTTTCAGCGGGCATTTAAACAACAAACCGGCAGCAGCCCCACCGAATATTTGCGTCAGATTGCGGCAACAGGCCACGGTAAAGGAAATAAGGAGTGATCAAATCCGGATTTGAGTAGGTGCACGTCCGCATAATCATTTATTTACACTTAAAAAAAGTATGCGATTTTTTAGCCTGGCCCTGTTAGGAACCCTTTGCAGTTTGTTGGCTTTTAGTCAGTCCACCTACCGGATCATTTCCGGGAAAATCCTCGACGCACAGCATGGAACGCCGTTGCCCTATGCCTCGGTGCAGGTGCAGCAGGGGAGTAGTCGCACCGCGGCCAATGCCCATGGCGACTTCCTGTTAAAGGTGGCCGGTCCTGATTCTCTGGTGATCACCTCCATGGGCTATCGCCGTAAGGTCATACCCATTCCACCGGATGACCGGCACCTCGATATCTACCTGGAAACCGCCACACTGGAACTGGCGACAGTGACCATTAGCAGCCCGAACGGGCAGGCGCTGATGGAAAAGGCCGTGGCCCGGATAACAGCGAATTACGATACGGCAAGGTTACGCCTCAGCGCTTTTTACCGGGAAGACATCCGCTTGCAGGAGGATACACTCAACTACAGTGAATCCGTACTCGATATCTTTAAGGTATTCCAGCAAACGGGTCAGCAGGACCAGATCAGGCTCGTAAAAGGCCGTAAACATCAAACGCGGCCAAGAGATGATCCCAGGTTTTACAACTGGATCAGTAATATCACCAATACGGCTTATAGTTCCCTGGCAGAAGATGTGCAGAAAGGACTGGATGCCCCGCGGTCTTTTATCAACCCCGATAATTTCTATCTCTACAAATTCGTTTACCGCGAGGCTATAATGGAAGGGGACAGGCGCCTGCTCATCATTGACTACCTACCCCGGAAGCCCCATAAAAAGGCCCTTACCAAAGGAACCGTTTACCTGGAAGATTCCTCCCTCGCCATTGTGAAAGTGGTATGGTCCCTCACACCGGAAGGAGCCAACTGGATCAATAAACACGGGATGGGCGGTGTGGCGTATACGGTGATGTCGCGACTGATGAAGGCCAGCCTGCAATTCCAGGATGCCATTACCTCCATACAGTACAAGCCCTACAAAGGCAAATGGTACCTCGATCAGGTACACCGCCACTGGGAGCTGACGGTGAATAGTCGCAGCCGCAACGTGCATGATGTGCCGTGGCGGGGTGATTTCCTATTACAGGTAACAGGTATTTCCACCGATAGTGTAAAGCCATTTGAGGCCGGCATCGCCAGTAAATCTGCCGCCGTGGGGCAGTTGATACCACAACGGTATGATACCGCTTTCTGGGAAAATTTCAATATCCTCCTGCCTGATATCCCCGATTCAGTGATGCGCACCACGGTAAAAAAGATAGTGGACACGGTGCCGCCTGTACGATTATCCAACCGGGAAAACGGGTTTACCCGCAGAGATACCCTCCGGGGGCTGCTTACCCCGCTTCGTACCTGCTATGACGTTACCTTTTACAACCTGGATGTAATAGTATCTCCCGAAAAAAAATATATCCGTGGCCGTAATGATATACAGTTTAAGGTGATAACGCCCTTTAACAGGTTTCAGGTAGACTTATATGCGAATATGAAGATTGACAGTGTACTGTACCACGGTAAGCCGGTGCCTTACACACGGGAATACGATGCGGTGTTTATCACGCTGCCGGATACACTAACCAGCGGTATTGCTGCTGTTACAATCGTGTACCAGGGGCAGCCGCAGGAAGGGGACGCCCGACTCGCCATGTATGGCGGTATCCTCTATGATAAAGACCCTGCCGGCAATCCCTGGACGCAGATGGTTTGCCAGGGATCAGGGGCGAGCCTCTGGTGGCCTAATAAGGACCATCAGTCGGACGAGCCCGACAGTATGCGTATAGCCGTAACCGTACCCGCCGGCTATATGGAGGTATCCAACGGACAACTGCTGGGCAGCACTACTATTGGTGATAGTGCTACCCGCTATGAATGGCGGGTGTCCTATCCGATAAATAATTACAATGTATCCTTCTGCATTGGTAAGTACAGCCACTTTACGGATAAATACCTCAGCAGTAGCGGCGATACACTGCTGCTGGATTATTATGTACTGCCGGCACACCTGGACCGCGCCCGGAAGCTATTTCCGGAGGTAAAGCAGATGCTGGCGACTTTTGAAAGAGACTTTGGTCCTTATCCCTTTCCCAGGGATGGGTTTAAACTGGTGGAAAGCCCTTACCCAATGGAACATCAGAGCAGCGTATGTTTCGGTAAAATTCTCAGCGATACCAGCCTGCTGATGCTGCCGTCGATTATCTGGCATGAGTCCGCCCATGAATGGTGGGGAAACGCCATTACTTCCAAAGATATCGCTGATATGTGGATACACGAAGGCTTTGCCACCTATGCCGAAGTACTGATGACGGAAGCGCTGTTTGGAAAAGAGGTAGCCAGCGCAATGGTGGCGGAGAGCCGGGGAGAAGTGCGGAACAGAGAATCCATCATTGGCGTATACAACGTGAATCATATCCACTATGAAATAGCAGATATGTATGCTAAAGCGAGCCTGGTATTGCATACCCTCCGGCAGTTGCTTCCCGCCGACAGCACCTGGTTTGCCTTGCTTCGCGCTATTCAGCAGGAATATCGTTATAAGACGGTTAGTTCCGATTCCCTGGAGGCATTTATATCTCACCAGACAAAAAAGAATTTAAAGCCATTTTTTGATCAGTATCTGCGGCATACAGCTATACCTCGATTAGAATATGCACTGAAGCCTACCAGCGGTGGATTGCAGGTGAGGTACCGTTGGGTAGCCGATGTAGCAGGTTTTGATATGCCGGTAAAATACCTGGTGAATGAAGCGCCTGCGGGGTGGCTGTATCCGGGCTCCAATTGGAAGGAGACTACGTTGAAAAATGTGCAGGCTGCAGATTTTGCAGTGGATGAGCAGAATTTTTACATAACGGTAAATAAAAATTGAGGATGCATCAATTAAAATTTTGATGCATCCTCATTTGGGGTCATAAACAGGTTCCGGATAACGCTCCATAGTTATGATTACCTGGTGATGGTGCGTTTAATTCCCGCAGTGTAAAAATGCTTTGCCTCACTTTGAACCCCTGCGGGTAATATTTTGTTTTGTTTCCCGGGATTGATACTGATGGATAAAAGTCCGGATGTAAAGGTATATCAGGCGTGGATTACAGCGAATGTACAGATTGTGCATGTTGCTATACAATTCCCGTAGTGTAGTGTTTCTAATTTCGTTTTAATGTCCCTTTAGGTGATAATTCATATTTTACCCGCATGGAGTACAATCATTTTTTATATAAACGTTGGAAAATTGCGTTGCCATTGTGGTCGATCATCTGTCCGATAGTAGGGCTGATTATATTAGCCCTGGCGGCGCAGTATAAGTCTGGTTTGTTTGCCGTGATCATGGGCGCATCGTTGATAGCCACGGTGCTGGCGGCGGTGCATCATGCCGAAGTGGTGGCACATAAGGTAGGAGAGCCTTTTGGTACGCTGATACTGGCGTTGGCCATTACGGTGATTGAGGTGTCGCTGATTGTTTCTATGATGCTGTCAAAAAGTGCGGGTGGCGCTACATTAGCCAGGGATACGGTATTTGCAGCGATCATGCTGATCCTGACCGGCATCATCGGGTTATCCTTACTGATAGGAGGCTACAAATACAAGGAACAGGCGTACATCAAGCAAGGGGTAAGCGCCGCGCTGACTACGCTAACGGCTATATCCGTATTGACATTGGTGTTGCCTAACTATACGACTACCTCGGCAGGGCCGGTATATTCCAGTAGTCAGCTGATATTTGTAGCCATTATTTCCCTCGTGTTATATGGGGGATTTGTGGCGGTGCAAACGGGTTTGCACCGGGATTATTTTTTACCGGAAGATGCCGCCAAAGGCGACGAAGATGCTCATGCATCCCCACCATCCGCGGGTACTACCGTTTGCAGCCTGTTGCTGCTGGTAGCCTCCCTGGTAGTGGTGGTATTGCTCTCAAAGAAATTGTCGCCTACTATTGAAGGTATTGTAGTGGATTTAGGGGCGCCTAAGAGCCTGGTAGGTATCATCATTGCGGCGGTGATCCTGTTGCCGGAAGGACTGGCCGCTATCCGCAACGCCTCCAGGAATCGCCTGCAAACAAGCCTGAACCTGGCGCTGGGCTCTGCCCTGGCAAGTATAGGACTCACTATTCCGGCAGTTGCCATCGTATGTTACATCATGGATTTTGAAGTAACATTGGGTATCGACAGTAAATCCACTTTGCTGATGTTGCTGTCACTATTTACCATCAATATTTCCTTTGGCGCAGGCCGTACCAATGTACTACAGGGAATTGTACAGCTGGTGATACTGGCTACCTACCTGTTTATCACCATTGTGCCTTAATATTTAATTTCTGTACCTGGGGCGCAAGGTGTTTTGCTGAGCGTAGCATACTTTAAAATAAATGTATTGCTGAAACAATTGGCGGGGTGATAAGAGGAAGAGTCAATTCCACTCAGCGTCATGTAAAATACGTTGCCATCTTTTACCGAATCAGGTAGTTCAGCTACACCTATGGTATGCGGGATGGCCCGTGGATTTAAAGGTTCGCCAAAAAAAGCATTATTGATGGTGTCCGTATAGTTTTTAAAACCGGCTTGCATCCCGGGGTCTACAAACTGGATCACATCCTGGCAACTTTTGCCAACATATTTCACCGCCACACAGGAAACACCGAAACTGATACAGGTAATAATTTCCGGCTGCGGCTTTTCATATTTCTTACAGCCGAAAGCCGTGAATAGCAATACGTTTAGTAACAAGATAGTTTTAACAGTACGCATAATAGCAAGATTTTGGTTTGGGAGTTTGCCTGTTAAAACGGACGGGTATAGCAAAAGTTACACTGGAGTGTAATCATTACCAACTAAAAGAACATACCACCGGAAGCCTCAATCCGTTGGGCGGTAATCCAGCGTGCCTCTTCGGTACACAGGAAAGCTACCACACCACCGATATCATCCGGCACGCCTACACGGCCTAACGCAGTATTAGCGGCTATTTGCGAGTTCAGTCCGGGATTATCCCGCACCTGGCCTCCGTTGAAGTCTGTAGCAATAGCGCCCGGCGCCACTACATTAGCGGTAATACCGCGAGCGCCCAGTTCCTTGGCCATATAGCGGGTCAGTACTTCCACACCACCTTTCATGGTTGCATATGCGCTGCTGCCAGGCAATGAAAAGCGCGCCAGCCCGGAGGAAATATTGATGATACGGCCACCATCGTTAATAGTGGTGAGTGCCTTTTGCGTTAAGAAGAATACACCTTTCAGGTGGAGGTTTACCAGCTGATCAAACTGCTCTTCTGTTACCGCGGCAAATGGTGCGTGCAGGCCCGTGCCGGCGTTATTGATCAGGAAATCAAAGGTGGATACACCAAAGGTTGCTTCCAAAGTAGTTTTCAACTGGGCGAGGAAGCCATCAAAGGTTTTGGTGTCGCCGGCATTGAGTTGCAAAGCGGCGCCCTTGCTGCCTGCCGCCGCTATTTCCGCCACTACTTTATCGGCTTCGTCTTTGCGACTATGATAAGTAATTACAACATTAAATCCTTTACCGGCCAGCGCAAGCGCCATATTTTTTCCAAGGCCCCGGCTGCCGCCTGTTACGAGTGCTATTTTGTTACTGGTTGCCATCATTTGAATTTTTTGATTATAAAAGATTAATCAGTACTGCTTTGTTCAGTGACGAGGTTATTTCCTGATTGACTACACAAAGGTCATACATTCCGTAACGGCCATCGTTACGGCAATCAATCTATCATTTGCAAAATTCAAATAATGGCTGGTTACCGGAAACCGGCAGGGGAGATGTTGGTTTGCTTTCTGAAAAAATTCGAGAAATGGGCTACCTCTTCAAAGCCAAGGCCATAGGCGATTTCAGAGATGCTAAGGTTAGTTTGTTTCAGCAGTATCTTGGCTTCCTGTACAATACGGCTGCTAATCAGCTCGGTGGTTGTTTTGCCGGTGTTCTCTTTTAATACTTTGTTGAGATGATTGACATGCACGGCCAGCCTGTCCGCAAAGTCTTTAGCCGTCCGTAATTGCAACCGCTGCTGTGGTGGTTCTACAGGGAACTGTCTTTCAAGCAGCTCAATAAACAGGGAGGAAATACGCGTGGCAGCAGTATGTACAGGCTGTGTAGTGTCCAGTGGCTGCAGTTTCTGGCCAAAATGGATCACCTCCATCAGGTAGGTGCGCAGTAGGTCATATTTAAAAGCATAGTCAGACGAAATCTCCCGGTACATCTTCTTAAATATGCCGGTAATCTCTTCAGCTTCCGCCTCATTTACCTTAAAAACAGGTACCCCGCCGGATTTGAAAATAGGCAGTTCGTCCAGCACCACACCGCTTTTGGTAGGTACCAGGAACTCTTCGGTGAAAATGCAGAAATAGCCAGCCTGGTGCTCGTCCTGCGGTACATAATGATAAGGGATTTTCGGAGAGGCAAACAACAAGGCATTCTTTTCAATTTCAATCACCTTGTCCGCATATTCAGCGCGGTTATGCCCGCTGATCATGCTGATTTTATAGTAGGAACGGCGGTTGTATGGCATCACACCGGTATCCCTGTATTTGGCTACGGTATCGGCTATCTTAAACACGTTAAAATGCCCCAACTCCTTATTTACACCTTCGGGCATTTTGCCCGTGGTTTCCCTGTAAAAATCTTCCAGCGATGTTCTGGTCATAACTACCTCCCGAATTGCGAAATTCAAATTTACGGAATTTTCGATTGATTTTTATGGAGATTAATGAATTGCACTTTTGCATGTGTATGTAGCCACCGGTGCATCGCAAACCGAACAGCAATAATCCGCAGGCAATGCTTCAAATGCTGTTCCTGGAATAACTCCCTGGTCAGGGTCCCCATACACTTCATCATATAAGGTCTGGCAATCATTGCACTGATAAAGGGTTTTAACAGGTGCCGGCATTACCGTTGCCTGCTGCTCCCGGATGTAGTCACCCAGCAAATCCTTTTCACTCTTCTGTTCATAATAGGCTTTGCAAAGGGCCGCTACATAAGGTCCCAGGTGCTCTTTGCTGACCGCCTCCCGGTACAGCACCAGCTGGGAGGAGTTAGCGTTGAAACCCGCTGTGTGCAAAATGTCATAACGCTGCATGTACTTGAGCTTACTCTCCCGGATGTGTTGTTGTCTTCTTATAACAATAGAACCAAACAGGCTTTCAGACTTACGTACCCGTACACTGAAGCAAAGGCCATATGTGCGGGTGTCCATGCTGTCGAAATAGCGGATGATATGGCGTTTCAGCACCAGGCCGTCTTCACAGTCGTCCTCCACACACCAGTTGAGTTCATTGGCCGCATGTCGCACGTTGATGCCATGCTTGCCTAAGATATAGTCCCACAGCTGACGGTGTGATTTATTGATATGTTGGATCACGAGCGACTTCCAGGGGGTGATATACACAGCCCCGGTCATGGTTTGCTGGCAGATGGCACACATATCTTTCAGAAAAGGAACGGAAAAATATTCGTTGCGCTTGTAAATGCCCAGCCAGTAGCCGTTATTCTGTTGATTAAAACCTTCGTAGTAAGGCAGGTGAAAGGGGGGGAGCGACAGCTCCTGTTCCTTCTCCCGGGAGCTGAATACTTTCCCGTTGGTTGCTTTTTCGTATATCCCTTCCAGTGAGTGGTGGCTATTGATATATTGTTCCACCGCCTTACTCAGCGCAGCAATGTGATTGCTGTACACCAGCGTAGGCCACGCCATCAGCTGCTGCGTGCCTGGCATTCGCAGGTAGAGATACCAGTAGTGGGAATGCTCGGAAGAAACCCAGTTGATATGCCCGGTAAATAACGGTACAAAGGTTTGCGACTGCTCACAGATATTGACCTTCAGCCCCGGATGATAATCAAACTGGTCAAAGATTTCCTTGTATACGCCTTCTGTAAGCCAGCCGGTATGCCCGAGCAACCCGGTAGTAAGATAGGAACTCACAATGTTAGGGCCCGCCGCCACAGGGATATGTGCCAGGTGACACTGCACCATAAATGCTTCATAGTACGTCACGGGGATATCCAGCATGAGCTGCTGCCGGTGTCCAAACCGCAGCTCCCGGCACTGGTGCTCCGCCGCCAGCTCCACTATTTTCATCAGCTGCCCGGCTGGTACAATGCCGCCGGTGAAGTTGATCTGTATGGTTTGATCCGCTTTCAGCATTTATACGAGTATTGATTTTTCCTGTAAACATTTTTCCATGATTGCTTTCACTTCCGAACGACAACTGCCGCAGCCCATGCCGGCACCGCTGGCCTGACAAAGCGCTGGCAGCGTATCACAGCCCTTATCTATTTCTGCCTTAATATTTCCTTCGCCCACATTACCACAACTGCACACCAGCTTGCCGATCACGGTATTGCCCTTATTGCCGGAGCGCAGCAGCTGCAGGCGTTTATCGCTCAGTTCAATGCCCTGTTGTATCAGGTCCTTGAACTCCAGAAATTCAGATTTATCGCCAATCAAAATAGCGCCCACCAGTTTGTCCTGGTGCACAATACATTTTTTGTAATAGCGCTTGGCCTTATCCATGAATATAATTTCCTCATAGGCGGGATCATCCGGCGTGAGCACCATGCCAAGCGAACAGATATCAGTACCATGCATTTTCAGGATGTTCATAAACAAAGAACCTTTGTAGTAGCTGCCGGTATCGCCGCAAAGGTATGCCGCCACTATGGCTGCCTGTTGTTCCGCAGCTGCGGTAATTCCATACAGTGTGCCTTTGAACGAAGCAATTTCACCGATGGCAAAAATATCCGGATCGCTGGTTTGCAGGTATTCGTTGACCGTAACCCCCCGCTCGCATTGCAGGCCTGCGGCCATGGCCAGCTCTGTGTTTGGTTGTGTGCCAATGGTCATTACCACGGCCTGGCAAGGGATATACCTGCCGCTTTTCATATATAATCCGGTTACGTGGTCATCGCCATCGAAGCGGGAAATTTCATCGTTAAAATAGGTTTCAATTCCTCTGTCGCTCAGCTCTTCATGGAGTAGCTGGGCAGCGGTGTGGTCCAGCTGCCGGTCCATCAGCCGGGAGGTACGCTGTATAACGCCCACGGCTATACCCATTTCCCGGAGCGAGGCTGCCAGCTCAATGCCGAGCAGCCCGCCACCGGTGATCATAACGCGGCCTTTATCAGGACTTACATAAGATTTAAATCGGTCAGCATCGGGGCGGGTACGCATGGTGAAAATGCCCCGTATATCCGGTACGTCTTTTAGTCTGGCGGCACGGCTACCCGTAGCCAGCAGCAGCACGTCAAAGTGATGTACCTCACCATGGTTATCGGTCACAGTTTTGTTCTCCCGGTCAATACTGGTAATATACACGCCTCTTTTCAGGGTGATATTATAATCTTTCTCCTCGTGGTTGCTCATGGTCACCAGCTGTGGCCATTCCAGCGTATCACAGATGTAGTCCGGGAGCATTACCCTATTATAAAAGGGGAGATCTTCCTTGCTGAAGATCAGTATGTCATCGGTGGTGTTCAGCTCGCGGTAGGAGCGTACAAAGCCCCTGGAACCGGCGCCTGCACCCACGATGATGATTTTTCGTTTAGGTTGCTGGTATTTGCGGACAGCCACCGCATTAAATTTGAAGTCGGGTTGCTTTGAAATCGGGTCCAGCAGCCGGGATGTCAGATTGTTGGCCCGGTGCAGATCCTGCTGCAAAATTTTGCCCCAGTGCATTGGCAGAAAAACGACGCCCTGTTTGATGGTATCCGTCAGCGTAGCTTTGACTCTAACGTTACCGGATACACTGAGTACTTCCACGATATCCCCGTTACGGATGCCGCGTTCTGCGGCATCTTCCGGGTGTATTTCCAGGAACGCGGCACTGATATGTTGTTTGAGCTTATTTACCTTTCCGGTTTTACTCATGGTATGCCACTGGTCGCGGATACGGCCGGTGGTTAAAATCAGCGGGAACTCCGGACTTACGGGTACGGAATTGTTTTCATCCGCCACAGCATGGATCATCGCTTTTTTGTCGGAAGTATAAAACTGATGGTCTGTAAACAGTCTGCTGGTACCTTTGCCATTGCGGTAGGGCCATTGGATGCTGCGATGTTCCTGTAAAATGCTGTAGTTGAGGCCACTGATATCGGTATTTGTCCCGCTGGTGAGACGGGTGTGTTCTTTGTATATCTCTTCGTTGTTCGTATAGTCGAAACCGGTATATCCCATTTTTTGGGCAAAGCGGCAAATGATTTCAGCGTCCGGGAGTGCTTCTCCGGGTGCCTCGGTGATGCGGGCGAGGTAGCTGATACGGCGCTCGGCGTTGGTCATGGTGCCTTCCTTCTCCGTCCAGGCGGCCGCTGGCAGCACTACATCGGCATATTCCAGCGTTTCCGGCTTGTTGGAGATTTCCTGTACCACTACGTACTTCGCTTTCTTCAGAGCTGCTTCTGCCTGCCGCGCATTGGGCAAACTCACCAGCGGATTGGTGCACATGATCCAGATAGCTTTGAGGCGGCCGTCTTCGAGTGCTTCAAACATTTCGGTAGCTGTTAATCCGGGTGTTGGGGAGATGCTGTTGACGCCCCAGAACCTGGCTACTTCCTCGCGGTGCGCTGCATTATTCAATACGCGGTGGGCGGGGAGTAAGTTGCTGAGTCCACCTACCTCCCTGCCACCCATGGCATTGGGCTGACCGGTGAGCGAAAATGGTCCGCTGCCGGGTTTACCGATATGCCCGGTGATGAGGTGCAGGTTGATCAGGCTTAAATTTTTGCTGACACCTACCACGCTCTGGTTAAGTCCCATGGTCCAAAATGACATGAAGCCGTTAGCTTCGCCGATGTAGCGGGCGGTGGTGTAAATATCTGCTGCGTTTACACCGCAGATCACCGCTGCTTCTTCTACGGTACGCTCCATCACCTGCCTGCGATAGGCGTCGTAGCCGTTGGTATGGTGGCCAATGAAGGCCTGGTTCGTATAGCCTTGCATGATGATAGCGCGACCAATAGCATGATGCAGGGTAATGTCGGTGCCCGGATTAATTTGCAGGTGAATATCTGCCATGGCGCAGGTTTGCGTAACCCGGGGATCGCTCACAATAATTTTCAGGTTGGGGTTGGCTGCCCTGGCGGCCTCCACGCGGCGCCAGAGGATAGGATGACACCAGGCGGGGTTAGCGCCGGCAACGAAGAGGCAATCCGCGGCAGCGATGTCGTCATAGTTGCCCGGAACGCTATCCTCACCCAATGCCATTTTATAGGCTGCTACTGCGCTGCTCATACATAACCGGGAGTTGGTGTCGATGTTGTTACTCCCGATATATCCTTTGATGAGCTTATTGACCACATAATATTCTTCAGTGAGGCATTGTCCGGAGGCGTAAAAAGCTACTGCCTCCGGCCCGTATTTTTTGATGATGCTGCTGAATACGGCAGCGGTGCGTTCCAGCGCCTGGTCCCATGATACCCGCTGCCGGGGCATGCTCCGGTGGTACCGCATTTCGGGGTACAGGAGCCTGTCGGAAGTATCCATCACGGTATAGTGCAGGTTCATGCCCTTGGAGCAAAGCATACCTCTGTTGACAGGATGATCGGGATCTCCCTGTACCTGTACATTTCCCCGCTTATCTTTATTCACAATGATACCGCAGCCTACACCACAGTAACAGCAGGTTGATTTGATTGATGTGTCCATGGAACGCACGATTTAAATGATCACGATGCAACGGCAGCAGTACGGATGCCGCTGGCAGGTACTGGTTTTACAAACCTGGTAACCATGATGATGACAGAAACGATGATAACGATGACGCCCAGGTATTGAAAAGCCTGTATGTAGGTGATGCTTTCAGACTTAAACAGGAAGCCAAACAGCATCCCGCCGAGATTACCGCCGGCACCCACGATGCCGCTTACCAGACCTGCATTCTTTTCGTTGATAAACGGAACGATGCCGAAAGTAGCGCCATTGGCCATTTTCAGGAAGAGGGCAAAACCCAGCATGCATACAATGGCCAGTCCCAGGCTGCCGGCATGGGCAAACCAGAGCAGGCCCAAACCTTCGCCCAGCAGCATAAAGCCGAGCAGGCGTCCTTTGCCCCGCATACCATGTCTGGCACCTACCTTATCAGAAACGATGCCGCCCAGCGCCCGCGCAAATATGTTCATGAACCCGAAGATACCTGCCAGGAATCCGGCCTTCGCCTGGTCTAACCCAAACGTATCTACGAAGTGCAGGGAGGCTACATTGTCAAAGGTGATCTCCATGCCGAAGCACATGCCGTAAGCCAGTGTGAGCGCCCAGATGCGCCATTCCTTCAGGATGCTCCAGTCGGTTGGGCCGGCAACTTTCTGCTGGTTGATTTCGTCGAGGTTGCCTTCGGGTGTGTCTTTGGTGAATTTGTAATATAGCCAGGCCACGAGCAGCATCATGATGCCGGGTACAATCATGGCATACCTCCAGGCTTCTGACTTAGTAAATCCGAAGCCTACGATGGCCGCGAAGATCAGCGGCATCACCATATTTGTGATCCCGCCGCCCAGGTTGCCCCAGCCGCCGGTGATGGCGTTGGCAGTTCCTTTAATAGAGGGGGCAAACATCAGCCCGGTGTGAAACTGCGTTACCACAAAAGAAGCACCTATAACGCTGATGGCTAAACGGAATAATAAAAAGGTGGTATAGTTATCGGCCAGCCCCACAAGGAATACCGGTAATGATCCGGCAATCAGGAGTCGCACCGCAGTTTTACGCGGCCCCCAGGTATCACATAATCTCCCGATGATTAAACGCGCGATAATAGTACCACTCACGGACGCAATCATGATATTGCCTACCTGTGATTTGGAAAGGCCGAGGTCTTCCCGGATGGTGGGCATCAGCGGCGCCAGCCCAAACCAGCCAAAGAAACAAACGAAAAACATCAGCCACGTGATGTGGAAAGTGCGCATCTGAACGGAGTTCAGACTGAATATTTTTATTTTATCGAGTTGAGCAGACATAGACTTTGGTTTGCAGGTTATTTAATAAAGATTTCCGGTTTCACTGTCAGCATCAGGTAGGCCCAGTTACTGTTGCTGGAAGAGTTAGCGATGTTCTTGACAGTGGGAGAGGTGAGTGTATTGGTGCTCCAATAGTGACTGTAACCACCTTCTATACTGATGATACGGGTAAGGCTATACGTAGCAGTGATATCTGCTTCTGTACCAAAGTTTTTGGGGTAGCCGGCAATTGTGCCGGCGCTGAAAAACTGGTGCAGGTCCGCGTTGAGTATCCATTTGGCGGAAGGCTTCCACCTGGATTTGAGATAGTAGTCCTGCAGGCCCTGGCGGCCAAAGGTACTGGCTACATAGAAGTAATCCATATTGCCCCAGAACTTATGCGGCGTACCATACAGCGGGTCAAACCAGGGGCTGGTGTAATCCACGCCAGGTCCAACGCTGAAAGTACTGCTTGCCTTAAACAGCACCTGGGCGCTTAAAAGGTACGATGGATTGGTAGCTGCCTGGAAATAGCCGGCAGCAGTAGTTTCCAGCAGTTTGCTCTGGCGGTTCCAGTACAGGCCGGCGGTGATGCGGCTGGTAGTGGTAGCTTCCCAGGTTTTCACCGGCAGGTTGTTAACGGTATCGGTATGCGAGCGGGAGAACTGGTCCGCCAGCACGAGGAAAGAAAGCGTTTGTGCGCCTGTTTTTCTGCTGGCATGTAAAAATTCCAGGCTCTTATACATGCTGCCACCATTGGTGTTAGCGGCATAGTTGCCGGGAGGGGTAGGGTTGTAGATGGTGCCACTGCCGTTTTCTTTATTTTGATTGAAAGCGGCGCCGAAGTGGAGTTGCCACCTGGCGGACTGATACCGCAGCAGTACGGCGTCGTGGCGGCGGCCCTGTTGTAACCAGTCCAGGTTGCCGAGGAGGCGACTATCATCATACACCAGTTCCTGGCGGCCAGCTTTGAGGCTCAGGGTGAAATTTTTTACGGTGGTATCCGTCAGCATCACGGCGGCCCAGGCTTCATGTAATAGGAAGCCATTGTTATCGGCCGTGGTAGTGCGGTTGATGGTAGAGGCATCCTGGCCCCATACCCGCACATCCTGCACGGTGAGCCCCAGCTGCAGGCGGTAGGTGTTGAAGCCAGCGCTCAGGCGGCTGCGCTGAGAGGTAAAAAATGCCGGTTTGGCATTGGCCGGGAGGGGAGCTCCTTGTCCGTCGCGGAATTCGGAGCGGGTACGTAGCTGTGCGTTAATGGATAACTGAGCGTATGCCGGTCGGAGAAATAGTCCGGATAAGACAAAGGAAGCCCCGCTAAGAAACAGTTTTTTCATGTAACTTAGATCGATTTTAAAGGTGAGCCAATCATTTTTGAGTCAGAAGCCCGGCCAGCCTGCCCGCTGCCGGGTTTCGCCATTTATATAGGCGCTATACTTCCATAAACTCTTTGGCAATACCAATGTATACCCGGTCGTCAATCACTTTTACGGGGTAAACGGTGATGGAGGATTCCGCATCATCTGAAATGCAACGGCCGTCCAGCAGGGAAAATGTTTTCTTGTGAAAGGGACAGGCTACCTTAGGCTCGTCTTTAACGGTGCCGGTCATGCCGCGACTCAAAGCCATCTGCTGGCGGTGCGGACACATGTTCTGGGTGGCAAACCACTCATTGCGACGGGCAAAGTAATATAGGGCGATCTGTTCTTCTGCCAGTTTCACACATACCCCACCATTAGTAGGTACATCGGTGGTGTTGCAGGCATAAAACCAGGTGATACTTGTTTCGATTACAGACATAGCGGTAGGATTTAGTTGATTGAATTATTTCCATTCAGCGGCGCGTTTCTGATCGCGCATTTTTTCAAATTTTACAGTAGGGTCTCTTTCTTCCGGTGCGTTGATGAAGTGCGAGAAGCGCTTGCGCAGTTCCGGGCTTTCCACCACCTCTTTCCACTCGCATTTGTAGTGGTCCACCAGGAGTTGCATGGCGGCTTCGAGTTCGGCGGCAATACCGAGACTATCATTCACTACTACGTTGTGGAGGTAGTCCATGCCGCCATCGAGTTTGTTGAGCCAGGTAGCGGTGCGGGTGAGGGGATCGGCGGTTTTGATATAGAACATCAGGAACCGGTCAATATATTTTATGCAGGTTTCACTATCGATATCGGAGGCCAGCAGTTTGGCGTGTTGGGGTTTGGAGCCACCGTTACCGCAAACATACAGGTTCCAGCCTTTTTCAGTGGCGATGATACCGAAGTCTTTGGATTGTGCTTCGGCACATTCACGGATACAGCCGGAAACGGCGGATTTGATTTTATGGGGCGCGCGGAGACCACGGTAGCGCTCTTCGATCTGTATGGCGAAGCTCACGCTGTCGTGCAGGCCGAACCGGCACCAGGTAGATCCCACGCAGCTTTTCACGGTGCGCAGTGCTTTACCGTAGGCGTGGCCACTTTCGAAGCCGGCTTCAATCAATTCTTCCCAGATGAAGGGGAGGTCGCTGAGGTGGGCGCCGAATAAGTCGATGCGCTGACCGCCGGTGATTTTCGTATATAGGTTGTATTTAACGGCTACCTGCCCGATTACGATCAGTTTTTCCGGGGTGATTTCACCGCCGGGAATACGTGGCACTACGGAGTAGGTACCACCTTTCTGAATGTTGGCGAGGTAGCGGTCGTTGGAGTCCTGTGCGGTATCATTGCCTTTGTCGAGTATCAGCTCATTCCAGAGGCTGGCCAGGATGGAGGCTACTACTGGTTTACAAACTTCGCAACCGTCGCCATGGCCGTAGGTATCTATTACTTCATCGAAGCTACGCAGGGCTTTTACTTTGATAAGGTCCAGCATTTCCTGGCGGGAGTAGGAGAAGTGTTCGCAGATGACGTTGCGGATGTAGCGACCTTCCGCTTTCATGGTGGCGGTGATGAGGTCTTTTACCATCGGGGCGCAGCCGCCACAGCAGGAACCCGCTTTGGTGGCTTTTTTCACGTCGTCGAAGGTTTCCAGGCCGGCAGTAACGGCGCCGCATATACGCCCTTTGCTTACACTCTCACAACTACAGATGATGGCGTCGTCCGGGAGCCCTGTAACGGCTGCCGAATTGGCGTCACCCTCTTTTTTGGCGCCGGTCAGCAGCTCAGAAGGGTTGGCCGGCAGGGGCATGCTGTTTTTGGTAGTTTGCAGTAGCATGTTGTAGTCGGCCGCATCACCGATTAAGATTCCGCCCAGCAGGCGGGTGCCATCCGGTGTGATGTTGAGTCTTTTATACACCCCGGTGAACCGGTCTTCGAATACGATACTATGACAGGTATGTGGCAGTGGGAAGGGATCGCCGAAGCTGGCTACGTCCACACCGATGAGTTTTAGTTTCGTGCTCATATCAAAGCCGGTGAAAGCTTTTTCTTCTCCCAAAATAGTAGCAGCAGCAACTGCCGCCATATCATAACCCGGTGCCACCAGGCCATAGATCATTTGATTATGGAGGGCACATTCACCGATGGCGAATATTTCCGGATCGGAGGTTTGCATCTGGTTGTTCACGATAATGCCACCACGGGGACCCAGGGTCAGTCCTGCCTGTAGCGCCAGTTCATCCCTTGGTTTGATACCGGCGGATACAATTATGATGTCCGCATTTACGGAGGTGCCATCCGTAAAAGCGAGGCCGGTAACTTCATTCTCACCTAAAACTTCGCTTGAATTACGATTTGTGAGAATGTTGATTCCCAGTGCATTAAGTTTATTTTGTAATATGGCAGATCCTTGCTCATCTATTTGTCGCGGCATCAGTCGGGAGGAAAATTCCACTACAAAGGACTCTGGTACCTGGAGGTCGAGCAGCGCTTTGGCCGCTTCCAGTCCCAGCAGTCCGCCACCTATTACGATGCCTGATTTAGCGTTGGCGGCATAGGCGCGGATGGCATCCAGGTCTTCAATGGTCCGATATACAAACACACCTTTTTTATCGATGCCCGGTACCGGAGGTACAAAGGCCGCGGAGCCGGTAGCCATCACGAGGTAATCATAGGTTTCCGCCTTGCCATCAAGCGTATGCACGGTTTTACGGTGCCGGTCGATGCGTATAACGGGGTCGCCTGTATGTAATATTATATTATTGTCCTTATACCATTGTAAATCGGCGAGGAGGAGGTCATCGGCAGTTTTGCCGTCGAGGTAAGAGGTAAGATGTACTCTGTCGTACGCCGGGCGGGGTTCTTCGCCATATACAATCAGTTCAATCCCGGTATCTGCCATTGAACGGAGCTTCTCACAGAATTTGTAGCCCACCATGCCGTTCCCTATTACGATTACTTTCATTGGAAATAAGATTTTGAAATCGGGAGATAAAATATATTATAAATAAATTTATATAATAGATTTTCTAGGAAGAAATGTAAAATTGTTGGGCGGCGTATGATTTCTGATATAAAAATAAGGATTTTATATTTAAATTTGAATGCATGTTCGCATAAAAAGATTAAATATAATTTATTCTAATATGAATAGTCCAACCAAAATGCTCTCCCTGATAGGTGCCGGACCCGGTGATCCGGAACTGATCACCCTCAAAGCAGTACGCGTGCTCCGCTCTGCCAACGTGATCCTTTATGACGCCCTCGTTAATGAGGACCTCCTCGAACACGCCAACCCCAACGCTGTTATTAAATATGTAGGTAAACGATGCAGTCAGCATAGTCGCACCCAGGCAGAAATAAATGACCTCATCGTCAGCAGTGCATATGAATATGGTCATGTAGCGCGACTCAAAGGTGGCGACCCGTTTATCTTTGGTCGCGCCACTGAAGAAATTGAAACCGCCGCCCTGCACAACATCCCCGTGCAGATCATCCCCGGCATCAGCAGCGCCCTGGCCGTACCGGCCTCCCAAATGATCCCGCTCACCAGCAGGGGCACGGCCGACAGCTTCTGGGTGACCACCGGTACCACCGCTGGTGGTACTTTATCGCCCGACCTTGAGCTGGCCGCGCAATCGTCCGCCACCGTGGTCATACTCATGGGGATGCAACATCTTCTCCCTATCATCGAATTATTCACCGCCCACGGTAAAGCACACACGCCGGTAGCCATCATCCAGCAGGGGACCACCCCCATGGAAAAAGTGGCCACCGGACATATATATAATATACATGAGGTGGCCAAAGCAGCCGGCGTAGGTAGCCCGGCCATCATCGTGATCGGTAATGTGGTGGACCTGCCCATGCATTTCAGCCATCTTGCCACCCAACAACTATCTTTGCACGAGGAACATTATGAAATCAGATAAACAGACCTGCGACGGAAAAACATGCCTGCTATGCCGCCTCTCCCTGCCGGAGTGGCTGCCAGCCATCCATGCCCAAAAGAAAAATATCGTTTATAAAAGAAATGATACGCTCTTCCAGGAAGGCGACTCGGTAAAGGGAATGTTCTTCGTGTTCGAAGGCGTGGTGAAAGTGCATAAACACTGGGGGACCGAAAAAGACCTCATCGTCCGGTTTGCCCAAAAAGGAGAGATCGTTGGCCACCGCGGCATCGGCGGCCCGGAAAACATTTACCCGGTAACGGCTACGGCTATGGGGCCAGTGAAGGTTTGCTATGTGGACCTGCCCTTCTTCAACGCTTCCCTGCGCGTGAATAATGAACTGCTCTACCAGCTCATGCTTTTTTATGCGAAGGAACTGCAGGATGCGGAAAAGTACATGCACGGCCTGGCTCACATGCCCGTGAAAACACGACTGGCAAATGTGCTCCTCCTGATCTACCGCAAATTTGGTACTACCGCAGAAGGCTATATTAATCTGCCGCTTACCAAACAGGATTTATCAGAATGCATCGGCGCCACCTACGAAACTACCTTCCGGGTACTCAATGAGTTAACAGCGGAAGGTCTCGTAAAAACGGAAGGAAAGCACCTGATTATACCCAACCCCGGAGCACTGGCGGAACTGGGGAAAGCGATGTGAGCCGGCCATGGTAAAGGAATGGCGGTGTTCAGGCAACGCTCCTGCCGGGAACGATTGCGTAAATAAACACCACGCATCTGCGGCTCATTTACTATTTTGATCCCGGAATTGTTTCACGATATGAAAAAAGTATGGCTGACCTATGTACTGCTGCCAGCAGGGATTTCACTATTTGCGCTTTCTCCCGCCTCCGCACAGTCAGGAAATGATGTTTCGAAAGTTTGGGTAGCAGATAATGGTAATGGTACTTATAAGAATCCGGTTTTATATGCGGACTACTCTGATCCGGACGCAATCCGCGTTGGAGATGATTATTATTTGATCGCCTCCAGCTTCGATGCCATCCCGGGATTACCCATCCTCCATTCAAAAGACCTGGTTAACTGGCGTATTGCAGGCCACGCACTGCTGCGTCAGCCACCATATGATCATTTTGCTAAAACACAGCATGGCAACGGCGTTTGGGCGCCTGCCATCCGCTATCATAATAACGAATTTTATATCTATTACCCCGATCCGGATTTCGGTATCTATCTCACCAAAGCCAAAAATATCAATGGCCCCTGGAGTGAGCCGGAACTGGTGGCAGGCGGCAAAGGACTTATAGATCCCTGCCCGCTCTGGGATGATGACGGAAAGGTATACCTCGCCCATGCCTACGCAGGCAGCAGGGCCGGTATCAAAAGTATTATTGTAGTCAAGCAACTGAACGCAGCTGGTACCAAAGCGATCGATGAAGGCGTGATGGTGTTTGATGGCCACGACGGCAATCCAACACTGGAAGGCCCCAAGTTCTACAAACGTAACGGGTACTACTACCTCTTTGCACCTGCCGGTGGCGTGTCTACCGGATGGCAGCTGGTCATGCGTTCTAAAAATATTTATGGTCCCTACGACAGTAAAAACGTAATGGACCAGGGTAAATCGCCCATCAACGGCCCACACCAGGGTGCCTGGGTGCAAACACAGAAAGGGGCCGACTGGTTTCTGCACTTCCAGGATATAGATGCCTACGGAAGAGTGGTACACCTGCAGCCAATGACCTGGGTAAACGACTGGCCTGTGATTGGAGAAGATAAGGATAAAGACGGCAAAGGCGAGCCGGTATTGACTTACCGCAAACCGGATGTAGGTAAAACATGGCCTATTACCACGCCTGCCGAATCAGATGAATTCAATGATAATACGATAGGCAAGCAATGGCAATGGCAGGCCAATCCTTTTGCCGGCTGGGCTTTCCCATCGTCCGCAAAAGGTAGTTTGCGACTCTTCGCTGCACAGGTGCCTGATTCCACCAACAGTTTGTGGGATGTACCAAATGTGCTGGCGCAGAAATTTCCGGCAGAAGAATTTACAGCTACGGTGAAGTTTAAATTTACACCGCGACTGCCGGGCGACCGTATGTCGTTTATAGTGCTGGGACTGGATTACGCAGGACTGGCAGTAGAAAACAGGGCAGATGGCATCTACCTCACCAGCTTGCGTTGTGCGCAGGCAGATAAAGGTAAAAAAGAACAAACGGAACAAGTGGGTAAACTAACGGGAACGGATATATTTTTCCGCGTTCAGGTTACGAAAGGAGGGAAGTGTAATTTCAGTTACAGTACTGATGGCAGCACTTTCCAGGTGGCAGGAAATGAATTCACAGCTAAACCCGGCAAATGGATAGGAGCCAAGCTGGGGCTGTGTTGCAGCCGCACGGCAAAAACAAATGATGCCGGCTTTGCGGATGTGGATTGGTTTAGAATCACTAAATAGTAATAAGAAAGGCTAAATGAACATTCCCTGACGTCTGCCAGGGAATTTTTTTTATCTGTTTTCGGGAGATACCAGCCTTGTCTGTAGCTTGATGGTCTTGAAATCTTTCACTGGCCGCTTGCTCTCTATCAGCTGTAGCAGCAATTCCGTTGCTACCTGGCCCATTTCAAATGCCGGCTGTTGCACCACTGTGATCGGTGCATGCAGTAATTCAATCAATTCTGAGTTGGAAAATCCTGTGAGTGCAATCGTTTTTGGAACAGCTATTTTATGACGTTTCAACATGCGCATACAACCCGTGGTGAGTTTGTCGGATGTGGCGAAAATTGCGTCTGGTTTAGGTTTTAATTTAATGAGCTCGCTTACGGCAGTTTCTACTTCGTTTAACAACATACCGCCATGGAAGCAATATTTTATCATCCCGGGATCAGGCTTCAGCTGATACTCCTGTAATGCCGCCATATAGCCGCCTACTCTTTCCCTGGTAATATTTAAATGCTCGGAATTGGCCACACAGGCGATTCTGCGGTAGCCTTGTTCCAACAGGTGAATAGTGGCGTTGTATGCGCCCTGGTAGTTATCAACCACCACTTTGTGGGTGTTGATTTCTTCCACAGAACGGTCCACGAAAACAATAGGAAGTCCGGACTGATGCAGTGATTTTAGTTGCTGTAAATCGTTGGTGGCGCTGGATACAGAAATCAACAGCCCGTCGATGCTCCTGGACGCCAGGTATTGCAGCGTTCTAACTTCTTTCTCAAAGTTTTCATGGCTCTGGGAAATGATGACGGTGTAACCTTGTTCATTGGCAACAGATTCGATTCCGTTGATGATTTGTGAAAAGAAACTATTGGCTATTTCTGCTACAATGATACCTATCGAATGGCTCTTTCTTTCTTTTAAAGACAAAGCAATAGGATTAGGCTGGAAATTCAGCCTGGCAGCGTATTCCAGCACTACCTGCTTGGTAGCTGCACTGATCTCGTGGCTGTCGCGCAAAGCACGCGAAACCGTAGAGGTAGAGAGATTCAGCGCCTTTGCAATGTCTTTGATCGTAGTTGCTTTATACTTCATTTCTTTTACAGCAAGGGCTTTCAAGTATTTTTTCCCATCGTGAATGTAATGAATTTTCCGGGAACGATTGCGTAAATAAAGTTCTCCGTTAGTAAATAGTTCTGTAGACTTGTATCATACGACAGCTAAAATTTTAGACCTTTTATAGCAATACGAACCACGTTTTTGAAGGACGCAGACCTATTCGTTTAAAACTTTATTAGCCAAAAAACTTTCACGCAAGACGTTATGAAAAAAATTCACCTGATTTGCTTACTGTTGTGCTGTTTTAGCCACTGGGCACTCGCACAGTCCCGAACCATTAAGGGCAAGGTGACTGATGCTACAACCGGAGAAGGATTGCCGGGAGTTACCGTACAGGTTAAAGGCGGCACCGGTGGTGCACAGACGGACCCTGCGGGGAACTTCTCCCTCACAATGCCAGACGGCAAAACTGAATTGTTGTTTACTTACCTGGGTTATGCATCCCTCACCCTCCAGGCTACACCAGGCGCTATGAATGTACGACTGGAACAAAGCAACAAAAAACTCGATGAACTGGTAGTTATCGGTTATGGTACGGTAAAAAAACGCGACCTCACCGGTGCTGTAGCTTCCATCAAAGGAGATGAAATTAAGAAAGTACCTTCCACCAACGTGATGGAATCGGTGCAGGGTAAAGTGCCCGGTGTCGATATCACCCGTAGCAGCGGTGCCGCAGGTGCAAAAATAAATGTAACCGTTCGCGGTAACAGGTCTATCACGGCGGCTAACGGTCCCCTCTACATCGTGGATGGGGTACAGTATAACACCATCGAAGACATCAACCCGAACGATATCCAGTCCATGGAAGTATTGAAAGATGCTTCCACCACCGCCATCTATGGTTCACGTGGTGCCAACGGTGTTATCATGGTAACTACCAAACGTGGCGCCAGCGGTAAACCTAAACTCAGCTTCAGTTCTTACGTAGGTACCTCCCAGGTAAACGGCTATCCTGATATGATGACCGGACCTGAATACGTTGCCCTCAAAAGAGAAGCTAACCGCACCACCGGCAGATGGGCCAGCGAAGCTGATGATCCTAAAATCTTCAATGCCTTCGAACTGGAAAATATTAAAAACAACGTGTGGACTAACTACGCTGACCTGCTGATCCACGACGGTTTACAGCAGGACTACCAGGTAGGTATTTCCGGTGGTTCCGATAAAACAAAAGTTTATTTCTCTTTCGATTATTTTAACGAAAAAGGATTATTCAAACTCGATGAACTGAAACGTTATACCAGCCGCTTCAACGTAGATCAAACTATCAATGACGCAATTAAAGTAGGGGTGCAGAGCCAGATCACTTACTACGCGCAAACCAAACGTCGTGATCCGCTGAACCAGGCCAATAAATTCCTGCCACTCACCACACCGTTTGATGAGGATGGGAATTTCGTATTGTTCCCTAACTCAGGTTCCGCAGTGAACCCCCTGGCAGATGAACAACCGAACGCCTACGCCAACGATAATAAAACTACCAGGGTACTGGCAAATGCCTACCTGGAAATCACCCCGCTGGCAGGTCTTAAATTCCGTTCCAACCTGGGTGTTACACTGGAAAATACCAAACAGGGTATTTTCGCCAGCAAAGCGTCTATCGACCGGGGTACACAGTCCACCAGCAGAAGTCAGTCGCTCAACAGCTCCCGTACTTTCCTCAGCTGGGAAAACATCCTCACCTACAATAAATCTATCGGTGATCACAACTTCGGTATTACAGGGGTATCCAGCTTGCTGACCGATAATAATGATTATTCCAATATGCAGGGAGATGGCCAGTTGCTGCCTTCACAGCTGTACCATGCTTTGCAGAACAACGTAAGCGGTATCGCTATTGCTACCGGCTTAACCAGAACGAAACTGATCTCCTTTACTGGTCGCCTCAACTACGACTATAAAGGTAAATACCTGCTGTCCTTCACCACCCGCTCTGACGGTTCTTCCAAGTTGTCTCCGGGTATGAAATGGGCTTACTTCCCATCCGTTGCCGGTGCATGGCGCGTAAGTGATGAAGCATTCATGAAAAATCAACAGGTATTCAGTGATCTGAAACTGCGAGTGACGTACGGTATCGCCGGCTCTGATGCGGTAGATGCTTACTCCACTGCTGCCGTTCTCTCTAAAATTCCTTTCTCCTGGGATGATACCAATGCCGCCATTGCATACGCCATCGGCACGCAGGCTGGTAACAGAGAACTCAAATGGGAAACTTCTGCCACCACAAATATTGGTCTGGACTTCGGTATCATCGAAAACCGCATCACCGGTAACATCGATGTATACGATACCAAAACTAAAGACTTATTGCTGATGCGCACCATTCCTTCTTCCAGCGGTAACATCTCCGTAGTGCAGAATATCGGTAAAACACGCAACAGGGGTTTTGAAATCGGCATTAACACTGTAAACGTGACCGGCAGAGATTTCCGCTGGACTTCCAATATTTCCTACTCCCGTAATAAAGAAGAAATTGTAGCACTGGCCAGCGGCGCAGATGATGTTGCCAGCGGCTGGTTCATTGGTTACCCTACCAGGGTATTATTTGATTATGAAAAATTAGGTATATGGCAATCCAATGAGGCAGACCTGGCAGCAAAATTTGGTCGCAAACCAGGTGAGATCAAAGTGAAAGACCAGGATGGTAACGGTATAATCAATATTGAAGATCGTGTGGTAATCGGTAGCCAGATCCCTAAGTGGACCGGTGGTTTTAACAACGATTTCAAATACAAAAACTTCGACCTGAACATCTACATCTTTGCACGTTTTGGTCAATGGATCAACTCTGAATACGCCAACAAATATGATCCGCAGGGCCTGGAAAACAGCGCACCGCTCAATTACTGGACACCGCAAAATCCTACCAACGAATATCCCCAGCCAGATGCGAGCCGCTCCAAAGCCAGCACACCATTCATTTCTACCATTGGTTACAAGGATGGTTCCTTCGTGAAAATCAGAAATATTTCGCTTGGATATAGTTTCGCACCAGATGTCCTGAAAAGACTGAACCTGTCTACACTTCGTTTGTACGTAACCGGTAAAAACCTGTTCACCTTCAGCAAAGTGAAAGACTACGATCCGGAAAGAGGAGGCGCGCTCAGCGAACCACTCACCAGGATGTACGTGGCCGGATTGAATGTTGAGTTTTAATCTTTATTAAACCGAGGTTATGAAATTATTTAATAAGTATATATTATTCGCAGGACTCGCAGCAGGTTCCCTCGCTGCCTGTAACAAACAACTGGAAGAATACAATCCGGGTAGCTCTACCTCTGATGCCGTGTATTCCACGCCGGAAGGTTTTGAATCACTCGTAAATGCCGTGTATACCTACAACCGCTGGTGGTACGGAAAGGAAAATGGTTATAACATCTCCGAAATGGGCACCGATATCTGGACCAGCGGAACAGGGGACGTATATCCGGATCTCACCCAGTACAATAACCTGCAGGCCAGCAATGGCGCCGTAAAAAACCTCTGGCAGCAGCTGTATGCAGCCATTAACCTGTGTAATGCCGGGGTTACCCGCATTGATGGTTCGGGTATGACGGAGGACAAAAAGAAAATCCGCGGTGCTGAGCTCCGCTTCCTGCGCGCGTTCTACTACTGGCATATCGTGGAAACATGGGGTAATGTGCACTTCACCACTACGGAAACGAATGGTGTGGTTACCACCGCTAACCGCACCCCGGTTGATACTTTTTATGCACAGATTTTCCGCGACCTGGACTATGCCATCGCTAACCTGCCACTCACTACCAGCGATTATGGCCGCGCTACAAAACCGGTGGCCGAAGCATTCGCCGCCAGGATGTACCTCACCCGTGGTATGAATCAGCAGGCAGCCGACATGGCAGAGAAATTAATTAGTGGTTACACCTATAAACTCTTACCAAAATACTCAGATCTCTGGCGCATGGATAACCTCGTGAATACAGAGGTGATCTGGGCAGTAAATTACATGAAGAACCTGGTGTTCGACGACCGTCTTGATGCTACCCTGTATCCGAATGGACACAGCAGAGGCGCCAACAACGCACACATGCTCTTTGCCATGAAGTACGACGACCTGCCAGGTATGCAACGTGATATTGCCAACATGCGTCCATTTAACCGTTATATGCCCACGCTTTTCATGCTGAACCTCTTCAATGAACAAGCAGATGCCCGTTACGAAGCGTCCTTCAAACAAGTTTGGTATTGTAACAATACAAAAACAGCTCCGGCGGGCATGAAGCTGGGCGACACGGCCATCTACATCAGTAAATATGTACTGCCCGATAATCCTAAGTACAGGATTTATGACAGAAATGATATTTATAAAGCAAATGGCGCCGGTCTGGACCGCACCCGCTACATCTCCCTGAAAAAATTTGATGATGCTACCAGAGCTTCCATGAACGAAGAACAAAGCGCCCGCGATGTATTTGTTATCCGCCTGGCGGAAATGTACCTCATCGCTGCAGAAGCACAGCTGAAGCTCAATAACACCACCAAAGCAGCTGAGTACCTCAACGTCCTGCGCAAACGCGCTGCCATTGCAGGCCATGAAACAGAAATGGAAGTGAAAGCATCGGATGTTACGCTGGACTTCATCCTCGACGAACGCGCCAGAGAACTGGTAGGAGAGCAACTGCGCTGGTTTGACCTGAAACGTACCGGTAAACTCCAGGAGCGTATCGCCAAATACAATCCGGATGCAAACGCCTACTTCCAGTCATACCACCTGGTAAGACCCATTCCGCAGGATCAGATCGATGCCGTGACCAACAAAGATGAATTTAGTCAGAATCCACAGTATAACTAAGCCAAGTAAGAAACCATGAAATTTTTGCAGCTATTATTGCTTTCCCTGATAGGGCTCGCACCGGCAGAACAACCGCCGGCAGTGTATCTCATCGGTGATAGTACCATGGCCGATAAGCCCACCGAAGAGAACCCGGAAAGAGGCTGGGGACAACTGTTTCCCAAATTCTTTCAGGCAGGCGTGACTATACGTAATTATGCAGTAAACGGCAGAAGTACCAAAAGCTTTATCAATGAACATCGCTGGGATACCGTGGTATCCCAGCTTAAAAGCGGTGATTGGGTGCTCATACAGTTTGGACACAACGATAGTAAAGTAAAAGATTCCACCCGGTATGCAGCACCCCGCGGCGATTATAAAACGAACCTGGAGCGCTTCGTAAAAGAAGCCCGTGCAAAAGGCGCCAATCCCATCCTGATCACACCGGTAGCCCGCCGCAAATTTACCAATGGTAAACTGGAAGATACCCACGGCGACTACCCCGCAGCAGTGCGTGAAGTGGCCAAAGCCTTGAACGTGCCGATGATTGATCTGCAGCAGTCCTCCAGCGCAGCCCTCAGCGAAGCCGGCGAACAAGGCTCTGTGAAATTCTTTAAAACCACGCCGGCAGGGCATTACAAAACACTGCCTAAAGGAGTCACCGATGATACGCATTTCAATACCTACGGCGCCACCAAAATGGCCGCCCTGGTAGCTGATGCCATCAATAAACAAAATATACCGCTGGAAAACTGGCTCCTGCAGTCAGATTTTACCGGCAAATACGCCTACGAACTGCCGGTAGTATACGAGCCGCATTTCCGCCGCGATACCTTTAGCATCCTGCAATACGGCGCTAAAGCAGATGGTATCACCCTCAACTCAAAAAGCATCAACGATGCCATCACCGATTGCAGCAGCAAAGGTGGGGGCGTAGTGTATGTGCCCAATGGCCTGTGGCTCACCGGTCCGATAGTGCTGAAAAGTAATGTGAACCTGCACCTGGCGGCCAACGCTGTTTTGCAGTTCACAACTGATTATGACCAGTATCCACTCGTAAAAAGTACGTACGAAGGCCTGGTGGCTATGCGTTGCCAACCTCCGGTATCTGCCCTGGATCAGGAAAATATTGCTGTAACCGGGAAAGGTATATTGGATGGTGGCGGTGACGCCTGGCGCGCCGTGAAAAAAGGAAAAATGACAGAGAGTCAGTGGAAAGACCTGATAAAAAAAGGCGGCGTACTCAATAAAGACAGTACCACCTGGTATCCAACCCAAAAGCACTTTGCAGGCACCACTGTAAAGGACCCCGGGGTTATTACGGGAGATGGTAAAGCGGCCGACTTTGAAGCCTACAAGGACTTTTTACGACCCAACATGGTGAGTCTCACCAGCTGCAAAAACGTACTGCTCGAAGGAGTGACCTTCCAGAACTCGCCGGCATGGTGCATTCACCCGCTGCTTTGCGAAAACATCACCCTCCGCAACGTGTACGCTAAAAATCCATGGTACGCCCAAAACGGGGACGGCCTGGACCTGGAATCCTGCAGCTACGCCCAAATCCTCGACTGCACTTTTGACGTAGGGGACGACGGTATCTGCATCAAATCTGGCAGAGATGAACAGGGGCGCAAACGCGGTAAGCCTACCGAAAATGTAGTGGTAAACAATTGCACCGTATACCACGCACATGGCGGTTTTGTAATCGGCAGCGAAATGTCCGGCGGCGCCAACAACATCTATGTAAGCAACAGCACTTTCATGGGAACTGATATAGGCCTGCGTTTCAAGACTACCCGCGGCAGAGGTGGCGTAGTAGAAAATATTTATGTGTCCAATATCAACATGCGGGAAATTCCCGGAGAAGCCATCCTGTTTGATATGTACTATGCCGCCAAAGATCCTATTCCGCTGGCAGGCGAAAACAGATCTGGTCCGAAAATTGAACATGTCCCGGTAACAGAAGCAACCCCTGTCTTCCGAAACTTCTACATAGAAAATGTGGTATGCCACGGCGCTAAATCAGCAGTATTCATCCGGGGCTTACCGGAAATGCCTATCAGCAACATTAACATGAGTAACATGACGATCAAAGCAAAAGAAGGTATCAGCTGCATGGAAGCAAAAGGCATCCATTTTAAAGACGTATACGTGGTGACCAGCTCCGGCAAGGAACCGGTGACCAAACGTAATGCCACCGATATCACTTTCTCCGATAGTAAGTATAAAGACACAAAACAAAAATCATCAGTAGAACATGCGCTATAGATTCAATATTGTAATAACCTTATTGCTGATACTGGCATTGAAATCGAATGCACAGACAGGGGCTGCCGGCATGGCAGCTACCTGCATGCGTATATGGAAGGACTCCTTATCTATGCATCCCGGTAATGCGGTACGCTGGACCTACGACCAGGGCGTGATACTGGAAGGTTTCAATGCCCTCTGGCAAAGAACCGGTAAGCAGGAGTACTTCGACTACATCAAAAAAAGTATGGATCACTTCATCCAGGAAGATGGCAGTATCCGCACTTACAAATTGAAAGATTATAATATCGATAACGTAAAAAACGGCAGGGCCATCCTGGTGCTGTATAAAGCCACCAAAGATCCTAAGTACAAAAAAGCGGCCGACCTCCTGCGCGAGCAGCTGAAAGGTCAGCCACGTACCCATGCCGGTGGTTTCTGGCACAAACAGCGCTACCCATGGCAAATGTGGTTGGATGGCCTGTACATGGGAGAACCTTTTTATGCGGAATATGCTGCTATGACCGGCGAAACGGATGACTTTAAAGACATCACCCGCCAGTTTGTACTGATGGAAGAACATGCCAGAGATCCTAAAACCGGATTGCTGTACCATGCCTGGGATGAGTCCAAAGAACAGCGCTGGGCCAACAAGGTAACAGGGCAGTCGCCGCATTTCTGGGGCCGCGCCATGGGCTGGTATGCCATGGCCCTGGTAGATGCCATGGAGCAGTATCCTAAGGGACACCCCGGTAAGGATAGCCTGAAAGCCATCCTCGGTCGTTTAGCCGTAGCCGTACAAAAGTTCCAGGACCCTAAAACCGGCTGCTGGTACCAGGTACTGGACAAGGCAAACGGTAAGGGCAACTACGTAGAGGCGTCTGCCAGCTGCATGTTCGTATATGCGTTGGCGAAAGGTATGCGCCTGGGCTACCTGCCTGCTTCCTATAAAAAAGTGGTCAACAAAGGATATGATGGTATTCTCAAACAGTTTATCCGTAAAAATCCGGAGGGAGATATTACCCTCGGCGGAACGGTAAGCGTAGCAGGCCTCGGCGGCGAACCTTACAGAGACGGCAGCTATGAGTACTACCTCAGCGAAAAAGTGATCGACAACGATCCAAAAGGTGTAGGGTCTTATATCCTCGCCGCCAACGAAGTTGAAATGATGCGTAAAAAGTAAAATCCTTTTTTCATGAAGTTATCAAAAGGTGTGCTCCCTCTGCTGCACGACAGAGATGCACTCCAGCTACCTGCAGCAAACTGTTTTTCATTGCCGGAAAGAGTACTGCAATTCGGAACCGGTGTATTGTTGCGTGGACTGCCGGACTTTTTTATTGACAAAGCCAACAAACAGGGCATCTTCAATGGCAGGGTAGTGGTGGTAAAATCCACTTCCAGAGGTACTACTGCCGAATTCGATAATCAGGATAACCTGTATACACAGTGTATCCGTGGCGTCGAAGGCGGTAAAAAGGTACAGATGGACATCGTAAATGCCAGTATCAGTCGCGTACTCACTGCCAGCACCCAATGGGACCAGATCCTGGCCTGTGCTGCCAGCGCAGATATGCAGGTAGTGATTTCCAATACTACCGAAGTAGGCATCGCCTATGTAGAAGAGAACGTATTACAGGGAGTGCCTTCCTCTTTCCCGGGAAAGCTGCTGGCATTCCTCTACCAGCGATATCAACATTTCAATGGCAGCGCCGACAGCGGGATGGTAATCGTACCTACCGAATTGCTGCCCGATAATGGACTGCTGCTGAAAAATATTGTGGGGCAACTGGCGGCTTATAACCAGCTGCCGGCCAGTTTCATCCAGTGGCTCACCACACATAACCATTTCTGTAACTCCCTGGTGGATTCAATTATCCCTGGTGCAGCCGATATCGATTGTGGTTATGAGGATCAGCTGCTGATCATGTCGGAAGCCTACCGCCTCTGGGCCATTGAATCCGGCAGCGAGCGGGTAAGAGAGATCTTATCCTTTGCGGCTGCGGACAGTGGTGTGGTAATCACCCCGGATATCAACGTATTCCGCGAACTGAAGCTGCGCCAGCTCAATGGCGCCCACACGCTCAGCTGCGGCATTGCCGCACTGGCAGGCATTGAAACGGTAAAAGCCGCCATGAGCAACGAAGCCATGGCCGCCTATATCGAAGGCCTGCTGCTGCATGAAATTATTCCTGCCATCACGGACAGCAATATACGCCAGGATGCGGCTGTGCGTTTTGCTGCCGCTGTGCAGGACCGTTTCCGCAATCCTTATATCGACCATAAATGGTTAAGCATTTGCGGCAACTTTACCTCTAAGCTGAAAACAAGGGTAGTGCCTATCCTGCTCCGTTATGAACAACGCATGCACCAGGTGCCAGCCCTGATCGCCCTCGGCTTCGCCGCTCACCTGCTGTTTATGAAGCAGGAACACGGCCTCCCTGTAGACGATAGTTTTGCATCTTACTATAAAAAACTCTGGCAGGAACATGAGCTGCCGGAAGTAGTAAAAATCAGCCTGGCCAATAGTGAACACTGGGGTACTGACCTCAGCGCCCTGCCAGGTTTTTCAAGAACAGTAACAAATATGCTGCAGGCCCTGATCAGGGAAGGTGTGAATGCTTACCTGGAAAGAGTAGCGGCGGAAATAATCATCTCCTGATCATGAAGCAGAAAGTATTAAAAGTAAACCCGGCAGATAATGTGCTGGTGGCATTGCAAGACCTCGAGGCTGGCAGCGTAGTTAGCTATAACGGTACCGACTACACGCTCAAAGAAAAAATTCCGGCAAAGCATAAATTCACTACCACACCATTGCAGAAAGGTGATAAAATTACCATGTACGGCGTGCTGGTAGGTAAAGCCCAATCGGACCTGGAAACAGGTGTGCGCATCTCCACTGAAAATGTGAAGCATGCGGCAAATGGCTATGCGCTTTCCCCTGAAAGACGCACCGGCTGGCATATTCCGGATATCAACAAGTGGAAAGAACGCACCTTCATGGGCTATCCACGTGCAGACGGCAGCGTAGGCACCGGTAACTACTGGCTCGTGATTCCACTCGTGTTCTGTGAAAACAGGAACGTGGAAGTGCTGAAAAATGCTATGCTCAAAGAACTGGGCTACGCCAAACCGGATAAGTATGCCTCCTTCATGCAGCAGCTGATCAAAGTGCAGCAGGAAGGCGGAGATATCCAACAGATTACTGAAACCAGCTGGACAGCCGAAGAAGACACCACTACCGGTAAACGTATTTTCCCGAATGTGGATGGCATCAAATTCCTCACGCATGAGGGTGGCTGTGGCGGTATACGCCAGGATGCGCAAACACTGTGCGGACTGCTGGCGGGTTACATTACCCACTCCAACGTAGCAGGTGCTACTGTGCTGAGCCTGGGATGCCAGAACGCCCAGATCAGCATGCTGCAGGATGAAATCAATAAGAGAGATCCGCATTTCGCTAAGCCGCTGTATATACTCGATCAGCAACAAACAGGCTCTGAGCCACTGCTCATCACCAACGCAATTAAGCAAACCTTCGCTGGCCTGATGCAGGCCAATAAGGTATCACGCCAACCGGCCCCACTCAGCAAGCTGACCATAGGACTGGAATGCGGCGGTTCTGATGGGTTCTCCGGCATCTCTGCCAACCCGGCCATCGGGTATACGAGCGACCTGCTCGTGGCCCTGGGCGGATCAGTGATCCTGGCCGAATTCCCGGAACTCTGCGGGGTGGAGCAGGAAATGAGCGACCGTTGCAACAGTGCCGAAGATGCCAACAGGTTCATTGACCTGATGCGCACCTACGCACTGCGCGCAGAAGAAGCCGGCTCCGGATTTGATATGAATCCTTCTCCCGGTAACATCAAAGATGGTCTGATCACCGATGCTATCAAATCAGCCGGCGCCGCCAAAAAGGCTGGCTCCTCGCCGGTAGCAGCAGTGCTGGATTATCCGGAGAAAGTACAGCGCCCGGGACTGAACCTCCTGTGCACCCCAGGCAATGATGTGGAGTCCACCACCGCCGAAGTAGGCAGTGGCGCCAACATCGTTCTCTTTACCACCGGACTGGGTACCCCAACAGGTAACCCCATTGCACCGGTACTTAAACTAAGCAGCAGTACCAAACTATTCCAGCATATGCCTGAAATCATTGACATCAACACCGGTACGATCATCGACGGTGAAGAAACCATTGAAGAAGCAGGTCAACGTATACTCGACTACGTTATAGAAGTAGCCAGCGGAAACATTCCAGCGAAATCTGTAGTAAATGGTCAGGACGACTTTATCCCCTGGAAGCGGGGTGTTTCATTGTAATTTTTCAAATTCCACAATCAGATGAGAAAGAAGTTTCTGGACGAGAATTTCCTGCTTAACACAGGTACTGCCGAGCGTTTGTACCATGATTACGCGAAGGAGATGCCTATTATTGATTACCATTGCCACCTGCCACCCGCACAGATTGCAGCCGATACCCGGTTTGAGAACATCACCCAGGCGTGGCTGTACGGCGATCACTATAAATGGCGCGCCATGCGCATCAACGGTGTACATGAAAGTTATTGTACCGGGGATAGGTCCGACTACGAAAAATTCGAAAAATGGGCGTCTACCGTTCCTAAAACCTTACGTAACCCGCTCTACCACTGGACACACCTGGAGCTCCAGCGCTATTTCGGGGTAAATGAAATTCTCAACTGCCAGACGGCCCGCCAGGTATTTGACCATTGCAGCAGCCTGCTGCAGCAGCCGGAATACAGCGTGCGTGGGCTCCTCCGCAGTCGCAATGTGAAGGTCGTATGTACCACCGATGACCCTGCGGATGACCTGCGTTATCACCAGCAGATGAAAGCGGAAAACTTCGGTATCAGCATTTTCCCTGCTTTCCGCCCGGATGCCGCCATGAACGTGGATAATCCACTCGTATACAACGCCTACCTGCAAAAGCTGGAACAGGCTGCCAACGCTACCATCCGTACCTATGATGACCTGTTGCAGGTATTGCAGCAGCGTCACGACTTCTTTGCAGCCAATGGCTGTACCGTTTCCGACCATGGTATCGAAGAGATTTACGCCGACGCCTATACGGAGGCAGAAATCCGCAGCATTTTCAGTGATGTGAGAGCAGGGAAGCAGTTAACGAACACGGATATACGTAAAATTAAATCGGCCTTGTTGTTTGAACTGGCAGTAATGGACTGGAAGAAAGGATGGGTACAGCAGTATCACCTGGGTGCCTTGCGTAATAATAACTCCCGCATGATGCGCCAGCTGGGCCCTGATACCGGATGGGATTCCATCGGCGATTTCTCCCAGGCACGTGCTTTGGCTAGGTTCCTGGACCGCCTGGATAGTAACGATCAGCTCACCAAAACCATTATTTACAACCTTAATCCGGCAGATAATGAATTGATGGCTACCATGACCGGCAACTTCAACGATGGCAGCATTGCCGGCAAAGTGCAGTTTGGGGCTGCCTGGTGGTTCCTGGATCAAAAGGAGGGAATGGCCCGCCAGATGAATGCGCTGTCGAATATGGGGCTGTTATCCCGCTTTGTGGGCATGCTTACGGATTCCCGGAGCTTCCTCTCTTACCCTCGTCATGAGTACTTCCGCAGGCTGATCTGTGATATGCTTGGGGAAGAAATGGAAAAAGGGGAGATTCCCGATGATATGGAGCTGGTAGGGAATATGGTGAAGGATATTTGTTATAATAATGCCAGTAACTACTTTGGATGGAAATAGTTAAAGCGTTACCAGGGTGCCTGCCCTGGTAATGCTTTTGAATGACGGCCGAAGGCTTTCATTCAAAAGCAAAAAAAAGGTCCTCTGAGATTTGCAGAGGACCTTTTTACTAAATAAAAAACCAACATCAGAAATCAGCACGGCGGATGCTTATTCTCCGAATATTTTTTTCAGTTCCTGATCCAGTCCATCACCGCCGGTACCTACTTCTTTATAAATAATTCTTCCGGTTTTATCCAGCAGCAATTTAGTAGGGAAACCTGTTACAGCATAGGAAGCCACGATGTCAGCTTTTGCTTTGTCGTAGTTGTTGAGCACATGTAACCATGGCAGGTTGTCGTCTTTCACGGCCTTTTTCCAGGCTGTTTCTGAATCGGCAATCTCCTCTGACTTTTCATTGGCTATACCCAGAATTTCAAATCCTTTTGATTTATATTTGGCATATAACTCCTTCAGGTGAGGGTTGCCGGCCCTGCAAGGGCCACACCAGCTACCCCAGAAATCTACCAATACATATTTACCCTGCAAGGAATTGAGTGAAAGCAGGTTTCCGTTTAAATCAGGTTTAGCGAAAGCAGGTGCCATGGAACCCACTGCGGTAGTTTTAACACCGTTGATTTTGGCAGCTATGTTCTGGCCCATTTCTGAAGATTTCAACGCAGGTGCCAGTGTGTTATATGCCTGCTCATATTCTTTCAACGGCATGCTCTCAAACAAACGGAATAATAATACCACGCTCACATAAGATTTAGGGTGCTTCGCGATGAAATCACGCTGATACCCCTCCATAACCTTGGTGTTTTCGTTTATTTCCGCTGTGTAGGCCTTCATCTGTACGCTGTCAGTTTTCCACTTCAGTCGCATGGAAGTCTTTCTGATTTCCCAGTTCTTTTCTATCAGTGGCTGTGCTTTTTCCTTGTATTTATTAAACTCTTCGTTGAGTTTGCCGCCTGTTACTTTCGACTTGTAAAGCTCCTCAGCACTACCAGTAATCGTAATTGGTTTGTCGGAAATAAAGAATTCCAGCGCAGGTCCGGGCATAAACATGCCGCCTTTCACCACTTCAAATTTTGAGGAAGGATGAGTACTGCTCATCATGACCAGTGTTTCTCCCTGATAATTCCCTCTAAATTCCATGTGTTGTCCATGTACTACTACAGGTGTATCACTGGATTTTTTCATGCCGATTACCAGGTTGGTACGCAGCTTGTAGCCTTCAATCCCCTGGATGTCGGCCTTGATGCTGTATTGTTGTTGCGCGTTGGCAACAGTGGCCAGCAGTAAACTGCTGGCCAGGGTTAAGGTTGTTTTTTTCATGGTTGGTGTATGATTAAAAGCTTGTCATTGGCATACTCATGGCTTTTTTAGGTGCTGCTTTAGCGCCTTTTTCCAGGATGTTTTTCACCATCGTTTGTGCTTCATCTGTAAAGCCGGTAAAGCGTTCTACGATGTTGCCATTCGGGTCCACCAGGTACATGGTTGGGATGCCGGAAAACTGGAATACTTTCATGGTGGTATCTTTATCGTCGCTCAGGAGCTGCAGCCATGGCATGTTTTCTTCTTCCATTGCCTTGCGCCATGCTTTATCATTTGTATCTATGGAGATGCTGGCGACCTCAAAACCACGATCCTTGTAGGAAGTGTAGAGCTCTTTCACTTTCGGAATGGCCTGACGGCAAGGACCACACCAGCTGGCCCAGAAATCTACCAGCAGGTATTTGCCCTTGTACTGATCCAGGGTGGCCAGTTTGCCATCCGGCATCGGGTAATTAATGGAAGGCATAGGCTGACCATTCTTCAGCTTTTTAGCCTGGTTCATGTTGTAGATGATATTTTCTTTCAGCGCTTTCGCTTCTGTCAGCCATGGATATTTTACGACCAGTTCATCCAGCAGTTTCATCGCTTTATCATACTTTTCGCCTGCCTGTGTACCAGCCATGCCCCGGATGGCGTAAATCGTAACCGGACGGCCTTTGTATATGCGCATCAACAGCGCCTGGCGCTGCTCATAATCTTCACCAATCGGACTGTATACTTTTCTGTTATTCAGGTAAGATATAAAGTTCGTATCAGTGGACTTTTTGGCATAATATTCCATGTTGTAGTCATCAATGCCCCTGCGGTAATTGTTTTCATTGTTGAGGATATACTGATTGATGAAGTTGTTGTCAGAAGATCCTTCCACGAAGTTGTAGTGTGGTACTTTTACCTTGTACCTGGCAGTATCATAACCACGCATGGCCACATTCACATCCCCATCGCTCCAGAAGCTGGCACGATCCCAATGCATGGCATCAATGGTGTATGCGCCCTGGTGGTCCTGTTTCAACTGGAATTTGAAACTCTTATCAGCCCCCACTATAGCAGAGTCGACTACCTCGCCTTTACCGAAGAGAGACTCTTTCAATAGAAATACCTTATTCTCGTTCTGTTTTGGGTCAGTAAATTCTACGGTTCCCTTTACGGTTATGGATTTCACCACTTTTACCTGCTGTGCCAGCAAGGCTGATGGTAAGGCGATCAGCGCCAGTGGCATCCACATGTTTAATACTACTTTTTTCATTGGTGGTATGTTGTTTTAATAGTTACTTACTGTAGTCCGGATTTTGTTCCAGATATGGGTTGATGGTAAACTCCCTGGAAGGAAGTGGTAATAAGGCATGTGTGGCTGGTACACCATAGGAGGTTACCCAAGCAGCTCTTTTGCCAAAGCGCTCCATGTCCTGCCAGCGTTGATGTTCGCCTACAAACTCTCTTCTGCGCTCTGCTTCTATATCTACCAGGAAAGCTGCGGCATTGGCATAGTCGCTGTTATTTTTTATACTGGCTTTACGTGCACTACGGAGCTGGTTATACGCAGTTACATCTACTGTACCTTTCCGTGCAGCAGCTTCCGCTGCAATCAGAAATGCTTCACTATATCTGCAAACAGGGTAAGAGTTTACAGATTCCTGTGGGAACTTGGTAATGAAATATACCTGTTCGGTGATGCCGGCGCCTTTAACTCGGGTGAAGAACGGCAGGCGGATATCTGTTGCCTCATAGGACTTTACGATGGCCGAATCTACCCAGTTATTCCCGTTGCCTGCAATGTTGGCTCCTGCTGCAGTACCAGGGCCCAGCCAGTTGGGCAATCCATATCTGTCAGTGGCAGGAGTGGGGGTTTCGTTTAATTTGTAGAGGGCTTCACTGCTGTTAACCCCGGATTTGAAGATGTCACCGAAGTTGGACGTCAGTGACAACTTTCCTGAACTAATCACCGTATTGGCCAGTGTTAGTGCTTCTTCATTTCTGCCGGTGTTTAAGTACAACCTTGCCAGCAGCAGCTGTGCGGCCTGTTTGGAGCCCAAGGTAGCATTGGTGTAATCAGGTAACAGGCTAATCGCCTTCTGGTAGTCTTTTTCCATCTGCTGTTGTACCTCGGCGAGTGTGTTGCGGGTAGCACGCTGCCGTGGATCTTCATTGCCATACACCAGCGGTACACCACCAAAATGATCCGTCAGCCAGTTATAGGAAAAGGCCCGCAGCAAATAAGCCTCTCCGGCAGCACCGCGGATAGTGGTGTCCCCGGCATGCTCCTGCTCATAACGGATTACCATATTCACCGTAGCAATCGTAGCATACGGTTGCTTGAAAATATAGGTGAGGCCGTTCTCCAAGGGTGATACATTGTTTCCATCCCAGGTAGGAAAGGTGAGCGAAGTAATATCATCAGACATCACATCCTGGTAGGAGTAAAAAAGATACATGGAATTATTATTCATCAGCGATAGCTTCGCTCCGTTGATGACCAAAGGCAGGTTACTGCTGCTTAAATTGTCGAAGCTGATCCTGGTATCCGGTACCAGTTTATCCAGCTCCTTACTACAGGATGCGGTCAGTAACAGTGAAGAAAGTATAAGTGGATATGTAAGAAATTTCATGAAATGAGTTTTTTAGAATGAAACATCAATACCAATAACAGCAGACTGGGGATTAGGTACGTTGGTGCTAACCACACCAGAGTTGGCCGCCGCTTCCGGATCAAAGCCGATGTATTTGGTGATGGTCACCAGGTTCTGCGCTGCGATGTATACTCTTGCACTGTTGATTTTTGCTTTACTGATTAAAGCGGCAGGTACGGCATAGCTCAGGTTAATATTACGCAAACGAACATACGAAGCGTTGTAGATGAACTGGGTGGAAGGGCGATAGTTCCAGTCTGCCGTTTGGCCTGCACCATGTTTACCGGTAATGGCACGTGGTACATCCGTGATATCTCCTGGTTTTCTCCAGCGTTTTGTAACCACGTCAAACATATTTGGCATGGCACCATAGAAGTCACGGTCATAGCTTCTTAGGGTTTGCTCATAGTAATCATACACCTTGTTGCCTACCACATAAGTTATTAAGGCATCGAGTGTAAAACCTTTATAGCCAAAAGTAAGGGTGGTACCTCCGGTAAACTTCGGTATAGCAATAGGAATTGTAACCATATCATTGGTATTCCACAAACCATCCTTGTTGCGGTCGGTGTAAATGATGTCACCTGTTTGCGGGTCCACTCCCTGGGATTCGTACACCTGTACAGAGCCTACGGACTGGCCAACTTTAGCTTTAGATTGCGGGCCTCCGAATACAAAGGTGCCATAGTTGGTAAGGGAGTCTTTCAGGCTGATGATTTCATTCTTGTTAATGTTCATGTTGGTGGATACTTTCCAGCTGAACTTTTTACCTGCCTTACTACTGTAAGCCATCTCCAGATCTACTCCCTTGTTGCGGATATTCCCGATGTTATCCGGGGTAGAGGCAGCACCATATACCCATGATACCTGGTTGGAGCTCATCAGTCCATCGGTGGTTTTGTTGTAATAATCGAATGCCAGCGTCAATCGGTTGCTGAACATGGTTGCATCAATACCTGCGTCTACCTGCCTGGTGCGTTCCCATCTGATGTTTGGGTTTCCGATAACGCTGTTAATCTGTAATGCCGACAGACCATTGTAAGACGTTGCCAGCAGCAGATTTTGTGCATCCCAGTAATTCAACGGACGGATGTTTCCACTCATACCATAGCTGGAACGGAGTTTCAGTTGACTGATCAGCTTATTGCCATGGAGGAAATTTTCTTTAGCGACATCCCAACCACCAGAAATGGAAGGAAACCAGCTATATCTGTTGATAGAAAGTAATTTGGAAGAACCATCTCTTCTTAGGGAGGCATTAAGGAGATATTTACCTTCCCAGTCAAACCCGGTACGGGCAAAGAATGCATCGGAGAGCTCCTTATTATTGATATTGTAGTTGGATATAGTACCAACGCTGCCATAAGCAGAACCTGCGCCTGCACCAGTGATACCATCTACGACCGGATAACCGTTGAGGTCATATCCGAGGGAGGTAAGTTCTGTGCTGTAAAAGGTGTAACCCGCCACTGCATTGATGCCCAGCTTGTTAACCCTTTTGTTATATGTGAAATAGTTATCGAACGTATAATTGAAGTTATCCTGCCCGGAAGTTTTGGTACTACCTTTCGTAGAGTTGCCCAGATAAGTGAGCGGAGAATAAAAATCCCTGTTGAGTGAATTGTATTTGCTGGCATTAAAGGAAGAGCGGAATTGCAGATCCTTGGTGAAGCTGATATCTGCTGTCAGGCGGCCAATGTAACTAAGTACCTTGTTTTTGTTCTGGTTGTTTTCCATCACACCCAGGGGATGCTGTTGCATTCCTACATAATAACCCAGGGAGCCGTCGGCATTGCGAACCGGTTCTTCCGGAGTATCCGGCCTGGCCTGGAAAGCATAGGCAATCGGATTGGATACATTTTTTGTAACGCTCTGGTTGATAGATAAACCCCCGTTGACCTTCAGCCAGTTATTAACAGTTTGGGTAAGGTCTAACCTGGCAGTATAGCGTTCAAAGTTGCCGGAACCCCATACCATCTCTTCCGCATAGCGCCCGAGCGACATATAGTAGCTGCTTTTTTCGTTGCCGCCGCTCATGCTGGCCTGTATATTATTAATAGGCGCATTTTTATTCTTGATCCTGTCAATCCAGTCAATACTTCTGTCGGCCATATTCAGCCCGGTTATCTGTGATTTCAGGTTATTGATTTCATTGTTTAACTGTGTGATTTCTCCGGCAGGGGTAGTGGGATCTTTCAGGCGTTTATCAATATCTGCCAGCCTGTTATTCCGTGCATCCATGAAAGCGGAAGTATATTCGGTGCTGTTCAGCATCCTGCGGGAGGTAGGTACGTTATTGACGCCGGTATAAGCGTTTATACTAAAAGCCGGTTTGCTGTTGATTTTACCCTTTTTAGTGGTGATTATGATTACACCACCACTTCCCCTGGCACCATAAATAGCCGCAGAAGCAGCATCTTTGAGGACTTCCATGCTCTCGATATCCTGCGGGTTGATGGTGTTGATGTTTACTGTATTACCTTCTACAATCAACCCATCAATAACAATAAGTGGATTGGCGCCGTTAGCATTCACTGACTGGGCGCCCCTGATTTGTATATTCGGTGTAGAGCCGGGATTGCCATTGGAGCTGGCTACAAATACACCGGCCACCCTTCCCTGGAGGGCTTTTGCGGCATCGCTGACAATATTTTTTTCGGGAGTCAGGGAACTGCTGCCCACCGTAGAGATGGCATTAGTCACCTTGGCGCGTTGCTGGGTGCCGTAACCTACTACCACGGTGCTGTTCAGCTCCAAAGCCTGAATCTTCAGCAGCACAGGACCGGTGGAAATGAGTGCCGCCTTAACGATCACGTTTTCAAAGCCCATACTGGAAATCTGCAATTGTGCATTGGCCGGTACATTTAGTTCAAATTCGCCTGCCGCATTGGTGGTAGCACCTTTGTTACTGCCTACTACTTTTACGGTGGCGCCGGGAACCGGCTGCTTGGTCAGGGAATCTTTTACAGTTCCCTTAAGAACTTGCTGTGCCGCAGCGGTCATGCTGCCTCCCAAAAGCATAGAAAGGGATAAAATAATTAGCTTTCTCATACAATAGTTGGTTGATTTTTGTAATGAATACCCAGCTGGAATAGGCTACCAAGGTAATTATCAGCAATACAGGTTCTATTGGAAAAAGGACGTATGGAATCAAAAAAAGTACAATCAGGATTTTTATGAGGACGAAAAAAAGAAACGTTGATTTACTGCATACTCCCGTCAGATTGATGTAATTTCAATGTCTGTAATTTATGAAATCAAATAAAGAACCATACCGCTACCTCGTTCACCTGGCCATTGTCATGGCGCTGCTGCTGCTGTATACTTACCGCCAGCTACCTTATGCCTTTGCTACCAGTTTTGCTACGCGGTGGCTGTTTATACGATATTTTCTGTACGGTTTCATCAACTTCAACCTGTTTTACCTGCTGGTGTTCTGGCTGATCAACAAGCCTGTACAGCAACACCGTTACGTCAGGTCCATCCTGATAGCCCTGTCGGCAGCAGTGGTGTTTTCCTGCCTGAAATATGCCGTAGGTACACTGTGGGGCCCCGATGTGATTATCCAGCGAATGGTTACTATTCTCCCCCCAAAAAATGCAAAACCAATACCACCGACTGTTTTTACGTTTTGGGAATATTTTAGAATTGCCTTCAAAACAAGTGTGGGCGTGGTAATCCTGGCTTTTGGATATCGCCTGTTTCTGGACTACAGAAATGAAGATCCTATCAAAAGCCAGCTGGCACTGGTGGAATCAAATGCTTCCCGCCTAAGTGCAGGATCACAGCTGCTGCTCAAACACCTGAAGGCGCTCACCCCTTTACTGACGGATGAATTCCGTCGCAGTGAAGAAGGGGTGCAGGCTATATTGCTGATTTCCGAGTTGCTGCGGTATCTCCTGTACGATAAAGAAACGGCAGAAGGCAGCACTTCTCTCAAAAAGGAATTATACTATTTGCAGCAATACCTGTCCCTCCGCGCCTGCCTCTATCCGGAACAGCGCATAGAACTGGAAGTAAGGGGAGAGGAGTACGCAGGACCAGCGGTACCAATGCAGCTTCTCCTTACAGCCGAGCAGCTGTTGCAACAGCGGGAAGGATGTAAAGAGGAACTGCTGCTTACCGTAAATTTTGAAAATAATATACCGGTAATGCGGATGCACAAAAATACCGGTATTCCATCTGCCATTGCTTAAATCCACGATATTGAACAAGAAAGCTGTCAGTACGTTTTTTTTATTACTCTTGCTATTTATGGCAATAGTGCTTGGTATGAACCTGTTCACGCTCAGTGTCTATTCCCGTGAAAGCCTTACCACCGTGGCTGTTCGGGACGGCCTGTTCGGCCTTGTAAACTTCTTTCAGTTCTATATTTTTTTCCGTTGGATCGTTCCTTCTTTTTTGCATTCACGAAACTGGCAGCTGCTGCTGTTACGAGTATTCCCGGTAGTTACCGCATTCAACAGCTTCAAGTACCTGCTGGCAGCAGAAGTATTTCCTAAGATAGTGTTGTACCAGGGCTACCGGTATGACCTGATCAATAAGCGCCGCGTTGAACTGTTTACCACCTTCGGCGCCTATTTCACCAATACCTTATGGACCAGTCTTGTGTTACTGGCGGCCGCCTTTGCACTGCACCTGTTTTTGCACTGGCTCCGGGAAGATAAAAGAAGGGCTCTCCTGCAACAACAACAACAAAAGGCTGAATCCGGGTTTTTGAAAATGCAACTCAATTCGCATTTCCTGATCAATAGTCTGAACAGCATTTATTCTCTTGCTATCACAGGCTCCCCTGAAGTAGTCCCTGCCAATAACACCCTGGTGCACCTCCTGTGTTATATGCTCGATCAGCCAGATGATATTGACTTCCGGAGTCCGATTCACGATGAAGTGCAATACCTGCGCGACTTCATTAGCCTCCAGCAATTGCGCACCGGCATCAAAGACGGCATCCGGGCGGATTTCGGCGATACGCTGCCGGATAAACAAATTGCCCCTATGTTATTGGTGGCATTCGTAGAAAATGCTTTTAAACACGGTATCACCAATCAGCCTGCCAACCCCGTCACCATCAAGCTGGAAGGCGATGAGCAGGCCCTCAGTTTTATGGTGGGTAATAAAAAATCTATTTATAACAAAGATAAAACCGGTGGTATTGGACTGGAGAATGTACGGAAACGCCTGCAGCTGATTTATCCGCAAAAGCACGACCTGCAAATAACAGACACGGAAAATAATTATCAATGCCACCTGAAAATATACTGGTAATATGGCTTTAAAATGTATTGTGGTAGACGACGAGCCCTTGGCCATCCAGGTGCTGCTGGCCTTTATTAAAAAAATGCCGGAGCTGGAACTGCTGCGTAGCTTTAACAATCCGCTGGAGGCGCTGGCATTCATGAAAACCAACCCGGTGGACCTGGTATTCCTCGATATCCAGATGCCCGAACTCAGCGGCATGGAGTTTATGCAGCTGCTGCAAAATGATGCCTCCGTCATCATCATATCCGCATACGACGATTATGCAGTGGAAAGTTTCGAGAAAGAAGCGCTGGATTATTTATTAAAACCTGTTTCTTTTGAACGCTTCGTAAAAGCCACCCAGCGCGCCATCAACCGCAGGGCCATCCCTGAAAAGCCTTCTGCCAACGTGGGGAAGCACCTGTTTGTACGTACTGACAAACGCATCATCCGACTCGATATCAGCGATATCCTTTATATTGAAGCTTTACGTAACTACGTAGCTATTCAAACGCCTACGCAAAAAATTATGACGCTGCAAAACCTCCGTAGCTTCGAAGATGCGCTGGGTAAGGAATTTATGCGGGTACATAAATCTTTCATTGTAGCCTTGAATAAAATCGACAGTATCGAAAGGCAACGCATTTTTATTCAGCAATATCATGTGCCTATTGGCGATGCCTATTTTAAGCAGTTTATGGAGGCAATTGCCATGTTGAAATAAATCAAAAAACAAAATTTAACCCCTTCTCGGCCTTCCACCACCACCCGAAGGTGCTGCTCTTGGCGCCTGCCTTGGCGGCGTACTAAAGTTCTGCTGCCGCATGCCTCCTCTGTCGCGTTGCATCTGCATACGCTGCATTTGCTGTTGCTGTTGCTGTGGCGCTGCCCGCCAGCCATTGTTCTGCCTTTCCTGCCAGCCGCTGTTCTGCCGGCGGTAAATATTTCCATCGCCATCACTCATAATATTGTTCTGTCCTCTGCTGGGCCTTGCCTCCGGCCGGGTAGGTATGCGGTTATTATTCCCTGGCAGCGTGTTGGTGCCTGGTGTTCTGCTTGGGCGGGTATTATTTCCGGGAGATGTAGTACCAGGCAACCTGTTATTGTCACTGCCCGGGGTTACTGTCCCCGGATCTCTGCTGGGGCGACCAGTATTACCACCTGGCGTTGTATTTCCTGGCTCCCTCGAAGGTCTGCCGGCATTACCGGGTACGGTACCACCTGGTGTGGTATTGCCTGGCTCTCTTGATGGCCGACCACTATTTCCCGGGACAGTGCCCCCAGGCACGCGGTTATTGCCTCCGCCAGGCAGGGTTGAACCCGGCTCCCTGCTGGGGCGACCGCTATTGCCAGGTAGCCGCGAAGGACGGTCCGCCGTTTGGATGTTTACCCGGTCCCGGTACAGATTATTACTGATGCCGGGCCTGCCAGGGTAGGTATTGCCAGCCCGCACAGGCCGGCTGCCCTGGTTGATAGGGCGGTTGTAATTGATATTAGGGCGGTTGATGCTCCAGTGAGGGCGGCCATAATATCCACCATTATAACCCCATGGCCTGAACGGAGGCCGGTACAGGGGCGGACCAAACCATCCACCGTAATAGCCGCCACTCCAATACCTGAAGTTCATCCAGCCGAAATTAAACGTCCAGCCAAAGCCGAGGCTCCAGCCATACCAGGGGTTGTAGCTCACGCCAAATCCCCAGGTCAGCGGTCGTGGATAGTATACAGGGCCCCACCATGGCCGGTAGCGCCAGCCGGTACCCCATACTACCGTAGGGCCGTAAATAAAGCAGTTAAGATAGCCCGGCGTATAGCCGGTGTAGATATATTGCGGGGTCACCTCGTAGATGTATACATATTTAGTGTTGTAAGCCTCGCTGGTAGCGGGAATTCTATCCACGTCGGAAGGACGGTCCGTACTCAGTTCCCAGGGGCCCGTGGCGGAATTGCTGGTAAACCATACGCCGTTATCCACCGCATAAAACCGGTTGCCCGACTGCATCACAGTCAGGTTACTGTTTTCTGCCAGCGACAGGTTGGTGCCTTCAATGGGTTGAAATTGCGGCGTACCATCGTAGGTGACGTTGGTTTGTGCGCTGGAGCGGTCCACCTTGGCGGTTTGTGGTATCTCGGCATCTATAATAGCTTCTTCCGCTGCGGAGGTGCCAGCCACGTTTGCCAGCACACCATCCTTTTCGGAGCCTTCCGGAATTTTTGCGAAATCGGCTGGCAGCTCATCGCTGGGAATATATTTCCAGGGACCCTGCAGCGAGGCGGAGCCATACCACCTGCCGGCCAGCAGGATGTAATTCAACTGGGTATTGATGTCTTTAAAAATATCTTCCAGGGAATTGTCGACGTACAACAGGCTGGTGCCCTGCAAATTTTTATAGCTGGCTGCTCCGTCGGTTTGAATCAGTTCTGCGGGGCTCGTACGCACTATAATGTCCAGTGGCAGTGGGTTATTAAATTTAGGGAGAGAATCATTTTTCTCTTTTGATTTAAGGTCCGCGTCAATTGCCCGGATGGGAGCAGGGAGATTGCGATTGACCACATACCCGCTTTTTACATTGGTAGAGGCATACCAGAACGTACCACCATATAGGTAATATTTTTTGTCTGTCGGATTTTGAACAATCAGGTTAGGCGTATTCACCACCCGCTGCATGTTCAGGTCCTTATCCGGTTGCAGGCGTGGCTCTCCGTCCATGATCACCAGCAGTGAAGGTTTGGTGCGGTAAATAACTTCCGGCGGATCTGTACTGATATTATTATCGCGGATGCGTTGCTCGGAGCGGATAGAGGTCAGCAGCTCATCGAGCGACATCGTCAGGTCCCATTTGGGCACTTCCTTTTCGAGTAGCCCTGAAATTTGCATGAGGCGGGTGTTATCCGTGATGTCAGGGATTTTTATCCGTGTTACACTCAATGTTTCCAGGGTAGCAGTGCGATTGATTTTATCAGTATTCAATAGGCAATCGGCCCATACCACGCCAAAAATAGGTTCCGACGTAGCGGTTTCTCTTATTGATACGGCTGCGCGTAGGAACAGGTTATTGCCCTCCAGGTTCTCAGGCTGTGGCTGGTAGATGGTGATCTTACCTCCGCCACTGACAGGGATTTCCTTCGGCCAGCTGATGTCTTGTGCTGCCGCCCGTGAAAGGAAACAAAGTAACAGCAGCCCTGTGATAAATGGACGCATGCTCAGGATATTAACTGGTGAATAATGACAATCTGGTTTGATTATAACAGCAGTGGTGGGGAGATGGTTGTTGTTTAGGGGCTTTCATGCCGTTGCTGGGGTGCGGGAAGCACACCAGCAAACGGTTTTTGTCCCAGGGCCGCAGGCCCTGAGACAAAAACAGGCCAACAAGACCCAATAAAAAACTAACTTGAACCATCAAATGAAGATTATGACGCGAAGACTAATCATTTCAGGGCTCTTACTGAGTGCATGCACCGCCCTGCATGCACAGGAACAGTATGAGCTAAACAGTGGCTGGAAATCCCTGCCGGTAAAGGAAGTAAAGCTGGACGGCGCTAACATCTCCCAACCAGAACAAAAACTCATTAACTGGGAACCAGCTATTGTACCGGGTACGGTGCTGACCACCATGCTGCATAACAGGCAGGTGCCGGACCCGTTCTTTGGTATGAACAACAACCGTATTCCGGATATCTATACCACCGGGGCGGAACACTATACCCGCTGGTTCGTAAAGGACTTTACTGAAGTTGCCCCCAATGCCGACGGGCAGGTATGGCTGCACTTCCGGGGTGTAAACGACGGCTGTGACATCTACCTGAATGGAAAAAAAGTTAACGCAACACGGCATTATGGCGCTTACCTGCGCCAAACCTATAACATCACCTCTTACCTTGCCAGGGATGGCCGCAACAGGCTGGCTGTTATCGTATATCCGCCGGCGGTAGTAGGCGAGCCCAATGGTGGCCAGGGCGGCGATGGTACTATTGCCCGCAACGTAGGCCCGCAGTATACGGCAGGGTGGGACTGGATTCAGCCTATGCGCGACCGCAATACCGGCATATGGGATAAGGTAACCATCGAAAAAACAGGCGCAGTGCGTATTAAAGACCCGCACGTGGTTACATTGGTGCCTGGAATACGACAGCCCGAAGGCCACCAGGCAGCTGCCACCATAAAAGTAAGCGCCACGCTGGAAAATGCCACCGCTACCACCGTTACCGGTCAACTTAAATATCGGCTGAATGGTAAATCGATTCAGCAAACCGTAACGCTTGCTGCCAAAGGGATTACCACGGTGGTGCTGCCAAACCTTGTACTGGAAAATCCGGCGCTCTGGTGGCCCGCAGGATACGGCCCACAGAACCTGTATGAACTGCCGCTGGAATTTACCGCCAACGGTAAAACGAGCGACCGCGAAGCCGTAGAATTTGGAATAAGAGAAATACAGACCGCCTGGAATACACATACCCGCAGCCGCGAAATAAGCGTCAATGGTCAACGTATATTCATCAAAGGTGGTAACTGGATTACTTCTGATGCGATGTTCCGGTTCAGCAAGGAACGCTATGATGCAGAAGTACGCTTCCACCGGGATATGAACCTCAACCTCATACGCATATGGGGCGGCAGCCTGACAGAACGGCCGGAATTTTTTGAGGCCTGCGATAAATACGGCCTGCTGGTGTTTCAGGACTTCTGGATGTCGGGCGATTGCAACGGCCGCTGGGTAGATCCCAAGAAAAAAGAGGACCAGTGGACCCGCCGCCAGTACCCCAACGATCACGGCCTGTTTATTACCAGCGTGGCCGACCAGGTGAAAATGCTGCGTAACTACCCATCCCTGGCATTCTGGTGCGGAGGTAATGAAATTACGCCACCACAGGACATCCTGGCGGCTATAAAGGACAGCATCCTGCCCGCGATGGATGGCACCCGTTACTTCTTCGACTTCTCCAATTCCGACAGCATGTCCTATAACTTCATCGGCGGCAACGGCGATGGCCCATATGGTATTCAAACCATTGAACACTTCTGGGCACACCGCACCTTTCCTTTCAACTCGGAAGTTGGGTCGGTGGGTGTGGGTGATATCACCAGCCTGAAAAGGTTCCTGCCGGCCGAAAACCTGGTGGCGCCTGACTTTGCTGCCAATAAGGTGGACAGTGTTTGGGATTATCATAAATACATCAGCTATAATAACAGTCTGGAACCATACGGCCCCGCCAAAAACCTGGAGGATTGGGCCAACAAAGCGCAGCTGGTCAACTACGACCAGTACCGTGCCCTGATGGAAGGTTTCAGCGCACACATGTGGGATTGGTACACCGGTACTATCATCTGGAAAACACAGAATCCATGGACCGCCCTCCGTGGTCAGATGTATGATTACTACCTGGACCCTAACGCCTGCCTTTACGGTTTGCGCAGCGGCAGCAAGCCTTTGCACGTAATGTACGATCCGGTGAATAAAATGATCATGGTGGTAAATAATACTTTTCAATATCACCGCGACCTGATGCTGGAAGTAAATGCCTACGATATGAATGGTAAACAGTACCCGGTAGAGCAAGTATTTGTGGAGGCCTCCCCATCCGGTGTGCAAAGGCATATTGAACTGAAAACCAAACTGGACGCGTTAAAGGAGCAAAAAGGAATATTCCTGTCCCTGCGGCTCCGCAATCTCCGGAAAGAAATAATAGATGACAACTTTTACTGGCTACCGGCAGCAAATGGCCAGTATAGCGGGCTACAACAGTTGCCATCCGCGAAGCCAACGATTACGGCCGTACGCAAAAACAAGGAAGTGGTAGTGACCATTGCCAACCCGAAAAACGCACCAGTAGCATTTTTTAACCGGGTATCACTGGTAGATGCCAGTACCAAAAACAGGATACTGCCGGTTTTCTACGATGATAACTACGTATCTGTTTTACCGGGAGAAGAAAAGCAAGTCGTGATCAGCGGTGAAAAAGTAAGTACTTCAGGGAATACGTTGGTGGAAGTATTTGGTCAAAACGTAGCGACACAACTGGTGAATATTAAATAAACTTTCCAATGGAATTTTATAATTTGTACGGCAGTTTTTAAAGCAATCCATGTTATGAAGAAATTACTATTAGTGATGCTGGTGGCGGTACAAGCGTTTACAGCAGCAGCACAGGAGAAGCCGCGTTATTGGGACGATGTGCAGGTCATCAAAAAGTTTGATCAGATGTATACGCCGCCCGCCCACCCGTTGTTGTTTATCGGCAGTTCATCTATCCGTAAATGGGGGGATCTGGAACGTACCTTTGCACCGTTTACGGCCATGAACAGGGGAATCGGTGGCGCGATAGTCAATGATATCATCTTCTACCTGAATGATATCGTGTTTCCTTATCAGCCCAAACAAATTGTTATTTATGTGGGAGATAACGATGTGGCGAAAGAAGAGTTTACCGCTGATACTATTCTTCAACATACCAAAGAACTGTTGACGGCCATCCGCGCTAAACTCCCGGAAGTGCCGGTGGTGTATATTTCCATCAAGCCTAGTCCGGCCCGCGCTAAGTGGATGGATAAAATAAAGGCTGCGAATCAGCTGATCCGCGATTATGTATCTTCACAAAAGCAAATGCAATTCGTGGATATTTTTAAGCCTATGCAGGATGCAAAAGGAAATAACAGACCGGATCTTTTCCTGCAGGATATGGTACACATGAACAGTAAAGGGTATGATATCTGGCGTAAGGCATTGTTACCGTATCTTAAGAAATAGTAAAATTATCACAGCGCAAATAACGGACTTATTTACGCTGCAAAAAAAGAGAGGCCTTCGGTCTCTCTTTTTTTGCAGTAAAACCTGCCAGCAGCAGGTGTTTGGCAATAAGGTTGGTATATCAGGGATGCTATTGGAGTTTGAAATTATTACATCTCATCTTATTACAATAAAACTACATTCAAATATTCCATCGAAAATTCAGGGTATATTTGTAATCCTATGCTTAATGACTTGCAGCGTATAGCTCATGAAAAGATTGTCCTTCTCTGGAATGCCATCGTCAACGTCGGCATTCATCCGGGCATGCCTTTTATGGAGGTCAGGCGTACCAAAATGCTGAATCTGCTGGCTTTGCCTTGTATTCCCTGCATGTTCTTTTTCTGTCTGCTGAATCTTTACCAGGGCCGGTACCTGTTATCCAGCCTGAATCTTTGTACCACGCTGGGCGCGCTGGGCGTGCTATACCTGCATTACAATAACAAATATCTTTCTGCCAGGCTCTCTTTGATTGTTACCAGTGCCATCGTATATACGTTTACGGGCTTCTACTTTCATAATGGTTCGGAATATTTTCTGATCAATATTGTGATAGTGATAGTGTTGGTCTATGATAGCTGGTGGATCATTGGGGTAGCCAGCTTTTTCCTGATCACCGTATTCCTGGGCATTGTTTACTTCCCGCAACATATGGATGGGGTGATCCCGGTGCCAAAGGAACGGGTATGGCTCAATGCCACCATTTCCCTGGCATTTCCTGTTATTGGACTTACGTTCTTCAAATCTATTCACTCAGATTATCAAAAGGAAATAGAAAACTCAAGGGCTAACCTGGTCAACATGAATACGGACAAGGAAAAGTTATTTTCTATCATTGCCCATGATGTCAGGAGTCCTCTCGCAACACTGGAAGTGCTGCTGGATATGTTTCTTAAAGGAGAGTACCCCGAAAAGGATATGCTGGAGGCTGCTCAGGTACTGCATGAAAAAGTGGCACAACTGGGAGGTTCCCTGGATAATATTCTTCGCTGGAGCAGCCGCAGCATGAAAGGCATTCACGCCAACCCTACGCTGTTTCCCTTGCTGCCGCTGGTAACAGATGTGCTCTATTTCTTCCGTTTGCAGCTCATGCAGAAAAATATCGCTATCCGGATGAAAGTGGAGGAAAATGTGGTGCTGTATGCCGACAGAGATCATGTTTCAGTGATACTGCGTAATTTCATCAGTAACGCGCTGAAGTTCAGTTATGCGGGGGGAGATGTGGGGATTGAGGCGCGCCTGGCCTCCGACCGGGTGGCTATCAGTATCACCGATGACGGGAAGGGGATGAGCCCTAAACAGGTTGGGGAGCTGTTTTCCTATAGTAATCATCCGGAATATGGTACCAACGGTGAAAGAGGCACCGGCCTCGGACTGGTATTATGCCGCGAGTTTGCCATTCAAAATGGGGGCAGTATCAACGTAGAAAGTATGACCGGAAAAGGCACCAGTTTTACCATCCTGCTCCCTGCCATAGCCCCTGCAGATGATGAGGACGACTGTTTTAACTAGAAATGTAAGTCGTACGCTTATTAAATATTTTTTATTTATTTTGTTGTTGATATTCAAATTTTTATTATCTTACGGCCCCCAAAAAAGATATTGACATTCTCTCTATAGGATTAACAGGGAATGTCCGGAACGAAGGTTCTGAAATTTTAGATTTTGCTTATGAGGTAGACGGGCCGGAACTTATTCTTATTCACCGGCCCCTCAATAACGACCTCGCCTATACGACAGGCCCGACCGGTGGATCAGATAACCTTTTTCCACTTGCAGTTGTTAACCAGATTATAGCCCATTCATTTATGGAAAGCAGTAAAAATATGGTAATCAGGCTGCTGTCAGCTGCCGGCATCAACATCAACGGGGATATGCCCTGGGATATTCATGTACATGATGAACATTTTTACCCGGCTGTACTCAGGTACGGCTCGCTCGCCCTGGGAGAATCCTATATGGCTGGCTGGTGGGATAGTCCGGAACTGGACGAAACCATACATCATATGCTCAGGGCCCGCCTGGATGAGCAAATAAGGGCCAGCTGGGCGCTGAAAAGGGATATCCTGTTGTCGCGCTTATTTAACTTCCAGCACCCGGAACAGGCGTTTAAAAACGGCCGCCACCACTACGACCTCGGCAACGACCTGTTTAATCTCATGCTCGATAAACGGATGACCTACACCTGCGCCTTCTGGGAGCATGCCGCTACTCTTGATGCCGCCCAGGAAGAAAAGCTGGATCTTACCTGCCGTAAACTACACCTGCGCCCGGGAATGACGGTGCTCGACATCGGATGCGGCTGGGGAAGCTTCGCAGGGTATGCCGCCGAAAACTACGGGGTACACGTTACCGGCATCACCATCTCCGAAGAACAGGCCCGGCTGGCCAGGGAACGCTGTAAAGGGCTGCCGGTGGATATCCGCGTAATGGATTACCGCAGCATGACGGAGAAATTCGACGCCATCGCCTCCCTCGGCATGTTTGAGCACGTAGGCTACCGTAACTACCACGCCTATATGAAAATGGCCAGGACATGCCTGCGCGATAACGGCCTGTTTCTCCTGCACAGCATAGGTGGCAACCGCTCCTTTACCATGGCCGATCCCTGGCTGGGAAAATACATCTTTCCCCATACCACCATTCCTTCCATCTCACAGATAGGCAAGGCCATTGAAGACTACTTTGTAATGGAACACTGGCAAAACTTTAGTGTGTACTATGATAAAACACTGATGGCATGGTACCAGCAGTTCAACGACCACTGGGACCAGCTGAAAGACCGGTACGATCACACTTTCCGGCGGATGTGGAATTATTATCTCCAATCCTGCGCAGGTTCGTTCCGTGCACGCTGTAGTCAACTCTGGCAGGTCGTTTTATCTCCCTATGGCGTTGAAGGCGGCTATGCCATTCCGGAAAAGCAGGGGATTACCGCCGGAAAAATCCTGCATTAATAACCTAACCTTTTTTCAACCTGCCGCTTATGGCCGATTACAGGAAGTTACCCGATCATATCACCGGCCTCGATGAGCAGGCAGTGTTGGCGTCCCGACAACAGTACGGAAAAAATGACTACGCCGTCAGGCAGAAAAACCGGCTGGTGGCACTGTTGTCGGAGCTGCTGTCAGAACCCATGCTCATACTGCTGGTAGCGGTTACCATCATATATTTTATTTTGGGAGAAACCAGTGAAGCCTATTTCATGCTGGCCGCTATCATCGTGGTGTCGGGCATCTCCATTTACCAGGAAGGCCGCAGTAACAAAGCCCTGGCGGCATTGAAAAAGATCAATCAACCGCTGACACTGGCGGTGCGCAATAAAAAGATTATCGGTATACCCACCGCCGAAATAGTAGTAGGTGATATTATGGTGGTGGAAGAAGGAAATACAATCAATGCGGATGGCACCGTCATCCATGCAAACGATTTTTCTGTCAACGAATCCGCCCTTACCGGTGAAGCCTATACGGTATTTAAAACAACTGATGGTGATAAAGCCGTTTACAGCGGCACTTTGGTGGCCTCCGGCCTCGCTTTTGTGCAGGTAGAAAAAGTGGGGGCACAGACAAAAATCGGTCAGCTGGGCAACGCCATCCTCACCATGAAAGATGAGCCTACCTTGCTGCAACAGCAGATTACCCGTTTCGTAAAAGGTATGGCCATTATAGGCCTGGCTGTGTTTCTGGCGGTATGGGGCTATAACTTTTATATCAGCGGCAGTTTGATCGGTAGCCTGCTCAAAGGCCTGACCCTGGCCATGTCCATCCTGCCGGAAGAGATTCCCGTGGCGTTCACGACGTTTATGGCATTGGGTGCGCGGCGACTCATGCAGCTCGGCATTATCGTAAAAAAAGTACGTACAGTGGAAGCGCTGGGCAGTGCCACCGTGATTTGTACGGATAAAACCGGGACCATCACCGAAAACAGCATGCAGCTGCATAATGTGTACGACCTGGCTACGGATCAGGTTTATACACCGGATACCTGGAATACCGCAGCAGCAAGGGAAATCATCACCTGGTCCATGTGGGCGAGTGAACCCGTGCCTTTCGATCCTATGGAAAAAACGCTGCATGCGGTTTATGGAAAAGTAACGGATAAGGATATACGTAGTAACTTTCATTTCGTATATGAGTACCCGTTAGGCGGCACCCCGCCAATGATGACCCATGTGCTGGAAGATGATAACGGCAAACGTGTAATAGCTGCTAAAGGTGCGCCGGAAGCCATATTGGCTGTTTCGGATCTCAATGAAGCGGATCGCAAAAAAATCCGGACGCAGCTGGAAACCTTTGCCAATGAAGGTTACCGGGTGCTGGGCGTGGCAAGTGCAGATTTCAGCGGAAACGATTTTCCGGCGGAGCAGCAATCATTACCTTTCCACTTCCTCGGGCTCATCACTTTTTATGATCCTCCTAAAGCCAATATCAAAGAGGTGTTCAATAAATTTTATGATGCTGGTATTATAGTCAAAATAATTACGGGAGATAATAGCGCCACCACGAAGGCCATCGCGGCCCAGGCTGGCCTCAAAGGGGCAGGGGCCAGTATCGACGGGGATGTGCTCATGCAGCTGGATGAAAAAGAACGGCAGGTAAAGATGGAGTCCGTCAATATTTTCACCCGCATGTTCCCGGAAGCAAAGCTCGCCGCCATCAATGCACTCAAGGCAGACAATGAAATAGTAGCCATGACCGGCGACGGTGTGAACGACGGGCCGGCACTGAAGGCTGCGCACATAGGTATTGCCATGGGGCGTAAAGGCACGGAGATCGCCAAACAGGCCGCAGCGCTCATTCTCAGCAACGACGATCTGAGCGGCATGGTGGATGCCGTAGCAATGGGTCGCAGGATCTATAATAACATCCGCAGGGCGGTGCTCTATATTGTTGCCATTCATATCCCTATCATCCTCACGGTATCATTACCATTATTTCTTGGCTGGATCTATCCCGACATCTTTACGCCCATGCATGTGATTTTCCTGGAAATAGTGATGGGGCCTACCTGTTCGGTGGTATATGAAAATGAGCCACTGGAAAAAAATGCCATGAAAATACCGCCCAGGCCTATCGATGAAACTTTCCTCAGCTGGGAGGAAATGGGCCGCAGCATTCTCCAGGGATTGGTTATTACCGCAGGTGTGCTGGGCGTGTATCAGTGGGCCGCCGGGCAGGGGTATTCCGAACAGCTTACCCGCAGCATGGTATTTACCACGCTGATCATCGCCAATGTTTTCCTGACGCTGGTAAACCGCTCCAACTACTATTCTTTCCTCACCAGTATGAAAAACAAGAATATGCTGATGGTAGGCGTCATCAGCGCAACACTGCTGCTCACCTTAGTGATGCTATATGTACCACCAGTGGCGACGCTGTTCAGTATTCAGCCATTAACAGTGTTGCAACTGAGTATATGCGTAGCCGTGGGACTGATAAGTGTCATCTGGTACGAGGCAGTAAAGGCCTGGAGCCGGCTGCAGCAAAAGCGCGACTAACGCAGCGGTATGGCATACAGGTGCCCGTCGGCACTGCCGACATAGGCGACACCGTTAGTAACCACCGGCGCGGAAGTAATAGGGCCAAGGAGATACAGCTGCTCCATAAAATCAACAGTCGTTTTATACAGTGCAGGATCTGCCTTGCCTGCGCAATGCATGAAGTCGATCAAACCTGCGCTGTTTAATACGGTGCCCGCATGCTGCTTTCTGCCAGGCATGTCGAGGGTATCCAGTTGTTTGCCATCGGCGGCGTTTAACATAAACAGCCTGCCTGTGAAATCCCCATACAGCAAGGCGTTTCCGCTTAGTGCAGCTGCGCCAAACACATACCCGCCTCCTTTGTTGGAACGGTATTCTTTACCGGTAGTTGCATCAATATCTAACAGGAGGTAGCTGTCGGAAGTGCCTACATAAAGATGCCCGTCTCTGGCCACGGCACTGGCTACAATCCAGGGATCACTTGCATCCCAATGCCATTTTTCCTTACCGGTTTGCAGATCCAGCGCATAGAGTTTCGTATCACGGGTGCCGAGGTATACGGTATTGTTGTATACGAGGGGGGTAGCCTGAATACCTTCCAGGATGTGGTGGTATTTGGTATCCTCGTCGGTCTTGAATTTCCAGAGTACCTGGCCGTTAGCAGCGTTCAGCGCGTAAATGTAGGTATCCCAGCTGCCGGCAATGAGGACGCCGGCGGACGAAGCCACACCGCCGTGTACAGGTCCGTTGGTTTTATATTTCCATACCACCTTGCCGCTATGCTTATCCAGTGCGTAAATATGATGGTCGCTGCTGCCGAAAAACACATGCTTATCGTCCGTAGCAGGGGCGGAGAGGTACAGGTCGTACTGATCTTCCATGTACAGGCTGTCCGGCTGCATGGTATATAGTCCCTTGCCACCAATCCTTTGCTCACCACCGGTTTTGAACTGCCACAGGCGCTTGCCGTTACGCGCATCCAGCGCATAATATCCATTGTAGGTGCCGAAGTAAACGGTATGCTTGTCCATGTGCGGCTGCGCTACTACAGGGCCTAATGCACCGACCTGCCATATGGTTTTACCGGTAGCGGTATCCAGCGCACTGAGGTTGCCCGCTGTGGAACCAATGATTACCTGCTTGTCATATAGTACAGGGGAGGTAAGTATCTTACCACCAACAGATGATGTCCATTTAACCGGACCAAATCCTTTGTATTGGGAAAAAACAGTCGAAGGGAATAGTAATAATAAGGCTAAGGAGCTCAGTTTCATAAGGCGTGTGAATTAGGGTGGCCGGTAAGGTAGGGAATTTATTAATATTTAGGGAGAGAACAGGGTGATCATAATTGTGATATAAGTCGTATTTTTGTATTATTAAAATGATAATGTATGCTGTTAAACTTTGAGTGGTTCCGCACCTTTAAAACCATCTACGAAACCGGCTCCCTCACCGCCACCGCCCAGGCGCTGTACGTGTCGCAGCCCGGCGTGAGCCTGCACCTGAACTCACTGGAGGCCTATGTAGGCTACAAGCTGTTCGACAGAACCGCCCGTAAAATGGTGCCCACCGAACGGGCCAAAGTGCTATACAACTACATCCTGGAAGCAGTTAACAAACTGGAAGATGCGGAAACGCACTTCCATAAAAGTGCAGCCACCAATAAATCCACCATCAGCGTTGGTATGTGCCTGGAAACGTTTCAGTTTACCCTGGAGCAATACATCTCCACACTACCTTTTAATATAAATATCAAATTCGGAGAATACCCTGAAATGCAGCAGGACCTCGACCATGGCGTGTTGGACCTGATCATCACCCCGCAAAAAGGTATTCAGCCTAACCTGGAATACAAGCCGTTTTCCAAGGAACGGATTGTGCTGGTAGCCGGCGGAAACCAGGACCTCTCAGAGTTTAATGCGCTGATAGATAATAATAAAATTGCCGAAGCGGAAGCCTGGCTCAAGGAGCAAACCTGGTACACCACCGCCGCAGATATGGAAAATATGCGCAAATTCTGGCACCTGAACTTCAACAAGCACCCGGATTTCAGGCCCAACTACATCGTGCCTAACAAATGCTCCATTGTACGCTGTATGAGCGATGCCAATGGCTTTGCCATCATACCTGACTTCCTCTGCCGCCACGAACTGGCCAGCGGTAAACTCAAAGTGGCATGGGCCGGCAATAAAGTGATGGAAAATACCCTCTACTTCGGTAAACGTAAGAAAACCATGTATGGTAAGGAAATCGGCATGATCGAAGCCGTGTTTGAAGACCAGGCCGCCGAATTCTCGAACGTAGCAGCCGAGATGATTCCCGCCTAAATATTAAAAGTGGGATGCATGAACTGGTAATTCTTTAACGCCTGCGTGGCAGTGACACCATAATGGCGGCCAATAGGGATGATGGTTTTATGAATTTCAATCTCGTTGCTGTTGAACTTTTCAATCTTGGGAATGGATACAATGAAGGACCGGTGGATCCGCACAAACATGGACTCCGGCAGCTTTTCCTCCATCTCTGAAATGGAATGATAGGTTTTATATACCTCCCTGGTAGTCGTAATCAGCAGGTAGTTTTTCTGAGATTCGAAATACAGGATATCATCCAGGTAAATCTTTACCATTTTCTTATCTGACTTCACAAATATAAACGGAGGCTCCTTCTCAGGGGCTTCCGCCTTCGTACTTTCCATCAGCTGCTTGCTGTCCAGCTTAATGAACCGGTTAATCGCTTTCAGGAAACGCTCAAAAGGAATGGGCTTCAGCAAAAAATCCACGGCATCCAGGTCAAAACCATCCACTGCATACTGCGCATGCGCAGTGGTGAAAATCACATTGGGTGCGGGCGTCAGCGAACGTATGAAATCAACCCCGCTGATGCCGGGCAGATTAATATCTGTAAAAATTAAATCTATTTTATTCGTATTAAGACATCGTATCGCCTGGGGACCACTGGTAAACGTGCCCACCAGGTTGAGCAATTCTATACGGCTGATATAGAGCTGTAATAAGTCGGCCGCAGGTTTCTCATCCTCAATAATAATGCAATTAATACTGTTATTCATTTGATTCTAATTTCAGTTTCAGGTACACAAAATAACTATCCTCGTTCTGACTGATCTTCAAGGTATGATTTTCTCCGTAAATCAGGTTCAGTCGCCGCTTCACATTTTCCAGTCCTACGCCACCGCCTTTACTGTTATATAATTGATGGCCACTATAGCCTAATACCGCGCTGTTCTCAATTTTAGCCGTCAGCCATTCCTGTTGTATGGATATGGAGATGGTAATCCAGCTATCGCCACACTCATTCGGCATACTGTGTTTGAAGCTGTTCTCCACAAAAGCCATGAGGATAAACGGCTCTAAAAACTTATGGTCAGGATTCCCATCAATATGAAAGCTGATCTGCTGATGATGGTCAAAGCGCACTTTTTGTAGCGCAATGTAATCCTCCAGGTACTTGATTTCTTTCTCCAGCGGAATACGGGTGGTATTGATCTCATAGATAGAAAACCTTAGCAGGGACGACATCCGCGCCACTATCTCCGCTGATTCCGGGCTAGTGACCAGCGTTTTGGCATACAAGGTATTCAACACATTGAAGATGAAATGCGGGTGGAACTGGTTACGTAATATCAATAATTCCGCCTGCGTTTTTTCTTCAGCCATCCGCATAGACCTGTGCTGTTCCCGCAACCAGTTGTGAAATAATTTTACCGAAAACGGGATAGTGACTACAAACTGTAACTTTATTACACTATAGATAAACGGCGAAATGCTGAGTAGTGGCTCTTTTTGCCATTGGGTAAGGAAATACTCGAGTATAAAAGTATTATCGATCCAGCGCTGAATGACGGCAAAAATCAAGATCAGCGGAATATAGAGCAGTACAAACAGCCAGCCCTTTTTCCGGAAAAGTAGCCGCTCCATCATCACTTCCAACACAATCGCAACAAACAACGCGCGCATGGGCAGGCTGATTAACTCGGATGCAAAGGCATTCCGGTAATCATGGTACGGGCCAGCCTGAATAAATCCGAAAATGAGGACATACAGCATCCAGTAAGTGGCGTAAATGCTCTTTTTCCCAAGCCTCGAGCGCGGTATAGCTATCATAAGTGGATGCAAAATTACCATTTAAGCTAAAAAATATTTGTTAAACGACCGCTTTTTTATACGAACGACGTCATTTTTTATACTAACTGCATGAAAGATGCTTCCCCGGATTTATGTAACAGGAAAGGGGTTGTAAGTATAAGCACCCTTTACGGATGAAGCAGGTTTACATAAATTGCCGCACTGAATTTTTTACGTTCCACTTATGACGAAGAAACTGATAGCCGGACTGTTGATAATGTGTTCTACTGTGGTTGCCTATGCAAAGCAACCTGCCGTTTACCCGGTAAACTGGTGGACAGGCATGCACACTAATACATTGCAATTACTGCTCAAAAGCGAGGATACATCCTTCAGTAAAGGAAAAGTCGATGTAAACTATAAGGGTGTCCGCGTTCTCGGCGCGCATGCTTTCGACAACGGAAAATACCTGGCCGTAGATATAGCAATAGCAGCAGATGCTCAACCGGGCAAAGTAGATTTTATTCATACCCTTAATGGTAAACAATCACATATTTACTGGCCCTTAAAAGCCCGCACAGGTCAGCCTGGCCGTACATTCGCACAAGGCGTCAGCTCCGCGGATATGATCTATTTCATGCTGCCCGACCGCTTCGCCAACGGGGATACCACCAACGACCGTGTGAAAGGGTACAGGGATCAGTCGCTCAATAGGAGCGATTACTACGCCCGCCATGGGGGCGACTTCCAAGGTATCATCAATCACCTGGACTATTTTCAGGACCTGGGCGCCACCGCCATCTGGATGACGCCTGTGATGGAAAATGATATGCCTTCCCGTACGGAGCATGGTTATGCTATTACTAATCCTTATCAGATCGACAAACGCTACGGCGGCAACGAAGGATATAAAATACTCAGCGATTCCCTCCATAAAAGAGGTATGAAACTCGTGCAGGATGCTGTGTACAACCATACCGGCACCTGGCATTTTATAGTCCAGGACCTGCCTGCCGCCGACTGGCTCAATCAATGGCCGGTGTTTACCGGTACCAGCGCACGGGAACAGGCACTGTTTGACCCGCACGCCTCCGCCATAGATAAAAAACGTATGACAGATGGCTGGTTCGTAAAAGAAATGCCTGACTGGAACCAACGCAATCCCTATGTTGCGAATTTTATTATCCAGAATTCCATCTGGTACATTGAAGAATTTGGGGTAGACGCTGTCCGCATTGATACCTACATGTACAACGACCAGGAATTCGGTAATATCTGTAATGCCGCGCTGCTGAAGGAATATCCCCAGCTCTCCATCTTTGGGGAAGTGCTGGTGCAAAACACGCCTAACCAGGTATACTTCGTACAAAACAATATCAATACGCCTTTCAAAAGTAATCTGCCGGGAGTACTGGATTTCCAGGCGCTATTCAATGGCATAGTACCTGCACTCACGCAGGAATTAGGCTGGAACACAGGCGTAATTCAGCTGTACAATGTACTCGCCTACGACTTCCTGTATATAGACCCCTCCAAAAATGTATTGCTGCTGGATAATCATGATCTCAACCGGTTTTTTTCTGTTGTAAAGGGAGATGTGGCCAGGCAAAAAATGGCTTACACGTGGTTGCTCACCTGTCGCGGTATTCCACAACTCTACTACGGCTCCGAAGTGCTGATGAGTGGAGAAACCAAGCCGGATGGCCTGGTGCGACTGGATTTCCCAGGTGGATGGCAAAATGATACCCGCAATGCATTTACCGGTGCCGGAATGAATGAAGCGGAGAAAAATGTACAGCAGCTTGTAAAGAAATTAGGTACATATCGCAAAAATTCTTCTGCATTGAAATCCGGACAATTGATGCAATTTGCGCCACAGGACGGACTCTACGTCTACTTTCGTTACAACAATGATCAAACAGTGATGTGTGTGATGAACACATCCAAAGTTAGCAGGAAGATAGATTTTAACTACTTCAACGAGCGCACAGCAGGTTTCTCTGCCGCTACAAATATCATTACGGGCGATAATATTAAACTGGATGGTAATACGGAAATTCCGGCCATGCAGTCATGGGTTTTTGAAATGAAAAAATAGCATAACAAATGGGACTGCCACTAAGTAAAACTGTAACAATATATCATCCAACAATTCACTTCGTTATGAAAAAGTTCTACCGTCGACTTTTTATGGCTGTGACGGCACTGCTGCTATGCGCGTTTTCCGTGCAGGCGCAGACGCAGATCAGCGGGAAAGTCACTGATGCCGAAACCGGCGAATCCCTACCGGGCGTAAGTATCCAGATAAAGGGTACCAACCGCGGCACCCAAACTGATGCACAAGGACACTATTCCATTGGTGGAACCACCCCCACATCTGTACTGATATTTTCCTTTTTAGGTAAAGCACCACAGGAAATTACAGCAGGCACCCAATCCTCCATCGACGTGAAACTCGGTGATGACCATCGCACCTTAAACGAAGCCGTAGTCATAGGTTACGGTGTACAAAAAAAGAAAGATGTAACCGGTAGTATCACCACCATCTCCTCAAAAGATTTCCAGAAAGGAACTATTCAAACGCCTGATCAACTTATTGTAGGTAAGGTAGCCGGTGTGGCTATTACCTCTAATAGTGGTCAGCCTGGCGTAGGTAGTACCATCCGTATCCGCGGCGGCTCTTCCCTGAATGCCAGCAATGATCCGCTGTTTGTGATTGATGGAGTTCCATTAAGCGGTTCTACTATTAACGGCGCCCCTAACCCGCTGGCCCTGATCAACCCGAATGATATTGAGAGCATGACGGTATTGAAAGATGCTGCTGCCACTGCTATCTATGGTTCCAGAGCATCCAACGGGGTGATCATGATTACCACCAAGAAAGGTAAATCCGGTGCTCCTAAAATTACTTTCAATACCAATATAGGGGTAGGTAAAATCACTAAAAAAGTAGATGTACTGGACGCTGCTGAATTCCGCCAATATGTGGATTCACTGGGTACCCCGGCGCAAAAGGCACTGATGGGAAAAGCCAGTACTGACTGGCAGGACCAGATCTACCGCACCTCCATCAGCAACGATAATAACCTGAGTGTTGCCGGCGCAGTAAAGAACATGCCATACCGCATTTCTGCCAACTTTACCAACCAAACCGGCGTGCTCATTACCGATAACCTGAAACGTAGTTTCCTCGGTGTAAACCTGAATCCATCTTTCTTTGATAATCACCTGAAAGTGAATATCAGCGCCAAAGGAGTGATTTCAAAAGCACACTACGCCAATCAGCAGGCCATCATCAATGCCGTGCAGTTTGATCCTACCCAACCGGTGTACGACAGTGCCAGTCCCTTCGGTGGCTACTTTGAGTGGTATACCAAAGACGCTGCTACGGGAACGGTTACACTGAATCCAAATGCACCACGCAACCCGGTTTCCCTCATCCGCATGCAGGATAACAACACCGAGGTAAAACGCAGCTATGGTAATATTGAGTTGGACTACAAATTCCATTTCCTGCCTGAACTGCGCGCCAACGCAAACCTGGGCTACGATGTTTCCCAGGGTAGCGGAACCACCTTCGTGCCTGCAGAAGCTGCTCAGCAATACACCGTAGGTGGACAGAACAATCACTTCCTGCAGAAAATGAATAATAAAGTTGGGGAGTTCTACCTCAACTACGTGAAAACACTACCGGGCATTAAATCCAACATCAACGTACTGGCAGGTTATGGCTATTACGATAATAAAACTACCAACTACAACTACGCCAGCTACAACGCTAAGGGTGAAGTGATCGAAGGTAGTGAGCCTAAGTTTCCGCTGGATATTCCGCAGAACACACTCATCTCTTACTATGGCCGTTTAATCTACACCTTCGATGATAAGTACATCTTTGCAGGATCTATCCGTACAGATGGTTCTTCCCGCTTTGCACCGGAAAACCGCTGGGGTGTATTCCCTTCCGCAGCGCTGACCTGGAGAATCAACCGCGAAAACTTCCTGAAAGATGCCACAGTACTCAACGACCTGAAACTGCGCCTGAGCTACGGTATCACCGGTAACCAGGATGGTATTGCCAATTACTCCTATATGGCGATTTATTCTACCAGCTCCAACAGCAGCATGTACCAGTTTGGTAACAACTGGTATAACATGCAGGCGCCGGCAGCTTACGATAAAAATATTAAATGGGAACAAACAGAAACTTACAATGCGGGTGTTGACTTCGCCTTCCTCGATGATCGCCTGAGAGGTAGTGTGGACGCCTATTGGAAGAAAACAAAAAATCTCCTCAACACTGTGCCTATTCCAATCGGCACCAACTTCAGTAACCAGATCCTGACTAATGTAGGTAACATCGAGAATAAAGGAGTGGAGCTGAACCTGGAAGCCACACCGATCGAAAAAGGTAAGTTCTCCTGGAACGTGAACTTTAATCTCACCCTGAACCAAAACAAAATTACCAACCTGACAGCAGTAACGGACCCAAGTTTTGTAGGCAACCTTACCGGTGGTATCACCGGTGGTACCGGTCAATCCATCCAGATCCACTCTGTAGGCTACAATACTTTCTCCTACTACGTTTACAAACAGGTATATGATGCCACAGGTAAACCTATTGAAGGCGTATATGAGGACCTGAATAAGGACGGCGTGATCAACGAAAAAGACATGTACCGTTACAAATCTCCGGCGCCGAAAGTATTCCTGGGCTTTGGTACTTCTGTTAATTATGACCGCTGGTCAATCAGCACCTCCCTGCGCGCTAACCTCGGTAATTACATATACAACAACGTAGCGTCCAACTTTGGGGTGAGAAGGAATATACTGAATCCGCTGGGACTGCTCAATAACAGTACCACCGACATCTGCAACACCAACTTCTTCAATAACCAATACCAGTCCGATTACTATGTGCAGAATGCCTCATTCCTGCGTATGGACAACCTGAGCATTGGTTACAACTTCGGTTCCCTGTTTAAAAACACGGCGCATCTGCGTTTAAATGCATCCTGCCAGAACGTGTTTGTGATCACGAAGTATAAAGGTCTGGACCCGGAAATCAGCAGTGGTATTGACTACAACCTGTACCCAAGATCAAGAACATTTACACTGGGCGCTAACCTGGAGTTTTAATTAAAAAATTTTGGTAAGATGAAAAAGAACATTCTCAAAATATGTGTGCTGGCGGCCGTGGTAGGTTTTAGCTCCTGTACAAAGGACCTGGACAGAATGCCGACCAACTCCACTACTTCCGATATTGCCTACGGTACCCTTGCAGGTTACAAGCAGGTGCTGGCAAAAGTTTACGGCAGCTTTGCGCTGGCCGGAAATAATGGTACTTCTACTTCCGACCTGGCGGGCATTGATCCCGGCCAGGCCGATTTCCTGCGCCTTTACTGGAATGCACAGGAACTCCCTACAGAAGAGGCCATGTGCGTTTGGAATGATCCGGGTATTCCCGACTTCCATTACATGAACTGGACCAGCAACAACGTACTGCTGGCGGCGTTGTACAACCGTGCTCTTTTCCATGTAACGGTGGCAAATGAATTCCTCCGTGAGGCTACCGATGGTAAAATTGCTTCCCGCGGTTTTTCCGGTAAAGATGCTGAGGAGATCAAAACCTATCGTGCGGAAGCCCGCTTCCTGCGTGCCTTTGAATATTGGGTGCTGATGGACCTGTTTGCAAACCCTCCGTTTGTGACAGAAAATGATCCGATTGGTAAATACATTCCGCCCCAAACCACCCGTGCAGAATTGTTTAAATACGTGGAGTCGGAGCTGCTGGCTATTGAGCCACTGGTGGTAACCGCAAGAAATAACGAGTATGCACGGGCAGACCAGGCCGCGGTTTGGTCCCTGCTTGCCCGCCTGTACCTCAATGCAGAGGTATACCTCGGTAAAGGCAATGGCAAATACACGGAAGCTATTACCTATTCTTCCAAAGTAATCAATGCAGGTTATGCATTGAAGACTGACTACAAAGGTTTGTTTCTGGCAGATAATAACACCGCCAATCCGGAAGTCATCCTGCCGATTGTGTACGACGGGGTGAACATGCAGAACAATGGTGGTACTACTTTTATCATCAATGCAGCTATTAACGGTGATATGAACCCGGCATCTTTTGGAGTGCCTGGTGGTGGCTGGGGCGGTAACAGAAGTACCAGTGCCTTGCCGGGCCTGTTTGCTGATCAAACCGGTGCTACTGACAAGCGTGCCATGTTCTTTGGCGACAAGGCGGAGATCTCTGACGTATCTCAGTTTGCAGAAGGGCTGCGGGTCATCAAATACCGCAACGTTACATCCACAGGTGTAACACCTCCGGCGCCGGGCGGTGCTTTCAGCTCCGTTGACTTCCCGCTGTTCCGGCTGGCAGAGCAATACCTGATCTACGCCGAAGCCGTAAAACGCGGTGGCAGCGGCGGTAGCGAAACTTCCGCAATTACCTACCTGAATGCACTACGGGAACGCGCCTACGGAAATACTTCCGGTAACATCAGTTCCTATAACCTGGATTATGTGCTGGAGGAGAGAGGTCGGGAACTTTACTGGGAAGCCTTCCGCCGTACGGACCTGATCCGCTACGAAAAATTCACTGGCGGCAGCTATGTATGGCCCTGGAAAGGTGGTGTGAAAGAGGGCAGAGGTGTGGAGTCGTTCCGTACCGTATACCCGCTGCCGGCTACTGACCTGACAGCCAACCCATCGCTCAAACAGAATACCGGTTACTAAAACACGTTATCATGAAAAGTACTATTTATCAATATATCATTGCAGGGCTGTTTGTAGCCACGCTGTGGTCCTGCAAAAAAGACGAGATAAAAACCATTGCCCAGGTGGGCACGGCGCCGGCGCTCAGCGCCACCGTGGATACCGTGATCCTGCTGAAGGACCACGCCGCCGACAATGCGGTTACCTTCAAATGGAACGCTTCCAGCTTCGGCTTCAACGGTGTGGTGAAGTATAGTCTCGAATTCGCCAGGAAAGGAAACAACTTCGCTACCGTGAAGGCAGTTACTGCTGATACACTCAGTAAAACGCTGACCATTGCGGAACTTAATACTATTGCCAATGGGCTGGAAGTCGACAATGGCGTTCCGGCCGATCTGGAAGTACGTGTAAAGGCGACCATCAGTGAAAACTACCAGGCGGCGTATTCCAATACGCAAAAGCTGGTGGTAAGTTCTTATCTCGACCTGATTGATTACCCTTCCATGTATGCGCCGGGTGATTATCAGGGATGGAATCCGGCAGGTGCTGCAAAAGTGGTATCCCTGAAATCCGATAAAGTATATGAAGGGTATGCTTAATATCAACTATGGCGATAACAAGCCAGGTGATCCGTTCCTGAACAGGGATGGTGGCAACATTAACATTACCGATGCCGGAACTTATGAGGTGACATTGAACCTGAGTATTGCCGGTAACTACTCTTATACCCTGAAAAAGAAATAGTTTTTAACGTAACGGAACTGGCAACGGCCAGTTCCCATCATCAATAAGGGCAAACGGAATGAAGGACTGTCTCGTAAAAGAGGCGGTCTTTCGTTTTTTTGGGGTGGCATTGAGGAAAATATTGCCCGCTTCGGGCGGCCGCGCAGCAACTGCTACGTATATCAGGCAGGTTATTTTTGGGTTATGTTCACAGATTTGTGAAAATTTCAGGGCTGTAAAAATTCGATTTTTTTATTGAGCAGAAATGGCCGTACTTCCTTGTGTATGAAGGAAATAAGCGTATTATTAACCAATGATTGTCAACCCCTCCGGATATGAAACTTTTCATTTTTCTTTTCCACATGTAACAATCTGAGAACCAAAATTGTAATTTAGCGGGATGGTTGTGTCATGAACGTACTGCGTATAGGCATAATTGATATAAAAAAAATTTCGGCAAATGGATTCCAGCAGCGGACAACCGGAGAAACCAGTTGTGTCCAGGGGGTTAGATAATTTCTTCCTGGATATCTACAGTATCTTCCAGTTTATCAAACGCTTTTTCAGAGAGGCGTTACGCCCTCCATTGGAGGTTAAAGAGTTTATCAGGCAGTGCTACATGGTGGGGTATAAGTCCCTCGCGTTAATCACCATGACGGGCTTTATCACAGGATTGGTATTTACCAAGCAATCACGTCCTTCTTTATCTGAATTCGGGGCCACCTCCTGGCTGCCTTCCCTGATTGCCATTGCGGTAGTAAGGGCGCTGGCGCCACTGGTTACGTCCCTGATTTGTGCAGGTAAGGTAGGTTCCAGCATCGGTGCGGAACTTGCATCTATGAAGGTAACCGAACAGATTGATGCGATGGAAGTATCTGCTATCAACCCATTTAAATACCTGGTAGTAACCAGGGTATTGGCTACCACCGTTTGTATCCCCATCCTGGTGTGCTATACCGGCCTGGTGGCTATGCTCGGTTCTTATCTTGATATTCATCTGAATGAGCATACCAGCTTTGTCACCTTCTTCCAGAATGCCTTTAAGAATATTACCTTCTTGGATTTTGGTACCACGGTTTTCAAAGCAATTGCTTATGGATTCACCATCGGTATAGTGGGCTGTTTCCAGGGATGGAGAGCTTCCCAGGGTACACAGGGTGTTGGTAAAGCTGCCAACGTATCGGTAGTAGTATCCATGTTCCTCATCTTCCTTGAAGAAGTAGTAATTGTACAGGTGGCAAACGCTTTCAGATAACAGTATGAAGAATTTTAAACCAAATATCGACTGGCAGGATAAGGTGATCGACATCGAAGATCTCTTCAAATCCTTCGGCTCCAACCATGTACTTCGTGGCATCAGCCTGGAAGTGCATAAAGGGGAAAACGTGGTGGTTTTAGGGAGATCCGGAACCGGTAAATCGGTATTGATCAAGATCATGGTAGGTTTGCTCTCGCCGGATTCCGGAGAAGTAAATGTACTCGGACAGGAAGTACCCACCCTCTCGGTCCCTGAACTCAGAGAGCTGCGTCTGCGCGTGGGTTTCTGCTTCCAGAATGGGGCGCTGTACGACAGTATGACCGTTGGTGAAAACCTGGCCTTTCCGCTCAAACGCAATACCCCCGGTATCAGCAGGGCAAAGGTGAAAGAAATGGTGGCCAACGTGCTCGATGCAGTGGGGCTTTCACAAACCATCGACCAGATGCCGTCTGAACTGTCCGGTGGCCAGCGTAAGCGTATCGGTATCGCCCGTACGCTGATCCTCCGCCCGGATATTATGCTCTATGATGAGCCTACCGCCGGCCTGGACCCAATCACCTGCACGGAAATCAATAACCTCATCAACGAAGTACAACAACGTTTTAATACCACTTCCATCATCATCACCCACGACCTCACCTGCGCCAAGGCAGTAGGGGATACCATCGTAGTAATGAAAGAAGGTAAGTTCATCAAACGCGGACCTTTCGAGGAAGTATTCGAATCCAAAGATGAACTGATCAGGGAGTTTTATGATTATAATTTTATCCAGTAATTTATGAAAGATACAAGTAACAGAAGGTCGGTCATTGTTGGGATATTCATCCTGGTTGGTGTCCTCATTTTTATCGCTGCCATCCTCACCCTCGGCGGACAAAAGAAAGCTTTTGTGTCTGCCATCAGGGTTAAGGCAATCTTTAAAGATGTGAATGGCCTGGCCGAAGGAAACAACGTATGGTATTCCGGTGTAAAGGTAGGTACCGTTAAAAAAATCACCTTCGTACGCCACGACGAAATCCTCGTGGAAATGAACGTGGAAAAGAGCGCCGCCAAATACATCCATAAAGACGTAGCAGTAAAAGTAAGCTCCGACGGCTTCGTGGGTAATAAAATCATCGCATTAACCGGGGGTACGGATAAAGTGCCGGATATTGAAGATGGTGACCAGCTCCAGGTAGAAACCACCGTTGGCGCTGATGAAATCATGAGCACCCTCCAGGTAAATAATAAATCACTGGTAGAAATCACCTCCAACCTGAAAGTGATCACCAAAAAAATGATGGATGGAGAAGGTACCGTTGGTAAACTCCTGACAGACGATGCCCTGTACAATGAGCTGCAGGGTACCATTGCCGCCCTGCAAAAAACAGCCGGTAATACCCAGCGCCTCACCGAAGGATTGTCGGCCTACGCCGCCAAACTGCAAACACCAGGCTCACTGTCCAACGACCTCGTATCCGACACTGTTGTATTCGCCCGCCTGCGCAGCACCATGCGCCAGCTGGATGCAGTAGCGGCCAACGCCAATATCATGGTAGAAAGCCTGAAATCTACTACCAATGGCTTAAATGAAAATCTCAACAGCAGCAATACCCCTGCAGGTGTACTCCTGAGCGATAAACCAACCGCAGAAGCACTGAAGTCTACCATGCAAAACCTCCAGAGCACCAGCGTGAAACTGGACGAAAACATGGAAGCACTGAAACATAACTTCCTCCTCCGTGGCTATTTCCGTAAACAGGATAAAAAAGCAAGGAAAGAAGCCGCCAAACAGGCGAAAGACTCAGCGAGAGCAGCCCAGTAACTTTGCCTTACAACATATTGTAAAATCCCCGTCGCCTTTGGCGACGGGGATTTTTATTCATAACGGACCGAAGGTCCGCTCTGAATAAAAAGAATTACTTTTGCTGTCTGACTTACAGCAAAATATGAACATCAGCGTTAATAAATATATCAGCGATACGGGCTTTTGCAGCCGCAGAGAGGCAGACAAACTTATAGACCAGGCCCGCGTTACCATCAACGATAACATTGCCCTAAAAGGCGACCGCGTTAATGAAGGCGACGTGGTAGAAGTGGACGGCGAGCCGCTCAAAAAAAAGAAAACCACCGTATACATTGCCCTCAACAAACCCAAAGGCATTACCTGCACCACCGATAAAAAGGATAAAACCAATATCGTCGACTATCTCAACTATTCCAGCCGCATCTTCCCGATAGGCCGGTTGGATAAGCTCTCGGAAGGACTTATTTTCCTGACCAACGACGGCGACATCGTCAACAAAATTTTGCGCGCCGGCAACCAGCACGAAAAGGAATATGTTGTTACAGTAGACAAGCCCATCACCCTGGACTTTATAAAGGCCATGCGCAGTGGGGTAAAAATCCTTGGTACCACCACGCTGCCGGCTTTCGTAAAGCAGGAGGGCACGCACCGCTTTCGGATCATCCTTACCCAGGGGCTTAACCGGCAGATACGCCGCATGGCTGAGGCATTGGATTACCGGGTAACGGCACTGAAGCGGGTACGCATCATGAATATCGCCCTCAAGGACCTGGCTCCGGGCAAGTGGCGTTATTTTACAAAAGATGAGATCAATAATATTAACAGTATGGTGGCTAACAGCAGTAAAACGCAGCATAGTACCGACAATAGCGGAATGGACGAATAATACAACAGCACTATGGACCTTACTTTTAACTCCACATACCAGGCCGCAGTAAAAGTGGCGGAACCCGTTTCCAGTCACTTCGAGCATCATATGTACCTGGCGCAGGAAAACGGGGAAGATGACCTCGCCACCGTGCCGTCAGCAAAAATCATTGAACGTATGATCGACATTGCCTTCTGGGCCAGCCTGCGCCGCGAAGAAGGTAATGCCACCCGTATATCCCTTTCTTTCCTGCAGCCCTGCCAGGCGGGCAAGCCACTGCTGCTGGCCAACAGGATTCCACTTACGCCTTATGCGCTCACCAAACTGGCGCCGGGCGTGGAAAGAGCAGGCATTCATATCGGGATATGGTATGAAGATAATGAACTCTTCATCTGGGGTACTACCACCAAACTGCCTAACCTTTGCTTTGTGCTGGATGTAGCCGAACCAGGACTGCTGGTTGTGAAACAGCGACGCCTGCTCGGTTTGGGCAAGTTCACCAACGTGGCCGTGCTGAAAGGGGATCAGGTGAAAATTGTAGATGAAGGATGCAGCATGAAAAGAGATATCCCGGATATCCTTAGCTCACTGCTCGGACATAAATCCTCCCCGGTATGGAATCACCCTACCAATGTGCTGATCCAGATCGCCGTATCCATGCGGGCGCATGGCAAAGGCGGTATCCTGCTGGTAACACCACCGGACACAGATGAGTGGCGGGATTCTATCATTCATCCGCTGTCGTACCCCATTTCACCGGCATTTTCAGGTGTGGCGGACCTTGTACGCCGCGACGATCGGAGCGTTAGCGAAATCTTCTGGCAGAACGCGCTGCGCAGGGAAGTAGACAACGTGAGTGGGCTCACCGCCGTGGACGGTGCTACTATTATCAACTCCCGCCATGAGCTGCTGGCATTCGGCGCTAAGATTACCCGCTCGTATAATTCCACGGCTGTAGAGCAGGTGATGATGCTGGAACCTGTGCTGGATGGGCGTCCGCACGTCGTACATCCGTCGGGGATAGGTGGCACCAGGCATTTGTCGGCCGCTCAGTTTGTGCACGATCAGCGCAACTGCCTGGCGCTAGTAGCTTCGCAGGATGGTTATTTCACCATCTTTTCATGGTCGCCCGCCTTACAAATGGTGCAGGGCCACAAGATTGATATCCTGCTTATGTAAAAACGTTTATCCTTTCACGTTATAGGCGCGGATCTTAATACAGGAGGGCGCTTTAATGTTTTCTATCTTACTGGCAGGCGTTAATGCGCCTGTCTTTTTATTTCTGCGAAACACCACGATATCATCACTCATCTGATGCGCTACCAATAGGTAGTTGCCCGTAGGGTCGATCACGAAATTGCGGGGGTGATTGCCGCCGCTGGCGGTGATCGCTGTTTTGGTCAGCAATCCCGTATGTGCGTTTACGTGATAGGTGAGGATAATATTTTCCTTACCTCTTGTGGTGGCATACAAAAATTTTCCGTCCGGGGAGATGTGGATGTCGCCGCCGCCATAATCTTCCACACCTATGGCTGCATGCGCTGAAATCGTTTGCAGTGGTGTAAGTCCACCCTTTGCATACCGGTAAGCGACCACGTTACCACTGATTTCTTCTATACAATAGCCAAACTTTCCGTTGGGATGAAACTCGAAATGCCGGGGTCCTGCGTTTCGGACCGTTTGTGTAGATGGCGGGGTGGCAGGAGCGAGGGGAGTGGTGCCACCTTGTAAGCGGTACCAATGTATTTTATCAGCGCCGAGGTCGGGGGCATATACATACTGTTCATCCGGGCTAAATCCGATAGAATGCACATGTGATTGTTTTTGCCGGGGGCCTGTGCTGCTGTCTTTAATAAAAATCGTTTGTCCTGCTTCGCCAATGGAGCCATCGCTGCGCAAAGGATGTATGCTCAGGCTGCCGGCGGTATAATTTGCGTTGGCAAGCCAGGTGTTGGCACGGTTTACAGCCACGTACACCGGGTTTTCACCGCCGCTGGGTTGACTATTGATAAACCGCAGTTTTCCCTGCAGGCTGTCGAAGCTGTAGCTGCTTACTTTACCCCCGTTGGGTACCCTGGAATCCGCGGCCGCATACAGGTATTTGCCATGATGGCTCAGGTTGAGGTAGGAGGGATTTACCACCTCGCTGATGGCGGACACCTTGGTGGTGGCGCCATTGGCCGGATTGAACTGGTATACGTAAATGCCTTCCTGGCCGGCGTTGTTATTGTAGGAGCCCACAAACATATAATAACGTTGTGCATGGGCGGTGATGGTCAGCAGGCACACTATTGCCAGGCAATACAATCGGTGGAATTTATACATAGGGCACAAACATATAAAAAACTCCCTGGAAGTAAAAGCAGAAAAGCCCCCCAATCGGGAGGCCTTCTGTCTATGTTGCTGAAAGATGTACGTGATTATTCGCCTGGTTCACTGGCCATATACACCAGTTCCCAGAGGTGACCATCCAGGTCCTGAAAGCCGTGTACATACATCCATCCATGGTCCTGTGGCGCTCTTGGTATAGAGCCACCTGCGGCAACCGCTTTTTGAACGATATCGTCCACTTCTTCACGGCTGCCCGCAGAGAGGCAAAGGATGGTTTCCGTTACATGATTTGCATCGGCAATAGGTTTATTGGTAAACGTTTGAAAGTAAGATTCTACTATCAGCATGAAATAAATGGTATCCGACACCACCATACAGGCTGCTTTTTCGTCCGTAAACTGAGGGTTGAAAGTATATCCCAGCTGCGTGAAAAAGTTGATAGTATTATTCAGATCTTTCACTGGTAAATTCACAAATATTTGCTTGTTCATAGTACAGTATTTAAACTACTGCAAACATACCAAGCGATTATTAACCGGTTACTGTGGTATAGCGACAAATACCGGGTCAATTCCGACACCTACACTGCCTTAGCTGCGCTGATGACTTTGCCTGGCGTGTATTCATTACCGATAGCCGCAAAGAGCGCTTTCTTAGGTAATGGTTTCAGCAGGTAGTTTTCTGCGCCCTCGTCGAGGAATCGTAGCTGTTCCTTTTCACAAGCCGATCCACTCACCACGATGATCCTTGATTTCGGGGACAGTGACTGTATTTGTTGCATAATATCGTGTCCGGTCATATCTCCGAGAAAAGCGTCCAGTAAAATAATATCGGGTTGCCATTCCCAGGCTGTTTCCAGCCCTTCCTTGCCGCTGTAGGCTTGTTTTACCTGTATGCCGGTATCATCAAAATAGCGGCGCAGGTATTTCTGACTGAAAGAATCATCGTCTACCGACAATACTTTAAGGCCCTTCAGCGATGCTTCGTTTACCACTGGTTTCAGCGGAGGGGCTGCTGCGGCAATCAGCGGGAAGCTGAGGGTAAAAGTGCTGCCTTTTGATTCTATGCTATCCAGCACCAGGGAGCCACCGATTACTTTCGACAAGGTGCCTGCCACATACAGGCCAATGCCGGTGCCTTTGAGGAAACTGTTTTGTTCCGTTTCGTAAAGGTTAAAGATTTTGCTCATCTTTTCCTTTGACATGCCCAGGCCCCGGTCCCGGACTTTCAGCAGTAGCCTGTCTTCCTGTTTGGCCAGGGTGATGGTCACTACGGTGTTATCACGCGTGAATTTAATGGCATTCACTACCAGGTTGATCACTATTTTATTGAGGGAGGTTTTACAGGCATAAATAAATCCTGGTACCTCGTCGTCCGTTTCTACAATCAGTTTCACATGTTTCCTGTCGGCCTGGTACTGAAAGGAGCGGGCAATCCCCTTTAGCCATTCTGCCGGCGCAAATATTTCGGGCTGGCTTTGCTGGCGTTGTGACTGCTCCAGTTCCAGGAAATTGTTGACCACCGACATCGCATAGCTGCTGCTGGTGTTAAGGTCGTGCATATATTCCAGCAGGGGCAGGTATACTTCCTTGGTTTCAATTTCCCGGGTGAGTACTTCTGTTATGCCGGTGAGAGAATGGAGTGGATTCCGGATCTCGTGGCTAAGTACCTGTGATAATATTGACTTTTCATCCAGTGCTTTTTTCAATGCGGTGTTGGACGCTTTTAGTGCTTTGATCAACCTGTTTACGTGGTTGCTGAAAAAGGCCACGCCAGCTGTAGTCAGGATGAACAGGCAAAATGCACATATATCTTTAAACAGGGTTACTGACTGGAGGCCATTTTCCGGGATGGGCCGCAGGAAGCCTGTTCTGAAGTTTAGTTTGATCACCAGCAGTACCATTACGCAGGCGACGGAGCTGATCAGGATAGGCCTGGTTTGCTTAAACAGCAGCAGGGTAAAGATGATCAGAAAAACTGACAACATGGTTTCGCCTACGATGGCCCCTTTTCCAACGGCAAGCAGCATGGCTGCCACGTTAGTCACAACGATAAAGCAGATGGCCGCCACGTTCTTTTTATCCATTTCCACCAGTATCAGCAGGCAGGCATATGCCAGTGCGGTTGCAGTACCCATTATCATAAAAAACGGGTCTTTCGTAAACGCAAATAGCAGGGCGCAGTAACAAAATGTCAATGCAGCTGCCAGGATGCTGAGGGTAGTAATAACTATGTTGCCATCGCCGCCAGCAATGGCCGGCGCCCCTGTATTGTCTGGTGTATCAGTTTTAAATAGGATCATGGTACTGAGGGGTTTATTAGATCTACGAGAAAAAGCGGAGTACGTATTTTTCCAATATGTTAATACGATGTTAATACAGTATTGGAACAGTTGTAATTAACAGTCTGGAGATGCTGTGAAATCGTAGGTCCGATTAAAATTTTCCATGTCCATTGCGGCGTTCAGCCACCGGTGGGATGTACTGAATAGTATCCCAGTGTTCTGCTATCCGTCCATCTTTAATGCGGAAGAGGTCGTAAAAAGCACAGTGTACCTTGTCCATATACCCTTCACTTACCGCCAGGACAAAATTACCTTCTCCCAAAACCTTATGTACCCGCTGATACTGCATGGTAACCCCGTGCTGTGCCCAGTCGGCCAGCGCCATGCCCAGTCCGGAAACCCCGTCGCCTATGCCCGGATTATGCTGGATGTAATAATCGCCATCGAAGAAATGCTCCAGTTCTTCCATACGCCCGCTGATAAGAATGGTAGTCACAAAATGGCTCACCAGTTCCTTATTGGCAGCAGTTTTCTCCAGGTCCGTGATTTCCCCGCTGCCATCCGTCATCGTATGGCCGCTTGGGTTATGAAGGGCAGGCCTGTATTGCAGGTTATCCCAGTGCTCACAGATGGTGTCCCCTTCAAACCGGAAGATGTCGAAGCCTACCTTGGGCCCGAAGAAATCGTAGTCGCTATGCGCAAATACATAATCATTATCCTGGAACACGCGTACCGTATTTACCCGCGTACTGCCGGGTTCCAGCTGTTGCAGCAATTCCCGGAAGCCCTGCAGTCCGGTGGCCACACCAGTATTGTGCTGGATGTACTGTTGTGGGTGGATGTAGTCAATAGGGGCAGCAGCTCCTGTTTCGATGGATTTCAGCAGATCTGTAACCATCTGCTTGCGATTGTTTTTCATAAAATAAATGCTTGCTGTGGGAGAAAGGAAAAAGCGCTATTCACTAAGCTAAACAAGCGACTGGAGAAGAATTTACCAGGTGTATCTATGACCGCTGTAAAGGTACAGCTATTTATTTTAAGTTCGGAACTGCGGGGGAGGTGTTTATTTGTCAGTAATTCGAACTAAACGGCTAATCGGAAAGTTCTCTGTTGTATAAAACCCACCCGTATGCGAAAACTTATTTCCTTTCAGTTTCTCACGCTAAACGGCTATTTCGAAGATGCCAAAGGACATACCGACTTTACCACCCAGGGGGCGGATCAGCGCGATTTCGCCATCTCTATGCTGGAAAAGGAAAACGTGCTCCTGTTTGGCAGAATCACCTACGAACATATGATAGCCTGGTGGCCTACTCCCGCCGCTGCACAGCTGGACCCTGAAATGGCCGCCGGCATGAATAACGCCGATAAAATCGTTTTCTCCAATACCCTGCAGGGCACGGCCTGGAATAATACCCGTATCAGCAGCGGCGACCTGATTGAATCGGTACAGCACCTGAAGAAGTCGCCCGGCCCCAACCTGGCTTTACTCGGCAGCAACAGCATTCTCACCCAGCTGGCAACCCACAACCTCGTAGATGAATTTCAGCTGATGATCCATCCGATAGCTATCGGCAACGGACATACGCTGTTGGGAGGCCTTCGCCACCGGATACCCCTGCAACTCACCAGTACACAGGCTTTTTCCAATGGGGTAGTGCTGCTCACCTATATTCCTTCCGGTAAAAATATTCCGGAAGAAGCGAGATGATTTCGGTAAATTCGGTACCTCATTGGTAAGAAGAATTTAAAGACGGAAATTATGAATCAGGAACAACATCTGCCACTGGATAATCCGGCGTGGCACGCACTGCAAACTATTCAACGATACTTTGCCCAGGGAACCGAAACGGTGCAGCGGTACATGGGTAACGTACTGCCATTTATGGCGTACAACACAGATGACTTTTCAGGCCTTGAGCCATTACAACCCTGGATTAGCCCGGGCGGGGAATCCCTGTTCATCATCGGCGAGCTGCCGCAGCTGCCGGAAAAATGGCAGCTGGAATCGGAACTGGTATGCACCCAGATGATTTCTACCAGCACACCGGCCACGCCTGATCATGAAGAGGAAGTAATCAAACTGACCGAAGCCGACAGGCAGGAAATGGTGGATTTTGTAAATGATGGACAACCCGGCTATTTCAAAGACGATACGCCGTCCCTCGGCAACTATTACGGCATTCGTAAAAACGGAAAGCTCGTTGCGCTCGCCGGCCAGCGTATGAAACTGCCAGGTTATACGGAGGTAAGCGCCGTTGTTACGCATCCCGACTATAGAGGTAAAGGCTTTGCCCGCCTGCTTACCACTGTTGTTTGCCGGGATATCTATACCGCAGGGGATGTGCCATTTCTTCACGTAGTGAGTAACAATCGTACAGCCATTGGCGTTTATGAAAAAGCCGGATTTGAAGTGCGCAGGGAAATTTCTTTCTGGAAGATAAAAGCACAATAAAAAAATAAGGTAGCGTCTTAGACAAGACGCTACCGTTCCTAAGCATAAACAAATTAGCAATCATCAAAAGTTTACTGTCACTGTTCTAAAACAAAGTGATAGTTATAGCATATAACTACAGGAAATCCATTATAATTGATTGGTGAAACTTTTTAGTATTAATAAATTTAGTTCGTACACATTCATCTATCACTGACATTTTTATTGGTTTTACTGATTGCTTTGTTTCCTCTTTTAAAAAAATATTTGATACTATATTTGTTTGATGCTTCGGACACGGGGCGAATTCGATAAAAATGCGACGACCGTAAGTTGATGATATCTAATGTTATTTTGTGATGCTGGTGTATTACTAACATGGAAATCAATGGAATGTTTATATGGCTGCATATTTTTTTTCAATGTTACAACAATTAAAAAATAAACCCCGGCAGGATTTCATCCTGCTGAGGTTTAATATTGGAATTTAGTCTGCTGTTGTTAGTTAACCATTGTAAACCGCCGCAAACTCCTGCGCAAAGTCTTCCAGCTTTATTTTTCCTGCTGTAGGGAGATGCTGGTCAAAATCTGACCACAGTATTCCGTTACGCAATGCCTGGCCAATCTCCACAAATCGACCCGCCATATCAGCAGACATGCCTGCGTTTAACAACTCCTTCTTCGTGCTTTCATCATCAAAAGCAACCCAGGGCAAATCTGCTTTGCCAATGGCATGGCCAATGGTGGAGGCAATATCAGCAGCATAGCGGTCATCACTGAAGATATATTTAATAGCCACTCCTTCCAAAGGTTGTTGCAATGCGGTTGCCACAGTGGCGGCAATTTCTGTTGGGTGTACCAGCACTATACGCGTGTTTGCCGGATAGTTGTTGCCAATAATCCCCATATGCCTTACCATCTCCACATTATTTAAAAAATTATAGTAGAAGAAAGGCGCCCGCACATGTGTAAGACCAATGCCGGGAATAGCATTCAATATTTTTTCTGTTTGATGTATACCCGCGATAGGACCATTGCCGCTTTCCAAATGCGCGCCGATGCTGCTGAGGTTTACCACCCGTTTCACACCTGCGGCTGTAATAGCCTGCGCGTAGCTGTTGGCAATATTTACCGCATAGGCAATGAAATCAGTGGTAGTAAACGAAGGAGGCGTCATGGTATACACGGCATCTGCACCGGTAAAAGTAGCCGTGAGGAAAGCTGTATCCTCCAGCGAACCAATGGCGGCACTGGCCCCGAGTGCTTCAATGGCACCAACTTTCGCGGGATTACTGCTGATAACGGTCACGGCATGGCCGGCAGCGATTAATTGTTTGGCCAGTGGCTGACTAATATTTCCGATGGAACCTGTAATAACGATTTTCATATCTATTGTTTTAATTTCTTCACAAAAGTATTTTTATACTTACTTTTGTACAAGTACTTACCCTAAAGTATGTATGATATGACCGCTATAAAGGAAAGCTCCACCATACAGGAAAATAAGCACCAGGCCTTCAGAGCCTGCCCTGTAACTTTTGTAATGGACAAAATAGGCGGCTACTGGAAGCCTATCATCCTCTTTTACCTGCTCTCCGGCCCCAAGCGCTATTCAGAGCTGCGTAAAGCGATACCCGGCATTACGGAAAAAGTCCTGATTCAACACCTCAAACAACTGGAAGCCGATAACCTGCTGATACGGGAATCCAGGCCGGTAGTGCCTCCCTACGTGACCTATACCTTATCTGAGGCCGGCATGGGATTACGCAGTGTTTTGCTGGCCATGGCCGAATGGGCCTTTGGACCCGGCGGTATGGATGCCGGTGAAATGGGCAAAAGCCTGGACGACTTCCCCGGTTGAGTTAAGATCTCCCAAACCACATTAAAATACGGTAAGAATCTGCGGTTAGCAGACCTAACGGCATTATCTTTGTGCGATGGCGCACATGTGGAATAAATTATTAGAAAGTGTAGACCACCTGCCCAGCTTCTTCTGGAACCTTCTGCTGGCAGGAATTGCCGTATTGGCCGGATTACTGATTAAGGCATTGCTGTCGTTTTTTATCCATCGCTCTGTGAAAAAATCGACAGAATTTTCACTGGTACACAGCATACTGCTGCGACTGGGAAAGGCCTTCAATTATTTCCTGCCGCTGCTGTTGCTGAATATGAGCATTCCCCTGATGCGACTCCAGCCGCGCTACCAGAATGTGCTGGGCCGCATCGCTGAAATTTTGCTGACGCTGGCTTTTGCCGCCATTGTAATCGGTATCATCCACGTCCTGGAAGATTACATTTACAATACTTATGATCTCAAGAAATCCAATAACCTTAAGGAAAGAAAGATCCGTACCCAGCTGCAGTTTATCCGTAAACTTTCCATCGGTATCATCCTCGTGGTTACGGCCTGTATCATCCTGCTGAGCTTTGACAGTATGCGCAAACTCGGCGCAGGTTTGCTGACCGGTGTGGGTGTGGGTGGTATCATCATTGGTTTTGCCGCGCAAAAATCCCTTGGAAACCTGCTGGCAGGGTTCCAGATTGCGTTTACACAACCGATCCGTATAGATGATGTGCTGGTAGTAGAGGGCGAATGGGGACGCGTGGAAGAAATCACCCTGACCTATGTGGTAGTAAACATCTGGGATCAACGTAAACTGATTCTCCCCATCAACTACTTTATAGAAAAGCCTTTTCAAAACTGGACCCGCAGTAGCGCCGAAATTCTTGGTACGGCCTTCCTGTACCTGGATTATACTGCCCCAATCGATAAGCTACGGGAAGAATTTGAACGCTTTATTGTTACCCATCCATTGTGGGATAAGCGTGTGAAGACCCTCGTAGTCACCAATATCACCGAACGCACCATTGAGGTACGCTGCCTGATCAGCTCCAGAACTTCCGGCGAAGCGTTTGACCTGCGCTGCGATATCCGCGAGCATATGCTCAAATTCGTAAAGGACAGTTATCCGGAATGCCTGCCACTCCGTAGAGCCGCAATGCTTGCGGCTCCAGGCTCTGATCCTTCTGTTTAGTGGGTTTTAAGCGATGAGCCGCAAGCATTGCGGCTCTACCGTATAGGAATGCAATAAATGTAGCTGGTGTGAATTTTGATCCGGTGTTACCGGATGCTATCCACCAGATACACCAGTAAAAACAGGCTCATTAGCACTATGAAAATGGTGAGTGTAGTTAATAATCCGGCGGTATGATAGTACCTGCCTGATTCCAGTTCTTTTTTTACATCCTGGTAACGCTTGTACGAAAGGATAGCTGTTAGCATACCTACCGCTACCAGTATAATGCCTGCGATGCCGGAGTAGCCATGGGAGGGGAGTGTAACATCCCTTCCCAGCGCGAGGCCTATCTGTTTTACAAACAGGGAAAATTTGACGACCACAAAGCCAAAGGCCATCAGGCCCACCGCTGTTCGTATCCAGGCCAGAAACGTACGTTCATTGGCCAGGTGATCATTAGGTCCGCCGGGTTTTCCTTGTTCCATATGCAGCTTATTTATAGTAAAAGTTACAGATTTTTTTGCAGGTAATTCAAACGGAAGCATCTTTACCAACTAATCTTACGTATATACATTCAGGATATTTTTAGTTTTTGCATGAGAAAGGGAAGTTATTATACCGGCACCAGCGGGTTAGTACTGCCATACAAGAATAAACAGTTTTACCCGGAGCCACTTAGAGATAAGAGTCGCCTCGAGGTATACGGTACCTTGTTTAATACCATAGAGATCAACAGTTCCTTTTACAATATTCCGATGCATAAAACCATGCAGCGCTGGGCCATCAGTGTGCCGGATCACTTCCGGTTTACGTTTAAGCTCTGGCAGGGGATTACACATGTAAGGGACCTGGATTTCAAACCGGCCGATGTAACCCGGTTCATGGAAGTGATTGCAGGAGTAGGAGAAAAAAAGGGATGCCTGCTGATCCAGCTGCCGCCTTCCCTGAGGGCAGGCGCCTTGCAACGGGTGGCGCAGCTGCTGGCCGCCATTAAAGAGGCCGATCCGGATGCGCAATGGCGACTGGCAGTGGAGTTCCGGCACCTGTCGTGGTACCGCGAAGAAACCTATCACCTGTTAAATACATACAATGCCACTATGGTAGTGCATGATAAGGCCAATGTTGGATCGCCCCTGGAAGAAATGGATGCTGATTTTGTTTATGCGCGCTTTCACGGGCCGGAAGGAAATTACCGCAGCAGCTATGAGGACAGCTACCTGTACGAATACGCTTCTTATGTGCGCGACTGGCTCCATGCCGGCAAAGATGTATATGCCTATTTCAATAATACCATCGGAGATGCCATTAACGACTTACAGGTATTAGAAACGTATGTGCGTGAGCGTAAGTAACGCCCACGTACATACGTAATAGTCTTATTTTACGAGAGGTATAATATCTTTTCCTATCAGGGAAATAGAGTGGAGTAGCTTTTCGTGGGAAAGATTTGCATTGTCCATCTGGAAGGTAAGCCTGGAAACACCACCCAGGGCTTCGCTGTGGCGGAGGATCTTTTCTGCTACTTCCTGCGGACTCCCCACCAGTAACGCACCGGTAGGTCCGGTTTGTGCTTCAAACTGCCCACGGGTTACCGGGCCCCATCCGCGCTCCTTGCCAATTTTGGTGAAGGTTTCCGCGTAGCCGGGAAAAAATTCGTCCCTCGCCTGCGGGGAGGTTTCGGCAATATATCCCAGAGAATGTAGTCCTACCTTCAGCTTTTCCGGTGCATGCCCTGCCTTGCGGCCAGCTTCCCGGTAAAGGTCGATCAGCGGCCGGAAACGATGTGTTTCCCCGCCGATAATAGCCACCATCAATGGTAGTCCGAGCGTGCCCGCCCTGGCAAAAGATTGTGGTGTACCACCCACGCCCAGCCATACAGGAAGCGGCTCCTGCACCGGCCTCGGATATATAGCCACGCCGTTGAGTGGCGCGCGGAACTTACCTTTCCACTTAACTGTTTCTTCTTCCCGGATCTGTAGCAGCAGGTCCAGCTTTTCTATAAACAGCTCATCGTAATCTTCCAGGCTATAGCCAAACAGGGGATAGGCTTCTATAAAGGAACCACGACCTACCACCATTTCGGCACGGCCACGGGAAATGATATCCAGCGTGGCAAAGCTTTGAAACACCCTTACCGGATCAGCAGCGCTCAATACAGTAACGGCGCTGGTAAGCCTGATTTGTTTTGTACGGGCAGCAGCAGCGGCCAGAATCATAGTAGGTGCGGCATCCATAAACTCCTTGCGGTGATGCTCCCCGATGCCGAAAACGTGGAGACCTGCCTGATCAGCCAGATCAATTCGCTGCAACAGGTTTTCCATTTCCCGCATATCCGCAGCGGCGTCATGCGCTTTGCTCTGCGACCTGGTCGCAGCGAAGCTGTCAATTCCTACTTCCATACCTACCTATAATTTTTTAAATATTCTTTTTTAGATTATTGATGGCTGCACTGTGCAGGCCATGGTGATAACTTGCAAAAGCAATAGCATCCGCGATGTTGTTAATGACAATACCACTAGATAGTGTCATCGGCGTATAGGCGTCAAAGTGACCCCGCTGATGATTTTCCAAAGTACGTGGCAGTGCAGTTGCCAGTTCACTTTTTATCAGTGCGGTATCTTCTTCGCTCAAAATGCCTTCGGGTTTTGTACCCCTGCGGAAGCGGGCAATGAAGCCTTCTTCCAGGTAGGTAGGCTGACCGGCGGCCTTGTAAAACATGAGTTCGTCTGTTACCAGCAGGTGTCCCAGGTTCCAGAGGATGTTGTTATTGAATCCGGCAGGGACCTGGTTTAATTGTTCGGTGGTAAACGCGTCAAATAAATCTAAATATTTTGCTCTGATGTGGCTGATGATTTCAATGTTGGTGGTGATCATAGTGAAATTTTTTACTGCCGTGAAAGTAGTAAAATTTCACGGCAGCCGCCACTTTTGCACCGACAATTAATAAACAGATTACGCCATCAGCACTGTATAATAAACACATACCACATGGTATTGTTCTGCGTGGTGGCGAGCATGGTGTAATTATAGTTCAGCACCTGGAGGATGCTCAGCACCGGAGCAGTGGGCGCAAAGGAGGCCCAGCTGAACAGCAGCCGGCCACCGGGTAACAGGAATTCTTTGGCTTCGGCCAGAAACCGCTGTAGGAGCAGTACAGGGGGATTGCTGATTTTCCAGATATCCTCCAGGATGGGCAGGTTGCCGAAGATGTAATCGAACTTACCACTGATGTTATCAAACAGGTCGGACTGCACCACGGTGATCTGCTCCGTATATTGGTGCATGCTAACATTCAGCCGGGCATTGGTGACGGCCTTAGGGCTGATGTCTGCCGCCACCGCTGCGGCAGCACCGTTTTTAATCGCCAGGATACTGATAATACCTGTGCCACAGCCAATGTCGAGCACCCTACGGCCCTGCATATCCGGCAGGTGTTGTAACAGCAGCGGGGTGGAGTTGGTCAGTTGTTTATCGGGAGAAAATACACCATCCAGTGCCCAGAGGCGTATATCCTGCACCGTTATTTCGTAGTCGGGGTGGTCGATCAGGTAGCGCCACGGCGTTATTTTCTTGCGATGCAGGATAATTTTCTGGTATAGTTTAAACGGCCGCTGTTCAAGGGTTTGGCGCAGATAGGTGATGATATTGTGTTTATGCAGGCTATAAGGGATGGGGTATTGGTCGAAGAACAGGGACAGGGAATGGTATAGCGTTTCGTGATCGGGGTAATGTATGGCTGCCGGCACTGAAAAGGTCAGGTGATTTTTGCCTGCCAGCGCCTGCATCACTTGCGGGTAGGTGGGTTGGTAATCCCGTTGTATGTTTTGGTAGAAATATTCCTTGAGGGGCCCATAGTCTTCCTCCTGGCCATTTACCACGATGATCAGCATGCCATTTTCCGTGAGTGCTGATAACATTTTCTCGATGGCCGCCTGCTTGTGCTGGAAGTAATAGAATACGTGCGATGCGATGATGAGATCGTACTGGCGTGGCAGTTGTGCATCTTCCCAGCTGCTGCTGATCACCTGTATTGCTGCCGGTAGTTGTACGCCTTCGGTATTTTTTTCTACCACATCATAATGCTGAAAGTAGTGCCCTAGTTGCTGATGAAAAACCGGCGTAGTGCCCATGCCTATTTCCAGGCAGGCTTGCAGCTTTTCATGGGCTATCAGTTTGCGGATGCTGTTGATGATAATGGTTTTTTCGTCGGACTGCCGGGTAAACTCATTGAAGTATTGGTGGTTAAATAAGAGGGGATCAGTGGTCATTGTTTTGGTATTTACTTTAAGTTACTGGCTGCGACTGCATTACCCCAGCAGATATCGTTGCTGGCGGAACAATTCCTTTAGTTCGATGTTCTACATTTTTGTATGGAATCAGTAGCATTAAACAGTGCGGCCGGCCGCTGGATTATGATCCCGGCCATTATGGCGAGCACGATGGCATTTATTGACGGCACGGCGCTGAATGTGGTGCTGCCGTCGTTGCAGCATGCCCTGGATGCGAGTGCTGCGGCGCTTTTCTGGGTGTTAAATGCCTATCTGCTGATGCTGGCGTCGCTGATATTGATAGGCGGTGCACTGGGCGACCGCCTCGGTCGAAAGCGTGTATTCATAGCCGGTATTATCGTATTTATCATTGGCTGTGCTTGTTGTGGTTTTTCAGCTACGGCGGGGCAATTGATTGCGTTCAGGGCGTTACAGGGGATTGGCGGGGCCTTTATGATTCCGGGCAGTTTGAGTCTGATATCCGCTACCATTAACGAAGATGAGCGGGGTAAGGCGGTAGGGACCTGGTCGGCCGCTACTACGTTTGTGACCATGGCAGGACCGCTGCTGGGCGGCTGGCTGGCGGATGCAGGCTTGTGGCGTTATATCTTTTTTATAAATGTGCCCCTGGGTTTGGCGGCGCTCTGGATATTGTGGCAGCATGTGAAAGAAAACCGGGACGAGGAGGATGTGGAGGGGCCCATTGATTATCCCGGTGCGGTGTATATAGCGGTGGGCCTGGCCTCGCTGACCTATGGTTTTTTGACGATGCCAACGGCAGGCTGGCAGCATCCCAAAGTTTTTCTGACGGTGCTGGCGGGTATTATATTGCTGATTGCTTTTATCGGGAGAGAATCACGCATCCCGTATCCGATGATGTCCCTGCATTTGTTCAGGAACCGCGTATTTCTGGGTGCGAACCTGCTTTGCTTTTTCCTCTATGCGGGGCTGAATGGCGCTATGTTATTTCTATCCCTTAACCTGGTGCAGGTGCAGGGCTATACACAGCTGCAATCCGGCTTTACTTTCCTGCCTTTTTCCCTGATGATGATATTGTTTAGTCGCACCATGGGTGCGCTGGCAGATAAATATGGTCCGCGGCTGTTCCTGACGGCGGGGCCGGTGATTGCAGGAGTGGGTATGCTGTTGATGTCCACCATCAAAGAAACGCGTGGCTTCGCGGATTACTTCACTACCTACTTCCCCGGCATTATGATTTTCGGCGCCGGCATGGCTATCACCGTATCGCCGCTCACGGCGGCCGTGATGGGCTCTGTGGGGAAACAGCTGGCAGGTACCGCGTCTGGCGTTAATAACGCCGTAACACGTATTGCCACGGTATTTTCTACCGCCATTTTCGGTGGCCTGGCAGTGCTATTTTTTTCTACCTATACCCAACATGCCATCAGCGATTTAGGCCTGAGTGCAGCGGATCAGCAGCAGGTATTGCAACAAGCCACTGCACTGGGCGATGCCAGGGTGCCCGCAGGTATTGCCCTACAGGATCAGGTGGCAGGGATCTACAAAGCCGCGTTCATCAGCACGTATGGCAACGTGCTGAAAATTTGCGGGGTACTCGGCATTGTAGCAGGACTGCTGGCTTTCATCTTCCTGAAAAATAATGGGGATAGTGATAAAAATTACTCCCAATAGCATGGTTTGTACCGATGCAAACAATGGGTAAGGGTTAATTTTACAGTAAACCTAATGTACTGGTTATGAAACTGTTTAGATATCTTATTTCTTGTTTCTTCATAATTACTGTAAGTATGACCGCTTGTTCCCAGGATGAAAAACGAAGCACTGTCAAAGATCTGTTGACCGCTGCTGCTGACAATGATACCGCTGCCATAAAATCACTTTTGCAGGCCAATGCAAAGCTGGAGCAGCGCGATAACAAAAAACGTACGCCCCTGATGGTGGCTGTTTATCATCATCATCCGGAAGCAGCAGCCTTGCTGATAGCAGCTGGTGCGGATGTAAATGCCCAGGATGATATGCAGAACAGCCCTTTCCTGTATGCCGGTGCAGAAGGGTATGTGGATATACTGCAATTGTGTTTACAAGCCGGTGCAAGGTTCGACGTGTTTAACCGCTATGGTGGTTCTGCGTTAATTCCTGCCTGTGAAAGAGGACATGTGGAAGTAGTGAAAACGTTACTGGCAGTAAAAGATTTTCCAATTGATCACGTGAACCGGTTAGGCTGGACAGGCTTGCTGGAAGCGATTATCCTCAGCAACGGCGGGCCTAAGCACATACAAATTGTGCAGCTGCTGGTGGATGCCGGCGCTAACGTAAACCTGGCAGACGGAGACGGCGTTAGTCCGCTCGCACACGCGCGCAGCAAAGGGTTTACGGAGATAGTAAGCATTCTTGAAAAGGCAGGTGCAAAATAACGGGCTGACTAAAAAAATGTTGTTCCAGTCAGCCCGCCATGGTTAAAAACTATATTTCACTGCTGCATAAAAGTTAGCAGGTGCCTGTACAAAATAGCTCACGTTACCATTACCATCGGTAGCGCCATTGTTGTAATAATGCGCATTGGTCAGGTTGTTGGCAAACAGGGAGAAAGTATAACGCTGAAGGCTATACTGTGCCCGTGCATTCAGCAGGAAGTATCCATCCAGCCGGGTTGTATTGGCAAAGTCGATATACGAACTGCCCTGGTAGCGGCCTGTAACAGCCAGCACCCACTGTTTGCAACGATATGCCACTTCCTGGTTGATGATCAGGTGAGGGGTAAGCACCGGTTTAAAAGAGCTTTTCTCTTCTTTGATTACGCTGTGATTCCAGGAGCTGTTGTTGGTTAAAGTAAAATTTTTACTGAGCTGGGATGTGGCGCTGAGTTCCACACCTGTTCTGTAGCTGCGGTTTACATTATTCGTGAGCAGCAGGCCATTAGGGCCTATCTGGCCATTCAATACAATTTCGTTGCGGAAGTTCATATAGTATCCGTTTAATTGCAACGCGAATTTTTCGCAGTTGATTTTCAGCCCCAGTTCCTGGTCGATCACCGATTCAGGGTCCTTGTTAATAATTGGTTTTCCGGTACTACTGTCAGCGGGGAGGTCATCATTGCCAGCGAACATATCGTTGCGGGTGGGCTCCCTGCTGGTTTTGCCGATGCTGTAATAAAAGCTCAGGTGGCGATTCGCGTCGAAATTAATGCCGCCTCTTGGGTTCAGGAATTGCCAGTTGATGAGAGGAAAACCTGCGCTGCCTTTATAATCAAATGTCACGTAGCGGTATTGCAGGTCTCCGAAAAATGTAAAGTGTTGCAGGCGGTATTCCAGTCGGGTGGAGGCACTGGCCTCGTTTTTATTTCCACGGTTGCGGTATAATTCTCCCAGTGCATCGTCTTCTCCGAGGTGGCGGCGGGTATACATATTGGCATGTATGCCGGTGGTCCAGCTGAAATGCTCGTTGTATAAAGTGTAGTTACTGAAAATTCCTGCGAAGTGGGAGCGGAAGTTATAGTGAAATAAATTTCCATCGGAGGCTTCGCCGTAGTAGTTGTTGACGTCCATGCCATAGCCGCCGTTGAGGTAAGTGTAGTAGGCGCTTGACTGTAGAATGCTGTGGTTGTTGGGGCGCCACTGGTGTTGTACCTGTATCAGGCTTTGCAGGAATTCATCTTTTTCTGCTTTGGTGTTGGCGTTTGTTTTCCTGTTTTTAGCAATCAGTGTATCCGCTACCGGTAGCCAGGCCATGCCATTTTGCTGGTGGCCGGCCATCAGGTTTACTTTCCAGGTGCTTTTAGGCAGGAAGATAGCGCCGCTGACAAAAGCGGATTGCGAGTTATTGAATGCGTGATCCTTGTAGCCATCGGTATAGATCTGCGATGCCCTGGCGTAAAATGCCTTATTGTTTTTCACGCCGCTTTTATGTTCCGCAAAGGCGCGGAAACTGTTATAGGAGCCATATCCCAGGCCGAAGGTGGTGAATTGCGGATCTTTCAGATCAGGCGAAAACAGCTGTACACTACCGCCGTAGCTGGCCGCCCCGTTTTTGGAAGTGCCGGTACCACGCTGTATCTGCACCTGGCTCAGGGAAGTAAAGAGGTCGGGGTAGTTGGAAAAATAGGCCCCCTGGTCTTCCGGTTCATTCAGCGGCATGCCATCCAGCGTAGTGTTGATCCTGGTTTGATCGATCCCACGGATACGGTAGTACGAATATCCCTGTTGGTTGCCGGCATCCGAATAGTTGGTGACGGAGGGTGTTTCTGTAAGGAGAAACGAGGGTTCCTGTCCGGTATTTTTTTCACGGATGGACTTCACGTCCAGGTTCTGATAGGTGACAGGCGTGTTTTTTCCGGCCTGGTAGATGACAACGCCGCTTAGCTGGCGGCTGCTGTCTTTTGTTTCGGTGTGCTGGGCCAGGAGCTGTTGGGTGGTCAGTACCATGGCAGATAGTAATAGCAGGTGATTCCTCATTTGCGTATAGTCGGTCAGGTTATAATTTTCTCAATTATTGTAATTTGTACACAAAATTAATGGAATTTTATTTCTCGCCCAAAACAAACGGGCTCAGGATAAGCTCAGCGAGCCTGCGGCTCCCGCAGTGGCTTATGGTATGAATGAAAAAAAGGACAGCAAAATTAGTGCTAAGTGGGTTGGCATTTCCCGTGACGTGCCATTTGCAATCCGCTACATTTAAAGCCACCGGCGTGCTGATGTTTAACTGCAGTATCGGGTTTTAACTTCATATCTCAACCGTAATAACCAAGCAAATCGCCCTATTAGTGTTTGAACCCGATTTATCACATCCCTCAAAAGAATTCCATGAGCCTAAATTCCATTTACCTGGCAGGAGGCATTGCTGCGCTCCTGTTTCTTGGTGCCTGTACCAAGCAAGTGAAAAACGATGCACAAGATCTGTCTGTAGCCCGCGCAACTACTGAAGCAGCGGCCCCTGATCCTAATGGCCTTCGTTTGCACCAGTTTCTCCGTGCCAACGGTCCGGCACTGGAGCGTTTTGATGTAGTTATGCAGGAAGGCGTAACTGTAAGAACCAAAAGCGGCAAGACCTACAACATTGGTCGCAATGCCCTGATCAAACCGGATGGTAGTCCGGCTACCGGTACCATCACCCTGTACATTAAGGAGGTGAGTAATGCTGCCGGAATGATTTTCGCCGACAAGCCTACAGCTACCAGCAGTGGTCAGCCGCTGGAGTCATTCGGTGAGTTTTACGTAGCTGCCAAGCAGGGTAGTGTGGACCTGAAGCTGCGCCCTGACAGCGGCGTACGTGTACAGGCGCCTGCTCCAAAGGTGAATGCCGATCGTATTCCTATGTGGAATGGCGACACTACCATCACGATGGATCTGACCGGTTACAACTACGTGAATCAGCTGATTACCGTAACTACGACTGTTAGTGCCAACAAAGGTGTGGACTGGGATCCGGTAACCAATCCGGCTTCTGCGTTTGCGCTGTTTAATGGTTCCAATGGTACGCTGAACTTCCGTCTCGACAGCTTAATGACCTGGGTTAACTGTGATCGCCTGATGAGCAATCCGAATCCTAAAACCACTGTATTGGGTTATTTCGCTTCTAACTACAATCCTGCCACCGGCACCAGCTACGTAGGGGAAGAGCCTACCATGCTGTTTTTCAAGCCAGCAGGTATCAACAGTGTGATTAAATTCTACAACACTATTTTCACGCCGCCTACAGGCTTTGAAGGTTTCCTGAGCTATCAGAACAGTATTCCTATTGGCCAGGCAGGTACATTCCTGGCTATCTCTTCTGTGGCCGGGCAGTTTTATGCAGAGCAAAGAGATGTGGTGGTGCCTGCACCACCTGCAGGGCAGAACTATACTACGTTTACGTTTAACCCAACGCCGGTAACCTCTGCGCAGCTGATTGCGCTGATCACCAGCATGAATACTAAATAAGGGCAAAATCCGATAGCCGTTAAAGGTTGATTAACGGCTATTTTTTTAGGATAAACATTTGGGGGAGATCTTCGGTCTCTCCCAAATGTTTTATGGTCCGCCGCGGGCGGAGCATAAAACATTCTAATCCGCTACAGGTGGTTACAATTGTTTCAATACATTTTCTACGAGATGATGATGGAGCCACTTAGCGGCTGCGCGGGTATCCTTATCGCTGGTACCGCGGCCTGCCACCAGCTCCAGTCCCCAGGTGCGTCCTTCAAACTCAAAGAGGACTTCTGTTGGCACGGTGGGTTCTACAATCAGCCAGATAGCAAAGCTGATATTGCGGAATAAAAATGTACAGTCCCAGGTGAGGTAATAGAGTTGTTGCTGATAGGGAAGTACCTCGTTGTACTTGCGTGCTTTGCCGGAGTAGCGCCCCGTTTCATAGATTCCTATTTTCACCGAGGCGCTGGTGTTGGGCATGAGGTAGTACATCAGCTTGAGGGCGGGGCGGGGGTGATCACCGCGGCGGCGCAGTACATCTTTAAACAGCACCAGCCATATCTCCTGGATTTCGTGGATATGATGTAGTTCTGTTTTGATATCCACGCCGTTGATCCACACCGTCCACCCGGTGTTTTGCGTGCGTTTGAGGCCAAACTCGCGGCCATCGCTGAGGTGGCGGATAAACTCACCCGACCGGTTCCAGGTTTCAAAGCCGAGCATAAACAGCTCATTGTTTTCAATAGGGATAGCATCCATGGCGTGGCGCATGGCAGGTAGAAAGGGGTAATGGACTTCTTCGATGCGTATGATATGCCCTTTGTAACGATAATACAGTCCCTCCTTGATATGTTCTAACTCAAGTGGCATAGTGTGTGCTAACAAAATTAGTAAATGTCTGAAAAAAGAAAGCCCCCGGTAAGTCTGCTATTGAGTCTTGGACCGAAGGGCTTTACTTATATGTCTGCGACAAATATACTAATATTTTTAGCAAATCCAAACTTTCCTCTAAAAATAAAATCCCTTTTTTACGTGATTGTTGTGGGTAGTGTATTAGTGTAAATTTAACAGAACCTAAATCTGTAGTTTATGAAAAAGAAAGTTTCCACCAAACTGAAATTAAACAAAATTAAGGTGAGTGCTTTAAACAGCGCTGCAGTTGCGCCACAGGAAAATGCGAAAGGCAAATCGCTGGTAACAACACAGTTTATCAGCTGTGGTCCTACCTACTGGGTGTGCTAATTATTTTACTATTGTTTGTTTTCCGGAAGTCCTGCTGCGCCTTTGGTACAGCAGGACTTCCGGCTTATCGCAGCTGCTGATATTCCGCTTCGGTGAGGCGGTATTGAATGACGCTCCGGTATTTGCCTTTGATACGGTATTCATCTTTGAGCACAGCTTCCTGTATCATACCGGCTTTCTGTAATACTTTTCCGGAGGCTGGATTTTCGATGAAGTGATTGGCGAAAAGTTTATTGAAGTGGAGGGTGTTGAAACCATATTCCATTACGGCCTGCAAGGCTTCGGACATGATGCCCCTGTTCCAGAATGGTTGTCCCAGCCAGAATCCGATTTCTGCTTTATTGTGTTCCTGCTTTACGTGCAGGCCAATTGCCCCAATGAATTCATTGCTCTCCTGTAATATAATTGCGAAGATATAACGTTCGCCTGAACGGTAGCCCTGGATGCTGAAGCTGATCCAGTTTACGGCATCATCTATCGTATATGGATAGGGCGGGGTGAGCGTGTTTTCTGAGATCTGCCGGTTATTGGCGTATTTCACCATGGCAGGTATGTCTTCGGTTGCTACTCTTCTTAATATTAGTCTGTCGGTAGTTAATTGCGGGAAAGCCTTCATGCCGGTTTTTTTGAATAAAAAAAATAAGATAGGAGTGCTAAGATATTAAAAACGAGGCAGGAATCGCAACACAGCACTAAGAAAATATACCGGGCAGGGATAAACGCGAAGGGAATAGGTTTCCGTTAATCGCTAATGTTAAAGGTGGGCAAAAGGATGAAGTGTTGAAATAATAAAACAATTATTACCACTGGTTGTTAAGGAGAAGAAACCGGCCCGTTACGATAACCATTTAAGGTACTGGTCTGAATTCTCCCTAAGCATATCCGGCAATTATCATGCATGTATAATATTGTTGTTACAATCCAATCCTAAAATTCTACATCATGACAAGTAGTACGTTTCGACACTTCACATTTACCATGGGACTATGCCTGCTTGCAGGTACCACCGCTGTGCAGGCACAAAAGAAGCCAAATATCCTCGTGATTTTTGGGGATGATGTGGGTCAAACCAACATCAGTGCCTACTCTTTTGGCGTAGTAGGATATACCACTCCCAACCTGGATAAACTGGCCAAAGAAGGGCTGATGTTTACCGATTATTATGCGGAAAACAGCTGTACCGCCGGCAGGTCTACTTTCATTACCGGTCAGAGTGCCAAGCGTACGGGCTTGTCGAAAGTAGGTATACCAGGCGCGCCGGTAGGGTTGCAGGACAGGGACATTACCATTGCGCAGGCGTTGAAACCGCTGGGCTATGCGACTGGTCAGTTTGGTAAAAATCACCTGGGTGATAAAAACGAATACCTGCCTACCAAGCATGGCTTCGACGAATTTTTCGGCAACCTTTACCATCTGAATGCGGAGGAAGAGCCTGAACGCCCTTACTGGCCCAAAGACGATCCCGCTTTTGTAAAAGCTAATACGCCCCGTGGTGTGCTGCGTTGCACGTCCGATGGTAAAATCGAAGATACGGGTCCGCTGACCGCCAAACGTATGGAAACGATCGATGATGAAACAACATCGGCCTGTATCGATTTTATGAAACGCCAGGCTGGTGCCGGTAAGCCATTCTTTACCTGGATGAACTTCACCCGCATGCATCTTTTCACGCACATACGCCCATCAATGAAAGGACAGAGTGGCATGCCAGGCAATGATTATGCGGATGGCATGATTGAAATGGATATGAACGTGGGTAAGCTGATGAAAGCCCTGGATGAACTGGGTATCGCAGATAATACTATTGTGATATTCACCACTGACAACGGTCCTAACCAGTTTAGCTGGCCCGATGCAGCTACCACACCCTTCCGCAGTGAAAAGAATACCAATTGGGAAGGTGCCTATCGGGTGCCTGCCTTTGTTCGCTGGCCCGGCCATGTGAAACCAGGTACCGTTACCACGGAAATGTTCTCCGGTATGGACTGGTTTCCTACTCTGCTGGCAGCAGCTGGCGATAATAACGTGAAAGACCGGCTGTTAAAAGGCGCCGCATTTGGAGGTAAACAATTCAAAGTACACCTGGATGGTTATAACCAGCTAGACTTCATCACTGGTAAGACAAATAAGAGTGAGCGCACCGAGTTTCCGTACTTCAATGACGATGCGGCACTCGTAGGCTACCGTTATAAAAACTGGAAAGTGGTATTCAGGGAACAGCCAGCTCCGGGCGGATTCCAGGTATGGACGGAACCGTTCATTAATTACAGAATTCCTAAGCTCTTTAACCTGAGAATGGACCCGTATGAGCGGGCCGATATTGTTTCGGATGTCTATTACGACTGGACAGTTAAAAATGATTACATGATTTCGGAAGTAATGTTCCATGCCATTGAGTTCCTGGAAACCTTTAAGGCGTATCCGCCATCGCAGCTGCCTGCCAGCTTTACAGTGGATCAGGTCGAAGATCAGCTGAACAAGGCATTGGAAGGAAAGCTGAAGCCACACGCACCAGGTGGAGGTAATTAATCAGGGATGTAGGTTTGTTTTATATGAATGACAAAAGTGCCATTGCTCCTGCAATGGCACTTTGCAATTATGATGTTTTGTAATTGCGTATTATTCCTTTCAGGAGATGGAAAACAAACAGGAGTTGAAGGGAGAGGAAAACTACGGCGCAGCTAAACAAGGATACATAAAAGAACGTCTGCCAGCGGCGATAGGTAACTAAATCAGGAGCTGTTACTACGTTTTGCTGCGCATTTTCCCACAGCATCAGTCCGAGTATAGCCATTAACATAATAACGGTGCCGTATATATGAATACGGCTTAGCCCGGGGGAGTACAGCCACTTTTGCGCCAGCTGGTATAACAGCCACGGTAGTACGAAAACAATGGCGGCAGCACCGAATAACATGCCGTAGGTAATAACGACGTAGGTATCATCAAAATGCAGGTATAGCTGTTGGCCGCGGAACATAAATGCGACAGATACCAACGCCAGCGATATCAGCAGCAACAGGTGCCAGGGTTTTTTCATGTAGGTAAGATTGTATTGTAAATTATTAATTTTTCTGGTAGGTGCAACATTCGTTTCTATTGTTTGTTACATGACGTTGAATTGTTTTCTCCCAATACAAAATCCTAAGCCGGGTTCGGTAATCATCAGCTGTTTAATTCAATTTAAAACAAAACGCTCCTTATGATCAGAATGTTGATTCCGGCTGTTTCGGCCCTATTGCTGGCAGGGTGTACGAACCAGACCACCGTGAAAGTACCTGATGGCACCACTACGGATTCTTCTTCCACCGGTTACGAATTTAACGGAGGGTATCCTACCAAAGCCACTATTGCAAAAGCGTATGATGATGCGGACCTCGTTAGGGCCATTGCAGCATATAAGTTTTTTTACCCCACGGTTTCAGGCGAAGCCATTTTGAAAGGCAACCTGGACGCGGGCATTATTCCTAATAAGATAGTAGGCTCCCTGGATACTAAACCGCAGCAAATAGGGTTTACCCTAAATTCTGATACACCCTACGGCCCGTTCCTGCTGGACTTGAGCCAGGGACCTATGGTTGTGGAAGTACCTCCGGGTCCATTGATTGTGGTAGCAATGGATGTAAACCAGCGCTGGGTGGCTGATATGGGCATCCCCGGCCCTGACGCAGGTAACGGCGGTAAGCACCTGATTTTACCACCTGATTATAAAGGTGATATCCCTTCCGGCTATCATGTATGGAAAGCCAGCTCTAATAACCTTACTGTTGGTATAAGGGCTTTGCCTGTTGGGGGAGATGTGGCCGGTGCTATGGCACATATTCCCACCGTAAAATTACATCCCCTGCATCCAGGTGCGGACTGGAAAGAGCCGCAGCTACTGGATATTACCGGTAAGCCACAAAACACAACACCCCTGGAATGGGAAACCAATCTTAAATATTGGGAAGTGCTGCATGGGGTAATTGACCGTGAGCCAGCATACGTTGGCTACAGGGATTACTATGGAGAACTGGCTGCACTAGGTATTGCAAAAGGTAAACCATTTGCCCCCGATGCGCGTATGAAAGGCATCCTGGAGAAGGCGGCCAGGCTGGCAAACGGACAAATGCGCGTACAATCCTTTGCTGACAGGCGCCCGGATGCTAATGTCTGGAAAGACCGTCAATGGGAATGGGTAGGTCTGCGGCCGGAGAACGGGGATTTTGACGCGCCCAGCTATGTAGATCTTGATGCGCGGGAAGTGTGGTTTTACCAGGCCATCGGTGCATCCCCGGCGATGTTCCGCCGGCAGGCAGGAGGCGGTTCCGTATACTGGCTTGCTACAAAAGATAAGCAGGGTGAATACCTGGACGGTGCTAAAACTTATAAACTGACGGTGCCTCAACCAGTGCCCGCCAAGCTGTTCTGGTCCGTGACGGTATATGATACGGAAACACGCAGCCAGGTGCTGACCGATCAAAACAAGGCAGCGCTGCGTTCTATGTTTGAGTTGAAAGACCTGGCGGCTAATCCGAGTGCAGAGCTGTATTTCGGTCCAACAGCACCGGCAGGCAAGGAGGCACAGTGGATTAAAACCATTCCTGGCAAAGGCTGGTTTGTATATTTCCGCGTATATGGTCCTGAGGCCAAAGCCTTTGATGGCAGCTGGAAACCGGCAGATTTCGAAGAAGTGAAATAAACTAATTGTCTGCCCGGAATTCCGCGGCAGCACCTATACGTTGTAACTGAAGGACAATAGGTTTGAGATGGAGGAGGTAACCTTGTTTATAGGTTATCTCCTTTTTTTTGCTGAGCGCCAGCGCTTCTGCATTGGTAATATTCAACGTTTCCTTTAACAGCTGTATCAGCTTCATTTTATCTGGTCCCAATTCCGTTATCACAATACTGCCGGCAATCCATTCGCTCATGTCCACCGGCGTTGATTCATCCGCTGTTTCCCCGCGATCCTGCGCGTTGGCGTATACTTCCTGCCACAGCTCATTATGCTCCACGTCTACCTGTTCACGCAGGTAGGCGAGGGTAGCTTCCTGGTCATCATGCCGTTTTTCCAGTTCACGCATAAGTTGTATAAACTGTGCAGCATCAGGTGCCACTACCACCGCATCCCAGCGGCCCGCGCCATGCGGCGCGTAGTATACGGGATAGTCTGCATCACTCTCTGTGAGATCTACAAAAAATGGATCATCCATGCCATTAAGTGCGATGACATACCAACCAGGTTGCCACTGCCCGGAAGTAGTGCCGGTAAGGTCTTCGCCGGTATGGCCATGTGTGCGGAAGCTAACCTGCAGTGACTCAAAACTGTCCAAAACGGGGTAGTAGGCTGGCAGGCAAATATCTCCCGGGCATATGGCTGCGGTGAGTATTTCCTGTATGGGAGCGGGTAGCTGCATCATGGATCACGTAAGAATGTTGGAGGTCAAAAGTAAGCAAAATGCACCGGCGTGGATCATAATTAAAAATTAATGATACCGGCAACGGTTACACGAAAATTCGTATATTAAAGTATGGTATCCACACCATTGAACCTATCTTAAGAAATGACCCACTATGGAAAAGCCTTTTGTGAATGATGTATTCGAACAGCTGCATGCCCGCTATCCGGCTCTCCACGCGGCTGTTGCGCAAAATTTTATTACCGGAGATGTGATCAGGAGAGAAGCGATTGACGCTGATCATCATAGTATTTTAAGTTTAAGTAACGGACTGATGCAATTGTTTGGCGCAGTGAGTTACCTGAAAATGCGCGGACTGCTTTTGTCGTTTGCCGGCATGGTACTACGTATGGATGGCTACATAAAAATCGGTGAACTCTGGATGGATCATGCCGGCGATGAATTGCTCGTTATGCCGGGCCAGGAGCCGGTGTATTATTACAGCACGCGGCATCAGGCTGTCCGTTTATTATCACCGCAGGTGGAAGAATTTGTGGAGCGGATACTGGTGCCTTTTATTGCGGGCGATAGTTAAAGCAATTGGGAGTTTCCCTATTTGCAGCATAAAAAATGATTTGCCGTTTTAAAATTGTAATATTGCACGGATGGGATTGCAATTACTTCAGGTGTGCATGCTATTGCTGATAAAATCTAACGGACGCTACTATTAAATTTGCCTATATTTGCAAGGTTAACTCGTGATGCACCAGGAATCCTTTTAAACTATTTAGTAAAACTGAAGTAAATACAGCTGAACAAGTATGAGAAACACCGTACATATTTTCCTGGCAGATGATGATCTCGACGATCAGGTGCTGATGAAGGAAGCCTTTTCAGAGGTTTCTGATGAAATCAGCTTCGAATTTTTCGAGAACGGAAGAGTGCTGATTGACCGGATTAATGCAGGCGTGTTCGACGTTTATCCTGACCTGATCGTATTGGACTACAACATGCCATTGATGAATGGTTTGGATGCACTGATGGCGTTACAGCAATTCCCCTCCTGGAATGACGTGCCGAAGATAATCTGGAGCACTTCCAGGGCCGAAAAAATGGTAGCCGATTGCCTGGCAAACGGCGCAGCCGCTTATTACCTGAAACCGAATGATTTCGCTGAATATTGCCGCATAGCGGGGGATATGCTGAGCATGGCCGTCGCTAATAAAGTAAAGTAACACTGTTGCTGGTAGCTACTCATCTCTCCGTAAAAAATAAAAAATTATAGGTGTTGTAACTTGTTGTTTTCCTGGGTGACAGGAAGCAACAAGTGAAAAGCTGCGCCCATACCTGGTTTGCCTGCCGCGGTAATAGTGCCGCCATGGCGGCGTATAACCCGCTTGCACAGCGCCAGCCCAAGCCCGGTGCCTTCATAGGCATCTTTAGAATTCAGCCTGGCAAATGCTACAAATATTTTGCTGTTATATTCCGGTTCAAAGCCAATACCATTATCGGTTACAGTTATGGATAACCACTTTTTATCCTGCTCCGTTTGTTCCTTCGCTTCAATGCTAATCACCACCGGTGTATCCTTTTTTGCAAACTTCAGCGAATTATAAATCAGGTTGTAAAATACCTGATATAGCAGGATGGCAGCGCCCTGAATTCTAGGCAGGTGACTTACATGGATGGTGGCCTGTTTGTCCTGAATCAATATCTCCATATCATCCCGAACCTGCTGTATGACCAGGTTCAGGTCCACGTCCGTAATCACCTGTTCAGAGGAACTGGCACTGGAATAGGCCAGGATACCATCTATCATCAACTGAATCCGGTCAGTGGCGTGCTGCACTTTCCCTAAATAAAATGTACCTTTTTCCGAGAGGATACTGGCGGTATCCTGCTGGAGTCGTGACGACCATACCTTCACCTTGCGCACGGGTTCTTTGAGATCGTGGCTGGTGATATGCGCAAACTGCAGCAGGTCATCGTTGGAGCGCTGCAGTTCAGCGGTACGCTCGCTTACCAGTGTCGATAAGCGCCGGGTAAACAATTTCTGTTCCGTAATATCAATGGTAACCCCCACCATTTTTGCGGGCTGTCCGGCTTCATCACACATGGTATTGCCGGAGGCAATTACATACCGGATGCTGCCATCGGCTTGCTTTACCTGGTATTCGGCGCTGTAAATATCTTTTTCGCGTACCGCTTTTTGCCAGGCAGCCTTTTTTTCTTCCCGGTCCGCCTGATCAAGTATATCCGCCATTTCAGATTGGTAGTATTTGGCGGCAGGCGGTAACCCCAGGTGTATACGGCATTGCTCATTACAAATAACCTCCCCGGTTTGCAGGTTGAATTCAAAGGACCCGAGATGTGCTGCTTGCAGGGCTAATTCGAGTCGCTGCGCGTAGCTGGCATTTTGCTGTAACAGGCTAAGGTAGCGCTGCTCGGACAGCTGTAGTTGCTGAAAGCTTTGCACGTTGCGGGTAGTTTCGGAACATACTACCAGCACGCCGGCAATGTGGCCGGTATCACCCCTGACGGCGCTGTAGCTGAAGGTCCAGTATACATCTTCCAGCTGACCGTTGCGATAGATAGGAATGAGGGAGTCTTCCTGCCAGGTGGACTCGCCGCCTGCCAGTACCTGCTCCATCAGCGGGTGAATGATGGCCCATATTTCCGGCCAGCACTCAGCTCCTTTTTGACCCAGCGCAAAAGGGTGCTTACCATTCGTGCCCAAACTGGGACGGTACGCATCGTTATAAAATTGATAGTGATCGGGGCCCCACCACAAGAACATGGGGAACCGGGAATTCAGAATAATGCTGACCGTTGTAAGCAGGCTTTGGGGCCATGTATCAGGGGTGCCAAGCGGGTGTTTATTCCAGTCATAAGCACGGGTGAGGGCGCCCATCTCTCCACCTCCCTGTAAAAATATTGATGCGTCCATATGAATCTGCAATAAATATAGGTTATTAACGATCTCGTGCGGCGATATATTTTTAACCAATAGTAATCGAATCTTGCCGCCATCTTTTGAATGCTGCGGCTGATTTTTATATTACGTGTATAGATGCTAACGTTATGGAAAAAGATCTGTTAAAGTCAAGGCAGCACTACGAAGTGCTGGATGGCCTCCGGGGTATTGCCGCGTTGTCGATTGTAGTATTCCACCTGTATGAATTTATGGTGCCTGACTATACCAAAAGTCCGATCGGGCATGGGTACCTGGCAGTAGATTTCTTTTTTTGTTTATCCGGATTTGTAATTGGCTATGCCTACGATGAGCGGGCCCCTCAGTTGGGGCTGAAAACATTTTTCCGCAATCGCCTGATACGCCTGCATCCCATGGTGATATTAGGGAGTGTGCTGGGACTGCTGGGCTATTTGCTGGACCCATATATTGGCGCCGCTTCCATTGCCGAAGCAGGCTATTTTAAGATAGTGCTGGCTTTCGTATGCTCGTTGCTGGTGCTGCCATTTCCATGGCTGCCAGGCAGGGGCAGCGGTTTGTTCCCCTACAACACGCCTGTGTGGTCGTTGCTGATGGAGTATATCATTAACATCTTTTATGCGCTCGTATTGTTACGTACGCCCAAACGCTGGCTGCTGGTAATGCTTGGTGTAAGTGCTGTTTGGATAGCACTGGTGGCGCGGCATCGTGGGTGGATTATTACCGGCTGGGACGGACCTACTTTTACAGATGGATTTGCCCGTGTATTTTTCTCTTTCCTTGCAGGATTAACTGTTTACCGGTTTAATCTGATCATCCGTAACCGCATCAACTTTCTGTTGCTGGGAGCGGCGTTGATAGGCGTATTTATGTTCCCGCACTTTAATAACGATTGGATCACGGAAATGGTCCTGGTGATGCTGGTGTTTCCATTCTTATTGGCGTTAGGCGCCGGCACTACGGCTACTGGCTGGGTACGGAGCTTTTGTGTGTTTACGGGGCGGTTGTCGTACCCGCTGTACATGACGCATATCTGGATGGTGTGGTTGTTTGGTAACTACCTGACTGCCCGCAAGCCTGACCCTGCGGAGATGTACCTGGTAGCCACGGGTGTAACGGCAGCAGCTATCCTGCTGGGCTATGTATCCCTGCGCTTTTACGATGAACCGGTACGTAAGTGGCTGACAGCACGTACCAGGGTGGTAGCGCAGCCGGAGCGGGAAAGTGCTGCCACGGCAGGTTAATATCTCTCTATAACATATATGACTATACGAAAAAATACCCTGCATGGACATGCAGGGTGTTTTTTTATGTATGTAGTTAGAAAATTTGTTTTTATTACTTTGGAGGAAAGCGGTCCTGCGGCCCGCTTCCCTCCAAAGTAAACCTATGCCTTCGGCATAGGTTTACTTCTTAAAAATTCCGGTAGGAACAATACCTGTCCAATATTCAGGCAACGTCTTCACCCCAAATATTTTCGCAAGTACCAGCGAAGTATTTTTATTGCTGTTGTAAATATTCACCAGTCCTGCCTGTTTGATTTGCGGCCCTGTAATCGCCCATGGGATCTGCATTTCATCCATGCTTACCCCTCCGTGTCCGTGGCCTTTACCGCCATGGTCGGTGATGAGCAGGAAATGTGTTCCTTTATCCAGGCCTTCGGCCTTCATGCGTGCGAGCAGGTCGCCGATGGCGGAATCCGCAGCTTCAATGGCTTGTATATAGGGGGCCGACATCCACTCGTGCTTATGCCCTGCGTGATCGGTATGTACGCTGTAGAGGAATACCAGCGTAGGTTGCCTACGGTTGACTTTCATGAAGTCCAGCGCCTTATTGTAATTTTCGGTGTAAGCATCGTTGGCTTCGAACGATACCTCATCGAGATATTTTTTGTTGAATGCGTTGATCAGTTCTGCCCAGTTGTAATAGAAAGCGGTTTTCACGTCTTTTACATTTTCCTTGAGCAGCTTAAATACAGAAGGGTAGTAGCCATCCTCGTCTTTTACCAGCGGTTCAAGCGGGTGTTTGGCAACTGTCCACTCGTTGGCGGTAACGCCGTGTTCCTCCGGGCCTGAGCCGGTAAGGTGACTGGTCCAGTTGGGCAGTGTAACGGATGGCATCACCGGGCGGGTGGTGATAGAGAGTACGCCGGAGCTAAACAGGCTGTCGATATGCGGATGCTTAGCGGTTTTGAAGCCGGCGGTGCTGAAGCCATCGAGCCCCAGGATGAGTACACGTTCTGCCTTTTGGGCATAAGTGGTAAAATGCAGCAGCGTTACAAGGGCTGCTGCCGCGAGTTTGCGCAGTTTCATACGGGAATGTTTATTTAATTAAACTGGTCGAGTACTTCGAGGAGTTCCATGAGTTGGTCGATCACATAGTCGGGATGTGCGTCCGACAACTGCTCATAGGTTTGTGCGCCGGTGGTGATGCCGATGCTTAGTGCGCAGCCGCTGTTTTTTCCTTCTTCGATATCGATTCCGGAATCGCCTACTTTCACTACTTCGGCGGCATCGTGTATGCCTAACTGTTGCATGGCATGAAAGATCATATCCGGGTGCGGGCGGTTGTTGGGTACATCTGATGCCGTAACGAGTGTATCGATGTCGGTGCCTATTTTCCAGCCTATTTTCTGCACCAGGTTTTCGGCTACCTGCCTGTTGTAGCCGGTGTTGAGTGCTACCTGGATGCCTTTGCTGTGCAGTTCTTTGAAAAGTTCAGTGGCTTGTGGTTGCTCGGTTACATCCAGGCTGGCATAGGCTATGTCCAGCATTTGATTGAAGGACGCAAATATTTCCTGGGCAAGCGTTTCGTCAGCAATGTTACGCAGGGCGAGCACTGATCTGATGGCCTGTAATTTTTCTTTTCCGGCGCCAACGGCCAGCACTTCTTCCAGGGAGAAATCAAAGCCGCGGGCATTTACAGCATCACGTACGGTTTTGTATACTACGTTATCTTCATTGACCGTGGTGCCGGCCATATCAAAAACAATTAATCGGATCATGTATTTATAGTTTCCAGTGTTTGAATAATGGGTGCTTCCGTTGCGGGGGTAGTTTTTATGAGTCGCGTAAGCAGGATGGTAACAGCGCTGAGTACTGCGATGATGGCTACGGTCAGGAAGATGATGCCTTTGTTGCCGGTATGGTCGATCAGCTTGCCCATGAGTGGTTCGCCTAAGGCTGCGAAAAAATATGCGCACATGTTCATGATGCCGGTGCCGGTGCCTACGTAGGCCTGGCCGAGCAGTTCGGGGGATAGTGGCCAGAAATTGGCCTGTGGCCCGTAGGCGAAGAAGCCGGCCATAAACACAAATCCTCCTATCAGGAAGGGCTGGTGCATGGGAAAGAGATACAATACCAGTGATACGGCGGCGCACAGGCTCATGCCTAAGGCGATGGAGCGGATGCGGTCAGACCGGAACAGGCGGTCGGATATATAACCGAAGGAGATGGCGCCGGTGGCCATGCCTATGGGTAGCAGCAGGGATATCCATACGTCTGTATTGGATTTGCTGAGGAAGTACAGCGGAATCCAGAATACGAGTCCGTAGCGGGCCATGCTCTGAAAGCCGATGGACAGGCATACGATCAGGAAGCGTTTGTTGGCCAGTGCTACGCGGTAGGACTGCTTCCAGTCGCCTTTTGCAGGTTTGGCTGTTGCGGTATGGGTGTGGTGTTCCGGTTTATTTTTTACCAGGAGAAAGAATAGGAGGCATGCGCCGGCCATAAACAGCACGGGTATACGAAAAAGGTTTCGCCAGCTATCCTGCACTAATAATATAGAGAACAGATAGGTAATGATGGAGGAGGTGCCTGCGGCCATGGTATACATACCGTAGGCGAGGCCGCGGCGCTGTGGTGGCCACCAGTTGGCGATGATCCGGCTGCCGGAGGCCCAGGCCATGGACTGGAAGTAGCCGTTGAAAGTCCATAGTACGAGGATCATGGTGAAGGAGTCGGAGAAGCTGATCAGGATATTGGCGGTGGCCGATAATAGTCCGCCGGCGGTGATCATATGCTTCGGGCTCCATCTGTCGGCCAGGTTGCCGTTGATAAGTTGCCCCATGGCATAGCCAATCAGCATGGCGAAGCTCACCCAGCCAATTTTTTCGTAGGATACGTTAAGGGCTTGTGACAACTCTTTGGCGGCCCAGCCGAAGTTGTGCCTGCCTGTATAAAAAAACAGGTAGCAGAACATGGTCAGCAGCAGCATTTTCCATCGTTGCCGGTTGTGTAGTTGTTCACTGGTAGTGTTGTTCATAATAGCTGGAAATTGCCATCGTTATAGCAATCGTTTTTCCGTTTCCGGGTGTAAATATAGTTTCTTAAAACGAAATTAAATTTCCCTGGAGTAAAATTATTGTTTTTCAGTTTAAGAAATCGTTATTTATTGATGGGCGGTTAATCATTAGATAATATCCCGTGCTTAATATTTTTAAATAAAAATTTCCTTACAGGAAAATATATTTCTTAATAAGGAATTTTCCGTTTTACCTTTACGAAAAAAAGATGAGGCGAGGTCGTGTCGTTTTATTTGAAGCTGCCGGTAAGGATTTCAGGCAGGAAACGTTTGAAGTGCGCAGCTTGCAGCGCGGTGAGTTGCTGGTGAAAAACAGGTATACTACTATATGTGGTAGTGACCTGCATACCTTTTGTGGTGTCCGCAAAGAGTTGTCGCCCACGGTGCTGGGGCATGAAATAGTGGGGGAGATACTGGAGCTGGGGCCGGAGCACCCTGGCGTGGACATGCGCGGTAATCCGTTAGCAGTAGGGGATTTGATCACCTGGACCATTTTTTCCAGTGAGCCGGACTCCTGGTATGCTCATAATGGAATGCCGCAAAAAGCGGACAAGCTGTTTAAATACGGTCATGCTTTAGCGGCGGGAGCGGAAATTTTTCATGGCGGCATGGGGCAGTATTGTATGCTACGGGAACATACTACGGTGCTGAAAATACCGGCAGGTATGCCTTTGGCGGTAGCGGCTACGCTAAACTGTTCTACCGCTACGGTGGCCGGCGCCTTGCGTGTAGCAGGTGATATCCGCGGTAAAAATATACTTATCACCGGCATGGGGCATCTGGGGATTACCTGTGCTGCCATGTGCAAAAGCGCGGGGGCAGCGCTGGTGATCGGTGCGGATATAACGCCCGGGCGACTGGCAACCGCCCTACAGTTTGGGGCTGATAAAGTGATTAACCTGAAAGAAGATGCAGCGGTAATTGCTGCACTGCTGCAAGATTTTCCACGCAAAGGAATAGATGTGGTATTTGATATGAGTGGCTCTCCGGATGCGATGGAGCTGGGTTTGAGCTACCTGGCCACCGGTGGTATCGCCGTTTGGATAGGAGCTGTATTCAGTACGCGTCCGTTGCAGATAAATCCCGAATCGGTGATCCGCCGACTCATCACCATCAAAGGATTGCATAACTATAACTTCGAAGATTTCAATAGTGCCATGACTTTCCTGGAAAACAACTGGCAGCAGTATCCGTTTGAACAGGCCATAGAAAAAGAGTTTGAGTTGCACGAGGCGCAGCAGGCGTTTGAATATGCCGTGCAGGAAAAGCCGCTACGGGTGGGGTTAAGGATCGGTCACGAATAACGGGATGATATGGGGTGAATCAAAAGTAACAGGAATGTTGCTTTTGATTCATACTATTGTATTAGCTTCGCTGTTCCATCGCGCTCAACTGAATCTATATGTACTTTCCTGCTACTTACTCCACCCTAAGTCCTGACGCCTTAGCTGATTTCATTACCGAAGCATATCGATTTCCGGCGGTTACCTGTAAGCTACTTGTACGAGGGGTGCATGATACCTATTTGGTGGAATCGGGTACTGATAAGTATATATTAAGAGTTTACCGGGATAGCCACCGGAGTTTGGAGCAGATTGGTGAGGAAACCTCTTTTTTGATCATGCTTCATTTGAAAGGAGTTTCCGTGTCACATCCTGTAAAGGGGCCACATGGGACATGGACTGTACATGCTGAATTAGCGATAGAAGGCATCCGGCATATGGTATTATTCACCTATGCCCCAGGTACTGTAGTGAAAATATTAAGCCCGGCGCAATTAAGAAATTTAGCCAGGGAGATGGCACGCGTCCATGAGGTAGCGGTTACGTTTGAACTTGATGGTTCCCGATGGAAATATGACCTGGAGACTACGCTTTTTGAACCGCTGCGGCGATTGAAAGCACCGTTTGCCGAAGACCCGGAGAGTTATGCCTGGCTTCAGCAGGCTGCCGAAAAAGCAGCCAACTATCTCTCACAGGTAAGTCTGCACGAAGTAAGTACCGGCTATTGCCACTTTGATTTCCTGCCGAAGAACTTCCATTTCGATGGTGACCAGGTTACCCTCTTTGACTTTGATTTCATGGGTGAGGGCTGGCTGGTAAACGATATTATGACTTTCTGGATGCACCTGCAACTGGATGTGCTGCATCGCCGCCAAACGCAGGCTGCCGCTGATGAAGCTTACCAGATTTTCCTCCAGGCTTACCAGGAAATACGCCCGCTCACGGAGAGTGAGCTGAAAGCCGTGCCATACCTGGGCCTGGGCTTCTGGTTGTTTTACATGGGCTTTCATACCACACATGATCAGTTTATCAATTATTCCCAGCTGCCATTCCTCCAATCGTACACCGGGGTGATGAAGCACCTGGTAACTACGCACTGGCCTGGCAATGAATAGGTTAATGTCTCCCTAAAAAAATATAGCCGATACCGTTATAGCTTTCGATGATGGGTTCGGATACTGGCGGTCACGGTCACGCAGTATAAGATGCAGCGACCGGACCAGCTTCCGAGAGACTAAAAAACGAATTAACTGGCGATCACACGATCGCCTGTTTTGTTTTACGCCGGTAAGCAACTTTTCTGCGAAAGGGTTGTCTATAAAAGCATGATACGGAAGAAATCACTGTGTACACTATTGATAGCAGGTATTGCCACTGTTGCTGTAGCACAAACCAATACTGCAGATGGCTTTTTACGCCGCAAAATGCAACAGCTGCGGATTCCCGGCTTGCAGGCGGCCGTAATAAAGGATGGGAAAGTGGTGTTCCTGCGATCTTATGGTTATGCTAATGTAGAAGATAGTGTGCGCGTGCAGGATCGCACCGTATTTTCCATTAACTCCTGTACCAAAGCGTTTACAGGCGTGGCGGTAATGCAGCTGGTGGAAAAGGGCCTGCTGGACCTCAACGCGCCGGTATCTGCCTATATCGATAGTTTGCCCCTGGCCTGGCAGCAGGTGAGCATCCGGCAATTACTCACCCATGTATCCGGCCTGCCGGATGTGCTGCGGGTGCTTCCCCCAGGAGCAGGTGTAAGTGAACAGGCCGCCTGGACCCAGGTAATGGCCGCACCAATGGAGTTTAAAACGGGGGAGCAGTATAGTTATAATCAAACCAATTATGCGCTGCTGGGAAAAATTATTGATAAACTAAGGGCTAAGCCTTTTGCTGAAGTATACCAGGAACGCCAGTTTTCGCCGGCAGGCATGCAGCGTACGCTGTTTGCCGATTCTTACGATGTGGTGCCGGCGTCCGCAGAAACATACCGGTATGTCAACTCCCTGTACGGTGATCCCTTGCCACAGGAAAAGCTGACCCGCAACTTTGAAGATTTTCCTTTCTTCCGCCGCACTGCCTCGGGCCTTAAGAGTACCGCCGGGGACCTTGCCCGCTGGCTGATAGCGCTGCAACATGGAACATTGCTGTCTGATAAAAAAAGTCTGGATACCCTCTGGACTGCCGGCAAATATAACAACGGCAAGCCTACACAATGGGCGCTGGGATGGGTAACCAAGCCGCGTCCGGCACACCGTGCTGTAACAGCCTCCGGTGGTGGCAGGTCGGCGTTTTTCGTATATCCGGAAGACGATATAGCGATAGTAGTGCTGACCAACCTCTCCGGCGCATACCCGGAAGATTTCATCGATGAACTGGCCGGCTACTTCAATCCTGCCATACCGGCGAGCGATCCTATTACCACCTTACGCATGGCCCTGGACGCCAAAGGCTACCAGCACGCCCTTGACATCTACCTGGAAAAAAAGAAAAATAACCCGCTGTTTACCCCGCAGGAAACCGACTTAAACGATTGGGCCTACCGGTTAATGGCTACCCGCCAGCAACCCGAGGCAATGGCTATTTTTAAACTGGTGGTGGACCTGTACCCGCAAAGTTGGAATGCGTACGACAGCTATGGGGAAGCGCTGCTGAAAAACGGCGATAAAGCAGCGGCTAAAAAAATGTACCAACGATCCGTGGAGCTTAATCCGGACAACAGGCATGGTAAGAAAGTACTGCAGCAATTGGAACAGTAAACTGCCATTGAAATTTATCAAGTCATTGAATTGTAGTGATATATTTTCGTATAGTTATCTAGGTTAGGGCGGACAGACTGCATTTTGCTTTCATTTTGTGATTTTTTGTAGCTATCTTGACAGACAAATTATCCCCAATATGAAAGATGAAGCCTACTACCCGTCGTGGAAGAATATTTCAAAATACAAGCAATATCTGAGCTATTTCGGAGAGTATGTGCGTTATGGTGACTGGAAGTCATTGGGCGCATCACTAAAAATGGTACTGGTCAATAAACCCAGTCAGCAGGAATGGCACGCCACCTCTGCCATGGGGCGTTTCAGGATCAGGAGAGGTACTACGGATTTTCAGTTTATCAATTATGCATACGAACGTCAGGTGCGTGACTACCTGCGCCAGCAGGTAGCTGCTAAAAAGCTGGATACATTTATTGATATCGGCGCCTGTATTGGTGAATATGATGTATGGCTGGCAGCGCAGGGTGTGAATTGTATTGCCTTTGAGCCGGTGAACTATAAAGCTATTGAAGAAAATCTTCGCCTCAACAACGCGGGTGATAAGGTGAAACTCTACGCCTGTGGCCTGGGGAGCAAATCCGAAAAAGTGAATTTCAATGTGATGGCTACTGTGACCGGCTCCAGTTATGTGGACCGTAACAGCAGCGCTGAAGGGAATATTCCTATTGTGCGACTCGACGATCTGTTGCCGGAAATGGGCCTGCAACCATCACAACATATCGTGGTTAAGCTGGATGTGGAAGGTATGGAAACGGAAGTGCTGGAAGGGGCACGTACATTTATCAGTACGTATCCGAACCTGCGTGTTATATTTGAGCGTTTCGATAATGATAACACGGTGAATGATAAACTGAGTGAGCTGGCGCACTGGGCCTTTGAGCGTATTGACCGGTATAATTACCTGGCTACAAAAATTTAATTTTTTTTTATAGAGAGATATAAATGCCTCCCGGACGTGTACGCGTTCCGGGAGGTTTTATTTAATGCCGGATTTCTTTTCTCATGAAGAGATCAGTGTTTGAAAGACATAAATTACTGAACGGTTTTGTGCATCATCAGATCTATCTGATGTTCGTTACCGAGCACGAAGGGGTGTTTATCGAACACCACAAAACCATTTTTTTCGTAGAAACGGATAGCGCGCGGGTTTTCCTCCCATACACCCAACCATATGCGGGGCTTGTTGAGCTCCTTTGCCACGGCAATGGCTTTTTCGTATAGTAGTTGTCCTACCTTTTTACCGTGGTAGGTTTGTAATACGTATATGCGTTCTATTTCTATTGTTTCGGGAGACTTTAACTCCGTTTGTGCGTTGCCGGTATTGAGTTTGAGGTATCCAACCGGCGAGTCGTTTTCCCACGCGATGTAGAAATGGGAGTCGGGATTATTGATTTCGCTGCCAACGCTTTTTTCATTAAAATGTTCGTCCAGGTACTGTTGCATGTCGGCCTCGGAATTGCTGGAAGCAAAGGTTTCAAAAAAGGTTGTTCTGGCTAGTTTGGCCAGGGTAGCTGTATTGGCGGCGGTGACTTTTCTTATTTCAATATGTTCCATGAGGCGGTGCCTTTATTTAGGATTGCTATAATACAGAATTTTTGTTTATCGGTCGCAAATGACCTCAATTTTGGCGGGATTACACAGTTTTTTACAAAAAAAGCCGGTAGTACCTGGCTACCGGCTCCTGGCTTATCTTATGCCCGCTTCAAAAGGGGAAGCGGGTAAATGTGCGCTGTTAATGAGGTTAGGGTTTACCGGGTTATCGGACCAGGCGTACCGGACGTACTTCGGCGCAGCGACAGCATTATTCCATACTACCACTTTATCTCCTTCAATTCTAGCTTCTGCCCACACGAATTTTTTATCTACACCCGCTATTTCAAAGGTAGCAGGAGCGCCTGCATCCACTGTACCCAGGCCGTTGCCAGTGTCGCTGAAGCGGAGGGTGATCTTATTGCCGGTTGCTTCGGCCGACAGATACAGCGGCCCGGAAGCGAGTATATCCTCGTGGTAGGCTATTTTCCTGGCTAACAGTGCCAGTCTTTCTCCTACATCTTTTTTATTGTCAGGATGTATATCATTCCATTCCCCCAGGTCAATGGCCACGGCCATACCGGTATTGGGTACTGCGAGTGTTTTTAGTTGTGCTTCGCGAAGTGCCGCCCAGTTGCTTTCCGTTGGCAGGTAGTTGTAATCCATGAATCCGGGCAGCTGTACAAACAGGAAGGGAAGATTAGGTTGTTGCCATTTCCGGCGCCAGTCGCTGATCAGCGCGGGCAATAGTTTCGTATAGTCGTTCGGGTGAAAAGTATCAGCCTCTCCCTGATACCAGCAGATACCTTTAATAGCATAATTGATTTCTGGTGCTACCATTGCATTATAAAGTGCCGTAGGCTGCATGATGGCCTGCGTAGGCGGTTTGGGGGCATCTGGTGCGGTAGGAGGAAATACTGCGCCTACTTTATACTGCCAGGTTCCTTTCAGGTCTACAGTATCGTTCCCTGCGAAAATGCAATAAGGCTTATCTGGCACAAAGCCACCTTTGCCGTTGTAATTGCTGACGCGTATCACAAAGCGGTTCAGGCCTGGTTTCAGCAGTTCAGCCGGTACTGCGTAGCGGCGTTGCGGGTACTGATAGGTGGTGTTGCCAACTTTTGCGCCGTTGATATAAAGTTCGTCGGCATCGGTAATGCGGCCGAGAAAAACTTTCGCTGACTTACCCGCCATGCCGGGCGGGATTGATATCTCCCTGAAATACCAGACTACCCCATCTAAATTTTTAAGGCCCTGATCCTCCCAGTAGCCAGGAATATTGATGGTACGCCAGCCTGTTGGCTGAAAGTCGGGACTAAACCATTTGGTAGCCGCGGTAAGGCCTGCATCCTGTACTGCCGGTGCTGGCGGCAAAGGTTTCAATTGTTTGCTGGTGTCCTTATTGCCCGCAATGGTGGCCAATTCTGCAGGGAATGCTGCTAATCCTTCTGTGCTGGTCCAGGCGGCTACAGGGGTGCCACCTACGCTGGCATTGATGATACCGATGGGTACTTTGTATTGCCCATGCAGTTGTTTGGCAAAGAAATATGCTACTGCGGAAAACTGGCGGATGTCATTACTGGTGGCGGGTTTCCAGGAACCGCTGTTGAGGTCGGATTGCGGACCAAACAAGTTGGCGGCATTAGGCACGAGGAACTGCCGGATCTGTGGAAGATTATCCGTAGCAATTTCGTCCGCGTAGGTGACATCGTGCACATTCAGCTGGTGTACCATGTTGGACTGGCCACTGCAAAACCAAACATCACCGAAGAGGATATCGTGCAGCTGAATGGTATTGCTGGCGGTAATGTCGATCTGGTAAGGCCCTCCGGCGGTGGTTGGTGGCAGTAGTTGCTGCCAGTGGCCATGGGCATCCGCTGTGGTGCGGTATTTTTTTCCTTTGAAGGCAATGCTGATTTTTTCGTTGGCGGCGGCAGTACCCCAGAGTTTAACCGGTTGGTCGCGTTGCAGGATCATGCTGTCGCGCAGTATTTGCGGCAGCTTTACCTGTGCGGCTCCCAGGTGTGTCATTAGCAACAGGGAGGGTATTAACAGGAATTTTTTCATGGTGAGATATTAATGAACGCAGAATCCGATGCTGTTGCCACCGTTTACAGGCAGCATTATATCGGTGATATATTTACTCAGAATCCGATGCTGTTGCCACCGTCTACAGGCAGCACCACACCGGTGATATATTTAGCGGCGTCGCTGGCCAGGAACCAGGCGGCCTCGCCGATGTCGGCGGGGTCACCCATAATGCCCATTGGGGTGCGACTGAATACTTTTGCTTTTCTTTCGGGATCGCTGTTGAGTGCAGTGGCGGTCATTTCGGAATAGATGAATCCTGGTGCAATAGCATTTACCCGGATACCTTTCGGGGAGAGTTCCACTGCCATGGCCCGCGTAATGCCATCTATGGCCGCTTTGCTGGCGCTGTAGGCCACTACCTTGGGTATGCCGTATTGGGCTGCCATGGAGCTGATGTTGATGATGCAGCCGCTTTGCTGCTCCAGCATGTGCTTTACTACTTCGCGACTCATCGAAAACACCGCATTCAGGTTGGTGAGCAGGATGTGTTGGAAATCTTCATCCGTAACGGAGGTAAATTCCTTTTTCATGTTCACGCCGGCGTTGTTGACGAGGATGTCGATAGGGCCGTGCGTTGCTGTCACCTGTTGAATAAACGGGGGAATTGCTTCCAGTTGCGTCACGTCCAGGGTGATGGCTTCGCAGGCGCTGCCGAGCTTTTCACTGGCGGCTTTCAGTTTTTCCTCGTTCCTTCCAACGATGATGACGCGGAGTCCCTGCTGCACGAATTTCTGTGCAATGGCGAAACCCAGGCCGGAGCTTCCGCCTGTTACAATCGCCAATTTTGATGGTATGGTAGTCATGTTGATCAATCCGTTTTTATATTCCCGGTGCATAGGGGAATCGAAGGCTTTTATAATATTCCAGTGAAGTGGAAGGCTGTTCGTAACCGGCGGGGATGGGCAGATGGCTAACCGTTTGAAAGTATAGCAGGCATGCGTTGCGCCACCAGACAGATTCCTTGTGTTGTATGTTGAGCAGCATGGCTACTTCGTGAAAGCGCTGCTGGTCCACATAGGGCTGTAGTTTATTCCAGGTTTGCTGCATGGCTGCGGTGCGTGCAGCGCCGGTGTAGTACTGGTAGCAGAGCTCATTCCAGAGGCTTCGGCCGCTGCGCATTTTGTAGTCCCAGGGTACATGATGAAACCATAGGAGATAGGCGTCCGGGCAGGTGGACAGGTTTTCCCATTGCTGCCTTGCCTTTGGCTGGTATTGTGCCAGCGCGTTGCTGCCGGTGGTGGTGCGGTTGAACCCTATGCCGATGGAATCAGCTTTATGGTAGTATACGGGATTCCATTCCGGGCGGTGCTGATCATTTACCCAGGGAGCGGGGCCGTAGTGGTGGCCTGTACCCATGATATGATGGAGGCCGAGTGGGTTGGTAAATTGTACGTATACGTCGCGGCTCGCGAGCATCATGGCTTGGGCGGTATCAACAAAATGTTGGTTGTTGGTGAATGTCATGCGCAGCCATTCATTGGCGATGCCGGCACTGCTCAGGGAATGATCCCAGGCGAGGCGGCCGAGGGCGTACCAGTTGGCTTGTGCAAACGGGTGGCCGCACCAGTTAATATCGTTGCCGATATTGGCTACGCCGGCGATGCCGGTAAGTGTATCCTTGCTGGTGCTGCCATCTATCACCTGTGCTACCGTATAGTCGTTACCGGTATTACTCTCCAAAACTTCCTTAAATAACGGCGCCAGGTATACGAGGTTGGTAGCCTGGCCCAGGTATTCCTGTGTTACCTGGAATTCCATCATCAGCGGGGTGTTGGGCATGGCGCCAAACAGTGGGTGGAAGGGCTCACGCGGCATGAAGTCGATAGGGCCGTTTTTCACCTGTAGCATTACATTTTTCCTGAACTGGCCGTCGAGCGGCGTGAATTCATCAAATGCCTGCGTGTGGCGGTCGAGCGGATTTGTATGGCTGTATACAAATGCGCGCCATATGACGATTCCTTTAAACGGCGCCACGGCATCGGCGAGCATATTGGCGCCGTCGGCATGGGTACGGTGGTAATCCTGCGGACCGGGTTGCCCTTCGCTGTTGGCTTTCACGAGGAAGCCACCGAAGTCGGGGATATATTGATAGATCTCTTTTGCTTTTTGTTGCCACCATTGTTTTACGGCGGGGTCCAGCGGGTCGGCGGTTTTAAGGCCGCCGATTTCCATGGGCGCGCTGAAGCGTGCCGTGAGGAATACGCGGATACCGTAGGGGCGGAAAGCATTTGCCAGTGCCTTTGCTTTTTCAAGATAGGGTTTGGTGAGCATGGTGGCGTTGGCGTTTACGTTGGTAAGCACGGTGCCATTGATACCTATGCTGGCATTTGCCCTGGCGTAGTCGATATACCGTGGGTCGATATAGTCGGGCAGGGTATGCCAGTTCCAGATGGAGAAACCGGCGTAACCACGTTCTACCGTTCTGTTGAGGTTATCCCAGTGGTTGAGCATGCGCAGGCGGAGTCGCGGTGCGGAAACGATATTAAGTTTGGTGATGGATTGTTGCGTTTGTAATAAACGCAGCAGGTGGAAGGTGCCATATAGCACGCCTATATCTGTGTTGGCGGAGATGATGGTGCAGGGCTTATTGTTGATGAGGGAGGTAGTGATAACAAACCCTTCGTTGCCGGCATTTTTTAGTTGCTCGTTGATGGCGGTGTTGCGGAGTAGCGGCTCGTTTTGTGGTGTGCCGGCGATGAGCGTGCCTGCCTGCGGTGAAGTGTGCAGCGGTATGCTGTGGTCTAACAAACCATGCAGTCCTGTTTGCAATTCCTTTCGCACGATGTCCATGGTGGGGGAGTTGCCGCTTATGAGGAGGCCGGTGAGTTGCTGGCGGTAGACTTGCAGCAGTGTTTTATCTTCTACCTTATTGTATCTGAGCCAGAGTTCATAGCCATTTTCGGAAGAGGCTAAAAGTGCTTGCAAGAGGAGAAGGAGTAATAACGGGAATCTTTTCATAATCGTCTGTTTTTCTGGCAACGAGTCGTGATGATTTTAAACTCGCAAAAGCGCCTTTGGCGCCAGGAGCGATCTTTTTTGCACGCAAAGCAGCCAGGCAGGTAAGCAGCAAAGACTTGTGTTTTGTTGCAAACTTTGCGGGAAACAGGACCGTATAGCTGCTTTGCGTGAAAAAAGACGGGCGGCGCTGCTGTTCATAACGTGGTATTTGTACTAAAATAAGATATTTTTACGCAATCGGTTGCGTTTATTTTACAAAAAATTTTACCCTGCGGTATCCTTTTTCAGCGAAGAGGCGCGGATGACGAGGTCGGCCCGGAGGGTAATGGCATTGGTGGCATGCAGGTTATTGCTGCCTTTGAGGTGGTTGATCAGGTAAGTGGCTGCGGTATTACCGATGGCTTCACCGGAGTAGTTCATGGTGGTGAGGTTCGGTTCAATCACTTTACTGATAGGATCGTTGTTGAAGCCGGCGAAGGCGATATCTTCCGGGATGCGCAGGCCTGCGGCTTTGAGGGCCAGCATGCAGTATACGGCTGCGGTATCGTTGGCGGAGAAAACGGCGTCCGGGCGTTCGGCTGGTGGCAGCTCCAGGATGTAACTGGCGGCGTCGGTGCCTGCCTGTTCCGAGAGGTTGCTGACCAGGTGCAGTGCAGCAGAGAAGGGCAGGTGGTGCTCTTTCAATGCTTTTTTATAGCCTTTAAAACGATCATTATATACGTTACGCAACAGGTTGCCGCCCAGGTGCATGATGCGTTTGCAGCCCTGGGAGATCAGGTGCGTGGTAATATGGTAAGCGGCGTCGTAGTTGTCGATCCCCACGCAGGTGCTGTCAGCGTGACTATGCACACGGTCAAAGAATACTACCGGAATCTGCTTTTTGAAAAACGGCTCCAGGTGATTGATATCTGTGGCGTTGGCAGAGAGGGAGATGAGCAGGCCATCCACCCTTTTATTGTACATGGTGAGTACGTTGCGTTTTTCCTTATCTACATCTTCGAGTGATTGTGCAATGATCAGGTTATAGCCGTGGAGGTTGGCGGCATTTTCCATGCCAGCCAGTACAGACGACATGAAGTGACTGTTGAGTCGCGGCACCAGTACACCCAACGTATGTGTTTGCCGGCTGCGTAAGCTGCTGGCGAAGGTATTAGACTGATAGCCCAGCATGGTGGCGGCATCCGTGATTTTTTTCCGGGTCTGCTTGCTGATCATGGGATTGTTTTTTAACCCCCTGCTCACCGTGGCCGCGGAAATGTTCAGGTATTTCGCAATGTCGTATATCGTTACTTCCCGGTCTTCCGCCATAATATTTCAGCTTAGAGATCAAAGAAAATTAAATTTTTTTGAATAAAAAAATGCAATCGGTTACGTAAATCTAAAAATTTCTTATATTCGTTGGGAAGAGTAAAGAAATTGTTCCACGCTGATAGCTCAATAACTAATAAAACCAAATAACTTTTAGCCGGGAAGCGAAGACCCGATTGGTGATTAAACTTTTGTCAACCAGAAAAATACCAGAAAATCACTGCCAGGAATTATCATCCGCTCATTACCGTTTACCATTTATATAATTGTCAAAAGGACATTAATGTTTACTGGTAAAATGTAATGAACAAGCGGGTAAATTTTTTACAGGAACTGCATGCCTCGGCGCAGCGGTACTGGTAGCGCTATGCATTTCACGTTCATAGGCAAGCCGGTTATGTTTTTGCAGGTACTGCATGGCATCGCACGGTGGTAATGGTATCGCAATGCATTTCACGTTCATGGGTATGCCGGTTGTGTTTTTGCAGGTACTGCATGCCATCGCACGGTGGAGGAAGGTTTTGCCTTGTACGTAGCAACTTGTGTTGCATCTACGTTCATTCACTGTAAAAGCAATGTTGCCAAAGGAGATGTCACCATTGTGCGTTCGTTCCAACAATGGCAATTGTACAGGTAGTGAATTCACTCACCTGCGTTCGTATAAAACCGGCGTACTGACACAGCTATGTTCAATCCAAATTTTTAACTCATACAGCATTTCACGTTCAATAGCTAATAACTCCACACTCTATCATTTATATAATTGTCAAAACGACATGTAACGTTATGAAACAAACTACAAACACACACGGCATCCAGGGGCGTACCTCCCTCCATTGCCGTATGCTGACTATTCTCCTCCTAATGGCCTTCATATGGGCCAGCCCCCTCCAGGTGGCCGCACAGGACAAAAACGTTCGCGGCACCGTTACCGCCGAAAACGGCGAACCTGTACCCGGCGCCGCCATAGTCATCAAAGGCACCCAACGCGGAGAAATCACCAACGCCAAAGGGGCCTACACCATCCGCGGCACCAAAGGCCAGGTACTCATTATCACCAGCCTGGGATTCATTACCCAGGAGGTAACAGTAACGGATAACCCGGAAATCAATATTACCCTGCTGCCCTCCGCCAAAGACATAGGCGAAGTAGTGGTAGTAGGTTATGGCACACAACGAAAAGCAGACCTCACCGGCGCCGTAGCCAGCGTAAACCTGGAAACACTCCGCGAAGCTCCCAACACCAACATCGCGCAGTTCCTCCAGGGAACAGTGCCCGGCCTCAACGTGGGCGTAGCCACCGCCTCCGGCGGTACCCCACCGATCTCCATCCGTGGCCGCGTTACCCTCAACGGTAACCAGAGCGTACTCATCATACTCGATGGGGTGCAGTATACACAGTCACTCGCCTCCATCAACCCGGATGATATCGCCTCCATCGATGTACTCAAAGATGCCAGCTCCACCGCCGTATACGGCGCCCAGGCATCCAACGGTGTCATCCTCATCACCTCCCGCAAAGGAAAGGTGAGCCAGAAACCACGTATCGCTTTCTCTACTGCCTATACGTCGCAGTACCCAACAGTCGGCAACCTGAAACCTTACGACCGCGCAGGTTACCTCGACTACCTCACAGCAGCTTTTTACGATAAAGCCTTTACCGGACCAGATTATACCACCCCCAACCCGGCATTTAAAATTGAAAGCGTAGCTGATGCCAGCATACTAACGCCAACGGGTACACTAAAACCTAACGACTACGACTGGTTCAGCTCCGGCACCAACACCGGTACCATTGCGGAAACCAATCTCAGCATCTCCGGTGGCAGCGAACGTATTACCTACCTGCTGTCCGGTGGACTCGTAGATCAGAAAGGCTTTATCATGAATGATAAGTTCAAACGTAAGTCGCTCCGCGCCAACATCGAAACGCAACCGCTGAAATGGTGGAGGGTAGGACTGCTTTCCTCCGCAGCCTTTGTAAACCAGGACGGTGCAGAACCATCGTTTAGTAGTCTGCTCCGCATGACGCCACTGATTGTACCGTACGACACCAACGGCACCCTGATACCTTTCCCCATGAATACGCTGGAACCCAATCCATTCACCACCTATGCGGTAGATGACCTCGAACGTAATAACTACTACTTCGCCAACATCTACTCGGATATGGACCTGCCATTCCTGAAAGGACTCAACTACCGCATGAACTTCGGTAGCAACTACCGCACCTCCAATCATTCCTATTCCAGCATATACGACGCAGGTCAAACCGGCAGGGCCTACAAAGACCTGCAGGAATACTACGACTATACGTTCGATAACATCCTTACCTATAAAAAGAAATTTGGCCAGCACGACCTGATGGCCACCTTGCTCTATGGCTCCGTAGGCCGTAAGTTTAACAGCACCACGGCCACCGCTACCGGCTTTCCACGCCTTACGCTCAGCTACAATAACCTGTCGCAGGGCGCTACCCAGTTCGCAGCCTCTGATGCCTGGGAGGAAACGCTCAATTACCAGATGGCACGTATCAACTACAAATTCCGTGATAAGTACCTGCTCTCTGCCATCCTGCGCCGCGACGGCTTCTCCGGATTTGCCGCCAATCATAAGTACGGCACCTTCCCCGTGCTGGCACTCGGCTGGATCATGTCGGAAGAACCTTTTATGAAAGCGATCACCTCCATCGATTACCTGAAACTTCGTGCAGGCTATGGCGTTACCGGTAACCAAACCTCCCGTTACAGCTCTATTGCCCGTGTAACCACCGGCGCAGCCTACGTGTATGGCGATGGTGGCAGCACCGTATTTGGCCAGCAGGTAGCCTCACTGGGCAATGATAATCTCAAGTGGGAACGTACCAAAGGACTGAACGGAGGTATCGATTTCTCTATACTTAAAAATAAGGTCAGCGGTTCCCTGGACTTCTACCGGAATAACACCTACGACCTGCTCTACAGCGTAGCCATTCCTGCCACCACCGGCTTTACCAACATCACTTCCAACCTCGGACAAATCCGCAACAGCGGCTTTGAGGCTGCTGTAAACTGGCAGGTGATCAACAAGGCAGATTTTACCTGGAACGCGAACCTGAACTTCTCCCTGAATAAAAACAAAATTATTTCACTCACCGGCCAGGATGCCAATGGCGATGGTAAAGAAGATGACCTGATTTCAAGTGGACTGTTCATCGGTAAATCCATCAGCTCCATCTATGACTATCAAACCAACGGTATCTATCAGTTGAGTGATACCCGCCTGGCAGGCTTCCCCGTAGGCACTGTGCGGGTGGTAGATCAGAATAATGATAAAGATGTTACACCTGATGCGGACCGTATTTTCCTTGGTCGCCAGGAGCCGCTGTACCGCGTGAGCTTGTCGCAGTCCTTCTCCTACAAAGCTTTTACGTTCAGCTTCTTCCTGAACTCCGTGCAGGGTGGCAAGGATGGCTACCTGGGAAATAATAACCCACTGTTTTTCCGGGAAGACAACAGCATTCGCGTCAATAACCTCCAAGGCATTGATTTCTGGTCGCCCAGCAATCCGAACGGTAAATACCCGCGCAATATTTCCGGCTCTCACGCCAAAGTGGAGCCTAACATGTGGCAAAACAGGAGCTTTGTGCGCTTGCAGGATATATCGCTCTCGTACGATTTCTCCAATAATTTCCTGAAGCGACTAAAAGCACAAACCATCAGCTTATACGTAAGTGGCAAGAACCTCTATACCTGGACCAAATGGGAAGGCTGGGACCCTGAAGCCAATCAGGCCGATGGTACACCAATGGGACTCACCACCAACGGCAGACCCGTACTCAGAGCCTTCACCGCAGGACTGAGAATCATTTACTAATTCCACTACAAACAACTTTTATGAAAACATTGAATCGGATTATATTATGCGCTATGCTGTGTGCACCGGTGGTGTCCTGCAAACGCGATTTCCTAAATGAGAAGGCATTATCGTTTCTCAGCACCAGCAACGCTTTTAAAAATGCAGAGGATTTCAACGCCTCTGTCAACAACTTATACGCGCTGGTGAGAACGGAATTTTATACCTCCAGCGACTGGCAACCGATGCACTACCTGTATCGTACGGATCTGGCCATTGAAGTAGCAGTGGGCAGTAACCCCAACCTGGCGGCTGATTTTGGCCCCAGCGGCGGTTTACCCAACAATCACTGGAACCAGATTTATAAGATCATAGCGGAGGCCAATACGGTGATCAGCCGTATCCCGGCATCCAGTATGTCCGCCAGCGATAAAACGATGTTTGAAGCCAAAGCCCGCTTTTTCAGAGCGTTTGGTTACAGAACGCTGGCCTACCTGTTTGGTGGTGTACCGCTGGAGCTCAACGAAGTAGTAACAGAGAAAATAAATTATACCCGCGCCACCAAAGAAGAAGTGCTGGCGCAGGTGATCACCGACCTGAAATTTGCAGCTGAAAAACTCCCTGGTATCACCGCGGTAAAGGATGGTGAAATTTCTAATTTGGTGGCGCAGCATCTGCTTTCAGAAGTTTACCTGGCTGCCGGGCAGTTTCAAAATGCGGTAACGGCAGCCTCCGTGGTAATCGATGATCCGGCCACTGACCTGATGAAAACCCGCTTTGGTTCCCGCTCAACCGTTACTCCCGGAGATGTATACTGGGACTTGTTTCAGGCAAAAAACCAAAACCGTAAATCAGCAGGCAACACCGAGGGCTTGTGGGTGATACAATTGGAAACAGATGTACTCGGGGGTTCGGCCGTATCCACCGGCATGGCAGGTAACTATCAGCTGGAGCGGGTACATGTGCCACTGTACCGCGACATGAAAGTGAACGGTATCGGGCTGTTTCAATGGCCGGTAGGGGATTATACCGGCGGCAGAGGCGTAGGGTTTATGCAGCCTTCCAGGCATTATGAAGATGATATCTGGCAAAGTGATTTTGCTAATGACATCCGCAATGCCAACAATAATTTTGTGCGGGAAGTGGTGGCTACCAACCCACTGAGTCCTTTCTTTGGCCAGGTGATTTCAACCCGTAACCCGCCAGCAGGCGCTGGTATTACGTTTCCGTCGAGGGTGTTTTATCCGTATCAGTCCAAAGCTACCACGCCATTTAATCACCCTACCGCACTCTATGCCAATCCCGGATCTACTGATCCTATCAAAAAATATGAGCTGAAAACTTCAGCAGGGGGTACTTATGCGGATCAGTATATGTTCCGGCTGGCAGAAACCTACCTGTTAAGAGCAGAAGGCTACCTGGGGCTGGGCAATACCGGCGCAGCTGCCCAGGATATCAATGTGGTAAGGGGGCGCTCCAATGCCAGTGCAGCACAGGCCGGACAAGTAAATATTGATTATATCCTGGATGAAAGGTTGAGAGAGTTTGGGGTAGAAGAAAAAAGAATGCTCACACTCATGCGCCTGGGATTATTGTACGACCGTGTAACGCGTTACAATCCTTTTTATGCAGGCAACATGCAAACGCGTTTTAACCGCTGGGCTATTCCGCAAGGTGAGATAGAACGTAACAGGGGCGCAGTATTGGAGCAGAATGAGGGGTATAAATAATCAATTATGAGGAAGATATCAGTTCAACTCCTGTTGCTGTGTGCAGTAATAGGCATACAGGTGCAGGCACAACAATCAAGAATAAGACAACGGATAAGCATCAACGAAAACTGGAAATTTTTCAAATACACCGGTAAGCCTGACCAGCTGATATACGACGTAAGGCCGGATGTGGCCGACCGCAACGACGATGTGGTGGCGGATAGCAGACCTACCGCATCCATAGCAGTCAATGCACAGGCGCCGGTATTGAAAAACTGGATACTTCCTTCTGCCAATGAGTTTATTGCAGATCCTGATAAACATCATCATCGCCCGGCAGGTAACCCGGGCGCTGATTTTCCATTTGTGCAATCATCGTTTGATGATGGCAAATGGGAAACCGTGCAGCTGCCGCATGACTGGGCCATCAACGGTCCGTTTTATACTGAAGCGGATGCAATAGTGGGCGGCGGTATGGGGCGGCTTCCGGTGCAGGGCGTAGGCTGGTACCGAAGGAAGCTGGACATTCCGCGCGCTGATAAAGGGCGGCAGGTTTACCTGGATATAGATGGGGCCATGTCCTATGCCATCGTATGGCTTAATGGTCATTTGGTAGGCGGCTGGCCTTATGGCTATAATTCCTTCCGGCTGGACCTTACGCCGTATATGCGTCCGGGTGAGGATAATCAGCTGGCCATACGGATTGATAACCCTGCGAATTCCGCGCGCTGGTATCCCGGAGCAGGCTTATATCGTGATGTGTGGCTTACAAAAGTAAACCCGGTGCATGTGGCACAATGGGGCACGGGAGTGACTACACGAAATGTGAGTGCAACCGCCGCCACGGTGGATATAGCGGTGACTTTAAAAAATGCCGCTGCTGCGGATGTTTCTACAAAAATTATTACAGAGATATTTGATCCCGCCGGCAAAAAAGTAGCCACGTTACCCGCCGTGGAAGCGGTGGTGCGTAAGGACGAAAACCGGAAAATCCGCTCGTTCGCTACCTTAGCTAATCCCCTGCGCTGGGGGCCGCTGCCCGCGCAGCACCCACATCTCTATACTGCCAAAACCAAAGTATACGCAGGCAATATATTAGCAGACGAATATGTAACCACCTTTGGTATTCGCACCTTGCAGTTTGATCCCGTGAAAGGCTTGCTGGTAAATGATATGCCAGTACGCATGCACGGTGTAAACCAGCACCACGACCTGGGAGCATTAGGCGCCGCCTTTAACATACGGGCAGCGGAACGGCAGCTGGAAATACTGCGCGAGCTGGGTTGTAATGTCATCCGGCTGGCACACAATCCACCAGCGCCAGGGCTGCTTGACCTGACAGATAAAATGGGCTTTCTGGTGATCGATGAAATTTTTGATTCCTGGGAAACAAAGAAAACGCCGCTGGATTTTCATCTCATCTTTCCGGACTGGCATGAGCCTGATACCAGGGCATTTATCAGGAGAGATAGAAATCATCCGTCGGTAATAGCGTGGAGTTTTGGGAACGAAGTAGGAGAGCAGTATACAGCTGAAAAAGGTGCTGCTGTAGCGGCTGAATTATATAAAATAGTAAAGGAGGAAGACAGCACCCGTCCGGCTACGGCCTCAATGAACTACGCCAAACCGGATATGCCTTTTCCTACGGTCATAGATATACTGAGTTTGAATTACCAGGGCGAAGGTATCCGTGATGCCCCGGCCTACAAGGGTTTGATAGGAATTCGTACTACGCCCTTGTATCCTGCTTTTCAGCAAGCATTTCCGGATAAAATGATTTTAAGCAGTGAAACGGCCTCAACGCTCAGTACCAGGGGTACCTATTTGTTTCCGGTTACTACTGAGGCCAGTGCACCTGTAAATGAAGGGGCCGGGGGAGATGGCAATCATAAAATAGTCAGTTCCTACGAGTTGTATACCGCCGCATTTGGCGCTTCTCCGGACAAGGTGTTTGCCTCGCAGGATAAGCATCCTTATGTGGCCGGGGAATTTGTATGGTCCGGTTTCGATTACCTGGGAGAACCAACGCCATACTATACCGCACGTAGTTCTTATTCAGGTATTATAGACCTGGCTGGACTGCCCAAAGACCGGTTTTACCTGTATCAGTCGCGGTGGCGGCCTGATTTACCCATGGCGCACTTACTGCCGCATTGGACCTGGCCTGGCAGGGAAGGTTTGGTAACACCCGTGCATGTGTTTACCTCCGGCGATGAAGCGGAATTGTTTGTGAACAACGTATCCATGGGCCGCAGGCATAAACGCCCTTACGAATACCGCCTCCGCTGGGATAGCATCCTGTATCAGCCAGGAGAGCTGCGGGTGATAACGTATAAAAACGGAAAGTACTGGGCTGCTGATACATTGCATACCGCAGGTGCTCCGGTACGCTTACAGCTTTCTGCCGACAGGCATCAAATCTCTCCCGATGGAAAAGATGTATCTTTTATTACCATCACTGTAGTGGATAAAAACGGTGTGCCTGCGCCTACAGCGGCGGATCAGTTAAGTATTGAAGTGAGTGGTGCAGGAGGATTTGTGGCAGCAGATAATGGCGATCCCGCTGACCTGACTGCATTTTCAGCTACTGCCCGCAAATTGTACAGTGGTAAATGTGTGGTGATAGTGCGGTCATTGGAAGGTGTGAAAGGAAACATTACAGTAGTAGTGAAAGCAGCGGATCTGGAAAGTGCACGTTTGGTATTGCATTCAAAATAACAAGTATTAATCCGTCGCCAATACGCCTGGAAAGTGTATTGGCGACGGACATTAACCCTTACGCTTACACGGAAATCTCACTCCTTCAGGACGGTACAGGACAGTAATTTCACCCTGCCTGTCTATATTATACTATCAATCTATGAAATCTATCTTTACTTCCGGCTCCCCAACTACTCAGTCAGCCGGAGGAAGGAGAAATGCATAGTCGGGTTACTGCTGTTATAACACAACGACCGGTAAGTGCAAACCCGCGCACCAGCTATTTTGTAAGTATACTTAAACTGATTTTTTCCTGAACCTATAGGAAGAGGGCAACCCCTATAGCACCATGTTTCACGTTCGATAGGTAATTATTTTGAAAAACTTTATTTCTTGTAAATTCCATGAAACAATTCCACACATTCCGGCGGGGGTACCTGCCATTATTTACACTGATACTATTTATTTTTAGCAAGGTCCCGCTGTTTGCGCAAACGCTGGCATTCCCCGGTGCGGAAGGCTTTGGTAGATTTGCTACCGGCGGCCGCTATGGTTCGGTGTACCATGTAACCAACCTGAATAACAGTGGGGCCGGCTCCCTGCGGGATGCCGTCAGTGCGCCTAACCGCATTGTGGTGTTTGATGTGGCCGGTGTTATCCGGATCTCCTCGCGGATGGTGGTATCACCCAATATCTATATTGCCGGTCAAACTGCACCAGGTGAAGGCATTACCGTGTATGGCAACGGCTGGAGCTTTTCCGGTGCGCATAATACCATTTGTCGCTACCTGCGCATCCGCATGGGTATTGTGGGTGACGATGGTAAAGATGCCAACGGGCTTGCGGATGGTCATGATATTATATTTGACCATTGTTCTGTTAGCTGGGGGAGAGATGAGAACTTCTCTATTAACAGTACCACGGGCAAGAACATAACTATCCAGAACACGATCATCTCGCAGGGATTGCTCACCCACTCGGCGGGGGGGCTGATACAGGCCGACAGTATTACGCTCTATCGTAATCTGTATGCGGACAATGGCACCCGCAACAATAAGATCAAAGGCATTAACCAGTACGTCAACAATATCGTTTACAACTGGAAAGATGGCGCCTATATCATGGGCGGTGAGTCCGAGGGCCATTCCTATGCCAATGCAGTGAACAACTGTTTTATACAGGGGCCAGTGAAAGGCGTAGCGCCATTTAATTTGGGTAACCTGAACTATCATATCTACGCGTCTGGGAATATTTTTGATAGTAGTCGCAACGGCCTGTTTGATCCCTATGTGATTCCGCAGAGCCAGTATGTAGGTCCACCGGATTTCCAGGCGAGCCCATATCCCTATCCCAGCTTGCCTGTGGAGCCGGCAAATGCGCTGGTGAATACGCTGCTGCCAACTGTGGGTGCGAGTTTACCTTATCGCGATTATGCGGACTATTATGTGGTAAATGAAGTGAAATCATTTGGGAAGAAAGGAGAGCTGATTGCCAATGAAAATTCGCTGCCTTTCGGCGCGCCCACGACCTGGGCACTTTGGAGTGGCAATGCCCGCACCGATACAGATAATGACGGTATACCCGATGCATGGGAAATCGCCAACGGTACCAACCCGGGAGTAAACGATGCTATGACGGTTACCACCAACGGCTATACGAATATTGAAAATTATATTAACAGCATTACGGGCAGCAATTCGCAGCCTTACCTGCGTGCGCCCATGAAAATGAAGCAGGACTCGGCCACATCTTCTGCCATTTACCTCTCCTGGCTTGATTATACAGAGCAGGAAACCGGCTACAAAGTAGAAAGGATGGTGAGCGGTACCTGGACGCAAATCGGCACTACGGCTACCAATGAAAATTATTTCGCTGTAAGCGGAATGGAGCCGGAGGAAACCGGGACTTTTCGGGTAAAGGCATTTAATGCCAGCGGGGAGTCGGCCTACTCCAATGAGTTTACCGGCAAAGCCAAGCCGGTGGAAGTGCCGGTGTTAAACCCTGCTACGTTTGCCCCTGCCTTAACCTGGACGGGCGCATTGAGCCAGGACTGGGATCTGGCCACCAAAAACTGGGTGGACAGCACCAACACCGCGGTAGTTTATACCGACAGCAGCGCTATCACCTTTGGTGAAAACAGTTTTACCGGCAGGGATATCCGCCTCACCGCTTCAATGGTAGCAGGTGATATCCTGGTAAATAGTAATTCGGATTATAGCTTCTCCGGACCTGGCATAATCACGGGTGTGAAGTCGGTGAACAAGGCCGGCAGCGGCGTACTTTCCCTGCTCACGAAAAATACCTATACCGGTGCTACCGTAGTGCATAGCGGTACTATTGCACTCAATACACTCGCCAACGGTGGTGTGGCCAGCTCCATTGGTGCTTCTGCCAATTACGGATTTAACTGGGTATGGAAAGGCGGTACCTGGATGTATACCGGCCCAGGTGTAAGTACAGATAGGAACGCAGTATTGGACAACAGCACTGCCTTCAACGTAAGCAACAGCAGCAGCGTGGTTACTTTCACCGGTGTATTGTCCGGCGATGGTGGCCTGATCAAGTCAGGCCCGGGTAAGCTGGTGCTGAAAAGTGCCAACCCATATGCAGGCGAAACCGTGATCAACGGAGGTATCCTGGAAGTAAACCCGGTGAGCAGCGCCACGGTAGAAGGTGATATCATTGACAACAACCGTGGCATCGGTACCTCACAGGTGCTGCGCCTGCACGGTGGTACCTACCGCACAGCCAACGGCAGCAATACCATGTACGAAAGCTATCCCTTACAACTATACGTAGATGACAGCACCATAAATGGTTTTGAGCCTAACCGCCTCGCTAACCTGAACATGACGGTGCATGGCGGTGGTACACTCAATTATACCATTCCTTACCTGAGAGAAATTATTCAGGGCGACTGGAGCGATTTCACGGGCACGTTAGTAGCTAACGGTATCAATACCGATGACACCTACAGTTTGCTGGCGCTGGATAATAATTCCGGCTTCCCTAACAACCGGCTGGTGATTACCGGTAATACAAAGATTGCGGCTTACAGTAATGAAAATGTGTTTTCGATTGGCGGACTGTCCGGTAATGCGGGTACTTATTTGTCGTGCGGTGGTACCAAGACCCCCAGCTTTGGTAACGGCATCACCACCTATGTAGTAGGTGGCGCCGGTACGGATGAAACTTTTAATGGGGTGATCAACAACCACCTTTACGGGTATGCGTCAGAAGGCAGTGGTACCACTACCATTGTTAAAACCGGTACGGGAATATGGAGGTTGACAGGAAACAATACTTATGTAGGTACTACCACGGTGGAAGCTGGTAAGCTGGTGGTGAATGGTAACAACAGCGGTACCGGACCTGTAACCGTGAATGAAGGCGGTGTGCTGGCCGGTAAAGGTTCCATTGCTGCCGGCGTGGCCGTGGCCGGAACATTGGAGCCTGGCGACAGCTCCATCGGCACACTCACGCTGAAGGATAACCTGAATTTGCAAAACAGTGCCATCACTGCATTTGATATCAATAAGACCACCAATACCTGGGATGTGGTGGCTGTAGCTAAAGAGGTGGTATATGGAGGTACATTGAAAATCAATTTTACAGGCACCCCTGCTTCTGGCGATAAATATAAAATCTTTAATGTTGCCGGTGCAGTGCAAGGTACCATTACGCAGTTTGAACCGGCTACGCCAGGTGCAGGACTGCTGTGGGTATTTAAGCCAGCTACGGGTGAGCTGGCGGTGCAAAACCTCAATTTCGTAGAAGCACCTACAGCGCTCACTTTGAACGCACCTGTTGCGGGCCCTGGTCAGGCTAATACAGTATCCTGCACGTGGACGGACAATTCTGATAACGAAGATTACTTTGTGCTGGAAAGAAGCAGCGACAACGTCACCTTTACGGATATCGCACATCCGGCGGCCAACAGCACCGTGTATGAAGATGGCGGCTTGCAGGCCGGGGTAAAATATTACTACCGCATTAAGGCGCATAGTCCGCTAAGTGAGTCGGTGTACAGCACAGTGGCCGCTGTTACCACGCCTGCTTTAGGTACGCTGCCTGCGGTGACTAACACGCCGTCACCAGTGAATAATGCTGGTAATGTGTTTGTAAATAACGCGGCTTTCAGCTTTACCTGGAAAGGGAATTATGCAGATAGCTATGAGGTATACCTGGGTACAGATACCGCCAGCATGGCAAAAGTAGGAGAGATGGCTGCCGGAACAGCGGTTTATTATCCTTCCGACCTGCAACCTAACACTACCTACTATTGGCGTATAGATGCCAAAAACGGCAATGGTACTACCACAGGAACACTGTGGAATTTCACATCGGCCAATATACCGCTTACAGTGGCCGGTGATTACCGGTCAACTGCCAGCGGTAACTGGGGCACCTCCAGCGTAACCACTGCTATCTGGGAAAAATATGATGGCAGCAACTGGAGCCCTGCTACGGCGCCGCCGTCTGGTGCAACGCCAACAGTGACTATCAGAACAGGACATACGGTGGCATTAAACGCCACCACCGGCGTCAATAACCTCGTGGTAGAAAGTGGCGGTACCCTGATTTCCGGTACCAGCGATGGTGGCAGCGGTACGCCTGCCAACAGGAATCTGCGGGTGATCAGCAGTGTCAACAACTTCGGCACTGTGGGCTCCAGCAGCACCACCACCAACCGCGTGAATTTTGAAGGTTACAAGGCTAGCGGTAAGATTTACATTACCGGTACCAGCACTTATTATCTCAATACTTTTACCGTGAATGCTACGGCTAAAACCATGGAAATAGTGATCGACGCTAACCTGAATCTCTCCAGTTATATGCGTCCGAATTATTCAACTTCCACTACATTGCCATGGACCACCGATTCACAAAATGATGATGACATTACCATCACCATTAATGAAGGAAAAACGGTAACCATCGGTTCTTCCGGTTACCTGGTGGCTTCCAGTTCACCTACTACCAACACGATTGGTGAGTTCGGCAATTATACCTTTAATATCAATGGTACGCTGGATATGCGTGCTACCGGTACTTCCTGTGTAGTGGGCCATGCTACTTTACCGGGTACTATTACCATTAATACCAATGGCAGATGGCTGATGGGTAATGCCATCCGGTTTATTACATCAGCTACTACTGCGCCTGTGGGCAAGGTAGCGCTGAATATTGGCGCAAATGGTGTAGTGGATGCCGGAGCAAGAACCATCGGTTCCAGTAATACGGCTACCAATACCGTGGTGACCAACAACAACTTTGGACAGGTGGTATTTTTCAACCAGGCACCGGGAGGGCAGCTGAAAACCAAAGTGGGCACCAGTGCCATGACTTATTACATTGGTTCCGACAGTGTATACAGTCCGGTGAAATTAACCAATAGCGGTACAGCAGATATTATTGCGGTAGGGGTGAAATCAGGCGTTACATTGCCAGTAACCGATACAACCAGGATAGTGAACAGGGAATATACGATTACCCCGGCAACAGCAGGTGTGGCTAACCTGGCGATCAGCCTGGGCTGGATGCCTGCGAGTCAGGGTAGTAACCTTACTACTATTTCGTTGGTACAAGGCCGTTATGCCGATAACAGCTGGACGGAAACTGCCGCCACTGTTTCTGGTGCAGGTACTGCCACCAACCCTTACTATGCTAACGCCAGCGGGCATACGCAGTTTGGTACGTTTGTAGCGGGAGCGAGTGGCGCCGTGAAAGACCTTGAGGCGCCTGTAGCCCGTGCGAAGGATGTGGCGGTGACCTTAGGGCTGGATGGCACTGCTGCCATTACTGCGGAGGAGGTAAACGATGGTTCCACCGATAATATGGGTGCGGTAACGCTGAGCGTGCAACCTGCTCAGTTTACCAGTACAGATTCCGTAACACTTACGGTAACGGATGCTACCGGCAATACGGCTACGGCCAAGGCGCTGGTGACTGTAAACAAACGTACTGCGGTAATTACGTATGTAGGTGACCGTAGTAAACAATATTCCGATAAACAAACACTCACGGCCACGCTGAAAGATGAGGAAACAGGTACACTGCTGGCTGGTAAGCCGGTTCGTTTTGAACTGGGTGAGCAGTCTGCAACTGCTGTAACCGCGGTGGATGGCACGGCCAATGCAACAATGACGGTTACTCAAGCGCCGGCGTACTATTCGCTCGCTTCCTTGTTTGAAGGGGATACCTTGTACCAGGCAGCTGCGGATACAACACCGTTTACCGTACTGCCGGAGGATGCGCGGGTGAGTTACACCGGTGTTAACTATGCGGCCGCTGGTTCAACGGGCACTGCTACGGTGGTATTAACCGCTACGGTGCAGGAGCTGGCTGATTCATCTGCCGGTGATATTAGTCGCGCTACGGTGACGTTCATTGATCGTATAGCCAATGCCGTTATTGCAACAGTTCCGGTAGCAGTAAATGCCGCTGGAGTAGGTACGGCTACTTACAATTGGAATGTAACGCTGGGCAGCAGTAATGCGAAGGACTATACCATTGGCGTAATGGCCACGGGCAGTTACCAGCGTAATGCTTCAACGGAAAATACCATTGTAACCGTGGCAAAATCGCTCAGCGAGTTTGTGAGCGGCGGTGGGTATTTGCAGTTGAGTCGCTCCGGTGGCGTTAAATCCGGTGACCTTAACAGTAAAAATAACTTTGGTTTCCACGTGAAGTACAACAGGACGTCGCGTAGTTTGGAAGGAAGCTACAGTACGCTGGTGCGCAGAACGGAGGCAGATGGCTTACATGTGTACCGCGTGAGTGGCAATGTACCTTATTTGTTTACGGCTATTCCGGCTATCGGATTGTTGCCGGCGAAAGGCGTGTTTAAAGGGAAGGCTGTCATTGTGGATATTACTGATCCGCTGGCACCTGTAACCGTGGATGAATCGGCCACCATGTTGGTAGATATGAGCGACCGTAGTGAGTCTGGCGCCGGTGATGCCATTGGTATCACCATCAGGGACAGGCGTGGTAGTTTGTGGTTTGCCAGCAACTGGCTTTCCATCCTCAATGCGGAGCAGGCGTTGGCGGGTGGTAATGTAAAAGTCAACAGTGGGTTCTCCCTGCTGCAAACTATCATCTCCTCCCTCTTGAATACAGTAGATGAAGATGATATTGCGAAGGCAGGCGGGAAACAGGGCGTAACGCTGAATGTAGCGCTGGCACCTAATCCCGCTACTACTTATACCAACGTGATCGTACAGGCCTCGCCTGACAAAGGCAAGGTGTACATTAAAGTGTTTGATGTATATGGTAAGCTCGTGGAATCCAGGGAGATTGTACCAACTGGTACTGCCATACAGATCGGTAGTGATTACCGTGCTGGTATTTACATGGTGGTGGTAAACCAGGGTAAGGTGCAGCAGACTGTGAAATTGGTAAAGCAATAGTTGTTTTTAGTTAGAGAGATAGCAGCCACCTCAGATTGAGGTGGCTGCTTTTTTATGTACAGTCCTATCCTGCTGCGTTTACATCTCCCTAAAAACAAAATAAACAGGTAGCTGCTTTACCTATATAGGTAGCTGTTAGCTGGTATACTCTATGATACTGGTATAGTTAGTATATCAAATCCGCCTTAGCTTTGTATCAGCAAATTAAATCATGCATATATGAGCATTCAATCAACAGATCAATTGCGAATTAAAGACGAGATACGGGAACTGATGGCCCGCTATGTCCGGTATGCGGATGAAAAGGAATGGAAGCTGCTGGCAGGTCTGTTTACGGAAGATGGCGTGTTTACGCCGCTAACTGTAGCAGGGGCGCCGCTTGCGGTAATGCAGGGGCAGCAGCAGATTGCCGCGACCATCGGCGGTAGTGTAGGCACGGCCACGGCCATACATCACCTGTTCTCTTATGAAATAGAGGTGCTGAATGAGGATAGTGCCAAAGGAATTTTTTCCATGGAAGATTACCTGATACGACCGGAAGGAGCAGTCATACCTCCGGCCACGCAGGAGATTCCGGCATTCCGCACCCTGCATGGCTATGGGCATTACCACGGCAACTACCGCTATCGGGATGGCCGCTGGCAGATAGAAAAACTGGTACAGACAAGGATAAAATTAGATTTCAACATTTAAAACCAAAGACACATGAGCACAGCATTAGTTCCATTTAAGGTAGCCGTATCCAACGAGGTACTGGCTGATCTGGAGCATCGCCTTCGCAATACCCGCTGGGCACCGGATCTCAACAACGAGGATGCTTATTACGGCATTCCTACTAATTATCTGAAAGGGATTGTTGACCATTGGCTACATAAATTTGACTGGAAACAGGCCGAAACAAAACTGAACGCATACCAGCAGTATAAGGTGGAGATTGACGGGCAGCCTGTACACTTCATTTATGAAAAAGGAAAGGGCCCCAATCCAACACCCATCATTATTTCACATGGATGGCCCTGGACTTACTGGCACTGGAGTAAAATCATTCCTGCTTTAACTGATCCTGCGGCACATGGCGGTGATCCGGATCAATCGTTTGACGTGATTATTCCATCCTTGCCGGGCTTTGGATTTTCCACACCGCTGAAAAACGGGGAAATGAATTTCTGGAAGATGGCGGAAATCTGGCATAAGTTGATGACGGAGGTACTTGGATATGAAAAATACGCCGCCTCTGGCTCTGATTATGGGATGCTGGTATCTGCGCAGCTGGGCCATAAGTATGCCGATAAACTGATAGGTATTCACCTGGGACAGGAAATGCCGCTGACAATATTCCAGAGTGAGCGCCCATGGGACCTTACAGAAGGACACCTGGTGCCGGCAAGTGCATCCCCTGCATTGCGGGAAGGCATCATTCATTTTCAGCGTACCTATGCCTCTCACGTGGCAGTGCATATGCTGGACGCGCAAACCATTACCCATGGCCTCAACGATTCACCGGTGGGCATGCTGGCCTGGATACTGCAGCGCTGGAAAAAATGGAGTGATCAGTCGCAGGACTTCGCTTCCGTTTTCACCTACGATGATATCATCACCTTTGCGATGATCTATTGGGTAAACGAAGCGATAGGCAGCTCTATCCGGGCTTACTCCAATGCCAACCGTTATCCCTGGAAGCCTTCGCACGACAGGCAACCTGCTGTGGAAGCACCCACCGGCTTTACCTTCCTGGCCGGAGATGCGTATCCGCCACTGGCAACTGCTGAAAACAGGGTGGGAATATTCACCAATGGTCCACTTGCCAGCCAGTTTAACACCGTATATGCGAAAGCGTATGAAAAGGGTGGTCACTTTGGTGCCTGGGAAAACCCGGAAGCATATATTGAAGGGATCCGGGATACTTTTAAGCTGATACAGCAGCGTTAATTGACCGCAGGATAAGTTGCAGAAGCGCGCGATGTGGAATCATTACATTGCGCGCTTCTTGTTTGAAAAAAGGTTATATATTCAGGGATTCCACGATACCTGAAATGAAAGCCCGGAATAACTAATTTATTTCAACGGTATCACCATATTCCAGGTTCTGTCCACTTCATACGGCCTGGGGCCTGAACCTGTGGCTGCAAACAGATGGGTAGGCTTGCCATTTTCGAACAGCAGAAATGGCCGTTCAAAATTGGCCTGATGTGTAACTGTGCCATCGTTCCATTTTACTGTCCTGGAGTAGGCCTTTACGTGTTTGGAGAGTTTCCAGTCCACCCCGTTTTTGGAGGTGGCGTGTATGCCGCCGCCTTCTTCGCCACAGATTTTCCCGAACCGGTCTTTCATGATGAGTTCGTAGTGATCTTTGTGCCACCATACGAATGGATCTTCCACATCGCTTTCATTTTCTTTGGTGCTGTGGAAGTCGAATATGGGTGAGTCTGAGAGTCGCTCGTACGGCCCTTCATAACCATTTTTAGACAGTGCAGCTCCCAGCATCAGCGGAGGCTGCGGTCCTTTGGCGGAGGATTTATACATCAGGTAGATGTCGCCATCCGGGCGTACTACCGGCGATGGATTAGAAATAATAGAGGCATCCCATTTGCCCGGGCGCGGATTCATCAGCGGGTGATCCAGTCGCTTCCATGGTCCCTTTACGGAGTCGGCTACTGCCAGCGTTGCTCTTTTATGCATCCAGGCTTTTTGTGCGAGGCCATTTGCCCAGATGTTATCCGCGTTATCCTGGAAGGGAAAGTCGTACGTAACGCCTACGTAATAGAGCAGGTATTGCCCTTTGTATTTTGTAATGCGCGGATTAAACGTACACATGCCATCAAACCATTCTTTACCTCTTGGTCCCAGCACTACTTCCACGAAGGTGTAGGGGCCTTCCGGCGTATCTGACACCGCCCTTACGATTTCGGAATTGGTCACCCATTTCCCGAAGCCAACCGCTTTGGGCCAGCGGGACGCAAACATGTGGTATTTGCCATCTTCACCTTTTACTACAGAAGGGTCCCATATCCAATAATCTTCCATCTCAAAGCCACCGCCTTTAATGGCGGGTTGCAGTTTGTCGGCAAAGGAGTGTCCTTGTGCCGGGAAATCGAAGGACCCCAGCATGGTGGGTAGTATCAGTCCGCCGGACAGTTGCTTTACAAAATCTCTTCTGTGCATCGTAATGTTTATGGGGGCTAAAGTACTATCCTGCTGTGCAGTTTACTGACATTATTTTGTGCATTCATGACGTCAATTTCGCAGTTTCGGACGACATCTCCATAAAAAAACTGCGCATGTAAGGCGCAGTTTTTTTATGGAGATGTCGTTCTTTACTTATCCGTATGGGAGTTCAGCGTCTGAATACTACCGTCTGCATTATAGTGTAGTGGTAATACTTTCACATTCCTGAGGTGAGTTTTGCCGGAGAGCTGGGTATCGTGGTAGAAGAGGTACCATTTATCCTGCACCTGTACAATGGAGTGGTGGGAAGTCCAGCCATCCACGGGTTTCATCAACAGGCCCTGGTATACAAATGGTCCGTAAGGACTATCGCCGATGGCATATACGAGGTTATGCGTATCGCCGGTGGAGTAGGACAGGTAGTACTTGTTATGATACTTATGCAGCCATACCGCCTCAAAAAATCGTTTGTCATTTTCTTTCTCCGTAAATAATTTGCCGGTACTATCTACAATTTTCACCTCGCGTACCTCTTCTGCCAGGGAGGTCATGTTTGGGGATAGTTTAGCCACACGTGGCAGTATAGCTGTTTCTTCCGGCTTTTTCAGCTGTGCTGTGGAGTCATACTTGTTATGATTCCACTGCTGGAGTTGTCCGCCCCAGATGCCTCCAAAATAGAGATAGATGGAACCATCGTCGTCAGTGAATACGCAGGGGTCAATACTGTAGGTGCCTTTGATGGGAGTGGGTTCCGCGGTAAACGGTCCGGCCGGGTTGTTACTCGCGGCCACGCCTATACGAAAAATACCCTCCTTATCTTTAGCAGGGAAGTAGAGGTAATATTTGCCATTGGCGAAAGCAGCATCAGGCGCCCAGAGTTGCCTGGATGCCCAGGGCACGTCTTGCAGGGCAAGTGCTACACCGTTGTCTGTTACCTTCCCACCTACCGAATCCATGGAGAGGATGCGGTAATCCATCATCTGGAAGTGGTCCCCGTTATCATTTTCTGCCACGCCGGTAGCAGTATCATGTGAGGGGTAGACGTAAATTTTTCCGGCGAAAACGTGCGCGGATGGGTCAGCCGTATAGATGTGTGACACCAGTGGCTGGGAAGCATACTTATTTTCCACCGTGGTGGAGGTGTCTGTTTTAACCTCTTTTACGGGAGCATTGCCGCAGCCGGTCGTGGCCAGGCATAGGAATGCGCTGATTCCAATTCCAGTAAGGTTACTGTAAATGTAATTTTGCTTGAGCATAGAAGATGAATTGAATGATGATTCATAACGTGTGTTGTACGCAGCCGGTTATTACAACGCGGCTTGCTACTTAGTGCTATAACGTGTGTTCAATATTTGGGTATACCGGGAGATCAGTCCGGTAACTAAAGATATAAAAATAACGGAGATATTCTAGGCGCCAAAAAATTCACGATACACAAAATAACCACCGCCGATCACCAGGAGATCGATCGCCACTGCCAGCAGGCAAAGGGGCCACCAGTAGATGGTCCGGTAACGGAAGATCCGGAGGGTTTCCGGCTTTCCCCGTTCAAATATGAATGGGACGTTTTCGTGCAGCTCCCACTGCGGGCGGGAGGCAGCAGTGGCATGGCGATAGGTGAGGATGTCATTATCCTGGGTAGGGATTTCGAACACGGGATAATACATGGTGCCATCGTCGTCTTTACTTTCCACGAGCTCCACCACTGTGCCAGTGGCGCGTTCAGCAGTTTTTACAAATTTAATACGGCCTCTCAGGTCGGCAATGGCAAACCCTAACAGTAAGGCACCTACGCAAACAAATATGATATGTATGATCATGTGATTGGAGTAATTTTGTTTGCACCAGGAAGTACGAAATAGCCGCCTCCAACGATGATCAGTGGAATGGCAATACCTATACACACAAGGCTCCAGTTAAATATCCAGAAATAGCGCATCATCCTTGGGGAGGACCGGTGATGTGGATCGTTCAGAAAGGTGGCTGTTTCGCCAATCTCCCAGCTGGCGGGATTACTGGCGGCAGGGTGGTGGTAAATGATTTCATTGCCGGATGAGCTGATGATGCTGAAAACAGGGGAGTAGGCCCCATCACTTAATTCGAGTTTAATAACGGTGCCGGTTACACGCTCGCTGTTGCGGATGAAGGCAATGGATTGTTGCCCGACGTAAAAAGCAATACCCAATAAAATAAGGCCGGTTAACAGATATAGTTTGTACCACATGGTGGAATCGGTTTGTAATTCTAAATTACTAAAATTCCACCACTATAGCGGTGCGCCGTTTTCAGCGGCTGTAGAACATACTTGCCGGCACGGTGAAATCTGCCGCATACTGCGTTTGGAGGGGATGGTAGCCCTCCAATGCGGTTCGCTGCATGTCAAAACAAAAAGCCTGCGATGTGACGCAGGCTTTTTTAGTGGCAGTACCGAAGGTAACACTAGTACCCCGGATTCTGCTTAAACTCATTCACTGTTCTGTCTATCTGATCCTGCGGAATTGGGCGCAGTACGTGTTTCGGCTGAATGTTAGCACGTGCTTCATTGTTGTGCAGTCGCACTCTGTCTAACAGTTTATGCGTTCTCACGAGGTCAAACCATCGCATTTGTTCACCTACCAGTTCACGGCCTCTTTCGTCGAGGAGGAAGTCGATGCTCATAGTAGCAGCGGTTACTTTCATGGCATTACGGTTCGCTACCGTTTCAGCATCTGTGGCGCCTGTGCGTGCGGCCCTTACTCTTACTACGTTTACAAGGTCTGCTGCTGCCTGCGGATCGCCTTGCATCAGCATGGCTTCGGCCTCTATCAGGTAAGTTTCTGCGAGGCGGAAGGAGATGAAAGGACGCACGCCGGAGGCCTGGTTATCGGGCCGCAGGGCATCCGCGAATTTATTCAGTGATGGATACAGCTTTTCAGTATATAACCGCGGTGGCACCAGCATATACTTTTTGCTGGCGATTTCCGTGGCGGATACATCATATCCCGGCAGGAAAATGGCGGTGTCGCCAAGTTTCAGTGTGGCTGTTGGAGCATTGGTAAACCATACGGAGGTGAAGAATTTTTCATAGCGCGTATCGTGTACCCGGTCCTGGTAGAGGGTATCCAGCAGGAATTTTGTAGGCCTGAAACGCTTCCATGGCGTACCATTGGGCAGGTCGCGCTTCATGCCAGGGAGCACATCATATTGCATCAGGAAAAACCGGTTGGCGTTATTGTCGCCGTTATTATATAACGGATCGGTGGTGAACTGCGCCGCCCAGATGGTTTCTGTGTTATTCTCCTTGCCTTGTGCCCAGATCAGTCCCGGATCATCCAGTAATTTGAAACCGTAATTTTTGATGACGAGATCGGCATATTTGGCGGCGTTGGCGTAGTCGGTAGTTTGCGCATCCGATGAAGAGGCGCGGGTGAGGTATACCCGTGCCAGCAGGTGTTCGGCAGCGGGTTTGGTAGCGCGGCCCCATTCAGATTGCGTAACCGGCAGGTCCCTTTCAGCATCCAGTAAATCCTGGATGATGGCATTATAAATAGCGGAGGTGGAGTCGCGGTGTGCTTCACGCTGGATTTCTGTATTTTCTTTTAAGCTCAACGGAATGGGACCAAACATCTCCATTAATAAAAAATGATACTGGGCTCTGCAAAATTTGGCCTCTGCCACCCCTTTTACTTTGGTGGCGCTGTCGAGGTCCGAAATTTTATCCGCGCGGGTGATGGCCACATTGGCGGTGTTCAGCGTTTGATAAAAACTGTTCCAGACCTCACGTACATGCGCATAGCGGGAGTCCAGCTGGGAGGTATACTGACTGGTAAATTTAAAGTCACCGTCCGATCCGTTGGTAATGATATCCGTGCCTGTTTCTGTGAGCGTAATACCTCTTTCGGTGCTGTAGAAGTTGCGCATAGAAACGTAGGCGCCGTTGACGGCGGTTTGGAAGCCGGCTTTGGTATTGTAAAAATTATCCGTTGCGTTGGTCACTACTTTTTCATCCAGCATTTTATTACAGGAAGCGGTGGCCATCATCAGCAGCATAGCGGGAATTATATGTTTCATAACAATTACCTTTTAGAGATTTAAAACTTCGCATTAATACCGAATTGCATCATCCAGGTGGCTGGTGCATCAATGCCGATCACATTCACATCTTCCGGATCGATGCCTTTCCAGGTTTGGCGATAAGGAGCGAGTATCAGTGGTTGTTTCACGCCGAGGGTGAAACGTAGATCGCGCATGCCCCAGTTGCTCACCAGCTTATTTGGCATTTCGTAGGCCAGGGTAATGTTGCGGATCTTGAAGAAGGAGCCGTCGAAATAGCTGAGCGACTGGTAGTTGCTGGGTCTTTCCTGGTTGGCGTTAGGCCGTGGGAAGTCGTTGGAGGGTGTGCCTGGTGTGTTATAGACTACATCCAGGTTGTTATAACGGCCAAACAGGGTGTTATAGTTAGAATAGAAGTCGCTCCGGATCATGCTTCCCCAGCGTGCGAATGCCACGATAGACAGTTCAAACCCTTTATAGGAAAAGCGTTGGGTAGTACCGGCCTGCCATTTGGGTTGCGGTGAGCCCAGGATCTGGCGGTCGTTTTTAGCATCGATTACGGTGTCTTTGTTTACATCTTCGAGCCTGATTTCGCCGGGTTTTACGTTGTACCTGGCGGCGAGTGCAGCGTCTTTATCCTGCCAGATGCCGGTTTTTTTGAAGTCGTAGTACACGTAGGTAGGCTGACCAACGAACCAGGCATTGCCGATGTCGGCGGACCTGCCATCGCCGAGGGATAGGATGGTGGACCTGTTGCGTGAGTAGTTCACATCCATTTTCCAGGAGAATCCGTTTGGATTATCGATGATGGAGGCGGAGATACCAATTTCCAGGCCTCTGTTGCGGCTGGTGCCGAGGTTCATCAGTACCTGGTTGAAGCCGTTGCTGTAAGGCAATGTTTGCGGCATGAGGAGGTCGGTGGTACGTTGGGTGTACCACTCGATCACACCTGTGATACGGCCGTTGAGGAAGCCGAAGTCCAGGCCTACATCTGTGGAGGTGGTGGTTTCCCAGGTGAGGTCAGGATTACGGAGGTCCTGCGGTACGTATCCCAGTACGCCTTTGTTGCCGAATGAATATGGAATTCTTAAGAGCGAACCTTGTGTGGCGTAGGGTGTAATACCGGTGTTGCCTATACGCCCGAAGCTGGCGCGCAGTTTCAGGTTATCCAACAGGGTTTGTCCTTTGAGTGGAGCCTCGTTGATGATGTTCCAGCCTACAGCCACGGATGGGAAGTAGCCCCATTTTTTGCCGGGTGCAAAGCGGGAGGAGCCGTCTGCGCGCATAGTGAGCGTTACCAGGTAGCGATCATCGTAGCCGTAGTTGAGGCGGCCCATGTAGGAGAGGATGGTCCAGCTGCTAAGGCTGCTGCTGAGGCCTGTTACGTTGAGTGCCTGGCCCAGGTTGAAGTATTGCTGTGATTCTACGGGGATGCCTCTTACGTTGGTGCCGGAGAGGTCAGCTGTTTCCCGTTGTACACTATAGAGGCCAGTTACACCGATATTATGTTTTTTGACCAGCTTATTGTAGATCAGGAGGTTTTCGATGGTGTAGGCGAGGACGGATGCGTTGTTTTTGGTAGCAGTGGCATCACCACCACCGATGAGGAGGTTGGTGTTGTTTTTCCCCTGGAACAGGCCGTAGTTATAGGATTGAATATCGGGTCCTACGTTGAGGCGGTATTTCAGTCCGTCGATGATTTCCACTTCTCCGTACAGGCTGGTGAACACGCGGAGGCGTTTATTCAGTTCCACGCGGTTACCGGGTACATAATCCAGTAAAGGATTTGGTTGTTGGTTATCGCCGGTAGGGTAGGTGATGAGTTTGCCGTTATCATCGTAGGGAGCAGCGATGGGCAGCATTTTCAGGGCGTTATCGATACCGTTATAGGTTTCGCCGTTGCGTTGGCTATAGGCGCCGAGGAGGCTGGCGCCTACTTTAACACGCTTGCCTATACGTTGATCGAGTGCGATACTGAAATTATAGCGTTCGTAGTTCTGTAGTTGCAGTACGCCCTGGTCTTTAAAGTAGCCGATGCCTACGCTGTATTTGGTGTTTTCTGAACCACCGGTAACGTTTACGCCGTGGTTGGTTTGGTAGCCCTGGGAGATCATGAGTTTCTGCCAGTCTACGTCCACGCCTTTTTTGATGTTGGCGTATTCTACTGCGTTGAATATTTTCTGATCGGAGGCGTCTGGGTTGTTGTCGTCATATTTTCCGATGGTGCGGTTGGCTTCTCTGCGCATGTCTGTGAAGCGGGCGGCGTTCATCATGTCGGTTTCGCCGAGCTGGCGGACGATGCCGTAGGAACCGCTGTAGGAAACAACGGGCTTTCCTTCTTTCCCGCGCTGGGTGGTAACGAGGATAACGCCGTTAGCGCCTCTGGAACCGTAGATGGCGGTGGCGGAGGCATCTTTGAGGATATCCATCGATTGTATTACACCGGTACCGATATCGTTGAGACTACCGGAATACGGAATACCGTCTACCACGTAGAGCGGGTCGTTGCCGGCGTTGAGGGAGCGGGTACCGCGGATGCGTACCTGAGGTTCATCACCGGGCTTGGAGCTGTTGTTGAGTACTTCCACGCCGGGGGCGCGGCCTTGCAGTGCCTGCTGCGGATTGGTAACCGGCACGTCCTGTATGGCTTTGCTGTTGACGGAGGAGATGGCGCCGGTAACATCTTTCTTTTTCTGTTGACCATAACCTACCACGATTACTTCTTCGAGTTTTTTGCGGTCTTCCTGCAGTATAACGGATACGGCTGTACGACCATTCAGCTGTTCTTCATGGGTGGTAAATCCGATGAAGGTGAATACCAGTGTGGCGTTGGCTGGTTCTGCTATTTGCAGGCGGTAGTGACCTTTAGGATCAGTTTGTGTACCCGTATTTTTGCCTTTGATGGCAATGGTTACACCTACCAGCGGCGAGTGCTGGGCATCGAGTACATTTCCTTCCACTGTAACGGGTTTGCTTTGCCCGTAGGAAAATTGACAGCATAGCAGGCATGCTATCAGACATAGAAAACGTGGAACTTTTTTCATAACGTTTGATTTGGAATTATAAAATGAACGGTCCGGGTTCTTATCAGTTTTTACTAATAGTAATCAGATTTTGGATTTCAAATATGGTTCTAAAGCGGGTTCACAATTTCAGGTCCTTCGGGGGACAAAATAGTAAAATTTCACAAAGTTGCAATCGTTTGCAATCATATTTTTATTTGAGTATTATATGCGTGGCAACATTAGTCAAGACTGAGTCCAATAGAATTCCTGCGGTTGAAGAGTGCGACGCAAGGATGTTTAATAGTAATTCAACTGCCTGGTACAAAAAGAAAATAAAACAGCTGCCTGGGTGTAATATTTGTGGCGGTAAGCTGGAATAAAATTATATAAATATGGAACCTAAAAATCTGACTGCAACAGCTGAAGTTTTTATTCAGGGAGATGAAAAGCAGGTGTGGAAAGTCTTAACGGACCCTGCTGCGATTAAGCAGTATATGTTTGGCACGCAGGTGAAATCTGATTGGGAGAAAGGGAGTGCGATTGTTTGGCAGGGTGAATGGAAGGGGCAAGCGTACGAAGACAAAGGTGTGATTAGTTGGAGGGAATAAGATAATCGTATAGCCGAAGGGGTGGGAAAGGTAGATGAAAATCTTATATTCATGGATAAATTTAAATTCATGCGGGTAGTATTTCGTTACGTAATATTTTTTAGCATAATACTTTTATCTATGAGCAACCACGCCTATGCACAGCAACCAGGGGTAATGGTGCGTATAGCCGAGATAGATATCCATCCTGAGCAGCTGGAAGCATATAAGTCAATACTCAAGTATGAAGCGGAGGCCTCGGTTCGGCTGGAGAAAGGGGTGATTGCTATCTTTCCCATGTTTGAAAAGGAGCATCCTGAACGGGTACGCATATTGGAGATTTATAAAGACCAGCAAGCCTACCAGGACCATCTTAAATCGGAGCATTTCCTGAAATACAAAACTTCCACATTGGCTATGGTCAAGTCATTGAAACTGGTGGAAATGGCGGCGCTGGATATGGAGGCGGCGGTGCAGGTGTTTAAGAAGTTGAAAGAATAGGGAAGGACCACTGTTCCTATTCTTTCCAAACCCTGATAAACATAAGACCTGCGCGCATCGCGCAGGTCTTATGTTTATCAAATGATCCCTCTGGGTCCCAGATTCATGATCATAAAACAATATTTCTCCTTGCCCATTCTGCAATCCCAACAGTTGGTATCTGTTGTTGATAATTAAATGTCTGCTCCATGGGCCATTGTACTCCCGGATTTGTAAACCCAATCGAAAAGCCGCTGCAGCAGATCACTGTATCATAATGGCCCAGTGAGTTGGCCAGACATAATCCTGATGCCAGCAAACGTGTATTATTTTTGCAATTGAAAGAATTAGAAGAGCATGGTATTATAAGAAGGGTTGTTTATCCTGAGTTGCCACCAAGGGTTGAATATTATTTAACTGAATTAGGCGAGTCTGTTCTTCCAATTATTACTCAAATGGAGAAGTGGGGTAGTGATTTAACGGCAACGTTTCAGAAAGCATATAAAATCAGCGTATAGGTATTAGTGGTATTTACTCCCTATACGGTGATTATCCTGATTAACGTATGGTTGGCATTATACCTGCGTCATTTACATTATTAGTTCCCATAATATAGGATGCATAGGATGATCCTCAGGCCTTTTATTGGCCTAAACAAAAAGCCGCTTCAATCGGGTGATTTAAGCGGCTTTAATAACCTTGATATTTTTGTGGTGAACCCTATGGTACAAAACTCGAACCTTTTTGTTTTCGATCTTCGTAAATTGGCAGATTTAGCATGACATATTATCGCCAATAGTCATTATTTGTATATATTTTTTTAATATATCTTTTTAAATATTACAAAAAATATTACCTTCGCACCCGAAATGAATAAAAGAAATATATTTTCTACAGTTACTCCACCTTGACATACAGGATTCTCCTGTCTAATGCGCCGTTAACAGCGGGGCATTGTTTCTATTTTATATAATTCAGTTTACATATTTACCTCAGTTTATAAACCATCATGACCATGAAGGCTTACTTGAATTTATTTGACTTTAAGCAAAAAGTAAATTACAAAACAGAAATTCTATCCGGACTTACCGTTGCACTCGCATTAATTCCTGAAGCCGTTGCATTTGCTCTCATAGCAGGGTTATCACCTTTAACTGGTCTATACGCCGCATTTACAATAGGTCTTGTTACATCAATCTTCGGAGGCAGGCCGGGTATGATTTCCGGGGCTACTGGTGCAGTCGCTGTAGTGATTGTAGCATTGGCTAAATCACACGGCATTGAATACGTACTTGCCACTGTAGTATTGGCGGGCTTAATACAAGTAATTGCAGGGCTTTTACGTTTGGGAAAATTTATACGGCTAGTTCCCCACCCTGTAATGTTTGGCTTTGTAAATGGCTTGGCAATCATAATCTTTATGTCGCAACTGGTACAATTCAAAACAACAGATGCCAGCGGGGTCTTGCATTGGATGAGTGGAACGCCTTTATACCTGATGATCGGGTTAGTATTACTTACAATGCTTATTATATGGGGATTGCCCAAACTCACGAAAGCAATACCGTCTTCATTAGTGGCCATACTGGTTGTGTCTGCTATAGTAATAGGGTTAAGCGTTGATACCAGGACTGTTGGAGATATTGCGTCCATTAAAGGAGGTTTTCCCCCATTCCATATTCCAGAACTGCCGTTTTCGTTGGATACATTAAAGATCATATTCCCTTATGCACTAATAATGGCTGGTGTTGGCTTAATTGAGAGTTTACTGACATTAAATCTAATTGATGAAATCACTGAAAGTCGCGGCCGAGGCAATAAAGAAGCAGTGGCGCAAGGAGCCGCTAATATTGTTACCGGCCTATTTTCAGGAATGGGCGGCTGTGCCATGATCGGCCAAAGCCTGATTAATATTTCATCCGGTGCAAGGGCAAGGCTTTCCGGCATTATCGCCTCAGTAATGTTATTGGTTTTTATCATGTTTGGTTCATCTCTGATTGAAAAAGTACCTATGGCCGCACTTACTGGTGTAATGATAATGGTGGCTATTGGTACATTTGAATGGGTGAGTATTAGGATGATCGGGAAGATGCCACGACATGATATTTTCGTAGGAATTTTGGTCGCCGCAATCACTGTACTGTTACACAATCTGGCCTTAGCGGTACTGATCGGTGTAATTATATCTGCGCTGGTCTTTGCCTGGGAAAGTGCTAAAAGAATCCGGGCAAAAAAATATGTTGATGAACAAGGCATCAAGCACTATGAAATCTACGGGCCTCTTTTCTTCGGGTCAATATCAACATTCAATGAAAAGTTTGACGTCTTGAATGACCCTAACGAAGTTATAATTGACTTTAAAGATAGCAGAGTGGTAGATATGAGCGGAATTGAGGCATTAAACAAGCTCACGGAGCGATACAAAAATGTAGGAAAAACCCTGCACCTGCGCCACCTAAGCGAAGATTGTAAGTTGCTTTTGAAAAATGCTTCTTCATTAATTGAGGTTAACGTGATGGAAGACCCTCATTATAGGGTTGCGGTAGATAAAATTTAACACTATGACACCTGAACAAAAACAAGAACTTAAAGCTGTTATTGAAAAGAAAATTTCTCAGACAGAAAATTCTATTACAGAATACAGAGAAATGACGCAACCAGTTGCGCCAGATGATTCTATTGGACGTCTGAGTAGAATGGACGCCATTAATAATAAAAGTGTCATGGAAGCTGCACTCCGTCAAGCTGAACAAAAACTCAGCCGCCTAAAAGAATCACTTTTCAAAATTCAAGATAGTGAATATGGTAAATGTACAAGGTGTGGTAGCCCTATTCCATTCAACAGATTAAAAGCAATTCCTGACAGCACTCGCTGCATAAGCTGTGCCTAAATCCTTGAGAGAACATGCCAATCAACAAAGAAAAAGTTTAGGGAGAGTATGATTCCCACCCTAAACTTTTTTTCAATGATTTGGATTATTAATAGTTCTTCAACTAGCCTTTACTGCCGATATGCCTTATTGTTATGTCGCTAGGTATTCCGGACTTAAACGATGGATTTAATTTAATGTAGCCCCATTCTTTCAAATCCTTCATGCAGTAGTAGTAAATCCTTTCCGACCGTATTTTAGCCTGCCCACGTAATTGGGCCGAAAAAACCTGTACTGGATTTACACAGCCTTGCCGATAAAAAAAATACAGGATTGCCAGCATCAGGCTAACGTGCTTCGGCCCCATCTTCGGATCTTCCCCTACCATATCCATAAAGTCAGCAATATAATTCTCAAACGTCATCATCCCGCTCTCTGTGTTTGTCGTTTTCCCTCAGTTTTTTTTTCACCATTTTCCTGCTGCTGACTTTTCTTTGTCGATTGCTTCTTCCCTTCGCCCGGTTTCTCCGTCTGTTTATTTGTCTGCTTATTCTCCGTTTTTGTCTTTTGCTGTTGTTCGTGCTGCCGCTGCTTCAATTTTTGCCCCAAATCTTCACTGATAAATCCTTTTTCAATCTGTTGATCGAGAGGTACAGGCTTTTTATCCAGATCAAGGAGAACAAGGCTTCCTGACCGGATACCGGGTGTAACATAAAGTTCTTCATGTTGTCCGTCTTTATTGAGGAACTTTTCCTTTTGAAGATTGCCTCTTTCCAGGGATTCCTTCAACGCACCTTTATACACTACTGAATATTCATCTATCACCTTGCCCAAATTGTACCCGTATGCCTTGTCAAATCGCTCCGAGTTATAATTGCCATTCTGCAATTTCTCTTTTGGCTTAATCCTTTCCCACGAATCACTTTTAGAATGGTGAACTGGTCTGCCTTGCAGAAAATTAAAGGCCATCTTATAGGTAAAGTTGTCCTTTACCTTTTGCCCGCCCTCATCATCCTTTTTATGATTCATATAGAACGTATGGGTTCGCGTTTCCCCATTCCCGCCCTTTTGCGCAGACATGGTGAACTTATTCAGGAAATAGTCACCCGTAGTTGCCGATTTCCTCAGATGAAAAACAGTATCACTCTTTCCATCCTCATATAGCTTCGAGTAATTGTGTTCAATGGAGGGATTCCCTTCTTTCATCTTCTGTATTAAATCATCATTATATGCCTCCTTCATACCTATGAGCATAAAGTGCTTTTGCGTAAGATTGTTATCATTTCCTTCCATAAAATAAAATTTAAGGTTTCAGTAAAGCTGAATTTTTCAGCCGTTTCAATCAATCAGTGGCCGGGCCTTCAGTAATACTTTATACCTGATCTTTAAAAAAAGTAGCCTACCGCCATTCACTTCACCAATCTGAATAAGCAAGTCCTGATTTTTAGGAATTGTAAAAGATGGAAACGCCAAGACAATAATACCAGCACTATTACCAGTAACACCTTCATGATCACTAACAAAACTGGGAACCATCGCCTTTTCTTGAATAGCGGTCTTCTTTGCCTTCTTTCGATCTTTAACAATAAACTTTATGTAATCCGGCGTGTAGGTAATAAGTGAATTATTGTGAATAGAAAGTTTGAAGAACATCGTGTTCTCCCGCATATAGATACTTTCAAGTGAAAGTGTTATCATCTGTTCAGAAACCCGCTTTCGCAAGAAGTTTCTGTTCTCCTCTACCTCCGAGCTTGTCAATTTGTAAAATTCCTTGTCATGCTCAGTTCCTTTAATCAATACGCTTCGCCCGTCATCACCAACTTTGTAAAACCGCAGATTCAAAACGGAAGGTTCTTCTGAATAATTCAACAGGAAGGAATACAGTCTACCGTCAGTAGTAATTACGGAAAGATTCGTTTCAGAAAAATTGGCGCTGGCTGCTTTCACCTGCAATACATTTTCCGCTCCCTTTGCCTTCTGTGCCAGTATAGAACTACTACCACGATCAACACTTTTGATTTCATAAGGAAAGATGAGGTTACTCGTTTGGTTAAGGCTCACCCATAACATATATGGGGCTATCTCCTTCGCCCTTATTTCAGGATGATCGTTTACATCCTGAGCGTTGGCAGTAACAAAAAGAATACAACTCACAATCCATGCAACACATAACCTTTTCATATTCTCTCTTTTTTTTAGTTTACTCGATAATTATCGGTTCTTTACATTATTATCAACCAGCAGCACATCATAACCACTTCGGATGTTAACCTTGACTACTTTCATTTTCCGCCCGACTAACGACTTCGCCGCTTGAATACCGGCGCTTGCTGCCTGCGCTCCAATACTTGGGTCAAGGCTGGCTATACTCAGACTTTGAATTGCCTGATCAGTTGTCTGCTTTGTAACCTCTGTTGCCATATTCGCATTTACATCAACTCCTATGATCCCATCCATATCATATACACTGAGATCAACCGGTAGAATATTATTCCCGGATTGAATTGAAGTGATATTGATTACGAACCGACCCTCAGCTAATTTTCCTTTGCCCCAAACGAACGCATTTTTTGGGACACGAACGCCGGCAACATATATTTCTTCCAAAAGCCGAAGCTGAACTTTTGAACCATCCATTACTTCCTTCGATTCAGCAATGACAGCACGTACTGTGTTTTGCTTCACCTCACTCTGTTCATCTTCCAGTGAATAGAATCTGTTGAAGGTGCCATTTCGGGCTGCTCTCAATGAATCCAGGAATGAATTTTTCCTACCGGTATCGGCCTCCATCAGTGATACCAAATCATCCCCCCGCGAGGTCTTCACTGTAAATACCTGACTTCTGTTCACTTCAGACATTTCCTGTATTCGATCCTTTACACGGTTGGGATGCTGTATATCCAGTATCTTTTCCAAAACACCTGAAATTTGCTCCATCTGCTTATCTGGCTTGTCTTCGCTCATTTCCTTCATCATCGCTTCGAGCCGGTCAATGCCTTGCACTTCAACTTTGTCTTTCGTATTATCAGGGGCATTAGGATATACCTGATCCCTTGCTGAACTGCGGTTAAGCTCATCATTTATAGCCGCTATCTTCCGGTAAACTTTTTCCTCATTTTCATCTCTCCCTGTTCCTGTAATACCATACCGACCCGTACTATACGTCCTTTCGCTACCGAAACCATTTTCTGACGTGTCCATGCTAAAAATATTTTCATGCACAGCAGGCGGTGTGTAGTACGGATCTTTCTCCTTCAGAGTACGCAACTTTGCCGAATCCTTATCAGCCATTTCGTAGTACATGAGCTTATTCCAACTGCTGTCAGCAGACGCTTTTGCTCCCGGCAAATCGGTATTAATGCCCTGCACTTTTACGTCTGCCATCACCTTCTTACCATCTCTACTGATTACACCGAACGATGATAGTAGAATTGTTAAAAAAGGAAGTACCAGAATGGGCATCACTATTAGAAACTGTTTTTGTTTTCGCAGCTTTTCATTTACTGCACTTTCCTCATTTTTCATACACCTCATTTTTTATTTTCCAATGCTTCTATTTGCGTAAGGCTATCAATTAGTCCGGGCCTTGCCGCCACAATGCTGTCATAGACTGCCTTTCCTGGCATATCAGCTTTCAGGCTATCGAGATATTTGCGGAACCGCCGAATCCTCCATGTCATATAAATAGGCTCAGTTTCATAGTCCTTTATATCAGGAGAGATCACATTCCTGGGCTGATAGATTGGCTGTACCCGAATATGGCTATCTGAAGAACCTGCCGCATTTATCAGTACTAATGCAGTAACTGAAATGTAGCACAGAATGAATACCACCAGCACTACCTTAACCCTGAAAGCAGACCAGCCAGCCACTTTTTTATTCAGATAATCTGCATAGCGTCTTTGATAACCTTCTACCTTGCAGGAACAACGCTCGAAAAGAGCGTGAACGATAGAAGTACGCCCGGTCTTACGCTTAAATATCTTCCACATAAAAAACGTTTAACGCTCTACTGTATTCAAATCTTTATTTTCCAACGTTGCCCATCTTTCGATCAAGAACCCGTGCGAATTGTTATCACTTCGAGAAATATTCCGTATAAATCCTTCCGTTATTAAAGTACGAGTGACGATACTCGTAGCACGAATAATCCGCTGGTGCCCGTAGCACCGGAAGTAATAAGGATACTGATCTACATTAACAGAAACGCTATCCACCTCTATCTTCTGGGAAATATTGCCTGAAATAATGTTATTGTAATAACCGCTTTCTTTTAAGTTCTCATATTGCCTCTTTGCGGAAACATCAGCCATATACAATGCACGTACAATGTTATTCTTGATAACTGTTTCGTCCGGGTCTAACGTAAAAAAGTAGAAATGAAACATCTTGACGTGATCCCGGATTTCTACGGGAATGTTGTCTTTCTTTTCGCTGGCAAACGCTTCCAGAATTTTTCCATTTGCCAAAACATAAATTCTATCCTGCGTCTTTGATGCCAGCAACATGGATTTATATATAGTGAACCCGCATAAACAGAAAGACAGCAGAATAATAACCATTGTGAATAACCGGACATGCGAAAACGCCCCCTGAATACTTTTCATTTTTTGAAACATACACGCTCACTTTTCTTTCAACACTTTGTTTCAAGCCATTTTTTACCGGGTGCCTACTTCATGAAGTATCACCCCCTTTCAACTTATTGGCTAGATGCCCATATGCACGGCCAGCACTGGCGGCAATGCCTTTCCCTGTACTGCCAGAATTATATCCCTCTTTAATGTGATCCGGGGCATTGTAAAGATTCTTCAAACCAGCCTCAACGGAATTGTTATCAGCAAACATCATATGACCGAAACCATCGGCAGCAGCGCCAGCAGCTCGACCAACCATTCCCGCACCCGTCATTGCAGCGCCAGCCGCCGCACCAGCAGCACCACCCAATGCAGCAGTCATTTTGCCGGTGAGCGCATCACCCCCAACAAACATTATATGGTTCGCAATATTTGGAATAGTCGTATAACCGTAGATTCCGATAATCAAAAACACCATATAGCCTAAATCCGTTCTGCTAAAGAAAGTATCGCCTGTTTGACCAATTTGAGTTAAGTCAATCTTCAGCATTTCGGCCTGTATCGTGGCTATCACAGCTCCAAAAATCTGTGCTATTGGCAACCATAAGAATACATTGATGTATCGGGCCAGCCAGTGCTTTAAGGTATGCTGGAACCCATCGAAGACAGAAAGCCCGAAAACGAGCGGCCCTAGTATTGCCAGAATGATTAGGTTAAACGTTCGCATCGTATTAATGCACAAAGACACGGCAGCAAACAAAAGCTGTAAAACTTCAGCTATCACTTCTTTAATTGCATTCCTGAAATTATACGATGCTTTAGCGAAAGCAAACATAATGTCATTCCCCACGCTCGATAAGAAACCTTCATCTTCACTTGACTGTCCATCATGTGTATATTTGTACCACCGCTCCCGATCACCTTCACCGGTTGGGCCAACATACATCTGCCAAACATCTGTTTTCTTGATAGCTTCTTCCTTTTGCTTCAATAATGCCGCAACAGATTCATCCGCTTTATCAACCATTTTTGCAGTACCAAACACCGTTGGCTGCATCACACCGTTTATCATCGCAATCACTGATGGGAAGATCAGTATTGCAAAGCCTATTATGAACGGCCTGAATAATGGATAAAAATCAATCGGCTCCGCCCTGGACAAATGCCCCCAAACTCTTGCTGCGATATACCATAACGCTGCAAATCCAGCGATGCCACGCCCCACATTTATCAGCTCTTTGCACAATGGCATCAACTTTTTATACAGCTCGTCAAGCACTGTATGCAGGCTTTTAATATCGCCAGCAGCCTCACCTAATTGCGCAAACGCTAGAACAGGCACGGTAACCATCAATACCACGACTAACAAGGATTTTAACCACACTTTCATACATCACGTTTTCAATAATTCATAAATTTTCCTATTCAAACCCCTCAATGGCTTTCATCCGATCAACCTCCTTCTGTTCTTTCATCCGCTGCAAAGCCATAACGGAATTGGAGCTGTTGAAATGCCGAAGAAAAGTCAACTTATCCAGCATTTCCGAATGAATTTTATCTATTGCATTCAGTCGTTCCTCATCAGTCATTCGTAGGTTGCTGGCCGTTATTACAGTAAAAAGATCGTCCAGATTCTGCAAGGAGGCATCGAATAAACGTCCATAAACCCTTCCCATATAGTCAATCTCCTTAATCGTAAAACTGCCTGATGATTTTGCGTATTGAAATGCCTTCTTATATTCCTTCACCAGCGAAATCTGATAATCCACTATATCTGCTACACGGCTATACCTTTTGATTGCAGGGTTCACCTCCATTAATCCATCGAGAAAAACCTTATGTAGCTGAAAGTTTCCTTGACTGATGTTCTTGATTGTATTATAACCGCCAGATAGAATTTCATATCCCTTTTTTAGATCAGATAAAATTTGTTTGAATTGTGCCAGCTTTTCAATATTCAAAGCCAACTGAGCAAGCTCTTTTGCTTGTGCATTGCTCCTGATCGGCACCGCAGCAAATACAATGAATATTCCGCAGGCCATGATGCCAAAACGTAACACAACACTTTTCATAAACTCATTTTTTTTCTGTTACCTTTTTCATGACTTGTACATCCCTCAACTCGTGCTGACGCTGCACTACCTGTACTTTTGTGGAGGTGCAAAAATTCTTTGTAAAGAGATAGCATTCCTGCATGTCCACATGAATAGCATCAATCCTTTCGATGCGTTCATCATCACTTAGTTCCATTTGCCCGGAGGTGATCAACGGCACAAGATCCATCAGCAGATTCTCACAGCTTACCAGCAGTCGCGTTCGGACACCGCTTACATAGTCCACTTCCGATACGGCGAACACCTTGCTATTCCTCATATCCTTCAGCACTCTATTGAAATCCGCCGATACAATCAGGCTATAGTTGACTATCTCAGCTATTCTTGAATAATTCCGGATTTTTGGGTTAATTGTTTCTAGCGAAAGAAAAAAATCTTTGTCGAGCGTAAAATGTCCATCCTTCACGTTACCGATGAAAGTCAACCCTTGACGGGCAATCTTATAGCCTTTTTGCAGGTATTCTAAATAGACCTTATTGGCTGCGATCTGCTGTATATACAGCTTTATCTGATTGTTCTGAGAATATGCTGAAGAATGTAAAGCGATAAAAGCACATAAAAACACCACCACTTTCATAACACACTATTTTATGCCGTACATCAATTTAATTTGCTCAACATCCTTTTGATCTCTGGCCCGTTGTAGTACCAGTTTCTTATTCTCATTATTAAAAGCTCGTAGATCGTTCAGGTTTACGTCGATACTTTCAGCCACACCGTTCAATATCTCTATTCTTTTCCCGTCCGTCATTTTTGTCGAAAAGGAATTGATGACAAGAAACAGGTTATCGATATTCTTCAAACTCTCATCAATGATCCCTGTATAAACTTCTGTCATGTAATCAATTTCCTTTGCAGTAAAATGCTTATCCTTACGGAACAGGGCAAACGCCTTGTTGTATTCATCAACAATTGCGATTTGCTTATTAATAATTTCCTTCACGCGCTTGTACCCGCTGATCGCTTGCTTCACCTTGTTTAACTCATCGAAGTATTGCTGGTATTGCTCTTTGTGTTTTTTAGTCCAATCTGATATTTCATCCAGTTTGAGCTTCGTGAGTATATTCTCAACCTCTTTCTGCGCATTTTGTAACCAAATTGTTTTATTCTGCAACCTCTGTACAGCCAGGTCAGCAGCTTTGATTGCAGCAATCAATGCTTGACGAGCGACCTCCCATATAATCGCGTGGCTCTTTTTAGTCGGCGCAAGCACCATACAGAAACAAAGAACCAACCCCACAACTACCTTTTTCATACACATTTAAATTAGGCGTTACACAATTTTTTCCCTATCCTGCACCATTTGTTCAATAGCCTTCTCCATACTACCAAGACTTTCGGCATACTCCAATACCTTCACACGTTCCCTGCCTTCTGTAGTGAATGCGAAATATTCTTGCGGGCATAAATCATTTTTATATACTTTGGCAATCTGTCCTCCGATCTCCATGAATATTTCACGGTTGTCTTTATTCACACTTAACAGAATGGACTTCGCTTTTTCTGACAGCCCAAGCACTGCCTGTAACTGATCGAACTTATTCATGAACTTCCTCATGTCCATAAGAATCTTCACATCAGCGTTTGCGATGATTGCATCCTTTATTACGGGTGAAGAAATCAAATCGTCTAATTCCTGAGTGATGACTATGGGAACACCATTGAACTTCCGAAACGTTTTGAATCCGTATTTGGTAAACTCCGCCATCGAGGGCTTCGCAATGGCCTTCCACGCTTCATCAATGACGAATACTTTTCTGATTCCATGTAGCTTGCGAACCTTTGAAATGAATAGCTCCATACAGATCAGGGTAACAACACTAAAAAGTACCGGATGATCCTTTATATTGTCCATCTCTATGACTGTGAACCGCTGATTCAGTAAGTCTTGTTTCCCTTCCGCATTGAGGAGATAATCAAATTCGCCACCCTTATAAAAAGGACGAAGCACATAGAGAAAGTTATCTATATCAAAATCACGATCTTTAAGCCTGTGAAGTTTCAGTTCGTCAATGAAAAAGTTCTGGAGATATTCATAAAACGTATTGAAGCAAGGGAACAAATCGGCATTTCCAGCGAGATGTTTGTAATAGCCCGTCAGTGCATTGGACAGTGCGACATATTCAGACCGATTAAAGGATTCACTTTCCTGTTTCCATAAGGCCACCAGCAATGACTTCAGACTTTCTTTCTTCTCTGTATCAAGCGCCTGCCCCTCTGGAATGTAAAACGGATTGAATCGAATGGGATTTTGTTCTGTGTAGGTAAAGTAATAGCCACCGACAAGATCACACAGCCCCCGGTAGCTGCCGCCAATATCCAGAATCACACAATGCGCTCCCTGCTCATACATGGAATTTAGCATGTGATTTACAGTCATGCTCTTACCTCCGCCTGACGTTCCGCAAACCAGCGTTCCCATGTTGGAGCTGATGCCCTTCATACGTGGCGCTGTATATGGATCGACAAATACCGGCTTACCTGTCAGCCTATCACAGAAACGAATACTTTCCTTCGGATCATCAGACCGATAGTTGCTCTCCAAATTCAGAAAGCAGCAAGCCTGTTCCGCGAACGTATCGAACGTATCGTTGGCCGGAAAATCGGCAGCATTACCGGGAATACCACTCCAAAAAATCTGAGCAGCCCCGATTGTTTCCTGTTTTGCGACGGCATCCATTTGCGCCAACGCGGAAGTGATAAGGTTACGAATATCTTTTTCTTCCTCCGGTGATTCAGACCAGGCCAAAACATTGAAGTGCGCCTTAACAGGTAATCGCTGTTGGCTGATCGCCTCATTTAAAAACTCATTTACGGCATCCCGGCTGATAGCATTCTCCCTGCTGTATGCAGCTAAAGACTGCAACCGTAGACGCTTGCCCTCAAACTTTTTGAGCGTCTGCTGCGCATCATCGATGATTATATACTGATTATAGATATGATTACAGGGAAGCAGCAAACCGAGGTGAGAAGCAAAGCCAATTGAAAACTTTGTTCGGTCGGTGCTAAACTTGTCATAGTTGATCCGTGAACCGCAGAAGGAGGGTAAGCTATCGTTACCGGATAAGGTAAATAGCTGGCAACGCTTCTTTCCGATCATAACCTTATCCCGAAGCTCAACATCCTGCACCATCAGCTCGTCGTCTTTATCCAGGAGAAAAATATATTTCTCCGGTAGGCCCGCACTCCGATCATGGCTTTTCAACTCATCATCACCCAAACGGTTCAAGATTATACCAGTATCACCCAACACTTTCTGAAACTGTCCCGCAACATCTTCAAACTCTTGTAGGGCAACTTCGCTCAGCGTCTGCGCCGGAACTATATTCGGTCTTACGAGGTTTGACATAAGAGAGGTAGATCCTTTACGTGCGGACGACCGCTTTGTAATCATGATATAACACTGGTGATCCAGAAAGGGGCGGTTATTGAAGTACTCCTGACTGCGTTTCTTCAGGAAGCTGTCTGCATCTGAGAAACTACCTTTATACCGATTCTTAACAAACCAGTCCTGCTTATGAAATACCGTATTCTTCGGCAAGAGCTTTATTGCCTTTATCAACCCCTGATGCCATGTTTCAAAGTCCTCTGAATGACCAGTGAATATCTCCGGTAGATCAACCCGAAACGCAATTGTTATATCCCCTTGCTTACTAAGTATGCAATTATGCTCAATATCAGCTATGGGGTAAATATCTTTCATCCACTTTTCCATCTTCACAAATCATTTTTATCTACCATTAGAAATAAGAGCGTCACGTCCGCTTAGAAACTGATTGCCCTTTAAAAACAATGCGGTCGTTACTCTTAACGACTTTCGGTATTCCCCTTCTGGCAATTTTCTTCATCATCCCATGCTCACCATACTTATTACTTAACTTGTAGACGTGCATAAAGAGAAATACCGTAAGACCAGCCACTAGAGCAATACAGATGTAGGAGTTCACACCAGCCAAATAGAGTATGGCAAACAGTAGTAACGACAAAACTAAGCCGCCGCCGAGATACCATATGTACTGAGCTTTCAGACCCTTAAACTCAATCGCATTATTAACTCCCTTATTGATTTTGTATACACTGTTTGCCATCTTACTCAGTTTATGCCAAAGAATGACTTTAACACCGTCGCTACAACAACGAGAAAAACACAGCTACCGAACCACGCGGCGGCTGTGGAACCTGTGTCGGGGTGCCCGTTCGACCATTTCTGATACACGCGGACGGCCCCGATCAATCCGAGTATTGCACCTACAGCATACATGAGATCACATCCAACATCAAAGTATCCACGCACTTTGGTGTTAGCTTCCTGAATACCGGCTTTACCGTCCTGCGCATATACGCATACCGTAACCATTACTGAAACTGCTGTCATCACCGACCTTTGCAGCAGTCGCTTACCAAAGCGATCAATCATCTTCATTTTCATACACACTTCGCTTTTATTGTTATCAAAAAAGTATGGGCATAAAAAGGCCCTGCGCACTACCTGACCCGATTTCACAAACCATTCAACACTATCAGGTAACGGCAGGGCCGAACGCAGACAACTAGCTGCGTGACTGGAAAGAAACACTCCGCACCTAACCCCTCGCACTTGGTTTTCCTGCACACAGGTGCCGACGAGTGTTTCTAATGTGGCGTTCACTCATCCCACATAGCACTCAATTCATCCGCGCTGAAATGAATGCCACACTGACTTTCAGCAATAACTTCGATTAGATTCGTGATTCCATTTTGGTAAATACTTCCCTTAGTCCTGGGATACTTTCTTAACAGCTTCTTTATACTGCTGGATAAATCCCACTTATTCATCCTTTCTTTTCCCGCTTGGCTAACCAATGCCTGTAGTTCATCTACGAGTGAATGAACCGGTGCCATAGTCGCTGCATCCTGATTTTCACTATCGCCTTCCTTCTCTTTGAAAAGAACACTATCAACTGCCTTCTTCTCCTCAACCTTTCTTTTCTTTTTCAGAATCGAACCACCTTTCACGCGAAAGAAAAAGAGAACAATTGCGTAATAGATTACCAGCAGTAAGCATAGCCACAACAGGTAAGTTGTCCATGTTATCATAGTGCATCGTTTTTATTGCTACACAAAAATGATATAGTTCACAACCTGTTTTTCACACTATGAACCGAAGTGGTGGAAATAAATATTTGAACTGGATAGGATCAGTAGAAACCTGTAGGTGGGCAGAAAACATGCGTGCATACATATATTTATATATGCCCTGCCGCGCACGCATACATCCTCATTACAGTAGCCCGAATGCTCCGGTAGAAAATGCCGGGAGAAAGAATGCGTGCATCCATATTCACCGTATATACATACAATACACGCATACATCGGTCACGAAGGGAGCAATAAAAATTCCCACTTCGGGCCGAAGTGGGAATTTTTAAATTGTTTCACGAAAAGCCGCCATAGTAGCGGCATAATGTGGTATAAGCTAGATTGGTACTGATTTGCAGCAGTGTCCTGGTGCTACTATTGCTTCGGGTTCTCATCCCAATAGTTCATTCGGTCTTCGAGCCGATCTATCAATTGATTTAGGAAAGAAACGCGATCCTTCTTCCTTAACCGGATTTCCTGAAAGGTGCGGTAGAAATTTCCTAAGTCGATATTAAATGCCTGCGAAATTTCAACAACAATATCTTTTACATCCGCATTTCCATCGTTTAATACGCCTGCACTATACAGTGCATAAATAAGTTCCGTAAGAGCAGTCTTTGAACCAGTCCAACGCAATCCTTTACTCGGTTGATTTTGTATAAAACCCAAAGTTTGTTGCACCGTATCCACTAAAGCCAACTGCCTATACAGATAATCACAGTAGGCTTCATCAGCAACAAATTCTGAGATTGTACTATCATGTAGAGTTTGGAAAGAGGTATCTACTATCATGTAGGATTCTTCCGTGTATTGCAAATCGCCTGACCGCCTGAGAAAATACACCTTGTCCATCAGTGTTTGTCCTGACTTGTAATAAGAGTATAGAGCGGCATTTTTCTTGTAATGTTTCTTCACCTTACGGATCTCACCCCTGAAATATTTACTTGCATTAATCTTGTCTACATTCAACGGTCGCTTCACTTCCAGATCATAAAGTTTCTGAAAGAAAATTAATTTGCTCATAAACTGAGGCTTCACTTCTTTGAAAAAAGAAATTTCCGTTTCTTCATCGGCAAACCCATGTTCGATAACGTGTTGCCTTAAATGCTCCAAAGCAAATTTCGCTGTTTCAATTCCACGGCGTGCATATTCAATTGGGCTAAGACCTTCTTTCTCTATCCTTTCCAGCTCATTTACCATTTCGCTATGGAGCGATACATAATTTGAATATCGCTGCTTCTGCATAGGGAATAGTTTTTTAACTTTATATACAATGTATTCACCGCAAATGCTGTGCAAATGAGCTTTTTACCTATAGCAAAAAGGAAATTAAAAACAGCAAATCGGCAATTTTTTTACTGCGTTTTATTTGACCTTCATTTTCTTAAATTTCAGTTGGCAGTTACGATACTTTGACGAAGTTGTACCAAAATCAGAAGTGGATAAATTTTAAGCATGTAGATTGCTATAAGCATAGTTTTTGTATGCTGTAGATATACCTTAAATATTCCTGACATGGATATAAATAGCAATGATATTCCAGAAGGAGCGATTATGTGGAGAGGGAGTAAAGAGGAATTTATAGAATTTGTAATGATTGTAACCGATTATAGTATTTGCACCAATGATAAAATTGCCTCACCAAGTAAGGCAAGATTTATGGAGCTGTGCGATGCTTTGGGCAATGAGCTTTTGAAATTCTTCAAAGTAGATATTTCACCTCATGCTACTTTCAAAATAATGCGAGAAAACACACCAATAAATTACCGCTTCACGAAACGAATAGTTCGGATCATGAAGCGGTTAAAGGAAGACGAACAATTTATACTATTACTCGAAGCAAGAGGTATTATGCCATCCGTTGAGTACGTTACTGAAGAGGTTATTAAGTGGAGCAATGCTGAAAAGATTGCTACGATCCTTTGGTTGCATATTCGGCAAGTTTAGGTATAAATCAAATTCAGTAATGCGTTTATGCAAAGGAAAAACGATATAGATGAATGCCTATTTCTATCGTCAGGCTCCTTTAATGTAACTACGGCTTCCAACATATCCGTAACCTCAGCCAAAGCATACAACCGAATGTGCTTTTCTGAAAACATTTTCAATACACCCTCAAGATTGCTCTTTTCATTTTTTGTGAGAATCGCACACCGATTAAATTTCTTCCATTCTTTTTTGTATTCAGCAGGTATACGCTGCAACTGCTTTTTCTTATGCTTACTCATCACATAAAAAACTTCAATTACCTTTTCCAAATCTGCACAAAACTCGATCAATTGCCTTCGCTCGTTACCGCTATCATACATACCAATCTCATTCACCAAAGCAGCATACTTCCAGTAATCCAACTGTTCTTTCAGCCCATCAAGATCGAAATACTCAAATATCGTCCGTAGGATCTTCTTTCGCTTTCCTGATAGCCGAAAACATAGCGAATACTTCTTTCCCTGAAAATTTGGCTTTTCCATGTTGCTATCAAATTTACAATATTATTCCTGCTCAGGAACATCCAGAAGCCCCGACTTTCCTGCATCTATAAGTATATCCAGCACCAGTTGGGCCTTCTCCTTCAATTTTAGGACATACAGCATAGGAGGAGAAAAGTCATAAGCGTATCGCGCACCTACATATGATTTTTGCAACGTTTCCAGCAGCTTTTTACTGTCTGCCTGGTCAATAGGAAAAACTTCCAGCAAACGATACGTAACCAATCCAGCATACCTTAGTAACCGATCAATACTATGGGTATCTACAACAAAGCCGCTTCCAATTAATACAAGTGTTTTAAGTGATTGCTCAAAACACTGATGTATCATGAAAGTTGCAAGTTCACCTTCTTCACGAGCAAGATAGAGGTCAGCACCGGCGAGAAATTCTTTTGCTCGATGGACTGTTTTTTTGTATTCTTTCTGACCGTCGCGTGGTGCTTTTACTTTAATATCATTCAAATCCGGCAACTCCACATTTCCAGCGTCATAGAAAACCGCACCTGCGCTATGTGCCGATGTTGCGAATATGTTACCTTCTTTATACTTTTCCACGAATGGTAGCAACTCCATCACAATTATTGTCACTCTTGCAATATGCGCACACCGCTGTTCTAAAATATCCTCCCATTCACTCATACGCCTACCTTCTCCATCTTTTGTTATAACGAGAAGAAAATAATCACCCATGTAATGTGATGCAGGAGATGTACAATTAAAGATTGTTTCTGTTCGTCGTTGGTACAATGACGAACCAAGTAAATAAATTATTTCTGTGGCTACGGAGTTCTTTATGATCCTTACAATTTCTGTTTGCGGATTCTGAAACAAACTGTTGTGAGTGCTGAATAAATTAAACGGTCGCATATCTAAATTGATTTTAATGATAAGTATTCAATTATTTTACTTTTAAAATGTGCTGTTGCTATTTCCATCTTTCACTATCGAGGAATAGCAAGCTACGAAGTGCCTTCCGGCGTTTTGATGGGCCTGATCTTACCAATAAGGTCAGCAACTCGTGAGCTGAGTATCTCCATATTCTCACGTACAAGCGATCCAATCATATCTGCCTCTGCGTTTGATAGTTTAGCATCAGTATGCTGTTTCCTATAGTAAGTAGAAATTGACCAGTTACATTGTTCCATTACTTCATTTCTGATCTTTATCAAAACATCTTCCATAGTGGTTTGCAAATCGCCCAGTATATTGTAGGCACTTCGGTGTGACGAGCATCCTGCGTTTGACGGAGTATTGTAACGCTCCCGATGCCGTTCTGTTTGATTTCGATACGAGGGTGAGAATATGGGTACTTCCTTACAGTCGCCATTTTCTGGTAAATCGACAGCATATCTTTTTTTGCTACGGTTATTACTTCCCGGCGGGCGGCCCACTCTTTTTTTTCGCTCCCCACTTCCCACTGGCTCATTCTGGAATCTTTGCAGAGGCAACGAAGGAATGATATAACGATTCCTTTCCTCCAAAGTAGAGGGCGATGTAGGTTCATTTGTTACAGGATCATACTTAGGCCGTACACCTAATGATTTCCAATTACCCGGCTTTGTCGGAACACCTGGATTCTCCTTTTTGGGTCTGCCTCGCTTCCCGTTCGGACGTTCCTTATCTTTGCGACCGCTGTACAGATCATCATCGGAGTAATCGAAATCCAGATCATCAGCATAATTCATAAGGAGTATTTTTTAACGTTTTGGGTTGTCTTTTTCGTTTCGGATTAACCAAGCGGCTTCAATCAGCATCTCAGTTTCAGTATAAAAGAAAATAGCTTGCGCTGCATTCTCATGATGTGTTCCTTCCCTACAATAGTAACCAACGCAAGAGTGGTAGAAATCCCATAAGTGGCTTCTGGCTTCCTGTAAAGTGAAATTGCTGAAAAACGAATCCACAGCTTCCATTGGAGAAAAAACATTATTTTCCTGCATCCTAGACTGCCGATAGTGCAGCTCCTTTAAATGCTTCTTTTTCTTTCCTTCAGTTTTTTCAGTCATAATTAGATGGGATTTTTTAATCTCTATAAAAGTGTATATCTCTGCGCCAGCGGTTTTATTATTGCCTCAGCAGCTTCTTTCTTATGCTCATTATAAATTGTGATGTGACCAGCATTGACCATCCACTGCGCAATCGCCGCATCCTGATACGTATCGAACATATACAAGGTTCCCTGATGGATTACAAAGAAGGGATAGTGAGCGTCAAATGATGATAATGGCCTGCCGTTTATTTTAACCCCCATAGTTAGTTGAAATCGTTCCTTTGTATAAACCATTTTAAAATACACTTCAGGTTTCTCCACTGAAACCGTGATTCTACTTGCATGAGATTTTGATGGTCGCATTTTCATCGCTCTAATTCCGAAATATGTATATGAATAAACGAATATTTCATTCTGCAACAAGGGGTAGATGTTTCTCCATTCATTAAAAGCTGCCAGCATTTTTTGATTCCATTTAGGCATTCTGGAATAGTTATTTTCCTTCCCAAATTCTTCAGACCGCTCTCGCAACTGTGATCCTTTTATAACGAGGTCAAGCTGATGTACACTGATCGATTTTTCAGCTTCTTCATCTAATACAGGTAAAAACTTAGTCCATGATGTGATTCTATCATTAGACTTGCTCATTTTACCCGAAGCTGGAACTATAAAGGGTGGTTGTTTTCCTGCGTATGGTAACATTAACAAGAAGGCAACCGCTTCTCGCTTCTCCGGCATCTTCTTTTCTGAGGGAACTTTGAGTGATAATATATCATCCAGGGCCAAAGGAAAATTTGGCTTATCGAAAGGAAACAACTGCTTTACCTCCTTCCTTTGCATTAAGTAGATCCCGCTTTCAGTTTCGATCTTATCAAATCCATATTGATATTTAAAAGCAAGATCAAACTGGCGGTTCGGCAACAACTGAGCGAAATAGTATTTACCGTATCTACTTACTATTACTGCAACGGTTTTGCAAATATGAATGCAAACACCGGTGTGCTTTCCTTTGCAGCTACAAGTAACCTGTAGTTCTTTTTCAGACGCTTTAAACTTTACATCATAGTCGCCTGTAAAAAAAGTACATTTCAATACAAGCTGATGGTTTCTGTATTGAATGAATTTAATGGAAGGAGAATGGAACTCGTTTATTAATTCAGCGTCCACGCAACGCTTCATCAATTGTTCCGTCGATATACCCTTGTCTTTGTCAAATGGGATTGCTACAATGTTAGATGCAGCTTTCGGAAATGATTTAGTTGTAACCATGATTTTTGTTTCTCGCAAATCACGGCGTTCTCAAACTGAAAGCAGAATTTTCAATTTTGTATTTTACCACTAACCGGTTGACTTTTACAAAAGTTGAAAATTATATACTTGTGAAGGTTTTATTCGCTTATGACAAATTCAACTATAAATGAAGGAGAAAATGTTAGGAGGCTAAGGCTAATAATGGGGCTGCGGCAGAGCCGAATGGCACTGAAGTTGGGAAAAGACTGGAACCAACAACGAGTTTCCTATATGGAAAACAGAAGGAAAATAGATATATCGACTTTAAATCGCATTGCTGCTGTATTGCAGGTTCCTGTCTGGTTGCTTCAGATGCCCCATTCAGTATTCAACAACATCGTTCTTAAATGTCCAAAACAGGACAATTTTTGCCCTGATGTATATATGATTAAGATTGTAGAACTATACGAAAGATTATTGATAAGTGAGCGGGAACTGCATAAATTAATAGGTGAGCTGAATGAATTGGAGGGAAGTGTAGTTTGGGAATGAAGGGGATGCAGTTTGTTTTAGCTCGACTTTGCATCGAGCTTTTTAAGTATCAATTCCAGTGTTTCTGTAAGTTTTTCATATTGACTATTGTTTACCGTGTGATGATAGTAATTTGCCACAGTATTTGTGTTCACTCCACAATTTTCATAAAAGTTGATCGTATTAAACTGTGCCATGTCTTCATTATAATCAAGCAACCCCTGTTCTGTTACCCCCAACGCTGAGGCAATTTCTCTGATCCTGTCAACGTCCAAATTTTCAAGTTGTTCCAGCATTGATACTTCCTGAGCTGTTACCCCCAGGGCAATAGCAAATTCATGTTCTGTTATGCCTCGCAACCGGCGAATGCTTCCTATTCTCCTTCCCAAATGCTTTATAGTCTTAGGTTTTTCTATTGTCATTGATCGCCTGATTTCTTGTTTCTCAATTTATCCGCTTTTATCTTTTCTCCAGCAATGAGTTTTTCGTACAATGACATTGCTTGATGAATATCGAATGTGTTCAAGTTCTCAATATTATTAGAGCAAATTCCCGATGCTGATACTCCGCTTGAATCGTAGAAGTTAATAGTGTTATACAATACACGTTCCTCATGGAAATTTTTTAGCCCTTCTTCCGTTACCTCAAGAGCTTCGGCTACCTTCCTTATTTTATCGTCATCCATTTTTTCCGTCTGTTCCAATTTTGAAACAGCCTGTTTTGACATACCAAGCCTTTCCCCAAGTTGAGTTTGAGAGAATCCTCGTAACCGCCTCACCCGTTCTATTTTGCGGCCTATATGAGCAGTATTTGTGCTATTTAATGTTTTTTCCATATTGTGCTAAATTAATTACTGTTATCTTTTTTCTTTAAAATTTCAACTTTTTCCCTTTCACTTGTCAGCAGCCTTTCATACAATTCAACGATTTTTTCAACGGGATTGAAGGTGCCCGCGACTGAATTTATCGAGTTGTCAGAAAAGGTACAATCCCGTACATTGTTTATGTTGTTTATTACATTCTTTTCGTCAAATTCTTTGATCATCTCCGCCGATACACCCAATACATCTGCCACCTTTGATAACATATCGTCGTCAATTACCTCTTGTTTTTCCAAACTAGAAATGCCTTGTTGCGATAACCCAAGATCAGCAGCTAGGGCTTCCTGCTTAACGCTCATGTAAACCCTAATTTTTTGGATATTCCTTCCATGATGTTTATTCGATTTAACCTCCGGGGAATTTGAAACCATACTTTATATTTTAACCACAATATAGTAAAAGTCAACCAAATTCCAGTTAAAGTCAACCGAAAATCGCACAAAAGTTGCACAACATCGCATAATTTGCCTAGAATACTAATTCCCTAACCATACGCACAATCACAGTTTATTGAGATCGGGGAAAGGCAACTGGCATGGCAAAAGCCCATATATTATAATATCTCTTAATTAATTCACAATCGCGCATGAAGTTACTTCTTTTCATTGCGCTGGCCCTTGTGTGGCCGGCACGATGCTCCTTTGCTCAGGATCTTCATCTGGCTAAACACGCTCCGTTATCTATTGGCGACACGGTACCGGATATTTCGTTTATGCTCTGGAAGAAAAGCATACCTGCCAAGCTCAGTGACTATACCGGAAAGCTGGTGATCCTCGACTTTTGGGCTACATGGTGCGGAAGCTGCATCCGCATGTTCCCTAAAAGCGATTCTTTAGAAAACCAATACAAAGGACAGGTAATCTTCCTGCTGGTCAACAGCATACGTTCCACCCAGGACAGCGCCCGTCAACTAACTAATTTCTTCCAACGCTGGCAGAAAATGAACGGCCAGCAGTTTGCCCTTCGCACTGCCGTCAATGATACAACAGCATTCAAATTATTCCCTCACATATTCCTACCGCATTACGTTTGGATTTCAGGTGATAGAAAAGTGTTAGCCATTACCGGCTTCGAGGCAATCACGGCCACCAACATACGAAAAGCACTGAGTGGAAAAATACTAAAAGAACCGATTAAAGGCGACAGGTACGACAGGGATAACTGACACCACACCATTTTTCACCAAAACACAATTTTCAATGAGATTGATTTTAGTAGGATTTTTCTTTTTATTTACCGTTGTGGCGTTGGCACAGCCGACAACCCGTGTAGAGATCAGGGGACGTGTATATTCAAATGAACAACTGCCGCTGGCTGGTATTTCGGTATCGGCACAGAAAAGCGGCGTCAGAACCACCACACGAAACGATGGCACTTTCAACCTATCCATATCACAGCTACCCGATACCCTGACCTTTACACATATCGGCTACAGCCCACTTCGGATGCCCATCACAAAGCCGGGCGAATCATTAGATATTGTGATGAATGTTATTGCTACAGAACTTTCGCAGGTTACGATCAGTACAGGCTACCAGCGAATAAAGCCCAACCAGGTCAACGGTTCATTTGCCCTTATCGACAATAAGGTACTAAACCAGCAAACCGGAACCAACATCCTTAACAGGCTACAGAATGTTACGCCGGGCCTCAACTTTAACCCCGGCTATGGTAATGCCAACAGTAACAACAATAGAACCGGAATAAATATCCGTGGATTAAGTACAATCAACGGATCGTTAGACCCATTGATTGTACTGGACAATTTCGTTTTTCAGGGTGATATTTCAAATATCAATCCGAACGACATTGAAAATATCACTGTTCTTAAAGATGCCGCTGCCGCTTCCATATGGGGAGCTAGGGCCGGGAATGGTGTGATTGTCATTACAACCAAGAAAGGACGCTATAATCAAAAACCAACCATTTCCCTTTCTTCTGGCTTGATCGTTCAGGATAAGCCCGATCTTTCTAACCTCCGGGATATGAGCATACAAGACTACATGGGGCTTGAAGCATTCCTATTCGGTAAAAACTACTTCAACACTACATTGAACCGCCGGTACGTACCAGTTCCACCACTAATCGAAGTGCTTCAGAAGCGGAAGAGCGGCTTGATCTCTGCTGCGGATAGCGCGGCGCAGGTTTCAGCATTGCAAGCACAAGACAGCAAAGCTCAGTATCAGGAACACTTTTACCGCCCTGCCGTCACTCAACAATATTCACTAAGCCTTTCAGGAGGTAGCAGTAGTATGACATGGTTACTCGCCGGAGCGTATGACCGAAATATCGATAATCTGAGCGCCGCATATGACAAAGTAAACCTGCATCTATCCAATTCGATGAAACTTTCCAAAAAAATACAGGTCGATGTGAACGCCTACTACACTAATAGCAAGGCGACCAGCGGCAAAGAGAGTTTCGGTACAGTAGCAAGTGTAAATGGAAGATATGCTCCATATCTTTCATTTGCTGATGCAGCAGGTAAATCCTTGCCTGTTCCGAAATACTATCGGGATAGCTATGTAGATACGGCAGGGGCAGGTCAATTACTCGACTGGAAATATTACCCGCTGGATGAATACCACCAACGCAGGGCGACAACAAGAACAGACGAGATAATCGCAAATATCACAGCCACCTACAAAATACTACCATTTCTGCAGGGCAGCATCTTATATCAGTACCAGCGGCAGCGTACCAACCTGCAAAGCCTTTCAGGGGCTAATAGTTTTGATGCCAGAAACACCATAAATCTATTTAGCCAGGTCAACCGATCCACGGGTGAAATAACCCATATTGTACCTGTAGGCGATATTCTCCGTACAACCTTCACCAACCGAAGCAGCCAGAACCTGCGTGGTCAAATTGATTTCAGCCGGGGCTGGAAAGACCACAGCATAGTAGCACTTGCCGGGGCTGAGATTCAGGATATTGAAGCCGACAGTTACAAAAATATCTATTACGGATATAACGCGCAGCCCTTATCATATGCAAAAATGGATTTCATCAATCCCTACCCAACTTTCATTACAGGTCGAAACCAAATTATTTCTGATGCAGGGCTGCCGACCAGTACGACGAATCGCTTTGCTTCTCTTTTCGCCAATCTGAACTATTCCTACCAAGCAAAATATAGTTTCTCCCTTAGTACACGGCGCGATGGAAGCAATGCTTTTGGAGTGAAAACAAATGATCGGTGGAAACCACTATGGTCTGCGGGCTTTGGATGGGATATTTCTCAGGAAGGATTTTATAGGCTTCAGTGGCTCCCACAGTTGAAACTCAGGGCTACCTATGGAACATCAGGTAATGTTGATATTACACGCACTGCAATGCCGGTCGCTGTATATTCCGTTGATCCTCTCACAAACCTGCCCATTGCCACTGTTTCCACGCTGAACAACCCGCGACTGCGTTGGGAAACCGTTAAACAACTGAATATAGGTGTACAATTCTCTAACAACTTCCTGTCCGGCAGCATCGATTACTACCGCAAACTAGGTTCCGATCTGTATGGGCCGATGCCCTACGATTACACTGCATGGGGTGCATCGAATTTCATTATCGCTAACGTCGCAGACATGCGAGGTAATGGCATCGATGTGATACTGAATAGCAATAACCTCAAAGGAAAGCTGAAATGGAATACTACGGCGATATACAACTACGTCAGTAATAAAACGACAAAATACTTTGACGAATCTGCTCAAACGATCAATACCATGTTGAGCGGAGGCAGAAGTATCACTCCGGTGATCGGAAAGCCATTGTATGCAATCGCAGCCTTCCAGTGGGCGGGGCTTAACGGAAAAGGAAACCCGCAGGGCTATTTGAATGGTGCAATAAGCACCGACTATGCAGCAATGCTGGCATCGACCTCCGGGAAAGATGGAGATCGGCCAAGCATCGTTTATGTAGGCTCATCGATACCAACATCTACAGGCAGTTTAATTAACACTTTCTCTTACGCCAATTTTGATTTAGCGGTAAATATCGCGTACAAACTCGGCTACTATTTTCGCAAACCATCTATTTCCTATTCCGGTATCGTTGCCGGATCGATGGGCAATAAAGAGTATACAGATCGATGGCAGTTTCCCGGTGATGAAAACCGTACCACGGTGCCTGCTTTTAATTATCCCGCAGATGGAACCCGTGATATGTTTTATGCTTACAGTACTATCAATGCGCTTAAAGGCGACCATATCAGGCTACAGTACATCAACCTGACGTATACACCGGTTCGACCCTTCGGGATCTCTACTATGAAACAAATACAGCTTTACATCAATGTTGCTAACCTGGGCATCTTATGGCGGGCAAATGACCATAACCTTGACCCTGATTTCCCCAATGGGTTACCGACACCTAAAACATTCTCAGTAGGCATCCGTGCCTCATTTTAAAAAACATATAATCATGAAAATTATCGCACAAATATTTCTCATTGGTCTTTTAGGTGGCCTTCTCGGATGCAGCAAATATTTAGAGGTTCAGCCTGATGATACGCTGACTGTTCCGAAAAGCCTCACCGACCTTCAGTCGCTACTGGACAATTCCAATCGTATGAACATGCAACGAACTCCCAATTTCGGGGAAGCATCCAGTGATGATTACTTTCTGCCCGGCGCACAATTCGACAATATTGAAGTGGAGCTGCAACGAATCTACACATGGAAGGTAAAAGAGTACGTCTTTCAAAATGATTGGTCTATAGCATACGAGCCGATCTTTGTCGCCAATCTCTGTCTGGAACAGCTACAAGAAATCCCTTCGTCCGGCAACGCGGCAGAATGGAACCAAATAAAGGGCGCTGCCCTGTTCTTTCGCAGTTACTACTATCAGCAATTGCTCTGGACTTTTGCACCAGCTTATGACGCATCCACGGCAGCAAACGATTTAGGCATAGTATTACGCAAGACCTCTGACTTCAATGAACCTAGTGAACGGGCGAAAGTGCAGCAGTCGTATGACCAGGTGTTACAGGACGCGAAAGAAGCAGCCGCACTTCTGCCCGATCTACCGCTGCTTCCAATGCGGCCATCGAAAGCGGCTGCATATGGTCTGCTGGCCCGGACGTATCTTTCTATGCGCATTTATGATAGTGCCTATTTCTATGCGGATGCTGCCCTGCGAATAAAAAGCGACCTTATGAACTTCAATGGTGATACCGACATAAACGGCAGCATCACCGAGCAAGTCCCTTTCCGTATGTTCAATAAAGAAATACTATTTTATTCGGAAATGACAACCACCAATTATATTATCAATCCTTCCAGCATAGCCATAGATTCCAATCTCATAAAGTTGTACAACCCGCAGGATCTCCGCCTTGCGGCTTTCTACACGAAGGAGGACACCATTTACCATTTCAAAGGTAGTTACACCGGTAATGAATGGCAATACTTCACAGGCATTGCCACTGATGAACTATATCTGATTCGGGCGGAAGGAGCGGCCAGAACCGGACAGGTAGAACAGGCTGTATCTGACCTTCGTGCATTACTGACAGCCCGGTGGAATGAATCGAGCGACCCGCCGGTAATTGCGCCCGCTGACAGCCAAGAAGCACTACAAATGGTTCTCGAAGAACGTCGCAAAGAACTTTACATGCGCGGGGTACGATGGGTGGATATAAAACGACTTAACAAGGAAAGACGGAATATTACACTGCAACGTATTGTGAATGGTACCAGCTACAAATTGAATCCGAACGACCGATACTTTGCATTGCCACTTCCAAAAGACATAGTAAGTGATAGAGTACCTCAGAATCCATAATCGCAGGAAAAAGGTTTACAATGACGAGATTCTTAGAAGAAAAAAATGCGAAACGAAACTACTCCGCTTTAGTAGGCTTTCACAATTTGTCATGGAGAGAAAAAGAAAGCATTTTCCATCAGGGCGTTCGCAAGGTGCAGTTATCCGCTTTCAGGGAATTAGTTCAACTAAACTGGCAAGAACTTGCAGTTTTACTGGCAGTAACTCATCGGACTTTACACCTTTGGCGAGAAGACCACAAACTTGCGGATTGTTATGCCGACCGGTTCATCCAATATGTAGAAGTATTTAGTTTGCTATACAATGCTATTACCATTCACCAGCAAGCGACCGTATGGCTTAGAACCCCGTGCCGGGAATTGTCAGGTCGAAAACCGTTAGAGGTACTTGAAACCTACCCAGGTGTAATAGCTGTAGAATATGCTCTAAAACGCAAACTGGCGGAAAGATGGCACGCTGACCTGCATTGTAAAAGATGTTATCAGTTTCCGCTTAGAAATACGAATGCGGTATGATCCAGCTATAGTTCCAAAGAAGGCGGCTCGTAAGCCGCCTTCTTTTCTTTCTTCCTTTAATGAAAAGGGCTACCGACCGGCAGCCCCTCAATTTTCCGAATTACTTTTTCTCTACCATCTTCCATCCATCATCAGCCAGTGTGAACACAGCCCTTTCTTTTTTTTCGCCCTCCAATTTATAGTGAGATAGCTTAGCGAACGGCGTATTATGACGATGTTCAACGGTGTACTCGACGATAGTTTGTTTTCCGTCAGCTTGCTCAACAACATCTGTGATCTCTTTGAAGTGCAGCTCACTCACCTTTACCCGCTGGATACTGTATTCTTTATCCTTATCTGTGACAGGTAGTAAGTATGGCCCTGATCTATCGGTGAAGCTGATAAAGGGCTTTCCAGCGTCGGCAAGTGATTGTGTTTTCGCTATTTTAATATACCCTTCATCTTCCAGCTTTGAATCCAGGGCGCGAGCTGCGTGCTTCGGGTCAGCGGTGAATACTTCCCAATCAATAGTTTTCGGGTACTTTTTTGAAATGATCTCTGCGGCTTTCTCCTTCGTCAATTGCTGAGAGCCGCAGGACACCAGCAACAGTGCAATCAGTGCATAGAAAGTGGTTCGCATGTTCTTATAATTATTTGTAAGCAATTTACTGATTTTATCCGCTTCAAATCCGCACTGAACAACAGTTATACGAAAATTCTGGCTCACGACAAAAAGGCTACCCTCTACAAAGGAGGTAGCCTTTTTTGTCTGCTTAAAAATTAATCAGTCCGCCTGATTGGAATACAGATTTCCGGTACCGGAAATTCCGGTTACGTGTGCCGTAGTTCCGCTTTGCGTTGCTGTGATCGAAACACCGGATAGTTGCGTTGGGCTATCCGGATCATCAACATAATCGGCGCTCACCAGCACGCGGCAGGCTTTTTGGTTAATGTTGGCGCAGCCACTCAGATTCAGACCCTTGTATTCCCAATATGCGTTCGAGGTATTTTGTACATTACCTTGTGTATAGGGTTGGGAGCTTTTGAACTCAAACACGTACATATCTGCACGTTTGGAACTCTTTGCTTCTTTGAAAGCAACGCCTGTAAAGGCTACCACTGCGGCAAGTATGCCGAACAAATACTTCTTCATGACATGAAATTTTAGCTGTTATAAATATTGTTTAGATAAAACCGGACGATAACCCACGTTACGAAGGTGGCGCACGACTTCCCACGCTGGAGCTTTTACCGCTGGCAACAATTCCTATTATTGCCAATACGATCATGACAGCATTGAAAATGATGTGCGACTTCCAGGACAATGATTCCAGCAACCCTGCACACATGCACGGCAACTTCGGTGCAAATGCCATCATATAGCTCAGGTAAATAGTGAATACTGCCAGTAAAAGAATCGTGGCTTTAAATCCCGTCTTTCTCATAGTCGGGATAAAAAGTGCCGTCGCTATAAAAATTTCTGCTACTGGTAGTGACCACGCCACTAAGCCCGCCACATTCCCCAATACCGGTGATTTACTCAACGCATCTCTGAACTGTTTATAATTATACAATTTATCGAGGCCGGTAAATAGAAACAGACACATTATAACTGCTGCAATTGATTCAACAGTCAATGTCCATTTCGTCCTTTCGGTTAGTGATGGGCGGTATGTTTTGTGGGTATTCATTTTTTGTTTTAGGCAAAACAATCCCTGATAAGGATGATCCTTATTTTTTTTTGATCCAATCTGTTGTTGGTAATTAAGAGTTCCTCTGCGATTGTCTAAAGCTGCGGGCTACAATATTCCTGTTTGTCTGCTAAATCTGTAATAAAGGTAATAAGCTGTTCCATTGATAACAATACGGTAATACTGAAATTTCCTTTTTGATGTAAAAAATTGCCTTTTTGACACATAGCCGTTTTTACAACAAATCGAACAGCATAGCCTCAACGAGCAATTGAAATGCCATTCCTAAATTCTTGTCCCGCCATACGGTCAACTTTGTTTTCTCCATCGGATAGAATGCCCGCCGAAGATTATTGTATGTACGGAATCCGCATTGCCTTGCTACTTCGCTTAGGGGTAACTGTGGGTCTGAAAGCATTATCTGCTTTGCTGCTTTTATTCTTTCATACATCAGGTAGCGATAGGGTGTAATGCCGAAAACCTGACGAAACTTATACTTGAAGTCTGTAGTGTTCATCCGGGTGTCCTTCGCCCATTGCTGCAATGTCATTGCTTCCGGGTATCTTTTTCTTATCATCTCCCTTACGAGGTACAAATTTTCCACCTGGTCATACGTTATCTTCTTATCATGCCCGTTGTTTTTGATAAGCGTATGCACTACCTGTCGCACTATTTCCTTAGCTATACCTTCTTTTGTGGGATCTTGTAATAGTTCTTCCATTCCCTCCAATACTGTATAGTCACTCCATGCAGGCTTCTCTGAAATCCACACCGGTTTGTCTGAACCAATCATGGAAGAAAAGGTATCAAACGTCCGGCCCCGTAGTTTTAGCTGACTGAATAGTGCCGGCGATACCTGCATATCCACTACCTCATAAATTTCATTTCCCTTTAAGAGCAGCTCAACATCTGTCAGCGGGGAATAGGCAAAGTGCATCTGGCCCTGCATGATCCCAATCGGCTTCCCCAGGAACACATGGGCAATGTGTTTCTTCAGCATGAGCCGAAAACCGAGCCATTCCATGTTTCTTTTCACCCGCAATGAAACATCTTCATGTGGATGATAAGAACTTCGCCAGATGGTGAAGTTTTCCTGCTGCACTTCCTGATAATAAAAATCGCCAAAATTGTTTGTGGACTGGAATGCGAGGCTTCCGGGAATGTAGGACTGAGGCAATTCTTGGGGATTATTTGGCATAAAGCTAACTATTCCCTTTGTCCGTTCGGATAAGGTAAACATATAGGGTGGGTTTAAATGATTAATGGTTTCCTGTTAATGAGTTGCTGGCATTTCTTGCGGGTTTTTAAATGATTACTGAATAATGGGGTTATTGTCCGGTTATATTGCCCCTATATAAATTTACTAAACTCCTCTCATTTAATTATATACAGCTCTGCAACAATCCTTCACATATTTATCTAGTATGGCATTGGATTACATGGCAATTCATAAATTATTGTAAACTTTTTTATTGATAATGGACACTCGCGCTAATAGTTAATGGTTTTTGGGTAGTCGGCATAGGAACATCAATTAAACCCCCGTTGCGTCGCACTCTTGTACGTCATGTTAGCCTACTCACCATGTCCATTTTCAGATTTTCCTTTTGCATAGGATTCCATACCACTTTATAACAACGCCCACGTACATACGATTCTCACTCTATTCCATAAAGTTCACAATAGATGTACTGTTTTCAGGATGCCGCCGAACAGCCCTGGAAAAAAAATTTCTCCCCTCGTTGGCTTTTATAGTTACGGGACTCAGGGAGAAATTTTTTTTCTGGCGGGCAGTTCTCTGGCATCCTGAAAACACTAATACGCTTTGCGTGCGAAAAAGAAGAAAGCGGCGCACATAATAAGCCGCAATGTTTAACTCAAAACTTTTTCGTTATGCAAATTCCTAACAATCTATCAGAGATCGCAAAGATCATCCGCGCGGACTGGAAGAACATACACTACACCGCGAAACCTTACCTGTCCGCAATGGAAACGCTGGACAGTATCAGCGATCACTTTTTTGAAGATAGCGCCCGGAGTATTGTTTGTTACTTCCTCGGCAATGCTCATTCATGGAAGGGCGAAACCGCAAAAGCAGTGAAGCAAAAGTTAAATGAACTGCTGAAAAACTCCGATCAATAAGCCCACCGCCGGGGTGAAACGCCCCGGCTTTATTCCTCACTATCAAAAATTTTAAACATGAAAACTACAACACTTAGCCGCTTAATGCGCATGTCATGGGAGATTCAGCGCCGCCGTCATACAGACCGATCTAAAGCCCTGCTTTCCGCGTGGGTGATATTCAAAAATGATGATGTGGCTGTAGGTTATCTCCGCGCCAAGCATAGCACCCGTAACAGCAAACCTGCCCCCGCTGCAAACTATTCCCTTTTCAACATTTAAAAATTCAAGTCATGAAATACTTCAATAGTTGCAAAACCTTAGAAGAAGTAAAAACGCTTTACCGCGAACTGGCAAAAGAACATCATCCAGACATGGGCGGAGATACCGCTACTATGCAGGAGATCAACAAAGAATATGCGTTTGCCTGCGCTTTCATTGCAAAGGGTTCCGGTATGACTGATGAACAGGTAGACCAAGAATTGAAACTATCCGAAGAATACCGCGCCGTCATTGAAAAAATTATACACCTGCCCGGTATCACCATTGAGCTAGTAGGCAACTGGATATGGGTAACAGGTAACACCAAACCCGTAAAGGAAAACCTGAAAGATGCCGGTTTCATTTTCGCCTCAAAAAAAATTGCATGGTTCTACAGAAATGAAGCCTTTAAAGTGCGTGGCAATGGCGCACCCCTTGAAAAAATCCGCGCAAAATACGGTTCTCAGACCGTGCAAGGAAAATACAAAAAAGAACTTAACGAAGCATGAACATAACGGAGCGGCACAACCGCCGCTCCGCTCTCTATTTCTTTCTCACGTATAAATTTTTAATCATGAAAAAGATAAATCAACAGGCGACGAAAGTATTTAGCCAAATCTTAGAAAAGTTAGGTACACGATGCCATATAAAACTTGAATCCTCCGGATTCATGCCTTTAACAGTGGAATTGCTGAATAGGTATATAACTACAGCAGCCGGAGAAGGTACACTCTACAGCCTTTGCCATTATTACGAGCTAAACGGTGATCTAATGCGCGATCCTGAAATGTGCTTTTTAGTGGTTGATTGCCGGAAGGAGCCGACAGATTATAAAAATCTCCACATATGCCCGCAGATGTACCAGCAAGACAATCGCGGGTTGTATGAGGAAAGCATGGAGATTGAAAACAATACAGTAAAAGCGTTCTGGCCGGGCTACCAACATCAGCACTGCATTTTTGCCAACTTCTGGTTCCAAAATATCCAACAACAAGGTTTCCTGAAATAAAAACCAGCGCGGAGCAATCCGCGCTCATTCTCTCACTCTAAAATCTTATCACATGCCTGCACTTAATCAAATGTACAACGTTCACAAGGCGAAGTTAATCTGTGAACTTTTACCCGAAGAAATCCCCGGCTTTCTTGACTTCGCAAAATCTTTTTCTGATGGCATTACCGCCGCTCCTGATGAACTCCGTAAACAGTGGAAAATAAATCCAATTATCGGCCCGGATCATTGGCTGAGTTACGCCGCTGAAACTAGCCAAATCATTACGCAGTACGGGAAAAAATTGGCTAAATCTCCAAAGGTTTTTGCAGATCAGCTTTTTGATGGCATGATAGCTTTATATACCTGTCACTGCCTGCAACAGTACGTAGAACACAAAACCACTAACGAGAAGTTTAAACTCGCCTATCAGCTCATTTTTTAACTCCCGCTTAAATACAAACGAAATGAAACCGACAATTTATGTACGGCCTGATATGGCATTGCCCGACAATGACCAATGGCAACACCGATTCAACGTAAAGAGCGAAAGCTCCAACCGTCTTTACGTTATCTCGCAAAACATAAAGGGCAGGCATTGGGCCTGCTCCTGTCCGGGATGGAAAGCGCACCGTACCTGCAAACACCTTTCCGCCCTCGGACTACCCGGCAAATGCACGCCATATGAAGCAAACCTGATAAACGAGTAAGCTATGGCAAAGAAAGGTTTTCTCGATGGTTACAAAACATACGACACGGCCAGCGGTTACGGCAGTCCTCAAAGCTGGCGGGATGCCTTTACTCAACGTATGAGCAAGGAAGATGCAACCCGAATAATTACCGATGCAGTACAAACTCCGCATGAGGTACTCGGAATTAAACAGGGGGCATCCGCAGCAGAAATTAAGAAAGCATTCCGCCAGCTAATTCGTCAGTGGCACCCTGATACTAATCAACACCGGCTCACCGAAGCCGAAGCCATGAGTAAGAAGATAATCGCGGCTTACACACTTCTTTCCTAATACATTTTTTTAACCGGCCTGCCCTTAGACAACATGGAGGGCAGGCTACAAACTCGCATCATTATGAAACACAATTATGAAGAACGAAAACAAAACCGCATCGAATATGCAAAACAAAAAGCGGTCAAATTGCAAAAGGAATCTAATCAGCTTTATGACCAGGCTAAAAACATGGCATCAGCTATTCCAATGGGCCAGCCTATTCTTGTGGGTCATCACTCAGAAAAGAGAGATCGTAACTACCGCGAGAAAATACACAACACCTACGGAAAGGCTTTTGCAGCCAGTGACAAAGCAGAGTATTATGAGAGCAAGGCCGTTACGATAGAGGCCAACGATGCCATATCATCAGACGATCCCCAGGCACTCCTGAAACTCAGGAACAAACTCGCATCCTTGCAGAGTGCGCAGGACTTCATGAAGGAAGCAAACAAATGCGTAAAATCCGGTAACAAGGAGGCGTTTATGAAACTGCCACACGCGTCGGAAAAAATCTGGCAGGAAATCACAACCCCGGATTGCATGAATACAATCGGTTTTGCTCACTACTCCCTCAAAAATAACAATGCCAATATCCGGCGGATAAAGCAACGTATTGTACAACTGGAAGGGATGGAACAACTTAAAACTTTTGAGAAAACCATCAACGGTGTGCGCGTAGTGGTAAATGCAGAGGCAAACCGTGTTCAATTATTCTTTCCTCAGATTCCCGGCGAAGATATAAGAAAGCGGCTCCGTGATCGTGGTTTCCGTTTTTCTCGATCAGAGGGTAACGCTTGGCAACAGTTCATCAGCAACAGCGCGGTAAATCATGCTTACATGGTGGCCGGACTGTATCAGGCTGAACACGGCGACAAATAATTGCTGACCTGCGGCGCCTTTCCCGGCGCCGCCATTTTCTCACTCCCAAAAACAGCTATATGTCAATACGTAAAAGGAAAAATGCCTACAATGTATTTTGCCGGTCAGCTAACCGGGTTACGGCACAGGATGCGGTCGCAGATCCTGAGCAATACCCTTACGCTCCTGATCTTATGGATGAAGGTGATGTTCTTGCATTTCATGTTTATCTCGATGGATATTTCTTTCTCGAAATCACTCACAGTGGCGAAGTGAAATACCAAGTCCTTACACAATGGATGCACCCGATTTTCTCCAATATTGAAGATGCAGAAAAAGAGCTTTTCGATATGTGGAAGAAAGGATTGTATTAAATGCGAAAAAGCTGCCGCCATGCTTTTCACCATCGCCAAACAGCGACGCACAGCGGCAGCTTCCCACTGCCCAAATTAAAATCAATCTATGCTTCCAAACATCGTATACTCTCCAAAAAAGGTCTGTCTTTCTTTATCCCTATCTTCAATTCATATCGGCAATCAACAGGGCAAAAGGCGAAGTCTATGGATTCATTATTCAGTTTGTAATTTCGCAACCGCTTATTTAGAAAAACGGTTAGCTGAAATCTTAATCCTCCTTCCTGAGAGAAGTAGCCATTTATCCCCATGACCTTCTTTGCCCAAATTTTAAAATCTAATCGGGCAACCACCATTCCTGTAGGTACCAGTTTCTTTTCATACGGATAGTCTTTCGGACGCAGCCCCATTTGCGAAGCCTTTCCCCACGCCAGCACATTGTTTTCCATACCACAATCATTTCTGCGTTAACAAAGAAATTTTCTCGTTTAGTTCGGTCAGACCTGCTTTTTTGAGCAATTCATCTGCGATACTTTTAATCGCATCAGCGGTGCCTTCATCCATCCCGGCAAGTAGCCCATCTTCGCGGTTCTTTAAACCAGAATCGATCACCTTCACCAGAAGCAGGATTAACTTCCGTGGTTGGTTAACGCTCACCTTCACCGAATCACCCATTCCAGGGCTTGCAAGTAATGTTTCAAAAACTACTACAACATCTTTCGCACTTAACATACACTTCTGTTTTTGTGAGTAAATAATTTCTCCGTAAAAATATTCGCTTCCATCGTCGCATTGATACTTCACCTACTTCCTTCTTTGCAGTGGTATGTTCTCGCCTGTGTCACATATCTACTTTTGTATCTGCAATATTGAATTGTGAAGTGAAAAATGTGAGTTATGACAATAGAGCAAGCTAAAGAGCTGGACATGGTGGATTATCTCACCAAAATTGGTTTCCAGCCGAAGACGATCAACGAACCTCATTACTGGTATATCTCTCCATTGCGTCCAGAGGAAAAAACGCCCTCCTTCAAGATCAATCGCAAGATGAACAAATGGAAGGATTGGGGAAGCGGTGACAGCGGCAACCTGATAGATTTTGGCATCCAGTTCCACAAATGTTCCGTGAAGGACTTTCTGCAAAAGCTGGACGTGAACACACCAATGTTCAGACCTGCTCCGCAGCAGGAATCTTCCAGTAGAACAGACGGCGAAATTACTGTCAGCCGGGTAAAGCCCATAACCTCAATTCCTCTCATTCAGTATGTGCGACAACGTGGTATTCCGCTAGATACAGCAGAACGATATTTGAAGGAGGTGCATTACAACCTCAAAGGCAAAAACTATTATGCCCTCGGCTTCAAAAATGATGCAGGTGGTTATGAGCTTCGCAACAAGTATATCAAAGCCAGTAGTTCCCCCAAAACTTCCACGTTTATAGATAATAAATCCGGGGAACTAGCGGTATTTGAGGGCTTTTTTAACTTCCTTTCTCACCAAGCGATCAACCGCAACAAACAGCAGCCATCCAGCAATTTCCTAGTACTAAATTCTCTCTCTTTTTTCGACAATAATATTTCCCGCATGACAGCCCATGATCGTGTGAAATTATACCTCGACAACGACAAATCCGGCGACAAATTTACCAAGCAGGCATTAGCCATAGACTGCCATAAATTCAGTGATGAACGCAAGTTGTATGCACCGTCAAAAGACCTCAACGAATGGATGCTGAACAACCGTCCACAACAGCAGCACCAGCACCACCAACAACAACAACGCCGAAGCCCGTAGTCTATCCGGGCGACTGGCTCCCTGCTCTCCAGGGCTTCGGGACATGACTAACATCTGCGATTACGGCATCCAGCACTGCATACCCATTTTGTCCACCATGACAAAATCTGAGATCATCTGCTGCGCCATGATCGGCCAGATGTACGGTTGTGGCACAAGCCTCAACCGAATCTGGCCGGCCACCCTCCGAAGTCGGGGCCGGAAATCGCCACAGGCGGCAAAAGAACCATTTTAAGCCACTTAAAATTTATCAAATGAAAGGGCAAAAGATCAATCGTAACAAGCATCTCCATGTTCGGCTAACGCCGGAAGAATACCAAAAGTTATTCAATCAGTTCACCATTTCTTCCAGTCAGAAATTCAGCGAACATATTCGGAAAATCCTATTGGATAAACCGATAAAAATGTATCACAGAAATCGATCTCTCGATGACCTAATGACAGTCCTGATCCTACTCAAAGATGAGCTGAATGCCATCGCCAATAACTACAACCAGGTCGTCAAAAAACTGCACATGCTCAACGATAAATCAGACCTCTCCGGATGGTTATCGCTCAATGAAATTGGTCGCAAAGCATTGCATGAAAAAGTAACTGAAATCAAAGACAAAATATCTCAAATCAGCGAAAAATGGTTGCAAGAGTAAACGCTAGTAGATCACTGAGAAATGCGCTGCACTATAATGAAAATAAGGTGCGGCAGTCCACCGCTGTGCTTATCCATTCCAGAAATTTTGCAAAGGACACTCAACAGCTCGGCATTACCGATAAATTGGGAACACTTCAGAACTTAGCTGCCCGGAATGAGCGTACTAAAGTGAACAGTGTTCATATCTCGTTGAACTTTGATCCGTCAGAGAAACTGGACGACGTAACCTTTCAACGGATAGCCGATTCATACCTGCAAAAAATTGGCTTTGGAGATCAGCCATATCTCGTTTACAAGCATGAAGATGCAAGCCATCCCCACATCCACATCGTTACCACCAACATCAAACGGAACGGGAAAAGAATTGCACTCCACAACATCGGAAAAAATCAGTCCGAAAAAGCTCGCAAACAAATTGAAAAGGATTTTAATCTAGTTCGTGCTGATTCAAAGCAGCGGCAACAGGCATATGAGGTAAAGCCAGTTAACGCTGAGAAACTTTTATATGGAAAGAATGCTGCCTCCGGTACCAAACGGGCCATCGCAAATGTTCTCGACACGGTGTTACCGAAGTACAAATACACCTCATTGCCAGAGTTAAATGCAGTTCTCCGACAATACAATATTGTTGCTGACCAGGGCAGCAAGGAATCCCGCATCTATAAGTCCGGTGGACTGGTCTACAGAGTGCTTGATGCGAACGGGCAAAAGGTTGGTGTCCCGATACCTGCCAGTCACATCTACAACAAACCAACTCTTAAAAACTTAGAGAAAAACTTCCTGAAAAATCAGGTGCAACGCCGCCCACATATGCAGCGGGTTCGCAATGCCGTGGACTACATCATTGCAACAAAAGGACGTATCACCTTAACAGAATTACAAAACTACTTACAGAAAGAGAGGATTTCGCTTGTTGTACGGCAAAACGCGGATGGCATTGTTTACGGCTTAACCTACGTAGATCATAAAACGCAATCAGTTTTTAACGGTTCAGATCTCGGCAAACCCTACAGCTCTAACCAAATGCAACAACGTATCCGGCAGATCCCCGTGATGCGTCCAGAAACGCCACTGATAAAACAGCATACCTCCAATTCTCAGAAGAATGAACAAACACAAGCGGGTGCCGTGAAGGGTGCTGTAGAATCAGTGTTTGACATTGAAAAGGAATCGTCACCACAGGCAGAATTTGACGAAAGAAAGAAGAAAAAACGAAAAAGATTGTTTCATTAAACCTTGTTTCGTATGAAGAAGAAATTGATCGTGTCGTTTAGTGGAGGCGAAACATCAGCTTTTATGTCGCAATGGCTATGGCAGCATAGAACAAACGATTATGAAATGCTTTTTGTATTCGCTAATACCGGCGAGGAAAGAGAAGAAACACTGGAATTTGTTCAACATTGCAGCGATTATTTCGGGTTTTCCGTGAACTGGATAGAATGCGAACCCGGTTGTAAGGATAAATACAGGTCGGTTGATTTTAAAACCGCTTCCCGGCATGGAGAACCGTTTGAAAAAGTAATTCAAAAATATGGCATTCCCAATATTGCATTGCCGCATTGTTCCCGTGAGCTAAAGGAAGTACCAATATCTGCATTCTCAAAATGCTGCTTCAAGAAGTCATATTATACTGCAATAGGTATTCGTTCCGACGAAGTTGATCGCATATCTCCGTTGGCCCAAAAGAAGAAGCTAATTTATCCGCTAATATCAAAAGGATTCCTTCCGGGCATCATGAAGGTTGATGTAAACCTGTACTGGTCAAAAATGCCGTTTAGACTGAATCTGAAAGGCTACGAAGGGAACTGCAAATGGTGCTGGAAGAAATCAAAAAGAAAGCTGCTGCGTATAGCAAAAGATACCCCTTCAGCTTTTGACTTCCCTCGGCGTATGGAGGAACTATATGGACATTTCATACCTGATAGCCGATCCGCGAAACTATTGCAGGATGGCAAGTCAATATCCTTCCCAATTACATTTTTCAGAAACCATTTATCGGCCAAAGAGATTCTACACATGGCCCAGTCTGCCAATCCTATCATCAGGGATGAGAGCAGGGATTATACAAAGCAAGCAACACTACCATTCGATGATACCGACGACATCGATGCCGTAGGTGGTAATAGTTGCGAGGTATTCTCGGATTGCCGATAGATATTCTTTACTTCCAAATTGTGTGTTATGTCAATGCGAACAGGTGAGAACGAACAGGGGTTGAAGAAGATCATTGACCTCACTAGAATGATAGCAATAGTTATCCTACTTCTTCATTGCTATTACAACTGCTACTATGCTTTTAAGCTAATAGGATGGACTAGCAACATATCCGACCAGCTATTAAAAAATATCGTCAAAACTGGCTTATTATCAGGGTATTTTAGGAGTAAAATCATCGCACTCCTCTTACTATTTATTTCGTTGCTTGGAGTGCGTGGCAGAAAGGATGAAAAAGCAGATGCGCGTGCAGGCATTGCGCTGCTGTTCTCTGGCCTCATTATTTACTTTGTGAGTGGTTTGATTTTATTGGTAGACGGACTGCCCGCGCAGGCTGTTTCAGCAACCTACATTCTATTAAACGCACTAGCATTCGTACTCCTTATTACTGGCGGTAGTATAATAGCCAGGTCTTTAAAAAAAAGACTGAGCGGCGATATATTCAATAAAGAAAATGAAACGTTCCCGCAGCAGGAGAAACTACTACAGAATGAATTTTCAATAAACCTTCCCGCATACTATTTCTACAAGGGTGCGCAGCGGGATTCGTGGCTGAATTATGTATCGCCAGCTCGTGGCCTACTCTGCGTAGCCTCGCCCGGAGCCGGAAAATCCAGATACCTTATTGAACCTGCGATCCGCCAACTTCTGGCTAAGAATCATGCAATGGTTTTATATGATTTTAAGTACCCTGATTTATCAATCATAGCATACAATCACTATCTAAAAAATCGAAAGAACTACCCGCGCAAACCCTCATTTCATGTAATAAATTTTGACGACCTGCCACACAGCAACCGGTGTAATCCACTCTATCCGGAAATGATGCACGACATATCCGATGCTGTTGAGGCAGCGCGAATCCTAATGCTAGGAACCAACAAATCCTGGTTGCGTAAGCAAGGGGATTTTTTTGTCGAATCGGCAATAAATTTTACTATATCAGTCATTTGGTTTCTGCGGAAGTATGAGGATGGACGGTATTGCACATTGCCGCACATAATTGAGTTTATGCAGGTAAAAATGGATAAGCTCTTTACGGTGCTTCAGACGGAGCCGGAAATTTCTGCCTTCATTTCACCCTTCATTTCTGCATTCGTTGAAAATACAATGGAGCAACTCGAAGGTCAGTTAGACGCAGCAAAGATCGGTCTTGCAAGACTTTCCTCGCCTACAATTTACTATCTGCTTAGTGGTAATGATTTCACTTTGGACATTAATAACCCGGCATCCCCGAAGATTCTTTGTTTAGCAAATAATCCGCAGAAGCAAGAAGTATATGGGCCACTATTAAGCCTTTTCATGACCCGTATCAGTAAGATCATGAACCAGCCGGGCAAAATAAAATCGGCGGTGATACTGGATGAATTTCCCACCCTGACATTTCTGGAACTCTCAACACAAATCGCAAGTGCAAGGAGCCACCTTATATCTACCATCTTGGCAATGCAATCGGATCATCAATTGCGTTTGCAATATGGCAAAGAGTGGGCAGACGTAGTGCTAAATATTTGCGGAAATATTATGATCGGGCAAACCAGCGGAGAACTTGCAAAGCAGGTTTCCGAAAGGCTCGGTAAAACAATGCAAGACCGCGAAAGCATTTCCATAAATAGCGGTGACACTTCCATTTCCAGAAGTAAGCAACTTGAAATGGCCGTGCCTGTGAGTACAATTTCCAACCTTTCTTCCGGCGAGTTTGTAGGCATCACTGCCGATACACCCGACCAGCCCATTGAATTGAAACGGTTTCATGCTCACGTGAAGGTTGATAACAGTGCCTTGAAAATTGAAAAAGAAACCTATCTGCCCGTTCCGATAGTGAAAGCTGTAACCCGTAAGGACATAATGGACAATTATGCCATCATTAAACAGGATGTGCAGGATATTGTTGAGGCTGTTTTACAGTCGGTTTTAAACGATCCTTCGCAGGAGGGACTAATAGTGAAAAAATAAAAAACGTCTGCAATATCTAGTTTGCAACCGGCGCATGTTCTGCATCCGGTTCGGCTGTAGGTTGAAATACGTAGAAGGTTTCACGACCTCGTTTTTCAGCCGCAAACTTTCCACCGCCGTTAATGTTTAGTATAAACTGATCTTCACGGCTTAGGTCGGCCAGCTTACGTGCAATAGTATTTTCATTGTACTCTCCATTCATTTTTTTTGCGACGAAGGAAGCAAGAGCAGCACGAGAAAATTCCCTCTGTTGGCTGAAGGCTTCAGCCAGGGCAGCATGAAGTTCGTTCCCTGCGCTGGGGCTTTCTTTTTCGCCTCTACTTTCTTCATTGTATTCGACCTCTACCAATGTTTCTAATTCTTCATCATATGCGATGTATATAGGCGCATACCGCTTTTTAAACCGCATTTTTTTGAACACCAACTGAAATACGTCTTTATCCTCTTTATCACTCACACGGCGTATCTGTAATTGGGTCGATGCCTTCAATGTAAGCTCAGTTCCGACGTGTCCACGTGCCTTGTCATTACCACTTAAATTTTCATGGATCAATAACAAAAATGTCATATCGAACTCCGTCCTCATGATGTTCATCCAATCATGTATCTTATTGGCACTTGTAGAGGAATTAAAATCGTCTATACAATCCGTAGAAACGTCAAGAACTACCAGCATGTGCTGCTTTACTTTCTTCCGCAATTTCTCAACGTAGGTTTTTAATACTTCGAGCCTGTTATCACGGGAAATATTCAATATCGGAACAGGTGTTAATCGGGCGGAAATTGTGTTGGCTTTGTGTCCTGCATTTCTGTTTAACGATTGAATCGAAGTTGGAAACTCGTCTTGCATGTTCCGTTCGGTATCAACATACAGAACATGGCAGGGCATATCAGGGTTTGCAACGATATTGAGGTAATTCCCGCCAGGTTTCCCCACTGTGTTTTTCCCCACAATTGCAGCGGTACAGATTATCTCTGCAAATCGGCTCTTATGGCTTCCTTCTTTCCCTTGTATTGCATTGATGGTATAAGGGCGAAATAGCGGCTGCCCATTTATACTCAGCAACGCAGGAGGCTGCGCGATGGGATTACGTGAAGCCTTCTTTACCTGCTCCACATTTGTTTCAAGAACTTTTAATTCTTCTGCGATTGTTTTTTCAGCGTTACTCATAGCTAGTTTAAGATGACGAATGATGTAAAATACGTTACATTCAAATTCCAAATGTTAATTAGATGTAAACATTTTATCTTTTTCCGGGGTCACGCAATCATGATTGTGTGACGGATGCGTGTATGTGTATATGTATATATAGCCATCAATGCACGCATACATAATATCGCGGAGGTACGTCTGGTTGGAGCGGCGAAGTTATTACTTCAACATCATACTGCAATTCTATTGCAGTACAATTCCCACGCTGGTAAAAATCAACCTTGTTGTGGTAAAAGTCAACAGCTACAAATTCCTGTAAATCCGGGACTTAGTGTATTTTTCTATTATAGCTTTAAGACTATGGCAAACTTCCCTCATTTATTTCCCGGAAACCGATATAAAAAGTTGTCCTCACAGCAGCTTCGCCAGCAATTAAAGGGTATGGCGCAATACATCTATGATCTCGGCAGGCGTATCGGCTCTTACAATTCCATAAGAAAGAAAACGCTTATGCAAAAGTTCAAACGTCAGCTTCTCATTTATCAGGTTGGATATTACTTCGCGTTCTATGAACATTTATATAATATCCTCATGGAAAAAGAAAAAAAGAACCTTATCAAAGATCACCCAGGTATGAAAGTCCTTTTCGATAAAGGAATCGTAAAAGATATTCAAGACGTTATAGCACTTCGAGAGAAAGCAAAACGCCGCCCACCTGACCCACCTTAATATCGCTGACTGAATTTTAGAGCTATTGCCATTTTTTTAAACACTTTCTAAATTTTAGAATTTTGTCGCACATTGATACATCTTGCTTTTGTCAGTAGCTATTCACGATATTCCGGCATAATGCTGGACGTTAGAATAATGCACATTCATTTGTAAATTTGTGTTATCCCGCATAGCACTTGGAATTGTGAAGTATGAACATGAGTGTGTTATGGACAAAAAAATGAAGCCTGAAACAGCAGTGAAAATACTGAGTGAACAAGGCATTACGGTATCTCTTGAAGAAGCCGCAGCTATTCTCGACATTATCTACCAGTTTGCAGAAATTACTATTACAGAAATTTTAAGTCATGAAGATTGCTGATTTATATATCCGTGCAAGGTGCGATGACCCTGCACGTCAAAAGTTAATGGAAGAACAACAGGAAAAAGAACTTGAAGAATACTGCGTCGCCAACAACATCAAAATAAGGGCAAAAGTAATTGACAATTGTTCTGCCGGAAACTTTGATAGACCCGGTTGGTCGGAATATTATGATCGGCTTGTTTCCTCAACCGTTTGGCCGGACTTGATATTATTTACTACATGGGATAGGTTCACAAGAAATTTAGAAAAATTCACTATTGTGAAATCTAATCTTGATAGAATGCAGATAACCGCTAAAGCGATTAAAACAAACATTTTCTTAGAAGCAGCAAACAGAACATGGCAAAGCATGGAACTGTAACAACTTTATACAATGAAGAAGGGATTAACTGGCGGCCAGCAAGCAAAAATTTCAGCCGCTAAATTTTTTATGAAAAATCACAAAGCCAACGATACGTTATACAATGTTGTAATTATTCTCGGCCCGGCCTTATTCGGTTCGTTTTTCAACTCGAACACAGATACAGTTTGGTCAAGAGTAGAAGATCCGCCACAATTTAGATTGCTAGAAATGATGGCATTAACGAATGTCTTTGAAATAACGATGGAGCGATTAATAGAAATACTCGTTTTACAAGTACAGTATAATGAGTTCGAGTTATTGAACAACCGTCCGATTGGTAGAGAAAAGTATCAAAATCCTAGTTCTTAGAACATCATTTTTGCGGCGATGGCAATTCGACGCATGTTACTTTAAGTTTTATTTAGAAATTATTTCTTTTATGTTAGTAGCAGATTTATATATCAGAGTGAGTACAGACGATCAGCGTGACAAAGGTTTCTCCCAACGAAATCAGGAAGAAGTTCTGCGTAAATACTGCGATCACAATTTTATCCAAATTCGTCAGGTCATTTTTGAGGATCACAGCGCCAAAACTTTCAATCGTCCGCAGTGGAATAAGCTCTTATTTGACTGGCGGAAGAAAAAGCATCAGGTTGACCTCGTGCTGTTCACAAAATGGGATAGGTTCAGCCGCAATGCAGGGGATGCCTATCAAATGATAAGCACCATCAGAAAACTTGGAATTGAGCCGCAGGCGATTGAACAGCCCCTCGACATGACAGTACCGGAAAGTAAGATTATGATGGCCGTGTATCTGGCAACTCCCGAAGTCGAAAACGACCGTCGCGCACTCAACGTATTTTATGGTATGCGTCGCGCCCGCAAGGAAGGGCGGTGGATGGGGACAGCTCCAATAGGCTATCAGAACAGAACCGACGAAACCGGTAAGGTTAAGTATATATGCCCGAATGAGCCAGAGGCAAGCATAATGAAATGGGTTTTTGAAGAAATTGCGGCCTGTCGTTTCAATACTGAGCAAATTCTACACATGGCCCGCAACCGTGGCCTGAAATGCAGTAAGAATAATTTTTGGGTGGCAATACGCAACCCAGTCTACTGCGGAAAAATACACGTTCCCAAATTCAAGGACGAAGAAAGCATTTTTGTCCAGGGCAAACATGAGGCCATCATTTCGTCTACGTTATTCTATCTCGTGCAGGAGATTCTGGATGGACGGCGTAAAAAACAGCGTACAAAAATCGTAGTTGATAATAGCCTGCCTTTACGCGGCTTCCTGATCTGCCCACGTTGCGGCAGAGTTCTAACCGGCAGCGCATCAAAAGGCAGAAACAGGCATTATCACTATTACCACTGTATCACGTCATGCGGTTGCCGTTTCCCGGCAGAACGGGCCAATCAACTTTTTTCAAAGGAATTACGCAAATTTGTGCCACAATCTCCGTTCCGCGATATTTTCCGCCCGGCATTGGAATACTATTTTAAGGCTCAAACCAAAAGCACCTCCGAAGAAAGAGATAGTCTGCTCTCTCAAATCGACGCTTATACAGATTTAATCAGGGAAGCGCGGAAACTTTTATTTCAACAAAAAATCACTCCGGAGGACTTCAAGGAAAGTAAAGAAGAATATGAATTGTCCATTACAAAGCTGGAAGATCGCCTTTCAGAGATTCCGAAGAAGAATTATAATATTGAGGGCATTCTCGAAAAGGGCATGAGAAACCTTTCCAAACTAGATATTTTGTACGACAGTGGGGAGGTAGAAACGCAGCGGAAGATCATTGGTTCGATATTCCCCGAAAAACTGGTATTCACTGGTGACGCATATCGAACCGCCAGAGTAAATTATGCAGTTCAGCTAATATATAGCATGGATAAGGCTTTCGTAGAAAAAGAAAATGGGACAAGCCTATCAATTTTAGACTTGTCCCATCAGGTGATCCCGCTGGGACTCGAACCCAGGGCCCATACATTAAAAGTGTATTGCTCTACCAACTGAGCTACGGAATCATTCCCGTTAGGGGAGTGCAAAAGTAGAAAATATTTTATCTCTACCAAATTTTTTCTAAAATTTTTTTCGGGAGATATAACAGTGACGACTATACGTTAACCGCGGAAATATGATACACACCCGTTTCAGCGTAGCGCGAAGCGACCACAATTTCAGTAGTGGTGCCTTCCTGCGTAAATAACTGATGTACCAGTTCGGGATTGTTATTGTCTTTGGAAAGGTGCGCCAGCAGCAGGTGCGACATATACTCCGGCCGGTGCGCCCTGAATAATTCCAGCGCCTGGGTATTGGATAAGTGCCCATGGCCACCACGGATACGGTTTTTCAGGAAGTAAGGGTAGCGGCCCTGCTCCAGCATTACCTCGTCGTAATTGGCTTCCAGGAAAGCTGCATGACATTGTTTGAAGTGGTGTACCAGCTGATCGCAAGCCACGCCAATATCCGTAAACACGCCAATATTGATGCCGTTGGCGCTCACTATAAAACTATGTGGCTCTATGGCATCGTGAAATTTTGGGAAAGCAGTAATCTGTAAATCACCGATCACCACCGGTTCAAAGGCTGTAAAGCGCCGTACCAGCGTTTCGTGAATTTCCAGCCCGCCGTGCTGCATGGTGCTGGCTGTAATATACACCGGTAACTGATGCTTGCGCGCCATCACCGGAATACCCCGGATGTGATCTGTGTGTTCGTGCGATACAAATATCGCCCGCACCTTGCTCATACTCAAGCCCAGCCTCGCCATCCGCTTCTCCGTTTCACGGCATGAAATGCCTGCATCCACCAGTATGGCGTCCGTATCGTTGCCGATATAATAACAGTTTCCGTTGCTGCCGGAATTCAGAGAAGTAATGTAAAGTGACATGACATGCAAAGAAAATTCATTTTCCCCAATTCCTGAAATATACCGTGGAAGTCAATATAGTTGCAGCATTAGACAATATCACACCACTCGCATGCTCAAAATTTGCTTTAATTTGCCGGATTGGATCATACTTAACGATAAACTATGCTTAGATCACTCAAGTTGACTGTACTTGCCGCAACCATTTACAGTACCACACTGATGGCGCAGGATGCAGATCCACAGCGCTATCCGTTGATTCCTTACCCGCAGGAGCTCACCGCTCAACAGGGGGAATTTGTGGTTGGAAGGAATACGAATATTGTAAGCGCGAACGCTTTTGCAGGCGAAGTAAAACAGTTGCAACTGCTGATGACCACTTTCCTCGGCGCTAAACTGCCGGTGTCATCAAAGGTAGGCCAGAGCAGTATTGTGCTGGTTCAGGATAACACCATAAAAGGAGAGGAGGAGTACCAGCTGGAGATCACACCTGCCCGTATTACCCTCCGCGCCCGTACCGGCGACGGTATTTTCCGCGGTATCCAGACACTCACCCAACTGGTGCCATTGGCAGGCCATCACGGCACCGAAAAAATGAAAACCATTGCCTTCCCCGCCGCTACCATCAAGGATCATCCTACCTATGACTATAGAGGGATGCACCTCGATGTAGCCCGCCATTTCTTCTCTGTAAAATATGTGAAGAAATTTTTGGATGTGATGGCGCTCTATAAAATGAACAAGTTCCACTGGCACCTCAGTGATGACCAGGGCTGGAGAATTGAAATCAAAAAATATCCTCTGCTCACAGAACAAGGCGCCTGGAGAACGTATAATAACCAGGATTCTATTTGTATAGAGAAATCAAAAGATAACCCTGATATGGCCCTGGACCAGGAACATATCATCCAGCGTACGGGTAAAACCCTGTATGGTGGCTTCTATACACAGGCTGAGATCAAAGAGGTAATCGCCTACGCGGCCGCACGCCATATCGAAATCATCCCGGAAATCGATATGCCCGGCCATGTGATGGCAGCTATCAAAGCTTATCCATTCCTGACCTGCGATAGCGAAAACGGCTGGGGTAAAACCTTTAGCACGCCTATCTGCCCATGCGAGGAAACTACCTTCAAATTTGCAGAAGACGTATTCACGGAAATCGCTGCCCTCTTCCCATCCAAATATATCCACCTCGGTGCGGATGAAGTAGAGAAAACCAGCTGGGCTAAATCGCCCGCCTGTGAAGCCGTGATGAAGGCCAATAACCTGAAATCGGTAGAAGAATTACAGAGCTACTTCGTAAAACGAATGGAGAAATTCTTTAATTCAAAAGGCAAAAAACTCATCGGCTGGGACGAAATTCTGGAAGGTGGCGTGAGTCCTACCGCGGTAGTGATGTACTGGCGCTCCTGGGTGCCAAAAGCCCCGATAGAAGCGGCAAAGAATGGTAACCGCGTGATCATGACGCCGGGTAATCCCCTGTACTTCGATGGCGTGCCTGACCGCAATTCCATCTCCAATGTATACCATTTTAATCCGATCCCTAAAGGCCTCACCGCCGCTGAAGCAGCCAATATCCTGGGTGCCCAGGCAAACATCTGGACGGAGTGGATTCCTTCAGAAAAACGGGCGGACTACATGTATATGCCACGTATGACGGCCCTGGCTGAGGTGCTGTGGACCAACCAGCCCCGCTATGATCATTACATGAACCGACTCAGAGTAAGTTATAGTCTCCTCGATCTGATGGGTGTCAACTACCGCCTGCCGGACCTCGACGGATTCGCGGGCGATAACGTGTTTGTGGACAAGGGCAGCCTGAACGTAATCAAGCCACTGGATATTATGACCGTGCGCTATACCACGGATGGTTCCATTCCTTCGGTGCAGTCGCCCCAGCTAAGTGGCGCGCTCACCATCACCAAGCCGGAAACCATTAAGCTCTCTGCTTTCTCGCCAACCGGCAATCGCGGCGATATATACACACTGAAATACCGTCAGCAGAACTATCTGAAACCTATTGATGGCGCAGGATTACAAGCAGGCCTGCAACTGGGAATGTTTAATGGTGCGTTTAAAAGTGCCACTAAAATCAAATCAGCAGCTGATGCGACTGTAACTGTTTCTAATGTGGAAATTCCCGAAGAGCTGGGCAAAGGCGGGAAACCTTTCGGTGCTAAACTGGATGGCTTCATCGACGTACCTGCTACAGGTATATACAGTTTCTACCTCACCTGCGACGATGGTGGTATCCTCTACATCGGCGGGGAAGAAGTGGTCAATAATGATGGCTGGCATGCGCCGGTACAGAAGAGTGGCCAGGTAGCACTGGAGAAAGGTCTGCATCCGCTGCAGGTGGCATTTGTAGAAGGCGGCGGCGGATATACGCTAAAGCTGGAATACAGTGTGAATGGCAGTAAAATTCAACCGGTTCCTGATAGCTGGTTTAAACGTAAATAAGGAATATATGAAAAAGCCCCGGTCTGGGGCTTTTTTTATGGAGATGTCAATCGTCTTTATGAATATGGTGCTCGTAACTTTTGATGTTTACCAGGAACACGAGCAAAATCACCATGACGATGATCAGCACCAGGTAGGCGATCATAAATGGGAAATTGTAGATCGATAGTGGCATCAGATTGGGTTCTTTCTGCCCTGGCCTTGAAAACGGCGCGTCATCTTCTTTCGGAGCGTTGGCGGCGGTTTCCTTGATATAGGCCAGGATATCGCGGATCTGATCATCGGAAAGATCAGGATGGTCTGGCATAATGACCTGGTTATTTTTATTGAAAACCTCCAGGGCAGCGGCATCACCGGATTTTACCATGGCCTGTGAGCCTTTTACAAAGGAGATGATCCAGGCTTCGGGATGGCGCTCTTCCACACCTGCCAGCGCAGGCCCTGTGAGTTTTTTAGTTACATTATGGCAGGAGGCGCACCTGCCCTGAAACAGCATTTTACCCTGCTCCGGATTGGCTGCCTTAACAGCGGCGGCAGTGGTGATGCAGCAGAAAACCACGATCAGTAAACGCTTACATTTCATTTTGTAATTTTTTTATGTCAGCCAGCAGCTGGTCTACTTCTTCGGGCAAGGTGCCGTCGTAGTAGCCACGTATCCGCTGGCGGTTGTCCAGTAATACAAGCCTGTCGCTATGGATGAAGTCAGTTTCTCCTCCGTCACCTTCCGTAGCGGTAATGAAGAGTCCCTTGCGGGCGAAGTGATAGAGGGCTTTTTTATCTCCCGTTAATAACCTCCACCTGTTGGGCAGTACATCATATTGCAGGGCGAATTTCATGAGCCGGGCTACTGAATCCCGCTTCGGGTCCACGGTAAACGACAGGATCATCACTTTATCGGTGCCTGCCTGCACCCGCTGCAGCTGCATCATCATTTTAGGGCAGATGCTGGGGCAGGAGGTGTAGAAGTAATTGGCCACTACTATTTTGTTGGTCATGATCGAATTGGTGACCGTACTGCCCAGCTGGTCGGTGAATACGAACAGGGGCAGGCTCCCGTCAGTTTTACTGTCGGATGCCAGCGTGGAGCTGCTGGCGTAGATAGGCAGTTTGCCGTACTTTTTTTCCAGCATGCGCACGGAAATATAGGCCAGCAGCGGAACGCCGATCAGCAGTGCCAGGAAAAACTTCCAGGAAGTCAGTAGGTATGACTTTTCCAGTTTCATGACCCTCATCTTATTTTTTTTGTACTACAGGCGTTGGGTCTGTAGGCAAGTATGGTGGCGCTTTTTTGCCGGTATTATTCAGTGCATCGGAAATGGCCGGCAGGTACGTCAGAAAAATAATCAATGCCATAATTGCCAGCCAGGGCTTAAAGGTATCCAGCACGGGTATACGTTTTTCTTCATGCAGAGGTTCACTTTCCGGCAGGTCGAGCAGTGGTTCGGTGGAACGTTTGCTGAACAGGGTGCCAAAGAAGCTGATGAAATACAGGAACCCGGCTACAAACATGATTCCGCCGCCTGCGAGTCCCAGCATACTGGAAATTACCCAGTAGGGGTGGTACTGGTCGCTCGCCGGATTCAGGTAAGTGAGGCCCAGGTTGGTCCTGCGCGGTTCGCCCATGAGTCCGCCCCACATGAGGCCACTGGAGAAGATGATCACGCCCACCGTCCACAGATAGGGCACGATGGCATTGATAGTAGGCAGAAATATTTTCTTTCCTGTCAGCTGTTGCAGTAGAAATATAGACATGCCGAGTATAGCCAGGAATACCGGGCCCGCCACTGTCATATGAAAGTGCCCGGGAATAAAGGCGGTATTATGCACTACGTTATTTAGTGAATAGGAGGCTAATACCAGCCCGGTGAGTCCGCCGAAGATAAACAGGATGAGGCCATTGATCAGGTAGCCGAAGAGGAATACATCCTTGCGGAAGAACGGCAGTTTCCATATCCAGTTGTACAGCCCTGTGGCGCCGCGTTTGCGGGCAGCATATTCCAGGGATGCCGCCAGGGTAAAAGCGGTGATAAAGCTGGGCAGCGCCACACCAAAGGTGAGCAGCGACTGTGACAGCTTCACACCTCTGCCGATCGATGGATCGCCAAACTGATGATGCACACCAATTGGGATGGAGAGCAGCAGGAAGATGAAAAATGCAATGCGGCCTGCGGTGGCGGAATACAGTTTACCACCTGCGAGTTTAGGCAGCATGGTATAAAACATGATGTAGGAAGGTAACAGCCAGAAATATACGAGGGCGTGGCCGAAAAACCAGAACAGCGTACGGGCCAGCGGCACATTTACAGTAGGCGTATGGCCCAGGCTCCAGGGCACCAGCAGTACCAGCACTTCGTAAGCTACCGCAGTAGTACATACGAACCAGATGGTGAAGTTTACCAGGGTGCCTATTATGGCCAGTGGTGTATTGGTTTCGGGGTTTTCTTTTTTCCATTTCAGGTAGATGGTAACCCAGTCGAAAAACGCGACCCACGATCCGATAATAAGCATAGCAGTGCCGATATAGAAGGCAGGATGTGCTTTCAGGGGCGGGTAGAAGGTGTAAAGTACCGAAGCTTTGCCGGCCAGCATGGCGGCAGCGGCCAGGAGGGTGCCTATCACCATCAGCCACATGGATAGGGCAGTGGCTTTTTTATTAGGTTCTTTTTTCAGGTAGAAGGCAATGGTAGCATGGCCAAAGGCTACGGCAAAGAACGTGGTGAGCACTACGGCATTGATAACGCCATGCAGCGTGAGGCCCTGGTAGTAGTCGAGCTTGGCTACGGACGACTGATGGATCACGCCGGCGCGGTAAATCACCTGCATCAGGCCATGGTAGATGCCTACTGTGAGTAATAATATCGGGACGAACAGTTCAATGAGAATGGTATTGCGTAGAAACCTGCTAACCTGCATAGTTTATTGTTTTTTGGGATAGTTTACGATTATTTCTGCCTGCATATTCTGGTGGCCGGTGCCGCAGTATTCGTGGCATACCACTTTGTATACACCGGGCTGATCAAACCTGACGGTAGTTTTGGTGACTCCTCCCGGAACGGCCATCAGGTTTACGTTCTTGTTATAGACGTTGAAGCCGTGTACCACGTCGTTGGAGGTTACGAACAGGTCCACCTCGCTGCCTACGGGAATATAGGCCACGGAGGGCTCAAAATTCCACATACGGGCCACGTAGAAAATCTGGTAGGTGGTTTTGTCCAGCTGCTCCACCCGTGCAGTTTCGTACGTTTTATCGTAGGGGAGACACTCCGTTACATCCGCCTTGCGGGCGCCCATGGCGTAAAAGATAGCCAGAATGAACAGGCCCATGACGAGGATGGAGACGAGGATGATTCTTCTTTCAAATACGTCGATCATACTTAACTATTTAGATCCTTTCAAGCATGAGAAAATAGATGCCAAACCAGATAATGAGGCCGAGGGCGATCAGAAAAGCAAAGAAGGCGATGGCGCCCCGGGGCACAAAATTTTCTGAGTTATCGGGTTGTGTCATATGGGAGATTTTGGTGATTTGGATAGTTTAATAACATTAACCATCCATCACCGGGATTTGTTTGCAATTAATTGTGAGAATTTGGGGTAAATGTGTATTTTTGCGCTCCCTTCGTATTGGAATTATTTAAAATATTGAAGATAAACGCAGATCCGCTATCGTACTGACAAGGCTTCTCAGGGCCTCCAAGGCGATATGTTGGGTCTGCGTCTTTTTTGTGGCTACATCTTTTTGAGGATGGGGAAGGATTCGATGGTGGCTTCTCCGCCATAATCTGCTTCGGTCAGTTTTCCTGTGGCTGCATTCCACTCTTTCCATTTACCTACTTTTTTTCCATTAACCCGCACGCCCTGGGCTTCGACCTGGTTTTCTGTTCGCAGCCAGGTGCTGAGGCCATAGCCTTCGCCGCGGTAATAGATGCCTTCAAATGAGGCGGGGCCTTTAAAGGTGAATTCGCGGCGCAGCTCAAAAGCTCCATCCTTGCTATGGTAAAATTCATAGTGCAGCACGTTGTTGTCGTACGCCCGGGTGATCAGCAGCTGATGATTGGCGAATGACTGCTGTATTTTCGTACTACTGTCCCGGTTATACGAAAAATGAACACTATCGGGCTCCGCCGATGCCTGGCTGATAATCCGTTCTTTAGTTTGCCTAAACCATAATTCGTGTGCAGCCTTTGTTTGTGGCTGATTACAACCCATCATAACAGCTACCGAAAAGGCGTATAGTGTAATAAATCCTTTCATTGTTTACCGGATGTTTGAATTAATGTAATAACAAAATGGATGAATGGTTATTAATCATGATAATTTTTGAATAGTTTTCTAAAATCTTTAACAAACCCATTCCAGTTACGTTATGAGGCATATCCGCTTTATTATGAGTACCCTGCTGATGGGGGCCGGTGCTGTTGTTGCACAACAGAAGGCGCCATCATATCCTTTGGTAACCCACCATCCTTACTTCAGTATCTGGTCGTCTACGGATACGATTATGCAAAGCAGCACCCGCCATTGGACCGGCACGGCACAGCCTATTACCGGTGTGGTGACCGTGGATGGGGTGCCTTATACCGTGTTGGGCAGTATGCCTGATACGTATGAGGACTTATTGCCGGCCGCTGGTGCGGTGAAATACCTAACAGACGTGCCATCGGGCGAATGGACATCTCCCGGATATAATGACCAGCAATGGAAGAAGGGCGCAATGCCTTTCAGTGATAACCCGGCAGCCGGGGAAACAGGGTGGAGGAGTAATGATCTTTTTGTGAGAAGGTCATTTGACCTGGGGCAGGTGGCGTCGGACACGCTGTACCTGAAGCTGCACCACGATGATAATGTAACGGTGCATCTGAACGGGAAAGAGGTGTTTGCCCGAAAAGGCTGGAATGGCCGCGACGAGTACTTTCCGATAGCGCTGGACCCACATCTCCTCCAACAAAAAAATAATTTGCTGGCTATCCATGTAAAAAATACTGCTGGTGGCGCTTATTTATCGGCCGGCCTGTCGAAAAAAGTGCAGCCGGCAGCAGGAGCTGCGCGTATGGCAATACAGGAGTCGGTAGAAGTACATGCTACGCAAACCGTGTATCAGTTCAGGTGCGGGCCGGTGCAGATGGAGATGGCGTTTATCTCTCCCTTATTAATGGACGACCTGATGTTGCTTTCCCGCCCGGTAACGTACCTGGCATGCCACGCATTATCGGCCGATGACCAAGCCCACGATGTTCGTGTACAGGTGGGCGTTAGTACCGCTGTTTGTGTAAATAACGCCGGGCAGCCGGTGGAGGCTAGTCAATATACCAGTGGTGAGCTGACTGTTTTGAAAGCCGGTACGAAAGAGCAGCCGGTGCTGAAAAAGAAAGGGGATGATATCCGCATCGACTGGGGGTACATGTATGTGGCTACCAGTAAAGGCCCTGGCGTAAAGCAGTGGATAGCTGACCGTGCGGACAAGACCAAGATGTTGGTAACGGAGGCGGCTATGGGAAAAGTAGGGAGAGGGATAGCAGCTATGCCTTCCAGGGTGTTTTTACTCGGGTATGACGACCTGTATGCCGTTGAATATTTTGGAAAACGGTTGAAGGCCTGGTGGAAAAATGATGCCAGTGCTACGATGGATCGGGAGTTGAAAAACGCGATGCGGGATTATGGGAAGGTATTGGGTCGCTGTATGCAGTTTGATGAAGCGCTGCAAAAGGAAGCTGCGGCTGCCGGTGGAAAAGAGTATGCACGGTTGTGTGAGCTGGCGTATCGTCAGGCGATAGCGGCGCATACGTTAGTACGTGGTCCGAAAGGGGAGTTGCTGTTTTTGTCGAAAGAGAATTTCAGCAATGGATGTATCAATACCGTGGATATCACGTATCCTTCTGCACCTATGTTTTTGCTGTATAATCCTGACTTGCTGAAAGGGATGATGACGGGAATTTTTGAGTATTCTGAAAGTGGTCGTTTTCCGAAACCCTTTGCTGCGCATGATCTTGGAACGTATCCGATTGCCAGTGGCCAGGTGTATGGAGAGGATATGCCGGTGGAAGAATCCGGCAATATGTTGATTCTGACCGGTGCCGTTGCAAAGGCAGACGGCAACGCCAGCTATGCAAAAGCGCATTGGAAAACGCTGACCACCTGGGCGGAGTACTTGCTGAAGGCGGGTTTTGATCCGGAGAACCAGCTTTGCACCGATGACTTTGCGGGGCATCTGGCGCATAATACCAATCTGTCTTTAAAAGCGATTGCCGGTATTCGTAGCTATGCTATGCTGGCGGATATGTTAGGCCACAAAGATGTAGCAAAGCGCTATACCGACAGTGCGCAGGCGATGGCCACTAACTGGATGAAACTGGCTGCGGACGCGGATCATTACCGGCTGGCATTTGACAAACCGGGTTCCTGGAGCCAGAAGTATAACCTGGTATGGGACCGGGTGCTGGGCTTTAAGCTGTTTCCTGCATCGCTGTACGAGCAGGAGGTAAGCTGGTATCTGAAGCAGCAGCAGGCGTTTGGGTTACCGCTGGATAGTCGCAAAACCTATACGAAATCCGACTGGATCGTATGGACGGCCACGTTAGCCTCTACTCCGGATGAATTCAGGGAGTTAGTGGACCCTATTTACAAGTATGTAACGGAAACGGCTACACGTGTTCCGTTATCAGACTGGCATGAAACTACTGACGGCAAGCAGGTTGGTTTTCAGGCGCGTAGTGTGGTGGGCGGTTATTTTATGAAGATGCTGGATGTGCGTTATAACGGCGGAACGGGCTCTGGTAGTGGCTCCGTTATATATACATATAATCCGCTTTCGATAAATCATTAAAAATGAATGAAATAAATTTGGTAGGAATGGAATAATTTCTATCTTTGCACTCCCGAAATGATCGGGGGTGATTGATTCCGTAGCTCAGTTGGTAGAGCAATACACTTTTAATGTATGGGCCCTGGGTTCGAGTCCCAGCGGGATCACTACAAGAATATCAAAGGTTATTAAAGCCGCTTAAATCGTAGGATTTATGCGGCTTTTCTGTTTTTGGTATGAAAAGATAAATCATATCAAACGAATCTGAAAGGATACAAAAAAGGATACACAAAAAAAATCTAAGTTAGTGTATCCTTTTTTCTGGTAGATGCTTATCAGTAAAGGGTTTTAGGACTTGCAAACCGAAACAAAACACACCAAACAAAACCAAAAATCGGTAACCTAAAACTTGTTTGACTATGAAAGTAAGTCAAGATTTATCAATCCTCTTTCATCTCCGGTACGATAACAATAATTCCAACGGAAAGGCTACTATCTGCGTCCGTATTACTGTTACGGGTTTTCCCAGAGATGGTTTTTCACTGGGCTATAAAGTTGATCCCACGAAATTCAACAAAGAAGCCGGCATCTTTATGGGAAAGTCAGCGGAGGCCATTGAGATAAACAACCAGCTGCAACACGTCAGAGGTGAGCTGCTCCGGCACTACAACCTGTTGAAGAAGCAGGGATCAACTGTTACCCCCGCTATGATTAAAAACGCTTACCTGGGTGTTCATCAGGAAAAGCAGACACTGTTGCAGGTCGTAGATTTTCATAATGGGAAGTTCAAAGAAAAGGTGGACAAAGGGAAGCGGGAAAACAGCACCTACAAAAAATGGCTCACCACAAAGGATAAGATCACAGCCTTTCTTGCCGGCGTCCTGAAAATGAAAGATATTCCCCTCGAAAGAATTGAGTTTTCCTTCGCAGAAGATTTCTTCGATTATCTCACCCTTACAGAAGGTATCCAGGATAACACTGCTATGAAATACCTGAAGAACACCAAGCAGCTGTTAAAACTGGCGGTCCAGCGGAAATGGTTGCAGTGTAACCCCTTGCAGGATTATGTATGTTCCTATATCAACCCGGAACGGGATATACTCACCGTGGCGGAACTCAGCACACTGTATCATAAAGAGTTTTCCATCCCCCGCCTGCAGGAAGCCAAAGACGCCTACGTATTCATGACACTCACCGGCTACGCTTATAAAGATGCGCAGTTGCTGACACCTGACAGTATCACTAAATACTTCGATGGGGAAGACTGGATCGTGAAAAACAGGGAAAAGACCTGGTGCCGTGAAAACGTTCCCCTGTTACCGTTAGCTAAGGAGATCCTGCGGAAGTACCGCGATCACCCGCACTGTGTTGCCAACAATGTACTGCTGCCCATCAAAAGCAATCAGCGTTTTAATGGGTATCTCAAGGAAATAGCTGACCTCTGTGGTATTCAAAAGAACCTTACCACTCATACCGCGCGACATACATTTGCCACCACCGTTACGCTGGCCAACGGTGTACCGCTAGAAACCGTCAGCGCCATGCTGGGGCATAAATCCATACGCACCACGCAGATCTATGCTAAGATAGTAGCCAGCAAAGTGAGCGAAGACATGCAGGTATTGAAGCACCGGTTTAATCTCAAATTGCCGGAATCCATGCTGGGAAAGGCTGTAGCGTAGTCCGTTGTCGTATTGGATATTAATAACCCCCACGGAGGAGATTCAACTGCTCAATGGGGGCTTTCACTTTTCTGGGTAGTGAATATTTTAAGTGAAATTCTTGGACTATGCACAGTCAAACATGATTAATTCAAGTTGCACTTCCTTCTTGGGGTCTTCCGGATGAACAAAAATGAAAGAAGCACAGCTATCTTTAGTCTGCCCCAAGTATCTCTTACATAAGGGGTGGCTCTTTATAGCCTCAATCGCTTTGTTTACAATTTCGCTGAACCCCTTTACGGTTTTGTTGAAAATAATGAAGGCTAACTTTTCATCTCTCCAGGTTACGTAGCGCTGGAGTAGTTGGTCTATTGCAGGGTGCACTTGAGATTCTCCACCCCAAAGTTTACATTCTGCAATAAAGACATTTTCACTCTTTGTGTTTTGAACTAAGATATCTGTCTTACCGATTTTATTGAACGTTTCTCCGGTTGCAGTGTGGTTGGGGGACATAGAGTTCAGATAGGGCAGAAAATACTCTCGATAGCCTTCTTCATCAAATTTGGAGCGTAGATTAGTGAGCTTTTCCATGTTTTTCCCAAAATAATATATGAGGTCGATAATTTGGCGATATGCAAGTTCACTGATGCTTGATATGCCCTCCTCAATTACAACAGGGTCGGCTGGTTTAGATTCAAAAATGACCTTCAATGCTGCTTCAATTTCTTGTTGTGTTTCTTCTGCCGTATATACCTTGCTAGGATAGGCTGTTAGATCTGGTTCTTTATTCTGAGTTACATTTATATTCTTAACTGAAGTAAGATTACTTAACACAACGCGAATCTCTTCCAATCTGGATTTATCCTTCAGGAATACTTTTACATATTTAGTTCCAAATGTTGACCTGATCTCAGTTGTATAATTTGCCATTCTAGAGTGTTTTTAATGGTGAAAAATAGTTTAAATTCTGAAATATATTAAAAATTCATTTTATGAATGTGTGAGGAATTAAATAATTATCGAGCTCAAAATATAAGGAAAAATCAGATGTCTTTAACATAGCATTAACATGTCGATATTGCTCAATTGCGTTGTATTGCAACCATTGTTGATGCCCAAAGTGTCACGCCCCGATCATGTGATTTATGAAAGACCATTACGCAACCAAATCCATACTCGCGCACATTTTAAAACCAATAATATGCAGCAGTATTACCCATTATCCTTTTTTGAAAAATTTATTCACGTTGACCTGCAACAAGCATCAACCGAACGAAAACACCCCGATGAACCGTTCTGCACACAAGCCGTTAAAGACATCATCAACGAAAAAAACAAAATCTTGGAATGCATCAGCAAATACCTGTACGACCTTCGAAAGGAGAAGCAGATAGAATGGTTCATTCAACAAAGCCAGCGACAGCTGGTCACACTGATGATCAGCGTAGCCAAAAGCCTGCCGGCAGAAAGTCTTGTCGATGACGCCAAGCCCGCAGTGAAGAACACCTGGTCAAACCTTTACAAAATCCTCTACCTCCATCTGGCTGAACTACTTGCACACCTTGAACAAAAATTTGAACGGTACCTCGACATTGACTGCAAAGTACCACCATCCTATCTGTTAAAAGCCCAGGCGAAATTCCGGGAAGATGTAGGGCTGCTGAAAGCCGGCTTCCTATCTTCCGGCGTAGACGAGCAGTTGCAAAATGTTGTATTCATGCCCTTTCTGGAACTAACAAAGAGCATCCATACCAGTTCCCCGATCACCTACCAGCAGCTGCACTATCTAACGGAAATGAATAAACGGTTATTTCAGTTACTCGATGTCAGTGGAGAGCAAGCCGTATTTCCGCAAAAGCTGCACGAGCTATTGTTGTTTATTAATTTCAACAACGTCCACTATTTTGAATATTGGTGCATTATGATCACCGAAGAGCTGACCACCTTTCCCTCCTTCCGGGAAAAGCTGGAACGGCTGATGTTTCTCCAGAAGAAAATTAGCCAGGCTACCCAGAAACCTGCGTTTGTATTCAATTCCCAACGTCCTCCGCTTCAACATAAAATGCAATCTTGGCTGGCAGAAGAAATTGTTTACCACAAGGAAATCAACGCCACATCAGGTGGAGCGCACCTCCCAGAGGAGTTAAGCCGCTGGAAGGACTTTAAAGTGCAAACCAATTTTTCGGTCCCGCAAATCGGCCATATTCTGAAGTTGTTGCTGGATAGCGGTATTTATGTAAACAAGAATAGGGCGGAAGTCCTGGACTTCTTTTCTTACTTCTTCACCTCTGTTAAGCAGGATAGTATTTCTCCCAGCAGCCTCCGGAACAATTTCTACAACGACAACGCCGCCGTGTCAAAGTCTGTACGCGATCTCCTCATGAAGCTGGTCAATCAATCGCATAAAGGCTTAAACGTGGCCGCCTGCCTGATAGCGGATTGTTTCCTGCAACAGTTCTGATTTTAGGTATCATGCACCGATTCTAATATTGCGAAAATAATTATATCAAATTGTTACTTTTGATTATCAAATAGTTACAAGGGGTTGTAAAACCCCTGTAACTATTCTTGCGTGAGTAATAATTTTTCTTTTGCTGCCATAACAAACAAACCCAAACCATATGGCAGCAGAAATCCTCACCCGTGAAGATCTGGCGATCTTCAAAACAGAGTTATTCAGGGAACTACGGGAGCTGGTCAGCGCCCCGGCCCTCCAGCCCAAGAAATGGCTTAAAACTTACGAAGTCCGCGACATGCTGGGTATCTCTCCCGGTACCCTTCAAAACATGCGTATCAACGGTACGCTGTCTTTCACCAAAATCGGTGGCTTAATCTTCTACGACTACGACGACATTCTCCAGCTGATGGAAGGCACCCGGAAAACCGTTAAGCGTTCCTGATGCCGGCGCCAGCAGCTCATACCAACTACATCAAACATCTCAATGCTTTCTTCGCACAGGTGCGGAAAGAAACCCGCTTACAAGCTAATCATGTAAGCCTCTACCTGGCATTGTTTCAGGTCTGGAACTATCACCGTTTCCAGAATCCCTTTCCCATCCTGCGCGAAGAAATCATGAGCCTTTCCTGTATCGGCTCCCGGAGCACTTATGTACGTTGCCTGAAGCACCTGGACCATTGCCGTTACATCACCTACGCACAGGCCCGACAGGCTTATGCCACCAGCTATGTGTCCATCATTCCCCTGGCCGATTTTATCGCAGATCCTCACTCTGAACAGCTGTTTCTGTTTCAGGATGAAAAGGCTGCCCCCATGAGGCCCAAAAGTGAGCCACATAACCTGCTCAAAACTGGGCCACACATGAGGCTCAATAATGGGCCTGACACGTGGCCTAAAACTGGGCCACATACAGGCCCAAAAGTGGGCCACTTTAATAAACATATAAACAATAGTAAACGTGGGGGAGAAAACAGGCTCCCGCCCCCAACTAAAAAAAATAAAAATGAAACTGAAAACCTCCCGCACAATCCGGATGCACCCGGCGCGGAAAATTCAGTCGGCGCCGCGCGGGTTCTTCCCTTGCTTTCCGAGGTGCAGGAATTCTTTGCCGCCTGCAACTACCCGGAAGCAGAAGCCAGCAAATTTTTTCACCACTACCAGGCCAACGGCTGGCGGCAGGGCGGCAAAGCACTGATCACGGACTGGCAGGCCGCCGCCCACAAATGGATACACAACATTCACCCACCCAAACCCGACCATTATGACAAACATAGCAGACCATCAACCGGGGCAGGAAGGCTCCACACCAATGAAAACAAAAGCTATTCAGAGCCCCTATGATTACTATCAACTATTCCAGCAGCTGGGGGAACATGGAAAGAATATCTACGGTCCCAGGTTCTGGCTCGACGATGTGGATCGGCCGGTAGTTGTTAAATTACTGGCTTATTTTCTGCAGGATGAAGCTGTAGCAGCTGCGGAGGGGATCGACCTGCACAAAGGGATACTCCTTACCGGCAAGATCGGATGCGGCAAAACCTCCCTCATGACGCTTATGAGAGCCCTGGTGCAGGAATCGTACCGGTCGCATATAGTGTCTTGCCGGCAGATCAGTTTTGAGTTCAGCAAAATTGGGTACGATATTATCAGCCGGTATAGTACCAATGCTTTTTTTCCGTATACTAATGTGCCGCGGGTGCATTGCTTTGATGACCTGGGCGTGGAGCAGACGGTGAATTACTGGGGGAATAACTGCAATGTGATGGGGGAGATATTGCTTTCAAGGTATGACCTGTTTATCTCCAATAAAATGATTACCCATGTGACGACGAATCTTAACAGCCAGGAACTGGAGGAGGTATATGGGAATAGGTTGAGGAGTAGGATGCGGGCGATGTTTAATCTTATTGCTTTTGATAACAATACAACAGATAAAAGATATTAAGCAACAACACAATAAAGTTAAGTCCATTGAAGTCACTGCTTTCCAACGGCTTTTAGTGTTGATGATAAATGTTGTCAGCAAGAGGTAGTTTTATTTACGTCTAGATAAGCCGCTAGTGGCTCAATGTATAAGTGAAATGGTTTTTTGATATAATGTGTATATCCTTATTGCACTTATTTTTGCTTAACTTTGCAAGTTTTATTATATTTAGTTCTTATAAGAATTGACGAAGTGTTTAATTGACCTTTACTCAATTCAAATAGCAATGGTTATGAACAATAGGGAAATAAAAGGAAAATCTGAAATTGCTAACTCTGTGAAGTTGCCAAAAATCATATCTCTATTTTGTGGGGCAGGTGGATTAGACCTAGGCTTTATACAAGAAGGTTTTGAAGTGGTAGCTGCTATCGATTTAGAGCAGTCTGCTATTGAAACTCACAAAAAGAATTTTCCTAAATGTAATAGTATCGCTAGTGACCTGACAGTTCTAGGACCCAAAGGAGTAAATCAATATATCAAGAAATTTTTGACTCCTGGTGAACATGTCGCCATTATTGGCGGACCACCTTGCCAAGGCTTTTCGCGCTCAAATCCAACTGCTGATTCTGAAGATCCGCGTAACCATTTACCGAAGCTGTATGTTCAAATAATAAGGGAACTACAGAAGGATTTTGTAATTGATTTCGTGGTTTTCGAAAATGTCCTTGGTATGAAAGATAGAAAACACTCTGCTAAGTATTTAGCTTTAATAAAAGGGCTAAAGCGTTTAAAGTTTGAGATTTTTGAAAATGAATTATGTGCTGTCGACTATGGTGTTCCGCAAAACCGAGAGAGAATAGTTATTGCAGCTATACGTTCTAGTAATGAACAATCAGAATTCAAAATAGAGAAAAATAAAGGAATAAAAACAGTAAGGGAAGCAATCGGGAATTTGGGAGATCCGGTTTATTTTAAGAAAAATATTACAGCAAGCGATATTCCATTTCATCCTAATCATTGGACAATGCAGCCTAAATCTGTTAAGTTTAAGACTCCGATGAAGTTCAATAGCAAGTCAAGAAGTTTTAAATTGTTGGATTGGGACAAAGCATCACCAACTATTGCATTTGGAAATAGAGAAATTCATATTCATCCAAGTGGCAAAAGGCGATTGAGTATTTATGAAGCTATGCTACTTCAAGGTTTTCCTTCTTCATTTATACTTGAGGGTAATCTTTCTCAGCAAGTCAAGCAAGTTTCTAATGCTGTTCCGCCACCCTTAGCTAAAAGTGTCGCTGCCGCGGTTAAAAGTTCGTTACACTTTTAAATAGGGCAACATGTAATTTGTTGCTCAATGTATTCTAAAGTAGAAGTTATGTTTTTCTCAATTTCACATTCCCAAATAACGAGTACTTTCCAGCCTAGTTTAATTAATGCATGTTGATGTTTTAAATCGCGATCTACATTTTTTGAAAGTTTATTCCTCCAAAATTGGGTGTTGGTATTGGGAATATGCCCTTCCCGACAGTCTCTATGGTAATGCCAAAAACAACCATGTACAAAAATGACAGTTTTTAATTTTGGAAAAACTATGTCGGGCTTTCCTGGCAATAAGTTATTATGGATACGATATCTGTGTCCCTTCGCGAAGAGGGCCTTCCGAAGTAGGATTTCTGGCTTCGTGTTTTTAGACCGGATTTTGCTCATGACTTTGCTCCGTTTTTCTCTTGACCATATGTCAACCATAATCCTTTGATGTTAAATTTAAAATAACGTTTTTCTTACTTTAATATTCATATACTGTAGTAGTATTTGTTGCAATCAAGTTTGTCGAATTTTTATCCTTTTGTATGTTAAAAAAAACAAGTTTCTTGTTTAATCTACTATTGAAGGACCCTTCGTGTTTTTGATTAAAGCCTGAAATAACCCTTGTGTTAAATCCTTCAGATATATACGCACATGTATTGCCATTAGGGAAAACTTTAAAAGAAAGTAAGGTCCCACAAATATCATTAGTAACCAATTTATTATTTTCCATCCAATCAGTATAATGTACGCAAGCTGGCCTATACACACAGAATTTGCAATTATCTTCGGCACAATGCGCTAATTTTTTGAAATTGCCATTTTGGGAATGGGAGTTTAATTCCTCTAATATGTTGATGGCTTTGTGGTAGAGTGATTCGCATTCTCCAATGTCAAAGGGTATCTCTATTTTCTTTTTGTCTAATGAAATTAACGATAACTTATCAGGAGACCTTCCTTTCATTTGAAAATATAAATAAGCATAAAGCTTTAGCTGGTATTCATATTCTTCCTTTATTAGGTAAGTGATATCACTACCCTCATTAAATATTTGTTTTAATATATTACCTGTTTTAAAGTCATAAATCTCTATATAATCTATGCCTTCATATACTAAATCCGCTTTCCCAAATATTCTGCCTGTATTATCAAATAAAGACATTTCAGATCGGTATCGATTGCTATAACCAGCACTTGGTCTGGAGTACGTGGACTTGTTATTGATGAGCCATTGAAGCTGTATTTTTTTGAGCCCTACGTTTTTAATATGTGCCTTTATAGGAACTAATTCATCTAACCCCTCATTGATTAGTTCATTATCTTTTTTCATAATTAACTCCTTCCAATAGTGCTCAAAAGTAGGCAAGTCAACTATTGTTCTATTTGTAATCAATTCAATTATCGTGTGTAATACAGATCCAAAATAGGCATTAGGAGACAGTGCAACTAAGGGCTTATGATGATATGCTTCTGCCAAAACCATTTTGAAAGGGCACTTTAAAACACCGTAGAGCTGGCTAGGTGATATCCGATTTACTTTCTTGTAAATAAAAGGAGTTAGTATTCGAATCATTTTCTTACAATTTTTTCATAACACCATCCAACTCTTCTATGTAGATTGAATGTATCCAAGCATTCAAAATTATCTTCGACTGAATAACCTTTTTCAATGATGTAGCGATGGGCTTCTGCGATAGCTTTTGTGTATTCTGCGTCTTCGGCATAACTACTCAAATTCCAAAATGGATGTGTGATTAAAATAATTTTAGGCCTTCCAGCTTTAGGTGACCCCCATTTTATACCAGGTAACCCGTTAAGATTAATAATAAAATCATTTCTATCTGGATAGTCTTCTGATATAAAGAAGCTATCAACAAACTGATCTCTAAGTGAAACAGCAAACGGTATCCAATCTGCTATTTCAATAAACGAGCTAAAATTTCCATCCGCACCTGATTTATAATTTTGGGTACTTAAAATTCTAAGAATTCCTAACCCCAAACGCCAATCTAATAAGCTATGCCAATTCATGTTCCTATAAACCTTCAAGCAGTCGTAGCAAGCATCTTTACATTTATTTCTATGTGAATGTATTTTGTCAACATAGGAATTTTCTTTTTGTGGGTTCAAGCATTCATTTAGGATATTTTCAAAGTTGTTATATAAATGTCTGACAAAACCAGATCCATTTGGCAATTCATCTGTTAATATAATTTCTGCGGCGTTCTTTATAATTCCATTTCTAGTTTCTAATTGTCGTTTGGTGATATCAGCAATTTCTATTTCTGTAGGGTCAATGTCCAATTGATCAGCTAAAACCCTTTGTAGTAGGAAAGCTGCTGAGTAAAATCCAGCCCTTACGCCGAGGCTTTGTCGGTCAATAAAGTTAGGATTAGGATATAATCTGAACATATCAAGACTCAATTCATCTGGATAAGACCGTGGAAATATTTTAAGAATTTCGGTTTGCTTATTTATAGCGAGCGCTAATGGATCTTCAGGGGTAGGATTTGAAAGTGTAAATTGATAACTATCTTGTTTATAAACGGGGTTATCTAATCCATTTAGAATCCATTGGTTGCTAAAAGTGAAGGTTTTCCTAGTTTCAGGATTATAATTGCGGACGTTATAATACTGGCCTTGATAGAACTTGTCAGCATTAGTATTTACCCGCCAGGTAACATCTTTGTCTGAGATAATTATATTAGTGTTCTTTATAGTGTCGGATTGGACATTACGGTCGTCTTTCGTGGAATGATCTGCATATATTGGAGGTCTGTTTGTTACTAAATCGGCTTCATCCCTACTATCCATACCTAATAGGAAATTAGTCCTATACGCTTTGGGCGATTTGATTTTGAATTTTGAAAAAGTCAAAGGATCAGAGTTTGAGCAAATAGTACATTGAACGTCTTCTGGCATATTAGTATCATTAAATGATTTACTGTACCCACATTTTTTGCATCTTAGCATCCAACGATTCAAGTAAAATGGAGAATCGCCAGTCTGCTCAGATGATTTGTTTTTTAATGTATCCTTTCCTTGTATGTCTGTTGATTTTATAATTTCACTTGTAAAACCAATTGTTTGATAAATTGCTTTATCCTTCGTTTTTTGTGCTGCTGGTGCAAACTCATAGATTGCCATCGACTGAGGCCGATCTATACCAAGTACACTATTATTCTTTGTTCCATGATATAAATATTTTACATCGGTTGGCATACCAAACATCGGAAGTATTCCCCCTTCGGCCAGTTTTTGAGAAATGTCATCAGTGGGTATTTCGGTATTGTCTACTACGGATTGTAACCTTGAAACAAAACCACTTTCAATGTCAGATATGTGATTAATGAAAGTAGTTTTCATACTTTTAAGTTGTTGTGGTAACAATGAATTTATAATATTTTCTATATGATTTGGATTGTTTCTAATCCAAGCAATTATTCCCGGCTTATATTTTCCTGCCCAATTATGTATTTTCCCAAATATGCCATGGATACTGGATTTTTCTTCGTCGAAATTTTCATTAACGGAAATGGTTCTATACGCTTGTCTTAGGACCTCTTTTGCCAGTAACCGCTTGAAAATGCGTTCTTGTGTCATTGTCAAGAAAGGCGTGGGTGGATTATCGCCTGTGATTTTATGAGGGTTAGAAAAATAAAACTCATCATGGCTACGACCTCTGCAAAAGGTAAGAATTACGGAATAGGCTTGTCCGCGCCTTCCTGCTCGCCCTACTCTTTGCTGGTAATTAAATCTCTGGGGAGGCATATTCGCAAGCATTACGGCCTGAAGAGACCCAATATCAACGCCTACTTCAAGAGTTGTTGTAACGCTTAATAGATCTATTTGCTTCACTTTTTCATAGCCATCTAGAATAATGTTCCTAAAATGTCTTTGACGTTCAAATTGATTATCTGTCTGTCCAGTTAATTCTTCGCAATGCAATCTAATTGGTTTTCTCTGCTCTATTGCCGCGGAATAGGACAAATAATTTTTCTTCCAAATCTCTTGGCAAATAGTATCCGGAGCAGTATTTAGTTTTGCTCTTGAATAGGTACAAATACCACCTGATTTATGTAGATGTGTTCTTTTCCCTTGAGGGCTTGTCCAAACAGGATCTGTCGGTAAGGAAGTTTTTAAGTAAAGTTTTTGTATCTGAATACCCGTGTTTGCTAATAAAAATCTAGATTCTGTTAACAAGTCAAATACATTCTGGCCGAGTTGTAGTGTAGGAGTGCCTATTTCGGCAGCTACTGCCTCTAAATATTTTCTGCATTGGGGTGGCAAATCCTTATAAGATGTTATCTCTATTTTAAAAGCGCTTTCTTTAGCTTGATTGTGAACATATTTTTCCCCTAATATCCGTATAGTAGAGTTGACTATTTCAAGAAAGAGTGTTTGGGATATTCCAGCCTTTCCGGCATAGGTAGAAATTTCTGGCAAGTCAGGATTGATGGTTATATATCCCAGTCCGCTTCCTTCGAAAGAATAAAGTAAGGTGGCAAAGAAAATATCTGCAAGTTTGGAAAATGTACCACCCTGTATTTTATCGATAAAACTTTGGGCTACTCCTGCTACCCATTCGCCATTTTTAAAATTGATTACTTCATACCAGTTAATTGTGTTGCCATTTAATAAGGCTTTTTGCAGATTAATGTCATTCCCTCCCGGATTAATGCCCAAATCTGCAAGTTGTTTTATCAAAGGCGCGAGATTAACGGAGTTAGTTTCATCTACTAAGTCGTATACGTTAATGATCCTGGAGTTTATCTCCTTGATTTTTTGCAATGCAGCATTTTTTCTTTGGACCAATGCTGTATTCGAACTATTTATTTGTGAATCAAGGTGAATTAATTCTACCTCATTAAAAGCTTCTTTATCTTCTATCCGTAAGATGTCTAATTGGATCTGATTGTTTGTTACAAAGTTTTGCAATACTTTGTGCTTAAATAGTAACTTGTTGTTTAATTCTCTTATTAATAACTCACGTAATAAATCGGTAAAGTGATTTCTTTCAATTCCATTGGCAACCTGGGCCGCGTCTTCCCGGCTATCTGAGAATACAACTAGTTTCCTTTCATTTACTTTATCAGGAAGCTGATAGAGTAATTCCTTCGCAAACATTTGACTCGATTTAGCAAAACCTGTTCTGAATCCTCTTATTGGAGATGTTTTATGTTTGGGCGAATTGTTATCTTTTTTTTGATGGTTTATTCCACAAGCGGGACAAACACTAGGTGTGGCCTTGTGCGTATCTTCTATTTCGTTATTGGCGTTTCTTATAAAAGCAATATCGAGGTTACGTACATCCTCTCTTTCTATTTTGAAATAGTATCCCTTAATCCAATTTTTGGGCTCTTTTTCAGCTTTTGTGTGATGTGATTTTATATCGCCCGAAAAAACATTTAAACAAGCAGGCTCCCAATATGCACTAAACTTATTTTGATCTAAATCCTTACTGATTACAGGTTGTCTCCAATATCCTGCTGGTCTTTCGTGAGCTATGTGCTCCTGATTTCCAATAGGCCAGAAGATAGCATATTCCTGATAAGTTCTTTTTTCAAGAAGTTTATGTGGTGTTTTCTCTGGTATTCCTTCTATGTTGGGGCTTAGTGGAAGTAATTCAAATCTCTCATTTCCTATCCCTAATCTACTTCCACCAAAGAGAGTTGTGCCGCAATTATCGCAATATAAAAGCTCTAGGATACGAAATCCTGCGTCGGATTTAATTTGAGCTTGAGAGTATATTCGTCCCATTGTTCTCTCCCCGTCTTTAAATTCTTCATCATTATCTTCTGGCTTTACAGAAGCCCATAACCCCTCTATATTGCGAAAAAAGAAATGAAACCTGAATCGCGGTAATACTCGATCCTTTTTTTCTCGTTCTATATTTCTATATTCCTCTTCATCAAAAAGTGAACGCGCTATTAATAGTCCACTGAGAGCTTTTCGTAGTTCATCCTTGTCATTATTTGTTCCGAATAGTTTTTCAGAAAAAATATTCTTATCCTCTGTGTCTCCTTCTGCTCTAATAGAACATACTGCACGCCTATTATTGTCTAATGAACATGCATCATATAATCGCTCCCTAAGCTGTATTTTTTTATGTAATAGTATTTCAAGTAGCGGGTTTTCATTAGCGATAGCTGATAGATCTATATTAAAATAGGAAGCAAGTTCTTGGGCTGTTGAGGAGCATTGCTGTATGAATAACGTACTGGAAATGTCTTGTTTTACTGCATAATAGCTTTCGCTAAGTTTGATAAATGGTTCGACCGGTAGAAGGTTTTCATGGTTGTTTACCTGATTTATAATGCTGCTTTCTCCCGTAATAATTTCGAATTTATCTGCTGCATTCTTGACTCCAAAGAAGTCTTCAATGAAATCGATACTTTTAGGGTCGGTTGATTCTAGGGAAGCTGATGATGCGAGGATCCGAAGTTGTTTATGATCTGGGCTTAGTCCAAGACGATTTAGGATTAGGCGAATAAGATAGGCCACTTCAGTGCCCTGTGTTCCTCTATATAAATGTAATTCATCAATAATTAGATGGAAAACCCGTTTGTTTTTTTCAATTTCAATTTCATTATCAGTTAAATGCTTAGAGAATTGATCTTCGCAGTTGAGCCATTTCCTTGTTTCCTCAAAGATGCTGTTGTCAACATCCCTCATTAGCATAATACTCAACATAGAATAGTTGGTAATCATAATATCTGGAGGTGCTATTTGCATATCAAATCTACAACGCATCTCTGATCCATCTAGCCTGGGAAAGAATGAAATTAGGTTTTCCTCTTTATCGGGTAGATTATCATTGTGCGCGATGTAGCTGGCTACATTAATTGCTTCTTGGTTTATTGTAATGAGATCAGATTTAAGCTGTTTTACTTTATAGCTGTTTATTTTTTTTAATCCGCTGTTGTCGTAGTTGAATAGTTCACCAGCTACAGGGGTGTTGCCATTGTATCTGCCAAAGTAAATGCTGTTGTTTCCCGCGTTCTTATTATACCATTCTCGTGTAGAGTCTGAGTCTAAAGCTTTTCGTAGCCTCGTTAATTGGTCCTCAACAAGAGCATTCATTGGATATAAAACAAGAGCGCGGACTGCTGCAGGGCGGTTATCGTTAGAACGCTGTTGGCAGTGTTCGGTTAAAATAAAGTCTTTTGAGGTGTCAACTATTTGACTATCCTTTAGTGTTGTATCTGACCACCATTGGGTTTTGTTTACACCTGTTGTTGGGGCCCAGCTATTAAGTTCTTTTGATAGTTGAGCAAATAATGGGAGTAGGAATGATTCTGTTTTGCCTGAACCCGTACCTGATGTAATAATACAATGTTTACCTTCTGTTGCCTTTTTTAGCATTTGTGTTTGGTGAAAGTGTAATGGAATATTAGCCGGAAATAATCCTGTTTTCACCAGCCCTTTAAATATTTCAAGTTCTTCGGGACTAATGTTCTTTACATCATCTGTTGTTAATTGGTCTATTGTTTTATTGCTTGATTTATAGTCGGGAAGTGGCTCTATCCATGGCTCACGATAAAGAATTCGATCAGTATTTAATGTTTTTCGCCTTTCCTTTTCGACATTTTCAAATTTGGTACCAAATGCGGTTTCAATGTATCTAATGTAATTCTCCTTTATTGTGTCAAAAGCAAATATTGGGTCTCTCATATTTACATATTTAGTGGTTGGATTTCCTGATTGAACTTTTGGAATAAATTTTCTGCGAATAGTTTTGGGACATTTTCATATAATTGATACACAATTTTGTTGTTGTCAATTTGAAGCGTTTTGAATGATGGAGCACGCCCACTTAATAGGATTAAAGATTCAGAAATGAGACGCGGAAGTTGCATATTTCTAGGAACAGCCAAGATCCATTGTTCCTGAGAATAGAATATAACCTTTCTTTGACGTTCTGATGCAATTAAGTATGTTCCCCAATTTTCATCTATATTGTAGCTTTTTCCGTGGTACCAGAATCGATATAACTTTTTGTATTTGAATACATACAGCACTAATGAAAGATTGGTATTCACTTTGCCATCAAGTTTTTCAAATCTCAATGTCTGGGTATTGAACACTCTTGCTGCCCAGGAGTGATCTTTCTCGTTTACTAAATTATTGGATAGCATATGTTGCTTGTATTCAGAAATGGTTGCGCTGAAGTCCTGAAGACCAAATTGGATGATCGCAGGCTTTATCTCAGGCCTTTCTACTTTCTTAAATATTATGTTGAGATCCGATGCTAACTGATCTATTTTATGAATCGCTTCTGTTGAGTTTTTGCATTCCGCAGGTGTTAAATATATGGTGTCAGGAAGGAGGTATTTGAGTAACTGATTATCTTGGTCTTTTATTTCTACGTTTATACAAAGTTTAGTGGCAACTTCTATAAGTTTTAATACATTGTTTCTTGTTCTTGCTCCAATTAATATAGCCACTACGCTTTTTGAAGATGGTATTATTACTATTTGAGGTTTATTTATGTTTATTTTTCCAGTTGAATACTCGTAATCAAGATGCCCTAGAAAATCATAAAATTTAATTGCTAATTGTTTGATCCATTTGACTTCATTACTTATATTTTCCCATACATTCCTGTCCGATGTAAGGGTGTCAAATGAGATACAGAAGTTTTCATACGTTGTTTCCCTCTGACATGAAAGGTATTCTAGTAATAGATTCCCATCCTCGTTTTTTACATTTGGTATATACTCTGATAAAGTTGTCATTGTATAGTTAATAGAGAAGAAATCAAGTGTCCATCCTTGTTGATACGCCCATCTGTTATATATAGTGTTACTCCCTAGAATATATGCGTCATCATTTTCAATGGTCGGTTCACCAAATTTGTTTCTTTTTGATATTTTGTTTTCATTTAATAGAAATGTGCCAGCGGCAGTTTCAATTATTTTATATGGAATTGTATATCCGGCTAGTTCCTCGTCTTTTATTTTTATCAGGAAGTTTTTATTGTGCTGGACTGAATCTGGGATATTATATCTTTCAGGAATAAGAGAGTTGTTTGTTAGAAATAGCTGTTCACCTGATTCAGTATATTCCAGATACACTTTCTCAGTGCCTATGCCTCCTCTTAAATATATTGCAGGTAGCGCATTCTGTAGAAATTCCCTATTATTGATTTTAAGCCCTCCTGATAGTTCTATTTTTTTAGTTGCTTGAAACCGGAGCGAAGGTTCATCGATATGCTGTATTGTCGGATTTTTAAATCGGTATAAAATATGCCCAATAGGAATACCTTCCAAATTAATTTGTTTGAAGTTCTGTGGGGTGAAATGTTTTCCCCAGTTATCAATTGACTCCTTCTTGTCAGCCTTGCATAGTAGATACATTTGTGAAGCTCTGCTAATTTCACTTGTCTCAATCCACACATCGTTTTCCAAACCTGCATATGCACCATTTCTATATAGTATTAAATCATTTTTTTTGGGTGCTACCTTCCATTTGTTAAAATTATCTTCTGCAATTAGGTTTTGATTGAAAGGTAAAGATATTGCTCTGGAGTAGCCATTGGCTAAATAGGAGATATTTTGTCCAAGAAGGTTTAGGTCTTCTGGGTATTCATTCTTTGAATAGATGTAGTATTGGTGATCCCATTCATCATTTACTGAATCAATGTTAAATGCCGAGTATAAGACCGCAGATACCCATCCCGATTTAATCCTGCCAGTGCTACTTTCAATTTCGTTTTCATAAACATCACCTTCCCATTTTTCATATTCTCTTCTTACTATATCGATGATGACCTTAGTTATTTCATCATTCGGATCTTCTATGATGTCGAGAATTTTTCTTGATAGATTTAATTCTTTCTGCCCATATGATTTCAGTATGTTGATAATTTCTGCATTTGTAAGAGTTGAATTGGGAACTAATTCGGCCGCCCAGAATAAATTTGGTGTATTTCTTATGTTCTGAGGAGATAGAATACATTGTGAGAACGGTGTGCCGACATGAATCCATTTTGGACTGCCAAAGTTTCTTTTTTCGAAGAAGCCGTAATCTGTTTGGTAAAAATGCTTAGACCACTTCTCTAAATTATCCCAGATATCATAAGAGAAACTCAATGATTTTACATCAGGTTGAGCGATGTTATTTTCCTTGAGAAATTCATTTAATCTTGGATAATAGGCGTTCGCCCTGTATTGATTCGGGTTTTCTGTTAAAGGAATTACCAGGGTAATGAGAAAAGCTAGATAAAAGGGTGGAACTGTTCCATTTTCGTTTTTAATTGATATCTCTTCTATTTTAAGGTCGTTATTTGTTTTTTTCTCAAATATCCATTTTTCATATTGCGACCATTTGTTGTTGATGACATTAAACTTATCAAGAAATGAATGTTTGTTATGTATTTCAGGGAATCCATTTTTAAGAGCTTTACAATAGTCGCTCCAGCTTTCATCTTTATCGGAAAAATCAAATGATTTCATTCCTAATAAGGAAATTTCCTGCTGTGTGATGTATAGTAGTACTTCTTTTCCTGCCTTTTCATTATTGAATAAATAACGACTGATAACGTGATTCCATTCGAGATATTTCATATTGACTTGAAAATGAAAGAATTAGGTTAATAGAGGATTTGATACAGTGCTTGATTATTTTGAAATATGCAGTCTCATTGGATTTCAATTTAATAAATCTAGACGGGAATATAAAGTTATAAGGGATTGACTTTAAGCAATTAGCCTGAGTCGGCCGCTGTGAATGCTGATGATAATTCTGTGCGATGCTCAGTAAAAGTGAGGATATAAGGTCTCACTCCGGCGTCAGTCGGCAAAAAGGGCGCCCAGGCCCTCGCTTGCCCCTTCCGCTTCGCTACAGGGCCTGCGCTCCGTCCTGTCACCCTTTTTGCGCTCCCTCCGCCTTCGTTCGGGCAGCTCCCGGTCTGGCTAAGGGCTGTTTTTACAATAGGTGGCCTTTATGCCCGCCATCCCTTCGCTGCCCATTTTGTCCGCCCCCCGCCCGCCACCCCCGGCCTTTCATTTTTGATTTTGCCGTCCGCTGGCGCTCCCGGCCAGACATAGGTCGAAGGCGCGGCCTGCTGCGGCTCGCCCTCGCTTGGCCCCTCCGCTGCGCTACGGGGCCTGCGCTCTGGCTGCCGCCGCAGCGGCCGGGGGTGGAAGGGCGGCGGGGGCGGGGCGACAGTAATCCTATTTAGCGGGAGATTATAGCTGCCCGACGATAGTACCCTGATTGAGCGACCGACGTGAGAACCAGGCGCGCGAACACCAGCATCTGTACCCTGGTCAGCATTGTACTATCGCGCGGCGTCCGTGCTGGTAGATGATGGGAGCAACAGTTGAACAAAGGCTCAACAGCATCGCTTTGACCGGCGAAAGAATATTGGCCCGGCTTCAGTTACCCATCATCTACCATCCCGGACGTTTGCCGTTTGTTCCTGTATTGTTTTTTGAACTGCCTTTTTCCTTAGCTGGTTAATGATTGTCTTTCCGACAAGAGAATCCATTCATGGCCTGGTAGCCTACTGACCACCGCGGTCCCCCCAGGTGGATCGGCGCCGGCCTCCGTGGCACATAACTTCCCACCACCGGAATGAGCAAGGGAGCTACGGTGAAAACAGAAGGTTACTGGCACAGCAAATACTGCTGATCTGCCGCGCCGGCAAGCCTTATACTACTGATGTTGTGAATTTTGAGAAAAAGGTGGAGAGGTTAACGCCTTTTTAGGGCTTTTTGTTCCAGGTGAAACTTTTCCCTGGCTTCTTTCAGGTCTTTCAATAATAAATCTGGATGGCCCCAGTATTTCAGGCTTAATTCTTCCCTGATTTTTCTTACTTCAGCCACTGCGTCATACTTTTTACTTTTTTTCATGGTCGTTTGGCTTTAAGATTTCGCGCGGGGTTCTGATTTCTATTAACCGGTACCCCATACGCAAATTTATGGAATTATATAGTTTAATCCGGTCAAGGTTTACAATATGTTTAAAGTTCCAGCTGGCGAGGATATCAGCGCCATGCAATGTAGCAAGTGCAATATGTAGCGCATCGTTGTAACATTTGTTACTTAAAGCGCCTTCTGCAATGTAGGTTTCAGCCAGTTTAATGGCCTTTGGATGGCTTTTGATCTCAACCTTAAACCGGTCGGGGATTTCCGTCAGTTTGGCTTTAACTTCATCTTTTGCCGGGTCCAATTCCATCATGACTACATCAGATAAAACCAGTTTCTTTATGCCCTGTCTAAATTCATTAAGCAGCGCGTTACTATGTTCTTTAAATTCCTTATCAAAACAACCTCCAATTACTGAGGTGTCAGTATAAACATTCAACATGGTTGGTATTTTATTTAAGTGAGGAAGAGGGTTAAAACAAACTGCCTGATATAGGCACATAGTTGCCCTATGAACACCCGGTGTTCGTTGGTAATGGCTTTTTCATCTTAAAACATAGCTGAAGGACAACCGATCTGCGGAAGATGTGCCGGTTGCTTTGGGTTAACAAAAAGAGGGGTTATTCCTCCTCGTTCAGGTTTATGGAAGCCAGGAGGCGGCTTATTTGTCGCATCTTTCTTTTGCTGGCAGTTGGTTCCGGTTGGAGGGGGACAACTGGCAGTTTTTCATTAGTAATTACTAAACGGTTGCGTCGCACCTGGACATTAACCCGGTCACCAATAGCAAAGCCGGCATCATAAAGCCAGACACCAGCAAGTTGAATACAGGAAACGGATATCCATTGATCGGCTCGTTCCTGATGGAGTTGTTTGACTGTTAAACTTCTTGTTTTTAATTTGCTTTTCATATTGTTAACTATTTATCACAAATATACTGATTATGTTATAAATATGTAGTTTTATAAGTGCTATTTCAATAGTTTTTACGTCATTTTAATGTCATTTTGTGTTAACTATTTATCACATTCTGTATGCCCTTTGTGTTTGGTAATCTCACAACTTAACATTTAATTTTAAATCAGTAGTTTAGCGCGAAAATCATCCATTATGACATTTGGTGAAAAAGTTACCATTGCGAGGAAACAAAAGAAGTTAACACAAACGGAATTGGGAGATAGTGTTGGTACATCACGGGATATAATAGGAAAGTATGAACGTGATGAAACAAAACCATCAATTGAAGTAGCAGCAAAAATTGCTGATGTTCTGGACTGCTCACTGGACTATCTAATAAGAGATATTAACCCCGAAGACGCACTTGCGAAAAAAATCAGGCAGCTTTCTCCAATCAATAAGGAATACGTAATGGCTGTAATTGAAGCTTTTGAAGCTAAAGAGAAATTACAGGGTAAAAGATAAAGGCTCCCACTTACGCGGAAGCCTCTACACCAAACAAATCCCAAAGGTAACCACACCTTAGCCGGGAAACTATTTATCAGCGGCCTAACCGCCTTCATTTGACACTGCTGTCTGGCTAACCCCGGTCATGACGGTACCAGCAACGGCGACATAACCGGCAATTTTTACGATGATAGCAGGAATGGCGGGAATACCCATCAGGGCGCCGCTAATCGCTGTCAGAATCAGACCTATATTGCGCATCTTACTAAAAAAGGGCGGTGTTGATGCGGTGAGTCGTTGTGTAAGTTTCATATACACAGTTTAGAGGTGGAGAAATGCCGGCCCATGTGGACCGGGTTATTAAGGGTTTGGTGCTGCCGGCATACCGGAAACGTCCACCAAGGCCAGCGCGTTGTATGCGCCGTTTTTAAGGCTGTACAAGGCCCCGTTAACTTGCTGGTAGAACTCCACGCCCAAAGCCAGAAATAATGGCTTGGTGGAGTTATCCGTCACGTTTACGGTCAAATTCATGACAGCAGTCGGGGTTGCATCGATGGGCAGCTCAGCACTGGCGGCACTTCCATTGATGAATGTTTCCGCCTCGAAATCAATCTCCGCACCGGCTGCCTGGACTTTGAAATGGGTAGCACCTGCAGGAGCGGCCACCATGTTGATGGGGACGAACGCGGGAATATCGACGATCAGGGTACCGGCAGCGCGATCAATAGCAGTGCTGAATGGAGCGTACAACGTACCGCCCAACCGCGCATTGCTGTTGAATTCAAAACCTTTGAGCAGCTCGGCCTCACCGTCGATGACGTTACGTTGTCCACGCACGTTGGTTGCATCTGCCTGAATCACCTTCACCATTTCACGGGTCAGGCGGGACGACATATAACTGTCGCCTATGCTGAGCAGCAACGCCCGGAAGGCGGTCCGCAACAGTTTACCGGCTTTGCCGGCGCGTCCAAATTCCGCTCCGTTCTCACGGGTCCGGACAAACGCGGGATCTGTTGCGATGCGGTTGGCATCAACGCCGCCTTTCTCACGTGCCAGGTGTCCGGCTTTCGTTTTGTAAAAGGTGATATTGCCGATTGTTCCTTTCAGGGGAATGATTCCACTTTGTCTTGCCATATAGAAACAATTGAATGATAGAATGGGCTGTTTGCATAGCCAAGCCCGTTAGGCTCACATCTGCGCAGGATGCACTACTTTTGCGGTAACCACCCCAAACCTAAGCCGGCATTTTAACCCAGAAAAATTTCCATTCCGATTATGCCATTTTCGCAGAAAATAGTACCTAACCGCATAGTGATTTATGCAAAAGACGTGATGAACATTACAGGCAGAAGTGAGCGGACCGCCCGGAAGATCCTGCAACAGATAAGGCAGGCCAGCGGGAAGAAGAAGGGGGATATGATAACCATAGGGGAGTTTTGTCGGTTTACTGGTCTGGAAGAAACTATTGTTACTAAATTTCTAGTATCTTGACGGAAGAAAAAAGATATAGTTGATACATTACGTATGTGTTAAGCTGGGCTCTGAAACAGTTATTTCAAGGGAACAATTTTTATAATGGGAGAGAAACAAAAAGTCAATCAAACAAACATTCCTAAATGTCCTATTTGCGGAAACCCAGCAAATAAGACTAATGTCCATTTGATTCCATGGTTTATAATTAAATACTATGTTACAGAGGCAGGCGGCGGAGCAAGAGATAAAGAACTCTCGTTTAGCATATCATCAGGACATTTTACCAGAATGTTTGCTGGCCGTAGTGTTCTGCCTGATAAATTGGAAGAATTCGGAGATTTACACGATTTAGAGAAAGAGCAAAGTAACCCCTATGCACGGGATTATCTTTGGTGTAGTAAGTGTGAGGAGAAATTTTCTAGGTTGGAGGCGATCTTTGCGGTTCGATTTAAAGAGGAGAAAATTCGCAGTATGAAAAATCTTCCAACCCACAACAATCAGGATATACTGATAGATACTGGATTTGATAATTCGATCTATCAGCTATTTGTTCAGTCGATATTTTGGCGGTGCTCAGTTGGTAAATTTGATGGATTTACATTGGACCCTCCTATAGAGAGTAAGATAACGGAGAATCTGAGAGAAGCATTTAAACAACCTGATTTTCTCCAGCTGAAGGCTGGTGATCAAGTATCTTTGGTTCATAGCTTTCCACTCCTTACATCATTCATGTATGCCAAGCCAGACGACGACCCGACTATTAACTATATAATGATCAATAAAGCTAACTCTCCATATTTCATTATGGCTGAAAAGTGGTTGTTTCAGTTGTTTGTAAAAGATGTACACACGCGCTCATCTCAAGAGTGGCTGTATGGCTTACGAACCACCATTGATGCTAGTGCGTTGTACCCCAAGGTCCACAATACATCTCATGCAATATTGCTTACAGAATCTGTAAGTAATGAGTTTCATAAAAATAGGCTTGATTACATAGTTGTGAAGAAACGTCAAGGGATACTCAGGGACATTCGTGGGGCTCATAAGCAAGTGTTTGGACGTAAACCATCCATACACATAGAACATTATATTTATAAACAATACTTAGCTCATCGAGAAGCCGGAAACCCGGAGTTCCAATCATTTATTCTTGCTTTTCTTGACTTGAAAAAATTATGATGCTTATGGGCTCGACGGAACTTGTTCAGGCTGCCAGAATCCTAAAGTGGCTCAATGGTAATTTACAACTTGGAGAGGCTTCATTGAAATACCTAGAGAAGAATATGCTTCAGCAATATTCACTGCCCAACTGGAACCAGGGGGAGTTGAATTTATTGCGTGTTACAATGTATTGCACAGTCAACAGTATGCTAATATGGTATAACTCTTTTGAAAAAGAGTTCCTTGCCGGATTCCGTACTGCTGCCATAGCCTATGATAAAACTAACTTCATCGAATTAAATAAGGTCTGTAAGTCGTACTTTAATGTTATCCGGGAAATCTTTCCCAACCTTAATGACATTCGAAATACTATTTTGGCGCATGGCTACAGATGGAACGACAAAACATTTCTTAACGATCATGAAATAGATACATTCATGAACGAGATAACCAACAGAGGCTCTCTCTTGGAATACTATCAGTTGAGTAATATTTCTAATTTGGTATTTAAAGAGATAGAAAAGGTTCATGGAGAAATTAATGCTGAGCTAAATGTAGATGAATCTGACAAATTTGAGGAATAGTATTGACTCTGGTTGATTGTTAGGTAATTTATGGTAATAGACCAAATTGCCGGATTTCTCCGGTAATACAAAGCCATATCAAAAGCGTATATACTTTACCGTTTCAGTGAATAATATAATTTAAGCCCGTTTGTGCTTATTTAGCAAGGGTTTTCGTATCTTTGTAGTGTTGTAAAGTTCTTTCAAACCTCTACAAAATAAGCTAATCCAGAAGGATACAAAATCGGATACACCAGCAAAAAAATCCTTGAAAAGCGGCGCTAATTAAGCCTTTGATATAGTCCCAGCGGGATCACGAAAGACTCTAAAACCTGCGCCCAGCGCAGGTTTTGCTTTTTTAGTCGAAGGCTCACTTTTGGCGGATGCTGACATTTTCACCCATAACAACAAGCAAAATGACCATAAACTGTAAAACCCCCGCCAAGAAAAGGTTTCACATTTTATGTTTTCTATCCCCTATAAAAACTTTTCAATCAATTTTTTCCTGGTTTTTTTATCCAAGGCCTTATCAAATGCTTTTTCAAATGCAGTAATAAATTCTTCTGCTTTTTGATGAGGAGTAATGGAAGGTGTTTTAACTGTTTTTAAATGCTTTGCGGTGGCAGTCTTAGTTCGATTATTGCTGCTTTGATTTATATATCCTTGCCCCATTGGTATCCAGCAACAATGTAACTCTACTTTTTCTGTTTGTTCGACTGTGCCGTAACTCTCTAAATAAAAGGAGCTTCCTTTTTTAATGGGGACGGTCATGGTATGCCCTTTTCTGAAATCGTTTTCGTATCCACTACGACTGCCAATCAACGACAAGTAAAAAGATTTACCACCAGATACCAATTTAATCCCTATTGCATGGTCTTCCGCTTGCTTAAGTGCAGATAAAGAAACAACTACATATCCATCTGTGGTAACAGTGTACTTATTGGCCTTACTGGGAAAGTAGTTTGATTCAATAAATAATGAGGTGTTGCCCAAAATATTTATTTCGCGCTTAGGTAAGTTGGTTAAGATAGAATTTGATATCGTACTCTTTGAAAGCAGGTCGGTTGAAAGTTTACTGGCTGCATAATTTGATAAATTGATGCTATCAATTACCGTTACCTGATTGAACGACTCATTCGCATCTTTGATCTTCACGAGATATTCCTGGTAGTGCGTTTTGCCTGCTTTGGTTGCTTCGATAATGAAGGTGGTATCACTTGTCAAACCTTTATCAATCCTATAGAATTTAGCAGTCTGGGTAGTCGGTTTTAAGTTTGTTTTTGAGTATACTTTAAATGCGTCGCCATTGCTCTGCCAGGTCAACTGGAGCCCTTTGTTTTTCTCAAACTCAGCCACCGGATGACCTGTAGCAGTTAAAGAGGAAGCCACCACATTGTTCAGAAAAAATGCTTCTTCGCCGGATTTCTTAATATCTAAGGTCGTTGTTTTTTTCATGTATTTATTTTCAGTTGCTTTGGTGGAGTTTTCTATTACTTGAATACCTGCGATTCCGCTGTTCTGGTTGACAGTTCCTTCCAGTGTGATTTTAATTTCCGCATTCACTGCTTTATCCTCCGCGGTGTTTTTGAAAGGAATTGTTTTCATATTGGGTGGATTGCTATTCGGATTTGCTGCCAATCTCCAAGGAGCCCATAGAATTGAACCCGTAGGGGTGGGGGATACCCGATACATGTCTGTAGCACTATCTCCAATTGGTATCTGCACTGTAATATCCTTGCAAAGAATTGTTGGATTTGCCCCGATGGTAATAATTATTCTGGCAGTAGCAGGTTTGTTAGGCGAACTGATATTAACCGGACTGGGTTCAGTTTTGATCGTATAGGAGAGTAGTGGAGTTGAGTTACTTTTTTTCATAGTTAATGTAAAGATGAAACCATTACGAAGATGAAATTTTATGACACCTGCTTACCTCAAATACCAGGCAATAGATGCGTATCACCTACCCCAATCCAATAATAATTAACCTTTGCATCGCCAAATCCGCCTGACTGGAGATAGAAAGAAGTGCCTTTTTTTACAGGAATAATTTTGGTAGTAATATTGGGTGCTGTACAGGTAGCGTCACCGATGGACAAGGTTAGCTGTATATTAGTCCCAATCAGCACGGAGGACGCATCTATGTTGACGATTAAAAACCCATCCCCGCCGGCAATATATGGCATGTTCGGAGGATAGGAGCCATACTGGATCGTAGAAAAATTAAATGCATCAAAAAATACCTGTGAAATATCCAATGATTTAATCACCGATAAATCACTAATCACCGCATCGGGGGCATTCACATTCAAAACGTATTGCTGATATACGGAGTTGTTATCTTTTATTGCTTCAATGATAAAAACTGTATCGGTTATCAGCCCTCCGGACATAACGTATTGCTTGCTTTCTCCCTGTGAGATAGGCTTTAGGTCAGAGCCCGCATACACGTTAAAGTAGTCTCCATTGCTATCCCAGGTGAGCTGTATGCCCCGGTTCCTGTCTGGTAAAGCGGCCGGTACCCCGGGTGTATCCAAATAGGTCACAATGATGTTATTGAGGTAAAGTGTTTCTACGGCAGTTTTTGTAATGTCCTGCAATTGTTTTCTCATCATATAGGTTACATTATTTATTAATGTTGAATCTTCTTTTATGACAATGGCTGCAATGCCGCTACTGTCATTTACAGTGCCATTAATCGTGATCTTGATGCCACTGGTAACTGCTTTGTTTTCGATGTTATGCTTAAAAAGAAAAGTGGTGTAATTGCCATCACTGTCACTCATCCCTGGTACCACATCTGTACTCAGTATCCAGTCCGGATTGTCGTTGGTGCCGGTAGGGACGGGACTTACCTGGTACATATCAGTTGCATCATTGCCAATCGGCACCTGTATGGCGATATATTTGCAAAGCACATCCGGATTTGCTGCAACTGCGATTTCGATGGTAGCTGCAACAGGATCGTTGTCTGCGCTTATATATACAGGCGATGGTGTTGTGGAAATAGTATACTGCAACAACGTGGCTGTTTGATCCCTTATTGCCATAGCTTATTTTGGGTGATTTTAGGGAGATGAAAATGCATTTATTGCAGGAATGAATCGATTAGTAGATCTCTTGTCTCTGCCTTGAGCTGCTTTTCAAATGCGACTTCTAAGGCTGCAATAAAGTCGGCCGCTTTTTGTTTGCGCTCACCTGCTTGTTTTGCAAACCAGGCCTGCCCTAAGCTTCCTTGACCTATTGCTGTCCACAGGCAAGTCATCCAGCAGGAGTTACTACCTTGATGATTATAATAGCAGGTGACCAACAAGCGATCTCCTTTTTTAACCGGAATGGTCATAGTATTGGCCGAATACTGCCCGGTGGCTGAAGTATGGTAATATTGGGCCTGCCCGCCTGAACTGGGCCAAACCTGCAGGGCTACGCTTGCGCAATCGTCGCTAATAGTGGTGTTCATCGAGATGGTAATGGTGATGAATCCATCTGAGCTGGGGGAGTAGGTGTTATTCGGGAAATTTAATCCGTCGTAAAAAACGACGCTGTTGCTAAGGATGTCTACTGTTCCCTGGGACAGACTGGCAGACTGGTTTACATCTATTTGAGTGAAGGAAGCCTTTGATCTCTCTAACTTAATAAAAAACTCCTGGTAAAGAGTTTGGCTGTCTTTTGTTGCTTCCACAATAAATACGGTGTCACTCGCCAAGCCGCTGCCAATATCATAGTATTTGTTACTTCCCTCGCTCACCGGGGCAGTATTGCCGCCGGCATATACTTTGAAATAATCCCCATTGCTTTGCCATTGCAACTGAGCGTCCCGGCCACTTTGTAATAAGGTGACAGGAATGCCTGGGGTATCAGTGTATGTGGCGATAACGTTGTTTAGGAAAAAGGTTTCCTCAGCCGCCTTGGTGATGTCTTCAGGTTTTTGTCTGGTCATATAGGTGCCGTCTGTAGTGAGAGTAGATCTTTCATTGATGAGTATTACCGCAACGCCGCTGCTACTATTAACGGTGCCATCTACGGTAATGGTAAACGGGGTGTTTACCGCCATGTCTTCCGACACATGCTTGAATAGGAAATTTTTTGAATTACTCGTGCTGGTACCCATGCCGGGTACCACATCCGAACTTGGCGCCCAATCGGGGTTATTACTGGATGCCGTGGGTAGTGGACTAACCTGGTACATGTCCGTGGCATCGTCCCCTATGGGCACTTGTATGGCAATGTATTTACAGTCTACATTTACATTTGCGCCTGCACTGATGATGACCTTTGCCGTAGCCGGATTATTTGCCGAGCTTATATTCACCGGTGAAGGCTCCGTTGTTACATCATAACTCAGTAGCGTAGAAGATTGATCTCTTTGTTCCATATAAATTTTTGACGATGATCGACGTTATTGGAGATAGCTCTCTATGAGTTTATTTTTTACATGCTCATCCAACTCTTTTTCAAATGCCATCTCTAGCGCACCGATGAACTGGGCTGCCTTTTGCCTTTTTTTATCTACATGCAGTGAGGTGTCATTTATGATATTCATGTCAGTATTATTTTCATGATCTTCGCTTTCGATGGCGGTTGCAGGTGGTATTCCCAGTGGTAAGAATGAAATGTTGTAATATACAGGCGTGGCAAAATATCCGTATTCGACAATATAGGGAGTGCCTTTTTTTACAGGTATCGTCAATGAACCTGGTGTTTCCCATGATGGGTTACCTACAATAGACAAGCCATATTTTTTATCGTATATTTTTATGGTGATAAAGCCGTAAGCTGTCAGGCTCGTTTTTGCAATGACAGCATCAACAAGGAGAAAGCCATCAGCCTCGGCTACACGCGATGCAATATTTCTCCTTATTGTGCCTAAGGAATAGATGGTACTGGATCTGATGTCGCATTTGTCGAAAACCGTTATTTCACTGAAAGTCGTTTTAGGTTCATCAATGTTTATGATATACTGCAGATATAAGGTTTTATCGCCTTTGGTAGCTTCAATAATGTAGGTGGTGTCTTTTTCCAGGCCGCTAATGTTGTAATATTTATTGCTGCTGGTCATTAAGGGCTGGGAAGATGTACCTGAGTATACGCGATAAATATCCGCGTTTCCTTCCCATAGTAATTGAATAGGTTTGTTTTTTTCAAAAACCGTAATGAATGCAGTAGGAGAACCTATATAGGCAGCCCTGATGTTTTTTAAGAAGAAGGCTTCTTCCGCTGCTTTCGTGATGTCTTCAGGTTGTTGTCTGGTCATATAACTGTTGTCATTTATGAGGGTGGAGGATTCGTAAATTTGAATGGTGGTAACGCCGGAGATATTATTTACAATGCCGCTGATACAAAATGTCACGTCCTTTGTAACAGCTTTATCTTCACTGGTGTGTGTGAATGTAAATACCTTCGTGTTTTCCGTATTGTGAATTACATCAGGAGGTATGATGGTACTGGGCGACCATTCTGGTGGTAATGGCGGCGCCGAAGGGATGATGGGGGCAGGATCTTTGCGATACATATCGGTACTTGCATCACCAATATTTACCACTATCTGTATTCTTTTGCAATTCACATTTGGATTAGCCTTTACTGCAATCAATATTTTGGCCGTCACCGGATCATCGGAGGTGCTCACATTCAACGGCGTAGGATCTGTACTAACGGTATACTGTAGCAGTGGTGGTTTGACGTCTGCATTCATTAGTATTAATTTTTATCAGTTGATAAATTGGTCACGAATTGCAATACCCCTTCCCTGATCATGGCTGGCACTGGTGTCATTTGCGCTTTTTCATTTGAAATATTGAGTCCGTATCCTTTCCAATCAGCGTTGACTGACCGGTCCCACCAGCTCCAGCTGCCATTTTTTTCAGCTATAGGAAGATGATCAATGCCATCTGGAAATATAGTGACGGTGTCTGTATTCTGATTCGCTCCAATGCGTGTCAGCAATGGTCCTACCGTGAACGTAATTTCCATAGACGATAGTGGTTTGTCGACGAACTGATTAGGCAGCAGTAATTCTTTTACAGGGAAGATGCCGGTAAATGCGTGTATGCTTGCCCGTGGGTCCATCAGCAGGGTGATGTACTTTGTAGTGCCATCAAAGGTCAGCTGCACATAGTTGCCATCTGCTTGCTGCAAAGGACCAATCTGTTGTACATAGTTTTGGCCACTTGCGGGAACAGCTACACTATTAAACTGATTGTATTGCGTCTCCTCAAAATACCCTATGACACCATCAGCAGGAGAGGAAAGATCACCAAATCTGATACTGAAGGGGGAAGAGGTGAATGCGGGGATATTCGCATTTGGTGGAACCGGCCTGACGGGTGCAGGCCAGTCGCATGGCCCAATGGGCAGTCCATCCAACTCAAATTGCAACCTTGTTCTGACTAATGCCAGTGGGCGGCCTATCAGCAAACTGAGATTTTGGTCGGTCCTGTTGCCTAACGGATCGGTTGTCCAGAGCGTTGTATCAATCGCCCCAATGAACGCATGAAACTCATTTCCTGATTTAGTAATGATCGCTTTTACAAAAGCGCCGAGTTGAGGAGAGGCGGTGGTCAGTAAATCGATCGTGGTGATATCATTATGCGGCGGCGCGATCCAAACGGGATGTTGTTCACCCTGACTATTATATCTCAACGCCACTTCACCTGCATTGGTACCATCCGGTAGAAATACCAGGATTGATTTGTCGAGATGATTGGATAATACCCAGCCGCATACCGGGTTTACATCTACTGCAAGGTTGAGCAGATTATTATCATTTTTATAATCCACCAGATCGAAGTTGAACCTTGCCGGCTGCAATAGCCTTGGTGGCAACTGAAATGGTGCTTCAATGTTGGCAGAGAGTTTATTTTTTATCGACAGTGCCTCGTCCACGATTAATGGGAAGCTCTCGTAGCTATGTACCCCTTCATCGTTGCCGTATCTGATATAAGGGAGTACCCTTCCGAATTTGTCGTAAATAATCAGGTTAATGAAATAGAATTGCCCGCTGCGGATGGCGTGAAATGGATAGTCGCTCGGACCGCCAATTTTCACGGCTGGCAGTGAATTAACCATGCCTTGCCCGTAGGTAGGCGTGTCGTAAGGCGGGCTGGAGGTGGTATCAGGATAACCAATTACTTTGGCGAAGGTGAGCTGCTGGTTCTTATAGGTGAATTGTTCAAAAGAGGGGCGTCTGTAGGCTCTTATATCTCTTTGCGTCAAATGTTCATTGAATGAAACCAGCTCCTGGCTGAGGAAGCGCCAGTTATCGGTATCCTGGATGGCCTGGTTGATCTCACTGAAGGGGCCTTCGCTATCGCCATACAAATTAACGAATGCCTGAAGCCTTGCGCCAAATGTAAACTGCGTATGCGGGCTCAGTAATGACCTGCCGCTAAAGGATGGTGGCTGGGCAATTGTTTGCTGTGATACGCCTTTAGGATTAGGTTTCATGTCGTAATCGGTACCGTTGAATGTCCAGTTACGATAGGTGGTACCATCTTTCCATTCAAATGGTACTGGCACATACATCACCTGCCATTCCATGTACATGGGGTTCCATTTCTGTCTCCACATAGCAAGATCTGTATCTGGTAATACACCGTTGGTATAGATGCTGCTGTCATGTGCTTTCATCTCCTGGCTAACCTGATCTTTATCTGCGCCGGCTTTTGCCGCCAGCAATGCTGCATTGGCGGGGTCTAGTAGGAAAAATTCCTTGTATAGTGGCTGCACTGCCGCAGGCACAGCGCCAAAATTATTGATGGATGGAATAATATTGCCCAAACTATCTGCACTAAGCGTATTTCCCCCTAGCTTAATCCTATCGATGATATGAGTCGATAGGCGAATCTCAAGGCTGGTTTCCGGGTCAGCCAGCGGATCTGGCGTAACGCCGGAGATGACCACGGAAGGATTGCTGTTATGCCAATATCGTGGCATGTTTACGGCCTTCAGAATTTTGCCAGGTCCGAGGTGACCGTTGCTAAAATTGGTAACACCTTGGTTGAATGCATCTTCTGCGCTCAGTCCTGGTGTAGTTGCAGGCTGCGGAACCTGGTTAAGCAAGGCGTTTACTACTTCTAACTGAGCAAGCACTTTTCTGAGATCGCCGTCAGCATTGTTTGGATCGATAAATGGCGCCAGATCTGAATCATCTAAGTGGATATTGTTTACAAATTGCTGTGCATCGGCTTTGAGGTAGCCATGCTTCCACCAGGAGCTGTTGAGGTTCCATTGCAAGGAATAGAGTTTGCCTAGTTCCTGATCCAGCTGACGTTGGTTATTGTTTAACTGTACAAGCCATGTTGTTTCATCGGGGGTGAGCGCAATGGTAGGGTTTTGCTGGTTGTTATCGGTGGTGTCGGCAATAACTTCCCATCGGGTACCTGCAAACTTAGCATCGAACCACTCTTTTTTTAGGCGTTGGCTGATGGCTGCATCGCCATCCGTTTCGTTGAGGTATGGGAGCATGTCATATTGAAATGCCCGCAGGAGTTCTACCAGGTCGGCAGCATTGGAATAGCCGGGAATATTATGGAGTTGCGTGCCCACTAACGTGGTAAAGGCATCGATGCTGTTGTTGGCAATCGCAATGGTCATGTTATTGGTGTCCCTGGTGTCCTCCAGTTCATCTGGTATAGGGAAGTTGGTGTCATTGGCTTTCCAGGCGAGTCCGAATGACATGCCTGTATAAAAAGTGGTGTCGATGCTACCTGGATCATCCCCTTTTGCGATCGTCCAGTTGAGGGCGGCCAGCACGTCATTGATGGACTGTCCGGCGGTAAATCCATTTACTTTAATGATATCGGATGGATTGTTTGCGTACCAGCCACATACGAAATAGCTGAGCGTGGTTTGATCAGGTACGCCGTTTAGATCGTCATAAAAGGAGAAGACGCCGAGGTTATGAGGTACATAGCCGCTGAAGTCAAGGTTGCCGGGGGCTACGGTGTGGAGGAATTGATAGTCTGCCGCCATTTCAGACCACGAGCTCAATGGTGTTTGTACGCCCAGGTGCGTATAATAGCTGGTGTTGGCGGGGTCGTCGCTCATAGCTTCCGGCCTTCGTTGATTTCGCTTTGGATCACTGCTATTTCTCCAATAATTAACTGTTTCTTTTGTGACCATAATGGCAGAGGCGTTGTCGGCAGTGCCTTTAGGGCAGTCGCTTTCCTGTACCCAGGCATTGGCAACATTGTTTCCGCTGGTATCTCTATGTATCCTTACAATCAGCCATCGATTGGGTGCTAATGGAAAATTGCTGCCATTATCCAGGCTTCCCGAACGAAGCGAGCGGGGTAGTGTCCAGTGTAGCCAGGCGCCTACTTTCATATCCAATACATCGTCTGTAAAGCCTTCTGGCTCTGCATCATGAAAAGTATCGTCGGCCAGGTTGGCGTATTCAAATCGCCACGTTCTGAATTGGTTTGTCTTTTTTAATACTGAGTTTATCAGTAATACATCCAGTGCCATAGGCACCATAGCAGGTGTGCTCATACTTTATTTTTAAGATGCCTGGCTATTGAAAACAATCGCTTCGGCAGATTTAATCATTTGAATGGCGAAGGTGGCGGAGGTAAGTGCATTGCCTGGTACGTTGATATTTTTTTGTTTCAGTGCCGTCACAATGTTCTGTATAAGGCCCTGGGAGCTGTCTGGGGAGATGTCAAGTACCCTGCTGCCGGCTGCGCGCATAAATAACTTTTTAGCGCCGGTCAGATCACGTATTTGAAGGAAGTCCACCTGGTCACCTGTGGTTCCGCTGGTGGAGATGTTTCGCAAAACGATTTTGCCGTCATCATCAACGCCAAACCCTAGTGACTCATTAGGTTCGCTAAAGGCAACATTTATCGGTACGCCATCAAATATTACCAGGAGGATATTAGGTGCGAGGTGGTCCATCCGTATTATTTTCAGGCTATTGCTGGTGTCATCCCTGGCTTCGATCTGAAGGTTGGGCCAGCCGGTGACGAGCGCGGAGCGCAGCAGGAAACCGCTCATGATATCAGGTGTTGTGCTGGTTTTCATCGAGGGTTTTCTCAGGAGTTGTGCCCGTATATTCCCTACGCGATCCTTTGCTTTTGCTAACACCCGCTTTCTGATCTGCTGATTGAAATACACAGATTTGCTGGATTCCAGGCCCAGGCTCATAGCACCATCAACAGCGGCATTGAGCCAGTTTTTGTCGAGGTAGAAGAATCGGAGGGACTCATCCGGCAGCAGCCGTTCATCGGGCACGAGGCTGTCGAAAGGCAGCTTATACAGCAACATTAGTTGCGATACCCAATCGGCGATGGGGTCATTGGATTCGTCTGTAAATTTATCCAGCTGCTCCTGTACATCATCAGTGGAGATGACTGCCTGGTAATTTTCCAACGAAAATGGTGCTTTGGTGGGGGCAGCCAGGTACGAACGTTTTACCACTGCCTGGTCGGCCACTGCTTTGATTTGATGAAGCCTTTCTGGTGTCATCAGTTGTAAGAAGTTGGACTGAATTGTTTCATCGCTCTTGAAATGAGGGGAGGTGTCGCGGTAGTAAAGTTGATCTGCTTTTCTGCTTACATTCTTTCTCAAATCAATCAACAACTGTTCAAACTTAGTATCACCAAGTGCTGCGGAGCGTCCGATTTCCCAGGCAGCTGCCAGTGATACGTCGAAGATGCCACGTGATTTATCGAAGATCAGCGCAGCATCTGCGCTGTTATAAGGGGAAGCAGGAGGGTTGGCCTTTGGCAATAATGGGGTTAGCGGGCCCCTGTACCATGCAAAGGTATTTTCTCCATTCCTGGTATGATAGGCCATTGGTACATAACCATCTTTAATACGTTTGCTGACTTCCTGTTCAGCATCGCCACCGCCGGTATTTATGGCCGGTAATTTTAACCATAGCAGTGTTGGATCTATTGTATTGGAGGTAGTAGTTTCCTGTGCTACCAGGTTAAGTACTAAGGCCCTGAAATCTTGTTTTAGATCCGGCAGGGAATAAAATGCCCAGCTATCCAGTGTAATGAGGGAGATGCTGCTAAAGCCGGAAAAATTTGCATTTGGATTTAGGTAATCGTGTAGCCCTTCCAGTGATACCAGGTGTACAATGTTTTTTACAGTCTTCACATCATCAGTAGTGGGGGCTTTGGCGAACTTGTTGGAGGCAATGACGGAGAATAAACCATGTTCATCCAATCCCATGATCACCCTGTTGCCGGTATTGATTTTGCGTACATGTGCCAAATACGGCAGCTCGTTGAGGTAGGGCATATGCTCCTGGAATACCTGTATGGGCATATTGATATATCTGCAGGGAGAGGAATCGGGAACGTCTGCTTCCAGCTCCGGCATTGGCACCAGTACATTTGCAGCCTGTTTTCTGAATGCTGCGATGGTCGTGCCTGTGGATTTAACAGTGGCATCGTCGCCATCTGCTAACTCTTCTTCCTGAAAAACGAGGAGCGCCATCCAGGGAGCGCCTTTTGTTTGCATATCCCTTTCCCATGGTAGCATCGGATCTTTCAGCACAATATGAGGTAATACTTCTCCATATAAACCGGTGGTTCCATTTGGAGGGTATCGGTTAATGACCTGTGAGGAGTCGATCGAATATTGCGGAGCACTTACAAAAAATTCCTGTATGGTCTCGAGGGGATCGCTGTTAATTGGAGTGCTGCCATCCATAAGGGATTGCGAAACATGAATGAAGTGGCTGCCTGCTGCCAGTGCTGGAATGTAGTTATCGTATAGTTGGAGATCTCCAATAGGAATCTCCTGGTTGATGTCCAGGTTTGTGCTCATATTTTATGCTATTTCCATGGGGATGCTGGTGAATAAATTATTTGCATTTGCGGCCATATCATTCATTGGATCATTGCTGCCGGCATAAATGCTGTGCTGTTGTAGTATGTTGTAGATATTGTTTCTTGATGCGGCAAGTTCGCCTGCGATGTTGCCTATATCCGAAATGGTTGTGTTGCTGGATGTTGGCAGATAATCGGCATTTGTAGGGTTACTCCTGTTAAGCGGGTTCTGAGGATTTTTGTCCTTCGGAATCCATTCTTTTTGCAGGGTAGCCATTTGTATTACCCCGAAACTACTGCCGGGTACGGCGCTTGGCCCAGTGATGCTATATCCGGTTAGCAAATCCGTCACAAGGTCTGCTGATGGTCTGCTGGGGCGCTGAACAAAATTACCTTTGCTGTCTTCCAATGGTGCTCCCCAAAGGTTTGCTACCAGCTTGTCTTTTATGGGCGTGAACGTCCAGGTACTTACATCTATCTCTGCATTATCTTTTGTTATTTTTACCTGATGTACTGCGTTTACCCCCTTTTTATTCATTGGCCGAATGTTGATATTGCTGCTATTTACATTGCCGCCACTTTTGCTGCATTGCAAGCTGCTGGCAGGGATTACGCTTTGGGTGTTAAAGGTAAAGGTGCCGGATCTGACCATCCATATGGTGGTAGCATTTTGGCTGGCTGTCTGATCGTTGTAGATTATTTTTCCGCCATCGCGCCGCAAGGTGGAGGTGAGCCCACTGGTTGCTACTACTTTTATAATGTCTGAAGGGGCTGGTAACATTTTTTTGAGCCCCTGCCATTCAAGTGGTTGTGTATTGGGATCGGAGGCGCCACCCGAACCAAAGTGTATCGTGATGGTAACCACAACTACATGCACTTTTACTTTTCCTCCCAGTGGTACGCCCCAGAGATCCAGGTCGGCACCGATATGTACGGTCACTGTTTTATGTACAAACCATACGCTTATTTTCACGGAAGCGCCTAATTCAATGCGCATGGTGGCAGTGAAAGAAAAAGGATGCCAGGCTACGAGCAGGTCTGCCTGTGCGGTAAACCAGGCTTTTACTGGTCCTGCCTGGAAGAGTACTTCAAGGCTGCCGCCGCCCATTGCGCAGGAAGGGGTAATGGCGAAGTAGGAGCCTCCTGTGATGGATACGTCGCTGGAAACGCGCCAGCTGTAGCCAAGGCGTTGTACTTTAGGGTAGTAATCAGGGATGCTGAAGGCGGGGTGGTAGCCGCCTGCTGTAACCACAAACTGACCCGCGTTGGGGTTGCTGCCAAACCAGAGGTTAAAGGCAAAGCCACCGGTGAGATGACAGTCTTTCGTGAGTACAAATGAATTCCTGGTCAAACTTGCCGCTACGCCAAAGTAGCCGTCCAGCGGCTGAAAGACTGCCGAAATCTGTAGCTCCACAAATACAAAGGCGTTGCTGGTAGATTCGCCTTGCGGTAAGCTTAGCCATGCCAGGCCCAACACAGCAAACTGCAACTGATGTCCGAATGCTGCCGCCAACATCAATTCGCCATTTACTATTTCCGCAATGGAAAATTTTACACCTGCAGCAAGCCAGTAATCGCCGGACTTTGGAGGTATCCATACTTTCGTATGGCCGCTGAGGTTAGGTTGCTCTCCTTCCAGTATCTGAAGCGTATGTATGGCAATGTCTTTAGGGCTGCCGGATTGCGGCGCTCCTATCGCCATCAGTGGAAAGTCGGATACTTCATCAAATCCTGGTAGCAGCAAATTTCTATTGATGCCAAATCCGCCCATTAAACCTGTAAAGATCAATGGGGGCGGGCCTCCTAACACAGCATTTACATCTACAAAAATGAATAGGGATGGGTTGCCATCTGTCATTTGCGCATAGGAACCAAGTGCGGAAAGGCCAAATCCTTCCGCCTCTACAATCAATACACCATCAAACTGGAATTTTATGTCATGGCCCAGTTGATTATCTGGCAGTCTTATTAAAGCGCCTTCAATGGTGAGGGCAGGGGTGGCGTAAGCAATACTGAGTCCGTTCAGGCCAAAAACGGGCGTGTAGTCTTTTAATGATATGCCGGCCGACAGGCCGTCAAGTGAGGCGGAGATAGGACCAACGGTCATGCTGGCATTGATCACCGCGCTAACTACAAAGTTCTCGTATTTGATACCTATACTCTTAATAAGTATTGGCCCTATTTGCTTTTGTATCAGGAATGAATGCACATTGCCGGTGGTATTGTCGTTGCTGGCATCCGCATTCGATTTGATTAGCTTTCCGTGTTGAGTAATATAGAAATTACCGGCAGACTGCTGCTCATAATTTAAGATCTGCATCAGCAGTTGTTGCGGGGTGCCATCGATGACTACATTAAAGCCGATGGAGATACCAGGTTTTAAAGTATTGCCTTGTATCTCATTTAATGTAAGGCCATCAATAGTTTTCGAAGTGATGATGAAGAAGGCATCGTTGATTTCGAATTTCCCTTTCAGTTCAGGGCCTACCATGGGCAATAACGCGCCGAGGTCTATTGCATTTGTAACGCCTATGCCGGCATAGGCAATATATTCCCACGTTGCCGGATTACCACTTTTCATGGCTACCAGGTCAAATTTGCCATCAAAGTTATTGCCGTAGGTGAGGTCAGCATTAATGCTCATCTGACCATCGGCAGGTGTGTTGTAGTTGATTTTCAGGCTATTGAGCAGGATATCTGGGATGCCGGTTAGGTCAATGCCTAAATTGCCGAAAAGACTGGTCAGGAGGTCTGACAGGGAGATGTCATCTGCTTCGCCACTGAATTTAAATTGCTGATCAAAGATGATATCGGCGGTGATGGAACTTTCTCCAATTACAAACCCTGCTTTCAGTTCATAATCTGTTTTTGAACCGTCGTAATGCAAATTGAGGACATAGTTGCTGCACACGGTTTCCGACATCACCACCAGATCCCAATAGGCCTGGAGGGCTAATGTATATTCGCTGCCTGCCACATCTCCCTGCAGTAGAAAGTTGCTAAATGTAAGCCCACTGAGTTCATCTGGTATTTTAGTACCGCTGTCTATTTCGTGGATGATATCGGCGAGCGCTATGGTACCCGGGTAATCGGCTTCTATTTGTTGGATATTCCAGGTACCATTATAGGCAGCGATGATACTAAAGTTCAGCGGGTCATTAAAAGTTTTCAATGGTATTGTACCACTTGCCAAAAATTTAACTGTAGTGGAGGTGTTGCCGTTTTTAGGATTTGTCCAGGCAACATTTAATACAAAATTTGTAAGGTTAAAAACCCCCAGGTTAACCCGTGTATTGCTTTTCTGGCCAATGGTGAAGATAACCCTGTTGATACTTTTTGGTGTGCCGAGGCTGGCGGTGATATTAAATCCTTTGAGTGAAATGGAATCAAATACCTGGCCAATGGTAGATGGAATAAACTGCTGGAAGTTAGTGCCCGCTGGAAGAATAGCCTGTGCTACTGTGCCGGAGGCGATATTGGCTAAAGTGTAATTATCATTGAGTGCGTTGCCTTCAATTCTTAACACCTCTGTACTTTGATCGATGTCAAGTAGCAGCTGCATATCTCCGGCGGTGGTGCTAACAGCGGAGATGATGTCTTGAACGAGTTGTTGAGGCGCGGTGATCTCCACGATGTATTGAAGATTGCTTACAGGCAAGCCGTCAAAGAGGGTAAATGATGATAGCAGGTCCGTACTTAGCTTCATAACAGGGTATGGATATGAATTGTTATGGACGATAGGGCCTGCGCCATTTACATCTAAGGTCAGGCTACCGAATATAGCCGGCAGTTTCGATAGTGCCTGCAATGAAAGCCTGGTGCCGATGTTGAGTCCTGCCGCAAGTGGAATGGCATCCGCCGCATTGGCCGACCATAACTGGTATGTACCAACGACTTTAGTGGAATATATAAAATAGGTGGCGCTGCAGCGTATTTGATTAAATGGGAAAACGTTGAGGATTGGAAAGCTGTCTGTCCATTGCCAGGAATCTTTCATCTTAATATTTAGGATGAAATCCACAGCCCCATTTACGTTGAAGGTAAGTTCCTGTACATTGATGTTGGTTTGATTAAGCAAATCGCAGCTTCCATTATTGATGGTGACGCTATTATTATTGTTAGGGTCTGGGATGTCGGCAACGCTAATGCCATTAATCTTGATAAAGGAGGCAGTGTCTAAGCCATAAGCCGTTTGGATGGCGGTGATCTGCGCATTGGAAAGAATAGTGTTATCTAACGTGATACTGCCGGTAGCAGCCTGTTTTCGTAGTTGAGCTACTAAATCGTTTATTGACATAAAATGTTAATTAAGTGCAGGTGGGATAAACTATTTGTATCGGATAATTTTAAATGTGCTGAGGTCTGGTGTGATGAAGCAGTCCTGTGGTACAGCATCAAATATTTTTACCCCTGTAATGAACATGGTGGTTCTGCTCAGCTGTTCAGCTGATTTGACGTAGGAAGTATATTTTGCTTCTATTGCCTGGACCTTCGCCATTCCGCCTTGTATATAGTCAAATAAGTCCTTCGGTTCTGCCGGGTTCTCTGTGGAGATTATCAAAGGGGCTCTGTGATCAGTGATATTGAGGTTGGCCGAAATGGTCTTCTTCAGGCTATTGTGAATGGTGAGTCCTGGGCTGTTTTTGTCCGGTGTGGCTTTGGTTTTGAGTACTTTGACACCCCTATAGGTATAAAAAATATTGCCCGGTGGATTATTGTAGGTGGCTAGTACACGTGAAAAAGTGATGTCTTCATTGGAGCCGATGAAATACGGGCTGAAACTCAGGTTATCCGGAATTTTATTGAAATTCCATAACACGGCCTGTTGTAGAAATCTCAAGGGGTCCATTGCCTGCAGGTTAATTGCTTCCTCTATTGCAAACCTGCCTTTGTAGGGCTTTCCATTGTAAATTCTATCACTGAAAGCTTCATCTGGTAGCATGGTATTTTCGACAAAAAATCCCACGCCGTAATATTGGTCGTTGGTGGCAGTCTCAATTTGATTAAAACCGGGAAAGGCATCTATATGACAAACATTATCATCTAGCATCCAGATTTTTTTACACGCCAGTCCGCTATTTTTATTTTGATAATTGATATCTTTAAAAAATTGGAAAACAACATACCTGCTCATGCCAAAGCCAAGGCACAAATCAATATTAGCGTTGTTGCCATTGAAGGATCTATAGGTGTTCCATCCGATAATTGTGATGCCCAACCCATCCAGTGTTGTTTTGTAATGTTCATATTCTGACTGGTGTACAAAAAGATAAAAGTTTCTTTCGTCCTTTTTATATCGTTGAGGAAAGTAGAAGGGTACAGGTCCGTACTTGAATACCTGTGGGTCTTGTACTGTGTTGGTGTAATTGGTGGCTACCTTTATTGCATTTTGCCCGTTGGTGATAGTTGCTTTGATCCAGTCTGCACGTCCGGAGGATACAATTACAATGGGTGGCAACTTTGTTTTTTGTTCATTGGCAATGATTTCGTCATCTGTTATTCCCCGGAAATAGATGGCTGTTAAACTAACTTTTTGTTCTTGTAGTACCTTTATGCGCTTCTGGAAAAGTGCCTGGATAGCCGGTATGTTGTTGATTTCAATAGGTGGGGGTGGTACATTTGGCCCTGCCATTGGTGCGATAGATGTTAAGGGCATGTATTTATTTCTTATCACTTCGCCACCTACCATGTATGTCGGATTGAATTTAGCTTTTACATCAGGATTCATAGTGATTAGTATTTATATCGGAGCAGGATAATTTGTTTGAGGGTGAAATATGTATCATAAGAGATCCGTTCCACTCGCGCAGGAATAGCACAAATAGATATAATAAGGTGCAAGGCTAGCAATCCTTGGATGAGGGATCTATTATTAGTTTTTTAGGATACGATATGTTTAATTATTGATGGTTAGAGGTACTTATAACAGACTTAAAATTTCAAGTTCGTAGTAGAACAATGGTTTTATTAAATGGTTCAATCTGTAGAAATTTTTTTTTGTATAGAGAGATGTAGGTCAGTCCGATGCCTGGCTGTAACTAACTTTTAGGTAGCGATTAAATATATAAAGAAAGAGGCCGGCCCTGCAATGCAGGATGCCGGCCTCTTTTTGTAATCTGGCTATTAGAAGCCTGGCCCGATTGTAAAACCTTTTACACTTGTAGCAAGCATGGCTCCTGCGGTAGCAGCGCCAGTAGTAAGATTGATGGTGTATACTTTTGTGACGCTGCCTACGGTTAACACCGCATATGCTGTGCCGCTGTTGCCGCCGATGTCAAATCCGTTGGTGGAGGTGGCGGTAACACCCAGCGGGCCTACGCTCACAAGTGTGCCATTGTTTGGCGGATCTTGTTTGTAAAGGCGGTTGTTCAGTGCGTCAATGTCAAAAAGCACGGTGGTGGTAGCGCCAGCCACGTTGTTAGTATATGCAGCTGCACTTATTATCGCGGTACCTGGGTTTAAGGTGACGTCTACTGCTGCAACGGTGCCATCTGTAGGGTTTAACCGCAAGTTCTGTCCGCTATTACTTACCACCCTGATACGGTCTACCGTAGGGTTAAAGTCGAAGCCAAAATCAGTGCCTGCCAGCAAGGTAGTAAATGGTGCCGCACTCACAGCGGTGGCTACACCTGAAGCTGCGTTGATGGTGTATAGTCTGCTAGTGCTGCCCAGAGCGTACAACTGTCCGTTAACAGGTCTGAGATCTATGCCTAGTACTCCTTCTCCAGCGGCCAGGCCGGTGATAGCTTTACTCACGGGAGCTGGATTTAATGGATTAAATATTACCAACTCGTTGGTGGCGCTCACGGCATACGCTACCGGCTCTGTAGGTATGGCCACTGAAATGATGGTGTTACTAAATTCGTTTTGTAGCTTGGTGGCTTTGCCGGTGGTGGTATTGATGCTGTATAGATTAGTTTTTCCACCTGTTTTTAATGCGGCGATGGCGACAGTGCCATCAGGGTTGATATCAAAATCACCGGCCTGTTCAATATCTATTCCCAGGCTGCCCACTTCTACCAGTTTGCCATCATTGGGAGGATCTTGTTTGTAGAGTTTGTCGGTGGTAACGTCTATCACAAATAGCACGGTGGTGGCGGCACCTGCTCGGTTCATCGTGTAGGCGGCAGCGGTAACGTTAGGGCTGGTGACGCCGTTTAAGTTGGCGTCTGTGGCCGCGATACCGCCGGTTTCAGGATTGAGCCGGAGGTTTTGACCAGTGGAGGTAACCATGCGAATGCGGTCTACTGTAGGGTTGAAATCTACCCCTATGGCAGTGCCGCTGATGGCGGGTGTGAAAGCGGTTGTGCCAATGGCCCTTGCAGCGCCGCTTTGCGTGTTGAGCACGTAGATACGGCTACTGCTGCCTATACCATAGAGCTGACCGGTGGCAGGCCGAAAGTCAATGCCTAACAGTGTTTCACCAGCTTGCAATCCGGTAATAGCAGTTTGACTGATCACAACAGCGGGATTTTTGGCGTTTACATTCAGCAACATATTAGTGTTGGTGAGTGCGTACAAACTGAGGTCCGGCCCGGTGATGCCATTGTCTACTTTGTTGTCGTCATCTTTATGGCAGGAGGCCGTGAGGAGTAATGTCAGCAGTGCATACGCCACAGTAGTGCGGTACGAAAAATAGGTTAGTAATTTCATTTAGATAAAATTTAGAGATTAATTTTGAAATGCTGCCAGCCAGGTCTTTTGTCATTCATTGACATACCTCCACTGTGCAGTACAGATATGGCCTTTTGGTGGTCATACTTCCCAAGAAAAACAATGATTTGCATCTACCTACGTGAAATCGCAAAAACTGGTTTTACTGCATGCAAAATGATGCGCGAAGGCGGCCCTTGACATGCAGGAGAAAATGATGTTGGCACATGCAAATAAAAGGGGGAGCAATAAACGTATGGGGTTAACAGACCTGTAATTGTTGCTTGTATTGGAGCTGGCGTAGCACTTCCATCGCCTTAGGTTGCACAGTCGGGGTGGAGCCCCGATTTATTTCACCACTTCACTCACAAGAATAACAGGTGCAATATTAGTGTAATTTGCAAAATCAGCACGAATCGCATCTCTGTTTGGAGCAATGGCTGCCTGGTATTCTTTCAAACTTTTTACATAAAAGATGCCTATCGCCATATAAGGTAATGGCTGGTTAGGGATACCGCTCGACAACCCTTTTTCAATCGTATATTTAACCAGGTTGGACCCTAAATAACCTGCCACCATGGGCATGTGTTTCGTTTCATAATACTCCATGTTGAAGGTTTTACCCTCAGCATAAGGGTACATTACTGAAACCTTTATTAAGCCTTTGTCAGTGATGGCGCTTTGAGTGGATTTTTCTGATTCTTTTTTCTGACCAAATGCAACGAGACTGCTACTCATAAACAAAAACGATAATAATAGAGCGGACTTCATGGATAAAAAGTTTTATATAACAAGATATAAAAAATTGTAATGAAGAACAAAAATTACAGGATGTTTGGATTGTTATGAGGTTTATCGTAATATTGCGATGTAATATGTGTTGAAACTATGGGCATCACCAAAACAGAATTATTTACCAAACAGCAAAATGACATAGCCGCCATGGGCAAAGCCATCGCGCATCCTGCCCGTATTGCCATCCTGCAATACCTGGTTAAAAAGAATGCCTGCGTCTGCGGGGATCTGGTCGACGAATTAGGACTGGCACAGGCAACCACTTCACAACACCTGAAAGAGCTGAAAACTGCTGGTATTATCCAGGGATCTATCGAAGGGGCCAGTGTGTGTTACTGCATTAATCCCAGAGTCTGGAAGCAGTACAAAGAACTGTTTAACGCGTTCTTTAAAGACGTAGACCCGCAAGGTAACTGCTGCTAAAAAATTTTTACTACTATTAATCGCAATATTGCAATAATACAATTGAATTTAAGCATTATGAGTACTGACGAACAAAAGAAAGAACTGGTAAAGCAGAAATACAGTGAAATTGCTTTACAGGATAAATCCACGAACGCAGCCTCCTGTTGTGGCTCCGGTTGTTGCTCTACCGAAGTTTATAATATCATGACCGATGATTACACGACACTGGAAGGTTACAACCCGGATGCCGACCTGGCACTGGGATGCGGACTTCCTACACAGTTTGCGAAAATCAAAATAGGAGATACGGTCATTGACCTTGGCTCGGGTGCAGGTAACGACTGCTTCATTGCCAGACACGAAACCGGCGAATCCGGTAAAGTGATTGGCATTGATTTTACCCCTGCTATGATCAACAAAGCCCGTGAGAACGCTGAAAAGCTGAACTACAATAACGTTGAATTCCGGCAGGGCGATATCGAAAAGATGCCGGTTACTGCAAATGTCGCAGATGTAGTAGTAAGCAATTGTGTCCTGAACCTGGTACCTGATAAAGACGCTGTAATGAAAGAAATCTTCCGTGTACTCAAACCAGGTGGTCACTTCAGCATCTCTGACATTGTGCTGCAGGGAGAATTGCCGGCTACCATCCAGCAAGCGGCTGAAATGTATGCCGGCTGCGTTTCCGGCGCCATTCAGAAACAGGAATATCTTAACCTGATTGAAAATAACGGATTTCAAAATACCACCATCCAGAAGGAAAAAACCATCGTGATCCCGGATGATATTCTGACCAATTACCTCAACGCTGAGGAATTAGCAGCCTTCCGGGCAAGTAATACCGGTATTTACAGCGTTACGGTATACGCAGAGAAACCAGCGGCATGTTGCCCTCCGGGTTGCTGCTAACCAGATATTATTAGCGCCCCTGGCGATATTTCAGCCACGGTAGCTGTTTCGCCGGCACCCAAACTATTATTTATACACTATGCAAAATTGCAATCCTGCTCAACGTAAGCAATTGCGCTTCTTAGACCGTTACCTGACGCTGTGGATATTTCTGGCAATGGCCATAGGTATCGGCATAGGATATTTCTTCCCATCCTCGTCCACTCTTATTAATTCATTTTCTACGGGCACCACCAACCTCCCGTTGGCGATCGGATTAATACTGATGATGTACCCTCCGCTGGCAAAGGTGAAGTATGAAAACATGGGTGAGGTATTCCGAAATACGAAGGTATTAACGGCATCACTGGTACTCAACTGGATAATCGGCCCCGTGCTAATGTTTGCCTTGGCAGTTCTATTCCTGCATGGATACCCGGAATACATGACTGGACTGATCCTTATCGGCTTGGCCAGGTGTATTGCAATGGTGATCGTATGGAACGAACTGGCAGATGGTAACCGCGAATATGCAGCCGGACTCGTAGCCTTGAACAGTGTATTTCAGGTATTGCTATATAGCGTATACGCCTATATCTTTATCACCTGGCTGCCAACACTATTTGGCATGAAAGGAATTACGGTGGAAGTCTCCATCGGGGAGATTGCTAAAAGCGTAGCCATTTACCTGGGAATTCCTTTTGCAGCCGGTATTGTCAGCCGCTATGGCCTCATAGCACTTAAAGGAAAAGAGTGGTTTGAAAATAAATTTCTTCCTTTTATATCTCCTATAACACTGATAGCATTGCTTTTTACAATCGTAGTGATGTTCAGCCTTAAAGGTGAGCTGATCGTGCAGATACCATTCGATGTAATCAGAATAGCCATTCCGCTGGTCATTTACTTTGCAATCATGTTCCTGGTTAGTTTCCTGTTAGGAAAAGCACTGGGTGCGGACTACTCCCGTAACGCGGCCATCGCCTTTACAGCTGCCGGCAATAACTTTGAACTTGCTATTGCCGTGGCCATCGGTGTTTTTGGTATCAATTCCGGTCAGGCTTTCGTGGGAGTAATAGGCCCGCTGGTTGAAGTTCCCGCACTCATTGCCCTGGTGAACGTGGCATTCTGGTTGAAAGGGAAATTATACAGGGAGCCATCCTAACCATCAATAATCAAAATCTTATCATGAAAAAGGTATTAGTACTCTGTACCGGCAATAGCTGCCGCAGCCAGATAGCCGAAGGTTATTTAAGATATTTCGCCGGAGATAAAGCAGAAATTTATAGTGCCGGGGTTGAAACACATGGGGTAAACCCAAGAGCTGTTGCTACAATGGCTGAAGACGGTATCGATATATCTAACCATACTTCCAATAACATTACTGAATATAGTCACATTCCTTTTGATTTCGTGATCACCGTGTGTGACAATGCAAAGGAAAGATGTCCTTTTTTTCCAACCACCGCACAGAAATTCCATGAAAACTTTCCTGATCCGGCAAAGGTTACCGGCACAGAGGAAGAAATTATGCAGCAGTTCAGGCAGGTACGGGAGATTATAAAAGATTATACAAAATCATTTGTACTTAATAATCTGTAATGCAGTTAATAGGTGTTTCAGCATTAATAATTATTGTGGGGCCAACGGTGGGAATTCTATTCAGCCGCCGTTGTGTCACACTCTTCAACAGCTGGAATTCTGTTCGACAGCAGACAACACTCAACCCTTCCCCGTAATCCGCTTCTTATGCCTGGACCCCCATTCGCCTAACACCACTATCATGGGTTTCAATGTCTTCGCATAATCAGTAGGCAGGTATTCCACGATAACCGGCGTCTGGTCCGCCTTTACCACCCTTTGCACCAACCCGTTCAACTCCAAAGACTTCAGTTCTGTTGATAATACCCTTGCAGAAATGCCCTTAATGGCACGTTGCAATTCGTTAAACCTGTTGTACCCCGTCATCAGGGCAATAATAATACGGAGCTTCCATTTGCCGCCAAGTACATACATGGCATCCTCCACGGCCGATAACTGAGCTGCACATTTTGAGGCTTGTAATGCTGGTATTTCCATCTTTTTTATGAATTAAATAACCTGAAGGTTACTACTAACCTTTAGTATACTACTAACCTTTTATTAGCGAATGTACCTAATTTTGAGCCATCAAACAGCAAAAAACATGAAAAGAATATTGCACATCATTTCAAGCCCGAGAACAGCTCACTCAGCCAGCCGGAAATTAGGTAATGCTATCGTGGAAAAACTAAAAGCAAAATATCCCGGCAGTATAGTTACGGTGAGGGACCTGGCAAAAGAGCCGCTTCCACACCTGGACGAAGCACACATCGTTTCTTTTTTTACACCTGCTGAAAACAGAACAGCGGAGCAGTCAGCTACTATCAGGTATTCGGAAGAAGCTGTCAAAGAACTACTGGATGCGGATACCCTGGTAATAGAAGCACCCATGTATAACTTTACCATTACCTCAACCCTGAAAGCTTACTTCGACCATATTACCAGAGCCGGTATTACGTTTAAGCCCAGAGGTCAAGGGCTCCTTCCCGAAGGATTGCTAACTGATAAAGAAGCCTATATCGCTACCAGCTCCGGTGGAATTTATTCGGAAGGAGACCTGAAAAGCTATGACTTCGCAGAACCCTATGTACGCTCTTTTCTTTCAGTGATAGGCATCCGCGTCGCAGGCGTATTCAGGGCGGAAGGCCAGTCCCTTGTAGGACCGGAAGCAGCGCTGGAAACCGGGATTAAAAGCATAGCAACCTGGGAATAAGCCTTTACTGCAATATGGGTATATCCACCGTGCTACCCGGCAGCCATTCTACTTGCAACGGCGCTCCTGCATCCGCTATCGTTTCTTGACTAACATCTTTTCCAGTGCCATAATTCACCTGTGCAAAAGGATTCCGGTCAATATCTATCACCACCATTATTTTGCTGCCTGCCGGCAACAGCTTACTAATCATGCGGGATCTGCTAAATGGAAGTCGCTCAATTTTACCTGGCGTCAGCAATGTACGTTTAGTCCTGTCAGTTATATAACTGGCTCTCGCCAGATAGTACGACAATTGGAAATAACTGCCATCGGCGCGCACTTCATACAGCGCTACGTGAAAATCAATATCTTTCTTATTACACTTGATGTATAAATCTCCGGCAAAAGAGCCACTGATGATGGCTGCCTGCTGTAAAGGTTCACTGATGAATGCCAGTCCGTTATTTCCAGGGTATTCGGATTGCTCCAGCGGATATGGGTAATAGGAGGAGGTCTGTGCTTTGTCGGACAGGTCAACCGTTTGCCGGATGCTACCTTGCTGCTTTTTACTGTTAAGGCTGTAAAAGCCTTTATTTAAGCTGGAGTCCAGGTAAAATTTCCAGATGGTGTCATGCATTTTTTCGATAGATGGTACATGTCGCCAGCTATTGGTTTCCATTACTTCAAAGTTGATCTTATCTTTTAAGATAGCAGGTTTGACAGCACCTTTGAGCACATAATCCAGCCATTGGAACGTGATTTCCCGGGTATTGATCAGTGCTGCGCTATCTACCTTATATCCCCGCAATACGGCGGTGCCTCCTGTTTGTGTACCAAAGTGATCGTATGGGCCGATGATCAGGTAGTGCTCCGCAGCGGGGTTATAACGGTAATGGCTATACAGGTATTCCAGCCCGGAGATCTGTCCATCGTCATAATAACCTTCAATAGTCAGCACCGGAATGTTGATGGCAGCGAAGTCTTCCTTCCATGGCACCATGGCTTGAAAGTAGGCATCATAGTCAGGATGCGAGAGCCATTTTTGCAACCACGGTGATGGTGTTCCGTCAATACTGTCGATTTTATTAAAGGCAGCCCCGCTGTGATACCAGTTGTTCCGCATGCGCTGCCAGCGGTCATTATCATTGTTAACCGGGTTATCGGTGAACCGGTTGTTGGTAACATAAAATGCCCATTGGTAATTAGCGGTAAGGAATACATTGTTTTCCATGGGCAACCCCTGGCCGGGAATGGCAGCCACATAAGGAACGATTGTTTTTAACGCCGGATGCAGGTGTTTCGTGGCAGCCCACTGCGCAAATCCGGAATAGCTGCCGCCATACATGGCTACAGCGCCATCACACCAGGATTGCCTGCTGATCCAGTCAATCACCACGTTCACATCTTCACATTCCTTTTCATACGGGCGGATACTGTCCCTGCTAAGGTATTTTCCTCTTGCATTAGCCACTATCCCCGCATAGCCATGATCCGCCATGGATTTGGCTTCCCGTAAGGAACGCCCGGGATTGGCGTAAATAGTATAGAAGAGTATACCGGGGACTTTTGCTGTAAGCCTCTTTGCACGTACCAGTGTAGCCGTTAGCGTTACTCCCGCCGGCGATACAATAAGGATACTGTCTTCTACATGATAATCGTTTTCCATCGCTTTACGCAAACTATCATATTCGGCACCCGGATATTGTGCAAAGCAGTAGCTATAGCTGCTTAGTAAAAGCAGCAGTAATAAGTATTTCATATAAGATTGTTTTTTAAGGCAGTTGGGTAAGTTGTTTTAATCTGGACGCCTGCCGTACAGAGGTTTCAAGGAGGACGCCATTTTTCATAACGATGCTCATACTTCCGTTAGGCAATGTTCTGGTGGTGTTGATATGCCGGATATTCACTACCTGGTTTCTGTTAATACGACAAAATACGGCAGGGTCAAGGCGTTGTTCAAACTGCTGTAACGAGCTCCTGACAACACTTTTCTGATCACCGGCAACGATAGTGATGTAATTTTCACCGGCAGTGATGTAGCATATATCTGCTGGTTGCAGCAATATGCCCCTGTTACCATTTTTAATAAAAACAGGTCTGCTGTACTGATGGTCCTGGTGACGTGCTGCTAACCGGTCCAGCACGCGCTCCATAGCCACTGCAAACCGTTCCATCCGGACGGGCTTCAGGAGGTAGTCTACCGCATTGATGTCGAAAGCCTTTGCCGCGTATTGATCAAATGCTGTAACAAAGATAATCGTTGGTAGCGCTGGCAGTTGTTGCAGCAGGTCAAACCCAGACAAACCAGGCATCTCTATATCTAAAAAAATAATATCCGGCTGATGAGTAAGGATTAGTGCTTTTGCCTGCTGCACCTCTTGCGCCATACCAATAATGTTCAGCATCTGATAAGGCACAAGCAGCTCCCGCAGCTCTTCCCGGGCCGCTTTCTCGTCATCTGCTATCAGTACTTTATAGGTTCGCATGCATGGGTATTTTTATAGTAGCACAGACATTTATTTCAGCCATTTCTATTACCAGGTCTGCATCCCCATGATAGTACAGTGCCAACCGCTCACGGAGATTACGCAGCCCTATTCCGGTATTGGCAGAAGGCTGCCAGGTGCCGGTATTGGAAACAGTAACATGCAGGTATCCTTCGCGGCAGGCGGCGTCAATACTAATTTTTCCGCCATGCTGTTGACGCATGATGCCATGTTTGACCGCATTTTCCACTAACGTTTGTACACCCCACCGGGGAACAGGTACAGCTTCTGCTTCCGGAGCTATTTGAGTAGCTGCCTGTAATACATCTCCCCATCTCAACTGCTGTAATTCAAGATAGTCTTCCACTATTTCCAGCTCTGCTGCCAAAGGGACCAGGTCAGTGTTTTTTTCGTATAGTCCGGACCGTAGTAGGGATGCCAGCAGGTCAACGGCCCGGCGGGCTTGTTCCGGTTGATCCCGCACCATGGACTTTACCAGGTTCAGGGAATTAAAGAGAAAGTGTGGCTGCAGCTGTCCTGCCAGCTGCTGTAACTGCATTTGACTGGTGATCAGCTCCAGCCTTGACTTTTCTGTTGCCATCCTGATCTCGCGCTGGGCATAATGGTACATATGCCAGGCCAGCAGCCAGATGCTCATAAGCCTGATGCCGGCAATAAAAGTTACCTCGCCCGTGGCCGCGGCAAAATCCCGGAATGGAGGCCGGAAATCTGCCACCAGCCAATATTTCAGCAAATAGATTTTAGCGACGGTGACAATCATAAATGCTATGCCCATGATAACAGCGGCTGGTACCAGTCGCCATACCAACTGCTGAGGCGCCAGCAGCGTCCACCCGGCGCGGCGGGCTATCGTACGGTATATATGTGTAATGCCTATGTAACACACCATATCTGTAATGAAAAAGCAAATGGCGAGCGACCAAAGGAAGCCTTCGCCGGTAAAGCCCTTAAAGGCCCAGTACAGCGAGGCAGATCCCCAGCCCAACAGCTGGAGCTTCCAATAGCGGGATAGTCCTCTAATGCCTTGTTTTTTCATATTGTAAAGGAACAAATAATTTCAGGACTCAGGAATAAAAAGAGTGTCAGCGTAGAAATCCGGGTGACGAGCGTGCTGCTCCGCCATGTCTTTCCACATACGCTGAATTTCCACAATTTTCCTTACATTCCATCCATGAAACTATTGCCAATTCTATTCATCCTCTGTATATATATTAATATCACCAGCGCTCAACTGAATCCGGATAGCCTCTATCAATCCCTTTCCAATAAAAACATGACAAGTGTAGAGAGAATAAATACACTCAATACACTGGCTGCCTATTACAATCAAGACTCCACCAACCCGGCGCTCGTCATGGCCAATGAAGCCTACCTGCTCTCCCTAAAAGAAAATGACCGGAAATTACAGGCGGCCTCCTTGCTCAATTTATCAGAAGGGTATCTGTATAATGATCATTACGATCAGGCACTCAATTACGGCTACGCCGCACTGGACATCTGCGAGGCCCTGGGGAATGACAGTGCCACGGCCCGCGCGCTCACCAACCTGGGCTGGATCTTTTATGATACAGAAAACGGCTCTTTCTCCCTGCAATACCACCAGCAGGCACATGACCTGTATAAAAAACTCGGGAACCCGCGGCGGATAGCCCTTTCTTTGAACGCCCTGGGACTGGTATACCTCCTGAAAGATGATTTTGAAACGGCCGGAAAATACTTCGATAGCACCATCACCGTTGCGGAACAATCCCATAACAACGGTATGGTGGCAAGTGCCCTGGGCAACCGCGGCATCTGCGAAAATGAATTTGGCAGGTACCAAAAAGCCCTGGCTGATTTTGAAAAGGCCCTGTCCATTCTGAGTACAACAGATGTATTGGCCCATGCGGAGCTGCTTAACCAGATGGCGTTTTCAAAAATCAAACTCAAAGAATACCCGGTAGCAGAAAAGCTCCTGGCAGATGCCCGGGAACTTATTAACCAGTCAAACTCCAATACCAGGAAAGAAAAAATACTGGATAACCTGACCAGTTCCGCATTGCTCTACCAGGACCTGGGCGAATATAAGAAAGCCTTTAACGCACTCCAGGAGTACACCACCGTGCGCAACCAAATTCTCTCCAAAAACAAAAGCGAAGCAATTTCCGCCCTTAAGATCGAAAGGGAAGCCAAAGAGAATGAACGCCACATCATCACCCTGGAAGCTCAGAAGGAACTGCGTGCCTTCCAGAGAAATGCCCTGGCAGCCGGCGTGATACTCCTTATTATAATAGGAGCGCTCTACATCAGTAAAATGAACCAAAAGCGGAAAAAGGAAAAAGAGCTGGACGAAATGCGCCAGGCCCTCATTAAACGGGAACTTGAGGTGGCCATACACGAAAAGGAGTCGCTCAATAATAAATTAGAATACCGGGACAACGACCTGAAGAACTACGCGCTCTTCATCTCCCAAAGAAATGACATGATCCGTAATTTCATTGATGAACTAACGGTGCTGGATATACAGGGGGAAGCAAAACCGGAGAATATCGCCCGGTTCAATCGCCTCATCCATAAATTCCAGTACGACCTGGACAGCAATAAAGACACCCAGGATTTTAACCTCTCCGTAAATGAAATCCATAAGGACTTCTTCTTTAACCTACTCCAAAAGTTCCCGGACCTCACCGAAAATGAGCGTCGCCTTTGTGCCCAGATCCGGCTCAACCTGTCCATGAAAGACATCGCATCACTCAATAATATCTCCGTAAAATCAGTTGAAATGGCCCGCTACCGCCTCAGAAAAACCTTTCAGCTCGAACACAAACACAACCTCTCTGATTTTTTGCAGCAATTTTAAAATGCTGATTTTTAAATAGTTAAATCTCATGTAGGGGTCGTGTAGAGGTCCCTGTAATGCCTGTATAGAGGTCCCAAACCACTATGCCTTTGATTTTCCTGTCTACTTTACTTCCACCTCCGGTACTCCAAAAAAACACGTTAGAAAAACTACCTGGTGCCGGCGGGTAATTATCAACAAGCAGACTTTAAAACCAAAATGCGTATGTGGAAACAACTACGGAACAGTGGAATGCTTTTATTCCTCTTGTTTACCGGGCTAACCGTCTTCGCCCAAACTGCCAACCTTACGGGTAAGGTAACGGATGCCAAAGGCACCCCCATCCCGGGAGCCAGTATTGCCGTAAAAAATACCAGCAAAGGCACCGCCACCGATGCCAGAGGTGAATTCAGCCTCCCGGCAGTACCTGAAAATGCCATCCTCGTGGTATCAGCCATGGGATACACCGCCAAAGAAATAACAGTCGCCGGTAAACACCTGGTCATCTCCCTGGAAGAAAATGTAAAAGGCCTGGAAGAAGTTCTCGTGATCGGATATGGTACCCAGAAAAAAGGAGATGTAACCGCCGCCATCTCTTCCGTTAATACCAAAAACCTCGAAAAACAGCCATCTGGTAACATCGGCACCATGCTGCAAGGCCAGGCCCCCGGGGTAGTAGTGAGCTCCGGTACGGGTAATCCCTCCGGACAACCGGTAGTCCTGATCAGAGGCATGAACAGCATCAACAACGCAAGCCCGCTCTACGTAGTGGACGGCATCCCGCTGGAATATGCCTACGACATCAACCCCAACGATGTGGAGTCCATCAACGTCCTTAAAGATGCCTCCGCCGCCACCATCTATGGTGCGCGTGCAGCCGGCGGCGTTATTATCATCACCACCAAAAAAGGTAAATCAGGCGAGCCACATGTCAATTTCAGCGCCTATTACTCCTCGCTGGACCTGAACAACAACCTGCCATTGATGGATAAAGTAAGTATGAACAAAGTGGTGCGGGATGCTTTCGCTAACGACAACCTCACCGCCCCGGTATACGTACAGGACGATACCAAATATGCCAACTCCGACTGGGTAGGCGCTTTCACCAAAAAAGGTATTGAACAGAAGTACGACGTCGACGTTTCCGGCGCCTCCGAAAAACTTTCTTACCGCCTGTCCTACGGCCACTGGGAAAACTCCGGTACCATCATCAACTCCGGCGCTAAAAGAGATAACGTACGCTTAAACAGCGAAATCAAGCTGCTGGACAGCCGGCTGAGAATCATGCCTATCGTGGCCTACACCCGCTTCAATAACCAGGACTATAGCGACGTTAACGGAGATGGCAACGCAGGCTTCTCTCCATTTATGGAAATCTACAGAACGCTGCCGCATAAACGAATCTATGACCCGAATTCCCCCAACGGTTACGCCAAACCTGAAATTGAACTGGGATCGGGTAACCCCATCGGAGAAAGAATGCTCTGGAATGGCAGGTCGGTAGATGACTACCTGCAACTGAACGTGGCAGCAGATCTGAAACTCTGGTACGGCTTCTCCTATAACTTCACCATCGGTAAGAATATCGTAAATACTTATTCCTATAGCCAAACCAGTCCGTTCGACTTCGGCGCACTCTCGCTGGTGGAAAATCCCACCCGCTCTGAGAGTCGCGGCAGAAAAGAAAATTCATTATATACCCACCTCCTGAACTACGAAAAGCAACTGGGTAAGCATAACATCAAAGCCATGTACGGTTTTTCCCGGGAGAAGAATTTATACCAGGGAACCTCCGGCGCCGGCAATCACCTTAGCAGCCCGTTGATTGAAGCGCTCTCCGGCCTGATCATGGAAGGTAAGAACGACTATATCCGCGTTAACGGCTGGAACTATGGTAACAACCTGCAATCCTACTTCGGACGCGCCAGCTACAACTATGACGATAAGTATTTCCTGCAGGGAAGCCTGCGCCGGGATGGTTCCTCCCGGTTTGGTACCGCTAACCGCTATGGTACTTTCTATTCGGTGTCCGGTGGCTGGAACGTGCATAAGGAAAACTTCTTCAATGTGCCCTGGATCACGGAGCTGAAGCCACGTTTCAGCTATGGTACCGTAGGTAACCAGAATATTGACAACTTCCAGTACCTGGCCAAAATCTATTTGGCGAATTCCGATCCTTATCTGAATTATCCGTTCGGTAATTTACCTGCCCAACAAGTGTATGTAGGCGCCAATGCCGCATCGCTGGCCAATAATGATATTAAATGGGAACAGACGGCCACCTTCAACGGTGGTGTGAATTTTAGTATCCTCCAAGGCAGGGTGAGCGGTAGCTTCGACTACTTCAAATCAAAAACCAGTGATATGCTGGCGGAAACACCTATCCCTACTTCCTCCGGCATTACCGCCATGCCACTCACCAATATTGCGGACATGGAAAACCAGGGCTGGGAGTTCACGGCCACTTATCGTAGCCCCGCCACCAAAGCATTCCGCTGGGATGTTACTGCCAACCTCTCACATAGCCGCAATAAAATCATTCGCCTGGGTTACGAAGGGGGAGTGATCGCAGATGGCTTTGTGGATTATAACAACCGCGGCACTACGCTTACGAAGAAAGGCGAAGCATTAGCTTCATTTTATCTGTATAAAACAGATGGACTCTTCCAGTCGCAGGCTGAAATAGATGCTTATAAGAATAAAGCCGGGGACCTGATCCAGCCCAATGCTAAACCCGGCGATATACGCTTTGTAGATACTAACGGTGACGGACAACTCGATGATAATGACAAACAGCTGATGGGTAATGGTTTGCCTAAACTCGACTATGGTATCACTTTCAACGCCAGCTACAAAAATTTTGACCTCATGATTTTCCTGAACGGAAAAGAAGGCCAGAAGATGTATAACGGCGCTAAAATGTTCCTCTACCGCTACTACCGCTCCACTGATCTGATGAACGCCTGGACACCCACCAACACCAATACCAATATTTATCGCTTAAGCAATACCGATGCAAATGAAAACATGCGGGTGTCCGACTACTATCTGGAAGATGCCTCTTTCCTGCGCCTGAGAAACCTGCAACTGGGCTATACGCTGCCTCAGAAACTGGCTGCCAATATACATTTGGAGCGACTGAGGGTTTACGCCGGCGCCTATAACCTGCTGACATTTACTAAATATACCGGGTTCGATCCGGACTTATCCAATACCGGAATTTTCAGCCGCGGGGTCGACAGGGGCTACTACCCACTGAGCCGCTCTTATGTGTTCGGTCTTAACCTTGGATTCTAATCTGAAAAATTAAACTGACAATGATGAAACTAAAAATAACTGGCCTGTTTTTCACTGCAGTGATGCTGTTTTCCGGGTGCTCTGATAAGTTCCTGGATTTGCAGGATAAACAAAACCTTACCGAAAGCACGTTCTGGGCTACACGCCAGCACGCCTTGCAGGGCATCACCGCTACCTACGGTGCATTACAGGGTTATGACGGCGATAAATGGACCTTCTTTGAACAGGTATATGTAACACTTGCTTTTAAGGGAGATGATATTGATAATAATAAAAATGAACCTTACGGGAAAAACCTGGCGGCCTTTGTAAATAGTGCCGACGAATCAGGACCATGGAGCCTCTGGGCTACCTGCTACACCGGCATAGGCAGAGCAAACCAGGTAATCCAAAAGGTACCCGGCATCACGGTGATGACGGAACAGGAACGTAAGGAAATAGTGGCAGAAGCAAAATTCCTGCGCGCCTATAACTACTTCGTGCTCGTCAATGGTTTTGAAAATGTGCCGCTGGTGCTGGAGTTCGTAAAAGACCTCGACAAGTTACAGGTGCCACAGGCGCCCGCAGCAGAGGTATGGGCACAGATAGAAAAAGACCTGACCGAAGCCGAAGCAGTGCTGCCTGAAAGCTATGCGAATGAATATAAAGGTCGCGCTACGAGAGGCGCCGCTAAAGCCTTATTGGCAAAATCATACCTCTACCAGGAAAAATGGGCCCAGGCAGAAACTAAATTTAAAGAGCTCTATGGCAAATATGCACTCAATGCCAACTACGTAGATAACTTCAACGGTACTAAGGAAAATGGCCCGGAGTCTATTTTTGAAATTCAATGGAGCGGTGATCGTACGGTATCGGATGAACGACATCCGTTCAACTTTGAAGGCCGGCCTTATGCATTGGATGGCTGGGAAGTTTTTTATCCTTCTGATTGGGTGGTAACAGAATTAAAGAAAGATAAAACCGATGCGGGCGGATACAGCGACCGTGTATACGGTAACATCTTCTTTGATGATCCGAAATCAACCATGTGGGACCTGAATGATCCTGCCTCCGAAATTCCGTATGCATCAGTGGCGAGTGATCTCTCGCGCCCGGCTTACTATAACAAGTACGCCTATCCCAACGACAGAAGTGGCTCTTATGTAGGTTACAACATATCCCTGATCCGCTATGCAGATGTACTGCTGATGCTGGCGGAAGCTGCCAATGAAAATGGTAAAACCGGTGAAGCGATTGGGTTTGTAAACGAAGTCCGCACCCGTAGTCATGCCACAGCCATTGCTGCCGGCAGTATGAATAAGGACCAGCTGAGAGAGCAGATCCGTAATCACGAACGCCCTGTGGAACTGGCCATGGAATTTGGTATCCGTTGGTTCGACCTGGTTCGCTGGGGCCGTGGCAATACGGCTAAACAAGCTATCAAATCAGTACTGCAAAATCATGGAAAGCCTTTCAGCAACAACTACGTAGAAGATAAACATATTCGTTATCCTATACCATTGAAAGAGATCAACACCAATCCGCTCCTGAAGCAGAACAATTTGTATTAAAGTGTTTGCCGGCAGCCCATTGCCTGCCGGCAAACCTATTTCTTGATTAGCACGGATACAGAGATGATGAAATACAGTATTGGATGGCTGGTTGCCTTGCTATGCCCGATCAGCATACATGCGCAGCAACCTGCTCAACCCTGGAGTAACCCGAAGGTTCAAAACGAAAATGCCCTGGCGCCGTATGCCTGGTTTATTCCCGCAGCTACGGAAGCTGATGCATTACAAAATGCGCCATCGCCGTTTGTACAATCGCTGGACGGGGTATGGAAATTCCGGCTGGATTCCGCGCCGGCAGCCCGCCCGCAAAACTTTTTTGCTGAGGATTATGATGTGAGCCGTTGGGAAAATATTAAAGTGCCCGCCCACTGGCAAACGCAAGGGTTTGACCGGTTTATTTTTACAGATGTTGAATACCCGATTCCGGTAAATCCGCCATACCCGCCTGAACTTAATAATCCTGTTGGATCGTACCGCAGGGATTTTACCATTCCTGATAACTGGGGAGACAGAAATGTTATACTTCACTTTGGTGCTGTGAACTCCTTTTTCTTTTGTTGGGTAAACGGGAAATATGTGGGTTTAGGGAAAGATAGTAAAACAGCCAGTGAGTTTGATATCACCCGGTTCCTGCGTAAAGGCCGCAACACTTTGTCGGTCCAGGTATTTCGCTTTAGCGACGCTACCTACCTGGAAGGCCAGGATATGTGGAAGCTAAGCGGCATTGAGCGAAGCGTGCAATTAATTGCCAGGCCTAAAACAAGGGCGCAGGATTTCTTTGTAAAAGCAGGGCTGGACAGCAGTTATACCAACGGCCTCCTTCAGCTGGACCTGCACTTTAATACCCCCGTGAAAGGAGGTTACCTGCAAGCTAAGTTGCTCGATGATAACAATACCGTGATCATGACGCGTCGCGCAGCGCTGACGGGGAGTGAAAATTACCAGATCAGCCTTGTAGTTCCAAACGTGAAATCCTGGAATGCCGAAAATCCATCTCTCTATAACCTGTTAATTGCCTACTATGACACGCATGGAAAGTTAATAGAAGTGATTAAACACCGTACCGGCTTCAGAACCCTGGAGATCCGGAACGGACTGCTGCTGGTCAATGGGGTAGCCATAAAAATAAAAGGGGTAAACCGCCATGAGCATAATATGTACACCGGCAAGGTGATCACCAGAGATGAAATGATAGCGGATATCAAACTGATGAAGCAATACAATATCAATGCGGTGCGTAGCAGTCACTATCCGAATAGTCCCGACTGGTACGAACTCTGCGATGAATACGGTTTGTATGTAGTAGATGAAGCAAACATTGAATGTGATGGTATGTCGTTTTCTCCACTCCAAACGCTATCAGATAAGCCGGAGTGGAAAGAGGCTTACCTGCACCGGACGCGGCGGATGTTTGAAACGAATAAGAACCATTGCTCGATCATCACCTGGTCGCTGGGCAATGAAAGTGCTTTCGGGGAAAATTTTATCGCTACCTATCACTACCTGAAAACGATGGATAGTACGCGCCCCGTACAATATGAAGCCGCAGGCAGAAATGAATATACAGATATCGTTTGCCCGATGTATAAATCGCCTGGTGTAATGCTGGAATATGTGAAAAAATGGAATCCCCGTCCATTCATTCAGTGCGAATACGCGCATATGATGGGCAATGGCGGTGGTAACCTGAAAGATTACTGGGACCTGATTTATCAGCATCAGCAATTGCAGGGAGGCTTTATCTGGGATTTCTCGGACCAGACATTCAAGCAAAAAGATAAGCAAGGCCGTGAGATCTGGGCATATGGCCGGGATATGGGACAGGTGGGACTTACCAGTGATACCAGTTATTGTGCGGATGGATTGTTTGCGGCCGACAGGTCACCGCACCCGCAGGCCTTTGAGTTAAAGAAAGTGATTCAACCAGTCACCTTTGAAACCGTGCCGTTATCCGCCAGCCAATTACGGATTATTAACCGGCTGGACTTTACAAACCTGGAGCAGTTTGACTTTTCCTGGTACATCCGATGCAATGGGGAAACGGTGGCTAAAGGTCCCCTGCAAGTAGGTGCTGTATTGCCACACCAGGCAAAAACGGTCCCGTTAACATTGCCGGCACTTAGCAATAAAGCATATTTCCTCACCGTTGAAATGCGTACAAAAAATGCAACAGCGGTACTTCCGGCAAATCACCTGCTGGCCTGGGAACAGTTTGAATTGCCTTGCAGCCCGCAGGATACCGCATCGCCGATTGCGCAAAAAATCAATCTCTCCCAAAACGCTGAACAGATAAAGATTACAGGAGATGATTTTGAAATTACTTTCAGCAAAAACACCGGCTGGCTGAGTGGTTATAGTTACCAGCAGCAGGCCATTATGCAATCACCACTGGAGCCTCACTTCTGGCGTGCGCCTACAGATAATGATATCGGAAATAGTCAGCAGATGCGTTGTGCGGTTTGGAAAGATGTAATGCAAACTGCGCACCTGGATTCCATCAGACTTGATCCTTACAAGGCAATCATCCGCACCTGGCATTCCCTTCCGGCAGTAAAGGCGACCTACCTGGCCACCTATACTGTTTCAGGAGATGGTGCAGTGCAGGTAACAGTAACTATGAAAACCGGTAAAGAAACTATGCCCGAACTACCGCGTTTTGGTATGCGTACCATCCTGCGTGGCGCATTTGATAATGTGGCCTGGCTGGGGCGCGGGCCATTCGATAACTATGCCGACAGGTACACGGCCGCCGCGGTGGACTTATACCGCATGAAGGCAGATCAGCTGTTTCATCCATATCCCCGCGCCCAGGAAAGTGGCTACAGAACAGGGGTACGTTGGATGTCGCTCACTGATCAGCAGGGGATAGGCCTCACCGCAAAAGGCACTCCGCAAATATGCGCAGGTGTACTGCATTTCAATATGGACAAGCTGGAATTTGACCGGCATGCAGCTGAAAATAATCATGGTGGCAGTATTACCAACGAAGACCTCGTATGGTGGAATATTGATTACAAACAGTCCGGCGTAGGTGGTGATAACAGCTGGGGAGCCACACCGCATGCAGCGTTTATGTTGCCCTACCAGGATTACAGCTATTCTTTTATACTATGCCCTGCAAAAAAATGATGAATATGAGCAAATGGTTGATCCTTCTACTCGGACTATCGCTGCAACAGGCGTATGCACAACGGAGTAAATACCCGGATGTTTTAAACCTGCGTACAAATCCACCTAAAGGACAAAATATAGCAACCAATGTATTCAGTGATATGGGGGCTTGGCATGCCTATGCACTGCCGCAACAGCCGGCCGATAACGGTGCTTTTATTGGTCCGCTGGTCATGGGGATGCAAGGAGCGTGGCTTTCGGATGCCTTTTCAAGACTAGAGCTTATTGAAAATAATCAACGGATAGACCTTGCCGCTGCCCGGGCAAACGCTCACTATTTTCCCGGAATGCTGATGCAGCAACTGGTAATTGATCAGCTGGAAATTCAGCAGCAATTGATTTTTGTATCCGGCAGAGAAGCCTTGCTGCATACGCACATCACCAACAAAGGGGGCGCTGTCCGAACACTGGACGTACGTTATGTGGGTCAATCACGTAGGCGCGTTACCGTTAATAAGGAATCGGGTGTGCTGCAGTCGGGTGGTTTTGTAATTGTTTTTCCGGGAGATGTAAAGCTATCGGCCGACAGTTTTCACTACCGGGCCAGCCATCCCGGTGTGTCCATTGCTCCCGGCGCAAGCTATGCACAAACACAGGTACAGGCTTACTATCCTGATTCCGTGTATACGCCGGCGTTATACGATTTGAATAAAGCCTTGGCGGAAAATGAACGTAGATGGAATGGTTACCTCGACCGGTATTTTTCAGGAGCCCCCATGCTCACCGCAGCACAGCAACGCCTGGCGGTGAAATGCATGGTTACGTTGATCACCAATTGGCGCAGCAGTGCAGGCGATATACTGCATGACGGCGTATTTCCTTCCGTTAATTACCAGGGCTTTTATGGCGTGTGGAGCTGGGATAGCTGGAAACAGGCAGCCGGTATCGTCACCTTCCATCCGGAATTAGCAAAAAATAATATCCGCGCCATGTTCGATTACCAGGATGCACATGGGATGGTAGCGGATTGCATTTATGCCGATCAGCGGGAAAATAACTGGCGCGATACAAAGCCGCCACTCGCGGCCTGGGCCGTGTGGGAAGTGTTTCTGCAAACAAAAGATACCGCCTTTGTGAAAGAACTATTACCCAAACTGGTGCGCTACCACAATTGGTGGTATGCCAACAGGGACCATGATCAGAATGGTTTATGTGAGTACGGATCAACGGACGGTACCCGTATTGCGGCTGCCTGGGAAAGCGGAATGGACAATGCCGTGCGGTTTGACAGTGCCGTCATGCTACAAAATAAGGAGGGGGCCTGGTCCCTCAATCAGGAAAGCGTGGATCTTAATGCCTACTTATATGCCGAGAAAATATATCTCCACCAGCTACATACCGTGGCAGATGAAAAAGCCAGCTATAGTGAACAGGCAGCGAAATTAGGGGCTATCATCCGCAATAAATTTTATGATAAGCAGGAAGGATTTTTTTATGATCTGCAACCCGCTACGGGAAAGCTGGTGCGGGTAGATGGCCCCGAAGGCTGGATTCCCTTATGGGCCGGATTAGCTACGCAGGACCAGGCGAAGACGGTGTTGGGCAGAATGAGTGATCCGAAAAAATTTAATACCAAAGTGCCATTTCCAACGCTTGCTGCCGATCATCCGGCATTTGATCCCATGAAGGGTTATTGGCGAGGCCCTGTATGGCTGGACCAGGTAGCTTTTGCCACCACAGGCCTGCGCAAGTACGGATATAAAAAACAGGCCGCAAAGTTTGAAAAGCAACTGCTGGAAAACGCAGCAGGATTGCTCACGGATGCACCCATATCTGAAAACTATCATCCCCTGAGCGGTAAAGGTTTGAACGCAAAGAATTTTAGCTGGTCCGCAGCTCATTTGTTAATGATACTGAAAAATAAATAACGTCATGGAATTTACAGCAAACGAAGTAAAGCAGCTGGTGCAAAAGCACTACCTGCTGGGAGTAGAAGTAGCTCCTTTGCAGGGTTACGATGAATTTAACTATAGGATCACTGATACCTCCGGGCGGAAATTTATCCTCAAAATAACCGGCGAGGAAAAGCAATACTCTTTCCTGGATGCACAACTGCGTATCCTGGATCATCTTACTGTCACCGACGTAGCGTGGAAATTCCAGCAAATACTGCGGAATAAAAATCGCCAGGAATTAACGCCGGTGTTCAAAGATGGGAAACAATATTACGTCCGCATCCTAACGTGGCTGGACGGGGAATGCTGGGCCACTGTACCGCTGAAAACGAAAGAATTGTACCTGGACCTTGGTCATTTTCTGGGAGAAACAGATGAAGCCATGCGGGAGTTCCAACACGATGCGCTACACCGCCATTACACCTGGGATATCAGTACGGCTGCGGACGCCAACAAATTACTACATCATATTCCTGACCCTGAAAAAAGAAGACTGGCAGGCTATTTTTTGCTGGCTTTTGAAACGGAAGTGCTGCCGGTATTGCAGGACCTGCGTCATGCCTGCATCCACGGGGATGCGAATGATTATAATGTGCTGGTGCAGCATGGGAGAGTCAGTGGACTCATTGACCTGGGCGATATGGTGTATACCGCGCTGGTAAACAATGTAGCCATTGCCTGTACCTATGCCATGTTTAACGCCGCAGATCCGCTACAGGCGGCCGCATGGGTAATTGAAGGGTATCACCAGGCATTTCCGCTCACGGAGCAGGAGGTAGACCTGATCTATTATCTGATCGCAGGGCGTTTATGCATTAGCGTTACACAGTCTGCATACCAGGCTTCGCAGGGGTCCTCTAATAGTCATCACTTTGTGACTGAAAAAGACGCCTGGCAACTGCTGAATGCCCTTATTCAAATCAATCCCCTCCGGGCTGCGGATACCTTCCGTAAAGCTTGTGGTATGGCGTCATTGATCAATAAGGAAGATGATTATAGTCAGCTGCTACGGGAGCGAAAAGCGGTGATAGGCCGCAACCTTAGCATCAGCTATCGGAAACCGCTGAAAATTGTAAAGGGCGCCCTGCAATATTTATATGATGATAAGGGAGATACTTATGTGGACTGTGTAAATAACCCGAGTCACGTAGGGCATTGCCACCCGGTAGTAGTGAAGGCTATGCAGCGGCAGATTGCCACACTTAATACCAATAGTCGCTATCTGAGCGATCACCTGGTGGCATATGCTAAGGAGCTGCTTAGCACGCTGCCACCTAACCTGGCGGTGGTGTACTTTACCAACTCCGGCAGTGAGGCCAACGATCTGGCCATTCGCATGAGCCGGCATTTTACAGGCCGCAAAGAAGTAATGGTATTGGATCATGCCTATCATGGCACCTCCACGGTAGCCATGGAAATGAGTCCTTATAAATTTGATGGCAAAGGAGGATTCGGGCAAATGCCCTATATCCATAAAGCAGTTTCTCCGGATTTGTACCGGGGCGAATTTCGGTATGATGATCCGCAGGCCGGTGAAAAATATGCAGCGGATGTAGCACAGATCCTGGAGCGCAACCCCGGAAAAATTGCAGCGTTCATTTGTGAAACATTGCTCGGTGTTGGAGGGCAAATCCCTTTGCCTGATAACTATCTTACACAGGTCTACCAATATATACGGGCTGCCGGCGGGGTATGCATTGCCGACGAAGTGCAGGTGGGCTTTGGAAGAGTAGGAGAGAAATTCTGGGGCTTTGAATTGCAGCAGGTGCAACCGGATATTGTGGTGCTGGGTAAACCTATCGGCAACGGACATCCGCTGGCGGCAGTAGTGGTGACGAGGGAAATAGCTGATGCCTTTGACAATGGGATGGAGTACTTCAATACTTTTGGCGGTAACCCCGTATCCATGGTCGCCGGCCGTGCGGTACTGGAAGTGATCAGGTCCGAACAAATGCAGCAGCATGCCCTGGAAACCGGCAACTATCTCATGGCAGGACTACGCAGCCTGATGGAAAAACATCGAATCATCAGTGATGTTCGTGGATTCGGACTCTTTATCGGCGCAGAAATGGTGAAAGACCATGTGACGATGGAGCCAGCGGTAGACGAGATCAACGCCGTAGTGGAGAAAATGAAGGAGCGGGGCTTCCTGCTCTCTACGGACGGCCCCCTGCACAATGTGCTGAAAATTAAACCACCCATGGTTTTTAACAAGCAAAATGCTACTGATCTGGTACGCCATCTCGATGAGGTATTAACTGCAATTAATAATTAATGCTATGAATAATTTGGAATTAATCCTGGAGGGCCTGATGCGCCGCTACAAACAAAGGGTGCCCGATGTGAACCGGGTGATTACAGCCATGATTGCGGAAGGGCTGATAACTAATGAGCAGGAAATAGAAAACGATCATATCGCTTTTCGTACCATAGGCGTACCGCAGCTGGGTATACAATCCCTTGAAAAAATCTTTATCCATCACGGCTATACGAAAAAGGACTACTATTATTTTGGGGAGAAGAAACTGGATGCTTACTGGTATGCGCCGCCTGCACCTAAGCTGCCCCGCATTTTCATTAGTGAACTACGGGTGAAGGACTTGTCGGCCGAAGCACAGGAGCTTATACATAGCTATACGGATGAAGTAACGGTTGATCCTGTGGACGCTTTGCACCTGGACGATCCGGCCCAGGTGGATGCATTTCTGCATAGTGGGTTATGGCGGCTCCCGACTTACGCTGACTACGCGGCCCTGGCGGTTGAAAGCGAATATGCCTCCTGGACTATTTATAACCGTTATTACCTGAATCATTTCACCATTAGTGTACATAACCTGAAAGGGGAGTATGGCGATATTGTATACTTCAACGAGTTCCTGGAAAAGCACGGCCTGAAACTAAATGATGCCGGTGGCAAGGTGAAGAAAAGTCCGGATGGACTGCTGTTGCAAAGTGCCACTGTTGCCGGCATGATTAACGCCACTTTTGCAGGGCAGGAGCAGCACCCGATTGCCGGGTCGTATGTGGAGTTTGCAGAGCGCAGGTTACTCCCCGGGCATGAGCAACTGCCGGAGGCAGCGCGGCGCGAAGGTTTTGAAGCAGCTAATGCCAATAAGATATTTGAAAGTACGTATTCATCACAAACAAATAAGTAGCAATGAAATTTTTAGAAGAACTGGGTATCAAGGCGGTGAATCCAGGTATCAGCACAGGCATTAAATGGAAGCGGGGCAATGATGATATGGCTTCCTTTTCACCGGTGGATGGGCTGTTGATAGCAAGCGTTGGAATTGCTGGCAGGCAGGACTATGAGGAAGTAATTCAAACAGCCACCCAGGCATTTGAAGAATGGCGCGCAGTACCAGCTCCGCGCCGGGGGGAGATCATACGGCAGATAGGGGAAGCCCTGCGTGCAAAAAAGCAGGCACTGGGAAGCCTGGTAAGTTGTGAAATGGGAAAGAGCTTGCAGGAAGGTTTGGGAGAGGTACAGGAAATGATCGATATCTGTGACTTTGCGGTGGGCTTAAGCCGTCAGCTCTATGGCTTGAGCATGCACAGTGAGCGTCCTTTGCACAGGATGTATGAGCAATGGCATCCGCTGGGAATAGTGGGCATTATTTCCGCATTCAATTTTCCGGTGGCTGTTTGGAGCTGGAATGCTATGCTGGCAATGGTTTGCGGCAACGTATGTGTTTGGAAGCCCAGTGAAAAAACGCCATTGTCGTCCATTGCCTGCCAACATATAGTGGCAGAAGTGCTGGAACGCAATGGTATTCCCGAAGGCGTACTTTGTTTAGTTAACGGGGGGAGAGAAGCAGGAGAGTGGTTGGCTGCGGACCCCCGGGTGCCTTTAGTATCAGCTACTGGTTCTACCCGTATGGGAAAGGCGGTAGCGGTAACGGTAGCTGCCAGGTTAGGCCGCTGCCTGTTGGAACTGGGAGGGAACAATGCCATTATCATATCCCATGAGGCAGACCTGGACATGGCCCTGGTGGGCAGTTTATTCGGCGCCGTAGGAACGGCCGGGCAGCGTTGTACCACCACACGCCGGCTAATTATTCATGAAGCAGTTTACGATAATTTCAAAGCAAAGCTGGTGAAAGCATATGGCCAACTGCGTATTGGTAATCCGCTGGACGAAAACAATCACGTGGGTCCGTTGATTGATCAGGCGGCAGTGGATGGTTATCTGACTGCCATCAGCGCCTGTAAGGCGCAGGGGGGTAAATTTATTGTAGATGGCGGGGTATTAGGTGGTGCAGGTCACGAAAGCGGTTGTTATGTGAAACCCTGTATTGCAGAAGTACAGCCGGATTACCCTATCGTACATACGGAAACATTTGCGCCCATTCTGTACCTGATGAAATACAGTACGCTGGAGGAGGCCATTGCAATACAGAATCATGTGCCGCAGGGCCTTTCTTCCGCTATCATGACTTTAAATCTCCGGGAAGCTGAACTTTTCCTTTCTGCTGCTGGCAGCGATTGTGGGATTGCCAATGTAAACATTGGTACCTCCGGTGCGGAAATCGGTGGTGCGTTTGGTGGAGAAAAAGAAACGGGAGGGGGGCGTGAGAGTGGCAGTGATGCCTGGAAAAATTATATGCGCCGGCAAACGAATACGATCAACTACGGTACGCAGTTGCCGCTGGCGCAGGGAATTAAGTTTGACTTGTAAAGAGGTAAATATAAGACCTTCGCCCGTGAAGGTCTTATATTTACCGGTCTTGCTACACGCTCCAGGCCCTGATGGAGGCTTCAAGCTCCTCCTCAGATTCCGGTAGTTGCATTTGCAGGCCCCGGGTGATGCCTGCCTGCACATTTTCAACGTAAGGCTTGAAACTGGTGTTGTATTGTGCAAATGCTGCGTGATAGTCATTGTTTGCATGTAGCGCTTTCGCCAGCAGCGTTGCGCCTTGTATGGCCAGGCTGGTACCCATTCCTGTAAAAAAGCTGGGAGCATGTGCGGCATCGCCCACGAGGGCAACACGCCCTTTTGTCCAGGAGGGCATATGGATCTGGCAAACTTCATCGAAATAAAGGTTGTCGGACTGAAGGATGGTATCCAGGATTTCAGGAATTTTCCATTGCTTGTTGTTTCCGAAGTAATGTTTCAGTATCAACTTCTGCTGCTCCTGATCTCTGTAATCCCACTCCAGTGCAGGCGCTCTGAATACGAGTGCCGCGACGGCGGTGTCTTTGAACTGATAGATTACTGCCTGTTTACCTACTTCCCGGTATATGATGCCGGTATCCTGTGGTCTGCCGGTGGCTATATGACCCGCATCGGCAAAAGCGAAGTATGCACCAAAAAATTGTTTGAAGTTACTTTCCTTGCCAAAAACCAGTGTCCTTACCAGGGAGTGGGTGCCGTCTGCACCGAATACGAAATCAAAATTGCTTTTGGCGGCGCTTTCAAACTCCACCTCCACGTGGTTCTCCTGTTGTGTGAGGTAAGTGATACTGTCACTGAAGATAATGTCCACCTCCGGTTTGGGAACTATCCCGAACAGGATCTCCAGCAAATCGCCCCGGTGAATTTCTATATCACCCATGTATTGCTCCTGTTCATTGATGGAAACAGTCGCCAGCGTTTCATTTTGGGCATCCACGATTTCAATGGGGTGAACAAACTCCTTTGATTTAATGGCTTCCCATATGCCCATTTCCATGACAATATCTAACGTCTGCCCGCGTACGTCAATGGGGGAGCCGCCTGTTCTGAGCCCTTCTCCGCGTTCTACCACTGTTACCTGGTAGCCGAATTTGTTTAGCCAGTAGGCCAGCGTAAGGCCTGCAAAGCTTGCTCCTGAGATTAATACTTTTTGTTTCATACCTGCAAAATTTTAAGATGTTGCTTGTCGTATCAAAAGTAGTTGTAGCTTTATAATTAAAATACCTATATAGCGTCAAAAAATAGTCGTAAAACGATGGAAGATATAGACAGAAAGCTATTGCAGTATGCTGCTAAAGTTGGGTTGTCAGTAGAAAAGGATTTTAAGCATTTTGATGTTAAATTCTTTAAAGCCTTTGACTTCCTGCCTGACATGGCCATGCATTTCAGCGCGTTTGTGGTTAAAAAGAATTTCACACGCCTCACGGCCACCTCTGCTATCAAAAACAGTATAGGTTTTATGTTTTACAATATTTTTGAAGACACGATCGCCGCGCGTCAAACCCGCCGTGCCATTGATAGGCCCCATGTGCGCATATTCCCTTTTGCGATACCGCAGAAAATCCATTTCACCAAAGACACACATGTCACTCATATCTCCATAAGTATCAGTGCCGATTACCTAAAGACATTGCTGAGAGAAGAAGCAGACAACTTTCAATTTCTCCTCGATAGCACCAATAATTTTTTAATGGAGGAAATCATGACGGACGATATGCTGCGCACCGTCAATGACATCGTAAAAAAGGAGGAACCCGCTGCTTTAAAGGGCTACTATTACAGAATAAAGGCAATGGAATTACTGCTGTACTTACTGGATAGTTTAAGAAAGCGGGAGAAGCCGGCGCACCAGCAACTCAGCGGGCGCGATATTAAAGCCATTTACCAGGTGCGCGATAAAATCAGCTCCTCCATCGACAAGCCAACCAGCATTGCAGCATTAACAAGGATAGCCGGCATGAATGAACATAAACTTCGTAGCGTGTTTATCCAGGTATTTGGTATGGGGATTTATGACTATTACCAGCACCTGCGCATGAAAGAGGCGGCGCGACTTATACGTGACGAAAAACTAAGTGTATCGGCAGCAGGCTACCAGGTAGGCTTTGAAAACCTGAGCCATTTTTCCCGGGTATTTGAAAAGCATATCGGTAAAAAGCCTAAAAAGTATAGCAGTGAGGTGAAATAGCCAGCAGATATTCCTATAATTTCCCATCTTTTTACCCTATCTTTTGGCCTTACCCATAATGTGAACACGTATGAAAAACAAACTATTAATCTTATTGCCACTGCTGTATTGCATGGCCTGTCAGCAAGCTGCCAAAAATGACAGCCCGCAATGGGTAAGCCTTTTCAATGGTAAAGACCTTAGCGACTGGATCGTAAAAATCCATCACCATGAAGTAGGCGATAACTTTGGTAACACCTTTCGCGTACAGGATAGCATCATCCAGGTGCGCTACGACCAGTATGGCGATTTTAACGACCAGTTCGGTCATCTTTATTATAAACAGCCGTTCTCCCATTACCACCTCAAATTTGAATATCGGTTTGTAGGGAAATGGTATCCTTCTGCCCCTGATTATACGCTGCTCAACAGTGGCGTCATGTTCCACTCGCAGGACCCACGCAGCATGCCTAAAGAGCAGGATTGGCCAATTTCCGTGGAAATGCAGCTGCTAGCCGGTTTGGGAGATGGCAATGCACGTCCTACCGGAAATATGTGCTCCCCCGGAACCAACGTAGTATACAAAGGGAAACTGGACCCACAGCATTGTATTGAGTCCTCTTCCAAAACATATGATGGCGAACAATGGGTACGGGGTGAACTGATTGTACTCGGAGATTCACTCATCACGCATATCATTAACGGCGATACCGTTTTGCAATATTCACAGCCACAGATTGGTGGCGGGGTGGTAAATAATTATAACCCGGCAATAAAAATCGACGGAAAGCTGCTATCCGAAGGGTATATCGCTTTACAAAGTGAAGGGCAGCCGGTGGACTTCAGGAATATCAGGATATTGGATTTGAGTCCGCGCAAATAATAACCTTTTTACACTTGCAAATAATATGAAAGCCAGCCACGGATGCATATTCCATGGCTGGCTATTATTCTCTCTGAAAATAAAAATGCTTAGTTGTTAACCCTCCCAAACTCCACCTGCATCTTCCCGCCAAACTGCCCCATTAAACTCCATATCCGTTGAAAGTCTGCCAGCAGATTTTTATTCACGCCATTAAGCCCCTCCAGCTCTGTATTAGAAATGAACAGCATGCCAAACCCCTTTTCAGGGTTGAAAAACAGGAACGACGTTACGCCGCCATCACCGCCGCTATGGCCAATGATGCCATTCTTTTTCATGATATAAAACACGCCGATATTGGGTTCGTTAGGGTCGATGTTTTTTGGAGTATAGGCCGCTGAAAAAGCCGGTTGCAGCATCGTTTTATAGGAGGCGGGGGAGAGCAGGGTTCCCTTACCTTCATGCCCTGCAATGTTTTCTTTCAGGAAAAGACTCAGCTCATGGCCAGAGGTAATCAGCCCTCCATCCGGATAGCAGATCGAGCTATACGCCGGATATGGCGCTTTCAACCCCGTATATAAAGTAGCACCTGGCGCAGTGGGGAACCATCCTGAATGATCCATGTGTAGCGGACCTAAAATATATTTCTCCGTATAGTCCGCAAAAGAAAGCCCGGATTTCATTTCTATCAGATAAGCCGCCAGGTCCGAAGCAATGTTGCTGTAGTCATACCGGCTGCCAGGGGCGGATTTATTGAAATTTTTCTTACTGTAAAATTTCCCGTCAGCGGCAAGGTAGCTTTTTAGAAAGGCGCCCAGCGTGGTATCGGCACCGGTAGCACCATAACCTTTCGCCATAATTTGTTGATAGAGCGCATTATTTACATCTACCGGTGGCGTATATACGTAAGTTTTCTTATAGTAATCCTGATTGTCCGTAATGCCGGAGGTATGCGTTGCCAAATGTTTTATCAGGAGCGGCTTGTCCGCCATATTGGGTAGGGCTACTTTAAATGGCAGCAGGTCATTCACCGGGGTGTCCAGGGTAAATAAACCCTGTTCCAGGGCTTTCATCACCGCCATGCCAATAAATAATTTACTGACGGAAGCAATCGGCTGCAATGTATTAGTGCCGTAGGGTGTTTGGCGCTGCAAATCCGCGTGCCCGAAACCATGTTCGTACAATAGGGTATCCTTATTCACTATGGCAACACTAAACCCCACGAATCCAGACTGGCTGTATTGTTGATTTAACAATTGCGTAAGTGAATCCCGCGTTGATTGGGCATTAGCAGCTAAAGAGAGCAGGCAAATTGATAAGAAGGTTTTGATAGGATGAAATTTCATAGTGCCTTTTTTGCGTCCAAAGGATTTAAACATTCGGTCTTCGAAGGTAATCCGATTTGAAGGAGCAATAAAAAAAATCTCAGGAGAAGATAATTATAGCGCACAAAAAAGGGAGCAATTACCATTGCTCCCCAATAACATTCTTTAACAAACTTAGGCTGCGCCTTAATTCCAATTGTCAATCTTCACATCATCCGGGTTAGGACTCCCTTTTCCTGTTTCTAACAGCTCCTTCAGGCTCATCAGGAACAAAGCCCATTTGGTACTGCAATGGTACATGAATTCCACTTCCTCCCGCCAGTTCAGCTGCTGAAACAATACAATCACATAGTCGCCATCCTGTTTCAGGTTAAATTTAACCGTAGTGCCAATCCATTCTTCAGGACCGCCAACCACTTCCCATTCAACCAGCTCAGGGGCCTGTAGCTTTTTTACTTCCATATCGAACCCGCCTGCGCCAAACCGGAACGCAATGATATTGCCTACCTGGTCACCTTCTCCGGTGGTGTCGTTCGTCCACCAGGCAGCAAGGCCCTCACGGGTGGTCAGTGCGTGGTAAACTGCGTCGATGGAAGTTGTTTTGATTCCTACCCGATGTAATATATTTGCCATGATTAATTATTTCCTCAAAGGTATCTGATTAATACAGCTTTCATCAGGGGGGATATGGACATTATAAATGGTCGATTTGGACAATCCTCAGCGGGCTGATGCCTGAGCTCGGACTTTGCTCAGGTACACAGCTCTGGCGTACCGCGGCCTGTTGTATCTCTGTAAAAAAACAGGATATACATGCAGTATGATATTCAATATCAGCAGCGATAAGGATTTAACCACACCAAATTTCAATGCCACATAGATATTAAAGCCCAGTACCACAAAAAAGATAATCGTATGGCCTAGTTCACTCACCTTGGTTTGATAATACAAGTGCTCCAGCGAGGCTGTATTTTTTCCTAACGGATTTGCTTTCCTGATCACCTTCTCCCAGCCAATAACTACCAGGAATTTTCGGAAGATATTCACCCCCAGCCGTTCGTAAATTTTACCACCTCGTTCCCAACTCTTCTGGTCATAGTAGGGCGAATTCAGCGGAACCTTTCCAATTGCATCTGTCAGCAAAAATGTAGACAACATCAGCAGGAAATTCAAAGACCAGGCGAAGGCAAAGCGGTCCATTTTAATGTAATACATCAGGGCAGCAGTTGCAACAATAGTAGCTACTACAATTAAAATGATGGTGAGTTTTTTTCTCATTGATTATATGGGTTTGGGATACTATGCTATCGTACAGTTCCCAAATATAAGCAAACATAAGATCAGGCCCATGAATTCTTCGTCGTGCATAACTATTTGTTTTTTATTTTTACTTTTAGGGAGATGAAAATACGCGGATGGACCATAGCAGCTGCAATTATCACCATAGCTTTGCTTGGCAGCAACACGGCAATAAAACAGACCCCGTATGTGCTGGCATACCCTGCCAGCTTCGGTAACCGCATCAACATCCCGGAGGATAATCCACTTACGAAAGAAGGCGTAGCCCTCGGGCGTTCCCTCTTTTATGAAACTAAACTCTCGGCCGGCAATAAAATATCCTGCAGTTCCTGCCACCTGCAGCAGCTGGCCTTTACAGATGGTAAACCACGCAGCACCGGCGTTGATGGGGTAGCAGGGGAGCGTAATAGTATGTCGCTCGCCAACCTGCTATGGGTAAGGAATTTTTTCTGGGATGGGCGGATGCCCTCCCTGGAGGACCAGGCGATTTTTCCCCTCACCGCATCGCATGAGATGGCTCAGTCGATGGAGGTATCGGCAGCTAAGCTAAAAGCTACCACCCAATACCCGGCCATGTTTCAGGCGGCATTCGGGTCTCCCGAAATAGATGAAAAGACTATTACCAAAGCACTGGCGCAGTTTGAGCGGACACTCATTTCCGCTGATTCCCGCTATGATCAATATATCAACGGTACTTACACACCAGATAGTGCGGAAAGGCACGGACTTAAATTATTTATGACAGCACCGGTGCCGGAAAGAAATATCCGTGGCGCCAACTGCGCCCACTGCCACGGTGGACCTAAATTCTTCCTGGAGCTGTTTCACAACAACGGACTGGATAGTATACCTGTGGATGCAGGGAGGGAAAAACATACCGGCATGCTGGCCGACAAAGGCCGGTTCCGTGTACCCACGCTCCGGAATATTGCAGTAACGGCACCCTATATGCACGATGGCCGCTTTAATACGCTGGAAGAAGTACTGGACCACTACAGTGAACATATCCAGGAGAGCGCCACGCTGAGCCCCGTACTGCGACAAACATCCAATACATCCGGGAGCCATTCGCTGCGACTCACGGCTACTGAAAAAAAGGATATCATTGCTTTTTTGCACCTGCTGACGGACAGTAGTTTCCTGACCAATCCTGCATTTTCCAATCCAAATAATTAAACATTGTATATGCGATATTCATTCATCTCCGGCTTGCTGATTACATTGGTTACTACTGCCACCGCAGTAGCGCAAACCGCTACTATTACAGTAGATGGAGAAGTTACAACACCGCTGAAGTTAAGCACAGCCGACATCAGCAACATGAAAAAAACAACGCTGCAGGCTACCGACCGGGATGGTAAAGCACATGCATATTCCGGTGTACCGGTAACGGATATACTTAGGTTGGCGGGCGTAACACTAGGGCCACGGCTGCGAGGGGAGAACATGGCTAAATACCTGCTGGTGAAGTCCGGCGATGGATACGAAGTACTGTTTTCGCTGGCGGAGCTGGACTCCAGCTTCACGGATCGTGTAGTAATATTAGCTGACCAGGTAGATGGAAAGCCGCTGCCGGAAGGGAAAGGACCGTTTCGTTTGGTAGTGCCGGGAGAGAAAAAGCCGGCCCGATGGATATGGGAAGTAACGGGGATGACGGTGCGGTTTGCAAAATGATGGTTGGAATTTATGGATAGCTTGGTTTGTATCCTTAACGAACAAGCTATCCGACACCCGTTGTCCATGCTTCATATGTCATCGCAAACTTCACTTCTCCATTGGCATAATTTCCAACCTGCGTCCATCCCTGCATGGTATAAAATCGCTCTGCACGGGTATTGGGAGCTGTACCTAAGTACACCGTATCCTGTGTTTGTTCAAAATACCAATCCACCATCAGCTGATGCAATTTTTTCCCTATGCCTTGTGCCGCAAAATCGGGGGCTACAAATAAAGCCCATATACTGTTTTCCTGCAAATCCACAATGGAGAAACCCACCAGGTGGCCATTTGCCTCGCACACCCATCCTCTTCCTTTTTCGGTAATGTAATATGCCACGTCGTTGTCGGTAACGAGTGCAGGATTGCTCAGGGTGTTTTCTTTCACCAGATGGCGTACCACCTGTATTTGCGGAATGTCTGACAGTAGAGCGGTTCTGAATTTTATGGGCATTTCAGTCTGTTTTACAGAGATGCAGGACCATCTGCCGGTGAGCTGTTGTATTGCTGGTCAGTCACGTGTTCCAGCCAATCCACCACTTTGCCGTTCAGGTTTTCCTGTGTAGCAATATGCGTCATGCCTGTAGTGGCAGTGGCGCCATGCCAGTGCTTTTCATTAGGTTCAAACCAAACAACATCGCCGGGGCGAATGGTTTCCACCGGTCCGCCTTCGCGCTGTACCCATCCACAGCCAGCTGTAACAATCAGCGTTTGGCCAAGCGGATGCGTGTGCCAGGCAGTTCTTGCGCCCGGTTCAAAGGTAACACTGGCTGCTGCTGCCCTTCGGGCATCGTTGGGATCAAACAGGGGATCTATTCTCACTGCCCCTGTAAACCAATCTTCCGGTCCTTTGGCGGAGGGCCTGGACCCTGTTCTTGTTATGTCCATATGTTGTTTTTTTTCCTACTTATTACAGAAAGGTGATGGTTGCATCCAGCTCCTTAAAGTTAAGCATTTCACTTACAGCTTCGGCATCTTGTTCACCATTTTGTCCACCCCGGACTTCAGCAGGCGTGGCGCCTTAAAGCGATATCCCAGCACTACCTGAAACATCACCCGGTCATCTTCTGTGATTACGTTGGAGCGCTGTTGCCGGAAGGCGGACTCAATAATGCGGGTATACGCGCCTGCAAAGAGTCGCGGCCCGTTATAGCCTACACTCACCAGCCCATCCAGCCGGAAGATGAAATTTTCCTGGCTACCTGTGGTGGTAGCTCCGCCCGCATGCCGGTTGGTGATCCGGCTGAAAATATATCCCGCACCCGGCGCCAGGCCGGCAGCGGCATAAAATCTCTCCCTGAAAATAAAATTATAGTAGTACCCCGCTCCAAGGAGGATTTCAAAGTTTTTACCTTTTTGCGTGTAGCCATTACTGGTAGGGGTGGATCTGTCGTCATTAATATAATACCGGTACAGCAACCTGGGAACGAAACTGCCCGCACTTTTTAACTGTCGCTCCGATTGCGTGAGAATAGCATTGGCAGAAAAATCAGGATTGAAGTTATAAGCAGTCATTCCCTCAAATTGAGTAAACACCAGGTCCGGAAACTGGATGTATGGCTGCCCCGGCGTCCAGTCAGGGCGATAGTCAGCTGTGTTCTCCAGGTAAAAACCCCGCACACGACTATACGAAAGCTCCTGCATCCAGTGACGCAGATTGATGCCGGCAGAAAAACTGCCGCCTTTGGTTCTGCCCTTTTCTGCATCGTCATTGTTGCCCGGAATAAAACGGGGGATAAAGGAATAGGACGCAGATATAAACCGGTAACTGACACCGAGTCGAGTTACACTGGCTGCATTGGGACTAAGCCTGATTTCGGAAGCAGGGGTGATGACTGCCAGCTTTTCAACATCCGTACTCTGCGTTAGTTTTACCGTCAGCCACTCATCCATTTTGGCAATGTTGCCAACACTGTCTTTTACGTGCTGTGACCTGGCTATAACGCCACATAAGGTAAACAACAGTGCCAGGGTATATTTCAGCATATTATTTTACATGTGGCGCGGGTGATTTTTTTAGGAAGATGAAAATGCCACTGGTTGAAGGTAGGAATTCTTTAGGAGGAGGTGCTTTCAAATTTTTGAAAATATTCTAAATAATTATACTTAATTTAAGCTCATCAAATCCATGAAGAACCATCTGCCGGACATCCCACTTGTCTGTTTCTGAGTGTTAGCCGTCATCTCCACGGTTGTTTTTGTATTTATTCATTTTTAATTCCACAACATGATACGCAAGCTTCAACTGCTATTCGTAACCCTTTTGTTAATTCTTTCCGGCTGTAGCAAAAACGAGCGTACTAGCCTGCAGTCACTCTCCGGCAACCAAAAAAGCGCAGTAGCTGCGCTGGGATCACCTGTTGGTGATGTAGTAGGTAAAATTACGGTAGGCTACCAGGGCTGGTTTGCCGCCAATGGCGACGGTTCCCCTATTAACGCATGGTGGCACTGGACGCAAAACTGGGGCGCTTCCCCTTCGGCCACCAACAATGGTATTAAGTCGTGGCCGGATGTGCGCGATTATACCAGTACTTTCGCCACCGCATGGCCTAACCTCAACAATGGGTCGGCCGCAAGATTATTCTCTTCCTTCACTGATCAAACGGTGAATACCCAATTCAGCTGGATGCAGCAAAACGGGATCGACTGCGCCGCGTTACAGCGCTTTAATCCTACCGGCGGCGAAGGCCCCGTGCGGGATGCGATTACCGCTAAAGTGCGCACTGCCGCCGAAACCTACGGTCGTAAATTCTATATTATGTATGATGTGAGCGGGTGGACAAACATGCAGTCAGAAATAAAAACCGACTGGACGAATAAGATGTCGGCCTACACCGCGTCTTCCGCGTACGCCAAACAAAACGGCAAGCCGGTGGTATGTATCTGGGGTTTTGGTTTCAACGACAACAACCACCCATGGTCCGCCGCCGTATGCCTGGATGTGATCAACTGGTTTAAAAACCAGGGCTGCTATGTGATCGGTGGTGTGCCTACGCATTGGAGGGAGCAGGTGAGCGACTCCAGACCCGCTTTCCTGGCTACTTATAGCGCGTTTAATATGTTGTCGCCCTGGATGGTGGGCCGCATCGGCAACATCGGCGACGTAGATAATTTCTATACGAATGTACAAACACCGGATCAGGCTTATTGTAATGCTAATGGTATCGATTACCAGCCCTGTGTGTTGCCGGGCGACTTACAGGAACACCAGCGCGTGCATGGTGATTTCATGTGGCGCCAGTTCTATAATATGGTACGCTTAGGTGCCCAGGGTATCTACATTTCCATGTTCGATGAATACAATGAAGGCAACCAAATCGCCAAGACGGCGGAAAATGCCTCCTTCATTCCGGCTGGTTCCAACTTTGTTACGCTGGATGAAGACGGCGTTGCCTGCTCGTCTGATTACTACCTGCGCCTCACCGGCGATGGCGGTAAGATGCTGAAAGGCCTGATACCGTTAACGGCTACACGTCCTACGCAACCTATCGTTGGTGGCGGTAATCCCATTACGCCACCTTATGGCAGCGTGATCACGCTCAAAAGCTCCAATAACCTGTATGTATGCAGCGAAAACGGTACCCAGGCGATGAATGCCAATCGCCCTGCTGCACAGGGCTGGGAGCAGTTCACCGTGATCAATCCTGGCACAGGTACCAATAAGGTTGTTTTGCAAAATAGTGGATTCTATGTATGTTCTGAAAACGGTACACAAGCCATGAACTGCAACAGAACGGCGGTTGGTCCGTGGGAGCAGTTCGACTGGATCGATAACGGGGATGGTACCATTTCTCTCCGTGGCAGCAACGGTGCCTATGTGAGCAGTGAAGGTGGTACCCAGGCAATGACCTGCACGCGTACTACTAAGGGCGCCACCGAAAAATTCAAGGTTAACCAATAAATCCTCCGCTGGAGGTGACAAGGAAACAGCGGGGCCAGGTGGCCTCGCTGTTTTTTTATGTCTTATCTTCATGGTATGAGTTCAGTACGCTACGGTATCGATGTTTTATTGTCCACTCCGCCGGAATGGAAATCAGCCAGGATTGGCCTGGTAACTAACCATGCCGCCTGTACGTCCGATTTTTTGCCTGTACGGAAAGCTTTGCTGGATAAAGGTTTTAAGGTTACGAAGTTGTTTTCTCCGGAGCATGGGCTGGATACGATTGGTGTGGATGGTGCGGAAATGCATGACGGAATAGATGTATTAACAGGGCTGCCGGTAACGAGTTTGTACGGTGGCAAGCTGGCCCCGAACGCGCAGGATCTGGCAGATATCGATATCGTACTGTTTGATATTCCGGATATTGGTTGCAGGTTTTATACCTATTTGTGGACCATGACTCACGTAATGGAGGCCTGTGCGCAGCATGGTAAACGGTTGGTGATTGCGGACCGGCCCAATCCCTTGTCCGGTGCCATGGTGTTGGCAGAAGGGCCCGGGCTGGAGGAGCGTTACAATAGTAGTTTTATAGGGAGATGGAATATTCCCGTGAGGCATAGCTGCACGTTAGGGGAGCTGGCTGATTATTTTAAGTCTGCCGGCAGTAGCAGCATATTACGGGAACGGATAAACGATTTTGATTTGACCATTATTCCCTGTGAAAACTGGCAACGTTCCTGGTTTTATCCGGATTGGAGTACATCGTTTGTACCCACTTCGCCTGCTATTCCTGGTTTTGAATCGGCGCTGTTATATCCGGGGCTTGGCCTGCTGGAAGCCACCAACATCAGCGAGGGGAGAGGCACGGCCACACCGTTTAGGGTGGCAGGTGCACCCTGGATGGATCATATACGCGTGGCCGTTATGCTCAATGAGCTACGTGCTGGCGTAACGGCCCGTCCGGTAAATTTCAAACCAACGGAAGGGAAGTATGCGCATCAAAAGTGTAATGGCGTTATGTTTCATGTAACGGACATACGGGAATTCAAACCTGTTACCTACGGTTGGCACCTGATCCGGGTGGTGAAGCAGCTGCACCCGGGATGGTTTGAATGGGCGCCATATCCCACCTTTGTGAATCCAAACGGGGTACGGCACCTGGACTTACTATCAGGTTTGAAAGATGCAGAAACGCTGCTGAGTGAAACCGAAGCGTCAGGCGTCCACCGTTATACTGATGCGGGTAACTGGGAGGAACGGGTGAGTGCTTATTTATTGTATAATTTGTGATACAACTACTTACCAGAATTTCCACCAGGGATTAGAAACAAACATTGGCTTCGCCACAACTCTAATGCGTTGTTTTTGTGGAATGAAATAGCTGAATCCCTTCATTGTTGCACCAAAAAAGACTTCTTCTTCCAATCTGTCCAGTGGAGCGCCAAAGTAGCGGCTGGCTACATCGAATACCAGGTTTTCGCCTACCTGGTCTTCCATATATGTTTCGCCGTCTATTATATATAAACGATTGCCATCTTCATCAATAGATGATTTTTCTAGCAATGGAAGTTCCTCTTGAAGGGCAGTTCCAAAGTCCAAAGTGGTTCCAGTATCTGCTGATCCGGCTCTGGCCCGTACTTTTATGCCGTTTTGGATGATGGAGTATCCCCAGAAATTTACGGTACTATGTAGCACCAGCGTACAGATTTCTGCGTTGGGAAACTCCTGTATCAATATTGCTTCCATAGGGGATATCTCGCTGGTAAGATTGATTTCGGGCAGATAAAAATCCGTTATCACCAGGCAATTTTGTACATGGCCAATGTAGATTTTTCCTTGATCAGGATAGATGGCGCGGTTCATTGAATCTTCGGCCGCAGGCTGCAAGTCAGGTAGATTCAGCTGTCCCAGGAGGTGATCGAACTCAATGTTTGACGAAGGAGAGATAATGATGGTAAATACTTTCCAGCCCATTTGTGATTCCTTTTAAATTCTTCTTAAATTATTTTTCTTCTTTTTACCTTTCATTAACGCGTTTTCTTCCCGCCAGTCACGAATCAACTCCAGTAATATTTTACCATCGCTTTTTATAACTGAGTAATCAGAAGAGGCAATCGTTCTTGGTATAAGATTGTTAAAGAGATCAAAGGTGGAACTGATTAGAAACATACCAAAGATATATCTAAAGAATCCATGCATGTCAAACAAACATACCAATGTTAGTCCAACAGCGGCTACTATTAAGGAAAATACAGGCCCAGCCAAAACCTGGATGATAGTTTGCTGCAGTGTCATGTAGTCCGCTTCACACACACATAGCCCTTTGTTCCAGGTAAGTGGATTACGTTTAATATATATTTCCAATAGGCCGTGGCTGAGTCTTATGCACCGCCGTTCATCGCCATAGGAGCCAACAAAAATGGTCACTGGCATCTGAGTGTATTTCATAGCCGGCAAGGCATGGCCTAACTCATGAAAGAAAATGCAAAAAAACCTTACAATGCCGAAGGTGGCAATAAGAGTGAGGATGATAAATAGGTCTGTCAATGAATTGCTGTTTAGGTATAGGAATCCAGCAAATATAGCAGATATGATCTACACCTTTCCATCTTTACAATGCTTGATAAGTTAATTCACCAATGGGCCCATTGGATTTACTTTCTCTCTTTTTTATTTCTTAGTGAGATGCAATTGCAGCATGTCATCGCGCAACCGGTCAGCTGTTTGTATCTCAAAACGTGATGCCAGTTCCGTGTTTGTTCCTAAAACGCCGCCATCGCCTACCACCAGCGGATGAATGTTGAAATAAATATCCGTCACCAGGTCCTGGTTAATAAAAGCATTGTAGGTATGCGTGCCACCACCTACAATAACTTCCTGGAAACCCTTTGTGGCCAGGTAGTCAATGGCCTCCTGCGGCGTTTGTACTATCTTGATTCCATCCATATTTGCGGCGGAGGACGAGAGCAGCACAAGGGTAATGCCTGCAAAATATCCGTTTGGATCAGTCAGGAATTGTTGCAGCAGGTCAAACGTTTTTTTGCCCACCACCAGGTTGCCCGCCTGGCCCACCAGCTGCATAAATATGGAAGAGGCTTCCTGCGGAATCTGGTGATTGGGATTGGTGGCCAGCAGTACTTTTCCGTTGGCCGAAATGTTCGCGATCAGTGTTACTTTCATCTTTTACAGTGATATTATTTGTCTGCAAAACTATCCTATCTTTAGGGGACAGGCACTATCCGTTACCTCCAGGAAAGTAAACAATACCATCGTATGAAATTGATAAGCGGCTGTGAAGCCAGTACAACCAGAGAGCGAACATTGGCACTTAGAGATGCCATTGAACTGCTGGGTGGCAAATGGAGAATAAGTATTCTTCAGTATTTGTCGTTCGGTACCATGCGCTTTAAGGATTTGCAGGAAAATATTGATGGCATTTCTCCGAAAGTGCTGACGAAAGAGTTGCAGGACCTGGAGCAGAACAAACTGATCATTAGAACAGTGAACAATACCAGGCCGGTAACGGTTTCGTACTCGCTTACAGCGCATGCATATGAAACACAGGCGGTGTATAATGCGCTGTTGGAATTTGGTGCAAAGCACCGCCAATTGATTAAAGGGAAGTAAGTTACTTGTCCAAAAAGCTTGCTACCATTGGCATTACATAGCTTGCCTGTTTGGAACCTATCTTCACGGTTGTAATTTCTTCCAGGTATTCCCCATGAATGCCCGGGATAATGGCCAGTTCCGCATGCGGGAGCATTCTGCTCAGCATAATGCCATGCTCCGGTTTTATCACATCCTTATCCGCTAAAATAATGAGGACCGGAGCCTGAATACCTTTCAACTGTTCATCCGGGATATCCTTGAAGTTAACCATGCGTTTTGCGTCTTTATCGTGCATGGTTTGTAGTCCATTTGCATCATTTTTTACCTGCAGGTAGGCCGTTTTTAATTCGGGTGGCATGTTGGAGAGCTGCGCTTTCTGCATAACGTCCCAGAACCAGTCAGGCATCCCATTGCGCTTGCAAAGTACGGACCCCAGTACCAGCTTATTCACCAGTTCCGGATGGCGGATCGCAATCTGGCAGGTGGTGGTAGCGCCATTACTGAATCCCAGGAAGTCGGCCTTGTCAATTCCCAATTGTTTCAAGAGCGCGGCTACATCGTCCGCATCCTGCTCAAAAGTCTCGTCCGCTGGCCTGTCGCTGGTGCGCCCATGGGCCTGTAGTTCCACTGCTATTACTTTTCTGTTTTGGGAGAGATAGGGGAGCGCCCTGCCAAAAGTGCTTTGTATGGTAGAACCGCCGCCATGCAGTAGTACCAGGGGCTTGCCCTCACCGTAAATTTCATAGTACATGCTGATGCCGTTAACAGCTGCATGGCCGCTGCGATGCGGCAGTGAGTCGGATGGTTGTGCGTACGCGTAGGAAGCTGCCATAAAAAATGTTATTAGCAAGATTTTTTTCATGAGTTACAATTTTAAGCTATTATGGTGCGCAAATTTTCCAGCATCTGCAGCCAGCTTGGATAGGCGCCCGTTTTCGTAGCCAGCGACTGTGAAACCGTTTGGCGAAGTTGTAGTTTGGTGGCACCATTATCTTCCGAGAATGTAACGGTCACCGTAGTTTCACCAGGCCAATCCGTGTCCATGCCGATATCAGCCGGGTTTATTGGTTGCCCGTTCTCGTCGGCATTGATAAGGGTGAACACTATTTTACGGTTAGGAATTATTTCCAGGTACTCGCCAATACACCAGCAGTCACCATGTACGGGATTGGAAATACAGGAATGAAATTTTCCGCCTGTTTTTATGTCCAGCTTTTTGTAGCGAATGGTGCAACCTTCCGGGGCATACCAGCGCATCAGTTTATCCGGATCAGTCCAGGCGCTGAACACCCGGTCAATGCTGGCGTTGAAGGTTTCTTCAATAAATACTTCCTTGTTTTGAACAGCGTTTGCCATATGTTACTTTTTTGATTTTTTATGGATAGTGGGCTGTTTGGCTTCCTCTTCCAGGAAACCTTTGAGGGCTTTGAGTCGGCTCGTCCATAGCTGATGGTACTGTTGCACCCATTCATGCACTTCGTTGAGCTTGTCCAGTCGTGCCTCGCACAAGCGTTCCCTTCCTTGCTGCTTTATACTCAGCAGGCCGCACTCCGTCAGGATTTTCAGGTGCAGGGAAATCGCCTGCCTACTCACCTCAAATTGCGCTGCAATCGCGTTTACGTTTACCGGTTGCTCCGCAATCATTCCTATTATCGCCCGCCTGGTAGGGTCAGCTATTGCCTGAAATACATCTCTTCTTGCTTCCATGATATGCAATCATTTACTTGCAAATATATATGCAAGTATTTGCTTGCGCAAATTTATTTTTGGAGACCTGCCTATACCATTCATTGTCGTAATTTTATTGCATCATGCAAGCGCCCGACATACACCATAAAGAATTTGCACCTCCTGCATCATTACAGGATGCTATCAGCTGTATCTGGTATACGGTGAGGGACTTCGGCGCACTGCAAACAGGGTTTGAGGTGCTACCCGATGGTTATGCGGAAATCATTTTTCACTTCGGCGACACCTGTGATATGTTTTACAACGGCCGGTTACATCCTATACCATCCCCGTTCATAATGGGGCTACTAAACCAACCCGTACACATTTATGCAAAAAACAAACTGGTGGTAATAGGCATCCGCTGCTACCCCTGGACGATCTTTGATCTGCTGGGCCTGCCCACCGGGCAATATGGCGTACAGCTGTTTGATCATCCTGTAGCAGCGCTTCAAGGCACTTTAGCTAAACTGGTACATGCAGAAAAACTGGACGAAGCTGTGGCCCTGCTGATGCAATATTTTTCAGATACCACTGCTGCCAACACCACTGACGCCACCCTTATTAAAGCAGGTGCCGCTATGAGAGCTGCCAACGGCACCCTGCCGGTAGCACAGGTAGCAGCCGCTGCACACGCCACCGTACGTACCCTGGAACGGAAATTCAAACAGTCCTCTGGTTTCACCGTAAAAGATGTATCCGGTCTGATACGCTTTGAACAGGTGCGTAACCACCTGTGGCTCTATCCGGATGTCAACATCGCAGGACTGGCCCTGGAACTGGGATACACGGATCAATCCCACCTGAGCCGGGAATTTAAACGTTATAGTCACACTACACCCGCCGCCTTCGCCAAACGCCCGCCTGACGATCAACGGTTGTAGGTCCATCAGGCATGAAAGCTCCTATTAAATCGAAAAACCATTTTGTCGCATTTTTACAAGCCTTCCTGCCTACCATATCGGAATTTTGTGTTTCAATTTTCAATAGAAACCATGACATCTGCCCAAAACATTCCCGATATAATTATTGCCGGTGCAGGCCCTGTAGGACTTTTCCTCGCCTGCGAACTGGCGTTAGCCCAATGCTCCGTGCTCATCCTGGAGAAAGAAGGACAACCCGATTCCCTGCTGAAGAAACTGCCCTTTGGTATGCGCGGATTATCCTCACCCACCATCACCGCTCTATACCACCGTGGTATGTTGCAGGAGCTGGAACTGCATAAGCGCATGAAACAGCCGCATAGCATCCCCGTACAGCAGGCAAAGCGGCCCGCAGGTCACTTTGCGGGCATCACCCTCAATTATGAGGACATTGATACCACGCAATGGCCGTATCAGCTGCCAGGCGCCCCTGAATTTGGTATGATGAGTGAAATGCATGAACTGGAAACCGTGCTGACCAAACGCGCTATTGCGCTAGGAGTAGACATCCGCAGGGGGCTCCCTATTACCACATTTACGCAACATGCAACCGGGGTAACCGTTCAGGCAGGCGATCAATCCTTCGAAACCAGCTGGCTGGTAGGTTGCGATGGGAGTCGCAGCGTGGTCCGCAAACAAGGTGGGTTTGAGTTTGCAGGCACCGAACCCGAATTTACCGGCTACTCCTGTAAAGTAGAACTGCAGGATCCCGAAAAGTTGAAGCCCGGCCGCAACGTGATGCCTACGGGAATGTACTTCCAGTCACAGCCGGGATACCTGCTGTTGCAGGACTTCGACGGCGGCGCTTTCCATAGCTCAGATAACCCCATTACCCTGGAATACCTGCAAACACTGCTGCGCCGCATCTCCGCCACCACGGTGACAATCACCTCTTTGCAGGTAGCCACCACCTGGACGGACAGGGCCCGCCAGGCCACCGCCTACCGCAATGGCCGCGTACTGCTGGCAGGCGATGCGGCACATATTCACTCCCCGCTTGGCGGCCAGGGACTCAACCTCGGCATGGGTGATGCCATGAACCTGGGCTGGAAACTCGCCGCTACCATACACGGTACCGCACCGGAAGGACTCCTCGATACCTACTTCACTGAACGGCATCCTATCGGTGCCAAAGTGCTGGACTGGTCACGCGCACAGGTAGCCATTATGCGGGCCACGCCGGAAGCCAGGGCCTTAAACGCCATCTTCCGGGACCTGATCAATACCCGCGACGGCGCCACCTATTTCGCCGGCAGAATATGGGGTATCCATAACCGTTATGACCTCGGTGCCTCACATCCACTGGTAGGCAGCAGCGTGCCGGACTTCGAATTTGAAGATGGTACCAGACTGGGAACAGAGATGTACGACGGGCGGGGCCTCCTGCTCAACTTCACAAACGCTTCCCTGCAAACCAACAACAACCAATTGAAGTACATCGCCAAACCAGTCAAAGATCGTTTAGGCTTAGACGTTATCCTGGTGCGCCCGGATGGAATTGTAGCCTGGGCAGGAACCGGTGAAGGGCTGGAACAGGCTATCAGCCGATGGTTTGCGTAGTTGTCGAAAGCCCGCTCAAAGCGGGTTTTTCCATCTCCCCCGAAAAATAATTTTCCCAATTTCGTAAACTCCTTTCCGGATCCGAGCTGCACCACGCGTTAATACCCAGTAGCTTTGCGCTGCGTTATAGCAAAATCTAAAAGCTACATGAAACTATTCTACTACTGTAAATCAGGATACCTGCTGCTCCTATTATTTTGCCTGGGTATCAGCCAGGCCTACGCCCAGCAACATGCCAGCATTGAAGGGAAAATTACAACCTCCGACGGACAGCCCGTGCCGGACATAGCAGTGGTACTGCTGGAGTCCCACAAGGAAATTATCACCAACAAAGAAGGTATTTATAAATTCAACCAGGTACCCAATGGCACCTACACCGTACGTGCTACCATGCTGGGACTACCGGCCATGAAACAACGTGTAACCGTGACCGGTACTGGTAGTTTTACCGCTAACTTCACCCTGAAAGAAAGTGCCGTAGGCCTTCAGGAATTTGAAATCACCACCCGCTCCATCGGGAAGGAACTGAACAAGGAAAGCAGAATCGTTTCCAAACTGCCGCTCAAATACATGGAAAACCCACAGGTATACACTACGCTGTCGGATAAACTGATGACAGAACAAGTGATCACTGACCTGAGCGACGGACTGAAAAACGCACCAGGCATCATCAAAATGCAAGGTAGCGTAGGCCGTAGCAGCGATGGCGCCGTGTACTATAACATGAGAGGTTTTCCTACCCGCGTATCCATGGTAGATGGCCTTCCTGGCCAAACCAACGGTGAAATAGATATGGCGAATGTACAGTCGGTAGAAGTGATCAAAGGCCCGTCCGGTACATTATTCGGTGGCGCTGTTACTTCCTTCGGTGGCCTGATTAACGTGGTAACTAAAAAACCACTGGACACCCTCGGTGGCGAAATTTCGTATACCGGTGGCAGTTATGACCTCAGCAGAATCACTGCCGATATATATGGGCCGGTAAATAAAGAGAAAACATTGACCGCCCGCCTCAATACCGCTTATCATACCCGCAACTCCCCGCAGGATGCAGGCTTCAGAAAGTCGTTCTTCCTGGCGCCGGTGATCAGCTTCAAACCTAATGAGCGACTGGATATTACCCTGGGAGCAGAGTTCTATTCCTATGAAGGCACCAATACACCAATAATATTCCTTAGCAGAACCCGCAAGTTTTTTGCTAAAAACCCTTCGGAGTTAAATTTTGACTGGAAGAGATCCAATACCAGCGAGGATATTACCCTGAAGGCCCCTTCTACAAACATTCATGGCCGTATCGACTATAAGTTAAGTTCCAACTGGACTTCCAGCACCAGCTTTTCCCGTAACATCCGCAAAACTGATGGTATCTATCAATACCAGTTCATCCGCGGCAACACCAGCGACGACCTGCTGGAACGTAACATCCAGTTGCAAAAAGCTGATGCTGCCACCACCAGCATCCAACAAAACTTTAACGGCGATTTTCAGATCGGCGGCCTGAGAAACAGACTGGTGTTTGGTCTGGACTACCTGAACCAAACCAACGACGTGAATAACTCCGCCATTGTAAAGTTTGATACCATCAGCGGTTCCAACCCTGACTATCGTAAATACAGTCAGCTGAACAGAGAAAGCGCCATCCGTAAAATCATGGCCGCGGAAGCCACGCCGGTGAAAACATTTATGTCCAACAACGTGTATGGTGCCTATGCATCAGATGCAGTAAATATTACCCGGCAGCTGATCGTGTTGCTTAGTCTCCGCCTCGACTACTTCGCCAGCGGTGGTACTTTCAACTATGTGAATGGTAAAAAAGATGGTGTGTATTACCAAACCTCACTGTCACAAAAGATGGGCCTGGTATACGAGCTGGTACCTGAAAAAGTTTCCCTCTTCGGTAACTATATGAATGGTTTTGTAAACGTACCACCAGTAGTGCAGCCGGTGGCTGAAGTAAATGGTAACTTCAAACCTACCTATGCCAATCAGATGGAAGGCGGCGTGAAGCTGAATCTCCTGGAAAACAGGTTCACCGTAACGGCCAGCTACTATGATATCAAAGTAAAGAATATTCTCCGCTCCGATATTTACAAGGCTAACGGTACCGACTACCCTGTAACCGTGCAGGATGGCAGCCAGCGCAGCAAAGGAGCCGAAATAGAAGTGATGGCAGTGCCATTCAAAGGCCTCAACGTAATTGCCGGATATGCGTATAACGACAGTAAACTTAATACTGGCGGTAAAGATGTGGATGGTACCCGTCCTGGTTCCGCAGGTCCGCCAAATATTGCCAACCTCTGGGCGAGCTATACCTTGTTTAAGGGCAGCCTGAAGGGAGTGGGCTTTGGTGCTGGTATGAACTACGCCAGTGAGCACGTGACCGCAGATGCGGTAACCACCGGCCGCTTTGTATTTGAGCCCTATACGCTCATTAACGCCACGGCGTTTTATGATGCCAATAAGTTCAGACTCGCCGTGAAGCTGGATAACATCACCGATGTACAGTACTTCGCCGGTCAGGGCGTAATCAGTCCGCAGATGCCATTCAACGCATCAGCGAGCCTGCTCGTTAGATTCTAAACCTGGTGGATACATAAAAGATAAGAACGATGCCGGTATTTCCGGTGTCGTTCTTTTTTTGTAGCCCGCCATCCCTGGCGGACCTTTGAAGCAGAGCCTGGTATTACATCTCCCCATAAAAATCCTAACTTAGGTAAAATATGAAACCATGACCCTGTTACAAGCATTACAGACCGAGTTTGAAAACGAGGTAAAGAGCACCCGCAGGCTATTGCAGGCAGTGCCTGAGAAAGACCTTTCCTACAAGCCTTCCCCGATTTCCTGGACCATGGGCGAACTGGCCCAGCACATTGCCACCATCTACTACTGGTATGTGGGCACCCTCACCCAGGACGTATACGATATGGCGGCGGATAAATTGGAGAGAGGCAGCCCCAATGATATAGCCGCTACATTACAACTCTTTGAAAGCAATGTAGAGAAGGCCAGGGCCGCATTGCAACAGGCCACAGAAGAAAGTCTGGCCGGCGACTGGACCATGAAAGTGGGTGACCGCACCATAATGGGGCCTATGACCCGCTCTGTGGTGGCCAGGGGCTTCCTGTTTAACCATATTTATCACCATCGGGGGGAAATGATTGTGTACCTGCGTGCTACGGGTAATAAGGTGCCTGGCATGTATGGCCCTACTTACGAAGATGGCCTTGGGAAATAAATTATAGCAGCGATGCCAGGTAAGAGTTACCTGGCATCGCTGTTTTTATTTACACTATATCCGCTATATTCAGATACAAGCTTGTCAACTGTATCAGCGGCTTCGGTTCATCCGTTAAATTCGAGAAAATTGTCAGGTTGAAATTCAATGCCGCATTGGCGGTGCCAGGATGGTAATCTTTGATCCACTGGTTAATCACTGATACCCAGTTGTTGATCATACCTGGCGGCGCCTTCTGTGGTTGCTGGCCCAGGTCAAATGTTTTGCCCGGCTGCATCATCACCGGCAGCTGAATGGTGTTACCCGCCTGGTTTACCTGGTAATGATAAGTGCCTGTTACGCTGAAGCTCAGCTTCGGTTGTGTATTTTTCACCAGCAATGCATCAAACAGGTTATTCAGTTGCGTCGCTAAATCCGCTTTTACCGGCTTACCCGTGATGGTGGCAATATTAATTTCCTCCGTACGTGCGAAGTTAGGGTAGTAGTAATTCGGGAATTCCACGGTGCCGGTCGTATATACGAAAGCGTTATTGGTAGGTTTGCCCGGTACCAGTTCCGCATTTCTGTCCAGGTATACACTTACCGCCGCATCCTGACGGGCGAGGATATTCAGCTTTTCCAATACTACCGTACGTTTGGCAATGGTTTGCCCGGTAGATGCCTTCAGTGGCCCATCCGCATTGCTGAAATAGTAACTGTATGGCACTGCGGTATAATCATTCGTTGTATACCCCTCCAGTTGAATTTTAGGTACGCCAATCGCCGCGATCACTTCCTGACTAATACCTATTGTTACAATCAAAACCCCATCGTTACCAACGCCTTCCTTCACTTCAAAATTATACGGAGGTTCTACACTGCTGATATTACGCGGGTCAAGTTGTAATACTTGTAAACCCTGACTACCAGCCTGTGTGATGATGTTACCGGTCATGTCGGTATAAGTCTTCAATGTGTTGGTAGCAGCTGCAATATCCGCCGGCGTACTGCTCATAGTGATCAGTTGCAGTTTATCCAGCGCCTCGTTTACCGCCGGTATTACCGTTACAAACTGTGCGATGGCATTAAAGGCATCCTTTAAACCAGCCAGATTATTAATGGCTCCTGTGATCAGGTTAAACCGCACGGTAAAGTGGAGGATATCCTGCGGATAGTGAAACGCCTGGCTATAGGAAAACAGGTAGTTCCAGTCGAGCAGGTCCGCCAGTACGGGATCAGCGCCATCGGTAGTCAACTCCCCGTACTGCCTGGTCATGCCCGGCACCGGAGGAAATACGTTGAGAGGCAACGGTACCTGCACCGGTGCTTTGGACAACTGCTGCGTAGCCAGGATACTGCTGTTTTTACTGAAGAACTGCAACCAGGAAGATGCTTTGTAATCCTTGATGCCCGGCAATTCTCCAATCTGATGCTCAATGGAACTGGCCGTGTAAGCCAGTTGCAAGTCCAGCAGCGACAATACTTCGCCACCTGTACCTTTGATGATCTGCGGTGAAGAAAGGAGGAATCGTACTCCTGCCTGCTTGTTGGTAGCGAGACTGATTTTCGGCGCCGTAAACTGCAGGTTCGGGATAGGCTCCTTCATTTGCTGTTCCACATTGCCATACAGGTAGGCGGGCCCGGTGAGGTTATTGTTGAATACATCGGCGGTGAACTCCAGTCCCGATTGTACGCTATAGGCATTGGATAATTTCACCAGCAGCGCCTGCCTGAAATCTTCCCGGATATCTTTGGTGTCGAGGCCCAGCTCGGCCGCAAATACGGGAACCATCAGGTCTTTGAGGATATTGGCGAAATCTTTCTTCTGCTCAATCAGCTTATCAAAGTAAATAGTGGCGTTCGGATCATTCGCTTTATTCTTCAGGTCTATGATCTGAATACTGGTCACGAAGGCAGGGCTCAGCAGCTCATCAAAGTTTTCAAATACCTGCTTGCACCAGCCGTTGATATCTACATCAATAAAATCTTTATTGACAGGAGGAGTGGAGCCATCAAACGGTGCAATTGGTACGTTGGTTCTGCTGATCAGCTGATTGGCCACCGGCCTTGGCGCAAATAATCTGGCGCCCGCATCCTGATTGATGGCATAACCCAGTGATGGTACAGGAGGAGCCGGCAGGGTACTCAGCCTGGTTACCCAGAGCACAGCGCCTGCGGTAACGGCGGAGTCGAACCGGTCCACACCTGCGGCAATCCGCAGTTCCATGGTTCCGCCGAAGGCTGCTTCAAAGTCGCTCACAAATTTCGTATAGTTATTGCCGTTACCCGTCGCTAAATCAGAGACAGGGGCAATGGCCGTCCGTGCCATCAGAATAGCCTCGTTGGAGTTTTCTGCCAGTGCCGTCCGACTTCTGCCTATAGAAAAATCAAGGGCAAGCTGGAAGATATCTTTTGTTTCAATACCGGCAGGGTCAATATTGAAGCTGATGATATGCTGCAATGCCGGCACGTCGCCGGTAGCATTACCGACTGCTCTGTTTTCGAGATATTGGTAAATAGATCCGATCCAGGTGCGTACCAATTCATCGGTTTGATCGGAATTCAGTACCTGCGGTTTGCCAGGAATCAGGCTGGTATTAACGCTCAGGCTAATACCATTTATATCAGTGAGCTGATACCATATTTGTTCGTACAATGCTTTATCGCCTGCAGCCTTGCTCATAATCGTAGAACTGGCTGGTATGGCGGCATTGGTGGAGAAACTGGCGGCACCTTCGTAGCTCTTCTTTTTATCAGCGCGCTGTATATCTTTTACCTGTAGGGAGATGTCAATGTTTTCCGGGAGGTTTTTCACGGAAAGCTGCACGGACTGTTTATCAGTGTTGAAGGTAATGCTGTCGATCTCTACTGCGGGGCTGAACTGGTAATTGGCTTTGTTGGTGGCTGATGCTTCATCCAGCAGATTGGTGAAGGCAGCAGTGAGTGTAGTATTGTTGACTACTGTTACTTTCAGTAAACCATCGTAGGAGGCCGCATCAAAGTTCAGCAGCACATTGAGCTCAGGCTGAGTACCGGTTTTAATCACCTGCCAGTTAGCGCTGACAGCCGGCCATCTGCTGAGGCCTATGAGCGTGTCATTGTATTTAATGAGTATTGGCGCGTTGTTCGGAAACTGATTGTCCTGGAGATTATCCAGTGTGGTCAGCAACGAATTACCATATATATCCTGCCAGCTGTAATCGATTTGCAGCAGGTCACCGAGACCCTGATAAGGATTGTTTTTATTATCAGGAGTTCCCAGTTGGGGTTGCTTTATTAGTTTCCGCAGCGTAATATATCCCAGGGAATCCGTGTACTGCCATGTATCCGATGCCGTTGGTACCGCAAACTTCTTGTTGCTGCTGGTATCCCCTTCAGGAATCACCGGACATACCGGCATGCTGATATGGCTTTCGCGGAAGAAAGCATTATCTGCCACATGATAGCCCAGCAGGGAGAAATTATTTTGCAGGAAGGTCAGCGCATAGTCTTTATCCGTAGGCTTGGCCGGTACTGCCGGCGGCACTTTGCGCACTGCCTTGATGGCCATCTCATTTTGTTTCACGGTGCTTTGGCTGGTCAGCGGTCCGCATTTAAACGTAATGCGCTTAGTCGGATCAAATAGGTCGCCTACATTTTTGTTGGCTACTGCCAGTCCCGATAAGGATATGCCGTAATACCCTGCAATAGTGGCCAGCGTGTTACCGCCTTTACCAGTGCCTACCACCATATTGTGGTCCGGAACATACAGTGCTGTGTATACTTCCAGCTTACTGTCCCAGTTGTCGATCTGTGGGTTTGCCTGCCGGAGAGACGCTGGTGTTACTTCAAACCACGCTGCTATGTCATTCAACAAACCACCGGGGGCCTGGTCTTTTACCATGTACACGCCGCCGGTGAGGGAGAGGGTAGTGCCTGGCCTTAATGGAACGTCTTTGTTTTCATCGGCTATCTGGTCGATGTCGGCAAGGAAGTTCCTCGCAATGTCTGCCAGGTTGTTCATGGAGCCTGCCGTTATTGCCAAATGCTGCATCAGTGTTTTGGCAAACAGGGTATGCGACTGGAAATCTACCGCCGGTGCAGTCACCAGTGTATTCATGTAGCTGAACACCTGGTTGAGGTTGGCGTTGCTGAACACCACCACTAACGATACGGTAGCGTTTTCCTGGTTATCGAAAATACGATCCGGCAGGCCGGCATCGCTTTTATTGTTATGGTAATAGAGGTAATAACCACCCTGACTGGTGATGCTGGCTTCCCAAAGTAAACGGATAAACGTAGTAGGGGACACGAGGTGCTGTGATCCTGTCAGCAGCTCCTTACCGCTCACGCCTACATGCGGCGCCGTAACGGTGGTAAGGTTTACCTGTGCAAGGCCTATCGTGAGCTCGTCCGGATTATCTGTTTGGATACCACCGCCGGCAGTAGCATCACTGCTTTGGGCATAGGCGATATGCAGACTATCGATCCATCCATCATTTGCTCCAACCTGATCCACCAGTTTTTCCAGCAGGAGAGTGTTGAAGCCATCGGCGCCAGCCACTTCGTAAGTGGTGGCGGTGCTTGGACTTCCCGGTACCGGACTGATTTTGCGGATGGTAAAGTCGACGCGGGTGGCCCATCCGTAGCCGTTAAACGGCGCCTCATTCATTTGCTGACTGGCTTCATCATAAGTGCCCAGGTACATGTTCATGTACGGATTAAGCTGATGGGCATTAGGATCGGGAACCTGCAGCAAGGCATCCGGCATCTTCCAGAGACGCAGCTGCTGCGGTTCTCCGGCGACGCCTGCATACGGCATGTTGATACCGGACGGAGCTACCCAGGTAATATCGGAATTGAATGTATAATTATTAGGTTCAACAGTGAACAACGGCGGAACCCCTAATGATACCAGTCCTACATCCAGGTAGTTTTTGGTGGCAAAGGTGGTCAGCGCTACGGCTTCCTGGTATTGCACGGACTCCGGCGTGATATCGATATCCAGTTTAGGCTGGTTATCAAAGTTGATCCACTTGCTGCCATTGTTGTTAAAGGTAAGTGCGAGACTTTGGCCGGTCGCCAGCACCGGCACCTGGAATTGCTGCCCGGTGAGTGCGAATAGGCCCGCTGCCGGTGGCAACTCGTAGGCATTCTTATCTCCCGTAACCCACATACCAGCAAATTTGGGCGACAAACCCTTGGTAGGCAGGCGCAGGCCAGCCATGTAATAGCGGGAAGTGAGGCCGGACAAATGCTGTAAGCCCTGCGTATATTGGATTTCCTGTAACAGAGCGCCCACGTTGAATTGTGGCAGTTGCACAATATTCAGATCAGCGTCGTCAGTGGTAGCAAAAATGTTCTTGATTGTTAAGTTCGCAGGTATGGCGGACAGCTGAGCGAGTGTTACCCCAAATTTGGTGGTTACCTCATTGAGGTTGTCTTTATCGGCTGACTTATATACAAATGCCGGTAATTGCAGGGTGGTGGCGGGCAGCAGCAGATCAGGAAGGGTGAGGATGTTACTCTTATCCAGCAAGTCTGCTACCGTTACTGTATCCCCGAAATGCTTTGCGATATTTTCCAGCGACTGCTGCGGCAGCGTGGTGTAGGCTGGTTGCGTGTCATAGGTGACAGACAATCCAGCTTTCAGCAGATCTCCGTTCTGCTGGTTCTGCAATGCCAGGCTTTTGGCTGTAAATCCGCCGCCATACAATGTTTTCGCAGCAATGGAGGTAAAGGTGTCATTCGTTTGCACTACATAGTGACTGTCGCCGATTGTAATATCGCTGCCAGTCGTCAGCAGATGTGCCTTGTTATCGGTGAGCAATTTTTCCAGCGTATAGGCGGCACTGTTAGTTAACCTGCCCGTATCATTTACCCATTTAACAATATCGCCGGTAGTTTGATCTAACTGTATCGGATATACGTAGCTCTTCAGTGAGTTGCTGGCCATCTGCAACATTTGCTTTGCCAGCAGTGCGTAGTAATCGGCAAATATAAAGCTGCCGATGGATGGCCCGTCGTCATCACTGAGGTGGAAGGCTTTATAGGCGGTGTTCTTGCCTGCTTTTTCCACAGCCAGTTCGTTGAAGTACACCCGCAGAGCCGCCAGGTAATCGGTGCTGGTAGCGTTGTAAGCTGCGTAGGTGTAAGCCAGTGGTGTTGCTTCGCCGGTGCGCTGTAGCGAGAAGCCTACAGCCGGCAGCATTGGGAAGTAAGTAGCATTGAGCTCGTTGCCATCGTTGGTGCCTTCCAGCTTATGTACCACTATCTTAAACTGGCGTTCCATAAAGGTGTTGATGTCCTTTTCCGGAACAGGTATAGGTTGATCAGCAGCGCTGAGGTAGGCCAGCACGGCTTCTATGGCTTCCTGCGTTACAATCAGTTCATCCACTTCTTTGGCTGTGAGGGGATTAGGCTGCATGGCTGCCATTACCCATCTGAACACCTGTTTGGCCAGGAGTTCAAAGGCGCTGTCGGTGCCGGTATTAAAGGCTTTGAGCTTGCTGCTGTGCTGATCATCCTGCGGCGCTTTCACCGATTCCATCATGAGCATGGCCACGGCACATGCCTGCTGAGCCGCCAGGGTAGGCGTCTGTTCATTCTCATCACGCGCGGCGGTAACACCCAGCGCCAGGTAGGCGGTGAGGTCCACCGGTGTAGGTGCAGCCTGCAGGTTGTCCCAGTTAAGCGTGAGGTTGGCGGCCAGCATTTTATGTTGCAGCAGTCTAACGGCCATGCCTGCACGCTCACGGCGGCGCAGCTGTGCGAGCGACAACTGTTGCCCACCATCTGCCCAGGGAGCGGTGCCGCCAACTGCCGGCAGGGTGAGGTGATGCTGTATGCGCAGGGAGAAGCTGAAGCTGATACTGATAAACAGGATCTTAATGCTGGCAGAAGCGGTTACTTTGGCCGTGAGCGCCAGTTCTATCGGCTCATACGGTGCAAAGTAGAACTGTGCCGTTACGCTGATTTCTATGTTTACGCTGGCCTTGATAATCGCAAAATCCACTGTGCCGTATAGTTTGCCGATGAGGCCCACGGTACCGCGGATGGAGAAATAGTAATCTGTTTCCAGGCGGTCCTTCTGACCGGTGGTAGCAGGCAGGTAAGGATTCCATTTGGCTATGACGCCTTCAATGATAGCTGCCACGGTTAAGCTGAAGCCCGCACTGAGAATACCCAGGTTGAATTCATAGCCCACACCTATCTGGAAGCCCACGCCAAAGGCTACCACGGGATTAAACAATCCCTTTTTAGACGCGGGCACCTTGGTGGTGGTGGCGCTGGATAATTTGGCGAAATAAAGGCCTATAGAGCCCATTACCGGTATAGGTGCCGGTACAAATATGATGGTTTGCAGGGTAAAGGAACGGGAGAAATCAGTGTTCCAGGGGAAGCCGAGGTCCACCTGGAAATCGCCGTTCGTATATACCTGTATGCCGAATACGGGTAATGTAATATTGAATTGTCCCAGGCGAATATTACGCATAATATCCGGCAGGGTAATTTCTGACTGGTATACGCCTACCGACTGGCTGATCTGCCGGTACATCACTTCAAACTGTAATCCCTTGAATACTTTAGCGGCATCACCGTTAAGGGCTATACGAAGTCCGTATAGTTTAGGATCGGAGAACACCACCTGCAAGTTAAATACGTAATCACTTGCCAATGCCATCACGCCTTGTCCGCTTGCTTTTGGCGGCGGATCTTCGCTGATGCGTATCAGTCCGAAGTCCATGCCTACCAGCCAGCCGCTGTTGGGGCTGAGCTGTACCGGTGGCGCTTTGCCGGCAGGCGTGTCCGGCAGTTTTTCCATGATGGTAATGGCCTGGGAAATACTGGTGGCGTTGGACAGGCCCTGTACATCCACATGTTGCCCGAGGGCAAGCATGCGCAGGTCCAGGTATTTATTGCCCTGTGCCGGTGGCGCTGGAGTAGTTTCCGGTTTGGAAGCATCCCAGCCCAGTGGCTTGCTTTGGTCCTGTTGCCACAGGAAACTGCCTAACAGCTGCACCTGTACGCCGTTTTGCGCAGGGTCCGGCTGATTGGAATTATAGCTGAGTTTAAATCCGGTGATAGTAGCGATGTTGATACCGAATAAGCCGATGTTGATGGGGTTCAGGTCTATTTGTAGTCCTACCTGTTTATCGGTGAAGTTGAAGGTGAGCACCAGATTATTGAGGGCAATGGCATCAAGGATGTTCCATGGTGCGCCCAAACTAAATTTGCTGCCGGTAGCCCATTCTACCATGGTTTCCACCATGCTGCCGATAGTGGTGGACTGTGTGAAACGAAGGGTGGCAGTGCTTTTATCGGGGTTGGTGGTGGTGATGATTTCACCTTCCAGCGGTCCCCATTTGATCCCGAATTTTTTAACTTTCGGATCGAAGTTATAGTATACGGTGAGGTGGATATTTTGCCAGATGATGTCTGCCTGCCCGGTGCCGAAGTAGCCAACCACAGGAGGGTCCGCCTGTAACAGGGATGCCAGCGATACCACCTGTTGCTGATGGGTGATAACTGGTACATGCGCTTTGCCGGTAATGGTTTCTACGCCGCCAAAGCTTTTGGTGCCACCGTTGTAGCCGAGCTTCATGTTGAGGTCCAGCGACAAATCAATGCCTGGTATCTTAATAGACTCCGCAGTTTTAGCGGTAAACAGCCAGGAGCTGGTAGCGGTTTCTATTTCAATGCTGAGGCCGTCGATGTCTATACTAAAATCGGTATCCCATTCCAGGTATTTCTTCAGGAAGTCGAGCAGTGGTATTTTCCCGGATGTTTGCTGTGCGATGAACTTCCAGCCGTTGTCCTTTCCAAGGTAATTGGCGGTGAGCAGCATACCTATGTTGGCGCCGTCGGGGAGTATGACGATGGAGCCTATGAGGCTGCCGGTGCTGGAGGTATTGTTACCGTTGAGCGTAAGGGAGAGATATTGAATCGTTAATACCGTACGGCCCAGTATAACGATGGGCCAATCCAGTTTTAGCGTAGTATCAAGCGTATAGGCGCCATTGTTAGTATCGTAGCTAATAGACAGCGCTGTGATTGCCGGTTCGGTATTATTAGGCCAGGAAGGGGATGCCCCAGGCCAGAAGATCTGCAACAGGTTGGTGAGTGGTAATTCAGGACTGATCAGGTCACCGCTGAAACGTAGCGCAGGTACCTGCGCACCCACCGTAATGCGTGGGGGATTGTCTCCTGTACCTATCAGCAACTCGCCACCCATTGCGGCGGAAATTTTCCTTTTCTTGAGATCACCGGGAGCGATAATTGTTATCAGTACATCCGCATTTTCAATGGCCAGGTTGCTGATCAGTGGCCATTTGTCGGGCGACCCAATGCGGACGCTCACCGCATCAATGATTTTCAGGTTTGAATTATAGGAGAAGGAAATGGCCTTTACACCAATGTTAGCGAGCTTTTGTACGGCTTCCGGCACATAGTTTTGCAGGTTTATACCGCCTACAAATCCCAGGAAAGTGGAAATGGAAGCGGGGGTGTCGAAGGTACCGGAGCCGGTGGTAATGCCCTGCTCATCCGGCAGGCTCAACTTTAGCGTGAGGTCCGTGTCTTTTAAGGTAACGCTGATATAACCGCCTGGTGGCATGTTGCCGTTGGATGCCGATACATGGAAGGTAGGAGAGGTGAACACAATCCATGGGATACCAGGTATACTCCATTCATCCTTACCGGTGAAAGTGGCGTCACAGGTCAGCTCGTCGTATTGCAAGGTAAAATTAAGCGTAGCAGTACTATCGATGCCAAAGGCATTAGAATTGCCTTTGAGTATGACTGCTTCTATCTGTCCTGCCTCGTTATTGCGGGAGGTCACTTCAGGGTCTGTGATCACCAGCTGTCCGCCGGTAGGTGCTACCAATGATTTGAAAATTGTATTGATCCCTCCCGATGGGAAAATGACGCCCAGCAGGTCCACCTGGGAGCTGGCTGCAATTGCTGCTTTGATGTCATTGAAAAGTTTTTCCAATGGACCGGGTTCATTTGCAGCGGTTGATTTAACCTTCGTGGTGAACACGGTGTTGTATATATTTATGAAGGTGGAGCTACCTATAACAATTTTATCGTTAAAGGACTTTTGGAAAAATTCCTGTACAGATCCAAAGTAGTTCCTGACCTCGTCAGTGTTAATGGAGTTAATAAACGTGGAGAGAATATTATTAGGTTGTAATGCTACACTGGTAGGCCAGGTATCCAGGTCGTACTGGATCTGGTTGGCCGCATTTTGAATTCCGGCAATCAGTTCAGCTGAGTCGCGGTCCCCTACATTTCCCGGCGCATAATTGTTCGCTTTTCCAATTGCGGTATAGCCTTCTGTATGAATATAGGGCTTTCCTGTGGTGATGGCCGGTACCGCCGTATTTTGGCCCTCAAAAATGGGCAGCTGGCCACTTACGCTCAGGATGTAATTGAATACGTTGGAGGGTACCCGCCCGGCCTGAATCAGTAAAACCCTTGTGGAACTACCTTTGAGCCAGGTCAATAGTTGCTCCAGTTTTTCCTTGGCTTCCTCAAACTCCACAGCTTTTACTACAATCTCGGGTTCCTGGTTAAATGATTTCTTTCTGCTCGCCCATGTAATTTCGGCCGCTATTTTTAGTTCTTGTTCTGAAGAGGTCGGTGATTTCAGGTTCCAGAGTACCTCTTCGTTTGCCGTCCTGCCGCCATTGGCAATGTTAGTCACCTTTTTCATGCTCATGGCTACATTGTCACCTGCATTATAGGAGCTGAAGTTAAAGAGGACAGGGCTTTTTATTTTTGTGGTGGCGCCATCCCGCAAGGCCGTATGTATGCTGGCAAGCGCCAGGGCCAGGCGGTCGCTGGCCGGCTTTCTGAAGAAAGATTCTACTGTTTTGGTGTTATCATAGATGACGCCATATACAGGGACGATTCCAAAATCTCTGATTTTTTCTTCTGTTGTAAAGCCCTTCAACATGCGAAGGAGGGCTGCGTCATTTTCCGTTTTTGCTACCCCAATGATATTTGTCCAGTCTGTTTCTGTGAGTTCCTGTATGCTTAAGGCAAAACTCCGGTCGGCAAAATGCAGCGGTGATAACCAGGCGAGGTCACCCTTGTCGGTATAGGGATAGGTATCTCCCGTACGACATAAAATTGTTTTTCCTGATTCAAGATTCAGTGCATAGATGTTCAGCTCTCCGAGTTCTTCTTTTTTGTAGAAGATAATATTGCCGGGGGTCAGGCCATCCCTGGCATAGGCTTTCACTATCCATTTATAAGGTTGTAACATCAGAAAACTCTTCACCATCAAGGGAAGGAAATCAGTCTCCAGGAATGACACGTCCTTCAAACCATTGATATAGTCACAGGCACCAGCAAAGCCGAAGTTTATTTCTTGCGTCGGAGGGTTATCAATCAGGTTATAGAGGTTGACGGTAGCCTGTCTTAGTTTCCCACCCACCCGCTTATTCTGTAGCTCCGGCAGCAGTTCAAATATTTTCGGAAAATCTTCATCATTATTTACAAATATTTCAATCGTTCCACGGTAGTCGTAACCGGGAGGTGAATCATACGGGTCACCGCACAAGCGACGAATAATATTTACAGGTGCACTATAGTGCCCATAATTGGGACCACCAGGAATATAACACCGGATGGTGGGTTGCTTAATGATAAATACCCTGAACAGATCTATTCCTCCCTTTAAAAACTCACGTCTGGATGAATCTATAGTGGCGCCAAAAAATGCAAAATCGGGAAAAGACATATATCAATTATTTATCGGTTAGATAATAGGGTCGTTAGGGGTAATTTTTGCCTCATGGTTGCTTTTGCTTATACATCGCATACCATCCTAATGCGTGCTTGTCGTCCGGAGCTGCCGGATCACCAAACAAATAAAACAACGTATTTCCGCTGGGCGGCAACTTCAGCAATCCAAGAAATTTGAGGGCTATATCCGTAAACATTAACATAAAGCTCTTTTTACCGGTGTCGCCTGCCTGAGTTAACCTGATCTGGCCTATGGAAAGCGTGAGCACAGTTTGCAGACTAATCATCTTTCCGCCGCCATTACTGCCGGGGAGAGCAATGCCCAGTCCCGCCTGATACTGATCGCCGGTACTTTCCGGATTCCAGGAGAGCAGGAGGTAGGAGTTGAGCCCAATATTTCCCGCCAATGCGCCGGGTGTACCCATGTTCAGTTTTAGCCGCAGACCATACCAGCCTTTATTTCCCGGGCCGGATAAAGGCATGTCTGAAATAATATCGAGGTAGCCACTGTCTTTCGGAGACTTTTTTTCCGCAGCAGTTACCAGGTTTTCAAGACTCAGCTGCAACTGATTATATAGCCCTGTAGTACGGATTGTACTTACATTTGGTGCCGGGTTAAACCTGATCTCATCTGCATCAAAGGAAAGTTGGTTTTTTCCGGGTTCATCGTCGGAATACAACATGCGTATGCCCAAATTTGCAAAATTCAATCCTTTGCGTAATAAGTCCTGCCCCGACTCATTGCCGAAGGAGAACAAATCAAATACAGTCTGGTCCTGTGTTTTAAGTGTGTTGAAGTCGATGTAGCCATTCAGTGCAAACCAGCTTTCCTGCTGTGCTGCATTGCGTTTAGAGCGACTACTGAGCACAGCACCTGTGATCTCTACTTTGTTAATAATATTACTGTTCAGGTAAAAAGCGTCATCATTCTTGCTGCTTAAACTATACACTGGCTGCCCCTGCGTGATTTGCAGGTTTCCGGTGAGCAATACGTTCTTATAAATATTTGCCGGATCATACACCCTTGATACGTTGCATCCGAATAATTTATTCAGGGTCAGCTGCGCATAGCTTTCAAACCCTTTCACGGCCGTGTTTTCAAACAATACTTTGAGCGCGAGCAGTTTAAAGTCGTAATTGGTCAGGGAGCCTGGCGCAATTGCTTTGATTGGCATCACATCCTTAAACCCTGGATCTAAATAATAAATCAGCCCGAAAAAAGAAGAAGGTTTAGTCAGCTCCGGCACGCCGGCGTTGTTAAGCGCTACCGGACTTACTTCAATACCCAGGTGATGGGCGTTGAATTCCGATGGGTCGGACACCCCGGCGATAATACCAGAAAGGTTATCCGGCATACCGGTAATGTCTATACGTAAAAACAAAATGCCCGTCCAGGTGTCGCTGGTGGCAATAGCTTTGAATTTCTCGAAGTAGTCGCTGGTTTGATTACAGGCATTCTGAAAATAATCCTGTAGCCAGTTGGAGAGTATGACGAGCTGCGAGGGGTCCGGCGTTCCTTCTGTTTGCGGAATGGAGAAGTCGCTGGTCTGACTCCATTTCTTCGGATTGGCCACCAGGCAGTTGGCCACATTTTCCGGATCGTAGAGCTTTCCTTTGCGTCCCTTGAAAATAATGATATTGCGGTAGTCGCCATAACTTTGTTTGGTACCGGTGTTTACGGTCAGTTCCCAGCCGCCTATCGTTACTTTGTTGGCAAAGCCCTGCAGGTATTTAGCATTGCTCACCACCAGGAATACATCGCTGGACTGCATGGCGGTGATCACCTGTTCGGTGGGACTATTAAACGCAATTTCATCCGTACCATTTTTTCCAAGGAGAAACTGGTTCCATTGTACAGCGCTGCCATCTTTATTCTGTGTGGTGGTGGTCAGTATGCCGTTTGGGGTGGTGGCGTAATGTGTTTCCGCTTCCTGTGCGTGTATCAGGTGCGCATTGGAGCTGGATTGTTTTGTAATGGCCTGTCGCCTTTGGGGAGATATTACAATCGCTTCCAGCGCAGTGATATCGTCCAGGGACATATCAAATGTTTGCTTGCCGCCTGTTACCCCTGCATAGGGGAACAGCGGGAAGAATTGTTGTTTATCTGCCTTAAAGGAAAACGAGATATTGGTAGGGTCCAGTATACCCTTGCTTTCATCCTTGCCTTTGGCATACAGGGAAGCACCGCTGGGCTGCGCGCTGTAAGGCACTGCTGTAGCGGATGGAGTATATAAGGTGGCCCAGGAAGTATAGTATTCCTCTGAAAACGGGGACGCCAGTGAATCGCTGGGAGCAGCTAACGGTGACGCGAGTACGAAAGGGAAACGCTTTACACAAGCCGGCTGCGCGGATTCAAAGCGTAGTATGTTCGTGCCCGTTAGTGTGAAGAACTCAGTACCGGATAAGCCGCCACCTAAATTTGGGGTAGTCGTTTCCGTTAGTACCTGAAAATCTCCTTCAGGCGCCATGTAATAAGGCATGTCGTAGCCCGGTGGTAATTCGCACAGCACATAGCCAGCCGGTTGGTCGGTGTCTGTAAGCGGCAGCAGTGTTACGGGTGCGCCAAATACGGAGCTGTAGTTAGACAACTTCGCCAGCGCGTTACCGGACACGATTTCCACCTGGTTATACGGCGGCTCTTCTATCTTTGTTATCTGGTACGCAAATCCTGCGTAGGTAAATTTTGTTCTCTTGGGATTATAGGGATCTATCGGATCATATTTCATATGATAGCCGGTGTATACAGTAGGGGCATCCTGCTGCGATGCCGCAAACAGGGGATAGCAGCAACCCTGGAAGGTATCAGGTGTTTCAGGTTTGGAAACAAAGGAATAAAAACCCTTCTGAGGAATGGAGATTCCTTCCTGTCCGTCGTTCTGTGCGATATCAGCCAGTATGCATCCACGTGCATCCGTGGTGAGGGGGATAAATACATTCTTTTCCAGCACGGGTGCGGAAGTTTCCGCAGTAGGAGGGTAAGTAATGGTAAGCCCCTGCAGATTGCCTTCCTTCAGCGAAGCGGTAACCGGACTTACGGCCGATAACAGGAAAGCGGCGCTTAATATCTCCACAGAAAAATTAGCGGACAGCACGATGCCTTTTTCCTTATCAGGTTGCAGCAGCAGTTGCTGGCAGCTGATATTGGGGCCTACGGTAGCCCATACTACGGAAGTATGTGCCAGACTGCCCGCGGGGTAGGATTGTTGCAGTACTGTTATCAGTCGCTGTAAATCCTTATCCGGGGGCGTACTTTTCACGAACACCAATAACCCGATGTGTGCGGACCAGGCCTCCTCGTAGGTGATAGTGGCCGGATACGTGACTGCCTCCGGTAAATAGTATCCGAAGAAGTTGAGGGAGCTACCTTCTTCGGCAGATATATACAGCGCTGTTTGCTGATAGCGTTGGAATTGGTTCATACTATTCAAATTTGAAGGCCACAATTTTATCTTCCGCCCAGTAGCCGCCACCGAAATTGTAGAGCTGCTGATAAAATCCCGGGCTACCGTTCACGTTTTGTCCGGCGATGTAGCCGTATGTTTTATCGGCTCCGGTTTTGTTTTCCAGCAGGATAGTACCGGTGAGGATCGCGTAGGTAGCGCCGGTGATCAGACAGCCGCTGGCAAGGTTGCCGCCAATCACATCTTTGGTAGGGGTAGTAGAGCCCGGAGCATCAGAGAAAGTGGACCTGAGCCAGCAGATGCCGCCGGAAGTACCGTTGGTGCTCATCAGCATCGTCACTATTACCGCATGCTTGCCCGGTGATAATTTTATGGAGCTGCCGGTAGCTACAAATCCAGCCGAATTTGGTGGAATAGATACCGGGCCTTTAATAACGCCAATGGTTACACTGCCGCTTACTTTGCCGGATGGGCCGGTAGGTCCCATAGGTCCTGATGGCCCCTGGATACCTGTAGCACCTTGTGTCCCTGTACCCGGGTCTCCTTTAGGTCCCGTAGGTCCTGATGGCCCCTGGATACCTGTAGCACCTTGTGTCCCTGTACCCGGGTCTCCTTTAGGTCCCGTAGGTCCTGATGGCCCCTGAGTACCTGTAGCGCCTTGTGTACCTGTTCCCGGGTCTCCTTTAGGTCCCGTAGGTCCTGATGGCCCCTGGATACCTGTAGCGCCTTGTGTCCCTGTTCCCGGGTCCCCTTTAGGCCCCGTAGGTCCTGATGGTCCCTGAATACCTGTAGCGCCTTGTGTACCTGTTCCGGGGTCGCCTTTGGGCCCTGTAGGTCCTGATGGCCCCTGAATACCCGTAGCGCCTTGCGTGCCTACACCCGGATCTCCTTTTGGTCCAGTAGGTCCTTCAACGCCGGTAGCGCCAGGATCTCCCTTAGGCCCTGTAGGTCCTTCTGGTCCCGTGGTACCCTGCGGCCCGGTGGGGCCGGTGGTGCCCTGTGGTCCGGTAGGCCCCGTAGGGCCGGTAATACTGTTTGCAATAAGTGTGACCCACCCCGTAGGACCTGTTACGCCAGTTACGCCCTGTGGCCCTGTAGGTCCGGTAGCTCCTTGCGGTCCTGTAGGACCTGAGGGTCCCATAGGTCCCGTCGGACCCTCAGGCCCCGTGCTACCCTGTGGTCCTTCTGGTCCCGTGGTCCCTTGCGGACCTGTAGCGCCGGTGGCTCCCGGCGTATCAGCAACATTTTGCAGCTCTTCTGTAGCCATAATAGGTGAGGTTGTGGGATTTATAATTTGGAGTATGTTTAAGTATTATCGGGGAATCAGGATCGGTTCCTGCTGCGGGTAATTTCTGCGCAGCCAGTCCAGCTCGGTACGCTCCGGCGTTCGCTGGTACCAGCCATTGTCCCAGAGGTCATACAACATGTTGAAGTATTCCTGGTACATCAGCGCCACCCGGTCCACACTAAAATTTTCTATCGCCCAGCTCCGGCAAGCTTCGGGATTAATCGTGTCAATATTTTCAGCGGCCCAGCAAAACTGATCGAATGTCCGGCAACGGTAGCCCGTTACCCCATGCAGTATATTCTCTCCAAATACCCCCCAATCACTACTGATAACAGGTGTGCCGCTCATGGCCGCTTCTATACTAACGCCGCCAAAAGGTTCTATGTAGTAGGTAGGCATGAATACTGCACGGGCTTTGGAAAGCAGCTCTTTTCTGGTAGCCACATCTGCAAAGCCAACATGTTCTACGTGACTGTCTCTGATAAATATCTGCTCCTGCTGATTTTCAAGGGTGCCCTGGCCCGCAATCAACAGCCTGGCGCCTATTTCACGGGTGGTTTGTACGGCTACATCCACACCCTTACGATGTGTGATCCGACCCAGGTACAAATACCAGTCTTCCTTCTGATCGGAAAAGGTGAAGTCGGCCGGATCAAAAAAGTTAGGAATCACGGCGTCATACCAGTTCCCGTTGCGGATCTGATTAAGTCCATATACATGCGCCATCCAGGTGTAAGATTCAAACACCCGGTACCTGGCAAAAATACTTTCATAGCCCACGCCTGATTCCACTACCATCATATCCTCCCCGAAAGCTTTTGCAATGGGTTCATGCCCCCATCCCCAGGCGCAAAGCAGGAAATCCTTCGGCTGCTGACGTGCTTTGATAGCTGCAATGGATTGCTGAAAAAAAGTCTGGTGGTAGTGATCCTTCGTATCAAACCGAAACTGCTCCGTGTGAAAGTTAGTCGCATAGTGCTGCTGTCGCAAACTTTCGGTTACCACGGAAATATGTTCGGTGCAAAGGGGATTACTTCCTTCGCAGCCATAATGATACACCTCATGTCCTAGCCTGGTAAGCATTGCACAGAGTTTGTATACTTTCTGGGTATATGCACAACTGATATAATACTGATTGGTGACCGTATGAGGGATACCGGGAATGTGAAATCTCATGGGATTCGTTGTGTTTTCTGGATAGTAAGGATCGTATTTTGAGGCTACTATTTTTTTCCGCTGCTGCCATTCACACTATTCGATAATAGATGCACCAACATCGTCTATAAATTTCATCTATTTTTTTTCATTTACAAAATAGATAATGAAAAAGGGGGAAATGCTCAAATCATACCCCGTGTTTTCACGGGTAAGTTTTTTTTAGGGGAAGACATCAATGCCGCTGCACTACAGTTCCAAGTAGTACCTTACTGTTACACGGTAAATCTGCCCATCCCTGCAACGGCAGACGCGAACCTTAGTTTGTACCCGGCTGCATGCGCCTGCCAGCCACTTTTGCATGAACTTGTAGCTTTTGTGCAATCAATTGTCGATATCGCTTTTTAGCAACCTTTAACGTAACAAATCCCCGCACAGGGATGTTTATCTTTTTGCATGATACAACCAAATCAATCGGTCGGCAGACTCTGCCACGTCATATTAACCTTACGTAAATAAAATAGCAGTAGTTATGAGAATAACCGTTACAAAGATCTGCAGTGTTTTGCTGACGGGGATATTATTTATCTCCCTCACCGCAAAGGCGCTGCCACAGCAAACAGATCCGGTGAAAGGTATAGTAAAAGATTCCGCAACAGGAGAAGCATTGATAGGTGTAACTGTGAGAGTACAAGGTACCAGCGCCGGCACTACCACCGGTCCTGATGGTTCTTTCACCGTCAGGATTCCCGCATCCACAGGCACTCTCGTTGTATCCTACCTGGGATACGTAGCTAAGTCGCAGGTCGTTAATGCCGGACAAACTAATATTGATATCCTGCTCGCTAAAGATCAGAACCAGCTGGGAGGCGTGGTAGTAGTAGGGTATGGCACCCAGCGTAAAAAGGATGTGACTGGCGCCATCGCCTCGGTAAAGGGTGAGGAGCTAGCCAAACAGCCGGTGCTCACCGCCACCCAGGCTATGCAGGGTAAAGTAGCGGGTGTGCAGATCATCAACTCGGGTCAGCCTAACACACAACCACAGGTGCGTGTGCGCGGTACCGGCTCGGTGATGGGAGGCGCCAACCCTCTCTATGTAGTGGATGGCGTGCTCACCGATGATATCCGTAATATCAACAACGCCGATATCGTAAGCATGGATGTGCTCAAAGATGCGTCCGCAGCCATTTACGGGGTGCGTGCAGCCAACGGCGTTGTCATCATCACCACGCGCAAAGGAAAAGCAGGGAAAATGGAAATCCGCTACGACGGACAAGCAGGCTTCCGCGAAGCGGCACACCTGGTGAAAATGGCCGATAGAAATCAATATGTCGACTACCTCAAAGATGCCGCCCCTTCCAAAGACCCCAATACCGACGCAGCCGCCTACGGGGGTTCCACCAACTGGTATGATGCCTTGCTGCGTAAGGCTTTTCAGATGAATCATAACCTGTCGGTATCCGGCGGTTCAGAAAAATATACCTACTACTATAGCGCAGGTTACATACAGGATGATGGCATCGTTAAAACAAATACATTCAAACGTTTTACGTTCCGTGCTAACAACGACCTCAATATCTCCGAAAAATGGAAATTCACTTCCCAGATTTCCTATTCAAGAGGCAGTGGCCAAAACGTTTCCCTTTTCGATATCTACGGCAACATTTATCGCGCAGCACCAGTTGTACCAGTGGAAGATGGCGGCCGCTATGGTAACACCTCCGCCTGGGGTAACGTGGCTAACCCTCTGTTACAGGTAGATAAAAAGAACTACCTGCAACAGGATTCACGACTACAGGGAAACATCGCGCTGGAATTTACACCGGTGAAATGGCTGAAGCTGCGCTCGGCATTCAACGCGGATCTGCGCTGGGGATACGACCGCGTATACAACTACCAATTCCTCAATGATGATAAAACTTTCCTGGTGGCCGGCGGTAACCAACGCCAGGATAACAGCAGACTACAAATCAATGATAGTCGCCAGCAAGGCTGGGTATGGGACAACACTGCCACCTTCGATAAATCATTCGGCAAACATAACCTGACGGTACTCGCCGGATCGGTCACAGAAGGCTTTTACAGCACCTTCCTGCTCGGTTCACGCATCAACGTGCCTGCACAAAAAGATCTCTGGTATCTCGACCTCGGTGATCCAAACGTACAATCCACCCTCTATAACCGGGGTGATAAATATGCACGGCAATCGTTCGTAGGCCGCGCTGCCTACAACTACGACGACCGCTACCTCATCAGCGCTTCCATCCGCGCAGATGGCAGTTCGAAGTTTAAAGAACGCTGGGGCTATTTCCCAACCGTAGGTCTGGGATGGGTGATGACAGAAGAGGCATTTATGAAAGATCAGAAAGTATTCGATTTCCTGAAGTTCCGCGCCAGCTGGGGCCGTTTAGGGAATGACAATATTCCAACCAACGCGTACATCAACACCGCAACGGTTAATCTCCCTTACTTCTTCGACAATAGCATTACGCAAGGTATTGCCCTGCAGGACACGAAAGACAACGGCCTGAAATGGGAAACCACCACTCAGTTTGATGTGGGATTTGAATATAGTCTCCTCGATGAACGCCTGAGCGGTGAACTCGACTACTACAGCAAAAAAACTTCTGATGCACTGATCGTGGTGAACATCCCCAGCATCCTGGGCGACCCGGACAACACTTTCATCACCAATGCTGCCTCGTTTAAAAATACAGGTTTTGAGTTCTCTGCCAACTGGAAAGATGACATCTCCAAAGACCTGAGTTACAGTGTGGGAGGTAATATATCTTTTAATAAGAATGAAGTGACCAACCTCGCCGGCGGACAAGCACTGCTGGGTGGTGGCGTAGGTCAGCAAAGCTATGTAACCCGCACGGACAATGGTCAGCCGGTAGCCAGCTTTTATGTGCTGGAATCATTAGGTGTGTACCAGAATCAAAGTGAAATTGACAGCGACCCCAATATCAAGAACGATCCTAACAAAGGCAATATCAGGCCCGGTGACCTTCGCTATAAAGATGTGACCGGCGATGGTATCATCAACTCCAGCGATCGGCAGTTTGTAGGTTCTTATCAACCTAAATACTTCTATGGTTTTAATCTCGGTTTAAAGTATAAAGGATTTGATTTCTCTGCTGACTTCTATGGCAGCGGCGGCAATAAAATCTACAATGGTAAAAAGGCCTTTCGTTTTGAGAATACCGATAACATTGAATCAGATTATGAAAACAACCGCTGGAAGGCGGATCGCCCTTCTGGTACTGATCCACGGCTGATTACCTCCAACCTGCCGGCATCCACTTATTTTGTTGAATCCGGCAACTTTCTCCGCTGCAATAACCTCACTATCGGTTATAACCTCCCGGAGCAAACCTTGAAACGTATCGGCATCAATAAATTTCGCGTGTACCTCACGGCGCAAAACCTGTTTACTATTATGAAGTTTACAGGCTTTAGTCCCGAGCTGCCTGGCGGTACTATCGACTACGATAACAGCATCAACAACCGTGTGAACACAGCCACCAATACCACTAACAACTCCAGCGGCATACTGGATGCAGGGATTGAGCTGAATGCTTATCCGATCACCCGTACGTTTGGATTTGGTGTCAATGTTTCATTCTAAAAAAAGTAACTCATGAATAAGATATATGCATTAGCCGGTGCCGCGTTTATCACAGCCCTGTTTGCCTGTAATAACTACCTGGATGTGAAGCCGCAGGGGCAGATTGATGAAGAAGCAGCTCAAGATGATCCGGGATCAGCGCAAAACCTGGTGACAGGTATTTACAATAATATGTGGGTGGGAAAGCTCCATGGTTTTCCGTTTATCGGTGTTACAAATATCGCTTCCGATGATGCCGATAAGGGTAGCAGTCCGGATGATGCGGCGCCAACGCAAGGGCAGCTGGATAACCTGACCATGGATGCGAACAACACTACATTTAATGACCTGTGGTCTGGTTATTACCAGGCCATTGCAAGGGCTAATAAAGCACTGGAAGCGCTGGAATCCTCCACGTCGCTGGATGCGGCCAGCAAAAGCCGTTTGCAGGGGGAAGCACATTTTCTGCGGGCTTACTTTTACTTTAACCTGGTGCGCATTTTTGGTGGCGTTCCCAAAATTGATAGGGTGCTGACGCCGGCTGAAGCGGCGCAGGATCAGTATCAAACCCGTGCCACTACGGATGAGATCTACCAGCTTATTATTGCTGACCTGGAATTCGGGCTGGTGAACCTGCCGGCGAAAGGAGGCAGTGGTAGTCAGGTAGGTCGCGCTACCAAAGGCGCCGCGGCGGGTATGCTGGCTAAGGTGATGCTGTACCGCCGTAACTGGCAGCGTGCCTATAGCCTCTCTGATTCTGTCATTACCGGGAAGGTAGGGCCTTATGTACTGGCTCCTGATTACGCTACCATCTGGCGGCAGTCCGGCGCCAACAACACAGAATCTCTCTTCGAAATTCAAACCGGTACCAATGCTACCTGCGATGCTGCGGTGGAGGTTTACAGCAACAGCCAGGGTCCGCGTGCCGGTGGCAAGCGTGGCTGGGCAGATCTGGGATGGGGTTTTGGTGGTCCTTCGCTGAGTCTGGTGAATGAATACGAAGCCGGCGATAAACGTTTAGCCGCTACCGTTATAAGGGTGGTTCCTGGTGGCACTGTGCTCTGGGATAATTTTCGTATACCCGGCAGGGATAGTGTAGAAAATGACCGCTACAATTACAAGGCGTATCATAGTCGCACCCAGGAGCTATTTTGCGGCAATCAGGACCGCCTGCCTAAAAACTTACGCATCCTGCGTTTAGGAGAAATATTATTAATTCATGCAGAAGCGGCGCTTGCATTGGGCAATGGCGGCGCAGCGGCTACGGATATCACGGCGTTGCGGGAGCGTGCCGGACTCACAGGCAAAGGCACCGTTACGCTTCAGGATATATGGCATGAAAGGCGGGTGGAGCTGGCCATGGAGCATGACCGCTATTTTGAACTGGTGCGGGAAGACGGCCTGGTGCCGGGAACAGCAGTAGCAGCATATACGAAGCATGGCAAAACGTTTGTGGTAGGAAAAAATGAAGTCTTTCCGATTCCGTTTACCCAGATTCAGTTCAGTCAGGGTAAGCTGCAGCAAAATCCAAACTACTAAGTATGACTTTAAAATCATTACTGACCCTGTGCTTGCTGGCAGGTATACTAACGGCCGGTGCGCAGCGTAAGAAGGAAGCAGCCCGGCCGCAGCTGGGCGATTCCGCCTTACTAACGTTGGTGCAGCAACGTACTTTTAACTACTTCTGGAAATTTGCGCACCCGGTTTCCGGGCTGGCACCGGAACGTACACCCACGCCGGAAACTGTCACCATTGGCGGTTCCGGCTTTGGGGTGATGGCGATTGTGGTAGGAGTGGAGCGGGGCTTCGTTACACGGGAGGAAGGGCTGGACCGGCTGCTGAAAATCGTGAACTTCCTCTGGAAGGCGGACAGCTACCATGGCATATGGCCACACTGGCTCAACGGCACTACCGGCAAAACGATCCCTTTTGGCCGTAAGGACGACGGGGGGGACCTGGTAGAGAGTGCGTTTATGTTCCAGGGGCTGCTGGCGGTGAAGCAGTACTTCAACCGCGATACGCCCAAAGAAACGGAGCTGCGTAATAAAATCACCTGGATGTGGAATGACGCCGAATGGAGCTGGTATACGCAGGGCGGACAAAGTGTGTTGTACTGGCATTGGTCGCCCAACAACGGCTGGTCCATGAATCACCAGATTCATGGCTGGAACGAATGCCTGATCGCTTACATCCTTGCAGTAGCATCGCCAAATTTTCCGGTGTCGCCAAAGTTGTACCACCAGGGCTGGGCGATGAGCAATTATTTTTATAACGGGAAATCATACTATGGTATCAAACTGCCGCTGGGCTTCGATTATGGAGGGCCTTTGTTTTTTGCACACTATTCCTTCCTGGGATTGGACCCGCGGGGATTGAAGGATCGGTATGCCGACTACTGGGAGCAAAATAAGAATCATACGTTGATCAACCGGCAATATTGCATTGAAAATCCGAAGCATTTTAAAGGCTACGGGCCTGACTGCTGGGGGCTTACGGCCAGTGATAACCATGAGTTTTATAATGCGCATTCACCCACCAACGATCTCGGGGTGATTACGCCAACTGCGGCGTTGTCGTCATTTCCGTATACGCCTGAATATTCCATGCAGGCCCTGAAGTACTTCTACAATAAGGTAGGGGACCGGCTATGGGGGGAATATGGTTTTTATGATGCGTTTAATGAGTCCGTTGGCTGGTATGATAATCAATACCTGGCCATAGACCAGGGGCCGATAGTGGTGATGATAGAGAATTACCGCAGCGGGCTGTTGTGGCGGTTGTTTATGTCGAATGTGGAGATTCAGGAGGCGTTAAGGAAGCTGGAGATGAGTAGTCCTTGGGTGAAATGAAAATAACAGATGGACCTGCAGGGCATGCCTTGGCGTTTTTTTAAGACGTGGATTATTCATAAACTTTGAACGCCTGCTTATCTTGAAAAAGAGTGTTATAATAAAACGCTGTGGCACTGCGTTACACTTGGTTGATAATTTCTTTAAAAATTAAACCAAGTCTATGAAAAAGCTATTATTATTTGTATTGATTTCCACTTCATTAACCATGGGCTGCACAAAGCAGTCCAGCACTCTCGATTCCCTTTCAGGTGCCAGCAAACAGATGACAGGTGCAAAAGTGGCCACTTCCTATGTCCCGATTGATTTTAGCCTACTGGATATTGGTGCACTGCACAACAAACATGTAATATGGCTACTAGACAGCATTCAGGGGCTCCCAAAGATGGATGACATCGTTGAAAACGGCAGGCTCTTCTTTGGCGGGATTGACTTCACTCCAGTAGAATTAACAAACGGACAAGTATTTCAATATACATTGTCTATCTCTAAGGAATTAGCATCTGTTGGTTATGATTTCAGAAATCTGCTTCATCCTAATGTCAGTGTTAATGTAAAACTGTATATCAACAACCTGCTTACAGGTATAGATAACAGCAATACGTTCAGTGAAATGCTTGATGTAATTAATTCTGTAGATACAGATGCTCAGCAAAATTTGACAGATGCCGATCTGGATATAATAAAGGGTACCTGCATCATAGCCAGATACTCTGCAGCACTATGGTCGCCAATAGCAGAAGGTGGCTTAGGCTATTATGACAAGGCTATGCAGCGCTTTCCTGCAATGAGACGCACCGGCGGACCAGGGCGGTTTGTAATTGGGGACGCTTCTGCTTCTGCACAATATTTTACCGGGCTCGGCATTGCCGCAATAGTTGGTTGGGGAGTGCCAGGTGCTAATGCTGCAATATTAGGTGGATGGGCTGTAGCTGCTGGCTTAGGTTCCTTATGTACCCTCGTAGGCGCAGATACTGTACCCGTGCCAGGTGAGCCGGAAAATATCAGGTATGATCCGCTACAGAAGTCACTGATATTTGAAGTTACTCCATTCAAATTAGAATTTTAGTATGAAGATTTTAGGAAAAATTAATGTCAGGAACTTCCTGATCCTTACCTTGATAACAGCTACCGTCTTCTACTGCGTATATGGATTACTAACGGATGGTGAATTGTATTGGATTAACAGAAGAGCAATCGTAAGCCTTATTAGTGGTGTTATTGCAACCTTAGCCATTGGCTTCCTTGGACTAAAACGTCCCAATAAAATTGTGGAATAAGGACTAGAATCAACTCGACAAGCAGCAAGAACAAGGATGGTGTTTTCCACTCCTGGTCAGTGTTTAAAATAAAAAGTGAGGCGGCAGGGTGAAGTCCCTGCCGTTTTTATCTGCATTCCGTACCTTCACCTTATGTTCAAACAACTGATCGCTCACTTGCCGCACTTAAAAGACCGCTTCCAAAAATACCTCGACCTGTTTGAGCCGATGGAAGTACCTGCGAAAACGATCCTGCTGCGTGAAGGTGATATTTCCAGAAAGGCTTTTCATGTACAAAGAGGTTGCCTGCGGGTATGGTTCAATCACCATGGCCGGGATATCACCTGTCAGTTTATGTTTGAAGGACAACTGGTTTCAATCGTGGATAGTTTCCGGACAGGTACGCCCAGCAACTTTACCATTGAGGCGATCGAGCCTACACTGGTGCACGTGATGCACAAGCAGGATTATGATGCCATGATGGCGGACCTGGGGCAGGATAATGATTTTTTGCGGCAAATGCTGGATGTGGTTTTTGAGCGGCAGTTGCACTACATGCGGGAGTTATGGTCGTTTATCCGGGATACCCCGCAGGAGCGGTACCAGCACCTGTTGCGCGACCGTCCTCAGCTGGTCCAGCGGGTGGCGCAGCATTACATCGCTTCCTACCTGGGCATTACGCCGGTGCATCTGAGTCGTATCCGTAATAAGATAGCCAGGGAAAATCCGCCATCCGTTATTTCTTAACAAATGTTATCGCCTGCCGGATGGCTGCTGCTGACCTTTGCTTAAAAAAAAGCAACAGATATGAAAGCAGCAGTAATAAATGGTTTCGGCGAAGTGCCACAATATCTCGATTTTCCGGCACCAATAGCGGCGGCAGGGCAAACAGTAATTCAGGTGAAAGCTGCCGTGCTGGAGAATTTTGACAAGGGGACCGCTTCTGGAAAACACTATTCCAGCAAGGACTTATTTCCTTCCTTTCCCGCTATTCCAGGCATCACCGGTGTGGGCACCACACCGGAGGGTAAGCTGGTGATGTTCCGCGACCCTCAGCCACCGTATGGCTCCTATGCAGAGCAGTCAGTGGCCGGCGTTATTATTCCCGTGCCCGAAGACATCAGTCCGGCGAAGGCCACGGCTATTCCACCATCAGCCATCACATCTCTCTTACCACTAAAATATACCGCTAAACTGCAACCGGGAGAAACGGTGTTGATACACGGTGCTACCGGTGTATCGGGTCGTATAGCCGTGCAGGTAGCCAGGTTGTTAGGGGCAGGGCGCGTTATTGGTACGGGTAGAAACAAAGCCTCACTTGAAATAGTAAAGCAGTTGGGTGCCGATGAAGTGATTGATCTTAATCAGCCGGAAGAGCAGCTGGAAGCGGCATTTGCATCATTGGGAAGTATCAATGTAGTCATTGATTTCCTATGGGGGCGGCCTGCGGAACTACTGATTAACTCTTTTATGCCCAAAGAAGCAGGGTTTGCCAGGAGAGAGATCAGGTATGTGCAAATCGGTACCAAGGCGGGTTTTGATATTACCCTTGCGGGTGCGGCCCTTCGTACGTCCGGATTACAGTTGATGGGCATGGGCAGGATGGACTTTGCAATAGTACTGGAAGAGCTCCAATACATATGGCAACTTATTCAGGATGATAAGTTGTATATGGAGATAGAAGAGGCGCCTTTGGCAGATATTGCAGCGGCCTGGCAGCGGAATGACCTGGCTGGTAAAAGGCTGGTGATCGTGCCGTAGTGACACCAGGATATTCTATTTTGAAAATCTCGCCATTTATGTAAATTTGTTCTATTGTAGTACAAAACTTATTCTAAATGGTTAACGGGATTAAACCAATTGCTGCCAAATCGATGGCGGAGAGAGTAGAAGCCAGCTTGCGCGAATACTTCACCAAAGAAAATTTTAAACCGGGAGATCCCCTGCCAACAGAGCTGGAACTGGCGGCAGCCCTGGGTGTAAGCAGAAACGTAGTGCGGGAAGCCCTCAGTCGTTTTAAGATGCTCGGCATCATTGAAACGAAGAAAAAAACAGGCATGGTCATTTCCAACCCAGATATCGTAGGGACTTTCGAGAAAGTGCTAAATCCCGAAATCATGGATGAGGCCACCCTGCAGGATTTATTTGAACTGCGGCTGGTGCTGGAAATGGGTATAGCAGATCTGTTGTTTCTCCGCAAAACCGACGCCGACCTGGACGAGCTGGAAGAAATAGCAGCCCGGGAAGTAAAAGATAAAAACTTCCGGATCAGCACGGAGATTGCCTTCCACGGTAAGCTCTATGAAATGACCGGCAACAATACCATGAAGCGCTTTCAAAACCTCCTGCTCCCTATCTTCGGCTATGTGATGAAACTGGAAAATAAGAAATTCGTTTCCGGTAAAGTCACCCACCAGGATTTGGTTAAAATACTACGTAAAGGAACCGTGAAGGAGTTTAAGGAAGGGATGCTGTCGCACCTGCAACCGCACTTCGACCGGTTAAAATAGTCTTCATTAATCCGATAATTTATGAAAAGAACCAGGGCCTTTAGCCCTGGTTCTTTTCATTTAATCGGGAGCGGAAGGCTCCCGATTAAATGAAAATTCAAAAGATAATTTTGAAATAAAAAAACAATTCCTACATTTATTATGTAGAACATAACTACTAATACTATTTTTACGTTATGAAAATTTGATTCCACGCTCAGCATGCGCGGCCGCGCCTAACTGTTTTCGTGGTGAGGGGAACCTATACTCATTACACACTTAAACTCACGCAAATGAGGTTATTGAAACTTTGTTGCTGCCTCTTTTTACTACTGGGAGTAAAAGAAAGCTCCGCACAAAACGGCGGATTAATCGTATCCGGCACCGTAAAAGACTCCGCCACCAAAGAACCACTCATCGGAGTCAGTATAGCCGTAGCCGGTAAAGCCGGAACAGGCACCGCCACCGGCGCCGACGGCCACTTTACACTTAAACTGGCATCCGGCAATGAAACACTGCTGTTTCGAATGATGAACTATGCCACCAGATCAATCCCGGTTAACAATCGCGCCAACATCGACATTATCCTGGCATCTTCTTCCTCCCAATTGGGAGAAATTCTCGTAGTAGGCTATACAGAACAATCTGTAAAAAAGAACACCGCCGCTATCTCCAAAATGGATATAGCGGAACTGAAAAACAATCCGAATCCTAACCCGGTGCAAGCCATGCAGGGAAAAATCGCCGGCGTATCCATTCCCATCAACCAGGGCCAACCCGGCGTTGGCGCCTCCAACATTATCATACGCGGTGGTACCAAACCCAACGTATACGGTACCGGCCTGGGTAACAACAACGGCGCCCAGGTAGGCAGCGTGGAAGGTACCAGTCCACTCGTAGTGGTAGATGGAGTTTTCCGCTCCATCAACGATATCAACCCGGATGATATCGAATCCATGCAGGTCATGAAAGACGCCGCCTCCACCGCTATCTACGGCGCACGCGGCGCCAACGGCGTAATCGTAATCCGCACCAAAAGAGGAAAACTCAATACCCGGTCCACGGTTACACTCAACCATCGCACCACCTGGGAAACCCAGGCCCGCGACTACGACTACCTCTCCGCCGCGGAATACCTGCGACTGGCCCGCACTACCGTTGCCAACACGGACGACGCCCTGGATAAAAACAACCTGCTGTATAACGCCGGATTTTCCGCCGGTACCAAACTGTTCACGCAAAAAGGACAATTCGGTAAAAGCACCTACCTCACTGCGCTTTATGATAACATCGTGCAGGTGGAAGGACAAGCCTACGTCGATAACCTCCTCGCCAACGGATGGCAAACCATGGAAGATCCCATCAATCCCGGCAGCAAACTGCTTTTTGCGGATAACCACTACCAGGATATGCTCTGGAACACCGGTATCAGCAACCAGGATAACGTTACCCTCAGCGGAGGTACGGATAAGGCCGACTATAACTTCTCCATGGGATACACCAACCAGAAAGGCGTACTCGTAGGCACCAAATATCAACGATACAACGCACTGGGTAATTTCGGGTACCGCGCATCGGATAACCTGAAGCTCGACTTCATGATCAACTACCAGAACGTGATACCAAATTACGTGGATGCTTACCAAAACGACCTCGTTCGCGCCATCCGCATCACACCACTGATCCGTACCTTCAAGGACAACGGCGATCCCGCACTGGGAGAGCTTTACACCGTGCGTAACCGTTTTCATACGTTAAAGTATGACGATATGCGCACCAATACGGAACGAATGGTGAGCAGGGTAGGAGCCGATCTCACCATCACCAAAGGCCTCCACTGGCGCCCCTCTGTATCCTACGTTATTGACGACTATACGGAGCTGTTCATGCGCAAGGCCACTCCGGCGGATGAAATCCAGCCTGCCCAGCAGCGCTGGAAAGATGATTACACCAACGCCTCCCGCCAGCTCATGCTGGACCAGGTATTGCAATATGATTTCAGCCTCCGCACAGACCATCACTTCAGCGCACTCGCCGGCATGAACTTCACCCGTAATACCAACCACAGCAAGGATATGGGTTCACAACGTGCCGCTAACGATTACGTATATACGATAGAGGAAGATCCCACCACCAGCATCAACGGACAAGTGGTCAGCAACGTAATGGATTTCCGCACCGCCCTGGGAGAGTCAAGGTCCGCCAGCGTTTTCGGACAGTTCAGTTACGATTATCAAATGCGCTACCTGCTTGGTGGCTCCCTGCGATATGATGGCTTTTCTAACTTTGCACCTGGCAACAAATACGCACTGTTCCCATCCCTGTCCGCCGGATGGAATATTGACCAGGAAAAATTCTGGCACAGTAACCTCGTGAGCAGTCTGAAACTCCGCGCCAGCTGGGGCGCAGCAGGCTTAAGCGGACTAAGCATCGCCGATACCTACGGCGCGTATAGCAATGTGAGCTATGCGCTGAATTCGGGAATATTACGCGCTGGCCTGTCCAACCCCAACCTGCGCTGGGAATCCACTGTAACGACAGACATAGCCATTGACGCGGGGTTGTTTAACAACCGCCTTAACGTCTCCCTGGATTATTATAATAAACTTACCAATGACAGACTAACCACCAAGCCGCTGCCATCTGAAGCGCCATTTCCTGATATTACCTACAACAACGGTTCCCTGCGCAACCGCGGGATAGAAGTAGCGGTTGGAGGCACTGTCATCAAATCAAAATCATTCAGCTGGAACGCTAACCTCACCTTCGCGTATAATAGAACTACCATAACGGCACTGCCGGCAAATGGTCGCGCTAAAAACCGCCAGGGTGGCGATGTTATCTATGATAAATCCAGCAAGTCATTGGTAGAAGCCGGTGGTCTTGCAGTGGGCGAACGCCCCTATGCCATCTATGCTTACAATGTGCTGGGCGTGTTTGCTACAGATGAAGAAGCGGCAGCATGGAACAGTCGTGTAAAAGATAATCTGGCATCTCCTCAAGGAATAAAAGTAGGTAAACGCGGCGGCGACTTCATTTTCGAGGATGTAAACAACGACGGCGTAATAGATACGAAAGACCAGGTATTTATCGGTTATCGCAACCCGGATAAAATGGGTGGCCTCCAGAATACCTTTACCTATAAAGGCATTGCGCTACGTGTAAACGCTGATTACGCTATCGGCCATATGATCAGCAATGGCGCCCTTGCACGTTCTATGGGCCAGGGCCGCGCCTTCAACGAAGGAGCACCCGCACAGGCACTCGCCGGCGATGTCTGGAAACAACAAGGGGACCAGGGTATGAAATATGCCCGCTTCTCCTTTGCGGATTATGACTACGGTCAGCGCAACTATCTCCGCAATGCCACGCTGGGTAACAATAACAGCTACAACTCTGATGTATCCGTGATGTACGAGAAAGGCGATTTCCTCGCCCTGCGCGAAATCACGTTGTCGTACGATATACCCGCAGCCATCCTCAAACGTGCAGGAATTTCCGGACTCAATATTTCCGGTAGTGTGTACAATGTGGGTTATCTGACTGCGTATAAAGGCCTGAATCCAGAGATATACAGCGGCTTTGATCCTGGTGGCTATCCACGTCCGCGACAATTTTCACTGGGTGCTAACCTGCGTTTCTGATCACTTAAACTTTGTATGATGAAAAAGATATTAGGTTTTATATTACTGCTGGTACTGTTTGCAGCCTGCGATAAAATACTGGAAGTGGAGCCACAGTCGCAGATTACAGACCAAGTGTTTTTCCACAACGAAGGAGATTTTGAGCCGAATGTAACCGGTATTTATTCCGTGATGCGGAGTATAGCCAACAACGTTACCTATGGTACGGAACGCGGGGAGGAGCTGATATCGGCTACCAACAGCCGCTTTGGCGTTGCATGGTCCCAAACGTTGTCGCCCGGCAATGGTGCCGTGAACTATTCCGAATGGTACCGCGGTATCGGTCATTGCAACCTGCTGCTCGATAAAATTCAGGCTTTTGAATTTGCAGCCACTCCGGATCTCAAAAAGAAGATAGTAGGTGAAACCCATGCCCTGCGTGCTTATTTCTACTATCACCTGCTACGTGTATTCGGTAGCGTGCCCATTGTGCTGGAAGCCATCACGGATGAAAATGTGATCCAGCATAAACGGAATACTGACCAGGAAGTAATAACGCAGGTCTTGTCAGATCTGGATGCAGCTATCGCACAATTCACCGCTATATCCAATTTTTCTAAAACTACTTATGCGTCTAAATATCGTTTTTCTTACGGCAGTGTGATGGCCATGAAAGCAGATGCACTGCTCTGGAAAGCCCGCGTGCTGGGCGGTGGAGAAGGAGATCTGCAGGCGGCAGTCACCGCCATTAACGAAGTGGAAAGTACAGGAGTGGCGCTGAACGCCGACTTCTCCAAAGTTACAGGAAACCGTGCGTCCGCTAATACGGAAGTATTACTGGCAGCCTACTACAGCAAGGATGAAACACCTGGTGGCAACTACGGCAAAAATGCTTTACCTTTTAAAGATGTGCTGGAAGGCGCTACCAATAAGGAACAGATTCCATACGTGAAAAATTCTACCAACGGCCAGGGCGCTTACCAGATTAGCCCGTTGTCGAAATCGCTGTTCAAATACACGGCAGACAAGCGTATTCCATATACCTGGATAGCGGATATGTACCCGGCAGGACCTAAGATCAGCTGGATCACCAAGTATCCCGGTACGGTGTATGCGGATGACCGTTATTCGGATAACGATATCATCGTATACCGGCTGGCAGACCTTTACCTGCTGAAGGCCGAGGCCTATGCAGCATTGGCGGATTTTGCCAATGCTAAAAAGTACCTGGATTTTGTACGGCAGCGCGCGGGTATTGAATTATATAATGGGGAGATGTCTGCCGCCGCTATGCAAAAGGAAATTCTGGATGAGCGCGGCCGGGAGCTTTTCTTTGAAAATAAGCGCTGGTTCGACCTGGTGCGTTTTCATAAAGGAGGCACCATTGACGTATATAAGTACGTACCAAACCTGAAGAATAAGACCACGCCGCTGTTCTGGCCAGTGAATACCACCGTGCTGGCCAATAATCCGAATATGACACAAACGGACGGGTACTGATTTTGTTTATAAAGATGATAAGGATGACTAACAAAAAAATATTTACGTTACTGATGGCTGCCGGCATAGCTTTGTTTGCCTGTAATGTTACCCGCCACACTGGCAATGCTGCTGTACCTGCATCCCGCGTAGTGTTTGAACCGGACAGTAAATATGCTTCCATGCGTATTCCTGCACTGGTGCTCACACCCAGGCAAACGCTGCTGGCCTTCTGCGAAGGTAGAATTGGCAATGCGAGCGACTGGGCGGATATGAACCTGATCCTGCGCCGCAGCACAGATGGCGGAAAAACCTGGAGTAATATCACCGTGCTGGATACGAGCCGGCAGTCGCCCTGCGGCAATCCTACGCCCATCGTGGACGACCGCGGTGTGGTGCACCTGCTCTACCAAAAGGACTACAAGGACGCCTGGTATATCCGTTCCGAAGATGATGGCAAAAGCTGGTCCGCGCCGGTAAACATTACGCAGGTATACGATCAGTTTAAACCGGAGTACAACTGGAAAGTGCTGGCGCCTGGTCCGGGCCATGGGATACAGTTGCACTCGGGGCGACTCCTGGCAGCCGTATGGCTGGCGGATTCCCGCAAGCTCACCCCTCGCAGAAGTCATGCACCATCCTGTGTGGCCACCATCTATAGCGACGATCACGGTGCTACCTGGCACAGGGGCGCTATCGTAGCGGATTCCACGGCATTGATTCCAAACCCGAATGAGAGTCAGCCGGTAGCATTATCTGACCAGCGTGTGCTGCTCAGCATCCGCAATCCATCTGCGGCCAGACGGCGTGCCTTCAGTGAAAGTGCGGATGGTATCTCCGGCTGGAGCCCTGCGCACCATGCCCCCGAGCTGTTCGATCCTACTTGTATGGCCAGCATCGTGAGTGTGAAAGCCTGGCAGCCGGAAGGTAAGCCGGCACTGGTGTTCGTAAATCCCGATAGTCGCGATATCGAAAAAACACCGCGAGCTAACCTGTCCGCCAGCGTTTCCCTTGATGATGGAAAAACCTGGAAACTGCACCGGGTGCTGGATAGCGGCCCTTCCGGGTACAGTGATATGGCTGCCGGAAAAAACGGGATCATCTACTGCCTGTACGAAACCAATACACAAAATAACAAGGGATTCAACTATAGCCTGGTGCTGAAAACATTCACCACACAATGGCTGCAGCAAACTAATAACCAGAAATAACCGACAATGAAAATACAAGGATTGATTGCTGCTACGTTCAGCACATTTAATGAAGATGGCTCACTGAACCTGTCACTGGTTCCTTCTCTCGTAAATAACCTGGTTGCGCAGAGCGTTAAAGGCGTGTTTATATGCGGTACCAATGGGGAAGGGCCAAACCTGACTTCGGAGGAACGCATGGCCACTGTAGAAGCCTTTGTGAAGGCGGCCAATAAGCGTTGCCTCGTATTGGTGCATGTAGGCCACTCCTCTATAGCGGAAGCCCGCAAATTGGCTGCACATGCGGAAAAGGCTGGTGCAGATGCTATCTCAGCGGTGTCGGCGTTTTATTTCAAGCCGGCATCGGCTGGTATTATGGTGGACTGCATGGCGCAGATTGCGGCTGCAGCGCCAACCTTGCCGTTTTATTATTACCATATTCCAGCTATCACCGGCGTGGCGGTAAACCCACTGGATTTTCTGGAGCTGGCAGAAAACCGTATTCCCAACCTGGCGGGTATTAAATATACCGCCGCCACCCTGCATGAATACCAGGCTTGCCTGAACTACGGTAACGGTAAATATGATATCCTGTTCGGTTATGATGAGCTGCTGTTGCCGGCCCTGGCAGTAGGCGCCAAAGGGGCTATAGGCAGCACCTATACTTTCGCGGCACCATTATACCTGAAAATCCTGGAGCTATTCGGGAAAGGGGATATAGCAGGGGCCAGGGAGATGCAATACCACGCGGTGAAAATGATTCAATGCCTGGGATGGTATTCGCCCATCCCTACGCAAAAAGCAATAATGAAGCTGTTAGGCACTGATCTGGGGCCGTGCCGTCTGCCACTTACTTCCCTGGATACACTGCAGCAGGAGAAGATTGCCCAATACCTGGAAGAGATCGGGTTTGCCTACGTATTACAAAAGGTGAAAGACCTATGAACCGCAAGTACCACTTATTCTTAATCGTTATACTAACCATGCTGATGAACGAGCATTGCAAAAACCTGCCGGCCGTATCGCTCCACTGGGATATGCTGCCTGCCATCCCCGACACCACGGGGTTTGCAGGCTCCTTTGCCGGAACATCCCATGGGGCGCTGCTGGTAGCCGGTGGAAGTAATTTCCCCGGCGGTGGTACGCCCTGGAACGGTGGAAAGAAAGTCTGGTACGATCATATCTACGTCCTGGAAAAACCGGACGGCGCCTGGAAGCTGGCAGGAAAACTACCACGGGCATTAGGCTACGGCGTATCAGTAGTGGACAAGGAAGGCCTGATATGTATAGGCGGCAGTAATGCCGAAGGCCATTACAGTGAGGTGTTCCGGCTGCGCTGGGTAAACGGCGCCATAGAAACGGATACGTTACCCTCCTTGCCCGCCACCCTGGCCAATAGCAGCGGGGCATTGGTGAAACAGCGTATATACGTTGCCGGTGGTTTACGTACGCCCGTTGCCGATAGTACAGTTGCTGATTTTTATATGCTGGACCTTCAAGCGCCTGCCGGTGGCTGGAAAGCACTGCCGCCCTGCCCGGGCCCTGCGCGCATGCTGGCCGTGGCCGGCGCTACTGATGACGAATTCTTTCTATTCAGTGGTGCCGCCTTGCAACAGGGCAAACGCACTTATCTACGGGATGCCTGGCTTTATCATCCGCAGCGAGGCTGGCAACGCCGCGCCGACCTGCCGCAGGCAGTGGTAGCAGCACCTTCACCCGCATGGCTGGAGGATAGTATGCTCACCATCATCGGGGGCGACGCCGGCAAGGACGCCGCCGCAGCGGCAACGCTGCGGGAACAGCATCCGGGCTTTTCAACGGACATATGGAGTTACGATATAAATCATGATAGATGGATGCTGAAAGGGAAAGTACCCGTTCGCATTAACGCGGACGCACCTACGAATCCCAATGGTAGTTACTGGGCGCCGGTAACCACTACCTTGGCCTGCTGGAATAATATGGTTATTTTACCAGGAGGTGAGGTGCGGCCCGGCGTCCGTACGCCACATGTATGGGCAGGAAGTAAACGATAAACGTTATGAAAAACAGTAAATATTATCCATGGGTGGTAGTAGGCCTGCTCTGGTTTGTAGCTTTACTCAATTACCTCGACCGCCAGATGTTGTCGACCATGAAGCCCGCCATCCAGCAAAGCATTGCCGAGCTGGAAAGCGCTACCAGCTTCGGCCGGCTCATGGCTGTATTCCTCTGGATATACGGATTGATGTCGCCGGTTAGCGGCATCATTGCTGACCGCATCAACCGCAAATACCTCATTGTAGGCAGTTTGTTTGTATGGTCGGCCGTAACCTTGCTGATGGGCTATGCTACTACCTTTAATCAGCTGTACTGGCTGCGTGCCGTAATGGGCATCAGTGAGGCATTGTATATCCCTGCGGGACTGTCACTCATCGCGGATTATCACCAGTCGCGCACGCGCTCCCTGGCCGTAGGCATACATATGACAGGCCTGTACATGGGGCAGGCGCTGGGAGGCTTTGGCGCTACCATTGCAGCTACTTTCTCCTGGCAGCTGACCTTTCACTGGTTTGGCCTCATAGGCATCGTATATGCGGTAGTGTTACTATTGTTCCTGCGGGAATACCGGCCACCGGTGCAGCAACAAGCGCGACCCGCCTTCTTCAGCGGTATCAAACTTGTATTCCTGTTGCTGCCGTTCTGGGTCATTTTCCTCTATTTTTCTATCCCAAGCATCCCGGGTTGGGCCATCAAAAACTGGCTGCCCACGCTGTTTTCAGGTACGCTAAATGTGCCAATGAGCGAGGCAGGACCACTGGCCACCATCACTACGGCGTTGTCATCGTTTATAGGTGTGCTTATAGGCGGACCCTTGTCTGACCGCTGGGTGCAACGCAACCTGAAAGGGAGAATCTACACCAGCGCCATAGGGCTTAGTATGACGATTCCGGCATTGCTGTTCCTTGGCATCGGGAATAGTCCGGCTTTCCTCATTGCGGCCGCGTTCTGCTTTGGCGTCGGCTTTGGTATGTTCGATGCCAATAATATGCCCATCCTCTGCCAATTTGTAGCACCAGCCAATCGGGCTACCGCTTATGGATTGATGAATATGGGCGGGGTGTTTAGTGGAGCGCTGATCACGGATTTTCTCGGGAAGTCTACGGATGCGGGGCATCTTGGGCGCGACTTTGCCCTCATGTCGCTCGTGATTTTGGCTGCGGTAGCTAAGTTGCTGGTATTCCTCCGGCCGGTAGGGCGGGATTTTGGTGCCCCTTCCTCATAGAGACGGGCTGCGCCCGTCTCCCCACATAATCCTCTTCGCTAAACATATTTCGGGTAGTCATTCGGGTTTGGAGATTAGGTTTTTAGAAACGGGCGCATGTCATCTCCCCAAAACAGAAAATGCCGCCTTGCGGCAGCAAATTCTGATTTAAACTATAAAGGACAGATGTTAGTATCGGAGAATGGTAAATTCTGTACGTCTGTTCAGCAAATGTTCCGCTTCCGTACATTTCACCCCGTTGGCGCATTTGTTAATCAGCTTGGTTTCACCGTAGCCTTTGGCCGTAAGGCGATTTGCCTTAATACCTTTGCTTACCAGGTAAGCCACAGTGGAAGCGGCTCTTCGTTGGGAGAGTCCCATATTGAACGCATCGTTGGCACGGGAATCGGTATGGGCGCCCAGCTCAATTTCCCAGGTTGGATTATCCTGCAGAATGGTCACCAGCTTATCCAATTCTTTGGCAGCGTCCGGGCGTATATCCGCCTTGCCCAGGTCAAACAGGATGTTCTCTATTTTTATCGGCTTACCAATGGCAGGCTGCTCCATAGTTTTGTCTTTTCGTGTAGCCAGTGCCGTAGTGGTGACCGTATCTTTGGTAATGGTGGTGTACTTCGCTTTATGGAAGCTCAGTTCATATTTTCCGCTGTCGATCACCTGCTCATAACGTCCATCCTTATCAGTAATGATTTTAATGGTATTAGCAGGATTCCGCAGCGTAATTTGTACTTCCGGCAAAGGTGCACCTGTTTTACGATCGGTAACAATGCCGCTGATAGTGAACACTGGCTTAGGTGGAGGCGCAGGAGCAGGAATGAAACGGTAAATGTCATCGCTGCCTTTTCCACCTTCTCGGTTGGAAGCGAAGTACAGCGCGCTGTCGAGTAAAGCCGGCGCAAAATCATCGTGACTGCTGTTGACCGGTATGCCGGCGTTTGTGACTACCCAGGCGCCGTCTTTTTTAGTTGCAGTGAAAATATCGAGCCCGCCCAGTCCGGGATGCCCATCGCTGGCAAATATCAGGTCACCATCCCTATTAAATGTTGGCGTACGCTCGTTTCCGTTAGTGTTAATACTGCTTCCCAGGTTCACCGGATCACTCCAGTTATTACCTTTTTTTACAGAGACATAAATGTCCGTACCACCCTGGTGTTGCGGCCCCTGGCTGGCTACAAAGTAGAGCGTGTCACCCGCGGGATTAACCCACGGATCGCCCACAGAATATTGCAGGGTGGCATTAAATGGCAGGGCAGGAGCCAGTATCCAGCGTTGCTTATCGTTGCGGTTTATTTCCTTAATGCCGATGTTCATGGTCAGAATGGAATCCTTGCCCAGCGCTGATGCTGCGCGCTTCTCCAATGTGGTGACTGCCAGAAACATCGTACTGCCGTTAGCGTTATAGGTGGCATGGGAGCTATGGTAATCGCCGTTGACACTGCGTTTCTCCAATGGTTTAATCACTGCGCTGTCACCAGTTGTTTCATACAGGTGCAGATAGCTGTTACCCGTCCATGTATACATCCGCTTCTTAATATTTTCGTTTTCAAAGAATCCGGATTTACGGATATCCTTGTACGGCCGGTCGGATGCGAAAATGTATTTGTTATGTTGTTTGGTAATACTCCAGTCGGACCAGGCGGAATTCAGCTGCTGCATATTTTCCAGTTGCCCTTTTCTGAGCAGCGCTTCCGGGTTGGCGGCCATTTCACAGCCTGCTTTCATGCTTTGTGCCAGCCGGTCCGCAGGATTCGCCTGCAGGTAATGATCCAGTTGTGCCAGCGCCTGTGTGTATTGCTGATTGTTCATCAGCATGGCCGCGTAGTGGAGTTCATCCGCAGGTGTGGCCTCCCCGGTAGCCATCAGGTGGGCGTACCAGGTTTGCGCCTGGGGATAGTCTTTAGTAAGGCGGTAGCTTTCTGCCGCCCCTCGGGCAGCCTTGGCACTCATTTTTTTATGATAAGCTTTTTCGAACAGCGGCTTCGCCTTCTCGAAGTTATATAACTGAAATGCCTGGTATGCTTGGTATAGGCGTATTGCGCCTTTGCGAGCTGACTGCCGGTGGTAGCCAGCAACAGCAAGGGTAGTAGTTTCCTGGTGGTCATGGTCATGAGCAGTACGGGTTAAAAGTAACGTGGCGACATCATCCTTGCATTTCTGCGTTTGAAGAAATATCCGATGGACAATTCATGCGTAGGATAGCTGGTAGCAGCCGTTCCGTTCATGGTCATGTCGTAAGCATAACCCAGGCGCAGTTTGTCGTTCACAAATATTTCCGCCATAGCCACGAGTGCTGCCGGTTTTTTGAGATTGTTTTCCAGGTTGCTTTTACGCAGGTAGGTAGAGCGGTAACTGCCACCCAGCCAGAGTTTCTGGCTGATCAGTATAAACGCATTAATGTCTACGCTGGTAGGCCCTGCCAGGTCTTCTTTCACCAGTAATCCCGGTTTCAGGATCAGTTCTTCCGATAATGGCAGCAGTCCTCCCATGGTAAAATAGATATGTGGCTTCATAGGCAGTATCTCCTTGAGTGCTTCCGTTTTCTGGAAGGTTTGCGTCAGCAGATTGCTGGCGGAGATGCCTGCATAAAAACGTTCTCTGTTATAAAACATACCAAACCTGGCATCCGGCATCATGCGGTTATTTTCCCCGTTTACCAACGCCGGATCAGTGATGGAAGAGGAAGTGCTCAGCATGGAAATATCCAGCCGCTGTTGCATGAATCCTCCGCTAATGCCGAGTGCAAGCCGGGAGGAGCCATCTTCGTTCAGGGGTATACGGTAGGCATAGGTACCATATACCGATGTGGTATTAGAGGCACCCAGTTTGTCGTTCATCACCTGTAAGCCCAGGCCTACGCGATCATTGTTGGCACTCCCGTCCACGGCCACCGAAAATGTTTTGGGCGCACCGGGATAGGTGGTCCACTGATTCCGGTAAAAAGCGTGGATGTTCCATTGCTCCCTGTAGCCGGCATAGGCGGGATTCACGTAGATCCCGTTAAACATGTACTGGCTAAACTGTGCGTCCTGCTGTGCGGAGGCGGTAACTCCGCACAGGATAAAGATTAGAACAGATAGGACTTTATTCATTGGTATTCTTTTCAGCATGAGTATTAATTATCGCACCAGCTGTATCCAGCCTTTTAAGGATACTTTACCATTCGCAGGTGTGTTACAAATGAGCTCGTAGTAGTACGTGCCCTCATTGAGGCCTGATCCATCCCAGTTGTTGCGGTAGTCGTTGGAGCGGTACACGATGTTGCCCCAGCGGTTAAACACAATCAGCTGTGAGTTCGGATACCGGTCGATACCGAGGATCACAAAGCGGTCGTTGATACCGTCCCCGTTAGGTGTGAAGGCATTCGGAACAAAAATATCCGGTCCTTTGGCGTCAGAGTTGGAAGTGGCGGTGTTGTTATCCGGATCAGGATCGGCATTGCCGCCTGCTACGGTAGCGGTGTTATTCACTACGCCACCGCTGAGCAGCTTAGCCGTGAGCTTCAGTTTCACCGTTTGGCCTGGGGCCAGTGTATCCAGTTTCCAGCTCATGGTTTTGGAGATGGGATCGTATCCTTCCTTGCCATTGTCTGCGGAAGTCTGTATTTGCATGTCGCCAACGTTGTTCGCCAGGATGTCCGTTACGACTACGTTGCTGGCGCCTTTGCGGCTGTTATTAGTCACGGTGATTTCGAAGGTGACGTTTTTACCTACGGCAATTTCTGCGGGCGGTGTCACAATCACTTTCTTAATGGCCAGATCTACCAGGCGTTTCGTTACATCAATTGTCACCGTGGAAACGTTGGACGCAAAGCCCGACTGATCCTGGATATAATAGGTAAACTGATCAGTGCCTCCGAAGCCTGCTTCTGGTGTATAGGTCACGGTGCCGTCGCCATTATCCACGATGGTACCATGTTGTGGCTGATCTTTGATGAATACGGTATGGCCGGTATTGCCATAGGTATCATTTTTAATCACATCTATCGTTACGGGGTCCGGCTCTTCCGTGCTGGCAGCATCGTCTTTTGTGCTCAGTGGCACTGGTGTTGGTATGACGGTGCTGGAGTTGTTGGATAAGTCACGGTCCTTTTCATTACCGGTGATGGTAGCGGTGTTGGCATAGTCGCCGGTTTTATTCACGGTGGCGGTGATACGCAGTTCCACGGTAGCGCCGTTGGCGAGGTTACCGATGGTCCAGCTGCCATTGTTGAACCTGCCTGTTTTTGTGTCGGCTGATTTGAAGGTATAGCCGGCAGGGAGTATATCCGTTACCGTTACACCTGTTGCTTCGTTTGGCCCGTTGTTACCGGCGGTGATGGTAAAGGTTACATCGGAGCCATGCGGCGGTCTGGTATTGGAGATAGTTTTTATCACCTGCAGGTCGGTTACAGTTGGTGTAACGGTGCTGGTGTTATCATCCGGCGTTTTATCTTTTTCAGAGGCTTTGATCACGGCGCTATTGCTGTAATCGCCCGTTGCTGACAGGTTAGCGGTGATGTCGATGGTAGCGGTTTCACCGTTAGCCAGGTTACCGATGGTCCAGATACCGGTGCCGGCATTATAGTTGCCTTTGCTGGTATTGGCCTGATCGAAGTTGTATCCTGATGGTAGTATATCCGTTACTGTTACATTGCTGGCATTGCCTGGCCCATCATTTTTAGCGGTGATGGTGAAGGTCACCTGGTTGCTGGTACCTGATTGCGGACGGATGTTTTTAACCACGCTGATGTTGGCAACCGGAACCGGTATAGGCGTTACGCTGCTGTTGTTGTTAGCGTTGTTACGGTCGGCCTCCGTACCGCTGATGGTAGCGGTATTAGTATAAATACCGCTGGCCAGTACTTGTGCTACCACCGTGAGGGTAGCGTTGCCGCCGCTGTTCAGTGTGCCGATGGACCATTGACCGTTGGCAAAGCTACCGGTAGCCGGTGTAGCGGTGAGCAGCGTATAGCCGTCAGGGATGGCATCCGTTACTACCACGTGGGTGGCTGTGCTTGGGCCATGGTTGCTGGCGGTAATGGTGAAAGTTACGTTTGTACCTACATCTGGTGTGTTGTTATCCGCGGATTTAGTGACTTCCAGGTCTGCTACAGCCACACGGGTAATGGTGACAGCACTTGTATTGTTCGTAGCTACGGGATCATGTTCCTTACCTGAAATGGCTGCACTGTTAAGGTAATTGCCTTCCGGATTCACAGTGGCGGTAATGGTCAGCATTTTGCTGCCGCCACTGTTCAGCGTGCCGATGGTCCAGATGCCGGTGGTGGCATCATAACCAGGGGTAGCGCTTACGAAGGTAAAGCCTGTAGGAAGCTGGTCAAGCACCTTTACTTGTGTAGCCGTGCTTGGGCCGTTGTTAGTGGCTTTGAGTGTAAACACTACTTGTGCGCCTGCATCGCTGGTGATTTTATCAGCGGTTTTTTCTATTGCCAGGTCGGTAATTGGGCGCACCACTGGTGGCGTAATACCTGCGGTATTATTGTTATTATCATTATCCTTTACGGGAGATGTGATCGTTGCGGTATTATCATAATCACCGGTAGGGAGCACTGTAGCGGTAATGGCAAGCGTTGCACTTTGTCCGATCGTCATACTGCCGACGGTCCAGATACCGGTGGTAGCATCATACGCACCTGTGGAAGCAGTAGCTGATTTGAACTGGTAACCGGATAACAGTTGATCCGTTACCGTTACCGCCGTGGCTGTGCCTGGTCCATCGTTTTTAGCGAGGATGGTGAAGGTAACGGTACTGCCGGCGTCTGGCTGGCTGTTATCGATAGTTTTGGTCACGCTCAGGTCGGCCACTGGTACAGGTACCGGGGTAACACTGCTGCTATTGTTGGTCAACTGGTGATCGGTTTCCGTGCCGGTAATGGTGGCATCGTTTTGATAGTGGCCACTTGCCAGCACGCGGGCTTTGATGAGCAGGGTAGCGGTTGCATCTTTCCCGAGATCGCCTATCGTCCATTTGTCGGCCACATAGGTGCCTGCTGAAGGCGTGCCTTCGATGAAAGTATAACCATCCGGCAGTGCATCGGTCACTATCACGCCGGTAGCCTTGCTGATGCCGTGATTGATGGCTGTAATGGTGAAGGTTACTACGCTGCCTGCATCCGGTGTATTGCTGCTGGCGGTTTTAATTACCTCCAGGTCGGTAACAGGTATGCGGGTAACGGTAACGCTACTGCTGTTATTGGTAGCTACCGGATCATGTTCGTTGCCGGTGATGGCAGCCGTGTTTTCGTATATGCCTTCCGGTTGTACCATTGCGGTGATCGTCAGTGTTTGACTGGCGCCGCTGTTCAGCGTGCCGATGGTCCAGGTGCCGGCATTATAACCACTGCCGGCGCTTATAAGACTGTAGCCGGTTGGCAGCACATCCTGTACCACTACGCCTGTGGCGGTGCTTGGGCCGTTGTTGGTGGCCTTCAGGGTAAATACCACATTGGTGCCAGCATCTGCAGTGCTTCTATCTACCTGCTTAATAATGGCCAGATCGGTGATCGGGCGCACTACCGGCGGGGTAATGGTGGAGGTATTATTGGTGTTATCGTTGTCTTTTACCGGAGAGGTGATCGTTGCGGTATTGCTGTAATCGCCGGTGGGCAGTACGTTTGCGGTAATGGTGAGCGTGGCGGTTTGCAGCAGCGCCATGTTACCAATCGACCACACCCCTGTGCCAGGGTTGTAAGTACCCACGGAAGGCATCGCTGAAACAAAGGTATAACCTGATTGCAGTATATCCGTTACCGTTACATTGGTAGCGGTGTTAGGTCCGTTATTGGTGGCAGTGATGGTGAAGGTTACACTGTTGCCTGCATCCGGGTGGGCGTTGCTGATAGATTTTGTAACACTTACATCCGCTACTGGTACCGGTATTGGTGTAACGCTGCTGGTATTATTACCAGGTACGTGGTCCAGCTCTGTGCCGGTGATGCTGGCATCGTTTTGATAAATACCGCTGGCAAGTACCCGGGCTTTTATTGTCAGGGTGACCATTGCATCTTTCTCCATATCTCCAATCGTCCAGGTTCCTGTAGTGTAAGTGCCGGAGGAAGGAGTGCTTTCTACTAAGGTATAGCCGGTTGGCAGGGCATCTGTCACTACCACGTTGGTAGCTTTGCTGATGCCGTGATTGATAGCTTTAATAGTAAAAGTGACAATACTGCCTACGTCAGGAGTTGTGTTATCCACTGATTTAAGCACTTCAAGATCAGCAACGGGTACACGATTAATAGTAACGCTGCTGGTGTTGTTGGCAGGCAGCAGATCCGTCTGATCGCCGGTGATAGTGGCGGTGTTTACATAATTCCCTGTTGGATTCACCACGGCGGTGATGTCCAGCGTTTTCACCTCACCACTATCCAGGTTACCAATCGTCCATCGCCCGTTGCCGGAGGTATAGCTGGTGCCTGCCGCTGGTGCGGAACTGATCAGGGCGAAGCCATCAGGGAGGAGGTCGGTGGCAGTTACGCCTGTGGCCGGGCTCGCACCATTGTTTTTCGCTGTGAGAGTAAACACCACGTTGGTGCCTGCATCCACAGTGAGTTTGTTTGCTGTTTTTACAATTTGCAGATCGGTGACAGGCCGTACAATTGGTATTACCGTAGCACTGTTATTACCCGGTACCTTGTCCCTGGTGCTAGTATTGATAGTTGCAGTGTTACTGTAGTTGCCTTTCCCCAGCACCTTTGCTATAATGGTGAGGGTTTCGGTTTGAGCCGCATTCATATCTCCCAAACTCCACACACCATTGGTGTAAGTACCAACAGTAGCGGAAGCGGTTACCAGGGAGTAGCCGGAAGCCAGTATATCGGTAACGGTTACACTTTGCGCTACGCTTGGACCACTGTTGGTGGCAGTAATCGTAAACGTTACGGTATTACCTGCATCGGGATTTATATTATCGATGGTTTTCGTCACAACCACATCCGCAAGTGGAATAGGGGTGGTAGCCCTGGAAGCATCGTTGTTGGCGGGTACCGGATCAGTTTCAGCACCTTTCAGATTGGCCATGTTCAGGTAATCACCGGTCGGATTCACCCGGGCGGTGATGGTCAGCGTATTGGTCTGGTTGGTGGCCAGGTTGCCTATATTCCATTTACCATTCGTGAGCGGCGTATTGGAGGATACAAAAGTATAGCCGGAAGGGAGGATGTCTGTCAGCACCACGCTGGTACCCAGACTAGGACCTCTGTTCACAGCAGTGAGCGTAAAGGTTACATTGGTACCTACTTCAGGCGTGCTGTTATCCACCCCTTTAAATAGTTGTAAGTCCGCCACCTGCGTAATGTTCGGCGTTTTGGTAGCAACGTTGTTTGCCAGGGTAGTTTCCACTTCAGTACCGCTTACTGTAGCGGTGATGCTATAGTTCGCCGCATTCGGTAAAAGTTTACCTACAAGTACTACGCTGGAAGTCTTGTTGGTACCGGTGGCTGGCAGATTGCCGATGGTAAGCTCACCGGTGGCCTGGTCATAGGTGGCCCTGGTAGGCGTTGCAGATACAAATGTGTAACCTGCCGGCAGTTTGATGCCGGTGATTTTTACATTGGTCGCATCACTCGGGCCATTGTTTGTAGCGGTAATGGTGAACGTATAGTTATTACCCACGGTGCCGGTATTGGCCCCTGCAATGGTTACGGCAAGGTCGGTACGCGGTGTTACTACCGGTGGTACGATACTGGCTTTATTATTATTCAGGTTAATGTCGTTGTCGGTGGTGTAGGCCGCTGCCGCGTTATTGTAATCACCTTTCGGTTGCACAATGGCTACAATCGTAAGCGTAGCGGACGCGCCTTTATTCAGCTGGCTGAATTTCCAGGCATTATTGACAAAGGTGCCTGCAGTAGCGCTGGCTGATTTAAGCTGGTAGCCAGTTTGCAGCTGATCCACCAGGTTGATATCATAACAGTTGTTGACGCCTATGTTACGAACCGTAATGGTGAAAGTCACTTCATCCAGTGGATAGAGTGTAGCCGGTGCCGTTATAGTCTTCGTTACTTCCAGGTCCACATATTGTTTTGGTACCACAGTAGCAGTAGAGGTGTTATTAGCTGGTTTGGAATCGTGTTCCGCAGCACTGATAACAGCGGTGTTGGCAAACCTGGTACGGTCAATGTCTTCAGTTACCTTAGCGGTTATTACCTGGGAGATGTCTGCTGCACCGGCTGCCATGGCGCCGATAGGCCAGGTGAGCAGGCGGGTGGTTGGGTTATACATCATGCCTGGCGCCATTGAGCTTTCTATCAGTTGAATACCTGCAGGCAGCTGATCCGTGATCACCACATTGGTGGCGTTGCTTGGGCCGTTATTGCGCGCGGTAAGTGTGTACGATACATTGCTGTTAACGTTTACGGAGTCGGCACTGGCTGTTTTGATCACTTGTAAGTCCGCCGATGGTTTAGGCGAAAGATTTACAGTGGCCGTGTTATTTGTTAAATCGATATCCTCCGGATGATTGTTGCCGGCGGTATTGGTGTAGGTGCCTGCAGCGTTTACCATGGCGGTCAGCGTAAGGGTTTTGCTTTCCCCATTTTTGAGAATACCAATGTTCCAGGTGTTGGTGCCGGAATTATAGCTGGTGCCATTGGATGCGGCATTATCGGAAACATAGGTAAACCCGTTGCCCATTGTTTCAGCGACGGTCACTCCTGCGGCATCGCCGCCAAGGTTAGTTACTTTTATAGAGAAGTTGATGTTGTCGCCTACATATGGTTCCAGTGTAGGCGTGGTTTTCAGCACTTCAATGTCAGGTGGTGTCAGGGTTACCGGCGTAACGGATTTATCATCAAAAGCGGTCCCGTTGTTATTGGCGTCGGGCACTGTCCCGTTCACCGAGGCGTCATTCACCGCAGAAGTGCCCGCCAAGGCGGATACCTCTGGCTGAATGTTGAAAGTACCGTATTGACCGGCGTTCTTCAGGTTCAGTACGATGGTAACGGTAGCGGTTGCGCCGGCGGCGAGCGTGGCGCTGTTGGCCGTCAGCTGGGGCTGGCTTGCGTTACCGGCAAATCCGCTGTTGGCAGCAATGCCTTGCCCGGTAATGGAGGTGATGGTATAGGTCATAGGCAGGGGGAAGGTAGCCGCAAAGGAACTGTTGACATGCACCTGTGTAAGATCCAGCCCGCCCAGATTTTTTAGTGTATACGTGTACGTTATATTGTAACTGCCGTCCGTCTGGATGTCCGCCTTGGAGGCCGATGTAGCCAGTCCGATAGCCGGAAACTGAAAAGTAGTAAAGGAAATATCGCTCACCGTGCTGCCTTGCAGGGAAGGAGCACCGCTTACGCCGGTAGTGTTTTTATAAGTGGCCGACTGCGCAGCGGCACCGATGTAAAGTACCATCAGCAGTGCAGTCAAGCAATATTTTATAGCAAGGATTGTTCTCTTCGTCATAAGATAATCGTTGTGCACTAGAAGAATTTAACTTTAATGGTAATGGTGATCGTTGCTTCAGCGCCGGCATCCAGTGATGCTGCATTTGCCTGTAACAGGTTGATGTCGGTGTTGCCGTTGAAGGAACCGTTATAGCCGGAAATACCAGTGATGGTATGACTTTCTACCGTATAGGTGGCTGTAGGCGGCAGGCCTGCCGGGATATAATCGGTGAGTTGCACGTTGTTGATCCTTACCGTAGTGCCGGGATTTTTCAGCTTAAAGGTGAAGGTGACATTGTAGGAGCCATCGGTGTTCAACACTGGTGTGCTGGCCGTTTTCACTACTTTGATACCACAATCGTCCACGGTGATGTTTACATTATCTGTTGACACAGGGCATACGCCGTTGGTAACCGTCCATTGCAGTTGATAAAAACCTGCCTGGAGGCCGGAGATGCTGGCAACAGGGTCGGCGTCATTGCTGAACGCAGGTTTGGAGCCTGCGGGCTGACTCAGGATACTCCATTTACCCGTACCTACTGCTGGCGTGTTGGCAGCCAGTGTGAGCGGGGAATAGAGGCAGAGGCCCTGATCTGTACCAGCATTGGCAGCAGTAGGACGCGCATGTACGGTAACCGGCAAATCGCTTACACTGGTGCAGCTGCCTGATTCAATGGTCCAGCGCATCAGGTAGTCGCCTGGTCCAACATTGGACACTGTAGTAGCAGGGTTGCCGGCCGTGAAGGTGACCGGCGCGGCGCTACCATCTCCCTTTGTTATTATCCATTTACCCAGTTCAGCACCTTGCGGGGCATTGGCATTTAAGCTGATGGTAGTGGTGCTGCCGCTTAAAATACACTGCTGGCCGTTTACTACATTGCCAACATTGGCTACCGCCGGATTAGGCGGGGTAGAGGTTACATTAACATTTACCACAGCGGTGTTAGACGGGCAAATACCGTTGCTCACCGTCCATCGGAAAGCGTACTGGCCTACTTTGGTGCCCAGTACTTTGGTGGAAGGAGCGTTGATGCCTTCGATCACGGCAGTGTTGCCGGCCGGTGCAGATTCAAAACTCCAGGTGCCGATGCCTACCGCAGGCGCAGTGGCATTCAGCAGAATATTATCTATGCAGGCATTGGTTTGATCTGCGCCGGGCAGTGCCGGTGAAGGCAAGGCCGACACAATAATGCGCATCACATCTGTATTGCTGCTGCAATTTCCTTTTGATACCGTCCACGCATATACGTAGATGCCAGGGTGCAGATTTTTCACGACGGCGTTAATGCTGCCGGCATTAATAATTTGCGGGTCAGGTGTGTTTTCCGGCTTGCTGGCCAGTGTCCACATGCCGGTACCATTGGTAGGCGTGGTAGCTGCAAGTGTAGCATCCGTGGTGCTGGCGCCAGCCGGTAAGCAGAATGTCTGATCTGGTCCTGCGTTTGCGGCAGAAGGCAGGTCGCTGATGTTTATAGTAGCGGTGGCACTGGAAGCATCACAGCCCTGCACGGCAGCAATAGTATAGGTAAACTGATACTGGTTGCCCGGAATCAGGTTTGAGATTACGGCGGAGTTGGAGGCATTGGCTGCAATGGTAGCACCGGCAGGACCGGCAGTTTGTTTCCATGAACCAATGGAGCCTTCGTTGCCACTGACTACGGCAGAAGTTACGTTACAGATCTGTTGTACAGCAGGTGTCACTTTTGCATTTTCTCTGACGGTGAGCACTACTTCATCAGAACTCACCGGGCAGTCGGGGCCGCTGTTGGCGGTCCATTTCAACTTATATACGCCTGTTTTCAGGTTGGAGATAGTAGTTGTAGGATTACCCGCGTCCGCGAAAGTAGGGTTGGACGGGCCGCTCACCACGCTCCAGGTGCCGATACCGTTGGTGATGGTATTACCTTCCAGCACGGCGGTGGTAGCACCACAGATTGTTTTGTTGGTACCTGCTTCGGCGGGAGTAGGCGGAGTGGTAATATTAAATGTAACATCGCTGAAGTTGGCAGGGCATGCGCCATTGCTGATGGTCCACCGGAAAATGTAGCGGCCATCGGTCAGGTTGTTTACAGCTGTGGTATTAGACGCCGGATCAGCGATCACAATGCCGCCTGGGCCTTCTAATTGACTCCAGCGGCCGGTTCCAACACTTGGCGTGTTGCCGTTGAGGTGAATCGTTTGTGCACCGCAAAGGTTTTGATTACTGCCGGCGGTGGCGGTGGTAGCGGTGTTGACGATACTTACCAGCACGGTGTCTTTGGTGTCAGGGCATCCGTTTCTGCTCAGTTTCCATTCAAGCTGGTAATGTCCGTTAGTGGCACCGGTAACGCCTGTATTATTTTGTGCGTCATTAGTAAATTGAATCGTGCTGCCGTTAGCCACGCTCCATTTGCCCGTTTCACCATCCGTAGCGGCATTGCCAGCGAGGGTGAGGGTGGTGGCGCCTGCCGCTAAGCAGATATCCGGACCCGCGTTGGCCTGCTTAGGTCCTGCGGTGGTGGATGGGCGGATAGTTACCTGATCGGAGGCGGTACCGCAACCGTTGGTGATGGTCCAGGTAAAGGTGTAATCTTTTTCAGGCGTAAGGCCGTTTACAATGGCTTCCGGATCGGTAGGATCGGAGAAGGTCACCTGATCTGCCGGACTAACGGACCACCTGCCGGTTTCGTTTAACACGGGTTTATTACCTGTTAATTTATACGGTGTATTACTACAGATCACCGCATCGGAGCCGGCAGCGGCTGCGGTGGGCGTTCTGCTGGCTACTACTACCTGTACGTCTGCCTGTTGATTAGGGCAGCCTACGCCGCCGCTGATAATCCAGCGGAAAGTATAGGTGCCGTTTTCCAGTTTATCGATGAGAGTGGTCGGATCTTTTTTATTGTCGATGTTGGCGATGGCAGGGCCACTCACTTGCGACCAGCTGCCAGTGCCCACGGCTGGTATGTTTCCGGCCAGGTGTGTTTCCTTTATGTTACAGGCCAGTACCTGTTTGGTACCTGCGTTCGCAGCAGTGGGCGACTGTGACAACTGCACATATACATCCGCGTACTGATCCTGGCAACCGCCAAAACCATTGTTGGTAGTGCGTTTTAGTCGCACCAGGTAAGTGCCCGGAATATTATACGCCGGTAACAGCAGCGGCTGCGCAGCATCCTGAAAGGCGGTGGTTGTTACACCTGCAGGCGCACTGATCAGCGCCCACTGGGTTTTATCGCCTCCGGTATAGCTATAGTTAACCGTTACCAGCGTAGCATCACAGGGTGCTACTACCGGCGACGGTGCCGTGAGTTGTGGTGGTGTAGTATAGTTGACGGTGTATTTTGCTTCAGAGGTACAACCTGTTGCCGGGTTGCTGATGGTGTATACAAATACACTCTTATTACCGTCTAAATTATTTACTGCTGTTGTAGGGGAGTTGGGAGATGCAATGGTTCCTGCACCGGATTCTTTCGTCCAGGTGGCAATTTCACCGGCATAGGCAGGTGCAAGACCTTTGATGACGGTGGAGTTACGGCCATCGCAATAGGTGGCTGTGCCGCCTTCCGCTTTGGTGATGGACTGTGTACCGGTGGGGACTACAATGGTGACATCTGCGGTACCATTTGCGCAAGGGCCTTTCACCGTCCAGCGTAGTTTATAGGTACCGGCACTCAGATTTTTTACCGTGGCTTTGTTATCATTTATATCACTGAACTGCGGTACGGTAGGGCCGCTTAGTACGGACCAGGTACCCTGCTGACCATTGGTATTATTCCCGCCAAAAGTAGCAGCGAGTTTAGTTTCCTGCGTAGTGGTGTAACAGTTATTGAGAGTTTGATCCGCACCTGCTTTAACGGGCATCACACCACCGGGGTTGGTGATGGTGACTTCATCAAAGGAGCGGCAGGAGTTGTTGCTGGAAATGGTCCAACGGATTACAGCAGTACCGGCTTTTTCCGGATCTACGTTAACGGACATATTGGGTTTGTTTTGATCGGCAGTGGAAAAACTAATGCCGTTCGGATTACCCTGGATAGTCCATAATCCGGTTTCGCCAGTACCCGGGGTGTTGCCATGTAATGCAATACCGGTGCCGCATACACTCGCGTCCGTGCCGGCATTCGCCTGCGTGGCAGGGTAGGTGTTATAGGTTACCTCATCATAGATTAACGAGCCATCTTTACATTTTGCAGACAGTCTGAATTTGTAAGTCATACCGGCAGCGTAGCCACTCACTTCGGTAGTCAGTGCGTTGGGCTGCTTAATGGTAACGGCAGGACCACTAACTTGTGTCCATACAGGATCGATAGCAATCAATCCGCTACTGGAGCCTGACAGGATGAATTTGTCGTTGGGACAAACCGAAGTGGTAACGCCTGCATTAATCGTACAGTTCTGGGCATGTAAAGCATGGCCTACCAGCAGACAAAACACTGCCAGTACGAGCCTACGTAGTAGTCCGTTCATTTCTAGGTACAGGGATTATGAAAAAATTCTCAGCTATGTAAATAAATCGTCCGCAAAGATATATACATCTCTGTTAGAATGATTTAATTGTCACATATATAATTATTAATAACTGATTGTAAAAAATAATATGAAATTATTTGAAAAAGACGATGTTAAATGATTTATTGTTGTTTACAATGGATGAGTTTGATATATGAATTATTTAAAGAATGAAAGAACTTGATAATGTGATGATATTAATTTTTCGTTTTTTAGAGGATGTCTGAAAAGTACGATACACCCTTTTACTTTTGTAGGAAATTATTAAACAGGTATATTAATGTAGTTATACTAGTTATTACCCTGTTGGGAAATGAGAGAGATACACCCAGATAGGCATTGGTCATATCGTAAAAAAGGA
>NZ_JAHUWJ010000060.1 GCF_019219075.1 Chitinophaga sp. sic0106
TAAGACTTTGTAGCTCATCAGGGTTATTGCGCAGAGAACGGATACCGGTATTCTCTTCCACTAATTTAAAGCGATCATTGAATACCGCAAAATTTAAATGCGCCCGCGGGGCAACAGCATCAAAGGACTGCCTCTCCTGCTCTAACAGCGTTGCACCGGTAGCACCGGAAAGCTGTTGTAGCGCCGGCATATCACCGGTGGTAGCCGGATTATTATGTCCGTTGACACCCACACCAATACCCCGAAGCGATTGCAGTAACTGATTGGCGATACCTTTGTTAAGAGGATGCTTACTTTTATTCCGG
>NZ_JAHUWJ010000061.1 GCF_019219075.1 Chitinophaga sp. sic0106
TGGTGATGATGGTGCCATTTACCATGCTGGTTACGGTCCAGGTCAGTTGTACCTGATCACCAGGTGTTACCGTGATGGTAGCTTTTGGATCATGGATATCACTTACCGTTGGAGCAGTATTAGCACCGGTGTACTGCACTGTCCAGGTACCGATCTGCTGAATGTTTCCAGTAGATACTACAGGGGTGGCATCCAGGGTGAAGGCAGTAGTTCTACCGCAATCTTCCTGATCTACACCCGCGTTGGCAGCCGGGTTAGCAGCGTAGTTATAAATAGTTACTACATCGGTAG
>NZ_JAHUWJ010000062.1 GCF_019219075.1 Chitinophaga sp. sic0106
ATATCACTTACCGTTGGAGCGGTGTTAGCACCAGTGTACTGCACTGTCCAGGTACCAATCTGCTGGATGTTTCCAGTAGATACCACAGGGGTGGCATCCAGGGTGAAGGCAGTAGTTCTACCGCAATCTTCCTGATCTGCACCGGCGTTAGCAGCTGGATTGGCAGCGTAGTTATAGATAGTTACTACATCAGTGGTAGCTGGGCAGTTAGTGTTTACTACACCATTTACCATGCTGGTGACTGTCCAGGTCAGTTGTACCTGATCACCAGGTGTTACCGTGATGGTAG
>NZ_JAHUWJ010000063.1 GCF_019219075.1 Chitinophaga sp. sic0106
AGGTGCGGCTGGAATACCTCCTTTTTAGAGCTACATTATCTGTTAGCTTGTTGTTTCCATTCTCTTTCAAATTTTAGTTCTTTAAAAAGATGTTTTGGTTACTAACGTTTAAGAGTAAACGTAGTAAAGCAAATGAGATCGAATCTCACACATCCGCATCGATTGAGTAATCAATCCAAAGTTCTTTGACATATTGGAGAAACAAAAGTTGTGTACTTAAGTAGTAATACTTAAATACAAATTATTTAAAGCGAATAAGGGCGCATGGTGGATGCCTAGGATC
>NZ_JAHUWJ010000066.1 GCF_019219075.1 Chitinophaga sp. sic0106
TCAAGCACCCTTATACTAATGCGCTCTACGTACGATTACCAACCGTACTGAGGGTACCTTTGCGAGCCTCCGTTACCTTTTAGGAGGCGACCACCCCAGTCAAACTACCCACCAAACAATGTCCCCAATTGCTCGGGTTAGACTCTAAATAACAGAAGGTTGGTATTTCAACGATGACTCCACAACTCCTGGCGAAGCTGCTTCATAGTCTCCCAACTATCCTACACATCTGGCATTCAAAATCAATGTTAAGTTGTAGT
>NZ_JAHUWJ010000067.1 GCF_019219075.1 Chitinophaga sp. sic0106
TCAAGCACCCTTATACTAATGCGCTCTACGTACGATTACCAACCGTACTGAGGGTACCTTTGCGAGCCTCCGTTACCTTTTAGGAGGCGACCACCCCAGTCAAACTACCCACCAAACAATGTCCCCAGTTTCCCGGGTTAGACTCTAAATAACAGAAGGTTGGTATTTCAACGATGACTCCACAACTCCTGGCGAAGCTGCTTCATAGTCTCCCAACTATCCTACACATCTGGCATTCAAAATCAATGTTAAGTTGTAGT
>NZ_JAHUWJ010000068.1 GCF_019219075.1 Chitinophaga sp. sic0106
TACGGGAGGCAGCAGTAAGGAATATTGGTCAATGGACGGAAGTCTGAACCAGCCATGCCGCGTGGAGGATGAAGGTCCTCTGGATTGTAAACTTCTTTTATTTGGGACGAAACACTTTCTTTCTAGGAAGCTTGACGGTACCAGATGAATAAGCACCGGCTAACTCCGTGCCAGCAGCCGCGGTAATACGGAGGGTGCAAGCGTTATCCGGATTCACTGGGTTTAAAGGGTGCGTAGGCGGACTTGTAAGTCCGT
>NZ_JAHUWJ010000069.1 GCF_019219075.1 Chitinophaga sp. sic0106
AAGTTGGTGAATATTCCAACACCTGCTATAAATTCGATGGAGTAACGGAGTAGTGAAAGGACTGCGCACTTACGGAATAGTGCGTTAAAGGGAGTAGTTATAGGTTTTGTAGGTAAATCCGCAAGACCTGATGAACCTGATAGTACAGCAAAGCTTCGGCCTCGCTGATAATGTCCCTAATCAGACTTCCAAGAAAAACTTCTAAGGTTCGTTTATAGCAGCCCGTACCGTAAACCGACACAGGTAGTCGAGGAG
>NZ_JAHUWJ010000006.1 GCF_019219075.1 Chitinophaga sp. sic0106
TGCCGCCAGCTTCCTTCAGATTCGCAGTCGCCCGCGACACCCTTGCTATTGGCTAACCCTTCCTACTACAAAGTGGGTTCGGGACTTGCACCCTATAGCAGATCGCCATGCCTGGCGCACACAAAAAGGTCGTCGCGGATAACCGTGACGACCTCTTTTTTATTCGTTTAAGCGGAAACTATGCTCTTACCTCACTGGCAGGTGTTCCATCCTGTAGCTGATTGATTTTATTGCTCTCCCTTACTTTAGCAGGTACCGGACGGATTTCCCATACAATACCAAACAAGCTCAGTGTTTTTAACACATAATAGGAGATGTCAACTTCCCACCAATAGAAACCCTGACGTGCAGAACTCTGATAGTAGTGGTGGTTGTTGTGCCATCCTTCGCCGAGGGTGATCAGCGCCAGCCATACACTGTTGCGGGATTGGTCGCCGGTTTTGTAACGCTGGTTACCAATTTTGTGCATCAGGGAATTGATGGTGAAAGTACCATGGTACAGGAAAATAGTGCTGGCAAAGAAACCGATGAACAGGGTAGATAAACCTGCGCTCCAGTCAAACCAACTGGTACCATTTACCTTGTTACCTACAAAATACACGGCAACAGCCAGTACCACCGCAGGAATCATATGCCATTTATTTAACCAGAACAGTTCCTTCGCCTTGTGATCCTTGATCAGATCCCAGCGGGTAGGCTTATATTCCGGGCCCATAATCCAGCCGATATGCGCATACCAGATGCCATAAATATTGGCAGAGTGTGGATCTTCCGGTGTGTCACTGTGTTTGTGGTGAATACGGTGATTGGCTGACCACCATAATGCGCCTTTCTGCAAACTGCTTTGCGCACCACCTGCAAGAATAAACTGAAAGAATCGCGACGTTTTAAATGCACGATGCGAGAAATAGCGGTGATAGCCCGCCGTCACAAAAAACATACGCACTACGTACAGTGCCGCGCACAATATCCAGTCAAATGCTGTTGTGCCGGTAAAAAATGCAAGAAAGGGCACCAAATGTATGCCCAGGAAATCTACTTGAGCCCACCAGTTTGGCCGTGCTCTCTGTTGCTTAATCGCCTTGTTCATCTCACAAAGATAGTTTCCAGAATTTGTTATAAATATGATTTAAATCAGATCGCGCAAAGTTAAGTTATTTAGCCTTCCCATCACCTCCCGGCTGAACATTTTACATTATGATGTGTTAGGGTTGTATCAGAAAACCAAGTTTTAATTAAATAATTATATTATGTCTAACCTCTTCAATGCGATCCGAAGTAATGTAAAATACTGGTGGCTGTACCTGCTCAATGGGATCATTTTCATCATCGCCGGGTTCGTAGTCTTCTCCAACCCCTTCAGCAGCTATGTACTGCTCAGTATATTCTTCGCCGTTACCCTTTTTGTGTCCGGTTTTGCTGAAATTATTTTCGCGGTGAGCAACCGGGAACATATGTATGGATGGGGATGGTCGCTGGCCTCTGGCATTATCGATCTCGTAGTAGGGCTGCTGCTCATGATTTACCCCGCCGTGAGTATGGCCGTTATTCCCATCTTCCTGGGATTCTGGTTCCTGTTCCGCGGTATCAGCCTGATTGTATTTTCCATCCAGCTCAGCATGGAGAAAGTGCCTAACTGGGGATGGCTGCTCGTAGGAGGGATCATTCTTATTATGCTGTCCGTGTTTATCCTCGACAACCCCGCCCTGGGCGTGGCCACCATCCTGGGGATCGTTGCCGCCTCCTTCTGGGTGGCTGGCGTGCTCGCCATCATTTTCGCATTCCGGCTCCGTCATGTGAAAAAGGAATTCAAGAAACTGGTGTGATTAATATCTCCCAAAAATAATATCAGGCCTGCGTTTTGTTCCCTGAAATTTTATCTTAGGAGAGACCAATGGTCTCTCCTAAATTATATTAAGCCTTGCTGAAGGCAGAAACTGGATAAAATTTTTGCCACCTATGCAGCTTTGCAGGAATCCCTGCGCTTCGTATATTTAACCTCCGACAAAAATCAACCGCATACATGACAATGAAATACCCACTTCTGCTGATGCTGCTGGCCACCAGCGCTGCAGCCTCCGCACAGTCGCCAGCTTATGACCATCACGAGGCTTTCGCGCCATTATTTTATACCAGCAACGGCAACGAATACCGCGCCGCCGACGGTGCACCTGGCCCAAAATACTGGCAAAATGCCGCCGACTATAACATCGACGCTGCTTTGGATACCGTAAATCACCGTATTACCGGTACCGTTACCATTACTTACCGTAACAACAGCCCGCAGGCATTGCCATTCCTTTGGCTGCAGCTGGATCAGCAGCACTTCCGGGAAGATTCCCGCGGTACCGCCACCATTCCCGGAGGTAACGAACGCTTCTCCAATAAAGACTATACTAAAGGCTTTGAACTCAACACGGTTAAAATAATTCAAGGCAGCAAACAATCGGAAGCCAATTATATCACTACCGATACCCGAATGCAGGTGCGACTGGCAGAACCGCTCAAATCCGGTGCCACCCTGCAACTGAAAATAGATTATGCCTATACTATCCCGCAGTATGGGATCGACCGCACCAGCCGCCTCAAATCGCGCAACGGCTGGGTGTATGAAATAGCCCAGTGGTACCCGCGCATGGCCGTGTACGACGATGTGCTCGGGTGGAATAACCTGCCCTACCTCGGCGGCGGTGAGTTCTACCTGGAATACGGTGATTTTACCTATAATATCACCGCACCGGCCAATATGATCGTTGCCGGTTCCGGCGAGCTGACCAACCCCGGGCAGGTATTATCCGCCAAAGAACAGTCCCGGCTCGCCGCGGCTAAAAGCAGTGATAAAACGGTATTCATACGCGATAGTGTTGCCATGAAATCCAATACGGCAACGGGTACACGCACCTGGCGCTTCGCCTGCAAAAATGCCCGCGACGTAGCCTGGGCCGCCTCCGCAGCATTTATCTGGGATGCCGCCCGTATTAACCTGCCAGGTAATAAAAAAGCGCTCGCGCAATCTGTTTATATCGCAGAAAATGCCGGCACCGGCGGCTGGGGAAGATCCACCGAATACGTAAAGGGCTGTATCGAACACTACTCGGAAAAATGGTATCCATACACTTACCCGGTAGCCACCAACGTGGCCGGTATGGTAGGCGGTATGGAATACCCGGGCATCGTGTTCTGCTCCTACAGGGCCAGCAATGGCGGCCTATGGGGCGTTACCAACCACGAGTTCGGCCACAACTGGTTTCCCATGATCGTAGGCTCAAACGAACGTAAGTATGCCTGGATGGACGAAGGATTCAATACCTTCATCAACGGTATCGCCACACAGGAATTTAATAACGGTGAATACTATACGAAATCATCGGTACAGCAACAAGCCCCCAGGATGTTCTCCAAATTTGAAGAACCACTAATGAACACACCGGACGTCATCGCATTAAGCTACATCGGCACGGCAGGCTATTATAAACCCGCTATGGGACTACAGGTGCTGCGTAATGTGGTGCTCGGGAAAGACCGGTTCGACTACGCCTTCCGCAAGTATATCGATGCCTGGGCCTTCAAACACCCGACACCCTATGATTTTTTCCGCAGCATAGAAAACGGCAGCGGGGAAGACCTCAGCTGGTTCTGGCGGGGCTGGTTCTTTAACAACTGGAAGCTGGATCAGGGAATTGAAAAAGTCACTTATCGCAAGGATGATCCTTCCCAAGGATCGCTAATCACCATCCGGAATTACAACCAGCTGCCCATGCCGGTAATTATCTCCATCACGGAAGCCAATGGCAAAACCAATACCATTCAACTCCCGGTGGAAATATGGCAGCGCGGCAGCACCTGGACGATTCCGTATGCTTCTACCTCTAAACTGCTGAAAGTACAGCTGGACCCTGAAGGGCAGCTGCCGGATCTCAACCTGAAAAATAATACCTGGGAAGAAGCTGCAACCGGCGATACAACAGTGCAGAAATAACAAACGAAGCCTTTATTTTTGCCGGATGAAAAGTATCATGATCGTAGGCACGGCTTCGGATGTAGGTAAAAGTGTGATCACAGCAGGCTTTTGCCGCATATTCAGGCAGGACGGCTATTCGCCGGCACCTTTCAAGGCACAGAATATGTCGCTCAACAGCTATGCGACCCCCGACGGGCTGGAGATCGGCCGTGCACAAGCCGTGCAGGCCGAAGCCGCCGGCGTACCCTGCAGTACGGACATGAATCCCGTGTTGCTCAAGCCGGGCAGCGATGTGTCGGCCCAGCTGGTACTGCATGGCAAGCCCGCCGGCAATCGCACCGCCGCCGAATACTTTACCACAGCGCACCACCTGGAACTGTTCAGGGAGGTGACCGTTGCCTACGATCGCCTGGCCGCCCGATATCACCCGGTGGTGATGGAGGGCGCCGGCAGTATTTCCGAAATCAATTTGTGGGACCGCGATATCGTGAATATGCGCATGGCCATGCATGCCAACGCGGACGTATACCTGGTGGCGGATATCGACAGGGGCGGTATCTTCGGCAGTATCTATGGCACTTTAGCACTGTTGCCGCCAGCGCAGAAAGCGCTCGTGAAAGGTATTATCATCAATAAATTCCGGGGAGATATTCAATTATTTGAGGACGGTCGCCGGCAGCTGGAACAGTTAACCGGCCTGCCGGTGACCGGCGTATTGCCCTACTTTCGCGATATCCATATCGAAGAAGAAGACTCGGTATCGCTGGAAGCAAAACACAGACGCCTGGCCCATGACAAGGTAAATATCGCGGTGGTGCTGTTGCGGCATATGTCCAATTTTACCGACTTCAATGCTTTGGAAAAGTATGAGGAAATCAATCTCTTTTATACCGATAACCCCGCCGATATTATAAAAGCGGACGTGGTGATCCTGCCGGGCAGTAAAAACACGATTGGAGATTTAATGGCCATCCGCAGCAACGGCACGGCTTCGGCGGTAATGCAGGCAGCGGCTGCAGGCAAAACGGTGATCGGTATTTGTGGTGGCTACCAGATGATGGGCGCCACAGTAGCTGATCCGTACGGGGTAGAAGGGGAGATAAGAGAGGTCGCAGGGTTAGGATTATTGCCGGTAAATACTGTACTGGCGCAGGAAAAAACTACGAAACAACGGTATTTTACTTTCAGGGAGCACCCGGAAACCTGCGTGGGTTATGAAATTCATATGGGTACTACTACCGGCAGGGAGTTGTGCCCGGTAAATATTTTGGGAGATGGAAGTGCCGACGGTTACTGGGGTTCCGCAAAATGCTGGGGTACTTACCTGCACGGTATTCTTGATAATGAGGTGGTGGTAAAACAGGTGATTCATAGCATAGGCCGCCAGATCAGCACCCGGTTTGACTATGCCGCTTTTCGTCAGCAGCAGTATGATAAATTGGCGGCCCTAATGCGTGAACATCTCGATCTAAATGCTGTTTATAGTTCATTGGTAAAACAATGAGTTGTAAACTATGAAACAAGGGCATGGGGATGACGCATATCTGGTCAACAAAAAAATAGTGGCTGATTTCAGCAGCAACCTCTGGTATGGCGGATTGCGGCCTGAGCTGAAAACCCACCTGGCGGGCATGTTGGATACAATCGGACATTACCCGCAGGTAGCCGGTGAACGGTTGCAGCAACTGATGGAAAAGCACCTGAAGGTTGGGCCGGACAATATCCTGCTCACTGATGGTGCCACACAGGGAATCTACCTCATTGCGCAGGCCTTTGCCGGCGCTACTACCACAGTGGTAGGTCCCACTTATCCCGAATACGCGGACGCCAGCCGCCTCTTTGGCCACCAGCTGCGCTACATTAACTGGGATCGGCTGGCCGATGGCATTCACATTGACTCCGATATCTTTTTTATCTGTAATCCGAATAATCCCGGCGGACAAGTATATCCCGGCGATCAGCTCCAGCAGCTGATTACAGCCAACCGTAAACGCATCTTTGTGGTGGACGAGGCCTATATCCAGTTTACCCGTGAAACAACTTCCCTGCTGCCACATTTGCATCGCCTGCCCAACCTGCTGATCCTGCGTTCGCCTACCAAAGCCGCCTGCTTTCCTGGCTTGCGCTTCGGTTATATAGCCGGACAAAAGGCCTTGCTGGATAAGGTGCGCGCTTTTCAGATGCCCTGGGCCATCAATCAGCTGGCTTTGGCGGCCGGCACCTTTTTAATTACAAATCCTGCCATATTTGATTTTCCGCTGGATAACCTGCTTGGCGATGCTTTTCAACTGAGAGAAAAGCTGAAAACAATACCGGAGCTGAAAGTCTACCCCACGTATACGCATTATTTTTTATTTGAAACATTGACCGGTACGGCGGCGGAATTGAAGTCGTGGCTGATCGACAAATACGGCATTCTTATCAGGGACGCCTCCAATATTGAGGGACTCTCCAATGGATTTTGCAGAGTTGCCTGTCAACAGGAAAAAGACAACAAATTACTGTTCACCGCACTCAGGAAATGGGCATTCCAATAAGCCCGTATATTCATAAACGTTATATATCAAAAACTCCGGAGAATTCCGGTGCTACTGAACTAAATAGATCTGTCAAAAGTTATAAATTGTATCAGGAAATCTGAACAGCGGAGTTACTTCCCGGGAAAATGATGATCTTTGTTTTGAATCATATTTACAGGAGACAAGTAAGCTAAACCATGTATAATTCAAAGTTTCCCTCGATAAGCATTTTGGGATGTGGCTGGGTAGGAAAGCCGCTGGCGCTGCATTTGCAGGCAGCAGGCTATCGCGTGAAAGGGTCCAGAACTACGGCTGCCGGCGTGGAGGAAATGAACCGGTTGGGCGTACAGGGGTGCCTGGTAAAGCTGGAAGAAACGAAGATGACGGCTGATCCTGAATTCTGGGATGCAGATGTACTTATCATAGACGTGCCCCCACGTATGCAAAGAGGAGAAGGCGCGTTTGTAGAGGAGATGACCACACTGGTTGGTCACCTGCGTACCACCCGTATTGGAAAAGTTATTTTTATCAGTTCTACCTCTGTATACCCGAACGTAAACGATAAGGTAACGGAGGAATGTACGAAGTTGCCTGATACGCCCAACGGCCTGGCGCTGCTCAAAGCAGAGCAGTTGCTGATGCAGGCAACCGCCTGGGATACCGTTGTGTTGCGATTTGGAGGCCTTGCTGGCTACGATCGTATGCCAACCACCCAAAGGAAGGTAAACGAAGCAAAAGGCCAGGATATGCCCCTAAACCTTATTCATCGGCTGGATTGCCTGGGCGTAATTGCTGCCGTGCTGGAAAAGGATTGCTGGAACGAAGTGTTTAACGCCTGCGCCAGTTCACATCCGATGAAGTTTAACTACCATGTGGCAGCGGCTGCGCATTATGGCTTTCTGCGTCCCAGGCGCAAAACCCCGGACGACGAGTCGTACAAGATCGTGTCCAATTCCAAGTTGAAAAAAATGTTGGGATATACTTTTATATACGATAACCCGCTGGAGTTTTTTGAAGCGGAGCCGGGTTCTTCAGCCGGTAAAATGGCAGAAGCAGACCGGCAGGGGTCAAAGCAGGTTTGACATTACAAGCGGCCTGTATGCGCCAATAAGGGATTTAACGAAAATTTGGGTACAATCTGCGAAAAAAATCTTAATTTGATTGGACCTAAGTCAACGTTCAACTGCTAAACCTGGTAAATTGTGAATCCTTTATTCCTGACCACCCTGACCATTGCCGCCATAGGCGGAGTTATCTTTATTTACAAAGTATCTTCCAGAAAGAAATCCATTCCTGCAGTGCTACGCTCTGCCGCCATCGTCAAGATCAACAGCTATAAGTCGTTCGGCATTATGGCTACCGTTCGGTTCAACGATGCCGGTGTACCACAGGTAGGGGACCAGATTCAACAGGAAGGCCACACCTATAAAATCAAAGGTGTGATTTCTGAAAGTCCCCAGCAGCATGACCAGGTATGGGAATGCAAGCTCGAAAAAATCTAATACTCAATGCAGTATGTCAAAATATATTGGTTAAACCCGGAAGATGACAGTGCCGAAATCCAATTTAGTGAACTGGATGACGGCCGCTTTGAACGCAGGAAGATTGAAATCTATCCGGACGGTAGTTTTGGCATCGCAGACAGTACCTTTAATTTTGGAGGGACAGCCCTCAGTGTGGAACCATTGCCTCAACCGGACGGACTGGACGATAAGTCGCGCCCGGTAGCGGAAATCCTTTCTCAGAAAGAGTTTGAAGATGTATGGTACAAATACTATAACTTCTTGTCGTCCTGATTTTCCCCTGGCCTGCCATTTGCGTTGAATAACCCTAAAATACTAGTATATGCAGCCATTTATGATCAAAACGCCCTTCGGCCGCTTTTATGTAAAACCCGCCGGTACTCCAGATCACGAACGCTTTGCCGTAGATGTGAACGGGGAAGAAATTATGCTGGAAATGGACGACGACGGTTATATGCGTGCACCAGGTGCCACCGATGCCGGACACCGCCTGAATATGGGGCTGCTCAATAAAATCGCCGATGAAATCACCGGCTTTTTTGCGCAGCTGGGTAAAAGGTAAGCAAGCCTATACCGGCATCCCGAAAAGCTGTAACTTTTCCAGGATATCCTCTTCACGATATGGTTTCATGATGTAGTCACTGAAGCCCGACTTGAGGTATAATGCCAGGTCTTCTTCCAACACATTACCTGTAATAGCTATAATGGTAACTGCCGCCTTATCCTTGTCCGGCCAGTTCCTCATTGCCTGCGCCATGGCTAACCCGTCCATGCCCGGCAGGTCTATGTCTGTCAGCACAATATCAAACCGGAACGTATCAAAGGCAATCAGCCCTTCTTCTGCATTGGATACCACTTTGTAATGCACCTGCATGCGGTCCAGCATGAGCGATAGCAATTTCTGATTCAGTACACTATCTTCTACCACCAGTATCCGCGTAAGTGCGCTATGGCGCTCCAGGTCGCCTATGTTGACCGGTACAGTCACTTTCCGGGTGGCGGGCGTATGCTCCACCGGTGGGTATTTTATCTCAAAATAGAAAGTAGACCCTTTACCGTGAATGCTTTTCACGTAGATCTTTCCTTGGTGCAGGTCAATGATTTTTTTAGCGATATGGAGTCCCAGCCCGCTGCCGGCAGCTTTTACAAACGAGGTGTCCGGGGTGCCCGCCTGGGTAAAGGCGTCGAAGAGCTGGGGCAGGTCGCGGTTATGAATACCGATACCGGTATCGGTGACGGCTACCTCCATCAGGTTGGCAGCGTTGTCTGTTTGTCGCATGGAAGCGGTGATGGTAATATCCCCGGTTTCCGTGTATTTGATGGCATTGGCCACCAGGTTGGTGATTACCTGTTTGAGCCGGAAGGCATCTCCGCAAACCAGCAGGGTAGTAGGGAAGTAGATGTTGACCGTCATTTGCAGGTTTTTCATCTCCGCCTGTACCAGCAAGGTGTTACAAACTTCCTCAATGGCGGCTCTGGGCGAAAATTTCTCCTGTTTTAATACGAGTTTATGGGTTTCTATTTTCGTATAGTCCAATACGTTATTGACCACCTGCAGCAGCATTTCGGCACCGGTACGTATAGCCGACACCGTTTCTGGTTTATATTCCTGCTTCAGTTGCTGCGTGTAGCCGAGCACGCTATGAATAGGGGTACGTAGTTCATGACTGATGGTGGCAGCGAATTCGGATTTTTGTCGCGCCAGCCGCTCCGCCTGTTGCTGACTGCGCAGCAGGGCGAGGTCGTAGCGATACAGCCGCATAATACCGTACACGATCAATCCTGCCAGCAGCAGCACCAGGGGGATTTCCCAGTAGCTCTGTTGCCAGATGCGTTGTACAGCGCCGGTGGCGGCCGCCTGTTGTGCCAGCCGTTGCTCGCCGGCGGCGATGAGGATGTTTTCCCGGGCTTGTTGCAGGAGGGAGTCCAGCGCCGCGAAAATACGCGTGCTGCCCAGCACGAGGTCCTGCTCGGCGCTGTTCATGCTGCGCTGTGTTTTGGCAGCGTCGGTGAATAGCTGGTCGTAGGCCGACTGCATATATTGCAGCTGCGCATTGCCGGCGGCAGGGTTATTATGGTGGACTACATTTACCTGGCTGCGCTGTTGTTGTGCAGCGGGCTTGTTGGCAATGGCGTCTTTTAATCTCCCAAACAATTTCTTTTTACTCCGGGTGGTTACTTCGCTGGTGGTAACTACGGTATCTGTATGTGAGCGGGCTTGTTTGTTAATGGCGCCCATCACCCGTTCCGGCAGCGATACCGCCGGCGGCACATAGGCCTGTTGCAATGCCAGCAGGGTGTCCAGCTTTTCACGGCAGGCAATAAACACCCGCATCTTTTCGGCTTTTCCTGCCAGCAGCCGGTGAATGGCGCCGTTGCTGATACTGTCTGTCAGTAGCGTATCCAGCTCCTGGCTGAGCCCATTGAGCTCTTGCTGGTAGCGGGTATAAAACTGTTTATCCCAGGTAACCGTATATAATCTGAAGTTGTTATCCGCACGGTACAACAATCGCATGGCATTATCCAGGTGCACAGGACTGATCATTACCGTTCCCATTTCCCGGATAGTGTGACTTAGTTGCTGTGAGGTACGCTTCCGTAAAAACAACAGCATAAACAGGCTTACTAATATCAGTACCAACAGGATCAGGACGGCAAAACGGACAAATGTTTTTCGCTCGTGGTTATTGTGCATGCTTGGGTGTTTGGCGCTTGGCTGCTATCGTATTTTGAGCTAAAATTAAGGGTTTTCAATGGTTGATTATAATCTGATTTTCATGATAAATTATTGTTTTGCAGTTACTTAGCTATAAGTATTTTATGCATTAGTCTAAATGATGTATTATAATATTTTGTTAGATTATGAATTGAACAAATTTGAAATCCTTAGGTTATAATTGAAGAAATATCTTGTAATCTTGTATATGCATTATTTCAGAAGATTATTAACTGTATCCTTCCTCCTGGCGACCTTTGCCTCGCAGGCGCAAATGGCCAGGCCTGATCCGCATTACACCTTTTTCTCCGGTGCCAATGCTGTTCAGGACAGAAATTTCTACTTATTCACCCTGATAGAGAAAATGCCTGCCGTCCGGAAAGTCATCGTGCAGGACGCGTATCTGCAAAACATTTCGAAATCATTCAGCGAACACCTTGCGGGCCCCGTGCATGCGGATGTAAAAGATGCCAACGGCCTGGTGAGGCCTTTCCTGTTTTCCAATGAAGAGGTGGCGGGCATCGGCTACCGCCTGAACGAACTGTTGCAACAGGAGCAGACGGCTATGAGTCCGTTGATTCACACCATGCGCAACAGCGGCCTGTTTCAGTTGTACAACCGTATGAGTGATACGGCACTTTTAACACAAGCCTGGCAGGACGCCGCCAAAGGGGTAAACTATATCATTGACGCCTATACGAAAGGTAAGGGCTTCCGCTACCCCAACATCGATTCGGCAGCGTACTGGGTGAAATCGCCCGACTACTACGCCAGCGTAAACAGCGTGCTGGACAAGCTCCAGTCTGAAGACCTTAAAACCAACCTCTTTTTTGAACCTTCGCTGGACCTGGCACTGGCGCTGCTTTCGCTCAATCGCCACGATGAAGCCGGCAGGTATGAGCCCATGTCCAACCTCAACCAGTCGGCCTACGCCACCATCAAATCCATTCACTGGAAAAAGTTTGCGTATACGGCCATCCTGATCCTGGGCGCAGGGCCGGGCAATAAGAGTAATATCAGTGATGCGGGTAAGCTCCGTTGTAAATCCGGTGTAGCAGCGTATAAGCAGGGGCTCGCGCCTTTTATCATTGTTTCCGGTGGTCATGTACATCCCTTCCTCACGCCGTTTGCAGAAGCGCTCGAAATGAAGAAGTACCTGGTAGATAGCCTGGGAATGCCCGATAATGCGGTGATTGCAGAGCCTTACGCGCGCCATACCACCACCAATATCCGAAACGCCAACCGACTCATCTATCGCTCCGGAATGCCGGTTGATAAACGCGTACTCTGCGTGTCGGACAATATGCATCTCACCTACATCAGCACCCGTTTATTCGAACTGCGTTGCAGGCAGGAACTCGGTTACCTGCCGATGATAAAGCCGCAGAATGTCAGTGAAACGAGTATTTCTTATTTGCCCGATTTGAATTCATTGCAGGCAGATAGTCGTGATCCGCTAGATCCTTGATGCCTGCGACTGTACTTTATTTGCCAGAGGCGAGACCGAAGGTATCGCCTCAATCGTTTCCCGTCCTCCGCAGGCGAACGAGAAACGACCTTCATCAACAACACGCAAACGGGCAAAAAAGATAAATCACAATCAAATCCTTTTGCTACTTTTATTTAAACGCACTAATAATGGAAACCACTATCCAACCCTTGTACACCATCCTAGGTGCCAATGGTGTAATCGCCAACGAAACCGCTAAACATCTGACCGCAAACAACCACCGGGTACGCCTGGTGAGCCGTAACCCGAAATCTATTTACGGTATTACCGACCTGGTATCCGCCGATATCACCAGTGAAGCAGATACGCTGCGCGCCGTGCAGGGCTCAGACGTAGTGATTCTTTGCGCCGGACTCAAATATGATATTAAAGTATGGTCAGTTGCCTGGCCGGCCATCATGGACAATGTGATTCGTGCCTGCAAAGCTAACGGCGCCAAACTCCTGTTTTTCGATAACGTATATTCATATGGGTTAGTAGAAGGGCAGATGCTGGAGTCCTCGCCGTATAACCCGGCCAGTAAAAAAGGAGCCGTGCGTGCCAGAATTGCCACCCAGCTGATGGACGAAGTACAAGCGGGTAATATCAACGCTACGATCGCCAGGGCGGCCGACTTCTACGGTCCCCATGCCAATCAGACGGGCTTTCTGAACCTGATGATCATGGAGCGCTTCAAAAAGAAAAGTGCCGCCATGTGGATTGGTCGCGACGATATGCCGCATAGCTATACCTATACACCGGATGCCGGCCATGGTATGTATTTATTATCGCAGCAGGCTGAATCCTGGAACCAGGTATGGCATCTGCCTACCGCCGCCCCTGCGCCGGATGGAAAGGCCTACGTGCAAATGTTCGCTACCGCCATGGGTGTGAAAGCAAAACATTTCAACCTGGGCAAATTTATGCTGGGCGCTACAGGTATATTTGATACCACCGTTAAAGAGATAGTAGAAATGCTCTACCAGAATAATTATCCGTATCACTTCAATTCCGGAAAATTTGAAAAATTTTTCAACTACACGCCAACCGGCTACCAGCAAGGAATACGTGATACTGTAGCCGCTGAAAAGTAGATTAGTCTACTAGTTTTGTAGGAAATAAATTTGGAGAATTGATTTTCCGCTGTATCTTTGCATCAGTTCTTTAAGAAGTTACTTATCAAGAAAGGAGTAGGGACATGGCCCGTCGATACCTTAGCAACCTTCACACCCGGTGAAAGGTGCTGCATCCATCCTCATCATATGAGGAAAGATAAGTCAGATTCAAAGTTTTACAGTATTCTCCGGAATCAACATATTAAAACTCATCTGGCTGTCAGATGAGTTTTTTTTGTGCCTGTGCGCAAACGAAACACAGCTGCAGGCCCCCGTATGCCCGCTTGATAGTACCTCAGCAAGAGCCCATTATTCATTTTTAAAACTTTTTTCCCATGAGTACTATCACACAACTGATTCATTCGATTCCCGTAGATCCTCAGACCGGCGCTATTGCTGTACCAATCTACCAGACATCCACCTTTGTGCAGGATGCACCTGGCGTGAATAAAGGATATGACTATGCACGCAGTAATAACCCTACCCGCGAAACAGCAGAGAAAATTATTGCAGGCCTGGAAGGCGGTGCAGGGGCTTCCGCCTTTGCCAGCGGCCTCGCAGCAATAGATGCAGTGATCAAACTGCTCAAATCCGGTGATGAAATAATTGCCGTGGATGATATCTACGGAGGTGCGTTCCGGTTATTCGATAAAGTCTACAAAAAATTTGGTATCACTGTTCATTATGTAGATACTACGGACGTGTCGACCATCTTCCACGCTATCACCCCGGCTACCCGGCTGATATGGCTGGAAACACCCACTAATCCTACCTTAAAGATTTCAGATATTGAAGCGGTAGCCAAATTGGCCAAAGCACATCATATCCTGCTATGCGTGGATAATACTTTTGCTTCCCCTATCCTGCAAAAGCCGCTGGAGCTGGGAGCGGACCTGGTGGTGCACAGCGCTACCAAGTACCTCGGAGGGCATAGTGATCTTATTGCCGGCGTAGTGATTGCAAAAACGGAGCAGCTTGCGCAGGAAATCAAGTTTTACCAGAATGCCTGTGGTGCCGTGTTGTCGCCGTTCGACAGCTTTCTGCTGATACGTGGTATTGAAACATTGCCTTTGCGCATACGTGTACACAATGAGAATGCGCAGCGCCTGGCCGAATTCCTGGAGCAGCATCCGCTGGTGGATAAAGTATTTTATCCGGGTCTGAAATCGCATCCGGGTCATGAGCTGGCAAAGCGCCAGAGTAAAGGGTTTGGTGGTATTATTTCTTTTACATTGAAGGAAGATACTGTGGCCGCAGCTACTACGTTTGTAACGGCTACTAAATATTTTAAACTGGCAGAGAGCCTGGGTGGCATCAAAAGCCTGGTAGCACATCCCGCAGCTATGACGCATAAATCCATCCCGGATGAAAAACGTAGAGCCGCCGGCGTGAGTGATAGTTTAATCCGTTTATCTGTTGGTTTGGAAGACACCAGTGACCTGCTGGAAGATTTACGCGAAGCTTTCGACAAGCTGGCGGTGCAACAGGCAGCCCAGGCAGCTACCGCTACCGCTGCGAGTAACTAAGCTGTATCACCTGTAGGTGGTTGCAGGGAACCACGCAGGAACCGCGTAGTAAGCATGGCTGCCACATTATCACCGGTGGCGTTGAGTATGGTGGCCAGCGGATCTACAAGTGTGCCGATGATCATGAGTGCTGGCAGGGCCTCCGGCGGAAAGCCATACACACTCATCACCAACAGTTCACCTACATAACCACCATTAGGAATACCTCCTTCTACAATGCTGGCGATCACCGTTACGCCCAGCGCCATCAGTATGGTCTGGGGATTATCGAAAGCCTTGCCGTACATGCCGAATACCACGGCCATTTTGATGATGGAGCTGATACTGGAACCATCTTTATGCAGCGTTGCGCCCAGTGGTATTACCACACTCGCGATATCGTTGGGCACGCCCATGCGTGGAGCAGCTTCCAGGTTGGAAGGAATGGTGGCAATACTGCTACCGGTTCCCACTGCCGTTAGTGAAGGGACTATATTATTTTTCCAGAAACGCTTTACCCCGCTGGTACCTCCGGCTACAAAAGCATAAAAACTGAAACCAACCAAAAAGTAAACCGTGCCAAATCCATAGTAGATGCCCAGCGAGTGCGCATAGGTACCGAATAGTTCAGGCCCCAATGTTCCCACCTGGTAAGCAAAGTAAGCACCCAATCCAATGGGTGCCGCTTTCATTATGACCAGCAATACCTGCTTCATCACTTCATTGCCGGAATGGAGAAACTGCCGGAAACCGGCGCCGGCAGGGCCGGAGCGCATGGCTGCAAAACCGGTGATCACGGAAAATATAATGAAAGGCAGCATGTTTTTGCGGGAAAGCAAAGCGTAAAATTCATCCACTGTTAGCAGCTGCGTCAGCTGCTGGCCAATATTGCCGGGGTTGGAAATGTCGCCCGCCTGATGCGTTAACACCACCTCCTGGTGAATAGGAAACAGCCATACACATACGATGGTGCAAAAAGCTGCGATCAGCAGCGTACAAAGGAAAACTACCGACATTACGCCAAGTATGCTGCCCAACTTTTTACCAGCATCTACCTGAGCAATAGCATTGGAAATAGCAAAAAATACAAGGGGAATAATAGCGGTAAACAGGAGATTCAGGAAGATGTCACCGATAGGTTTTAGCGCCGTTACGCGCTCGCCCAGTACCAATCCGAGAATACTACCGGCCATGATGCCGCCGAGCAGCCACAGTACATGGCTGTAATTTTTGAGGAAACCCATGCAGGATAATTTTCAGCATACAATTTAGCGGTAATTCTTAACATGCCAAAGTAAACGGGATGGATGTACGAAGATACCGCCAGGTGAACATTTCTTTTTGCCGGCTGTTTACACAAAAGAAACCAGTACCATCACCCATGAAACAACTGCTGTTCAGTATTCTTTTGCTTACCACCGTTGCGTTTGTAATTCCTCCGCAGGAGCAACTAACGGTGGGAGAGGTGCTGCGCAAAGCGCGCCAGCTGGATCGTGACAGTACCACCGTGCAATTGATCGGGTATATTTCCGGGAAGGTGAGTAAAGGATTGTACAAGTTTGAAGACAAAACTGCAGAAATAAAAATCTATATCGATGATAACTACCTCCCTGCCAAGCCCTTTGACGACAGGATTCAGATGGTAGTGTACGCCTGGGTCCAGTACGAACAAAACAAGCCTGTCACCCTAAAGGCAAACAGGCTTGTAACAGAGTTTTAACGACCTACAGCATTTTTAATACGAAGCCGTATATACTTTTCACACTGGCCAGCATTACAATTACTGATACCGCCAGCATAATAGTTTTAGCAGAAATTTTATTGGATACCCTGGCCGCAATAGGAGAAGCGATGGCACTTCCTACAACGAGCCCTACTACCGCTTCCCAGTGTACGTGGGATAATATGGTAATGAAAGTCAGAGAGCTCAGCATGGCAATAAAAAAGCGGCAGGCCTTCACTGTTCCTAAGGAAAACCGCGGATGGCGGCCTCCTGCAATGAGGGAGGAGAGTACAATAGAGCCCCAGCCACCGCCGCCGATGGCGTCAATAAAGCCTCCAAAGAATCCCAGGATACCAATGCGTTTAATCTTTTTGGGCGCTTCACCTTCGCTGGCTTTACGCCGGATATTGATAGCGCGCTTTAAAATGATGGCACCGAGGATGAAAGTATATAAGGAAACTACCGGTTTAGTGTAGGTGGAGTAATGTTCAAGGGAAGAGAGCAGGTAGGCGCCAATGACAGCACCGGTAATGCCCGGGATAATCAGCATTTTAAACAGCTTCTTATTAACGTTCCCCATTTTAAAGTGCATCCAGCCGGCAATCCCGTTGCTGAGAATTTCCGAAATATGTACGGCTGTGCTGGCAGATGCGGGAGGGATTCCCATAGCCAGAGAAAAAGTGGTGGAAGTGATGCCGTACGACATACCGATGGCACCGTCAATCATGGCAAAAATGAAGCCTGCTATCAGGAAATAATAGAAGGTGGCAGGTACTTCCTCCACGTAGGTACGGAAGGTGGGTACCTGCAGCCATACGGTTACCAGTAAAATTGCCAGGGACAAAACGGCGGCCGTCCACCAGATTAACCGGGCCCTTCCTGCCGGTAGCTTTGCAGCGGTAACTGTTGCTGGTGGCTCAATGGGTGGAGCGCTGGCGGTATTGGCTACGTGCGATGGTATAACTTTCTCCATGTAGATTTCCTGTCTATTTCTCCACAAAATACATAAACTCTATGAAAATAGTAGACTAGTGGAAAAAAATGTTTAGGGCTGCAAAATACGGAAGGGGGCTGAGGCAGACAAAAATTGATTAACGTATAAGATTTCTTTAGCCTATATTTGGGCTTGCGAACCAATTTACCCACATAATGTTTCTACAAGTTCTTGGAACTATCATACTCGTTTTACTGAATGGATTTTTCGTAGCAGCCGAATTTGCCATAGTTAAAGTCAGATCATCACAAATAAACAGCAGTGGCGCAGGTTCAAAACGCGCTACAAAAGCTGCCAAACACGTATTGAATAACCTCGACGGCTACCTGGCCGCCACCCAGCTGGGTATCACCCTGGCATCCCTTGGTTTGGGCTGGGTAGGTGAATCGGTAGTAACCACACTGGTACTGAATTTTATGTCCAGCATCGGTATGAGCATCACGCCGAGCGCAGCACATGCCATTGCCATTCCTATTGCATTCTTTATCATCACTGTACTGCATATCGTTTTCGGAGAGCTGGCGCCTAAATCCATGGCGATCCGCAAGCCCCTGCCTACTACGCTGGCAGTGGCAGTACCCCTGAAATTTGTATACATCGTATTCCGTCCTTTCATCTGGATGCTCAACGGCCTGGCCAACAGCATCCTGCGCCTGTTTGGCTTACAGCCAGCCGGTGAATCGGAAATTCACTCCGAAGAAGAGCTTAAACTGATCATTTCTGAAAGCCAGGAAGGCGGCGCTATCGAAGAAACAGAAAGAGAGCTGATTCAAAATGTATTCGATTTTGACGATAGCCGCGTGAAAGAAATTCTCACCCACCGTAAGGATATTTCTGCCCTTGATATTGCCCTGCCATTTGACCAGCTGGTAAACCAGGTGATCACCGACGGCTATTCCAGGTACCCGGTCTATAGCACCTCCCTGGATGATCTGAAAGGTATCATCTATACCAAGGACCTCGTAAAAGGGGTGCATGAGAAAAAACTCACCGATATCAACTCCATCCTCAAACCGGTATTTTATGTACCGGACAGCATGAAGATCAAGGACCTGCTGCGTACTTTCCAGCTGCAGCGCACCCAGATTGCAGTAGTGACCAACGAGTTTGGAGATACCGAAGGTATCGTGACCATGGAAGACATTCTTGAGGAACTGGTAGGTGATATCCAGGATGAGCACGACCACGAGGCGCCGATCGTAGAGAAAAAAGACGACTCCACCTATATTGTACACGCCCATGAAAATGTGGCGGACCTGAACGAACACTTACCTGTACCACTGCCGGAGAGCGAACATTATGAAACACTCTCGGGTTTAATAAACTACGTACACGGGAATATTCCACGGGAAGGGGAAATTGTAAATATCGACCACTATGAAGTGCTCATATTGAAAATGTTCCGCAGCTCCGTTGAAAAGGCCCGTTTAAAAGTATTACCGGAAGCATCAAGTAATAGTTAGTTTATGGAGAAGAAAATCCTGCATGTACTGGAGGGTCGCGAAAAGAAAATTACAGAAACAGAAACGGTACGGCAGTCATTGCCTACTGCACAGTTTCGCTTCGCGAATCCTTTCATTGTGGTACACCACATGCCCCCTAAGTTTTATGCTGCCGGCAGCCCGGAAGAGCGCCTGCACCCGCATCCGCACAGAGGCTTTGCGCCCGTAACGTTTATGTTGCAGGGCCAGGGCTATCATCGCGATAATGCCGGTAACGCCATGGCAGTTTCCGCCGGGGACGTGCAGTGGATGTTTGCCGGAAAAGGCATCCTGCACAGTGAAGGCCCTTCTCCTGAATTCCTGGCAGAAGGTGGCAACTACGAACTGCTGCAGCTATGGTTCAACGTACCGGCTGAACGGAAATTCGGTGATCCCTACTATCAATATATTACCGGTGATCGTATGCCGGTTGTTACCGACCAAAACGGAGTACACTTAACCCTGATAGGAGGAGACTATGGAGGACAAACAGGCCCGCTTACCAATTTCACGCCTATCACTGCTATCTGGGGTACTATTCATGCAGATAAGGAGTTTTCCTTCCAGGCCACTCCGGGTAACTGGACATTACTCTATGCTATCGACGGGAACCTGCTGGTAAACGGCACCTCCGTGGATGGCTACCACCTGGTGGTGTTTGATAAGGATGACCCGAATACGGATATTCATGTCCAGGCGACCGAGATCACGCGCATTCTATATCTCTCCGCCACTCCTATCAATGAGACCATAGCGGCCAAAGACAATTTTGTAATGAATACCGCTGAAGAAATTGAACAAGCCTTTGCGGATTACAAAAACGGCCTTTTCGGTACCCTCGAAAAATAAAAATTAAGTTTACTACCTGTATTACAACTAAAACTAAATTCCTATCTTGTTAGTGAAACAATGATAGGAAGCCATCAACCAGAAGATAAAGATTTCATAACGTAGCCTTTTTGCCAGGATAAGTAATTTTAGTCCTATTTAAATTTCCGGCCGCCGCTGCATGCCGCGCGGCATCTCTCAACTGACACCAAAGGTGGCAGTTGCAGGATACCAGCTAACGACAACCGGAAAGCGTACGGCAGTTATATGGGTACTGCCACTTTAACTTCATCAGTTTTGGAAAATATACAGGTAGTAAACGAAAACACGCTGTGGAAAAGCATCATTGCAGGGGAACAACCTGCATTCAAAATGCTGTACGAGGCATATGCCGACCTGTTGTTTGCTTATGCCAACAGGTATACTAACGATAAAGAGATCATACTCGATTGCCTGCACGACCTTTTTATTGACCTCCATACCTGGCACCGCAACCTGGCCACGGAGGTGAATGTGCGCTATTACCTGCTCTCCTCTATGCGGCGCAAACTGTATACCGCCCTTAAAAAGGCGTCCAGAACCAGTCTCCAGGGCGACATGATGCAGTTTTCCGTTGATTTTGAAACAGAATCTGTACAATCAGCCATCATCGCATCCGAACAGGAGCAGCAACTCTACCGGCAACTGGCCAGGCAATTAAATCAGCTGCCCGCCCGCCAGAAGGAAATTATTTATCTGAAATACCACTGTGATTTATCTTATGAAGAGATCGCAGCTATCATGCAGATATCCGTACCTACCTGCCGCACCCTTGCCTACAGGGCAGTGAAACAAATGCGCCAGGCGCTGGATGCCTCGGCAGCAGCCGCTTTCAGTATTATTATAGGCCAACTTTTCCGCCATCTGTAAAAATATTTTTAAAACGGAGTCTATATTCTTTTTACTACCTACTCTTATTAATTATAGCCGGAATTGCACACATGGACCTATTTGATCAGCAGGAACAACCTGAACCAGGCCGTACCGAAGCCCACATGGCCGCGCTTGCAAAAGCAGCTGGCAACGAACGCCTGAGCGCAGACGATAAGGATGCACTCTGGACCCGTATTCACCAGCGCATGGACCGCCCGGCAAAGCAACCGTTCCTGGTGGTGCACGGCTGGAAAATAGCTGCAGCCTTACTGGTGTTGCTGGCGCCGCTGATATGGCTGCAAACAACGCGTAAACCGGTACCCGCCATTGTGCGCTATGCCGAAGCCATGCCGGAATTGGATGCCGACACGCTCACGGCTACACGCCTGTTACTCGGTAAGCAGCAAGGGATGCAGGTAACGCAGCAGCATGCAGTGATCAGTTACCTCCATGACGATTCCCTGCTGGTAAACAATGAAGCACTGGCGCAAAACAAAGCGGCCGTCTTTAATACCGTGCTGGTACCCTATGCCCACACTGCACAAATCACGCTGCCGGACGGCTCACGGGTATGGCTAAACGCCGGCTCCAAACTGGTGTATCCCACCGCTTTCAACAGCGGCAACCGTGAAGTAGTACTGGAAGGAGAGGGGTATTTCGAAGTAGCCGCCGATCCTGCGCATCCGTTTAATGTATACGCCGCAGATGCACAGGTACGCGTACTGGGCACCGCGTTCAATCTATCGTCTTACAAAAATGAAAAGCAACAACTGGTACTATGCAGCGGTAGTGTATTACTGGCAAGTGATGATAAGGAAAGTTTGCTGAAACCCGGACAGCTGGCGGAGTTACAACCAAATGAACCTGTACGGATCAGTCAGGTGATAACAGGGCACTACACCGCCTGGAAAGAGCATCACCTGATGGCTGATCATACTTCGTTACATGAAATACTGAGAAAATTAGCCAGGTACTATAATATAAAAATTGATATCAGCCCGATGGCTGCCAAAGAAACATTTTCCGGAGACCTTGACCTGCAGAATAAGATGGAGGTAGTGCTGAATACTATTGCCAACGCTACATCCATGCATTGTGAGTATGCCGATGGAAGGGTGATCATTAAATAACAAATAGGCTTTTATCGAATATCAATCGGCAACTGAAAAGTTGCTGCCGGCCGGTTTATGCGCAGAAACCGGCAGGGACCACTATTTTCTAAACCATCCAAAATAGATGTATGCGAAAACTCTACGTTTATCTGCTCCTATGCCTGTGTATTGCTGCAACGCAGGCGGCCACGGCCACGCAGAACGGGCAACTGCTCGTAAAACTAAAAAACGCACCGGTAACGGAACTGTTTAAACAAATCCAGGAACAAAGTGCCTGGCGCTTTTTCTACAAAGATGACCTGGTAGCAGATGCGGGAAATATCACCCTGTTTATGCACGCAGGCATCACCGATATTCTCGACAAAGGATTGCAATCTACCAGCCTCGGCTATACGATTTCCGGTAACCAGGTTACCATCGTGCCGAAGGCGGCCATGCCTCCCAGGCAAAGCAAAAGCAACGCCGCCGCTGACGATACCCTGGTACTGGTAAAAGGCCGGATATACGATACCCACGAACCTCCGCAAGGCCTGCCAGGCGTTACCGTAAAACTAAAAGACGGTAACATCGGTACCACCTCAGATCCGGATGGTTATTTCAGCATCCGCGTACCTAAAAACAAGCTGCTGGTATTTTCCCAGATCGGCTACCTGCCGCAGGAATACAGCTCCGGCAACGGTAATAACGGCCTCACCATCGCGCTCAAAGAAAATATCTCCCGATTGGATGAAGTGGTGGTGACAGGTCTTACAGAGCAACAACGTAAGCATATCGCCAGCTCAGTGGCTACGCTGAACGTGGCTTCGGCCATGAATGGCAAACCTATTACTACCATCTCCCAGGCCCTGCAGGGCGGTGTGACCGGCTTGCAGGTACAACAAGGCAGCGGCCTGCCAGGAGGCGATGCTGCCACGGTGAAAATCCGCGGTATCAGTACCCTCAATAGCTCCAATCCGTTAGTGCTGGTAGACGGTGTGCCAATGGATATGAACCATATTGATCCGCTCACCATCGAAAGTGTAACGGTACTGAAAGATGCCGCCGCCGCCGCCAGCTATGGCGCACGCGCTGCCAACGGGGTCATTGTAATCACCACCCGCCGTGGCGTACCCGGAAAAGTCAGCGTGATGTATGATGGCTATTATGGCTTGCAGTCGCCCACCTTCCTGCCCGACCTCGTAGATGCACCTGCCTACATGCGCATGTACAATGAGGCACAGGTAAATGCCGGCAACCAGCCTTTTTATTCCCAGGATGTAATCGACAGCACCATCACCGGCGCAGACCCGGTGAAGTACCCGAATACCGACTGGCAAGACCTCATCATCAACAAAGCAGCGCCTATCACGAGTCAGTCGCTTGGCATCAGCGGTGGTAACAATATGGCCCGCTTTGCCCTCAATGTCAACTACCAGAACCAGGAAGGGATTATACCGTTATCGCGCCAACGTAAATACAATATCCGCGCAAATACTTCTGTAAGCCTCAGCAAAAAATTAACGGTCAACATCGACCTGCTGGCGATCAAGAGAAACCAGTCGCAACCCAACAGGTTGAGTGGTTCCAACGGGAACCGCATCCTGGAAGATGTATACCGCGTACCTCCTACCATACTGCCTAAATATCCCGAAAATCAATATGGTGTTGATATCTATGGTCGATTTGTAGACATCGTGAACCCACTGGCATACGCCGAAAAAGGAGGTATCCGCAAAGGGGAATTTGGTCAGAGCAGCATCAATCTCCAGCCCCGCTGGGAGGTAATGCCTAACCTGTTTCTGCGGGGGCAGTTCAGCTTCCGTTTGAACAGTGATATCACGCAGGATACCCGCGATAACTATAACTTCCTGGATTATAATACCGGACAGTTATTACAGACCTGGACGCAACAACGCGCCTTCAAGCTGGCACGCACTACTTACTATTACCTGGCCGGGTCTGCGGATTATACGCTCGACAGAGGCGACCACCACCTCTTTGCCATGGCTGGTTACTCACAGGAAGAAAGTAATAATGGTACACAAACCAGCTCCAGCGATGTAACCAGCATCAGCATCTGGTCGCTGCTGTCCGCCTACGCAAAAGTGAACTATTCCTACCGCGATAAATTCCTGCTCGAGCTGACCGGCAGAACAGACGGTAGTTCCAAATTTGGTCCGCAAAATAAACATGGCTTCTTTCCTTCTGTAGCAGTAGGCTGGAACGTGAGCAAGGAGCCGTTTATGCAAAGCATTAGAGCAGTGAGCAATATGAAGCTGCGCGCTTCACTCGGTAAACTGGGTAATGAAGGCATTGACCCTTACCTGTACCAAAACACCATCAATAACAGCAATGGTGTGGAAACATCCAACGGTAACCCTATCATTGGCTGGGAAACTGTGAACATGCTGGATATCGGGTTGGATCTGGCGTTGTTCAAAGGCAAGCTGGAACTGGTGGCCGACTATTATGACAAACGTACCACCGGCATGATCCTGTTTCCGCAGCTATCGTACACCGGCGGATTTGAAGACGATGTGCCTTTTAACTCCGGTAAGGTGTCAAACAAAGGGTGGGAAGTATCCCTGAACTATAACGCGCAGGTAAATAAGAACGTGAATCTTTCTATTCGCCCAGGTGTTACCAGCAACAAAAACCGTATCACCGATATGGCGGGTGGTACCAACATTACCACCACTACTATTGACGAAGTGGGCGGCCCTATTGGCTCATGGTTTGGCTATAAGGCGGCCGGGCTGCTACAGGCTTCCGACTTTGATGCTGCGGGTAACCCGCTGATCCCGGTAGTGCCTGGCGCCAAACCCGGTGACATCAAGTACCTGGACCTTAACAATAATAAGATTATTGACAGTGAAGATCAGCAGCGCATTGGCAGCAATCTGCCTACGCTCAACTACTTTGCCAACGTACATATAGGCTGGAAAAAACTGGACCTGGAATTTTTGCTGCAAGGTGTAAATAAAAGCGATGCGATTTTACAGGGTATGCTTGCACTTCCATTGGATATGAGTAAAGACGGAGGCGTACCTACGAAATACTATTTGAGTAACTACTGGACACCGGAACGTACAGATGCGAGGTTTCCGCGCCTGAATGCCGCTCCGGCCAGCAACAAATACAGCTCTGACTTTTGGTTTGAGAACGGAGCCTACCTGCGTCTGAAATATATCCAGCTGGGATATAACTATAGTTCAGATGCGCTGAAACGCGCCGGTATCAGCAGAATCAGGGTGTATGCGAATGCGCAGAATTTGTGGACGCTGAGCAGCATGACGCTGATGGACCCGGAAAGCCAGGGTAACCAATGGACTTATGGTGTAATGAAATCATTTATCGCAGGTCTTAATGTTCAATTCTAAAAATATAATCATGCCTATCAATAAATTTTGGATACTCATCATTGCTTTAGGTTTGAGCAGCTGTACGAAGTTCCTCACGCATGATGATCCCGTGGCGGTGACAGACGAAACCTGGTGGAAAACAGAAGCCAATGCTACTGGCGCGCTCGGCTCTGTGTATGCAGGCTTGCCGGGCGGATCGGATGGCCGGCAGCTCATGTTTTTATCCGCCCTCAGCGATGAGGCAGTAGCCCGTCAGGATACCAGGGGCAGTTATGAACTGTATGGTAAGGGACTGGCTAACAGCAGCTGGAATGTGGCCCTCAGCGTATGGCAGGACGATTTTAAAGATATCCGCCGCGCCTGCCGCTTCCTCGAAAACGTGGATCGCTGCTTTATGGATTCCACACTCCGGGAGCGCTATAAAAATGAAGCCCGTGCGATGCGTGCCTACTACCATATGGAACTGCTGATGTTTTTCGGTGGTATACCGATTGTAACGGAGTCGGTAGATCCTTTGAAAGACGATCTGAAACGCAATACGGAGCAGGAAGTCTATGATTTCGTGATGAGCGAGCTGACCGCCTGCATACCTAATCTGCCGGCGAGCTATAACAGCAATGAGGCCTGGCGTATTTCCTCCGGTGTATGTTATGCGCTCATGAGCAAACTGGCGATGTATTATGGTCATTTTGACGTAGCGAAAAGCAATGCAAAGGCGGTAATTGACCAGGGAACATTTGCCTTGTATAAAAGCACAAACGCAAAAGCAAACAGCTATGCAGAATTGTTTTTGTATACCGGGGAGCTGAATAAAGAGCGTATATTTTTCAAGGATAAGGGCTGCGCCGGTGCCTGGTTAACCTTTGCTCCAGCCGGAGTAGGAGGGAAGACGGTGGTGTCGCCCACCAATGTGGTACTCAATAATTTTGAAACCCTGCAGGGCAAAACGTTGGCGGAATTACCGGCGGACTCCCAGGCGATCTACAGGCAAAATCCTAACTATAAAAATAACCGGGATCCCCGGTTGGTGGGAGCGGTATTGTTACCCGGACAATCATATCAGGGGATTACGTTACAGCCGTTTGCAGCCGGTGCTGATCAACTGGGCGCTCAAAATGCCACGGCTACTGGTTTCTGGGTAAATAAGTACCTTGACCCGAAAGATCGCAATGCAGCTTCAGCAAACCGTACCCTGGATTATATGATCATACGTTATCCGGAGGTCCTGCTCAATTATGTGGAAGCACTGATTGAAACAGCCGACTGGCAAAACCCGGATGTGCTGACGTACATTAACCAGATTCGTAATCGCGCAGGCATGCCTGCTGCCGATGGAGTAAAGTATAACTCCCAGGAAAAGTTAAGGGACCTGGTACGCAGGGAGCGTATGTCTGAGCTCTGTTTCGAAGGGGCCCGCTTTTTCGATATCCGCCGGTGGAAAATTTTTGGTACGGTGATGACAGGCCAGGTGTATGGTGCTACCAATCCGGCTACCGGTGAGGCTACGCCCGTAGAAACCCGCAATTGTAATCCGGACAGGGATGTACGTTATCCTATTCCGCTGAGTGAGATGCTGGCGAATCCTAATATGGAACAGAATTATTTGTATTAATTTTTCAGGAAGTTCCGGGGGCCTTCGGCCCCCTGGTACTTCCTGAAATCCGGCACCACTGGTGCCGGATTTCAGGAAGCGCCCCCTGTACTAAGCCGGGTGCCCGCCGGCCCTGTGCATCTCATTCCTCCACCTCCAGCGAAGGTGGCAGTGAAAGAAATATGAACATCTTCGTATATGCGATCCCGTAAGTTTAGCAACCTGCCACGTGTAATCCCGGCCAGCGCTGTAATGCACCTGCTAAACAGTCTTCAAATCCTTTGCAGTACTGTGCTTAAACGTTTTAGTTAAAATCTGATATTTTCCCTATATTCAGGGAACATTCCACTATTTAAGTCCCGATGATTTAGCAACACTGTCAGACCCATAGCCACATTCCACGATCCGACCCTTTATTTTTTATTGTTTTCTTAAACCTTCAAAAGTAGTAACATGACATCCAGATTCCACGCCGTGCAGCATGTAATGCTGGCCATTACAGCCGTTGCAGCGATTAGTTTTGCTTCCTGCAGAAAAGATGCCGCCACACCTGCCACCAGCTCCACTCCGAAAACAGAAACAGTTACCAAAGCAGGCGGTAAATCAGTAGTGTATGTAGAGGTCAACAGCAACAGCATGTTGAATGCCGGGAAATATACGCTGACCACCGGCGGTCAGCAACTTTTTGATATTGCCATTATTTTTGCGGCTAACATCAATTACAACACCACTACCAGCAAGGCTTACCTGTATAACAATCCGCAGGTAACCAGTGTGCTGGTAAACAGGGCCACGCAGATTGTGCCGTTACAAAACAAGGGTATGAAAGTATTGCTCTCTATCCTGGGAAACCACCAGGGTGCCGGTTTCTGTAACTTCACCACCAGGGCCAAAGCGCACGATTTCGCCCAGCAGCTGGCCGATACAGTGGCGTATTATAGTCTCGATGGTATTGATTTCGATGATGAGTATGCGGATTATGGCAACAATGGTTTGCCTCAGCCTAACGACAGTTCCTTTGTATTCCTCCTGGAAGAACTGCGTACGCTGATGCCTGCCAAAATTATTTCTTTCTATTATTATGGTCCCGCTGCTTCCCGGTTGTCGTACGGCGGCAAGAAAGCCGGAGACTTCGTCAACTATAGCTGGAATGCCATCTATGGCAGTTATTCCGTTCCAAATGTAGCAGGTTTAACCAAAGCTAATTTAGGGCCCGCAGCGGTAAATATCATGAGCACGAGCCAGAGCACCTGTGTAAACCTGGCCACGCAAACGAAAAACAACGGCTATGGTATCTACCTGTGGTATAATCTGACGAGTACTAACAAAGCCACTTTATTTTCTGCTGTATCAAATGTGCTGTACAGCAGTGCGGTTACTTACACTCCCTGAGTTGTAAGGTAACTGTTGTTGCTAAATCGTTTAACTAATGAATAATGGAAATAGGAACGCCGCACCGGTATATCTGGTGCGGCGTTCTGCTCTACTCTACTAATCAATGATGGTTCGCTATCTGATGCCCAGGGTATCTCTTCTTAAGGTATCACGGTCATGTTTCTTATCCTTCTTAGGATGCTGCTGTGGTGGCCATTTTGCTGTATCTGGCCTTGGCTTGGGCGGAATCGTATCTTGCCATGTTGTTGTTAATCCCGGCATAGTTTGCGCTTCCACCTGATGGTCATCCCTAAGGATAAAAAATGCAGCGATAAATAATACCATCATCAGTCCAATTGTGGCGGGTAGGTTCTTCATAATATTTTATGAATGGTTCACTTACCCTTATTCCAATTTCATGCTGAAATAAATGGTTCATTCCGGCAGTTTGATAACTGCTTGAAATTTACTGATTTGCGCCATTGGTGGCGGTTTTAGGGGAATTACACCCTGTGGAGTATCGCCAACAATACGGGAATAGGCGGTTGAACTTTTTCCTTGATGCTGGTTATTTTATAGGAAGATAACTGGTAGCCGCCTGCAACAGGGCACCGTGATGGTACAGGCACGCTTGGCGCACCTGTACCACGTATGAAGTTATTGTTTAGTAAAGGCAATCCCCGCCTTTTCCCAGCGGCCATAAAAAAATGGTAATCCCTTCTTAAAACGCTCGTAATCCTTGTTGCCGGCATTTGTCCAGCCAACCTCTGCGTAGGCCGCCAGGCGCGGAAATACGTGACTGGTCATCGTTTTGACATCGGGCAAAAACTCGCCCCACATCTGGCAGCCACTACCCAGAATTTTATTTATATACTGCGGTTCCAGCCCTTTTGGAACGGGATCAAAGCTATAGGCTTTGTCCAGCTTGAAATCGTAATCCAGATACGTAAAGGAATGATAGGAATTGACCACGTCGTAGCCTTTGGACACCGCATCGCGGATGAGCGAGAGGTCGCCCTTCCAGAACTGTACCACGGTACCGGGTGCCAGCTTTTCCTTACCGGCATCATCTTTTGCATCGTTGTACTCGTGCAGCTTAATGCCCATGATTTCATTCCAGCCTATCATCCGGCGGTTTTTACCAGCCAGGAAATTGGAGATGCTGTTGGTGAATGCAATCTGTAAATCGGCCGGAGAGCTGAGCTGATGGGCACGCATATAACGCACCACCCCTGAATCTGCTTTCCACTGGTCATACTTCACTTCATCGCCGCCAATATGAATCACCTTTGATGGAAACAGCGCCATCACTTCCTGCAACACGTCCTGGAGGAAGGTAATCACTTTAGGATCACTGACGTTAAACACGTTGTAATGCACCCCAAATTGTGCCGGCACCGCAATTTGTTCATGCCGCATACCCAGCCAGGGATAGGCTGCTATGGCGGCGCTGGCGTGACCAGGCATTTCTATTTCCGGTACAATCGTGATATGCCTTGCAGCGGCATATGCAATGATATCTTTGATTTGCTCCTGTGTATAGTAGCCTTCGTGCTTTACTACACGGTACACTTTGCTGTTGAAAGCTGTTTGTGAAGAATCCCGGTGACTGCCTATCTGCGTGAGCAGGGGATATTTTTTGATGTCTATCCGCCAGCCCTGATCGTCTGTTAAGTGCCAGTGGAAGGTATTCATCTTCAGCACCGACATCTCCTCCAGCAACTGCTTTACGGCTGCTGTTCCCTGAAAATGCCTGGCTTCATCCAGCATGAAAGCGCGCCAGCCAAAACGGGGCTTGTCGGTTATATCAACGCCGGTAATCGTATGTGCATTACCGTTAGTGGTCACGAGCTGCCGTAGCGACTGCACACCATAAAAGACACCGCCAGCAGTGGCTGCGCGTATCAGTACACCTTTGGCATCGCCGTGCAGTGTATAACCTTCCTGGCCCAGTTGGGCCAGCAACTTGCTGTTTACTTCCAGTCTGATAAAATTCGTTTGTCCTTTTCCGTTAGTAGGGAGATGCAGGCCCGTCGTTTGTTCCAGCGCTGCTTGTAAATACGCTGCCTCTGCCGGGCTGTTTCCTGTGATAGTAGTACTGGGGGAGAGGGTAAAAATGGTGCCGTTTACTTTTAGTTCCGCCGGCATTGGAATCATGTTCACTGCGTAGAGCTGCATGGAGGCACAAAGCAGGATGCTGAGTGCTGCCAGCCGCTGAAAAATTGTTTGCATAAGTGGTTTTTATTGCGTTTCCAATACTGGAAAAATTACAAATAAAATCCGGTTATGCGGGGAATATTACACCAGTTCCATTTTTACCCTCGACAAGGCAATATCAGTGACCGTCTCGGAAAAGAATACCGGCGGCACTTTGTAAAGCTGCAGGAGATCAGCAGGCGTGGTGGGCGCACTGCTGATCTGTTCTGTAGTCAGTTGTCTGGTAAAGTACAGGTTGCCGAGCTTGCAACGGATACCTGACTCCTGGTAAATATTATAGGTAGCAATGCGCGCTTCTACCTGCTGGATGTCGTTGGACTTATACCAGGTATGGGCCACGCCTTCTTCGTTTGTTTGTGGTTGCCAGCCTCTGCTGAGCAGGTGCTGTTGGATCACTTCCTGATCGGCGGCAATATCTTCAAAGTCGGTGATCATCGTTTGCATACGCTGTTCCGGCTGTAAGGTGGTTACCTGTCGATCGAGCTGTTCAAAAGCTGGTGTGATATTATTGGCGGTGAGGTGTTGTTTCCACTGATCCATCATGGCTGCATCCATTTGCAGCGGATGCAGTAAACGCACGGTGGCGAAAGGCGGCAGCTCAATAGCGGCGCCGCTGATGGTGATGAGCCTTGCATCTTCAGTGCAGCGTAAGCTGGTCATCAGCTGGTTTTCTTCATCATATACTGCCCATATGAGTCTGTTGGCAAATACAAACATCAATGGGTTTTGGAGGAAGAGCTCCAGCCATTGGGCTGCTTTCCAGCTGCGTTGGTTTACGAGGAACTGCTGGAGGCGTTCTGCCTGTTGGGCTGCCATGGCGGGCAGCTGTTTCTGCAGTTCCTTAAAGAATTTTTTCGTTTCCTTGGAGGCCGCGGTAGGAGGCGTTTTAGGCCTTTTTCCTTTGCGGTTGAGGTAAGCGATACGGAAGTTATTATCCACGAAACCTTTCCAGGTATCGCCGTTCATCTCAAATGATTGGTACCTGCCTTCGAACTCCAGGTCTGGCACGGCTTTGTCGCCCAGCTCATGGAAGGTCAGCTCCAGCTCGGCGGCAGCGCGCACCAGTGCGTTTCTGGCGGCGGCGCCGAGCTGTACGCGGCGGGTGGTATATTTTTTACCGTAGTAGGCTACTATTTGGAGCGACTTACTATTCGCCTGCAGCGCCATCGCATCGAGTGCGTGCTCTGCCTGGCGTGGGCGGCGCTCGTTGATCCAGCTGCCGATGTTAGCCTGGAGGGCGGCGGCGAGCTTATTATGGCCGGTAAAGGCGGCTGTTGCCAGGAGGAACTTCAGGCGGGTATCGCCTTCGTGCTGCTCGTACATATCGAACAGGCCCATGGCAAAGTCGTCGTTGCGTTTCGGGTCCAGCAGCTTCAATAACGGTTTCGCCTCTACGTCTGCACCCATTTCGGTGATGCGCGACATCCGGTATAGCAGGAAGCGGGTGGCTTCCAGTGGCAGCTGCTCGCCGTTTTTGGTCCACAGGAGCGGGAGGGATTGGTCGTCCATCCATTTTTCCAGGGGGCGGTTGAGCTTATACCGGCTTCTGGCGGAAGCGATGAGCTGGTTAACGGTGTCCATATCCGCTTCATAGCGGATCACGTTGCCCAGTGTTTCCAGCATCAGGTCGCGGGCATCGTCGTTGATTTCGTTGTGCAGTGCTTCCGTGATAAGGAGTCGCGCTTCCGGCGTATTAATGCTACAGAGGATGAGCGTGGCGGTGAGGCGTTGCTCGGCCTTTTTATGCTGTAATAGTTCGGCTGCTTTGGAGTAGGCGTCCGGATCTTTTGCCAGGATAACGGCTACGGCCATACGCACTGACTTCAGTTTGTGCAGGGTATAGGGCCATAGTTGTTCAAAGTATTGGGTGGATTCGACGTGTTCCATTACCGGTAGTAACAGCTTGATGTCGTAGCCTTTTTCCAGCGCTTCCATCAGGATAGGTACGGCCTGTTGTTGCAGGCGCTGGCCCAGTATTTCGAAACAGGCAGGATGTATTTCCCTTTGTTCACGGACGAACTGGAGGAGGTAGTCCATACCTTCGGCGGCATTATGTTGCAGGAGGCCGTGCAGGGCGATCAGGCTGAGCGGGTAGCTGCCAGTGGTATCCGCCTGGAGGATGCTGCTGGCCTGACCTTCGCTGTCAACGGGCGTTTGCGAAAACTCCCGGAGATATAGCCGGAACAGCGGCAGGAGGTTAGCCTGGTAGTTGTCTGGCTGGTAATTGGTGAGTGCCAGTTGTACGCCCAGCTGTACTGCCACAGGGGCAGTAGCGGCATTGCCTGTTTGCAGCAATAAGGGCTCGTATCTGGCGAAGTTGTTTTGCAATAAGGCGTTGGCCAGATCGCTGTTTAAATAGCCCGCTACGGGGCTTAAAAGCTTTTTTTCAAGGTAAGGGAGTTCCAGGTCCGGATGGCTTTTGGCCAGGAGTCTGAAAAACAGGGAGTTCCAGTTAAGTTGATACCACCTTTCCAGGTATGGTTGGATAGCGAGTGCATCGGTACTTCTAAGCAGGTCCTGGAGGAATTTCCGCAGGGGCGAAAACTTCAGCGGGAGCAGGTCCATATTGTCTCCGTAGTTGGAATAACGGATGAGCATGGAACCAATTTTCTCAGGGCTGTAGCCCTGTTGCTGGAGGAAGTGGGTGAATGTACTGAATCGTTGTACGATAGAGGAGGAGCTGCCTGGCATATCCAGCATAGGGACGATATGCGTCAGGAAATCATGCTCATTTTGCTCCCATACCTGTGGATCGGATAGTAACTGAAGCACCAGTCGGTCGTTGTCATTCCATTGATCGGGCAGTTGCAGCAGGGGGATAAAGTAGCCTGCCATGGCTGTTTCATCGGGTGTGTTTAGTACCGGTAAGGAAGCTTGTGCGCCTGTCAGGAACAGATGGATCGACACGATCGTGGTTTCATTGGCATGGTGGAACCTTTTTCTCAGCCTTTCAATTATTGGTTGTGTCGTTTCCGCTGTATATGGCATAAGGTTTAGATGGATTCAGTTTATTGGTATTGGCTGCGTGCTACCGCTTAAGGCGGCTTTTTATCAAGTGAATAAAGTGGTTTCTGTTTGCAATTCCGGCACAAATTAAATAAAATCGAAAAATAAAAAGCTAAATATCAGTGGCATTTATAAAAAAAGGGGGGTGTTTTTTGATCTTAGGGATTGCCAATGTCACCTTCGGTGCCATTGGAGGGGGGGCTGCGCTGCGCGCAGGGGGCTTTTGTGGGGAGATGTTGTTGTGTCGTTGGAAGAGAGATGCGTTGTCTGTAAGTCGTGGCGATGAGGAGATCGTATCAGGGGCGGAGGTTTTCGCTGTTGGGGGCATACAGCCTGTGCAGCCTGTACGAATCACGCGTCGGCCGTAGTGGTGCGCGGGAAGGTAAGGCCGGGTACAAATTTTTGTTTTCCGGGAGATGTGGGCGCAGCAGCGCCCACATCTCCCGGAACTCCTCCCGGCCGCAGGCCGGGGGAGTTCCGGGGCAAAAAAAAGACTGACACCTCCGTATCAGTCTTCGTAATATCTTACAGGAAACCCAGTTCCAGCTTAGCTTCTTCGCTCATCATTTCCTTGGTCCAAGGTGGGTCAAAGGTGAGATGCACGTGAACATCGGTCACGGATTCTACGTTTCTGACCTTTTCTTCCACTTCGCGGATGATATCTCCGGCAACGGGGCAACCGGGGGCTGTCAGCGTCATGTCGATGTTGATGGCGTTATCCTCGCTGATTTTAATGGCGTATACCAGTCCGAGTTCCCAGATGTTCACCGGAATTTCCGGATCGTAAACGGTGCGGAGTTGTTCTTCGATCTGATCTCTTAATGTTACTTCACTCATGACTAGTTATTTTTAGCCTGGTAGGCGACGGAATAAAGTTTCATCTGTTTGAGCATACTCAGCAGGCCGTTGGAACGGGTGGGAGAGAGGTGGCTGCTCAGGCCGATGGCGTCAATAAAAAATATCTCTGCCTCAGCGATTTCTTTAGGTGTGTGGCCGGAGAGCACGGAAATCATCAGGCTTACGAGGCCTTTGGTGATGACAGCGTCGGAATCGGCCGAGAATAAGAGCTTGCCGTCTTTGAGTTCGGTGTGTAGCCACACGCGGGACTGGCAGCCTTTGATCAGGTTATCGTCTGTTTTGTATTGCTCCGGAATGAGGGGCAGTTCTTTTCCCAGCTGGATAATATATTCATATTTATCCTCCCAGTTTTCCATAAAGGAAAAATCGTCTATTACCTCTTCCTGTTTTTCTTTTATCGTCATAATCCCCTGTTTACAGCAGCATAGTGCTGGCGCGTTTCACACCTGCCACCAGTTTATCAATTTCTTCCCTGGTATTATAGAAGGAGAGCGAAGCTCTTACGGTACCTGGAATATTAAATCGGTTCATGAGTGGTTCGGTGCAGTGGTGACCTGTTCTCACGGCTATTCCCTGGCGGTCCAGTAATTCGCCCATATCAAACGGGTGAATATTATGTACGAGGAAGGAGATGGCACCGCTTCTGTTGGCAGCGTCGCCGATAAAACGGATACCGTCTATCTGGCGCAGTTGTTCCAAGGCGTAGCTCATCAGTGCTTCTTCATACTGCTGAATGGCGGGAATACCTGTTTGCTGCAGGTATTCGATGGCTGCTCCCAGTCCGATGATACCGGCGATGTTAGGAGTGCCGGCTTCAAATTTATGGGGCAGTACGTTATACGTTGTTTTTTCGAAGGTAACGGTTTTGATCATTTCTCCACCGCCCTGGTAAGGGGGCAGTTTGTTGAGCCATTCTTCGGAGCCGTAGAGTACACCGGTGCCGGTGGGGCCGTAGATTTTATGGCCGGAGAATACGAGGAAATCCGGTTGGAGCGCCTGCACGTCGATCGTGATGTGCTGGATAGCCTGAGCGGCATCGATGAGCACGGGGATATTTCGTGCATGCGCTGCCGTGATGATATCTTCTACCGGGTTTACGGTGCCCAGTGTATTGGATACATAGGTGACGGATACAATTTTTACGGTATCATCGAGCATGGCTTCAAAGGCTTCCATGATCAGTTCACCCTTATCGTTGATAGGGATTACTTTGAGGGTGGCGCCGTTGTCTTCACAGGCCATCTGCCAGGGCACGATGTTGGAGTGGTGTTCCATGGCGGAGATGATGACGGTATCGCCTGGTTTCAGGAAGCGGCGGCTGAAGCCACTGGCTACGAGGTTGATTCCGTCTGTGGTACCTTTTGTGAAGATGACCTGGCTGCTATCGGGGGCATTGATAAAACCGGTAACGATGTTGCGGGCTTTTTCGAATGCGTCGGTGGCTACCTGGCTCAGATGGTGTACCCCACGGTGCACATTGCTATTATATGTTTCGTAGTAACGTTCTAATGTTTCGATGACCGCTGTTGGCTTTTGCGTGGTAGCTCCGTTATCGAAGTATACCAGCGGTTTGCCATGCACTTGTTGCTGCAGGATCGGGAAGTCTTTCCTGACGGCGGCAACATCGAGTGCGGCGGTTCCTATGTTAGCAATATGTTCCATGATGTATCGGTCTTAATTGTTCATGATGGCCTCGATCTGACCCTGGATGTATTCCTGGAGCGCAGGTACTGCGATTTCGTCGGTTACATCGTGGGTGAATGCGTTTACCAGCAGGGCTTTTGCTGCTTCTTCACCGATGGCGCGTGCGCGGAGGTAGAAGAGGGCGTCTGCACTGAACTGGCCGGCAGTAAAGCCGTGGCTGCATTTCACGTCGTCGGCATATATTTCCAGCTGTGGCTGGGAGTTGATGGTCGCTTTATCGCCCATCAGGATATTATTGTTTTGCTGGAAGGCGTTGGTTTTCTGCGCTTCCTGGTGCACATGGATTCTGCCGGTGAATACTGCGTTAGCATTTTCCAGCAGTACACCTTTATAGTGTTCGTTGCTGTTACAGTTCGGAACGAGGTGGTTCATGAACGTGTAGTTGTCCACGTGTTGGTTACCAGTTGCCAGGTAGATGCCTTTCAGATTGGTTTCTGTGTTGCTGCCGTGTAATACTACGCTCAGGTTGTTACGGGTGAACGGGGTATTGGGCAGGGTGAAGTTGAAGTGGTGGTAACGGCTGTCTCTTTCCTGTTGTGCAGCGGTGGTGTTTACCTGGCGGAAATTTTCCGCGCCTTGCTGTACGTTATAGTGCCAGAGTTCAGCGTTATCGGCAACCACTACTTCGGTTACGCAATTGGAGAATGCTACCGCTTCCTGTTTAGGGTGTACGGTGGATTCGATGACGGTGGCCGTAGCGCCTTTGTGCAGTACCCACAGGTGACGTGGCTGTATGAATGCGTGACGGTCGGAAGTATATACGTGAATGAGGTGAATGGGCTTGTCGACGCTCACATTTGCCTGCAGTTCGATGAACAGGCCATCGGCGAACAGGGCGGTATTGAGATCGGCGAGTGGTTCACCGTTTACCTGTGTATGTTGATTGAACCATTTAGCGAAGCCAGGGGCATCGGTGCTGGCGCTCATGGTGCCGATGCGGATGCCTTTCCCTTCCGGAATGCTGGAGAGGTTTGCCTGCAGATGGCCGTTTACAAGTACGATACGGTAAGCGTCCAGTCCCGGGATAGTGGCTTCGTTGGCAACATCGGCGGTGGTGGTAGCAGGTGTACTTGTTAATTCATATGGATACTCTTTCAGGAATCGCTGGATATTGGTAAAACGCCATGCTTCCGTTTTCAGGGTAGGGAGACCTGTAGCGGAGAAGCGTTCCAATGCGCCGCGGCGAACTTCCTGCAGGGAGTCCTGCGGAGCCGGCAGTGCATTTACGTCTTCCGTTAAAGCCTGGTAAAAAGGTATCATGATGGTATCGCTTGTCATTTTGCTAACGCTTTTTAATAAATTACGAGAGATGATGGGCTATCGTAATTTGATTATACTGATTCTTTCTGGTGCTCTGCTTCTTTCAGCCAGTCGTAACCTTTTTCTTCCAGCTCCAGGGCCAGTTCTTTAGTACCGGTTTTGATGATGCGGCCGTTGTACAGTACGTGTACGAAATCAGGAACGATATATTCAAGCAGACGTTGATAGTGGGTGATTACTACGAATGATTTTTCGGCATCGCGCAGTTTGTTTACCCCGTTGGAAACGATGCGCAGGGCGTCGATATCCAGGCCGGAGTCAGTTTCATCCAGGATGGCCAGGGAAGGATTCAGCATGGCCAGCTGGAAAATTTCGTTACGTTTCTTTTCACCACCGGAGAAGCCTTCGTTGAGGGAACGGTTCATCAGGTTGGTATTAAAATCTACCAGCTGTTGTTTTTCTTTGGTCAGCTTCAGGAATTCCTTTGCTTCCAACTGAGGGAGGCCTTTGTAGGCTCTTACCTCGTTTACTGCAGTTTTGAGGAAGTTGATGTTGGATACACCCGGGATTTCAACAGGGTACTGGAAAGCCAGGAAAACACCTTCACGGGCGCGATCTTCAGGAGACATTTCCAGCAGATTTTTGCCATTAAACCAAACTTCACCTTCTGTAACTTCGTAGTTATCACGGCCGGCCAGCACAGATGCCAGCGAGCTTTTACCGGAACCGTTAGGTCCCATGATAGCATGGATTTCCCCTTTCGGAATTTCCAGGTTAATACCTTTCAGAATTTTTTTCCCTTCTACTTCTGCGTGCAGATTTTTAATCGTCAGCATGATTGTTTTATTGTGTTCTGTATGTTTAAATAGTTGTCAGTAATCAGTTACTGGTTAATTTTTGTAACCAATTCCCAACTATCCAACGCTTCCTTCGAGAGTGATAGATAAAAGTTTCTGTGCTTCTACGGCAAATTCCATAGGCAGCTGGTTCAGTACTTCTTTAACGTAACCGTTTACGATGAGTGCAACGGCTTTTTCGGTATCGATGCCACGGGCATTGAGGTAGAAGATCTGGTCTTCCCCGATTTTTGAAGTGGTGGCTTCGTGTTCGATCATCGCGGATTTGTTCCTTGACTCGATATACGGGAAGGTATGAGAGCCGCATTGGTTACCGATCAGCAGGGAGTCGCACTGGGTAAAGTTACGGGCATTTTCTGCGCGTGGGCCTACAGATACCAGTCCGCGGTAACTGTTGTCGCCATGACCGGCAGAAATACCTTTGGAGATGATACGGCTTTTGGTGCCTTTACCGATGTGGTGGATTTTGGTACCGGTATCAGCGATCTGTTTGTTACGAACCACTGCTACGGAGTAGAATTCACCTTCGGAGTAGTCGCCCTGCAGAATCACACTTGGATATTTCCAGGTGATGGCAGAACCGGTTTCTACCTGAGTCCAGGAGATTTTACTGTTAGCGCCTTTACAGATACCGCGTTTGGTTACGAAGTTGAAAATACCACCTTTACCGTCTTTATCACCAGGATACCAGTTTTGAACGGTGGAGTATTTTACTTCTGCTTTTTCCAGGGCAACGATTTCTACTACTGCGGCGTGCAGCTGGTTTTCATCGCGCATTGGAGCGGTACAACCTTCGAGGTAGCTCACGTAGCTTTCATCGTCAGCAACGATGAGGGTACGTTCGAACTGTCCGGTATTCTGTGCGTTGATACGGAAGTAAGTGCTCAGTTCCATTGGGCAACGAACGCCTTTGGGAATGTACACGAAAGAACCGTCGGAGAATACGGCGCTGTTCAGGGCAGCAAAAACATTATCTGAAGCCGGTACTACTGTACCGAGGTATTTTTTAACTAAGTCAGGATATTCCTGAACCGCCTCACCGAAAGAGCAGAAAATCACACCCAGTTCTTTCAGTTTGGTTTTGAAGGTAGTCACAACGGATACGCTGTCGAATACTACGTCAACGGCTACACCTGTGAGTGCTTTCTGTTCATTAATGGAAATACCCAGTTTATCGAATGTAGCGAGTAATTCAGGATCTACTTCATCCAGGCTGTTCAGCTGTTTCTTTTGCTTAGGAGCTGCCCAGTAGGAGAGGGATTGTAAATCCAGTTCAGGCAGTTCGAAATGCTGCCAGGTAGGGAATTTCAATTTTTTAAATGCCTGAAATCCTTTCAGTCGCCATTCCAACAACCATTCAGGTTCATTCTTTTTCGCCGAAATAAAACGGATGATATCTTCATTTAGCCCAGGAGGTGCTATATCCATTTCAATATCGGTGGTAAAGCCAAACTCATACTCCTTATTGGCTATATCATCTATTATTTCGTTACTATTCATCATACAATTTTGTGATTTTGAGTGGTGGGAATTAGAAAATTGCTTTTCTACACCTGCTTATACAGCGAAGCTTTCGCCGCAGCTGCAGGTTCTGGTAGCATTCGGGTTGTTAAAGAACAATCCTTTGCCATTCAGCCCATCGGAGTAATCCAGCTGGGTGCCATAGAGGTAGAGTAAGCTCTTCATCTGCACCACAACTTTTACACCTTTATCTTCGAAAACCTGGTCTCCTTCTTCTTCTGTTGTTTCAAATTTCATGACGTATTCCAGGCCGGAACATCCGCCACCCTTTACGCCAACACGAACAAAGGTACCTGGCGCATGATGGTCTTTTTCCATCAATGCTTTAATATATTCACCTGCTTTTTCTGAAACGGTTATCATAAATCAGCATTTTTTAAATTACTGAAGCCGGTTCCCCGGCCGAAATATTGTATACTTTTCTGCGCTGTTGCCCGAGTAATAAATTTGCGGTAGGCGGGCTAAAATTCAATAAGGAATGCAAAATTACAATCTTTACTTGGAAAATTCAGCATCTGGCTGGGTTTCAGCCTACTTTACCGCGGTATTCTTTCAAAAAACTTTTTTTTTGCTCCCACAAAATTACGACATTTGATAATAAAACAAGTAATAACTTGGAAAAATATCCGACGCGAATCAGAAATGCTGCCGACAGGATCTTGACCATGCTCAAGACCAAAGGCCCGCTGCCAGCCTCCAAGCTGGCGGATGAGCTGGGTATTACCAGTGAGGGAGCACGCCTCCACCTTGTTAAACTGCAGGAAGAAGGACTGGTACAGCCCGAAAGCATCTCCCGTGGCGTAGGCCGGCCTATGCAGATCTGGAGTCTTACCGCCCTCGGCAATGCCCGGTTTCCGGATACCCATACCGAGCTCACCCTGCAGCTGATCCAAACCATCAAAAATGTACTCGGCAAAGACGCACTGGAAAGTGTAGTGTCCGCCAGAGAAAAGAATCAGCAGGAAAAATACCATGCCGCCCTCGATGGGGTAGCAGGCCTCGAAAGCCGCCTGGATGCCTTTGCAGCCATACGGAGTAAAGAAGGTTACCTGGCTGAATGGAAAAAAGAAGATGGTACCTACTATTTCATTGAAAATCACTGTCCTATATGTTGCGCGGCACAGGAGTGCGATAATATCTGCACCTCAGAAATGAATACCTTCGTTTCTATTGTAGGAAATGATGTGGATGTTAGCAGACAGGAGCATATTATCAATGGTGCACGCAGGTGCGTGTATAAAATCACACCTTCTATTTAAATTGTCGACTTTGTTTATAACGCTAACAGACACAAGAGATTGTGTCTGTTTTTGTTTTAGGGTATGACGACGCTGACCTGCCTTCATACTATGAAGCGGTAGAGCCATTAGAATTGCGGCCTTACGAAATACGGTTTTTCGATACCGGAATAAGCATCACTATTTTATAATCAGCACCAGCGTCCCGCAAATAATCAACCCTGCCCCCAAGGCCGACCTCCACGTCATACTCTCGTGTAGAAAAACCGCCGCCAGAATGATCGTCAGCGCCACACTAAGTTTATCCACCGGCGCCACCTGACTCACCTTGCCCACCTGCAACGCCTTAAAATAAAATAACCACGACATCCCCGTAGCTAACCCGGAAAGGACCAAAAACAAAAGCCCATGCCGGCTCAATCCACCCGCCATTTTCCATTCCCCGCGGAAGAAAACAATAGACCATACCAGCACCAGGATCACCAGCGTTCGAATGCCTGTGGCCAGGTTAGAAGGAATGTCAGACACCCCCACCTTCGCGAAGATGGCAGTGAGCGCCGCAAAAAAAGCGGAAAGCAAGGCATATATCCACCACATAAGCTGTGTTTTTAATATAAGGGAATGTTCCCGGCCGCTGTATGCCCAGGCTGTCAATTACCAGCACTAAAACGGGGAGGTGTAAGCATTGCGCGCCTGCAGCATTATTTACATCTATAGGCCGCCCCTTGCGCTTTTTGATGGCTGCGCTTCTACAGCACTTTATACCCCAAAATCTTTAAACTCCTTTTCACCCCATCCAGCTCTGCAATGTCCGGCAAGTTCGCCCACTCCGTAAATCCTGTCTTCTCAAATAATTTTATGCTGGGGTAATTATGAGCAAAGATGAAACCCAGCAAAGTTTCTACGCTGTATTTCGGCGCCACCATAATAGCATACTGTAGTATCTCCCCACCATATCCTTTACCCCTGGCTGACTCATCCAGATAAATACTTACTTCCACAGTGCCGTTATATGCCGGCCGGCCGTAAAAGGACTGAAAACTCATCCAGCCCATGTTTTTCCCGTCAGCATCATCAATCATCCACAATGGACGACGCAAATCATCGTGGGCGTAAAACCAGTTATGGCGACTCTCCACCGTCACCGGCTCGGTGTCCGCCGTTACCATGCGGCCCGCAATAGTAGTGTTGTAAATAGCCACGATACGTGGCAAATCATCGATTGTAGCGTGTCTGTAAGTTAAGCTCATTATTTATCTCATAAGTATGTTACCAGATGTATTCCCGCACATGATCGGCTTTCAGCAGACTGTAAATTTCAGCGTCCACAAAAGTGCCTTTCTCAAAAAAAGCATCCCGCAATAATCCTTCCTTTTGAAACCCTAACCTGGCCAGTAACCTGGAAGATGGTGTGTTCAACGGATCTACAAAAGCCTCTGTCCGGTTTAGCTCCATCGACTGGAATCCGAAGTCCAGCAAAGCGCCCACCGCCACAGTCATAATGCCTTTGCCCCATAAATCCGGCAACAGATCATAGCCGATCTCCGCTTTGTAATGGGGCTTATTCCATTTGTGATAGCCGCAGGTGCCAACCAGCTCCGTACCAAGCATAATGCCCATACGAAAGCCTTCCTCGGCCTGCTGCTGTTCCCGGAAATAAGTAATGATCTGCGTGGCATCCGTGATGTTGCGGAAAGATTCAATATCCATGAACTTCGTCACCGCATCCTGGCTAAACAGCCTGAAAAGTGCGGCTGCATCTCTGTCCTTCAATGGCCGGAGCACCAGCTCCCCAACAGTGATTTCGGGTACGTGCATAAAGTTCTGGATGAGGCGTAAAGCTAAGCATTTTAATCCCGCTTTAATAACGTTCTCTTCAACATTGACTAATTTCGTTTATTAACGGAACAACGGCTTGCTTATGAAGATATTGGTAATAGAAGATGAAATAAAAGTAGGAGCCTTTATAAAAAGAGGACTGGAAGAACACCAGCACCAGGTACAGGTAGCCACCGAAGGGCCAGCGGGACAACAACTCGCTCTCCAGGATGATTATGACCTCATCCTCCTCGACGTAATGTTGCCTGGTATCAGCGGCATCCAGATATGCCGGCACCTGCGCGGATCTGCTGTGCAAACGCCCATCCTTATGCTCACCGCCCTCAACGACACCACCGACATCGTCGATGGACTAAACGCCGGCGCAGATGACTATCTCTCCAAACCATTCCATTTCTCTGAGCTGCTCGCACGTGTAAATGCCCTCGGCCGCCGTCATCAGCAGTTCCGCAATGATGCCGCTGTGCTTACACTGGCCGACCTGACCCTCGACACCGGCACCAAAACGGCCCACCGCGAAGGCAAAGAAATTGTGCTCACTGCCAAAGAATATGCACTGCTCGAGCTGTTTCTCAAAAATCCGGCTAAAGTGCTGTCCCGTGCCCTCATCGCTGAATCGGTTTGGGGCCTGGAATTTGACACGGGCACCAATACCATCGACGTCTACATCAATTACCTCCGTAACAAAATTGAAAAAGGATTCACCGGCGATAAACTGATACATACGGTGGTAGGCATGGGTTACGTCATGAAAATAAAAAGCTGATATGAAAATCCGCCACCGCCTGTCGCTACAGTTCACCCTCATCAGCGGGATCATTCTCACCACCGTGTTTGTGATCATCTACCTGCTGTCCGCACGTTTCGTGCGCAACAACTTCTATAAACAACTGGAAGGCAGGGCCCTGTTAACGGCGGAAGTATACCTGGAAAAAGACGAGCTCACCAAAAAGAAATTTCTGGAGATTGAAAAGAGCTACCAGCAGGGGATTCCAGGAGAAGCCAGTAATATTTACGACAGTAACAACCACGCTGTATTTATAGAACAGGCCAAATACGACTGGCCAGCATCACTCCTCAATAATATCAGAAAACACCACACCTACCGGTTCAGCTTCAGGGATAAATACGGCCTCGGCATTTACTACCCCGACAACCAAGGTGATTTCGTAGTAATCGTTACCGCCCGCAATGCCACCGGTGAACAGCAACTCAGCTACCTCCTCTGGAGCCTCGTGATCATGGGCCTCATTGCCCTCGCGGTCACTTATGGAATGAGCCAGTGGTACGCCAGCAGAGCACTGCGCCCCATTCAGCATATTAACCGTGAAGTAAAAAAAATCCGCGCTACCAGTCTGCACCAGCGACTCCAACGCGGCAGCAACAAAGACGAAATCGATGAGCTGGCCCACCACTTCAATGAGCTGCTGGCTCATATGGAAAACGCCTTCGAAATGCAGCGCTCCTTCGTGTCCAACGCCTCGCATGAACTACGTACCCCACTCACCACCATCATAGGGGAAATCGAAGTGACCATGCAAAAACTGCGCTCCCCGGAAGAATACCAGCAAACACTGGAAACCCTCCTGGGTGAATCAGAAAAGCTCAGGATCATTACTGATGGCCTGTTGCAGCTTACCCGCGTGGATGAAGTGCCGGACGCTTCCCAACTGGAAAATATCCTCCTCGATGAAATGCTGGAAGCCCTCCGTATTTCCTGGAGCCACCAGGCGCCTGCACAGGAGCTGATCCTGAAACTACCGGCCACGGTCTCTCCTGCGCAGCTGACCCTTTCCGGCAACCCTCAGTTGCTGGCAGTTGCCATCAACAATATCCTTAAAAACGGTTTTAAATTCTCAGGTAATGCACCGGTAACGGCTACCCTGGAAACCACCGCCGAAGGCCTGCTGCTCTCCGTTACTGATACCGGCATCGGTATCCCCGAAGCAGAGCAGGAACGGATTTTTATGCCACTCTACCGCGCCTCTAACGCACACGCCTACACGGGATATGGCATCGGCCTGGCCATGACCCGAAAAATCCTGCAGCTGCATCGTGCACGCATCACCGTTAGTAGCGTACCCACCCAGGGCACTACCTTTCATATCTGGTTTTCAAATCTAACTTCGTTTTAATACGATTCTAACTGCCCGCTAATAGCAGCGTTTCATCTTTGCCAGCAAGAAAAATTCTTGTTGTATGATGAACAGATTGTCTGTATTGGCATTACTTATCCTCTATGAATTGTTGACGGTGAGCACCGCCACCGCCCAGTCGGATACCCTGCACCTGACCCTGCCGGCAGCCACCACCATGCTGCTGCAACAGAACATACCACTGCTGGCGCAACGGTATAATATCGACTCGGCAAAGGCGGCTGTCATCACCGCACGACTATACGATAACCCGGAAGTGAGCTTCGAGAATGTGCTGTATAACCATACCACCGGCAAATGGTTTGACCTCGGTTATGAAGGACAGAACACCTTACAGATCCAGCAGCTGATCAAGCTGGCGGGCAAGCGAAATAAGGAAATCCAACTGGCACGCAGCGGGGTGAAACTGAGCGAATACCAGTTTTACGACCTGCTGCGCACCCTCCGATATGAACTGGCCGACAACTTTTATGACCTCTATTACAAGCAACAGTCCCTGCAAACCTATGCCAGCCAGGTCGCTTTCCTGCAACAGGTAGTACGCGCCTTTGCACAACAGCAGCAGCTGGGCCATATTGCTCCGAAAGAAATTATCAGGCTGAAGTCGCTGCTCTACGACCTGCAGCACGACGAGCTACAGCTGCGCCAGGACGTTCAACAAACCCAGTCCGACCTGGCACTGCTGATCCGGGTGCCGCCAACGGTGACCCTTTTCCCGGACGTGCCTGCGGCGCAACCGCTGCCGCTGGCATCTGCCTACAATTACCAGAATTTACTGGATACCGCGATGCATAACCGCTACGACCTTAAAGCCGCCGGTGAAAATGTAAACTATAACGAAATTAACCTGCGCCTGCAAAAGGCACTGGCTGTGCCGGACCTGCAGGTAGGATTGTCGTACGATAAACAGGGAAATTTTGAACGTAACTACAACGGCCTGGGAGTAAGCATGCCGCTGCCTTTTTTTAACCGCAACCAGGGCAATATCCGTATGGCGCGCGCCACGCTGGAAGGCAGCAGGCTGGAACTGCAAGGCCGGCAGGACCAACTGGCCCATGAGGTAATGAACAGCTTCCGCGAAGCCGTGCAAACAGAACAAATGGCCGGCGACATGGACCCGGCCTTTGAACAGGACTACCGGCACATGATGGGCGAAATAGAAAAAAACTATCAGCAGCATAACATCGGACTGCTGGAGTTTATTGACCTCTACGATGCCTACCGCAGCAACGTGCGCAAGATGAATGAGCTCCGTTATAGTCGCCTCAGCGCCCTGGAAAAAATCAATTATGCCACCGGCGCCTCCATTTTCCATCCTTAACTCAACCACATGCAACAGCTATTCAAATTATACAGCATTTTACTTTTCATGGCTGCCATCACCTCCTGCGGTAATACGGTGGAGCCTATACGAAAACAATCCTTGGAGCTGAGCGATTCCCTGCTTAGGCGGCTGGAGGTAGACACAGCCGCCATCACACCCACCGCACACCAGGTTTCCCTGACTGGAAAAATTACTGCCAACGAAGATAAAATGGCGCAGATATTTCCGATGGTAAGTGGTATCGTCACCAATGTGAAAGTCCATTCCGGCGATTATGTGCAGAAAGGACAAGTACTGGCCTTGATTAAAAGCCCTGAAATGGCTACCTACACGGCTGATCAAACGATCAGCGAAAAAGAAATGCTGACAGCAAAGAAAAACCTGGAAGTAGCGGCATCCTTTTATAAAAGTGGACTGAACTCACAACAGGAATATGAAACCGCGCAAAATGAATATGACAAAGCGGTAGCGGCCTGGCATAAATCCACTGCTATCGTGGATATCAACGGGGGCGCGCATCAGAGCACCTATGCTGTGAAAGCGCCAGTGCCAGGCTTTGTAATCATCAAGCGGGCCGCCGAAAGCATGCAGTGGCGGCCGGATAACAGTGATCCGATTTTTGTAGTGGCGGACCTGCACAATGTTTGGGCCATCATCAATGTGTTTGAATCGGATATTGCGAGTATCCGTGAGGGTGATAGAGTGGAGATGAGCACGTTGTCGTATCCCGACAAAACTTTCAGCGGGAAGATCGAAAAAATCTACAACGTGCTGGACCCTGAAAATAAAGTGATGAAAGCCCGCGTGGTGATGGATAATCCCGGTTACCTGCTGAAGCCGGAAATGTTTGTGAGCATTAAAACACAACGGCATTCGGATACCAACTCCATCAGCATTCCTTCCAGGGGCATCATCTTCGATAAGGACAAATATTTTGTACTGGTACTCACGGATAAAAAGCCGGGAGCGGAAATCAGGGAAATAAAGGTGGCCAGTACGGTGGAAGGTCGCGCCTACGTGACTGCTGGGCTGCAGCCCGGGGATAAAATTATTGCATCGCGACAAGTATTTATTTATGAAACCCTGCAGGACCTGCAATAAAATGCTGACAGTATGAACAAATTCCTGAAGAAAGTCCTTGCTTTCTCCCTGATCAATAAATATTTTATCTTCTTCGCAGCCGCTGCCATGGCGGTGGCGGGTTATATCAGTTTTAAGCAGATAGGCGTGGATGCCTTTCCGGATGTCACCAATACATCCGTGACGATCATTACCCAATGGCAGGGCCGCAGCGCCGAGGAAGTGGAAAAATTTGTGACACGGCCTATTGAAATTGCGATGAACCGCGCGCAAAAGAAAACGCATATACGTAGTTCTTCGCTGTTTGGGTTATCGGTGGTGAAAGTGATTTTTGATGATGATGTGGATGATATTTTTGCCCGCCAGCAGATCAATAACAATATCACTTCCGCGGATCTTCCGGATGGGGTAGACCCGGAGATTGAGCCACCATATGGGCCTACAGGAGAAATTTACCGGTATACGCTGGAGAGTAGCCAGCGGTCGGTGGCGGAGTTAAAAACGCTGCAGGATTGGGTGGTGGAACGCAACCTGCTTGCTGTTTCCGGGGTGGCAGATATTGTGAGCTTTGGAGGAGCAGTGAAAATTTACCAGGTGACCATCAACCCTGATAAAGCAGTGCAGTACGATATCACGGCCGGTGAAATGTTTCAGGCGCTTACCAAAAGCAATATTAATGTAGGGGGAGATGTAATTGTAAAAAATGCACAGGCGTACGTTGTCCGCGGCATTGGCGTGTTAAACAACGCGGACGAAATCAGGAACATCATCGTAGACCATATCAATGGAACTCCGATCCTGGTGAAGGATGTGGCAGATGTGAGCATAGCGGCGCTGCCGCGTTTAGGCCAGGTGGGCCGGGATGCGGATCACGATGTGGTGGAAGGTATCGTGGTGATGCGCAAAGGGGAGAACCCTGCCAATGTGATCTTGTCGCTCAAGGAAAAAATCGCTGAGCTGAATGGTAAAATTCTCCCCGAGGATGTAAAAATAAAACCCTTCTATAACCGGGAAGACCTCATCGAATTCAGTACCCATACGGTATTGCACAATATGTTGGAAGGGATCATATTTGTAACGGTGATCGTATTCCTGTTTATGGCCGACTGGCGCACGACCGTTATTGTATCGGTAGTGATTCCGCTGGCATTGCTCTTTGCCTTTATCTGCCTGCGTTTGAAGGGAATGAGTGCCAACCTCTTATCGATGGGAGCGATCGATTTTGGCATTATCATCGATGGGGCTGTGGTGATGATGGAAGGGATTTTTGTGATGTTGGATCAGCGGGCGCATAAAATAGGGATGGAGCGCTTCAATAAACTCAATAAGCTGGGGATGATCCGTAAAGCCTGTATGGAAAACGGAAAAGGTATTTTGTTTGCGAAGCTCATTATCATCACAGGGTTGCTGCCAATTTTTACGTTTGAAAAAGTGGAAGGTAAAATGTTTTCTCCACTGGCATGGACACTGGGCTTTGCCTTGCTGGGCGCGCTGATCCTAACCTTCACGCTGGTGCCGGCTATGGCCAGTGTATTGTTAAAAAAGAATGTAAGGGAGAAGAAAAATATTTTCCTGGAAGTGGTGCAGCGGCTTACGCTGCGGATCTTCCGGTTTACGATGTACCGGCGGCGGCTGGTGTTTTTCGGATCGTTGATAGTGCTGGTAGCTGGGTTGTACTGCTTTAAGTTTTTAGGAACGGAATTTTTGCCACAGCTGAATGAAGGTGCCATTTATATCAGGGCTACGGGGCCGCTGAGTACGTCCCTGGAGGAGTCGGTGAAGCTCTCCAATGACATGCGGCGTAAGCTGCTGCGGTTCCCGGAGGTGCGGCAGGTGATGTCGCAAACAGGCCGCCCCAATGACGGTACTGATGCAACCGGATTTTACAATATTGAAATGCATGTGGATATATATCCGCAAAATGAATGGGAAAGCGGATTATCGAAGGCACAGCTGATCGATAAAATGCAGCAGCAACTGGATGGTATTCCCGGGATAACCCTCAATTTCTCCCAACCTATTATGGATAATGTAGAAGAAGCAGTGTCCGGTGTGAAAGGTTCACTGGTGGTGAAATTATTTGGAGATGATTTTAAGGTGATAGAAGAAAAGGAGGAACAGCTGGAAAAGATCCTGAAAGGGGTAAGGGGGATTGAGGACCTGGGAATTCTTCGGAATTTAGGTCAGCCGGAGCTGCGCATTAACCTGGATCAGCAGAAGATGGCGCTCTACGGCGTTACCACGGAGGATGCCAATTCTGTGATCGAGATGGCTATTGGCGGTAAGGCGGCCACCCGTATTTATGAGGGGGAGAAATATTTTGACTTGCGCATTCGTTATCCGGAATCGTTCAGGGAGGATGAAACAGCCATTGGGAACCTGATCATTCCTACTATCCGTGGCAATAAAATTCCCCTGAAAGAGATCGCGGACATCGGTCATAGGGTTGGTCCCAGTATTATATATAGAGATAAACACCAGCGTTACGGCGCCATCAAGTTTTCGGTTCGGGAGCGCGATTTGGGGAGTACGATAGAGGAAGCACAGCAGAAAGTGGCGGCACAAGTGCAGCTGCCGAAAGGTTACAACCTGCAGTGGGCGGGTGATTTCGAGAACCAGCAACGCGCCGGCAAGCGGCTGGCGCAGGTGGTGCCCATTAGTTTATTGTTGATTTTCCTGATCCTTTTTGTGTTGTTCGGGAGCTTTAAAGATGCATTGCTGGTACTCGGTAACGTACCGTTTGCCATCATCGGCGGTATCTTCTCCCTATGGCTAACCGGTACTAACTTTAGTATATCCGCAGGTATTGGTTTTATTGCCTTGTTTGGTATTTGTGTACAAAACGGGGTGATATTATTGTCGCGTTTCAAATCCAACCTGCGTACCCTGCCTGCTGCTACAGATGCCGGCTTACTGGCAGGCATACACGAAGGAGTGGAGTCGCGCATACGCCCGGTGATCATGACTGCTATGATGGCGGCTATCGGGCTGTTGCCGGCGGCTACCAGTATGGGGATTGGATCGGAAACGGCGAGGCCGCTGGCGAGGGTGGTGATTGGCGGGTTGATAACCGATACTTTATTTAACCTGTTTATATTTCCGGTAGTGTTTTATTGGAGTTACCGGAAGGTGGTTACTGCAAAGAGGTAGGGAGATTGGATCAGCGCCTGCGGCGCTGATCCAATCTCCCATGAGAAAGTGCCGAAGGCACTTTCTCATGGGAGATTATTTTTTTAAAATTTTACGGGTTAGCTTCAACTTCTTCGGCTTATCTTCTTCCCCTAACAAAATAGCCCAGGGATGCAGGTTATCTACGCTCTCGCATAATATTTTCACAATCGCAATCACTGGTATTGCCAGGAACATTCCTGGTACGCCCCAGAGCATATTTCCAAGGATAACACTGATAATAGTCACGAGCGCATTGATTTTAACCTGCCGCCCTACGATGCTGGGGAACAGGATATTACTATCCACGAGATGGATGAGGAACAGGGCAATACCTACCTGCAGGGAAGCAATAGGGGTGCTGGTAGCCAGTGTTACCACCATGCAGAGCACCAGTGCGGTAAAGATACCGATGTAGGGGATGATGTTGAAGATGGCCGCCATCATACCCAGCAGCACGGCATATTTGATGCCGAGGATGGCAAACACGGTGCAGTTCAGTACTGCCACGATTACCATTTCTATCATGAGTCCGCCCACATAGCTTTTAATGATGGAGCGGGTACGTTCTACAGCTCCCATCAGTGTCTCTTTATGTTTTTCTGCAAACAGCGCTACGAGGAATCTTACCAGCAGCTTGCGGTATAGCATAATGAAAAACGTATACAGGAGTACGAATACTACGAAAATGATCAGCGAGGAAACGGAGAGCAGGGTGGAGCTTACAAAGCTGGTAGCTGTGCCGAGGGTGCCCATGGCCAGCTTTTCCAGGTAGGTCATCTGGGTGCTGCTATCGATATGAAACTGTGTGTTTACCCAGTTTTGCAGGGAGCTGACGGTGTCCATCAGTTTTGTTTCCAGCTGTGGCAGATCAGAAATGAAGGCCTGCATTTGTTTGGTAAGTACCATAATGATGATCATCAAAAAAATGATAAACAATAGCAGGGAGGTGAATGCAGCCAGTCCCCGCGGAAATCGCCAGCGCTCCAGTAATGAGGCAATGGGCAGCAGCATGATGGAGATGAGGAGAGCAAACAATAATGGAATGATGATTTCGCTCCCAGTCCGCGCTATCATTACGATCAATACCAATGACAATAAGGTAAAGGCGAGTTTAGCGTAAAAGGGCAGTTTTAAATCGTTCATGCAGATAGTATTTATTCAAATATATTACAAATCAATATCTTTTGCATTATGAATTTAGCAATTCCGCGAACGGCATAGGACCACAACTTTTCAATAGTTATTTTGTGAGCTAGTGATTTAAAACCCTCTTTTACATGAAAAGATTATCAACCTTTTTCTTATTACTATTCGTACTGAACGGATTTGCCCAAACGAGTATTGACTCCCTGCCTGTAAGAGGCTTTTGCATTGGAGCTCCCAGCTCCGGCAGAGTGGAATCTTTTATCAAATTTATCAATGAGGAGCTGGCGCCCCGGCACATTAATACGTTGGTGTTGCGGGTAGATTTTAATTACCAGTATACCTCGCATCCCGAGTTGCGGGATAAGGATGCGCTGAGCAATGCGCAGGTAAAGCAGTTGGTAGCCGCCAGCCGCAAACATGGTATCAGGCTGATTCCTCAGATTAATTTGCTGGGACATCAGTCGTGGGCGGGCCAAACCACAAATTTACTGAAGGTATACCCTGATTTCGACGAAACCCCCTGGGTAAAGATGCCGGAGAAGTATGCCTGGCCAAACCCGGATGGGTTGTATTGCAAAAGCTACTGTCCTTTACACCCGGGCGTGCACAAGGTAGTGTTTGAGCTGGTGGATGAGGTATGTGATGCCTTTGAAACCGATGCTTTTCATGCCGGCATGGATGAGGTGTTTTACATCGGTGAGGATAAGTGTCCGCGTTGCGGTGGCCGCGACAAAGCGGAGCTGTATGCCGGTGAGGTATGGAAGATTCGCAACCACCTGGCTGAAAAGGGCCGGCAGTTGTGGATCTGGGGCGACAGGCTGATTGACGGTAAAACCACCGGTATTGGTATGTGGGAAGGTAGTATGAACAACACCCATCGTGCGGTGGATCTGGTGCCAAAGGATATCATGGTGTGCGACTGGCATTATGAGCGTCCTGATAAAACGCCGGTATATTTCGCAATGAAAGGTTTGAGTGTGATTACCTGCCCCTGGCGGATGCCTAACAATGCAGTGCTGCAGTTGAAGGATATATTTGATTACCGCAATACGGCTACTGCCGACATGAAACCGCGTTATCAGGGAATGATGCAAACGGTTTGGTCGGATGCCGGTACTTTCCTGGACGAGTATTATGGGGTGAGAAAGCCTAAAGCAGGTGAGGCACCGAATAATAATACGCCGGCGAATTGTTTCAGGACTTTGTTTCCTGTTGTTGGGAAGTAGTTTAGTAGTGCTTTCTTAAAGTAGGAATAAAAATTTCGCAATAGTTAGACAGGGATAGGGATATGAAGAAATGATTCCCACTCATTTTGAATATCCCTTCCTTGCAGTTGCGACTGATGAAATCGTACATGGGAATACCTGCGGTGGCCCAGTCCATGGGCAGCGGCAGACGCAGATAGGAGCCGCCCTGTATACGCTTTTTGAGCAGGTAGGGGTAGCGTGCTTCCAGTTGCAGCATCATCTTTATATCGCTGGCAGGGATGGCAATTCCTGCGTACATACTCAGTTTTTCATAATCGGTTACCGGCACGGAATCCAGTGTTCCTGTAATAATGCGGCTGTTGGGAATATCGTACAGGGTTTGCATTTTATGGAACAGTCCAACGAAGTGGGTCATTTTAGCGACCATTTCGGCTACTGGATTTTGACCACGCGATATCAGGGAGTAATACAAAATGGTATCTGGTACTGTTACTTTTTCGCAGCGTTCCACGTTGAAGAAGCTGCTGAGAGGCGTATCGCTGCCGCTATGGGTGATGGTGACGGCGATGTCGAGTGTTCTTTTTTCGTTGGGTAGTACCAGTATCCTGCGGAACTGCATGGGGCTTTCACGAAAGTGTTGCTTAAAAGCCTTGCTGAGTGCGGAGGTGGTGGCATAACCACACATTTCACTGATTTCATTGATATTATAGCCGCTGTGGCGGAGTAGTCCTGCTGCCAGTTCCAGGCGGTGGCGTTTCACGTAATGCCAGAATGGTTCACCTATAATTTCAGCGAAGGTGTGATAAAAATAGGAGTAAGACATGCCGAGGCGTTCAGATACTTCTCTGATGGAAAAGGGTTCTCCTACGTTGTCATCAGCGAAGCACAGGCCTTGCAATGCAAGCGCCTCCAGTTGCTCTTTCGTTTGGGTGGAAGTCTTTTTCATAGCAACCTGTTTAGGTTATTTCACGGGGATTAATGGTACAATTTTGGTCCTACTGTATTCACGAATAGTACAATTTAGACAAAATATTTTTTTATTCTAATTATAATTTTAATAATATGATTATCGAATGGCTCGGTAATTTTCTCATTGAGTTGATTATCAATGTTATTATTGAAGAAGGGATTGGAGGCATAAAAAATATTTTTGTCGTACTTAGAAAAAAGCTGAAATGGACAAACCGAAATGCATTGGATTAGATACTTTTAGTGCAGCAACCACTTCTGTACGTATTTTGGTCCTATATGTGAAGGGTAGCAATAAATAACCTGTCATTTCTGATTGTCATGGAAGCCAATAGAAATCGTAAAAAGGTACATCCGTTTAAGTGCCATGGGCGCTTATCCGTCTATTTTCTTAACTCCATCAAGGTATTTGTCCTATCCATCCTGTTTTGGGGTTGCGCCTGTCGCAACGCCTTTGCTATGGGGAGGGTGATTATGCCGGTAGGCGTCAGTATTTCCCTGTTCCTGGCTATAGGCCTGGTGGTGATGGTACTGGGTGCTTTGGTATACCTGGGTTGGCTGATGTTGGGGAAACTGGGTAAACAGCTGCAGGTAGCCAATATCAGTTTATTACAATCGGAGATTAAGGAGGTGACCTACCGCCATCGTATAAACGAAGCCACTGAAAAATGCCGCAAGCTCGAAGCGCAGCTGAATCAGACCCTATTTGAATTACGCAAGGCCCGCCAGGAGCCCTGATTGATTTTCCCGCCTTTATATTCAACATCTCTGCTGGTACTGCTGTTAAGCAGGTATCCACGTGCAAATTTTTATCATTGAAGTATTTATTTATTTCATATTTGACTGGTATTGTTATATTTACAATATGCAAGTCGTATTTCAAATCACAACTGCCGGGGAGGATATGCATAAAGCCATGTTGGGTCAGATCCGGAATCTGCTGACTTATGCAGCAGGCAAGGGGCAGGCCGTGCGGGTGGAAGTAATAGTGCATGGCGGGGCATGGCCTTTATTAATGCATGACAGCCCGTCGGCCAACGCGGTGGCAGTACTCGCTCAAGATAAGGTGGCATGGCTGATTTGCAGGAATACGATGAACAGTCAACACGTAACGGAATCGGAGTTATTGCCTTTTGTGGAAATAGTGCCTGCAGGGGTGGGACATCTGGTGGAGCGGCAAATGGAGGGATGGGCTTATATCAGATGTTAATGGATTTCTTTATGGAGGAATTGTATTATTAGTTTATTTTTACATTTTAAATATTAATATTTGTTCGGTGTAACGTGGATAGCTACACGATTAGTACTTGTGTAGCAAATAAAACAATGACAAATTGCGTTATATAGATTATTCAATTATACCGGACTAACCTCTTAAAAACTGACACCTTGAAAATCAGAAAATCTACCGGAATACTATTGTTATTCTTGGCAATCCCATTTATCAGTATGGCGCAGGACTGGCATGTCGGCGCATTTTTGGGAATCAGCAATTACAGTGGAGATCTCGTGGAACAGAAGGTAGACTTGAAGTACACCCGGCCAGCGCTGGGAATTTTAGTCAGAAAAGATTTTAATCGTTATTTTTCTCTCCGGGGCGCCATTACCTATGGCGTGGCTGCCGGCGCCGACAGCACCAACGCCAATACGGCTTTAGTGGCGCGCAACCTCAGCTTCCGCAGCCGTATTATTGAGTTTGCATTAATAGGAGAACTAAACTTTTTGGATATAGACGAAAAGGGCTTTACGCCATATGTGTTTGCAGGTATTGCCGGTTTTGGATTTGACCCGCAGGCCAAAGACCAGTCTGGCAACTGGGTACGACTCCGCCGCCTGGGTACTGAGGGGCAGGGCTTACCACAATATCCTGATCGTTTACCATACGATATGTTCACTGTGTCAGTACCATTCGGGGTAGGCTTCAAGGCTATCCTGAGCGATCGCTGGACACTGGGCTTTGAATTGGGACTGCGTCCAACCATTACCGATTACCTGGATGATGTAAGTAAAACATATGTAGATCAGAACACGCTGCTGGCTTATCGTGGACAAGCTTCTGTTGATATGGCTTACCGTGGTGATGAAGTAAGCAAGTTGACACCAGGAACCTATCCGGTAGATGGCAGCAAAAGAGGTTCTGATAAATATAAGGATTGGTATGGTTTCACCGGCTTTACCATCACCTACCGCCTGGGCAACGGTGGTAATCCTTGGGGCAGGGTAAATGCTACCCGTTGTCCGCGATTCTAATAAGAGCAATACCAGTACAGCGTTTGGCTGATATATTAATACCTCCGGACAAAGTCTGTTCATACATTTAAATCCTCCGCAACCTGCGGGGGATTTTTTTTGGCACAGATGTTGAATTTATCTGTTTCAACAGGTAAAAATGCAGCCACCAGCTTATAACCAGGTGGAAACATTACGAATCGCGGAGAGGAGTAGCATTAATACGGAAGTAGTAAGTTGGTGTGCAACAACCTGTATTCATAACCTAATCAGATGTGCCATGAAAAAAATATTAGCCTTAGCAGCAATGATGGTGATGGCTTTCGTGGCTTACATCTCATCATCATAAACACAATCAATACGCCAATGCTGTCATAACCAATTCCTACGGAACGTTTGCCATCAGCGGCACTTACGAAGCTGATCAACGCGCTTGATTAACACCTGTAATAATTTGTACCAGCCAATCTTGAACTAAAAACCAAAAAAATGAAAAAACTAATCCTTCTGACAGTGTTGATCGGCGGAGCCGTAGTCACCACCTATGCGCAAAGAGGTTATGGACATGGCAGAGGCCATGGCAACGGCCACTACAAATCATATGAGCGCTATGATCGCAGACATTGTGATTACCGCCGCTACGATGATTGCAGACCACGACGTGTAGTGGTATATGACAGACCAAGATACAGACCAGCTTATTATGTACCCGCACCGCCACCAGTGGCAGTGATTCCGGTACCAGTGCCTGTAGCAAGACCCAGAGCGGTTTTCCATGCAGGTGTTACCATCGTTAATTGATAACTGAAAAATGAAAAATTGAAATGCCATCCGGATTAAAAACGGGTGGCATTTTTTATTGATAATGGGGATGGTTACATTTGTACTTCTCAGCTAATAATATGCGAAACCGACATCTACATAAATTAATCACGCTAACGGCCACACGCTGTTTGTTGCTGATTGCCGTCGGTGGCGCCTGGCAAACAGTCAGCGCACAAGCCAGTGTTAAAGACTTCCCTTATCTGAAAAAACTCGCAGGTACCTGGAAAATGAATACCCGCAAAGGTTCTGTGGTAGAGCAATGGCAGCAGGTGAATGACTCCACCTGGTATGGCCGCACCTGGCGTGTAGCCGAGGGCGATAGTTCCCTGCAGCAATCCATTAGTCTGGTGAAACAGGGAGATGCGATTTACTTTATGCCCGTATATACCGGCCATGAAACACTGGTGCCGGTGAAACTGAAAGTAAGAGTGCTGAAGCCGATCGGCTTTGTGGCAGAGGACCTGAAAAACGATTTTCCGCAAAAGGTGACCTACCGGTTTTCTGCCCCGACGGTGCTGGAAGCACGTGTACAGGGAACACGGGACGGGACTATTGAAGAATACATCTTCAAGTATAATAAATAATAATTCCTTAAATAATGCAAAAAGCGAAACCGGTATTAGGTTTCGCTTTCTTTTTGCCCTGAGTGATCCTGGCCGCAGGCGGGGATCGCTCAGCGCATTTTCCACCCGACCGCAGGTCGCGTGGAAAATGCCCGTTATTTATGAATTTCTGAAGTAAAATTGAACTGAATCTCAGGATTGTTGGCCCGTTCTGTATTCAGGTACCACTCTGATTCCGCGAGGTACACCAGGTGTCCGTCTTTATCTTCCACGATGTTAGCGGATTTGAAGCGGATAAAGTCCTCAATCTTGTTTTTAGGACCAGTGATCCAGCAGGCCTTGAAATAAGGCAGGGTATTGAACTGACAGGCAGCGCCATATTCCTGCAGGAGGCGGTACTGGATAACCTCGAACTGGAGATCACCCACACAGCCAATGATTTTGCGGTTACCTCCATGCTGGGTAAACAGCTGGGCTACCCCTTCATCTGTCAGCTGACGGATACCTTTTTCCAGTTGCTTGGTTTTCATCGGGTCTTTGTTCACCAGTTCCTTAAACAGCTCAGGAGAGAAGCTGGGGATGCCAGTGATATAGAATTTCTCCCCTTCAGTGAGCGTGTCGCCGATTTTGAAGTTACCGGTGTCAAACAAACCTACTACGTCGCCAGGGTATGCATCGTCCACGATATTTTTTTCGCGGGCCAGGAAGCTGTAAGGGTTGCTGAAGCGCACGTCTTTATCCAGGCGTACGTGTTTATAGAATTTATTCCTTTCGAATTTGCCGGAGCAAACGCGGAGGAAGGCGATGCGGTCGCGGTGACGAGGGTCCAGGTTGGCGTGGATCTTAAAGATGAAGCCACTGAATTTATCTTCGTGTACATCGATTTCGCGGGTGCTGCTCTCGCGGTTACGCGGTGTAGGTGCAATTTCCACGAAAGTATCCAGAAGGTCTTTCACACCGAAGTTGTTCACTGCGGAGCCAAAGAAAACCGGTGCCAGCTTACCGTTGAGGTAATCTTCTTTATCAAACTCGTCATATACACCTTCGATCAGTTCAACGTCGTTACGCAGCTGGGCAGCATCTTTTTCATTGAAATGTTCGTCTATATATTTATCGCTGAGATCTGCCAGATCTACCACATCCTCATCTGTAGCTTTTTTATTCGGGAGGAAGTTTACCAGGCTTTTGTTATACAGGTTATATACACCTTTAAAGTCCTTACCCATGTTGATAGGCCAGCTGAGCGGGCGTACACGGATGGAGAGTTTCTCTTCCAGTTCATCCAGCAGGTCGAACGGGTTTTTACCATCGCGGTCCATTTTGTTTACGTAGATGATTACCGGGGTATCGCGCATGCGACAAACTTCCATCAGTGCTTCTGTCTGGGTTTCTACCCCTTTCACACAGTCGATTACCAGCACTACGCTGTCCACTGCGGTGAGGGTGCGGTAGGTATCTTCAGCAAAGTCCTTGTGACCGGGGGTATCCAGGAGGTTCACGAGTACATCGCGGTATTCAAACGTCATTACAGAGGTGGCCACCGAGATACCCCTCTGCCTTTCTATCTCCATGAAGTCGGAGGTAGTATGTTTCTTGATTTTATTGGATTTCACCGCACCTGCCGTCTGGATAGCACCGCCAAACAGGAGGAATTTCTCTGTCAGCGTGGTCTTACCGGCATCCGGGTGGGCGATGATGGCGAAGGATTTTCTTTTATTAATCTCGTTAGCGTACTTCATATTTATGTCAGAAAAATGGCAGCAAAGGTAACTAAATTTTTTATCCGGCTATATTTAGTGTTTACCGGGTAGTAATCTGCAAATAAATCCACTAAATTTGAAATATGATTGCTACCCTGAAAATATTATGGAATAGTTTAAAAATGGCCATACAGGAACTGCGGGTGAATAAACTGCGTACTTTCCTGTCGTTACTGGGCATTACGATCGGTATATTCTGTATCATCTCGGTTTTTACCCTCACCAGCAGCCTGGAACGCAACGTGCGTAATAGTCTCAGTGAGCTGGGCGACGATGTTATTTACGTGCAGAAATGGCCCTGGGGTGGCGGGGGTGAGTACCCCTGGTGGAAATACATGAACCGTCCGGAGCCGGAGTTTAAGGAGTTGAAGCTGATCCAGGAAAAGGTGCAGGGGGCGAGTTATGTGTCGTTCGACTTCGACGTGAGCGGACGGCGCCTGGAGCTGGGTGATGATTATATGGATGGGGTGACTATGATGGCGGTGACGCACGACTTTGACCAGATTCAGCAGCTGGCCATTATTGATGGCCGCTACTTTGCCAATTCTGAGAGCAACAGTGGCACGCCGGTAGGCATTTTGGGCGCTACCATCTGGGAAGGCCTGTTTGGCTCTGCGGAGGCAGCACTGGGAAAAACGGTGAAGCTGATGGGGCGAGATGTGAAAGTGGTGGGCGTCATGAAAAAGAAAGGGGAGAGCATGATTGGCGGGCCTAATTACGATAATGCCATTATTATCCCCTATAAATTCGGCCGTACCCTGGTGGACGAGCGCCGTAACGGTAGCCCGTACATGCTGGTTAAAGCCAAGCCTAATGTATCCCTGGACCAGCTTAAAGATGAGATCCGTTCGGTGATGCGGGCTGCGCACAGGCTGCGTCCTGTGGAGGAAGATGATTTTGCGATGAACGAAATCACTTCTGCCAATGAAAACCTGAATTCCATATTTGGAGCTATAAATTTAGGCGGGGGATTGATCGCCATATTTGCCTTGCTGGTGGGTGGTTTCGGGATTGCCAATATCATGTTTGTAACAGTGAAGGAACGCACGAATATTATTGGGTTGAAGAAGGCAATAGGTGCCAAAAGGCAGGTGATTCTGATGGAATTCCTGCTGGAAGCAGTGATGCTGTGCTTAATTGGTGGAATAATAGGGTTATTGCTGGTGGTGATGCTGGCGACCATTATTTCTGCCACCAGTAGCTTCCAGTTGTATATGACCGCAGGTAATATCATATTTGGTTTGAGTTTAAGTGCCGGTGTGGGCATGATTTCAGGTTTTATCCCGGCTTATAGTGCCAGCAAGCTCGATCCGGTGGTGGCGATAAGAAGCAATTAATTTGTATTTTTGCCGCTTATGTCAGTGAAAATATTAGCAATAGAATCATCTTGTGATGATACCGGAGCGGCAGTGATAGTAGATGGGAAAGTGTTATCCAATCGCATCGCCAATCAGAAAGTGCACGAAGAATACGGGGGCGTGGTGCCGGAGCTGGCGAGTCGCGCCCACCAGGAAAACATTGTTCCTGTGGTAGACGTGGCGCTCCAGATGGCGGGTGTAAAGAAGGAAGAGCTGAGTGCCATTGCCTTTACGCAGTCGCCCGGGCTGATAGGCTCTTTGCTGGTAGGTAGCTGCTTTGCCAAATCCATGGCGATGGCGCTGAACATACCGCTGATAGGCGTGCATCACATGCAGGCGCACGTGCTGGCCAATTTCATTGACGATCCCAAACCCGATTTTCCATTTCTTTGCCTGACCGTTTCCGGTGGCCATACGCAGATTGTTTTGTGCGAGAGTCCGCTGAAAATGCGGGTGATAGGCGAAACCCTGGATGATGCTGCCGGAGAGGCTTTCGACAAGAGTGCCAAATTACTTGGGCTGCCGTATCCTGGTGGTCCGCTGATCGATAAATACGCCAAAGAAGGCGATCCAAAGCGGTTTAAATTCCCGGAGCCACGTATTCCCGGGCTGAACTTCAGCTTTAGTGGCCTGAAAACTTCCATTCTCTATTTCCTGCAGGAAAATCAGCAGAAAGATCCGGCATTCATTCAAAACAACCTGGCGGATATCTGTGCTTCTATTCAGCATCGGATTGTAAGTATTTTGCTTAACAAGCTGGTAAAGGCAACAGAAGAAACAGGGGTGCGGGATGTAGCCATTGCCGGCGGTGTAAGTGCCAATAGCGGTTTGCGTACCGCGTTGGAGGAATATGGCAAAAAGCACCACTGGCGTACGTTTATTCCTAAGTTTGAGTATTGTACGGATAATGCGGGCATGATTGCCATCACTGCTTATTACAAGTACCTGGCAGGTGATTTCGTATCGCTGGATGCGGTGCCTACAGCCAGGGCAGCCTTCTGATCCATCACTTTTTCAGCAGTACTTTAACGATTTAGCGCTATATTGGTTATTCGTTTAGCCAACTCGTTTGTATGATGAAAAAAATATTCTTTGCGTTGCTGCTGTTAGGCGCAACGGGTGTCCGTGCGCAGCAGCCGGAAGCACTTACTGCCTGGAAGGACCAGAAATATTCCATGTTTATCCATTGGGGAGCGATATACAGCACGCTGGGTGGTGTATGGGAAGGCAAGCCGGTAACCCGTGGATACAGTGAACAGATACAATCGCATGCAGGCATTTACAGTGATGTATATGGCGACGTAGCCAATCGTTTTAATCCTGCGCAGTGGAACCCAGATTCCATTGTATTACTGGCCAAAGCGGCCGGTATGAAGTCGGTGGTGATCACCTCCAAGCACCACGACGGTTTTTGCATGTTTAAATCCGCTTACACAGATTATAATGTGGTGGATGCCACACCTTACAAGCGCGATGTGCTCAAGGACCTGGCGGCAGCTTGTGAGCGCCACGGGCTTAAGTTTGGTTTGTACTTTTCGCTGATCGACTGGCATTTTCCTCAGGCATATCCGATCAGCAGCAGCAACAGTGATCCTATTACGCCGGAGCATCATGCCTACAACCTGCAACAGGTGCGGGAGCTGATGACCAACTACGGACCGGTTTCTGAAATATGGTTTGACATGGGCTCTCTTACAGCACCTCAGAGCCGGGAGCTGGCGGCGCTGGTGCATTCGCTGCAGCCGGGCTGTATGGTGAGCGGCCGTTTGGGTAATGATGCAGGGGATTTTTGTGTAATGGGAGATAACCAATATCCCGATTATAAAATTGCGTCGCCATGGCAAACGCCGGCGTCGGTATATGACGAAACCTGGGGCTACCGCTCCTGGCAGCAGCATGGAAAAGCGGCTGATAAGGCCGATGAAAAGCTGCGTGGGTTAATTAAAGTGGTGAGCAGGGGAGGTAATTTTCTGCTGAATATAGGTCCGCGCGGTGATGGCTCCGTGGTTGATTTTGAAAGAGAGGTATTGCTGCTTAACGGTGCGTGGCTGCAGCAGAACGGGGAAGCTATTTACGGCGCCAGCCCTAACCCTTTTGATACTACGTTTGCCTGGGGCGAAGTGACTGCCAAGAAAGGGCAGTTGTTCCTGCACTTACTGGATGTTCCGGCAGATGGCAATATTTATCTCCCCGGATTTCATAACAAAATAACCGACATGCGGCTGGTAGCCGGTAATAAACCCCTGGAAGGAAAAGTGAATGCAGCTGCAGGTGGACTTTTGATTAAACTCCCCGCATCGGCTTTGGCAGGACAGCACATACCTGTGGTGGCTATTAGTTATGATGGTGCGCTGGATATTACCCCGGTACATTGGCTTAAAGCACCGGCTGTGCTGGATCGCAGCAATGTGGTGCCTTTATTCAGCTTCTCTGGGGCCGACTATGAAAGCTACTATCGAAGCGAGGTTGGTGAAACATGGGCCTTTACATCTCCCAAAAACAAAAAGATAACCCTACGCTACAGTGAAGCAGAAAAGGGGAGGACAGTGGCCCTGGAATTGAATGGAACCGTACATGAATTGCCGCTTACAGGAGCTAAAGTGATTCCGCTGAAGAATGACCTGGCGCAATTGCAATGGGGGGCTGTGTATACCACCGGCGCTATGCGTGGAGGTATTGGTGGCAGCGCGGCCGATCTGCACCAGGTGGATGTTTCGAAACCATTTGCGGGCAAGCAGGCCTGGACTCTACAGTCTGATCTCAACAATGACGCGACGCACACCTTTGCTGGTGGCCGCAGTACCAACTATTACGTTTTACAGGAAGTAACCGCACCGCAAGCCGGCGATTACCTGCTGGGCTTCACCAGCGGCGACGGCATACAGGTGTATGTAAACGGGGAGGAGCAGCTGATTCATAACAATCCGGAGCGGGGAACTACGCAGTCGGAAGTGCTGCTGGTACGCCTGGAGAAAGGAAAAAACCAGCTTGTTGTAAAGCTGTATACACGGTTTGCAAAAGAGCTGCAATGGGGGATTAACCGCCACGTGCCGCAGCAGTTATACGAGCAGCCAACATCGCTGGAAGTCAAGGGTGGCAGTGGTATTCACCGTATTACCATCAAAGATGCCAAAGCAGTTTCGCCACACCGTAATCTGCGGATGCCTGATCTCTCCTTATATTTGCAGTCAAAATAAGGGCATGGCCAATACATATTTCCAGTTTAAACAATTTACTGTAAACCAGGAACACTGCGCGATGAAAGTGTGTACAGACGCCTGTATACAAGGTGCTTTCACTGCGCAGTACCTGGTGGATCATGGCTTTGCAGTGAAGCGCATCCTGGATATAGGGACCGGCACCGGGTTGCTGAGTCTGATGTTGGCGCAGGTGCATCCGGCAGCTATCACCGCGGTGGAACTGGACTCTGGTGCGGCTTTACAGGCGCGGGAAAATTTTGCAGCTTCTCCCTGGCGGGAGCGATTAGAAGTAAAAGAAGGGGATGTACGGCAGTTGGCGGTTTCGGAGAAATTTGATTTTATTATTTCTAATCCGCCGTTTTATGAGTCCGCACTGAAGAGCGGGCATTTGCAGAAGGATAAGGCCATGCATGCTACCAGTCTGGGTTACAGCGAGCTCATTGCTGCTGTTGCTGCAAATCTTAAACCTGGAGCATCGTTTTCCATATTGCTGCCTCATGTGGAGTTTCAGGCGTTCAGGACGCTGGCGGAGGCGAAGGGGTATCACCTGAATCAGTTATTACAAATAAAGCAAAGCGGGAAGCATGGCTATTTTAGGGCCGTGGGGATTTTTTCTGCTGCTGCCAGGGAAACTGTTATAACGGATATGGATATACGAGATATGGAAAATCAATATACCCCGGCGTTTGTGTCTCTTTTGAAAGCCTATTACCTGAAGTTATAACCCAATTTCAGCCTTCAATTGGTTGATCAACTCCTGCAGTGCAGGGTTTTGCTGGCGTTCCAATTCTGCAATTACCTGCAACTTAGTAGTATTATCCAGCTGGCCTGGCAGCGGTGGAACCGGGAATCCCTCTTTCTCAAACAGTTCATCCGTCCATTCGTTGCGCAGCGCATCTATCACCAGGTGTACGCGATCCACCGGACTGTTATTGATCACTTCATGAGTGAGGTTGAAGTTGGCATACCAGCATTCGCCAGCCTGCATGGGGAGTTTTTCGCCATCCAACAAAAACAGGACATCCGGATGCGTAATAACTGGTACGTGTATACGTAAATTTCCTTCTTCATACGAAGCTGCAATATCCTTATGTGGCTTGATAGTGCTGCCACTTTTCAGTTGCAGTAATCTTACACCTTCCAGCGGACATTTAAAACAGTCAAGGATATACGAAAAATAGGGTGTGTGCTGGAGTAGTGCCGTGTTTTGAAATGTTTGACCTGCATGGGACAAGATATCACCACTATTGCCGGATGCTGATCTCAGGGAAATGCTGCTCCATTCACCGGAGTAATTTTCCTGGTGGAAGTGCGGGGACCACGGCTGGGAAAGGCAATGGTGGAGATCCTGGAGGAGGGCTTCCGGGGAGAAGAGAAAGGGGAGTTGGAGGAAGTTGGTGTGGGACATAGGGTATTGCTTAGCATTAGGTTCAGTATCGTGCCCAGAACAGGAATAAGACCTGCACTACGCTAAAGTACAGGTGTTTATTATGGAATATAGACCCATCCACGCTGAATCGCAATATCCCGGATCTTTTTAGATTTTCGCTCAATGGTACCTTTGGTATGATCACCATAATCGACAAGCACATGTCCTTGAAATGTCACATCATCTGACTCGCAGGGTAATTCTTCCAGTTGAAACTCTTTGACCGTTACGCCCAATACTCCAGCTGATGTTAGCTTTTCAGAATAGTGTTCATAAGATTCCTGGGCTGAATATTGGTCGCCGTCATACATCGAAAGCTTGTTCTGGTCTTTTGGCGTAGGTTTAAATGTTTGTGAGGTAACAAATGCCTGGTTGGAAACGCCGCCATTTTGCACCCAGGAAGGGTGAACCTGCCTGTATAATAGTGTTTCGGATTTTAACGTCATTATGCTTTGAAATATTTGGATACTAAATTCATGAGTTGTAACCATCCTTTTTCCTGATCAAGATCTATTTCCAGATCAAGAAAATCGTCGTCATTTTTCATGTTTTGGTAGTTTACGTAAGTCTTTTTCTTTTGCAGGTTTACATATGCTGTAAGGTCGTGAGGGGAATCCTGCTTTTTCCATTCAAACTGAATTTCTCCGTTAGGGGTTGGAAACGTATAGGGCAGTAAGAGACCTGCCTGAAAATACTCATCAAACATAGTGCTTAACCATGTAATCCCGGCTTCATTGAATGCTTCGCCCTCACCATTAAACCAGCCTACTTTATATTTCATGAACTCGTCCAGCCTGGAAGGAACATCCATGGCATCCAGGAAGGTGACTGAATCTACTTCCATTGAAGTAAGTTTGTCGGATTTATTAAATTGGCCTATGCCCCTCACCAAAACCTTCTGTCCTGATTCATAGTTGCTAAATGCATTCAGAAAGATATCGCTGTAATCATTACCAAATTTAATTAGCACTTTTTCACCCTGGGGACTAATTACGGTACAAGATTTTTCCGCTTTGTCAAAGCTGGATACCTTGCCGCGAAAGGAAGTGGCAACACTAACATTATCAGCGTTTGGAGCCGATAATACAAGGGTTTTTCGACTGCGGTTACTTAGTCTTGCAGGGCGGGTTGTATTATTTGAGAATGAAATAGATTCATCATCATGCAACCGTCTGCCGATCTTATTAAAATAAGTTAAGAATTCAGGAGGTAGGATGTCTGTAAACTCTTCTCCTTTATCCGCCCGGTCTATCACCTCCTCTATTTTATTTCGTGCAGTTTCGAAGATTGGAAAGGTATCCAGGTCCCCCACCATAAAACTGGTTGCAGCCAGAACTATATTGGCAATTGCACTACCTTCGGATACAGCAACAAGTTTTAGGGACACGCCATGCCCAAATCCTTTTGGGACCTTCATTTTGTCATGTTGCTCATAATAAACCCACTTGGCAACTTTGAAAAGGAGTTCTTCGTACAGATTAAAATCTTCCAATAATTCGACCGGAATCGAATGGTCTTCAAATCTCCTCCCATGAAGTTTAGGGTTAAAAAAAGGAGTATCCATTTATTGGAGTTTAGACATGATCGTGATATTTTTTGTCTTCAAAAGTTATCAATGTAATATTACCACCATTTTACTTAATAAAAACTCTGCTTAACATCGAAATAACTTTTTGGACAAAAGCAGACTGATTTTTAAAATTAAAGATTTTTCTTGATCTTGCCTATTCCACCAGCAATTACGCTGCTCTCAGTATACTCGATGCTGCATAATTATCCACTCTGCGAAGGATGTTCCTGGGGGATTGTTGCATTGGTTGTTCATTTTATAGTGTAGAAATCTTCAATGATGCGGAATTTGATTTTGCTGGTATCTACCGGGTTCGTATAGCCGTACTCTTCGAAGGTGGCCGTCCATTGGGCTGCTGGTTGTTGGATAATTTTCTCAACGATCAGACGGGAAGCGGGATATTTGATTTCAGCCAGTGCCTGTTGGAGGTGAAACCATTTATAACGCTGGTCTGCAAATGTTTTTTGGTGGAGATATTGATCAAACTGCAGCACAAAGTATGGCCTGATATAGGTATTGTATCTTTTGGGGTGCACATAGGTGAATATCCCGCCAATGGTGAATTTACTATAGGCGAAACCTATTTCGGCAGCGGCTTTATCAACGTAATTGCGGAAAGAGGTGGGGCCTTCCAGAAACCCGGTGCTGGGCACTTCGTAGGCCTTACGACTGGAATCATATTCCAGTAGAATTTCCTGCTGCTGGTTGAGGATCAGCAATTTTGGAAAGACAATGCTGATGCTGTCAGCCCTGGTTTGTGCAGTGAGTGGTATACTAATAATTGTCAGCGCTACAAATAGGATATTTCTCATAAGAGGGGTTTGTGTTGCTTTAAATTACAGCAAAGGCGAATAGGTGCAAAACAAAAAGTGATCAAGACAATTATTGGTCATGAGATGTAATCCTGCAGGTAGTCAAAATAGGAGGTAAGTTTCCCGTTTTCCGCAATGGTAGCTCTTTTGATCATTTCGCTATTGCCGGACAGGAGGTCTTCGAACACATATTTCATCAGTTGATCACCAAAATACTGGGAAGCATCTCGTGGCAGTTCGTTGGGGAGATTACTAACGCACATCATATCAACTGTATCGGGCTGGTAAGGTGCCGTCCGGGTCATCGTTTGCTTGTCTACCCCATACACCGGATCTTCGATGGTGCTGTCGCCCAGGTTGCAGGGGATGCTGCCGTTTGTGTCATCAGTGATATCCGCTATCACCTGGATGCGGAAATTATCTTTTTGCAAATCCCTGGCGGAGAAAAGCGGTGGAATGTTTTTATCCCAGTAAATGCCATTCATAAGGATATCGCTGGCGGCCACGAAGGGGAGGAACTTGCAGTCGTATTGCTCCGGGTGGGCGTGGAAGTCGGCGCGACCATAAGTTTTATCATCCTTTCGCAGATACAGTTCACCAGCTTTCAGCTGCGTATATACGGGATAGTTATAGCTATTCATTAGGAATTCTTCCGGCGGAATATATTTGATGCCCAGTAGTCCCATGATTTCCAGCACGCCCGCGGCTACGCGTCCGGAGCCGGTAGCTACTATTTTCAGTGGTGGGAGTTTTACTCCGAAATAGTGAGAAATGAGTTCCTGAAAGTCGTGCGACTGGTGTACAGGCTTGAGTTTAAAGAGCCCGGTTTTTTGACCATATGCCAGCAATCCATTATGGGCGCCTACTACGCCGGCAAAGAAGCCGAAGCCGAGGATGCGTTGACCGTCCGGGTGTACGAGGCATTCATAGTCTATCAGGCGGATATTTTTATCCAGTATAGCTTTGAGCATGTCGCGGTTATGCGGCTGCTTTTTTTTGGTATGGCTAAAGAACAGGTAAGTTTTATCTGGCAGCAGTTTGGCCGGTGGCACTTCTTTTATACCTAAAAGTATACTGCAGTTTTCCATGTTTTGGGAGATGGTAACGCCGGCTTTGGCGTATTCTTCGTCTTTAAAGCAACGGTATGGTGAGGGTTGTGCGTACAGGGCTACCTGTGGAAAGTGGTGCATGATCCACTGGCATTGCTTAGGGGTAAAGGCCACGCGGTTGTCGTGTGGTTGCTTTTCTTCCCTTATTAACCCTATGTGCACTGTTTTTTGCATTATTTAATTTACGAAAAAAATAAATAATGGCAGTTTGGGTAGATTAGTATTGCATGAAGGAATTAGCGGGATTGTATAAAGGTGAGTAGCCGTAATTGGTACCCTGGCTAACGCTTACGCTACCGGAAACAGAGAAGGTGCGGTCGTTGCTGATGTACATGATACCTGCTCTGGCGGCAGGGAAGATGCCGGAGCTATTCATCTGCATGTTGCCAGCGTTTTTATAGAGTGGCTGGTAGGCCGGTCCACTGAACCGCATGACGGTAGGCGTGGCGGAGAGGCTGCCGAAGGCGAATAGGTTAGGGGTAAGCTGTCGGTTGAGTTGCAAGGCCATCGGGGCCGACAGGTAAGTACCGCTACCTCCTTTAAACCCAACGAAGCCGGCGGAGAGGCCGGTGTATTTGGTCACGAACCACTTCTTCTGAATTTGGCTGCTATCTTTCTCCTGGCTCCGCAGTACGGAGGCTGTGTTATGCTGATCACCCGGAAATACGGGCAGCTGGGCTTTTGCAGCCATGGCTGACATCAATATTGCTGTGAAAATGACGGTGCGTAACATGTTATGAAGGTAAGCATCCTTTCCAGGAATAATGCTAAGGAAATCTTAATATTTTTTTTGTTGTCCGGGGGCATATGGTTTGGCAGATTTGGAGCCGGTCATTTTCTTTGCTTGTCCGGGAGGTACTTTGCCGCTATTACCGGCGGTAGGTGCGGTGGAGTAACAGGATGCGAAAAGCATTATGGCTACGGTGGCTATCAGTACATGTACTTTCTTCATAAAACAAATTTACAGATAAACAACCAATAGCATGCCACAGACAGGATCGGGATCTATTTCACTGATTTTATAAGAATTAGGCTCCCGAAAAAAATAATATTTGTTTATTAAAATTTTATTTCTACATTTGCATCCCGCTACGGCGGAAAAGCATTGCAAAAGGCAATTGCCCAGATGGCGGAATTGGTAGACGCGCTAGACTCAAAATCTTGTATTCGAAAGGGTGTGCAGGTTCGATTCCTGTTCTGGGCACCCCAAAGGCTTGTAAGTTATAAACTTACAAGCCTTTTTTTATTAGTATCAATGTCGGATTTCCCCGCTTTCCACCGCTGCTATTCTTTCTCTCCAATAATTATTTAACCAGCCACCTGATATTGGAAGTATTGGTCTTTTTTTATATCATTGTTTGGGAATACATCAACCAACTTATTTAAGGAAGAACAGCCAGATCAGCCGGAGAACATCAATTCTCTTTTTTTTTGTCGGACAAGCAATAACGATTTAGCATAAAATGACTATCAATCAGATTAGTGAATGGCAGACACAAATTGCACGCTATGATGATGAACAGGCCTTTGCCCACCTGTTTCGTCATTTATACGATCGCTTATTACATTTTTGTATCCGCTATGTCCATGTCAGGGAAGCAGCAGAAGAAATTGTATCTGATGTTTTCGTGAAATTATGGAACCGCCGCAGCGAACTTGAAAAGGTGGCTAATCTGCAGGTATACCTGTTTGTTGCCGTGAAGAATCATTCGTATAATTATCTTGAACAGTACAGTCACCTCCGTATTGTACCATTATCTGGCAGCGATACCGCTGATTTGCGCAACAGCATTGACATAGAACGTGACCTGGAGTGGAAAGAGATGCGCTTTAAAATGGACCAGATTGTAGCCGCATTGCCAGCCCAGTGCCGGCGTATTTTTCAGCTGATCAAAGAAGATGGATTTAAATATAAGGAGGTGGCGGAAATCCTTAATATCTCCCCCCGTACAGTGGAAACACAGTTATTCCGGGCAATGCGCCGTCTCAACGAAGGCCTTGGCGTGATCGGTAAAAATAGAACGCTACTGCCGCCATTCCTATTGCTGCTGGTATCCGGTGTTCTACTGCATTAAAATAGTCTGATAAACAAGGGAGATTGGAGCGCAATTGTTGTCTCCCTGATATCAACAGCCTTATCATCTCCCCAAATTATTATAAAACAAAAGGCCTAATCATCTCCCTAAAAAAAAATTTAAAACCTTGTAAGTAGTTTTCCTCCCGATACCTGTCCTTATACCTGAACATGATTCCATTTTATGATAAACGAAGACCATTTCGTATTACTGGTAACCCGAAAACTGGTAGGTGTAGCCACTCCTGCTGAAATAGCGGAGCTGGACGCGCTGCTGGAGCAATCGCCGGTATGGAAAGAAAAATACCATCATCTCCGTCACTACTTTGAAGATCCGTTGCAGGTATCTGCCGAAAACACAGAACAGGCGCTGCAACTCACCTTGAATAAAATTAAATCACCCCAGCCGGCAAACGTTCATCCGATAGGTTCCGCAAAATCCGGACGATGGAAATGGATAGCAGCTGTTACGGCCGCTGCAGTGTTGATCCCGGTAGGTGTCTTCCTGTTTATTACTGCTAATAATCAAACCACTGATGCTCCCCGGCAGCAATGGGTGAAACGCAGTAATGGTAAAGCAATCCGGTCATTTATTGAATTAGGAGATGGTAGTAAAATATGGCTCAACGCGGAAAGCGTGGTCACCTATCCGGAAAAATTCCGTGGCAACAGCCGCGAAATATTCCTGGAAGGAGAAGCCTTTTTTGATGTGGCCTCCAATGCCAGACGTCCATTTGTCATTCACCTGAAAAACGGTACCATCAAAGTATTAGGCACCTCCTTTAATATCAGGGCATACGCTAATGAACCTGTGCAAACCGCCGTGGTAACCGGTAAAGTGGCTTTCATTCCCCGGTATGAAGACAATAAAAAAATCGGTGATACCATCTTCATCACACCGGATGTGAAAGTATCATATACGGCCAGCAGCGGCACCCTCATCAAAGGTAATACCATTGGGAGTGAAGATAAAGCCTGGACAGAAGGCCGCCTGATTTTCCGGAATGCCACACTGGAAGAAATCGGCGCCAGCCTGGAACGCAACTTCAATAAAAGGGTGGAGTTTGAAGCCAATGCGCCTAAACAGTTCCGGCTAACGGGGTCCTTCCACAACAATAGTTTAGAAGACATCATGTACTACCTCAGTAAATCAAAAGCATTCCACTACCGTATTACCGATTCAACGCTCGTTATAGGAGAATAATATCAGCCAACATACACATTTATTCATTTTTAATCACCACTACGTTATGAGAAAGGAACTATACAAGCCTTCTTTTCGCCCCCCTTTCCTGTCGCTGATGATCTGTATATCACTGCTGAGCGTGCTGGACCTCCATGCACAGGTGGTTTATGCATCAGGCAACAGGAGACAGGTGCAACATGATCCGCCAAAAGAACTGGAACGACAGCCTTCCTCACTGAACAGCCTGGTAAGTCTGCAGGTAGAAAATGCCAGCCTGGCAACAGTGCTGGACCAAATTGAAGCCCAGACTTCCCTTGTTTTTGTGTATTCCAATGACGACATAAAAGCCGCACAGAAAATATCTCTGCATGTAAAGGATAATAAACTGGATGATGTACTGCAAATGATTCTCCTGCCGCTGGAGATCAATTATGAACTCATCGCCAACAAAATTATCCTGAAACGGGGTAACATAACCACTGCCGGCAACCAGCAACAGGATATTACTATTACCGGCCGTGTAGTGGACAACAAAGGGCAATCCATACCGGGTGTAAACATCCGCGTCAAAGGCCTCACCATTGGTACTGTTACCAATGCAGAAGGTAACTATACCCTGAAAATCCCTGCCGGCGCAGCTAATGGTACCCTCGTATTTTCTTCAGTTGGTTATATTCCTTCTGAAATTGGCATCAGTGGACGGACCAGCATCGTCGCCATGCTTACCGAAGATTCCAAAGACCTCGGAGAAATTGTGGTAACTGCCTACGGACAACAAAAGAAAACACAGGTAACAGCAGCCATCAGTACTGTAAACTCAAAAGATATCACCAGCCGCCCGGCGGTAAATATGTTCCAGGCGTTACAGGGCCAGGCGCCAAACCTGATTTTGCAACAGAATACCGCTGAACCCGGCGCCGCCATGACCATGAACATCCGTGGTGTCGGTAGCTTAACCGGTAACGCCCCCCTGGTGATTATTGATGGGGTAGTGGCAGGTGGAAACGGGTTACAAAATCTGAATCCTTATGATGTAGAAACCATCTCAGTGCTGAAAGATGCGGCTTCTGCTGCTATCTACGGTTCACAGGCCGCTAACGGGGTAATTTACATTACCACCAAAAGAGGTAAAAAAGATGAACGTGCCACGGTACAATATAATGGCATGTATGGCTGGCAAACCCCCACAACACTGCCACGGCAGGTAGTGGGCTGGGAATACATGACACTGAAAAATGAAGCGCTGGTTAACTCCGGAAAAACACCGCAGTTCGCACCTTCAGAAATTCAGTACTGGCACGACCGCGGTTCTGAACCTGCCATCCTGCATGAAATGATCAACAAATACACACCGCAGCAGAATCATAGTCTGAGCGTTACCGGTGGTGGTAAGGCCAGCAGTTACCTCCTCTCCCTGGGATATCTGGATCAGGGTAATATGCTACAGAACAAATATGTAGATCAGGATTTTTACTACAAACGTTATAATGCCCGACTGAATGTATCGCTGGACCTGAGTAAATATGTAAAGGTAAATGCCAATGCATCCTATACCCGTTCCACCTTCCGCAAACAAACATCAGACATAGGTTTCCTGATCCGTGATGCCATGCGCGTACCTCGTACTACTGCCATCAGAGATAGTCTTGGTAACTGGGTGGTGCCGCCTTTAACCAGCAACAGTGTTTTTGCGCTCCTCAATCAGGGCGGTTACGAGCAGCGTACCATCGATAACCTGATGGGTGGTGTGGATGTCATCATTTCTCCGGTAGATCATTTTAAAATTAACCTGAATGCTTCCGGCAATTACAACATCAACAATAACATGCGCAGGATCAATAAATTTACCTATGCGCCTTATTATACTACCGCTACCCCGCCACAGTTTAATGAACTCCATGCCGATGAATTCAAGGATCTGACCACTAACGTATTCGCCACCGCGGAGTATGAAAATACGTTTGGTAAACATTATGTAAAAGGTCAGGTAGGGGTGCGAAGTGATGCCATAGATGAAGGCTACGGTTTCCGTGCCGACCGCTTCGGAACCACTAACCTGGACCCTTCCTGGGCTATCGGTGGCGGCTATATCCCTAAACCGGACGGGACTTTCGACTACAGCCAGATTGGTACCTATAATGATATTGTGAATCCGAATCTGTATGCATTAAACTCCTTGTTTGGCAGAGTAAACTATGTATACAATGATAAATACCTGGCAGAATTTACCTGGAGATATGATGGCTCTTCCAAGCTGGCCCCCGGCCACCGCTGGCAATTCTTCCCGGCGTTTTCACTGGGATGGAGACTGACCGATGAAACCTTCATGGAAACCATCAAAGAGAAGGCAGGTAACTTTAAACTGCGCTATTCCTGGGGACAGGTGGGCAACTCCAACATCGGAGGATTTAACTACCTGGCGCGTGTACGCCTTACAGATGATGCGGGCTCGCCATATAATACTGGTAGTTATTCTTTTAATAATACTCCTGCCATCGGTGCTACCTTTTCTACCTACAATGACCTGCTGCAATGGGAAATTTCCACTATGAGCAACTATGGGGTAGATGCAGAGTTCTTTAAAGGTAAACTGACTGCCTCCTTCGATTATTTTGATAAGATGACCAATGGTATTTACCTGTTTCAGACCGTGCCGGGAACTGCGGGCACTGCAGCACCGCTGGAAAACGTAGGTCAGGTAAATAACAAAGGCTGGGAGTTAGCAGTAAACTACCGGATGACTACCGGTAAGTTCCGCCACAACTTTGGTTTTAATCTGGCGGATAACCTGAATAAGGTAATCAAATTTGGTCAGGAGTCAGTGCGTGGCTCTGATGTGACCTTTATTATTAAAGAAGGATTTCCGATTGCCTCTTACTATGGTTATAAATCAGCAGGACTTTACCAAAACCTGGATGATATAAAGAATGCGCCAAAAGTTCCGTTTGCCTATAACCAGCAGGTGATGCCGGGAGATGTGAAATATATTGACCGTAACAAGGATGGCACCATCGATGAAAATGACCGTTACATTTTTGGTAATCCATTCCCCCGTTTAACTTTTGGGTTCACCTATAATGTAAGTTGGAAAAACTTTGACCTCACCATGTTCTGGCAGGGAGTAGGCAAGCGTTCACAATTCCTGAGAGGTGATATCGTGGAGGCCTTCCATAATAATGAGGATCATGCCATGATCCAGCATCTGGACCGCTGGACGCCCACCAATCCAGGGGCCAGCTATCCCCGCTTAACCATTGGTTCTGCGAATGCCAACAACTTCGCTTATTCCGATTATTGGTTGTTTGATACCAAATATCTACGCCTGAAAAACTTTCAGCTGGGATATAATCTGCCCACCTCCCTGGTGAGCAGGGCAAAGATCCAGGGTGTGCGGATTTACTTCACCAGCCAGAACCTGATAACGATTATGCCTGAACGCTTCCGTGAAATGGGAGTGGACCCGGAGTTCTCCCAGTTTGATGATAAGCTGTCGATGAGCAATTATAATCCGATTGCGGGGCGTAACTACCCGAATGCGGCCACGTTTGCATTTGGTCTGGATGTTAAGTTTTGATGCCTAAACATTTTATTTGTATGAAGAAACTAATTTTATCAATATTACTGGCCGGCAGTTTTATGAGTTGCCGCAAGCTGGATCAGCCTATCACCAAGGAGTTCACCGAAACTGCTTTCTGGCGTAATTCCCAGGATGCGCTGGATGCGCTCACCGCCTGTTATGAGCATTTATCAAAAGCAGATTATTATTTTGGAGATGAGGCCCTTAGTGATAATGCTTATAACGCAGGCACCGGCCAGCTGAATGTAAATGCCATATCCAACGGAGGATATGATGCCGCCAACGCCCGCGTTGCTGATACATGGAGTTATTACTATCTCACTATCAGAAGATGTAATAATGTGACCAACAATATAGACCGGGTACCGAATATGGATGTATTGCTCAAAGCGCGTATCCTTGCGGAGGCCCGCTTCATCCGTGCTTATGCTTATTTTCAGCTGACGGCCTGGTACGGGGATGTGCCATACTACACTAACTTGATTTCCATAGATGAGTCCCGCACAATTGCCCGTACAGATAAAAATACTATCCAGGATTTTGTGCTGGCGGAACTGGCAGCCATAGAGAAAGACTTGCCTACCAATGTGCAGCAGGCGCAAAATGACCGTGGCCGCATTACCCGTGGAGCTGCCATAGCGCTAAGTGCCCGTGTACATTTGTTCCGCAGCGAGTGGGCTGCTGTGGTTACCGATTGCGAAAAGCTAATCGGTAAAACCGAAAATGGCACTTATGCACTGTTTCCTAACTACCGCAATCTGTTTACCGTAGCAAATGAGTACAACAGCGAGGTGATTCTTGATTTGCAGTATGGCGGTGGAAGAACGCATGACAAGCAGCGTTCCTTTATGCCACAAACGGTAGCAGCACTGAGAAGTGTACTTGTACCCACACAGGATCTGGTAAATGATTATATCATGACTAACGGGAAGGGTATCAACGAAACCGGCTCGGGTTACAATGAAAGTAATCCCTATATCAACCGTGATCCACGCTTTGAAGCTACCATTCTGCATCATGGCTCCAAGGTGATTGATTTCACGGGAGCAGAACAAACTATTCTTACACAGCCAGGATCTGTACCCACTACCAATACTGTGGACGATCAGGGTGCATCTCCCACCGGTTATTATTTTTATAAACATTACGACCGCGCAGCCACCAATTATGCCTCCGGCCTGAACCTGATCATGATCCGATATGCTGATGTATTACTGATGTATGCGGAAGCAAAGAATGAACTGACACAGATGAATGCAACAGTGTGGGGGCAGACTATCCAGTTGATCCGCACCCGCGCCGGTTTCACTGATGCAGGCGCCCTGCAGTTTGATGCTGCACTAAATCAAAGCCAGCTACGGGAGGTGATCCGCCGTGACAGAAGAGCAGAGCTGGCATTTGAAGGAGGGCGCATTTATGATATACGCCGCTGGAAAACAGCCGATGTAGTGCTGAACAAACCTGTAAGAGGTATTAAAGTTACTTCCGGCGCTTTCAATAAGGACGCAAACGGATATATCATTGTAGAAAACAGGCAGTTTACCAATCCGAAACACTACCTGTGGCCAGTACCTACTGTTGAACGCGATCAGAATAAAAATCTTTCACAAAACAAAGATTGGTAATAACCTTCCACTTTAAACTGTAATCACATGCAAAAATATATAATCATCCTACTGAGTGTTTTATTATTTAGTTGTAAGAGAGATGACTATTCTCTCAACACGAACCTGCAACCTGTAGCTAAGTTGACCGCTCCGCTGGATAATAAATTCATTAAGCTGCAACCTACCACCAGCGCTACTGTGAGCTTTGAATGGGATCAGGCCCGTGCAGAAGATGGTTCCCTGGTTATCTATGAAGTAGCTTTTGATAAAGAAAATGGTGATTTCTCTGCACCGATCGCTAAATTTTCATCTGATGGAGGTGGGGTGCAAAACAGGTTGACGCTGTCGCACAAAAACCTCAACAGTATTGCCGGAAAGGCTGGCATTGCGTCCCTGTCAACCGGCAAGCTGAAATGGACGGTACTGGCATCAAAAGGGTATAATATCCAGAAAGCAGCCGAAACTAAATTAATTGAGGTGGAAAGACCTAATGGTTTTGCGGAAATTCCCACAGATGTATACCTGACGGGAGCCGCTACAGAAGCGGGTACTGACTTATCCAAGGCGTTGAAACTGAAATCCACCGGTCCGGGCGTATACGAAATTTATACCTCCCTCAAAAATGGGAAGTATGCATTTGCCAGCAGAAATACCGGTACGCCAGTGATGTATGCTATCAGCGGTACTGCTGTAAAAGAAGGAGGTGAAAGTGAGCAAACGGCTGGTACAAAAGTATATCGCCTGCGTCTGGACTTTAACAATGCAGCTGCTACAGTCACTGAAATAGGTACCATTGGGTTATGGTTCGCACCGGATAATAAGTTCCTTTTTGAGATTCCATATGCAGGTAATGGTACCTGGAGTATCAAGAGTCAACTGATTACCTTCAAACAGGAATCATGGGGTAGGGATGAGCGTTATAAATTCCGTATTAATGTAAAAGGTGGTGATGGTACGGCCGGAACGGAATGGGTAGGTAGTGCCAATGCGGATAATAACCGTCCTACTGCCACTACACCGCTGAGCTTCTGGGAACTTCGCCCTATTGCCAACTCCGACCAGTGGAATTACTGTTACAAGTTTGCAGCAGAGGCAGATACCAAAAACTGCGATGTGAATATTTATTTAGGAACGGAAAAGAATTACACCCACGAAATCATCGTAAAATAAGACCACTATGAAGTTGCTACGATATTCCTTATTACTGCTTTCTCTGGCCTTCGCTGCGTGTTTGAAAGAACCTGTTGATGATGGTCCGGGGCCAGGTGCCAACAAAGCCCGGTATGTATTTGACTGGTCGCAAATTGCGGATTCTTCATTGCAGGGGCTTACTGCTAACTTCTGGAACGCCGGCAGGTATTTTAATGCGGGTAGTGCGAATAATACTACCTTCAATTACTGGCCAAATGCACACGCACTGGATGTACTAACGGATGCCTATATACGTAAAAATGATCCCGCCATCAAAGCCCGTATGGATGAGTTACTGGAAGGAATGAAAGTAAAGAATGGCAATTCTTATATCAACCATTTCTATGATGATATGGAATGGATGAATCTGGCCTGTTTACGTGCCTTTGATGCCACCGGCGACACCAGGTACAAGGATGTGGCGGTGCTTTTATGGGCTGATATCAAAGGAGGCTGGGATGAAGTTTGGGGTGGTGGAATTCACTGGAATAAGGATAAATCCAAAAACTATAAGAATACACCGGCCAATGCACCCGCATGCATTATTGCCTGCCGAATGTATGCGGTGACACAAAACCCGGATGATATTGCCTGGGCGAAGAAGATTTACGACTGGCAAAAGAGTACGCTGGTTGACCCTGCCACAGGTTTGGTTTGGGATGGTATTAACCAGGATGGCAGTGGCCAGGTAACAAAAAACTGGAACTTTACCTATAACCAGGGTGTGTTTATTGGTGCCGGGGTAGAGTTGTACAAACTGACCGGTCAGAATATTTATCTCAACGATGCGCTGAAAACAGCCGGGAATACTTTGGCTGGTGGATTTACCAACGGTAACATCCTCAAGGATGAAGGTAATGGAGATGCTGGTTTGTTTAAGGGAGTATTGGTACGTTACCTGATGCTATTGATAACGGATGGTTCAATCAGCAGTACCGAGGTTGCAAAATATGCCAGTTTCCTGCAGCTGAATGCAGAAACGCTCTGGCAAAAAGGGACAACCCGGCCTCAGGTGTTATTCAATAAAGAATGGACCACACCTGCTACCAGTACTGATTTAACTACCCAGCTAAGTGGTGCTATGTTGATAGAGGCCGTCTGGAAGCTGAAAAATATGGGATTACTGAAATAACTGAGAATAGTATGAAAGTAAGAAAGATCAGGCTGACTTTATGCTGCTTACTGGCTGCTGCCGGTGTATTTGCACAAAGTAACCGTCAGCGTGCAGAAATGCTCCAGCAGGCCATTGACAAGTATTTATACGAACCACAAACAGGTTTGTACATACAGACGAGTGACCGCACAAAGAATCATAATCTCCACGCAGATCTTTGGGGACTTTGCGCATTGATACAGGCGGCGAATGAAATGGAGCGAATGCAACCGGCAAAGTCCTATATGCCGCCAGTGGTAAATGCCATCCAGCAATATTACGATCCCATACCACCTGCGCCGGGCTATGCTTCCTATGTGGTGAAGGAGCGAAGGGAGGACCGGTATTTCGACGATAACCAATGGATTGGCATCGCTTACCTGGACGCCTATACGAGAACAGGAAAGAAATGGTACCTGGAAAAAGGGGAGGAGATCTACCGTTTCATGATGACCGGCTATGATACCATCACTGGTGGTGGATTATATTGGAAGGAGAGGGATCTGACCACGAAGAATACCTGTTCCAATGGTCCCGGTATTTTGCTGGCACTGCAATTATATGAGTCTACCCGGCATCAACCTTATCTCGATACGGCTTTACTGCTGTATAACTGGGTAAACCGTTATCTGCGCAGTCCGGATGCTATTTACTGGGATGCTATAAAGCCTGCGGAGAACAACCGTATTGATTCAGCGGCTTATACGTACAATACAGGTACCATGCTGGAGGCCAATGTAAAGCTGTATCAGTTAACGAAGGAGGAAAGGTATCTGAAAGAAGCGAAGCAGATAGCCAATGGGAGTTACCGGCACTTTTTCCGGAATGGTCGCTTTCCCTCTTCCTATTGGTTTAATGCGGTGTTGCTTCGCGGATATGAAGCCTTGTATAAGGTAGATCATCATCGGGAATACATCCAGGCCATGCAGGCTTATGCTGATAAGGTGTGGGAAAAGGACCGTGATCCTAAAACCAGTCTCCTGGGCAACCGCCCTGAGAAGGAGTTACTGGGGCAGGCCGGTATGATGGAGATTTACGCGAGGCTGGCGCTCATAAAATAAGCGCAGGTTAAATCCGCACGGATAAATCAAAGGAAATGCAGGAATAGCCGGGCTATTCCTGCGTTTCTTCCAGAAGTATAATCATACCGTTTAATATCCAGGGTTTTGCACAATGCGTGGATTACGGTCTATCGCATCCTGTGGTACTGGGTTCAGGTACATTTTCTGTGTGAATACATGTGGATGGTTCAGCGGTACGATTTCATATTTCCAGACACCCGAGTTGTTATCAGGAATTGTATTCGAAATCTTCATGGCATGTTTATCTACGTTCATAACAGTATTGGCTGTCTTCCAGCGTATAATATCGTAAAAACGTTTGTTTTCAAAGCAAAGCTCTACTCTTCTCTCCTGATAAATAGCCTTGCGCATATCTACCTGGGATAGTCCAGGTGCGAGGTTAGGCAAATTGCCTCTTTTCCTGACCTGGTTGATGGCATCGTATACCGTTGCATCAGGCCCCACTGCTTCGTTTTGCGCTTCTGCATAGCCAAGCAATACTTCTGCATACCGGTAATAAATGAAGTTAGCACCACTTACAGCGCCTCCGCCCGGACGTACCAGTGGATTAAGCCGCTTTTTAAAATAGTAACCGGTATTTCCTACATCATCAGTACCGAAATCAATCTGGTTTTTGGAAGGATGTACCTTGTCGATACGGGTATATATCGTATCGCCTTTGTCCATCCAGTCCATTTTATAAGGAGCACCGTCATATACAATCCAGTCATAGAAGCGCTTCTCGCGGCCCGTAAATGGATGCTGCGGATCATAGCCCGACGTTGGGTCTGTAATGGCTTTGCCATTGGCCATATAAAACTGGTCTACCAGTTCCTGGGTGGGGCAGTAGTTCCCCCACGTATAATAAACACCGTTAATCCACACCGGACCACCATATTGTTCAAAGGAGGAACCCATAATGTTTGCCACCACCTGGCGATCCCATATCACTTCTGAATGGTATTCATTCGCTTCGTACCAGATGGCAGCAGTGTTTGGGAACAGCTCATATACCTTGCCGTTGCCGTACTGGTCTATAAATTGTTTGAAAGTAGTGGCAGCTTTGGCCCAGCGTTGTCCGTCATAGTTATTGTAGCCTGCAACCTTGTTAGGATCGCTGCCGGCAGCGGGTTGTGCATCGTTGAAGGCCGGACTAGCCGCGTATAACTCTACCCATCCTTTTAAGGCCAGTGCGGCGCCCAGCGTAGCCCTGCCGGCATTGGCATCTCCTTTATTGTATTTAGACTCCAGGTAGCCTCCTTTAACGACTGAATCCAGCTGGGTGGTGATGAAATCTACCGTTTCAGCGAAGGTGCTTCTGGGCGTGTATATAGCAGCACTATCCATGGTGCGCCTGTCCGCAGGAGCCGTAATGATAGGTAATCCGCCGATGTGCATCCACAATTCGCTGTAGAAAAAGGCGCGGATAAACCGGGCCTCGTCCAGCCGTTTATTCAGCCATTCCGGCGAGAAATTTTTGGCGTTTTTACGTACTTCGGTGATGAAGGTATTGCATTTGCGGATGTTGGTGAATGTGGTGGTCCAGTTGGTAAGATCCCCGGAGCCGGTGATGCCTCCCCATACCGTATAATCGTTGGAGGAAGCGACTACAATACCTTGTTTCCAGTTATAGGAGGTATAGTAAAAGCCTGCATCGTTATCGTCAGTGAAGTTGTCCAGGTTTTCAGGCTGGTTCCAATAATTGGGTAATGCGCTGTAAATATCATTGAGGAAAAGATCGGCATTCCCTTCAGAGCCCCACTGCGTGGCGTCCGTCAGTTTTGCTTTATTGGTATTTTCCAGGAAATCTTTTTTACAGGAGAGCATACCCAATAAAAGTATGGCAACCGGCAACAGCTTGATATATTGTTTCATATTAGCTCGTTTAACAGGATGAATCTAAAAGGTGACATTTAGCCCGAACACAAAAACCTTTTGGTTGGGGTAGGCTGTTTCCAGATCGGTATAACCTACTTCCGGGTCCATGAATTTCATTTTGCTGAACGTCAGCAGATTTTGCCCGGAGAAATAGCAACGTAGGCGTTGCATTTTCATCGCTTTGGAAATACGGGCAGGAAGCGTGTATCCCAATACCGCAGTTTTTAAACGCAGGTACCCTGTTTTCATGATCCAGAAATCAGAATTCTGGGTATTGTTGGCATAGGGTGACTGATTAGCACGCGGATACTTTGCATCTGGGGTAGAGGGTGTCCAGTGATTATTATAGTATTCATATGCCGAATTGCTATTGTTGTTGTTGAAAGGAACGGTTTGGAATCCGCGGATGTTCAGGCCTGACAGGGCTGATCCCTGGAAAAATAAGCTGAGGTCAAACCCTTTCCATGATGCGCTGGGAGTAAAGCCGTAGGTGATAAAAGGATATACGGGGTTACCAATCACCACTTCATCATTGGCGTCTATTTTTCCATCGGGTTTCCCATCCGGGCCGCTGATATCTGCATAGCGGATATCACCGGGGTGAAGTACGCCAAACTGGGTAACATTGTAGCCATCATCGCTATTGATGATACCATCCTGATTTTTATCGTCTGCCATAGAAAAGAGGCCTTGCGCACGGTAGCCGAATTGTGTGCCGAAAGGTCTGCCAGTTCTGCTACGGTTGGGATTATTACGGGTGGCCGCCGTTTCAAATATTTGCTCCATTTTATTCTTCGCATAACTGAAATTACCAGTCAGGTTTAGTTGGAGTCCGTTTGAAAAACGGTGGTTGGTACCTGCCACTACTTCAAAACCCTTGTTAACCATGATACCCTGATTTTCATCGGAAAGATTCAGACCGTATTCCACAGGCACCGTTACTGCCGGAGGCAGCAGCATGCCTGTCCTTCTTTCATGAAAATAATCTACTTCAAGTGTGAGTAGCCCTTCCCATAAGGAGGCATCCAGCCCTACATCCGTTTTGGTGGAGATTTCCCAGGTGATGTTGGTATTGGCTTCCATGGTGATGTTAGCACCTTGTACCATATTACCGTTGCCAAAAGCATAGGCATTGCCGTATAAATTATAGCCATTCAGGTATTGGAAGGCTGATCCGGCCAGGTTACCCGATTTTCCCCATGATCCTCTCAGCTTAAGGTAGTTGAGTGCGGAGGGACGAGCAGCCATGAATTTTTCTTCTGATAAAATCCATCCGGCTGAGAAGGCCGGGAAATAGCCCCAGCGTTTGCCGGGAGCAAAATAGTAGTGGCCATCATAGCGGCCGGCTGCTTCAAAAAGATATTTATGGTCATAGCTGTAACCGAACCGGTACACAAATCCAAGTTGACTACCGGTAACCGTAGAACCGTTGTTGTCAAAATCATTTTTATTGGAACTGCCCATGCCCAGTTCGTCAATGTTTACAGCGAAATTATTCCGCCGGGCAGAGAAGCCGGTAGAGTCGTTTTTGCGTGCTTCAGCAACAAGCAAACCAGTAACATCGTGCTTGCCGAAGGTATTATGGTAATTGAGGAATCCCTGGTAGGTGAAGTACTGGTTTTTGGCATATTCCTGATTGAGCCAGGTGTAGGCTGCGGCGTTACCCTCCGAAGTGGATATCTGTTTCGTATAGGTGTAAGGGGTAGTGGTAGTATTCTGTGAGTAAAAATAAAACGGTGTATGCCATCCTTTCACCATTGCATCGTTTGGATCGTAGCTGAAGGTTCCTTTAATGCTTAGTCCTTTGATGAACGGCAGCTGTTGTTCAACCGCAAGTGTGGTGAGCAGCGAGGTAGCTTTGCGGTGGGAGTAACCCGCATTCAGAATACCTACCGGAGAGTTCCCGGCAAATTCACCCCACAGGCCATTACTGTAATAAAGGTTCGTGATGGGAATCAGTTTGTATGCGCTACGGAACAACTGCCCCGGTGTGGTAGCAGCATCCACACTGTTGGTGTTTTGGATGGCGCCAATCAGCGCCATAGACACCATCGTGGTGGGGGTGGCGCTTACTTCCATGTTTACGTTGTAGTCGTAACGCTTATAGTTCACAGGAGCGAACATACCATCCTGGTTGAGGTAACCAAGACCGGCGTAATAGCGGATAACTTTGGTGCCACCGCTTAATTGCAGGTTATAATTTTGCATGGGTGCCTGCATGCGTACCAGGTCTTTTGTATTGCTGATTGGGTATTTGTCGGGGTCCTTCGCGTTCATGGCGGCATAATCATTGATGTAATCCGCAGCGAAAGGTTGTTGTGTGCCACCGGGGTTTTCATTCATATAAGCCTCATTACGCAGGCGCATATAATCCTGTGCATTCAGCATTTTAGGATAATAGGTAGGCGTTTGCCAGCCATAGTAGGCGTTGAGTGAAAGCGATGGAATGCCTGTTTGACCACGTTTGGTGGTGATAAGGATTACCCCGTTTGCACCCCCCAGCCCGTAAGGTGCTACAGCAGCGGCATCTTTTAAAACCGTGACAGAAGCGATAGAGCTGGGGGAAATTTCGTTGATGTTATTGCGGATGATACCATCCACTACGATGAGCGGGGAGTTATTACCTGTAGTGGCGATGCCCCTGATATGTATATCAGGATTGTCTCTTCCCGGCTGCCCGCCATTAGGACGCATGCTGATACCGGCAACATTCCCTGCCAGTGAATTGGAGATATTGGTAACCGGCGATTTTGCCAGCTCTTTTCCCTGTACGGCGGATACAGAGGCGGTGGATGATGTTTTTTTCTGTGTGCCGTAACCCACTACCACCACTTCATTCAAACCACTGGCACTTTCTTTCAGGACTATGTTGACAGGATCGGCGGTACTCAGGATTTCTGCCTGTTCATAACCTACGTAGCTGAATACCAGCGTCACGCCTGCTGTGGCTTGTAACTCAAAATGCCCTTTTTCATTGGTCATAGTCCCAATGTTGGTACCTTTTATTTTTACAGACACGCCAATAAGCAGATCACCACGTTCATTGGTGACGGTGCCGCTTATTTTAATGGCGCTGGCATCTCTGGCGGCTATTATGATTACATTATTATCCATTGCAGCATACCGCAGGGTAGTGCCGCTAAATGTTTGTGTCAGCACCTGCTCAACGGTAGCATTTTCCGCATGAATGGATACCGGTGGTTTTTCCGGCAGAATGTCGTCACTGTATATGAGGCGGCAGTGGCTTTTTTGTTGAATCGTTTTCAGTACTGTTTTTATACTGACTTTTTCCAGGGAGATGGTAATCCTTTCCTGTGACGGAGTGGTAGCGTAGGCAGGCAGGATGTGAGTAATAAGTAAGGCCAGGAAGAGCAAACATGGCATACCGATATGCAGACTTTTATTAAAAGTCCATAGAATCATTGATTTCATAACATGGAATGATTTAGGTTGAAGGAAAGTATCGTAACCGGATGTGTAATGATTTTAGGTCATAACGTTTATTTTTGAAGATGAATAATAGGCTGTTAATTATGGATGTATACGTCCTTCCCGCTGATCTGGAAACGGAAAGGTCTGGAGAGTTGCAGCATTTTCAATGCTTCGTCTATTGATTCTGTATCGATGATGCCGGTAAACCGCAATTGTTGGAGGGCGGGAGATTCGAAATGAAAGTTGACACCATACCACTTACTCATTTTATTTGCAAGTATTGCAAAAGGATCATTGTCAAATATCAGTTTATTATTTATCCAGGAGATTTCAGGAAGCTGGCCACTGCTGTCTTTCTTCAGGTGCGTTGGCTGAAATACTTTGACTGCTTGGGTTACCGGTACGGTCAGTTTTTCTTCAGGCTGCAGTATGACGGTTTGTTCCTGGAATGATACCGCGATTTTTCCGCGGACCAGCGTGGTATACACAGCGCTGTCATCCGTATAGGCTTTCACGTTAAATGCGGTTCCAAGTACCCGGATATTTATTTTCCCGGCATGGATAATGAAGGGGATGGCTTCATTTTTTGCGATATCAAAGAAGGCCTCACCGCTGAGTGTAATCTCCCGGTATTGTTTGCCAAAGCTGTTTTTGTCATAATGTAGTTGCGTATTGGCGTTGAGCCATACGATGGAACTATCGGGGAGAACTACCCTGGATTTTCCGGCAGCCACACTTAGCTGTTGTAATGCAGGAGTAGTAGGGCGTATCTGTAGCCATCCGAACCAAAGGAGGACTATTACGCAAGCAGCGATGGCCGCAGTTTGTAATCTGCGTAATACCGGGCGATGCCGGAGCGGGGTCAGTTGCGGCTTTACTGCGGCCCATATGCGGTCTTTGCCATTGCTGGCGTCCGCTGCATCCTGTATGGGTGTTTCCCAGACATTGGCGGCCAATTCCCTGGCCGCTGCTGCATCGGAATCTTCTTTCAACAATGTTTCCAGTTCAGCTAGTTCCGTGGTGGATATTTCTCCACTGAACTGCTTTCCGAGTAGTATCCATATACGGTCGTTGCTCATAGTATTAGTGAAAATGATGGGAAAAGGCATCCGTGGGTATAAGACAACAGGAAAATGTAAATACCCCTAAGGCAGGGAGAAAATTTTTGTGGAGTGGGTTATTGGGCGCCAGGTAAGGAAGCAATTAAGATTGCTTTCATTTTGGTTAGTTTTTTTAAAGCGATACCTACCTGGTTTTCTACTGTTTTTATGGAGATATTGAGGAGGAGGGCTACTTCGCGGTATTTGAGGCCATCTTCTTTTACCAGTTTAAAGATGAGGCGGCACTGCGGCGGCAGTTCATTAATGGCCCGGTTAATATGCCGGATCATGTCATTGCTGATGAGTTGCGCTTCCGGACTTACCTCATATTCCGGTGAATAGGATTCATCAAGCAGCTGTGTTTTCTGTGGGGCATATTTTCGTAGATAGTTTAGCGAAATGTTGCGGGTGGCCGCATATAGGTACCATTTGAGGTTATTGGTTTGACAAAGGCTTTCTCTTTTTTTCCATATGGCTATAAAAACATCTGCTACTATTTCTTCTGCCATTTCCCTGTTGCGAACAATGGCTGTGGCTAACTGCAGCAATGGAGTACAGCAACAGTCGTATAATTCTTTAAATGCCTGTGTGTCACCGCCGTATATTCTTCTTTGTAATTCGGGAATATCGTTGCGCATAAAGTAAAAATACCCAAATTATGTAAAGGCGCAAATGTTAAAATATTAAGTGTCGTTAGTACAATTGTATTGTTGTTGTGATCTCGTTAATCAGTATTGATTTTACAGAATTTGTTTAAATAGTTGACCAAAGGAGGGTTGACTTTATTATTTTATTAATTGTCTGATCGACAAATAATTAAATTTTTTAAAAAGTTTTTTTCGTTTGAAGATGATATGGGTTATCGTGTTGTTTGCCTGAACGCCAAAGGTGACATATCCGTTTTGGCGATTGAAATAGTTTGTCAAAAGCTCATCTAGGTGTGCTGAAATCTGATGGTGGACTTTCTCCCTGGCGATAAACTGGCGATTGTAAAAGCGTTCGGGGTAATTGATGAGTTAACAGTTGATAACTATTGTGAATCTTCGTCCGAGATAGCATTAAAAAATGCTGCTAAAGAGCTTTTGCGGATGAAGTGTCATCTGATCAAGGCGTCCTTTTATTTTTTTCCATGAGTATTCTCCATCGAGCATCATAATAGGTTCCTTGAAATCAATGTCATTGTGATAATCCAAGGCTTTAAGAACCATAATAGGATTTCTGGATGAATATTTTTCACTGTAGGCTTCTAACATATCAGCCAGTGGAAGGTAAGCTGAAAGGTAAGCGATATCAATGAAATCTTTTAAACGCGTACCATTTCCTGTGATTGCATTTAGTTTCATTGCTGCAATGTCTTTTAGGCTTGCCATTCGTACCCCTTCTTCTTCAGTTAATGGTTGAACTAAGGGATAAGCATGCGTAATTAAATCGACTTTAACCTCCTGAATTCGCCCTTTAATTGTATTTCTTGCCTGAAAATCTAATTGAAAGCTATAATTAGTTTCCAGTTCAGTTAAGACAGCATCTTCATTGAATGGAGCTATAGTGAAGAGATCAAGGTCAATACTAATACGGTGACCAATCAGTAACGCAAGTGCCGTTCCACCTACCAGAAAAAAATCCTGTAGATGCTCATCTTTCATTAAACTTTTTAAGAGTTCCAGTGTGGATTCGCTGACTGTTTCTTTTCGTAGCATTTCAAATCAGATAATGGTATATTAAATTGGTGACTTACAAAGTTCATATCTTTTTCGTTAAGATAGGGTAGGCTTTTTATTGCCTCCTTAACACCATCAATACCATATAGATTTAACATGCCATACCAGTCGTTAGGCCATCCTCGTTCAATTACCCTTTGCACAACAATATTTCTCATGCTTACAAAATCAAAATTTGATTTGTCATACTCCCAAAATAGGGAAGTATTGATATGCGCATCGGGGTGATTTTTATAAGTATCGAAAAACATGCAATATATACGATTGTAAATCAATAAATAATATTGCAAAAATACAAATAAAAGTTCAAACGGGCATTTCCATTTGTCATTGGATTTTAGATAAATAAAAAATTGTTGAAAGTGTCATTTCCAAGCGGAAATGATCCCTGGTGTGAGACGAATCAATTAAAGGGACATCCCATTTTCACCATATTTGGCTAATTCAATCGTGAACTCACTATATATCGTGCATGAATATACGCCATTGTTATACAATATACTGTTTTCCAGTTAGTTAACTATTTGGCATGTCGGTTGTAACCGCTGGAGCAGCAAAGAAACCAACAGACATGCACACCGGTAAATCATATAAAATAACAGACTTCCTTTTCTGGACGAGAAGACGCATCTATATACTCATCCTTCTCAACACCATCCCATTGGTTTTATACCAGCTCCTGGGATGGAAATGGATCGCGGTACCCTGGGTAGTGGTAGCACTATTAGGTACCGCCACCGCTTTCATTGTAGGGTTTAAAAACACGCAAACCTATAACCGCACGGATGATGGTCATGTGATTTGGGCGCATATCAGTAATCTCAGTAAGGCCTGGGGACTCATGTGCCGCGACTATTTCAAGGACGCGGACTTTGTTAAAGAATTGCTGAACCGGCACTTTGCCTGGCTCACCGTGCTCCGCTACAACATGCGGGAAATACGCGTATGGGAAGTGGCCGATGCTGGCTACAATGCCGAATACCAGCGCTACTACCGTATCCCGGAACGCCAAACGGATCTTGAAACAACGCTGGCAAAATACCTTCCGGCAGCGGAGTTGTCCGCCATATCCCGGTCGCACAACATGGCTACTCAGCTGCTGGCGCTTCAAAGCAAAGCAATAAAAAACGCCTTTGATGTCCAGGAAATAGTACCACTGCAATACCTGGAAATGCAGCGCACACTCAATAACCTCGTGAGCCAGCAGGGGCATTGCGAATCACTGAAGAATACACCGTATCCCCGTCAGTATGCTATTATCAATAACATCTTCGTACACATGTTTTGCTTCCTGCTGCCATTTGGCCTGCTGCGGGAGTTCGATAAGCTCAACGACAGTGTTTCAGGTATCATGAAAGGACATATGATCTGGCTGCTGATTCCTTTCAGCGCCATCATTTCCTGGCTGTATACCACGCTGGAACAAGTAGGAGAGAGCACCGAAAATCCGTTTGAAGGAAGTGCCAACGATGTGCCCATATCGCAAATATGCAACGCCATTGAAATTGACATCAGGGAAATGTTAGGCGAAACGGAATTACCCGCGCCGATCCTGCCGCAGCATGACATCCTCGTGTAAATACATCTCTCCATAAAAAATAAAATATACAATGATTAATTTTAGACAATTTTTTAGCTCCACGATTGGCAGAAAACTGATTATGTCCATGACAGGCCTTTTCCTCTGCCTGTTCCTGATAGTGCACCTGGGCGGTAACCTGACGCTGTTTGCAGGCGACGAAGGCTATACGTTTAATATTTATGCGCATTTTATGACGCATTTTCCACCTGTTGAAATAGCTGCCTATACCCTTTACATCGCTATACTCGTACATGCGTTTTACGCAATTGTACTAACGATCAATAATCGCAAAGCACGGCCTGTGAAATATGCAGTCGCCCCTAAAGCACCAGTACGCTGGGCCTCCCTGAATATGGGTTTACTGGGGAGTATAATTTTCCTTTTCTTGGTTATTCACATGAGTAATTTTTGGGGGAGATATAAATTCACAGAGGGCAGTTACCGCGAATACCGGAAAGACCTGATGACGGGCGAAATCACGAATGCATTGTACGTGCCGGAATCGCCTGCGTTTGACTATGCTGTTACACAAGAGGGCAATATCGAAATCGTACGGGTGAAAGACCTCTATGTGATCGTAACCCATAGCTTTAGTTTGCTCTGGTATGTGGTACTCTATCTCCTGGCTATGGTCGCGGTTGCCTATCATATGTATCATGGCTTCCAAAGCGCGTTTCGGACGGTGGGAGTGGTGCATGGCCGCTATACACCAATAATTCGGGGGACCGGTATCTGGCTGTTTGCGGTAATCATCCCGGCGGCATTTGCATCTATGCCTGTTGTGTTTTATATAAAGAGTTTGATGTAGTCAGAAAATCAGGCAAGAGGTAATAATAGCACGAATGGGCCACTAAAATATTAAACACATCTCAGAACAGTAAATTATATTTGCCCCATATATTCTTTACGATCTGCGAGAGATGCAAAATGGATCAGCGTGGCCCCGAATAAAAGCAGGTAGCTATTTATCAACCTAATTATGACAAAATTTATCTCTGTACTACTGTTTGTGCTGCTGTCAAACAGTGCCTGGTCCCAACATAAAGACCTGTTTAAAGCCATTGCCGCCGAAAATTATCAACAGGTGGAATCCCTGTTAAACAACGGCACAGCCGTGAATGGTGTTTACCAGCACGAAACTGCGCTGACCATCGCCACGCTTACCGGTAACCGGAAAATGGCCGAGCTGCTTATGGCGAAAGGAGCCACTCTGTCTACCCAAAATTACCAGGCATTCCAGTATGCTATCCAGTTTAGCGTGTACAACCTGATCGGTTTGTATGTTGCTAAAATGCCGGGGGCCGACTGGAAAACCTACCTGCCGTATCACGGGGTAGTACAGGAGTTCCCGCCACAGGCCGCCCGATGGGTGCTGGACGATTACCTGCCCGGGACTACCGCCTCTGCTGATCCGGAGTCCTTGCCCTACCTCCGGCTTGCCAACGATTCCAAACGGGCAATAGCCGCGGTGGACACGCTCCTCAAATATGGTGTTCCCACCAACCTGGTGGACGAGGACGGGCAAACAGCCCTGGACCTCTGCTATGCCATGGATTATCCCCGCCTGGCCATGATGCAGCACCTCATCCATAGGAAGTTTCCATCCAGGGAAGGTGTAGGGCCCGCGCAGCTGGCGTACGCCGGCATACTCGCTAAAAACGATTCTTTCGTCATCAGCATATTGCAAAAAAATCCAGGTATCATCAATACAGTCATGCGGGGCAATCCGCTACTCCATACGGCACTGTTATCCGGAAACGACCACCTCTCCGATACCCTCCTGGCACTGGGCGCCAACCCGGCCCTGACCACCACCTCCGGCAGAAATGCCGCTCACGTGGCCGCCATAGGTAACTGCCAGCGCTTCTTTCAACGGCATCATCAACTGCTGATGCCACTGATGATCAGGAAAGATTCTGCCGGCCTTAACGGCCTCGAAATCGCCCTGGTATATGGAAAGGATCAGTTTAAGGACTTACTCCTGGGATATTATGTGGATACCGCCGGCGTCAGCTCCAAAGTATTTCCGCTGATAGCTACGCTCGCACAGGAAAATGAAAACATAGCCTTTACGGATGGCACCTTCCGGTTTGTAGCCCAGATGATCCAGCGAAATAATTTCCGCTATTCCAATGATCCGGCCGACCTGGAACCGCTCTCCAATTACGTTAAAAATACAACGCCGTCTCCGGCCACCATTACTTATTTCATAAATCTGCTGACGCATGTAAAAGACTCCGCACTTACCACCACTACATTTCAGAGCTGGTACGCACATCTTAACCGTCAACAGAAAACAGCCTTGTTAAGGTCCGCCATTGACCGTAACGCCACCCTGTTTTTCCTGGCTAAGCAAATGGATGCTGCCACACTGTGGCCAGTGGTGGCGGAATGGAAGGCCGACCTGCAACAACCTGGTCCTTACATGGAACGCCTCACTATCACCGCAGCCCATGCAAAAAACTGGGACTTCCTGCGACTCCTCATCCAAAATGGGGCAAGGGTAAATGATCCGGGAGCAAACTATTCCCTCCTGTTTGCCTGTGCCGCCCAGGGCGACCTTGAAATGGTTCAGTACCTGCTGGCACACGACGCGCGATTAGCCCCCAACGAAATAGATATCCTATTCGAATCCACTGACTACCTGGGCGAAAGACCCGTGATCCTGCAGTATGTACTGACCATGGAATTGCTGCGAAAGCAAATGCTCACTGTAAACCCTGGCGACAACCTGCCGCTCCATCAACCCATCACCAAAAGAAGGAGTGACCTGGTGAAATTCGCATCCCTCTCGCAATTGCAGCCACAAAATGTACATATGAAATTGCGCCAGCTCCCAGCCAAATTCGTGACGGGCTTCCCGGATGAGATGAAGCCAGGCGCAAAGCTGACCTTCGGCCGGCTGGGAGAAATGTCCTTTACAGCCAAAGAATTGGACTACCCCAGCAGCTATAACTCCAAAGCTACCCTCCGGTATTTCTCCTTTACCGCGTATATGCCCGATTTTGGTCACCGGCCATTTATTAACATGGGCGACCTTTCGCCCGCGGATCTACAGGCAGCCAAACTGCGCTCGGATACCAGACTAATCTTTGAACTGCCTTATATTCCATATGATTCATTATATCCTGTTTCCTTCCCGATTGCAACCATCCGAAACGATAATTACAATACCCTGAAGCCACTGATCAAAATCACTCACCTGAAAGATACAGGTATTGTTATCAGTGCAGGTGAGCAGGATACCTTTGACCTCAGTACAGATAAAGTAATAGCAACCATGCCGTTTGTGGCGGATAAATCGGCACTCATCAATATCAGCGTTACCATGCAGGAAGGCTTTAGTATTGATACTCCACAAAACAATCAGTTTATTGACAGATTACGTTACTATCAAAAAATAGAGGACATCAATAAAAAACTCATCAAATCAACTGTAGGGGATGGGAATGACTACAGCCATACCTTTGAGCATAAGAAGTATCAGACGGTATTGCACATCATGTCTGAACACGCGGTGCAGGACAATTTTTTGTTTAATATCCAGCAGGAACTGCAAGCGGAACTTGCCAGCATCAGCAGCTACAATACCCAGGTAAAAAGTGTGTACAGTGCACTGAACCAGGTACTGGTCAATCCCGGAGATAAAACGCAACTCCTTCAACTGCTCGATAAACTATTATCCGAAGTAAATAATGCGGAGCTAAAACAAAAACTACAACAGTTAAGGGAACAAGTGAAGGAGAGCAATAACAGCATCGCCATCATAGAATTGGTAGCCACCTTTCTGAAACACGGCGTATTTGGTCCGGTTAATTATTCCGTGATTCATGTGCAGACTTTATTGTTCGAACTCAGCCAGTTCCTTACCAGGCAACACTTGCAGGATATGTTTGATCAGCATTTGAAGATTGCAGAAAACAATAAAATCTGGAATAATAACAATATGCTTTTCAAAGAAACAGATGTGGATGGAAAGGGAAGTATAATTATCAAAAACTTAGTAGGTAAAAAATGAAAACAAGGGTATTGCTATCGCTGGTGCTGCTGCATCTCTCATTGGGCACATGGGCGCAATCGTCCAAATATGGAGACGAATTCCTGGATTGGGTAAAGGAGGATCTGCAGGAACAGTCGCATAAACTGGCTGATGAAGATGTGCAGGTGAAATGGCAGAATTTCTTCACCGCTAAATCTACCATGCGACTGCAGTTGATGGAATTTATTGACTCGAGCCTGAATGTGCTGCAAACAGGGATGGTACGGTTTGAGGCTACTTATGATTCCTTGCAAAAGCTGCCGCTTACTGGTCCGCAACAGTTACAGCTGGCAATAGAACGCTATGAAGATGCCCGTAAAAATCAAATAAGGTTGAACGATCTGGGCTATTACATGTTGCGTGCCCGCAGGATCATTACAGATATTGATTCGGCCGTTACTGTTCCCGCTTTTCTTCATTCCGGGTTAGTGTATGCCGGCCGGGAGCTGTTGTTTGAATCGGTGCTGAAAATGGGCAATAATGTCGCTAATACAGCCAGTGATAAATTCGCAGTATCAGCATCTGCCAGCTATACAGAAAGTTCAGATGGTAGCTCCGGTGAGTGGTCAGGCAATAATAATATGGGTAATGCTGCCCTGGCCTCTATGCCTTTCTACTATGAGGCTATGGTGGGTGCTTATGGTGCAGAGGCAGCCGCTACTTACTTTCCCTATGTATTTATTGTGGTGATGGCCTACCAGTTTTATCAGAGCGATCAGGAGTTAAAACAAATGCAGAAAGTTTTTGACGGTATGCATATGCTGAAAGATAAAATTATTCGCGCTGATAGCCTGCACCGCTTGTCCAACCGGATTTTTTACGAAGAATATGAAAAGCGAAAACCATTTTTAACACAGGGGTCCCTCTTTCTGGATACCCTCACCATGCACTGGAGGCAGGCGATCGTGTATAATAACGCCAGAACCAATGCTGCAGCGCATATCCTCACTGCAGAAAAATTGAAAACAATAGAGCAGCAGTATAATATTTCAGATAGTATTAAAGCAATTTTTGATCAGTCGCTGTTAAGCGACGTGCTGTTATATTCCAGCAGGAGCTATCGTGAATTGCAGCAATATAAAACTGATTCGCTCCGTAATTTCACCAAACGTCAGCAGGATTTTCTAAAGCTGGATTTGTATGAGCAAAATAGGGAGAAGTTAAGTTTGCTGGTGAATGAATGGATCAATAACAGGAAGTTAATTCCGGTTACGAGCTATCTTAATTACCTGAAAACACTGTTGGTACAGGATAGCATCACTATGAGGGACGACCTGGTACATGGGCTGCCTTTTAAAACCAATAAACAGTCATTATCGGCAGTCAATAAATTTTTTTCCAGGGAGATGTTATTGAAAGCCGGGTCAGGTGCCACGTTAAAAGGAAATAAAAAGCGAATGAATAAGTACCATGCGCTGATATCCGTGGTAGCGACTTTTGACGAGCGGCCGGCTTTCTACTACCTGAATTTTGATGGTGCATATGGATTAGGATATAACTATGGTAACTATCATAACAGTCTTAATAATGGCGGGGCCAATCCATTAACAGATATCCTCGGCTCGGTGCGGGATGGCGGTTTTTCTACCGATAACAGGGGAGGGCCATATGGTGTAACCGAAATTGCAAAGGCCAGGACTAACATCAATAATCGTGTGGCTTTGCTGGAGCAACGCCAACAACAACTGGAGGAGATTACAAAGGAATGGGAGATAAAGAACACCGCTGCGCTGGGTGCTAAACTGGCTTATTCTACCAACCTGTTACGCAAATACGACTATAACAATACGCGTGTAATGCAGGAGTGGGGCAGCAGTGGTAGTCAAACAGTCAATTTGCCTAATGTGATCCCCTTCCGGTTAATGACCACACCGGCAATGCCGCAGGGCATTCCGGGCATTCCCGAAGTGGGAGCGGATCATCCGCTAAAGCAAATACTGACGAATGATGGGTTGCAATATGAGATGTTTAAACGTGATCTGAACATTACCCGGATCAGGAAGGAAATCCTGGAATACTATGCCCAGGGTAAACCGCATCCGATTTTTACAACCAATAATGATTTCCAGGTATACGGGCAAAGGCTCAACCAGGTAGGTCGGTACGCTTCTGTGTTTAGTGATAAGTCGTCCGGTACGTATAATAAATACCCGCTGCAGTGCGAGCAGGCTGCCACGCATCATATCAACAATATGAAGCTGTTGCGCTTGTTTAGTGAGGGGCTGATACCGGAGGCGGTTTTAAACGAAGCGTCTGTGCTTAATCCGGAGCTGTATGCCTATGAGATAGGCAATATGCTCAAAGAATTTGGTAACTCCTGTAATGCCGCCGATGCTAATGGTGATACGCCCTGTAACTTGTATGTATCGATGGCATTAAACCGTATTTATGGCCTGGATGGATTTTATAAAACGAATGACAATGGCACAAAACGCTATATGACGGCCAATGAAATCTTCAACTACCTGGGTAGTGAGCCCCAGGGCTGGAAAGCAATAGGCCAGGCTACAGTGCAGCAAAACCTGTATGATGCGGCATTCTACGCCAGTCAGGGCAGGGCCGTTGTTTTTGTGAGTGCAGGTCAGGCACACGGGCATGTGGCCATTGGTATGCCTTCCCTTTGTGAAGATGTTTCCGGAGGAGCTGCCTATGCGGGACTTAAGCTCCCGCGGGTGACGAGCTTTTTCCTGGGCCGCCCGGAAGCCAGCTTTTATAATCGTCCTATGTCATATGCCTGGTCTGATCCGCGGGGTGTAATGATTTATGTATGGGAGCCGAAAAAATAAAAGCAAAATTCCATTAGCAGTTGCAATAAAAATAGGCTGTAACAAAATTTTGATACAGCCTATTTTCATTTGGCTACCTGCGTCATTCTCAGGATGCTCATTTATTTTTGATAGCTCTCTTTTGTTTGTCAGGAAATAGCTGCTGCTATTAATTTACTGGCACAACTTTATCAGGCTCTGGTAGCAGGATTGGTGTAACCACCACCTTCGGCGCTACTTTCATTCTTATCAGGCCAAAGGAACTGGCGCTGAGTCCCCAGATCACACCCTGGCCGATTCTGCGGGTTTGTCCGCTTGGTTTAACACCACCAGGACTATTATAATCATCCCACAGCGCAGAAGCCCAGCCAGAGAGATAACCTATGCAATCGGCCTGTACAAAGGCACAGGGACTAATCACCTCGCCATTACCTGGCTGAAGGATAATATCCCCGCCGCCAAGAATAAGATCTGCTTCCCTGAAGGCTTCATACCAGTATTCATTAGAGTTGGCCCCAATACTGAGGATGCCGTTAAATAACTCGCCCTCGTTTTCAGCGTACTTTATGCCTGCATATTTCTTTTTCAGGTCTTCCACTTTGCTTTTAAAGCTGGTGTAAAATTGATCGTAGGTAAGATTTTGTTTGTACAGGTCATTGAACGTAGCTTCTATATCAGCTACCATGGCATATTCCCTGCTGGTAGCGAGCGATTTAAGCTTGTTGTCACTATAGGATTTTGTCCATTGCCCTTGTAATCCTGTATCATAAAATTTAGCATTCAATTCATCCAGGCTGCGTACCGCTTCATCCGGATTAGCCAGCTTAATACCGGCGTAGGCTGGATCTTTGGCTACATAGGCAGCAGCTGCTGCGGCAATGTCTGCCGTGGTAGTGGTGAGTGTAGCTGCGCGCGACATGCTGCTGCCCTTAGTCCGGATAGCTTTGGCAAAGCTTTCTCCTGGTGTGGTGAGTTTGAACACGGTGCCGGCAATATAGTCCAGTCCGGAGTTGTGAATTTTTCCTGCTTGTGCGGTGGCTGCATTTACTTCAGCAACTTTTGCCAGTCCTGGATCTTCGCTGGCGGACTTATTACAGGCGATCACGCCTAACAGTCCACAAAATAGTGCCAGGAGTGATAACCGGAAGTTTAGGTGACTTGTTTTCATATATAGGTTTTGTTTGGTTAAGTGCGTTTGGGTAAGGATAGTCTTAGTAAAAAAGGATAGATGGGTATAACATTTTCGGCCAACACAAAATTCTTTTGCAGTATTGTTACCGCCGGGTCATAGTCTCCAAATATAATTAATGAATGGAATAAAAAACAACATTCAACAGCGGTATTTTTTTAGAATAAATTTACTCCTGCAAGTATACCGCAGTGAAATAAAATACGGTAAGATCACTTTTGAATGGGTTTTGTGATAGCTGCGGTGGTATTACATTTCATGGTAGTTATGTAGTTGCCGTCTCAAAAAAAATATTCAAAATATTTTCAGAAAAAAATCACTACAATTGAAAAAAAATTATATCTTCATTTCAACAGAAAAGAATCTGATATAGGAGCACACTGAAGACCCATAGTTAATCCACTACTACCTGGAAAACAACAGACGAACCCATAGATTCGATGATGACATTATTTATTAACCTGATTATATGAAATAAAATCAATTTTACTGTCCTGCTAATTGATCGCTTAACCTGAATCAATTCACACACGGGTAACAGTTTAGTCGAGTATTACTACAAAGCACTTGTGGAGTTAAATCTCCTCCTGTAATTCTTTACCCTAACTTTTCCTGGTTCATATTCCGGGAGGACAGCTATGTAAATTTTAGAAATAATGGGCAAACAGACGGCACTGGTTACACTGGTACTGGTCATGTATTGCTGTACCCCTTTGTGGGCACAGTATCGCATATCCGGTAAAATTTCAGACAGCACATATTCCCCTATTGCTTATGCCACTGTAGCGCTGATGCAGGACAGCATCCGCGCTGGAATTGGTTTTACCGATTCCACAGGAAGTTACACCCTGGCAGCTATTGCACCCGGTAAGTATCAGCAAGTAGTTACCTATCTGGGTAGTAAACTATGGGAAAATACAGTCCATATCAGCAGTGATACGGTAATGGATATACGAATTTTGGAAGTGACCGGAAAAGCACTGTCAGGCGTTACCATCACCGCTAACAGAAAGCTGGTAGAGCAGGTGGGAGATAAGTTGGTAGTGAATGTAGAGAATAGCTTCCTTGCCACAGGTTTTAATGCAACAGAAGTTTTACAGCGTAGTCCGAAATTAACAGTTGGTCCGGATGGTACGGTACTGATAGGCAACAGGAGTGTAACGCTGCTGGTTAACGGCCGTAAAGCCACCTTACAGGGAGCGGCACTGGGCAGCTTCTTATCCGGCCTCTCCGCAGAAGAAATTAAGCAAATTGAAATACAAAACAACGCCTCCGCAGAGCAGGAAGCCGCTGCCGGTGGCGGAGTGGTAAACATTGTCCTGAAAAAAAAGCTGAATGGTTTTAAAGCGATTGCTAAAACGTCTTATCTGTTCCGGCAACAGGAGTATGGTACTTATAATGGTAATATCAACCTGAACTATGGTTCTGAAAAGCTGGCAGTGTATTCAGTATTGGGGTATAACCATAACCGTGACCTCGGTAAAACAAACGGTAGGTTCGCCTATCAATCCGGTGTCACGAATGCCAATACTGCCACTTTTGATCAGCAGGATAAAAGCCTGGACCTGAGAACAGGGCTGGTGTACTACCCCGATAATAGAAATGAATTTGGTGTAGAAGCCTATTTGAACAAAAATAATTTCAACTTCAATGAGCTTGGCACACAAGTGCTCACCGTAAAAAATACCGCACCAGTCAATAGTAATATACATTCCATTTCAGGATTTGAAAACAAGCCCTGGTACATCACCCTTAACTATGGCTATAAAACCGATACACTGGGAAGTAGTATCCAGTTTATTGGTGATATAGGAAGAGATAACAGCAGGCCTTTTAATGACGTGCAAACCAGCTATCCTGCTGACGAGGTCCGGAACAGCCACTACATCTACCATACTACCGCATTATCTGATTATTATACCCTGCAGGCGGATTGGACACAGAAAATCAGCAATGGTATTACTTTTCAGGCAGGGGTTAAATATGGAGATGTTAAACGCAGCAATGTATTAATTCCGCAATACCTGAAAGATGCCCGATGGGTTATTGATGAAAATCAACACCAGGACTTCGATAATCACGAAAGCATACTCGCCGGCTATGCTATGGCCAGTAAACAGTGGAAGGCCCATTTTGTTAAGCTGGGATTAAGGGCGGAAAACACGGCTATTAAAGGTTTAAACAGAATTAATTATAAAGATGTGAGCCAGCACTATTCCAGGCTGTTTCCTAACATCTTCTATAAATATAACTGGACCGCAGATAAAGGTTTTTCTGTTAACTATAAACGGAGTATCACCCGCCCATCCTTTGCGGACCTGAACCCTTATACCGTTAAGCAAAACGATTACCTCTATCAAATAGGGAACCCTTACCTGCAGCCATTTTACATGGACATGGGTGAGCTGAGTCTGGACCTGCCTGCACAGTCGTTTACCGTTTTTGGCAGAAAAACAGTGAATACCATTCAGGGAGCCTACTATACAGACACCAATCTGGTCAACTATTTCCAGCCCCAGAACTTCGGTAGATTTTTTGAAACCGGGATCGATCATAATTATAGCGGGAATGTAACCAATTGGTTTTATACCAGTGTCAGTACCGGGATCTTCTATAATTCCTTTGAGGCAATTGATGGTGTAAACACGGCGGGACTCTCATTTTACAATAATATCTATCTGCATTTCAGCCTCGCTAAAACCTGGTCGGCCGATGTGTTTAACAACTATCAGCACCGGTATCGGAATAAAAATCTCTTAGGGGAGCCGAAATATAAAACCGATGTAGTAGTAAAGAAAACTATCCCCGGTGCAGGTTTGATATTGATGCTGCGTGCCAATGATATTTTCAATACCCGCATTGATGAAAATCTGTCGTACTACAAGGATTTTACTTCCTACTTCTACATGAAACGCCTGACCCGGAGCATTTTATTCTCCATACAGTATTCATTTGATAACAAGAAGAAGGTAAGTAATATGAGAGTGAGTACTGACAATGAAAGCAGACAAAGACTATAACGCTATATAGTAAAACTCGTTGCAACAAGGAGATTGCTGAAAATCCTGAAGAGAGTAAGCATGAGACTTAAAACTTAAAAACATGAAAGCAAAAAACAATTTAAAAGGTCTGGAGAAAAAAGTAACTCCCCTGAAACAAAACGAACAAGGTAAACTGAAAGGTGGTTTCTCTGCATTTGGTGCCACTGAACCAGTTAAAACCGAACCAGTAAACGTAAACGTGGACGTGGCTTCTGGTCATACCTGTGCTTGCGCTTGCAAATAATTTGGAACGTTAAAGCCGGTTTTAGCTTGCTAAAACCGGCTCTTTATGTAAGCTTTCTAAACATAATCGTATGAAATTAAGTCGATTCAATACCGCCGTGCCATACGGTGATGCTATTGTATATCATAACTCCTTTGCCAATAAGTTCTTACTCCTGGATACCTCCCTGTATGATATGCTGATGGTGATCAAAACCCCGGCAGACGTAGAAGAGCTCTATGAAATCCATGAGGAATTTTATGACGCACTGGTAGATCTTGGATTTATAGTGGAGGATGAAATAGACGAATTGCAGCGTGCCCGCGACCTCATTACCAGTATCGACAATCAGGATCACTACTTTCACCTGATTGTGAATCCAACTATGAACTGTAATTTCAGTTGCTGGTACTGCTACGAAAATCATGAACGTAAATCCAGGATTACCGACGACGTGATTGATAAGATCGAGCTGTTAATTGAAAATATTTTCCGGCAAAATCCCAGCATCCAGATTTTCAGCCTCTCATTTTTCGGTGGAGAGCCATTGCTGTTCTACGATAAAATGAGTATTTTAATGAAACGCGCCAAAGCCATTACTGACAGGCTGGGCAAGGAACTGCAAATATCTATTACTTCCAACGGTTTGCTGATCGACAAGGAAATTATTGAAGAGCTGAAAGGATATATTGTTTCAGGATTTCAGATCACCCTGGATGGCAACCGGGAGCAGCACGACCAGGTACGTTTCGTGTCCAAATCAAAAGGCTCCTATGACAAGATCATTGCCAATATCAAGGACCTGGCCAGGAACGGCTTTATTGTTACCCTCCGCATCAATTTTACCGCCGCAAACCTCAACGGCCTGGAAGATGTGATCAACGACCTGGATGATTTGACGGTAGAAGAAAAGAGCCTGATTTCTTTATCAATGCAGAAGGTATTCCAGGAGCCCGGAACGCCTGAACTGGTGGCACGTGTGGCTACTTTTAAAGAATACGCCAAAGAGCGTCATATCATTCACAGAAGCGCTATCCTGGCGGATACGGTACGCAGCTCGTGCTATGCAGATAAGGTAAACGAGGCAGTTATCAATTACAACGGAGATGTGTACAAATGTAACGCCCGTGACTTCAATCAGAAAAACAAGGAAGGCGTATTAACCGAACAGGGAGAAATCGTTTGGAATGAGCAACATACCCGCCGGCTTACACCCAAGCTGACCAATAAACCTTGCCAGGAGTGCTCTATCATGCCTATTTGCGGTGGTGGTTGCAGCCAGATGGTGCTGGAGAATCTCGATAAGGATTACTGTGTACATGAATTTGATGAAAACAGTAAAAAGCAACTGGTGCTGGAAATGTTTTTAGATCAGCAAACTACAAGTATATAAGATGAAATTTTTTCCTCAGCATGATCAGATGGATTGCGGGCCCGCCTGCCTGGCTATGGTAGCGTCGTACTACGACAAAATCTATGGCCTGACCTATCTCCGTGAGCATTCTTTTATTTCCAGGGAAGGGGTATCCCTCCTGGGGATAAGTGAGGCGGCCCAGCGGATAGGCATGGAAACGCTGCCCGGGAAGCTCACGATCGACATGCTTGCGGAGGATAATACGCCGCTGCCGGCGATCCTGCACTGGAATCAGAATCATTTTGTGGTACTCAGCAAGGTACACCGCCAGCTGTTTACCGGTAAACTGCTCTTTACCATTGCAGATCCGGCGCATGGCTTCATTACATTAACGCAGGAACGCTTTGCGCAGCAGTGGCTTTCGGACGGAGAGGAGGGGGTGGCGCTTTTTTTGCATCCCACCGCGGCTTTCGAAAACTTCGATCCGCCGAAGGAGAATAATGCCTCCATCCGTTACCTGTTTAGCTACCTGGTTCCGCATAAGCGCCCGCTGATATGGATGCTGCTGCTCCTGTTGCTGGGTTCCTGCATTTCACTCACGTTTCCGTTTCTTACCCAAAGCTTGATTGACCGGGGCGTGAATGGCAAAAACCTGCATTTCATCACCCTGGTATTATTAGCGCAGCTAAGCCTGTATTTAGGCTCCCTGGGTATGGAATTGCTGCGCAACTGGATGATGATGGTGGTGGCTACCAAGGTGAATATTCAGATTATTTCGGATTTCCTGCGGAAACTGCTGAAGCTGCCGATTAAGTTTTTTGATACGAAGCTGATGGGAGATTTTAATCAGCGTATAGCCGATCACGATAGGATAGAAACCTTTCTTACCTCCCAGAGCCTGCTGACGTTTTTTTCCATGATCACCTTCCTCGTGTTTTTTGGAGTGCTGTGGTATTACAATCCGCAACTGCTGCTCATTTACCTGGGACTTAGTACCGTAGCGGTTTTGTGGTCGCTGTACTGGATGAGGCAACGTAAGATCCTGGATTATTTCAGGTTTCAGCTGCGCAGTGAAAATCAGCAGTCGATCTTTGAAATTATCAATGGGGTCACGGAGATGAAGCTCAACCAGTTTGAAGATTATAAAAGAACGGAGTGGGAAAAAATCCAGCATAAGATTTTTAAGGTAAACATCCGTAGTATGAAACTGAACCAGCTGCAGCTGTCTGGCTTTGAGTTTCTGAACCAGCTGAAAAACATACTGGTAACTTTCATGGCGGCTTCCCTGGTGGTAACCGGCCATATGACGCTGGGTGCGCTGCTCAGCGTGTCTTATATCATCGGGCAAATGAATACGCCGATTAACCAGCTGGTGAATTTTTTCCGTTCGTTGCAGGACGCCAGGCTGAGCATGGCACGTCTCAACGAAGTACAGCAGCACGAGGAGGAAGATGCCATGGGAGCAATGAGTAACGGTCATGAACACACGCTGACGAGTCTGGATTTTAGATTGTCGGGATTAGATTTTCAGTACGAAGGACCCGCATCTCCCTATGTTTTAAAGAATATAAACCTGCATATACCCCAGGGAAAGGTGACAGCTATTGTAGGGGCCAGCGGAAGCGGGAAAACCACGCTGATGAAACTGTTGCTGAAATTCTATGAACCGGTGAAAGGGCAGATCACGCTGGGGGAAAGCCCGTTGCAGGGGGTGTCGCACCTATGGCTGCGGCGCAATAGCGGTGTGGTGTTGCAGGACGGATTTATTTTTGGAGATACTATTTTGCGCAACATAGTATGCGGGGAGGAGGAGATAGATATGGAGCGCCTGATACATGCCTTGCGTATTGCTAATATCAATTCATTTGTAGAACAGCTGCCGTTGCAGCTGAACACGAAGATAGGCGCCTCCGGCAGTGGTATTTCCGGAGGGCAGCGCCAAAGAATTTTAATTGCGCGGGCGGTGTATAAAAATCCGCAGTTTCTCTTTTTTGATGAAGCTACTTCCGCGCTCGATGCGGAGAATGAAAAAGTGATCCACGATAATTTGCAAACGTTTTTCAAAGGAAAAACGGTGGTGATCATTGCCCATCGGCTATCAACCGTAAAAAATGCGGATCAGATCATTGTATTGAAGGAAGGCCAGATTGTGGAATTTGGCACTCACCCGCAGTTGGTGGAAAAGAAAATGAATTATTTTAACCTGGTGAAAAATCAGCTGGAGTTGGGGGTATAGTCATACCACTTTATGTCCGTTTCCAGAATCTTATTTTTACCATAAATGTTTGCTCATAATTATCCCAGTCCGGGTTGTGTTCAACATAGAACCCATATTTTTCAGTGGGATGTGTGACCACAAAATTGCGTTCGTAGATGTTGATATATGCCGGAGGTACATTATTCTTAAATAACTGTAAACACAGCTCATAGGCCCTCAACCTTTCAGCGGCACTGGCGTAACTATAGGAATATGCAAACTCAGTCAGTTTATCATTTTTGAATTCAATGTATTTTACGGGAGAAAGAATTTTGTTTTTCTTTTTTCTACTCATATCATAGTAGATTTTAGTGTTTCCTCCATCCGAGATAAGTGCATTTTCCCTGGTAAAGAACAATGCTGCTACCTCAGGTTTTTTCTGCGTAAAGCTGGCCTGGGACATGCCAATTCTGATACCGAGCAGGTCGGAAATACTATCTATCAACACGGCGGTTCTTACCATGGCTACTTGGGTTTTCACCTCTTTCTCCTTCTCCCGTGTCTGTACTATTTGCTCCGCCTCCATATTATAGATGGAGTTAGGGTGCTTTTTTATGAATGCTGCCGGTCCCGTGCCCCAATCCTTTTTTTGCGCTGCAATTTCTTCTGCTGTTATGAGTCCTTTCGCTTTTTGAAAGGCCAGGCATGCATCATATAGTTTGCTTACAAATCCGCTGCGGCTTTGGTTGTCCTTGCAAAAGAAGTTAACGAAGGCGGTGGCATGCGTGTTAATCACCTTGCCATTTTCATAGATATTTGTTTTAACCGAATCTCCACTTTTCAGATGCAGTTTGATGAGGATCAGCTCCTCGCTCAGATTTTCCCAGGTGATTCCTTTTACTTTTGAGAGATCAATGTTTTCCGTCAGGTAAAGGAGATCCCTGCCGTCCATATTTTTATAGAGTGCCTCCGTTCCTAACTGGTTATGAAAAGCCAGGTTGAAACTACTTTCCGGAAAGCTAAATTCCCATTTTGTACCATGGTAGGTAAAGGAAAGATTGTTGGCTTCCATCTGGTAGCTGCTGATAACTTTTGAATAAGCATCCAGCGACTCGTAGGGGACGTTCTGTGCTTTTACCGGCAGTATTACAGCAAAAAATGATATAATTAGAAGAAAATGTTTCACGGGGTTGTTTTTATGCTTATTTATTAACTTCATCCCATTCCAGTTTGCCCTCATTGGTGATAAAGTAGACGGTAGATTTGTCCCTGCCATATATTCGTATATATGCCCTGTAGGTTGATGCATCCCGTAGCTCCCTGGCCAACATGTAACTACCGTTCACTGCCGCACTTATTTGAACATAGGACCTTGAGCCTGGTTGTGCGTTGGGGATATCAAAAGTCTCCCCGGTTTTGTAGTTATAAAACTTAGCTGCGGGAAACTGATAGCCGTAGTATGGGTGGCCACCCAGACCAAATGGCTTTCCTTCCATCAAAATAAACCAGTCATCGGTAAAATGAACGATGGTGGAGATATTATCGTTGTTAAACAGCCTTTTTCCGGTGGCATCTACCAGGTCGGATACCACATGGTCATCCACAATTTTGTTTAATACCGCTATGCCTACCCCCGGTGGAAAATTTGCGGTATTATGGCCTACCTGGCCTGGTACTCTTCTGACACCAATGCAGTATTTGAATTCGTCGTTATCCAGGATTTTTTTTCCATTCAATACAAAATAATTTATATCGCTGTATAGCTTATATATCTGGTTATTGCGCTCTGATTGATTGGGGTAATAAATCATGTAGGACACCGATTGATTGTCCGTTTGGCCGTCATCGTAGAAGTAACCGGCCTTCATCCCATCTATCTCTACCGGTGGTGGTGCGCCTGTACTTCCCTTTGTAGGTGACATCTTTAGTCCCAGTTCGGTGACACCTTTGTCGGCATCCCGTTTCCTTTTCATTTCTGCGTCCAATGCCCGTTGCTTTGCCAGGTTTTCGGCAGCAATGGCAGCATTTTTGGCGTCCTCTCGCCGTTTGTTTTCTGCTTTTCTGGCAGTGGCCTCTTTTTCGTCCTCCTTATCACAGGCGGGGCATATGGTATGGCCTTCCGCGTAGATATTTTTGTTGCGAAGGCTGTTTTTAGCGTATTTGCAAAATGATCCCGGCGTAGTGACGTGGGATTGTGCGGATAATTGGTTGACGGCAAAAAACAGTAGTACAGAGAGTAAGAACTTGATTCTTATCATAGGTGATTTTGTGCGGCTAAAATATAACTTATTATCTATAAGACGGCTACTTTTCGGTAAATCACCCGTAAGTATGACATCTCCCTAAAAAATAATGCATGTTTTTTAGGTGTATTATATGTAAGGCGATTGACTTTACAAACCTGTGTTTCCCAACAGTTACGTATAAACGTAACATGTGCCTTAAGTGAATTATTGTAGTATGTGAATAGTTGAAAATCAGTTATTTGTAATAATATCCTCTTGCTTTTTTGACTTTTATTTTGATAAATTTGGTCAGGAAGAGATGAGCAGATCCTTTCATTTAGCCTTTCCCGTTAAGTCAGTACAGCCACGATTATGAATCACCCGATCACCAATAGCATGAACAGGAGGCTCACACTCAGCTTATAACCAATAAAAATCCACATTATGAAGCAAAACTATCTCCGGCTTGCCGCCGTGGGCTTACTTTGTATTGCATTGTATGCCTGTAAAAAGAATATTTATACACCTGAGGCTGGAGCAGGCAACACCACTGTCCGCGCCAATGAATCTGTCAGCATCTGGCAAACTACCGGCAGTCAGAGCCAGCTGCTGCAGCAACAGGGCAATGTTACTTTCGCGCCGGATGCCGGCACTGCTGCCACTACCATCACCGTTAATGAAGCCACCACCTACCAGAGTATCGACGGATTCGGTTTTACCCTCACACAAGGCAGTGCCAAATTAATCAGCAACCTCTCGTCCACCGCTCAGAACTCCTTATTAAATGAGCTTTTCAGCCCTTCTGGTGGCATCGGACTCTCAGTAGTAAGAATAGGGGTGGGAGCTACAGACCTGAGCGATTATTCCTATACCTATCGCGATGGCGCCTCCTTTAGTTTATCCGGCCCCGACCTGACCTATACCATTCCCATCTTAAAGAAAATACTGGCCATCAACCCTGCCATCAAAGTGCTGGCTACGCCCTGGACCGCCCCCACCTGGATGAAAACAAACGGTTCCTTTGTGGGCGGCACCCTGAAAGCAGAAAACTACGAAAGCTATGGCCAATATTGGCTGGACTATATGAACGCCATGCGGGCACAGGGCATTGAAATATGGGCGGTAACGCCGCAAAACGAGCCGCTGAACCCCTATAACGAACCCAGTATGACGCTCACCAAAGAAAATGAGCTGGGACTGATCAACAGCTACATGGGACCAAAGTTGCGGGGCGCCGGCTTCAATTGTAAGATTATTTGCTATGATCACAACTGTGATAATACAGAGTTCCCGATTTACGTAGCCAATAACAGCTCTTATGTGGATGGATCCGCATTTCACCTGTACGGCGGTAACATCTCCGCAATGACCACCGTGAAAAACGCCACGAATAAGAATGTGTATTTTACGGAGCAATATACCTCCACTACCGGCAGCTTCTCCGGCGACCTGGCCTGGCACGTGCAGAATGTGGTGATCGGTTCGCTCAACAACTGGTCTAAAGCCGTGCTGGAATGGAACCTGGTGAGTGATTCGCAGGGAGGCCCGCACACGCCCGGCGGCAGCACCGTTTCCCGTGGGGCCGTTACCATTGATGGCAGTACTATTACTCGCCGTGTGGGCTATTACATTATTGCCCATGTTTCCAAATTCGTTCGGCCGGGAGCGGTACGCATTGCTTCCAACAGTTCCGGAAGTATCCAAACCACTGCATTCCGAAACAGCGATGGGTCAAAAGTGCTGCTGGCTTTTAACAACAGCGGTTCCAGTGTATCCTTTAAGGTGAAATGGGGCAGCCAGTCGTTTACCTATACCATTCCCGGTGGTACCGCTACCACTTTTAAATGGTCCGGATCAGGTGGTGGTACTACGCCCACAGCGCCAATCGGACAAACTGTAACGCTGAAAGGTTTTAACAATCAATATGTGAGCAGTGAAAACGGTACCCAGGCCATGAACTGCAACCGCGCTACAGCCTCCGGATGGGAAACCTTTACCGTGGTGGACGCCGGCGGGGGCAAAGTAGCCTTGCAGGCCATGGGCAAATATGTATCATCGGAAAACGGGGCACAGGCTATCACCTGCAACCGCACTACCATCGGGGACTGGGAGAAATTTGACTGGGTGGTGAACGCGGATGGTAAAATATCCCTGCGGGGTAACAATGGGCTGTATGTGAGTTCTGAAAACGGTACTCAGCCAATGACCTGTACCCGCACCACTATATCAGGCTGGGAAGCCTTCGGTGTAAATCAATAATCCATTTAGTTTACCCACCGCTGGCAGTTGGCCGGGTGGGTAAACCAAATTATGCAACATGAAACATTGCCTGCTCATCCTTTTATTCATTTCGACCAGCATCGCCGCTGTGTCACAGGTTGTAACCGCTGACGTGGCCGGCGGCTACCAGGTCGCAGATCTTCGTTGGTCCATTGCCGGTAACCTGAACGGGCAAGCCATCAACGTATTGTCGGAAATAAAATGGCGCGCACTGAGCGGCCCTGTGGTAGGGGGTAGGTTAACTATTCATCCCACCAGGCGCTGGTTTGCAGCAGGGGAGGTATCGAAATGTTTTATTACCGCAGGTAAAGCTACGGATATGGATTATGGCGATAATAACCGCAGCCTGACTACGTACCACGCGCAATTGGATAGTGATGAAGGGAGCATGTCCACCCTCCGGTTGTCTGGCGGATACTATTTGGTGCACCATAAAAATTGGCAGCTGGCTGCATCTGCCGGCTATACGAAAAACACTGCATCGCTGCTGCTGCTCAATCATGCCCAGGAAGCACTGCGTTGCACCTACAACACCACCTGGAAGGGTGTGTCCGGTGGCGTATCCGGAAATTACCGGGTCGTTTCGTGGCTGGCGTTTGACGGGGAGTTGATATACAGTCAGCTGAAATATGGTGCCGTAGCGGATTGGAACCTTATTGATGCTTTTCAGCATCCGGTGAGTTTTAAGCACCATGCCAGGGGATATGAGGTGAGGATGGCGGTAAGTGGTGTTGTTAAACTGAATAGTTATTTATCATTGTTTATCTCCGGTGTGTTCCGGCACGCTGCCACCGGCAGCGGTACGGATGAATTGTTTCTTGACTCCGGTGCTGTTCAGGTCACGCAATTGAACGGGGTGTTTACCAGTGCACGTAACCTCTCGTTCGGGGCCCGCGTCCAATTTTGATGCGCAACGCTTACATCTTCATAATTAAATCAGTCCAGCTACTTTTTTTATTTTTTTTAGAGAGATTTTTTTCTCCCTCCAACAGGTTCTTAATCCTTACTGCATAAGCCCAGCAAGTGCCCTGGCGCATACCCGTTTTTTCAGCAATTTGATAGGAGGAGATGTTACCCTTGGTGGTGAACACTAAATAGACAATGTAAAATGCCTTATTGATCGGTATCCGGTTGTTTTCGAAGATGGTATCGTGCATGGGTGATTCCTCGTACGCACATTTGTTACAGCGTCGACTAAAGGGTTTTCGCCCTTTGCTGTAGTTGTGGTAATTACATTTTTTACAGGAGAAGCCATGGTTCCATTTTATAGTTGCCAGAAACTGGTAACAGGTTGACTGATCCGGATATTTCTGACTGAATTCTTCAAACGTAAGCGCTGCGGAGGTGATACGTGCATCGGTGATTTTTTCTATATTGGTTTTGAGCGCTGCATTATCTTTCTCGAGTAATTTATTCATACGGGCAATTTCCTGCGCCTGCTCGTAAATTTCCTGTGATTGGAGTTCCAGCTGCCGGGTGCGTGCTGCCACCTGTTCTTCCAGTTGTTGATTCACCCCGGCCTGCAGCCGGAGGTGATGTTGCATGTGAAAAAAGGCATCGTCCTGGGCCTGTTTTTTCTCTTTACGCAGCAACCGCACCTGATCCCCGATGGCAAAGGAAAGCAATACCATCTCCATTACAAATCCAAATACCATGCTGTAATGCAGCGCTACTGCCAGGTTGCCGCTCACCAGTCCTAATACATTGATCAGTTTTCCGATGGCACCTGAAAACAGTAGGGCATACCCTAATACAAAAAAGCGCGCCGGCTTAAACCCTTTATACCAGGTAATCAACCCGGAAATAAATACCGCAAACAGCGGAATGAAATCCAGGAATTTATAGATAAACCACTCTTTTCTGGCGAAAAGGCAAATGAAAAAATAACCGCTACGCACAACAATGATCCAGTTTATAACCTTGTACAGTACAGGGCTTTGGCGTTTTACGCGCAACAGCGTTCTGGCAAAGATGAGCGCAAATAAACTCATACAATACAAGGAGATGCCATACATATAAACGTTCAGCTGGGGCATGTTGGGCCAGATAAACTGGAACGCAATACCATCCGTACTCATTTCATAAACGCCCACGCTAACGATGTAAAGCACATAGTAAAGGTAGTGGCTCAGGCCTGTGGCCAGCAACATCAAGAGGTTATAAAAACAGAAAACGAGGATCATCCCGTAAAAGAGACCGTAGGTAATATATTCCACCAGGGCGTAGTTGATAAACCGCTCCATGCTGCGGTACACCATGATAAAGTTGATCTCATTCAACGATTTAACCCTTACGTAGTAAACATAAGTGCCCGCTGATAAATCCGGAACCTGGAATTCGAAATTTTTGTGGCGGTAAAGCCGGTGGCTGAAATTTACGCCTGCACCGGCATGTGTGGTTTGGTATCTGCCGCTGGTATCCGGTAAGTACACCGTTAAATCATCAATCGTTTGGTCAAAAAATTCGATGATGCTTTGGTTCTTTTTAACGGAATCGGCTATTACTACCTGTACTTTATACCAGTAAACAGAGGGCTGATGGATGTTCTTTGGGTAATAACCGGTATTGGCGCTGAAATCGCCAGCTGCATCCCGGTTTCGTATATCCTGGAAAGTGAGGGTGCCGGAGGCATCTTCCAGGAAATGGATTTCATCGTAGGTGAAAATATATTCGGCAGTATTGTGTTGTATGCGCACTGGTTTTTGAGCCCGCAGGGCGGTGATAAAACAGCATAGTATAACTGTTAAATATGATTTCAGGCAGATGGCAGATGTAGTTTTGGTTGTATGCATCGTATATCGCATATAGTTATGGCTGTTGGAGGCATAGTAACGTGGAATAACGCTGTTTTTACAAGATATGGCTATAATTCCAAAAAGAAAAGGTCCGGGTAATCCCGGACCTTTCTAATGGTAAATAATTAGGTATTAGTGACCGGATATTACGCTTCGTTTGCTACCGGGAGTAAATATAGTATAGGTGATGGCTATGAAACCTCCGGCCTCCAATGATTTTTTATACGAGATGCCAGTAGGTTTGGTATCATATACAACTTGTCCCATATTAGGATATAGCTCACTCCTGAGTTTCTTAACCTGCGCAGCTACACCCCCAATAGTGATATTGAATTGCTGTTTAGTGCCAAACATCAGGGATAAACCGGCCAGGTATACAGGTTTGGGTTGATCCTCAATGGAAAGGCCTGCACCAACGCCTAATCCAACACCAAAGCCTTTGGTCAGTTTAACACCAAGATTGGCCAGTGCAGCAAAACCGATGGGCGATGAACCATTGCCGGTACCGGTTAGTTTGTACTGGGCGGAATCAGTGATTACGCCGCCTGCATTGGGCTGTGCCTGCCATTCATACGTCTCGTCCTTGAACCGTTTGCCGAAACTGCCAAAAACACCTGAGCTAAAACTTACATACCATTTATTAACGACTGTCACATCAAAACCAGTACTGTCATTACGCAATGGCATAATATTCCATTTGGTTACCAGCGAGCCGGTATCTCTGGGGCTTATGCGCAGCCCGAATTGTAACTGGTGGCCTTGCGGATAGATGGGAGGTGCAGTGTAATAAAGATGCTCGCGGCTCATGTTGTTGTTAAATAATACGAGTTTGAGCAGTTGATCTTCTGCTGGTTTTTCGAAAGCGGTCCACAGTCTTTCGAGTGTTTCCTTTGTAAGGGTGTATTCTTTTACCGCTAATTCAGCCGTGTTGATTTCCTCCTTGATTTCAAGTGTATCGCATGTAGGTAAGGCATCTATTTTTTTCTGCGTTTCAATTATTTTGGCAGCATTCTCTTTCGGTTTTTCTTTCAGTTTTTTGAGTTCCTCTGAGAGCGCATTCTTAGTCGTGATTGTTTTGCGACAACCGTCCAAATTAAGATTGAAGTTATTTAAGTTAAGCTGTGCTTTGTTTATTTCTGATGAAATACCGGCATAGCCATCATTATAGCTATTTCTCACAGCTGATAACTGGTTGCTCAAAGTACTGAAGGATTGCTTTCCCGTGTTTTTTAGTTCATCACAACACGCTAGTGTTCCACAGCTGCTGTAGGCCATTACATAATTGTCCATCAGCTTATCATAGGATGTTTTATAGATCTCCATTGCATCCTTCAATTTAGCGAGGGGCGATTTGGATGCGCTGTTCTTGTCAGCAGGAAGCAATTTTAACAACGCATCATAAAACTCTCCCTGACCTAGAAATAGCTGGTTAAAAAGCGCAGGAGGCTCGCTCCCAAATTCTATGTCATCAACGCTGAATCCCACATTGTATATGTAGCGGTTTACGTTAACTACCATGAACTTCAATTCCTGATTATATTTAACTTTTACGCCGCGTAAATTTGTAACACGTGTAAAGTCTGTATCCTGGAGCTGATACAGGGTGTTGCAACTGAAGTCATATATCAGCACCGCTTTATCTCCACAGTCTTTACATCGAATAGAATCTAGCACTGCTTTGTTCAGTATACCACTGGGTCGAGATTGCGCCTTTAAAAATAATGTGCAGAGGGATAGGATTACTGTCATTAATCCATACTTAAAATTCATGATAGAAATGTTTTTGGTTTGGGATAGAGAAATATTTGAGGAATGAATTATTTTTTAGGTGGCCCAAAGGCCTCTACCGCGCCTTTTTTATCCTGGTCGGTAAATGCAAGTGATAAGGTGCCTTTACCGCCACAGTAATAGTGCATCACCGAACGATCGTCATAATCGGTGATTTCTGTGAAATCGCCGCTGATGACATCCTCTCTGCAAACGGGAGGAGCACCTACTCTGATTTGTTCATGGATAAAGCCAAGGACATGGCCAATTTCATGGCGTAGTAAACCTACCTTGTCGTAATCTGTATGAAAATAGGAACTGTCAATTCTCAAGCGTCTTTCCGGAGTGGCCGTTTTGGGTGGGAATGCGCAGGCGATGAATTTGTTATAGGACTCCACGCCGATTACTACAAATTGTAAACCTTCCGTAGGACGTTTTTCATACTGTTTGTCTTTTGCAGCAATGTATTCAAATTTGATATCACAGATTTTTTGCCATTCATCAACCGCCTGGAGCATGTTTTTTCGCACCGTTTCGTATTGTTGCTTCGTTGAAAAGGAGCGTTCGATAATTGCAAATGTCAACACCGTTTCCTTGGGCCATTGCAGTAACTTCCCAAATTCATCTTTCATTCCCCATAACTCACGTTGTTTTAGTTGCCGCTTTGCATACTTGGGCTTTTTGAACAGCGGTGTTTTGTTGCGAAACCGATCATACTGGTCAGGAGTCATCAGGATATCACCTTCCACCAGGTAAAATGGCTCCCCATCAATTTCTATCCGCCGGTGCTGGTAAATCAAGGTGTCCTTTCCATCTATATAGGAAAGCGGGCCAGGGTCGTTCATAACGGTGTCGCCTATACTCATATCAGAGAAGCCATCATATGCCTGTATTGCATAGTAATTTTCTCCGACGTAATTGGCATCCAGGCTTTTTCGGGATATACAGGTGCTAAACAATAAAATGCTTGCTGCAGCGACAGTAAATGCAACTACCTTTTTCATGGTAAGGGTCTCGTAATTAGGGTTAGTGCTTAATTTGCAGAAGCTAAAATTACAAATTTTGGAATAAATTGGTTACCCTTTTAGTTGTATGTTTTAATAAACCGACAAGTTATTTTTACTTTTTCAATATCCTGTCAAACGCCAGGTTGCTCGCGCCTTCCCCTCTGCCTGTCTGTTTACGTGTACCCACCCACGTGAATATTGCGCCGTTGTACCACCGGGTACGCTGGTAAGCCCGGTATACATTAGTACCGGCGCGTGGCACCTCTTCTTCATTAATAAAATATCCCAGTCCTTTATCCAGTCCTTCCCGCAATAACGGGGTACGGGGCTTTATTTTTTCAGGTTTGCCGGAAGTGTCATTTTCCAAAATACGTGGCATGGCGGCTCTTTGCAGATGCACTGCCCGTTTGGTGGCATCCTGCTGTGCCGGAATAAACGGTATCCAGTTTTCAGGAACCGTATTCATCACCTCATAGCGGATGGCGGCTTCATTAGGGATCAATGGGGCAGCCGGTGGCAGCGGACCTGATGCATCCAGCAGTTGCTGGTATTTGCGGCGTAGTTCCACGGCGGCTTCGGCGCCGGATTTACCCCAGCCGGTGGCTAACGGAACGGTAGTTTCTACCGCCCATACCATGTTGGCAACTTCATCGCGGAGGAGGTGGACTTCCTCCAGGGGGGCGCCTTCCAGCATTTTGGGGACTACCGGCAATATGAGTAAGCTATTATCGGTTTTCTCAGGGCCTTTTCCTTTGGTGCTGAGGGTAAACATGCTCCACTTGTTCCAGGCATCGTCAAGGCCGCGACCAGCAGCTTCTATCCAGGTTCGTTCTCCGAATACGTTGGTGACAGTCATGCCCTTAATCCGGGCAATACTGCCGGCGTCCAGTGTGAAGGGGAGGAGGAACCAGTCGTTTGCATATACAAGCGCAAATTCAATATACAGGAGTTTACCCAGGTCGGTAGGGCCTGGATTTAATTTACCGAGGTTAGTGCGGCCATCCTCAAATGCCCACCAGCGGGTGTTAGGCATGCCGTCGAACTGCACCGGCACCGGCATAAAAGTGTTGGTAACCGGTAGCTCTGTATCAGGAGGCGGTGGCGGTGTATCGCCCAGCGTAGCCTGTTTGGGGTCTATATCCAGGTTGTACCAGTCCAGATGGCCGTGGTAGTATTCATCTGCTGTCAGTACTTTTTCTGTGCCTTCTACAGGCGCAGAGCAGGCAAACTGATATTCCAGGTTGCGTGGCTTCCAGGCGCTGGTGGCCGGGTCAGCAGGCTGAAAGAATAAGTGTTTGTACCATGCCTTGAACTTTTCTGCCACGGCATCTACTGCGGCCTGCTTTGGCAGGTCGCCCGCCAGTGCAGGAATATTATCCCAGGCGTGATTGGCAGGGTTTTGCAAATGTAGTAACAACTTGGCGCCATCCATACTCCTGCCCGCAACAGCGCTGAACTGCTGCCATACTTCCCGATGGGCAGTGCGCTGCACATCGTCTTTACTGTCTTTGTCGGGAGTAGTGATGGGATAGTTACCAATATAGTCGCTGCGGTAATCACCCACGGCCGCTACCATTTTCAGCCATTGCCTGCCTATCAGCAGGCGGATATCCAGTGATAGTTCCTGTTTGCCGCTGATAAAGGGGATAGGTTGCTGTTCTACTTGTGCTTCCAGTGGTACAGCATCTGTAAACGGCTGTACGGGCCCTTCTCCAGCCAGGTATTTGGTTAGGTGGGTACTGCCCATATGTATTTTTGAAAACACGGGGGTGCCGGCATCATCGCCGATGAACTCACCCATTTGCCATTGGCGTGTGAGCATCCACAGTGGATCACGGACTTCCGCACGTAGTGCACGTTCCAGGTTGTCCGTGCGGGGGCGCCCTTCCAACCGGTTCCATAAGGTAATGGTGGGTAAAATACGTTTGTTCAATACCTCCACGAGGTTATCCGTAGCTACATACTTATTCATATCAGGGCTTTTGAAGTATTTCGTGAATGGAATTGTTGAACCCGTAGTTGAGCGAAATCGAAATGGGATGAACAGTCATCGAGGATACCACTGCCGGCAGGAAACGTGCGTAATTAGTAGTATCCAATTGATCCGGCTCAATAGCGCGCTGTTTAGCTGCTTCAAATGTTTCATGAACGATCTCCTGCAGGTCACTCCATTTCCATGACCCGGTGTACACCGGTGGCATGGCCAGCAGCATCACCTGCGGAGGTTCTGCATTGGGTTTGTCGTAATGAAATGCGATGCCGGCAGTTTCCTTTTTTGCCGGTATCAATTCGGTCCATTCATCCAGCAGCAGCCCGCACTGTGGCTTTGATGCATCAAACGGGGCGGTGTAATGCGCGGTATATAACAGTCTTTCACTCTCGATGTCGTATGTTTCCGGGTAAGGTAATGCCAGCCAATGGTCGGCATTTTTGTAAGGAAACTGCACCGGATGCAACGTTAGTTCTTTATTTACCAATGCCTCGGTAAGCATCACCGTGTTTTCCCAGTGGTGCATGTGTTCCCGCACGCGTGCAATGCCATACAGCCAATCATCCACCGGAAAATCAGTGGTTGCCTGACTATGTGCCAGCAGTTCCGTTTGCGCGGCATAGCTGTTTGCCCATTCCTGTGCACTGGTATGGCCGGGTGTGAATTCCGGTACCAGCTTAAAATCTTCCTGGAACAACTGTTTAGCAGCTTCCAGCAGCAAGTCCACTTTCTTTTTGCTGTCAGGTAATGCAGCGGATGCTGTCAACAGATCGCCGGATTTAAGCAGGCGTTTTTTCAGGTCTGCGGAAAGCGCTAAAGCCTTTACTGATAAGTCTTCTACCGCATTGATAACAGCTGTTTCCACACTTACCACTTCAAACACCTCGGTATCGTAGGCAATCAGCGGCAGGGCAGCGGTGGTTTGCTGCAACAGGTCAAACACCTTATCGGTATTGATGTTGAGCAGGTCCTGGAATACCTTCAGCTTATCCGTAAAGCTTTGCTTCACCGGAGCCAACTGTGTTTTATAAGTATCCGGATCTGGCGGGAGGGTTAGCGCAACGGTGGAAATCAGTACCCTGGCCTGCTCCAGGAGATTGAATTTTTCGGTTGCGGTGGTAGTGAGCGGTAGTGCGTCATAGTCGGTCATCAGCTGGTCAAAGTCAGCGGATTTTTTGGTCCAGCGTGCTACCAGTTCATTTATTTTCGTGAGCAAGCTATTAAACAAGGTTTGCCTGGTTTCATAGATAAAGCCGATGCCTGTTTGTGGCAGCCCGGTAGCGCCGGCAACACGAAGAATCGCCGCGTAGTCTTTCATCAGCTGATCCATTTCACTAAGCTGCTGCTGGCGGTTGGCTACCATGTCCGACAACAGTGTATCCATATGCGTTATGAAATTTTTCAACGGAGTGTCCACCAGCGATTGCAGGGCGTTACGCCAGGTATGAATGCGTTGCGGGTTGAGCTGTTGCTTCCCTGGCTCAACAGGGCTGGTAGCGGCAGGAAGTAATACATCCGTTGCCGTTAGTGCCCTGGATTTTAGCAATAGGGTAGCTGCACTATTCAGCAGCGGCGCCAGCTCAAAGAAGGTGAAATGTCCGCTGAGGCCTTTCATGTAATTAATCTGTACGATCGTATCAGGCCTGATGCCAGGTTGTTGCATCACCAGCCCTGTGATCCGGTCGTCCAGCTCCTTCATTTGTTGTTCACTGTCTAAATTAACGGTGTAAAGAATATCTATTGGCTGCAAGCCCAGATCGGCGGCAGTAATTTTCTTATCAACTTCTGCATTGTAGGATACCAGGCAAATAACTTTATCAGTGGCCGGTAAAATACCTTTTAGCCATTTGTTGATGGCCGGCTCGGCCTGGGCCCGTGGTGTGACTTCCAACGTTCCGTCCAGCCCCGCTTCCAGGTGAAGGCCTACGCGGTGAGTGAGGTTAATACCGCTGCGTGGTGTTTGTATCACATCCGGGATAGGAGGGAAGTTGCCTTTTGCATACGTATCAAACGAGGCCGCGCCGCGCTCGTAGTTTCCCTGCACTACCTGGTGTACACTCTCAGACATGGCTACATCGGCAATGGCATCATTGATATCGCGGATATTATTTATTTCCGCAGCCATAGCAGTGGCCTGTTGAGGCGTAGTAAACGCCGGCAGCCAGGTTTTACCAAATGGATAAGTACTATGTCCTGTTTTTTTGATGTGGGTGATGAGTGATAAACCGTCCACCACGTTCCTTGCTTCGATGGCTTCTACCGCATCAATAGGTATATCACTGCTTTCATCTACTTTAGTATCCTTGTTTTTATTGGCCACCAGCGGGAATGCTTTACGCAGCTGGTAGATGTAATAATCCAGCTCTACCCCCGGATGACCGTCATGCAGTCCGCGTTCAAGGTAGTAGCCCAGCAATGCGCCTAACGATTGGCCACCACGTATGCCCTCAATCACCGACAATGCTTTACGAACCCGCTCCGAAGAAAGGTTGATCCGGAAGGAGTCAGGGTTCCCGTTGGCAATATAACCATTGCGCAGGATGGAAGCGGTAACGGCGTGGTTCACCGATGGTGCCAGGATGAAGCCGCCATTGGTATTATCTTTTACAATCGGTGTATGATCTTCTTTTACGAATATCTGTTGCAGTTCTTCTCCCTGCGGCACAAATGGTGTCAGTACTTTATTTTCAGACCTTACATTTTCCAGGTAGCCATAGGCTCCCAGATAAATCCCTTTGCCGGCTTGCTGCTGACCACGTACTTTAGCCAGCTGGTAGTTTACCAGGCCGTTTTTCCAGGCATCCAGGCGATAGCTGCAGCAGTCGATATGCTCGGTGAAGAGTCGTTCCAGGCGCGCCGTAGGCACATCTTTGAGCCATTCCAGTGCATCCAGTTGCTCGCCGAGATATTCGGTGGCCACATCCATTTTGATGAGCTTTGGAATATGATCTCCCAGCAGCCGGTTAGGGCTGCCCGTAATCTTTTCGGCAGGCTGATAGAGGAAGAGGTATTTGCTTTCCGACGCAGGTGCCTTTTGTTGTATGTTGATGAAGGGAGGTTCCTGTTGTAATATTTTCGCACGTTCCGGGGTGATGAGTGCTGACCGCAGGTACAGGAAGCGGCTCACTTCCACATAGCTCAGATCCAGTGCATGGTGCAGCACCAGGTACAGCAGTGATACCGGTATTTTATTATCCAGGAAACCCTGCTGTTTACGCAGTGTGTCGTGCGAGGTTTGAGCTGCCTGGATCAGCCAGTGAATATAGTTTTTGTTATCGGCACCGGTTACATATTTCCGAATGGGTGCAGTTTCTGATAACGGCTGATCATCCACCACAGGTCCTTTCAGCTTGTTAGCCTGTTCCCAGAAAAATTTGTTGAGGATATCGGGTGTTACCCTGCCGTTATAGCCTAACTGCTTCAGCAACGTCATGCCCGTTTCGATATAGGCCCCTGCTAGCAGGGCGCCGATGATTTCTGAGAAAATGCCTTCCAGCTTAAAGCGGTTCATGAAATCTTCTTTGCTCTGGCCCTGTCGCTGGTAAAACTCCACCGTGCCTGCATTTTGTCCCAATACATCGAGTAATACGCGGTGGGGGTCTTCTTTTGTTTTGCCTACGAAGGACACGGCGGGCAGCAACTTCAGAAAATCGGCATCTACCTTTTTTAATATTTCGTATAGGCGTAACAGATAGCTGTTGCCGGTATTGACCATCCCGGTTACATTGGTACCGGCAATGCCAGGTACCGGCGTATGCAAATCAAACCAGCCTATTTTGGAGAAGTTGGTAACTGGCAGAATGCCATAGGGCTGTTTGCCTACTTTGATGGCTGGTACAGTATTGCGGCCGGATACATGGCAGTTGAAGTAAGTACGGGTAGCTTCTATGTCTTCATCGGTAAACACGCCGTGCATCATGGTTTCCATCATGTATCCCAGGGTAGCGGGCCACAGGGCGGTATTCATGAGGCGTGCTTCCATCTGGTCGGTATGATCGCTGTTGAGCATTTTTTGCAACGCATCCGGATTGATGCCAAGTGCTTCCGCCAACCATTGTCCATCCTTTTTTTCCAATAGCTTAGGGGTGATATCAAAGAGATGATCTTTCTTTCTGTTGTCAAAGCTTTCGTCGGGATCGTCGATGTAGCGGTGGGCAGTACCTTCCTCCTCTGTATTATTGGTGGGCGTGCCCTGCGGTAAAATGATACAACCTTTTTTGCTCACACGGTGGTGCTCCAGCAAGGTTTCCAGCAGTTCCTGCCCTTTGGTGGCACTGCCACTCATGCGGATACCCAGGGCGCTGATGCGACTAAAACCATGGGTCACCTGGTCCGCGGTAATATTAATCTTAAAACCTAATCCTATTTTAATGGCTGCTTCAAAATCGGACATCCACCGGATATCCTCGTGCAGGGTAAGGTCGCCATTACCGTTGCGGATGAATTGTTCCTCCGGTTTGGCGGATGGATCAGGGCCCACTATCAATGGCGAGGGGATAGGTTCTCCCAATACCTCAAAACCTACATTATTTTCCTGGTAACCCGTTACCACAAAGCGATCCGGCATCACATACACTTTAGGGGCCTGCGACCACGATTGCTGTTTGGTGTTAACGTCCCCGCTGTTTTGCAGTTGCAGAAATACCACCTGTACATCCACCTCTTCCCGGGCAGTATCTTCCGGCGGGAGTACGGTAATATTTCCAGGTTTATAGCTCGTTACATATTCGGTTGCTTTATCCGGGCCTACCACATCTACAAGATCATTAAAAGCACTCTCCTGTTCCACCAGGTCGGTATATTTTATCCAAACCCTTTCCCAGTAGGTTTTTAGGGCATCCTGCGCGTTAGTGGTGGGCAGTGTGAACGCAGTGATCACAAGGATAATATCGGTGGTATCAGTACGTACAGGCTTGCCCGTTAGGTCGGCCGGTTTATAGTTATCCAGTATGTAACCTGCCCTACCGGAACCATAGCCATCTACCATCACCCGCCAGGCCGCCCGCTCCATGCTCTCCAGGCCACCGGCTTCCCAGTACTTGGCCCAATAGTACGCAGCGTTTTTTACCTCTGCTTCAGATAACGTCTCCTCAAAAGTATCAATCATGAAATCATCCGGGAAGATGCGGACCCACAGCTGATCTGTCAGCACCTGGCGCTCATTCATTACTTTCTTGAAACGGGTTTCTATCCGCACCGGCATTAACAGGAACGGATAAACGTCGTTTAGCTTGGTTATTCCCTGACGGGGATCAGTAAATACACTGAATTTTTTGTACAGGTCTTTTTCTTTCAACTTACGGCTGTTGAGCTCTTCCTGCAGCTGACCGAGATTGTTTTTCAGTGCTTTCTCCTGGTTCTCCAGTGCATGTAGCCGCGCCTGCTGCGTTTGGTCGTTCCCGTTATAAGACCTCAACAGGTTTTGTTTTTCGGCTGCAATACGTTTGAGCTGTTCACCTGCGTCCAGGAAAGACTGATGGGCAGCGGACTGGCTGCTGCGGGCGTCATCCAGTTCTTGTCTTAAGCTATCAAATTCTGCCATGATTTTTTCTTTTACGCGGATGTTTTAGGTAACATTTCAGACGCATGTACTGCCACCAGCACCGGCACCTGGTATAGGACGTAGGCCACTTCTGCGGCGCTCATTTCTGTATTCCAGTTCACGTTGATGTCATCGTTATACTGCTCCATTTTTTCGCCTTCGCTGGCAGCCTCTGGTGCAGTAAGTGCCAGACTCTTATTAATCTGTATCATTTCGCCGCCTTTGGCGCCTGGCAGTAAACTTTCCCATCCCAGGTCGTTCCATACATTCGGGGTTTTGTCTGTGTCGATATCCAATCCAAAGCGGCATTCACCCGGCCTTTCCTTGATGCAGAAAAACCAGCCGGCATTGTTGATGTCTTCCGGCTTGGTGCCATCGCTGCCTTTAGCCACGGCTGCCGTAAGGTCGAATCCGAAGAAATGGATATCGGGAGATACTTTTGCTTCGTACAAGGGTGTTTTCACTTTGCTCAACGGCGGTTTATCTTCTTCTGATGGCGATAACGGCACCAATATCCTTTCTACTTTATTATTAATCGTACCATCCTCATTCAGCTGCCACTGCGCTTTCTGGGCATAGATAACGGCGTTGGGATATTTTTTCAGCAATTCTCCACGAATCACCAGTACCAGGTCTTCTTCCTGGGGGCCATTGGCCTCGCGGTTGTCGTGGGTACCTATTTTAGAGTTGCGTGACCACATATGCAGTGGTGGTATATCCCGCAGTTTTTCCTTCAGTTGCTCGCTGTTCAGTGCGTCGTCCACATTCAGGAAAGTACTCACATCCCAGAACTGACGGAAGCTGCTCGCCCGGTTATCCGTAGGATATTCGCGCCATACAAGCTCGCGCACAAACTCATGGTTCACGCCCACCATATAGGCTTCTATAAACGGCTGGTTGGTTTCCAGCAGGGATATGGTATTTTGGGAGATGAGATTGATGTTGGGCAAAAAGAGCTCGGAAGATATATCCGTCAGCGGTTTGTACATAGGTACATCGATGACAGGATAGGCCATTACTTCATCAAACAGCTCTACCATGCGGATGCGGATTCGTTCAGGAATACTGATGCCGCTGAAGATCAGCGCCGGAATAGTAATTTCGGGATCAATGGCTTTGAATATGGTATCCGCCAGCACGGGCAGGTCCAGCTTAGGCCTGGTGGGGATTTTACCTGCTTCCACGTTGCCCTGCATGAGGATGGCGGCGTCTATCATCGCTTCCTTGTAACTGCCGGCTTCTGCACTATCTGTAGTACCGGGGGTGAATACGGTATTATCGCCCGGCAGCGTTACTTCAAAATCAGGTTGTTTGGGCATGTCTTCCACGGATTCCGGTGTCTGGTTTTCCGGTCGAATGGAATCAGCGCCGGCTTTACCTTCTTCCCATTTGCTGGCTAAAATCCAAAATAAGATCAAGGCCACAATACCAATACCGGCGAGGGTGGTGATAACGGGAGCAAATCCGCTAAACAGCATGATCAGCAGTAAAATCAGTATCAGCACGATCACGCCTATACGCCATTTTTTACATTTCTTCAGGATGCTCACCAGCCATGGTGGGAGCTTGGTGGCGGGTTGCACGGCATCGGCCAGTTGTGAAGGGCCAGGCAATGCCGGCGGATCAATTTTGGGTGTTACCAGCGGCACGTCCCCGCTGTTTACCCGCGTGAGCAGGTTATCACCGTTGGCGGTCACACTGAAGGGATGCAGTTGCATCACCCGGCCGCCAGGGCGTAGTATTTTTCGTATGGTCGTTGCTGTTAGTGATCGTGATAATACGCTTTTGTCGACCTGGTGGTAGGCAGTCACATTATTAGCGAGTACACGTTTTTGCAGGGGGGCGGTAAACTGCAATGCCTTATCCGGTCTGTTGTTGATGAGCGTAGCAATATGTTGCTCATACCAGCTGTATGAGGTCTTTTGGGCGAACCGTCCGAAACGCAGGCGGCGGTTGGCTTCCAGGATATCGCCTACCTGTTGCCAGGCGGCGCTCATATAGTCTTCCTGCCTGGTCTGTATCACCTTGGTGCCAAAGCCGGCGGCCACACGCCAGCGCGGGTCCAGGTTCAGCTGGTGAATCCAGTTCTGATTTTGCGGGGCATTGCTGCCATCCGGTTTATACAGCAGGCGATCGGTGAGTGCATGCCAGCGGCCGTATAAAGGTGCTGTAATCAGCGGGTCCACATCGTCTTGTACGTTTTCCAGCGTGGTGTTGCCGTTAGCGTCCTTGGAGGTATTTTTCGTATAGTCGTCCGCGAGATTGATGAACTGGGCCAGGTCATGCTGAAAAGCATGGGGATAACCGGGATGGTCCCAGTTGTTGTATTTCAAAACCTCGGCTTTGTCTGCCGGCAGCATGGTGCTGAAGGGCACCTGCAAGGCGCCACCCAGGCGCAATATGCCGCCCAGCCCAGGAATGCCATGGATATTACTGCCCGGTACCTGGGTATCCATATCCCGGCGGCCTACGCGGTTATCTACCGGATTAGGCTTTAATAATCGCACAAGGTATTCGAAATCACCTTTACTGCCGGTGCGGAAATGCCAGCGGTAGTAGTAGGGAAAGCTGGCGGTTTCCGGGCGGCCGCTGTAGTCGGCCCAGGCCGACATCGTAGCATAAATGGCAGCCGGTATGCTGTCCTCTTTCATGTCCGCCCCGAGCCCCGCCAGGCGGCCGGTTTCGAAGGTGGGGATGATAAACGCATGATAGGCTGTATTCTCTTTTAACTTAATCGGACATAACAGGCGTGCATTGGCATGATCCGGATCACTTTTTAGTACGCTGTTCAGCTTATTTACCACCGCGGTACGGTCCACTGGCTGTGATACAATCCTGTCCAGCATACTTTCGTTTACATGCACGTGCGCCCACGCCCACAGCTGATCTGCCGGTGGGAATTTCTCTGCGGCTTTATCCACGGAGATATAGGGGAGTGGCTTATCCTTGATATTGGTAGCTTCTTTAAAAGCCCCTTCTTCCAGCACTACCAGCGTGATCCAGGGCCTGAGGCGGTCTTTGTTGTCGGGTGCCGCCGGCGTATACCGCCAGGGGAAATCTTCGTCGTAAAAGTCAACGTAGGGAAGGTAGTTCGGCTCAAAATTAGTAATCCAGTTATGCGGATCTGTTTTAATGATGGCCCTGGCTTCAATGCCAATAATATCTCCCGGGCCATACAACTGAATGTTTTTGGTAACCGGTTCCGTGAGCACGCCGCCGTCGGGCTTATTACCTTCTACTTTCAGTTTAATAGCGATGGTAGCACGCATGCGCACACTGTTGTCCTTGTCGGCGCTACTGATTTTGTTGGCCACGCCGGAGCGCATCCATGGCAGGAAAGTATATGTGGCTATATTACTCATGCGGCAGTATTTATTTCGTGCTGGGGAATAACGTGAATGGCATCTTTCAGATTAGGGTTGCCGGCCACCTGTTGCTGCATATAAGCCCTGGCCTGCGCCTCACTTTCGAAAGTGGTGGCATGGAAGGCTTTATTGTCTGACTGATTAGCCACGGCGTAACCCGACTGCTGTGCCTTAATTTTATCCTCAAAAGGCTGCAGCTGTGTTTTCGATTTTTTCGACAGGGCCGACAAAGCAGTGGCGTTTCCTTTGAGTAAGTGGCGGAAGAGTATACCGCTGATAGCACGGAAATACTTTCTCACAAAACGTTTATAATTGGTATCGATCGTAATCAGTTCATAGCGTACAATACGCTTTACTGCCCGGCCGGTATTCAGTAGAGGCCCTGCTACAGAGAGTTCCAGCCCGCTGTTTTCTTTTTCGAAAGATGGTCGTGCCAGCTTTTGATCGTTGCTCATGTTCTGGAACTGTGCCATGGCGAACGGAGCTTTCAGCTTATTCACCGGAGCCAGCCCGGCTGCCGGATCAGCGGTAACCGTGAATTTGCTGGCATCGGCAGGTTTTTGCGTACCAACCTTATCCAGCGGCAGTTCCAGCGGAATAAAGCGTTGGCTCACCTGTAACACCCCCAAAGGATGTAGTACCAGTTCCGCGTTCGTATCGATCGTGCGCAAGGATACCAGCAGGTTGTTACCTTCCGGTAATTGTGCCTTCCAGTTTTCCAGTTTCTCAAATTCTTTTTTCACCAATGGCATCACTTCTACCGGCGGCAGGGTGGTGTTGGCACTATCGCCCCAGCTGAATTCGAAGTCCACATCAATATCGAAGAACAGGATAGAGATGGAGCCGGTGCCTTTTACGTGGTAAGGAGTAGGACCGTCGAGCGACATGCGTACACGCACGCTGAACAGGCCTATGCCAAATACTTTCACCGACAGGGATAGTGAAACTTCGATGATGAAATAGAAAGGCGAGAATTGAAAGAGCGCATCAAATCCGAGGGCTCCTTCTATGTTGAAAGCGCTGAAGCCGAAGTATAATTCTGCATGCGCGCCAAATTGTACGGTGTTGGAGGTTACGGCAAAATAGGCCATCACCCGGATTCTTCCCCAGCTGGTATCGAGTATGTTAAGTGAGAGTCTTACCGGGCTTGGGAATGGCAATGGTGGCGGGTTGAATGCCGGATGGAATCCACCTACGCTCACCACGAAGTTGGCGTCATCACCCCAGGCTACGAGCAGCCCCATCTCTCCCTGTAAAGTAATCCAGAGAATGCGGGAGTCGTACAGGCTGGCGAAAAACCATAATCTGCTTTTATCAAATTCTATAGCGCCGATGAAGTTGATCTGCAAAACAATCAATGCCGCATCTTCCACTGGCAGCGCCACTTTCAGGATACCTAGGATAGCGATATTACCGGGGATTTCTATGATGATGCCCAGTGAAACACTGATGAGTGCCGGTGTTCCCCAGCCTAGTTTGGCCATGGGGCCGATAAGGAATTTTCCTTCTTCCGGCGGGAAAAAGTTTCTCAGGTCGCTGATGATGCGCGGTGCGTTTTCAACGATGTTGGTAGGGAACATGATACCGTTGATACCACCGGTGCGCACGCCATCGGCGAGGGCCTGTAATTTCATGGTGCGGTTCAGTCCCAAGAGGCCGCCTACGCCCAGGAGAACGAAGCCAAAACCCAGTTGCAAGCCGGTGCCAAATTCCGCTGATATAATGATGAGCAGGGAGAAGCCTTTGCTGCCGTCGGGCATTTTGGTGGTGATGATACCGATGGCTTTGAGCGACACGATTTCACTAAAGGTGAGTTCCAGTGCACCGGCATATTCTTCCCGGTCGAAATCAAAGTAGAGGTAGCCGCCACCTTTCACCACGCCCGCGTCGATGGCCAGTCCTACACCATTTGGTGGCTTAAAGCCTACGTCCAGGTTAGCGGGGCCAAGGTTCCCTTTTTTGAATTGCAGGGCGGCGGATAACCCGATGTTTTCTACGGTGGCTGTCAGCGGGCCTAAGGCCAGTTTCAATACCACGCCGGCATCCAGTCCTATTTGTTCACCGGTGGGTTTGAGGGTGAGGCGCAGACTATTGATGGAAAGTGGTCCGAGGTCGATATGCACGGCCAACTCTATGGCCAGCTGTGCGCCGCCGCGAATGGTAAAGCCGTGGAGCAGGCTAAAGCCCATGGCTATATTGGCTTCTGCCTGTATATTAAGCGCGGATAATACTTTGGAGAGGAAGCCGTCGCCTTCACCGCCTTTCACGACCAGGCGGATGGCCTGTATTTCTCCTTCTACGCCAACGTCCAGTTTACCCTGTGGATTTTCCAGGTACCATTTAGCGGATAACCCCTGGATGGCCAGCCTGGTACCGCCGGCGGAGCCTATGAGTACCATTTCTGCCGACTTTTCCGGCTTTTCTTTTATGGTGATGGCGGCATGGAAAGCACTCACGAGATTGAGCAGGCCCTGCACATCGAAGGGTGGTCTAACGACCAGGCCTACACCTTTTATATCGGCAGTAGACTCAAACAGGAGTTGTCCGCGGTCGCATACATCAAAGTCAAACGAGGCACCGCCCATGAGATAGGGCAGCACTGCCATCCCTTTCTTTTTGCCGCTCACGCCATCCGCAGGGGAGAAGGTGAGTCCAAACTGGCTGTAAGTGGCGTTGGTAAGGCCTTTCTGAAAAAGGGGAAAGCGGAGTTCCTGGAGGTTAGGCGTCGTATTGCCGAGCATGGTGCGGGTGGTATCCGCCTGGGGATATAACCCGCCGGGCAGCTGTGCTGCGCGCATGAGCAGTTCGAGTCGCCCTAAAAACTTCGGTGCATCAAATGCCGAATTCCATTTATAGGCTGCATCAAATAATTGCTGGGGAGCACTGAACAATAGTCCTAGCCGGTCCCAGTGTACTACGCGTTGCGATTGATTGGCTTGCGGGGATGTTTCATGTTCTATCAGGCCCAGCACCAGCATGGTGGCATGCAGTTGCGGGAGTTTATTATCGAGGTAGTCGAGCAGGAAATAGTCGGTAAGCCGGAGAGATAAGTCGCCGATATGCGGCAGGCCGGCACCGGGGCCTGATTGCAGTTGTGTTTGCAGTTCTCCTATGGCATGTACGGTAGCTCCAAACTTGACGAACAGGTTGGCGATGGCGGCCAGCACGGCGGTTTCCGAATTGGCGGTGGTCAGCTGCTGCAAGGCAGTAACCAGCTCCCGGCCTTGTGTGGCTGCGGCGCCCAGTGTATTACCAAAGGCGCCACCGGGGAAGTTGTAGCCCAACTTCTGAAAAAAGGCCGTTGCCTTTTCGGGAGTGTTGAGGCCCCGCAATGGTGATAAGGCCAGCGCTGCCTGTGTAAGTATGGACTGTAATGCTTGCTGTGACATGCTGATATTTTACGCGTTAATCGTAACTATTTTATCCTGGTATTCCGGAGTGGGGCTTACTACAAATGGAGGGATGGTAAGGCCGGTATCTCCCTGGTGTTTTTCCACGAGCCAGGGTGTTTCAAGCCCTTCGGGAAACACGAGATTCTTTCCCAGGTCAGCCGGAATAACGCCTCGCCATTGCACCCTTGCCCAGAATTTAACAGCGTCTGTTTGCCGGCCTGCGGCTGCTGATCCGCTGTCCTCAGCTAAAATCACATGGTTAGCTTCCACATTGGCGGCAGCAGCAGGATTATACACGAGGAAGGGCAATCCTATTCCCAGGTAATACCGCATTTTAGCAGGGCCGTCCAGTACTTTAGCCAGTGCAGCATCTAACAGTGTTTTCATTTTTACCAATCTGGAGTTGGTGTTGGTGTCGATAAATTGTTTCAGCTTCGTTTGAAAATCCCGTACTTCCGTTACCGTTAGTGTGGCCGGTACAGTGGCAGGGATAATTCGCTGGGCGTCTGTTGGCGGTGTGCCGGAGCCTACGCGTTTATCTATTTTTTCGTAAATGACTTTATAATTCGCCAGCGTTGCTTTTAGTTCTGCTTCTGTGGCGGCATCTGGTACTTCCGCTTTGAGCTGGGTATTCCAGGTAGCACATTGTGGCAACAAGGGCGTGATACCGGTAATATCTCCGGCCGAAAGTGGGGTAGCGGCAGGAAGGTAAAATACAGCGCCCAGTTGTGTCAGCAAGTCGCTGAATGCAGCAGTACCCAGACTGAGCAGGCGTGGAACTGGCAGGGTGGTAGCGGGCAATGGTGTGCGCCATTGCAATGCAAGAAATTCCAGTACCGGCAGGCCGAATGCAGTTTGCCAGAAGGTGAGGTGATTGGCTTTGATACCAAAGCCATCTGCCCACTGATCCAGGAACGCGCGCAGTTGATTGGCGGTATACATGCCGGCGATACCACTGTTGTAGAGCGTGGTGATATTCCCATTGTTTTTTACCGACCGGTAACCGATGGCGTTAAAATGCTGGTACCATTTAGGGCCTGATACGGTGGGGCGGCGGGTAGCGTCGGTGCCGAAGAATGTTTGGATTGCGGTGAGGAATTCGGGGTCCCGGCCTATCTGGCAGCCGCGTATATCTATCCGGCTTTTGCTATCAAAGCGTTTACGTACCTTATCCAGGTTGGCGCGAAGGGTATTACTTTGAATGACGGCAATGGCCTTGGTAAGGTCACTCGCAAATTCAGCGGGTTTGCCGGGAGAGGCCTCTTTATAGGTGACCGGACCTATTGCCAGAATTGCATTCTGTATGGTGTCGAGGTCCTGCGCAGTAAGGGCACCTACGAGTTTAGGCTTTGCATCTGCCAGCAGCATATCATATGCCTGCTTGAAAACCGCATAGTGTGGTTGTACGGGCAGGGTTTTTATTAACCACATGCTCATACAGATCTTCAGGAAATCGGTGATCTTTGGATCAACAGGATCTCCCAAAGGGTCTGTGGCGATTTTATTAAAACTGGCTGTGCTGGCAGCATTTTTTGCCGACAGGATGATATCCGATGCACCATTCTGACACAGGTAAATAGTGAGGTCAGTAAAGGAGGTGTATTCAAACGTCATCATGGCCCGCAGCGCGTCGATAGACGTGCCGGCAAAACCGGTAAAGAACCGTTTGAGTGAATTGCGGGAACCACCTTTCAGAAAAGGGATTTTCATATTGGCAGGATCATCCAGCGCACTAGCCGATACATATACGTGCGATACGATGCGCATGCGGTTGATCAGTCCTTCCTGGGTAATAGTTTTATCTAATAATTTTTCCAGCAGCTCTTCGATAGAGGCGATTTCCTCGACCTTCAAACCTATCTGCTTATGGAATTTATTGGCTATTTTAATAAAACCGTCATCGCCTTTGGCAATGAAAGTTAGCTGTGGCGCGAAGTCTGGCTCAAACATAATAGCTGCCGGCGCACTGGCTTCCGGGTCAGGGCCGCCACCACCTGTGCTACTGCCACCGCCACCATTGCCGCCACCGCCGCCGGCATTACCGTCGGTTGCCGGTTGAATCTGGCGCTTCTTTTCCAAAGCCGGGTTGGCTGTTTTTGTACCTTTCGAAGATTTACACATGGAATGTTGTTGTCTTTAATCGGTGAACAAAGGGGGCGTTAATGGGCTACCGGTCCTTCGCGATAGTGGCGCATGATCCAGTGGGATCGGGTGCCGGACATGCCGCTGAGCACATCCGAGAAGTTGGTGCCGCTGAAGTATTTGTCACGCAGGGTTTCTATCAGGTGACCACAGAAGGTGATATTACTTTTAGGAAACCGAACGATATTATAGAGGTCTATGCGTTTGTCTTCGTCCAGTTTACCGAGGTTATCGCGCAGCTGCTGATCTGCGAAGGCGCGTTGATTGGCATCTTCGGGGAGCTCGGTCCAGGTAAGCCATTTGGCCCCTGCCAGTGGTACGATCATCGCCAGTGAGGAGAGCCGCATGCCGCACACGCCTGCCCCGGCAACGGCCAGGGTGGAATAGTCGCCGGCGTCATCATTTAAGGCTGCGGCCAGATCGCCCAGGCGTTGTTTACGCGCTGTGGGCGGTTGTTGCAGGGCGCCGTCGTATACCATGGAAAACACGAATTGTTTAAATCCTTCGCCTGATTCTGCATTTTGCAGGGCCACTTCCTGGTAATAGGTGTTGAAATCGTTTATCAGCTCCCGTTCCACGTCTATATTGCCTTCTACAGCGCCGGCAGCATTTTTTGCGGCAGCGATGAGGGCTTCCAGTTCGGGGTTGAGTTCAAAGATTTTTTGGGAGAGGGTAAGACTGGCCTGTTCTGCATTGCCAGCGTCCAGGAGGCGCACGGTTACCTGGAGGTCACCGGTGGCAACTGGGGTATAGCCGATTTCTCCTGCTGTAGTGGTTTGTACGGACGGGGGATTGGCATTTTCGGTGAAGGTCCATTCATAGTTACTGATGTTGCCTGCAAGGGCGGCATCCGTCACCAATACCACGTAAGTATTTTCCCTATTGAGTACCAGTGGGGAATGGATGAAGGAAACAAGGCAGCAACGGTTATCAGGAGCTACAAAGGCCTGCCCGAGATCCGATGGCTGTAAACCGGCCGGAATACGGCTTTCAGTTTTACGAACGGCCATGATGTGATGTTTCAGTTACAGAAATACGATACGAATGAAGTTCTGGCCGAAACCATTGCTCGTCTTGATCTTTTTGGGGGCAGAACTAAAAATATGGTAACGGAATTGTATAGGCTAATGTTTTGGGGTTAGCTGCAATTCCGCTAACGAATATATATGGAATTTTTGAGTAAATGAAATAGTTTTTTTAGGGAGATGATAACCGCTGCGGTGGCGTTGCCGCTGCAGGGAGGCCCGGGATTACCGGGCACTTAAATCTCTCTGTAAAAAAGTATCAAGAGAAGCGCCCGGCAATTTTTCGGTAAGCTGCTATTCCCAATAATACCACCAGTGTGAGTAAGGTAAGCGGCAGGAAGCATCCTTTCGCAATAGTAAAAAAGGAGGCAACCGGTGCTACAGCCGCGATACGGTTAGTTTGCAACATATAAATGATGCCTGCATTTTCTGCCAGGTCAAATATGCCCGCCAGCACCGGGAAACACAAGCTGTAATACCATACGCTGTTCCATAGTCCGTTCTTCATCAGCAATTTCGCGATGCCCAAAGTGAATGTGATCACATAGAGGATAATAAAAGGAATATCGGCGTACCATTCCAATCGTAGATATCCTTTTATCCCACTGGATTGTAACCGCTCCGCCAGCTGCTGCACATAACCTGCGTCATACCCATTAAACCGGGTATCCGGTAGTTGCATGCTGCCTAACAATACCTGCAGTGGAGGAATGAGCAAAAATGACATCACCAGGAATAGGATAACCATCGGCACTGCAAAAGGCCAGATACTGGTGCTGGAGGCAATACGGTAAATCTGCTGTTTCATCTTTAGAGCTATAATGTTAATTAGTTGACAAATTCAACTAAAATTTGTTCTTTTATGTTTTAAATAGTTGAATTTATCAACTAAAATATTTTTTACATGTCAACAATCAGCCTTTCTGATATTCAAATCAGGAACACTTTACAGCCAGGCGATTTAGGCTATATCGCCTACATTCATGGCGACCTGTACGCCAGAGAATGCGGCTACGGGCTTAACTTTGAAGCGTATGTGCTCGATGGCCTCAAGGACTTTGCCAGGGAATACAACCCCACCAAAGACCAGGTATGGATTTGCACGCATCACAATCGCATCATCGGTTCACTGGTGGCACAGCACCGGGCAGAAAAAGTGCAGCTGCGCTACTTTATTTTCCTGCCCGAATACCGCGGCATTGGCCTCGGGAAATACCTGATGCAGCAATTCATCGGCTTCATGCAGCAAAATGGAATTCGTCATGCCTTCCTGTGGACTACCGCCGATCAGCAGGCTGCCATCTTCCTGTATAATAAATTCGGATTTCAACTCACGGAAGAAAGTACGTCAGAGAGTTTTGATAAACCTGTAACTGAGCGGCGCTACGATCTCATTAACCTGCCAGCATGAAAAAAGTAATCGACAAATTCCGGGACTTTAACCGCTATTATACCAGGGTGCTGGGCCTGCTGGACGATCACTTGTTAAACAGCCCCTATTCGCTGGTGGAAGCCCGTATCCTGTATGAAATCCATGAGCAGGGACCCGTAAGCGCCTCGCAGATCATGGCGGAAATCGACATGGATAAAGGCTACCTGAGCAAAGTACTCAAGCAGTTCGCCAAGGATGGGTTGATATCAAAACAACTATCCGCCGAAGATGCACGCGTGTCCCTGATATCCTTGACGGCCAAGGGTTTGAAAGCCTATCATGCCCTCGATGCCGCCTCGCATCAGCAAATTGAAGCACTCATCAGCGCTTTAAGCAAAGCGGAACGCAGGCAATTAGTGGAGCACATGGAAGGTATCAGAAAATTGTTATCAGGCAGTACTAAAGACTCCTGATTGTTCCTCCATCCACACGAATGGTAGCACCACTGATATAATCCGCATAACGACTACATAAATAAGTCACCGCAGCAGCAATTTCAGTAGGCTCTCCGAACCTGCCGGTATCATTGGGAATCAGCTCCTGTACGGCTTTATACCGGATCTCCCCGGGATCAGTACCCCAGCCAAATTTTGGGGCTGCATTTTGTAACCATTCTTCTACCATCGGATTGATGATCGCACCCGGCGATACGATGTTGGAGGTAATACCCGTTTCCTTCAATTGCCGCGCAAGTGATACGGAAAGATTGTGGCGCGCCGCAAGCGTTGCGTTATAATGAGGCTGCTCCTTGATGGGCTGTATCGCAAGTCCGCCGCCGATATGAATCACCCGGCCCCAGCCTGAATTCTTCATTTGCGGTACCAGCCGCTGCACCATGCGCACATATGAAACCACATTGGAATTGTAAATATCTAACCAGTCTTCTGCACTGGCTTCACCCCATGACTTATGTGAAGTTACACCGGCATTGTTGACGAGGATGTCAACCGGTCCGGATTGAAGTGCTGCTGCTGCTACAGCATCCGCCCCTTCGTTGGTGGAAAGGTCGCCTACAGCTATTTCTGCTGCACCGCCCGCTTGTATAATGGCGGCTGCTACCTGGCTGGCCCGGTCGCTGTTACGACCATGAATTATTACGGTAGCTCCTTCACTTGCCAGCATTTTTGCAATCGCCTCACCTAAACCGGAGCTGGAACCGGTTACCAAAGCCCTTTTACCTTTTAATTGTATGTCCATTGTTTAATTGTTTACTTGTTGGTGGTTTGATATCAAACCACAGCAAAGGTCCGTTAAACAAGAACAAGCGGTTTTGTTGAGAGGCTCAATGTACTTTGTTGAAAAGTCCGGATTTATGTGGCGATAATTTTCTCCAGCTGCAATATTTTTTCCAGGGGAGGTTTCGTATAGTAGATTCCGTTATCTCCATAATTCCTCACCCCACGTATAAACAAATAAAACACCCCACCAAACTGCCGCTCATAATCAAACGCCGGCAATCTTGATTCCAGGTACTTTTTCACGGCCACCGTATAAATCAGATATTGCAGGTGGTAATTGTTATGGTTCATTTCTGCCTCCAGCGCCTCCCGCTGATAATCCTCCGGCTGATCCCCCAGGTAGTTCGATTTCCAGTCCAGCACATAATACCGGCCATCATGTTCAAAGAAGAGATCTATTTTCCCGTTCATAATGCCTTCCAGCTCCTGGCCGCCCAGCTCTGCGAATCGTTTGATACTAACGGTCTGCCCTGCTTCAGAGAGCTCGTTCAGTTCATTGAGCTGGAACACCGGCACGGGGAAGTCGAACTCAAATTCAGCCATGCGCTTATCCTTGGATACGGAGGAAAGCTGAAAGCTGTGGTTGCCGGTATGTAGCGGCGCTTTCACCACATGCTGCACCAGTTGCAGCAGCATGGGCTGGTAAGTTTCCTCCTGACCAGGCAGAAATTTTTCGATGGCTACCTGTAGCCAGTGTTCCCATCTGCTGTTATCGGAGAAGCTGATGTTCTCAAAGATAAAGTGCAGCAGGTTTCCGGTTTTAGCACCACGGCGCAGCGTGTTGAAAATAAATTCATCATAGGCTTCGGTGGCGGTGTCGCCTCGCGGAATCCGCTTCTGTTCCGCCTTTGCAGCCAGCATCGTGTAACTCAGCTTGCGCCAGTATTCCTCCTTCAGGTGAAAGGATACTTCGCGTTTAGCCGTAGCCGTTGTTTCCTGTTGTTTAAACCTGCGGTAATGATGCTCCGGTTTGGGGGGGAGTGAAATGGCGAATTCAATCAGCGTAGTATCCCGCCCATAGGTGGTTAGCTCCGTTGTAAACGCTTTCAGAGAGGATTCTTTAAATTGGGAGTTAGTGTTTCTGAAAATATAGCATTTATATACGGCACGCGTAATGGCCACATATATCAGTCGCCTGTTTTCCTGCTCCTGCTGTTGCAGGTAAGCATGGCGCTGCTCTTCCGTTTGCCGGTCGCCCTCAGTGCTGATATATTCACCGGTGGCCGGGTCCCGGAAGCTGACAAATTCCTGTTTTTCTTTCTGGTTAAAGTCAAGGTAGGGCGCAAATACGATATTATACGCCAGCCCCTTACTTTTATGAATCGTTACAATCTTCACCGCCTCCTCATCACTCTCCATCCGCTGCGTGTATTCATCTCCTTCTACAAACATCCCGTCGATACCGCGTTTGAGCCAGGAGATGAGGTCGCGCATGGACAGGTTGCGGCGACTCTGCACCTGATGTACGATTTCAATCACCTGTAACAGGTTGGTGAGAATGCGTTCACCGTTGTTGTCCTTCATGAGGTTGTTGCGTACGCCGAAGTCGGCCAGGAAGGCCATCAGCGCCGTATACACGCCGTTGCGGTCCGCCTGTTCCCGGTATTTTCCGAAACATACCAGTACCAGCTCATCATCGAGGTGAAGGATATCGTCCACACTAAAACCGGTAAGCGCTGATAACAACGCCCGGTTAATAGTGGACCTGTCGGGCGTTTCCATGGCTTCCAGCAGGTAATAAATTTCCAGCGCTTCTGCGGAGCCCAGTATCTTTATTTCGTCGATGGATACAGCCGGAATGCCCAGCTTTGCCAGCTTTTGTTTTACTTCTGCGCCTTCTTTCCCGGTTCTTACGAGGATACCGATATCGGAAGGGGTGATCGCGCGCGACTGCCCGCCTGCTGTGATATGGTAGTCAGGGTCCATCAGCAGATGTCCTATTTGTGCGGCCACGGCAGCGGCTATGTCTGATTTGTTGCTGCCTTCGTATATGGTAATGGGAATGTCCGGTTGCGATGCTTTGTAGAGCAGTCCTTTGTTATTATCGTCCGGACTATCCACGTGAATATACTCGATACTATCTTTTTCGTCGCTGAAACGGAAGGTGTCGAAATCGGGCGAAGGCATGAAAAACTGGTTCATAGCCCGTATCATCGGTTCCGAAGAGCGGCGGTTATAGTTCATATTGTACAGGTGCTGTACATTATTGCGGGCGCTGAAATACGTATATATATCCGCTTTACGCCAGGCATAAATACTTTGCTTGGGGTCCCCGATGTAGAACAGGGTAGTGTTCTGGCCGAATGCACGATCAAAGATTTCATACTGCAACCGGTCTGTATCCTGGAACTCATCGATGAATACCGCTTTGTATTTTTCCTGCAATTTTGCCACCAGCTCCGGATTTTCCCGTTTTACCAGGGCGTTGTTGAGGTTGGTGATCAGGTCGTCATAGCCAAGGATATTGTTGCGGGTCATATAGCCATAAACCCCGTCCGCCACTACGCTGATGGCGAAGCAGTTGAGCCGGTGATGAATGCCGGCTACCAGTTTACTGATTTCCTCTTCTATCGCTTCCTGCAAGTCCATGTATTCCATGATCTCAGGAAATAGTTCCGTAAGATAGCCTGGGGGCTTGGAGGAGTTTTTCTTTGCATAAATAGCTGCTACAAAGGCTTCCGGTATGGAAATGATTTCCGCAAACGCTTTTTTGGCATGCGTGTTTTTACTACACCGGGTAGTGAGTTCGGCGGTATGTTTGCAAATATAATCGTGCAGCTGCGTGGTGATATCGGTAAGCTTAGCAGCCAGCAGCTGGTATTCCTGCTGCCATTCTTCCTGTTTGGCAGCACCTATGTAGTAGGTATAGCCTTCCTCGTAGCCGAGGTACTTTTTACCGCTCATGTGTTGCTCCAGCACATTTTGCATACGTGCCCGCATATCCTCCTGCCAGATCAGCTGCAGGAGTTCCGGATGGAGGGTAGTGATATGCCTGCGCCAGAATTTATTCAGCTCCCTTTCCACGATAGGACTGGTATCCGGTACCATTTCGGCACCAAAGAGCTGGTCGGTTTCAAAAGCGTATTCGTTGAGTATTTGCTGACAGAAGCTATGGATGGTTAGTACAGAAATCTCATCCAGCAACAGCACGGCATCGTGCAGCAGCTTGTTGACGCTCTCCGGGTCAGATTTTTCACCGGCCTCCAGCACCAGGTTAATGATGTCATCATTGTCTACCGGAAATCCGAAACTAACCTGGTACGCCTGCCGCATAAATTTACGGATGCGCTCTTTCAACTCTGCTACAGCGGCTTTGGTAAAGGTTACCATCAGGATCTCCTTTACGGAAATCTGTTTCTCCAATACCAGTCTTAATACCAATATACCAATAGAGTAAGTTTTTCCGGTGCCCGCACTGGCCTCTATCAGGTTGCTCCCTTCCATTGGCACTGTAGTCACCTCAAAATTTTTATATCTATCTGTAGTCATTATCTCTTTTTAAAATCGTAGTCCGGAAAAATTTCTGCCAGCGGTTTGATCACCTGTTCACACAATTGTCTATAAGCATCACAAATTCCTTCCTGCTCAAAGAATCCCAAATTGTAAACGGCTTTTAGGTATTTGTCACTTTTTCTTCCATTACTAAGGTCGGTCAATTCTTGAAGTTCTTTGGCCAAGAATTTATTATCTATTTTGTCCAGGCATTGAGGGTCGACCTTAATTTTAGGATAAAATGGGAGTATTTTGACCATCCCTTGTTCATATAGGTTTATTAAATTGCCGAGGTGTTTAACCGCGGACTCTCTCGGCAAAGAATTTGCCACAAATGCCTTTTGTTGCATACCGGAAATAAACACGAGGCCTTGTAGTTCCCCAGCTGCTATACCTGCTAAATAAGTGATATAAGCTTCGATTAAATAAGTTAACTCATTCTTTGACCAGGAAACCTTTACCAGATTACCTTCAAATACATCATCTATACTGCATTTAATTATTACATTTTCAATCAGAAGGTCGAAATCTAGCCGCTTTGGCATTTTACCGGCAATGTATTCCTTTTGTAAGGCGCGTACTGGATGGACAGCGTCTTCGAGCTTCCGCATAGAGACAAATGCCATATTGCTCAGTGGAAGGGAACCTTTTTTAACTAAAGTTGATTGTGTATTAGCTGAAACGTTCTGAGCGGGTAGTAAGGTGTTTTTCAACTTCCATTCCTGTAAGTTGGATAAGTTGAATATCTCAGTTTCATTTAGCAGCAAATTATTATCATTGAGATAGATGCCTAAAACTTTGTTATAGTATGCTTTAAATGGATCTCTAAAAAGTCCGATGAGCATATCGAGCGTGAAATCTTCCATCATTGGCATTTCCACCTTCTTATGTGGATTGATAAACGGATAGCTCGCTCCGGCATTCGTGTTAAGATAGCTGTAAAGTCCTGTTGCCGGCTGATTATATTTTCTGCTGAATTCTTGTAAAGGTTGATGGGTAACCATCGCTTTGCGAATGGTGCCCGTGGTGTCCTTAGCGCCGGATTCAATATAATCCAGCAGCTCGTCTACCATGGCCGACGGGGGAATGCTCGTGTTATCCTTCACACTGCGGCCCACGTAGCTGATGTACAGGTACTCCTGTGCGGAGATGATGGTTTCCAGGAACAGGTGCTTGTCATTTTCCCGGATGTTACGGTCGCCACGCTGCGGCTGTTTCGACATAATATCGAATCCGGATTTATTCTCTTTTCGCGGAAATTTATCATGGTTCAGGCCCAGCAGCGCCACTACCTTAAACGGAATGGAGCGCATGGGAATCAGCGAGCAGAAAGTGATACCACCGTTGGCAAACAGGCTGGTACGCGTAGCGCCGCTGATTACATGGAGGAGGCTATGCACAAATACATTGAACGGGATGGTATCTTCCATGTATTCGTGTAATATGTTGAAGTCGGTGAGCTGCTTGATCAGGGAAGCATAGTCCTCGTCTGTTTCATCCTGCTGTTCAAAGATCAGGCTGTGCAGTAATTGCTCGGTGTAAGTCACCCATTCGGTGATGGTGCGCAGCTGCCGGCGGCCTTCTATGGCGGCAATCAGCACTTTTGCAAAGTGACAGAAGCGGATGATATCGTAGGCGTCCCTTCCTTCCACGAGGTCCAGCGGGAAAAAGCTTTCCAGGTCATGGCCATATTCGGCTTCGCCGCTCATGCAGATGCCGTACATGATGCGCTGGATGCCGTACTTCCAGCTTACATAGTGCGTCTGATCATCGCGGGTACCATCAATGCCAAACCGGATGTTGGCGGCCTCTATGATAGGGCGGATATGTACCGGGTCCTGCAGGTTAAAACGGTTACGGATATACGAAGAATCCAGCAGCTGCATAACCGTTTCTGCCGTGAAGTTTTCTTCGTCCAGCGTTAAGATGGCCTGCAGGGCGTTGAATATATTGTCGGTGTCGTTATAGCTTTCATCCGCAATGGTATAGCGGAACTTGTACGGCGCGTGGTTAAATACGGCTTTGATATAGGGAGCATAGGCATCAATGTCTGATACCATGACTACGATGTCGCGGGGCGACAATAACTCCTTTCGCTGATCGGAGAGGTACACCAGGTAATTGTACAGTGCTTCTACTTCCCGCACCGGCGTATAGCAGGCGTTGATGGTAACAGAACCATCCCGTACGTCGTTGATGCTTAACCGGTGGCGGTTGGCGGTGGCGCTGGTGAAAATATCGTGCTGGATCTTATGCAGCAGGGTAGTGGGTTTGGGCGGAGTAACACCTACTTCTTCATAAGCATTGATAAAATTATCATATGCAAAGAACAGGCGGAAACTGTTTTGGATCACCTTACCCCAACCGGTGAGCAGGGCGTTACCAACGGTGGCTTGCTCTTCCAGGTCGCGCAGCCCTTTTGCCCGCCAGCGTGCCAGCTGCTTTTCATTGCGTTCCTCAAACCAAAATACGCCAGGGGCGGGGTTGAGGATGTGAAAATGCACGTCTATCACGGCGGATAGCTCATGCAGGATTTTTATGTGGTAGGCGGTGAGGATGGAGAGGCCGAATACGTGTACGGCAGGGATTTTTGCCTGCAATACGCCGTGTTTCTCGCCTTTTGCCAAAACATCCAGGATATAGTTACCGATCAGGGTTTTATCGGGAAGTGCATCCCCGGATAGTTGTTTTACCCTTGCCCACAGCCATTCCTGCCATTCTTCTGTTTGGAGGGTGGCGGGGTCGGCCTGGCTCCAGGCCTGTATCATTTCCGGGCGGTACACCTGGTATTGGTCGAGCAAATCCGCTACTTTTTCTGCCAGCACCATCTTTTTCAGGTTGCTTTCTTCGCCATGGTCGAGGTAGTAGTTGGCTACCTCGGGATATTGGGCCGTAAATTCTTTTTCGCCCAGCAGTTTAAATATGAGCCAGCTGAGGTTTTGGGACGACATCACATCGATGCTGGGGCCGCCCAGCCACATGTAGAGGTGGAAGAGCAGATCATTGGGTTTCAGAAAGCGTGAGTTGGCTGCAATGCCTTGCCGGTGGGCTTGTTGCAGTTTCAGCCAGTTGTTCATCCCTTCTGTTTGCGTAATGATATAGTGAGGGTCGAACACGCCGTTGCCGGCATGCCGGAGGTCGTCGATCAACCCCTTTGCCAGACTATTCAACGCGTTAGAAACCTTCAGATATAATGCCATAGTAGTTTTTTAGTTGTTGCCGATCTCCGTTGCAATGCGGGTGTTGACCCCGGAGCCCCTGTTCACAAATTTCTGCGCAGCGGTGAGGATGGTTGCTGCGCTGCCTTGTACGTATACTTTGTTTCTGGCGCGACTCACCGCTGTATACACGAGTTCGCGGGTGAGCAGCGGTACTTCTGTGGAGGGGAGTACTACCAGTACTTTCCCGAATTCAGAGCCCTGGCTTTTGTGGATGGTCATGGCGAAGGCGGTTTCCGCGAGGGTAAGGTACCCTGGGAATACGCTGATCAGTTGCCCGTCGCTGTCTTCAAACCAGGCCATCAGCACACCATTTTCGTCGGGGCGGATGATGCCGGTATCACCGTTGAAGAGTCCGTGTTCGTAGTAGTTACGGGTGAGCATCAGCGGTCTGTTTTCGTAAAAAGCGGTGGTTAAGTTTATATATTTTTTATCAGAGAGATATTTTTCTATTCGTCTGTTGATAGCCGGGAGGCCCTGGGAGCCGTCGCGTATGGCTACCAGCACACGCAGTTCATTCATTTTTCGTAGGGCCGTGAGCGTATCCTTTTCCTGGAGGTAGGAGGCATAGCCGGCGATGAAATTTTCGAAGAGTTGTTCTGAATAGGCGGTATCGATGATTACCTGTTCATCAGCGCCGGGGGCCATCATTTCCTGGATGACGGCGGTATTGTTCCGGATAAGGGCTTTACTGAATCTTCCGATGCCGGTATGGCCGCTGAAGCGGCGGCTGCGGCGCAGTTCCACCACATGTTCGAACAGCGGGTGCGCTGATCCTGTGGTGATAGTCGTGATCTGTTGCGGTGCTGCGGCAAACTGATTAATCAGTGCTGCCCGCGTTGCGGAGAACTGGTTCAGTGTTTCCTGTGCCTGGCAGAGGTCACCGAATAGGCTGCCTGCTTCCACGGAGGCCAGCTGGTCTTTATCGCCCAACAAAATAATTCGGGTATGCGGGCGAATAGCGGCGAGCAGCTTGGTAAAAAGTGCCAGGTCTATCATGGAGCATTCGTCCACGATGATTACATCGTAGTTGAGTGGATTTTCGCTGTTATGCCGGAAGTAGGGGGTCCCTTTTACCGGTTTAAGGAGGCGATGTATGGTGGATGGAGCCAGTTCCCTGAATTTGGCTGCCAGGAGCGGGTCTTTAGGAATGGCGGCGTTGCGCAAACTTTCGGCCATTCTCGCCGCAGCTTTACCGGTAGGAGCGGCCAGGGCCACTTTCTGTTCGGGATCTATGGCGTAAAGGATGGCGAGAATTTTGGCCACGGTAGTTGTTTTACCGGTGCCGGGGCCTCCGGTGATGATGGTGAAATTATTCAGGATGCCGGTGATAGCTGCTGCCAGTTGCCAGTCCACCGGATCATCAGCTGGTGTAAGGTCGGTAGCCGGTGGGAAGAGCTGTTTTACGAGCTGGCTGTGTTGCAGCAGTGCAGCACCTCTTTCCTCCTGGAGTCCCTGCTCCGCGGCTATCAGGTTACGAATGTATTGGAGCAGCGCCGTTTCGTACAGGTAATAGCGTTGCATATAGAGCTTATCCCGGTGAAGGATAAACGGTTTATTGAGTGTGTCGGCAGTGCCTATCAGTGGCTGATTTGCGAGCACGGCCGGCCCTTTGTCACGAAAGCTGTAGTATTCAGGAAGCTGTTCCTGGTCTGTCTGCAGGTCGTTCAGGTCCAGGCATATATGGCCTTCACTGAGCTTTTTGGACAGCAGGTACAAAAATGGTTTCAGGTCCGGATGTTCAAAGTAGTCAGCAAACTGCTGATGAACGTCGTTGATGGTGATTAAATTTCGCATACTTTTTTGCCCTTCGGGAAATCAGGTCCCGCCTTTGCCAGCCGCATGTAGCGGCTGTAAAGTCTCAGTCAGGAAATACCTGCCAAATTAACTTTTTACGGGGACCTAAAAAAATTTAGTAGCGCCTGGAAAGTTGTGGATATTCCTGGTGCTGGTAACGGGTTGGTTGGGGGTGCGATTTACGTCTATTTTAAAAACTTTTTCAGGGAGATGTAAAGGCAGCTGGGCCTTATCCTCTCAGCTGTTTTTGTTTTAGGGAGAGGAAGTCTTTTTGGGCGGGCGTGCACATATATTGAACAAATGTTTGCTTGGAACTGTTTTGCTTAGAAGCAGAATTCCAGATACATCAATATCATTTTCCCGTTATATTTCTTTTCCGAAGCATATACGAATAGCAGTCTTAAAATTCATTTCAACCGAAATACACCCGGATGATCAGATTCGTCTGTTCCTGCTTTGTCCGGAATTTTAAAAGACAAATCAGTATATGCATGAGGAAAACGTTACTCTTTCTATTCACTGTTTTGTTGTTTTGTTTGAGTGCACACGCCCAGCTAAGCGTTGTTATTACTCATACCAACATCAGTTGTGCGGGTAGAACAGATGGTTCTGCTTCTGCCACCGCAACAGGTGGTATACCTCCATATAGCTATTCCTGGTCAAACGGTGCCACTACTCGTACGCTAAGTGGACTGGCGCCTGGATTATATACCTGTACAGTAACTGCACTTGGCGGAGCTACTGCCAATGCCTCCGTGGTTATTACACAACCTGCCGCGCTTACATTCACCAGTTCTGTTACGGATGTTGTTTGTTATGGAGATGCAACCGGATCTGCTTCAGTTAGTGTCAGCGGAGGAACAGGGCCATACACCTATAACTGGCTTCCATCCGGCGGTAGTGCGGCTACTGCCAGTAACCTTATTGCCGGTGATTACCGGTGTGTAATCATTGATGCCAACGGATGTGATGTAGTAGCAAATGTGACGGTGGCTGATGGTACGCCTATATCCTATACTGCAACACAGAGCAATGTTTTATGTCGCGGAGAAAGCAATGGTACCGCCACTGTTACTGTGGCTGGTGCCGGGGGGCCATTTACCTATAACTGGCAGCCATCCGGCGGCAGTGGGGCTACTGCCTCCAATTTAGCTGCCGGCACTTACACCTGTACTATTACCAATAATGCCGGCTGTGATACTACTGTTACTTTTGATATAACGGAGCCTGCCGCTGTGCTGAGTGCCACCGCCACGCATACGGATGCACGTTGTTTTGGTGGCAGTACCGGTTCGGCGACTGTCACTGTTACGGGTGGCACTGCGCCATATAGCTATAGCTGGTCCCCCACGGGTGGCACCAGTGCCACAGCCAATAACCTGGCGGCTGGCAGTTATACCTGTACTGTAACTGATGCAAACGGCTGTACAACTACGGCTACCACTACGGTGTCACAACCGGCAGCGGCGCTGGGTGTAACTACTGCCCAAACAGATATTCTTTGTTTTGGGGCGGCAACAGGCACTGCAACGGTGACCGTCACCGGGGGGACCTCGCCGTATACCTATAGTTGGTCCGGCGGTGGAGGTACCGCCGCAACCGCTTCTAACCTATTAGCTGGTACATATACCTGCAACATTACAGATGCCAACGGATGTAAAATCACCGCGACGGTAACAATTACACAGCCGCCGCAGCTGGCATTAACAGGAACCAAAACAAATGTATTGTGTAATGGTAACAGTACAGGTTCAGGTACGGTGATTGCTTCAGGCGGTGTGGCGCCATATACTTACAGCTGGTCGCCATCCGGTGGTACAGGGGCTTCGGCCAGTAACCTGCCCGCCGGTACCTATACTGTTACGGTAACAGACGCTAATGGTTGTACGAAATCTATTACTGCTACTATTACCGAGCCGCCGGCACTGAGCGCAACTGCGACTGCCGTGAATATCCTTTGTTACGGCTCCGCAACGGGTTCGGCCACTGTGAATGTTACAGGAGGCGTTACTCCATATAGCTACAGCTGGTCATCAGGCGGGGGAAGTGCAGCTACTGCCAATAACCTCAAGGCTGGCACCTATACCTGCACCATTACAGATGCCAATGGTTGTGTTACAACTGCAACAACCACAGTTAATCAGCAACCTCAGATAACATTCACCACCTCGCAAACCAATGTGGCGTGCAATGGTGGTAATGCCGGTTCTGCCTCTGTATCAGTGAGTGGCGGAACACCCGGCTATACTTACAGCTGGTCACCCTCCGGTGGTTCTGCCGCTACAGCCAATGGTTTGTCGGCCGGAACTTATACCTGTCTGATTACGGATACTTATGGATGTGATACTACTGCTACCATAATAATTACAGAGCCGCCTGCGCTTACAGCCACTGCCACCAAAACAAATATTTCCTGCAATGGTGCCAATGATGGGACCATTAATGCCATCGTAGGTGGTGGAGTGCAGCCATATACCTACAGTTGGGTGCCAGGCGGAGAAACCACGGCAACAGTAAATGGCGTGGGTCCGGGCACCTACACCTGTATTGCTACTGACGCCAATGGCTGTACGATTACCGGTACTGTTTCGCTGACGGAGCCACCACCTTTAACCTGTTCTTCTTCCTCCACAAAGGTTAGCTGCAATGGTGCTTCAGATGGTACGGCCACGGCAGCGGCCACTGGAGGTACTGCGCCATATACCTACAGTTGGTCCACCGGCGCAACCGGCGTTTCCTTGTCAAACCTGGCAGCAGGTTCATATACCTGCACCATCACCGATGCAAACGGCTGTACTTGTCAAACCACCGTAACGGTGTCACAACCGGCAGTATTGTCCGGTTCCACCTCTGATAAGGATGTAACTTGTAACGGCGCTGCCGACGGATCAGTGTCCGTGTTCCCCAGCGGTGGTACATCTCCTTACACCTATGCCTGGTCAAATGGAGCCACTACACAGCATGTAGATAACCTTCCGCCGGGTGATTATACTGTCGTGATCACTGATGCCAATGGCTGCGTATTTAATGTAACCACACCGGCTACCATTACAGAACCGCCTGTATTATCCGGAAGTTCAACACATACGGATGTGGGTTGTAATGGACAGAGCACCGGTACGGCTACAGCTACGGCAAGCGGTGGTACTGCGCCGTACAGTTATCAGTGGACACCAAGCGGAGGTGCAGGTGCTACTGCCACGGGACTGGCAGCTGGCACTTATACCTGTAATATTACTGATGCCAATGGTTGTACTACCACTACCAGTGTAACCATTAATCAATCCACCACGCTCGCGCCAAATTTCACAGCAACGGATGTAAGTTGTAAAGGTGCAGCTGATGGTTCGGCTACTGCTGCTGTAACCGGCGGTACTGCGCCATATACTTACAGCTGGGCGCCAGGTGGGCAAACTACACCAACCATCAGCAACCAGGGACCTGGCACCTATACTTGCACGGTTACGGATGCTAATGGTTGCTCGGTACGACAAACAGTGGAAATTAAAGAACCGGCGTTGCTGGTTGCCAGGGATACACTTGTCAGCAATGTTACCTGTAATGGTGCCAGTGATGGTATAGCCAAAGTAACGCCTTCAGGTGGAACAGCACCATATACCTACAGCTGGTCGCCAGGCGGTAGTACAGCAGCAACAGCTACCGGTCTTGCTCCGGGTAATTATACAACTACCGTTACCGATGCCAATGGCTGTACAGCTACTTCTACTGTAACGGTGACGGAACCTGCAGCACTGGACGCCACCATCACCTACCATAATACCACAGGTGCGGGTAATAGTGATGGTGCTGCCACCGCGCATCCTACGGGCGGTACAGCGCCATATACCTATAGCTGGTCGCCTTCCGGAGGAACGGGAGCAACAGCCAGCGGGCTGGCACCTGGCACGTATACCTGTACGGTCACAGATGCCAATGGCTGTACCACCACGGAGACTGTAACGATCACTGATTCTGGCACTGGTCTGGGTGCATATACTAATCAGTCGGATGTATCCTGTAACGGTGCAAACGATGGTACTGCCTCTGTAACTGCTTATGGTGGCACTCCTCCTTATACTTACCTCTGGAGCCCCGGCGACTCCACCACAGCTACTATCACTGGCCTCGCGCCAGGTACATATACCTGTACCATTACAGATAATGCAGGTGCCACCCAGGTAGTGAGTGTTACTATCGTACAGCCACCGGCCTTATCAGCAACAGCTTCCTTAGGATTTAATGTGACCTGCTTTGGTGGTAATAATGGCTCTGCCATTGCCACTGCCAGCGGTGGAACACCGCCTTATACCTATAGTTGGAATAATGGCGGCACAAATGATACTATTACAAACCTTATTGCAGGTAGTTATACAGTCACAGTTACGGATGCTAAGGGTTGTACAGCTACATCTTCCATAGCTGTAGAAGAGCCTACCCAGTTAGTGGCTGCCGGTTCAGGAACTAATGTTACCTGTAACGGTTATAATGATGGTATAGCAACTGTAAATGTTAGCGGCGGCTTACCACCATATAGTTACAGCTGGTCCGGTGGTGGCGGCAGCGGACAAACAGCTACTGGTCTTGCTCCGGGTGATTATACCTGTACGGTTACTGACTTGTACGGCTGCTCCGATACTGCTTTAGTAACTATCACACAGCCTACATCACTTACTGCTGGTGGCGAAACCCGCAATGTAAGCTGTAACGGCGCGGCAGATGGTATGGCGCGCGCGCTGGTCACCGGCGGCACTACACCGTATACCTATAGCTGGGTACCTGGCGGGCAAACCCTGGATTCTATCAATAACCTGGCACCTGGAACTTACACTGCATTTGTAACAGATGCAAATGGCTGTCAGGTGATTGGTACTGCTGATATCATGCAGCCTGCTGTATTAACAGCCAGCACCACCCAAACCAATACCACCTGTAACGGCGATACGGATGGTAGTGCTACAGCTGCCGGAAACGGCGGCACCGCTCCGTATACGTATAGTTGGTCCAACGGTGCCATCACTGCTACCATCAGCAACCTGGCACCGGGCAATTACACCTGTACAGTTACGGATGCTAATGGCTGTACAGCTACTACCAGTGTTACTATTACGGAACCTGCAGTGGTTTCAGCCAATATCAACAAAGTAAATGTGAGCTGTAACGCAGGTACAAATGGCAGCATTACCCTGAGTGGAACCGGTGGTACCTCCCCATATACCTACGCATGGTCCAATGGGGCTACCACAGCAACCATCACAGGCCTGGCTGCGGGCACCTATACCTGCACCATTACCGACCTGAGGGGATGTACCGGCACCGTTACGGTGGATGTTACGCAGCCAGATGCCATTACCGGTGTGGTTACACAAACCAATGTATCCTGTAATGGTCTTTCTGATGGTATTGCCAATCTTGCTGTCAGCGGTGGTACAGGGCCATATACTTACCTCTGGGCACCACAGGGCGGTACCGGACCTATTGCTACCGGCTTACCTGCCGGTGCGTATACCTGTACCGTTACGGACACCAGGGGCTGCACAGGAGTTATTAATGTAACCATCACCCAGCCAGATGCCCTGGTGGTAAATAAGCATCAGGAAAATGTGACCTGTAACGGCGCCGCAGATGGTAAAGTTGTACTCACTCCTGTGGGTGGTACAGCGCCATACACCTATACCTGGTCAACCGGAGGAACTGATTCCATTGCTACCGGCCTGGCACCTGGCACGCACCAGTATGAGGTGAAGGATGCCAATAATTGCAGTGTTAACCAATCTTTTGAAATTGCAGAACCGCCAATACTGGTTGCAGGCAACACCCACACCGATGTGCAGTGTAACGGCGGCAGCGACGGTACTGCCACTGCAACAGTGACCGGGGGACGAACTCCATACACTTATCTCTGGACTCCCGGCAATCAAACCACCGCCACAGCTACCGGCCTCGCTGCCGGTACCTACCTCTGTACCATTACGGATTCCAGTGGATGTACCACCACCACTACCGCTATAATCGGACAGCCAACCGTGCTCACGGCAACTGTGTCGTTTACGGATGTTACCTGTAATGGCGCTGGCGACGGTACCGCAGGTGTTACGGCTTCAGGCGGTACCAGCGGGTATACCTACCTGTGGTCAAATGCCGCAACTACCGCATCGGTAACTGGGCTGGTACCGGGTACTTACACCTGTACCATCACGGATGCCCATGGTTGCGACACCACCATAAGTGTAGATATTCAACAGCCGGACCTAATCAGCTTTACCACCAGCCAGGTGAATGTGTTGTGTAATGGTGCGGCTACTGGATCAGCGACTGTAACCGTCGACGGCGGAACAGTACCATATACTTATAGCTGGTCACCTTCAGGTGGTAGCGGCAACACTGCCAGCAACCTGCTGGCAGGTACTTATACCTGTACTATTACAGATGCACATGGATGCGATACCACGGTAGATGTAACCATTACCGAACCTACAGCCGTTACTTTCACTACGTCACAAACCAATGTTGATTGTAATGGTAATAACACCGGTAGTGCAACCGTAGTAGCAACCGGAGGGGTAGGGTCATATACTTATTCGTGGTCACCATCCGGAGGTACCGCCGCTACCGCATCTAACCTGATAGCAGGCGTTTATACCTGCGATATCACCGATGCTAATAATTGTACCGTAACAGCAACAGTCACCATCACCGAGCCTAACGAGCTCCGTGCTACCACCTCACAGGTAAATGTAAACTGTAACGGAGAAAGCACAGGTAGTGCAACAGTAACAGTTACCGGCGGTACCACGCCATATGCTTATCTCTGGTCCAACGGAGCCACTACAGCAACTATAAACAATTTGGCGGCAGGCACGTACACCTGTAACATTACAGATGGGCAAGGTTGTACTACCAGTGCCACCGTCATTATAACGCAAAAAGCTGCCTTCACCGTCCGAATTACACCTGGTAATGTATTATGTAACGGCGGCAACACCGGTAGTATATCCCTGGCCGTTAGCGGAGGTACTTCCCCTTATACTTACCTCTGGAGTAATGGCGCTACCAGTGCCACCGCCAATAACCTGGCAGCAGGCACCTATACGGCTACCATTACTGATGCCAATGGGTGTGATACCACTGTATCTTCCACTATCACTGAGCCCACTGCTTTTGCAGTAACGGCATCACAGGTAAATGTGAATTGTAATGGAGAAAGCACCGGTAGCGCTACAGTAACTGTTAGCGGGGCCACCAGCCCGTACCAGTATTACTGGTCGAGCGGTGCCACTACTGCCACTGCCAATAACCTGGCAGCAGGTACTTACACCTGCACCATTACTGATGCCAATGGCTGTGATACCACTGCTACCTTTACGATTACAGAAAACGATGCACTGGCTGCTAATGTCACCCTTCAGAATGTATTGTGTAATGGAGGTAATACCGGTAGTATATCCGTGGCCGTTACCGGTGGTACAGCGCCATACGGGTACCTATGGAGTAACGGAGCTACCACCGCCTCAGTGAGTAATCTCACTGCCGGCCTTTATACAGTTACCATTACCGATGCCAATGGTTGTGATACCGCTATCACCACGCCGGTGACAGAACCTCCGCTTATTACCTTTACCACTGCCCAGGTAAATGTGGAATGTAATGGTGATAGCACAGGCAGTGCCTCGGTAACAGTTAGCGGCGGTGTTTCGCCATATACCTATTCCTGGTCAAATGGCGCTACTACTGCTGCTGTCAATAACCTCACCGCTGGTACCTATACCTGTACCATTATGGACGATAATGGTTGTGATACCTCCACTACTTTCACCATCACGGAAAAAGATGCTGTAACGGGTACTACTACACAGGACAGTGTTTTGTGTAAGGGAGGTAATAATGGTAGTGTGACGTTGACGGCCGCTGGTGGCACCGCTCCGTATACCTATTCCTGGAATAACGGGGCAACTACTGCCGTAATCAACAACCTGACAGCAGGGATTTACATTTGCACCATTACAGATGCCAATGGCTGTACAGGAAGGGTGATTGCCACGGTTGCAGAGCCGGAGCTGTTGACCTTCACCACCTCCCAAACGGATGTGAATTGTAACGGCGCGCAAACGGGTTCAGCCACCATCAACCCCGACGGCGGCACCCGGCCATATAGTTTCCTTTGGTCTAATGGTGCTACTACACGTATTGTAACCGGCCTTGGCGCTGGTACATATACCTGTACTATTACAGATGCCAATGGTTGTGATACTACTGCTACCATAACCATTACGCAGAAAGACGCGTTTACTGTAGGCGTCACCACCGTGGAGGTTAGCTGTAATGGTGATAGTAGTGGCAGTATATCCCTTGCCGGTAGTGGCGGCACGGCACCTTACACTTACTCCTGGAGTAATGGTGGTACTACCGCTGCTATTGGCAGTCTGACTGCTGGAACTTATACCACCACGCTCACAGATGCCAATGGTTGTGATACTACCTTCAGCGTTACTATTACCCAGCCGGATGCACTGGTGTTTACTACTTCACAAACAAATGTGAATTGTAATGGCGACAGCACCGGCACGGCTACAGTTAATCCAGACGGCGGTTTAAGGCCATATCGTTACAGCTGGTCAACAGGTGAAACGACGGCCAGCATCAGCAATCTGAAAGCAGGCACTTATACCTGCACCATAACCGACAGAAACGGTTGTGATACCACTGCTTCCATTATTATAACTGAAACAGCAGCGATTACTGCTGCTATTACACAAAATAATGTGTTGTGTAACGGTGGAAATACTGGCAGCCTGTCGCTGGCAGTAACCGGCGGCACAGCACCATATACTTACCTGTGGAATACGGGTGCCAATACTGCGGGCATCAGTAATCTCACCGCCGGAACTTATACCTGTACTATTACCGATGCAAATGGATGTACCGGTAATAGCAGTGCTACCGTTACTGAGCCGGATCTGTTAATTTTTGCTACCTCCCAGGTAAATGTGAACTGCAACGGCGCTAATACCGGATCGGCCACCGTAAATCCTGACGGCGGCAGCAGGCCATATACTTACCAATGGAATACCGGCGCCACTACCGCCACCATCAGTAATCTTACAGCGGGTACATATACCTGCATCATTACTGACCGCAACGGTTGCGATACCACCGCCACTGTCACCATCACTGAAAAAGATGCGATTGCTACGGTGGTGTCCCAGGATAATGTATTATGCAATGGTAATAATACCGGGCGTATATCCCTGGTCGTTAGTGGTGGTACTGCTCCGTATACTTATGCATGGAGTAATGGTGCCACTGCTGCCACTGTCAGCAACCTTGCTGCGGGCACCTACACTGTTACCATTACCGATGTAAATGGTTGCGATACCACGCTGAGCACTACTATCACACAGCCGGATTTACTTGGTTTTACCACCGCACAAACGGATGTGAATTGTAATGGAGGCAGCACAGGTACAGCCAGCGTTACAGCCACTGGCGGCACGCTGCCTTATGCTTACCTGTGGAACACCGGTGCTACCACTGCCACTATCAGCAACCTGGCCGCTGGCACCTACACTTGTACCATTACCGATGCAAATGGTTGTGATACCACTGCCACCGTTGCCATTACAGAAAATGCAGCCATTACCGGCACGCTCACCCAGCAAAATGTATTATGCAATGGTGGTAACACAGGCAGCTTGTCTGTAACCGTAACGGGTGGCACAGCTCCGTATAATTACTTATGGAGCAATGGCGCTACTACCGCCACTATCACAGGTTTGACAGCAGGTAGTTATACCTGTACCATTACAGATGTAAATGGCTGCACGGGTAGCGTAACCGGTACTATCACCATGCCTCCAGCGCTTGCCGTTGCTACCACAGCATCCAATGTGAACTGCAATGGCGGTAATAATGGTACGGCGTCTGCAACTGCCACCGGCGGCACTGCTCCTTATACTTACCTGTGGAGCAATGGTGCCACCTCATCTACCATTAATAACTTAATAGCAGGAGATTATATCATTACGATTACGGATGCTAACAGCTGTACCATTAGTGATACCGTTACGCTGACGCAATCATCTGCTATCATTGCGGATATAACCCATACTGATACCAATTGTAATGGAGGAAATACCGGCACAGCTACCGTTTCTGTAACCGGTGGAGTGCCGCCATATCAATACCTGTGGAGTAATGGCGCTACCACCGCATCAGTTATGAATTTGGCAGCAGGAACATACACCTGTAAAATTACCGATGCGAATGGTTGTGAACAGACCGTTAGTACGACGATTTTGACGAACGGATATGAGGCGGTTAAACTCGTGGCCGATGCCAGTGGTAATAACATCGCAGATGAAAATGAGGTGCTCACATATACCATCAGGGTCAGGAATACCGGAGCAATCACCATCAACACGATCACTATCACAGATGCAATTCCGCAGCGTACTACATTTATCAGTAGTGCTACCGGTACAGTCAATAATAATGTCATCACCTTCAGTGATACCAATCTTCCGGCTGGCCAGCAACGGGATTATGTGTTTACGGTAAGAACGGATGAAGGTATTCGTGGTAGTATCCCTCAGATCGTCAATACCGCTGATGTGAAAGTGGTTACTGCCGGTAACGTCCAATGCTCTACCCAGGTTACTGTTGTAATACCGGTAGAACAGCGCCTGCCATTGGATCTCAGCGTGCAAAAGCAAACGGAAAACAAACCAGTAACCGTACCCGACAAATTTGATTATACCATCATTGTGAGCAATAAGGGAGCAACCGCATTCCCTGTAACGGTTACGGATACACTGCCTGCCGGGCTTACCTATATTAGTAGCATTCCAAGCAGGGGCGTGGCCAGTTATAACACTGCTAACCGGGTGCTCACCTGGACATTGGATTCGCTCGTGGATAATGCCAGTGAATTGCTGACAATCCGCGTACAGGCGGATGCCATGGGTACCATTGTCAATACCGTTTCTGTTACCAGTCCTCAGGTAGATGAAGATCTTACCAATAACACGGCAACTGTTAAGAAAGAGGTGATTCCTTTCCATATACCGAACGTAATCACCCCTAATGGCAGTGGTCAGAACGACAGGTTTGTGATCAAAGGACTGGAGCTGTACTCGGAAAATGAAATATTATTCTTTAACAGATGGAACGCAAATGTTTACCACCGGAAGAATTACCAAAACGATTGGGATGGCAGCGGCCTCAATGAAGGTACCTATTTCTATATTCTGAAACTGAAGGATAGTAATGGTGTGTGGCATACCTATAGAGGAAATGTACTGATATTAAGAAAGTAAGGTGGACCCTGGTCAGTTTCAAATTGTTTGTTTTGTTAAAATATAAGCCATGAAAAAGAATCTGTTAGTGTTGTTATTTTGTTTGGTTTGTGAGCAAGCCGCAAACGCCCAGCAAGACGCTCAGCTTAGTCAGTATATTTTCAGTGGGCTGTATATAAATCCCGCATACGCCGGTTACCGGGAAATGTGGAATGTCAATGCCTTTTACCGCAATCAATGGTCAGGGTTTCCGGGTGGCCCCAAATCCGTAGCGCTGGCCATTGATGGGGTAGCAAGGGAAGGCAGGTACGGACTAGGTCTCAATATGTCAAATGATGAAATCGGTTTACAGGGAACCTCCACCTTATACGCCAGTTATGCATTTCGTATACCTATCGGGCACTATGAAGAAGACAAACGATTATCCGTTGGGGTGAGCGCGGGGTTTATTCAGAGCCGGATTAAAGTGGAAGCTTATGACCCTACTGATCCGGTTGACAGTGATCCTACATTGTATAATTCCTTGCGGTCTAAATTTACACCAGATGCCCGGTTCGGCGTATTCTACAGCTCCAATACCTTTTATGCAGGCCTTTCGGTCGATAACCTGTTGACCGCCGCCTATGATGCACGTAAAGATCCGGGAAACATTTTTGCAGAGCGGAAAGTACATATGTATGCTACAATTGGTGGTATGTTTACTTTGTCAGAAAATTTGCAGATAAAGCCGGGCCTGCTGGTCAAGGAAGATTTTGCCGGTCCTACCAGTCTGGATGTAAATGCCTTTGTAATATTGAAGCAGATGTTCTGGATAGGAGCGGGGTATAGGACAGCTATCTTAAATAAACCACGTATACAGGATGATCTCAATAAGTCTGGCGCTATCATTGGTATCGCACAGGTGTTTATAGGAGAGAAATTCAGGATAGGCTACGCCTATGAATATACTACTAATGTGGTAGGCATGGGCAGCTATCCAACCAATGAATTGTCTGTCAGCTATTTCTTTCCTACCATCCGGACCAGGGCAATATCCCCCAGGTATTTTTAACGCTATATATTGGATTTAAGTTGTAGGTGTTTTAGGAGATATTACCCTCAGTTGGGTAGCAGCCATGATTTTCTTTACGGCGATGGTGAGCTGGGCTTCCACCGTTTTAACGGATAAATCCAGCAGCGTGGCTACCTCTTTATACTTCATGCCATCTTCCTTAATCAGTTTGAAAATCAGCCTGCAGCGTGGCGGAAGGCCGGCAATGGCTGCATTGAGCTGTTTTCCCATTTCTGCTGATATCATTAACTTCTCCGGATCAGCCGTGATATGCACCATTTCTCCCGCAACGGTGCTAAGATCAGTAGTATACTGAGCCTGTTCTTTACTGAGTTTGGTAATGGATTCGTTTTTAACAACAGTATAGAGGTATACGTCCAGGTTGTGAATAGCAGGTAGCCGGCTACGTTTATTCCATAGCATTACCAATGCATCATTAGTAATCTCTTCGGCCAGTTCTTTAGTTTTAACGATAGAAAAGCTCAGCCGGAACAAACGTATAAAATAATGCTGGTAGATCAGCTTAAATGCCTGCTGATCATCAAACATAACAATCTTTTCAATTATTTCACTAATAGCGATTTTGGTCATTACGGCTGTAAAGTAACCACTATTCTTAATGGCAGGCTGGTGTTAAATTGTTTTAAACCAATGTTATTTTGTTTTTTTAAAATTCTTTTAGGGGTTTTTTCAGATTTCATACTCCTTTATGAATATGGAAAACGAAAGAGCCCTGTATTTGATTACGCGTAAGCTTGCCGGTGAAGCCACTCTGTCCGAATTGGAAGAGCTGGATGCGCTGCTGGCAAACGATATCGCCATGCAATACAGTGTGTCCCTGTTGGAGGAATTGGAAAGCATGCCCACACTACCCCAAGGGGAAGAGGAGCAGATGTTGCAATCCCGGCTGGCCCGTTTGAACCTTAGTGAGGAAATGCCTGCAACAAAGCGTCGTATCCTACCTATCCTAAAATGGGCTACAGCGGCGGCCGTGGCAGCATTGATGGTAAGCTCTGCGGGCTGGTATTTGTATAAAAAGAAAAGCCATTCTTCTATCACTGCCCGCGAAATCTCCACCAGACCGGGTTCCAGAACGAACGTAGTACTGGAAGATGGCACACGGGTATGGTTAAATGCAGACAGTCGAATTGAATCGGTACAGGGTAAACGCGAGGTAACTCTTACCGGTGAAGCCTATTTCGATGTGGTAAGTGATGCCAATAACCCTTTCATAGTGCATGTAGGGAAAATAGATGTGCGCGTGCTGGGTACTACACTCAATATCAAAGCCTATCCAGGACAGGGCGCGGTGGAAACCTCCCTTATCAAAGGGAAGCTGGAAGTGGACCTGAAAGAGGGGAGTGGCAGGAAAATAGTATTGCTGCCCGGTCAGAAAGCGGTAGTCGCCACACCTGGCGTCCAGCCACCGGATCAGCTTATGCCAATAGATTATGCAGTAAGTAATATGGCCACGGATTCTACCACAGGTCAACTCACAGAAACCGGCTGGTTAAATAACCAACTTTCATTTAAACAACAAAGTCTGCCAGAAATATTACAAGAATTAGAGAGATGGTATGGCATTAATATAGAACTGAAAAACGATCGATACAATCAGGAAATAATCACCGGAACATTCAAAGACAAAGACCTATACCAGGTTTTACAAGCCCTGCAACTTTCTGCGGGATTCAAATTTCATACTGACAGTTTGGGAGTCCACATTTATTAACCAAATAAAAATTATTATGCTGTAACGCAGATTCCACCAACATTCTACATGAAAAAAGGCAGGAAGTGTTGGCCCACTCCCCGCCCAAAGGAATTAACACCATCTACATATATCTCCTTGCTTGAACACCGGGAGCTGTAAATGGCATTTTATTACCCAGAATCTAAAGATAATGAAGAAAAAGCAGGCAATTAAAAAGATTTTGTTGCTTATGAAGCTGACAACATTCCTGATCTGCGGTGCATTGATACAGGTATCCGCAAAAGGCTATTCCCAGGTCAAACTCTCCCTCGACTATACAGCTGTGAGTCTGAACAGCCTTCTGGATAGTATTGAGAAAAAAAGTGATTACACTTTTGTGTACAACAACAAGCTCACCGGGAACACTACAAAAGTGGACGTGCGGGTAAAAGATAAAACCGTACCGGAAATACTCGCGCGCGTGTTGCTGCCTATGGGACTTGATTATAAAATCATGTCCGATAAAATGATCGTGATCCTTTCTGCCAGCGCAGAACAGGCGTTCAAGGTAACGGGCAAGGTGACCGATAAAAATGGTATGCCACTGATCGGCGTAACCGTGAAAGTGGATGGTGCTGCTGTAGGTACCACTACCGATGCGCAAGGAGCCTATACACTGGCTGCTTCCGAAAAAGGTGCGCTGGTGTTTAGTTTCATCGGCTACCTGCCACAGCGTGTTATGATAGAGAATCGCCCGCATATTGATGTGATTTTACAGGAAGATACCAAAGGCCTCAACGAAGTAGTAGTTACGGCCATGGGCATCACCCGCCAGAAACGCTCCCTTACCTATGCGGTAAGTGAAGTGAAAGCAGCGGAAATCATGCATGCCGGTGCTGATAATATCGGTAGTGCATTGGTAGGTAAACTGCCCGGTGTAGACCTCGTAGGTATGACCGGCGGCCCAATGAACGGTACCCGCATCAATATCCGTGGTATCAATTCCATCGATGGAAACAGCCGCCCGCTGATTGTACTCGATGGTATTCCTATTACAGATAATGACGACTCATTTGCAGGCCGCGGCGGTGGCAACAACGCCAAAGGTTCCCTGCTCAACTATATTAACCCGGATGATATTGAAACCATCACGGTACTGAAAGGCGCCAACGCTGCTGCACTATACGGCTCCCAGGCCCTTAACGGCGTATTGGTGATCACCACCAAAAAAGGTAAAAGCGGTAAGAAAGGTTTGGGAGTAGAAGTATACAGTGATTATACCTACAATCAACGCGCTTTCATGCCGGAATACCAGAATGAGTATGGCTCCGGTACTACACCGTACTTTACGACTTTTGCGGCTGATGGTACACCTATTTATACCGGTACGTCTACACTTAATTTCGGACCTAAACTGGACGGCAGAACCGTACAATGGTGGGACGGCCAGAAACGCCCATGGGTAGGGCAACCGGATAACTTCAAGGATATATTCCAGGATGGTTATACCAATAGCAACCGCGTGAGCGTAAATGGTTCCAATGATAAGAGCTTCTTCCGCTTGTCTGTCACCAATTTCAACTACGGCGGATTCATGCCTAACATGAAACAAGGCAGGAACTCCCTGTCGTTTGCCAGTGGCTACCAGATCTCCAGCAGAATTAAGGTGGATGTACAACTGATGTATAATAACATCAACAATACCAACCCTCCGCAGCGTATTGACCGTGCCTCCAACTACCCTATGGCCAGGAACGAAATTACTTCGCTCTACGAAAGCAACTACAAAAATGCACTGGGGTATTACATGACGGATTCCATTCGTAAAATAAGCAGCAACTTCCGGGATAATATTCTCCGGCCGCTATTTTGGGATCAGCTCGAAAACCGCTACACATCTAACCAACAACAGATACTCGGAAGCGTGACGGCTACTATCGAGCTGGCAAAACCGCTGAGCCTGCGACTGAGATATGGTACCAACAGGTATTTCAACCTCAACGAAACAAAAGAAAAGTGGCTGCAGGTATCTGACCCAACCAATGCTGCAGATTTACAGGGAAACTACTCCCGTACACTGGATAACAGCTATCGCAACTATGTGGAAGCGTTACTGACCTATAATAAATCAATCAGTAAAGACTTTAAACTGTCTCTCACTGCCGGAGCCTCCGGTGATGATTCCTATGGTTATGTCAATACCTCATACGTAAGAGGTTTGCGTTTCAGAGATATCTTTTCGCTGAATAATAATAAGGCAGTGGATAACAATGCTCCACGCGGTAGCGACGGTGGCGAGCGCTATATGGCAGTATTCGGATCTGGCCAGTTAGGTTTCCGTGACTGGCTGTTCCTGGATGTTACAGGTCGTAACGACTGGTCCAGCAAGCTGCCGGTACAAAACCGCAGCTATTTCTATCCTTCTGTGGGCCTGAGCTATATCCTGTCGGAAGCAGTGAAGTTACCAGAGGTCATCAATTACATGAAATTCCGCGGTTCCTATGCGCAGGTGGGTAATACCGTGCCTTCCCGCTATTTTGCGAATGAAGGATATACCTACACCAATTACTCGCTGCCGGATGGCACCTTTGCTGTTAAGTCCAGCGTGGCTACCAGCGTGCCACCACTGGATATCCGCGCAGAGAAAAACTACTCCCTGGAATTTGGTATGGAAGCGGCCTTTATTGATAACCGCCTCAAACTGGATCTCACCTATTACAGTAATAAAGGTGTAGACTTAATCAATGCGGTAAACGTAACGCCTTCAAGCGGTGCTTCCTCCATCCGAATCAACTCCGGTTCCATCTCCAATAAGGGTATTGAAATCCAGCTCAAAGGAGATATCGTGCGTGGTAAGGACTTCGGCTGGCAGGCTACCCTCAACGGTACACAAATTAAAAGGAAAGTACTCTCCCTGGCAGATGGTATCAAAGAAAGGGTAATTGGCAATCCCTTCAGTGCCGTATTTAAAGCGGTACCTGGTGACGCACCTTACGATATATACATGAACAAAATTGCCCGCGATGCCAAAACAGGTAAGCCTTTGGTAGATGCCAACGGCCTCTGGAAGTTTGATGGAGCCCTGTCCAACATGGGTAATGCGCTGCCTAAATGGTACGGCGGTTTCATAAATGATTTCAACTACAAAAACTTCCTGCTGACAATTGCGGTGGATTATCGTTATGGCGGTAAAATCGTTTCTTATTCCAATACACTCATGAACGGTGCAGGTGTATCTAAAGAATCCCTGTATGGCCGTGATACAGAACACGGGGGTATTTCATTCTATACCAACGACGCCGGTAAAAATATCCGCCTGGCAAATGGAGAACAGCCGCCGGCTGGTAAAGTACTCCGTACAGATGGTATGCTCATTGATGGTATCAAACCAGATGGTACGCCAAACGATTTGATCGTGTCGGCTGCTAACTATTATAACAGCCGTTATGGCGGATTTGCTACAGAGGATGCGGTATTCGACAATAACTATATCCGCCTGGGTGAAATCTCCCTGGCTTACCGCCTGCCAAATAATATCTGCCAGAAACTATCGGTTCAAAATGTGACGTTCTCACTGATTGCCCGTAACATCGCTTACCTGTATAAGTCGCTGCCAAATGTGACTCCTAACAGCGGTTTAGGTACAGATGCGATCAACAGTAATTTTGAGTACAGCGCATTTCCATCTGTTCGAAACCTGGGAGGTTCCGTTAAAGTAAACTTCTAAATCAACCGACATGACATACAGAAAATTAATTTTAGCAGGGTTATTAGTGGCTACAGTAGGTACCGGTTGTAAAAAAAACATGGATGACCTGTTTTCCAACCCGGAAACATTCACCACTACGAAAATTGAATACTTGCTGCCTACTGCCATTGAGGCGGTGGTACGACAGGAATATGTACAGGCTTATAACAACAGTTTCCGCCAGCTGGGGCCTATGTTACAGTTAAATGCCTCTACCATTGATCCTATCAGCGGCAACGTTTATAATATCACATCCGACAGAGCAGAATGGAGTACCTATTATCTGACACGAATGCTCAACGTAATCGGTATTCAGAATTACTATAACTATAAAATAGACAAGAGTCAGCAGGAAGAATATAAGGTATACTATCATCTCTCAAAAGTACTGGGGGCCTATAGTTCCGCCCAGGCCACTGATTTGTTCGATGATATGCCTTATTCCCAGGGCTTTGATGCACAAAACTCCCTGTATGGCCAGCCGGTTAATTACTATCCGGTGTATGATGACCAGAAAAGTATCTACTACAGCATTCTGGACGACCTGAAAGCTGCCGCGGAATACCTGGGTACTGTTACCTTACAGCCTACACTGTATGAAAGCCACAAGTCCCTGGCAGTACAGGATATCCTGTATAAAGGCAATATGGCCAAATGGCAAAAGATGGCCAACTCCCTGCGACTGCGCTATGCCATGCGTATTTCAGCAGTAGATCCTGCCCGTGCTAAGCAGGAGCTGGACGACCTGGTAGGTGGCAACAAGCCACTGATTACTGATAATGCGGATAACGGTGCTCTCCTGCAGGGTGGGCAGGCCTTTACCAGCGCCGGCGGAACATTGGTACGTGCCTTTTACGAGGCCATTAACTACCAGTATGCACCTAAGTTTATTGTAGATCAAATGACACAGTCAGGAGACCCGCGCTTACAGGTGTTTTACCGTCGTGCCAGCGATACCACCGCTATTGTAGGCTTGCCGGCTACTTTTGCCGACAGAACCTTTGCGGTAACCAAAGCGGCAGTGCTGGATACGGTAACGTTTGTGCAAAATACCAAACTGCCTACTGGCGTAACAATTAATGCCGCAGATGTTTACTTCCTCCTGGCAGAAGCAAGGCAGCAAAACCTGATCAGCACCGGTGATGCCAAAACCTACTATGAAAATGGGGTGAAAGCCTCTATTTCCTGGTATTACAGCATCTACCTGAATAGCCCGGTGGCTAAAAAACCTGGTCTGACTGCTCAACCTGATGCATCTGTCATCAATACACTGCTGGCCTCTTCCTCCTATGCTTTTGACCCCAATAAAGCCATGGAACAAATTGCACTGCAAAAATACCTGAATACCGGTTTCATGGAAATGGGTGAAACCTATGCAGAGTTCAGGAGATTGGATCTTCCGAAACTGCCGGCTGATATCTACGAAGGACAACAGCGTAATGCCACCTTCCCTGTAAGGTATTGGTATCCTACTTCGGAGGCTGCCAATAACTCTGACAACTTCAGTAAAGTGGCCGCTAAAAATAACGCAACTACCCGTGTGTGGTGGGATGTAAAATAAGTCGATAGACTAACGGTGAATGCGGGCTGCCTCTCTTTTGAGAGGCGGCCTTTTTTTATAAATGCCAGGACTCACAAATCCATAAAAAACTGCACCCAGTCCGACGACAGGTTGAATTGCTTCAGCAACTTCATGGTCATGGTATTAAACGATTTATTATTCATAGCAGTGCGCTTGCCTGCAGTAGGTACCGGCCACTCTTGTGGGCGTGTAGTCATTCCCGTTACCTGCTGCGCAAATATGGTAATATGCTGGTGTGGTATGGCAATACCCAGGATCATGCCAGGCAGGCCATTGAAGGTTTCAGGGCCTGACTGTAGGGGAATCTGATCCGTATAAAATGCTACAATATAAATAGAGTCAAATACGAGCGCATTGGCGCGGTGGCACTCAAAGCCAGCAATTTCGCGGGTTTCGTCGGTTAGCTTCCAACGCAAACGCCGCATAGTATCACTGATGAAATAAGCATTTTCGAATGCCTGCTTTTCAATATTCACCACCGAAGTTTCGAAATTATTGTAGACTTTATTTTTATAGGATACCGGTACAGCAAACGTTTTACAGAAATCTATATCGGGATTGGCGGGTTGGTAAAAGCTATGTGTATTATCAAAGTACAGGTCGAACGTGTCCGTCCAGAACTGTGTTCCGTTTCGGTAGTTCTGCATGAAGGTAGTTACGTCGTCTCCCTTGATCATACCCGTTTCCCGCAGGAAGATGGGCATGGTAGCGAAGGTATTGATCCTGCGTTCAAATTTTATTTTTCCCTCGTTCACAAAATTTGCCTGCTGCGCAAAAATACTTGTAACGCTAAATAACAGGCAGGTATAAACGAATAATATCTTTTTCAAGTGGCTTACTGTTTAATGTTGTTGAATCGGGTGAAGTTCCAGGTGGCGCCCAGCATAAAAAACCGGCGTATGGTGGTGTACCTGTTTTCGGAATAATAGGTATTGGTGGCTGTACGACTGTAACCATTATTCTGATTCAGGATATCGTTACAGGAAACCTTCACCGTAAGCTGTTCATTTTTAAAAAAGTTTTTGCCGAACCAGGCGTTCCAGGTCAGGCGGCTGAAGTTGTCGGAAAAGGCCTGCGACTGCTGCTGCCAGAGGTATGTAGCATCCGTGTGCAACTGGAATTTTTTCGGAAAATGTATGTCCACCGACGGATTAAGGCTATAATAGAAATAGTTGTTTTTTGACTCCGGTTGCAGGGAAGAGGTGTTTTTTGTATAGCCTCCGGTTGCCACCAGGTAAATACTGTATTTATAGGGTTTGTTCTTGAATAATTCTGCGGAAAGGCTATAGGTGCTATAATCCAGCTTGTTTACCGCATCGTTGATGGAGCTGTAGGTTTTACCGCCATTAGTACCGAGGCCTACACCGGCCTGCAGATCCAGCGGTATTATTTTTTTAGAATAATAAGTGTTGAGGTTATAATTAGTATTCGTATAACCGTTCATGTTAATGAACTGATAGGTGTAGGCGCCGGAAGGGTCCACATGGGTGGCCTGCACAATGGCGCTGGTGGTAAGGTTATACCCGCCATTGAATCCATAGTAAACCTGCTTAGCTACCCTGCTGGCCTGGTAGCGGCCATCCACGCTATGTGTATAGCTGTTGTGCAGGTCCGTGTTAGGCAGGGAGGTAGTGAGCTGACTATTGTTATAATTAAACGGTAACAGCTGCGTGCGGCCCGGCGTAGTGGCGTTGCCGTTATATCCCATACTCAGGCTCTCATAGTTACTGAATTTATAGTCAAACCTGGCGGATGGGTTCAGGTTAGTAAAATGCTTATTTAGGTGCTCGTTGGTATAGAGATTATCGATGGTTTGTTGAAATAACTTAACATTATTTCCCAACTTGATATTTGTCTTCTTATGATTATAATTGAATGCCAACCCGGCCTGATTACCCAGGGAAGAGGACGACACCCGGGTGCTAAACGCCGTATCGAGTAGTTTTGGAATAGGGAAGGCTGTATTGTAAGAGCGTTTGTTATCCTCCGCACTTTCATTATCCAGGCTATAGTTGATGACCATGGAAATCCTGGAACTGATGGCTTCCGTATACAATGTCTGGAAATGCAGGGTGCGCCAATGGTCATTCATTTCTTTTGCCAGGAGGAGTTGGGCGGTACTGTCTTCTTTACCGGCAGGGTCATAAAAGCTACTAATGGAGCTGCTGTTGCCGGAGCCGCCATCATTTGAAAAGTTATTGTTCAGGTAAAACGATATAGTTCGGCCTTTCTTTTTTAATCTTTTTTCCAGGGAGAGATTCAGGTCAAATTTATTAAAATTATACTCGTTTCCGGAGGAGGCCACGTTATCATAGATCACGCTGGAATCGCCCCGGCGGTTTTGCCTCGCGCTGATGTTGCTGTTGTTACTCCGGTAATCGGCGCCACCAGCCAGTAGTGTAAAAGTGGTGTTGCTGTCGATTTTATGAATATATTTTCCGTTTGCCTGGTGATGCCGGCTGGAGGAGGAAAAGCTGCTGGTAGAATTGCTGAGGATAATACCGGTGGGCAGGTTGTTGGTGGAGATGGTTTCTTCCGCACCATCTATATCCATCAGGCTGAATTTGTAATTGCCGTTAAAGGAACTTTTGTCCTTATTCCATTTTTTATCGTAATGTAATCCGGCGTTGCTACTGTTGGGGAGGCCTTTGCCGTAGTATGCATCCTCGCCGTCGGTATCGTCGCCGATTTTGGATTTATCTGCGGAACCCAGCCCTGTGCGGCCAATGGTGCCGGTGGTGGCGTAGGCGGACATCCTCCGTTTTCCTTTAAATGCATTCAGCATGGCCTGGAAGTTATATTTGCTGTCGGGGCCCGCACCAGCTTCTGCTTTGCCGAAGATGCCATTGTTTTTATCTTCTTTAATTTTCAGGTTGATGGTCTTATCTTTTACGCCATCTTCAATGCCGGTAAAGGTGGCGGCATCTGATTTTTTATCATATACCTGTACTTTATCGATCATATCTGCCCGCAGGTTCCTGGTGACCAGCGTGGGGTCATCGCTGAAAAATTCCTCGCCATCTACCAGTACTTTCTTTACTTTTTGCCCATGGGCGGTAATATTGCCGAACTGATCTACCTGGAGGCCGGGGAGTTGCCGGAGTAGCTCTTCTACAGAGGCATTGGGCTGTACTTTAAAACTACCGGCGTTATATTCGGTGGTATCCCCATTGATTTTGATGGCGGCTACCTGCGATTTAACGATGACTTCCTGCAGCAGCTTGCCTTTGGGAATCAGGTATACACTTTTCATGTCTGCCTCCTTTTGCGGATGCTGCCGCATATCTATGATATGGGCATAGTTGGCATATTTCGGATAAGAAAAATACACCACGTACCTGTCGGTGTCGGAGAGCTGCCGGAACTGGAAGCTGCCATCGTTGCCTGCACGGGTGCTGGCGATGATGAACGAGTCTTTCGCCTGCAAAAGCACCACAGTGGCCTGCGTGAGAGGAATGTTTAGGCTACTGTCTGCCACTTTGCCCTTTATTATGCTGTTTTGCGCTTTTGCCGTACCGGCGATACCAGCAAGAAGTAATATGGCTCCGATTATTCTGCTATACATGGGTATAGGGTGTTGCTGACCTGGTATTGCTACAAACAAAGTACCTTTCATTATTGCATTGTTACTGTTCTGTTCTGAATGATTGTTAGTATGGCATTATTAAGATAAAGAAAATAGCAGCGGCATGATTTTGCCAGGGCTGGGTGGTGAAGGGGGAAAAGGGAGGAATACAGTAAGGGGTGCGTATAAGCGGCTGGATTATCTAGCTGAAAAACGCGGAAGTATACTTATCATGTTATCTTTAGTAGTTCTGACTTAGTGGAAAGTTGACTACGGCCAAGGCGGTATTTTTATTTATTAATGTTTTGATTAATATAATTGGATTATTGTACTTTCTGATTTTTTTGCTTTAGTTTGCGCCGCATCAAATCCAAAAACTTGACAGCAGGTAAACCAATGGAGGAGAAGGAACTATTTCGCCTTTTGAGTACGGGTGATGAAAGTGCATTGGAGTTTATTTACCTGAAATACTTCACTGCTCTCAGCTATTATGCGTTTAAACTGATCAACGATACAGAGGCGGCAAAGGACATTGCCTCGGAGCTGCTGATCCGCGTTGCGGCGCAGCCAAAAGTATTCGACAGCGAGCAGCATCTCAAAAATTACCTTTTCCTGGCCACTCGCCATGCCAGCTTGCGCTTTTTGGAGCAGGCAAAGAAAGAGCAATCCAGCTATGATGCGTTGGGACAATTGTCGGAGGTCTTCGACTGGCAGTCGGATGTAGAGCAGGTGCGCACAAGAGTAATTGCAGCGATTTATGAGCAGGTGGAACTACTTCCCAAAGGATGTGGGGAAGTATTTAAACTCATCTTTTTTGAAGGAAGGAGCGTTAACGAGGTGGCCAACATATTGAAAATTTCGACCAAAACGGTGCTCAACCAAAAGCTCAATGCAGCCAAATTGCTGAAAGCAGCCCTCCTGAAGCATGGACTCCTGGCCGTTTTTGTAAGTATCTGGGGAGAACTATAAAAATATTTAAAATTTTCATGGGAATAAACGTGAGTTCCTGCTATATATATTAGCATGGAGCCATGCTAATATTATTGTATGCAGATTGACGATATCATCATCAGGCATTTGAACGGGGAGCCGCTAACAACGGAAGAATGGGCTTTTGTGCACCAATGGCGCGAAGCGTCAACGGAAAACGAATACCTTTTCAGCGAGCTGACAAATCCTGCGGCACTTAAAAAGGAGCTGCTGGTCATGAAACAGTTTGAGGCCCATACCGCCTGGCAGGCATATACGAGTAAGAGGAAAGACCGCTACCTTCAGCTAATTTACCGTTGGAGTGCCGCCGCTGTTATCACCTTGCTGATAGCAGCAGGTAGTTATGTATGGCTGGGTAAAACTATTAAAAATAAACCAGGGGAAGCAGTCTTAGCAGAAATCCCTGCCGGCAAGCCCGGCGCCATACTCACACTGGCAAATGGATCGCAGGTGCTGTTGGACACACTTAAAAACGGATTGATTGCCCTTCAGGGCGGCGTGAAAGCGCGCATGGTAAACGGAAAAATAGTATACGAAGGCAGCAGCGACCGCCTCATTTATAATACCATCACCACACCTAAAGGCCGCCAGATAGCTGTTGGCCTGCCCGACGGTACAATCGCCTGGCTGAATGCCGCTAGTAGTATCCAGTTTCCGGCGGCCTTCATTGGCAAAAAAAGAAAAGTGAATATTACCGGAGAGGTATATTTTGAAATAGCGCAAAATGCACAGCAACCTTTTGAAGTAGTCATTAATGACAGCGCCAGCGTAATCGTACTGGGTACCCGTTTTAACGTAAATGCTTATACGAACGAGTCGGTTATTACAACCACCCTGTTCCAGGGCAGTATAAAAACGGGATGGTTGCTTCATAAGGCGGTTCAATTGCAGCCTGGTCAGCAGGCGCAGCTTACCGCAGCTAACCTGACTATAAAGCAATTTACAGCTGGGGATCTAGCCAATGTAATTGCCTGGAAAAACGGCTACTTCGATTTTGGAAATGTGAGTCTCGCGGAAGCTATGCGACAACTGGAACGATGGTACAATATAGACGTGGTGTACGAACAGGGAGTGCCCGAATTGGAACTCGTCGGCAACTTGACCAGGGATATATCGCTAAACGACCTGATGGAAGGACTGGGGAAACTGGGATTACATACCAGACTGGAAGGACGAAAATTAATTGTATTACCACATCATCCATAATATTGAGTCATATGCGCTAGGACCAACCAACACTAATTTATCTGATTATGCATGGCTGCCCAACCGGTCAGCCAATTAATTATCAACCAAATTACCGTAGGTATGCCAGAAACTATTTTCAGGTCCGGACGTGCTATGCATGGATCTGTACGAACGCTAAGGAGCGGGTGTAATGTATTATTCCTTTTATTTTTTCTTTGCCTGAAAGGCATCTCCGTTTACGCACAATCCGTAACTATCTACGGAAAAGACCTGACCTTGCAACAGGTTTTTAAAGCCATTCAGCAGCAAACAGGATATGGCGTTCTAGCCAACCGCAATGTATATGACGCTGCCAAACCTGTTACACTGCAGGTTGTCAGCAAGCCTTTAAACGAATTGCTGGCGCAGATTGTAAGCGAGCAGCAATTACAATATGTAATCAAAGGCAAAACGATTTTCATTTCAAAAAAAGTGAAAGCTACTAGTCAGGATGATAACATGGACATCACATCGCTTAGCGGGCATATAGTGGACTCTGCCGGAAAACCGCTTTCAGGCGCTTCCATCAGTAATAAAGCTACCCATAACCGTACTGTTTCCGGAGAAGATGGTGGGTTTAACCTCCAGGCAAAACGCGGCGACGTGCTGATCATACGTTTCATAGGGTATGATACCAAAGAACTGGTCATTGCTGATTCCAATAGCCTTGTCATCTCCCTAAAACCAACTGTAAATGACCTGAAAGAAATAGCAGTAGTAAACACCGGCTACCAGCTTATTAACCGCACCAACCTTACCGGATCAGTAGCAACCGTAGGCAGCGAGGAGCTGGAAAAACGCAATACTCAAAATATACTCCTGAACCTGGAAGGGCTGGTGCCCGGCTTGGTACAATACCGCGGCAATACTACCATCCGTGGCGTGAGCACCATACAGGCGAATGCAAATATACTGGTAGTGGTGGATGGTTTGCCTATCGAAGGGAGTATAGCAGATGTTAATCCATATGAGGTGGAGAGTGTAACCGTTTTGAAAGACGCTGCCGCCGCCGCTATCTACGGAGCAAGAGCCTCTAACGGTGTGATTGTGGTGAATACCAAAAAAGCGAAAGCTAAAAACAAGACTACAATAGAACTCTCTTCCAATTTAACGGTAACGGATAAACCGGATTACAGTTACCAAAGCTATATGACTCCTGCCCAGCAGGTGGACTGGGAATCGGAATACTACCACTGGTGGTTCGATGGCGGAAACGGTACCGTTTCCAACCCGGTTGGTAATTTTGAAAACAATGTGGCCAATGGTGCACCTGTTTCTCCCGTGCAATACGCCTATTACCAATATAAAACCGGTAAAATCAATGCCGCACAGCTGGAGAGCCAGCTTGGCGATTACCGGAAAAATGATTTTGTAGCTCAGTATCGGGATCAGGCGCTGCTATCACAGGTCCTGCAACAATATAATCTTGCCTTACGCACCAACAATGGTAAATCGCACAATAGCCTGGTGGTAAATTATACCACCGATAATACCGGCATCATTCATGCCTATAACCGGCAGATCAATCTATTTTATAAAGGTGCCTACAATATCGCTAAATGGCTGGACCTGGACTATGGCGTAAATAGCGTGCTTGGAAAAGCAAGGGCACATAATAATGATTTTGCGACTACCCCATATTCCGTGCCTTCGTACTTCAATCTATTCAATGCGGATGGCACCCGTGCGCAATATTCCACCAACAGGTTTAATAGTTATAACACTATCATGGAAACCACACCGGGACTGTATTCGGGTACCTTTAATCATCTGGATGAACTGGAAAGAGATTTCGTAAATACTTCCACGCTCAACACCAGGTATTACCTAAATATGCATTTCAAAGTGCTAAGAGGCCTTTACATACAGCCAATGGTCCAGTACGAGGATTTGCGCCGCAATGTAAGCGCCTACTCCGAGGCAGAAAGTTATACGATGCGCTGGTTACAGGATGTGTACAGTACCCGCACAGGTGCTGCCGGCAATTACAAGTACACTAATCTTTTGCCAAAAGGAGGGAAGCTGGCCACAGCTGATATTAAAAGTCCGAATTATACCGCCAGGCTGCAGGCCAACTACGATCGTGAATTTGGCAACCACGGGTTCATAGCCATTGCAGGTATGGAATTCAGACAAACACGGACATACGGAAACAATGGAGTGTTGCTGGGCTACGACGATCAGTTGCAGACGCAGTCGACCCAAAGTGTAAACTTTGGCAATCTGTATAACCTCAATACGGGCACCTTCTGGAACCCAAGCTATCCGGTACGGCAATATCATTTTAATGAAATTGCGGACATGAGCCTGCTACGTGATGAGTTGCACCGGTTTGCTTCCGGCTATGCCAATCTCACCTACACATATGATAGAAAATACAATCTCTTCGGTTCATTAAGAAAAGACTATGCAGACCTGTTTGGCGGCGATGAAAAATACCGTGGACGCCCCCTGTGGTCCGTTGGCGCATCCTGGGTAGCCTCTGAAGCAGCATTCCTGAAAAACATGGTGAACCTGGACTACCTGAAGCTACGCACTACTTATGGCCTCACCGGAAATATCCGCAATGTGACCGCAGTGCTGGCAGCCACTACTGGTGTAAATAACATTACCCAACTGCCGAATGCCACGGTCACTAACCCCCCGAACCCAAAGTTGAGATGGGAAAAAACAGCGACTACTAATATCGGCTTGGACTTCAGCTGGTGGCAGCAGCGGCTGCGAGGTTCGCTTGACTGGTACCTCAGAAAAGGCACTGATTTATTCGCACAGAAGCGCCTCGACCCGTCGGAAGGTTTTACCTCCATGGTGATTAATAATGCGAGCATGACCAATCACGGTATTGAACTGAATTTAGGATACGATTGGTTTAGGCCCTCAAGCGCCGGCGGTTTCAGATGGTCCTCCCAGGTAACAGGTAGCTGGAATAAAAATAAAATTACCGCAGTAGATGAGCTGACCCGTAACCCGCTGACATTGGCTGGTGGCGGTTCCTACCGGGTGGGTTATCCGGTTCACTCCCTGTTCTCCTTCAGGTTTGCAGGGTTGGATACCAATGGAGTGCCACAGTGGTATGATGCTAAAGGAGCGCCTAGCAAAGCATCCCTGGGTGCCAATGATGCCGATGCTATTGAATACTCTGGTAGTGCTGATCCGATATTGAATTTAGGCTTCAACAACGACATCTCCTATAAAGGTATCAGTCTGAATATTTTTGCGGTGTATTATGGTGGGCACTACTATAGAGCCCGTCCTGTTCCAACACCGTATCCATATGCGAACTATGGGCCAATGCCAACATATCTGCTGAACAGCTGGACGCCCACTAATACCAATACTGATGTTCCGGGAAGCGGCCAATATTATCAGGTGCCTATTACCAACCAATATTATTATAGCAATAACCTGGTGCGGCCGGCCGACTTCATAAAAATCAGGAACATCGTGCTCGGCTATACGCTGCCAGCCACAGTTGCGTCTAAAATCAGGGCCACCAGCCTCAAGATGAGGGCACAGATAAACAATCCTGGTGCTATCTGGATCAAACAAAAAGATGTGCATGTAGACCCTGAAACCGGCGCTGCTCCGATTCCTGCGTCTTTTGTTTTTGGTATCAATGCTAATTTCTAATTCAAGTATTTATGAGAAGTTCTATATACCTGCTGGCAATGGCTATTTTCCTGCTGGCTGTGGGCGGATGTAAGAAGTATACAGATATTACACCTAAAGGCCAGAACCTGCTGAACAGAGCTACGGACCTGGATCTGCTGCTAAATGTAAACTATTCGGGTACGCCCTTTACTGCGATGAAGCAGGCGCTGCTCGACAATGATATGTACCTGCAGGCCATCAATGTACCCAATACCATTTCCTCCAATGTGCAAACGATGAATAAGATCCTGCTGACGTATGACGAGTCGGCTGACAGGGCCGCCTTAACCCTTACCGACGGGCCTTATGAAGGCTTGTACCGCCTCATTTCTACCGTCGCCAATATTGTGCTGGCCAATGCGGATAAGGCCAGCGGCGACCCGCAGCTGCTAAAGCAGCTAAAAGCAGAAGCACACATTCTTCGTGCTTACTCACATTACCTGTTGGTAAATATTTATGCAAAGGCCTATGATCCGGCTTCAGCAGCCATGGATGGTGGTGTGCCCTATGTGAAGGATATCGATTTTGAGTCGGTAAATAACAAGAATACCGTCAAAGAAGTATATGATAATTTATTGGGAGATGTAGATGCTGCGTTGGCAATGGACGCATTGCCGGACCAGCCCAAAAATGGGATGCGCATTGGAAAAGCATTTGCCTACGCGGTGAAAGCAAAAGTACTGCTATCCATGCGTAACTATCCGGCAGCGCTGGAAGCAGTGAAGGAAGCGCTGAAATATAACAGTACATTGGAAGATCACCGCACATTGCTGGCAATGCCTAAAGCCGCTAGGGTACCGGTTCGCAGTGGTATCAGCGCCGCTGATAATTTATTTTATGCAACGGATAACAGCTTTTCACCTACTACGTTTACCCCTACTTATGAGATCCTGCGGGACTGGTATGAACCGGGTAATATCATCAAAGATTCTTCCCTTGTATATAATTACGACATCGGGTATCTATACGTGGGCTTAGCCAATATTCCCGGCTGGATTGCACCTGCTTATGAGAGTAATATGGCTGGCATGACTACTTCCGACCTGGTACTGATGAAAGCAGAATGCCTGATCCGTACCAATCAGGTAGCCGAAGGAATGGCGGAGGTAAACAGTATACGCATCCGCCGGATATCTCCATATATTCCGCTGAGCGCCACGGATGAAGCCCAGGGAATGAAATACTTGCAGCAAACGTCTCGGATTGAATTCCTCTATACCATGCGCAATTTCATCAACCTGAAAAGATGGAACCGAGAAGGAAAATATGCAGCAGTCATTACCAGGACGCTTAACGGTGTTACCTATCAGCTTACACCGGATTCTAAGTTGTGGATATTCCCTTTCCCGCAGAGCGCTACACAGTTTAATGCTTCACTCACACAAAACTATTAACCAACAAAAACTGACTATTATGCAAAAGTCGAAAATAGCCGGATTACTACTGCTCTCTGTGTTTTTTTGTATAGGTATTACCGCAGGCCAAACCAATGGAAAACTTTCAATCGGCGATGCTGCACCAGCACTTAAATACTCCAAATGGATCAAAGGGAAACCGGTGAAATCCTTTACCGGTGATCAACTGTATGTGCTTGAATTCTGGGCTACCTGGTGTGGCCCATGTAAGGCTGCTATGCCGCACCTGACTAAGTTACAAGGGGATTATAAAGGCAAAGTTACCTTCATTGGTGTGAATGTGTGGGAGAAGGTACCGGTAGATAAGCCATATGCCTCCTCCTTGCCCATGGTAGAGAAATTTGTGAAAGGAAATGATGCTAACATGAAATACTCCGTTATAGCTGATAACAATGAGCAATTTATGGGAAACAACTGGCTCAAGGCTGCCGGTGAAAATGGTATTCCTTCCACGTTTCTTGTAAAAAATAACCAGATACTTTGGATTGGTCATCCTAACTCACTGGATTCCATCTTGCCGGCGATTTTAAACGGAACTTATGATATGACTGCGTTCAAGGCTTCCTTTGATAAAAGTGCAGAAACTGGCAGAAATGCAATGGTTGCTGTGCAGGCGCTGTTGAAACCAATTCAGGACGCTATTGGCGCAAAAGATTATACCACCGCCCTGCAATTAATTGAAAAGTCGATAGCCGAAAATGCGCAGCGAAAAATAATGATGGAAATGATGAAGTTTGACGTACTGTTAAACCACATAGATCAGCAAAAGGGAATCGCATATGCAGAAGAAATCCAAAAAACTAACCATTCACTGGCATCAGTTGCCTTAGGTGCGATCTACAATAAAGATGGGTTTGATAAAGCCATTTACATCTGGGCTGCTAAAAATTATCAAGCCCAAAATCCTGGCGGCGGCAACCCGGTAGTGTATCACGCCCTGGCATCCTGCTATGCGAAAGGTGGCGATTTTACGAAAGCGGTTTCGTTAGAGAAACAGGCGGTGGAAGAAGCGCGTACTGCACTGGAGAAAGGAGAGATGGTAGGATCCATCATGGACTATACTGTAAAGGAATATGAGCAGGCGTTGAAAGACTATCAACAAAAAGCGCAGTAAAATGAAAACGGCATCACGTTAGCAGGGAACTAGATATAAAAAATACGGTTGCGATTAAGAATCTGGTCATCGTTGAATCGTACAAAAGTTATAGGTGGTAATTATTTTTTCTTCTTCCTTTTGCCCCACCAGATATAGAACCCGGTTACGGGCAGGGAGGCGGTGATGAGTGCTGCCAGGAATATCACGGTGCGCAGTGGCAAACCGCCAATGCCGCCGGTATGCACGTCGTAGGTGAGCCTGTTGGCTAGTTCGCCGCCATTTACATCCTTGTATTTCCCCCGAGGGCCGTCTGGTAAGGCGGTTCCAGTTTGCTGGTCAAAGCTGAGGTAGTCGGCATTGAAGTTCCTTTTTTCCTCCGGGAAGTAACGAACCGTAACTACCGCTTTTGGGTTGGCAGGCAGCAGAAACTGTGTTCTGCCGGTGTAGATGTTGTACTGGCGGCGTATCTGCACGTCTATGCTGTCCAGCGGGCTCGCTACCGCCGGCAGGCTGCTGGCTGCTTTTTCTTGCTGCTCCGGGTATTGCTTACCACCGCTGAAAATGAAGTATTCAGCATTGCGTACCGCATCGAAACCCCACACCAGGCCGGTGGCCACTACAAAAATCATGATCCAGCTGGCGTAAAAGCCCAGCACATTGTGCAGGTCGTAGTTGAGGCGTTTAGGGGAGGCATCCAGTTTTATGGCCAGACTTTGTTTGCGGGTAGCTTTGCTCCACTTCTTAGGCCACCACAGTATGAGTCCGGAGAGGATGATAATACCGAATATCAGTGCCGCATACACGACGATGTAATGTCCTACCGGGTCAGGCAGCCAGAGGTGCATATGTCCGTTCAGTACCTGGCGGAAAAAATCCCGGTCCATGTCCTTCACCCGTATTACCTGTCCAGTATACTGGTTGATATACACGATATAGTAGTAACCTTTCTTTTTATCATTGAAGCTGATAGCCGCGGAGCGGTCGGCGCCGGCGAGCGTAATGCGACTCACGCGCTTACCAGGCAGCTGGCTTTCGGCAATAGTTTTCAGTTTGGATACCGGCAGCACCGGGGTGGAGGCTTTTTCCACAAAGAGGTAGGGCTGGAAGGCGTCACTTAGTTCCGGCTGGAAGGCGTAGATGGCGCCGGTAAGGGCTACGATCATGATCACCAGTCCGGAGGCTAGTCCGAGCCACAGATGCAATACTGCGGCGAGCCGGCGAAGAAATGACGGCTTCTTTGCTTTTTTAATATTGGATTTTCCCTTACTGGTGGTGGTTTCCTGCTGTACAACAGTATCCCCGGTTATAGGCATGCGCGTAGTTTTCAGGGCGCAAAGATGTTATATATATAGGGAAGTTGTTTTTGAAATAGGGAAAAGTAATGATCGTAAGCGGAAAAATTTGGGGGTTTATGGGGTTGGGTTGGATTCCAGCGCAAGGATTGGCATGATGGCGTGATGTAAAGTGGTACCTTTTAATTGACTGAATAAGATGCCCCTGGCGGTAGCAATAGAAATTCTGTTAAGGGATGCGTTCAGATGATGGTCAATGATGGCCTCTCCTTGTTTTCCCTGCTTTACAGCCTTGTCAAAAGATGGGACCTCAAAGCCACAGGCAATTTTTAGGTGAGCTAATTTAGCGGAAGACTTGATGTTGAGCAGTTGAATGGAGACGATGTTTATTATCAGGCTTTTTTCCTGCCTGGCCTTTTGTTCCTGCTCAATATCAAATCTAATGCTGTCAACGTCCGCAGCAATATTATATTCAGTAAAAGAAAATGCCAGTATTTCTATTCCCTGTAAATGGAAATTGAGATGTTTTGTCATACAAAGGGCAGTTGATTATTTATAGGAAGTGGATTTATAAGAGTGATGCTCGTCTACTACTGTTTGCAAGGGTTGTGTTAATTCTTCTTTTAATGAAGCTGAGTTCAGGTTTACAACGATATCATAAGTAAATGTTAGTTTACTTGCTTTTTTTCCACGTAATTTTTCTTCCAGAGAAATATTCAGGAGATCAATATCAAGTGCCTGTCCAATTTCTATCAGGGTGTCGACCGTGAAATTATGAGTGCCGCTTAAATATTTGGATATAATTGATGGGCTGTTTATATCCAGCGCCTTCATCAGGTCGATCTGTTTCCATCCTTTTTTTTTCATTGCGAAGCCAATCTTTGCGGCGATTCCCATTTTGTAATCTACTTTTTCCTGTTCAGCAGGAGTAATCTTGCCAACCAGGTCCTCCAGTAATTCACTGTGGTGTTTTTTTCCGATGTCTTCAAATTTTTTCATAGAAAATGAAATTAATTAGATATTAGAGTAAGGTTACACTTCTAGTGTAAGCTTGTTTGTGCTTATAAAGAGCTTGTTCGTTTTTATTTTTTCTCTGATGATAGCGGAGTATCGCATCATTTCGTGTACCTCACGGCTCAAACGTATATTGTCTTGCCATGCCCTTGTATTTTTTGCTTTATATCCTCCATTCCCTAGAATTACTATTTGTTTACTAAGCCTTATGCAGTATAGCCTAAGGTTTACATTAGGTTTGTCGTAAATGGCACAAACGCGGTCATCTATCTCCAGCCCTTCATCGACTTTAAAAAAACTATAGGCCGCACCATGTTTAGTACCCATACTTTTAAGTCTCGCAATAATATCCAACAGTTCGCATTCAAATTCGCTAATATGTTCCTTTAAAAAATGTTCAAAAAAAGTCCCTTCCTTCTCATTTGTGGCAATCGTGTAAAAAGAAGCCATCTCGCCTGAAATTTGGGTTAAGTAAACAAGTCTTGCTTTCACTTTTAAAGTAACATTTAATAAAGTTAAAGATAAAAGTTCTATTAAAAGTGAAATTAATGATTTTTATTGATTCCTTTTTCATGTAGCAGTGATTTTTTTATTTTTTTGAAAGGAGGGTAAATAGTATGTGACCCGCCTGGCCACTGACCTGACGAGTATTGTGGAAATGAAACGGAAAGCATGAACCCTTTTCAAAACACACGTGTTAACCAATTCAAAACCACTTTTCATGATTGAGTTAGCATCTTTCTACGACAACCTGCATTATGAAGATGGAGAAAAGCCGGCAGTGAAAACCATGATCAAAAGCCCGCTGGCAAAAGAAATACGCCTGCTGTTTCGGGACGGGCAGGTCATGCATGCGCACAAAGCGCCACATCCGATTGTGGTGCAGGTGATGGAGGGCGCCATCGATTTTGGCGTGGAAGGAGAGCGGTATGTGCTCAAAAAAGGAATGATGATTGTGCTCGACAGCAATGTGCCACACGACCTGATAGCACTGGAGGAAAGTATGGTGCGGCTCAGCCTGAACTTACAGGATCAGGACAGCAGGGTGCACCAGGTGTGATCAGCCATATTCTGCAAAAGTATCGTCTTTGTAGCAATACAGCCATTGTTCCCCGGGTTCCGAAGAAATCACCACCGGATGATCGGTCGCATGAAAGTGAGCAGTCATATGCTTGTTGGGCGACTGATCACAGCACAGGGTTACACCGCAGGTTTGGCAGGTTCTGAGGTGTACCCAGTCGCTGCCGATCTTTACGCATTCCGCACATTCATATTTATCCGCGGTTTTCAGTTCTTTAATGTCCCGGATGTGCTGGCAAATTTCATCTTGTGCCATGGTAATTTTTTTTAAGGAGATAATATTGTTTCAACGTATAACCCCCGTGTTTTGTTGGATGACTATTCTTGCCGATTACATCGAGGTGATATAATGAGGAGATCCCGCGGCGCAGCCATGGTATCTCCCCATACCCAACAAAAAAACAAAACAGCATTTATAAAGTTTGTATATTAGTTCCACTAACAGCTGTCACGTGCCAACCAGCGTGTATGCTTTCACTTGATTGACTGATAAACTCAGATTGTGCCTGATGTCCGACTATAATCAATACAGCGATAGTGAACTGGTGTTGTTGCTAAAACAGGATGAACACGCCGCCTTTACGGAAATCTATTACCGTTACTGGAAACGCATGTTTACCCTCGCACTGCACCGCCTATCTTCCCGCGCAATGGCCGAAGATGTAGTACAGGACGTATTTTCAGGGTTATGGCAGCGCCGCCATCACACCATCATCGACAACCTTGCACCCTATCTGGCCGTAGCCACCCGATACGCCGCCATCCGGCAGCTGGCAAAGTCGCGGCAAACCATTGATGCAGCTGAAATTCCTGAAAATCTGCTGCAGCAGGGAGATGATGCGGCGTCCGTACGATTCCTCCAGCAGTCCATGCAGGAGCAGTTGCAACTGCTGCCTGAAAAGTGCCGCCTCGTATTCGATTACAGTCGCAATAAGGGACTGTCCAACAAAGAAATTTCCCGGCAACTGCAAATATCCGAGAAAGCCGTTGAAAAGCATATCACCAAAGCCCTGCAGCGCCTCCGCCTGCAATTGAAACACTACCTGCACCTGTTTTCTGTTCTTCCCTGAAATTTTTTTTATCCCTGAGGTAGGGGTAGCCCCTTTTTCCCGTACTATATTATTAATCACCTGTAAAAGTTATCCGCACGTATGGAAACAAATGAATTAGTGATCCTGTCCAGGAAGTACCTGAACGGTACAGCCAGTGATGGAGAGAAGAACGCTTTGCTGCAATGGTATAACGCCTATAGCGAAGAAGAACTCACCGCCATCCTGACTGTCGCGCCGCATGAAGATGAGGCTTCCCTGGAAGCCCGCATGCTGCAGCGACTACATGCTGTCACCGGCACGGGAACGACTACACGAATTCATACCATGCGCCGGACTATTACTAAAGTTGCTGCCGCTGCCGTTATTATCGGCGCCATGGCAGGAGCGTGGCTGCTCTGGAAGAATAGCCGGACTGCAACGCCAGCAATCGCAAAAGTACAAACCGGTACCAATGCGGTGCTTGTTCTGGATGATGGTACAGAAGTGCAGCTGGACAGCAGCCAGCACGGCGTGGTTTCGCAACAGGGGAATACAGTGGTGTCAAAATCCGCCAGTACTTTGTCGTACCAGCAACAAAATAATAAGGAAACGGCCGTAAGGTACAATACACTCAAAACCCCGCGTGGCGGACAGTTCAGGCTAGTCCTCCCGGATGGTACAAGCGTATGGCTCAACGCCGCATCCTCCATCACTTACCCTACCGCCTTTACCGGCAAGGAAAGAAAAGTGAGCATTACCGGAGAAGCCTACTTTGAAGTAGCCGCATCTGCCGAACATACATTTACCGTAACCGCAAATAATACAGATATATTGGTACTAGGAACGCGATTTAACGTGAACGCTTATGAAGAGGAGAAATTTACCAGCACCACCCTCGTGCAGGGTGCGGTACTGGTCAGAGGAAAAACCCAGGCCCAACACTTGTTGCCCGGCCAGCAGGCACTTGTAACAGCAACCGACCTGCAACTGGTTAAACAAGCCGACGTATCCGCGGCCATCGCATGGAAAAATGGATTCTTTTCCTTTAAAGATGCCGATGTGCCAGCCGTAATGCGGGAGCTGGCCAGATGGTACAATGTAGATATCATTTATAGCGGAGGGATACCGGATGGTTCCTTTACCGGGGAAATGTCAAGAACACTCACACTGCCACAGGTGGCAGAACTGATGAGAACAACGCGCATTCATATGAGTATAACAAATGGAGGTAAAAGCATTACCGTAACACCGGAGTAAAAAGATTCATTTAAGCTTACAGAACGCTACCAGCTATCGGACTGACTGATACCCTATCAGCCGGAATGGGCATGTCATTTATCCATAAAAAAAACCTGGCGTTAAGATTTGCCGTCCACACCAGGTTTAGTTCGGTTAACCCTTTTTAGCAAAGTCCTTTCCCGGCGAACCGGGAAAAGGAGAATCGTCAACCAAACCATACAAATGTATGCAATTAATCGCTCATTGCAACGGGCCTTTGCGCACCCAGCCATCGCTGATTGCCCGTTGCCAAACCAGCCACCAGGTTCGTGCGCAGGCAACCAAAATCCAAAGAATCATGAAACTCACAACCATCCTGCTAACGGTTTTTGCCATGCACCTCAGTGCCACGGGCGTGTCGCAGCAGGTAACCATTTCCTGTAAAAACTTGCCGGTGCCACAGGTGCTCACCCTGATCAAAGAACAAACCGGTTACGTATTTTTTTACCGCACGCAGGACCTGCAGGGCATAGCGCCTGTATCAGTACAGCTTTCAGGTGTGCCGCTTAAAAGCGCTTTACAGCAGGTGCTCCCCAAACCGCTGCATTTTGCCATGCAGGGTAATACCATTGTTATTTCCAGGGAGATGCAAAGCAAACCGCCGGAACCCGCCCCCGTACCCGCTCCGGTTGCCCCGTTGCCGGATGTGACGGGAAAAGTGACGGACGACAAAGGACAACCACTGCCCGGTATTTCCATCCAGGTGAAAGGCAGCCGCAAAGCAGCCATCACGGATAAAGAAGGGAAATTCACGGTAAAGGAAGCCGGCACCGGCGCCGTGCTCATTGTTTCCTGCATCGGCTACGAAACACAAACCTTTAACGTTACCGGCAACAGCAATATCCAGATAGTACTCAAACCAAAAGCGGGAGAACTGGATCAATACGTAGTAGTAGGCTACGGCAGCACAAAACGTAAAGACCTTACCGGCTCCGTAGCTTCCGTAGATGTAAACGAAGTGAAAGATGTCCCTTTCGCCAGCCTCGATCAGGCACTGGCCGGAAAGGCCGCAGGGGTACAGGTTACACAGGCCGATGGCTCACCAGGCGGTGTAGCAAAAATCCGCATCCGCGGCGGTACCTCCCTCATCGGTGGTAACGATCCGCTATATATCATCGATGGCGTGCAGGTGACCATCCAAAACCGGTATATCCAAAATCAGGCAGAAGTAGTGAACCCGGTAGAACGCTTCGGCAGCGATGATCCCAACTCCTCCGTAGGCGGTTCATTTGCACGTGGCCTCAACAGCCTGGCAGGCCTCAACATCAGCGACATCGAATCCATCGACATCCTCAAAGATGCCTCCGCCACTGCTATCTACGGCTCCAAAGCAGCCAACGGGGTGATCATCATCACCACCAAAAAAGGTAAGCTGGATCAAAAGCCTGTGCTGGATGTAAATTATTACACCGGCTTGAGTAAACCGGTAAAAGAGAAATTACTGGACGCTGATCAGTACCGCATGATCATGAAGGAAGCCGCGAAAAACCTCAATACGGAACGCGCTGCCGCTGGCTTGGCCCCGGATGCAGCCGCCCTCAGTATTCTCAATGATCCCGCTTTTTTAGGTACTGCCAATACCGACTGGCTGGATGAAGTGCTGCAAACAGGCATCATGCACAGTGCTGATATAGCTGTAAGAGGCGGTGGCAGCAACTCCCGCTACTATACCTCTCTCGCCTATACGAAACAGGATGGTACCGTGAAAGGAACCTCCTTCAATCGCATCGCCGGAAAAATCAGCCTCGATAATGATATCACCCGCAAATTCAGAGTGCTCACCAACCTCGACTTCGGCTTCACTAAAAATAATATTACTAACGGTATGTATGCGCAGGCACTCTACGCCCCGCCAACATTGCCGGCCTATAATCAGGATGGTTCGGTCTACCAGTTCCTTGGTTCCAATATCGGTGCTTCCAATTACCAGGGATACCAAAACCCGCTGGTATTACTGGATGGTATCAACGAAGCTAAAACAGCGGTGTTACTCGGCTCTCTTTCTGCTGAATATGAAATTCTGCCGGCATTGAAATTCAGAAGCATTCTCTCTGTAAACTATAATAACTATCATCAGCTTAACTACGTGCCCAGCACGGCAGTAATAGCATCTCCCAACGGCGTTGGCAGTTCCAACGGTGGTACGGCGTCGCAGAGCCAGTCGGATGATGTAAACCTCTTTTACGAAAATACCCTCACCTGGGAAAAACAATTCAACGACCATCACCGCCTTACCGTGGTGGGTGGTACCTCCTGGCAAAAATACCGGTTCAATTCCTTCTCCGCCAGTGGCCAGGGTTTCCCGGATGACAAGTATTTGAATAACCTTTCCTCCGCAGCAGTTACCCTGCCTGCTACCGGCCTGTCCGGACAAAATTCCTTACTGAGCTTTTACGTGCGTGCCAACTACGCATTATTCGATAAATACCTCTTCACCTTTACAGGGCGCTCGGATGCCAGCTCCAAGTTTCCGGAAAATAACCGTGTAGGTTATTTCCCTTCCGGCGGTGTGGCCTGGCGTATTTCGGATGAAAACTTTATGAAACGTGCCAGCTGGGTTAGTGAGCTGAAACTGCGAGCCAGCGCAGGTTATACAGGTACGCAGAATTTTGGCGATTACATGTTTTATACCCTGTATACGCCGCAGTCGTACGCCGGTAGTAACGCGCTCGTACCTACGCAGTTAGGCAATGAAAAAATCCGCTGGGAGTCCACCCTGCAAAAAGATCTTGGGCTCGATTTCGGCTTATTCCATAACCGCCTCAAAGGTGTGTTTGGCTACTACGAAAAACTGACGACGGGGCTGTTACTCAGTACCAGCCTGCCGCCCAGCTCTTCCTACGCCACCGTGATCACCAACCTGGCTACGATCCGAAACAGAGGGCTGGAGCTGGACCTCCGCGGTGATATCATCCGCCACAAAAACTTTCAGTGGACCAGTGCCATCAATATTTCCGGTAACCGCTCGCTGGTAAAGGATATCAGCACCGACTTTACCGATCCTAACGGTGATCCGGAAACGGCACAATATTACCTAGGAAACAGCATCGTTCGCAAAAATGAACCGCTGGGACTGATCTATGGTAAAGAGTTTGCAGGCATCATTCGCACGCAAAAAGAACTGGAGGACTATAAACGCGACTTTGTACTCGCACCCTATTTTGCACGCTTCCTCAACATTGGTGATCCGATGTATGAGCTGGATAGCACGGGCTACTATAAGGAAGATGTGATCGGGCACGCGCAGCCAAAATTTTTTGGCGGCTTTACCAACACCTTCAGCTATAAAAATTTCAGTTTGATTACCCTGCTTACTTTCTCTTATGGTGGGGAGATATTATACCTGGCGGATGTGCAGAACTCGTATGTTGGTGGTCGTACCAACAAAGGGGTGCGCATTCTGGACCGCTGGACGCCGGAGAATCCTGGCAGCGACCGCCCCCGCGTGATTCAGGGTGAAAACGGCTACTACTACACAGCCAGTAATAATGTATATGATGCCTCTTACCTGAAATTGAAATCAGTAACGCTAACCTATTCACTGCCGGTATCTGTTGCTAAACGTATGCACCTGAGTCATGCCTCCGCTTATGTTTCCGGCACCAATCTGTTTTGTATCACCAAATATCCGGGGCCGGATCCGGAGGTGAGTAATAATCCATATAGTCTCATCAACGGCAGCAGTGATGTGGGTACTTATCCTACAGTACGGCAGTACACAGTTGGTCTGCGTTTTGGTTTCTAATTTAAACTCGTCAGCACATGAAAAAAACAGTCTTTTTATACATACTACTGCTTACCACCGCTGCCTGCAACAAAGAGCTGGGTAAGCTGCCGGAAAACGCCAGGGTAGAGGGCAATACTATTCTTGATCAGCGTACATCTGAAATTGCACTCAACGGAGTGTATTACCGTTTTGCTAACGTAGACGCAGGTACGAATACCACCAGGTGGCGGGATAATGAATTCATCCCTGCCGCCTGTGCAGGCTATATGGGTAGTGGTTATGGCGCCGATCCGATGGAAGAAAATGCCTATACCAATTCAGGCTTTACCACTGGTCCATGGTCCTCGTCTTATACACTGGTGAATGCTGCCAATGGGGTCATTGAAGGGGTAACCGCCTTGCCCGACAACGCATTTACCGAAAACCGCAAAAAGGAAATACTGGCGGAATCGCGCTTCATGCGTGCGTACGGGCATTTCCGCCTCCTGAGCTTATATGGGGAGTGGTATGATAAAAGCAGCGCCTATGGTGCCTTGCTGCGCACGGAGTTTGTAACGTTGGGTAATATTCCCAAAAAGCGCAATACCGTGCAGGAGAGTTATGATTTAATATTGGGAGATGTTAACTACGCAATTGAAAACGCTGCTGCGTCCAGGCCTAACTACTACGTAAATCAGTGGGTAGCGAAGGCGCTGAAGCTGCGCATTCTCCTGAGCTACGGCGATTATGCGGCCGCCGCCACACTCGCACAGGATATCATCAGCAATAGTCCGTATAAACTGGAAACGAACGTAAAGGATATATTTTACCTCAAAGGGATGGCCAGCACGGAAGTGCTCTTAGGCGTGCAGCCACAGCAAAACCAGGCCAGCTACTATTACAACCTGAGCTCACAGTATTACCCCGGTGCTTCTTCTTTGTATGTGGCCAAACAAGCACTAAAGGACTTGCTGAACAACGATCCGCGCCAAAGCTGGCTGATAGGCCCTGCCAACAGTTATGTGCCGGGCACTTACTATTTCCTGAAGTATATAGCAGCAAACACCAAGGCCACGGCTATTTCAGAAACAGCCTATGCCTTCCGGCTTACGGAGGTGTACCTGTTGGGTGCAGAGGCGCTGCTCCGCAGCGGTGGCAGCGTAGCTACTGCAAAAAATCTCGTGAAGGAGGTGATGAAGCATGCCGGTGTTACTGACTTTTCAGCGATCGACAACGCCGCTACCACCAATGAGCAGTTGTTGCAGGTGTATTATGAAATCGCCAGAAGCCTTACCGGCGAAGACGGACAGGAGTGGCAGGCATTGCTGCGCCTTCCCTTTGCCACGGTGCAGCAACTACGCCCGGAGATCACAGATAAACTGCAATACATCTTTCCGGTGCCACGCGCCGAATTTCAACAAAACCCAAGTTTCGGAGATCAAAATAAAGGATACCAGAAATAAACAACTATCATAAAACCTGACACGAATGAAAAAACAACTCATCGTATGTGCCCTGCTGGCCGCGGCGGCATGCAAGCCCGTTGCGCCCAAACATGCCAGTATCACGGCTGATATCAAAGGAATTACAGACTCCATTGTGCATATTATGGTGCCGGTGGCCGACTCCGCCCGTACTGATTCGGCGGTGGTCACCAATGGTCGCTTTACCTGGAGTGGTGACGTTGGTGAAGCTCAGAAGATCTACATAGGTACCTCCACCCGTTATATAGACCTGTACATGGGTAATGACGCAGTGGAGATTAAAGGGAACATTGATTCCATCGAAAACCTGGTGATTACCGGTTCCCCGGCGCAGGATGAGTACAAGGCATTCACAGCCTCTATTAAAGATGTTACGGATCAGGAACATGCCCTTTACGGCAGTTGGGAAGAAGCGCATAAAACGGACAGTGGTACCGCCGCAATCGAAAATAAACTGGAGACATTACGCAGCCAGCGTCACGATCGTACTGTTGCCTATATCCGCTCACACCCCGCCAGTGCCATCAGCGTAAATATGCTGGCGGATATGGCAGTGATGGGAGAGTATGCGCCATTGGATAGTTTGTATAAAACGCTGGACCCGGCTGTGCAACAGGGCAGCACCGGTACGCGCTTAGCTAAGCGCCTGGCCATACTTAAGCGCAGCGCCATTGGTGCACAAATGATGGATTTCACGCAGAATGATACCAATGGTAAACCAGTAACCCTCTCTGATCTGAAAGGTAAATACGTGCTGGTCGATTTTTGGGCCAGCTGGTGCGGTCCTTGTCGCGCAGAAAACCCGAACGTGCTGAAAGCCTACAACGCTTTCAAGGACAAAAACTTTACCGTAGTAGGCGTATCGCTGGATGACAACGAGGAAAAATGGAAAGCCGCCATCAAGCAGGACGGTATGCCATGGATTCAGTTGTCGGACCTGAAAGGCTGGCGCAATGAAGTGGCCCAGCAATACGGTATCCAGGGGATTCCATTTTCCCTGCTGATAGATCCTGATGGCAAAATAGTGGCCAAAGAATTACGCGGCACTAAGCTGCACAATACCCTTGCATCTCTCCTTAACAATCAAAAACCAGCTATATGAAATTTCAATTGATAACGGTAACGGCTACACTATTTGCCGGCGCAGCCATGGCACAAAAGCCTTACACCCTGAACGGGAAGATCCAGGGCCTCAATAATGCATATGTATATTTGAGTTACGCCTTAGACGGTAAATACCAGACCGACAGTGCGCTGGCAAAAAACGGCAGCTTTACTTTCAAGGGGCAGCTGGCGGAGCCAACAATGGCACGTATGTATGCAGACAAGCAGGCGGCCATGATGCAGCAGGAAGCGGCACTTGGATTTTTTATGGAACCGGGTACTATGACTGTTTCCGGTAACAAGACTGCCTTCAGTAAGCTGAAGGTAACCGGTTCAGCTACACAAAAGGAGCAGGAGCAGCTGGAGGCACAAAAGGCGCCTGTAATGGGAGGATTGAAGCCTGTTTCTGATGAGTACAATAAACTCAACAGTCAATACATCGCGATGCATAAGGCCAAGGCCGGTGAGGTAGAATTGGAAGCATTTAAATCTAAGATGACGGTCGTGAAAGATAAGATGGACCCATTTTATGAGCAGCTGGAAAAGATCGATATCGATTATGTGAAAAAACATCCTGCCTCCTATGTAAGTGCGCAGCTACTTCGCTGGAGGGTAAGCAGTATTCCATTGGAGGAGGGCGAAGCGCTGTATGCAGCTATGCCGGCGAACATCCAGGCAAGCGCGGATGGCAGGGATATACGCAAAGAGCTGGACGGGTTGAAGATGGGATCTCCGGGCAGTGTAGCGCATGTATTTGCCAAAAAGGATATCAACGGGGAACCGTTGAGTCTGGCCGACTTCAAAGGAAAATACGTACTCGTTGATTTCTGGGCCAGCTGGTGTGTACCTTGCAGAAAAGGGAATCCACATCTGAAATCATTATATGCAAAGTATAAAGAAAAAGGCTTTGAAATTATCGGTATATCTGACGATGACCGTAATGATGCCGCCTGGAAAAAGGCGGTGAATGCAGATGGTATTGGTATCTGGAAGCATGTGCTGCGTGGCCTTGACATGGAAAAGCGTATGGCTAACCAGCCCAATCCCGATGACATCAGTGATTACTATGGCATTCATTCTCTCCCTACTAAAATCCTAATTGACCCTAATGGGATGATCATTGGCCGTTATGGTGGTGGTGGGGAAAATGATGAAGCAATGGATAAAAAACTGGCGTCCATTTTTGGGAATATTTAATCTGTTAGCGGGCCGTTTTGAGAGGTGCTTCCAGGATACTGGAGGCACCTTCTTTTTTGCATGAATGCATTCTGGCGTAATTCTTGTGTAAAACCCAAACGTCTGACTCTGCAAAGAATGTCTTTATTTGAAAAACCAATGCGCATGAAATGTGCAACCTCCATTCATTTGTAGCAGCAGTCTTGTATCTGTCGAACATCGTCCTGATTTCTATCACCTTCATTTGTCAGCCTTGCTGCAGGCCGTTTTATATGGTTCTGTTTGTAAAAGTTGGGAAGATTCCATTGTATCGTTGTAGCGTGTTAAGTTCCCAATAACTTTTATTAATGAGGAAACTCTTTCCACCGGTTCATGTTTTGTGAGGCAGGCGGGGATGTGTGTTCAATGAATGTATACTATCTGTAAACAAGTACAAGTTTTGAGCAAATGGCAAACAGGCGGAAACCCTTTCTGATCGGATTCTGGCACTTTATTATTTTATTGTTCGCTACCCTGAAGGGGTACGGACAGGTGAGGTCGTTAAAGCTTTTTATCTCTGATGCGCAACAACAACCTGTTGCCAATGCGGGGATAAAAGTGGACAGCGCCATAACGGTGACGGATATGTCCGGTAATGCGAACGTGGCCGTGGCGCCTGGTAAGCACCAGGTAGTGATTACGGCCGTGGGATATGAACCTGCCGAAAAAATAATGACGATACAGGGAGATACCAGTGTACCCCTGGAGTTAAAACCCGCACAAACGCAGTTGAAAACCATCACCGTGTATGGAGAGCGGCAGGTAACGCTGGGGCAGATGAGTACACATATTATTGGTATCGATCAGCTGAAGCGGATGCCGGTACTTTTTGGGGAAGTAGACCCATTGAAAACGATTACACTTTTACCAGGGATAAAGAATGGGGGAGATGCCGGCGCGGGCATTTATGTACGTGGCGGCGGGCCTGACCAGAATCTCGTTTTGCTCGATGGTATTACGGTATACAACCCCAATCACCTGCTGGGGGCATTCAGCATTTTTAACGGGGATGCAGTCAGCAATATCGAAGTGATCAAAGGTGGAATGCCTGCTGAATATGGCGGCAGGCTAAGCAGTGTGATTGCTGTCACTTCCCGCGATGGCAATAAAGATTCCCTGAAAGTAAGTGGCGGAATAGGATTAATATCTTCCCGGTTAACGGCCGAGGGCCCGCTGGTAAAAGGTAAATCATCTTTCTTAATCAGCGCAAGAAGAACTTATATTGATCAGTTGGCAAAGTTGATTGCACCAGATTCATTTCATAACAGCGGATATCATTTTTATGATATCAATGCTAAGCTGACCTATGATATCAATGCCGCAAACAGCTTGTCATTCACGGTTTACAACGGGAAGGACAAGTTCGCCTATTACCGCGAAGCGGAATCCAGCGGCCGCAAACGCAACTTCAAAGCGGATTGGGGCAATGCCATAGCCGGCCTGACCTGGAAACAGCAGATCAGTAAGAAACTGCACCAGGAATTATCGCTGGTGTACAGCTATTTTAACCTGGGGAGTAACGTTACCTATGATACGGATGGGATCATATTTTCTTCCGGGTTGAACGACTATCAGGTGAAAAATGACTGGCTGTATCATGTAAATGATAAATTGTTTGTGAAGGCTGGCTGGCAGTTGATCCGGCATGAATTCAAGCCAGGGGCGGGCGAAACCAATGCCGGGCAGCAGGAGTTTGCGTCTAAAATTACCAAACAATATGGGAGAGAGGCGGCAGGTTACCTCAGTGCAGGACTCGATGTTACCAGGCAGTTTCATATCACGGGTGGCTTGCGCGTAAGTTATTTTGACCAGGTAGGGCCTACAGAAAGGGTTTTGTATGGAGAAGATGGTGTACCTACAGGTCAGAAGGAAAAGTATAATAAAGGGGTTGTTATTGCCCGCTACTACTATCCGGAGCCCCGGCTGGGCATGCGTTATTTGCTGGCCAAAGATGCCAGCCTGAAATTATCGTATACCCGTACGGTGCAGTACCTGCAACTGGCTACTACCAGTGCGGCTACCTTCCCAAGCGATTTATGGGTGCCGGTGAGCAAACTGATAAAGCCAGGCATTGCCGATCAGGTAGCAGCTGGCTTTTACCAGGAGTTTCCTGACAAAGGCTATGAGTTCAGTGTGGAAACCTATTACAAACGCCTACAAAACCAGGTGGAATTTAAGCCGGGCGCACAGCTGCTGCTCAATCAAAACCTGGAAGGAGAAATGGTTTTTGGCACCGGAAGAGCCTATGGTATTGAGTTATTATTACAGAAGAAAACAGGTGCGCTCACCGGTTGGATTGGTTATACTTTAAGTAAAACGGAAAGAACTTTTCCGGCGCTCAACAATGGCATGCCGTATCCTTATCGTTACGATCGTACGCACGACCTCAGTGTGACTGCCAATTACCAGTTATCGAAGAAGTGGCTCTTTTCCGGCGTATTTGTATACGGCACCGGGAATGCGCTGACTATGCCCGGCGGCAGGTTCGTATATAACCTGGGATATAATACCAAGACGGATGAACCCGTATTTACCAATATTGATCAATATGGAAAGGTAAACGACTATCGTATGCCGGCCTATCACCGGTTGGATTTGTCGTTCAGTTTTACGCCTAATCCGGACAGTAAAAAGCGATTTAAGAGTAATTGGATTTTTGGCGTTTATAACGTCTACAATCGTATGAATCCATATTTCATTTACCTGGATGTAAATGAAGAGAAAGAAACTATTCAAGGGAAACAGGTAACCCTGTTCCCGATTTTGCCATCCGTTACCTGGAACTTTAATTTCTGATGTATGAGAAAGAGAATAATTGGATTGATGGGAATCATACTTGCACTGGCTGCCTGTGAAAAGGATATCGATATCAGTGTGGATGCAGGCCCGCCGTTAGTGGTGGTGGAGGGTTATATTAATAACAGTTTACGTTCGTATAATTACGTGATATTAGGGAAGTCGCTCCGCTACGATGCGGCCGACTTTGCCAACACCCCGATAGAAGGGGCGAGTGTAACCATTACTGCCGGGACTTATGCTGCCGGTAGTGGTTATACCTGGGATCAGTCCAGCAAAGTAAGAATGCAGGAAGTGAAAATTCCGGAGTTAGGATCGGTAAGAGTACCGGGTGTATATTTTGATCCGCGTATTGTAACCGATTCCGCGCATGCGCTGATGGGAGTGCCTGGTAAATCGTACCTGTTGGAAATAGAGGCAGCAGGTAAAAAGTATACTGCTATTACTAGCCTGCCGCAGCCGGTGCGGATTGATAGTTTGACCAATACTGCCTCGTTTAAAGATGATTCCGGTACGGTGCGGGCGCGACTGATGGTGCATTACAAAGATCCGGATACCTTGGGGAATGCGCAGTTGTACTATTGGAAGAACCTGGAGGCTAAAAGTACATTTGGCTGGGGGGCTATGTATAATGATCGTTATATTCCGAGTACGGATGATCTGATCAATGGGCAGGCAGTACATATTACACATTCTTCCCGGTTGCCTGTAGGAGATACCATGCAGTATTTCCTGGTGAGCGTGGAGCGGCCTGTATATGATTTTTGGAATAGTTTTAATAAAGCGCGTATAAACGGCGGGCCTTTTACTACGCCGGTGAGTTTAAAAAGTAATATCCAGGGAGATAATGTGGTGGGCAGTTTCAGCGGTTTTTCCATTAGCACGGCGGCGCACCTGATGCGGTAGTGAGGGGATTTCCGGCGGCAGCCTGCCTGGCTGCCGCGAAAAAAAACTGAAACTTTCTCATTTTTTATTATATTGTATAGTCGGTTAGCAGCGAAGACTAACGACGTAAAAGTGCAGCGAATAAGATTATACCTCAACCCGGGTATCTGTATGTAGTATTTTCCAATGATTTATGAATTTTCTGAACTGGTAAGGCAGGTGTTTCTGTGTACATTATTATAAATGTCATAATGACTATTAATTATTGTGCTTTGTGTGTTTTTGTAGTAAAGACGGCATTTGTATCTATGTAATTATGACAATTAATTATTTGTAAGATTCCCGACATCCATATACCCATTTTCATCATTTACAAAAACATGTTATGAAACTTAGATTCCTCAAAAAACGCTTTCACAGCAAAGGTGCTGTTATTGTTATCCTCGGCCTTTGTTGCAGCGCAGCCATTTCCTTATCGTCCTGTTCCAAGGGCAGCGTCACCGATGTGCCCTCCACGCCTAAGCCTGCTGTGGAAGCCGTACTGCCGGGGCAGGTAGGCTACTGCAATGAAAACGGTACCACCACTGGCGGTACCGCAGGTCCTACTGTAACCGTTAACAACGCCACGGACCTGAACACCTACGCTACGGCTTCGCAGCCATATGTGATCAGGGTGTCTGGTACGATCACACTCAGCAGCAGAGTGGAAGTGGCTTCCAATAAAACCATCCAGGGGGTTAATGCCTCGGCAAAAGTTGTAGGTAACATCTACATTGCCAACGGCGCCAATAACGTAATCGTCAGTAACCTGAACATCACCAATCCTGCCGGTGATGGCATCACCATTCGCGGCGCCCATCATGTGTGGGTGAACCATTGTGCCATCTTTGATTGTTCGGATGGCCTGTGTGATATTAACTACGGTGCGGATTATGTCACCGTGTCCTGGACAAAATTTTACTACGTAAACCAGGTTGATCACCGTTATACCATGATCCTGGGTAGCGCCGGTGCGGAAGTGGAAGGTAAGCTGCACGTGACCCTGCATCATAATTGGTGGGGGCCTAAGTGCGATCAGCGCATGCCTTCCGGTACGCTGGGCAATGCACATATCTTTAACAACTACTTTACTTCAGAAGGTAATTTTTACTGCAGCAATGCCCGCGCAGGTTCCAAGTGGTGGTGTGAAAACAACTACTACTATAAAGTGAAAAATCCCTGCTACGAGCAGGATGGTGGTAAGATCAGAACCATCGGCAATATCTATGACCAGTGTACGGGCAGCATTACCGTTGGCGGCACATCTGTAGTGAGTCAACCCACCTACAGCTATACCCTCACTGCGGTAGCCAGTGTGCCATCTGTAGTATCCGGCGGCGCCGGTCCACAGGCTACGCCTGCATTCTAAGAACCAAATCATGGATGTCGGGGCTTGTTCACAATCCACTAAAAAATTACTTTATGCGTAACTATGTATTCGCTTTCCTTTGTATGGCAACGCTGCTGTCCTGCGGTAAAACCGTGACCACCGCACCTGCCGTAAAAGCACAAACGGAGCTGCTGGTGCCCATTAATATCACCGTAGCCAAAGATGGCTCCGGCAACTACAGCACTGTACAACAGGCTTTTGATGCAGTGCCTAATAATAGCAGTAACCGTACGGTGATCTATATTAAAAACGGTACCTATAAAGAAGTGCTGACCCTGGCATCTTCCAAAAAAAATGTAACTATTGTAGGAGAAAGTGTGAATGGCGTGAAGCTCACCTATGATAACTACGCCAGTAAAATAAATCCCGCTACGGGCGCGGCGTATGGCACCAGCGGCTCATCCAGCACCTTCATCCGGGCAGAAGGATTTTATGCGGTAAATATTACTTTTGAAAATTCTTCCGGACCTGTAGGGCAGGCACTCGCTATATACATCGCAGGTGATAAAGCGGTATTCAATAACTGCCGCTTTCTTGGCAGGCAGGACACTTATTATGGCGGTAACTGCCGCCAATACCTGAAAAACTGCTACCTGGAAGGCACTACCGATTTTATTTTCGGACCCTCCACCGCAGTTTTTGAAAGTTGTAAGCTGTACAGCTATGGCGGCTCCGCCATTACCGCCGCCAGCACAGAAAGCTATGTGCCCTATGGCTTCGTTTTCCTGAAATGTAATATCAGCGGTGCCTCCGGTGCTAAAACCGATTTAGGGCGCCCCTGGCGCCCATACGCTGCCGTAGCCTACCTCAATACCGCCATGACCTCCGTTATCAACGCCGCCGGCTGGAATAACTGGGGAAATGCCGCAAATGAGGCTACCGCGCGTTACGGGGAATACCGCAATAACGGAGATGGCTCTAATATTAATAACAGGCCGGCATGGATAGATCGTATCACAACAGCGGAAGCTGCCAATTACACGGTGCTGAATGTGCTGAAAACGACTTATACCAATCCGGTGACTACGGATAACTGGAATCCCGGAACGGTGATTAGTGCGACGGGGGCAACTGTGAATTAAAATATAAAAGCCGGCAAGAGAAAACCCTTGCCGGCTGTGGTTTATAGGGACAGGGAAAATTATCTTTCGAAAAACGGCATAACTGATGGACCTCTGGCAAATGCTACACATGGTTCCTCCCTTGCACACAAAAGTAGTTCCCGAGATCTTTTTAGCAGCTGGCTGGCAGTATACAACTCACTAAAGCAACGGGGATAAATTTTATAATCGCTTTCGTGCAATTTCATTTTAGTAAAGATTCCCGGCAATCAGCCTCCGTTAAACTATTTAACGGGAACAGTTGTATCCATATACGCAATTGTTCAAGTTATTCACCTGATTGTACAAGTGCCGGCCATCTTTTCACCATTACCTTTAGGTACATTAAAAATTGTGTCATGAAAGCAATTGGATTTAAAACATCATTACCCATAAACGAAGCAGAGAGTTTTATTTTATTCGAAACGCCTACACCTACGCCTGCCGGCCACGATATACTCGTGAAAGTACAGGCCGCCTCCGTAAATCCGGTGGATTATAAAATCCGCCAGAACAGCCTGAAAGATAAAACGGTGGATGTACCCAAAGTCATTGGCTGGGATGCCGCTGGGATAGTGGAAGCAGTGGGAGAAAAAGTTACCTTATTCAAAAAAGGAGACTACGTGTATTACGCCGGGGATTTCACCCGCGACGGTGGCGCTAACCAGGAATACCAGCTGGTAGATGAGCGCATCGTGGGCTTTGCTCCAAATAAGATCACGCTGGAACAGGCTGCAGCCATGCCTTTAACTGCACTTACTGCCTACGAAATCCTATTCGACCGGCTGCGACTCTCCAAAGAAAAAGACGCTGGTAAATCCGTGCTGATTATAGGTGGCGCCGGTGGAGTGGGCTCAGTGGCCATCCAGCTGGCAAAAAAACTGCTGAATCTTAAGGTAATTGCCACGGCTTCCCGTCCGGATACCATTGCCTGGTGCCAACAGTTGGGAGCCGACCTGGTTGTAAATCATCGTCAGCTGGAGCAGGAGCTTAACGCAAACGGCTATACGGAAATAGATTTTATACTCGATTTTGTAGATCTCAGTCAATACTGGGATACCATCATAAAACTACTGAAACCACAGGGGCAGATCGGCTCCATCAGTGATCCGAAAGAGCCGGTAGACCTGCGCCCACTCAAGCGCAAAAGCGGGAGCTTTCATTGGGAGCTGATGTTTACCCGCCCGATGTATAAAACACCGGATATGATTGCCCAGCACCACATTCTTAATAAGGTGGCTGACCTGCTGAACGAGGGTACCCTGGTGTCTACCTTAAACACCACACTGCAGGGCTTAACCGTTGAAAACCTAAAAGAAGCACACCGATTGCTGGAATCTGGAACATCTATTGGGAAGCTGGTGATCCGTTACTAAAGTCTTTATTAATAAAAAAAACAAACCCGGCGGCTGATCCTCCCAGCCACCGGGTAATAATTTTATGCCTGCCCTGTATCAGGCCATGCCTTCCAGCTGCTGAAAGATAGGCACCAGCGCCTTTCCTTTCTCACTTAAGTGGTACTCAATATGCAGCGGCTTTTCTGAAACCGTAATCTTATCCAGTAATCCGGCCGTTTCCAGCTCTTTTAATGCCACGGAGAGGGACTGCTTATTAGCGCCGTTTATCTGGCGCAGCAGACTGTTAAAGCGCATAGGGCCAGCCACTGCCAGCTTGAAGAGTTCCGGCTTCCATTTGCCGGCCAGCAATTTCAACAGGGCCTGGGCCGGACACTCCTTTTCAGTATTTGTGGTAGTAGTCATAAAAATCTGACTTATTGTGTTTATGTATGGAACTGCTGACATTTGTGCAGATCACAAATAGATATTTCAGCTTTAAGCCATCTATTCTATGCTGTCAGCACTACGCTCACAGCCGATCTTTAATGTGAAGCACAAACTCAAATTAAGATGGAAGGTAATAAAAATCCGCTGATATGTGATCCCACGACCGGAGTATGTGAAATGCCCGGTACGCAGCCCGCCCAAAGAGGAGACATTCAAAGTTCCGAAGCAAAACCACTGACAATCACGTATTTCACAGATCCTATCTGCTCTTCCTGCTGGGGGATTGAACCAGAGCTCCGAAAGCTGAAGCTGGAATATGGTAATTATATAAAGTTTAATTACCATATGGGTGGTTTGCTGCCCGACTGGAGCTATAACAGCGGCGGCATCAGCAAACCATCGGACGTGGCACACCACTGGGATGAGGTGAGCAGGCATTACAATATGCCCATTATAGGGGATGTATGGCTGGAAGATCCATTGCCTTCTTCCTATCCGCCTTCTATTGCTTTCAAGGCAGCACAACTGCAGGATGAACAGAAAGCAATCGTTTTCCTGCGGACCTCTAGGGAACTGCTATTTCTGCAAAAGAAAAATATTACCCGATGGGAACATCTCTCTGATGCCGCAGTGGCAGCAGGACTTGATCCCGCCCGACTGAAAGCAGACTATGAACAAACAGCGGAAGCCCTGTTCCAAAAAGACCTCGAGCTGGCGCGAAGCATGGGCGTGAGAGGCTTTCCTTCGATTTTTATTTCCGATAAATCCGGGCAGATTGAATTTGTATACGGCGTAAAGCCCTATGAGGTGTATACAAAAGCCATCGGCAAGCTTTTTCCGGAAGCAGCAAAAGTGAGCTACGATAAATCCTGGGAAGCCTTGTTTGGCGTGTTTCCTACACTGACCACCCGCGAATTTGCAGAACTGAGCGAAACCAGTATAGCGCAGGCAGAAGCAGCGCTGGAGCAGTTGAAACAAGCTGGCAGACTAATGCAGTTCCATACACGTAACGGTGATCTCTGGCAAAAGTTAAAATAAAATCCATTGTTTATACTGATGGGACCTGTAGCAATGCTGCGGGTCCTTTTTATTTTTTATATTAGCAACATGCACGCCAACCAGCGACCCTTACAGACCAGTACAAATGGGCATGCGGCGGAAACCTTTCTAAGCAATAACAGCTGACGGGCGATAATCATGGAACGGAAAAACTTTATCAGAACAATATTTACAGGAGTTATAGGTATGACTACTTTTTCAGCATTCAGAAATTTTACAGATAACCTGCAGGCAACAGACCAGCTGATGCCCGTGCTCTTTATTGGCCATGGCTCGCCCATGAACGGTATCGAGGATACGGAGTTCAGCCGGAGGTGGGCCAAAATGGGAGAGGAGATACCACGCCCCAGCGCAGTGCTGGTAGTGTCTGCTCACTGGTATACCCGTGGTACGAAAATTACCGCCATGGATTTCCCGCGTACCATCCACGATTTCGGCGGCTTTCCGCAGGAACTGTTTGATGTACAATATCCTGCACCCGGATCGCCCGAACTGGCGAGGGAAATGGCTGGTCTGCTGCAAACCGTGCACGCGGAGCTGGATCACGACTGGGGCCTGGATCATGGTGCGTGGACGGTCATCCGGCATATGTATCCGAAAGCGGATATACCGGTGCTGCAACTCAGTATCGACTTCACCAAAGATGCACAGTACCACTATGAGCTGGCACGTGAATTATATGCACTCCGCAAAAAAGGCGTGCTGATCATCGGTAGTGGTAATATGGTGCATAACCTCCGTATGGTGGCCTGGGACCGGCTCAGCGACGAGAATTATGGGTTTGACTGGGCACTGAGCATCAATGAAAAATTCAAGGAACTTATTCTTAGCGGAGATCATAAAGCGCTGATCAATTATAGTCAGCTTGGGAAGGAAGCCCTGCTGGCAGTACCTACGCCGGATCACTATTTTCCGCTGATGTATTCATTGGGCCTGAAGTCAGAAAAAGATGCGGTGTCGTTTTTTAACGATAAAGCGGTAGCTGGATCGCTGACGATGACCTCCGTGAAATTTGGATAATGGCTGGGTAAACCGGCACTTGAGCATTAACAAAAAAAGCGCTGTACACTTGATGTACGGCGCTTTTTGCAGTATAAAGGTTTAATTATTTCTTTGACATAGCCATCTTCAATCCCATCAGAATATACACCACTCCCGATACCTTTCCCATTCTGCCGGCAAACTTTGGATTGGCACTTAGCTTTTCAGAAAACGTGGCCGCCAGCAATGTTACAATCGAAAACCATATAATCCCGATCAGGCAACAGCTCACGCCCAATAAAATAAACGGGGTAGGACTGGTGAGGTTTTCACGGGCAATAAACTGCGGGAAAAACGACAGGAAAAACAGTGCCACCTTAGGGTTGAGGATGTTGGTGACCAGTCCGGTGGAAAAGTTTTTTAGCGGGCTTTTTTCCTCATTGTCAGGTGTGCTGAGGTCGAGGCCTTTACCTTGAATCAGGCTCATAACGCCGAGGTAAATCAGATAGCCGGCGCCCAGGTATTTGATCACGGAAAATGCCAGTGCGGATTTAGCAACGATCACTGACAACCCCAGTGCCGCGAAGGTAGTATGTACGAGTACACCGGAGTTAATGCCCAGCGTTGAGTACAGGCCTGCCTTGCGTCCTTCGCCAATTGTTTTGTTGAGGATAAAAACCGTATCAATCCCTGGCATCATGATGAAAAAGGATGCCGTCATCAAAAACAAAAAGTAATTCTCAATTCCCATATGAAATAAGCTTTGTGCCCGTTATTGGCACTTCTGAAATGGTTTGCCCTGACTGTTACAGCAGGTAATGGTTGGATATTTATTTTAATAATATGATTGTTGGTATTGATTGTTTTGGAGTGCAAAGAAACAGTAATAAATCGATATTTCCTTCCGTATAATTCTATCCAATACCGGGATGGGCAGGGGTGTGCAACTTTTTTCCGGACAAGCTGTTGTAGTTGATCCGGGCTGCTGCCCGTATTGAATTATTAATCAGCTCACTTATGGAAACGAAATCAGTAAAAGCATTTGGCGCTGCTGCTGCTACCGCCCCGTTGGATGGATTACAGATCAACCGGCGTGTGCCTGGCCCGCATGATGTGGAAATAGATATTCTCTTTTGCGGGGTTTGTCACTCCGACCTGCACACTGCCCGCAATGAGTGGCACAATACGGTATATCCCGTAGTGCCCGGCCATGAGATCGTAGGTAAGGTAGTGCAGGTAGGCGATCATGTAAAGCAGTTTAAAGTAGGGGACCTGGCAGCAGTGGGCTGCATGGTAGATTCCTGTCGGGTATGCGAGTATTGCAAACAGGGGCTGGAGCAGTACTGCGAACCTGGTAATACGCTGACCTATAATTCTCCCGATAAATACCTGGGGACACCTACGTACGGCGGCTATTCAGAAAGTGTGGTAGTGGATGAGAATTATGTGCTGCATGTACCGGAAGGTCTGGACCTCGCAGCGGCAGCTCCTTTGCTGTGTGCGGGCATTACTACCTGGTCGCCGCTGAAGCACTGGAACGTAGGTCCCGGTTCAAAGGTAGGGGTAGTAGGTATTGGCGGACTAGGCCATATGGCTATTAAGCTCGCGAAGGCATTGGGTGCGCATGTGGTCGTGTTTACAACTTCCACTGCAAAATTTGATGATGCCAAACGCCTTGGTGCCGACGAGGTGGTGCTTTCCAAAGATCCCGATCAGATGGCGAGGCAGCATAGAAAGCTGAATTTTATTGTGGATGCAGTATCTGCACAACATGATATTAATGCTTACCTGGCATGTTTACGGGTAGATGGTACCCTGGCGCTGGTAGGTGCGCCGGAACTGCCATTGCCGGTAGCGGCTTTCAGCCTCATTCCACAGCGTATCAGTTTTTCCGGATCTACTATCGGCAGCATTGCTGAAACGCAGGAAATGCTGGATTTCTGTGCCAAACATAACATTACGGCAGATATTGAGCTGATCAATATTCAGCAGATTAATGAAGCATATGAACGTATGCTTAAAGGGGATGTGCATTATCGTTTTGTGATTGATATGAAGTCGCTCAAAAATTAGAAAGTAATGATTAAGTTAAAAAGAAAAATATGAGCAAGCCAAAAGTAATTTGTCATATGATGTCGACCATAGACGGAAGGATTATCATGTCCGGCTGGGGCAATGATGCCACCCGACAAGCATATTCCGACATCTACAACCAATGCCACAATACTTTTGACAGTGATGCCTGGCTGTGTGGCCGTGTTACCATGGCCGAATTTGACAATGCGGAGGAACCTTTGTGGGCGCCGGTAAAGGAAAAAATAGAGCGGGTATTTTTTAAGGGAGATGCCAGCGCCGATTCCTTTGCAGTTGCCATAGATGCACATGGTAAACTCGGGTGGAGTACCAACGAAATCGGCGGCGATCATATCATACAGGTACTGACGGAAAAGGTCAGCGATGGCTACCTGGCCTACCTGCAACAACGGAAGGTATCTTATATTTTCGCTGGTAAGGATACGGTAGACTTAACGGCAGTATTGTCACAGCTACAATCGGTCTTTGGTATCAACAGCATTATGCTGGAAGGCGGCGGTACCATTAATGGAGCGTTCCTGCATGCCGGCCTGATTGATGAAATTAGTCTCCTCCTGGTGCCAGTGGCCGATGGCCGGCTGCACCGCGCTACTACCTTCGATGTGCATCAGTCGTTTGTGACCTATGTGCCACAGCTGTTACAATTAAGAAGTTGTGAGCAGCTGGAACAGGAGGTGGTGTGGTTGAGGTATGGCAAAAGATAATTGATATTGGTAAGGTTCAACTGCCTAACTTTGGACCTTATTTTTTTTATGACCAAGCTATCCGAATCGGGTATTGTTCTCCTCCAGCAAGAACTATGTACCCAGTACAATGCCACCTTTCAGCCTGCGCCATTTTCCACCTTGATTGCAATAGCCCTGGATACATTTTCTGTACCAGGCAACTGGCCTGTGAATGGTCTCCGGATTCCAGTAGCGAATGAGGAAACAGTTTGCTGGTTCGTATGGGCAGGACCGGAGTTTTCTACCGCGGACGATTGGTTCAAACCTATGCATGCTCACCATCTCCCTGATATACACCCTAAATTAGTAAAGTACCTTGGCCTGCCTGCAGGCTGGCGGTTTTTATTTGATGATAGTTATGAGGATGTGTGGTTTGATGAAGGTTTACTAGAGCGGTATAAAATATAGTTAATATGTAAATGGTTTAATATCATTATGATGATTGCAATTAAATTGTATACAATTTAATTGCATGAAATTGATTACCTTTGCTTTATGGTTCCTGATCATTATCTGAAACTCGATAGCCAATTCTGCTTTCCTATATACGCCTTGTCCCGGGAAATCACCCAGTTGTACCGGCAGTTCCTTGACCAGCTGGACATCACCTATCCGCAATACCTCGTACTAATGGTATTGTGGCAGCACGACAAGCAAACGGTAAATCAGCTGGGAGATAAACTGCTGCTCGACAGCGGCACACTCACCCCGCTGCTGAAACGACTGGAACAGAAAGCACTGGTGAATCGTAACAGGAGCAAAGCGGATGAAAGGGTAGTAGAAATATCCCTGACAGTCGCAGGAGCAAAGCTAAAAGAGCAAGCCAGCTGCATCCCCAGAGAAATGTTTGATCTGCTGGGGATTAGTCTGGAAGAGATGGAAACGCTGAAAAGCATTGCCCATAAGATCTTACAATATAACGCGCGGGAGCAGAAAGGATGAGCAAACAATTCACCTTTCTATGTGTAGAGCAAATGTTAAATACAATTTACCATGTTCATACTTGCACAAATTCTGACTGCTCTCGTTGCAATAGAGCACCTGTACATCCTTTGGATGGAAATGTTTGCCTGGGAAACGGCCGGAAAGAAAACATTTAAAAACTTTCCGCCGGAACTCTTCAAACCTACCAAAGGACTAGCCGCCAACCAGGGACTGTATAACGGTTTCCTGGCCGCAGGACTCATCTGGTCATTCCTGATCAGTGATGCCCAGTGGGCTGAAAATGTGCGCATTTTCTTCCTGACCTGCGTGATCGTGGCCGGTATATTTGGTGCACTAACCGCCTCAAAGAAGATTTTCTTCGTACAGGCGTTACCTGCAATACTCGCACTCATAGCAGTGTTGCTGGCATCAGCAATTAACTAAATTGAAATAACATGGCATTATTAGGAGATTTACAGTGGAGGCACGCAACAAAAGCCTACGATCCGACAAAAAAAGTAAGTAAAGAAAATATAGATAAGATAGTAGAGGCAGCAAGGCTCGCCCCTACATCTTCCGGGTTACAGCCCTTTAAAGTATTTGTGGTAGAGAGTCAGGCCATCAAGGAAAAAATGGTGCCCGGCGCCCTCAACCCTGACGTGATGCGCGATTGCTCCCACGTACTGGTATTTGCCGCCTGGGATGAATACACCCCGGAGCGCATCGATAACGTATACGACAAAACGACGGAAGAAAGGGGACTGCCTGCCGGCAGATTCAACGCTTACACCGATAAGCTCAAACAAATGTACGGCGCCCAAACCGCCGAACAGCATTTTGAACATACTGCCCGCCAAACGTACATTGCACTGGGCCTCGCACTGGCACAGGCCGCAGAGCTGCGTATCGACAGCACTCCTGCCGAAGGCTTCAGCAACGAAGTGGTAGACCAGGTTTTAGACCTGCGCGCGCAAGGACTGAAATCCGTTACCCTCATGTATGTAGGTTACGGTGATAAAGAAAAAGACTGGCTGGCACCCATGAAGAAAGTAAGAACAGCTAAAGCAGACTTCGTAGTAGAAATCTAATCTTAACCAACCATATTATAACGGAAAGGCATACACGATCGTATGCCTTTCTGCATTTTTAGCCCTTTAGGAACCATGGTACCTCACAACTGATAAAGTCCCACCCTTAGATTTCAACACAACAACCATAGATTTCATTACACACGCGCTTGTAACAATTTTCACCTTTGCTTTACAAAACTCACAAAGTATGAAGATCGTAGTTACAGGCGCGCTGGGCCATATCAGCAAGCCCCTCGTTGGCTCCCTGGTCGCAGACGGACACCAGGTAACCGTTATTTCCCGCAACCCTGACAACCAGGCGGCCATTGAACAGTTAGGCGCTACAGCAGTCATCGGATCGGTGGAAGACGTTGATTTCCTCACGAAAGTATTCAGTGGCGCAGCTGCCGTGTACACCATGGTGCCTCCCAACAATTATTTTGATCACAGCCTGAATCTGCTGGAATACTACCGCCGGCTGGGGCGTAATTATGCTGCCGCCATTGCTGCCAGTGGCGTTAAGCGGGTGGTGAACCTCAGCAGCATAGGCGCTCACCTGGAAAAAGGTAATGGTATCCTCGTAGGAGCCAACAATGTAGAGCAGCTCCTGAATGCACTACCAAAAGAAGTAGCGATTACGCACATGCGCCCTACCTCTTTTTACTATAACCTGTTTCCTTATATCCATATGATCAAAAGGGACGGACGGATCACCGCCAACTATGCCGGTACCGACCTGGTTCCCTGGGTGTCGCCAAACGATATTGCCGCTGCCATTGCGGAAGAACTGGTAAAACCGTTCAGCGGCAGGGATATACGCTATGTGGCCAGTGAAGAGGTGACCTGTGATGATACTGCCGCCACGCTGGGCGCTGCTATTGGCCTGCCGGACCTGCGCTGGGAGCTGGTGTCCGACGAAGCGGTTATAGCCGCACTTACCGGCATCGGTATGAATCCGGAAATTGCGGCCGGACTGGTAGAAATGTATGCCGCGTTACACAGCGGTTTGCTGGCGGAAGATTACCATCTCCATAAACCCAAACAATTGGGACAGGTAAAGCTGAAAGATTTTGCCAGGGAATTTGCCGCGGCATATGCTGAAAATTAACGACCTTGTATTATGCCCACCGTACACCGATTTAAAACGATCAGCGCCTTTCACGAGTTCAGGAACTTTCCTAAGCCCGCGCATCCACTGTTTAGCATGATCAACGTAGGGGAAATGCCTCCGGGCGACTTCCCCGATGAGGAACTTATTGTGCAGGACTTTTACCTGATAGCCCTTAAAAGGGGCTTCACGGCTAAAATGAAATACGGTCAGCAGGTATATGATTTCGATGAAGGCATCATGGCGTTTATGGCGCCGGGGCAGGTGTTTAGCATAGGTCCCAAAAATGGGGAAATGAAGCAGTCCGGATGGATGATCTATATCCATCCGGACTTCCTTTGGAACACCCCCCTGGCCAATAAAATCAAGCAATATGAGTTTTTTGATTATGCCGTCAATGAAGCACTTTTTCTCTCAGAAAAGGAGGAAGCAACGATAGGGAGCATTATTGAACATATTGCCCAGGAATACAATAACCCCATCGACCGCTTCAGCCAGGATATCATTGTGGCGCAGCTGGAAGTCCTGCTTACCTATGCAGAACGCTTTTACCAGCGCCAGTTCGTTACCCGCAAAGTAAGTAGCCATCAGCTGCTTACCCGCCTGGAGGAACAACTGAATAACTGGTTTATGGCACAGAAAGGACTGCCTTCTGTAAAAGAAATATCGGCCGCGCTGCATGTATCCCCTAACTACCTCAGCGGCGTACTGAAAAGCATTACCGGCAAAAGTACACTGCAACATATACAGGATAAAGTGATTGCCGTGGCTAAAGAAAAACTGAGTACCACGGATATGTCGGTAAGTGAAATTGCCTATGAGCTGGGGTTTGATTATCCGCAGACCTTCAGTAAATTGTTTAAAGCAAAAACTGCTGTTTCTCCTTTGGAATTCCGGCAGTCTTTCAACTGATATACCCATATGACCGCCGGAGAAATCCTACAAACCTTTCGCGCCCAGCACCTGTTTGACCGCACCATCACCCTCGGCCGCAATGAATACCTGAAACATGCCGGTACTGCCGACACCAACATCTACCTGATAGAAGAAGGCAGCGTGAGAATTTTTATTGTGGATGGAGAAGAAGAACGGATCATCCGCTTCGGCTACCAGGGAAATATCATTGTTTCATTGGATAGTTTTCTCTCCGGAAAACCCTCTGAGTTCTATATGCAGGTGATCCGCAAGGCCACCATCAGCGTGATTCCCAAAGAAAAATTTATGGCGTTTATCCGTAGCAGTGAGCATTGTCTGCAACTATGGGTCACCATCCTGGAAGATCTGGTACTGCAACAGGTAGAACGGGAAAAAGACCTGCTGGTAAATGCACCGGCGGAACGATATGAGCGCGTACTAAAGCGAAGCCCGCAGCTATTCCAGGAAATTCCGCATAAGTACATCGCCAACTATTTACGCATGACGCCGGAGACCTTATCGCGCCTCAAAAAATCTTGATCTCAATCAAGAACAGGCATTCGTTTATCCGGGACCTTTGTAAAAAAGAAAGATATGACGATCCCTGTTGAACAACTGCTCTCCGAACTGGAAAATATGACGAAGCAAAATATAAGCTTTGTGCAGCATATCCGGCAGCAACCTGAAACACTGTGGCAGCAACGTCCTACAAATGGCGGCTGGACAATGCTGGAATGCATAGAACACCTGAACCGTTATGGCAATTTTTATATTCCTGAAATTAACCGTCGCATACAAGCGTCAACACACGCACCTGCATTGCTTTTTAAAAGTGGGAAGATAGGTAATTACTTCGCGGAGATGATGCTGCCTAAAGCAAAGCCCAACAACATGAAAACGTTCAAAGCAATGAATCCGCAGCATGCTTTGCTAGGGAAGGATACGCTGGATACCTTTTTGCAGCAGCAACAGCAATTGCTGGAAATCCTGCAACGTTGCCGCCATACCAACCTCACTAAAGTCCGTACGGCCATCAGTATTACACCATTGCTGAAATTGCGCCTGGGGGATACGTTAAGGGTGGTGATCTATCATAACCTCCGCCATATTAAACAGGCGGAAAAAATTGCGGCTTACAATTCGTCAAAAACTACGCGGCCGTCTACCATCGTCCAATGAACCCGGATGTTTTCATCCATGATCACGATATCTGCATCCTTGCCGGGCGATAAGGAACCTTTTTGGGGGGCTACACCCATGATGCGTGCCGGGGTGAGACTCATCATCCGTACGGCTTCTGGCAGCGGGATATCCGCCAGCTGTATCATGTTCCGTACCAGCCGGTCAGTGGTGGCTACGCTGCCTGCAAAGGCGCTGTAGTCGGGTAGCTTGGCCACATCATCTTCGATGATAACGTCCAGGCCTCCGTTCAGTGGTCCCAGGATGCTGGGGCCTGGCGGCATACCGGCGGCACGCATGGCATCGGTGATGAGGGCGATGCGGTCGGGCCCTTTGATTTTGTAAATCAGTTTGAGCAGTGCTGGTGGCAGGTGTACGCCATCTGCAATAATTTCCACGTCCATTTCATCCGTCAGGTACACGCTTTCAATCACGCCGGCGTGGCGAAACAGGTTGCGGCGGGTAACGCCTGACATGGCCGAGTAAAAATGCGTAGCCAATGTATAACCACTCTCATAAGCTTCCACTACTTCGTCATAAATAGCATCGGTATGGGCAATGGCCGGTAATATGCCTTTGCTGCGTAAATGGCGGCCCATTTCCGGTGCGCCGGGCAATTCCGGGGCAATGCTCCAACGGACGATATGTGGGCTGTAATCGAGGATTTCGCGGTATTCCGCGGCATCGGGGTTCCGGATGTATTTGGGATGTTGCGCGCCGCGCTGACTCATGGCAAAATAAGGGCCTTCCATATGAATGCCCAGGAATGCCGCACCACGGGTATTTAACGGCAAGGCGGCGGCATAGCTGTCCAGCGTACGCAGCAGGTCCGCTTTTTCGGCGGTGAGGGTGGTAGGTACCATGGCAGTGGTACCATAGCGGGCATGGAGATTAGCGACCGTCAGAAAGGCTTCCGGCGTGGCATCCATGAAGTCGGCACCGCCGCCACCGTGGATATGCAGGTCTATAAAGCCGGGCGACACATACCTGCCACCGGCGTCAATCACAGTGGCACCCGGTGTTTCAGGATTCCCTGTTGTTACGTCCAGAATCTTGTCGTCCCGCAGAATCACTGTTCCATTGGCGATCACCCGTTGCGGCGTAATAATATTTCCATTGATAATTTTCGTCAGCTGCGTCATAACACTACATTAAAATTAAAGCCATCCTCTTACTTTGTAACCCCTGAAGGCATAAAAAACAAGATATAGGTAGCAGGGAAACAATACCCAGTAAGCCTCACGTACATGATAGTGATCAGCAAAGTAACCATACAGCAATGGCATAATCGCGTTGCCACACAGTCCCATAATCATCACCGAAGCACCCAGCTTGGTAAAGCGCCCCAGTCCATCCAGTGCCAGCGGCCAGATGCCGGCCCATACCAAGGAGTTGGCCAGCCCCAGCAATACGATGAACCAGATAGATACGTCCGCATGATGCCCCAAAAGATTTACATCTCCCTTAGTAAAAATAATAAGTAAAGTGAGACAAGCCCCTAAAATAGTGCATGCCTGCAATGCTTTTAACTGGGTAATGTACTTAGGGATGAGTACTATGCCCCCCAGGTAGCCGCAGATAGTGGCGGTGAGGGTATAGGAAGGAAATACTTTGGCTTCCAGCAAGGGCATGCCATTGGAACGCGCATAGCCAATGATGGTATCCACCGCTATCACCTGCGTGCCCACATGCAGGAAAATGGCCAGGGCGCCCAGTATCAGGTGGGGAAACTGAAAGATGCTGGTTCTGCCGGCATTGGCAGTAGCCACTTCCGCCGTTTCCTGCTCGGTATTGATTTCAGGTAACGGGGACAGGCGTACGATAAGCCCCAGACCCACCAACACCGTTCCCAGTACTGAATAGGGAAGTATTACCCGGCGGATCAGCGCATCCAGGGCGGCATTTTTTTCTTCCAGCCCCATCGTATCCAGACTGGCAAACAAATCATTATCTGTTGCTTTCAGTATCACTGCCGCCAGCAGCAAAGGCGCCAGGATGCCGGCTCCCTTGTTGCAGATGCCCATTACACTAATGCGCTGTGCCGCCCTTTCCTTAGGGCCCAAAATCGTAATGTATGGATTGGCGGCCGTTTGCAGTACCGCCAATCCGAGTCCTATGGTAAACAACCCCAGCAGAAAAATTTCGTATGTGCGAAAGAGTGCCGCCGGAATAAAAATAAATGCCCCCAATGCCATCACCAGGAAACCACACATGATGCCGTTTTTAAAGCCAATTGCTTTCAACAGGTACCCCGATGGTACCGACATTACAAAGTAGGCAATGTAAAAGGCAAAAGCCACCAGGTATGACTGGAAATGATTCAGCTCACACGCCACCTTGAAGTAGGGGATCAGGATCGCATTTACCCACGATACAAATCCGAATACAAAAAAGAGCATACCTATGATCAGGAGGGATATGGTGGTATCTTTTTTACTAAAGGCGCTGGCATCTAACACCGCTGATTTTTGCTGCATTAACAGGTTGTTTGGTAAAATTAATTTCAGGACAGCGCAGACGCTGATTCCTCATCCAGATAAAATACGCAGTCGGTATGCTGCTGCAATATGCTGGCCGGATACAGGTTACTCACCGGTTGCTCCAGGCTGTTTTTAACGGCGGTGGCCTTACGTATACCGGGTACAGAACAAATGATGTGTTTGGACAGCATAATCTGGTGTACGCTCATGCTGATGGCTTTCCCGGGTACTTCTTCCTCTGAAGCAAACCAGCCCTCGTTCATCTGCTGGCGCCTGCAGGCGGCATCCAACGCTACTACCAGGTATGGTTGCGTGGTATCAAAATCAGCCGGAGGATCGTTAAAGGCGAGGTGGCCGTTTTCGCCAATGCCCACCAGTGCTACATCTATTGGGTGGTCCTGGATGAGCTTACCCAAACGGCTACACTCTGTTTCAGGATCTGTTTCGCCATTAACAAGGTAAGCATTTTTCAGTGGCGCTACTTTTTCTAAAAACCGTTCTTTCAGGTATTTGCGGAAACTGGCCGGATGTGTTTCCGGCAGCGCAATGTATTCGTCGAGGTGGAACATGTTCACTTTGCTCCAGTCGATATCTTCCTGAATCAGCTGGTTGATGGTGTCGAACTGACTGGTACCGGTGGCCAGAATAATGTTGGCGGTACCTTTTTCGCGGATGGTGTCCCTGATTAAATCAGCTGCCGCTTTTCCTGCAATGGCTCCCAGTGCTTTCGGATCTTGTGATCGGATTACTTTCATTGGACAAAAAGATTATATGCTAAGGTTAAAGTTTACGATGCGTTGCGTGCGGTGGTGGTACCACCGGTGGTAAGTGAAATGTCGACCGGCTGATTGGTTTTCCAGGCGCCGGCAGTAAAATCCGGCATGTCAATAGAATTGGAGCGGTTGGCTACGGACCACTCACTCAGCAGGCCTACGGAAGTCCAGCTGGCGGCGTCATACACGTCCATGTCCATCGGCAAACCGTTGCGGAGGCAATCGATCAGGCGCCAGTCCATCAGGAAATCCATTCCACCATGGCCGCCGATCTGCTTCGCCATTTCTCCCAGCTTGTGAATGATAGGCGGAGTATATTTTTCTTCGAGCTTTTTAAACTCCTCTGGTGTTACCCATCCTTCGTGACTCACGGCAATGCGTGGTTCCAGCGGATATTTCTGTGCCACGGCCCTGGTGCCACTCACGAGGTGTATGCGTGAATACGGGCGGTGAGAGGTTACGTCATGCTGCACCATGATGGTGCGACCTTTTCGTGTACGGATGGTCGTTGTATTCATATTTCCCCGGAAAGGCTTGCCCACCCATTCTTTCATCGATGGGTCCTTAGCCGCGGTTTCCTCCGCCAGTTGCTCCAGCATAAAGTCGTTGCTGGATACAGAAGTCAGGTATTCCATGCTATCGCCGCGGTTGATGTTCATCACCTGGCAGATAGGCCCCAGTCCATGCGTAGGGTAGAGGTTCCCGTTGCGTTTAGCGTTTTCTTTGAGTCGCCACAGGTCATAGCGTTTGGTTTTATCAAACAGGCTGTCGCCGATATCGTGTATGTACGCGCCTTCTCCATGCACAATTTCTCCGAAGAACCCTTGTCGCGCCATGTTGAGCGTGAGCAGTTCAAAGAAATCGTAGCAGCAGTTTTCCAGCATTACACAGTGTTTACGGGTAGTTTCAGATGTTTCCACCAGTTGCCAGCATTCCTCTACGGTGGTGGCGGCGGGAATTTCCATGGCCACGTGCTTACCCTGCTTCATGGCATACAGCGCCATGGGCGTGTGCAGGCTCCAGGGAGTGCAGATGTAGATGAGGTCAATGTCTTTACGGTCGCATAGTTGTTTCCATGCATCGGTGGTACCGGAGTATAGCTGTGGGTTATGGCCCGGGCGCTTGATGCGTGCTTTTGCTTCGCTGGCTTTTTCCGGACGGATATCGCAGAGGCCTTTGATTTCGATGCCGTCGAGGTAGGAAATTCTTTCTACTGCGGCGCCGCCGCGGTTACCGAGGCCGATGTAGCCAATGCGCACCGTATCTATCTTAGGAGCGGCATAGCCGCACATGTTAAAGCGTTGGGTGTACTTGCGTGCCGACTGCCGGCGAATTTGCTCCAGCCGGTTTTTGCTGCCGGCGGGGGCTACCTGTGCCAGCGTGCCGGCTGGCAGCAATGTGGTGCCTGTAAGCCCCAGGCCTGCGAGGCTGGCGAGTTTCAGAAAATCTCTGCGGTTATTTTTCATATGCAATGTTTTCAGTGTTGATGGTGATGGTCCCGTTTGTTCCTGTTCTTTTAGCTATGTCGTGGAATTCTTTTTCAACGTTGATAGCCTCCGCTTTTGTGAGTGGCCGCCCTGAAATACTTACCGGTGCTGCGATGCGGACGTTGGTGCTGCTCAGTGCTGCCAGCAGGGATACATCGCCCCATTGCAGGATGCCGGGAATATGAATAGCCATGTTGTAATGATCAATGTTTTTGCGGTCATCAAACACATAGCTCACCGGGCATTCTTCCAGTTGTATTTCGCTCACAGTTGTGTCGAGTGCCGCAAAGGCGAGTGCGGCAATACTGGCTTCCCTGGTGGCATACAGGCTGATGTAGCTGCTGTGTTCCTGTTTTTTCAGGAGAGATGCCAGTGCCTGTATTTCCTGCACCCATAGTCCCTGCACGGTGTGACCCAGCCACATAGCGGATCTCGACAGGGTATGGAAGGGGGGCAGGCTGCCGTCCACCTTTACGGCAGTATCGGAGCGATGTTCGCCGGTGCCCCAGAGGTCCGCCAGTATAACACCTTTGCCGCTGGCTAAGATGCGGGCAATTACTGCGGCGGGTATGCTGTCTTTCCCGCGGGGGTCTAACAGTAACGCATATCCGTTTTCCTTTTTTTCAGGTGCTTGCAGCAGTACAGGAATGGTGGTATGCACGCTGGTTTTTACCAGGAGCCTTTGCCATCTCCCTAAAGTACCTGCCTGCTGCACCTCCCTAAAATCAGCCGTTTGCGGTATGTGCAGCAGCTGGGCCAGCGCTGTACGTTTTTGTGTGCTATTGATTTTTTGGGCAGACAAATATTGCTGCTTCAGCTGTGCGCCAGTGTGGCGGCAGAAAGTTTCCGTAGTCATAACGGTCGTATCCCGTTTGCCTTTGGGGAATACCGCCAGCTGTTCCGCCGTCAGCAGTTGCGCACTATCTGCCTTATGTGGCGTGGTATGATAAACCTGTTGCAGCCAGGATATAACCGCCGTGCGGATTTCAGGCCAGTAGCCATGCGTGGTGTTAAACAGCTGGTAGCTGGCTTTGTGATGGGCATAGATCGGTTGCAGCTTTTCCCAGGTACGCAGCATTTCCGCCGGCTGGAAAGTGGGACTGGCATCACGGAGGGCATTACATATTTTCAGGTACCGGGGAGATATTAATCCCACTACGCCAGCTTCTTCGGTAAGGGTAAGTCCATCCGGGAGCAGTTCACACACGCAGTTGCTGTGCATTACGTAGGATTCAAAAGTGCCCACGCTCACTACCGGTGCGGCTGCACTGATGCGCTCGTCCATGGCGGCCAGCCACATGGTTTGGTTACCACCGCCGCTGGCACCGGTGGCGGCTATACGTTTTTTATCCACCATGGGAAGAGAGCAGAGCAGGTCCACCCCGCGGATGTTGTCTGTGAGCTGCATGCCCAGCAATGTATTGCCGGTATTGAGCAGTGCCGCCCCCAGGTTGGCACCGTGGTACTCCAGTTCTCCGTGAGTGGTAGTCCTTTCACCGGAGCCCCACGCGTCGATGTTGAGGCATACAAATCCTTGCTGCGCCAGCTCATGTGCCATGTCCTGCACCATATCGCTGCAACGGGCGCCGGGCCAGTGGCCATGACTGTTTACTACCGCAGGAAAGGGCCCCTTGCCATCCGGTATGTACAGGTTAGCGGTGGCAAACACGCCGGGCCGCGTCTGGAAGTAAATATTTTTTACCGTGTACCCTTTCAGCTGTGTTTTGCCTGTCTCCTTCATCAGCAGCGGCAGATCGTGGTTGATCACCGCTCCTGATTTACGGAGGATGTCCTGCTTATCCGGCAGCTGTGTGTGCTGGTGCGCTGCAAATGCCGCCGCCGCTTCCCTTTTCAGCTGCTGGTCAATACCATCCGGCGGCGTTTGTTGGTATACTTTCGGTAACACAGTATCTTTCGTATAGCCGTTTGCGTAAGTCATGGTTTCCGTTGAACTTATCACACAAATTGATATCATCAGAGCACGTACGATCATTCACTTAGTTTTTATCCCACCAGAGTTTTGTGGCGGCATTGTCAGGCCCACCCAATAGCTGGCGGCCTTTTTCCAGTTCTTTACCATTGGTAGTAGCCTCTGTACTCGGGTAGGGGAGGCGGTTAATAAATGTACCTGCCGGCAGGTCGGTATTGTCCGACTGCACCACCGGATACATCTGCGGATAGCCGCTGCGGCGGAACTCCGCCCAGGCTTCTATACCATCCGGGTAAATGGCCAGCCACTTCTGCGTGCCTATCTGCTGGCGCTGCACAGCGGCAGATGCGCCGAACTTAACAGGAATGCTGGCTACAGCCGGTGAGTTTTCTACATCATCCGGTGCTGCGGGTGTAGCGGTACCTTGAATATAATTGGCAACAGCGGTGGCATCTGCAATACCCCATTCTTTCATACTTACTTCAATACCTTTTTCATACAGCTCCTGTGCAGTACCGCCGGCATTCCAGCCGTTGAGCGCCGCCTCCGCACGGAGGAAGTAGGCTTCTGCTGCGTATATCACTGCCTGCGAGGCAGTCAGCTGTGGCGTCCAGGCAGCGCCGTTCCACACGGCCCAGCGCTTGCCTACGTTGGAAGTCTGCGCCGGCCTGTTCATAGCCTGGTTGATAGCCGTGGTGCTTGATCCGTTACGCAAGCCCCGGTAAACATTCCCCGCCACCGAAGGCTGGAAGAATACCGCCAGACGGGGATCATTATAGCCTTTCAGGTAGGAAGCCATGGTAGAACTCATGCTGAACTCATTGTAGGAGCCGATCTGGGAAAGACCATTACCATCGTTTAGCAGTGATCTTTTCAACCACGCAGTATGCGTGGTTTCCGTCATCACGCCGCCGGCAATAGCCGCTTCGGCTTCCTGCTTTGCACGCGCCGGATCTACAATGGAAATACGCATGGCCAGGCGCAAACGCAGGGTGTTGGCAAAGCGTATCCATTGCTGCACATCGCCACCATACATCAGGTCAGCAGACCCGAACACGCTGGTAGCCGTTAACTGTTTTAAGTTAGTAACGGAAGTATCCAGGCGCTTGAAAAAATCGTCATAAATTTTATCCTGCGCATCGTATGGAATATTCAGCTGTGCTTCACCTACTTTAAAGTAAGGCACCGGCCCAAAGTAATCGGTAAACCGGTGGAACGTATATACCCATAGGATGCTGGCCAGCGAATACTCACCCGATGCAGGTTCCGTATTTTCCAGAATGGTTTTCAGCTGCGGCGCCGTGAGCACATTGGCTACTATACCGGGCCTTGGCAGCCAGCCATCGTTGATCACATAACGGTCCGTCTGGAAGTTGGTGGTGGTAAGCGCAAAGTATTGCGCATATAAATCGGCATAGAGGTTCTGCGCCGTTTGATAGTACGACTGGTTCATAGGCGCGGCCGACTGTGCCCGCGAAAACATGTAAGGCAGCTCCCTGGAGGAGATATCAGTGATTTTTCCGGGATTGGTATTGATGTCTTCAAAATTCTTTGTGCAGGCTGCCAGTGAAAGCAACATGGGCACCACGATATATCGGAAATTCTTTTTCATACGGAGATCTTTTTAATAGACTTAGAAAGATAAACTTACATTCACGCCAAAGCTGCGGGTGGCGGGCAACAGGCCGGATTCTATACCCTGGTAGTTACTGGTACCGATGGCAGATTCCGGATCAACCGGCAGTTTTCGTTTACCCATGCCCGGTATATCCAAAATGGATTTACCACGATACAGGAAGAAAAGATTACGACCGGTGAGCGATACCCGCGCCTGTTTCAGCACACTGCTGTGCAGCGGGAAGTTGTAGCTGAGAGCCAGCTCCCGCAGGCGGAAGTTGGTAGCGCTGTAAGCAAAGAACTGTGCATAACCGTTACGGCCACTTTGTGATACGTTCGTCCAGAGTTTTTCTGCGTTGATAGCGGTGGTATTAGGAGTGCCATCTTCGTGTACACCCGGCAGTACCAGGCCGCCTTCGCGGAACTGTGCTGTGTAATCGCCAATGCCATAGTAGCCAAGGAAGGCATCGGTACCCGATACCAGGATGCCGCCTACACGACCATCAATCAGCAGATTCAGGTCAAATTGTTTGTAGGAAAAGCGGTTGCCCCAGCCCAGGGTGAAGTCCGGATTGAAGTTGCCGATCTTTTGCAGGCCGGCAGTCATTACCGGCAGCCCCGCACTGTTTACTATATGCTGCCCGGTTTTTTCGTCAGTAGCCCATACTTTGTCGTAGATGTCGCCATAAGAGCCGCCAGGGCGTATCAGCAAGCTGCCCAATACATTCGAGGCCGACAGGCTGGTTTCCTGTATATCATCTGTAAGCGAAATCACTTTGTTTTTATTATGCGCAAAGTTGAGGGTGGAATTCCAGTTGAAATTTTTACCCACTACCGGGCTGCCGTTCAGCACAATTTCTATACCGCGGTTTTCGATATTGCCAATGTTTACATACTGCTGGTTAAAGCCGGTGGCCTGTGGCACCCCTACGAATATCAGCTGGTTAATGGTATTGGTTTTATACAGGGAGAGGTCGATGCCGATGCGGTCGTTAAGGAACTTCCAGTCGAGCCCGAGCTCATAGGCCTTTGTTTGCTCCGGTTTCAGGTTCGGAATATATTTCAGGTTATCCCGGGAGATGAAACCGTTACCGGTGCCTTGTGTGTAGCTATAGGCCTGCAGCAGCAGGTAGGGGTCTGCATCATTACCCACCTGGGAATAGGTGGCTCTTACCTTACCATAGCTGATCCAGGAAGGTAGTTTAGCCATATCGGTTATAATGGCGGAGAATGCTACAGAAGGATAGAAATAGCTATGTGGGGCCGGCAGGGTGGAGGACCAGTCATTGCGCGCACTTACATCCAGGTAGAGGTATTGGCGGAAGTCGAACGAGGCGCTGCCGTATACCGACTGTATCTGTCTTTCTGCATCCAGTACAGCTATCTGCGGTGTGGCGGCAAAGTTGAGGTGGAAGCGGTTAGGCACCACGAGGCCGTTGGCGATAGTTTGTTTGTTTTTGCCGCGGCGGTCATTGAGTGCTGCGCCGATGTTGTAGCTCACGCCGAAGTCGCTGCCCATTTTATTGGTACCCGACAACAGCAGGTCCATATTACGCTCCCAGGCGCTGATATTGCCTTCCAGGTACCTGCCGCCGGGGGCCACGGTCATGGCCAGGGTGCCTTCGTAGTAGGAGCCGTCGATGTTATCATCGTAGCGGTCCAGGCTGTAGCGGCCCTGGAGATTGAGCCAGTCGGTCAGTTTATATTTTGCGGTACCGAGGATGGTAACGCGGCTGCGTTGTTCGTTGAGACTAGTCCTGTTTACATCCCAGTATGGGTTTACATAGATGGAGGAATTGGTCCAGTATACAGGTATTGGTTTGCCGGTGGCATCGTAGCGCTCGTAGATTTTGAGTGAGTCGGAGCTCATATCACGTGGCATGATGAGTGCTTCGTTGGCAACACCGTTATCGCCGAGGCGTGGTTTATTTTTTATTTTCTGGTCCAGGTAAGTCACTTTCACATCTGCACTGAGGCGGGAGGTGATTTGTGCATTGAGGCGCAGATTGAGTGTATGGCGGAGGAGAGAGTTACCTTCAATGATACCTGTATTGGAATTATTGGTGTACGATGCATACCCGCGGAGTTTATCTGATCCTCCGGAGATGTCTACCGAATTGGTGATAGAGGTACCGTTGTTGTAGAAGTTGCGCACGTTATCCGGGTAGGTGGTGCGCGGTGCTCCCCAGCTTTCAGCGGCGGCAGGGCTGTAGGTGCCGCCGTTACCGCGACCATAAGTATTCTGGAATTTCATGAGCAGGTTCGGTTGTTCCAGGGCGATGCCGCCGTTGTAGTTGACCGTCATTTTGCCTGCTTTACCGGATTTTGTGGTGATGATCAGGGCGCCGTTTGCAGCGCGGCTACCGTAGAGGGCAGCGGCGGCAGGGCCTTTGAGCACGTTGATGGATTCGATGTCCTGCGGATTGATGCTGCTGGCGCCATCGCTGCCGGAGTAGCTGCTGCCGGTGCTTTTGGATTGTGTGGCGATGGTGTTTACCGAGCCGCCGCCGCCAGCCTCGGTGGACATGGTATTATCGATGGGCACACCATCCACTACTACCAGCGCGTTGTTGTTGCCGGTGAGGGAGCGGTTTCCCCTGAGCACCACGCGAACGGCGCTACCAGGGCCGGTTGCCGCTGGTGTGGTCACGATGCCGGCCACTTTTCCGCTGAGGCTGTTCATGATGTTACCGTTCGGGTCTTTTACCATGGAGAGGTCGGCGCCTTTGATTTGTTGCGTGGCGTAGCCGAGTGACCTGGTTTTACGTTCAATGCCGAGTGCCGTTACTACTACCTCTCCGAGGTTGGCAGTGGTTTGTTGTAAAGCCACGTCCAGCGTGCTTTTTCCGGCAACGGGAATTTCCTGTTTGTCGTATCCCATAAACGAAAATATCAACACCGCATCACTGGCTGCGTTGAGCGTGAAATGTCCGTTGGCATCAGTGGTGGTGCCGCTGCTGCTGCCTTTTACATTGATGGTGACGCCGGGAAGTGGTGATTTTGCTGCAGCATCGCGCACGGTACCTTTTATAGCGGCCTGTTGCGAAAAAGCGGTGCTGCCGCAGCATATCAGAAAGATCAGAAGGTAGAAGGAATAGCTGGTTAGATTCATACATCTTTTCATACGTAGGCTGTGTTTACAGGTGATCTACTCTTGGTTGCATTACTTCTCCAAAGTACAATCAACAGCAACGTTCATCAAATAAATCACCGAGAACGTTACCGAAAAAACAACCGGAAATTGGGCAGAACGGCTGTTTTTGCTTATATTGAGTACCTACCAACTAAGAGTACCGAGGATGCGCCGTTTTGCCACAATAAAAGATATAGCCAGTGCTTTGAATATTTCTGTGTCAACTGTGTCGCGGGCATTGAGAGATACCTACGATGTGAACGCCAGCACGCGACAGGCAGTGCTGCAAAAAGCCACAGAACTTAATTACAGACCTAACTTCAACGCGATAGGACTGGTACATAACCGTACCCACAACCTGGGCATATTGCTGCCGGAAATCACGAATTATTATTTTTCTACTTTGTTTACCGGCATACAGGATGTAGCCTATAAAGCAGGTTTTAATCTCACGTTATTTGTAACCGGCAACGATGCGGAGCGGGAAGTGGATATCGTGCGAAACCTCTCCCTTAGTGGGCTGGACGGGCTGCTGGTATCGGTATCTTCACAGGCCGATTCTGATCAGCATTTTCAGGAGGTGATTGATAATGGGGTACCCGTCGTGTTTTTTGACCGGGTGTCAGAAAATATTCATACCTCGAAAGTGATGCAGGACGATTACAACGGTGCCTTCGAAGCCACTGTTCATCTCATCAAAAATGGCTATCGCAAAATAGCACATATCGCTGGTCCGGAAGGACTCACCTTTACCCAGGCCCGCCTCAATGGCTACCTCGATGCCTTGCGCAAACATAAGCTGCCGGTGGAGCCATCCTGGATTGTACATTCCGGCTTTACGCAGCAACATGGGGAACAGGATCTGGAGCAACTATGGGTTTGTGGGGAGAGACCTGATGCCATCTTTGCGGTAAACGACCGTAAGGCCATCGGTGCTATCCTGGCATTGAAGCGCAAAAATATTCGTATAGGCAAAGACGTTGGTGTGATCGGATTTACGAACGATCCTGTATCAGCTATTGTTTCGCCTGCTTTAAGCACTATAGCCGAACCTGCCTTTGAAATAGGTAAGCGCAGTTGTGAATTATTGCTGAAGCATATACAGAAGAAAAGATTTGAGCCGGAGCAGGTGACCCTGCCGGGGAAATTGATCGTGAGGGAGTCGAGCCAGCGCCTGTAGAGCCGGGCTGCGCCCGGCTCCTCGCGTAGATCATGTTTTGAGAGCCGGGCGCAGCCCGGCTCTACAGGTATTCAATGTTTAATCATTTGCTTTATTTGCCATTAAAAAAAAATTAATGTTACTTTGAAGTGTATAGTGACCAATAAGCAACCAGGATCGATTTCCCTATAACATAAGCAAGCCATGCCAGGTATGATGGTGGAATTTAATAATGAGCAGGAGTTATGGAGTAAATTCAAATCAGGTGATAAACCTGCCTTCACGCAGATTTATCGCAGCTTTGTTGCGCCACTGCTGCAATATGGTATCCGCTACTGCGAGGATCGGGAGAAACTCAAGGATATCATCCACGACCTGTTTATCGACCTATGGAATAGCCGCACTACCGTTGCCGAAACAGATAATATCCGTTTGTATCTGTTTAAAAGTCTTAAGTATAAACTCATCAGGGCCAATTATAACTATAAAAATACCGCAGGTAAACTACATCAGTACCTCCAGACCTTACAGGACGCCGGCACTGAACTGACCGCAGAAGATAAACTGATAGATGCGGAGATGTCAGGCTCCCGGGCCGATCTGCTGCAAAAGGCTATCAGTAAGCTCTCCCGGCGCCAGCAGGAAATCATTATGCTGCGCTTTTATATGGGCTTCTCTAATGCGGATATCGCGGATCTGATGCAAATGAAATATCAGTCCGTCAGCAACCTGCTTTACAGCTCCCTCAGTCGTATTAAAGATACCCTGCAATCCACCGGCTTTGCGGCGCGACTCCTCGAAACCTTCCATCTTTTTATCTAGTTCAGAAATATTTCAAAAAAAGTTTTAAAAAACTGAGTATAAAAATTCAGTGGCTGTCATTAGGTATATAGACGGTGTAATACACTGTTTGTAATTCACGTTGCATGAAGAACTTTAACGACGCCACCTGGAAGTATATACAGGACGACAGCTTTATTAAATGGGTCATCTGTCCGGATGACAGCAGTCGCCGCTACTGGGAAGCCTGGCAGCAGGAACACCCGGAACAACAGCAGGAGCTGCTGGAGGCCGTGGGCGTTGTGAAAAGTTTGCACCACCAATACCATCAGACCCTGCCTCCTGAAATAGAACAGGACCTCCACGCGGCAATCACGCAATCTGTTGAAAGCGGTCACACACGGCCTGTCATCCCCATGTTCCGTTCCCACAAAAGAAGATTTCCGTTTAGGGCAGCTGCAGCAGCTATATTGCTACTGTCGCTACCACTTGCCTGGTATGCACTCCGCCAAAAGCAGGACCCTGCCGCAACGCCAGCACAGGCATCTTCCCAACACCTGATTACACGCACCAACGATTCACCTGACAACACCACGGCCTACCTGACCGATGGTTCCAAGGTAGTACTGGGCACCGGCGCCTCCATCCGCCACAGCAACTTCCTGGAAGCTGCGAGGAGAGAAGTGTACCTGAAAGGAGAAGCCTTCTTTGATGTTGCAAAAGATGCGGATCACCCATTCCTGGTATATACCGGCAACCTGGCCGTGAAAGTACTGGGCACCAGCTTTTCTATCCGTGAAAATAAAAAGGGTAACCTGGTGGTGACCGTACACTCGGGTAGCGTAGCCGTGTGCAGTCAGAATGATACAGCTAACAGCTACGTCGTATCAGCCAACCACCAGCTCAGCTACGACCCTGCTACCACCGGGTTTGTTGCCGAACTTGCCGCCACCGGCCAGCAGCCACCCGTTGCCGCTAATAATAATTCCCAATTTATTTTTGAAGATACCCGTGTCACCGAGATCTTCGCTATACTCAGTAAAACATACGGTATCACTATCCACGCCGATGAAAAAATATTTGCCAGATGCACCATTACAACAAACCTCCTGAAGGAGTCACTGGAAGACAAACTGAAAATAATCTGTGCAGCCATTAATGCCAGTTATGCTATTCATGCCGGACAAGTATATATAACCGGAAAGCCTTGTAACTGAAATACCAGACAATAAACAGCTACTCGTTATACAATTAACCAAAATCAACTAAAATGATTTACCTGATGACACAGACATTTACCTGATAATTCCGACAAAAGAAAAAGGTGGCAGTGCGCTAACACCGCCACCAGTAATGTTCCCTGCAAAGTCTCGTCCACTTTGCAACGGATATGTTTTGCTTCATTAACGCTAATTAATCACCACAAAACCACTCTGAAGTTATGCACAAATTTGCAAACTCCAACCGCTATGTCATATTTTTTATGAGGGTTGCTTTGTTACAAATATCATTGCTGTTGGGCTTTATCACCTGCGTTTTCGCCGACGGCGCCACCGCACAGGAGATACTGAATACCCGGCTGTCACTCAACTTGCCTCCGACAGAACTGAAAGGAGTGCTGAAGAAAATCACGGAAAAAACTGCCGTAAATTTCACCTATTCCAATGCCACCTTATCGGCCAAACAACGTGTAGCCGTTAACGTGAAAGAGGAGCGGCTGGGTGATGTATTACTGCGCATCCTGGCACCATTGCACATTTCCTATGAAGTGATCAATGAGCAGATTGTCCTCAAAAAGGAGAATGGTATGGGCGTACAACTGTCCGACTTCAACCTGCAGCTGAAAAAAATCAGCGGGGTAGTACACGGTACAGATGGTGGCCTGCTGCCAGGTGTAAACGTAGTCATTGCCGGTACCACCAAAGGTGCGGTAACAGATGGCAACGGCCACTTTGAACTGGATGCCAGCGAAGGCGATGTACTGGTATTTACCTCCATCGGTTTTACCACACAGCGTGTAACCGTTGGCGCTGGCACCACACTCACCATCACCCTCGCCACTTCGGCCACCTCACTCGATGGTGTTGCCGTTACTGCCCTGGGTATCAAAAGAAGTGTACGTGCCCTCGGCTACTCACAGGAAGAAGTGAAAGGTGCTGAAATTGCCCGCTCTAATGCGCCTAACGTCATCAACGCGCTCTCCGGTAAAATGGCCGGCGTAAACGTAACCACCCCCAACGGGGTAGATGGCGGTAGCACCCGCATCGTAATTGGTGGTAACAATACCATCCAGGGTGATAACCAACCGCTCATTATCGTGGATGGTATGCCCATGGCCAACGACCTCCCTACCGGGTATGATGCGCGTAAATCGCCCACCGGTAGCGCTATGTACTCCGGCGCCAGCGTAGATGCTTCCAGCGCCAGCTCTCCTAAAGATTTCGGTAGCCCGATCAACATGATCAACCCGGAAGATATTGAGACCATCAACGTGCTCAAAGGCCCCACCGCAGCTGCATTGTACGGTGGTAAAGGTGCTAACGGAGTTATCCTCATCACCACCAAAAAAGGTGCGAAAAAACCAGGCCTCGGCGTAGACTATTCCTATGGCTACAAATCAGTGGACCCTTACCGCTTCCTGAAAATGCAGAACGAATACGGCGCCGGCGGTATGGTGTCGCTCAATGCGCCCGACTATGTACGCGATGCAAATGGCAACCCTATGCTGGTGGACAGCTGGAATGGCCTGTTTGTAGATAAAAATGGTACCGGCCCTTACGGTGTCCCTATTTATCAGCAGGCAGGATGGTCAGGTAACAGCCTTTCCTGGGGGCCAAAAATGGATGGTACCATGATCAAATGGTGGGACGGCACCATGCAGGCTAACACCCCGCAGCCGGATAATATCAAACTGCTGTACAGCAACGGACAGCAGTCCACCCACAACGTATCACTCTCTGGTGGCAACGAATGGGGCTCCATCCGCGCTTCCTTCTCCCACCTGGATAACACCTCCGTACTGCCCAACAGCGGCTACGGCAGGAACAACTTCAACCTCGGTTCCAATATGCGCCTCACCAAACGCGTGACCGCGCAAATCACCGCTTCCTATATCATCAACAACTACGATAACCCGCCGCAGCTGGGTAACAACGACGCCTCCTCCTGGCAGAAACGACTGGTGTACAATACCGGCCGTAACTATAAAGGAGAAGATATTGCCATGTATAAAAATGAAGACGGCAGCCAGAACAAAACCGTAGACGCAGGTTTCCCATGGAGAGGTAACGGCGGCTTTGTGATCTGGAATATCATGGAGAATAAATCGACGCTGGATAAACGAAAACTCCTCGGCGGCGTGCAGCTCAACTATGAAGCTACCGACTTCCTCGACATCGTTTTCAGAGGTGGTTTGGATAATAATACCAACGAGCTTACTACTAAAAATCCTCCTACGGATGCTGCCGGTATGCTGGGCTACTATGGCCATGGCCTGGAGCGCGACAATGCCAGCAACCTGGAACTGATCGCCACTGCTCATAAGGAAAAGATGATGAACGGGAACCTGAGCGGTAAATTCTCTGTTGGTGGAACCCTCTACCAGCGCGAGATGTATGGTACCTATAACTACAACGACACCTGGGCTATCCCATTCAACTATTCACTCAACTCCGGTACCTATCTCGGTAATCCTAAACCTACACAGGAAAGCTGGTTGCGCAAACGCATGAACTCCGTGTATGGTTTCGTGAACCTCTCCTGGAAAAATTACCTGTTCCTGGATGCAACGGGCCGTAACGACTGGTCATCAGCTTTACCTGCCAACCAATGGTCTTACTTCTTCCCGTCTGTGGCTGGTAGCTTTGTGTTCTCCGACCTGCTGCATGCGGATCCTGCCATCCTGAGCTTTGGTAAACTGCGTGTAGCCTGGGCACAGGCAGCCGTAGATCCGCTGCCTTTCCAGGTAAACTACAACTACAACGCAGAAACATTCGCAGGCCAGGCAGCACTCATGTTGCCTAACTCCCTGCCTGCCATGAACTTTAAACCTGCGATCAATAATACCACCGACATCGGTGTGGTACTGGGTTTCCTCAACAACCGCATCAATGTAGACCTGCGTTACTTTAAAGGGAAATCCCGCAACCAGATCCTGAACTCCCCGCTGCCACTGAGCTCCGGCGTAAAGGAAATTACGGTTAACAGCGGCGTGCTGGAAAATTCCGGCTACGAAATGATCCTGAACGCGAAAGTAGTTACCAACAAAAACTTTAAATGGGACCTGGGCCTCAACCTGGCACATAGCAATAACAAGCTGCTGTCGCTCTCCGAAGGTGCTGAAAGGGTAGATATGGCCTCGGTTTGGAATGATAACGGTGCGCACGGACCTATGATCTCCGCTAAAGTAGGCGACCAGTTTGGTACCATCTATGGCTACGATTACCAGCGTGATGCGCAGGGCCGCCCGATTCTGGCAGATGCTCCTTTTGGTCGCGCCGATATGAAAGGCACCCTGTACAAAGCTACTGACGGCCCCGTACCTATCGGTAACGCCACTCCTAAGCTCACCGGAGGTATCACCAATACCTTCACACTGCCTGGCGGTGTGTCTATCGGAACACTGGTAGATTTCAAAATCGGCGGCGATATCTGGTCCGGTACCTATGCCACCATGATGCAGGGTGGCCTGGCACCTGCTACCTTAACGGAAAGAAATGGCGGTGGCTTGCCTTACACTACGCCTGATGGTACGCAAACCAACTGGGGTGTGATTTTACCAGGGGTGTATGCCGATGGTAAAGAGAATGATAAAGTAGTACACTATTACTATAAATACATGCAGTACGGGGTTTGGAGCAGCACGGATATTGGTCAGTCCACCAAAGGCAGCGACTGGATCAACAGCGGTTCCATCTTCGAAAACACCTGGGTGAAAATGAGAGAAATTTCCGTGAACTACCAGGTACCGGAAAGAATCATCAAACGTACCCGCATCTTCCAGGCGGCTAATTTATCGCTCGTAGGTAGAGATTTGTTCTATATCTACACCAACCTGCCATTCAACATCAACCCGGAAGGGGTAAATGGTGCCGGCAATGCCCAGGGCCTGGAATATATGTCACTGCCTAGTTTCCGCTCACTCGGTTTCCAGGTACGCGTTTCATTCTAACATCGGTTGTTCATTCTTAAATGTGATCTCATGAAAATTTCAAATAAAGTCTGGTTATATTTTTCTGGTGCTGCGATGTTATTATCTGCCTGCACTAAAGATTTCCAGGAAATAAATAAGACACCCGGATTACCAACTACTGCTGAAATAGGCCCACTGGCCAATGGTGTGATCAAAACCCTGCTGCTGGGCGGCCAGGAGCAGGCGGCGATCCACAATGAATGGTATTACCCCGTAACGCAACTGGGGGTGGTAAGCGGTAGCTCCGGCTACCTCGTGCAAAATGGCGCCAACGATGTATGGACCAGTTATTACAATGCCCTGCAAAACCTTAACGTGATGCAGGACCAGATTGATAATTACAAGGGGGATAAAGAGGAGATGAACAATGTGCAGGCGATCACCTCCATTCTTCGGGCTTACAAAACTTTCCGCATGACGGACCAGTTCGGAGATATTCCTTATTTCTCTGCCGGTCTCGCCTATACGAATAGTTCCAGGGAGTTCCGTCCTGCATACGACAGCCAGGAAAGAATTTATGATAGCCTGCTCGCTGATCTGAAATGGGCTGCTGAGCACATCAAACCTGCCAATGCTACTACGGCTGCCGGCAGGCCTTATCAGTCCCTGGGTTCCAGCGAAACCTTGTTTCATGGTGATATGAGCAAGTGGCAGAAATTTGCCAACGCCCTTATCCTGCGCCATGCTATGCAGATGGTAGAAGAAAGTGCTGCTAAAGCAACGCCTTACCTGCAATATGCCCTGAGTGGTGTGCCCTTGCCGGAAGAAGGCGAGGAGCTGGGTATGTGGCCTAAGGACCTGGGTGGACTGGAGTTGAAAGACAGCCGTTACTGGTCCTTCTCTTCTCATAAATTCCTCCGCCTGAGTTCAACGGTTTGGAAGTTGATGGCGGATGCCAACAGCGAAGCCGGCATCTTTGATCCGCGTGCACGCCTGTTTTTCGAAACTAACCAGGCTGGCCAGTGGGCGGCATTGCAGATAGGTTCCAATGCGCCGGATGCCACCAATCCATATTCCGATCAGCGTGATAAAGATCCGTTGAATAAAGATCACAGCGTGTTCTCATCTTTCAATTTCTATTTGGTGAGAGATGTGTGGTATCAGCCGGAATTGTTTATTACACCGGCAGAAGTACAGTTCTTAAAGGCTGAAGCGTATGCCAGGGGGCTGGGTGTGGCAAAGAACAATGCACTGGCGGAAGCGGCTTACTACGCAGGTATCCGGGCTTCGGTGAATTTCTGGTTCAGGATTGCACACAATACGAATGTGCTGAACGACAACTGGGCGGCAGTAGCGCCGGCTTCGCCAACTGTTGGGGAAATGAATACTTTCCTGGCCAATCCGAAGGTGGTATTTACCGGCACGGATGATCAGCTGCTGAATAAGATTTATGCCCAGGAATGGTTGTCCTACTTCCGGCAGCCATGGCTGGCGTATAACCTCTGGCGCCGTACCGGCCGTACTCCTCGTGATGGTGATCCGGTGCAGTACAAGGATTTCAACCGTCTGCAATATCCTGAAAAAGAGTCCATCGATAACAGCGTGAATTTCAAAACGCAGGTGGATGCGATGGGAGGAAATTCTACCAACGTGAAAGTATGGTGGATGAAATAAAAGATAGTCCCTTATAAACTGGTTGTCATTGTTACAACCCACCGGCCCTGCAGCTATGCGGGCCGGTTTTTTTATTTTTTTTCAGGGAGATGTAATGGCTGTTTGGAGGAATACCGCGTTAAAAGGTCAGATCGGTGAGCAACCGGTTTGCGAACGCGCATTTAATCAGCATGGCGGTATTCCTGGCGTTGAGCTTTCCCATGAGGTTGCGCCGGTGGCTATCCACGGTATCTGCGCTGATAAACAGCTTTTCTGCAATCTCGTGATTGGTGTTTCCGTCGGCGATGAGCGACAGTACTTCCTTTTCGCGTTTGGTGATGTGCAGGTGTTGGCGTACTGCCCTGATATCGGCTTCCAGGGCAGGGGAGAGGAAGGTGTGACCACTGAGTATGGTATGTACGGCGGTCATCAGTTCCTGCTTGTCGGCATTTTTTATCAGGCATCCGCTGGCGCCATTGTCCAGCATACGTAGGATGTTGGGATCATTGCGGTTATAGCTCAGTGCCAGTATGCTGGTGCCGGGATAAAGCTGGCGGATGGTGGTACAGAGGTCTGCTGAGTTTACATCCGGTAATGCGGTATCCAGCAGTAGCAGGTCCACCGGGTTGTTTACCAGCAGGTGCAGGCATGCTGCTCCGGTTCTTGCCTCGCCTTTTATATCTATATCTTGTTCAAGGTGAAATAATGCTCTCAGTCCTTCCAGGATCAATGGATGATCGTCCACAAAAAAAAGTCGGGCCATGGTTTTTCTTATTTGCTGTACTTGGGCTTGCAGTTTATTGGCATAGCCATGACGGGTTATTCGAATATAGTTTTCATTTCGTAGTTCTCTAAGATAGCAAAAAAATCGTTGCAAGATAATTTTAATAAATTACACGATCAGCAGTGATTCGGCCCATGCAGGCTTGATTTCAGGGGCTACAAAGGTAATGAGTGACAGGCCGATGCCGCAGATGCCCTCCAGCATGTTATGACTGTCAACGTATTGGGGATGATGATAAAATTTATATCCTGCCGGCCCGTCGGCGAAGGTATTTTGGGTGACGGCCGTTTCCCACCAATGCTCCGCATTTTGCAGCAGCATGCTGTCGTTGGCATTAATGCCTGCCTGCTGCAGGATTACTGCAATGCCTGCGCTGCCGTGGCAGAGGCAGGCGTCCAGTACGGTGCCGTTCTCTGCATCGCGGTAGGTGGCGATATGCGTAAATATTTCGAAGGCATACTCTTTCCAGGCCGGTACATCCATGCGGCTGCCGGCATCCCAGAGTGCGCAGGCGATACCGAGGTCGCCATAGCACCAGCCCAGCCGGCTATGAATGCTACCGGTCATGACATGATGCTCGTCTACCAGTACCGGGAAAAGGCTGTTGCCGGCTTCCTGGTTGGTTTTACGGGTGCTGATCAGCCAGTTAACTGCCTGGTGTACCATGGGTCTTACGATATCCTGTGCAATGTTTTTTTCGTATATGCGTGCCAGTATGGAAATGATGGCGGGGTTACCATGGGCCAGGCCCAGGTTAAACAGGGGCCGGTCTTCCTTTTCCAGTCCGAGTGAGCTGAAGAGGTCTTTCCAGGCCACGCCCTGGCCGAGCTTATACTTCTGGCTGTCCAGCTCCATTACCAGTTTTTCCAGTTGTTTTCTGGCCACAGGTGATGGGAGGCGGTTGAGAAAATAGAGCGCTACACCGAGGCCCTGGTGGAGGAAGTCGAATCTATGCTGTGCGGTTTCCAGGTCCATCCATTCGGCCAGGAGCTGGTCCGTTTCTTCGAAGGTTTCGTTGAGGTCATCTTCTTCAATCAGGCCCATCTGGGAAAGATGCAGGAGGGTCCAGGCAATGCCGGAGAGACCGCTGCAATGGGAGCCGTTGACGCTGGTGGTGGCCACTGCGTCCAGACTGCGTTGGATGACGGCGTATGCTTTGTCGAGGTGACTTTCGTCACCGGTCAGCTGATAATAGTAGGCGAAAAATAACGCGCTGCCGGTATAGCCGCCGAGGAGTCCCGGGTATTCGGCTTCCGTAGCAAATTCGGTTAATGCTGCACTGATCTGTTCCAGTATGGAGGTGGCTGCTTTTCTGTCGGGCATATAGGTAGTTCATTACGTCAAAAAGGCAAAACATGCATGTGCTGCATGTTTTGCCAGTTGTACCTGTGAATACAAAGGGTGCATACGATGGTGTATGCGGGAAAAGGGATTACAATAGCACAGCCCCTGCAGCGGTACTACTGGCAGGTTTAGAACCTGCAGGAATCAATACTGCAAATAGGCGCGCCCTGGCTGGTATTAACAGCGCAGATCCTGGCAGAGCACAGTACGTGGCATGTAGTACCCGTAGCTGCATTGCCGTCTGCATTAGACGCACTGTGAAGTACAGAAACCCTTATCTTACCCAGATGTAATTTTTTCTGTGATGATTTTTTCATAATCAACAATTTTGATGATTAGGATTTACAGGAATCAGAACCTGCAGGAATCCTCGCTGCAAATAGGAGCACCTTGGCTGATGCAGGTAATTTTTACAGAGATGGAAAATAAAGCAGGTGAGTTGTTAACTGCTTTTTTTCCCAGGTCTGCTACCTTAATTTTGCCAAGTTGCAATTTCTTTTCTGATGTCTTTTTCATGAAACAGGATTTTGTTTTTTAAAAAGAAAAATTAGATGCAGGTTGCTTTAGTACTAGGAGGCGTACATTTTGCAAACAGGCTGCAACCGGTGTAGGTTGGTGCTTTGGCATCTCTTTCTCTTGAAGTAGCGTTCAGACTAGAAACCTTGATTTTGCTCAGGCTGAGCTTTTTTTCTGATGTTTTTCTCATAACCAATATTTGTGTTGTTAAAAAAAAATTATAGCTGACAGGAGATTTTATTTTGAGGATTTTTTTTGATTACAGGTTTTCTTTAAAATTTATTGGCATTACCTAAAAGTAGGAACAAACTGCAATAAACGTAATCCCGGAAAAGCGTGATTTTTGGGTAGATGTTGGAACATGAAATATCCCGGTTTTACGGGATAGGCTGTCAGCGCAATTCATTCTAAATTCATGGACTACACGATATTATAACCATGATTGCCGCTGAGAATTATTTTGCTTTGAGAACACCTATGCTGCCCGTGAGTACCCTCCAACGCCTGCAGCACCTCGACCTACAAATGCTCCCTTCCGCTATCAGGGAAATATTTGCCGATCCGGGATTACAGGAGGCCATTTATATAGCATCGATCGACCTTTACCAGGAAATGCAGCGATGGCGCAGTGGCCAGCCACTGGCAGCCAAAGAAGAGGAGAAACTGACCTTCTCCCTATATCGCTACCTCCTGCGTATGAGCACCCGCTGTACACCATACGGACTGTTTGCCGGCATTACAGCAGGCAGTAGTCACATACATAGTCAGGTACTTTTGGGAGAGGATCAACTGCACCGTAAATACTGCCGCCTCGATATGAACTATGTAGCTGAACTCACCGCGGCTGTTACTACGGTGCCGGCTATACGTGAACAGCTGTTGTACTTTCCAAACAACTCCATCTACCTTTCCGGCAGCCGCTTCCGCTACGCGGCCTATACGCTGCGCAACAAAGTCCGTAACTACTACCTCACCGCAGTAGATAATACCGACTACCTGCGCCAGATACTCCACACCGCCACCAGCGGCGCCACGCTGGAGCAAATACGGCAATGCCTGATCAGCGAAGAAAATGAAATCACCTGGTATGATGCAGATGAATTTGTGCAGGAACTCCTCGCTAACCAGCTGCTGGTGAGTGAGCTGGAACCTACGGTGACAGGAACAGAATTTTTTCACACCCTCATCGCACGCATACAAACCATTCCGGAAGCAGCGGACATCACCGCACAGCTGCAACAAATCGTGCAACTGCTGCAGCAGCCAGGTATGGCAGCATATCAGGAAGTAAACCGCATCGTGAAAAATCTGCTGCCCGACACCAGCAGTAAAGACCTGCTGCAAACAGATCTCTACCTCCACACCACCACCAATCACCTCTCTGAAAAAATTTTGGGCGAACTGGCTGCGCATACCAACGACCTGGCCGTGCTGGCCCGCAGCGGTATCAGCCCCGACCTGGAACAATTCACCAGCGCCTTCTCCGCCCGCTACGAGGAACAGGAAGTGCCGCTCAGTGTCGCCCTCGACGCGGAAGCCGGCATAGGCTACGGCGCACAATCCGGCGGCGATCATACGCCCCTGCTGGATGAACTGCAGCTTCCCGCCACTCCTGAAAAAGGCAGCGTAGCCACGGATAAACTATTAACACTACAGTTGCAGCGATTACGTGAAAACACCACCGAAATAGTGCTCACCAAAGCTGAGCTGGAATCACTTAAATCGGACCGCACGCCCAAACTCCCCGCCAGCGGCTACCTCATGGGAAAACTGCTGGCCCCGGACGCAGCCGCCCTCGACGCTGGCAACTACCGCTTCGAACTCCACGGCTGCAACGGCCCCTCCGCCGCCAACCTCCTGGGGCGCTTCTGCCATGGCGATGCCTTTTTATCCGAACAGGTTAACATCTCCCTGAGAAAAGAAGAAAACCTGAATAACGAGGTGATTTTTGCAGAACTGGTGCACCTGCCGGAATCCCGCACCGGAAATATTTTAATGCGACCACGCCTGCGCCCCTACGAAATTGTATACCTCGCCGCCAGCGAAGCCGGTGAAGACCAGATTCCGGTATCCGACCTGATGGTAAGTATCCGCCAGGGAAAAATCCGCCTCCGCTCCATCCGCCATAATAAATGGGTAGTGCCCCGGATGAGCACCGCCCATAACTACCGCAACGGCCTGCCCATATATAAATTCCTCTGCGAACTGCAATTCCAGGATTATGAACCAGGCTACTCCTGGCAATGGCTGGTGGGAAACGACTTCACCTTTCTGCCCCGCGTAAGCTACGGTAACTTCATCCTGCATAAACGCACCTGGATCTGGCGCAAATCAGAAAATACGTATAACCGTGAGCGTTATAAGGAACATATTCAGGACTTCCGGAAAAAATGGGACCTGCCCCAATATATTGTAATATCTGAAGGAGATAACGACCTGGTCATAGACCTCGACAGCCCCGTAGCCGTGGCCCTCTTAGGGAAAATCATGGACCGCTCGGAACAGGTTATCTTGCAGGAGCTGCTGCAAACACCTGACCAGTGCTGGATTCAAGGACCTAATGGGAGGCATGCCAATGAACTGGTGTTACCGTTCCACAACCTCAGCGCCGCACTGGACATGCCGCCGCTAACCTTGCCCAAAGCGGACATCCAACGCAGCTTCCACACCGGCAGCGAATGGCTGTACGTAAAAATCTATTGTGGCACCCGCACCGCCGAAGATATGCTTAAAGAAGTCATCGCCCCGCTGGTAGCAGACTTGCAGGAAAATCAAATCATACAGGAATGGTTCTTTATCCGCTATACTGATCCGGAACACCACCTGCGCGTACGTTTCCGTAATGCCGACAATCCCGGGTTCTGGCAGGTAACACTGCAACGACTATACGAAATAGCTCATCTCTCAGTAAATAAAAACCTGGTTAGTAAAATTCAAACAGATACCTATATCCGGGAAATAGAGCGCTATGGCAATGATACCATGGCTTTCAGTGAAAGTGTGTTTCACCGCGACAGCCAGTTTGTACTGCAACTCATCCAGCTGCTCGACGATGAAAGCGGGGAGGAGTACCGCTGGAAAATTGGAGTGGTAGGAACAGATCAGCTGCTGGATGCTTTCGGCTTTTCGCTGGAACAAAAAGGCACTTTTATGCAGCAACTGCAACAGCATTTCTTCAAAGAATTTAATGGTAACAAGGCTTTGCAACAACAACTGAATGATAAATACCGGCAGGCCGCACCAGAACTTACCACTATGCTGGCAGGGCAACTGCCGGAGGAAGTAATACAACTATTACAGCAACGGCGTATAGCCCTCACCGATATCATTGGGCAACAGGAACTGCCGGATAAATTCGGGTTATTGTCCAGCTACGTGCATATGTTCCTGAACCGCTTGCTGCTGGCTGCCCAGCGCAAACATGAACTGGTGATCTACCATTTCCTGGACCGTTATTATACGAGTATGCTGGCACGTGCGAAGAAAACAGGGAATGTAATGGTATAAGAAATAAAAAACCCCGGTAGCCCGGGGTTTTGCAATTATGGATTGGCAGATTGTACTGCTTGCAGCATGTCGCCAACATATTTCTGTAATTTGGCCTTATCATCCGGGTCCAGCTTTTCAGCGTCCACTTTTTTGTCGTATTCCTTCTTCAGGTCCTGCAGTTTGTCTGCATACTCAGCCGCCTTTTTGCCACTGTTGGTGTTTACCAGGTCAGAAAGATACTTGTGGAAATCGTTTGCCAGCGAGCGTGCATTGGCCTTTTTAAATTCCGGCATCGCTACCGTAGCCATGGCCGCATTAATGTTAGCCTGAACGGCTGCAGTAGCCGCTTGTACCGCATTAGCATCACTGGCAGCCTGAGCAGCAGCAGCCTTTTCAGCCGATTCGATTGCCTCGCCGGCTTTCTCCTCTGCCTTTTTCTCGTCATGCTTTTGAGGGTTCTGGCAGGCCACTGCAAAAGCCATCAGTACTGCCAGACTTAAAACAACTTTTTTCATAACAAATGGATTTTTGTGTGTATTAGCTCAAACACATTAGGGGTCTATTTGGTTTAATAGATATGCTGAACGAACCCATTGAACATAAATCACCGGAAGGCCGGTTTTGGCGCAAAGCCAGGATATTGCTGGATAAGCATTTTAACCTCCGGGTGGAAATGGCAGATGAGCAGGAAGTGATATCCTCCGTTCGTAAAAACTCAGAATTCAGAGGGGCTAATTTATGGACCCTGATTTTTGCAATTTTTATCGCTTCCATTGGCCTGAATATAAATAGTCCTGTAGTGATCATAGGCGCCATGCTGATTTCACCCCTCATGGGGCCTGTGATGGGTATCGGGGTTGGGCTCGCTATTACTGATTTTGGCCTGATGAAAAAAGGCGGCAGAAACCTGCTACGCGCCAGCCTTATTTCAGTTATCACCTCCGCCCTCTACTTTTGGTTAACACCCCTGCATGAAGCCCAATCGGAGTTGCTGGCGCGTACCATGCCTGCCACCTGGGACGTACTGGTGGCCTTTTTTGGTGGACTGGCCGGTATTGTTGGAGCTACCCGCAAGGAAAAATCCAATGTGATCGCAGGAGTAGCTATCGCCACAGCACTCATGCCGCCCTTGTGTACCGCGGGTTTCGGCATCGCCACAGCGAACTGGTATTTTGTGATGGGCGCGTTTTACCTGTATTTTATCAATTGCGTTTTTATCTGCCTTAGCACTTATCTGATGATACGCTATTTGCGCTTTCAGCAGCGCCGCTATGAAGATGTTGACTATAAACGAAAAGTCCGGCGTTACATCCTGTTTATCACGCTCATTACCCTGGTGCCCAGTATCTACCTAAGTTTCCGCATTGTGAAAGAAAGCATTTTTGAAAGTAATGCCCGCCGGTTTGTAAATGATAATTTCCATTTTGCATCCACGCAGATCCTGCATAGAGAATTTACCTATAACATGGAAGGGAGTAAAATTGATTTATTATTAATAGGGGAGAAGCTGAGCGACTCGACCGTTAAAGTGCTTCGTTCCAGGTTAACCCAATACCGGTTGGATAATACGGATTTAATACTGCGTCAGGGAATCAAAAATCAGGAGAACCTTGATTTCAGCCAGGTAAAAGCCAGTATCCTTGCAGATATCAATGCCGCCGAACCTACACCGGTTATCGTAACGGTTACCGAAAAGAAAACCCCGGATCTCTCCAAAGAATTATATGCTTTAAACAATAATATCGTCTACTATGCTGCGGCTGATATGCCATTTACTGCTACCGGCAACAACAAGCCAGATACAACGATGGTGGTGGTGTTAGGGGTAAAGCAACGGATCAGTAATGCAGAACGGAAACGGCTGTACGATTGGTTGAAGCAGCGGCTGGAACAGGATAGTATTAATTTAATATTGCAGGAGCAGAAAAAATAAGCGATTGATCCGCTCTGTAGAGACGGGCTGCGCCCGTCTCTCAAACGCGAGGAGACGGGCGCAGCCCGTCTCTACAAAAATAGGAAACCTACAAAGAGTACTTCCAGCCCTTTTCTTTCCAATACCCGATAATAGGCTTAAACGGCCCATATTTATGCTGGTACGCGCTAAACGTATCGGCAAATGGTCCCAGATCATAGTCAATTGCTTTTTCATTGATATGCGGATAATCGAAGCTCTTCGGATTAGGCCGCGCATGCAGGGCATCATTGTTCACAAAGGCTGCAATGTCCAGCGCATCCGCATCTGAGAGGAAGGTGCCTTTATCCGTTTTATCATAAGGCATATTATTTTTGAGCCACTCCGCCTGTTTCACCACCCGGTGCATACTGGAACCCGGCTGATAGGATTCCTTGCCCCAGAGTGGCGGATATGTATAGGCAGTACCTTCCGGATTGAGCTGACCTGCACCATCCTTGCCGTGGCAGCGTTCACAATGCTGCACAAACAGCTCTGCGCCATGTACCGGGTTGGCCGCTACATCCGGCAGTTCCAGCTTGCGGTTATGCTGCCCTTTTATGGCCTTGTCCTTCGGCGCATAGGTGTTGATCCATTTCAGGTACGCCAGGTAGGCGACCATCTCCTTACTGTCCAGCGGCAGTGGTTTGCCATTATGCGGCCGGGTAACACAGTTGTTTACCCGCTCTGCCAGCGTAAGTACTTTGCCTTCGCGGGCGCGGTACTGCGGATAGTTATCGTGGGAAGCCAGCAGGTTGAATGAAAACTGCTTGGTGCCGCCATCCTGGTGGCAGTTGGTACAGCTCATCAGGTTGCCCGTAAATTGCCCGGCACTGCCCTTAGGGCCGATGTACCTGGCAGTATTCATCATCAGCTCACGACCGTATTTTACCAGTTCCCCAAATTTATCATCCGGAATATTTTTCAGGTCAATGGTGACGGCAATTTCCTTTGGTGCCTCCGGTGTTGTATCGGTTGCTTTCCCTTCTACCTTGGAACCGCAGGAAGTAGCTACTGCCGCTACTCCCAGGCCAAGCACGCCCATCACGGTGAAAATTCTTTTCATCTTATAAGATTTCAGGCTGTATTAATAGCCAGGTTGATTGATAAATGGTTGTACCCTGTCAGCCGCAATAAAGTTGGCCCTGTACGACGACATGCCCGTTTTGAGCAGCCAAAGGAAGCGGCCTTCGAGGTTGGTCAGTAATACGGAATTGCGTTTAGTCGCACACGTGAGTAAGGTGCTGTCAGTTACCTGGTAGCTGCTGCCCATACGCTCGTTGTAAAATTCCGGTGGTAACACGGTATTGTTTACCAGACTTGCCTGCTGCCCGTCGATGGCAAACGTAAGCGTGCGGGAAGTTTTTTTACTCACCCCGTTGTCAAAGAAGGTAAGGTGGCCTTCCTGATCAAAATGAATGCCGTGGGCCTGATCAAAATAGGCGCTGTCCGGAATCGGGAAGCTACCGTCTTTACCCAATGTCCACAAGCGTTTACCGGTTTTGCTGTCTATCTTCCAGATTTGCCCGTTGTTATAAAATGATACCAGGTAGTTACCATCTTTATCTATCGTGATACAATTGGCATGCATCCAGTCGCCTTTCTCTTTCAGGATATTTTTTTCTTTCAGCGGGTCCAGTTCATCAAACACGGTCCATTTCCAGACCTGTTTGCCTTGGCGGTCCAGCACCAGGATGCCATCGCCTTTGATGGTATCGGCATTGCTGCCACCAATACTGCTAAGATCCATCACACGTTCCTCTACACAGAGTGTAACCAGGTGGTCTTTCTCTTCCAGGATTTCGTGGTGAATAGTTTGTTTAAAGTCTCCCTGACCCTTTTTCAGACATAACAAGGTATCACCGGTGAGCGAAACTTCCAGTATCTGATCGCCATAGCTGGTTTCATAACCCGCGCCGCCCAGGAGGCCCAGCACGGTGTTATTGGCAGTGAACCGTGCTACTTTATAGCCGGCATTGTGCACCTGGTGGTACCATACAATTTTACCGCGGGCGTTTACCATGCATACATAGCCCGGATCTTCCCGCTGGGTAAGCAGTACATAGCCTTTGGCAAATGTTGCCGGTAACACAGAACTATCGGGACACACTACACGAAATATATCTTTCATCCACACAGGAATGTCGTTCGTCGTGAATTCATAAACCTTACTGGCCTTCAGGTCATTGCCATGGCCGGTAAGAATCCTGTATTCATATTTCGTAGCTGCTTCCACGTTAGTTAGCACGATCATATGCACTGTTTTGCCAGTGGATAGTGGCGTAGTGGTCTTTTGGTCCTCATGACCCTGTGGCCAGTATTCTACGGCAGCATCGTTTTCTTCGCGACAGGTCACCTTGGTAGCTACTTTCAGGGCGTTGGCCCCAACGGGCAACACCATGATTTCTTGTACATCTGTGCTGTAGCGACTGCACGACTGACCGGCGAGCAACAGCAGGGCTGCCGCTAAAAATAGCGGCAGCCTGTGTTGTATGTTATTCCATTTTATCATACCCAGAAAAATACATTTTTTACTGGCGTCTGTCACCATTGCTGAGTTTTTTGTTGATATCCGTTTGTGCCTGCGGATAAGAGAAATACTTATCTCTCGGCATCTGGATGGTAGGCGTGAGCTTAGCTGCCTGGAGGTAAGTATTCACCACGCTTTCATATTTGCCCATGCGGATCAGGTCCTGGCGGCGTTTGCACTCAAAGAAGAACTCCCAGCCACGCTCCTGCAAAATGGCATCGCGAAGTGTTTCACGGGTGAAAGTGCCGGCAGCACCCAGCTGTGGCGCTTTTGAACGTCCTTTCACGCGGTTGATCAGATCCACTGCTTCCTGTGTAGGGCCGGAAACTTCGTTGATGATTTCAGCGCGACTCAGTAAAATATCCGCATAGCGCAGGATCGGGAATACGTGCCCGTCATAGTAAGTGGTGGAACCATTGGGATCAGCGAATTTCTTGGTCGCTACATCCGGCATGTAGAATTCACCTGCTGGCGGATTGGTAGCACCCGGAGGGCCTTGTTTGTAATGCAGGCCATCGCTGCCTTCATAGTCGTAATAGAACAACTGTTTGCGCTCATCGGCGTCATTGAAGGTATTCCAGAAGTACCAGGTTACGGCAAAGTATTGCCAGCGGTCTGTTACAGACGGATGGTTCAGCGGACCAAAGTGGTTCAGTATTTCCACGGCATCCGTCAGCGGATCTGCCAGCGCAGAGAAAATGCTTTCCTGGTTCCATTTATTTTTTTCGGCAAACAAGCCGGCATAAGAAGGATAGAGGTCGTAGCCCAGGCCCATTACCTGCTGGGTCAGCGGCAGGGCTTTGTCCCACTGGTGCTCACGCATGTAGAGCTTTGTGAGCAGGGATAAAGCTGCTCCTTTGGTAGCGCGACCAATATCATTGGTATTATACACTGCATTGCCTACGTAATTAACCGGCAGATTAGCGGAGGCAAATTCCAGGTCCTTTATGATCAGTTGGTTTACCTGCTCCACGGGAACGGGCTGCATCTGGTCAAAGTAAGTCGGGTTTTCCTGGTTTTGTGCCACTGTTGAATCAGTCACCAGTATCACCGGACCAAAAGCATCGGTCAGATCCACATATCCCAGCGCACGTAGGAACCGGAGTTCCGCGGTGAACTGTGTTTTTTGTGCATCTGTAATACTGGTCATTTTGGAGATGTTATAGAGCGCGATGTTAGCGTCGGTTACCAGTTTGTACTGGTGCTGCCACGCGAAGGCCAGGTAAGTATTGGCAGGTGCCCACTGGCATTCAGACATCAGGCCTACATCGCCACCGGAACTGGCATGGCCGATGTCGGTGGTGAGGTCAGAAATAGTTACCTGGAAACCGGCGTAGTACATCCAGGCATCCGAGCGGCCACTTGGTTGTTTTAAACGCGAGTACACCCCGTTTACAGCGGCTTTGGCATCACTCAGCGTAAGAAAGGCGTTGCTGCCGGTAAGGAAGCTGTATACTTTCGGATCTTCCAGTTTGCTACAGGACGCAGCGCCCAGCATCATTGCAGCAAGTGCGATATATCTAAATTTCATTCTTCTAAAGATTACAGGTTAAAAATTCGCTTTCAGCCCCACAGTGTATGTACGGTAAGCAGGGAAGGCGGTGTAGTCCAATCCTGAGCTCAGGTTGGCAGTAGCGCCGCTGCTGTTCATATTACTGTTTACCTCAGGATCACTGCCGGAATAGCCGGTGATGGTAAACAGGTTCTGCACCGAAGCATACACCCTGAGTCCTTGCATCGCTTTCAGGAAAGTATTTTTAACCGGGATGTTATAACCCAGTGTCACCATTTTCACACGCAGGTAAGAGGCATTTTCCACAAAGCGGGAATTCATCAAACCGCCGTAAGCAATGGCATAACCATCTCTCGGAATATCGGTGTTCTCGTTGGTGGTTGTCCATCTGTTAAGTGCGGCTGAACCCGGACCTGACTCCAGCACCAGTGCAGTACCGTTATACAGGCTGTAGTCCAGTGCGCCCTGCAGGAAAATGTTCAGGTCGAAATTGCCAATGTGGAAGTCGTTGTTCAAACCATAGATGTAATGCGGGTTGGCGTGACCCAGGTAGGTACGGTCGTTCGCATCAATTTTACCATCTGGCTTGCCATCCGGACCGCTGATATCTTTGAATTTAGGATCACCTGGTTTGGAGCTCGGCTGTGCTGAATGATCTTCTCCGGTTTTGATGACACCGTCATATACATAACCGTAGAAAGTACTCAGTTCCTGGCCTGGCGCCAGTTTGGTGAAGTCCATACCACGACCGCCATACAGGTTAGCCGTTTGTGTGATGATGTATGGTTGTCCGCCCAGGTTGATCACTTTCTGCTTGTTGTAGGCAATGTTGAAAGTGGTATTCCAGGTGAAGTTTTTACGGTTGATGTTTTCGGTGTTGATACCCAGTTCCACACCCTGGTTCTGTAACTCGCCGGTGTTAACGGTGATGGTTTGGAAACCATTCCAGTCGCCGATTGGCAGGTCATAGATCAGGTCCTTGGTGGTTTTCTTGTAGTAGTCGAGTGTAACACTTACTTTATCCTGGAAGAAGCCCATGTCGATACCCAGGTCCAGCTGCGCGAGGGATTCCCATTGCAGGTTAGGATTGGATAAACGGGTAGCCACCACGCCACCGTAGCTGTCGCTTCCCTCACCCAACGATACGTTGGTGGGGCCGAAGGTAGACATATAGATATAGCTGCCGATACGGTCGTTACCGGTTTTACCGTAGCCACCACGTACTTTCAGGTTAGAAAACACGTTCAGGTTTTTGATAAATTCTTCATCGGAAGCTCTCCAGGCGAGGGAGAAAGACGGGAAGTAACCGAAGCGGTTGTTGGTACCAAAGGCCTGTGAGCCATCGCGGCGGAAAGTAGCTGTCAGCAGGTACTTGTCCATCAAAGTATAGTTCAGGCGTCCGTAGGCAGAAGCCAGCTTGTTAGGAATTTTCTGGCTGGTGCTCTGTATTCTTTCGGTACCTGCTTCCAGGTTGTTATACAGGTAGGCGTCGGTACTGAAGTTTTGTACCAGGCTGTAATGGCGCTGGCTCAGATCCGATTGGTAGGAAGCACCTGCCACCACGTTGATGGAGTGGATCTTATTAAAGATTTTTCTGTAAGTGAAATAACCTTCGATCAGTTGTCTGGATGTTTGCGCATCCAGCAGACTGGCTTTACCTCTTACTTTTTCACCGTCTACCAGGTCGCGTGGCAGGTAGGTACCTTCTTTGGTATTGAGTCTTTCCGTTCCTCCGTTCACGCGAAAGTTCAGGCCTTCTATGATTTCGTAATCGAGGTAGGCGTTGAGGTTTACTTTATCTTCGAAGCGGTCGTTGGTAGGTGCCATGAGCCATGCCAGCGGATTATCCTTACCACGGTAACGGGCATACGTACCATCGTCGTTATATACCGGGAGGGCCGGAGAGGCGGTGAGTACGCCGTACATGACGTTACTTGGAACGATGTTACCGTCGTAGGTTTTGAAATTCGTATAGGCGTGGGAGAGATACACGTTGGCTCCTGCCTTGAATTTTTTGGATACCTGCTTGTCGTAGTTTACACGGGCAGAGTAGCGGCTGTAGCTGGTGTTTTTCAGCGCACCGTCCTGCTGGAAGTAGTTGCCTGACAAAGCGATGCGGTCTGTTGCGTTACCGCTGGAGATGCTCAGGTTATGGCTTTGCACCAGGCCCGGGCGGGTAGCGAGTTTGAACCAGTCGTTATCGCGGCCGCTGGCAAGGTCAGTAGCCGTATAGTAGTCCGGCTGACCTTTTTCATTGGCTTTGGCGTTGGTTACTTTCATGTTATCCAGTCCGTTCATTTTATCATACTCTTTCAGGATGCGTTGGGAGCCCACGTAGCCATCATAGGTTACGGAAGTTCTTCCGTTTTTACCACGTTTGGTGGTGATCATGATGATGCCGTTGGCGCCGCGTGCACCGTAGATAGCGGCAGAGGAGGCGTCTTTAAGGATTTGGATATCTTCGATATCGTTCGGATTGATATCTTTACCGGTTTCGGTAATGAAACCATCAACCACGTAGAGCGGTTCGTTGGTGGATTTGATGGAGTTACCGCCGCGTACGCGTACGGCGGTGGTACCACCGGGTGCGGCGTTGGTTTGACTCACCTGTACACCTGCTGCGCGGCCCTGGATGGCCTGTGCGGCGTTGCTGGTAATACCGCCGATGTTCATCTGGTCATTGTTGATGGAGCTGACGGAACCGGTGAGGTCTTTCTTTTTAGCGGTACCGTAGCCGACTACAATCACATCGGAGAGGTGTGACACATCGCTTTCCAATGTTACTTTCAGTTTGGTATTCTTACCGTCAAATTTTATGGTGGTGGTTTTAAAGCCTACCATGTGAAACTCCAGTGTTTCGCCTTCGTTGGCGCGAATGGTAAAGGAGCCGTCAGGCTGGGTGATGGATCCTGTTTTGCTGCCTTTCACGGTGATGGTAACGCCTGGCATGGGTTCGCCCTTGTCGTTGGTGACCACGCCATGAATTTCCACCGGAGGGGGAGGCGTTGCTGCCGGCTGCATCATCGGTTTGGTTTTGATGATGATGGCTCCGTTTTCGATAGAGTAGGTCAGCGGCTGGTTGCGTAATAAGATGTTCAGCGCTTCTGTTACAGGCACATTGTTCACTACCAGGGAGGCTTTGCTGCTTTTTTCCAGGAGGTGCTCATCCGCGAGGATGTTGAGGCCTGTTTGCTTGCTGATTTCCCTGAATACATCTTTGGTGGAGGCATCTCTTAATGCCATGCTCACTACCTGTGCAGGTTTTCTGGCGCTTGCCTGCATCCCGGAGGCCAGGCATAGCAGGGCCAGTAGCTTACTGACCTTCAGGTGTTTGGTTGAACGCCGGTCTTGTCCGGACCGGGTGCAGGCAATAGAACTTGATTGCATACTTCTGCGAATTTTGATTTAGATATGTGGTTAGTTTTGCGATGCTTTCGCGGTCTTACAGTTCACTGTTTTGGCTGATATGACTATGTATTATTCTTCCTGTTCCTATGTATGTTGCACGATTAATTTGTTTCCTTCGAGTCTGAATAGGATATCGTTGGCATTCAGCATGCGCAGCACGCTTTTCAGGCTACTGTTGCGGTTGATGATACCAAAGAATTTGCGGTTATTTACCTTTTCTTCGTACACGATTTCTACATTATACCATTGTGCAAATTGTTGTAGTACTTCTGTCAGCGGTGTATTTTCAAACTGGAAGAATCCTTCTTTCCAGGCGGTGATACTGCTGATATTGACGTTGGTTTGTTTGGTCTGGCTGCCGTTGGCGCTTACCTGTGATTGCTCTCCGGGTGCCAGCAGCAGGGAGCCGGAGGGGCTGTTTACTTTTATGGCGCCGCTCACGAGTGTGGTGTTGGTGGTGGCTGCTGCCGTGTAGGCGTTTACGTTAAGGTTGGTGCCCAGTACGTCGATGGCAATTTTGCCGGTGGTAATGCGAAATGCCTGGTTGGCATTGGCGGCCACTTCAAAGTAGGCTTCCCCGGTGAGTTCCACTAGTCGCTCCCTGCCAGGAAAGGCGCTGGGGAAGCGGATGGAGGAGGCAGCGTTGAGCCATACTTTAGTACCATCGGCGAGGGTGAGCGTGTATGTTTCGCCTGCGGCGGTAGTAAGTGTGTTGTATACCGGTGGCTGGTTGCCGTTGTCGTCGTAGGTAAGTTCACCGTTGCGGTTGCGGATGGCGCTGCCGCCCTGGCTGGCCAGCAGTTGGTTGCCGGCGCTGTCCAGTATTATTTTTTCCCCGTTTGCCAGTGTTAATACAGCTTTATTTTTTCCGGGGGAGATGTCATGGTCCTCCTGCTGTATGGCTTTGGTAATGGCAGGTTTTTTCTCTGAGAGCAGGTACTTTCCGGCAGGTACGGCGATGGCGGCCAGCACAGCGGCTGCTGCCAGGTAGTGCCATTTTCCGCGGCTGCGCAGCGAAATAATGGTGGGTGGTGGTTGTATGTGAGTGAGCAGGGCCTGGCGGACCCTGTCGCCCGGGCCACTTACATCTGCATCCGGTGTTGCCTGGTCAAAGGCGGCCTGAATTTCTGTGAGCAGCAAGCGGTCCGCCTCTGGTAAACAGAGGTAGTCCAGGAGCTCCAGTGCCTCATGGGGACTACATTTCCGCTGTTGCCAGCGTTGCAGTAATAGTCGGTAATATTCATTGTTCTTTCCTGTCGGCATACTATATACTATCCTGAAATTTTGCCGGAGGGTGGTTCTCCGCTAAAAAAAAGTCAGAATTTTTTTTGGTTGATGAGCACATCTGTCCAGAAAAGGAGGAACAGTGCGCCGTCTGCATGCTCGTAAAAAAATGATTGTATGCTCTTCAAAGCCAGTACCATGTGCTCTTTCACGGTGTTTTTCGAAATGCCTAGCGTAGCTGCTACTTCCTCGTATGATTTGCTCTCTTCGCGGCAGAGTTTAAATACCCGTTGCCGTTGTGGCGGTAGCCGGGTGATGGCGGTATGCAGCAGCTGCTCGTACTCTTTCCAGAGCAGGCGGGTGTCTGCATCGTCCGTTTGCCGGTGAAGTTCCCGCATCACCTGGTGACGCAGCGCCTCATCTGCCGCTATTTTCTTCATTAACTTAAATACATGATTCCTTGCGATCCGATAAAGATATCCCCTGAAAGACTGGGCAGGATCTATCCGCTCCCTTACCTCCCAGATCTTTACAAATACTTCCTGTAAAGCATCTTCGGCAAGTTGGGGAACAGCGATAAAACGCAGGATGTAAGTATACAGCGAAGGATAATGTTGGTTGTAAATGGCTATAAAAGCCTCCTGATTCCCCTGCCGCAGATCCTGTAATAGAATAGCCTCATCATTGCTCACTGGATCACGATTTAATACTAAAATACGGATTTGAGGGTAAAATCAAGCTGATTTTTAGATATTGTGTATAATAATATATGTTTTGTTGCTTGTTTCGCGGTTACCTTCCATGCTAAAGGCCTGGAAGGTAAAAAAAATTATAATTTCGCGCCCATGAGAAAAACAAAATGGAAAATTGGCGATACCCTCATCCAGGTATTTCCTAATCGAGCCTATTTGCTATCCGGCATTCTTGTACTGTTCATCCTTGGCGTCATCTGGACCTATATAGCCAAGGGTTCCCCCGCGCTGATGGCCTCCCTGGCACAAGGCTATGTGTTTGTATTAATTGTGGCCGGCTTCTTTTTTGCCAATGCTGCCACCGTCTATGTGTTTGATGCAAACGCCAAAAAGGTTACCAGTAAATGGGCAGGGATACTGACCCTGAAAACGATTTCTTTCGATGACATTGCAGTCATCGATGCGGTGACGGGTACCTATGGCCTCACGTATGCGATCTTCAAAAAAAGCAACCGTCATGGAAAAGGTATCCGTATCTCTTCCTACTACAAAGGATTCGATGACAAAACAGCCATCAGCTTTGAAGCTGAGCTGCTGCCGGCCCTTGCAAAGATGGTATTTGGTAATCAGCCGGCCACCAGTGCGCAGCCGGTACCCATCGGCACATTCGAATTTTATAAACCGGAAGGGGAGGTCTACCTCATGAAGCAGAACAAAATCTTCACTGCTGTAATCATGCTCGTCTGCCTGGTATGGTGGTATTACGCTTTCACTACGCCTGGCTATGCCCCCGGCAGGTCGCCCGTTCGTGAATTCATTGCGGTATGGTTTCCCCTGGTACTGGCCCTGGTATTTGCATTCATGCTCACCAGCAGCTGGCAGTTCGATAAGCAACGCCGTGTCATCGTTAGTAAATCGCTCGGTGGCTTAACGAAAAAGGAAATTAACTTCGACGATTTCGTGCGTTATAATATCGTTCGCAGATCCACCAATTTTATTTATACCGGTACCTCCGTTAACCTGGTATTCAATACCGCTGACGGTAAACAGCGGGAATTTGCCATCCGCACCTTCATGAATACTAATAAAATTCAGCGCTTCCTTGATGAAACAGCCGAGATCATGGGTGTTAAAGGTTAATCATATCTCTTACCATATTCTTAAAAAAACCAGGGCCCCATTGGGCCCTTTTTTTGTGCCACCGGCTATTTAAAATACAATAGGCGCCAGTACTCAGCTGCGCCATTAAAAGTTCCATGCGGGCAGGTGCCATTTGCCACAACTCAGCCGCGGGACTTAAGTAAGTGTGTATGATATTGGACACTCTGTACTTTAATTCTCCCCGATAAAAATTCGTATAGTGGTAAATGTGAATGTAATTTATTGATAACCAGTGATTAAAATAATAGATGTTGTCAGGTATAATTGTTGTTACCCTGACAGTTGTATATGTAGTGTGTTGAAAAAACTGTTCATACATGGAATCAGACAGATCAAAGGAGAAAATAGCAACAATGTCCCCAATAGAAAATATCACACCACCATCTCCTGAGTTTTCCGAACCCGTGGCACAGGTGAATGAAAATGCCAACCAGCCTGACGTAAAGTCCACAGAGCGCCGTTATCAGAAAATGATTGATGAAGTGGAAGACTATGCCATCATTATGTTGGACGTAAATGGTATTATCCAGAACTGGAATAAGGGTGCACAGAAAATTAAAGGCTATACGGAGGAAGAGATCATCGGGAAACATTTCAGTATCTTCTACCCGAAAGAGGATCAACAGCGCGGCCTCCCTGAAAAACTGATTGGGCAGGCAGCCGCAGAGGGAAAAGCCATTCATGAGGGCTGGCGTGTGCGAAAAGATGGAAGCAGCTTCTGGGGAAGCGTGGTTATCACCGCCATGCATGATAACGACGGGAGCATTATCGGTTTCTCCAAAGTTACCCGCGACCTCACCGAAAGAAAATTAGCAGAGCAACAAATACTTAAATATACCCAGCAGCTGGAATCGCAGAATAAGGAACTGCAGAAGTTTGCCTTTGCGGCCGCCCATGATATGAAGGAGCCACTGCGCAAAATTCAGTTGTATAACAGCATGGTGCTGGAAGCAGAGGAGCTGTTGCTCAGCGCGCGACAGAAGGATTACCTGCTACGTGCTGCGGATGCCGCCAAACGTATGCAGGGCCTTATTGATGATATGCTCTCTTTTACAAAAGTATCTGAGCAGTCTATTGCATTTGAAAACGTGAATCTACAGGATGTAGTGGAAGAACTAACCACTTTTTTTGCGGAAACATTGGAGGATACAGGTGGTAAAATTATAGCTACCAATCTGCCAGGCATGTACGGGATTCCTTTTCAGGTACGCCAGCTATTGGAAAACCTCATCGGTAACTCGCTGAAATACCACCGCAAGGGAGTACCGCCGGAAATTGTGGTCACTGCAGGAGTCGAGTCCATTCTCAACCCATCCACCGGCCGCCAGGAAAACATACTGTTACTAACGGTGGCGGATAATGGAATTGGCTTTGACCAGCATTATGCCATGAAAATTTTCGAAATGTTCGAACGCCTGCATACCAGGGATGAGTATCCGGGTACAGGTATAGGATTGGCCATCTGCCGTAAAATCGTGGAAAATCACAGAGGCACGATCCAGGCCACCAGCCAGCCGGGCGAAGGCGCAGTGTTCAATATTTATCTGCCAGCGTAGGCATAGCATAACGCCAGTACTTCACTGGCAATATCCTCCAATCCGGCTATGTTAACCGGCTTCACAAAATATCTGACCGCACCTGCTGCCATGCATCGGTTGATATGCATCTTTTCCTCAGAAGTACTCCATACCACTTTAGGAATATTACTATACAGCCCTAGTTGCTGCATTTTTTCCAGCACCTCGCCGGCTGTCATCATAGGCATTTTATAATCCAGCATGATCACGCAGGGTAGGTCTTTAGTGCTACAGGCCGTTAGATAATCCAACACCTGTTTGCCGTTTTGAACACAATCAATGCTAACATCGCTATCTATAACCTCCAGCATCTCCTTTATAAATGCCCTGTCGTCCTGATCGTCGTCAGCGAGGAGTATTTTCTTCTTAATCATAGATTGAGTCAGGATAATAATTATCTGGCTAAAATAGTACAAATACGAAGAACTGTCAATAGGCTGTTTTGTTTTTGTGGGCCCTTTCGGGTAGCAGCTATTAACCCAATAACCCTAATATCTCCCGGATAGAAAAATTAGCGCCGCACACGTATTCATCAGCGGCACCATAATAAATCGTGAGCTCATCACCGTTTACCAGGTGCCCATTCGTAAATACCACATGCCCGAAGAAACCAGTGAGCTCATAAGGCTCCAGCGGTTCCATAATGGGCTCCTCTGTGCGCGCCAGCACTTTGGAGGGTTGATGTATATCCAGCAGGGCTGCACCCAGGCAATACCGGTGTGCGGTGTTGGCCCCGTGGTAAATCATCAGCCAGCCCTTGTCGGTCCGGATGGGTGCTGCGCCTGCACCTACGCGGGCGCTGTCCCATTTGCCGGGCCTGGACTTCAGCAGGCAGCGATGATCGCCCCAGTGCAGTCCGTCGGGAGAGGAAGCCAGCCAGATGTAATTGCCACCCAGGGCTACACTGCTGGGCCGGTGAAAGGCATAGTACATACCATGTATCAGTTCCTCAAACAGGGCGCAGTCTTTATTATGAGGGGGGATGATCATGCCGTGGCTCTGAAATTCCTGGAAGTTCTGCGTGGTTTTCAGGCCAACTCCCACGCCGTTTTCTGAAACAGCCGTATAGGTGAGATAATAGCAGTCACCCAGCTTGCTCACCCGGCAGTCCTCCACCCCAAAGGCCTCCAGGGTGCCCTTGCCGAATATCGGCGGGTACGCGGGGGCTTCCCTGAAATGTATACCATCTTCACTGGAAAAAAAACGTAAATGGGAAAGGGTGGTGAGGAAATCAGCTCCCTGGTAGTTGATTACCCGGGCATCGGTGGCTATCAGGTCCGGATCATCGAGCCTGATCTGCCGGATGGTCATGCTCCCATCAGCGTTTAGCACCGGAAAAGAGAGGTATACATCCGATTGCTCCGGCCGCTCCGCCACCCGTACCAGCAGCCAGGTCTTACGGTCGTAGCTGAATACCCCAGGATTGAGCAGGCAGGCCACCTTTACACCTTCTTTGCTGGGAGTGAGGTCGGTAGGCATCAACAGCGGATTTTCGGGAAAACGACGGGCTATATCACTCATAAATATCAATTTCAGCTTTACTATTTGTAACAATTTCCATGCGATAATTGTAATAACTGATACAGCATTTTTTCCTGAGCATAAACTATTTACTCACTTCAAAAGCACAAATATGAATCTGCTTTTTGGAACAAGTCTACGTTGCGTATGCCTGGCCACGTTTTTACTCATCGCTGAGGACGCTATTTCACAACATCGCGGCGGCGGAAGGGGTGGAGGCCATGCGCCGGCCCAACGGCGACAAGCTGCGCCTGCCCGTCAGCCTGCACGCCAGAATAATCCGCAGCGCCGTCAACCTGCTCAGCAACATAACGCCCCCAACCGTAATATCAACAACGACAGGAATCGCGCCGTTAACAGCGGAAATCGCACCATCAACAATCAGCACAATCTGAGTAATAATAACATTCACAATCGTAATGTACATGTTGACAACCGCCACGTAAATAATGTGAATGTGAACCGCAACAACGTAAATGTACACCGCAACGTAAATGTGGTGGTGCCTCCGCGCAGGGTATACCCCGGCCGTTATCATTACTATTACCATCCGTACCGCCCATATGTAGGCTGGGGACCAGCGTGGCATCCGGTAGGTTTCTTCCTTGCTACCCTGACAGCCACGGCTATCGTAGTATCGGTTAATAACGCCAAGTATCACTATGACCAGGGTGTATATTATACACAGTCCTCTGCCGGCTATACCGCAGTACCAGCACCGGTGGGAGCAGTAGTAACCACCTTGCCCAGCGGCTATACTACCGTGAATGTTTCGGGATCACCTTACTACTATTATGGCGGGGCCTTTTATACAAGAGGAGGGTCTTCCTATACAGTAGTAAATCCACCGGTAGGAGCTATTATCACCAATGTGCCTTCAGGTGCACAGGAAGTGGAATATAGTGGTCAGAAATATGTAGTGTATAACGGCACCTACTATCAGCCCATCAACAACAATGGGCAGCAGTCATATGAAGTAGTTAATTGGGATGAATAACAATTCCCGAATTTGAAAATCATTTTCCCGATATGATACAGTGGGTTGAATGTCAAAGGATTAATATTGCAGCAGGAATTAAGTACAAGTAATTAACAAGTTGCCCTTATGAAGACCCTTTGAATTTCATCCGGTGTGCCCCATAAGCATGCATCTAATCCGTTCATCTTATTTTGCTGCCCCAATCCATTGAAGGTTCTGTTGCACCAGGCAACAGAACCTTTTTTAATGCAGCTTACTGCTTAAAGAAATCCTGCGCAGTGGTAGTTTTTTCAACCCAGGCACCGCTGTTTTGTTTCATCACAAATTCACTCAAGCCCACTTCCTTTGCGCCAGGCGCCCAGTCATATGTGTACCCCAGGCGGGTCCATGGATAATGGAAATCCGTGGCGGATGTGAGTGTGTGGAAGTACGCATACAGGATGTAACCATTAAACCAGGTGAGGTAATCATTGCCGACTGTCGGAAGCAGCACTGCACCTGTTGTAGTGGAGGTAATGTCAGGATTGCCTGCAGGCCTGTAAAGCTGCGAAGGCTGCACCCACATCTGCGCAATATGGGTGTTGGTCCGTGCATTTACCGGGGGTAGTCCCAATAACTGGCAAAGCCGCTGGATAGTATCCGTGCCGGCGCTCATACTGCCCAGCTTAGCTTTCAGCTGACCGGGTGCAAACAGCCATGCTACATCCCAGGTGGTAGTAATGCTATCTCCCTGCGGATAGCTGGCAGGGAAGCGCATAAACGTGGCCATCAGCACATATTGCTTTCCATTGATGGTTTTCCATTGCAGGCGTGTATTCGTAGGCGTTATAGACCACAGCGTGTCTATAATCTCCGAACTGTCGGCCGTCATGGCGTCTTTGATGGAATTTGCATACAGCGAATTCAAATCTGGTGCAGGCGTTACGGGGTCGTCATTTTTGCTGCAGGCAGCAGCGCCACATAACAATAACAGGCATACGATGCCAGGTAAAAGGTTACTTCGAAGGGTGTGTTTCATAGTATTATCTGGTTAATAAAAATGCTGGTTTCCTAGAGCGTGGCGTAAGTCAGGAGTGATAACTAATTGAGATTGTGGTGCAATTAATACAATTAGTGCGAAATCTCAAAATCTAACTGCAATATTATCGCCGCAGAAATATTTTTCTTTAGGATGGTACCTGTCGCAACATCGGCCGACTACTACGATCGTGCGCCCTGTATCCGTGCAAATCTGTATACCAAACCCGTTAACCAAAAGCTGAACATAACCATTACCGGTCGGGCACTATTTATCGTCAGGCATTTAAAGATAGCCATCCGTACTTATTTATTATTTAACCACCATTAGTCTAAACTATCTGTATGACCACCAATTCTATCCGCACGTGCGTGTGGGGACGCCTCGTATCCCTTTGTTTACTGCTCTTGTTAGCCTGGCAGGCCAAAGCCCAGGTAAACCCAACAGTGCCGGCTACCACCGCCCAGCACAATAAACAGGTGATCGGTTACATCACCCAGTGGGACGCCTGGAAAAATGTTTCCGGCATCACACCGGCTGGAGGTTACAACCACCTGAATGTCGACTACTCCCAGTACACCATTCTCAATTTCTCTTTCTTCGGCGTAGCGCAGGATGGATCGCTGCATAGCGGCGACTTCCGCAACAAAAGCATTTATCAGGCAGGCGCCGTACAGGCACCGTCCCCATTGATAAATGAAGATATCTACAGCAGCTGGGATATGTACCTGCTCTACGGAGAGCTGGAAGTGCTGTACTATATCAGCGATGGCAGCAACGCCTACAGCCTGGGCTACCGCAACGGCGGCAGCGGATGGACCAACGTCAACACCGGCAAAACCGGCAGCTTCCCGCTCGCCATCCACAAAGCCGGTGGTGCCCCAGGTATCATCGACCTGGCCCACCAGAAAGGGGTGAAAGTACTCGCCTCCATCGGCGGATGGAGCATGTGCAAACACTATCCTGAAATGGCGGCCGACTCAGTAAAACGCAACCGCTTCATCGCCGGTATCCAAACGCTGATCGCTATGGGCTTTGACGGGGTGGACTTCGACTGGGAATACCCCAACGATCCCGGTATGAACATCGTCAACTATAGCGCCGCCGACTATACGAACTTCGCCATACTCATGGAGAAAGTACGTGCCGCCATCGGACCCAATAAGCTGATGACCTCCTGCTTTTCTGCCAGCCCTTCCAAACTGGCAGGCTTCGACTGGCCGCGACTCAACAACTCGCTGGACTATTTCGATATGATGACTTATGATTATAACGGTGGCTGGTCCAACAAAGCAGGCCATAATGCCCCTTTGTATGATTATCCCGGTGCAGAGTACAACAACTTCTCCCTGCATGCTACCACTACTGCATTGCAGGCATTGGGCGTAAACATGAGTAAAGTAAATCTGGGGGCACCTTTTTATGGCCGTGGCGTAATCACCAATGGTACCGCCGCCCTGAATGCACCTACCGTTAAAAGAGCGGAAACCGTACAGCCGGACGGGCCTATTCAAACCGCCGCCGACTATACCAACTGGGCCCGCGATCTGTACGATGGTACGCCCACCTACAGCTACATACTGCAGCAAACAGCCACCGGCTGGACGGACCACTGGGACAGCGTCGCACAAGTACCTTATAAAACAAAAGGCAACTACTTCCTCAGCTACGATAACCCTGTTTCCATCGCTGCAAAAGCACAATATATCAAAGACCATAACCTGGCAGGCGTTATCATCTGGCAGGTGTTTGGCGATATGCTCAACATGACCAGCAGCACGGTTTCCAAAGGAAAGCTGATCTACTGCCCTAATACCACCAGCCCCCTGGTAAATAAAATCAATGAAGTATTTGCCAACGGTGCATTGCCAAACAAACCGCCTACGGTATCGATTTCTTCCCCTGCGAATAACGCCACCTTCGCAGGACCGGTGAACATCACCATCACCGCTGCTGCTTCCGACAGCGACGGTGTAGTAAGCAGCGTGGCCTTCTATAACGGCAGTACTTTGCTGGGAACCGTGAACAGTGCCCCGTTCACCTATGTATGGAATGGGGTGACCGCCGGCAGCTATGCGCTGAAAGCTATCGCCACGGATAATAAAAATGCAAGTACTACATCTTCCGTTAAAAATATTACCGTAACAGGTGCTGCTAACAAACCTCCGGTAGTAAATATTACTGCACCTGCGAATAACGCCGTATACACTGCCCCTGCGAGCATCACCATCACCGCTGCTGCCTCCGACAGTGATGGGGTAGTGAAGTCAGTAGCATTTTATCGTGGCACCACCCTGTTAGGCACAGATACTACTGCACCATATAGCTACAGCTGGACCGGCGTAGCCGCTGGCGGTTACACCCTCAGTGCCCGCGCTACTGATAACCTGGGCGCAGTTAAAATCAGCGATACGGTACATGTTACGGTGAATCCAACCAACGTGTTCCCTACCGTCTCCCTGACAACCCCTGCTAACAACAGCACTTACACCGCGCCGGCCACCGTCACTATTACGGCTACTGCTGCCGACAGTGATGGCAGCATCAAATGGGTTGCGTTTTATAACGGTACTGCTTTGTTGAACACGGATAGCATAGCGCCATATACTTACACCTGGAATAACGTAGGAGCAGGCACCTATGCGCTTACCGCAAAAGCTACCGATAATCAGAACGCGGTGACTACCAGTGGAACCGCCAACATCACCGTTAATGGTGGTACCGGTAACAACTGTAACGGTATTCCGTTGTGGAGTGCCACACAGGTATATTGGGCCAACGACTCCGCCGTGTATAACGGTAACGTATATAGGGCAAAATGGTGGACACTTAATAATCAGCCCGACATCAATACCGGCGATGGTAAACCATGGGCGTTTGTGCGTGCATGTACCGGTAGTCTGGCTGCTATAGGTGGTAACACTACCATGATGAAAGCTCCGGCAGAAGCGACTGACGCCAGTGCTGATGCAGTTGTCGTATATCCGAACCCGGTAGGTGCAGCAGATGCACAACTGCGATTCCATGGTAACAGCGGCGACCTCTACCTGATTGAAGTAACCGCACTGAACAGTGCTGCTCCTGTGGCAAGACAGGTGCATACGCCCGGTAGTAAAGGATTGCAGCAGGTGCGGCTGGATTTGAGTAAAGTGCCGGCAGGTACCTGGTTTGTAAGAATTATTAGCAGGAATACCGGTAAGGTGAATAGTGTGAAGGTGATTAAGCTATAGTATTATTTTTTTATTCCGATGCGATTAAGGAGACCTTCGGCCTCCTTAATCGCATCGGTGTTTATACACACACCAACGGTGTGTGTATAAACACCGATAAACCGGCATGAGTTAAGAAATTATTAAGTATGACCATCCATCATAAAATACCTCTGCACAAAAATAACTTTGCTATTTTATCGGAATAATCAAGCATAATCTATGACGGACTCGAGAAGAGACTTCCTCAAGAAGTCGGCGTTACTCAGCGGTGCAGCCGGACTCTCCACATTACTACCTGCATCCATTCAAAAAGCTATGGCCATCAACCCGGCGCCAGGCAGCACTTTCCTGGATGCAGAACATATCGTAATCCTGATGCAGGAAAACCGTTCTTTCGACCACTGCTTTGGTGCGCTGCAGGGGGTGAGAGGATTTAATGACCCAAGAGCCGTCATCCTCCCGGATGGTAAGCCGGTATGGTGTCAGACAGATGAACAAGGCAAAACATTTGCACCTTTCCGCTTCGATATGAAAGGTTCTAAGGTGACCTGGATGGGCTCCCTGCCTCACTCCAGGGCCAGTCAGGTAGATGCTTACAATGAAGGTAAGTATGATAAATGGCTGCTCGCAAAAAAATCCGGTAACAAGGATTATGCTGCCATGCCGCTTACACTGGGATATTTCAGTCGCCAGGACATTCCTTTCAACTACGCCATGGCAGATGCTTTCACGGTATGCGATCAGAACTTCTGTTCCGCGATGACAAGCACCACGCCTAACCGCTCTTTCTTCTGGACAGGAAAAATTACCCATGAAGACAATGGCGAGATGAAAGCGCATATCCGCAATGATAACTACAGCTACGCTAAGCTGGGATGGAAAACTTTTCCTGAACTGCTGTCAGAAAACAAGGTGGACTGGAAATTTTATCAGAATGAAATTAGCTGTGGCGGCGGTTTTAAAGGAGAGGAACGTGCATGGCTGGCAAATTTTGGTTGTAACCTGCTCGAATTTTTTGCAGCCTACAACGTGAAGTTTTCTAAAAAATATATAGAGAGTTTAGTGTCGCAGGTAGAAACCCTCCCAGGTGAAATAAATAAATTGCAGGAAGCAAGTCCATCCTCTGAGGAAGCAGCCCGTAAAAATCAGGTTGCTCTCGGCAAAAAGCTGGAAGCCCTTGACAACGCTGCTTCAGAGCTGAAAAAATGGAACAAGGAATCTTACGCACAGCTCACGCCCGAGCAAAAAGCGCTGTACGACCGCGCCTTTGTTGTGAATGCCGGTGATCCTGACTACAGAAATGTTACTACTTTAAAATATAAAGACGGTGGCGCCAAAAGAGAAGTAACTGTTCCTGCCGGCGATCTGTTCCATCAGTTCCGAAAAGACGTGAATGAAGGTAAACTGCCTACTGTTTCCTGGCTGGCTGGTCCGCAGAATTTCAGTGATCACCCCAGTGCGCCATGGTACGGTGCCTGGTATGTTTCCGAAGTGCTGGACATCCTCACCAACAACGAGGAAGTATGGAAGAAAACCATCTTCATTCTTACCTATGATGAAAACGATGGATACTATGACCACGTAGTACCCTATTCTATACACGATGAAAAGAAACCAGGCACCGGCGCAGCCTCGGCTGGTATAGCAACAGAACTGGAACATGTACGTCTGGAAGCAGAAATTCGCCAGGGAGTACCGGAAAAAGGTGCCCGCGGAGGTGCTGTAGGCCTTGGTTTCAGGGTGCCTATGGTGATTGCCAGTCCGTGGAGCAGGGGAGGAAAAGTATGTTCAGAAATTTATGATCATACTTCTACGATACAGTTCCTGGAAACATTTGTAAATAATAAGTACAAGAAAAATATTCATATGGATAATATCAGCGCATGGCGTCGTACCATTTGTGGCGACCTCACCGCGGCCTTTAGTCCATATGACGCTACCGTGCCAAGGAAGCTGCCTTTCCTTGAACAGCAGCAAATGGTAGAGAATATTTACAACGCCAGGTTTAAAGATTTACCTGCCGGTTTTCAACAACTCAACGATGCCGCAGTGAAACAGATCAGTGAAAAAGGCCTGCGCCTGCAGGAACCGGGTGTACGTCCTTCCTGTGCGCTGCCATACGAGCTATATGCGGATGCACGTGTAGACAGTGCTTCCGGTCAGCTTTACATCGACCTGAAAGCTGGTAATAAATTCTTTGGAAATGCTGCGGCGGGTTCTCCATTTACCGTGTATACCACCGGCGCTTATGAAGGCAACAAAGGCCGCAACTGGTCGTTTGCAGTGAAAGCAGGAGATGCACTGAATTACAAATGGGCTCTTAACGATTTTGATGGCGCACAATATGAACTGCACCTGCAAGGGCCGAATGGTTTCTTCCGTCAGTTCAACGGAGATAAAAATGATCCGGGTGTTCAGGTGCAAACGGCCTATGAAACCGCAGGTATCACTGCCAAACCTACCGGTAATGCACTGTTGAAGCTGGTGAATAACAGTGGCCAGCCACGCACTGTTACGATTGCAGATAATGCATACGGTAATAAATCAATTAGTCGCACACTGGCGGCCAATGCTACCGAACAGGTAGTGTTGCCACTGGGTAAAAGCCATGGCTGGTACGACTTTACCGTGAGAGCGGAAGGGTTTAATCAGTTTGCTCAGCGCTTTGCCGGAAGAGTGGAAACGGGCAAGGAATCGGTGACAGATCCGTTTATGGGCGGGGTGGTTTGATCTGCCTGAGGTAGCAACAGCCGCGCGCAGCGCGGCAGCCCACCGGGATGGAACCGAAGGTTCCATCCCGGGAATAAATTCGCTAAAATCATCCAATCAAAAAGGGTCGTTTCACCTACGTGAAACGACCCTTTTCTATTCATCATTATTCTTTACTTAGTTGCATTCGCTGTTTGCGTAATTGCCGTTACCGGCTTGCCTACGCAACCATTCGGCATCTGGATATGCAGCATAGCAGCCAGTGTAGCGGCAATGTCTGTCATATGCGTAATGTCGTTGGTTTGGCCGTTTTTGATATGCCAGCCCATAAACACCAGTGGAATGTGGATGTCGTAAGGGTTCCAGTTACCATGGGTAGTGCCTTTGGCGCTGCCGGCGAACCATCCTGGTTCAGGAATAATCATTACCTGACCAGTGCGTTTTGGGTTATAGCCGTTAGCGATCATGGATTTGATAGGCTCAGGAACTGCGCTGTTACCGATGTTTTCAATGTCAACAGCGAACTGGATGCCTGGTTGTTTTACCAGGAAGTCGACCGTTACTTTTTTAATAGCATCGAAGTTGAGGTTCGGATTAGCAGCTACCTTTTTCAGGTCAAAGTTTACATGATAGTTCTGGAAAGATTTCACCAGTCCTTCCACGCCAAATTTCTCCTGCAGGAGGGTGTTCAGTTCAGGCATGGTTTTCCTGTCCTGCGCGAGACCGGCAGGAAGGTTATGTTCCTTCATGAATTCAATGGCATGGGCTGCGCCGTGGTCGGCGGTAAGGAAAACGAGGTAATTACCTTTGCCTACCTTTTTATCCAGGAAGCTGAAGAAGGCCGACAGGTCTTTATCCAGACGCAGGTAGGTGTCTTCTACTTCGATGGAGTTAGGACCAAACTGGTGACCTACGTAATCGGTAGAGGCACAGTTGATGGTCAGGAAATCCGTAACGGTATTGTTGCCCAGGTTGTAACCTTCCACTGCTGCTTTGGCAAAATCCAGGGTAAGGGTGTTGCCGAAAGGCGTAGAGCGCAGGCTGCCAGGATCCTTTGCGTAGATCGCAGGAAGGTTATGCGGGAATACCGGAGCGGTTTCTGTTTTATAAGGACCTTCCCAACGGTTATCGTCAGCGGTGCTTTGCACGTATGACGCGATTGGGTACAGCGGGTTCCATGGTTTGGACATCAGCTGTTGCGGTTCTTTGCGTGCATTGAATTTTTTTACCCATTCAGGTAAATCGTTCATGTAGTAGTTGCTGGTGATGAAGCTGGCGTTGGCATCGTCGAGCCAGAAGGCGCCATCAGGCGTGTGTCCGGCAGGGAGTATGGAGGCGCGGTCTTTCAGGGATACGCCTACCACTTTAGAGCGGAAGTTGGTAGCCAGTTTCAGCTCGTCGGTGATGGTGGAGGCCAGCAGGTTGCGTGGCGACATTTTACCAGCATCGCTGTTGCTGCCAACAGGAGCAACGGTGGTATCTTCTGTGCAATACCATTTTCTGCCTGTTACCTGGTCGGTCCAGTCGTTACCGGTAATGCCGTGGATGGCAGGTACAGAGCCGGTGTATACGGTGCTGTGACCTACAGCAGTAAAGGATGGAAGGTGGCTTATGTAGGTGTTTTCGCAGGAGAAACCTTCTCCCAGCATGCGTTTAAAGCCACCCGCTTCATAGCGGTCGTAGTATCGGTAGAGGTAATCCCATCTCATCTGATCTACCACAATCCCTACAATCAGCTTTGGTTTTGCATTCACCTGCGCTACTGCTGAGAAGCTTTGCATTACTGCTACTGCTCCCAGTACTAGTGCGCTCACCGTTCTTTTGGATACTGTCATGTTGTTTTGTTGTTGATTTTACAAGGCTGTATATAAAAATCGAGCGTCAAACTTATCAAATAATGGTTTGAATTCGAATTTTTTTTATGCGAACGGTAAATCCGCTTACAGGCCGGCTGCCGCGAAATGATTAGGGTAGTCGGTAATAATACCGTCCACGCCCATTTTGCGGAGTTCCTTCATTTTATCGGCTTCCTGAACAGTCCATGGAACAATCACCATTTTCTGTGCATGGCATTTTTGTACCAGCTCAGGCGTCACCATTTCAAAGTATGGATTGTAGAAGTACGGCGTGAATCCTAAAGCTTTCATGTTCTCTTCGAACGTTACTTTTTTATCGCCTGTCAGGAATCCTAACTTGATATTAGGATATCTGCGATGCATTACCTGGAGCGGGCGCATGTCGAACGACTGCACATACAGGCGGTGGCCCAGTTTGCCCAGTTGCTTAACTGCCATCATTTTGGTGATGTATTCTTCTGGTGCCGGTTGTTCGGTGCCATCGGTTTTTTCGCTGGATTTGATTTCCAGCAGGTAGTAAGCAGGAGGGAGGTGGTGTTTTTTCGTATAGGCTTCCACGGAGTCGATCATTTCACCCAGCAGTGGCGCGTAGCTGCGCATGTGCTGTTGCTCAGGGAAGGCCGGATATGCTTTTTCACCGATGATGAACGGACGGATATCTTTATAATCCATCTGGTAAAAAGTATATTTTTTTCTTTCTTCCGGGGAGATGTCAGACCCGTCGGGCTTGGTGGTATAGCTCGGGGTAAAGGACGCATCGTGATATACTACTACCTGGCCATCTTTGGTGATATGGATATCGAACTCGATGGTGTTGGCGCCGGTTTCCAGTCCCTTGTACATAGCGGGAATGGTGTTTTCCGGCATGAGGCCGCGGGTGCCGCGGTGGCCTACTTTAAATACTTTCGGATCGTTGCCTTTCTTAGCGGGAATGATGGTGAATGCTGAGATAGCAGCAGTGGCAAGTGCCAATGCGCTGATGGCAAAGGTTGTTTTTTTATGCATGGTAGTGTTTTTATTTAGTTCGAAGATGCAGGGCCAAAGGCCCTGCATAGGTTGTGCAAAAAGTATGGGTCGGCCCGAATAAATTCGGGTACCTGATGGAGGCGATTCTCCACGTCATCATTTGATTTTTTATGGTTGTAAAGCAAGGTAAAGTGCAGCCGCCAGTGATGCGCCAATCACCGGACCGAGTACCGGTACCCATGCATATCCCCAATCACTGCCGCCTTTACCTTTAATAGGTAACAGCTGGTGCATAATACGCGGGCCCAGATCTCTCGCCGGATTAATAGCATAACCGGTAGTGCCTCCCAGGGAAAGGCCGATTACCCATACCACGAAAGCCACTGGTATAGCGCCTAAAGAGCCCATGCCGATCGGTTCTTTGTTGTCGCCGAGTTCTCCGCCTGCAAAATAAAATACCGCGAAAATCAGGACAAAGGTACCGGTGATTTCACATATCAGGTTCAGCGCAGTATTGCGTATAGCCGGTTCCGTGCAAAAGGTGGCGCGCTGCAGGCCTGTGTCGGGTGTGTTGTCGTAGTGATCTTTGTAGTTGAGCCATACCAGGCTGGTACCCGCCATTGCGCCCAGCATTTGTGCGGCGATAAAGGAGGGCGCCTGTGCCCAGGCGAACTTGCCTGCAATGGCCAGGCCGATTGTAACGGCAGGGTTGAGGTGAGCGCCGCTTACCGGACCTGCCACTACTACGCCGGTGAATACAGCCAGTGCCCATCCGGTGGTGATCACGATCCATCCGCCACCGTTGCCTTTGGTTTTGTTAAGTACCACATTGGCTACTACGCCATTACCAAGGAGTATTAGCAGGGCGGTGCCCAGAAATTCTGCAATAAAGGGTGTCATAACGAGGTTTTAAATATTTACAGTTGTGCCCATGTTTTAGCGGTGGTTACTGCTTTGTTCCAGCCGGCAATCCAGTTTTCACGCTGGGTGGCATCACCGTTTGGCGTAAAGCATTTTTCCATGTTCCACTGGCTGCGGATCTCTTCCAGATCCTGCCAGTAGCCGGTGGCTAAACCTGCAAGGTAGGCGGCGCCAAGCGCAGTGGTTTCCGTTATACCAGGCCTTACTACCTGCGATTGCAGGATGTCGGCCTGGAACTGCATCAATAAGTTATTGGCTGTGGCGCCACCGTCTACCCGCAGTTCTTTTATGCTGATGTTGGCATCTGCCTCCATTGCTTTTAATACGTCCATGGTTTGGTAGGCAATGCTTTCCAAAGCTGCACGTGCAATATGTCCGGAGTTGGTTCCCCTGGTCATACCTACCAGTGTGCCGCGTGCGTGCTGGTCCCAGTGTGGTGCGCCGAGGCCTGCAAATGCCGGTACCAGGTATACGCCATCGTTCTGTGGTACGCTGGCTGCAAGTGCTTCTACTTCCGAGGAAGCACGGATGATGCCCAGCCCGTCGCGGAGCCACTGTACAATAGCGCCTGCAATGAATATGCTGCCTTCCAGTGCATAATTCACCTGGCCGTTGACCTTCCATGCAACAGTAGTCAGCAGGTTATTGTTGCTGAGTATTGGTTTTTCTCCGATGTTCATGAGCATGAAACATCCGGTGCCGTAGGTGTTTTTTACCATGCCGGGTGCGGTACACATTTGTCCGAACAGGGCGGACTGCTGATCGCCGGCGATACCTGCAATGGGTATTTCAACGGCGAATACGCCGGGGGCGGTATGGCCGTATACTTCGCTGGACTCCTTAACTTCCGGTAATATTGAAGCGGGGATATCCAGTAATGCCAGCAGCTCTTCGTCCCATTGCTGGGTGTGTATATTGAACAGCATGGTACGGGAGGCGTTGGTGATATCCGTTGCATGAACAGCTCCGTGGGTAAGGTTCCATATCAGCCAGCTGTCGATGGTGCCAAAGGCGAGTTCTCCTTTAGCGGCCAGTTCGCGGGCGCCGGCTACGTTGTCGAGTATCCATTTTATTTTGGTGCCGGAAAAGTAAGCGTCGATGACGAGGCCTGTTTTTTCACGGATCAGCGGTTCTTTTCCTGCTGCTTTGAGGCTGTCGCAGTAGGCAGCTGTGCGGCGGTCCTGCCATACGATGGCGTTATATACCGGCTTACCTGTTTTGCGGTTCCATACTACGGTGGTTTCGCGTTGGTTGGTGATACCGATGGCGGCCACGTTGGTGCCTTCGAGGCCTGCTTTGGCAATGGCTTCAGTGGCCACGCCTATCTGGCTGCTCCAGATTTCCATCGGATCATGTTCTACCCATCCCGGTTGCGGGAATATCTGGGTAAATTCTTTCTGTGCCACAGATTTTATGCTGCCGCTTTTATCGAATAGGATAGCTCTTGAGCTGGTGGTGCCCTGGTCCAGCGCCATTATGTACCTGTTCATGTTTTTCGTTTTTTCGTGGATTGAAGGTTTTACACAGTTAAGCAAACTGCGAGTTTACTATTTATACTGTTATTGGCAAAGGCTGTTGTTGTTTTTGTGGTGAAAGGAGATAGTGTTGGGCCATGGCGGTAAACTCCGCTACCTGTGCCTGTTCCCATTCCTTTCCTTTTCCGTTGATACCGGCCATGATGGCGGCTACTTCGGGCGCCATGGCGATGGCTGCTGCTGCATCCAGGAAAAGAGCCCGGAGGCGGCGTGCGAGGACGTCCTCAACGGTATGGGCCATTTCGTTTTCGGTGGCCCAGGCTACCTGCGCTTTGATGTATGGAAAGGCAGGATGCAATTGCGCTGCCATTTCCGGATGCCGTACAATATATGATTTTATACTGGCAGCTTCGCTGCCATATACATCTAACGGTGCGCCGTCGGTAGGGCGGAGCTGGTAGCCGGTGATGCGGAGGTCTTTGGTGCGACAAGCGACGGGGGTGAGTCCTCCTTTGCTGATGGCCAGGTTTACGGTGTCTTCGGCCATGCGGCGGAAGGTGGTCCATTTACCACCGGTGATGGTGATCAGGCCGGAATCAGCCACCATGAGCTTGTGGCTACGTGAAATTTCCTTGGTGCTGCCGGTATTTTTTTGTGGTGCTGCCAGTGGGCGTAAGCCTGCGAATACGCTTTTCACATCTTTACGTGTAGGGATGCGCGTTAGGTACTGGGCGGCGGTATTTAATATGAATTCGATTTCCTGTTCGAGGGCTACCGGCTCCAGGCTGTGTTCATTCAGCGGGGTGTCGGTAGTGCCGAGCAGCACTTTCTCATGCCATGGAACGGCAAAGAGCACGCGGCCGTCGGAGGTTTTAGGGATCATGATGGCGGTGTCGCTGTTGAGGAACTCCTTGTCGAGTACCAGGTGTACGCCCTGGCTGGGTCTTACCATATTAGGTGCTCCGGGATTATCCATTTGCAGCACTTCGTCCACAAATACGCCGGTGGCGTTGATCACTACTTTGGCGTTGATGTCCAGCTGCTGACCGGTGTCGGTATCATTTGCGAGGGCGCCGCTGATTTGTCCGTTCGTTTTTTTCAGGCCGGTTACTTTGCAGTAGTTGAGCAGTACGGCGCCGTGGGCGGCCGCTGTTTGGGCTACGTTTACGGCAAGGCGGGCATCGTCAAACTGCCCGTCGTGGTACACAATGCCGCCTTTAAGGCCCTGCGCCTTGATATTAGGCAGCCGGCTGGTAACGGCATTTTTACCGATATGATGTGATTTTCCCAGGCTCAGTTTGCCGGAGAGCAGATCGTAAATTTTAAGTCCGATGGTATAAAAAGGCCCCTGCCACCAGCTGTAGTGGGGGATGATGAATTGTTGGTTATGTGCCAGGTGGGGGGCGTTGGCCAGCAAAAGCCCTCTTTCATACAGCGCTTCACGAACCAGGGCGATATCGCCCTGGGCGAGGTATCGCACCCCTCCGTGTACCAGTTTGGTACTGCGGCTGGAAGTGCCTTTGGCAAAGTCGGCCTGCTCCAGCAGCAGGGTTTTATAGCCGCGAGTGGCGGCATCCATGGCTATTCCCAGGCCGGTGGCGCCACCGCCAATGATGAGGATGTCCCAGGTTTGCCGGGAGTGATTGCTGACCTGCTGTAAGGCTTCTGACCGCTTCATGAGTGAAATCCTTTTCTTTTGTTTTGTTTGAGATATTTCGTTTTCGTTTGCAAGATAAAACGAAACATAACGAAACCAAAATAAACAATTAAATGAAAAAAAAGAAAATAATTAGATATTTGGTAAAGGAAGTATTCAAAAGGTTAATTTTACGTTATGTCTATGATAAACATTGCGGAACGCCATAAATATATATTGGATAAACTACAGGAAAAGAGCGCCGTTTCGGTGGTCGACCTCTGTCGTGAACTGGATGTTTCGGCTGTTACCATCCGAAAGGATCTGAAACTGCTGGAAGATAAATCTTTATTATATCGCACCCATGGCGGTGCCACCACCGCTAATCCCTATACGAATGATAAGCCGGTAAATGAAAAGGAGCATATCCGCATGGAGGAGAAGAGTGCCATCGGTATAGCGGCCGCTAATCTGATTAACAGAGACGATGCCATCATCATCGCATCCGGCACCACCGTACAGGCGCTGGCCAGGCATATTCAGCCCAAAGGGCAGCTAACGGTGATTACAGGGGCGTTAAACGTCTCTTTAGAGCTTTTACGGCATACGAACATAGAGGTGATCCAGCTGGGCGGTAGCCTGCGCAATAGCTCTACTTCCGTTACCGGGCCTTATGCGGAGCGGGTACTGGCTGATTTCTCCTGTAGTAAGTTATTTTTAGGGGTAGACGGTATAGACCTCGAATTTGGATTTACCACGACCCATATCATGGAAGCACATCTGAACCAAAAGATGATTGCCACTGCACAAAAAACGATTGTACTGGCTGATTCGAGCAAGTTTGGCAAGCGGGGTTTCGGTAGGATTTGCGGGGTGGAAGATGTGGACGAGATTATTACGGATAAAGGTATAGCAGCACATATCGTGAAACAGCTGGAAGATGCAGGGGTGAAGGTGACAATTGTTTAATTGTTTGTAGCCGAAGGCGGCTGGCAATCTTTTTTCTCGCAAAGAAGCGTAAGGATCGTAAACTCGCTCCTGGGGCCGCAGGCCCCAGGAGCGAACTTTTTTTCACGCAAAGCAGCATAAGGGGCATAAGCAGCAAAGGCCTGCATTTTGTTCCAATGAGTTTGATTAATTGAGACAACCGAATTTTACCTTGCTCCTCTGTTGGCACAGGCAATACAACACAACCAATACAACACAGGCAATAGAAGCAAGACAACACAACACAGGCAATACAACATAAGCAATACAACACAAGCCTTAGCTGCTTACCTGCTTTGCTGCTTTGCGTGCAAAAAAGATCGCTCTCCCGGCGCCGAAGCCGCCTCACACACATTACATCTTTTCGGAAAAAAAAATTAAATCACCGCCGCTCGGTTCCGGTACTGCGTCGGCGTTTCGCCTGTCACCTGCTTAAACAGCCGCGCAAAATAATTGGGCGACTGAAAATTCAACTCAAACGCTACACTGGATATATCCCGGCTGCTATCCAGCAGCAATATCTGGCTGTGTAAAATATTCACCTCATTAATCCACTGCTTTGGAGGCTTGCCGGTAGCCTGTTTCACGGTTTTATTCAAATAATTTTCGGAGATATTCAACTCAGCTGCATAAAAAGCTACCTGCTTTTGCTGCAGGTGATGCTGCTGTACCAGCTCCCGGAAATGCAGCGCCAGCTCAAGTGTACGACTGCGTTTGGGGCGTTGCTCGCCGGCGGCCACCATGATCTTTTGCAGCATAGGCCGGAAAAGCCCTATGGCTACATCCAGGGAGGAGTTTTTCAAGGCCAGTTCTTCCTCCAGTAGTATAATGAGACTACTCAGCCATTTTACCGCCTGCGGCGGCACTTGTACAAAGGGAGATACAAAGAAAAAATTGAACAACTGCCCGTGCAGGGCCAGGTTCTCTACCACCTCATTTTCAAATACTACGAAAAAGCCTGCGGCGTCCTTAGAAATCTCCAGCGTGGCCGTGATGGCGCCCTGGCGGATCAGCAGCAGGGAGTTGGCCGCCAGCCGGTGACTGTCCGTTTCCAGCTGCTGTACGATATGGCCTTTGGTAACAAAAATGAGGAAGTTGAAAGAAGTGCGGTAGGGAAGTACCGGAATCACAATATCACGGAGGTATTGCTCTATACGATATACCTGCAGCTGCGCATCATTCAGCAGCACCTGCCGGGATATACCAGGTAAAAACTGCCGCTTGTACTCAAAATTCGAAAATATTTTTACCGACGACCTCATAACAGCAAAATTACCGGATTTTGGCTAGAATAGTCATGATTTGTGCTATCCTTCTTTTTTATTTCGTTGTAATTTGCGGTTCGAAAGATGCAACTGTTTTACAGATACATATTATTTTTGCTAGTCCTGGTTGGATTCTCCTTCACAGGAAAAAATAAAGGGCCGCTGCTCAGCGGTCACGCCAGCCGTACGGAAGTATCTTTGCAAAGTGCTGATGCTTACAATCTTTGCACCACCGTTGATCTCATGCACTTCGAACAGTTGCTGTATGTAAACGATACCGACAACGATGAAGATGTAAACAGTTTAGCACAGCGTTTACCGCGGCTCGCCATCAACAACCTCGCAGTTTATTACTTTTCCCTCATTCAAACACAGGAGCCTGCACCGGTTACTTATGCAGGATTTGTGCATCAGCAGATGCCCATCCCGGCCGTGCCCAAATTTATCCGCTTCCATCAGCTGCTGATCCCCTTCAGCGCTTAACCATCCTGCATCTTAGGCTGCAATACCTTGCAGCAGTGTATTGATCCACGCGTAAGTCGGCTTAAGAAGGCTTTGCGCCATATGTACACATTATAGGTCCGGAATTGTATATTCGTTAGCGTTATACGACTTCCGAATGGATCTCCTATTGCCATTTCATAAAATCTTACTCATATGCATCTGACTCCCAGAGAAACAGAGAAGCTGTTGCTTCATCTGGCCGGAGAGCTGGCTGCCAAGCGCAAAGCAAGGGGCCTTAAACTAAATTACCCGGAAGCCATCGCCTATATCAGCAGCCATCTCCTGGAAGCTGCACGCGACGGCCGCTCCGTGGCCGACCTCATGCAATGGGGCGCTACCATCCTCACCCGTGAAGATGTCATGGAAGGCATTCCGGAAATGATTCACGACGTACAGGTAGAAGCCACCTTCCCTGATGGTACCAAACTGGTTACGGTTCACAACCCAATCCGATAATTTCTAAACTAACCAAACATGATTCCCGGAGAATATTTCATCCCGGCAGGCAATATCACCTGTAATGAAGGCCGCAGCACCGTAAAAATAAAAGTGGTGAACACCGCCGACCGACCCGTGCAAATCGGCTCCCACTGCCACTTTTTTGAGGTGAACCGCAAAATGTGCTTCGATCGTGAAAAAGCATTCGGTATGCGACTCAATATCGCCGCAGGTACCGCCGTGCGCTTCGAACCAGGGGAAGAAAAAACAGTGGAACTGGTGACGATCGGTGGTGCCAGGAAAGCATTCGGTATCAACAACCTCACCAATGGCGACACCACCGCCGATGCCGTAAAAGCTACTGCCATCGCGAGTCTTGAATCTCTCAACTTCAAAAACCAACCGGAATGAGCCTGCAAATCAATAAAACGAAATATGCCAATATGTACGGCCCCACCACTGGTGACAGGGTACGACTCGGAGATACCAACCTGATCATTGAAATCGAAAAAGATTTCAATCACTATGGAGAAGAAAATAAATTCGGTGGCGGCAAAACCGTGCGTGACGGGATGTCCCAGTCCAGCACCGCCCTCCGCGCCGAAGGCGTGCTCGACTTCGTGATCACCAACGTGATCCTGCTCGATCACTGGGGCATCGTAAAAGGGGACCTCGGTATTAAGGATGGCCGCATTGTAGGCTTTGGTAAAGCCGGTAACCCGGATACCATGGACGGAGTAGCCCCCGACATGATCATCGGCGCCTCCACAGAAGTGCACGGCGGCGAAGGCCTCATTGCCACTGCGGGTGGTATCGACACGCACATCCACTTCATCAGCCCGCAGCAGATTGAAACGGCCCTCTTCAGCGGTATTACCACCATGATTGGTGGCGGCACCGGCCCTGCGGATGGTACCAACGCTACCACCATCACACCGGGCAAGTGGTGGCTCAAGCGTATGCTGCAATCCGCCGAAGCATTCCCGATGAACATCGGTTTCTTTGGGAAAGGCAACTGCGCCACCGAAGCGCCCATTGCAGAGCAGATCGAGGCAGGCGCACTGGGAGTAAAAATACATGAAGACTGGGGTGCTACCCCTGCTGTTATCGACGCCTCCCTGAAAGTGGCCGATAAATACGATGTACAGGTAGCCATTCACACGGATACGCTCAACGAAGCCGGCTTCCTGGAAGATACCATGAACGCCATCAACGGCCGCGTCATCCATACCTTCCATACTGAAGGCGCCGGCGGCGGCCACGCTCCCGACATCATCCGCGCAGCCATGTTCCCGAACGTACTGCCGGCATCTACCAATCCCACCCGCCCGTTCACCGTTAATACCATCGATGAGCACCTGGATATGCTGATGGTATGCCATCACCTGAGCAAGAGTATTCCGGAAGACGTATCCTTCGCAGATTCACGTATCCGCCCGGAAACCATTGCTGCCGAAGATATCCTGCATGATATCGGGGTGTTCAGCATCATGAGCTCCGACTCACAGGCTATGGGGCGTGTAGGCGAAGTAGTTACCCGTACCTGGCAAACGGCGGATAAAATGAAACTCCAGCGCGGCGCCCTGCCGGAAGATGCTGACAACGGCAACGATAACTTCCGCGCGAAACGCTTCGTGGCAAAATATACCATCAACCCGGCCATCGCACATGGCATTTCCCAGCACGTAGGCTCCGTCGAAGCCGGCAAGTTTGCTGACATCGTGCTGTGGAAACCAGCCCTGTTTGGCGCCAAGCCGGAAATGATCATTAAAGGTGGTATGATCATCGCCAGCAAAATGGGCGATCCTAACGCCAGCATCCCTACGCCGCAACCTGTTATCCTGCGTAATATGTTCGGGGCTTTTGGGAAAGCACTGCAACGCAGCTGTATCACATTTGTGTCGCAGGCTGCCGTAGATAACGACATTGCTGCGGAGTACGGGCTGGAAAAGATAGTGCTGCCGGTAAAAGGTTGCCGTAACATCTCCAAGAAAGACCTGATACATAACGATAAAACACCGGAAATAACTGTGAACCCGGAAAACTACCAGGTAAGGGTTGATGGTGAGCTGATCACCTGTGAGCCTGTGTCGGTAGTGCCTTTGGCGCAACGTTATTTCCTCTTTTGATCCGCTAAAACTCCGTGTATGATAATTGAATCCGTGATAGGAAACATAGCAGATACCGATATCTCTCACCTGAGCACCGACCTGCTGCACCTGGAATGGTATGAGACCACCAAGCGCATCCAGCGTAAAAGAACAGTATCAGGCCGTGAGATCGCCATCCGCTTTCTGAAGGAAGGACAGCGGCTCCGCCAGGGTGATATCCTGTTTACGGACGCTACACATGCGGTGGTGATAGATATCATTCCCAGCGATGCGATTGTGGTTACGCCAAGATCGATCCTGGAAATGGGGAGTGTGTGCTATGAGATCGGCAACAAACACCTGCCGCTGTTTATTCAGAACGACCAGGTGCTGATGCCTTTCGAAGAGCCAATTTACCGCTGGCTCCTGGCCAGTGGCTACGCCACCGAAAAGCAGCATACACGGCTCACCAACCTGCTCAACGCCAATGTGCAGCCACACAGCCACGGCAGCGGAGGGAGCTCTCTGTTTTCAAAAATTATGGGACTCTCCAACCGATAAATGCAACAGACCATGAATAGTTTTTTCCTTGGCAGCCTGCTGCATCTCAGTGATCCAACGCTACCGATCGGTGCCTACTCGCACTCGAACGGACTGGAAACCTATGTGCAGCAAGGGATGGTACATAATGTGGCCACGGCCGAACAGTATGTAAAGCAAATGCTGACCGCAAACCTGCATTTCAACGATGCCGCGTTTGTATGCCTGGCCTACCACGCCGCGGCAGCCAACGACTTTGCACAACTGCAGTTGCTGGATGAAGAACTGGGCGCACTCAAGCTGCCGGTGGAAATTAAATCCGCCAGCCAGAAGCTGGGGCTGCGACTGATCAAGATCTTCCGCCGCCAGCAGGAACTTCCGCTGGCTGCAGCTTTCGAGGCGGCCATCGTGGCTAAAAAAACCGAAGGGCATTTCGCCATTGCCTATGGCGTATATGCATGCCTGTTAGGCATCCCGTTGCCGGAAGCGCTGTATGCTTTTTACTACAATGCCGCCGCAGGGATGGTTACCAATGCAGTAAAGCTGGTGCCGCTCGGACAGCTGGACGGGCAGGATATCCTGTTCCGGATGCAAACCAGCATTGCCGCGCTGATTGCGCCTACGATGGAGCTGGACCGCGACCTGGTAGGCGTTTGTAACACCGGTTTCGATATCCGCTGCATGCAGCATGAACGCCTTTATTCAAGGCTCTATATGTCTTAATAACAATTAAAAACAGGATACCATGAGTGACAGAAAATATGTGAAAGTAGGAGTAGCCGGACCTGTAGGCTCCGGGAAAACAGCACTGATAGAGCGTTTGAGCCGTCACCTGCTGAACAGATATAGCTTAGGTGTGATCACCAATGATATTTATACTAAAGAAGATGCGGAGTATTTGACTAAAAATAGTCTGCTGCCAAAAGAGCGTATCATCGGCGTAGAAACCGGCGGCTGCCCGCATACCGCTATCCGCGAAGATGCCAGCATGAACCTGGAAGCTGTGGATGAAATGGCGGCACGCTTTCCGGATGTAGAGCTGATCCTCATCGAAAGCGGCGGGGATAACCTCAGCGCTACATTCAGTCCGGATCTGGCGGATGTAACCATCTTCGTGATCGACGTGGCAGAAGGCGATAAGATTCCCCGTAAGGGCGGCCCGGGTATCACCCGTTCCGACCTGCTGGTGATCAATAAAATTGACCTGGCCCCTTATGTCCATGCCGACCTCGGCGTGATGGAGCGCGATGCCAGAAAAATGCGCAACGGAAAACCATTTGTATTTACTAACCTGATGTCGCTCCAGGGCCTGGACACCGTTATTGGCTGGATTCAGAAATACGCGCTCCTCGAAAACGTGGAAGAGCCGGCACTGGTGCGATAAGGAGGATATATCATGAACAACAGGCTCACGATAAAAGGAGGATTTAAGCAGGGGCGCAGCTACCTGAAGGATACGTTTTTTACGCCTCCTTTCCGGGTAGTGGAGGTAAGTGAGCATCGCCATGATCCTACGGCCTACGTGATGGTGATGAGCTCATCACCGGGTATGCTGGACGGAGATCATTACGATATCAGCATCGAGGTGGAAACCGGCTGCAGCCTGCAGTTGCAGTCGCAATCCTACCAGCGGATCTTCAATATGGAACAGGGGGCGAGCCAGTTGCAGCTGATCAAACTGCACGCCGGCGCAGCTTTTACCTACGTACAGCATCCCGTAGTGCCGCATGAAAAAGCCATTTTTAAAGGACGTAACCGTATTGATATAGCAGATGATTGTCAGCTTATATTTGGAGAAATCCTTACCTGTGGCCGCAAACATTCGGGGGAGGTATTCAGGTATACTTCCTTTCATAACATCACTGAGGTATGGCATAATGGTAAACTGCTGGTAAAAGACAACCTGCTGCTTCAGCCACTTACCTTGGATATGGCCGCCATCGGGCAGATGGAGGGTTTTACGCACCAGGCTACACTGATACATGCAGATACCGGTAGCGGTATTGGGGAAGACCTCGTACCTGCACTCTATACTTTACTGGAAGAGGAAAGTGAGGTGGCGCTGGGTATCAGCAGTCCTTCCAAACAGGTGCTGGTACTACGGATGCTCGGTAACGGAGGTGAACAGCTGTTCAATGCTTTGCAAAAGGTGGCCGACTATTGCCGCCATTATAAAACTCAAGTAACTCATTCATGAATATCGGATTAACCACATTGGTAGTGTCGGCGGTAACCATCAGCTGTTTGCATACCGCCACAGGGCCGGATCATTACCTGCCGTTTATAGTGTTGTCGCGCTCCCGTAACTGGAAAATGTCCAAAACAATATTGTGGACGGTGTTATGTGGCTTCGGGCATATCTTCAGCTCGGTGCTGATAGGGCTGGTGGGCGTTTTACTGGGCTGGCAGTTGTCGAAGCTCACCTGGTTCCAGGATATGCGCGGCAATATTTCCGGCTGGTGCCTGCTGGGCTTCGGGGTGCTATACCTGCTCTGGGGGCTGCGTGCGGCATACCTCAATCGCCCGCATAAGCATTTTGACGTGTATGGCGACGGGGATGTGTATGTATATGAGCATCGCCATGGGGAGGTTGTTTATCCGCAGAACCGCGTGAAGGTAACGCCCTGGATATTGCTGGCGATTTTCGTGATGGGACCTAGTGAGCCACTGGTGCCGCTGCTGTTCTATTCAGGCGCGCATCGTTCAGCCATGGAGGTGATCCTGCTCATTAGTGTATTTTCCATTACTACGGTTATAACTATGCTGACTATGGTACTGATCGGGTGCTATGGCTATTCATTCATCAAAACAGATAAGCTGGAACGATATGTACACGCCATTGGTGGTGGCGTGGTAACCATGTGCGGGATAGGCATGGTGTTCCTGGGCTGGTAAGCTAAGAACAGATTTATGCGACAGAAATATTTGGAACCCATCGCCGCTGTACCCAGGGGTGTAGGGCAGATCATGCTGCAAGGGAACGTGTGGACAGGCTTGTTGTTCCTCCTCGGTATCTTCTACGATTCCATAACTATGGGGGCGGGAGCTTTGCTGGCCACTGCCGTGGGCACCGGTGTGGCGGTGCTTTTGAAGTATCCCCCGGAAGAAATTGCACAAGGCCTCTATGGCTTTAGTGCTGCCCTGGTAGGGGTGGCGCTGACCTTTTATTTTGAAGCGCAGCCGGTGATATGGGTGGCGTTGGTGGTAGGATCGGCACTGGCAGCAATTTTTCAGCATGCGTTGATTAAGCGCAACATACCAGGGTTTACTTTACCTTTTATTGTAATCACCTGGGTGTTTCTGTTTTTATTCAGACATGCGTATATTGTGCCGCCTTCGTCAGAAGTGACGGCCACTATACCGGTATACCAGGATTTTACGGTGTCCACCCATGGCTTTGGGGAGGTGATCTTCCAGGGTAGCATGACAGCCGGACTCTTATTTTTCCTCGGCGTATTTGTGAGTTCACCTATATCAGCCTTGTACGGTATGGCAGCCTCAGTAGTAGGCGCCTATATTTCCATGCAATTTGCAGAGCCAACGGATGATGTACACATGGGCTTATTCAGCTTCAATGCAGTGTTGTGTGCTATTGCCTTTGCGGGCAACCGCAAACGGGATGGGGTATACGTACTGGTGGCGGTGGTGCTGGCGGTGCTGATAGACATTGGTATGCTGATGCTGGATATGACCGTGCTCACCTTTCCGTTTGTGCTGGCATCGTGGCTGACCTTATTAGTAAAGAAACTTTTCGATAAAAAATGATCAGGAGATTAACAATTGCTGCCTGCCTGGTGTCAGGTGCTGCTTATGCGGGAGAGCCGCAGGATTCCCTGCCAATAAAGGTATCACACCTGGCAGCCGTGGAAGTGCGTGCCCCCAGGGTTGAGCAATCACTGATGAAGGTGGACCTGAAAATGACACCTGTTAACACGGCACAGGACCTGCTGCGTAAAGTGCCGGGCCTGTTCATTGCACAGCATGCCGGTGGTGGTAAGGCAGAACAGATTTTCCTCCGTGGGTTCGATAACGACCACGGTACAGATATTAATATCACGGCAGATGGTATGCCTGTGAATATGGTATCCCACGCACATGGCCAGGGGTATGCTGATCTGCACTTTCTGATCCCGGAAACCATTGAGAGTATAGACTTTGGTAAAGGTTCCTATTATGCTTCCAAGGGAGACCTTAATACCTCCGGATATGTAAGTTTCCATACCGCCGATAGCTTACCCGGTAGTATGATCAAACTGGAAGGCGGCTCATTTAATACCGTGCGTGGTACCGGCCTCTTTAATTTAATCCATAAGAGTGGTCCTAAGGCGGAGAACCTTTATGTAGCTGCTGATTATGGTTATACAGAAGGTCCGTTTGATGTAAAGCAAAATTTCAATCGACTTAACCTATTTGCTAAATACAACAAATGGTTAGATAGTCGTAACTATATCAATTTCCTGGCGTCCACCTTTCATTCCGGTTGGAATGCTTCCGGCCAGATTCCGGAGCGTGCAGTAGCCGAAGGGCTGATCAGCCGCTGGGGTAGCATCGACCCAACAGAAGGAGGGAATACACAACGCACCAATGCTGCCTTTACGTGGAAACATTTATTCAGCGAAACTTCTTCTACCGAATCATTTTTATATTTCACACATTACGAGTTCAACCTCTTTTCCAACTTTACCTTTTATCTGAAAGATCCGGTGTATGGAGATGAAATTGAACAAAGGGACAATCGCAACATCTATGGTTTTGAGCAGCGATATAATAAGGAATTCCGCCATGCACGCTGGCGTTCCGGGATTGGTTTCCGGATGGATGATATCAACGACCTGGAATTAAACCATGTGTATCAGCGGGATACCTTACTGAACCGCCTTTCCTGGGGGAATGGTACCCAAACTAACTTATACGCCTACACGGAGCTGGAGTATCGCCTGCACAACTGGACCATCACACCAGGTTTGCGCTATGATCAGCTGTTGTTTAACTACAACGATCAGCTGCTGGCAGCACATAATAAGGAGCAGGCCGGGCGCGTGAGCCCTAAGCTGAACTTCAGCTACTCCAAAGGCAGCAAAGCCTTATGGTACCTGAAAACCGGACTGGGATTCCATTCCAACGATATGCGCGTGGTAGTGCAGCAGCAGGCGAATGATATCATGCCTATGTCGGCCGGTGCTGACCTTGGCGTTATCTGGAAGCCGGTACATAACCTGTTTATTCAACCAGCTTTGTGGTATCTATATCTGCAACAGGAATTTGTATACGTAGGTGATGAAGCGGTGGTAGAGCCCAGTGGTAAAACGCGCCGCCTGGGGGTGGACCTTAGCGTGCGTTACCAGCCACTGAGCTGGTTATACCTGGATGCGGATGTGAATTACGCCCATGGCCGCAGTATCGATGATCCGAAAGGGGAGAACTTTATTCCGCTGGCGCCGGTGCTTACCAGCACAGGTGGAGCGGCGGTGAAACTACCCGGCGGATTTTCTGCGAACCTGCGTTACCGTTATATGAAAGACAGGCCAGCCAACGAAGATAACAGCATCACCGCTCATGGTTATTTTGTTAATGACCTGGCACTGGCGTACACCTGGAAAAGCATGGAGTTTACCCTGCAGGCGCAAAACCTGTTTGATGTAAGATGGAACGAGGCGCAGTTTGAAACCGAAACACAGCTTCGTGGAGAGGAACATCCGGTAACAGAGCTGCATTATACACCGGGAACACCTTTTGCGCTGAAGGCAGGGGTGGCATGGAAGTTTTAATGTAAAATCACTTAGCTTTGCGGTCTTTTTAAGACCAAATCAAACCAATGCGTGGTTATTTATCATTGCTGCTGGCCTGTGTAACAGGCAGCGTGGCAGCCCAGCAGCAACCGGATACCGGTCGCTCGCGCAACCTCGGAGAAGTGATTATCCAGGAAAACCGGCTGTCGGCCCCTTTAAAGGAATCAAACAGAAATATTACTATCATCAGCCGCCGGCAGATTGAATCTATGGCGGCTGTGTCCATCAACGAAGTGCTGGCCTACGTGCCAGGGTTGGACGTACGCCAGCGCGGCCCGGAAGGGGTGCAAACGGACATCGGCATCGACGGTGGTACTTTTGACCAGACGCTCGTGCTGGTAAACGGTATCAAAATCACCGATCCGCAAACCGGGCATAACGTTATGAACCTGCCCATCTCCCTCAATGATGTAGATCATATTGAAGTACTGCGTGGCGCCGCCGCCCGCATCTACGGTATCAATGCGCTCAATGGTGCTATCAATATCATCACCCGCAAAGCCACTGAAAGCGGTGCGGAAGTATATGGCAGCCTGGGTTCCAGCTTCCACCGCAATGAGGATAATAAGCTCTACAACAGCTACAACGTTGGTGCTACCGGCGCGGTGGTGAAACCTAAAAGTAATCAGTCGCTCTCCGCGAGCATGAATGCGGGTAACGGTTTCCGTTACAATACGGCGTATCAGACCGGCAAAGCACTCTACCAGGGCGGCTTCCAGATGAACGACCAGAACAGCATCCAGGTGCTGGCCGGTTATGTAGATAACCAGTATGGCGCAAACGGCTATTACGCAGCCCCTGGCGATATAGAGTCAAAAGAGTATGTAAAAACCGCCCTGGCAGCTGTCAGCAGCTCCCACCAGGTGAAAAAGAACTGGCTCCTGACTCCCCGTGTCAGCTATCGCTTTGCGGAGGATGATTACCGGTATATCAAACAAACCATCGCCAAAGCAAGAAATCTGCATAACACACATATCGTGGATGCAGAGCTGAATAATACTTTCACTACCAAAATCGGTTACTTCGGCGCCGGTGTGGAAGCCCGTTACGAGCATATCGTCAGCTCCAATCTCGGCAACCATGAGCGTACTAACCTGGGCGCTTTTGCAGAATATAAAACCCGTGGCATCAAGCGCTTCAACTTCTCCGCAGGTGGTTACCTGAATTACAACAGCATGTACGGCTGGCAGTTTTTTCCGGGTGCTGATGCCGGTTTTGATATCACGCCTGACCTGAAACTCTATGCCAATGCAGGAACAGCACAACGCCTGCCTACTTACACGGATCTCTATTATAAAAGCGCCACCATCCTGGGTAATGATAAACTAGGTCCGGAAAAAGCCGTGTTTACAGAGCTCGGACTCCGTAAGTACGCCGGCAAATTCAACTTCACAGCCAGCGCATTTTACCGCCAGATATCCGACTTCATTGACTACGTGAAGGACAGCATCCCGCAGCCATGGCAGCCGCAAAATTTCCAGCGTGCGGATACGAAAGGACTCACTGCCAGCGCAGCTTATAACACCTCCTTTGGTGAAAATGCCGTGTTCAACAGCCTGGGGCTGAATGTAGGGTATAATTATCTGTCGCCCGACTTCAAAGGCGACGATACCCACAACAAGATTTCCAGGTACGTGATTGAAAGTCTGCGCCACCAGTTTATTGCAGGCGTGCGTACCGAAATCATCAACCATTTCAGTGTATCCGCTAATGCCCGCTATTGCAAACGGATTAACTATAAAGACTACACGCTGATCGATGCCCGGGTTACCTGGCATCAACCTAAATACAAGATTTATGTAGCTGCTACCAACTTACTGGACGTGACCTACATAGAAGCAGGAGCCGTGCCAATGCCAGGCCGCTGGATGACGGTGGGGGCAACGGTGAAGCTGTAAATTTTCGCCATCTTATTTCCGGGGATCATCTGCTGGCAGGCAGATGATCCCCGTTTTTTTTCTGCCGGTAGAGCCGCAATGCTTGCGGCTCACCGCTCACCGCTCAGATCCTGCTGATAAACGGGCTTGAAGCGAGGAGTCGCAAGCATTGCGACTCTACACGCGTCAATAAATTTCACTTATATAATAGAGGGTTTTCTTTTTGCCCTGCGTTATGAGGGTATTAAAGTGAGAATAGAAACGATGCGGGATGTACTGCTAAGCCCGGGTGTGCCAACAGAAGAGAAAAATAGTTATACCCGGATCATTGGAGGACTGTATGCGTTGGGAACGCTGATCCTGTTTATACAGGCGGTGCTTACCCAGCGGTTCAACAACTTTCATATTTTCAGGAGTTCCTGGGGGCACCTGATTCATGGGTTGCCGCTATATCAGTTGTATCCGGCAGAGCATGGGGATTTGTTTTTGTATCACCCCAGTTTTCCAGTTTTGTTTTTTCCTTTTGCCCTGCTGCCGGTGCACCTGAGTTTACTTTTATGGATGGGGTTAAACACCTTTGCTTTATTTTATGCGGTGCAGCAGTTGCCGGCATCGGCAAGGCAAAGGCGGTTGATACTGCTGCTGGTAATGCTGGAGGTGCTGAATGCTATACAGTCGTCACAGGTCAACCCGCTGATGACCGCCCTGATGCTGCTTACGGTGGTCAACCTGGAAAAAGGGCTGGTAAGGTCCGCGGCCTTATTTACCTGTATATTGTTCTTTATCAAGGGGTATGGTGCAATAGTAGGGATTATGTTCCTGTTTGTCGATCGGAAGCCGTATTATCTGAAGTATTGTATCATATTTGGACTCACAGGCACTTTGCTGCCTTTGCTGTTTATTAGTCCTGCCACGCTGTGGCAGCATTATGCCGACTGGTTTGCACTCATTACCGATCCGGTGATCCGGGAGGATTGCTCACTGTTTGGGATGCTGCATGCTTTTAACCAGGATTTTTCCAGGATGCCCACACTCACAGATACCTGGATTTTTGCAGTGGCACTGGGTGGGTTGGCTACAGCAATAGTTTGTACGGCTATTGCCGGCACGCAGCGGAGCCGATTTCTACTGTTGGGATACCTGATGATCTGGGTGGTGATCTTCAACCAGGCGGCAGAATCACCCACCTATGTGATCGCAGTGACGGGGGCTGTTTTCATATTAACATTGTATTCACACAAAAGTGTGAAAATGGTATTGCTTGTTTTACTGATATTTGTAACTTCGCTATGTCCAACTGATCTGGCCCCTAAGTTCTTAAACGATTTAGCCGTCACTTATCAGCTTAAAGCCTTTCCCTTAATAATCGTCTTGCTATATATACAAGCAACGCTCTTTTTTCAAAGCGGCGAGGTCAAGATTGACTAACTTGATACTTGCAAAACAAATGCGGGTGCCGGCTTTACCCCGGCGCCCCTTTGTTTTTATTGCTGATGTGTAATGATATCTGCCGTTACTCCCGTACCTCCATTTGTCACATTATGAATATAAATAGTATATATTTTGCCTGATTCCAGGTTAATATTACTTAATCTGTCGGCATAGATCGGCACAGTTTTCCCGCTTTCCTTTTCCGTTACCACCACTGTTGTACTGCCCGCAGTAACGTTCACAAATGGCCCCAGCGTATAGGCGCTGCCGTTAATATTGCCATTTCCTGCGCTCCCGTAAGCTACTGTATTAAATACTTCTGCTGTTCCTGTTTTTAGGGAGAGATTAACCTGCACCTGGGGCGTGCCCGGGGCCAGGTGAACGAAGCGCAATTTGGCTTTACCTGCGGGCGGAGCAGCCAGATCGTCGTAGAACAATATAAGGGAATCCTTTGTGGGGTCGGTCTTTTGCGCCGCCGCAAAAACGGTATGATAAAAGGTGGCAATAGGGCCATTAGGCCCGCCACTGGCGGTATAGGCTGCACTGTTGCCGAATTGCCGCGATACCTTGTAGGCGCTGCCACTACCTTCTGTCACGTTGATCTGCACGTTGCCATAGGTGGTGGATACGTAGGGGCTTGCCTGTCCGCTGCCAAGCAAAGTACTGGTCTGCTGCGTGGTAAAAGTCCAGAAATGTATACCGGCACTGCTGTTGCGTGCATTTACAAAACTGATATGCGCAGAGAGGGGTGGCCGCTCGCCGGCATTCACATCCAGGTAATCCGTTTTCTTGCAGGCGCTGAAAAATCCTGCTGTAGCCAATAAGAGTAATGTATATGGTTTCATAACAATCTTGTTTTAAAGTTTTGCTGCCAGGCGCACAAATGGCTGAATACCCGCGCTACCGTTCTGAATACCTACCACCGTGGGGCTACGCAATCCTGAGATAGTCGGATCGGTATAGTCTCCCAGTTCATTTAATACATTATTTACCCCTGCCGTTACCTGGAACGCTTTGCTGATGCGGTACCCCAGCGCTATATCCGTTACCCATACCGGCTTCAGTTCCTGCAGGAAGTAGTCGGGGCGGGGGAAGTTGGCATTCAGGGCACTGGCGGTTGTCACAGCGCCAAAGTATACCGTGCGTAGCAGCACATTAAATCGTTGAATGGAATAGTTGGCCTGCAGTGTGATTTTCTGCTGGGGAATATTCGTGGTTACCCGTGCCTGCTCGGCCTGACTGAAGATTACATAGCGGTAAGCCTCCAAACCTTTTGGTGTGTTCACACGCGTTACCTCATTTTTAGCGAAGTTGCCACCCGCCAGTAATTGCAGGCTGCCACCGGCCAACGGCAGGCGGTAGCTGGCCGTCACTTCCAGTCCCTTGGTGCGGGTGCTGAAGGCATTGTAAAAGAACTTAGCCTGTGTGGTACCTGTAGCCAGGAGCAGGCTCCTTACCTCTGCAGGGAGGTTAGGGTCCGTAGCACTAAAGTTACCGGTGTTGCCTACCCGGTTTTTGATATCAATGAGATAGCCGTCGATAGTGAGTTCCACGTTGGGAGCTGGCTGGGAGGTGATGCCCGCAGTGTAACCGGTAGACTTCTCCGGGCTTAATAAGGGAATGCCCAAAGCCCTGGCGGCGGCACTTTTGTTGGAAGCAGTTACCTGGTCCACGGCGCGGCCCTGCTGAAAGCTGGTGCTGGTTTCGGTATAATAAAACTGTGCGAGGTCCGGCGCCCGGAAGCCGCTGTTGGCAGACCCGCGCACACGGAGCCATGGCGCAAAAGTATATCTGGTAGCCACTTTGCCGGTGGTTACATTGCCGAAGCCGGAGAAGTTTTCCGCCCGCAAAGCCGCCGACACTAACCAGTTTTCGGTGATATTAGCTTCCACATCCAGGTAGGCGGCAGCAATAGCCCTGCTTACATTTACTTCATTGCCAGGGCGGAAGCCGGCGTGGATCTGTGAACCGGGGCTTAGCCCATTCAGCGCAATCAGACCTGCATCTGCAAGGTAGGGCACGCCATTTACACTAGTATCGATACGGTAGATCTGCCGCAGGTCGCCCTTGATATACGAAGCTTCCTCACCGGCAATGATCTGGTAGGTTTCTGTACGGTACTGCGCACCAAAGGCAATGTTGATGCCGTGGAGTGGCCCGGCAAAGTAACGGCTGATGTCCAGACTCGCCGTGTTTTGCGAAGCATTGTATTTGCCGGCATCAAAGGTGGTAGGACTCTTCACTCCCAAACTCGCGTTAAGGGAATTGCTGATTACATTACTGAAATCATTGCGGCCGTAAACATTTGATAAATCAATTTTCCATTCGCCGGCTTTGCCTTTAATGCCAACGGCGAGGGATTTGTCCGTAATGCCATTGTCCATGGCCGGTAGAAAGCCATCGGGATATAAAGAGGTATTGTTTCTCTCCGTCCAGCCGGGAAGGCGGTATACGGCAGTAAACTGGGAGTTGCGGTTGCCGATGCCGCCAAACGTATATACTTCGAAGTTATCTTTCAGGGGGAAGGCGGCATTAAAAAACAGCAGGGCGTCTTTTGCTTTGTTGGAGCCACCGCCGCGCTGATCGAAATAGTGCCGGTCAATACCGCGACTCTTTAATATCGCTTCATCAATTTCTTTTGTGTAGATGTTATCGTAGCCACGGGTATTGGCGCCACCTCCGTAAACAGGCCCGTTGTAGAGGCCTGCATCCTCACGGCCAGGTGGCAGGGAAATGGCCTGCGTGGCAAATTCGGCGGTGATATTGACGTAGCCTCCCTGCTGGCCGAGCTTAGCGCCGTAGTTAATGTTGGTGCGGGTGCTGAGGCCATCCCCACGTCTGCGGATACTCGCAGTACTGCTTACCCCTATCTCATTGGTTTGTTTTTTCAGCACGATATTGATCACTCCAGCAATGGCGTCGGAGCCGTATTGCGCGGCGGCGCCGTCACGCAGTATTTCCACCCGCTCAATGGCTGCGGTGGGAATGGCGTTTAGGTCGTACCCTGTGGCGCCGTTGGCCAGTCCGCCCCAGTTGATATTGGAGCTTTTGTGTCGCCGCTTGCCATTTACCAGCACCAGCAACTGATCGGCACCCAGGCCCTTCAGCTGCGCCAGATTTAGCGCGGATCCGGCATCTCCCGCATTACTACCATTCACAGAATGGAACGACGGAGAAATGTATTGCAGCAATTGTGTGATGCTGGTTTGTGGTGCCTGCTCCTGCAGGGTGCGGATGTCAATCACATCCACCGGCACCGGCGAATTGATTTTGGTACGGTTGGCGCTGCGGGAGCCAACAATCTGTACTTCGTCCAGCTGACGCGTGGTATCCGTAAGGTGTTGCGATCGTTCCTGGGCATACAGTATGCCCGGCATGATCATTAGGGGAGTGAGTACGGGTAGCAGTTTTTTCATGCCATTCGTTTTTTAATGGTTTACAAATCGGTCGTCTGTAAGCGATACTAAAAAAGCCTCGAGGTCGTCCAGCTCGCCGGGCGATAACTGCAAAGGCTTGTTGAGCGAGAGGTCGCGCTTAATGCTGTTGCGTAGAAAAGAATCCGGTTGGTTATAATAGTGCAAAACGTCCTTCAGGGTTTTAAACATGCCGTTATGCATGTAGGGAGCGGTAACGGCTACGTTGCGCAAACCTGGTACCTTAAACAGGCCGAGGTGGGCACTGTCGCGGGTGACTTCATATCTCCCCGGATCCAATAGCGTAGTACCGTTGAACAGCCCGATATTCTTAAACCGGTCGGCGGTAAAGTCCTCGCCGGAGTGACAATTATTGCAGTTTGCTTTACCGATAAACAGCATGCGCCCACGTTTGGCAGCGGTGGTGAGGGCGTTATCGTCCCCGTTGATGTAGCGGTCGTACGGACTGTTAGCTGTTTCCAATGTGCGTTCATAGGCAGCGATGGCCTGGAGGATGTTACGTGCATTTGCACTATCATTAAATACCTGCCGGAATAGCAGGCGGTAACTTTCGGTGTGATTGAGCCGCTGCACTGCTTCCGCGATGGGCAGGCCCATTTCATCCGGGGAGATAATCGGCTGGAGGGCCTGATCTTCCAGGGTGGCGGCGCGGCCATCCCAGAAAAAGTTGGGTCGTCCGGATACATTGGTAATGCCAGGTGTATTTCTACGTGTAGGCGTTCCATTTATACCCCTGCTGAAAGCAAGGGTATCTGCAAAGCCAAACTGCGGCAGGTGGCAGGAGGCGCAGGAGAGGGTCTGGTCTTTGGAAAGCAGCTTTTCGAAGAAGAGCTTTTCACCCAGCACCGCTTTGGTGGGAGGGCCACCTGGTTTAATCCGGAAGCCTTCCGCAGCAAAGTACAGGCATAGCAATGCCATAAAAATGAAAATCATTTTTGTGTGGTTCATACCGGCGGAAAAGATTTTAGGGCGCTGTAAATGGTGGGCTGTAAATGGGGTGGTGGGATATCGTCCGGCCCTGGGCCGGACGATATAATTGTTATTTGGTAGTGGCTACTAATTCAACAGCCAGGTTAAAATCATCATAGATCGCTTTGTCACCAATGCCTTCGAAGAAGGATTTAGAGCCATACTTAATATTGTATTTCGTACGATCTACAGTAATGTCAGCCTTTGCAGTCAGTTTATTACCTGCCACTGCTACGGTTGCAGGGAAGGTGATCGGGTTGGTAATACCTTTGATGGTAAGGTTACCGGTTACGTCGTAAGCGCCATTGCCTTTAGCTTTGATGCTGGTGATGGCGAAATCCGCTTTAGGGAATTTTTCTACACCGAAGAAATCGTCTGCTTTCAGGTGCCCTACCAGCTTCGCGTTTCCGCCGGCATCTTTGATGTCGGTAACGGCGATGCTGCGGGTGTCCAGGGAAAAGTTACCACCTTTCAGTGCGTTGTTTTCCACTACCAGCGCACCGGATGCGATGTTGATGGTACCTGTATGTTCGCCGGTAACTTTCTTACCTACCCAGGTAAGTTTGCTCTGTGCTGCATCTACTGTATAGGTAGCGGCTTTCACCACTTTAGTAGTGGTAGCTTTCGCTTTTTTATCTCCGTTTTTAACAGGGGCAACGAAGGACATCAGCACGATAGAACCGCCGATAAATAATAATGATGCTAATTTTTGCATGTATATGTGTGGTTTAGAATTATTTTTCTGCGATTAGTGCGTCCAGATCGGCATTCCATCTGGCTACATAATCTTTATAATACTGGCCGGTAACTTCACCGGTATAACCCGTATGTATTTGTCTTACCACGCCTTTCCTGTCTATAATAATAGTTGTAGGAAATGCCATCATACGGTTGAGCGCCGGAAGCTTTTCTGACGCCACTTTCTTATCAGCAATGCCACCAAAAAGAATATCATATTGAATGTTGTATTTCTCTTTTAATTTACCCAGCGTGTAGCGGGCATATTCCAGGTCGTCTTTTTGTTCAAAACCAATAGCAATGGCTTCTACGCCGCGGTCTTTGTTTTCATTATACCAGGGCGAAAGGAAGGAGGTTTGGTCAGTACAGTTGGGACACCAGGTGCCGATGATTTCTACAATGACAACTTTGCCTTTGTATTTTTCATCGGAAAGAGAAACGTTATTCCCGTTTAAGTCTGGCAAGGTAAAGTCCAGTTGCGAATAGCCTTCCTTCAGATAAGTCAGCTTATAGGGATCAGGTAACTCGGCAGCAGGATTTTTTTCGCCATCAAATTTAATGTTGTTATAGATGCCGAGCGACAGTTCGCCTGTCAACGTTTTGTCATCATTCACTTTTCCCTTGATATAGATAGGGCTGGGGCCTGTAAAGCCGGAGAGTTCGAACTCATCGCCGTGGATGGTGCCTTCTAGCTCACGGCTGTCGCCCACTACAGACATGATAACCCCGGTCAGCTTGTTGCCGTCCTGGCGGAGCAGGCCTATACGATCCGGTGTCGGCTCTTTGGAATAAATTTTCAGTTCCCACTTACCGTCAATATTGAATTTGGGTGCTTCTTCGGTGCCATTGGGTGCAAAGCGGTACGACTGCCCGTATTCTGCGGTAAACGGGAGGGCGTTGCCCCTGAAATTAGGCACCAGGCTACGGTATTCGCCTGTGATGCGGCCATCGGATTCAATTTTGGCTACCAGTGCTGCATCGTAGGTGTTCATCTTGATGAATAAAGAATCATCCCCGATGCGCTGTACATGGAAGTCGTCGCGACGCGTACCATTCAACAGTGTAAACACTGCATGCCCGGCATCTTTGCCGGTGAGCTGAAAGTTAAATGGTACCTGCGATTCGCTTAAGGTAAATACCCCGCGCCATACGCCTTCCCTGATAAAAGGTTTGGCTGGCGTTGCATGCGTGCTGCCCCAGAAGCCCGCAGCAAACAGGGCTGATAGAAATACTTGCTTATAAGATTTCATGGCTGATATGAGTTTAGGATGAAGAATGAAACGGTTACGGATACACGCTTTCAATCCCGGTGGGAAGAATTGAGGCACATGAAGATGGTGGTGTTGGTGGTGGAGATAAGATGCTGATTTAACATCGGGATGCCTGATACATCATAAAGGTGTGCTTTTGTAAAGATTATGGTGGTGATAGCAAAGATAGGAGGGGGGAAAATAATTTCCAAATAAAAGTCTATAAAATTTGTGGACTAATAATCTGGCATCTCTTAAACCCTTCTCTGTAAGCCTGTTACCTTCGATTTTTAATCCGCCCATGATGTTGTACCTTTGCGGTTTAAAACACCTGGTTTGAGTAAGACAGTCTATTTAATTACACCTCCGTTTACGCAGCTGAACACACCTTATCCGGCAACGGCCTACCTGAAAGGATTTCTGAACACGAAAGGGATCACTTCATTTCAGTCGGACCTGGGGATAGAGGTGACGCTGGCATTATTTTCAAAAGCGGGGTTAACGCATTTGTTTGCTCATATCGCCAACCAGGCTGCTGCGGTGTCGGAGAATTCCGCCCGTATCATTGCACTGCAGGAGGATTATATCAATACTGTGGATGCGGTGATTGCTTTTCTGCAAGGTAAAAATCCTACCATCGCCCACCTGATCGTAAAAAGGGACTACTTGCCGGAAGCGAGCCGCTTTGCGCAGCTGGACGACCTCGCCTGGGCCTTTGGCTCCATGGGCAACCAGGATAAGGCCAAACACCTGGCCACCATGTACCTGGAAGACTTGTCGGACCTGATCATGGAGTGCGTGGACAGTCACTTCGGCTTCAGCCGTTATGCGGAGAAACTGAGTCGCTCCGCCAACAGCTTCGACGAACTGCACCAGGCCTTACAGCAGCCATTTACCTATGTAGATGAGTTGTTAATCGCCTTGCTTAAAGCGCGGATGGCGACTGTACAGCCCGAGCTGGTTTGCATCTCCGTACCCTTCCCGGGTAATTTATATGCCGCTTTCCGCTGCGGACAATGGATCAAACAAAACTACCCTTCCGTGAAAATAGCGATGGGCGGCGGTTTTCCTAATACTGAACTGCGCTCACTCTCTGATACACGGGTATTTGATTATATAGATTTTATTACGCTGGATGACGGAGAGGCCCCGGTAGAAAACCTGATCAGGTTTGTACAGGGCAGTATTGCAGAAGCGGAACTGAAACGTACTTTCCTGCTGAAAGACGGTGTGGTGACGTATATCAACAACGCCTCGTGTCATGACTATAAGCAGAGTCAGGTAGGAACGCCCGACTATGGCGATTTCCCGCTGGACGACTATATCTCCGCCATTGAGGTGGTGAACCCCATGCATAGTTTGTGGAGTGATGGCCGCTGGAACAAGCTGACCATGGCCCATGGCTGCTATTGGGGTAAATGTACTTTCTGTGATATTTCGCTGGATTATATAAAGATATATGAGCCCATTGCGGCATCAATGCTGTGTGACCGCATGGAAACCATCATTGCACAAACGGGGCAGACCGGTTTCCACTTTGTGGATGAAGCGGCCCCTCCCGCGTTGATGCGTGCGCTGGCACTGGAAATTATTAAGCGAAAGCTCAATGTTAGCTGGTGGACGAATATCCGCTTTGAAAAGAGCTTTACCCGCGACCTCTGCCTGCTCCTGAAAGCTTCCGGCTGTATTGCAGTAAGCGGTGGGCTGGAAGTGGCTTCTGACCGCCTGCTGGGGCTGATACAGAAAGGTATCACGGTGGCGCAGGTGGCCCGTGTAAACAGGCACTTCAGCGAAGCAGGCATCATGGTACATGCTTACCTGATGTATGGCTTCCCTACGCAAACAGCGCAGGAGACGATTGACTCGCTTGAAATGGTGCGACAGATGTTTGCTGCCGGTATATTGCAGTCGGCCTACTGGCATCAGTTTACGATGACCGCCCACAGCCCTGTAGGTATGGACCCTGCCAAATTCAATGTACAAAAGGAATCAGAACAAACCGGCACCTTTGCCAATAACGATATTATGCACCTGGACCCCACTGGTGCCGACCATGAAAGCTTCAGCTATGGCTTGAAGAAGTCGCTCCTGAACTTCATGCATGGCGCCTGTCTTGATTATCCGCTGAACAAATGGTTTGAGTTCAAGGTGCCTAAAACGAGTGTGTCGCCGGATTTCATAACAAACGCGCTCTTCGAGGAAGAAGCGGGTACCATCAAGCCTACTTCTAAAGTGGTGTTTTTGGGCAAGCAGCCGGCTTTTGAGGTGGTTACCAAATCCAAGAAGGGTAGCACCTGGGAAATGGCTTCCCTGACGTTTCAGGGCAAAAGGGAGCCGTTTAACATCAAGGTAGATCCGCCGCAGGGTAGCTGGCTGGCAGGGATGTTACGGGAGCTCGATATTAAGAATGTAAAGACGTTTACGTTGCAGGAGGTGAAGGAAAGTTATGAGGCGGCCGGGCTGGATGATTTTGAGTTATTCTGGGATAATAAGCCGGTGAATACTTTGCATAAGATTGGGTTATTGAAATTATAGAACTTCTTTTATCCCCCGAACCGAAGGTTCGGGAGATAAAAGCGGTAGCGAGACCGAAGGTTTCGTTACCGCTTTATTTTTTTAGATATTTCCAATTACGTATTTTTCCTTCCGCCATCCACTCCACCGCTGTGCCAATGCGGCTTTGCCGGGTTGCCGCTGTTTTGGCTTCTTCGATCCAGCTTACATATTCTTTCTTGTTAGAGTAGCTGAATGCCTCGTATGTTTTCCCCGCAGCTTTATTTTTTTTGAGTGCTGCCATCAAATCATCGGGTGTGGTGATCTCCTTCTTTTCCTTGCTGACAGGCTTTTTCGGCAGTTTCACTCCTTCGTCGATAAGTTTAGCGGCCTGTTTCAGGTACTTTTTCAGGATCTTATCGGAGGGCAGGTCCTTCAATGTTTCAATTTTACCGAGGTGTCCCATGCCCGATTCACCCACTTCTGAGAGGATGTTATCCGGATCTTCCATGACGCTGGCTTTCCAGAGGATCACCGCGCAGTGTTTCTTGAAAGCGGCCATGCTGAATAGTATGGCGCCGTTGTATTCAAAATGCGGAAATCCCCATTTGATGGTTTCGCCTATTTCCGGAAATTGATCGTGTACCAGTTCACGCAGATGCGTGAGGATTGGTTTGGCAAAATCTGCTGCTTTTTCGATATAAGCGTCTATCCTCTCGTCAGTCTTTTTTTCTGTTTTTGAGGAAGAGCGGGAAGTTGTAGTCTTCATAAAATTTGATGTGGTCACCTGTCAGATCAATGATAGGCCCTTTATCGTTTTTCGGCCTTGGATAGAGTTGTACATCGGTCATGTTGCTGAGTACTTTCCATCCATCTTTTGTTTCCTGCACGTTGATCAGGTGCATGGTTTTGAATTTCGGATTATAGTAGGTTCTTATTTCTGTTATTTCCCACACATTCATCGGGCATTCGCGGCGATAAGGGAAGGCGCGTTTAGCATCGTAGAAGGAGGTAGTTTCAGGCAGCAGGTTAAACCGCATGAACATGTCTTCCAGTCGCTGTTCCAGCAATTCCACCATGTCTTCCGTAATGGGTTTAGGCACGCTTGGATGTGTGCTGGTACCTAGCAAATATAGGGATTCGCGGTAGAAGTCTTTACAATAGTGGATTTTATCCGGATCTCTTTCGTCGATGGCATCGCCGAGCAGGAGCAGGGCGCCCTCTGGCGTGCTGAGGTCGTGTTTGTAGTGATCGTGGCCGTCATCTATCTGGAAGGGGAGATGATCGTATACGGTGCGGCGGTCCCAGCGATCAAGATTTTTTATACCTAGGCGAATGGAGTAGCCACCGAGCATAAATCCGTCTTCCACCATCATCCAGTCGATGATGGCTTCTTCCGGCAGTGTAATTTTTTTGCCGGGTCGGGATCTTCTCGCGCTTGTTTTATTGGCTATGATGCCGGTAACCTTTCCTTCTTTTATTTCGGGAGATGATAACCATGGCTCGGCGGTGTGGTGATCGGTTTTAATACGAACACGTACGGCAAAGCTGTGCTGCTCTTCCCGTGGCGTTTGCAGCGCGGACTTAAAATAATGAATCGTGTTCAAGGCTTTATAGGCCAGGTCTGTATAGTTTTCTTCTGTAAGCGGCGGTGTGGGAAATCCGTCAGTGACTTCATGCCAGGGCTGCTCGATGGGATTCACCGGGCGACTGAGAAAAAACTGTACGAACTCACGGTAAAAGTTCCGAAGTCTGTATTTGATTGGGGTAAATAACGCCATTATATTAATGATTTACAGATACTATTATTAAAAAATGTGATTTTTGAGGGTTGTTGTGTTTTTTATATATACGACAAGGAACGTCGCCCGGACTTCCGGATATATATAAAAGTAAGCTTTTTCTTTTTTACCGGTAAATGTGATGGTTTAACCGACAGTCTGCCCGGCATTCACCTTTTTGGGGATAGAAGGTAAACGGTGAGTGCCTACATTTGTAACGCAATCAAAACGATTTCCCTACAATGATTACAACTGATGCGTCATTAATCCTGGATGTGAATCAGATTAGTGTTTACTACGGGCAGTTTCAGGCGGTGAAAGATGTTTCTTTCAATGTAAGGCCGGGTGAAATATTTGGTTTGCTGGGGCCTAACGGCGCCGGTAAAACCAGTACCCTCAGTGCCATAGAGGGCTTGCTGAAGCCCCATTCCGGCTCTATTACGGTGGCAGGTTATGATATAGTGAAAGAGCCCCTCCAGGCGAAAGCAAACATGGGGGTGCAGTTACAGTCTACCAGTTACCAACCTGAACTAACGATAACGGATATATTACGTTTGTTCGCGGGAATTTACGGGGTGAAGTTAACATCTCCCGAAATAACAAAAATGCTGGAAGACATACAGCTGCAGGATGCTGTGGGAAAGAAATTCGGACAGTTGTCGGGCGGGCAGCAGCAACGTGTGTCCCTGTTGATTTCTACGATTCACAACCCGGTGCTGGTAATGCTGGATGAGCCAACTACGGGGCTGGACCCGCAATCGCGCCGGCAGCTGTGGGAGCGTATAGAAGCTATTCGTGAGCAGGGACATGCTGTATTGCTGACCACTCATTCGATGGAGGAAGCAGAGGCGGTATGTGACCGGATTGCGATTATTGACCATGGCCGCATTATTGCCATTGATACACCGGAAAGGCTGATAAATCTGCATCGGGAAGATCCTGAGGTCATCAGCGTTTCGCGCAAAGGAAAAATCACACTGGAAGATGTGTTCATTGGCTTAACCGGACGTGCTGTACGTTCATAATACTATATAAATGGCTATCCAAATACCTGCAACAAAAGAAGTGCTGGCCGCCCTGATGAGGGCTGATTTTACCACGGTGTGGCGTAATCGCCGCTCGCTGCGACTAGTGCTGGCAGTGCCTTTGATCATATTGATTTCCTGGAAGGGATTGGTAAATCACCTGGGTGGATTTGTGGTGTTGTCGTCGGTACTTACGATCGGGCTAACCAGTATTGGTTTGATGGGCTACACTAACTCTATTGCCCGCGACCGCGACAAGGGCGTGTTTCAGCGCCTTCGGGTGGCGCCCGTATCTACCTGGACAATTATGTTTTCCCGTATATCCGTGCAGGTGGTTTTGATTGCTGTGATGACGCTGCTAGTGTTTACCATAGGCTACGCTGTAGACGGCATTCATATTTCAGCGCTGGGATACCTCACCGGTTTTGTGATGACGCTGCTGGCAGGCTGCCTTTACCTGGGGCTGGGTCAGCTGATAACCGGGCTGATAAAGAATCCTGAGACGGTGAACAGTACTACCCGGTTGGTATACTTTGCTTTTATCATGGTGGGTATGTTTGGTCAGTTTGGGGTGCTGGGAACGGTGTTAAAGGGTTTTGTGACCTGGTCGCCATACGGGGTGGTTCAAAAGGCCTTGGCAGGAAGTTTGCAACCATTATCCTGGACGATGGATCATTCATTGGCGCTGCTTGGCATAGTGGCTTACACGGTGATTTTTGTGGGGTTGGGCGTGAAGTATTTCAAGTGGGATAATAAATAGGAAAGACGCTTTATTCATAATATAGTCCGCAGGAGTTTGATCTTCCTGCGGACTTTTTTCGTTCTTTTATCCTGAATAGTATTGTCCTGCCATCGGCGGAACACATCCCAACGAATGCCGAAGGCATTCGTTAGTCTTTTTTATTATCGATAAACTCCCATTCGCTGATATGTGCATTGCGGTGTTCTTTCGCAACAATTGCATCAAAATGTGGCAACATGTCCTTATGTTGACTGGCAACGTCCTGCTGCTCTCCAGGATCAGTGGCCAGGTTGTACAGTTGCCATGTAGCATTTTTATTTTTCTTCATACCTGTTTTGATTGCTTTCCAGTCACCCTTTCTGATGGCTACTGCGCCGCCTTTTTCAGGATATTCGAAATAGAGGTATTCCCTTTGTTGTACGGCGCGCGTGTTACCGGTGAGTGCAGGCAGGAGGCTGATACCATCGTTGGCAGGGGCTTTGGTGTCGGCTATGGCAGCCAGTGTGGCCATGATATCATATTGCACTGACAGCACATCTGATGCAGTGTTTACCGGAATTTTGCCGGGCCATCTGGCGATGAGTGGTTCCCGGATGCCGCCTTCGTAGAGGTCCATTTTTAGTCCGCGGAGGTTACCTACGCTGTTGAAATACGCCGGATCAACGCCGCCATTGAAGGTGGTGCCGTTATCGCTGGAGAACATAATAATCGTATTATCATCCAGGCCTAGTTTTTTCACGAGGTCCATTACGATGCCTACTTGGGTATCGAGGTAGGTGATCATGGCCGCGTAGGTGGACTTAGGATATTTCACCGGATTGTAGCCTTGCTGACCGAGGTAAGGTTGTTCATCGAACTGGCCTATATATTTTCGTACAGCCGAATCCGGTACCTGCAAGGATACATGCGGAATGGTGTAGGGGAGGTAGAGGAAAAAGGGGTTGCTGCGGTTGGCGTTGATGAACTGTGCTGCTTTCTTTGTCATTTCATCTACCGCATAGTCTTTTCCTTTAAAAAGGTTGAAGATGCTGTCGGTTGCCTGTTCAGCGGTGATTTGCTTATGTACAAAAACGTAGTCGTTATTGAGTTTATCTGCCTTGCCGTTTTCCCAGAGGTGGGTAGGGTAGTAGTTGTGTGCCTGTTTCTGATCGAGGTAGCCGTAGAAGTAATCGAATCCCTGTTTATTGGGGTTGCCGGTGGTGGTTTGCATGCCGAGTCCCCATTTACCGATGGCTGCGGTTTTGTAGCCGGCTTGCTGCAGCATATGTCCGATGGTGATGGTGCCTTCTGGCAGCGGCATTTGCCCGCCCTCCTTAGCGTCTTCAAATCCCCCCATTTCGTAGTTGCCCCGTATATAGCTATGGCCGCCGTGGCGGCCGGTGAGCAGCATACATCTGGCGGGGGCGCATACAGGGGTGGAGGTATAGAATTTATTAAATCGTACCCCTTCACGTGCCAGCTGATCGAGTCGCGGTGTTTTAATTTTCTGCTGGCCATACGGTCCGGTTTCACCGATGCCGAGATCATCTGCGTAAATAAAAATGATATTTGGTTTTCGTTGCTTTTCTTGCTGGGCCTGTGTTTGAGTGCCGGCAGCAGCTAACAGCAGCAACAGTGTGCTGGTTTTCATGTTCATGTTCCGTGGTATTTAAGCTTTGAAAATACATTGATTCACAGATACCTGCACAATTTATTTTATGCAACCGTTTGCGAAATATTTTTGGAATATTGGATGCGGTGATTATCTTTGCAGCCCTGAAACACAATATCAGTGATGCCCAGATGGCGAAATTGGTAGACGCACTGTGTTCAGGTCGCAGCGCTCGCAAGGGTGTGCTGGTTCGAATCCAGTTCTGGGCACGTAAGAGGCTTGTAAATCGTTGATTTGCAGGCCTTTTTTCTTTTGTGGAGTGTCAATAGATCACTCTTTTTTCCACTCTTTTTGACACTCAAACGACACGCAGAATGACACATAGTTTTTGATGGAAAACAAAATTGTATCTTTAATTACAAAGGTAAATCATGAAAGACTTTAAATTTGATAGAACTGCATTTAAAATCCAAACATTTGAGGAGGCAGATGCAGCTAACATATTTGGCAAGGAGGTTTCTTATGCTGAGCGTTTACGTCAAGCATATTATTTAATTTCTCAAGCATATGGATTTTCCATGTCTGAACAACCCAGACTTGATAGAACCTATTTTATTATTAAGAAACTTGGCAATTAATGGCGGTTATTTTTAATGATGATTTCAGGGACTTTATTCAGGCATTGAACAACCATAACGTAGAATATTTATTGGTGTAATTCTCCACGGATACAGGCGAGTAACAGGTGATATGGATGTTTGGGTAAATAGAACAAAAGGGAATTATTTTAAATTGACTAAAGCATTTATGGAATTCGGCCTCCCTCTTTTTGATATGAGTGAAACAAGATTTCTAAATGCTTCAGATAATGATGTTTTTTCATTTGGCAGACCCCCGGTGAGTATTGACATTATCACAAATTTGAAAGGCGTCGATTTTAATGATGCATATCCAAAGGCACAAACATTTCATGAAGAAGGATTAGTAATAAGATTTTTACATCTGAACAATCTTATTGAAGCTAAAAAGGCAGCGGGTAGACATAAGGATTTAGATGATATAGAGAAGCTAACTTCTGGGACAGAAAATAATTAGGAAAAGGTTGATAGACAACAGGCTTATCAGAAGCGAGATATTGTCTAGACATGTAGAGGGCTAAAAAAGCACGAACATTCAAGAGGGATTTTGTGCCATATTTCGGGTGATGTACACCAGCTCAACTGTAGAATACTATTGAGCTGGTGTGCCGTATTCACTTATAGATCATTTTGATTTGCAAGTTTTTTTCTTTTATTGTGATTTTTTTGGCTAGGATGCCCTAATGGAAATTGGGGAATTATTTATGACTAATCACTATACCATGGTTCAAAAGATTTTACCGTCTTTATTCATTCTCGCCTTTGGATTCTTTGGCTGCGGTCCCAAAGAGGATCCCATGAAGAATCCACGCAACAGAAAAGCCCTTTATATGGTTCAGGACGAGGCTAAGGTTACTGATGCGAAGTTTATTGATAATATTTTATATGTTAAAGTTATTGATGATGGTACCAGGCGTGATGGATATGCTCAGTATCTTTGTCTCTTATTAAGAGAGTATCGATCTACAATTCATCAGGTAAAAGTAGTCAATAGTGGCCCAGGGAGTTTTGAGGAGGCAAGCGCATTGGGCCAGGCTACGTGGTAATTATCGGTGCCTTGAAACTAATTCTTAAACTGGGTAAGTCTTAAAAATCGGGGTTTTGCTCCATTTTTAAGACTTACCCAGTTTAGGAATTAACGCTTATTTTTTCTGCTGCGACAAATATGTCACCAGCGAAGCAAATTCATCATACGACAATGCATTGGCCAGCCCGGTAGGCATCATAGAAGTTTTCATTTCCTTGCGACTCATGATATCACTGGATTTCACGGTAGTTACCGTTCCGCTGATATCTCTCAGTACTACTCTGGCTGCTGTTTCCTCTGTAACAAAGCCCTGGTAATACTTATTACCCTTCGCGGTGATCATTACAGTAGCAAAGCCTTGAGAAATAGAGGCATTGGGTTTCAGAATAGATTCTGCAATCTGCTCTCTGTTCATGATAGACCCGATTTGTCCCATGAACGGCCCTTTCATCAGTTCTCCCTTATTGATACTATGGCAGGCAATACAACCTTGTGTAGTAAACAATGCTTTCCCTTTGGTGGGGTCACCTTTTAATTTATTTACGGCCAGCAGAACATCTTCAATAGACGACTTCCCTACCTGCCCTTTTTTACTTTTAATTTTTTCCAGGTCAACTTTCGGTTCCTTTGACACAGCCGCCACCGCAGTTTTAGCAGGGGCAAACGCAGGGATATCCAGCCTGTTGCGGGCATCCAGGTCTCTGAAATACGCCAGTCCTGCAGGCCCTTTCTTCAGCGACACCGACTTGAGGAATTTTTCAATAGCAGGAGATGATTCCCATTTCACAGCTTTATAGTACGGGCCATGTGAATCAGGACGTGTACCCCACCACCAGGAAGCGTCATAGACGTCTTCTTTTTTGTAGAGTCGCGCCAATGTAACAATGATCTGTTGCTTTTGCTGCTCCGTTTTTGCGACCTGGTAAGCACTGATAAGACCATTCACTGCTTTAGGTTCGTGCATATAACGCAACGCCCATAACGCCAGGCTTCCATTCTTACTATTGATAGCAGCTACTACTGAATCTGTAGCATGGAGTGCAAGCAATGCCCTCACAGCCAGGTGGGGCAGTACGATTGCCGAATTGGGCGTAGCATGTGGTCCTTCTGCTACTTTCACAGGCGCTTTGAAAGAGGCCGGTACTTTGGTTTCCAGCAATGCGCCAGCGGTTTCGGTGCGTTCCAGGCGTCCCAGTCCAACTATAGCCGCTGCCTGCACCCGTGGTGACGGATCTTTTAACCCTGCCAGGAATGGGGCAGCGGGAACATCTTTCACCCATGCCTTTCTGTCTGCCAGTGCACGTAGTGCATGCTCTTTTACATCGGCATCATTGGTCAGTGTAACCAAAGCAGGGATAGCTGCTTCGCCGGCAGCCTGTGCGTAAGTATAGATGCCGGCTACACGTGCATACAACGGCAATTGCGCATCCATAGCTACTGCCAGGGCAGCGTCACTTGCCTGTTTATCAGCTCGTGCAATCAGCTCCTGTGATGCGCTTAATCGGGCAACAGCGCTCGCAGATTTTAATAAGCCGGCTAATTCGGTTATACCTGATTTAGTAACATCTGGAAACGCCTGATATGTCCAGTCTGCTGGAACGGCGCGAACAATATAACCCTTATCAGGACTGCCGGAATAGCCAGCGCCATCCCATGCCGATAAATATAATCTTCCGGAACCATCCACGTCGAGGTCCGTGATTTGCGGGAGTTCTATGAATTCTTCATCTTTCTGGGTAAAGGTGGCGCCATCAGGCGTCACCCGATGGATATATAACATACTGCGTCCCCAATCGGCCATCATAGGAACGTTGTTGAATTTAGCGGGCCAGTCGGGCTCTGCCATATACAGTGCGCCAGTGCCGGAACCGCCGCCAAGGTCTGCCAGCGCTGGGATGATTTCATCCGTAAAATGCTGAAACAGTACCGGGTAGCCATATTCACCCGACTGAAGGTGATGCGAAAAACGCACATTCCATCCACCACCATCATTGGTATTCTCTCTTGTAAACACGTTCATGTACGGATCAATGGCTACATCATATACATTTCGTGTCCCGTGGGTGTAGACTTCCAGTTCCGTACCATTGGGGCGTACACGAATAATGCCGCCGCCCAGCATCGTCAGCTTTTTGCCCGAGCGGTCCGTTGCATTATGAAACCCGAAGTCACCAACAGCGATGTAGATCCAGCCGTCAATACCCATACGGATACCATTGGTGGCATGATCTGTACCACGCTCCTGAATGTATTTGGTATTGCTTAGGTTTTCAACAAGGGGCTTAGGCGGGCCATCCGCCTTTCCGTCTCCGTCTTTATCTTCGAACAGCACCAGCGCCATCCCTGTTGCTTTCTTTGTTTCCGGCGAAAAAGTAGTATGGAGCACAAAAACCTGGTTGCCCTGCACCAGTATGCCACGGGGATTATCGACTGTAGCAAATTCAATATGCTGGTCTATTTTACCATCGTTATCCTTATCAATGAGTTTGAGGATGCGCCCCTTGCCGGGGTCTTTTCCAAGAGAGCCAATCATATCTACCCCCACAAATACCTCACCGGTAGGTGCCACAGCCAGACATGCCGGACTGGGTGTTACATCGGGGCCTGCAAACCTTGAAACGGTTAATTCAGGAGGATAGGGTGAAGCCGCCGGTGTGCTTCCCATGAACATTTTAGCACCTAACAGGATTGCTGCGGAACAAGCCAGGCCAAAAGAAACTTTCATCATATTCATTCACTGTGTTAATAAGATAGTATTAAGTACTGCCTGTAAGAGGCGGGGTAATATAGAAAAATTACGCAGCAAGGGTAGAAAATATGTGGGGAATGGCAATTGAAAAATATCGACTTCATAAGTAGGAGACTTCTATAGAAACTAATAATTAAAAACTCCTCACTTCTTTTTAAATTTTTAGCTTGATTTTAAAATTCCACTTATGTCAGCAAGACTTCTTCTGCTGTTTACAGGCATGCTCTGCCTGCAGGCAGCGTTCGCTCAGGAAACCCAATACAAATACCTTTCAGGTACGGATAAAGACCATACAGTTAACTGGGACTTTTATTGCTCAGCCGGGCGACAACAAGGCAAGTGGACCACTATTCCTGTTCCTTCCAACTGGGAACAGCAGGGGTTTGGGAGTTATAACTATGGCCACGATAAAGTAAAGGCTGATGAGCAGGGTTTATACCGCTATAAGTTTACCGCTCCCGAGAACTGGCGGGAGAGGCAGGTGAATATTGTTTTCGATGGGGTGATGACGGATGCAGAAGTGAAGATCAACGGAAAACCTGCCGGGCCTGTACATCAGGGTGGCTTTTACCGGTTCCGTTATGACATCAGTAAACTGCTGCATAATGGCAGTAACCTGTTGGAAGTGAAAGTAGCCAAAATGTCCGCAAATATCAGTGTCAACAAGGCGGAACGCAGCGGCGACTTCTGGGTATTGGGCGGCATTTATCGCCCGGTGTTCCTGGAGGTGAAGCCATTGGTACATATAGATCGCGTGGCTATTACTGCCGATGCCAATGGCCAGTTTACCCTTCACGCCTATACGAATATACTGTCCAAAGGTTATACGATCAGCTCGAAGGTGCAGACGATGGAAGGAAAGGTATTGAAGGAAGCAGTTACCTTACCTTCGAATAACGCCGGCGTCTATACGTTGCAGCAATCTTTTGATCATCCCGCAACGTGGAGTGCTGAAACTCCCAATCGTTACCAGGCTGTCGTGGAAATCAAAAAGAACGATCAAACCATTCATCGTATCATACAGCCTTTTGGCTTCCGTACTATTGAAATAAGGCAACGGGATGGGATATACGTAAATGGTGTAAAAGTTATTTTGAAAGGCGTTAACCGCCACAGCGCCTGGCCTGAAAGCGGTCGTACCCTGAGTAAGGAGATCAGCATTCAGGATGTAAATCTGATGAAAGATATGAACATGAACGCGGTGAGAATGTCACACTACCCACCGGATGTGCATTTTCTGGAAGTCTGCGACTCACTGGGCTTGTTTGTGTTGGATGAGTTGACCGGTTGGCAAGCGGCTTATGACACAGTAGTCGGACATCGATTGGTGAAGGAACTGGTAGAGCGGGACGTAAATCATCCGTCGGTTATTGCGTGGGATAATGGCAACGAGGGTGGGTTTAACCGGGCATTGGATGCCGACTATGCTATTCACGATCCTCAACAACGCCCCGTGTTGCATCCCTGGGAAAGGTACAATGGTGTGGATACGAAGCATTATCCCAATTACAACTATCTCGTGAATGCAAGTTTGTATGACCAGGATATTTATTTGCCCACTGAATTTATGCATGGGCTGTACGACGGTGGTATGGGAGCAGGCCTGGCAGATTTTTGGGATCGCATGTTGCAGCACCCCAGAGGGGCCGGTGGTTTCCTGTGGGCATTTGCAGATGAAGGCTTGGTAAGAACTGACAAGAGCGACACGATTGACACAGACGGTAATCATGCACCGGACGGGATACTGGGCCCGCATCGTGAAAAAGAGGGGAGTTTTTATTCGATCCGTCAAATCTGGTCACCTGTGCATATCACGCTGCCTTTTATTCCAAGGAATTTTGATGGACGTATTCCTATAGAAAACCGTTACGACTATACGACACTGGCCCAGTGCCGCTTCAGGTGGCAACTGCTGCGGTTCACATCTCCCGAAAAAAATCAAAAGGCAGATACGATTGCTTCCGGTGCAATTAGTGCACCGGAGCTGGCACCTCATGAAAAAGGATGGCTTTCTCTACAGTTGCCAACGGGCTGGCAGCAAGCAGATGCCTTGTTGGTAACTGCCTGGGATAATTTCGGCCGAGAAATCATTACCCGCAGCTGGGCGCTTCAATTGCCGGGGAGTAAGATGCCTCAGGCTTCCGAAGTAAATGGCAAGGTGAATGTGGCGACTGCAAATGACACCCTCGCTGTGGACAATGGTAAAGCCACTTATTATTTTAGTCGCACCACCGGACTATTACTACAAATCCGAACGCCCAAAGGGAAAATATCACTAAGCGGAGGCCCTGTGCTGGCAGGCGTTTCACAGCAGTTGAAAGAATTTAAATCAGGTGAGGACTCCAGCGGATATTTTGTGTCGGCAAGATATGAAGGCAATGGGTTTTTGCAGGTGAACTGGAGTTTCCGGCCAGGTACGCCGGCAAAATTAGACTATAGCTACAGTTTTAAAGGAGAAATGCCATTCGCTGGTATCACCTTCCAATATCCGGAGCAGTTAGTAACCGGACTTTCCTGGGAAGGAGAGGGGCCTTACCGGGTATGGAAAAACCGGTTACAGGGAAATTTGTTTGGAAGCTGGTACAAAGCCTATAATAATACTATAACGGGTGAAAGCTGGGTATATCCTGAGTTCAAAGGATATCACGCCAATGTGTACCAGGCCACTTTCCATACTACCGAGCAACCCATTACTTTTTATACCGGTAACGCAGGTACGTTTTTACAGGTATTCAAGCCGCAGCCTCCCAAAGGAGCTGCCAATAATAATACTAATCCGGCATTTCCGGAAGGTGATATAGGTTTCCTGAACAGTATTTCGCCCATTGGGACTAAGTTTCAGGATGCAGGACAAATGGGACCGGAGAGTCAGGGGAATGTAATGTTGAATTATACGCCGGTGAAGGGGACGTTGTGGGTGGAGGTGCCTTAAGGAGTGTTGAGCGGGGTAGTGTCCTATTGCTTCTTAAGCGAGAGAAGGAGGGTACTGCCCATTAAGTAGCGCATGCAACCGACATTTGACTGTAGGGGTTATATTGTAATACTGACTGAATCACGTTTTAAAGATTGGTTGCTGCTGTCGCTTATTATTAAGGTTAGTGCACTATCTCCTGTGAGATCATAACTTTCCAATTTGTTATAAAATGTTAATTCTTGAGTATGACATATTTGCCGTCAGAATAGGTTTTCTTAATTTGGATAACATCTTCAGATGTAGCCCCTGTTGCCACATAGTCAACGTCAATTTTAAATTTATTGTTTTTGGAGTTGATTTGTGCCATGTTTTTGCGCTCGTCCCTCCTTTATCCCACATTTAAACCTAAAATTTCGAAGAGCCTATACAACTCAGCAATTCCTTTATGTGGTTTTTGAGGGTCATAATTACCCCGTTTGCGTGCAAAGATCATTGCATCAGAGAGGTAAGGTCGAAGCCGCTCATATATATTAGGATTGCTGCGGATAAAGTATTTCTCGCTTTTTGCATATTCTTTTAATAGATCGTGTTTTCTTAATTCCGCTATAACGCTCGCGCAGTCAGGATAGTATTTTCCGGTGTCTTTCACGTGTTGAAGAAACCAGTATTCAAGGGAAGGGGTGTTTACTAAAATGTGAACGCGTGCTGCTAGTGACTTGCTTGTTGCAATTTCAGCTATGTATTTATTAAAGATGTGTTCCTGTTTCCCCAGGATGATGACATCCAGATCTACAATCCAAATATAAACATCGTAAACCTGTGCGTTATATTTTACAATTTCAAATTGCTCCGCTAAAGTCCTTCTGCTGGGAAGGTCTGGTTTGATGGAAATGCCAACTGGATTTTCAAGCGTTCTCATCTTGTCTAAGTACCACTTTTCGGTTTCGCCATCCACCAGTATAGCATATGTTTTTCGTCCAGGACCCTTTCTGTTATTACTTGTTCTTGCCATGGGATAAATCAATATAATAATCACTCAAGGAAGGCACCGCGCCCAATTTCCCAGATTTATAAGCATTAAAAACAGATGAGGTATCTCTCACTACTGAACTGTCAAAATCACTTAGCGAATACAGATCGATACACCCATCCGGTTTTTTTTCGGTGAACCAAATGACATCATCCCGGAGCATGTCTCTTTCCATCAGGAGTTCCCGGTAATGAGTAGTTGTTATCAATTGCGATCTGCTGGAATTGACCAGGAACAGGAGTAAGAAGTGCTTAACGAGATCAGGATGTAGGGAGGATTCCAATTCGTCAATAATGAAAATTTTAGTTTCGGTTAACATTTCGTGCAGTAGCCCACTGAACTGGAAATATCGCTTTGTGCCCTGGGATTCATCTGCGTAAGGAAGGCCGTATTGTATGTAATCGTTTCCCTGTTTAACGGAATGCTCAAAGTGAATATCGATGCCGTCTATTGTATCAATATCTTTAAGGTCAACACCCTTGCCTTTCTTTTTTTGATGCTCGTTAATGAGTATCAATAATTCTTTCAATTCATTGCCGATACTAGCATCCTTCTTTTCAACAAGAATATCCGTGATGCCAAAATCAGCCTTTTGCATAAACGACAGAATATTTCTTTTACTGGCGGTATTATTGTTCAATCGTCTACTAATGCTATCAAACAAATCCGTTTTTGGGGTGATGAGTTGGCTTAATACATCAATAAACCAGTCGGTAACTTCTCTCAGTTCAACAGAATCAATATTTGTTTTCAGAAAGCCGCTCAAAACAGTTGCATTCCAAAGCGTATTTGTGACCAGGCTATCTTCTTCAGCTTTCTTTAACTTTATTTTACTGCCAAATTTGATGTGCGTTAATTGCTTAACCTCATCTGTACTTCTTGCAAATACTAATGCCTTTTTCGGTGTGAAATAGAACAGCTTTTCAGCAATTACCTGCTCTTTGATTACACTTAGTTCGTAAAGGTATCGATGACCAGTACAGACAAAATTTAGCTCAAAAATTGTTGGAGCATTCCGTGATTCCTGGTCAAACAAGAACGGTTCAAAATCCAACTGTTCCTGCTTAAGTACCCTGGGAGTTATCGCTAATTGACGTAGGAAATCTAATCCCTCCAATAAGGTTGTTTTACCCGACCCATTTGCCCCGTACAGCATCCCTAGCTTGAGCAACTTTATGCCTTTTGCTGGCTCTGTTATATAGTATTTTTCAAGGCGATTTGAGTTTTCGGGCTCGAAACTGAGTGTTACCTTGTCCTTAAGACATTTGTAATTCTGTATGGAAAAGTTAATTATCATCAGTTTTCCTGCTTATTTATGTAAGTGTCTTACAAAAATAAGCAATAAACTTAAAAAATAAACGATAATAACTATATAAAGCCAGCCAGGTGTCATCCCGGCTGGCCCATCCCCCAAACTATTCCCCCATCTTATCCGCTTCCACAACCGCGTCCGCAAACTGCTGCGGCGCCTCCTGTGGTAAATTATGACCTATGCCCCCCGTCAGCTCTTTGTGCAAATACTTGCCGGTGAACTTATTCGCATAAGCACTTGCCGGCGGATGTGGCGCGCCATTGGCATCGCCTTCCAGCGTGATCGTAGGTATGGTGATGTTAGGTGCCTTTGCCAGTTTGGCTTCCAGCGCATCGTACTTTGCCTCGCCAGTGGCCAGGCCCAGTCGCCAGCGGTAATTGTGGATCACGATGGCTACATGATCCTGGTTGTGGAATGCCGCACTGCTGCGACTAAACGTAGCCTCGTCAAACTGCCATTGCGGGGATGCCAGCTTCCAGATCAGCTTCGCAAATTCATCGGTGTTTTTCGTGTAGCCGGCCTTACCACGATCGGTAGCAAAATAGAACTGGTACCACCATTGTAGTTCCGCTGCCGGCGGCAGCGGCGCAGCGCCCGACTGCTGGTTGCCTATCAGGTAGCCACTCACCGATACCAGCGCTTTGGTGCGTTCCGGCCACAGCGCAGCAATAATGTCTGCTGTTCTGGCACCCCAGTCGCAGCCACCCAAAATGGCTTTCTTAACATGTAAGGCATCCATGAAAGCGATAATGTCTGCTGCCACTACCGACTGCTGCCCGTTTCGCATCGTTTTGTCCGATAAAAAACGCGTACTGCCATAACCACGCAGGTACGGTACCAGCACCCGGTAACCTTTGGCTACCAGCAAAGGGGTTACTTTTTCGTAGGTGTGAATATCATACGGCCATCCATGCAACAGGATCACCACCGGTCCATTGGCCGGTCCCTGGTCAATATAACCTACGTTCAATACGCCCGCGTCAATTTGTTTGACAGGACCAAAGGCATCGGCCGACTGTGCCGACACCACCGCGGGACTTGTTAATCCTAAAATGCCTACACTCATGGCAATGATTGATTTTTTCCATCGGGCCATACCACTGCGGCCACCGTTGCGGAGTTGATTCGACTTGTGTTTCATAATTGATAGTTTTCACAATGGACTTGCTCGCCCGTTCATAAAAGGATACAGGCCTGTGGAGGAAAATGTTCGATTGCAGGAATAGGGGGTTAGTTCTTTAGTTTCGGCCCCTTTCTCCGGGGTATAGTTGCATCACCGGCACTGTTTGTACCACTTCTTTCGTAATTACATCAATGGCACTCAGCTTGCCATAAAAGCCGGCACCAGTGTCTATATTCCACATATTACAAGCATGCATGGGCACATAGGAATCGTAATTGAGCGTAGGGGTATGGCCAACATATACTTCATGAAATAGCTGTAGCTTTTTGGGTAAATACGCGGCTGCTCCGCCATCCATGGCGCGTGCCAGCTCCCATAAGGTGCGATCCTTCGTCAGCACGCCCGGGTCTTCCTCATACACAGGTCCGTTTACGGCGGTAAAACCACCATGGACATACAAACGGTTGGCGGCATCAATATGAAAATATTTCATGTTCCGGAAAAATTCAAGGTGCGCCAGTTTTTGCCGGCCAGAGTAACCGGCATAACTCCGGATCGTAGAATAACCGTGACCGGTAAGCCAGCGGGGATTCAGCGGCTGGCCCGTTAACCACGACTCGCAATGTACATCATGATTGCCCTTGATAAATGTACAAGGCAGCTCATCGTTGAGGGCCATCAGCAGGTCAATTACCTGCGCGGATTCCGACCAGCCGTCCACATAGTCGCCCAGGAATATGAGCTGGTCATTTGGGGCTGGTCGTAGTTTTTCCAGTAGTTGAATCAAAGCCTTTAGCCCGCCGTGAATATCTCCAATCGCAATAATTCTGTTCGCCATGACGATGTATTATCACATTAATTTATGGAGATTTTATGACATGCCGGTGCAAAATAAAAGGGTTACAGGCGCCGCCTGTAACCCTCGAAAAAATTATTGAAGGTGTTATTGTCTGGTCCATTCCTCATGAATAGGGGCTCCCTGTGAGCTCTTACCACTATGATCCCATTTGTTGCCACTTACAGCGCCTTTAAACTGCAAGCTGGCGCCGACGCGACTATGATCCCTGGAAAAGTATTCTAACTGCTCCGTATACACGCCGTTTTCGAAAGTATAGGTACCACCGCCGCTGCCAAAAAACTGACCGGTAGCGGTGTTGATAGCCACCCATTGAAATTTGCTGCCAGTCAGGATCTTGATGGTTTTGCGGTCGCCCGGCTTCATCGCATTCATGGTACCGTTAGCCTCCCGGCCGGTAATCTGCCAGAGGCCGGCCAGCTCGCCATTGCCATGATCGATGCGGGTCCAGCTGGTTTTACGGTCTCCGATAACAGTAACAAACTGGTCACCATCAAAGGTAACCCCAGCCTCTACTTTTTTGCCAACCTGGGTGCTGTCGGCCGTATTAAACTCAATGGCCAACTCACCTGCCTCATTGCCGGTTCCCTGCCAGGTGCCGCCAAGAGTGGATTTAAAACCTTGTGCATTGTAGTGAGTGATAGAAAAATAAGTAGGTGTAACAAGTAAAATACTGGTTTCGCCTGCGTTCGTTGCGCCCCAGGCGCCAATCACAGGCGATTGGGCCTTAGCGGAAAACATACAGGCTACCGTGAGGCCTACGGCCAGGCATAAGTTAAACAGTGTCTTCATATTTTGGTGGATTTATCTTAAAGTTATAGTGTATGCCGCGCAATTGCTAGTAATTTCCGGATTAATTTTTTTGATGAGTGGTAGTCAATTATTTAGTATTACTACACAAAAGGATATATTTTTGAAACTCGCAGTAAGTGAACAATGAAAATAACTGCGCCTATAAATTACAGATCATGCGTAGCACACTATTCCTATTTTTCGCGTTATGGACGCAGCTTTCCTTTGCCCAGCAAAAAGACCTCAGCTGGCAGGAACTCCGCAACCAGTATCAGTTCCCGACATGGTACACCGAAGCACGGTTCGGGATATGGGTACACTGGGGAGCTCAGGCACAGCCCGATAGCGGCGGCGGCTGGTATGCCCGCCACATGTACATGGCCAATGTTGGCGATGAACAGTGGGGGAAGAATGCCTACCAATATCAGCTGAATCATTACGGACATCCGTCAGAAGCAGGCTTTAAAGAAGTGATCCACGCCTGGAAGGCCGATAAGCTGGATACAGATGCCTCCTGAAATATTTTAAATCCATCGGTGCTAAATATTTTGTGGCACTGGCTAACCACCACGATCATTTCGACAACTTCGCTTCTACCTACCATCCCTGGAACTCCGTGAATGTAGGCCCTAAGAAAGACCTGATCGGTATGTTCAGCAAGTCCGCCAAAAAAATAGGTATGCCCTTCGGCGTTAGTTCCCACGATGATCGCTATCTCAGCTGGTGGCTACCCGCATTTGGCGCAGATTCCGCCGGTCCTAAACGCGGCGTGCCATACGATGGTAACCTCACTAAAGCTGACGGTAAAGGTAAATGGTGGGAGGGACTTGATCCTGCCGATCTTTACGGCCTGCCTCCCGCCAAACGTACGCCTGAATGGATCGAAAGCGTAAAGAAAACGTGGGTGAAACGCCACGTAGAGTTGGTGGAAAAATATGATGTAGACATGCTCTGGTTCGATGGATACGGCTTTCCATACGGCAACTACGGTAAGGAAATGTGTACCGAATTCTATAACTATAAATTGAAAAAGAACGGAAAGATAAACGCCGTTATCGCAGGCAAATTTCACGGTAAGGAGTCCAGCATAGCCGAAGATATTGAAAGGGGAGGAGCTACCGAAATCCTCGATTATCCATGGCAAGGCACGCTGACCTTCAGCGACTGGTTTCATAAAACGGAACGGCCGCTGCGACATAATGCCCGCACCGTCATTGAATCACTCACAGACATTATCAGCAAAAACGGTAACCTGCTCCTAAACGTGGAACTCTATCCTGACGGGCGTATCCCTGCAGATCAAAAGCTGATCCTCGATTCCATTGGCCGCTGGATAAACCGCAATGCAGAAGCGATTTATGCTACTAAAGCCTGGAAAATTTATGGCGATAATATCGGTGGCCATAAAGAAGAAAAGAATATGGATAATGCCGACCTGGAAGCCGCTAAAAAACAAAAAAGCCATGACTTTAATGAGCGCACTATCGCCAGTGCGGCCTATCCTCACGACGAAGTGCGGTTTACCACCAAAGGCAATACCCTTTATGTTTTTGTGTTAAACCCCGGTGCAGGTAAAGTGGAACTAAACACCCTTGCTGCTGGCTCGAAATATGGCGTAAAAAAGATCAACGCCATTCAATTGTTAGGTAGTAAACAGCGGGTGCAGTATACGCAGGATGAGAAAAGCCTGACGCTAAATATTCCCGAAGCTAATACCATGGCGCATACACTGGTGTTTAAAATAACAGGTGCCCTGTAATCAGTTCACCATGAAACGGTGGTGTACCGCCATTTACCACCGTTTCATTTTATTATTTTTTTTTAATTTTTTTAGAGAGAAATTAGTGTCTCCCTGAAAAATTTTCAGTTACTGCTTTATTAATACCAGGACAACCGGCCTGTTTACCCGTTTCACCTTCTTTCGCAGTTTACCCCTTTACATACCTTTCACCATATTTTTCCGTATTTCATAAATCTTTCTCCCGTTTCCATAAACACTAAAATTTGGTATCGCCGATTTTTGCAGTTTTACTTACGAAACCTGTAGCATGTTGAACGGAAACCTAATAGCCCTGTATTTTTTTAGTTTTATACCTATAGCCAGCTTTGCACAAACTAACTCAGGCGGCTATACGATCAAAGGCGTAATAGCAGATGCCACCACCCGCCAGCCAGTGCCCTATGCCACTATAGGCATTACCAATGAGCAGCAGATGTCGCTCAGCGCCGCCTATTCCGGCGAAAACGGTACTTTCCGCCTGCAGCTGCACCAACGCAGTGCCTTGCTGGTAATTGTTACCTCCGTAGGCTATAAAAAGCTGATTACGCCAATCAGTACCGTTAATGGAAAAGAGCTGTATGCCATAGATACGTTGTTTCTACAGTCCTCCACACAGGACCTGGGAGAAGTGGAGGTGATTGCCCGCAAGCAGCTGGTGGAGCAGAAACCAGGCATGCTGGTGTTTAACGTAGAAAATGATATCAGTCTCAAAGGCGGTACCGCTGCTGATGTATTGCGCAAGGCGCCAGCCCTAAACGTAGACCCCCAGGGCAACGTATCCATGCGGGGAAGCAGCACCCTGAAAATTCTCATCAATGGTAAGTTCTCCGGACAAATTGCCCGCAGCCCCGCAGATGCGCTGAACATGATTCCCGCCAGTATCATCAAATCGGTAGAAATCATTACTTCTCCCTCTGCCAAATATGATGCTGAAGGGGCCGGTGGGGTAATCAATATCATCACCAAAAAAGGGCAGGACAGCTTCAGCGGCGCCCTGGAAGTTACCGCCAGCAACTGGGAACAGGCCCTCAACCCACGTATCTCCTTTTCCAACGATAAATGGAATATGAGCGCCTATGCACATATTCACCGCCTCCGCTCCAAATCTGTTGCCAGTATGGAAAGAACTGCCTTTGCAGCAGATGGGAAACCGGAATCTATCACCCAACAGGATAATACCAAAGACAACATCATGCCACACGGTTCCGGTGAGTTCACCCTCGGCTTCACCCCGGATTCCGTCAGCGAATTTAGTCTCAATGTAAACACCTGGATTGAAAACTGGCCCGGCAGCTATAACCAAACCAGCCGTATCTATAATGCCGCCGGCATACTAACAGACGAGTATGCGCAGCAGGTAAAAAATAAGGAGCGCTTCATCGGTACCGACATTGCCCTGGGCTACAACCGCCGCCTGCGGCAGCCCGGACAGGAAATAACGTTGCTGGCGCAATACAGTCCCGGTAAGGAAACCAAAGGCTATACGAATAGTCAGACCGCCGGCCACGAGCTGCGCTACAAAGAAATCAATGAAGGCATCACCTATAATCACGAATGGACCTTCCAGGCGGATTACACACAACCACTCACCATTGATGGCAAATACCTGATGGAAGGAGGCGTGAAGTCTATTTTCCGCAACGCCGATAACCGTTACAACGTTTGGGCAGCAGAAGCTCCTGCCATCCCTGAATGGGTAGCCGCCCGCTCTGATAATTTCGTATATGCGCAACAGGTAGTAGCCGGTTACCTGCTCCTGAAAATGAAACTGCCTCGTAACTGGTACGCGGAAGCAGGAGCAAGGATGGAACATACGGATATTAATGGCACCTTCCACCGCGCCGGCACCAGCTTTAGGAATGATTTCCTGAACCTGATACCCACCGCATCTCTCACAAAAAAACTAACGGAAGAGCATACACTAACGGGTAGCTACACCAAACGCCTCACCCGGCCCTACATCTGGGACCTGAACCCCAATGCGGATGCCAGTGACCCGCGTAATATCTCTACCGGTAACCCGGCCCTGCTGCCTGAAAACATGCACCAGGGTGAACTAACCTACAGCTGGACGGCTAATTCGGGCTTCTTCCTCAACGCTGCTGCGTTTCTGAAGCAAACCGATAATTCCATCATTGAGCTCACTACGGTGGATGCTGCCGGAATCGCCACTACCCGCAAGGAAAACCTGGCAGGTAACCAGCAATATGGAGTGAACCTGAGCAGCGCGTTCAGCCTGGTGAAAAACTGGAATGTAAATACTAACCTGAACATCAATCACCTCGATTTCAACAGCTCCGCACTGATGATCGTTAACACCGGCTGGGCCACTGATATCAATATCAACACCAGTTATAAACTGCCGGGAAACTTTGCGGTGCAGGCTTTCGGGGAATATAATACCCGGATAGTAACGCTGCAGGGCTATAAAACCAGCCGTTACTACTATAGCTTCTCCGCAAAAAAGGAATTGAAAGAAAGCAGGATGACCATCACCGTGGCTGCTATCAATCCGTTTAATAAAACAATTGCACAGGCAGAGGTGATGCAGGCCACGTCGTTCCTGTCTAAACAAAGTAACGGATATTATAACCAGGCGCTCAAGATCACGTTGAACTGGGAGTTCGGATCTATGTTTGAACAAAAGAAAGGAAAGCAACTGAAGGTCAATAACGATGATGTTAGTAAGCAATCCAAAGGATAATTTTTTACAGATCTCCGGGCCGGCGGCCCGGAGATAACCTGGTTATCTAAAAAAAGATATCTACGTAATCCACTACGTTATTCCCTTCACAGTTATCCATCTCCTGTAGCCGCCAGTATTTGCGTGCTCCTTTCGACAGGAAATGATAAGTCCCGGTTTTCTCACATACCTCCCCATTATTTACATTGCTGTAACGGGTACGGATAGTCCCGTTAAATAGCAGCTCTGCCGGCGATGTTTGGGTGATGGTACCATCAATGGTCACGAAATCTTTTTTATCATCACTATACTGATCTCCTTTTACGGCAAAGGTGCCGTCAGCATTTTTAGTGATGGCGATTTTGCCCGGTACATCCCAGCTGATCCACTGTAAGGTGAAATTGTGTTTGCCTGGTGTCAGGGTTTTTCCGGGTGCCGGTTGCGCAAAAGCACCCGTGGCTACAAACAGGGTACAGAAAATTGTAAGGACGTTTTTCCAATTCATATGCGGTTAATTTTTAAAGCATGGATGGCAAAGGTAGGAATTATGCAGCAGCTTAATTGTGCGGTTGTTAACGCAATAGGCACCAACGGATTCGATGGTAGGGATGAGGTACTGGATCAGTGGGTGGAATACAATGGTGCCAGCAGATTAAATATTAACTACCCTGGTTTTTTCTATTCTTCAGTTCCACACCGTTGATGCTAAACCGGGTGATATCCGGGTTGATATAAATTGCCTTTGTAGTATCAAGCAGGGATTGCCTGATGTCAGGTGCCTGTTCCTGTATGCGCTGTTGTATGGCCGCCAGACTATCTGCTTTGGCTTGTCATAGTTTTTCCAATTCCAGTTCTTTAATCTTCGCTTCCAGTATAGCCACTTTCTCTTGTGCTTTAGTAAGTTCATATTCCGAGTAGGACACCATGGTCTGAATGAGCAGGTAACCAACGATCAGTGGTATCCCCAGCTTTTTTGGTGCGGCCACCACAATTTCACCTTTATCGTTCGTATACACTTTAGGTATCCAGCCCTCTGTGAGTGCAAAGTTGATGGACTGCCCGGTATGCATGGTGTCTATATCCAGCGTAACAGTGCCGCCTTGCATGAATTCCGGGAATCGCGCTGCAAAATCCTCTGAAAGCTTGTCAGCAATAAAAGAAAGGTTAGAAAGGAGTAGTGCCAGGTCAGAGGCGCGTAGTACATTATAGGCGATATATACCTCCAGGGCTGCTTCGGGGGCCTTGTTTTCTTCCGCTTCAAACAAGTCCATCATTTCGGTTGCCACTGTACCTAATACTGGCCGGCCGTCTTTTTGCAGGCCGTAGTTGACCTCCAGTCGTCCCCGGCGTACCATTTCAGCTACGCGGTACATATCTGCCGCGGTAGCATTGGCAGGAAGGGGCATACTGTCCACCGCCGTGCGAAATGTTGCAAGACCTTCATTTTCATCTCTTTTAAAAATAATATTTATTTCCCTCAGCCGGGAAATAGTAGCATCCAGGTTGTCGTGGATGGTGTCATAAATATAAGTGTAGGATAGCCGCAGTTGCTGGGTGAGTTGCGCTCTGGTCATGATGTAATAATTGGGGTGTTATTTTAAGTATTCTAAATTAATGTTTTTAGGGAGAAATTGATGCCTCGCCCGGAGGGGTGATTCCGTCTTTTATATTCTTTTTAGTGAAGCGAACCCTAACACCCCATTTATGAACACGTTATCGCACTTAATTCAGACCTGCAAAGCGTTACTGGAAAATAAAGCATATGATGAAATACTGGAGATATTATCCACCTCAGTGCTGCAACAGCATGAGCATCATGAGCTATACAGTATCAGAGGATATGCCTATTATTCTTTGGATCAGTGTGAGGAAGGAATAGCCGATTGCCGGCATGCTTTGATGTTAAATGCTGAAAATAGTCGTGCATGGCGGATCAGTGGTGTGCATGCGTTAAAGGACAAGGAATACGAAAAATGCAGAGAGTGTTGTACAAACGCTATTCAGTTTGATCCTGAGGATATTTTTGCCCGGCTTACACGTGCACAGGCAAATATGTTGGATGGCGAATATGCGGCTGCTAAACCCGATTACGCAGCTTTGCTGGGTGAAGAATCGATCAGTGACCAGGTATGGTTAGGCATGGGGCATGTGCTCTGTTTTTCGGAAGATTTTGAAGAAGCCTTATTGTATTATAAAAAACTATTTGGACATGAAGATTTATTTGGAACGGCGGGTTATCATGCCGGCTTGTGTTATAGTAAATTGGGCCGGTATGCAGAAGCATTAGAGGCCTATGATATAGCCTATCCCCACAGCAGCCAGTTTGAATATTTTCATTTCGAACGTGGTATTATTTCCTACTACCTGCGGCACTATATTGACGCACTGAAAGACATGAAGCTCCAACTGACTGCCACACCGGAACATGCCGATAGTGTGATGTTCAGAGGCGCATGTTATTATTACCTAAATGAGTTCACTGCTGCTATAAATGACTTTAATGACACGTTGGAACTCGCGCCGGGATATCCTAATGTTTATTACATGAATGCTGCATCGCATGATAAGTGTGGCATGAGCCAGGAGGCATTGGCATTATTCCTTGAGTACTTGAATTATTATCCTGATCATCAGGATACACTGTACAATATTGGAAATATTTATTTTGTCCTTAGTCATTTCGTTTTAGCTAAAGAATACTATGATAGATTAATCACTACAGATCCTGGTTATTACGCTGCTTATCCCCAACGTTGTGCTACTCACAGAGAGTTGCAGTTATTTGACCTGGCAATAGCAGATGGAGGCCAGGCTGTAGTAATGCAACCCAGGAACCCAATTGGGTATCACGAATTAGGTAATGCGTACCTGAGCCATAATGATTATGAAAGAGCTGCTACCACACTTCAAAAAGCAATGGAGCTTTACCTGAACAGTAATCAGGTGATTAGTCCGGAATTATACTTCAATTTAGGCAATTCTGCTTATCATACGAGGCAATACCTGCAAGCGATCCAATATCTGGATCAGGCGTTTGAGAAATTTCCCCGGTTAGCTGCTTGGTATGATATGCGTAGTAGGGCATTATACAAATTGAACCGTGAGCAGGAAGCATTAACAAATATTAATGCCGCCATTGAATTAGAGCCGGACTCTTATTGCTGGTATCTCAACAGGGCCGTTATGTATCAACGTCTTGATTTATATGATAAAGCGCTGGAAGATGCTAATCATGCACTTTTTCTGGCGCCTGACCAACCGTGGATATATCTTGTGAGGTCCCCTATTTATCGCTCACTTGGTTATCAGGAAAAATCACTGCTTGATGTACAATCGTTACATCGCCTGGCGCCTGAATTACCTACGTACTGGTTGTTGCTTTCTGTGCATGAGGAAGAGGTACTAAATGAACATTTGGGATACAATACACTTAATTGTCTTTATCGCTTTATGATCATAGATAGCCCTGACTATTTTAGAATGGATCAGGGTATGACTTATAGTGTGTATGGGACTAATGCTTTACTAATCTCCACACTAAACCATGAGCTTCCGATGATCCTGGTAGAAATCCTGGAGCAGCGAGGTTATGGCCAGCCAGAAGATAATATTATAGCAATGCGTAAGGCATTTGACATCACCGCCAATTTTCGTAAACAATTCAACCATTGGAAAATTAGACGGGAATACCCTGAAGTTAGCTTGCTGGCGGAAGCGGTGATGCAGTTTTACCTAAACAATCCTCCCGCTACGTATAAAATTCTAAAGCAGCAGCCGGCATTAAATTGTATGGGGTATGTATACCTGTACCAGGCTGCAAAATGCTGCCTCGAGCCGGATGCCGATGACTATATCCAGGCAGCCTTACCGTTAGCCCGGCAAACATTAGCCAATCCGGAGTCATCCCAGTCAGAACGCTACTATGCAGCCACCCTGCTCGATCTGGCTGGAAAGGTACCACAAGCAATACAGGAGCTCAAAAAATTAAAAGATGAAAATTTTAGTGCGGCTACTTATAAATGGGCAGGTGTTTGCGCCAGACCATATGCAGATAATGAGGACGCACTGAAGCTGTTCTTGAAGCAGATGGATAACCTCCATGGTCAATTTATGGCTTACTATCAGGATATCAAGCCCGTAGGTATTTCAGGGGAAGAGCACCTGGTGCTGAAAGAGCTTTCCTCTCTCTTATATGCAATGGAAAACAGTGAGATAATCGCATTGCTCCTTAAAACACAAGGTGGTGATAATTATCAGCATACGACATTCGATGAAGAATTTTTCTTTGCACGAAGAGTAAGATTCCATCAATTTGAAGATTATTATGAGCGCCATATTACCAAACATAAAGATACACCTGAATATCAACTGGTATTTGGTAAAACTTATGAGAAGGAAGACCTGGAATATGACCTGATGGATTATACCCGCAGAGGCAGTGACGGATATATGCATCTGGGGAAAGCTATTCACCAGCATAGTTTTACGGCCTATACGTATAAAAAACAAGACTACAAGCAGCAGATGCAATTTGAGATTCGCAAGTATATGATTCTTGTTTCCAATCTTTTTGAAGCAGGGGTATACTCGTCCGAAGAGGCGCATTTATTACACCAGTACATTTACTATTGTATCCGGTGTTATGCTGAAACTGCTGTTGATGAATCTGTTACCGTTATACTAAACGAGTCAAAGGGACTCATTGATACTGCTCAATTGCTGGGCCTGGGCCTGGGGTATGGCACTTTTGAAAGCGTACTTAAATACTTCTATTATAAACTCAATGGAAAAGATAGCCCGGTCCTTGACTTTCAAACTTTTCTCGATAAGTTTTGCCGCAAGCCAGAAACAGGAGTGGAGGAAGTATGGAACTAGCGCGTGATACTTCCTCCCATTTCCTTATCTCGTTTTCAGCATAGAGCTCGTATAATCTATCATCTTCAACAAGCTGCCGTCTGCATCCTTCTTGTATGTTTCCAGCAGTGTGCTCGCCTGTACCTTGTCTTCCTCGCTCAGCAGCTCTTTCTCCGCCAGAGCCACCACTGCACTTAATACCCTGAAGCGTACATGCTTGCGCGTTAGTGCAGCGCCATATTGCTGTAATAAGGCAAAGTCTTTTGGCTGCGGACGTAGCGCAATCATGCCGGCCAAAGTTAATACCAGCCCCTCTTCTGGTGGTATGCTCATTTTACCGGTTATCTGTTCACGGGTGATGCCATTATCAAATGCATAGTTGATCATGTCATTGGCAGCCGCATCTTTTTGTTTTACCCTTTCACCATAGTTGTTGGGGTTAATTTCCATGTAATGATGCGCCATGGCAACAAGCTTATCCAGGGGGCCAATAGCCGGTAATGGAGGAGGAGTTAAGGCTGCCATCGGTTCAACGGGTACATCCTGTGCCACTACCGGCGCCGTCTGTTCGGGATATAATTTTTGACTTTGTACCTGCAAATTATTCTGCATGGTCAGCAGTTGTGCCTGCAGCGCCTCCTGGCCGGCGGTTAACTGCTGCATTGCTTCCTGGTCGGCCCTGGAGAAGGCTTTGGAAAGGAACAGGCGCGTCATCAGGTAACCAAAGAGGAAACCGGCAATAAAGTAGCCTATAATAATGCTATAGGAAAATGCCAGCGAAGTAGCTTCATTGCCGGCACAAATACCTTTGGACATGGCGGTAGCAATCTTTTTTACATATTCCGCTATATGGCCCAGTTGTACCAATCCTAAGCCCACAATGATTTTGGTAAGCCAGTCGGATATGTCGGTGAGATTGGTGTTAACCTGCATATGGTAACCATCGGTTACATCGGCGCCCGTTGCCTGACCATTGGCCTGCAATATTTTCGGGATACCAAATAGGAACCCAATGCCCATGCCGCTGACCGACATCGCCAGTATCCAGGCTACTGCTGTACTGTAGCCAGTGCGACACGTGACAAAGAACAGAGATAATACTAACCCCGCCAATAATATTACCAGGAAAAAACGGAGGAGAAACCGCAAATTTTGTTGAGGGGAATCTGATTTCATAAGTTAAGGGTTGTATATGTGCTGTTATATTTCAGGCATTTGCTTATCAGTTGGGGCGCTGAACATGATCTAAAGGGGCACGCCATCGGAATCATAACGTATGTACTAATTTAATGAAAAATTTTTAATTCATGGTATGAATTCCCGTGAATGAAAAATTCACCCGCAAAGGTGAATTCGGCTGCAATGTAATAGCAGTAAAGGCTACCAGCTTCTGCTCGCAGCCTTTTATATTATTTACCAACATAATCAAATGGCACATAGTTCTCCCAATACCACGGCGTATAGGTGTCACCGATAGATTGCTCCAGCAGCGCCTTGAAAATATGATCGCCCTGGTCGCTGTTAGTCATGATCACCACTGCAATGCCTTTTTCCGGAAATCCGATAGAGTGATGTTGCCAGCCTTCGCTATGCCCTTCTTTAAAAAATGCCGTGCCATGGGGTGTTTTGAGTAAACCAAATCCCAGGCCGTAGAAGAGTGGGGTAGTGGCTGGTGTTTTATCGTCCAGTAATGCGTTAGGGCCAAACTGTTGCCTGGACAGGATGGCTACGTCCTGGTGGAGCAGCGTTTCAAACCCTTGTGGTGACAAACCTTTTTGCTGAAGGATGCCACTCATGAATTTCGTGTAGTCGTTAATGTTAGTGTACATGGAGCCGGCAGCGTGTGCGGTGGTACGCTCGTCAAACTCATAGGTTTGTTGCAGACTATCGTGTCCCATGGCATGGTTGGCGTTGAAGTCGTTTCGCCAGAGATAGCTCGTATGGGTCATTTCAAACGGACGGAATACTTCTTCCTGGGCAATGGCTTCATAGCTTTTTCCATATAGTTGCTCAATCACAAATTGCAGCAGGTAGATGCCTTCACCGGAATAGCTGTAGCGGGTGCCTGGATCGAATCTGATTTTCAGTTTTCCATCTGCTTCAAAGCCGCGGTAGTTGGGTAATCCGCTGGTGTGGTTCAGGCACATCCTGGCTGTGATTTTTTCATAGCGCAGGTCCTGCCGGATGTCCTGGTAGCCGCGTGTTTTTTTGGTGAAGATATAATCAGGTAATGGTTTGGGGAGATATTTTACCAGCGGGGTGTCGAGGTCCAGTACCTTTTTTTCTACCAGGCGCATCACACAATAGCCGAACACCGCTTTGCTGAAGGAGCAGCTCCAAAAGATGGTACTGGTGTCCATTTTAACAGCTTTGGGTCTATCTGCATAGCCAAAGGCTTTTGTATATACCGGTTTGTTATTATTTAAAACGGAGATGACAAGGCCAGTCACCTGTGCCGTATCCATCAGGTGCTGAATGTTGGCGGTAAGCGTGGCAGCCTGAATGGTGCTGTTATCAATACGTTTGATCTTTTGTGCGGCAGCAGTAAAATTCAAAACCAGGATGCCTGCAATAGTAAGGATGATATTTTTCATGTGGTGTGTTTATGCCAACATGAATCAGGATAATTGTGCCGTTTTGTAACTGATTGATTACTATAGTTTTTGTATAATTATGGTGTTCGATTTTGAAAAAAGTGTCCGCAAAGCGGACACTTTTTTATACCGGAATCTGCAAGTGTGTACTGATGGCGATCCTGTTCCATGCATTGATGGTAACAATGGCCATGATGATTTGTGCAATCTTATGTTCATCAAAATGTGCAGCGGCAGCTGTATAAGTTTCTTCAGACAAACCTTTCTCGGTGATACGGGTAATCTCTTCCGTCATTTTTAATATCAGGGCTTCCTCTTCAGAGAAGAGGGTGGTTTCCTGCCAGCCATCGAGTACGAAGATGCGTTGCGCGGTTTCCCCGTCTTTCAGGGCATCTTTGGTGTGCATGTCCAGGCAGTAGGCGCAGCCATTGATTTGTGAGGCACGGATGTAAATGAGGCCGAGCTCAATTTTTGAAAGGCCGGTACTGTGGAGGTATTGCTGGGTGGCTAATAGTCCTTTATATGCGCCAGGCTCTACCTGGGCTATGTTCATGCGTTGTTTCATAGTGCTTATTTTTTTGATAATGCAAAGCTACACTATGCAAACACGCTGGATCTTAAACTGGTTTAAGATTCAAGTTTTCTTTTGATTTCGCTCAGGTATTCAGGCGTGAAACCCAGGAAGGAAGCCAGGAGGTACTGCGGCACTCTTTTGGTGAAAGCAGGAAATTGCCGGTAAAACTGGAGATATAGCTCTTCCCTTGAATATTCATACAGATATCGGATTCTGTTTTCTGCTGCGGCATACGCCCTTTGATACACCTGCCTGAAATAGCTTTCCATGATGGGGTGCTCCCGGAACAGCTGTTGCTGGTTTTGCAGGTCAATCAGTAATACGGTAGTGGGCTCTACGGCTTGTATATTAATATCGGTTATTCCCTGACTCATAAATGCGCCGATATCCGTCATCCACCAGTTTTCTATGGCGAAGTCAGTCGTTTGTTCTGTTCCTTTTTGGTTAATAAAGAATTTCCGGACACAGCCACTGATGATAAAATAATTATTACGGCATATCTGGCCTTCTGTGAGCAGGTTTTCCTTTTTCCGGAATTTTTTCACCTGGAAATATTTATAGGCAGATGCTACCGCCTCTTCGTCCGCTGAAACGTATTTTAACACGTGCTCCCTGAAAGTTTCGTACATATGTATTTATTCATCCATGCCGAAAATAGTCTTTTACCGGGAAAGTAATATGGAGTAAATTCGGGTACACTAAAATATTTAACCATGCTTTCATCCGCACCCGTATTCAGCAGCTATTCTGTAAATAGCATCAGCGAAGCAAAAAGTTTTTACCAGGAGGTACTGGGTCTTACAGTAGAGGAGTCGCCGGCACCTATGTCAGTAGTACAGTTACACCTCACCGGAGGACATAACGTATTACTATATCCTAAAAAGGATCATGTGCCTGCCACCTTTACGGTACTCAATTTTCGGGTAAAAGACGTAGAGGCAACGGTAGATGCACTCGCTGCCAAAGGCGTCGTATTTGAACAATATACCGGCGAAATACAGACGGATGCCAAAGGGATTATGCGTGGCAACGGCCCCACCATCGCCTGGTTTAAAGACCCGGCAGGAAATATTCTTTCTGTAATACAAGAATAAATTTGCAACTGCGGCATGCTGCGCAAACAGTTTCTGGTGCAGCAGACATACCTGGAACAAACAAGCCTGCGGATAAATTTTATCCGCAGGCTTGTTTGTTTTAAATTTAATTCTATATTTGACAAGATAAGTTGAACGTTAGTAATACTAACAATATATCCTTGAAGTAACCTTAATTTATACCTCAAAATGAACGCTATCCTGTATTTCCGCACATATTCGTCCGTGCACATTAATTAATTTTCTGTCCGCTACTCCTGAAATTGTCATTCCCGCCATGTGACATAGGTGTTGATTTTGCTGTTTTTACTATTGATACTACCGCTTACACAAGCGGATGTTATCGTATTGTTCACTATAAATCATCATGTATGAAAATCAACTATCCCGGCAAATCTACCTGGACCTACCGCAGCTTCCTCAACGAAGTAGACCTTAAAATTCCCCCGAATGACCTGGAACTGGGCGATGGTACCATCCATCTCAACATCAGCAACGACGGTGAAATATCCGGTAATATCGGCACGCCGGGCGAATGGAACCTGGAGCTGAAAGGGAAGGTGCTGGAAACAAATCCACAAGGGCTCTACTTTATCGGCACCGGCGAAAATGGACAAGGCGCCAACAGAGCCATGTGGGAATATGGCTATGAGGTATACTGCCTCCCTAAAATAGAAGGCGGGAAATTCCAGGCAAATGTGCTGGCTGGTTCTGTAGTGCGCTTAAAGGACCATCCAGGCAGCGACGGTACCATACACAAGGCCGGTGAGGTAGCTACCTGTTATGCGGTAGATATTACCAAACCAGCATGATTTGCATCTCCCTCAATAACTCTCTTTACTATGGAAACCAAAGCAACCTGTAATTGCCAGTCGGCAACTCAACAGGAACAACCAACCTGGCAGCACGTCTCCAAGAAATCTGCCCGGTCGGTGCCCTCCATACTCCTGGGTATCCTGATTGCATTTTTCCCCAAATGCCCGATGTGCTGGGCGGTGTATATGAGCATGTTCGGCAGCATAGGTCTTGCGAAACTCCCTTATATGCCATGGCTCCTGCCAGTACTTTCCGTATTCCTGTTGATTCATGTAGGCATGCAGTTCAGGGCTATTCCCCTGAGAGGCCCACTGCCTTTTATCTTCAGTCTCACCGGCGCCTGCTGCCTGCTGCTATCCAGGTTTGTACCTGGTGGCACCAAAGCAATGATGATAGGAGGGATGGTGGCCATCATCATCGGCTCCCTGCTGGCAGCTTTTATTACAGCACCCCGGAAATTACAACAAACACAATAACCAATTTCTCAAAAAACCAAAACTACTCGTATGGCAAATGCTGCTACTCCCCGCGTTCGCCGCTCTTTGCGCGAACTGGAAGATCTCTACGCCTCAGGCGACATCGCCCCACTTGAAAACCTGATGATAGCCTGGCAAGGCATTAAAGAGCTACCCCCTGATCACCCCGATTCATTTTTTAGTATAGCAGGCCTTCATGGTGAACCCTTTCGTGATAAAGGCGCCACGGACGGCAATTATTGGGGCGGCTGGTGTAACCACAATAACATCCTGTTTCCCACCTGGCATCGTGTATACCTGCTTAAACTGGAAGAAGCCCTGCGCAAAATTCCAGGATGCGAAGAGGTAACCTTACCCTACTGGGATGAAACCGAACATGAATCTATCACCAGAGGCGTACCCTGGTCGCTCACCAATTCTAAGGTTACCATCAAAGGCAAGCTGGTTGATAATCCACTGCTGTCCTATAAATTCCAGGTGGACATCAAAGATAATGTTACCACGGATAAATCCATCTATTCCAAACCTGCAGGTACCAGCACAGTGCGTTACCCTTATTCAGGTTTGGTAGGCACTCCGGAAGACAAGCAAAAATCTGATCAGCATAACGCACAGTTTAACAGCGCTCAGGCCATGCTGCTGTTAAACGACAACGTAGTGGGATGGCTGAATAAAACAATTACCCTTCCTGATATCGCTGACAGGCTTAAACTGGGCGGGGTAATTATCCTATTTCAAAAATGCCTGGATGCACCTAACTACACCGTATTCTCCAATATCACTTCCTCCGGCCAGTGGAACAAAGACAATCCTAAAGCCCCTGTTACCGTAGCGCTGGAAACACCACATAACGACATCCATCTGGCTGTTGGAGGATTTAATATTCCCGGAAAAGACAATCCGGACTTTTCTCCAATCCCCGGAGCCAATGGCGATATGGGTGAAAACGATACCGCCGGTTTCGATCCCATCTTCTATTTCCATCATTGTAATGTAGACAGGATGTTTTGGGTATGGCAGAAAAAGCATGATCACAGAACAAGCCTGTCTATCATCAACGGCTACCCGGGTACCAGCAGCAGCGATGGTGGACCAAGTGCCGGCTATGGCCCCAATGAACCACTTACGCTGGATTCTCCGCTAAAACCATTTAAACACAATAACAGCGATAACTATTACACCAGCAACCAGGTAGTAGATATCGAAAATCAATGCGGCTACACCTACAGTGTGGGATCACTGGACCTTATTACCTGGATGCACGGCGTCACGCTGGCAGCAGAACCGCCTACCAACAAATTACGCGTGAGCAATATTAACCGGGGAAATATCTACGGCTCCTTTGTAATCACCGCGTATGCAAATGTGGATGGCCAGGATCATTACATAGGCCACCAGTCCATACTGAGCCGCTGGAACGTACTGGGTTGCGAAAACTGCCGCGCACACCTGCAGGCAGAAGCATTCTTTAACGTCGATAACCTGGCACAGAAAAGTAAGGATGTGGCTAATTTTCGTATAGAGGTAACCGGTAGAGAGGAAGCGCAGCCACTGCTCAGTGCCGCCGTAGCCGAAAATACCATCAATATAGAAATCCTGTAAACATCAACACCGGATGCCGCCGTAAAACAGCGGCATCCTTTTCATCACGCTTAAATTATCAACCAGATGAAAAAGACTTTAATGGTCGTATTATTCCTGCTGGCCATCACCATAGGCGCTATGGTGATAACCAAAACGCCTGCATCGTTGTTTGCCAAATCCGGTGAAGTAAAAGCAGCTTATGCCATCTCCTTTATGAAAAAACCGCCCCATGATATACCTTTAGGGTCGGATGACCTTACCCTGGCCCAATTTGCCTGGAACGAATTCCTGGCACTCAACTGGCGCTCCAGCTACCTTAATTCCGGCAAGGCTAATCAACGCGGTGAGCCTGATTACGGCTGGACCTATGCAGATGAGAAAAACGGTTATCCTGATCTCGCAGTTTGGGAAACCTATAATCACCGGGTAGAACTACGCCCGGGAAACGACGTAATGCTGCCTTTCGACAAAGTGCCCGTGTACATATATACTAAACCCGACTTCACGGCTGATTTTGGAACAAATACAAATCTGTTTCACAATCTCGACGAAAACAATGAAATCGGTTCCTGTAACATGTATGCACACACGAACTTGTACGGAGAACAGCAACAAATACTGTTTCAGGCAAAAGTAAACCGTGCGGAATATGAATACATCCGCGGCCACTACAATACCGCTGAAAAGTTAAAACAGGCTAATATCAGAACCTACAAAAATATCCAGGCATATAACCAATACTACTATGGTGGCTCCGGTAGCTGCGATTGCCCCGATACGGCCGGGGTGGTATGCCTGCCCTGCGGTACCGGATCTAATGCGGCGACCAGTAAAGATGAAGAAGGCGCTATTGAAATCAAATCCGCGTGGCGTAAAATGTTACCTGAAGACGGTACTGCGCAGAATTACTTTAAGCGGACCGTTATCACTTACCGGCAGGATGGTAACGGAAAAGTAAAGCAAATAAACGATGTGTATCTCCTGATAGGCCTCCATATCATTCACAAAACCCGCAACTATCCAAACTTTATTTTCGCTACCTGGGAGCACGAGGATGTTACCAAACCACAACAAAGCATTGGTTATGTAAAGCTGGACGACAGTGGCAGGGAATTCGGCGGGCTCATAGTAGGTTATCCGCGTGTACATGATCCGGTGCAGGCCACTAATCAGGCCAACTACGAAGCACACCGCCTGTTGCGTAGCGTGACCACAAATTCAGTATGGCAGCACTATAACCTCATCGGCGTACAGGCACAAACCACCAATAACTCCAACAGCACTAACTTCTTCCTGGCAAACTATGTGATCGAATCAGATACCACCCTGCAAATCTTCCGGGGCTCCAGCATCAATACCCCGATCGACAGTGGCGTCAACATCATCTATAACGGTAAGCAATACTCCATGGGTGGCTGCCAGGGCTGCCACGGCGTAGCTCAATTCAGGCTGGGCGCCGACTGCTCATTTGTATGTGATACCGTTAATAAACCAGTCGATAATCCGGATATCGGTCAAAACAGTAGCAAACGTTTAAGATATGAAAGGGCTTTTAGTAAGATACAAAGGCTGAGTATTAAGTAGTTCAATATACCAACCCTGCATCAGCACGGTGCAGGGTTGACTTTCCGGTGGAGGTTTTTTATCTTTAAAAACAAACACCTGAAAATTATGGACCAAAAAAATATTCAGAAAGAAGATATTAGTCAGGAGGTCTTTGACCTGTATGACGATTACGCCCATAACCGCCTGCCCAGGCGACTATTCATGGAAAAGCTGTCGCTCTACGCAGTGGGAGGCCTTACAGTGGGCTCCCTGATGAGCTTCCTGATGCCGGATTATAAAGACAGTATCCGCGTGAAAGAAGACGACCCTCGCCTGAAGTCTGAAACCATCACCTACGATTCACCCAAAGGTGGCGGCAAAATCAAAGGCTTACTCTCCAAACCCGCCGATGCAAAAGGTAAGCTGGGAGGCATTATTGTAGTACATGAAAATCGTGGTTTAAATCCGCATATTGCCGATGTGGCCCGCAGGGCTGCACTGGCAGGCTTTATCACGCTTGCCCCTGATGCGCTGACCCCTTTAGGTGGTTATCCTGGTAATGATGATCAGGGTAGGGAGATGCAAAGCAAACGTGATAGAAATGAAATGTTGGAAGACTTTATTGCAGCATATGAATACCTCCGCCAGCACCCGGATTGCAACGGCAAAGTAGGGGTGGTAGGTTTCTGCTTCGGCGGCGCTATTGCCAACCTGATGGCGGTGCGTATTCCTACCCTTGCTGCCGCCGTTCCGTTTTATGGCGGCCAGCCACCGGTGGACCAGGTGCCGCAGATTCAGGCCCCGCTTCTGATTCAATACGCTGGTCTGGATACCCGCGTAAATGAAGGCTGGCCAGCATATGAAGCGGCTTTAAAAGCTAACGGTAAAGCATATACCGCCTATATTTATCCGAACGTAAACCATGGTTTCAATAATGATACTACTCCCCGCTATGATAAAGAAGCGGCGGACCTTGCATGGAAGCGGACGATTGAATTTTTTAAAGAGAAATTGAACTAACCATATATTCACAGCGGCGTAGGTGAGTAGCCCGTCTTTACCTGCGCCGTATCATTTAAAGCCCCCAGAAACGCTGCCAGCGCACGTTTTTCCCGCCCGGTCAGCCGCAGTTTATCCCCCGGCAAAGTCTGGTTTTCCGGAGCAGTGTGCAGCCGCGTACCTCCTCCCTTGTTGTAGAAATTAATCACTTGCTTCATAGAGGCAAACACACCGTTATGCATATACGGTGCGGTGAGCATACTGTTTCTTACAGTAGGTGTTTTAAAAGCGTACCTGAAAATAGAAATCGGGTACAGCAGGTACTTACCCTCGTCCGGGTCCAGTGCCGCATGCCTGGCGCGGGATTCAGGTACTCCCAGTACCTCTGATTCCGGCTCCGCAAAGTAAGGCGGCGCCACGCCATTGAACAGTGGCGCAAAATGACAGGTGCCGCATTTCGCTTTACCCATAAACACATTAAAACCTTTCTTTTCCTGGCGGGTGAGCGTGGTGGTATCACCATTCATATACTGATCAAAGCGGGAATTTAAGCTGGTAAGGGACCGCAGGTAGGATGCCAGCGCATTGGTGATCTGATCGGTGGAAATACCGCCGCTATCTTCCGGGAAGGCCCGGCGGAATAATTGCTGGTAGCCGCTATCCTGTTGAAAGGCTGCTGCCGCCTGCCGGAGGGAACCATTCATTTCGGCAGTATTATGTACTACGGCAAATACCTGGTCTTCTATAAAGTTAGCACGGGAGTCATAAAACAGCTTGGATTGAAAACCCACATTTAATAAGGTGGGCGTGTTGCGCGCTACGGTATGTACCCCATCAAATGCGGGACTTTTAGGTACACCATCGGAAAATGCCAGCTCCGGTTTATGGCAGGAGGCACAGGAGCGGGTACCATCGCCGGAGAGCCGCACATCCGCGAATAATTGTTTGCCAAGCATTACTTTTGCGGGCGTTGGATCGGCGGCAGCGCTCGGCGTGTAGCCGTTCGGTTTATAGTAGCCAGTGGCGAATAAATGTGGGGCATCCGGTAAGAGAATGCGCCGTTCTGGCTCAATCTGAATACCCAGTTGCTGCTGCCATTGCAGGAGCATACTGCTGATAGGATTGGCATAGGTGGTGATGAAATGGAGCCGGTCGAACCGGTTGAAGTCGGGGTGAGTCAGCAGGTACTGCACAGCGCTTACCAGCAGTAAATCCCTGGTAGTAATCATCTCAGGTGCAGCTATTGCATCATCGTATTGCTGCAACACCTGGCTGAGCCCTTGCAGCGCTGCGGCTGCCTCCGGCATGGATTGCAGCAGAATGGGGGAGTCGTAGCCGCTGATGCCCAGGGCAATGATACGGTATACTTCCAGCCGCATGGCGTCAAACAACCATTTATCCTGGAACCCCACCGGGTCCCCGTTGGCAGATAGCTGCCGGAATATAGTGATGAGCTGATCGTTATATTGAATAAGCGTGTATACGTTGGCGTTAGCATCCTGCAATTTTTCTTCTATCACCTGGAAACCGGCAGGAGGAATAATATCTTTGGAGGATTCCCCGTCCGCCCAGGGGAGCGCCGGCCCGTTGATACTGCGTGCCAGATGGGGCTGGTAGTATTCTATCAGCAGCTCCACCTTTTTGTACTGCCGCCTGGCTTCATAAAAGGCGGCAAGTCGTTCTTTTTGCGGAGCCATTGCACCGAGGGTATGGCTGAATGCCTGCAAGGCCATATAGGTGCTGTCCAGCGCCCCCCGGTAATAACTTTCCACGGCCTGCACCGGCGTTCGTTTAGCCTTTGGCGTAGTAAAAGAGAAAAGCAGGCCTGAAACTAAAAAAAGTCTGAAAAATATTTGATTGGTTTTCATGTGCTTGGGTATAGGGGCAATTGGCTACCTGAAAAATATAGAATTTTCATCATATTTTTAAGTATAAACCCAAAACGAGCACTAATGAAATCTTCCCTATCATCTGTATGCAAGGCATTGCTATTGCTATGCCTGTTAATCGGCATGCGACCACCAACCACCCACGCACAAACCAACCTATTGCCATTCGGATCTACCTGGAAGTACCTGGATAATGGTACCAACCAGGGCACCGCCTGGAGGGCAGCTGCTTTCAGCGATGCCTCCTGGGCCAGCGGTCCGGCGCAGCTGGGCTACGGCGATGGCGACGAAGCCACAGTGGTCAGCTATGGCAGCAGTTCATCTGCCAAATACATCACCACCTATTTCCGTAAAACATTCAGCGTTACCGGGGCAGCCGCCTTTACGGGATTTACGTTGGAGTTTAAAAGAGATGACGGCCTGGTGATTTACATCAACGGCACAGAAGTAACCCGCAACAACCTGCCCACCGGCACCATCAGCTACACCACGTTAGCCACCAATGCCAGCGATGGCGGGGCAACGGTGTTTACGGCCAGCGTAGCACCCGGACTCATCACCGAAGGCAACAATACCATCGCAGTAGAGGTGCACCAAACCAGTGCCAGCAGCAGCGACCTCTCCTTCGACCTGCAACTCAAAGGCAATACTGCCAGCACCATCCCCCAGATCATTCGCGGGCCCTACCTGCAAATGGGGAATCAGTCGGCCGTAACGCTGCGCTGGCGCACCGATATCGCCACCACCGGCAAAGTGAAGTATGGCCTGTCTGCCACCGCACTGAACGACAGCGTAGTACACACTACCTCACTCACCGAACATGAACTCCGCGTTAGCGGACTATCACCGGACACAAAGTACTACTACAGTATCGGTAACAGTACCAACGTGCTGCAGGCAGGTACGGATAACTACTTTGTAACTGCGCCAACGGCTACAACTACACGTAAAATCCGTATTGCGGCGTATGGCGACTGCGGCACCGGCTCAAGTGTACAAACCAATGTACGCAATGCTTACCTCAGCTACATGGGCAGCAATCATACGGATGTATGGCTGCTCCTGGGGGATAACGCCTACAACGGCGGATATGATACCGAATACCAGTCCGGGTTCTTTGAGATGTACAAAAATGACCTGCTGAAAAATGTATTGCTGTTCCCAACTCTCGGTAATCATGATTATGACAACAGCAGTACTCTGCAAACGTCTCATAACATTCCTTACCTCTCTCATTTTACTCTGCCTACAGCCGGCGAATGTGGCGGTGTCGCGTCAGGAAAAGAGGAATATTATTCGTACGACTACGGCGACGTTCACTTCGTATGCCTGGACTCCTACGGACTGGAAGGAGGCAAGCGTTTCTTTGACACTACCAGCACACAGGTACAGTGGCTAAAAAATGATCTCGCTGCCAACAGCCGCAAATGGGTGATCGCATACTGGCACCATCCGCCATATACGATGGGGAGCCATAACTCCGATACCAACAGCGATCTTACCAGCATCCGCCAAAACCTGATCCGCATTCTCGAACGCTACGGGGTGGATTTGATCCTCAACGGGCATAGCCATGATTATGAGCGTTCCTACCTCATGAAAGGGCACTTTGGCCTGGAAAACACCTTTAGCATGGCCACACACGCTGTATCATCCAGCAGCGCTAAATATGACGGCACCAGCAACTCCTGCCCGTATATTTCTACCGCTGCCAAAGGGAATCATGGAACAGTATATGTAGTGGCTGGTTCTGCCGGCCAGGTAGGTGGTACACAATCCTCCTTCCCGCATGCCTCCTCTTATTACGCAAATGCAACCAACGGTGGCTCCCTCGTGATAGAAGTGGAAGGCAACCGCCTGGATGCCAAATGGGTGGCCGCCGACAACACCATAAAAGATAAGTTTACTATTCTCAAAGATGTCAATAAAAACAGGGTGGTAAACGCCACCGCTGCACAGCCACTGCTGCTGAGCGCTTACTGGCCCGGTACTTACGCCTGGAGCACCGGCGCTACCACATCTTCCGTAACAGTAACTCCGGCAGCAGGAACCACCGTATATACCGTGGCCGACAACAGCGTGGCCGCCAGCCAGTGCCTGAAAGATACCTTTACGGTAGTAGCTGCACCGGCACTCATGGCCGCTGCCATCAACCTGAAACATGCAGCCCTGGTGTTTGACCTCGAGGTGTTCCCTAATCCTTCCACCAACGGACGCATTCAGGTAGAAATCAAAAATGATAAACCGCAGCAGCTGGAAATTATCATCGCCGATGTTAACGGAAAAGTGCTGCAGGCCGACAAGAGAACCGTGCCGCAAGGTATCACCAGAAAGGAATACAAGCTGCCAAAAGGGATATACTTCGTCACAGGTATAAATCCTGCCAATGAAAAAGTTACTAAAAAAGTAGTGGTACAATAAATGGAAAATCCCCCGATGATCACTACCATCGGGGGATTTTTTTATGACTTGCGGACTACACCACAACTTTTGTTTTTGAGAGCGAAGCCACGATTACCCAGGTCAGGCAAAATACCACCAGCGCCAGTATTGCCGGGTCACGCATCACGATGAGGCCAATACTAAAGCCCGACTTAGCAATGCTGAATGGAGTCCAGTACAACAGCACGAGCAGGGCTGTTAAAAGTCCGCTGCGCAGGCCCGTACGCATTACACTGGCCCCGGGGGCTAGTGCAGCACCCGTTCTGGCACCCAGCCACCAGCCGCCAATCAGCAATAATGCATAAAACGTTAGGGCGTAAACGTTAGCCTGCAATGCCACCAACATGGAAATACCCATACTGAAATCATGGGGAAATAATATCTCTATAAAAATTAACTGACCGGCCACTATAATCAGTAAGTGCGATAAAAGGCCCAGCAGTGCGCCTTTGCGATGTGTTGATAAAATGCTCATGGAATAGTTGATTATGCATATTCAAACACCTTAGCTTTAAATTTGAACTAGTGCGCTGTTTATTTAACCGATATTTTAAGGGGTTTCGCCGGTAAAAGTGCCGACTATAACCGATTCGCTGTTTTCCCGGCTAAGGTTTTGGTGCATTTTTGAAGCCTAATCGCTACGGACATGCTATATCTCTTTGCTATTCTGCTGACTAACCTGCATTTGATTTATCATCAGGCCACCTCCAAACTGGACCTGTTTCCGCTCAATAACATCCGCGCCTATACGACGCCGGAAAACCCCGGTGAAGCAGCCATGAGCTTTTTATCAATGGGATTTCCGGTATTGGCATTACTATCCGGCTACCAGGTGCTGGTATTAATTGCCTGCCTGGAACTGGCCATTATATTGATCGGAGAAATTTACACCTGGTGGACGCCGTACTTCTTCGGTCCACGGTTTGCCATGCAAAAGAACTGGTCGGAACTGCACCGCCGCCTGTTCAGTAAAACAATATTCATATTGCCCAACAGAAAAGGCAATCCTGCCCCCAACCTGGAGCACCTGATCCTGCACGGTTTAACATTTGCCAGCCTGATAGCCTGTGTAGCCTGCTATGCAGCCTGGTAAAGTGTTTATTTAAAAAGGTAAGCCACGCTCACCGTAGCCACACGGTTTTTTCCGTAGTTTGTTTGCGTAAGTCCGTAACTGTAATTTAACGCCAGCTGTAAACCAAATTTGAATTCATAGCCTGCGGTAATGTTAGCCCCCGCGTCCAGTTTTTCCACTGTAGGCTTAGCATCCGCCGGGTCAATCGGTGGTGGTACGCCACCAGGAATTACTTCAATAGGCGTAATAGTAATACCACCTTCGCCATCCTGACGAAACACCGCTCCGTCCATTTTTCCTCCCAGGTATTCCGCTGCATAACCGCCAAGGCCAGCAAACAGCTTGCCGCTGCCTGCATTGAACTTATACAGTAGGTTAATTGGCAGCTCAATGTAGTTATGGCGAATACTACCCCTGGTTTCTATTACATAAAAGGTATTGTTGTTGGTAACGCTGTAATGCGTCGAGTTTTTCCCCCCTTTGGAACTGAATACCAGCGAGGGTTGCAGATGCAGATGTTTTCCCAGCTGCCAGTCGGCCGTAACGCCTGCCTGCAACGTATAAAACAGCTGGTTGCTGCTGTTGATAGCGCCCTTACTCACATCAGGCTTACTGAGGGTTGAAAGTCCATCCGCTAACCGGAAGCCCCACCTGATTTGGGCATTGGTGGCCATGGTACAGCAAAATAGCAGGAATGATAAGAATAGTAGTTTCATGGTAACGAAGTATAGGTAGGTAGTAAGATATACTAATCTACCTATACCTGCTGCGGAACTATGGCATTTTTTATATATGCTTATCTAGTGTGGCTACTTCTTCTTTTTACCCAATGAAATATTATATTTCTCAGGTGTGCCGGAAATGCTCAGATTCATAAATCGTCCTTTCTTGTTCTTATCCGCACTCTCAATGGCGTCCACCTGGTCGGCATCTACCTCTTCCTGCTTGCGGCCGAAGAGGGCCTGCCAGCCTACCTGGGTAACCATTTTCATGGGCACCCGTATCTGGTACGACATCTTCGTATCCAGCGACTGCTTACCACTCATTTCAATATAGCCGATAGAGGTATTGATGCTCATATTTGGAATGTCCAGCGTACCGGCGGCAAAGCTCAGTTTATTTCGCAGGGTGTCGAAACGGATCATCCGCAGGTTTTTATCTTTAAAGTAGGTAGCCATGGCCTGCATAGGTGCAAACTCAATCAGCGCTCCGTTATGAATTACGATATCCATGGATGCCCGCGTAGAATCCAGCATAGGCGTCAGGTCCGGATGCAGTTTAATGTAGCTGCGGATACGTCCTGTGAGCCGGCCATCCAGATTTTTGTTCAGGATCATATCCTGCCCGAAGTTGTCGAACTTCAGGAGCATTTTACTGAGGTCCACCGTATCCAGCGTAATGCTGCTGGCAAAGAAGAGGCGTTTGGGATCGGCCACATTCAATACGCCACGCATGCCGATATGCCCTTTGGCCATCAGTACATCGATGGTATCTATTTTCACCTTCTGGTCTTCCTGCATGTGGATGCCGGCCTTCAGATTACGCAGCCAGAGCTTGTGGTAGCGGATCTTACCTACGTCCGCGGTTACATCAAAGTTGCTGAATTTGATTTTGAAGATATTAAAGCCCGACTGGTGAATACTGTCGTTTTCCCGCTTGGTAGTAGTTTTCACGGGCGCATTCACATCTATTTCCGGATGCTCGCTGAAATCATAGTTCATCATCTCATCAATATTGAGATAGGTGGACTTAATCGCGAAAAGGTTATTGCGTTTATTGCCTTTTCTGTCGGGACCAGCATAGAGGTGCAGGTTGATGTCAAAGTCGCTGCTGCCCACCTTTCCGGTCAGCGTATCCACCACCAGGTATTTGTTGGTGCCGTATCTTACGCGGCCTTTGATATTTTCTATTTTGATCGGGTGTTCTTTCAGGGAGCCGGAGATATTGGCGATTTGTGCATCCACGCGTTTAAATGTAGTGTCGTAGCGCATTTTCAGCCGTGCACGCAGCCACAGGTTATTGGCCTGCTCATACCAGTATCCTTTTGGAATAAACTGTCGGCCCCGGGTGCTGATCAGGTCATTGACGGCCAACCGGTCCGATTTAAGATCAAAAGCCAGCTCTGTATGTCCTTTCTTGATTTTGTCGAACCAGAGGTTGTAGTTGGTAAGGCGTCCTTTGAAAGCGATGTTACTGCTGTCGATACCACCGGAGAAATTTTTCACCTGCAGCATGGTATCCGCAATGGTTACATCGGCGGTAAAATCGTGGAAGCTATGCGGATAGCGCTTGAAGCTGGATTTAAATTGTTCTATTTTAAAAGTGCCCTTAGGCAGTGGATTAGGGTGCAGGAGTTCCTGGACACTGGTTTCCAGTGCCACTGCCAGCCGGAAGCCGGTAATCATTTCTTCCCTCAGTTTCTTGTGAGTGGAATCCGCCAGCATGAGTTCCGCCGGCAAAATTTTATTGGAGTTTACCTGGAACGTTACCCGCACAGGTTTACTTTGTTTATGGAAGATGGCAGGGAGATCGCTGAGTGAACCGCTGGCGGCAAGATCACTTTCGCCGATGCGGAAATTGAGCGTGTCGAGTGTGAGGCGGCCCTCTGCTACCTGCGCATGAATATTTACATGTCTTACCGGCAGCGGGTAATTAGGTATGCGGAAAGCCAGGTTGGTAACGGTTAATTCGCTCTGCACACCTTCTTTCAGCTTGGCCAGGCTTTGCTCTGGTATCTGCATGTCGGCCAGCTCGCGGAAGTTCATGTTCAGGCGTATATCACCTTCGATTTGTTCCAGGTCTTTGATACCGAGGAACTCCCCAACAAAGCGGATATTCAGTTCAGAGTAAACCTGCATAATGATATGCGGATCGGTGAAGTCTTTTACCAGGAAGTTACCTTTAAACACCCCTTTGCCCGGTTTGGCTACCATGTCGAGCAGGTGTAGTTCCGAAGTTTTCAGCGAGTGTCCGGTACCGTTAGTATAGTATCCACGGAAGCCGAGGGAGTCCAGCTTTTTGTTTACGCTGGTGTTTTCGAACCACACGTTTTCGCAGCCGAAGTTAACGGTGATGGCAGGCATCTGGGTTTCGCTGAGCGGGCCTTTGATGATGCCATCGAAGAAAATCCGGCCATCGCGGCGGTACTGGGTCATTTTATCAGCCACGTTTTCCGGCACCAGGGCAAAGAGCAGGTTCAGGTCCGGGCGGTCGCCCTTTACCTGGAGGTCTACTACTGGTGTATTTTTCAGGTTAGCATTACCTTTTATATCCAGACTGGCATTTTCCAGTTTGATATTGGCATTTTCCAGTTCCAGGAAGGCCTTGTTCATGTCGTAATCGCCCGCCAGGGATAGTGCCAGGTGTTTGTGCCTGAACAGGGTACTGTCTGTTTTGCCGGTAATATCCAGCAACAGCTTGCCATCCAGTTTCAGGGCCATGTGGTTATTGCGCATGCTGAAACTGGTGGTGATCTTATCCAGCTCGGTGGCTATGTTTATACCACTGCTTACATCATGGTAGGTAACATGGATATTTTTCAGGATAATTTTTTTCAGGTCGAGGGTTAAGTCCTCTTCTGCCGCCGTATCGGCAGGGGTAGGTGCGGCCTTGGGCAGCGTATGTGCTTCCACGATATCAAAGGTACCGTTGGCGGCCCTCCGGACATGCACCCTGGCGGTGTTGACCACGAGGATACGTACTTTGTATTGTTGTTTTAATATGTCGGGGAGACTAAAACCCACAAACAGCTTTTCCACCTCGTACATCGGTGCTTTGTCCATTTTCTTGCTGGCATAAAACTTCACATCGTGCAATACGATGGAGATATATGGAAAATGTGCAAAGGGATTGATACTGCTTTTGCCCAGTACCAGTTCACCTGTAAACTGCTTATTGAGTTCTTTAACAGCCAGTTGGGTCAGCCGCTGTTGTTGGCTATAGAGTATTCCTGCTGCTATGATAATTACCAGTAAAAATGCCCCTAAAGTGATTCCCGCTATTCTTAAAATTTTCTTGCCTTTTTTCATGATATGGCCTTGCTTCCGGCGGTAAAAATATAAAATTTTTGCATGTGTAAGCAGGGTATGCTGCATCCGATAATGTTAAAATTATGTAATAATCCCGGTAATTGGTGGCTGCGTTCCCGTTGCAGACCATGATTTTATATTGCATAACCCTGTTGGGCCTCAAAATACACCGAACATCCTGAAAGGGGATCTTACTGCTGCCGGATTGTATGGCGGGTCCGTGTAAACAGGTAGAGCCGCAATGCTTGCGGCTAGTTGCTTGCCAGTAAAGTGTGTAATCATTATTCGTCATAAGCCTTACCATCTTTATCCCCATGAGTAAAAAAGCAATAATGTCCGACACCGGCCCTATTATGGACCCAAACACATTAGTTCCGGATCACCCTACGGATAGTGCAGCTACCCCCGAGAGCTCCGGGCTCACCCCGGATTACCTGTTTTACAGGCAGCGATTTTTCAAATATCCGTTACAGTTAACTGCCGGGAATTTACAACATACAGATGTGTGGAGAGCTATCCTGTGGCTGCTTTCCTGGCTGAGAGTGTCGATTTTACCTCATCGTAAACCTGCTAACCTGGAAAGTGCCCTTCGCTATAGTGTGGGTAAATACGGATACCGGGAGTTTTACAAAGGTTATGTAAAGAAAATTAGTGGGAGGGATGCTAAAGCGGTGTTGTTGGCCGGGTTGCCGGAAAACAGGCAGCTGATTACCGTGAGTGTGCTGCTGAAAAAATTATCCCTGTTGCATAAAAAAACAGGAGAGTGGAAGCCCCTGCATCTGAAGGATTGCAATATTGCCGTTACAGATACTTCCGTATCTGCGGCCGACCTGGAGATACGGAATGATACCACCACCGGTAACGTATGGGTATCGCTGCATTACTATTCCAATCCGCCGGAGAATGGCTGGCAGCGCCCCGACGAGGACTTCCAGCAACAGGCGGTGCAGGAGCTGGAAAAAATCGGCATCGCCGCAGTGGCCAATGTGCTGGACGTAATGGTGGAACGGCAGGAAATCATAGTGGCGGATCACTTCAACTTTACGCTGGAGCAACTGCAGGATAAAAACTATGATAATGCCTCACTGGCAACTTATGTATTTAAAAATCCTGCCAACAGGTGGTATGTAATAGCCGCCGTTTTGCTGATGGCGGTGCAGTTTACGGTGTTTAAATACCTGTATCCGTTTGCGCAATTTATCAACGGGGACTCCTACGCCTACCTGGATTCTGCATACCGCAACCTCGATACATCCACTTACCCCATTGGCTATCCGAAGTTTTTGCGGCTGTTCAGTATTTTTTCCAAGTCGGATACCTTGCTGGTAACATTGCAGTATTGCTTCCTGATGGCGAGTTTGCTGGCATTGGTTTTCACGTTATTTTATTTCCTGAAGCCGGCAAAGCCAACAAAGATCGTACTGTTCCTTTTTGTGCTCATTAATCCTGTGCTGTTATACCTGAGCAACTATGTATCCAGTGATACTATGTTTCTCGCTTTAAGTCTCACCTGGTTTACCCTGTTGTTCTGGATTATGTACCGGCCTACGCCTAAGCTGGTGTTCTGGCATGGGGTGGTATTGTTTGTAGCCTTTACGATGCGCTACAATGCCCTGTTTTACCCCATGATAGCCTTCTTTGGGTTTATGTTGGCGCGCCGGCGCATCTGGCTGAAAATGGCAGGACTGGTGTTTGCACTGCTGCTGATTGGCTGGTTTGTACAATTTAACAAAAGCAAGTACAAAGCGCTTACCGGTATCAGTCAGTTTAGTCCGTTTACCGGCTGGCAGATGGCCAATAACGCCATGTATGCCTACCGCTATGTGGATAGTGCGCAACGTAAGCCGGTGCCTAAAAAGTTACAGGCCCTGGACCAGCGTATCCGCGAATTTTACGACAGTACCCGGGACACCCGCAGGTTTCCTGCGGAAATGGTAAAGGCCAGTACCGTGTATATGTGGACCCGCACCGCACCACTGCAAACGTACATGCGTGCGCAGTTTAAGAATACAAAAGACAGTACTAACCAACATAAGATGTGGGCCAGTATGGGACCACTGTATAACGAGTACGGCAGGGAGATTATTAAGATGTATCCCATGCAGTTTACAGAGTTTTACCTGTGGCCAAATTTTCTGAAATATTATACACCGCCGGTGGAGTTTTTGGAGAAGTATAACATGGGGGTGGACAGTGTAACGGAGGTGGCTAAAGTCTGGTTTAACTACAAGAGCAGGAAGGTGACTACGCGACTAAAATCGTTCAAGGTGCCTATACTGAATTACTATCCGATTATGGTAGGTGTTTTCAGCGTGCTGTTTTTGTTTGGCTGTATATCCTTGGTGGTGCTGGGGGCGCATAAGAAGCCTATTATGCTGAAAGCTATGCTGCTGGCCTTTGCGCTATGGTCTGTTAACATGGGATTCAGCGTGTTTGCATCACCGATAGCCCTGCGATTCCAATTGTTTCCGATTCTTGTTTCGGCTGCCTTTACCATCCTGGTGATTGGCTATATCGCCGAAGCTGCTTTTGACAATAAACAAAAAGAAACTACATGAAAAAAACCTGGTTTGTAGAAATCGTTGCCTTCCTGATTGCCGCTTTGTTTATTTATACCGGCATCATGAAATTCAGAGAACATGACGTATTCCGTTTTGCGATTGGGAATACGCCGGTTTTAAAACCGATGTCAGCTGCGCTGGCCTGGGGGCTTCCAGCGTTGGAGCTGATTATCGCAGTATTGCTGCTGGTGCCGGCACTGCGTCGTAAAGGGCTGTTGGCCGCTTTTGGTTTAATGATCGCCTTTACCATTTACATCGCGGCTAACCTGATTTTTGCGTCTAAGCTGCCCTGCAATTGTGGTGGCGTATTACAGCAAATGACATGGCCGCAGCACCTGGTGTTTAATATAGTTGTAACCGCTGCTGCCGGACTGGCCCTGGTTTGGGAAAAACAAACCACCAAGAAAGTGGCACTTTAAAAAGGATATATGAAGAGATTATTAACCGTGGTGGCATTGATAGCATTCCTTACCAGCTGCTTCGATGCCCCTCCGCCACCGCCGTTTATTTCCGGCAGGGAAGGGGAGACGCTGCAGCCCTGGTCGTTTCTTAAAACAGACAGTACCTATGGTACCATTGATACGGCCTCCGGTAACCCTGCTATTGTGTTCTATGTTTCCTACACCTGTCCGTACTGCAAGGCAGAGCTGGAAGCATTGCTGAAAAAATCCGACAGCCTGGGTAAAACGCACGTGTATGTGGTCACCAACGCCAAGTTCGACGAGATCAAGGAGTATTCGAAGGAGTTTAAGCTGGATCAATACCAGCAAAACTTCTCCTATGGCATTGATACGGGTTATACCATCCTGAAATACTTCGGTATTCACGGGGTGCCGTTTATTGCCGTTTACAACCATAAACACGTGCTGAAACAGGCTTTCAATGGTGTTACTGAAACCGCAAAGCTCAGGGAAGTGGCTGCCGAAAACTGACAAATGGGTAATTGTTAATCATTACTTTACGAATCCAGATTCACAATTGATTAACAATTTTTTACTTCGCAGTTTGAAAAAATAATTCGATACTTGTATTACCAACACAGTTGGGGACCATTCACCAGAATGTTACTGCGTTGGTAATACATGACCTTGTTTATGACCGGTTTTACCAGAAAGCTAGGAGTTAGGGGTAACCTTATCCAAAACCTCCGCAATGGCAAACCAGTACAAATTATTCAACCAAGCATCGAATGACCACCTGGCAGATTTTTTTCAATGTAACCGGGAAGCTGCCATCAAAGAACTGTACAACGCATATTACAAACAACTAATTACGCTCGCTAATGGGATTCTGCGCGACAAATGTCTGGCAGAAGATGTAGTGCAAAATACTTTTATCACCATCTGGAATAAAAGAGGCAGCCTACCCGTACCCATTAACCTCAAAGGTTACCTTGTGGTATGCGTGAAGCGTAAAGCATATGACGCCATCAGAAAGGAGAAGAAAAGAATGGAGCAACCCATTCCCGATTATGAAGATGAGAGGATGGAAGGTATGCGGCAACGTGGCATAGAGGAAAAGGAAATTTATTCCGGCATCCTCAAAGCAATGAAAAGCATCCCGCCCAAACAACGTAAAGTGTTTGAGCAACGCTATCTGCAGGACCTCTCCAGCAGGGAAATCATGGCAAACAACCACCTGACCGCACAAACCATAAAAAATCATATGCATGTATGCATACGTATTATGCGGAAGAAGTTAAAACACCATTATAGCTGATTTTATATTACTAAAGAGTCTTGTGACCTCGCGTCACTAGAGAGAAGTACACTTCATTCACTTTCGTTCGCGGAACATGAGGTTGTATCAAAAGTAATTTATCTGGCAGTATACTCCCCCGCACTAACACGCGGCACCATTTTACATCAGTAAGCCTGATGGATTGGTAAGGGGGGGTATAACAGAGCATTACTTTTGATACAACCTCTTTTTTTATTATATCCCACAGCGCAGTCCCGATCCACGTGCATTAGAATTCCCTTACGACTCAAAAGCCATTTACTATGCAGATGAAATTATTTATCCTCTCAATTGCCGTTTCCTGCTGTAGCCTGGCCCACACCGCCTGCGCACAGTCCACCTGGAAAGCCGCCGCCATCCCCATTACCACCCGATGGACGGCCGCCGTATCCCCGGAAAATGCATTGCCGGAATATCCCAGGCCACAAATGGTGCGCAGCAACTGGCAAAATCTCAATGGCCTCTGGGATTATACCATCACCGCAAAAGATGCGGCAGCACCCACCGCCTACAAAGGGAAAATATTAGTGCCCTACCCACTGGAATCAGCCCTCTCCGGCGTGAAGAAATCACTCACACCTGAGCAAAAACTATGGTATAGCCGCACTATTAAAAAACCTGCATCAGAAACAGCCTCCCGATACCTCCTTCATTTCGGAGCAGTCGACTGGCAGGCAACCGTATATCTCAACGGCAAAAAAATAGGCAGCCACGAAGGCGGCTACCAGGCCTTTACGATCGATATCACCAGCCAGTTTAAACCTGGTGATAATAAACTGGTGGTGGCGGTTTGGGACCCCTCCGATCAGGGCAACAACCCACGGGGTAAACAAGTGTTGCAGCCCCGCGGAATCATGTACACCTCCAGCAGCGGTATCTGGCAAACAGTATGGCTCGAAGCAGTGCCGGAGAAATATATTGATGACCTGAAAATAACACCGGCACAAAATAGTGTAACCGTTACCGTTAGTGCCAGTCAAAATGAACAATTAACCACAGAATTAGCCGCCCTCGATAATGGCACTCCCGTTGCCACCGCAAAAGGTAATGCCGGAGAGCCCCTGCAACTCCAGATACCCAATGCACATCTGTGGAGTCCCGACGACCCCTTTCTGTACGATCTCTCCATCAGACTCTATCAGAACGGGCAACTGCTCGATTCCGTGACCTCCTACACCGGCATCCGTACCATCTCCATACAAAAAGATGAAAAAGGACAGGAACGTATTTTCCTGAACGGAAAATATACCTATAACCTGGGCGTCCTGGATCAGGGCTTCTGGCCTGACGGACTACATACAGCACCCACCGATGAAGCCCTGCGCTTCGATATCCTCGCCATCAAATCCATGGGATTCAACACCATCCGTAAACATATAAAAATTGAACCCGCCCGCTGGTACTACCACTGCGATAAACTCGGTATGCTCGTGTGGCAGGATATGGTGACCTGTGCAAATGAATCGCCCGCAGCGCGACTCATCTTCGAAAAAGAAAACAAGGAAAACCTGGCGTTGCTGCATAACCATCCAAGCATCGTTTGCTGGGTGCTGTTTAATGAAGGCTGGGGGAAATTTGATCAGCAGCGACTCACAGAATGGATGAAAACTACCGACCCTGGCCGCATTATCAACGGCCACTCCGGCGAAAACTACGACCGGCGCCCGATAGCCAATCCGGGAGAACGCTGGAAATCGAGCGACCTCACCGATATCCACGACTATCCCGGACCAGGCATCGCACCAGCCATGGCCGGAAAAGCCCGCGTGCTGGGCGAATGGGGCGGAGTACAGGTGCGGGTGCTCAACCACCAGTGGAACGGATCGGAAGGCTGGGGATATGTGTCCGTACCACCGGCGCAATTCACCGACAAATATGAATACATGATGAAGCACCTGAAAATTTATGAGGAAGAAGGCCTCAGTGGCTCGATTTACACCGAACCTTTTGATGTGGAAATTGAAGAAAACGGCCTCATGACCTACGACAGAGAAATCATTAAAATCCCCCTGGAAAAAATCCGTGCAATACATAGCCGGATAATTCCTGCTACCTCCGCACCGGCAGCTGATTTCAAGATCAAAGATATGGATACCACCAACCCGGATAACCGCTATGCCGGCCTGTTGGAAAACTATCGCAAAGGGAAAAAAGATTCGCTGTTCCTGAAAGATCTGGCGCTGATGGCGGTGCGACTCAACGACCTCCCCAATGCGCAACTCATCGCCTCGGACTACTATAAATATATGAAACCGCCATTCACCAGGTCAGAGTGGATTTTCATTTTTAACATGACCAGTAGCGTGAAGGATAAAGGTTTTGAGTTTATCCGCCAATACAAGGATGCCGCCAATAAAAACATGGGCGCACGCCAGGCAGATCAGAAACTGATGACCATTATTTACAATGATGAAATCAATCCGGAAATCAGCAGCACCAAAATACCTGACTGGAACAATATGTTTACCCGTACCAAGCAGTACGGGGCCGCAGGGGAGGAGATTTATATGCGGGCGAAAACACTGTACCATTTCAATAACAAGGAGTGGGATCAGTTTGCGCCCTGCGTATCGCAATACATCAGTAAATATGCCGCTTCCTTATCGCCCGAAGAGCTGAACAGGTACGCGATCACGGTGTTTTACCGGTATTCGGATACCAGCTTGCTCATGACGGCTTCTGGCTGGTCGCAGCTGTCTTTGAAACAAGGGGAGCGCTCTTCTTTGTTATTCACCCGCGCTAATCTCCTCTATAAAGCCGGCAGAAAACAGGAAGCAATTACAATACAGGAACGGGCGCTCACCATGGCGCCCGAAGCGGATCGGAAAAATTATGAAACAGTATTGGCAAAAATGAAACGTAATGAGGCTACCTGGTAATTTTTTTTCGGGAGATGTAAATCGTGTGTCGTATCATTCACACGTTAAAACTGAAGGTTGATCCCGGAAAACAGTTGAATAGCAGATTGTCCGGTACCGTAATGCGCTACGGTAAACTGAGGTTCGAGGAACAGGTTAAACACCGTTTTGCCTGCTTTCACCACCTGTCCCACACCTACACCTAAAGGAATATTATAAGCATCTGTTTCCAGGTTAAAGTTCCATAATGCGGTAGAACGCAGGTAGGTACCTTTGCCCAATTGCAGCATCACAAAGGGCTGCATCTGTAAGCTGGATACATTGGAGCGGTCTTCCTGGCCAGCAATGGAAGCCTGGTAAGTAATGAGCGACCCTAACTGCAACACTGGCGATGCAGTACTAAAAATAATGAGCGCACCTCCCAATTGCCATTTCCCTGTACCTGTATAATAATTATTTGCCGTAGGAATGCTTACCTGCGGACCCGCACCAATCAACAGTTTGGAGGTGGGCTTGGAAAAAGTATAGGTTGCAAAAAAGTTGAGGTCACCCAGGCCCGATGCGTACTTTACGCCGGATGCATCTGTGCCGGTGGGCACTGTATTAACAGGCATAGTAAAGCGTGTAAGGATTTTACCATTAGCAAGGGGTACAGCAAAACGGACGAGGAAAGTATTGGCCTTCAGGTCAGCGTTTTCATAAATATTAGGTACATAATAATTCTGGAAGTTCAGCGCTTTGGCATTAGCCAGCGGGTTATTGGCCTTTTGCATTTCTTCTTCGCTGAGCTGCTGGGCAGCCACGTGGGTGGAAACTCCTGTGAGTAACAGGAATAGCAATTTCTTCATACAGTAGTTTTTGGTAAATGAACTGCTATGAAAATTGCTTTTGTTTTGCCAGGGAAAGGATTGTTTCTATTAACAACGATGGGCCATAAAATGTTTTCAGGAGTTTGGGCGGCCCCACCAACGTTTATCCGGGCGTCTACCGTGCCCGGATAAACGTAAAAAATGTTACCAGCCTATACCATAGTCTTCCCCATGGTTGCTGCTACCGCCCCATAAACTATTATGGGCACGATCCAGGAATATCGCATTGATAGGGCCGCTGGTGCGGTCGCCATAGCTCAGGTGGTAGCCCATTTGCTGGAGTTGCTGCCTGGTTTTCTCCGGGGTATTGCTATTGAGTAAAATACTGCCGGGGCGTGGCTGTCTGTCTTTAACAGTGGTGCCACCGAGCGATAACCATAACTGGTTGGTATTGATGTTAGCTGCTTCTGTCGCTTGCTGCACCGTCATCCCGAACTCTGCTACGTTGAGGAAAAACTGCAGGAGGTTTTGATCCTGGGTATCTCCACCCTGTACGCCGAAGCAGAGGAATGGCTTACCATCCTTCAACGCCATGCTGGGTGTAAGGGTTACGCGTGGACGTTTGCCGGGTGCAATTACGTTAAATGGACAGATGGCGGAGTCCAGCACAAAGCTCTGTGCGCGTTGACTCATGCCCACACCAGTTTTGCCGGCAATGCATGCCGGCAGCCAGCCGCCACTTGGCGTGATGCTGACTACCCACCCATCTTTATCCGCTGCTTCTACGCTGGTAGTGCCGCGCCAGAGACGGTCCATGTAGGCGCTGTCAGCATCGTTAGCTGCATATAGCTGCTCTGTTGCCTGCGGCAGCAGAAAAGTAGCATCATGTTTAGGAACGAACCCTCCTGGTTTACGGCCGTTGGTGGTATCCATAAAGGCTGCCCGCTCTTTGAGGAAGTGCAGGTAGGGATTGGTTTTGCCAATGTAAGGGTAAGGATCGCCGGGGCCTGCCTCCGCATTGTTGCGGGAAGGATTGATCTCTTTTGCCCTTGCTTTTGCATAGTCCTTGTTCAGCAATCCCGCGATGGCGGGGTTTTTATTGAACGCAGGATCACCGTAATAAAAATCACGGTCTGCAAAAGTCAGGTTCATCGTTTGGTAAATAGTATGGATATACGAAGGAGAATTATATCCCATCGCTTTCAGGTCAAAATTCTCCAGGATATTCAGGCTTTGCAGTAGCATAGGGCCCTGCGTCCATTCTTGGAGCTTATATACTTCGATACCTTTATAATTTACATGCAGCGGCTCTTCTTCCACCGGTTTCCACCGGGCCAGGTCTTCCATGGTGATGAGGCCGCCCTGTTCCTGGCAGCCGCGCACAAATTCTTTGGCAATGTCGCCTTTGTAAAAGCGGTCATATGCAGCCATGATGGCTTCTTTGCGACTCTTCTTCTTAGCGAGTGCTTCCTGCTCTGCGGCTATCAGTTTCTGAAGGGTGGCGAGCAGGTCCTTCTGCACAAATATTTCGCCTGCCTCCGGTGCTTCGCGGGTAGCGCCAGGGTGGGTGAGGAATACCGCTTTGCTGTAAGGCCACTGGTTGATGTATTTTTTACCGCGCTCCATCTGGTTGGCGGTTTGTGCGTCAATGGGATAGCCGGCGGCCATATCCATGGCGGGCGCCAGCACTTGTTTGAGGCTCATGGTGCCGTAGTTGGCCAGCATATAGCATAATCCACCTACGGTGCCTGGAGTAACCGCTGCCAGCGGTCCGTATTCCGGCGGAAAATCATAGCCTTTGCCTTTGTAAAATTCAGGTGTTGCACCGGTAGGCGCCACGCCCAACGCGTTGATGGCTATTACTTTTCCGGTTTTCGGGTTATAGATGAGGGCCTGCGTTTCTCCTCCCCAGCTCAATACATCCCACATGGTGCAGGTGGCGGCCAGCATAGCGCAGGCAGCATCCACGGCATTCCCGTTTTGTTGAAAGATCATAGCGCCGGCAGTAGCCGCCAGCGGTTTGCCGGTTACAGCCATCCAGTTCTTACCATGCAACGGAGGCTTCTGTGTTTGCTGTGCACTTGCACCAGCGGCAATACCCAACGAAAGGGCGATCGTAATTATCCGCTTCATAAAAGTTTAGAAATTGTCACCGATCAAGGTAAGAAAAAATCGGTTAATAAGATAGCAATGTGAGGAGCGGTTGCTACAGATGGGGTAATAATTGGTTCAGCAGTAGGAATATACCCTGGGGCTGTGCAAAAAGTCATGGAGAATCGATGAAACGACTACCCATACTTTCTGCATAGCCCCGGGAAGATAATATGCTATTATCGGTTGTTCTTAGACGAATCACCAGCGCCAGTGCCATAGCGTGCGCTATCCTCGCCCGGATTAGGTGCGCCCGGAGGCAGCTGCGCTGCCGGCGCAGTATCAGGTGTAAGGCCTGCACCCTCTATGGAGGTGGCGGTAGTGTCATTCGTTTCCTGGTCGCCGGTACGGTTGTTATTACCACAGGCGGTAAAGCCCAGCGCTGCCACAGCAGCCAACAATAAAATCTTGGGAACGCTCATGTCTGGATATTTTAAACGGTTAAAATTTCCAGGAAATACTGAAAAATACATGCCGGTTTATTCGCTGGAATGTAAGCGGATTCTGCATTTGGCGATTCCCATGCTCATAAAGGCAACATTGCAGCCTTCCGTGTTGTTATTAATAGCAATCCACCTGGCCTATTCAAATTCAGCAATTCATCATTCAGCATTCACTTTATTCCACACGCTAAATCAAGGATATGAATAAGCTATTATGCTTAATTGCTGTTTTCGTTTTCATTGCTCCGTTTGTAGTCAGAGCCCAGGACTTTGGCTGGCCGCGACAAGTATCAAAAAATGGTGCCACGCTCGTGTATTACCAGCCGCAGATTGATTCCTGGGATGATTACCGCACCCTCAAGGGGCGTATGGCGTTCTCACTCACGCCCTCTACCGGCAGGCAACAGGTAGGTATCGCCACTTTTACCGCCGGTACGCAGGTAAACAACGATACCCGCACCGCTTACTTCAATGCACTTAACCTGACGGATATACGATTTCCATCGCTGGATGAAAAGGAGGTGCCCGCCATGACCACCCTGTTTAAGGAGCTGATGCCCACCAATCCCCAGCCTATAGCGGTAGACCGGCTGCTGGCCGACCTTAACGGGAAAAAAAATGATGTAAAGGGAGCCGCAGTAAAAAATGATCCGCCGCAAATATTCTACAGCACCCGACCCGCCATTCTGCTGTTAATGCAGGGCGAACCGGTGCTGAGCCCGATTGCAAAAACAGATTTGCAGTTCGTCGTGAATACGAATTGGGACCTGTTCTATGAGAAATCGAAAAAAGAATACTACCTCATGGCAGATAAAGGCTGGTATCTCTCTAAAGATGTAAAAGGGCCTTACACCCTTACCCGCACACTGCCGAAAGATATGAGCAAGCTGCCTGCCGGCGAAAACTTTGATGAAGTAAAGAAGATGGTGCCGCCGCCTGCCACCACGCAACCGGAACAAGTTTTTTTTAGTGACGGCCCTGCGGAAATGATTTTGTTTAACGGCACCCCGGTATATACCCGCATTCCCGGTACGGAACTGCTGTATGGCGCCAATACGGACAATGACTTTTTTGTAGATAACAGTACGAAGCAATACTATGTCCTCCTGTCAGGCCGCTGGTTCAGTGCGTCAAATACTTCCGGACCGTGGACGTATGCAGGCGACAAGCTCCCGGCAGATTTTAAGAAAATTCCCTCCAATAGTCCTAAGTCCCGCGTGCTGGCTTCCGTGCCAGGCACCACCGAAGCTTCCGACGCCGTAATGCTTGCGCAGATACCCACCACTGTTAGTGTCAACAAACAGGAAGCAGCTGCTAAAGTAAGTGTACACTACGATGGCGACCCGCAGTTTAAACCTATCGAAACTACCAAGCTGGAATACGCGGTGAATACACAGGATAAGGTGATTAAAGACGGCGACCTGTATTATCTCTGCTTCCAGGGTATCTGGTTTATGTCCACCAGGCCTACCGGCCCCTGGGAAACCGCCAATGCGGTGCCGCAGGAAATTTACAATATCCCTCCGAGTTCCCCTGTTTATAATGTTACTTATGTAACCCAGGTGGAAACCTCTTCCACCACCGTAGAAAGCAGTTATACCGCGGGCTACTTCGGCATGTTCATCCTCGGAGCAGCCGTAGGCGCTACCATTGCATATGGCACCGGCTGGTGGTACCCGCCTTATTTTTACTGGGGTGCGGGCATGATGTATCCCTGGTATCACCCATGGCCTATGACCTATGGTGGCGGCGCAATATACAACCCATGGACCGGTGGTTTCGCAGTAGGGCGTAGTGTATACGGTCCTTATGCAGCCGCAGGCTCCGCAGCCTGGTATAATCCTGCTACCGGCAGATACGGCCGCGCTGCCAGCGTACAAGGCTGGTATGGCGGGCGTACAGTGGCACACAGCTACAACCCCTGGACAGGTGCTTACGGCGCCACTGCCCAGGGCCACAATGCCTACAGCCAATGGGGAACCTCTGTGGCAGCTAAAAACGGGCATGCTATCCAAACCGGACATGTAACCACTGCTAATGGAACTGTTGCCGGATACCGTACCCGTGGCGGGCAGAGTGGCACTGTGGTGCGTGGCGATAATGGCACCGTTGTCCGCAATCATAACGGTAACGTATATGCAGGGCATGATGGTAATGTGTACCGGAAAAATTCAAATGGCAACTGGTCGCAGTTCAGCAATGGCTCCTGGCAAAATGTAAATACTCCGCACGATAAAAACTTAAGCGGTGCTACCCGTAATAATAACATTTCAGGGGCTACCCATAACCTATCCGGTGAAACGCTTCATGGCCTGGATCAGTCGCACTTTAACCGCCAGCGGGGAAATATGCAAACGCAGCGCTTTCAGAACTGGCAGCGGAGTGGAGGTGGGTTTAATCGCGGTGGTGGCGGATTTCAGCGGGGAGGTGGCAGGTTTAGAAGATAGGTTTTTGCTTGCAACGAGGGAAGCGTCATACGTTAAAAGGTCAGGACCAGCGGTCCTGACCTTTTAACGTTAATGCGGGTAAATCAAAAGTAATCCGAAGGCGCAGCGTATTGTCCAAAAGGACATGCGCTCCATCAGGTACCGGAATTAAATCAGGGTCAAATAACTTTTGATTCACACCCTTAACTGATGAAAATTAGGATAAGCATTACCTGCTACCCGCAGCGGCTTTCACCGCATTCAATTTCTCCTCCATCGCCTTCACTCTGGCCGGATCTTTTTCAGCAAGATTCACTTTTTCAAACACGTCTTTTTTGATATTGTACAGCTGTGGCGCAGGATCATTACCCAGCTCAATATTTACATCTCTGGCCACTTTAGCGCCTTTAGAAGGCGTAATGTACTTATAATCCCCTTCGATGATCGACAGCGGCCCGCCTTGCGTAATCAGGTAAGGACGGTCCTGTTTGGATTTGCCCAGCAGCTGCTGCAACATATCGTAGCTATCCGCAGCATCGCCGGCAGCAATGGATTGGCCGGTGAGTTTTGCCAGGGATGCATAGAAGTCTACCTGTCCAATCAGGGTATTTGATACGGAAGACTTTGTAATTCCCGCAGGCCATTTTACAATTAATGGCACGCGCGCACCTGCCTCAAAGCTGCTGTATTTGCCACCTCTCAGCGGCCCCGCAGGCTTGTGGTTACCCACCAGTTCCTCCGCCTGATCCAGGTAGCCATCGTTTAATACCGGCCCATTATCACTGCTGAAAATGATCATGGTATTTTTCGTTAAGCCCAGCGAATCCAGGGCATGGGTGATTTGTCCTACAGTCCAGTCGAGCTGCAGGATGGCATCACCACGGAGGCCCATACCACTCTTACCTCTGAACTGGCTGTTAGGGTAGCGGGGTACGTGTATATCGCCACTCGCAAAGTAGATGAAGAACGGCGAAGTTTTATTTATTCCTATGAAGTCGATCGCTTTCTGCGTAATAATACCGGCGATGTTTTCATCTTTCCAGCGGGCGCTGTTACCACCGCTCATCCAGCCAATGCGGCTGATGCTGTCCACGATGGTTTGATTATGCCCCTGGTTCGGATCGGTGTGCATGCGCAGCTTTTCCGGGTTTTCTTTTCCGGTAGGGTCGGTGCCTACCTTATGTTTATAGCTTACGGTAATTGGGTCGTTCTGATCCAGGTTTACGACGCGGTGATTTTCTACAAATACACAGGGTACCCTGTCGAGCGTGGCCGGCATGATGTAGGCATAGTTAAATCCTACTTCGAGCGGGCCTGGCTTCAGGTCTGTGTTCCAGTCGATGGTGGTTCCCGGTGCACCTATGCCCAGGTGCCATTTGCCTATCACGGCTGTCTGGTAGCCGGCGTCCTGCAGCATGCCAGGCAGTGTTTTATGATCGGTAGGTATGATCAGCGACGCATCTCCCGGGGCAATGCCGGTGTTTTGCTGCCTCCAGGGGTAGCGACCGGTGAGGATACCGTAACGGGAAGGTGTACACGTAGCGCTGGTGGCGTAGCCGTTGGTGAAGCGTACGCCCTGTTTGGCGAGCTTGTCGATGTTAGGCGTATGAATTTTTTTCATGCCGTAACAGCTGATGTCGCCGTATCCGAGGTCATCTGCGTAAATAAAGATGATGTTTGGTTTCTGCTGCGCACTAACGGGAGAGGCAAGGCCTGCCAGGTAACAAAGTCCTGCCGCGAAAGTAAGATTGCGGATTTTTTTCATGTTCATAAATCTAAGTTACTCCAATTTCTGAATGATGTATAATTCTGTCGGGCTGCAACACAAACTACCGGAGTCAGCCTCGACGATACTATTTTCGCCCGACGGCTATAACATCTCCCGAAATTAATTTTCTTTTTAAATTATACATAGTACTTTTGTGATATATATAATACCTGCACCAAAAGCAGCTATTCAAAAATAAATTACATGATGTCCCGCATACTTATTCTCAGCGCCGCGGCGCTTACCTTATCCCTTTCTGCCAGCTCCCAATCACTGAGTAAAACCCCTGCACTGTTGGAACCATCGTCCACACAGTATTACATGAACCAGTACCTGGCTAACCCGGCAATGGCAGGGGCCGACAGTGGCCTGCACGTAAACGCTGCCTATCGCTCCCAGATGAACGCGGTAGAGGGTGCCCCCGAAACGAAATTTTTTACAGCCGATGGATATGTCGGCAACAGGGTAGGAGCCGGGCTAAATGTGATGAATGATAAGGCCGGCCTGCTGTCACGCACCCGCGTAGCCGCCACCTATGCCTATCATCTGCCACTTAATGAAAATGGTTCCCACCTGCATTTCGGGATTTCATTAGGGCTGAACTTCCAGCGGCTCGACTACGATAAAATCAGCGGGGATAACAGCGATCCGGCCATCGGAGCGTTTAACCGCCGCGACGATTACTTTGAAGCCGACTTCGGTATGGCCTATACGAACCAGCATTGGAACGTGCAGGCTGCATTGCCCAATATCAGGTCCACCTTCTCCGGTAAAGATCAGGCTTCCGTAAATGGAGGTACCATTCTGTTTACGGCCGTGAGTTACCGCTTCCTGCTGGAAAATGCCATCAGCTCCATCGAGCCCAAAGTGGCTTACCGCGCGGTGAAAGGATATGAAGGCATTGTGGATGCAGGGCTGAATATCGGCATCCTGGATAATGTGGCTAACGTAACAGCGCTGTACCATACCTCCGGTAGTTATAGTGTAGGCGCTGGCGTTAGAGTGGCTAAAACAGTACGCCTGTTGGGTATGTATACCAGGCAAACCAGCGGCTACCGCACGCTTACGGATGGTGGCTATGAAATAGCCCTGGCGTTGGATCTCTTCCGCTAATTAAAAATTATTTTATTAAATGACAATAGCGCCACGGGCGCTATTGTCATTTAATAAAATAACCCCAACTGAGGAGTATTTCAACTACTTCCGCTGAAACACCTGCTTCCCATCCTTAAAAGTGCACAGCACCTTTATGTCTTTGATGGCCTTAGGGTCAACCGTCACTACATCCTTGTCAAGTATTGTAATATCGGCCTTGTAACCAGATTTCAGCATTCCTTTTTTCTTTTGTTCCCCCCATTGATAGGCTGCATCACTCGTGATGGCCTGCAACGCCCGGTATGGCTCAATATGCTGGTCATAACCCAATACATCGCCATTCAAAGTAATGCGGTTCACGGCTGCATACATGGCTGCAACTAGGTCTGGTGGCGTAACCGGGGCATCGGTATGAATGGTGTAACGTAACTTAAGTTTTTGCGCATCCCCGAGTGGACTGATATAATTTGCCCTCGGCGTATCCAATACATTGGATTTATACCAGTCGCCCCATACCCATACGTGTATCGGAAAAAAACTTTGCATCACATCATCTCCCAGCTTTTTCATGCGCTGCAACTGGTCTTTACGGGCAGTCTGACAGTGAATCATCACATTTGGCGTGGGATGACGGATAATACCTTTATCCTGCAAGGTTTCAAATATCTGTAACGCCCAGCTGATGGCACTGTCGCCATTCATGTGGATATGCACCGGAAGCCCCATCCGCTGTACGGCTTCCACATCTGCCAGTGCCTGCTGGTAAGTATAAATTGGCGCACCAATGTAGGTGGAATCCTGCCCGATGAGCGGCGTGTGATAAGGTTGGGACAGAAATGCATCTTTCCCCTGCGGTGATCCGTCGAAGGTGAATTTGACCGCTCCCAGCTTAAAGTGGCCGGTGTATTTATTGTAATAGGTGGCCAGCTTTGGAAGATTGTTTTTATTCATGTCGTAATCGGGCAATACAATATAATCGCCGGTCAACAGCTTTTTCTCATTGGCATCCATGATTAAAGCAAGCGTGGCAGAATCCGCCCTGCCTTCGCAGATAGTGGTAATGCCATAGGAAAACCACTCTTTTTCCGCTGCCAGCAGATGCGCGACCATGGTATCATAAATTTGGGCAGGTGGCATATTCTTAGGAACCATCAGTGCTACCGCCTTGCCTAAAGCAATTACATTGGCGTTTTCCAACAGCAGACCCGTAACAGAAGTATCACTGTCTTTTACCACGGTGCCTCCCGGGAAAGTATCGGCTGGTGTATGCCCGTTGATACCCAACATTTCCAGGAATTTGGTATTACCCACGCCCATATGCCCACTCACATGCATCACATAAATAGGCCGCCGGGAATCAATGGCATCCAGCTGCTGCCGCGTGGGATGCTGATGCAGTTCCAGCTTGGAATCGTCATAGTTGTTACCGATAGCAATAGCAGTGGGGTTATTGGGATACTTCTCCTGTATGTACGCCTTCATTTGCTGTTGCAGCAACGGAATACTGGTAACTGTGCCATAGGGCGTACCGCTAAGATCCGCCATCAGAGAGGTAATCATGGCAAGGCCTATATGTGCGTGTGCATCAATGAATCCGGGTACAATGTAATTATTCTTGTAGTCGAGTACTTTCGTAACGCCATCCACAAAATAGTGAAGGATGCAATCTTTATAATTGCCTATATAAAGAATGGTGTCCTTTCGGATCACAATGCATTCCGGCAGATTGTTTTCCGGGTAAGCGGTTTCCATGGTACGGATCTTTCCCCTGATCAGGTAATCAGCAGTGTCTTTGCCCTGTGCGGTAGCCTGCGCTACTGCCAGCACAGCCAGCAAGCCAAACAAGAGTTTTTTCATAGATGGTATAATATGTTGGTTATTTTGAATGGCTGAAAAACAGTACTGGCCCTAAAAGGTTCAGCAGGTAAGTATGTATTTTTAAGGGAGATGTAAATGCTGTCGGAAACAGCCCCCTGGAATTATAATACCCCTGTGGAGTTGTAGTTTCTAAACAACTCCTGTTGTTATTATGTGAATGGTTAGCATAAATCCCAGGCATCTATTATTTTTATCCCAAACCTAATCGAATCTACATGCGGAGAAATCTGTTTATAACGCTTGCCTTGCTCGGTAGTACCATCACCGTTAGTGAGTTGCAGGCGCAGCAACGACCCAACATCGTCATTATCCTTTCTGACGACCATGCCTTTCAGACCATCAGTACCTTCGGCAGTAAACTGACGTCCACACCAGGTATTGACCGCATCGCCAAAGAAGGGGTGCGCTTCGATAAAGCATATGTAACCAATTCTATTTGCGGCCCCAGCCGTGCCACCATTATCACCGGCAAGTACAGCCATAAAAATGGGTTCAAGGACAATGATCACTCCGTGTTTGATGGCTCGCAAAATACTTTTGTGAAAGAACTCAATCGCGCAGGTTACCAAACCGCATGGATAGGGAAGTGGCACCTGGAAAGCAAACCGGAAGGATTTAACTACTATAAGATTCTTCCGGGGCAGGGCCAGTACTATAATCCGGACTTCCTGGAGATGAATGGTAAAACCACCCGCACAGAAGGTTATGTCACCAACATCATAGAGGATGAAGCAGAAAAATGGCTCACCAGTCGCGATACCACGCAGCCTTTCTGCCTCGTTATCGGCCATAAAGCCACCCACCGTAACTGGATACCCGATACAACGGACATGGGTACACTGGAAAACCGTACTTATCCGGTACCAGCTACCTATTTCGATGATTATAACTCCCGCGATGCCGCTAAACAGCAGGAAATGAGCGTGATCAAAGACATGACCATGGCTTACGACCTTAAAATGCTTTCCTACGATAAAAACATTGACGGCGCCATTAAACGCATGAATGCTGCACAACGCGCAAAATTCGATGCCGTATATCAGCCCATTGAAGCGGAGCTGAAAGCAAAAAATCTCAGCGGCAAAGCATTGGCGGAATGGAAGTACCAGCGTTATTTGCGTGATTACCTGGCCACTGCCCAGGCGCTGGACCGCAATATCAACCGGACGCTCAACTACCTGGATGCACACCATCTCTCAGAAAACACTATCGTAATCTATATGTCCGACCAGGGCTTTTACATGGGCGAACATGGCTGGTTCGACAAGCGCTGGATGTATGAAGAATCATTCCGTACACCGATGGTGATGCGTTACCCGGGTGTGGTAAAACCTGGTACCGTGGCCAATCAGATGGTACTGAATATGGATATTGCACCTACCATGCTCGAAGCAGCCCGCGTGAAAGTGCCGGCAGATATGCAGGGCCAGTCCATGCTACCACTGCTGAAAGCGCCGAAATCCAAAGGCCGTGACGTGCTGTATTACCATTACTACGAAAATACGGTGCATGCGGTGTCGCCACATTTCGGGATCAAAACGCCCCGCTACAAGCTCATTCGCTACTACGAACGCGTAGATGGCTGGGAACTTTTTGACCTGCAGACAGACCCGCACGAACTGCATAACCTGTATAACGATCAACACTATACGAAACAGATTGCTGAACTGAAAGTCCTGCTGAAACAACAGATCACTAAATATGACGATCAGGAGGCAATGCAGATCGCATTTGGTAAAAAGTAATAACCACGCTGAACAATGAAAAATCACATCTCTGCAATTATACTGGGACTGATGACCATCACCGGCACCGCACAGGCCCAGCAAAAACAAGCCCCTAACATTATCCTCTTCCTGGTGGATGATATGGGATGGATGGATAATTCCGTACCATTTAGTGGCGCCAAACTCACACTCAACCAGCGTTATCATACGCCTAATATGGAAAGGCTGGCGGCGCAGGGTGTGCTCTTTTCCAACGCGTATGCCACGCCGGTATGTACGCCCAGCAGAATCAGCCTGCTTACAGGCATGAACGCTGCCCACCATGGTGTTACCAACTGGACCAATCCATCAAAAAATAAAAATACAGATGCGGAGGATAGTACCTTCAGTCCGGCTCCATGGAATATCAACGGGCTTAGTCCGCGCGAGGGCGATAGCGCCACCGTATATGCAACACCGTATCCGCAGCTGCTCCGCGATGCCGGCTATTACACTATTCATGTAGGTAAGGCACACTGGGGACCCATGGGCATGCCAGGTGCCAACCCGCTGAACCTGGGGTTTCAGGTAAATATTTCCGGCCATGCTGCCGGGCATCCGCAGAGCTACCTGAGTGAAGAACACTATGGAAACCTGCCGGGAAAAAACAGTGCACAATCGGTTCCTGATCTGGAGGAATATTATGATTCGGGCGACTTCCTCACCGAAGCGCTTACCAAAGAAGCGATTAAGGCGATGGCCAATCCAATTGCCCGCAAACAGCCATTCTATCTAAATTTGGCTCATTATGCCGTGCATACGCCTATTACGGCTGATCCGCGGTTTTTCCAGAAATATAAAGACGCCGGGCTGAATACTGCCGAAGCGAAATATGCTTCTCTGATTGAAGGGATGGATAAAAGTCTGGGAGACATCATGGACTACCTGGAACGGCAACACGTAGCCGGCAATACCATCATTATTTTCATGAGCGATAACGGGGGGCTTAGTTTGAACCCGCCCCGCGGCGGCGCCGCGCACTCCCAAAACCTGCCACTCAAAGCGGGGAAAGGTTCGGTACATGAAGGCGGTATTCGCGAGCCGATGTTGGTGAAATGGCCGTCAGTAGCCAAAGCTGGTGCCGTATGTCACCAGCCGCTGATCATCGAAGATTTCTTTCCGGCCATCCTGGAAATGGCTGGCGTGAAAAAATATACTACTGTACAGCAGGTCGACGGAAAGTCGTTTGTGCCTATGCTGCGCAATCCTTCGCAGGTGCTGCCGGAGCGCTCTTTCATATGGCATTACCCGGATAAATGGATTCCGAAAGACGGACCGGGTATCAATTACCGCAGTGCTATCCGCCGCGGCAACTGGAAGCTGATCTACAACATGCGCACCGGGGTAAAAGAACTCTACGATCTGTCAACCGATATCGGGGAGGTCAATAACGTGGCGCCGCAGCAACCGGAGAAGGTGAAGGAGCTGTCGCAGCTGCTTTCCAACCAGCTGCGTGCCTGGAAAGCGCCGATGCCGGTGATTAAAGCCACGGGCAAAGCCGTGCCTATGCCGGATGAGTTGATACAGGTATACCGGTAACAATCTATGTTGTAAAAGGCGGGGATACGGGTGCTGCCCGTATCCCCGCCTTATTATTATCTAGTACTTTTCTCCTCCTCACTGAACTGATTTTCTTTGTACCTTAGTTACATTGTTTAATGCCCCATAACCCCATGTAAAATGAAAATTTATAGTAATGGCAGCACCGCTGTTAGTAATGCTAACGTATGGCATGCTCCCAAATCCAATCGCGTAAACATTCCAGCTGAGCAGGTAAATAAGCATCTGCCTGAATTAAATGCTTCCGGCGCCAGATTCAGAGTGCCTTCCGGTAAGAGTATTTCCGAAATGTCGGATAAGAACGTAAAGATTCCCGTGGAAGTATTTAAAGACAGGGTAGCAGTTATGCTGCAGCGAATGGCATTGGAAAACCAGTTGAACGTAGAGATGATCATTCCTGAACTGGCTCAAAAAATCTACTCCAAAAAAGATGGAATGAATCTGGCCGCCTATAATGCCGCCCTGAATTTGAATGTGACGGTGATTCCTGAAAAGAGTCTGGATGATATAGAAGAGTTGCTGGAATCCAGGGCTGATGATAACAAACTCAATTACAAAGTGGTGGTTGACCAGTTTTTAAACCGGATTTTTCCGCCGGGAGGAGCAGTGAAATTAGGTTTACTTCCTGGCATGGTAAAAAAGAAAGACGGAGAGTCGTTGGTTTACGGATCGGTATTGGATGCCTATTCCAGGCTCAATTCTTCCGAAATGTCGGACATGAGGAGTACGCTCTCCAAAGCCGCCAAACTTTGTAAGGAGGCTGCTGAAAAGGAGGAGTGGTTGAAAGATGTTTTTGGTAAGGATAATATGAAAACAGCAAAGGAGATGTATCCGGTGATTGCGGCGAAGCTGGAATTTTTGAAAAATAATATGAAGACTAACATCTCCGTTGATCGTAACGGAGACGCGGAGCAAATGGGCGTAGGTGGATATGCCCTTCATCAATTAGGGCTGGTGCACTTGATGGGGGCAATAGCTAATCAAACAGATGAAGACGAAACGCTGATGACCATGATCCATGAAGCAGCCCACCTGGCCAGTGCTTCCATCGATGATCTGCGTTATTACGGCAGACCAGGATTTTTGTCTATGACCCATTACCAGAAAATCAACAATGCCGCACACTATGAGGAAGTGCCAAGGCGAATTCATGGCAACAGCAGCTATTTGGGTGAGGTGTTTACTCCGGAAAAAACTGCATCAGGCAGGTCGGAATCTACTGAAGAGGTCAGAAGAAATGCCGTTGGCGATAAAGTACAGTGGCTATGGAAAAAGGCAGCGGATGTCCATGATGTGCTGGTGATCATGAGGCGGCAACTGGAAGAAGGCAATAAAAGCGATTTTGAAAAATTCAAACCGGATCTGGTAGATATCTCCAAAGCATTTGGCCTGACCTTACATACCCAGTCTGGTAATATGAGTATTACAGGGTTTGACCTGGTCCTTATTGAGGGATTTGTACATACATTACATATATTAAAATCTAAGGTTGGTAAGATGCCGGTGATGCAATTTGAATCGGCACATGATCCGGTAAGAGAAATTATTTTAAATGCACTGGCACAAAAAGCACTTTTCCTGGATACTAAGCAAGCCAGGGATTTTTATACCTGGATTGAATACCATCCGGAAGTGGTAACCAGGGTGAATACAGGTGTGAAAATGGTTAAAAAATAAGGGCTGCGCTGCTTACCCGATAAGTTTTGTAACTTAGGGTTATTGTTAAAGGTACCCCAAACCGTATTTACATGCATCACTTACAAAGTAAGCAGCGCAGTGCCGGAGCCTCTGCCTTTACGAGTGCAGCTGCCCACGTGAAAAATAACCATCTCCCTGAAAGCAACCGGAAAATAACCCTGCCGGACGCTATGCAGGCACATTTGCCCGCCGTAATGCGGGCAGACAATCCTAAATTCAGATTACCGCAGTTTGGTAGTATAAAATCCACCTACACAGATAAAAAACTGAAGTTGTCCGAACCAGTGGTGCAGGACCGCGTAAGGCGACTCCTGGAGCGGATGGAAGCGGAAGGCCGGCTTTTAAGCAGCGATCCTGTGCCGGTAATTCTTAGTCAGATTTTTCCCGCACCGGGCATGATGGATGAAGCTGCTTTTAATGCAGCCATTGATGTGACGGACCGCTCAGTCGTGTATCAGTCCATCAGCGATTCCCATACAAAAGTAGAAAGCACTACCGATAAGCCCAGGCTGGATATTGCTCTCTCGGACGCAGCTACCTTGTGTACCAATGCTGCCGGCAACAGTGCCGGACTAACGGATATTTTCGGTAGCAAGGATACGGTAGCCAAATCGCATTATGAAAAGATTGCCAAAGTGTTGGAAAAAGTGCGCAAGGATAAGGACAAGCATATTTCAACCGACTATAACCTCGATGATGATGAGGTTGGCCTTGGGGGCTATGCCCAGTTTGAGGACCAGGAGATGCACATATTGAGCAGTGTAGCCAAGGTTACCGATCCAAAGGAGTCGCAGGTGACGCTGATTCATGAAGCGGCGCACCTGGCTGATAAGTCCATAGACGATCAGCTGTACTATGGCTCCCATGGATTCCAGGGGATGTCGGAGCAACGGAAGATCACCAATGCTGCTCACTTTGAAGAGCTGCCACGCAGGGAACTCAGCATCAGCATTTACCCCGACCCCATGGTGCCCGGCATGCTGCCCGGCGGTAAAGCCACTAAAGAGGATAAAGTAAAGGAAGCTGCTGCCGACCACCTGCGTATGGCCTGGGATGCAGCTGTGGATACTTTTTCACTGGTGAGAGGGGTGCGTAAGCATATATTGGCCGGCTCGCAAAAATCATTTAATAAACATAAAAGGCTGCTGCTGAAAATTTCCAGGCTGGAAGATCTCACTATTCACGAGCAGGCCCGTAAGGCCAGAACCGTGACCGACCTTGACGTGACCATTGCAGAGAGCATCGCACATAGTTTTTCCGTACTCACCGAAACAATTGAAAATATCCCTTACCCGGCGGCACACCATTTACGGACCAAACGCCGGTTAAAACTTGAAATGGTAGCAGGGGCGATCAGCCAGGAAAACAACCTGCTCAAAGACCCGGACAGGGACATGAAACTCACCAACTGGATGGTGGCACACTACCGGAAACTTCCTTCCGCGTAAGTCAGGTATTACAAGATAAGTTTCGTAACTTAGATAAGTTGTTAAGTACCCCATTACCCCAAAACGAATTACATGACTACCTATCATAGCAGGCAACGCGCTGCCGGTGCTGACAGTACGAGTGCAGCTGCCCATGTGAAAAGTTCACAGCGCCCTGATGATAACAGGAAAATAGCCTTGCCTGACGCTATGCGGGCGCATTTGCCGGCAGTAATGACAGCCAGCAATCCTAAATTCAGGCTGCCTGAGTTTTCCAGTGTAAAATCTACTTATACAGATAAAAAACTAAAAATCGGTGAAGCCACCCTGCAGGGGCGTGTGACACGTTTGCTGGAGCGCATGGCCGCGGAAAAACGACTGAAAAGTAAGGACTCCGTAGCTGTCATTATCAGTAAAATATTTCCGGCGCCTGGCGTGATGGACGAAGTGGCTTTTAACGACGCGCTGGATACCGGGAAAAGATCTGTTATTTACAAATCCATTGCCGACTCACATACCACCGTGGAAGCTAAGGTGGATAAACCAAAGCTGGATACGGCCATGGGCGATGCGGAAAAGCTTTGTGCCAATGCCGCCAAAAATGCGGCAGGGCTGACGGAGGTATTCGGTTCCAAGGATAAGGACGCCAAGACTTTCTATGGGACTATAGAAAAGAAGATTCAGGATGTCAGGAAGGATATGGACAAGTTTGTAACTACGGACTATAACCTGGATGATAAGGAAGTGGGCTTGGGAGGGTATGCTTTTTTCCCTACGCAGGAAATCCATCTGCTCACGCAGGTAGCCCAGGTAACCGATCCCAAGAAAACTAAAATCACGGTGATTCATGAATGTGCGCATCTGGCAGATGCTACCATTGATGATCAGCATTATTATTCCGACCATGGCTTTGAGGCCGTACCTGAAAATGAAAAAATCACCAATGCTGCTCACTTTGAGGAGCTACCGAGGCGAGAGCTGTCGATCAGTAATTTTCCCGGCACCCTGAAGCCCGGCGTGATGAGTGGCGGTAAAGCCGCTACCCGGGAAGATAATGTAAGGTCTGCCGCCGGCAAGCATATGCGCAAAGCATGGGATGCCGCAGTGGATACCTTCACGCTGGTAAGAGGCGTCAGGAAAGAAGCGATGGCGGGTAATGACAAGCCTTATAAAAAACATGAATCTTTGCTGGACACCATCTCCAAGCTGGAAGACCTCACCATCCATGAGCAGGCGAAGAAAGCAAGAACTGTTACTGATCTGGATATGACGATAGCGGAAAGTATTGCGCATAGCTTTCATGTGCTGAGGCACACCATGGCTGCCATTCCTTTTCCTGCTCCCGGAAAACTGACGGATGATCAGCTGAAAGATGAATTAATAGCTCAGAACATCAGCAAAGAAAATAACCTGATGAAAGATCCGGCAAGAGATAAAAAATTAACCGACTGGATGGTGGCGCATTACCGTAAACTGCCATCTGCTTAAACCTGTTGCCATGCCCGAAATGATTAGGTTTGCCGGAATTGAATATCCCATTGATGCCACGGAAATCCGCATGGCGAATGTGTTTCCGGTGGACTTCACCCCCTTGTCGAAATTGAAGCAGCTAAAGGAGTTGACGGTCATTCAATCTAATCCGCACCGGTCGCCGCTGTCTGTAGGGGAGATCTCGCTGAACGGCCTTGAATCATTAGTGGCACTGGAAAAGATTTCGCTGGGTTACCTGCCGGTAACAGATATCAGTGCGCTTGCAGGCTTGCAGCAGCTACAATTCCTGGACCTGGGTAATACTAAAGTGAATGATCTGTCGGCCATAGCCGGATTGGTGCATCTCCGGACGCTGATCCTGAGAAGCACTCCTGTAAGCAATCTGAAGCCACTGGTGCCACTCACCGCACTTGAGGAGCTGGATGTTTCGCATACCGGGATTACTGACCTTGCCCCCTTAAAAAGCTTATTATCTTTGGAGATATTAAATATCGCCGGGTGCCGTGTACAGGATATTACACCGGTGCTTCCGCTAAAGGCGCTGCGGTTATTGACTTTTTACGATACGGCTATTGATTCTTTACAGGTGGTTAGCCGGATGAATTTTTTTAAAGGCCTGACTTCCCTTGATCTGAGTGGTACTGCTATCACGGATTTATCTGGTATTACTGCTGCGGTAAAATTGCAGGAGTTGGGATTGTATAATACAAATATCCGGGATATTTCATTGCTGGCTGAATTGCCATCGTTAGGAGTGCTGCGTATAAATACGCAGCAGGTGCCTCCTGAGCAGGTAGAAGTACTGGTGCGGAAACACCCACCTGTTCAGGTGTTGCAGTTTTAACGCCAAAGGGTATACGGTTTTTACACTATGTAATTATTGCTGGTAGGGTGTTTCGGACGATGTAATTTTTTTATTCTGAATAAGTTGAAAATTATTTTTTTAAGTGAATTCTTTTTTTCCTAAATTTGAATTCAATTGTAACCTCAAGTATATTGTAACCTCAGAAGTTTGGTTTTTCTTCAAGATTACTTTTAGACACATTAAACTGGATTAATTATTTCTGCTTTTTTTATTGTGGCCGTAATTGGCTACAGGACTTATTTTGTGTGAATGTAAAGACTATGCTGGTTCTATGAAAGCGAGTGTCGGAGTCTGAGCGTCTGGATTTGTTTGTTAATGGAAATGTTCAACCCCAATGTTTCATTTCCTTCTATAGTGTGGTAGAAACTAATTATTTGGCAATCACAGGGAGTGATGTCAAAAGTGGATTAGTCAGTTGTAGCCTTGTCGCGCAATGCGCGGTGATGTGTGTCAGAAGATGTTGTCTGACTACAGGTAGGTTACAGCCGCTGGCTTGCGCAGGAGTACTGTGTCAGTTGGTAAGTATATTCAACTTTTAGCGACTTCCCATTGGTGTACATTATTAATTCTGATTTCATGATACGTACTGCATTAGAGTTTATCAGGAAAGAACTGGAAAACTACATTGTGGAAAGAGAACAGGACCCTGCCTACAGTCCGGGTAATGTAGTGGAATTGAAGCCGCTGGCACAGCCAGGTGGCGCCATCAACCTGGATGATAACATGCATATCACCCTGATGCTGGTAGGGGTGGAAGAGCTGCGCCGGGAGGGTAAGCGTCCGTTTTTTGTGCCCGCAGATGAAAAGAATTTTTTCCGACTGCAGCCACCACTGGAGCTGGAACTGACTTTGCTCCTCGTTGCAAATAATAAGCACTATGAAACGTCGCTGCGCGACCTTACCGATGTTGCGGCATTTTTTCAGGCTAACCCCGTGTTTGACCAGCAGAACTATCCCGGATTAAATGAGGGGGCTAAAACACCTGATACAAAGCCATGGCAGCTGATCGACAGACTCAGCTTCCGCCTTCTCAGTCTCACCTTCGAGCAGCAGAATAACCTCTGGAGTATGCTCGGTTCCAAATACCTGCCCAATATCGTGTATAAAATGACTCTCCTGAATGTATTCGAAACCAGAGGGAAAGACAAAAGTGCAGGCATTGGTGAAGTTAACTACAAAGAAAATTAATCAGCCATGAGTGGTATACAGACAAAATACAACCCCCTGTTCGCCGTAACCGTGCGGCAGCTGTATTATGATAATAAAGTTTGTGCACGATACAGGTCTGAACCACAGCCGGATTTTAAGATACAGCCCACTGCTGAAACGCTGAAAATGATGCAGCAAACGGATATGGTGTTCAAGCCTTCGCCAACAACAGGTGGCTTTGGAGTGTATGTGAGAGTAGGGGAAAAGACCGGCGGCGGAAACTATCCCCTGCGATATAAACCTGCTAAATACGGTAAGCTCACCTTCTGGCTGATGACAGCCAACCCGGCACTGCTCAATTTCAATGACCTGCCACTGCAACCTGGTTCCGGTATGTCGTACTACTTCAGTAATCATATTACGGATAACGCAGCACCCCGTGGCGACCTGCATATCAGTCTCACCGCCGATGGCGTAAAAGGAGCAAATGATTTGATAAAATTTAACGGTAACGCTTATACGTATGTTTCCGCTACACCCGTAAACCCGGGTGATGCCACCGTAGTGCATCGTTTAAGCGGAGCAGTGCTGGAACCTAAAACCATCGTAAATGACCTGGCTGGTTCCAAATTATTGTTTGACCTGTCCGCCTTGAAATCCGGTGTTTGTGACCTGATGATCAGTGGCAGCAGTAAAGAGAAATTCTACTATACTGCTGAAAATCCTGCGGCCAATGTTTTTGGGGTGATGGAAATTGATTTGTCGCCCACACTGACCGCCAACTACCGCGTGGTAGAGCCGGACCTTACCCTGACAGCTCCGGCGCCGGTATACAGTCTGGAGTTTCCAAAACGAAAAACTACCTGGCGCTATACACTTGCACTTACGCCAAACAGTCCGCTGTTTCTGGAAATGGCCGCTATGAGCGCACCTGATAAAGCGGACTTTCTGAACCGGCTCAATGTAGTCAGTAATGACACCGCTATAAAATTCAAAAAGGAAAATGTGAGTGATACGGCCATTGAATTCGTGTCACTCAACCCCATTGCTTTACAGGAAGTATATATCTCCGGCTCCAGTATTGATCACGACCGGTTAGGGCTGGAGTTGAAAAAATATATCGGAAACGCCAAGGAAGCCACTGTGAAGGCCGATCTGCCGTATCCACCGTTGACAAGTGTCAACAACCTGCAGGCCCCAAATATTTATTCAGACATATTTCTAACACTTTAACTTTTTCAAAATGGCAACTTATCGTTCCCCAGGTGTTTATGTAGAAGAAATATCACTGCTCGCTCCTTCCATTGCTGAAGTTCAGAGTGCCATCCCGGCATTCGTTGGTTACACCGAACAGGCAAAACAGTTAGCAGCTGATGACCTCCTTAAAGTAGCGACTCCCATCAACAGCTGGGCCGATTTCCTACAGCTGTATGGAGGTCCAGACAAAGAAGCTGGTGCAAACATCACCATTGCGGTAGATGAAATCCGCCCGGCTGCCGTGACCACCGGCTACAAAGTAACCGTAACACCGAAAACCGATTCTATGAGCCCGTTCCTGCTGTATTATGCAGTGAAACAATACTTCGCCAACGGCGGAGGAAGGTGCTATATCGTTTCGGTTGGTTACTATGATGATGGTATCAAAGAAAGCGACCTTACCGAAGGACTGAACCTGATTGGCCTGGAAGATGAACCTACATTGCTGGTGGTTCCTGAAGCCGTACGCCTCAATGATGGTGATTACAAAAAGGTCATAGGTGGTATGCTGTCGCAGGCCTCATCTATGAAAGACCGGTTCGCCATTCTGGATACCCGCACCTGCACCCTTCCTAAAACAACAACGTCTATCAATACGGATGTAAAAACGATTTATGACGGGACTGTATCGGACTACGAAGTGCTTCGTTACGGTGCTGCCTATTATCCATTCCTGGAATCAGTATACAATTTTGCGTTTGATTTCGCCGCATTGACACTCACCACACATACCATTGCCGGAGCTGCACCAGGTGGAGAAGATAAAACAGGCAAAACCATGCTGCAGCTTAAAAGCAGCGCTTCTGCCATGTACAACGCCATCGCCGCAGAATATGGTAAATACCATGTTGTGCTGCCCCCATCAGCAGCCGTAGCCGGTGCCTATGCACGCGTGGATAACAGCCGCGGTGTATGGAAAGCCCCTGCCAACGTGGGCCTCAATGATGTGGTAAAACCACTGGTAGCAGTTTCCCGCCCTGAGCAGGACCTCATCAACATCAATACCGAAAGTGGTAAGTCCATTGACGCCATCCTTAGCATCCCTGGTTCCGGTACCGTTATCATGGGCGCCCGCACCCTGGATGGTAACAGCAATGAATGGAAGTATGTGAATGTTCGCCGCTTTTTCAGCGTAGTAGAAGAGTCGGTACAGAAATCTACCCGCTGGGTGGTTTTCGAACCTAACACCGCCTCCACCTGGATCAAAGTGCAATCCATGATCGAAAACTATCTCTTTCTCAAATGGAGAGACGGCGCACTGGCTGGTGCCAAACCAGAACAGGCATTCTTCGTTAACGTGGGACTGGGCAAAACAATGACACCGGTGGATGTGCTGGAAGGTCGCCTGATCGTGGAAATCGGTATGGCCGTAGCACGCCCTGCAGAATTCATCATCCTGCGCTTTGAACAAAAACTGCAGACTTCCTGAGTGGAGGTACTGACCTAAACTTTTTAATCATCTTCTAAAAATAATACAATGGCAAACTATCCATTACCGGTCTTCCATTTTTCAGTTTCCTGGGGCGGCGATAACATTGGATTTTCTGAAGTAAGCGGACTTTCACAGGAGCTGCAGGCTATCGATTACAGGGATGGCCTCATGAGCGGCACCACCCTGCCGCTGAAAAGACCGGGTCTCAAAAAAGCCGGTAACATCACGCTGAAAAGAGGACTCACCACGGCAAATAATGAATTCTACCTCTGGCTGAATAACAACGGACAGCCAAATGTAGAACGCCGCGACCTGGTGATCTCCCTGCTCAATGATGAAGGTAACCCGGTATTTGTATGGACGGTGCTACAGGCATGGCCGGTGAAAATTGATGGCCCGGGACTCAAAGCAACCGGTAACGAGATCGCTATCGAGTCCATCGACCTTGCACATGAAGGAGTTTCACTTAAAACTGCCTGATAATGCCTACCTATTATCCACCGGCAGGCTTCCACTTTAAAGTGGAGTTTGTAGGTGTTGACGGCGCAGACGCAGATACAGAGCAACGCTTTCAGGAAGTAAGCGGACTCAATTTCGAAATTGAAACCGAAGAGTTGAAAGAAGGTGGTGAAAACCGCTTTGTTTACAAGCTTCCGAAAAGAGCGAAGTATACCAATCTGATCCTCAAAAGAGGACTGCTCACAGGTACAGCCCTGCTGCAATGGTTTAAGTCGGCCATGAATACCTACTTCACCGTAGTGATCTACGACTTCAAACCGGCGGACATTGTTGTAACCCTGCTGGACGAAGCGGGTGAGCCTGCAGCCGTATGGAATGTAGTGCAGGCTTACCCCATTTCCTGGAAAACTTCGGATTTCAGGGCCACCGAAAACAGTATCGTCATTGAAACACTGGAAATGGCCTATCAGTATTTCGAACGAAAAATGTAAGCAACATGCCAGTACAAATAAATGAAGTGGTAATAAGAACCGTTATCGAAACCCCCTCCGCCAGCAGTGGTAGCGGGTCGGTAACCAATACGCCACCGCCAAGCGCGGCAGATACTTCTTTGGTAGAAAAAGTGCTCGAAATCATCAGGGAAAAAAATGAAAGATAATGGACACACAAAGTGCGGCAAAACTGCCTTTTAATCTAAAAATCATACCGGTCAGCGATAAGATGATCCCCATGGGACCTCCCTTCCTGGCGATGTTCAACCCCGATTCACTCGCTATCAAGGAAGATGTAGAGTGGATTTCCTCCACTGCCCCGGGGCGATCCACCTCAGATCAGAAATACCAGCGGACAAAAGCCCGGACTTTTTCGCTGGACCTCATGATTGACGGCACCGGTGTGAATACCAACGGGGTGAAAATTCCGGTAACGGCGCAGATCATTCTCTTTCGTGCAGCCACCACCTCCATGAGAGGGGTCCTGCATAAACCTGCATCCCTGCTGGTGCAATATGGTACGTTCATCTGTAACTGTGTGCTCAATTCCAGCACTGTTACCTATACCATGTTCGATCTGACAGGGCTGCCTATACGTGCAAAGATCAACGCCACCTTTACGGAACGGACACCTGAAGCACTGGGTAGTATCGTGAGCATGCTGTCGTCCCCGGATCTGACGCACCGCCGCATGGTAGAAGAGGGGGACCTCCTGCCACTGATGACGTACCAGATCTATAACAACCAGCACTATTACCTGCAGGTAGCAAAGCATAACAGGCTTAAAAACTTCAGGAAGCTGCAAGCTGGCACTACACTGGTATTCCCACCGCTGGGCAAAAAGTAAACATTAAATCCGAACTGAGCATGTTAGACAGTCTTCCTCCCGGAACACAGCAGGACACAAACCTGGTATCCTTTAAGGTGTATGTCAACGGTAGCCCGCTGAGCAATGAAATACTCGTGACGCAGATCATCGTCAGCAAGTCTTTCAACAAAGTGGCTTCCGCCAAAGTAGTGCTGCTGGACGGTTCATTGCCTGAAAGGGACTTTCCGCTGAGCGCAGCAACGCTCTTTAAGCCCGGCAATGAAATTACCATTCAGCTGGGCTACCAGGGCGATGCTGAAACCGTTTTCGAAGGAATCATCGTAAAGCATGGTATTAAGGCTTTACAGCAGGGGCATGCGGTGCTGATGTTGGAGGCAAAGGATAAGGCCGTGAAGCTGACAATGGCCAGGAAAAACCGCTATTTCATCAATAAAACGGATAAGGAAGCTATCGAAGAACTGGCGAGTGCACTACAACCGGATGTAGACAGTACCAATGTAGCACATAAACAGCTCGTGCAGTTTGATGCTACCGACTGGGACTTTATGCTCACCCGCGCTGAAGCCAACGGTATGATGGTGTTTACAGATGATGGCAAACTATCGGTTAAAAAGCCGGATACCAGCTCCACACCTGTGGTTACCGCCACATATGGCGATAATATCTATGAATTTGAGGCGGAAATGGATGCCCGCAGGCAGGTAGCCGGTGTTACCAGCCAGTCCTGGGACTTTACCAAACAGGAAGTGGAAGCTTCTGAAAATGGTAGTTCATCTTTTTCCGACAATGGGAATACCTCTCCGGAGGAACTGGCAGGTGTCCTCGAAGCAGAGCTGCTGCTTAACCACAGCGGTCACCTTACCCAGGAACAGTTGCAAGGCTGGTCGGATGCATATGCCATGCGCAACCGCCTTTCAAAGATCACGGGCAGGGTGCGGCTCGAAGGGAATGCAGCCATCAAACCGGGTACCCTCATTACATTGGATGGAGTAGGAGACCGGTTTAACGGTGATGTATTCGTTACCGGGGTACTCCATCAATTCGATGGCAACTGGCATTCGGATGTGCAGTTTGGCTGGCAGGACGACTGGTTCTACAAAAAAGAAAATGTAATGGATAAACCGGCCTCCGGACTATTGCCCGGCGTAAACGGTTTACAGATAGGTGTGGTGCTGGATGTGGATGATCAGGAAGATGGAGGTCAATATCGGGTGAAAGTTCATGTGCCGCTGGTAAATACCGGCAATGAAGGCATCTGGGCCAGAGTGGCAACACTCGATGCCGGACCTGACCGGGGCGTATATTTCCGCCCGCAGCCCCAGGATGAAGTAATACTGGGATTTCTGAATGATGATCCCCGGGAAGCCGTTATCCTTGGATGCCTTCACAGTAAGGACAGCCATAAATCACCACTGCCGGAACAACAAGGGGCAGAACAGTATGGCATCGTTACCAAAGAAAATGTGAAACTGATTTTCGACGATACCAACAAACGCCTCACTATGTCTGTCAAAACATCTTCCGGCGAAAAATCAGTGGTACTCAACAACAGTTCAGGCGCATTGGAAATCAAAGATGAAAATCAGAATAAGATCAGCATGGACAGCAGTGGTATCACCATTTCGGCAGGTGCCGGCAATGTCACTATCAAAGGCGTTCAGGTATTAATCAATTAAACATTCAGTTATGCCCGCAGCAGCAAGAGCAGGTGATAATCATACCTGCCCCATGACTAATCCGCCACCGGCAAGTACACCGCATACCGGTGGTCCTATTATGCCGCCAGGTACGCCCAATGTAATGATTGGGGGCATGCCGGCAGCTACAGTAGGTAGTATGTGTACCTGCGCAGGTCCGCCGGACAGTATCGTAAAAGGGTCAGCCACCGTGATGATCGGCGGTAAACCCGCTGCCAGAATGGGCGACTCCACCGCACACGGCGGAAGCATTACAGCCGGCTGCAACACTGTATTAATTGGCGGATAGCCGTAAACGTTAACACCCAGAAACTCATTCAAATGGAAACAACAGATAAATCTTTCCTTGGTACCGGCTGGAACTTCCCGCCAACATTCCGAAGGGAGTGGTACGGCGAGGAAATGGCCACAGGCGAAGATGCTGTCCGTAACAGCATCAAAATCATCCTCAATACTATCACGGGTGAAAGAGTGATGCTGCCTAATTATGGCTGTAACCTCCAATCCCATGTGTTTGATCAGATGAACGTCCCGACCGTGGCCATGATCGAAAAAATAGTGAAGGATGCACTGGTTTACCATGAGCCCAGAATAATTGTAGAGAGCGTGGTGGCTACCCCTTTTCAGGAAGATGGCCGCCTGGTGATCACCGTGGAATACACCATCATCACCACAAATACCAGGTACAATTATGTCTTCCCATTCTACATGAAGGAAGCCACCAACATCGTACCCTGAGCATTCATAAATGACTTACCGCACTGCATTAACCTGCAGCAGTAAAATATTTTTCAGATGAGTAATTGTCATTGTCATACAGAAGTTACCCGTGATGGCTCAGGACAGCTGGACCGCTTCCTGGCAGCCCTGGACCCTTCCTACGCGGCCGTCGATGGACGCAGCATAGAAGACCTCCTGCTATTCGCAAAAAAATTGGCTGAACAGCTGCGTTTTTATGATGTGCCGGAAGCGGAAGGCGGCGGTGATACCCCTGGTACCAAGCCTGGCTGGGTGGAGTTTTTCCGCCGCGATATGGCCGTGCTGGCAGCCGCTGTCAGCTCTTCCAAAACAGAGGCAGTGAAAGCTACCTATGACCAGCTGCGCGCCACGGTGGATAAAACCCCTGACCTGAATAATTATGAAGCGCTGTTTAAACCCATCGTAAGCATGATGGTGCTGATGGATGAATGGTACACGCTTGCTATTCCGGGAAATCCGCTGCAGACAGACTTACATCTGCTGATACAATCCACCCTCAGTGAACAGGTTAAGAAACTGATCGCCTATGCAGAAGGCTATCGCACCGTGGATGTAAAGAAAAATATTACGATCGATTTCACGGATATTGAAAACGACGAACTCTGGAAAGTGAATGACCCCATTGATGCAGATAACTCTATTTATGATGGGGATACGCCGGAAGAAATGATCCGGAATGCCTCCCTCTATATCGATGATATCTTCCTTAGCTTTTATGGCGGCTTGCAGCAACTGGTCAATAACGGAGATGCCTATATGCAGTTTGCACTGAAGGAGTTTCCTTCCCACCAGCCACATATGGGTTTATTTATTGCATTCCTGCAGTTGTTTCGCCTGGTACAACAACAGGCCAATGGTATCACCGGCCGCATGCTGGATTTCTACTATCGTGACGTACTCCACCTCGAAGAAAAACCATCCGTACCCGATCGTGCACACGTGATCTTTGAACTGGCAAAAGATGTGGTTTCCTATCCGGTAGATCCCGGAACTGCGCTCAGCGCAGGAAAAGATGCCGGCGGAAAGGAACAAACTTATTTCACCACCGAAGGCCTGGTCGTAAACCAGGCAAAAGTAAAAGAACTCAAAACTATCTATATCGATAAAGATCCGGATGAAGGAGAGGAGCGAAACAAAATGGTTCGCACCATTTATTCCCGGCCAATGGCCAACTCTCTCGATGGTTACGGCGCCCAATTCCTTGATAAATATCCGCACTGGCCTACATTCGGACAAGGGCCAACCGTAGTACAGCAATACAGCGAACGCATCTGCCGCATTCTGGATCAACCTATTCCGGAAGAATACCGAAATGATAAAACCAGTATCGGCTTTGCGGTTGCATCTCCACAGCTTTTGCTGGAAGGTGGTCGCCGCTTCCTGATTATCCAGTTCAACGGACTGAATAAACTAATAGATCCTGAAAACAGAGTGCCGTCACAACAACCATTCAAGCTGTATTTCAGCGGAGAGAAAGAATGGCTGGAAGTGAGTATCAAAGATAGCTATGGCTTGCCTACTGTGTATGAGGCATTGATGAGCACTGGAGTTTTTCCTGATTCCACACCGGAATATCCGGCATACTGCCCATATAAAACAGCCACCGGTGGTTATTATCTGCTGGTCAACATTCCGTTACAAGCCCCGGCGGTGGTAGGTTTTAAAAAGGATGTATATAAGGATTATGCATTCAATACAACTTTTCCAGTGATGCGCATCATGCTGGACCCTGAGCTGAACCTCTCTGCATCGGATTATCATGACATGGTGGCTGATAGCTTCTCCATCGAAGTAAGGGTAGGGTCTTTGCGAAATCAGTCAAACCCTAATACCAATGAGCTAATGCATCCTTATTTTGATGGATTGAAAAAGCTGGTCATCCAGAATGATTATGGTATTCAGGCCAGTAATAAACCTTTCGATCCATTCACTTTATATCCCGTGCGTGGAAAATCGTTTTATATAGGTAGCGAGGAGGTTTTTAATAAGGAATTGGATGCACTGGGTGTAAATATTGAACGTACCGGCGATATGGCTGGATTAAGTTCCAATGCTGAGGTAGCCGTAAATATATTGCAGGATAAGCAGTGGAAAAGGCTTGCCACCCAGGAAAACAGAAATGATGGCGGATTTAATCAGATTGAGCTGAGCCACGACATCCTTCAGTTGTATACACCTGAATATGGTAATGGAGCTCCTTCTCAATTAAGCTTCTACAGAGATCCGATTCTTCCAGTGAGCGCCTGGGATACGAATACCATCAAGGGCTTCCTGAAAATCACCAATATCTATAATCCGTCAGCCGGTGGGGGAGAGTTTCCGCCACCACCACCGCCACCGCAGGAAATCGCCGCCTTACTGGAAATTTCCCAGGTATCTGTTTCCTATGTAAGCCGGCAACTTAGCCTGGAACGTGGCATTGATCAGTTCTTTCACGTCTATCCTTTTGGTGTGGCCGAAATTGAAATGCTGGAAAAACAGTTTAATACCAATGGCGTTTCCACCAACTATAATGATTCGGGCAACTACCTCGCCAAAGCAATGCTGCAGCGTGGTAAAACACTCGAAGATCCAATTGATGCAGATGAAATCCTGCTCCCACAATTTACCTTTACTGATCCGTTTAGCAGAGCGTTGGACGAGGAAGGAGGCATGGTAAACAACGAAAAATACCTCGCAGGTGGGAATTTGTCTATCAACCCTAAGCGCAACGACCTGCTGATGGCTGAGCTGATGTTGCATGCCACCGGTTTGAGCGACAGCAATCGCCTGAACCAATATTCCGGTATATGGCAGGAAGAGGGCATGTTATTTATCGGGCTGGAAAACGTAGCACCATTACAAACATTATCCCTGCTGTTTGAATTTGCAGACGGCACCGCCGAAGATGATGAAACCGATCCTCCGCAGATCAACTGGTCGTACCTGATCAATAATGAATGGAGGCCGCTGCCTGGTGAATGCCTCGTTAGCGACGGTACCTATGGATTTCAAACAACGGGCATCATCAAAATAGATGTGCCGCAAGATATCACTAACGCCAGTACGATCATTACTTCCGGTCTGAGTTGGCTATGTGCCAGTGTAACTAACAATGCCAACTGCTTTCCGCATTTGATTAATGTGGTAGCCCAGGCTACGGAAGTAACGTTCAAAGATCAGGATAATGATCAGCGCCACTTTGATGCGGCCCTGCCCGCCGGCAGCATATCCAAGCTCTCCGTGAAAGTGGCCGAGATCAGCAAAGTGGATCAGCCGTTTGCCTCCTATGATGGTAAACATCGGGAAGCAGGCAAAGAGTTCTATACCCGTGTAAGTGAACGGCTCCGCCACAAAGGAAGGGCGATCACCAGCTGGGATTACGAGCGGTTGGTGCTGAACAGATACCCTTCCATTTACAAGGTAAAGACCATTCCGCATACGGATCCGAATTGTATTTGCTGGCATTCACCCGTGGCCACAAATCCTAATGGGGAACCGCTTTGCTGCGAGCCGCAGCAGGCCCCTGGCCATGTATTGCTGGTGCCACTGGCTAATCTCAAAAACCGTACGGCGCTAAATCCATTGCAACCTAAAACCGGCAGGCGCACTTTGCTCGAAATAGAGAAATACCTGCAACAGCGCAGCTCTCCGTTTGTAAAAGTACGTGCGCGCAATCCGCTGTATGAACAGGTGATGGTCGCCTTCCGGGTACAGTTTGTAGACGGCACCGATAAAGGCTATTTCCTGAAAAAACTGAACGAGGAAATCGTGCGTTACCTCACACCATGGGCGTTCGACGAAGATGTAGCGCCGGTATTCGGACAAAAAGTATACGCCTCCGCTATCATCAATTTTATTGAGGAGCGGCCCTACGTTGATTTTATCGCCGATTTCGCCATGTTCGTATGTAAGAAGGATTGCTGTGAAACCGATGTGCCCATACGCGGCGAACGTGGCACAAACGACGACGATCTCGGAGAGCAACTGATGAAAGCCCGGAACTGTGATGATGTTGAAGCCGCCATGCTCTCACAAACCAGCTTTACAGGAGTAGTGGTGGCCGTGCCATCCACACCGAGATCCATACTGGTATCAGTACCTAAGCATATCATTATTCCATACAAAGCAGCCCCGGTACTGTCGCCATGTGAGCAAAGGAATCGTCCGGCACCAGCCGCGGTTGTGAATGCGGTTGCCACAGAAGATAATTCCAGGTTAAAAGCGACGGCCCCTGACACAACTAATGTTGCTAAGGACAATACAGTAACCGTAGCTGCGAACGCGACAAACGATATCACGAAAACAGCCATAAAAGAAAATGTTACAGCTAATATAACCACTGGGATTTCCCGGGAACCGCTGACCGATAACACTGCTGCAAATATTGCAGCACTGAGCACCGGAGCAGCACCTGCCGGCAAAACGGACGCAACAGCCAAAGCCAATGAGGACGCGGCTGCAGCCAAGCCGGCCGCGAAACCAAAGGCCAAAAAAGCCACTACATCTCCCCGGAAAAAACCAAAGCAATAACTATCGATAAAGCTTAAATCAGGACCCCATGGATGCTCCAGTTTCATTAATAAAAGCAAATCCGCTCCTACCCGCTGAAGATTTTGTAAACCTTCGCAGGCAAGGTGTCAAACATATCGAAGAACTGTCCAGTGATATCTGGACAGACTACAATTTCTCTGATCCCGGTATCACTATCCTGGAGGCGGTATGCTATGCCATTACAGACCTGGCATATCGTAACGGCTTTGAAATGGCCGACCTCCTGGCGCCGGAACAGCTCAGCGATGATACCTGGAAGAATATTTTCTACACAGCAAGAGAAATATTGCATAATGCACCACTTACCATCAATGACTACCGCAAGTTTATCATTGATGTGAAAGGAGTACGCAATGCCTGGATTGAACCAGCGAAAGAATATGAAGTGCCGGTATGGGTGGATTACAACATGGTGTCGCTGAAAGAACACAACTGCGGATGTAGTGACGATGGTCCGGGTGCAAAACTCTGCTATGGCAGGCTTGGCACTATCCAGCAAAGTAATGATCAGATTAAAGAAAACAGGCAGAAGGCCATGGACGCGATGAATGAGCGCTATGCCGTTCTCATGAAGGATATGCAGGTGCAGGAAGAATTGATCAATAAAAATACGGTGTTGCTGCAGAATCCTGATATCGACCCATATACAAGAGCTACACTGGAAGCGGAAATCGATAAGGCAACCAGGCAGATAGAAAAAGATAAGGGCATAATGAGTCTGATTAAAACAGCGCTGGAGTTCCTGTATGTCGGAAAAACGCTGGTGCCGCCCAAGATTGTTGAACTGGAAGGGCTCTACAAGGTCATGATCGCCTATGAAGAAGATGTGCTGGCGGAAGATCAGCGGGAAGAAGTGCGGCAGCAGGTTATTGACAGGCTGCTTAAAAACAGGAATCTCTGTGAAGACTTCCTGTCGGTGGATGCCGTGGAATATGAAGATGTAGGCGTGCATGCCGCTATAGAACTCGAGGAAGCGGCGGACCCGGACCAGGTTGTTGCGGAACTATTTTTTACCATCTATAAATATTTTACTCCTTCGGTGCCTTTTCAAACCATCGAACAGATGCAGGCGAAAGGTTACCTGATCGATGAAATCTTCGAAGGCCCTGCTTTGGAACATGGCTTCATCGACAATAATGACCTGGAGAAAACCTCCTTGTACCGCGATATTCGTTTATCCGATATCGTGAATGAAGTGGCCGATATCAAAGGCATTAAAGCGATCAATTACCTGCATATTCCGGCCGACGAGTCCGATGGTGGCGACGCCCGCGAATATTTCAATGAATGGGTAACGCTGCTGGGAGCAGAGCGTAAAATCGCGAGAGTAAAAACAGCCCTGTCGGTTGTCGTTTGCTGCAAGCAACGCGAAATGTTTACCTATAACCTGGGAAAAGACAGCGATCGTAACCCGGCTCGTATGAATAAACTGTTCGAAGACCGCAAAAAGCTGGAGCGGGCCTATAAATTACAGGGCCAGCAGGTGGATTTCAAAGTGCCGGTAGGGGAGCATATGAACCTGGAAGATTATTATCCGATTACCTACTCACTGCCTATGTATTATGGCGTGAGTGATCGTGCAGGGCTGCCATCTGAGGCGGATCAGCAACGGCAGGTGCAGGCACTGCAGTTGAGAGGTTACCTGGTATTTTTTGAGCAGTTGCTGAAAGAACACCTGGTGCAGCTTAACCACCTGCGCGACCTCTACTCATTTGATGATGCCATTCCGCATACCTATTTCAACGGCGTGGTAAATGAGCTGGAGAAGCTGTCAGAGCTGCTGATGAATCCAAAAAATCTGCCTGCTGATCAGCCGGATGCCATTGTGCAGGATTTCGCCACCATACTGCAGCAGATTACAGAGTCAAATGACACCTTCCTGGAACGGAGGAATATTTTCCTGAATCATCTGCTGGCAAGGTTTGCAGAGGATATGAGTGAATATGAAACCATCAATGGATGGATAGCGCCGGAAAACCTGGCAGAACGAATGATGCACGACAAAAGTCGTGTACTGAAAAACAAGGAGTATATCAAAATCAGCAGCAACAGAGGTAAAGGTTACAACTATACGAAACAGGAAATCTGGGATACCCGCAATGTGAGCGGCGCAGAAAGGAGAGTAGGCCGGTTGCTGGGCTTCAATAAGATTTCACGCAGGTCGCTTACTCCGGAATCGCTGGTGGTGGAGGCTTCCATGATAGTGGATGAAAAAACCAAACAGCAGACCTGGGAAGTGAATAAACGGAACCAGCACCTGAATATTATTAAACTGATTGATAAGGAGAATAATAATAAAGTATTATTAACCAGCGTGAAAGTAATTGATGGTTGCTGTACGGATTTGTTATTAGGAGATATTATTGCTAATGCAGATATAAGGTTGCATTACCAGTTTCACGATGAACTGAAACAGCGGAGTCGCAAAATCGCAGGGCAACTAGGTTCCTTCTGGTTCGAATTATATGATGGCCCTGATTTTAATAATGCTGTACTCCTCGCTACCAGTGAGCGTTTTGATACTAAAGAGGAGCGGGAGAAGGCCTTTCAACGTATACTTACCCTCATTGCGGAAATAAATAATAATGAAGGCATGCATGTGGTGGAACATATTCTGCTGCGGCCACGTCTGGATATCCTTATGGATGAAAGCGATCCTCCCCGTCAGGATGATGCCAATCTCCTGGACATCTGCCTGGACCCTTGCGACCTGGGCATAGGGCTGGGAGAAAATACAGAAGATCCGGATTATTGGAAAAAAGTATCACGGGTGCCCGCCGATAAATGCTACGACAAGATGCCATGGATACTGGAATATTTTCGCAACCGGCTGAATAAAACTACCAACGTGATGGAGCCGCTGTCAGTCTTGTTCCAGGATACCTTTGCAGATGGTAAGCTGCCAAAAATGCTCAAGTTCCGCTCCTACCCATTGATGGCACAGCGCGTGCAGGACCTGCAGGCCTTTGGTGCTGAACGTATCAACTACGTCATTGAAGACAACGGAAAAGATGCTTCTACCGGAATTAAATATCGTTTTACCATTTACGGTAATAAAAAGCGGGTATTGGCACGCAGCGCATTTCTTTATAACAAGAAAACACAGTTGCAGGAACAACAGGGTACTCAGATCGAGGATGATATTGAAGATGAAATCAAAGGACTGATCATCTATTTCGGTTACCTGATGGACTGGTATTGTAAAGCCAATCCCTGCGATAATAACGAAGATCCATATTCGTTCAGAACAACGGTTATTTTACCTTGCTGGCCTAAACGTTTCCGTAGCGAAACCTATCGGAATTTTGTGGAGAAGACCATTCAGACAGAGTTTCCGGCGCACATTGTGCCGCGTATAGAATGGGTGGGTATCAGCCAGATGCAGGAGTTCGAAAAGGTTTACCAGGGGTGGCTCCTGGAAATAGCACAGACAGAAATGCCTGGTTATGAAAAAATGGACCCACTGGTAGATGTTTTGAATCATATTGTTCCATGCGGCTCCTGCGAGGATGATTGCAGCAACGATTAATTACACTTCATATGCCCCGACACCTGATCAATAAACTGGAATTTGAGTTGGCCTGCAACGATGAAATGCTGGCGCTGAACCTGCGTCATAATTTCTCGGCCACCTTACAGGAACAGGTGACAGCGGTGTTAGATAGGGTTTGCTCCAGGTTTGCCGGGGATGACGTGTACCTCCGCATTGATAAGCTGGAGTTAGATCTGGGAGCCATGACGCCCTTCGGATTTCAGGAGGATTTTGAAAAAGTGCTGGAATATAAGCTGGAAGAGGCATTGCGGCAACGTGCTACCGTGATTGCCTTTGGTGATCACAAGCCTCCGGGCTTTTATTATGATACTTCTCCATTGGCTATATTGCAATACTTCCTTATCCATGGCCGTTTGCCTTGGTTTGCAGCCGGGGAAGTCAATAGTGCCGCGGAGTTACTGCAACAGGTATTGCGGGAACATTCGGCCGGCTTCAGCCAGTGGCTCAACGCTGGCGGGGTGCCTGCGCAGGTATGGTGGCGACTAGGATGGCAAATGCCTGTGACATTACAGGAAGAGGTGATAGCATCCGTACCGTTGATGAGTCAGTTGCTGGCTGATACGAAAGAAATGTTGCACCGTGTAATCCTGCATCTCCCTGAAAACCTCATTACTGTCACCCGCGAATGGCTGCAAATGCAGGAGGCACGTTTGCTTCAGGTGGTGTTATTACATTTCCCGCAGTTAAGAAAAGAAACGCAAGTAAAACTGATAGTGCAAATTCTGCAACAACTGATCATTACAGCAAAGGAGGATTTGCCCAAACCTGCGCAGCAACAACTACTAACTCATATACAGCATGTAACGGGTGTAACGTTGTCTGGTATTATATTTCAGGGAGATGAAATAGCCGCTGCCGGCAACGGAGCCTCGGATCTGCCTTATGATGAAATGCTGGAACAATTACCCACCGGGGCTACGGCAGACGCGGAAGCAGAAAAAGTACTCGTATCCACAGCTGGACTGGCACTACTATCTCCCTTTTTGACCAGATTTTTTACAGTGCTGAATTATTGGGATACAGAAAAAAAAGAGTGGGTAAGTAATGCTGCCCGTTTCAAAGCAATTTACCTGCTGCACTATCTGGCAACAGGTGAAACGGCGGCTCCTGAATATGCGCTGTCGCTGGAAAAGGTTATCTGCGGGTTACCCCTGGCAGCGCCGGTTCCGGCCGATCTATCCTTGGAAGAGGCAGAAAAGAAAGAGGCAGACGACCTGCTGCTGGCAGTAATCGGACATTGGCCTATGTTAAAAAATACCACCATTGCAGGACTCCGGGGTAGTTACCTCCTGCGCGAAGGGTTGCTGGCCTGGAAGGATAAGGGCTGGCAGTTGCAGGTAGAACGTAAAACGCTGGATGTGCTGCTGGACGGCATACCATGGGGATATAATACCCTTACATTCCCCTGGAATAAGTACCTGATATTGGTGGAATGGTAAAAGATTACAACGATCATGAACGAACAGAACGAAATAGTACGCATTACAGAAAATGCAGCATGTCTGACCAGGGAAATAGACTGGTTCATGCAGGTGGTAAATGCCCGTCTGGGAGAACATTTTGGTCAGCAGGATACGGAAAGTGGCAATGGGCAACAGCTGCCGGATGCAGGGAGTATCGCTGCGCCGGATCTGAGCAATGATCAATCGGTGTACGCCACCTTTGTCAATTACTATAAGTTGACCCGCGAGGAACGACTGCTGTTGGTCCTCACCATTATACCGCATGTAGAGCCACAGTTGCTGGATGTATTCTTTACAGTAAACAAATCACTGGGACGTGGATTTACAGAATTCGGCGGAGTGAAGGGAAGCCGCCATAGTGGCTTTATTCCTACCATAGAAACCGCCCTGTTTATCATTGCCGGTACAGACCTCGCGCTGCGTTTCATGCTAAGCGGTTTTTTTGAAACAGAACATTTCTTTTCTGCACATAACATCATCAGCATCGAAGGAGGCAGTGGAGAACCTTTTAATAGTAGTACCCTTACGCTGTCCAACGAATACGTTGATTTTTTTACCGTGGGTAATCTGCGTAAACCCCAGTTCAGTACTGAGTTTCCAGCCAGAAGGCTCACCACCAATATGAACTGGGAAGATTTGGTCGTGGACGAGTTTACCGCACGGCAACTGGACGAACTCAGGATCTGGCTGCAGCACGGACAAACGCTGTACCGCGATTGGGGAATGAATAAGACCATTAAACCAGGGTATAAGGCCTTGTTTCATGGACCTCCCGGTACCGGTAAAACGCTGACAGCTGCGCTGCTTGGTAAGTTGTATGACCTGGATGTGTACCGTGTGGACTTATCGATGGTCGTGTCCAAGTACATCGGTGAAACGGAAAAGAACCTGGAAAAGGTGTTTGCCCGCGCCGAAAACAAAAACTGGATACTCTTTTTTGATGAAGCAGATTCCTTATTTGGCAAACGTACTTCTGTTTCGGATTCCCATGATCGTTATGCAAACCAGGAAATATCTTTTCTGTTGCAGCGACTGGAGGATTATCCTGGTCTCGTGATCCTGGCCTCCAACATGCGTAATAATGTGGATGAGGCTTTCGTGAGGCGTTTACAGTCCATCATTCATTTCCCGAAACCGCAGCCTAAGGAAAGGTTGCGCTTATGGAACGGTGCTTTTAGTAAGGTGTCGCTGCCACCAACAGCCAGTGCCATGGAGAAGATTGCCCAGCAGTATGAGTTGTCTGGTGGGGCTATCATCAATGTGGTGCAATATGCCTCGCTGATGGCCTTAAACCGGAATGGGCATGAAATCACGGCTGAGGACCTGGTAGCTGGTATTCGTAAAGAATTCAGAAAGGAAGGTAAAACCTTATAAACTTTTTTTATGGCCGAACATACTACGGCTGTGGAAGATACCCAGGTGGTATCCGCAGCGCAGGCTGTTGCAGCTGATTATACCAACGCGGCTGAAATGCAGGCGGAGGGCCCCAAAACAAACTGGCTGCCGGTGCAGTTCAAACTGAGTTTAGGGGCCACCGATGACCCGCAGGAAGCTGAAGCGGATGCTATGGCGGATAAGGTGATGCGTATGCCGGCATCGCCAGCGGCGATTCATGCCAGTCCGTTGGCGGTACAGCGTAAATGTGCAGCATGTGAGCAGGAAGAGGCAGGGGAGGTGCAGCGCAAACCAGCAAGTGGATTGGTTATTCGCAGATGTGCCGCCTGTGACGGTGCTGAAAAAGAAGAGCAGGTGCAACGAAAGGCGGAGGAGGAGGAAGGAGAGGTGCAGCTCAAAGCGGACAAGGACGCTGTGATTCGCCGTTGTGCTGCCTGTGATGCTGGAGAAAAAGAGGAAAAGATACAGCCTAAAGCACTCGCTGCTACCATAAGAAGGAGCAGCAATGGAACCGGTGGCAGCCAGGTGAGTAGTACCGTAAGTGACAGTATATCTGCCACACGCGGCGGTGGTAGTGCGATGTCGTCTGATACCCGGGATTTTATGGAGAGCCGCTTTGGAACCGACTTCTCAGGTGTTCGTATTCATGATGGCGGTTATGCGGCGGACCTGTCCAGTGAGTTGAATGCACAGGCATTTACCATCGGTAATGATATTTATTTTAATGCGGGAAAATATAGTCCGGATACTTCTTCCGGCAAGCACCTGCTGGCGCATGAGTTGACCCATACCCTGCAGCAGGGCGGCGGAAAGAGTATAGAAAGAAAACCAATATCCGATGGCGTTATCCGTCGTGTGGCGCAGTACTATACGCCGCAGGATATCGGAACTTCACGCACGGTGGATTTACCGGTGGAGCGGAGGGGTAATGTGAGTGTAACGCCAAGGGTTACACGACAACTGGCACAATGCGAATGTCGCAGGACCAGTGATTCCCAAAGGACTGGCTGGTTCATGAATCCGGACCTCAATAATTTTGTCATCGCCTTTTCTTATTGTCGCAATGATTTCCGGGCAGATATGTATGCGCAGCTGGAAAGTGAAGCAAATGAATGGTTGAATGGGCGTGGCGAGCCAGAAGGCAGGCTTACGCTTGGTACTGATTTTACTTTTGGCATTGGCAATACTGTCTCCCGGATTACATTATCTGGTATAATGGGCAATAATGGTAGTGGAACTGGTCCTGGTTCTGTACCATCTGGTCATGGTGGCGGTGGGGTAGATCTTGGGTTAAACCTGGGATTAGGTGCTATCCGTGGGCAGGACGTGCGATTGCTGTTAGGTGGTAATTATATGAACTGGCCTAATATCCCTGGTTTGGCAAATCCTCATGAGTGGGGGCTCCGGGGTGGGCTTGGTATTGGTCCGTGGTCACTTTCATTTAGTACAACGCGAATAGGCGATCAGGACCAGGCCTATATGTTCAACTTTGGGTATCGTAGGGAAACGCCTCCGGAGCGGCCACGTTGTGAACGGAGAGCTTGTATTTGTCCGCCTCCGCGCAGGATCTATACCTGTGAAAACCTGGAGCAGGAGGATGATACACCCGCACCGGATCCGGTGGCTTTGCCGGACCAGGAAATACAACATTATTTCGAGTATAATTCTACGAATGAACCTACTACAGAAGCCGATCTGCTATCTGCCAATCAGGCGAATCTGGCGGAGGTGGTGCGACAGGTAGGCGCAGGTTCTACCATTATCGGCATTCGGGGGTATGCATCTCCGGAGGGTGGTGAGCGTAGTGTGAATCAGTCGCTGGCACTGGATCGGGGTGTAGCGTGGCGGAACATGATTCGTGCGCAGGTGCCGGCAGGTACCAGTTTGCCGGTGGATGTGGGCAGGGGTGAGTTACTGGGTTCGGCGCCGGCGCCGGAGGTGGGGGGCCACCTGGTGGACCTGATCCGCTCACATGGTTTTGAGTCTGCCGCGCAGGTAACGCGTCAACTGACAGGTGCGGAGTATACCAGCAGTGATCTTACGAGGGAGTTTCTGGCTTTATTCCGGGAGATAACAGATCGTTCGCAGCGATTGGCGTTATTTGGCCTGGCAGAGGAGTCTCCATTGGCAAACCGTGTCATTGCTGCGGTAGATTTGTATGTAGCGAATAATGGGCGTGGAAACAGACCATGGGATCGCATCTTCCAGATGTTCCGGATGGCGACGGTGAAATTACGTCCACCGTTGCCTGCGAGAGGTCCGGCTACGCCGCATGATTCGGTAACGGTACCAATAACGGGATCTGAGTGTGATACACGACAGGCGTTGGCGGAGCGTAGAAACCTATTTGGTCCGCCTACGCGCGTACGTCGTAGTTCTTCTGATGTGATGGCCGAGTGCGACAGGCTTTCATTGGGAGGGGCACCGATGGCAGGTTGTAATTATTCTACTACCGGTGGAGCCGAAGTGGCCAGAGATCCGGAAGAGGCGTTACCGGCACCTGACATAGCACCGGTTCCAATAGGACCTCAGCCGGCACCGCAGCCGCAGCCACAGGGGCCACCGGCAACGCCGCCATTACAAAGGCAGCCTTAACTGATAACCATCAGTGGTACCTTGGTTTTATAGGCCAGTTGTTTGGTGATGCTTTTATGGAAGAGATCTTGCAGAAAGCCATATTTGCCGGGTAGTGCCAGGAGCAGATCTGCATTGTTGGTGTCAGCGAATGCAAGAATGTCTTTGGCGGTGTCGTGGTGTTTTATGGTGTGGTAGGCGATGTCGCTGATGTGCAGCAGCTTCTGGATATCTTGTTTTGCAGCGTTAAGATGTTGCTCTTCTCCGATATACAGTACATCGAGATGGGCGTTTACTTTGGCAGTGAAATCTTCAATAGCGTTGCTTTGCCGGCTTAGCAGGGGCTGACGGCGGTTATATGCAAACACCACATTTTTCAACGGGCTGTAGGTGGCCGTTTCCGGTACGATGATGATGGGAATATTTATTTTCTCGGTGGCGGCGAGGGTGTTGCTGCCGATGAGTGCTTTTTGAATACCGCTTTTACCGGTAATGCCCATAATGACCAGGTTAATGCTCCGGACGTCGATGATTTCCTGCATCCCTTCTGTGAGGGGGAGTTCATCAGCTTCACAGCTAACCGTGGTGGTAGCAGGTGTGAGGTGGGCGAACTGATCTCTGATTTTAGTTAACTCTTCAAAAATACGTTTGCGGAAGGCGGGTCTGTCTTCCGGCAATATGGGCATGGGTACACCTGAAAGGTGCAGAATGCTATAGGAATGGTAGAGGATTATTTCTGCCTTTACATGCTGAGAGGTAAGCTGGATGGCATATTTCGCAGCATTTACAGAGGTTTCGGAAAAATCTGTAGGGACGAGTATTTTCATAAAATAAGCATGGATTTCAGAAATAGTCAGCGCCTGCAATGTTAAATGCAGGCGCTGCGGGGTCACAACAGATGAAACGATTTGCAGTTCTAATACCTTGTAATCAGGGCTATTCCCTGATAATCATTTAGCAGGCCTTCGTCTACAAAGATAGCTTTTCCGCTCTTTTGAAGTACAGTTTCCACGATAGGCAGCAGTACGTCATAGGAGAGGTCTTTGTTGTCCTGTTCATCCGGATGCAGGGTGATGCTTCCGTCATGGATGGTGCCGGGACGGAAGAAATTGCTTTCAACATACAATGTATCCGCACTACCGTCTACGGCTGCACGATAAATATCGGAGAGGTCGGTGAGCAGGCGTTGCTGGGACTGCGCTACATTAATGGCTTCCCTGGCGTCTTCCTGTTTTTTTGCCTGTAATTCTTTGAGTACAGGGCTTACGATACGTGGGATTTCATGGTCCACGGTATCGTCGTAACCCCCATGGATGGTGCCGGTTACAATGCCTTTGACATCCATTTGTTCCTGGTAGAAGGAGAGCATTTTTACGTCTCCCAGGAGGATTACCGGTAATGGATTTTCGGTATAGTATTTTTTGAAACGTTTGTCGGCCACGTTAAAGAATTCCTTGATCAGGTCATCGGTAACGGAGTCCTGTTGTAGTTTCATTGGATCCGTGGTGAAGTAGGTAGTATTTTCGAAAGGAAAATCCTCATTGTGCACTTCACGGATCAGCGTATCGTTGTCAGCTTCCAGGAGTCTGATTTTATGGCGACTTACTGTGATGGCGTAATAGTGTGTTTCCTGCTGTAATGCTTTCAGCAGTGGTCTGATTTCAAATCGTTTACCAATAATAATTCTATCGGTGGTAGGGACCGGGAGGTTATAAATTCTTCCAAAATTTTCAGAAGCATATATAACGAGGCTATCCAGGTTGTACTGGTGGTTAATGCCTGTTTCTAATTCTTTGATCTTGTCCAGGATGGGCCACACGGTGCGTTTGTCGTACAGGTCCAGCAGTTGTTTTTCAGCCGTGCTGACCAGGTTTTTGAGGTTGATACTATCGCGCTTATTGTCCGGATGGGTACGGTGGGTAGAAACAAGGACGGTGACTGCTGGTTCTCCGCGAAGTTGACTTAATTGTAATACATCTTGTTCTTGCATAGAATTTCGCTTTTGGTGGTTTAACAAAGCTAGTGGTTGTAAAGTTCACCAAAAATGAGCATCATCATGACACCTCTTGATAATTATCATGTCATTCTGGCTGCATGCTGGCAATGCCTTTTGGGGTCAGGTAGGGGTAAAAAAGGCTGCTGATAATGTTCACATAATGCTTGATAGCTTTTTTGCCTTTGAGACCTGTTTTTATTTCATTATGGGCCAGCCAGAAGTCGGCGTAGATATAGATTTGCGGGATGAGGTCTTTCCAGACCTGCTCGGGCAGGTCGTTGCGGAAGATGCCGAGGTCGCGGTATCCTTTGAACATGTGGCTGAATTGTATTTCGCGTTGGGCGTCCATGTTGTTGTAGCGGGTTTTGATTTCCGGTACTTTCTGGATGACGGCGACGAAATGGAGGAAAATGAAGCGGTAGTGGTAGGTGATATCGAAAAAAATTTCGGCGTTGTGGAGGAAGTGGCGGAAGCTGGGGGTGGTGATGTTTTCGGCTTGTGCCATCGCTTCATCCATGGCGCTGGCGAGTTGGTTAAAGAGCGCGAGAATAATTTCCTCTGTGTTTTTGTAGTGGTATTGGAGGTTGCCGTGACTGATGTTTATTTCTTTGGCGACGTGGCGGATAGTGATCGCGTCGGTGCCTTGTTCGTTATATAATTTCAGTGCTGCGGCAAGTATTTTCTCCTTTGTGGTCATGTCTGCATTTGATTAGGGCAAATGTACTATTTTTTAAACAAGCTAAATTGTATGTTATTATTTTGATATATTTATGCATAATTCCTTAATTTTATGCTGTTTATTCATTAGTTTCACTCTTAACAGAAGTTTAGTAACGGAGTGGCTGAGCGATTATATCCTATGTCTTTATGAGATTTATCCTGTTTATGTTTTTTGCTTTAAAGGCGTTGACTGTTTGTGGCCAGGCGGTCCCGGCGGCGTCTTCTGCGAAAAAGTATGAAACGGAGTTTAAGATGAACAACGGGAGTTATTTGGGTTTTCCCCAGGTAAATTTAAGTTTGGGAGAGATAGGATTTCAGGTGGAGGTAAATAAAACGTCCAAGGACAAGGGCACTAAGCTGGAGTTCCGGATTGACAAGCCTAAGGGCAAATTAATAGGGACATTGGAGGTGCCATTCACGGGTGATACGACCTATGCGTTGAAATTGGTAGGTAATTTAAGGCATGCGGAAGGCGTGCATGATCTTTTCATAGTAGCCAAGGGTGGCTCTTCTTTTAGTATTGTTGCTTTCTCTTTTATTTGGAATTATTAGGTTTCCGAAAATTTTTTTAGAATTTATTTTTTGCTGCTGACATACTGTTGTCACAAACCCCTGGCAATTTTGTGTTGTTATCATTACAAACCGATTAAAACCTTAAGATTATGTCTACAGCAACTATGAACGCAACCCGTCCGATCATTACCCCTGAGGAGTTATTAAAGTACTGGCAAGGTCATCGTGGGTTAACCCGTCGTGTGATAGAGGCGTTCCCTGAGAAAGAATTATTTGAGTTTTCAATAGGTGGCATGCGTCCGTTCAGTGCATTGGCGCTGGAAGTAGGAGGCATTGGCACTGGTGTGGATGGTTTGGCTTACGGCAAGTGGTCTACCTGGGAGGAGCTGGAAGCTTCACAAAAAGATGTTACCACCAAAGAAAAGCTGCTGGCATATTGGGATGCCGTAACAGACAAAATCAACAAGGAATGGCCGGCATTAACGGTGGAGCGTTTCAATGAAGTGGAGAATTCCTGGGGCTTCTACGAGGGTCCGGTTCGTTCCATCCTGTTCTACTTTATTGACAACGAAATTCATCATCGCGGGCAGGGCTATGTATACCTGCGTGCGTTGGGAATCGAGCCGCCTCATTTCTGGGAACACTAATCACTAACTGCTCAATATCAGCCACTATGACCATGGTGGCTGATATTTTATTTTAAGAAAGATTTGGTGGTTTGAAATGAATGTGTATCTTTGCAACCCTGAAACACAATATCAGAGTTGCCCAGATGGCGAAATTGGTAGACGCACTGTGTTCAGGTCGCAGCGCTCGCAAGGGTGTGCTGGTTCGAATCCAGTTCTGGGCACAAGAAAGGTTGTAAGTATTTGGCTTACAACCTTTCTTATTTGTGTCAATGTCGTTTTTTGTCCGGTTTCTTCCACTATCGTCCACTTTTCACGACACAAAATTGACACACGACATGACACACGTTCTTTCGCTCCAAAATCACTGTCTGCTTACATATTGGCAGTCTGTCAACACGGCACTTGTGTTACAAAAAATTTCTTTCCTCCACTTTCTTCCCATTTCGTTCGCTTTTGAAAATGGGCTGCAATCTTTGCTGGTACGGCATGCTATTGGTGCCAATGGTTGTACTTTCAAAATCATTGGTGTATGAATTTCCTGAAGCGCAAGAACACTAAAGGGGATAAAACGTATTACTATTACGACTTTGGCCGCGCTAAGGGGCAACGTCCGGCCACTGGTATTTTCGTGTATACGAAGCCGAAAGACCAGACACAGAAGAACCATAACAAACAGGCATTGGCTTTATTGGAAGTCAAAAAGAGTCAGGCTATTATTGAGCAACAGTCAATCGGCACGGTGTTTATACCTGCGCATAAGTTCAAAGAGAACTTTCTCGATTATTATGAAGAATATGTAAACAACAATCGGCGTGACGGAAATAGACATTTGGAAAGCAGTCTAAAACAGTTCCGGTTATTTCTAGGAAACTCTTTTATCTCGCCAGGTGATATAACAGAAAACACCTGTAAGGCTTTTCGTAGATTCTTACTAAATAAATATACCGGAGAAACGCCCTCCGATTATTACACCCGGTTTAAATGGGTGTTGGCGGCTGCTACAGCCGATGGCTATTTCCGAATAAACCCAACTGAAAAAGTAGCGGCTAAATCGAACCCCAGTATCAGACTAAAAGAACACCTGGAAGTCCCGGAGTATCTGGAACTGCTTAATACACCATGCACCAACGAAGAAGTGAAAGATGCCTTTATCTTTTGCTGCTATACCGGCTTGCGTTGGGTGGATGTAAAGCGGCTACAGATACACCAAATCAATGGAGGTAGTTTAACCACGCGCATTATTCAGGCTAAAACTGGGCTGCCTGTTACATTAACCTTGCACCCCATTGCGCGTATGATATTGGAGAAACGTAGGTATTCACAAACGGGCCTGCTGTTTCGTTTACCCACAGCGGATGGGGCTAATAAAGTACTGGAAAGATGGATCAGCGCGACAGGTATAGGCAAATACATTACATGGTCTTGCGCACGACTGAGCTTTGCGATACTGTTGAAAGATAAACTGGTGGATGATCCGACGATTGCTTATTTGATGGGGCATAGCACCACAAAACAGGTGCAGAAAACATATAAAAGACATAGGCCAGCAAACCAGCAAAACACAATTGAGCAATTGCCCACACCGGAGTTGTTGCCCTATTTTTTGATACTGTGAGCGCACCCCCGCCCTTCATTTCCCGTAGCGACCAGCAATTCACTGTGGAGGCCGCAGTAACGTGTTTGGAAAAAAATACTACCCTGGGCTAATGCTGGGCGTAGTAGTGTAGTGGATCAAAAAGTTGAAAAGTCCGGCAATGAAGTAATGAAGAGGGTGGAGATTTTTTTCCAGTACACCCGGAGGGCAAGCCGGCGCGCAGCAGAGGTGCAGCGTTACGTAGGCTCGCAACAGTGAATTATTTTTGTGGAGGGGAGAATGAAGATACTACAGGTGTTCTTCCACTTTCTTGTAAAAGGTAGATACAGTCAAACCAAAATATTTGCACAGCGCGGAAATCGTGCTAACAGTAGGGTTAGCCTTTGCCGTTTCAATTCTGCCTACATGGATATTGGTGTCGTTATAAACCTCTTCCTGGCTAACCTCCTTAGCCTCTCTTAAATCCTTCAGGACAGCAGCGATACCTTTTAGCAGCTTGTTATCTCTTATTTGTGTTGCCATCTATACAAGATGGGGATAAATAAATTTTTGATTAATGACGAATATGTCATTATTTTATTTAAATTCGTATTATGCAACAAAAATTATTCATTTACCTAAAAAGCATTGCTTATGGTGATATGATTTGAGTATTATTAATATTTTTGCGATCCTTCAATAAAGATATTTTGAAGCATTTCGCTTTTTGCCTTGCTATAGAAACGTAGGAAATTTCAGAACACAGGGTGATAAGTGTAAAGGCTCATGCCGAAAAGGCGTGGGCCAACTTATCTGTGTTCGGGCTTCCTACGGCCTCTATAGCGGAGAGTTGGTTCTGCGCCTTTTCTGTTTTTTATACCCCAATTCTCCACTTTCCACTTGCTTTCTGTTTTAAAAAAATCTGCTTATTAAAGCGGCTGGCACACCCATGCCGTAATAATTCTCTCAAAATTATTTGTGTACATATTGAATAACATCACTTAAAAATTATCGTATATGAGAAGGAGTAAGTATAAAAATTGCCTTGATCAGTATCACTGTCTATTTACAGATACACCCATTTTGTTTCGTGATCGCGTAGCTAAAGAATGCGGTTGGAGCATTCCCACCTACTACAGGAAAATGCGGTTGCGGGACAAACTAAATGCAGACGGACAAGTCGATCCTGCATTAAGTAATGCTGAAAAAGATATGATAAAACGGGTTGCCAAGGAAATGAAGGGGTGGTTTGGGGGGCGGCTGGATAGGATTGCCGGTAAGGAATAGTTTTTTTTATTTCATAAAATGGCCCTTATGCAGGGCCATTTTTTATAAACTTCTGTTCATGCGTTGTTCGCTTCAATGCAAATTTTATTATGGGTCCAGGTTTGCAAAGGGGACGATTGGAGGCTCGTAACCTATTACCAAAAGTCTAAACACTTTCGGTATTTGAATGGTAAATCTGCCTTATATTCCAGTATCAGCCACTCCAAAAAAATCAGTTGACTAGGTAATTGGTTAAGTAAATTATTGCTGCTCTAGATGATGATCTTGATAAGATTCATCTGCTAAAAAAGCACTAAAATTCGCCAATACGGGTACAATTCCGGCTTAAGAATTTTATTTATTCCAGACATCAAGCCGCGAGTTCCGAGCGGCTTTTTCAAACAAAGCTGCCGACTTCGGAGGCAGCTTTCAAGTTCATTGTGTAACAATGATACAACTTGCTGGCTGCGGATAAAGGCAGCCGGAAATGTAAATAACAGGGATTTCTTTCTTGTTACTGCTTATTTAATACCTTTATTAATTGATTGTTATTATGACTACATTAGTCGGGTCAAGTACTTTGAAATTCATAGTTTCGTCTATCTCAAGGATTACACCCGTTTTAGCCTTTTGTACCTGCTTAGGGTCATTCGGGTCACCAGGGGGAGTGGATTTAAGAAGAGTTTGGTCGACATTAGTATCATTGATTTCTATTACGTCGACCTGCAATTTACCATCCATCCATGCATCACTTGTCCTCTGTTGTAATACGACCGAACCAGGTAATTTTAACCCTATTATTTCATTAGGATTAGCCCTGCGCCTGAGCGGAATTAACTCCAGCCTGTCCTTAAATACCCCTGATGTAACCTTGCCAATTTGATCATCCTTGGAAGCAAAATGGCCTGACTCCGTCAATGAACGGAGATGTTGTTGATAGAGCAACCATGGGCAGACTACATGAGTGATAAAAGGAAAATTCTCGATGATAAAATCCAGCCCCAATATCATTGTATGAAATTGTGATTTTTGAATTTCCGCATTTTGCTTAACCGCCCGCCAGAAAAGTTCGATTACTTGGTCATTGGTTCGGTGTCCAAAACTGAAATCGCCTACAAAATGTTGACGCTGGTTTTCGATGAAATAACTCCTGCCTCCCTTTAAATTTATGCGATGCATACCTACGTAGTATAGCTTATCTTCCTTATCAGGATTCAATACTGTCGCTCCGGTAGATTCAAATAGCCGGCTGATGTCGCGACCTTCTTCCCACTGCTGGTATATCATTTCTCTGAATGCCGTTATTCGATCTTGAGATAATGGTGTTTGGATCAGATCTATTTCCCTATAATGATCGGCGCCAGCTTTTATATTATCTAGAAACTGATTTACGAACTCAAGTTTCACACCTACTTCGGTTGTATCAGCAACACGTAATAAATATACTAAATGATCATTATTCTCATAACGGGTGATTGTGGTTTTTATGTTGCGTACAAAAGACTCAGCAGCTTCGATGTCGGCTTGCGATAGGTTGATATCTTCCAGGATTAAACTGGAAAAGAGAGCCAATAATCCGATTGCCAAAATTACTTCGCTATTTTCCATAAAATATGCCTTGCCATCTTGCACCAACTGGTCACTACGTACCCAATCGTGGATTGGCATTCTAGGATATGAGTCAGATTGCTCAAACATTTTAATTGCCATCAGTACTATCTTTGACGGCTGTTTCCGAATTAAATGTATCAACAGTGATTCAAAAATAGGTTTTTTCTCCGACCAAGGTACTTGACCTTCTGCAATAGAATAACACAAATAACAGAATGAATAAAAAGGCATTTCATAGAAATAATTTGCCAACAAATGGGCATGTGCGAGCCAATCTAGCTCCTGTTTTTCTTTTGCTATTAACTCTAAATTTGGATCTTCCATCTCATCATAATCATCATCTGCTCCTAAGAATTGTTTGCCACTTTTTAAATCGATCAGTGTCTGATTGAGCAAATCGAACTCATTTTCCCTCACAAATTGATGCAGCAGTTCCTGAAATGTCTCCGCCACATCGTAATACAAGATAATTTCCTTAGTAATTGGGCTACCGCCATTCTTGCTTAATGAAAAGAAGCCGAACACTGCATATTCCTTGATTCTTATCAATACGCCATCTTGCAAAATTAGTCTTACGTTATGGTCTTTTGTGCTTAAATATTGAGCGAACACATTTATTGGTAGCTGGTTGGCAAACCATAATTTATTCCGGTCATTTGGATCTAAGCAGGTGTTGTATAGTTTATACCATTCTTCGTACATTGCTCGAACCATTCTTTTTTCCCTCGTCAGGATGCCAAGGGTGAACCATTGGGAAAAAGCGTTAGCATATTCACTTAGAAAAATGGAATTGTGATTAAGTGTAATGGCGGAACGAAAATGTTCCATCATTGTATAGAGAGTTCTAATTTTCCTTTCTGACAACTGATGTTCAACCTCAACCGTAAGTTCAAGATAATTCTCTTCTAGCCGTTCTCTTTCTGAAGGTGAGAGACTGGATTTTTTCTCCTTACGCAAAAGGAACATGTTTTGATTCAGGTAAAGCCGCAAGATATTTTCAAAATTAATAAACTGTAAAGTCCGATAGAATACCACGCACATGCCTATTACAAAGGCGAAAAAAAGATACGTCTCAACCACAGCTATGCGAGCATAGGAGAAGGTTGCCAAAATATCTTCGGAGTGTCGCAGCAGCAGCAAGAAACTTGAAAGTCCTATATTTATTGCCCCATAATAGAATAATGGAATAAAGTAGGTATTTTCAATTACTATTTGGATAATAGTCAGTCTTTTATAGGAGATTTGAATAATTGTAAAGATGATGGCCAGTATAGCTAGTCCAATGCCCATTAAGCTACCAAAATTAGATAAATTCTGAGTGATTAAATCATAGGCTTTCTCTCTGTCTATTGTTAATACGGCCAAGAAACTAATTGGTAGAAATCCAAATCCGAAGCAGACGGCAACAACCAATATCATCAAGGCCCAGCTTTGTTTACTTTTTAGGTTAAGGAATCCAACTAAACTCATTTTCATAGTAAGGAAATCATTGAATTAGATCCAATTTAAACTTTTTGCGACAAAATAATAAAGATTGTAGAATGAGTTCAAAGCAACTTCATGGCCATTCCTAATTAAGCGACGACTAAATAGTCCAGCTTTTCAATAGTAGAATAGGTTTTGATTTTTAAATTAGCGATTCTTTTATTAAGATTTTGCCGTAATATTTGGTACTTCCGCATGACATGGGAGAATGAACCAGAGATAAGCAAATAAGAACGACTTTTGCATTGACATTCCGTTGATGCAACATGTTTGTAATTAACTGACAATTAATCACTTGCGGGTTTTGTTCTAGGTACTAAAAAGGCAGGATATGTTTCCCACCTTTTTCTTGTTATATCGTATTAATGAGATAGTTTATTGCCTGGGTCTAAAGATAATTTGGTACAGCAGATCCATTTGAAGCCGCTGGCCAACAGTTTCATAATATTCGTTCTGGATAGTATGTAGATATATTTCTTGTGTTACCCCTCCTTTAAGTAATTCCACTTTTACATTATCCTTTACATATGTAATATCCCCATTCATGTATTCTTGTTTCCTGAACTCAAGATGGTCAAGTATTGTACCAGTCGCCCTATAACCAGCGATATTTGTTAATAATGTATTTGGTCCCGGATCTATATTAAAGGTGCCTAAACCACGCAATGTTACGCGGTTACCGTGCTTCCCATCAATTATTGCAGGGTAACCATGATAGTCCACCAGATTACCATTTTGTAACTCATCAATTGTCAGTAGCATTGAATGCTCGTTATTTACTTCGTAATCTAAAGGCCAGGATCTATTTTTAAGAATGTTTTGAAATTGATGCACATACTGAAAGCCCGGTCCTTCCTGTAGCAGTTCTTCCGGATTTTTAATGAATAGCTGAAATTTTTTAGTGTCACCATCTTGCTGAAGTTTCAAATAGTAACCATCATTATTAACTAACCAGCCGTTACGAAGTGTAAACCCGAATCTTTTAAGCCAACCATTATCAAAAGCTAAGGGCATCAGCTCTGCTGTTTTATATTCCTTAAAATCACTTCCACCAATTGGGTTGATCATGACCGTATTGCTCTGTAAATCAATGGAGTGTACGCGGCAAATCGGCATTGAATCGACAGCATTGGCGTGTGTTACGTAATTACCTGCGCTGAGTTCTGTTATTTCAATCATAGAAATTATAAAGCTTATAAGGTGAAAAGAAACGCAAAGGTAAGCTCAATGTCTATTCTTTTGTTGGTTGTAATTGTTATTCATTTGTTAGGCATTTGTTATTAATATATCCTTTCCGTAACAGTAAAAACAATAAGTAAAATGCAACCAAACCTATTGAATGACCTTCAGGTATTGTTAGCTTCAACCTCTACTTTTGTTAAGGGATAGTGTATGTGAAGAATGCGATTGGAGCCGTTAAACCTACTACAAAAAGTCTAAACCTTTGAACGACCTGAAAGATAAATCGGTGCTTACACCCGGCGTCACAAATTCTGAAAAGGAGATGATAAAACGGATGGTTAGAGAAATGAGGGACGCTATTAGCCGCGACCTTGACAAGATTTTGCAATACTGATCCTGTAATACATAACCGAAAACTTCGAATTCTGAGAGGCTTTTCCACTAAATCGGCAGACCCCGTAGGGCGCTTTCAAGTTCTTGTGTAAATAGTGATACAACTTGCTGGTTGCGAGGAAAGCAACCGCCTTACCTGATATATTACAATAAATTATAAATCAACATTGTGATTCTGGAATCACTTAATCTAAAGAGTTCAATAATTGCAAAAATCTCTCTTTAATTAAATAATCCTCCGAATATCTTCGACTCAAATTTGATTTGACACTGTCAACTTCCTCAGGCTTTTCACTCTGCAACTCTTTAGGTATGGGAAAATCAAGAAGTTCATTTACCATATGCTGCAAGTTTGGAGAGATACTCAAGTTGTAATAATTAATGATCCATTCTAGATAATACGAATCACTACGAAATATCATTCTTTTTATTTTGGATGATAAGGCTATTGACTCTTCAACTTTTACTTTGATTAAATCACTTCTATTTGAAATCTTCAAAGCATCCTCAGAGAATAATTTTGTCAACCTAGAAAAATATACCCAGGAGTTAATAGTCGATATTGAATTTAAAACTTTATCTAGAACTGCATAACCATCAATTGAAAAAATGGCGTATTGATGTAGCTCCACAATTAAGTAAGTAAAGTCGCCAATTTCAGAGTCTTGCAGAACATGATTAACCATAATTCTGTCAAGTTCGGTGGAGATAAACGGAATATAATTGGAAGGAGGGTTTCTTAATAGAAACTTTTTAATTACATATGTAAGTTTAGTATATGGATTCGTTTTGTAGTATTCATAAATTCTCTCTTCACTAGATAAGGAGTAGCAGTTAATTTCGTAATCAACTAAGTTGTCGTACTTTTTGAGAATTAGGTCTCTAATCATGGAGATTTCTGAAGGAATTAATGTAATCTTAGGCACAACTTTAATTTCCGTATAATTTTCATCCTCTAAATCATCTTTCATTAAATCTACTAGATGGTTAATAGAATTTGTTGATTCAAGAATATCTAGCAAAAGTTGCCTGTTTATTGGCTCCATTAAAAAATTTATTAGAAAGTCTTGAACAGAGGGATTTTGAAAATCTATAATAAGATTCCCACCATTGTCTTCTTTTATTTTAATAAATGTGTCTTGCAATTCCTTAATAGACGCTGAATAATCAAATACATTAAATACTAGCTGATATCTGTTCCCTTTACATTCAATAAAACTTAGAAGTAGTTTTTCATAATCTTTAAGATAGATCTCTGTATCCAGCAGTGCAAGTAATGAAAGGCCGATCCTTGAAATGTTTGAAATTTGCTTGCTGTATGGAATTCTCCATACTAAACTAGGATCCTCTAGGCCATCCATTAATCTCTGGTTGAAGGACTTCGAATCCAAAGTCATAATGTCATTTTGATTTAAGAAGTATTCGAAAAATCTGGGGTTAAAATTTTGATGTTTAATGATATACATATAATAATCATTAAATAATAACCCTTCCACCAATGGCTTAGGAAACTTTCTAAAATACAGATGGTTGCAGATAATTTCAGTTATCTTCATATGTCCTAACTCACTCAGTTTTAATTCAATTTTACTAGATAATAAAACAGGGTTATTAATACATTCAGATATATCTTTGGCCTGGTTAAAAATATAATCTCTACATGTAAGAATTAGTAGATTATTTTCGTTAGACTGAAAAAAAGTTAATAATTTCAGCAACTGTGTGTCCTCATTTTTTTGAAATGGGTATTTCAAAACATTAGAACCTAAGAAATCATCGAAAAGAAAAACATTTTTTTCTCCTGGTATAATGAGGCGCAGAATTTCATTGATGGAGTAGTTTACTGAATATAAATTATAACCTGATTTCACGAATTGCCATGCAAGCATCCGCCCCAACGTTGTCTTACCAACACCAGGGTCTCCTGAGATAATCAGATACCTATGCCTTGACAAAAAAGACAAGGCTCTATTAAAAGTATCATCATAAACATAATATTGGGATTCGTTTTGTATTACCCCTACTTCAATATTGCTAAAATTGATCAAGTCGTTATTTATAATATTTTGCAGAACATTAGCACTCGACAACCAAAGTTTGAAATGGTTTTTTTCTACATAAGGATTCTTCCTTATGAGAGCGTTTAGCACATTTCTGGTAATTACATCATTTGTGGATATTATAAATGGTTCAAAAATTTTTCGTATTTGATTGACCTGTCCTACGGAAAGATCTAGATTTGTCACAATAATATCTATCGGGATTGAGTCTTTTTACTTTCTCTTTTTCAAATTGGAGTGCATAAAGTAGATTTGACCATTTTTGATAGCGTTTGCACTGTACTATAACATTTCGTCCATCTCTGTCGTTAAAGCGCAAGTCAATCCCAAAATCTTTCCCCTCAGAAAATCCTTCAATTACACATTTAAATTCCTCTTGCAAAAGATCTTGGACTAATATTTCAAATTCCCTTGGGGACAAATTTTGGAAATCATAAAGATTCATTGTAATATATTGAACTGTTAATCAATAAATTTACTGATTTCCTAAGAAATTGTTATCTTACAATCTTGGATAAAATTCCGACACTTCATTGACACAAATACCTCACAACTAATTCACCCATAACTAGATAAGAATCCAGTTCTGGGCACTAGAAAACGCCTGTAAGCAAAAGCTTACAGGCGTTTTTGTGTGTGCGCCAGGCATGGCGATCTGCTATAGGGTGCAAGTCCCGAACCCACTTTGTAGTAGGAAGGGTTAGCCAATAGCAAGGGTGTCGCGGGCGACTGCGAATCTGAAGGAAGCTGGCGGCAAATA
>NZ_JAHUWJ010000070.1 GCF_019219075.1 Chitinophaga sp. sic0106
CTCCTCGACTACCTGTGTCGGTTTACGGTACGGGCTGCTATAAACGAACCTTAGAAGTTTTTCTTGGAAGTCTGATTAGGGACATTATCAGCGAGGCCGAAGCTTTGCTGTACTATCAGGTTCATCAAGTCTTGCGGATTTACCTACAAAACCTATAACTACTCCCTTTAACGCACTATTCCGTAAGTGCGCAGTCCTTTCACTACTCCGTTACTCCATCGAATTTATAGCAGGTGTTGGAATATTCACCAACTT
>NZ_JAHUWJ010000071.1 GCF_019219075.1 Chitinophaga sp. sic0106
GCCCGACTCCTACGGGAGGCAGCAGTAAGGAATATTGGTCAATGGACGGAAGTCTGAACCAGCCATGCCGCGTGGAGGATGAAGGTCCTCTGGATTGTAAACTTCTTTTATTTGGGACGAAACACTTCCTTTCTAGGGAGCTTGACGGTACCAGATGAATAAGCACCGGCTAACTCCGTGCCAGCAGCCGCGGTAATACGGAGGGTGCAAGCGTTATCCGGATTCACTGGGTTTAAAGGGTGCGTAGGCGGACTT
>NZ_JAHUWJ010000072.1 GCF_019219075.1 Chitinophaga sp. sic0106
TAGCGCCGGCATATCACCGGTGGTAGCCGGATTATTATGTCCGTTGACACCCACACCAATACCCCGAAGCGATTGCAGTAACTGATTGGCGATACCTTTGTTAAGAGGATGCTTACTTTTATTCCGGCCGGTAGATTTGAAGAACGCATTTACACCAATGCTGATCGTATCGCCCGCCATTACCCTCAGTGTAATAGCTGGACCAGTCTTTTGATGACTACCATCTGCATTCAATTTAGCCACATACTTACCATC
>NZ_JAHUWJ010000073.1 GCF_019219075.1 Chitinophaga sp. sic0106
TCCTTTGATGCTGTTGCCCCGCGGGCGCATTTAAATTTTGCGGTATTCAATGATCGCTTTAAATTAGTGGAAGAGAATACCGGTATCCGTTCTCTGCGCAATAACCCTGATGAGCTACAAAGTCTTACAGTAGATAAGTTTACAGTAAACCAAACCGGTTTCCTGTACGTATATACGAATAACGAATCCATAGATAATGTTTATTTTGATAACCTAACGGTAACGCATATTGCGGGTCCGCTATTGGAGGAAACG
>NZ_JAHUWJ010000074.1 GCF_019219075.1 Chitinophaga sp. sic0106
TAGCGCCGGCATATCACCGGTGGTAGCCGGATTATTATGTCCGTTGACACCCACACCAATACCCCGAAGCGATTGCAGTAACTGATTGGCGATACCTTTGTTAAGAGGATGCTTACTTTTATTCCGGGCGGTAGATTTGAAGAACGCATTTACACCAATGCTGATCGTATCGCCCGCCATTACCCTCAGTGTAATAGCTGGACCAGTCTTTTGATGACTACCATCTGCATTCAATTTAGCCACATACTTACCATC
>NZ_JAHUWJ010000075.1 GCF_019219075.1 Chitinophaga sp. sic0106
ATATCCATGATCCAAAGGCCACTATCATAGTGCCAGTAGGAGATCAGGTACAACTGACCTGGACCGTAACCAGTATCGTAAATGGTGTAGTAAACACTAATTGCCCAGCTACTACCGATGTAGTAACGATCTATAACTACGCTGCCAACCCAGCTGCCAACGCGGGCGCAGATCAGGAAGATTGCGGTAGAACTACTGCCTTCACCCTGGATGCCACCCCTGTGGTATCTACTGGAAACATCCAGCAGATCGGTA
>NZ_JAHUWJ010000076.1 GCF_019219075.1 Chitinophaga sp. sic0106
CCCATATTTGCCGCCAGCTTCCTTCAGATTCGCAGTCGCCCGCGACACCCTTGCTATTGGCTAACCCTTCCTACTACAAAGTGGGTTCGGGACTTGCACCCTATAGCAGATCGCCATGCCTGGCGCATCGAGTAGGAAGTGAGGGATTATTTCCCTCACTGTCCTCTCACACCACCGTACATGCGGTTCCGCATACGGCGGTTTGTTAGAATAAGTTCATTTGGTGGGTTGTTTTCCAATAGTAGTAGTTCA
>NZ_JAHUWJ010000077.1 GCF_019219075.1 Chitinophaga sp. sic0106
ATTTGCCGCCAGCTTCCTTCAGATTCGCAGTCGCCCGCGACACCCTTGCTATTGGCTAACCCTTCCTACTACAAAGTGGGTTCGGGACTTGCACCCTATAGCAGATCGCCATGCCTGGCGCACACATCGAGTAGGAAGTGAGGGATTATTTCCCTCACTGTCCTCTCACACCACCGTACATGCGGTTCCGCATACGGCGGTTTGTTAGAATAAGTTCATTTGGTGGGTTGTTTTCCAATAGTAGTAGTTCAC
>NZ_JAHUWJ010000078.1 GCF_019219075.1 Chitinophaga sp. sic0106
CAGTAAAATGATAGGAGCGACAGCCTTACAGCGTAAAATCCTGCTCCTGACATATGCTATGTGGAAGAACAATACTATTTATAGGTACGCATCGTAACTTTTAAAGTATCTTATATCAATTATAAATCGAGTAGGAAGTGAGGGATTATTTCCCTCACTGTCCCCTCACACCACCGTACGTACCGGTCTGGTATACGGCGGTTTGTTAGAATAATTTAATCTGGCATTCTGTTTTCAGATAATAGCGTTCG
>NZ_JAHUWJ010000079.1 GCF_019219075.1 Chitinophaga sp. sic0106
CATATTTGCCGCCAGCTTCCTTCAGATTCGCAGTCGCCCGCGACACCCTTGCTATTGGCTAACCCTTCCTACTACAAAGTGGGTTCGGGACTTGCACCCTATAGCAGATCGCCATGCCTGGCGCACATCGAGTAGGAAGTGAGGGATTATTTCCCTCACTGTCCTCTCACACCACCGTACATGCGGTTCCGCATACGGCGGTTTGTTAGAATAAGTTCATTTGGTGGGTTGTTTTCCAATAGTAGTAGTT
>NZ_JAHUWJ010000007.1 GCF_019219075.1 Chitinophaga sp. sic0106
AAAAAGGCGCATGGCTATGGAAGTCAGGGATCTGGCAATTGCTCAAATCGTTGTCTTATGTGGCGGAAATCCTGATATTTACTTCAAAACATAAAGAAATGGTCGGAATTTCTTCCGACCATGACTAGCCTTCGCCCCGCTTTAAATTCCGGGAAAGAAAAAGGCGCCGGTGGCGCCTTTTTCTTTCCCGGTAAGTGAACAGGTTATTATTAGCAAAATTGCTCTAATTTTGGCCGGATTCAATCTAAGAACGACAAAATGGGGTATAATAGCTTACAAGACTGCATCAATGATCTGGAACGGCACGGGCATCTGATCCGTATTAAACAGGAAGTAGATCCTTACCTGGAAATGGCTTCCATACATCTACGGGTATACGAACATGGCGGACCGGCACTGCTTTTTGAAAATATAAAAGGCAGCAAATTCCCTGCGGTATCCAATCTTTTTGGTACCCTGGACCGCTCCAAATTCATGTTCAGAGATACGCTGGAAAAGATCAAAACACTTGTAGATATTAAGGGCGACCCGATAAAAGCTATCAAACATCCGTTCCGCTACCTCAACGTAGCTGCTACGGCTATTTCGGCATTGCCCATGAAAACGGGCAAAAACGCGCCTATCTCCTACGGCCGCACCAAGATCAGCGAACTACCTCAAATCGTTAACTGGCCTATGGATGGCGGGCCATTTGTGACCATGCCACAGGTGTATACCGAAGATGCAGACAAGCCGGGCATCATGAATGCCAACCTCGGCATGTACCGTATTCAGCTGGCCGGCAACGATTACATACAGGACCAGGAAATAGGGCTGCACTACCAGCTGCACCGCGGCATTGGCATCCATCAAACCAAGGCCAACGCCAAAGGGCAGCCACTGAAAGTAAGCATCTTTGTGGGCGGACCTCCCTCCCATCCGTTGTCGGCCGTAATGCCGCTGCCGGAAGGATTGTCGGAGATGACGTTTGCCGGCGCGCTGGGCAACCGCCGCTTCCGATACTTCTATGATGACGAGGGTTACTGCATTTCAGCGGACGCCGACTTCGTGATTACCGGTACCGTAATGCCGCACGAGAACAAGCCGGAAGGCCCCTTCGGCGATCACCTGGGGTATTATAGTCTCACCCACCCCTTCCCACTCATGAAAGTGAGCAGGGTATATCACAAAAAGAATCCTACCTGGTCATTTACAGTGGTGGGGCGCCCTCCGCAGGAAGATACCAGCTTTGGTGCGCTGATCCATGAAATCACCGGCAACGCCATACCACAGGAAATTCCAGGGGTGCAGGAAATCCACGCTGTGGATGCCGCAGGCGTACACCCCCTGCTGTTTGCCATCGGCAGCGAGCGATATACGCCGTATCTGAAGGAACGTAAACCACAGGAAATACTCACCATCGCCAATCATATCCTCGGCAGTAATCAACTGAGCCTGGCCAAATACCTGTTCATCTGCGCCAGGGAAGATGATCCTTCGCTGCATACCCACGATATCAGTAAATTCCTGGTGCATATGCTCGAACGCATTGACACCACCCGGGATCTGCACTTTTATACCAATACCACCATTGACACGCTGGATTATTCCGGCAGTGACCTCAATGCCGGCAGTAAGGTGGCCATTGCAGCTGCCGGAGAAAAGCGCAGGGAATTGTGGCAGGAAGTACCGTCGACTTTTAGCGTACCAAGGCCTTTCGGTGCTTTCAAACTGGCTATGCCGGGCGTACTCGCCCTGGATGCACCTGCTTATGGCAGTGAAGCTGAAGCGGGCGAACAGATTGCCATCCTCAACGATCACCTGAAAAATGCGCCACTAAACGGATTGGCATTGATCGTCCTTTGTGATGATGCCGGCTTCACCGCGGCCACCATCAACAACTTTGTATGGGTTACGTTTACACGCAGTAACCCGTCACATGATATACACGGCATCAACGCCTTTATCCGCCATAAACACTGGGGTTGTAAAGGGCCACTGATTATTGATGCACGAATCAAGCCGCATCACGCGCCGCCACTCATCCTGGACCCTGCTGTGGAAGCCAGGGTGGATGATATGGGAAAGAAAGGCGGGGTGCTGCATGGGATCATATAGCTCCTTTTGGAGGATGCCATTGGCATCCTCCAAAAAGTTAAAATACTTACTTAATATCCGGTATCGGAAATAAATACCCTCCAAACAAGATCCAGGCCCACAGCAGTGTCCACAGTACATTAAACGCCTGCGCGCCAATAAACGCAATCGCCGGGCGGCCACCTTCAATTTTCACCAGGTCCCCGAAACGGGCTTCCAGACCGATAGACACGAATGCGAGCGCAAACCATATCGTTTGTAGACTCTTCAATATATCCTTTACCTGGCCAATGGTTTCGCCCGGCACGGCAAAGGAAAACAGCAGTGATGCCGCAATAAAGCCCAATACAAATTTCGGGAAGCGCTCCCATACAATACCCAATCCGGGAGATTTCGTTTGTTCGTTAGCGTTACCCTCTGCTTTTCCTCTGTAGCTCCACCAGATAGCAATAAAAAATGCGGCGATCCCTATCAGCACATTCTGAGAAAATTTGATGATCACTCCTGCTTTCACGGCGGCAGGGCCTACCAATTGCGCAGCGGCAGCCACAGATGCAGTAGTGTCCAGCGTACCTCCCAGCCAGGCACCGCCAATAATTTCAGGGATGTGAAACTCCCGTATCAGCCATGGCTGCAACACCAGCATTGGAATTGCTACCAGCAGCACCAACGTAGTGATATAGGAAAGTTTCTTTTTATCACCCTGGATAGCACCACTTGCCACAATGGCTGCCGCCACGCCGCAAATGGAAACAGCGGACGCCAGGATCACGCCAAACTCATCATCTACCTTTAACTTCCTGCTGAACCAGAGGGCAAAAAACCATACTGCCGCCACTACCAGCAACGACTGTATGATACCAGGTAACCCAGCTTTAATAATATCTGTAAAAAGAATACTGCTACCCAGAATCACTAACCCGGTTTTGATAAAAAACTCAGAACGGGCGGCCTTCTTCAGCCACTCCGGGGTAACGTTGATGTTGCCTAAAAAAAGGCCCAGCACGAGTGCGAATACCACGTATTCGAGTCCGTAGTACGATAATGTTTTGTTACCGGCAATGATCAGCGAAATCACCGCCAGCAGGTACAACACCCCAAACCCTGCGATGTACTTGCTCATATCGTCGCCCATCGATTTCACTGCAATAGCAGAAAGTACAAAAAAGATAACACCCGTAAGCACGATCAGCAACAGATTGGCGGGTGCCAGCACTTTGCCGGTCAGTTCCGCAGCATTGCTCCAGCCATATGCCGGCAAGGTAAATTTAAAGCCTGGCAACGCCAGTGCTATGCCAAGGATGGCGAGGATAATAAAGCCGCCGGTAAGTACTGCCCACCAGTCCTCGGTGAGACTTTCCAGCCATGATTTTTGTGGTGATACAATTGATAAAGGTTGTTGGCTCATCTGTAAGCGTGTATTAGAAATGATCAATGAATTACTTTAATATCTTTTAAGGCGCGCATGGCCGCATGATAGCCACACATGCCGTGTACACCGCCTCCCGGCGGCGTGGAAGCCGAACAGAGGTAAATCCCTTTTGCGCTGGTGCGGTAGGGTGAACTGCTCAGCACAGGTCTGGTAAATAACTGGGAGATGTCGATGGCGCCGCCGTTAATATCTCCTCCTATATAGTTAGCATTATAGGTTTCCATTGCGGCAGCGTTCATCACATGCCTGCCAACAATGCGTTTTTTAAACCCCGGCGCAAAGCGCTCCACCTGGTTTTCAATGATACTGGTCATATCGGCGGTGTTGCCGTTAGGTACATGGCAATAACCCCAGGCCGTATGCTGCCCTTCGGGCGCGCGGGTACTATCAAATAAACTTTGCTGTGCCAGCAGTACAAAGGGTTTTTCGGAGAGCTGCCCTTTCCAGGTGCCTGCCTCCGCAGCAGCAATCTCTTCATAGGTATTGCCGATATGCACGGTGCCTGCGCGGCGACAATCGTCATTCACGAAAGGAATAGGGCCGTCCAGCGCCCAGTCCACCTTACATACACCCGGGCCATAACGGTAACGGCTCAACTTTTTTACATAACTCCCGCTCAGGCGCGTACCGGCCATCTGCACCAGTTGCCGTGGTGAAACGTCCAGCAGCAATAGCTTTGCAGGCGGCAGGTGCGACAAATCATCTACCGGCGAGTTGGTTTCGATGTCGCCACCAAAGGCGGTAAATAACGCTGCCATTGCGTTGGCAATACCCTGCGAGCCGCCTTTCACCAGCGGCCACCCCGCCACATGCCCGGCAGTACACAGCACCGTACCGATGGCAGCGCTGGAGAGGTAATTGAACGGCAGCATGGAATGCGCTGCCATGCCCGCCCAGAGGCCACGCGCCTGTTTGGTGCGGAATCGCTTTACAATTGCATCTGCGGACCGTAATGCCGTGAGCCCAAAGGCCGCCAGCTGCAACGGATGCTTGGGAAAATGCAGGGGACCCAGAATATCCGGGCCCAGGTCCTTCCAATTTTTCACCAACGAAGCAACCAACTGCGTGTAGGCGTCACCGTCAGTACCCAGTAAAGCGGCAGTATCTTCCACGGAACCCCGCAGCACCGCGGCGCTGCCATCATCAAAAGGATGGGCAGCAGCCACCGGCGGAAAAATGAGCTCCAGGCCGTAATCTTTCAGCTGCAACTGCTGAAAGAAAGGGGACATAATCAGCATGGGATGTATGGCGGAGCATACATCATGCTGAAAGCCCGGTAAGGTCAGTTCTTTGGTACGAGTACCACCGCCAACCGTATCCTTCGCTTCCAGCAGCAGCACCTGTAGTCCGTGCTGCTGCAAGGTGATAGCGGCTGCCAGCCCGTTAGGACCTGCACCCACTACTATGGCGTCATAATCATTCGTGCTCCTGCTCATCTGAATTTCTCCGGTTTAAAAAGTACAGTCCCGTCGCGCTGGATGACCCAGGCAGTCACAGGGTTCAGGTGATACCCTCCCATATCTGTGCCACGCGCGTTCGTCAGCTGTTTAAGGGTGGGCTGGGTATAGCCCGTATCGTCCACTGCCCTGCTCATAATTTCTGTGGTGTCACCGTTCCAGTGCCAGCCGTAGCGAAAAGCAGTGTGTGCCTTATCCAGCACCGGCTCCTGCAAAGTGGCTGCCTGCCAGTGTTTACCGGCATCTGTGCTGACTTCCACTTTGCTGATTTTCCCGCGGCCGCTCCAGGCAAGACCACGAATCTCTATCCATCCCTTTTCCACGGTTTGCGGATAGCTGGGATAGGTGATGATGGAACGGGCATCCATATCGAAACTGAACTGGCGAATCTTTCCACCCTTGATCGTTTCTGTGTATTTGGAAGTCTCCTCCCGGGTCATGAAAGGCTGGTCCGACAGTTCAATCCGCCTGATCCATTTCACGTTGGTATTGCCTTCCCATCCTGGTAAAAACAATCTTGCCGGGTAGCCTTGTTCAGGGCGGATGGCTTCTCCGTTTTGTGCGTAGGCGATCATGGCATCTTCCCAGCCCTTGCGTACTGGTATACTCCTCGTCATCACAGCAGCATCGGAGCCTTCGGCGAGGAACCAGGTGGCTTTGGGACTTACGCCCACCTCCCGGAAGAGGGTGCTGAGCATCACGCCCGTCCATTCGCTCTGGCTGGTGAGTCCGCAGATTTCCTGCGGTGTCATGTTTGTTTTGCCAGACCTGAAATTGCCGGAGCATTCTATAAACGCGATGCGCGATAATGCCGGGAAACGCTTCAGATCTTTTAAAGTAAAAACCATAGGACGCTCCACCATACCATGTATCAGCAGTTCATACCTATTCGGATCGATGCGGGGCACGCCATTGTGACTCCTTTCAAAATGCAGGTCCGACGGGGTAATGATGCCGTAGAAGTCCTGCAAGGGCGAGCGGGCGGAGATATCGGAAGCCTTTTTTTGTGGTTGTTCGAAGGGCGACCTGGTGCCCACCTTGCCTACGGGTGTACCCGGGACTTTCGTGGGGTCCTCCGGGGCGGCCTCCGGCATCCGCCGGGCCGAAAGGCCCGGCACTAAAGACCCTAACGCAGTAACTGCTGCGGCACGCAATAATGTTCTTCGCTTTATCTGATCTTCCTTCATTCATTACTGTTTTTAAATCACCTTACCTCATTGCCGCCGCGGCGGTCGTCGTTGACATACCATTTACGGGCAGGCATCACAATACCTGGCAGGGTACGTGCGCTGATCACCCTATTACTGTCGATCAGCTGATTGCTGTACAACAGAAAAGCGGTGAGGTGATACACCTCCTCATTACTCAGTGAGCCGGGTGCGTTAAAAGGCATGGCCCTGCGGATGTAATCGTACAGCGTGGTAGCATACGGCCAGTAGTTACCAATAGCCCTGGTATGCGTAGTATCATCAGGAGTAGCCACCAGCCTGTATTGTGGCACTTCTGTACCGGTAGGACCATGGCAGGGTGCGCATTTAGCAATAAACAGCGCCCTGCCTTCGGCTACATGGCCCGTGCCCGGTGGCAGTCCTTTTCCATCCGGTGCAATAGAGATGTTGACGGCATCAATTTCGTGCTGTGTGGCAGGCCTGCCAATGCCAAAGCGCTCCGGTGAACGGTTGCAGCTTATGACCATGACTAACAGGCATGTCCACACGCTAATATTTTCCCGCCTGTAGTTTACCTGGTTCCAGCGCATAATGTTTGTCTACCCGATCCAATACCACATAGATGCGATTTTTCTTTTCATCTGTGCCGGTGAGGATGATGTGATTACCATCAGTGGTGTTGTATTGTACCACAAACCGATTTCGTTTTTCATTTTTCTTTGCCGCGGCGTAATCGCGGGCACGGCGTGCAGAAAGTGCGATGGGCTCAATTTGCAGCGCTTCATCCCTGATGTTTTTCTGCGCAGCAGCAGGTATCCAGTCCTCCTGTTTTTCAGCAGGTTTTTCCTGCTCCGCTTCCACACCAAAGTTGGCAGCAGTGCCACCATCGCCACCTACACCGGCCGTTCTGTTTCTACGATCGGGAACAGCCTTGTATTTATCTTCGAGGTAGAGGGTATGATTGGTTTCATCTGCGAAGTAGTGGAAGGCACGTTGTCCGCCGGCAACACCGGTAATTTCAAATGTCCTGTTTACATCCCGCTGCGGATCTCCGCCACCATTCGACAAATCCAGGGGATGTGGCTTGTTGACCCGGTAGGTAAAAGTGGACCAGTTTTCGAAAGTAGCTTCCTGCCAGCGAACGGTATCCAGTGGGTTAAAAGGAATCACCTGATCATTGATCCGGAATTCCGTCACATTATAATTACCCCGCAGTTCCTTCACACCTGCTACTGCAGGCTGTTTATACGGGTCATATAAAAAATTGATTAACTGGAGATAGAAAAGCACGCCCAGGAAAAGGAAGATCGTAAGGGATTTAAGGCTCACCCGCAGCACCAGCCCCGCCCTGTTCAGCGTGGGATAGTAATGAACAGGAACCGTAAATTTCTCCTGTATCAGCAGGCGGTAAATTTTAGGCACATCATTCACCAGCAGGAATGCGGCCAGCAGTACGAAATAGCTGCTGTACACGTGTACACCGCCATCATATGCAAAATTCACATACACAATATCTCCCAGTGCCGCCAGCAATAAGATAGACCCCAGGGTAGTAGTTTTACGGAAAAACAATAATGAACCTGCTGCCACCTCCACTACTCCTGCAAACACCTGATACCAGGGCACAATCCCGATGGATAGCCAGTAGATCTTTTGTGCAGTGAAGTCGCCGAAGTTCGTATTCAGCACCCCAAAAGATGGATATGGCATCTGCAAAGGCAACAGCTTTGTGAATCCAAAACCGATAATACCAATGCCTGCACGGTAGCGTACCACCACGCGCAGCCAGTAGTACAGCGTGTAGTATTCCGCCCGTTCTGTTTTACGCGTTTTCACAATGGCAGTCCAGAGCAGGCCGCCGGCCGTGGCGATCAGCAAGGTCGTAATCCAGTTGGCATAGCCCAGTAAGCTGGTACCCAATATGGTATTACCAAAGAAGTTGATGCCGGAGCCAAAACGCGCGATGTCGTACAGATCGCGGTAATTCAGCTGCAGCCAGTTGAGCCCAAACAGTTGCGCATACCATTCCGGTGTATTAGGAATAGAAATAGCGATGAAGAAGAGGAAGGCTATACGAAATAAAATCTTCTCGTAGCCTTTCCAGTCCCGTTTTACAGCCGGTGCCTGGCCTGTATGTACAGCTGCCTTAGCGCTATCAGCTACGTTGGCATCCTGCACACTAATTTCTGATATCGACATACAAAAATATTTTTAGCCGTTTATAATTTCAGTTTCCTGGTTCTGCTGCCACCACCAGTGGCCTCCTGCAGGAGGTATTTTTTTGGCAGCCTGTCCAGCACTACATACAGCGAATCACCTGATTGCAGCACCAGCTGCTCCGGCGTAGGCCTCCTATAGGTAAGGGCGAACACCTCATTTTTGTAATGGGGATTCTTATTTTTCAGCAGCAGCTGATGGTGCGCAGTATCGATGGTATAGCTGTAATAGCGGCGGCCATTGGTACCTTCCGATTCATAATTCCTCGGCTCCTGTGCAGTAATCACCGTATGTGCGTTATTGTTATCTACGGTTACTGGTTCCAGGGATTTTATGGAGATGGTATTCCAGCTTTCGAATACCACATTATGCCAGCGATGAGGGTCCACAGGAGAATAGGCGATGGTATCACGTTGAAGCACATACGTAGATACGTTATAGAGTCCCTCCGCATTTGCTAACCCTGGTGTACCGGGAAACTGGTAAGGGTCCTTCTTTGCACCGATGCCTGTTTTAATGCCGTAGATCACGATGAAACAGAGTACAAAGGCCGACTTCAGCGCTATCCGCGCTACACTCAGTCCATTGCTGAACTGCGGCCGGAATGTATTCGGGGCAGTTGGTAACTGTAGCAGTAACAATCTCACTATGCGAAAAAAATCAAAACTGAAAATAAAAAAGGCGAACAGGATGAGCTGCAAACTGTACACCGTATCCCCTCCTTCATAGGCGATATTGGATATGAACACATTACCACAAAAAATAAGAAACAGGAAAGCGCCTATGGAGGCGGTTTTACGATACAACAATGCTACCGCAAGCAGGATTTCTACCAGCCCCAGGAATAATTCATACCCGGGCACAATCCCTAAACTCATGGAAAAAAGTTTCCAGCGGTTAAACGCACCATAGGCGGTATTCAAATTACTGAGCGATGGATAAGGCGCCTGCAACGGAAAGAATTTGATAAATCCGTAGGCCAGTATTGCCAGTGCCAGCCTGTATCTCACCAGCACCCGAAGCCAGTACCAGAGCTGGTTATAGTCGGCCGTTTTGTTGGCGTCGCGGTAGGTCCATACCACGCCAGACACCACAGCGATTACGAGCAGGATGCCCCAGTCGGCAAACGTAGCCGGACCTGCGGTGAAGCGGGTACTGTAGTGTGCCAGGTTAAAAATATCCTGGTAGGTAGTATGTCCCCAGCTGATGCTCCCGAGGTAGCGGTAAAATGTCCAGTCGAGCGGCAGTACCTGTAGCAACAGGTATACGAACAGTATGCGGAAGAGCAGCTTCTGCTGCGGCTTCCATGGGTGCAATTCCCCTGTTTGTGCAATGATACTCATGGCTGCTATTTATAAATGTGATGTATTAATAGCCCAGGTTCTGGGTTAATTTTCCGTTTGATAAGCGTACTTCCTGCGCCGGAATGGGGAACAGGAACTTGTTGGCATCTGTGACACCGAGTACCGCCCCTGCCCTGTTGGTTCTTACGAGGTCAAACCAGCGGTGTGGCTCCAGTGCAAACTCTACTCTCCTTTCGTTTTCGATAGCCAGCAGTACGGCCGACTTATCGGCGTTGGTAAATGGTTCCAGGCCTGCCCGCACGCGAATAGCGTTGAGCGGGATCAGCGCTTCGGCTGGTTTATCCTGTTGTGCTAACGCTTCCGCATATACGAGATACAGCTCTGCTATGCGAATCAGGTAAGCCGGATCAGTGGCGGGACTACGATAATAAAGGTTACCATACCACAGGCCTGCACTGGTTTTTGCGATGAGCATATTGCGGTTACCGCCCACTTTAGGATCATTGAGCAGCGTTACCAACGCATCAGCAGGTGCCCACTGGCGGGTACCGCCGTTGGCAGGTGGCTGCCAGTAGTTGCGGTGGCCGTTGGTATAGGTGGCGCTGTACGACAACTCCAGCACGCTCTCTTTGGTGGCCACAGTGCTGGCTGGGGAAAAGAAGGCGGCGTAAGGTTGTTGCAGCTGGTAGTTTTTCAGATTAGCCAGCACTTTGGAGGCGTAGGTAGCGGCATCGCTCCACTGACCCTTGTAGAGGTACCAGCGGGCTTTGAGCGCCCATACGGTTTCCAGGTTAGCCCTCACCGGATTAGGTGTGGTGGGCGCTTTCAGCAGCGGCTCGGCGGCGTTGAGGTCCGCCAGTGCCTGCGCATACACCTGCTCCTGAGTACTTTGCTGCGTCTGACTTTTATCAGTAGCGGTAAGTGTAGGCGTTAACGTTATTTGCACATTTCCCCAGGTGCGGGCCAGGTCGAAATAGCTTAGTGCGCGGATAAACAGTGCCTCCCCTACGATCTGGTTTTTGTCGGCCTCCGTGAACGTGGCATCCTTTACTCCCGGTACTTTTGTGATAACATGGTTGGCACTGTTGATGGTGGCATAGATGGCCGACCATACCGTAGCCAGGTTGCCGTTATCCGCCTGGATATTATGGGTGATAAACTGCTGTATCACTGACTGGGAGCCGGTCCACTGTACATTGTCACCCGGCAGGTAGCCAAAGGTCTGGAACAGGCTGCCATAGTAACCATCGGCGGCCAGCTTACGGTAGGTGCCACGCAAAGCGGTTTGTGCGGAGGTTTTATCTACGATCGTTTGATCATCGGAAACGGAGTCCTTTGGTTTTACATCCAGGAATTTCTGGCACGACAACAACGTCAGCGCAGTAACCAGGATGCTGCTATATTTTATGAATATTTTCATGAGTTGGTAGTTTTTCGGTTAAAGGGTGAGGTTAATGCCGGCCTGTATGCTGCGTGGCTGCGGCGGTGTGCCCAGATCAAGCCCTTGCACGGTTTGGATAGAAGTAACGTTCGCTTCCGGATCAGGGCCGCTGTAGTTGGTGAGCAGCCAGAGGTTACTACCGATCACGTATACACGTAGCTGACTGATATGCAGGCGCTGGCTCACGCTTTTAGGAATGGTGTAGCTGAGTGATACCTGTTTCAGGCGCAGGAAGGAACCATCTTCGAGGAAGCGGCTGTTCTGATCAATGGTGTAGTTAAGGCCGTATGCGGTGAGTCGCGGTACATCCGTTACATCGCCGGGCTTTTGCCAGCGGTTCAGCTGATCGGCCACCAGTACACGGTTGGCATCCCTGGTGCCACCACCTTCACCGAAAAATTTATTGAGGTTGTATACATCATTGCCATATTGGTAGGAGAACAATATGCCCAGGTCGAACCCTTTCCAGGAAAAGGTATTGCTGAAGCCCCCGAAAAATTTAGGCATAGCGTTGCCCATTACTTTCCTGGCGGATACCGGCAGTTTACCATTTTCGGCGCCTTCAAAAATCACGTTTCCTGTTTTGGAATCCACGCCCAGCTGCTTATACAGCCAGAAGGAGTACATAGGTGAGCCTTCCTGCATGATGATCCAGTCGCGGTTGTACTGGTAAATCGGGGTTGGTAATTTTTCAATGCGGTTTTTATTGCCGGAGATGGTGAGGTTGCTGCTCCACCGGAACGACTTACCGGCAATGTTAACGGTGTTGATACCTATTTCATAGCCTTTGTTGCTGATTTCACCTGCATTGCTGTTGATGCTGCCGAAGCCGGTTACACCTTCAACGGGTAAACGCAGTAATACGTTGTTGGTGTATTTATAGTATACATCTGCGGTGAGGTTGATCCTGCCATCGAAGAGGCCGAGGTCCAGGCCGGCGTTGGCCTGGCTGGTACGCTCCCACTGGAGGTTGAGGTTGGAGAGTTGTTGCGGTGCAGTACCGGGCTGGTCGCCGGCACTGCCATCCGGATAGCCGAAGCCACCACTCCAGAGGCCTTGAGAAGCGAAGTTATCGATGCCTGCCTGGTTACCTGTGATGCCATAGCTCACACGTACTTTCAGGTCGCTGATGCGGTTATCATTTTTCAGGAACGACTCTTCTTTAATTCGCCAGGAGGCACCTACTGCCGGGAAGTAGCCCCATTTGGTGTCGTCCCCGAATTTGGAAGAGCCATCAGCGCGGAAGCTGGCTTCCAGGTAATATTTGCCGGCGTAGTTGTAATCCACGCGGGCGAAGAAGCTGGCCAGGTTTACCTTGGTCCAGGTTTGTCCGGCGGTACGTGTAGCCGCTGACGATATATTCTTATAGGAGTTGCTGGCGAAGCCGGTACCCTGCGCGGATGTTATGGCGATGGTGTTGCTTTGCAGGGTATTACCTGCCAAAATGCCCAGGAAGTGGTTGGTACCAAGGCGTTTGCGGTAAGAGAGCGTTTGCTCGTTGATCCATGCCGTGTTTTGTGTGATGGCGGAGGTAGCGAGGCCGTTAGTGGGCGCTGCACCGAGCTGGGTTTGGTTATTCCAGTATTCCGATTCGTTGTAGTTGTCGTAATCCAGGCTGAATGTACTACGGAACTTCAGGTCCGGGAGTATGTTCGCATCCAGGTATAGGTTACCAATATATCGCAGGCTGGTGGTGTTGACATCATAGTTGTTGAGCAATACCTGTACGTTGTCAAATCCGGCCCATCTGGCGGGCGTACCATCCGCGTTTACTTCAGGGAGATAGGTAGGGGTATGTAGTGCTGCCTGTAAGAGTCCACCCTGTGGTCCGTCACCGGCGCGACCCTGGTTGCGGTAGCTACGGGAAAAGCTGTTGCTGGTACCTACGGTGATGCGGTCGTTGACGCGCTGATCGAGGTTCAGCTTGAAGCTGACGCGGTCGAATGCCATTGGCTTAAGTATGGACTCCTGCTTAGCGAAGCCACCACCGATGTAGTATTTAGTTTCTTTGTTGCCACCGGCGAGGGAGAGGTTATAGTTTTGCAGCCCTGCGTTGCCGAACACTTCACCGAGGCGGTCATATGTTTGTTGTTCCGACGGGAGTCCGCGCGGGGCGGGCGTTGCCGAAGGGTTATCCGTTTTGGACCGGAACGGCAGGTAGCTATATTTGGTGATGCCGGCGGCATCACCAGCGGCCTGTGCATCGGCGAGGGAGTTGCGGTAAAATTCGTTGATGAGTTCAGCGTGCTGCGGGCCGGTGGTGAGGTCCCAGAGTTTTGGCGCCCAGGCTACGCCCCCGGATACATCCACATTGAGGCGGGATTTAGTATTGTAGTTACCCCGTTTGGTAGTGATGATTACGACTCCGTTGGCGCCGCGGGAACCGTAGATGGCGGTGGCGCTGGCATCCTTCAGCACTTCAATATTTTCAATATCAGCGGGATTGAGATCCGCCAGCACAGAGGCGCTGCGGCCGCCGGTGCTCACCGTTTGCAGACTGGTGTTATTGATAAACACACCATCCACTATGTATAACGGGTTGTTGTCCGCATTGATGGAGGTGGTACCTCTAACGCGAACGAATATACCGTCGCCGGGCACACCGGTATTGGAATTAATTTGCACGCCGGCGGCGCGGCCCTGCAGCTGTGCGTCGAAGCTGGCTACAGGTAAGCTCACTACATCTGCACCTTTTACAGAGGATATGGCGCTGGTGAGGTCGCGGCGTTTACGGGTATCATACCCTACTACCACCACGTCATTTAACTGCTGGGAAAGCTCTGTTAGCGGGATGTTACCGGCGTTGGAATGATCTACATAAATTTCTTTAAGCTGGTAGCCCAATGCAGAAATCTGGTAGATCACAGGGACTTTTTGTCCGGTGCGGAAAAAGAAGTCGCCCTGTTGGTTGGTTTGTACTTCGTGCGTAGTTCCTTTAATGTGTACCACCGCTCCTTCCAGCGGCTGCAAGGTTTTGCCGTCAATAATTTTTCCGGACAGGGAGATGTTGTGCTGTACAATGGTACCCGATTTAGGTACAGGATTGGACTGTGCCCGGGAAATCACGGGCAATAGCAGTCCTAAACTGCATGCAATAGCAATTTTCATTATCTTTACTTTGGTATGAAAAAAATAAGGCCGGTGCATGTATTTACATACTGCACTGTTAAATGTCTCACAGCCTTGTTTGCCAGCCGGAACTGCTCCAACAGTTCCGGCTTTTTTTATTTATTCACGAGAATTTTTAACAACATCGGAAACCTGGATTTTCAAATTGTCTGCATGCTAATAACTGTATCATGGTAGTTCTGGTTGTATTGCCGTACATGGTAGGGGCGGATGAAAATAGTTTAATTGGCATTCGGAATGCCTGATACTACAATAATACAATAATTTTCATAAAGTCTATAGTTTTAGTAGACTAATTAAAAATAATAATGCACAGGTAACTTTCAAAACACCCTTACAGGCAGGCCTATACGCAGTTACATCTCTCTATAAAAAATAATTAATTACATTCGCAGGAAAAAAATGAAGGCATTCCTATATCTGCTACTGCTTTATTTTATTGCCGCACCTGCTTACGCCCAAAAGGCAAAGAATGAAATCCCCTTCGAGCTGTTACCTTCCGGCCATATATTGGTGAAAGCCAACATTGACGGCGTGGAAGGGAAATTTATTTTTGACACCGGCGCGGGACTCACTTTATTTACAAAAACTTTTGCGGACAAGCTGCCCCATTTAGTAAAAGAAGATGGTGCTTACACCGGGTTCCGTGCTACCGGCGAAAGGATTGATGTAGACCTGTACCAGGTAAGGGATTTCCAGCTGGGTTCCTATCGCAAAGCCACCGAAGAGATCAGTTATATGGATGTGAACCTGGGTGGCATAGATGGTATCATCTCCCTGAAACTACTGGAATCGGTACCTTTTACGATTGACCAGCAACAACAGGTGATCCGCCTGGAAACACCGGCAACACTTCAGGCCATCCATAAAACAGCCAGCGCCATACCGGTACAGCAGGAGCAATCGCGCAACAAAGCGCTGACCTTGTTTGCCTACTTCAAGGTAAACGATACGCTTCAATTGCAGGTATCGCTGGATAGTGGCGCCGGAAAAGATGTATTCCGCCTCAATTCCCGCTTCATGAATGCTTTACAGGTGGACGCGGGCGACAGTACACGTGTGAAAAGAATTGAAAAGAAAAGCGAAATGAACCAAAAATTTGTCTCGAATATCTACCTTACCAAACTCAATAAAATAGCTGCTGCTGCCACTCCTGCTGTACATACCGAACATTTCCCGGTGCAATTTATTGACGGGCTAATTTATGATGGTATTATGTGGATTAGTTGGCTCGGACCAAAAATTACTTTTGACCTGAGTAAGAATGTGCTGCTGGTGGGGAAGTAAGATAATAATATGGAAAAGCGGTTGTATCCAAAAGATGCAACCGCTTTTTTTATTGCCGATCAAATACTCTGCGGTATGTTATCGTAAAAAATTACCAACAGCACTATCACCGGGTATATCCAGGAAAAATGCTTCCTCGCTGCGAAAAACTTCCCCGAAGGAAAAAACAGGCTGATCAGGCACACCAGCCATAATATTGGCAGCAGTAAGGGGATCGGAAAGAAAATCAGCAGCAATATATGCCCGAATTTATCGGTGCCATAGGAATCGTTATATTCTCTTTTCCAGAGCGGGTTCAAATGTTGCGCTTTGATGGCGGCCTTCCAGGCAGCCTCATTATCAAAGCGCTGTACGGTATTATTATTTTCGTTGATGATGTAATGCAGGGAGTCGTCCGTAGCGATGGTACAGCCTTTATAGAAATAGAAATGCCTGAACATGACTTCCGTGGTATCCATGGTCAAAGTTATCCAGCCGCCGGCAGTGCCATCGTGGTAAATGGTGTTGCCTTTGGGTGTTTTCTCCTCCCAGGCAGACATGCCCCCGGCAAAGGCAGTAGCAGTAAGCAACAGGGCGAACAGGGCAAGGAGGATATTTCGTAGGTGCATGCGGGTGATTTTTGGCGGCGAAGATAGCTTTTTTAGGATATTCTCACACCACACAAAGAGGGCCGGCTCAACAGCCAGCCCCGAATCGAGAATCATTACTAACTGCTATTTTTATGATCAGGCCCATTTAATGGTATACAGCTCTGCGATATTTTTAGGTCTAGTTTCATTACCGCCGGCATCGCCGGTATTGGATTGCTGCGCTGTGTTGATGACGGTAACCGGTCCTGCGTTGCCGTTCATGCCGGGTTGGTTGGCGCTCCATATCAGTGGGTGGTTATGTTTCTGGTAGATGTCCTGTTCCACCGTACCCACATTATCCCCGGTAATGCTGCCTCCCAGGGCAGTACGCTGGCCGGCATCCGGATCGGTGATAGCTCCATTATTCCAGGAACGGCTGAAATAACCGCGCATATCCGGTGTCAGGGAGATGCCACTGCCGCTGCTGCCAAAGCGGCCGTTTACCACGGAGTTCAGCCGGGTGTAGCCAGCGCCCAGTGAAACGGGTGGCTGACAAAGGGATATCTCTTCTGCCGGAGCAGTTTCAGTGCCTACATACTGCCGTCTTTCTCCAATGATACCCTGCACCATACCCGGGAGTGTGCCAATAGCTACCATTCCAACATTTGCATATACCTGGGAAATTTTGATCCGCACATTGGGTACTGTGCATTCTATGGCCAGGTACACACCGGTAGCATTGTTATTCACCTTGAGCTGCAAATCAAACTGCAGGTCGCCGCCTGAACTTTTGGTCACCGTATCGGCATCTATACCATCCGTAAGCGCTACGTCTACCGCGTAGTTACCGGAAACGTTCATGATAACGGTGGCAGATACATAACTACCCGGTAAGGTTTGCTGCCAGCGGGGAAATTCGTGTATGGCCTGGTGAAGACTCACTGTTTGCGAGCTTCCGCCGGTATTGATAAAGCAACTATTGCTGGCTACATCAAAACCTACTGAAGCAAAGGAACCCGGATTTGAGAATACCCAGCCATCCGGACAATTATAAGTGACCAGCCCACCGGTGAGTACCTGGTTGCTGTAGTACCGGAAATCGCCGTTGTAAACAAGATTACGCTGTTGCATGGCGAATAACAGATCGTCCAGCGATGTGTTGCCACTCATTATCTTTTCCATAGGATTGAATTAAAAAGGAGGCCCATTAAGGCCTCCTCCAGGTTATTAATAGTGGAAATCAGAGTGATGGTTCAATGATGATAACTTCAGGCTTTTTTGCAGTCATGGAGAAATTACCGGTAGGCAAAAAGGTACCTGAGTCGCTGTCGTATGCCACGGAGATATTGTTTATACCGCCACCGAAATTCAACTGCGTCATTGGAGAGGTTACATTGGTTACTACTGAATTACTTGCTACCTGGGATTGCAACCAGATGTAAACGGTGGTGTAAGGAGTCATCACGGCGGTGCTCATTTTCAGCACTGGCACCGCTGAAATGGCGTTGCCAAGAATATCTATTCCGTTTACATTCGCATTCTGGTACAAACCAACGGTCATATAAGGCATGCCGCTGTATACATTCAGTAATGAAAAGGCATTTTGCTGCCCACCGCTGGCCGGGCCGGAAATTACCCCGGAATCCTGCAGGGTGTAGAGTTTATTCATAGCTGCACCTACAGGTACACTTGACATTTGGGTGAGTGTTGCGCCGTTGGTAACATTGCTGGTAGAAGCATAAAGACCATACTGTTCGTCCCATGCCAGCTGGTTAGCCATTAAGGGTTTGAATACCTGCCAGGCCACATTCGGGTTGCCCGCGCCTGAGGGTTTTGCTACTACTACGTTGGTACCTGTAGCGTATAATGTCTTTAACTGATCGTTGGTAAAGCCAACGTTTAAACTGTAATCTGCCATTGTTTCATAGTTTAGTATTGATCACCTACTCTGTTAAGGCTTTTCGGTTTCCGCCCGATATCAGTCGTGGAGCTCCGTTTGACTTGATACCTCAAAACTACAATGGCAGCTGTCGCATTCCTATTTCATCATATTTCATTTAGTTTTTTCCGGGAGATGTAAAACTTACTTTGCTGTATTGCCTTGTGATGGCACCAGCCACATAGGGGTGAGCGCCTGGTAGGCCTGCACCTCTTCTCTCAAACCCAATGCTACCGGCACTTCATACAATCTGCCGGCACCAAAGCGCGGCCTGAAAGCACGCAGACCGGGGGCCAGCACTTTCACCACCGGCAGGCCCGCATCCGGACGGGTGCAGTCGACCACGATGGTTTCTATTTGTATTGTTTGCAGTCCTGCTATTAACTGCGCACACATTTCCTCCGCCGTCCCTTTTACGACTGCAGCATCGAATCGTTTTGCAGCTGCATGCGACCGTAAATAATCTGTTTCCAGGCCTTCCGGTGGCCGCACCGGCGCCATGATCGCCTGTATCTGTATGAGCTCAGTAAAAGCCCGTAGCATAGCTTCTTTCAGGGAATAATGACAGCCATAGCCAGTCAGGTAAGCACCTGCGTACTCTCCCACTGCTGCTATCACATATACGCCCGTATCAATGGTGAGGTCCAGCAGTTGCACCTGCCAGCCAGCGACCATCAGCCGCTCCCATTGCTGCTGCCACCATTCATGGTCCTGCATCAGCGCCAGCGGCACCTCCGGCCGCTGTAAGCGGTTAAACCACCAGATAGCCACAGCATCCCGCTCTATCAGCTCCAGCAACCCCTGCAAAATGGCCTCCGGCATGGTACTCCCTGCAGCCATACCGTTGGAATCAAACACAGCAGCCCTGCCATCTCCCGTAACAGGCAAATTATATAATACCATATCCGCAGGCACGTAACGCCGCTCCTGGTGTGTAAGCGACCATGCCGGCAGCCAGCGGTTTACTACCAGCGTATCCGGCACCGGACCCAGGGCTGGTGTGTCTTCCGGCCACTGTAACTGCTGCGGAGCAAAATGCTGCACCGCAGCGGGTGATACCGTATACGGCTGCAACTCCGCTACTGTAGCCAGCAACAGTGGCTCATCACCACGCCAGCAGGCACTCCATCGCTCTATGGCCTCGCAGAGGCAGCTTACCATGGCCGCTGTTTCCGTATAGCCCTTCCCGTAAGCACGTAAAAAAGTAAACGGCGCAGCATCGGGCAGCAATGCCCGCCAGGTATAATCACCGATCTTTTCAAAATGGCGCACAATACCCATTACCGGATTTATATGGTGACTCCATTTTTCCCAGGTGACGGCAGGCGGCGCTGCGCGATATGCCGTGCGTGTATCCGTCAGCGTTACAGGTGCCTGCATCAGCCGGGCCACTAAGCCGGGGTCGCCACAAATGGTACATTCCGGACGCCGCTGCAGTTGATATTGATGCAGCCCGTATTGCTCACCCACATGGAAATATTCCCCGGTATGCGGCGCCGCCACCAGGTGCAGCAAGGCCTCCTGCACGGCAGCTCCCAGCTCAGGCGCCACCGGAGCAATAACGCTTATGTCCTCCTCACCTTCCTTCACGTACCGGTCGATGCGGGCAAACATACACTGCGGGCAAAAGGGACTGTCGCTATGAAATACCGGACCAATCGTCGTATAGCCGTTACCGGTAATCACCGGCACCCAGCACTTACCTGTCGCCATGGTATTGCGCCACGAGGAAAGTGCCGCCACCAAAGCATTTCCATCTACCTGATCCACTACATACTTTTCATCGGCAATAGTAAGGTGCTGCAATAGTACATACTCTTCCTCCACGCGCTGGCGACTGGTAAACACGCCATCGCGCTTTAAGCGGTCCAGCTCCATCAATAAATACGGTACGGGGTAGCAGGACTGCAACTCTCTTACGCAGCCGGCGGCAGATACAGACTGCTGCTGCACCATATTTATCAGCGCCACCGGCAACCTGCCCGATACAGGTGTTATTCGGCTGCTGCCCAGCACCAGGCCCGCTACCTCCCCCAACGGGAGGAAGCGCGAGCCAGGAGCCAGCAGCAACAAATCATCCATTGACTGTAATGCCATCGGCTAATTCTTTTAATGCTGTTAAGCGTTGAATGTGCTGCTCCGGCGAGCTGGAGCCCACAATCGTGAGCACCCGCTCCCGCAGTGGCACCGTGGCTTTAGTGCCCGTGAGCGTGATTCCGGGAATACCTTTGCTGGAAAGAAACTCCTCTGAAGTTACAGGCGGCTCCAGCAGGGTCACCGGCGAATACAACAACAGCGGCTGCGAGGCCTCGAAAGTCCCCATCAGCATCAGTTGCTCGGAAACAGCTGCCTGCTCATCCAGCTGCCGCTGCGCCGACATCAGCGTTACCGCCACCAGCACAGGCTTACTGTGTAAATCACCACTGCTGTTGTAAATACCGTTTGCCATCGTACCTATGAAGCTCTCCTTTGTATCCGGCAGCTCAAAAGCTGCCACGCGATAAATGAAGGCTTCAAAGTCAGGCCCCTCCTGTAATTTCAGTAGCCACGTTTCAAAATTATGTGGCACAAAACCGGTGGTTACCTGCACCGGATAAAATGCTACTCCGGATAAATTCACATCTTCACCGGACATCAGCGCCCATAGTTCCACCACCCTGCCGGGGTGATCATTTTCCGGGTAACTGCACATCCAGCCAAAAAGCTGTGTGTGGGCTGCGTCGCGGTACATCTCTATGAACTGCCCGTGAAGGCCCGTGTCAGAAATAAATAAAGAATGCATAGCTAAATTTTTATCAGAAGCACATGCAGCAGCATAGTGGTTCCGGTGATTGCAAATCTACCAGGTATGCCAGGTCAGTGAATCCGGTAGGCGCCGGCGGCACCAAAGGCACCAACAGGGAAACGGTGGTAGCAGGCGGATAATCGAAAATGCTGATCGGAAATTCCGGGAAAGCCGAAAAATTCTGATCGGGCACAAACCGAAATTGCAGGTCCAGCACGGACGGATAAGTGAAGCCAAATTCCTGCTCCAGTACGGCCCTCGGGTTTGCAATCAATTTGTCCTGAAACGCCGGTTGCGTCCAGCAAAATTGTACGGCTGAATAATAGGCTTCCAGCCATCTGTTGGATAATTCAGGGTTCATATATTTTGGTTTTAAAGTGCGTGATTCATTTCTGCGTATATACGTTGCCGTAGTAACCCGGCTTGTTGGCCCAGTGCAATCGTAGCTGCAGTTTGCAGGTGTTCGGCAGCCACCGCATCATTACGATTGCCTGCGTGCAAAACGGCCAGCAGCCGATGTATTTCGGCATGGTACAGTGCTCCATCCGCATCACCTATGAGCGATAATGCATTAGTCAGCCGGTTCATCGCCGACTCATTTTCCCCTGCATGCATTTCTATTTCCGCCACCACCGCATTCCAGAAACTGTTCATCGACTGAATCCCTTTCCGTGCTTCCTGCTCCAGCGCTGCCTTAGCGGCTTGCAGGTCGCGCTGCGCCCATGCCTGTAAAATGGCGCCGTAGTTACCAAACATATGCAGCTGGCTCGATTCATTGACCTGTAACAAAGCCTGGCTGTAATAATTTACCTGTTCCCGGTTGCCCTGGTAAAAATATACACAGGCCAGGCCCAGCCAGGTGGATGCACTGGTATGCGGATGCGCGATAGCCTCCACCTTGGCAATGGCGCGCCGTACCATTGTTTCGGCCTTATCTGCCTCGCCGGCCAGCGTATACACGCAGGCAAGTGTGCTGCTGGCCAGCGCTTCCTGATCCAGTCCAAATTCGTAGGCGAGACTATTATGCAACGCTGCATCATAGAGCTGCAGGGCTTCTTCCATCATGGCAGCAGCATGCCGCAACTCGCCGTTATTAAAATATTGCAGCCCCAGGTAAACGGAGGATACGATCCGGTATTTCAGATTTTTGGTGGCATGCGCTACCTCATGCAGGTGCCGCGCCGTAGTAGTGGCCTGTTTCCAGTTGCCCGTCATTGCGTAATAATTGCAATACATGAGCATCGCCGGCAAAATTTCCTCGTTGGCCTCGCGGCACTGATACAGTTCCAGCAGTATGTCCAGCTGCTCTTTCACCGCCGGCGCGCCATAGCTTTCCAGCACTACCAATACCGACAGCATCAGGTGGCGCACCATCACCTCCTTTTGCGTACGTACCGCATCTTCCGGCTGGGAATACAACCATTTCAGGGCCTGCTGGCACAGTACCAGCGATTCCTTACCGGTGATACCACCCAGCATCAGTTGTACGCTTTTAATCTGCCAGTCCACCGCTTCCATACATTTGCCGGCCTGATACAGGTGCCTTGCAATGGTAGCAGCATGATGCGGATCATTTGGAAGATCATCCTGCAGCAGCACGTTGGCGATGCGGGCATGTATAACCTTCCGCATGTTCAGCAGCAGGCTATGATAGGCTACCTCAGCGATCAGGGCATGACGAAATACATATACCAGCCCTTTTTCCGTATGCAGCCGGTACATGATATCATGTGCCTCCAATGTTTGCAGGTGCTGTTGCAGCATTTCTTCCTCCAGCGAGGAAATCTGCCGCAGTAGTTGCCAAGATACCTCCCTGCCAGCACAAGCCGCCAGCTGGGCGGTTTCGCGGGCTGCGCCGGGTACATCGAGTCGCGCCACCAGCACCTCATTTAGTGTAAGCGGCACCGTTAGTTCGAAGGTGGGATCTGCAAACCGGTAACTATTATCCTCCAGTACCAGCATATTTTTTGAGAGCAGGTAGCGGGTAAACTCTTCTATAAAAAACGGGATACCGTCTGTATGCCGCAACAGGTACTGCATACACGCCGGCTCCACCTGCTTGTGTTGCAGCAGGTCCGCTATCAGCGTGGTGGAAGCAGCGGTATCCAGCGGCCCTAGTTCCAACACTTTACCAGTCTGCCATTGCATCTCAAAGGAAGGCCTGGTGGTTAGTATCACCAACATATTCCTGCACAACTGCTGCTCCGCTATTTCCTGTAGCACAGCGGCACTGCCTGAATCTATCCAGTGGAGATCTTCAATGATCACCAGGTATTTTTTTTCCAGGGAGATGCTGGTCAAACATTGGATCAGGGTGTGCACGAGCTGTCGGCGCTGCTCTCCCGGCGATAGTAACGACGGTTGAAATTCAGCCGTAAATGCCATACCCAGGCACGATAAGAGTATAGGCATCACCGTATCCTTTGCTATACCTGCATTATCCAGCATATTCACCAGCAGCTGCAGGTTCGTTTCCTGGGGCAGTTCCGGCCTGAAGCCGTAGTACTGTTGCAGCAGGCTGAAGATGATGTACAGATCGCGATGCCGGTATTCCGGCATGCACCGGATTTCCAGGAGATGATTGGCTGCCATGCGAGATGCTTCGTACACCAGCTTTGACTTGCCCATGCCGGCTACGCCCCGGATGAGTAGCACGGCACTATCCTGCTCCCAGGCCTGCCGGATAGTTTGTAATTCCTGTGAACGGCCATAGAGTTCTTTGCTGCCACCATCCAGCAAGTGAGCAAAGGCGCTGCCACTGCGTTCTTTTACCATATAGGCGGCATCCGCAAATTCTTCGGCGGTGTGGAGGAGTCGCTCAAACACCGCCATGTGCGACAACAGCTGCCGCGCCGCTACGGAAACGACTATACGCTGACTGGCAACCTGTGCCAGCTGGCGATGGGCGTGGTTAGGGGCATGGCCTTCGGGGATGCGCTGCGGGCGACAAATAACATTACCGGTATGAATACTGATGCGGGTATCGAGCTGGAGCCCATATTGCCTTTGCAGGCGTTTACTGCGTGCCTCCGTGGCCGTTAGTATCTCAAAAGCAGCTTTGCCAGCCAGGTAGGCAGCATTCCCTTCCGAGGTGGGATAGCCGAAATAGATCATAAACTGATCCGCGTACACACCTTTCAGAAAGCCTCCATTGCGGGTGGCAATGTCGGTACAGGCAGTAAGTTGTGCCTTCTGAATTTCTTCTAGTATATCTTCATCAGCGGTAGTATCGGGCGAATGTACCAGTCTGATGCTGGCACACAGGATAGTAATCTGGCGTTTGTCCTTTTTTTCGTACATCCATGCCAGTGAGTTATCCTGAGTCAGATGTCCGTGTTCCTCCAGGGCCACCTGTGAGGCGGGTAGCAGTTGCAGGGTGGATAAATCCAGCTGCCGGAAGCGCTCAAACAGCGTGTGCACATCACCCATACGATCGTTGGGATGCTTTGCCAGGACGGCCTGCAACAGGTCATATACCGGATGCTGTTTCAGAAATGCAGGGATGGGTATGGTATCAGGACTGAGTTGCTGATAATAAATATCGGCGATGCTGTTGCCCTGGATGGCGGCGCAGCCGGTGAGGGACTCAATCAGTATGAGGCCCCAGGCGTAGAGGTCGGCGCGGGTGGTAGGCGGCTCCCCGCGGAGTTGCTCCGGTGCGCAGTAGGCCGGCGTTCCCATCGTATCACCATGTTGCAAATCCTGCACAAACGTGCTGATGCCGAAGTCGAGTATTTTCACATGGGGCACGGCGCCGGAGCGGATGATGATGATATTGTCCGGCTTCAGGTCCCGGTGGGCCACGCCGTTGGCGTGTGCGCAGCAGAGCGCATCCAGCAGCTGCCCCATCAGCGCCTGCGTTTCGGCAATGGTGAGGGGCCCGTGTTGTTGCAGCTGCTGCCGGAGCGTTAAACCTTCCAGGAACTCAAAAGCTACAAAGGGCACGCCATCGGAAGTCCTGCCTTTATCGAGCAGCTTTACAATATAGGGGTGACTAATGCCCGCACATACTTTTGCTTCACGCTCAAAGCGCGTGAGCTGGATAGATTCCGACAGCAGGGGCTTCAGTACCTTTAGCGCCACCAGCTGCCGGGTATGTTGCTGTATGGCTTTGTACACATGACAGGTAGCGCCTTCTCCGGCTGCTTCCAGCAGTTCATAGTTGCTTACTACCGGAAAACCGGCAGTCCGCATGGTTTGATGTATCATACACAGGATTATCTGAGGGATGTTATATCCGCTTCAATATGGTTTCCTTTGATAATGCTGAAATAAGGATGACCGAGGCGAATTTCACCGGGTCTTCTCTCTATAATATTACTGAACAGGTATCCTATTTCAGGAATTTCACATAACTGTTTGCGTAAGCGGAAAATCTGAAGGTTGAGGAAATAAACATCTACATCTTTTTGCATTTCACGTGACAGGTCTTCGGTTATTTCGTCGATGGTGCACCAGCCCTGATCGGTATCAGGCAGCTGGAGGAGATGGTCGCTATAACGTTTACGGGCCAACGACAACAGCAGGTAATTATGCGAGCGGTTGCCGAGGTCCAGCGACTGATGCCGGCTCAGCTGCAGCTCCAGCCGGATATGTTCTTCATTCAGGCTGAGGTGAAACAACAGCCTGGCGCCCGCTACCAGGGCTTGCTGGTCAATGGTATCTTCTATTTCAGTAATGGATACAAACTCCCATTCATCATTTGCAAAAGCTATTTTGTGGCCGTGCGATAAAGCGTTTACGCTCCCTTCTTTTTCATATACCCAGCCTTTTTCCGGCAGGAAATAGATAGCTGCCTCGTGCTGCACCTGATCGGGCAATGCGGTAGCAAAGGATAAGCGTATGATGTGGTTGCGGCGATTGAGCGACTTCAGAAAAGGAAAAGGCGGTTCCAGGTCCTGCAACTTCCACTTTGTTTGTGCATCACTGCCAAACTGGAGAATATGATTTTTGGTGAGCCTGGTAGTACGCTGCCAGATGTGTTCTCCATCCAGCAATGTACCGTTACGGCTATGATCCCGGAGCTGCCAGCCCTCTCTGGACCATAACAGGGTTGCATGGGATTGGGATATGTCGCCAAACGACAGGTGCAGGTTTACCAGACTTGCATTCCGACCTACGGTAAATAAAGGGGTAAGAACGATGAGTTCTTCTGTAACCACATTGATGATGCTCGCCATGTAATCTCATTGAGGATTCCGGTGGTGATAATGGTCATTTCACAGGTATACGTTGTGAGGAATAAGGACAGGAATAATCCAACAGGCCTATAGGCCGCATTTTTTAGAATGGCGATCCGAATTTACAACTGCATTCTCAATCTGCAAAAAATATTCGCGGATTCAGCCGTAATAAAAAAATAAGGGGACCTTCCGGTCCCCTCACGAGCGTAGTATAAAATAATTTACCTGTACGGCTATACGAAATCGATATTACTCTTTATCAATCCGGTACAAACGGCCCTGGTCCGTGATGGCATAGAGTGCTCCGCTTTTCCCTTGCGTGATATCACGGAAGCGTTGCCCTTCTCCCGCCAGCAAACGTTCTTCACCAATCACTTTATTATTGCTGAATACCAGGCGCACAATGTGCTGACCGGATAATGCGCCGAGGAACAGGTTATTTTCCCATTCAGGCACGCGCTTGCCTGCGTAGAAGGTCATGCCGCTGGGTGATACCACGGGGTCCCAGTAGTACACGGGTTGTTCCATACCGTCTTTTTGCTGAATAGCATCGCCGATAGGCTCACCGCTGTATTCTATACCGTAGGTGATGATAGGCCAGCCGTAGTTGCGGCCTGGCTGTACCCTGTTGACTTCATCACCACCTCTGGGACCATGTTCGCATTCCCAGAGCTCACCGGTTACCGGATGGATGGCGAGGCCTTGTGGATTGCGATGGCCAATACTATACAATTCAGGTAAGGCACCGGTTTCAGTAAACGTTGGGTTGCCTGGTGCGGGTTGTCCTGTTTTGGTAATGCGGATCACTTTCCCTAATACAGCAGTAACAGATTGTGCCAGTGGCCGCGTATCCAGGTTGGAGCCCTCTCCTGTGCTAATCAGCAGGTTACCGGTTTTATCGAACAGGATACGGCTGCCATAGTGGAGGTTGCTGGTACGGCGGGGCAGCGCATGATAAATGACGCTGGCGCCTTCAATGGTTTTTTCGTCATTGGCAAGGCGGCCTTTGCCCACAGAAGTGAGGTTACCGCCGGCTACGACTTCCGAAAAGGTCCAGTATACGGTTCGGTTGGTGGCAAAGTCCGGGTCCAGGCAAATGCCAAGCAGGCCGCCTTGTCCGGCCGCATTTACCGCTGGCAGCCCGGTAATCTGGCTGCTCACCTCTCCGGTGGTAGTAACAATGCGCATATTACCGGCTTTTTCTGTCACCAGCAAACGCCCGTCAGGCAATTCGGTGATGCCCCAGGGACTGGTAAGCCCGGAGGTAATAATGTCCTTTTTAATTTTAGTTTTTGTAACAGCGCCATTAGCACGTGTTTGGCCAGTAAAAGCAGGCGGATATTTTGTATTTGCCGGATTGGTTTCCACCGGAGGGGCTGAAGGATTGCCAGGGCCCGGCTCATCGCGGGAACAGGAGGCAATAACAAGCAGCATACCTGCCATCAATGCATAAGATTTCATGTGATTCATGTGGAGGATAGTTGAGAGGTTTTTAAATGCTTACAGTATGGTTAATATGTTATGTTACCACAATTAAAATACCAATTTGCACAGTAACTATCAGGAAACGCCTTACAGCCCGCTTTCATTGTAGTGCCAGCCCGTATTTTTATTCAACAGCGCCCGCTATAATGCACGCGGCGCCAGGCAGGTAAGTACAGGTTACCATCTCCCTAAAAAACAATTATTATTGTTGATGCTCAAATGAGCAAATTCCACTTTGCGTATTCACAACTACTATGCGTTTGAAAAACTTACTCTTGCTCAGTACCTGTATGGTGGCTACTTCCACTCTCCTCGCCCAAAGCGCAGAGGTAATCTGGTATAATGGAAAATCGCCTGTCACCTATACCCTGCAGGCGCCAGGCACACCCGTTATACAGGTGGCCCTGGATATGTTCCGGGAAGATATCAGCCGGGTTACAGGACGGGTGCCCGCCCCCACAACGGGGAAAAATGGCGACATACGAATTTTACAGCTCAACCGTAACAATAGTGCAGAACTGAAGCGGCTCGGCGTTCCGGTGGACAGCATGACCGGTCTTATGGATGCTTTTTTCATCAAAGCTAATGGCAACCAGCTGCTGGTGGCTGGCAGTGATGCCAGGGGGACTGCCTATGGCATCCTGGAATTATCCCGCCTGGCGGGTGTTTCCCCCTGGGTTTGGTGGGGGGATGTAACGCCGGAAAAAAAGCAGCAGCTGAGCGTACCTGCGGACTATCGTACCCTGCAAGCCCCTACAGTAGCGTACCGGGGTATATTCATCAATGATGAAGACTGGAGCCTACGCCCCTGGAGCTCCAAAAACTATGCTCCGCAGGCTGATACCGGCATCATTGCTGCGCAGACTTATAAACAGGTATTCAAGCTGCTGCTGCGATTGAGAGCCAACACCATATGGCCGGCTATGCACACAGGTACCGTTGCTTTCTATTTCACGAAAGGCGCAAAGGAAATGGCGGACAGCTGTGGCATCGTAATTGGCACCTCCCACTGCGAGCCACTGATGCGAAATAACGTGGATGAATGGAAGGAAAATCAGCGCGGACACTTCAACTACATCGACAACCACGATGCTGTGGTTAATTACTGGACAGAGCGGCTGAAAGAAGTGAAACTATCTGAGAATTTTTTCACCATAGGTATGCGGGGCGTACATGATGGGTCCATGGAAGGTGTGAAAACACTGAAAGAAAAAACAGATGCACTGCAACGGGTGATCTATGAACAACGTGAGCTGCTTACCAAATACATCAACCCTGATCTGAAAAAAATCCCCCAGCAGTTTGTGCCTTATAAAGAAGTACTGGAGATTTATGAAAACGGATTGCAGGTGCCGGAAGATGTGATGCTTACCTGGTGTGATGATAACTATGGTTACATGACCCGGCTGAGCGACAGTGTCCAGCAAAAGCGCAGTGGTGGCGCCGGTGTATATTACCACCTGAGCTACTGGGGGCGTCCGCATGATTACCTTTGGCTCACTACCACGCAGCATGGGCTGATCTATAATGAAATGCGGGAAGCCTATGATCATCAGGCCAGGCGTTTGTGGGTCACCAATGTACACGACCCTAAAATTGCCGGCTACGACCTGGAATTTTTCCTGGACCTTGCCTGGAATATAAACGACATCCCCCCTAATACTATTCAAAACAAAATGCGCAGTTACCTGGTGCGCGATTTTGGAAAGGCGGCAGGAGAACAGTTATATCCGGCCATGCAGGAGTTTTCCCGTTTGTGCGGCATCCGCCGTCCTGAATTTATGGGCTGGAGCAAAGTGGAAGAAGATAAGGCGAAATATGAAAGAGGCTGGACCCCGGTGATCAATACCGCATTCAGCGAAACTGAATTTGGCGGAGAGCTGGATCGCTATTTAAACAGTTACGAACAGATTAAAAATACGCTGGCGGAGGTGGAAAAAAATATTCCGGCCGACAAGCAGGATGCTTTCTTTGCACGGATCAAATACCCCGTGTTTGGCGCTGCGGCAATGGCTACGAAATGGCTGGAAGCACAGCGTGCGCGCAGCATCGCGGCTGATGACCAGCCTGATTCCCTGGCTTTGCAAAGTGCCTGCTATAAAAGTCAGCAGGCTTATGAGGAGATTGTCAGGCTGACGGATCACTATAACAACGTAATGGCAGCAGGCAAATGGAAGCACGCCATGAATGCGGAGCCCCGCGACCTGCCTGTATTCCGTGCGCCGGAGCTGCCACTGAAAGTGGTAAAAAGTATTACACCCGTTAACCAGCCGGCATTACCGCTGCACCTGGAAGGTGTAATTGCTGCTAACGCGGCTGACTATACGAAGGTAACCGGGAAAGTACAGGTCATTCAATCGCTGGGCCATAGCATGCAGGCAGTAGCGTTGCCGAAGGGCGCCAGCATCAGTTATGACTTTGACGCGGACCAGGAAGGGCCCGCGGTGCTGCGTACGGCGGTGATTCCTACACAGCCGAATGATAAAGGCGACATCCGTTTCAGTGTAACCATTGACGAAGGCAGGCCAACCGTTTGTTCGTTTAAAGAACCCTACAGATCTGAGAAATGGAAAGAGCATGTGATGCGGGGGCAGGCAGTGAAGGTTACCAGTCATCATTTATCCAAGGGAAGGCATACGCTTACGATCACTGCCCTGGACAATCATGTGGTGGTGGATCAATGGATGATTGATTTTAAGCCGGAGCGGCAGTTTTATATGTTCCCGGTAGGAAAATAATTTCGAAAGGGCCGGTTGGCCCTTTCGAAATTTATCAATACTTAATATGTAGTACCTGTAAGGAATTCGGCGGCAGCGTGAGTGCCACCGATTGTTTGTTAACCACCACTTCGCTTTCTACCGGTTCCACTGGTTTATTATTAAAACGATTTACAGCAACCGGGTCATTGGAGGTAAGCGTGGTAAGGGTGGCTTTTTTAGAGAGATGATTTTTTCCCTGCAACTGTATTTTACTCGTCACGGGTTGCTGGCTCACATTCACCAGTTTCACAATAATTTCCTGCTGCTGCTGATCGATAACGGCAGAAGCGTACAGGCTATCCTGGCCGCTTACGGCCTTGTTGCCGGACAACAGCGGTAATACGTTAGTACCTTTGTTAAGTGAGTATAATTTCTGCACCTGGTAGCTGGGGGTGCCTACTACCTGGAGGTTATTCACCCATATCAGGTCGGGCGCCCATTGCCAGGCTGCTGCGCTGGCAAACAGCGGCGCATAGGAGGCCATGTGTACTACGTCGGCATTGCGTTCCAGACCGGTGAGGAAGGCAGCTTCTGCAATGGCAGCACGCAAGGTATTACGATCAGATCCTGTAAATGTTTTGTCTTCATGTGCGGCATATTCCCCTGCAAAAACTTTGGAGCCCTGGCGGGGATAGTTATCATAGCGGGCTGCGTTGGCGAGGAACCATTCCGGGCTGCGGTAATAATGTTCATCGATGAAGTCTGCATTCATTTTCCGGAGTGTATCGTTAAGGAAATCGAAGCGTGCGCCGTTAGGATCGGTGCCAGAGCTGAATATCAGCTTGATTTCCGGATGTTTTGCCTTGAGAGCATCTGCAAATACGCGGGCACGTTCAATATACTGGGGACCCCAGTTTTCGTTGCCCACACCGATCATAGTGAGGTGAAACGGTTCCGGGTGGCCCATGTCTGCCCTTACTTTACCCCAGGTGGTGGTAGCGGGGCCGTTGGCAAATTCCACCAGGTCGATGGCATCTTGTATATATGGCTGCAAATCTTCCATAGGCACCAATTCCGCCGTATTAAACTGGCAGGCCATACCGCAGTTGAGGATAGGCAGTGGTGCCGCGCCAATATCTTCTGCCAGCTGGAAATATTCGAAGAATCCCAGTCCGAAGCTCTGGTAGTAGTCGGGCGTGAGGCGGTGATTAAATTCTGTATTCCAGCGGTTGATGATCAGTTCGCGGTTTTCGATGGGGCCTACCGTCTTCTTCCATTGGAAGCGGTTGGCGAGGTCGCGCCCTTCCACGATGCAGCCACCGGGGAAGCGGATAAAGCCGGGCTTCATATCGGCCAGCATCTGCACCATATCTGCGCGCAGGCCTTTGGGCCTGTTTTTCCAGGTATCGGACGGAAAAAGCGAAATCATATCCAGGTCGATGGTACCGTTGCCTTCCAGCCACAGGGTGAGCTTTGCGGAGGTATCTTGTTCAGCGGCGGTAAAGGAGAGCGTTTTCGTTTGCCAGTCGCCGTTACCCGGTGCCGGTTCAAAAGCAGTATGCCCAATGACTTTTCCTTTAGCGTTTACCAGCTCTGCGTGGATGGTGATGCCTGGTTTTGCGGTGCGGTACATCATGGACAGGTTATAGTTAATTCCTGTGCGGATACCCATGCCGCGGAAGCCTTCGTTGGTGAGGCCCCACTCTCCTTTGCGGCGGTTGTGTACTTTCAGGCGCAGGAAATTGGGATTGGCTTTGTTGTAGGAGTGACTGTTGAGGACGAGAAGGTCCCCTTCTTCCTTTTTCCCGTTGATGGTCCAGCCCATCAGGGGGCTGTTGAATTCGAAGGAACGGTTTTTCACCAGTTCCGCGTAGATGCCGCCGTCGGCGCCCATGTTAATGTCTTCGAAGAATACGCCGTACATGGTGGACTGGATAGGGGCACCTGGTTGTGCGGCATTTACAATAAACGTCTTTTGCTGGCTGAAGGCTGCGGTGCATAAGAGCGACAGGCAGCAGGATACAAGTAATTTATTCATAACGGAAATTGCTGAAATATAGGCTACAATTTATAAATATTAATTGTCATTTTAACAATTAATAAAAACACACCAAAAAACAACCATAACAGACACTGATAACTTAGGTTGATGCGTTTCCTCAACGGCCATCGGGCGGAAAGAATCAACAAATATCAGCAAAAGCATCTTACAAAATAATTTTATTAAAACGCTACCAGTGCTATTTTTATCGGGTGTGGTTAAATTTTTATTACGCAACCGATGGCATAAAAAAGTTGAAAATTTTTACGCGTCATTTTGACAATTAAAAACTATATTGCGAGCAGGAGGAATAAGATTATCCATTTTTACCATCTTATCATCCATCGGATCCACGTTTATTGACAACTAATTTAGCCATACAGTAAGTCCAACTAAAATCTGAATAACTAAACATTCCCGTATGATAAAGTACACCGGGGTGAGTATCTCACCACCTGCCTGGATCAGGCATGCGATTCTATTATTTTTTATCCTCTGCACACTCGCAGTAAATGCACAGAAAAAAATTACAGGTAAAGTAACGGAGGATGGTAGCAACCAGCCTGTGTTCGGGGCGTCGGTCCAGGTGATGGGCACTACACGTGGCGCCATCACAAATGAGAAAGGCCAGTTTTCTCTTTCCGTTAATCCGGGCGACAAATTGAAGGTTTCGTCGATGGAATTTGAGCCTTTAGAGATAACAGTAGGAGATGAGAATTCCATTAATATAGTGTTGAAGAAGAGCACTGCCGGCCTCAATGAGGTAGTGATCATTGGTTATGGTACTGTTAAGAAAAAAGACCTGACCGGTTCCATTGCTACATTAAAAGCCGGAGATATCAAAACGGAAGGCGCCAGCAATGTGAGCAGAGCCCTGCAGGGCAAGCTGGCGGGTGTTACCGTGGAAGCCGCCGGTGGTGATCCCGGATCAGGCATGCGTGTACTGGTACGCGGTGTTGGTACGTTCAACAATGCTAATCCGCTCTACCTGGTAGATGGTGTGCAGGTGGATAATATCAATAACATTGCACCGGGCGACATCGAATCCATGGATGTGCTTAAAGATGCATCTGCCGCCGCGATCTATGGTTCCCGCGCTGCCAACGGCGTAGTACTCGTTACTACCAAGTCCGGCAAAAACGGACCTCCGGTAATCCAGTTCAATGCCAACTTCGGTTCACAAAAACTGATTAAAAAATACGATGTACTGAATGCGCAGGAATGGGCTACGGTAAGTAATATGGCGCATGATAATGCCGGTTTACCACGACTGGACATCGCCGCAAATCCTTCCCAGCTGGGCGCAGGCACTGACTGGCAGGATGCGATTTACAGAACTGCTATGATGCAGCAATACAATCTTTCCGTAAGCGGCGGTAACGAAAACACCCGCTATAGCTTCTCCGGACAATATAACGACCAGAATGGTATCGTAGACGTTACCGGATACAAACGTTATGGTGTCCGCGAAAAAACGGAAACAACCAAAGGCCGCTTAAAAATTGGTCAATCACTGATTCTCACCCGCGAAACCTGGACTAAAATGCCTGGTGGCTGGGGCGGACAAGGTGGTAACCCGGTTGGTTCTGCGGTAAAAATGATTCCGGTATTTGACATCTACGACGAAAATGCGGTTGGTGGCTACTCCGGTGCCAGCGGTCCGGTGGTAAACGTGGCGAACCCGGTAGCGCAGTTGCACCTGGAAGACATCACCACCAACACCACTTCCATACTCGCCAATGCGTTTGCAGAAGTAACCATCCTCCCCTACCTGAAATACAAATTCAACCTGGGCTATACGGATGCGTTTATTGAGCAAAAAGATTATACCCGCAGATATCAGGTAGGTGGCCTTTTCGCCAATCCTACCAACAATCTCTCCCAAGCCAGAAACAGGTATAACCTGGTCATGGCAGAGAACACCCTGAATTTTGCAAAAGATTTCGGTAAACATAGCTTCCAGGCCTTAGCCGGGTATGCCTATCAAAAGTCGATCAGAGATTCTTCCGGCGCTGCCAGAAGTGGCCTCTCTGATGGCATAAGTGAACTGGATAACGGCGCCATCACCGGCTCTGTATCTGGCAATAAACTGGTAAGCACGCTGGTGTCAGTACTCGGTCGTGTGATCTATTCTTACGATAACCGCTACCTGGTGACTGCCAGTTTCCGTCGTGACGGATCTTCCCGCTTCGCGCCGGACAACCGCTACGGTAACTTCCCGTCTATCGCAGCAGGATGGAATATCTCCAACGAAAAATTCTGGTCAGTACCATCGGGCGCCATTTCCATGCTGAAACTTCGTGGTAGCTACGGTATATTGGGTAACCAGGAATTTGCAGACTATGGCTTTACTCCGCTGATTAATTCTAACATCAACTATGTAAATGGTGATCAGTCCAAATGGTTTGGGGCTATCCAAACGGCCTATGCATCTCCCTACTTAAAATGGGAAAATACAGAAACCGTTGACATAGGTATTGACGCTGCTTTCCTGCATGATAAACTAACGCTCACTGCGGACTACTTCCGTAAAAATACCACGGACCTGTTGCTCCAGGTGCCTATTCCAGGATCTGCCGGCTCCTCTTCCAACCCATACGTAAATGGCGGTAATATCCTCAATAAGGGTATCGAATTGGGCATTGGCTACAATGATAACATTGGTGCAGTAAGCTATAGTGTAAGAGGAACTTTCTCTTCTATCAAAAACAAAGTATTGGCACTGGGTACTGGTACACAGCAAATCCCGGGCGGCCAGCCTACTCACCACGGTGCAGATGCTACACTCACACAGGCAGGCGGCGAAATTGCTTCTTTCTACCTGATCAAATCACTTGGCATTTTCCAGTCACAGGATGAAATCAACGCCTACAAAGGCAAAGACGGGTCACTGATCCAACCTTCTGCCAAACCTGGCGACATCAAATTCTTTGATGCCAACGGCGATGGTACCATCAGCAATGCTGATCGCCTGGATATGGGCAGTTCTTTCCCTTCATTCGAATATGGCCTGGGCATCACCCTCAATGCGTATAATTTTGACCTGAACATGTTCTTACAAGGCACACAGGGAAATAAAATCTATAACGGTCTGCGTCAGGACCTGGAAGGCATGAACCTGGAGTATAACTACGCGCGCACCACGCTCAACGCCTGGACGCCAACCAATACCAACACAGACATGCCACGTGCGGTGATAGATGATCCGAATTTCAACTCTCGCACCTCTTCCCGTTTCCTGGAAAACGGCTCTTACTTCAGATTTAAAACCGTACAGCTGGGTTATACCGTACCGGTTAAACTGCTGGAACGTGCCAAAATCACATCCCTGAGAGCTTACCTGAGTGCCGACAACCTGTTTACCATCACCAAGTACAAAGGGTTTAACCCGGACATTGGCAGATCTGGCAGCATCCTGGACAGAGGCGTAGACTTCGGTCACGTTTCCTACCCACTTGCCCGCACACTTTCTGTTGGTATACAACTGTCATTGTAATTACTTAAAAATTCAACGCATGAAAAAGATATTGATATCGGTCGCGGCCACGCTGGTTTTTGCCAGCTGCTCACGCGATACGTTAGACCTGACCAATCCAAATCAAATCACCACTGAAACTTTCTGGAAAACAGAAAGTGATGTAAGAAGCGCAATGGCAGCCACTTACGGACTGCTCAAAAACGTAGATGGTGGTTTATGGGGTGTACGTGGAGTAGAATTATCCAATGGCCGCGGCGATGATTTCTTCATCCGAAACGATGTGGCAGCACTCTACCAATTATCCACCTTTACCAACACACCGGACAACGGCGTGTCGGAAGGTATATTCAACGTATGCTACCGTGCCATCTTCCGCGCCAACCAGATCCTGGAAAATACAGGTAAAGCGGGCCTCGCGGCAGACAAGGAAAAAGCCTATCTCGCAGAAGCCAAGTTCCTGCGCGGTCTTAACTACTTTATCCTTGTAACCAACTTCGGAGAGGTAGCCATTCGTACTACCGTTCCCGTAGTGATCGATGATTACTTCGTGGCCAAATCACCAGAGAAAGACGTATGGGCGCAGATCATCAAAGACTTTTCCGAAGCAGCCGCTGACCTGCCTGTTGCCTACACCGGCGCCGACATCGGCAGAGCTACGAAAGGTGCCGCACTTGGTATGCTTGGTAAATCCTACGTATACACGAAAGATTATGCAAATGCAGAAACAACACTCAAACAGCTTACCACTGCACCTTTCACCTATCATCTGGTGGCTAACTACGAAGATAATTTCAAAGCTACCACAGAGAACAACGCCGAATCACTGTTCGAAGTTCAACTGGCAGATGTAGGCGGAACCAACCCATGGGCTGGTGAAAACGCCAACGAAACACTGGGTGTTACTACCGCTCAGGAATTTGCGCCTGGGGAAGTAGCCGGTTGGTTTGAAGTGAGTCCTACCGACAAACTCTTCAACGAATTCCAGAAAGAAAAAACAACTACCGATGAACTGGACCCACGCATGTACGCAACACTGATTTGGGATTATCCAGGCGCCACTTTCTATAACAAACCATTTTCTGCTTTTAAACTGCAGTTCGGATTTAAATCCATGTTTAAAAAATACCAGAATTATACGCAGGATAATGAGCTGAAAGGTGGTAAAGGTGGCGACTATACGTCCAGCATCAACGAACGCATCCTGCGTTATGCAGATGTAGAACTGCTGCTGGCAGAAGCACTCACCCTGCAAGGTAAAACCGGTGACGCTTATCCTTATTTACAGGATGTAAGGTCAAGAGCTAACCTCGGCGCGCTTACCACCGGCCTCGGCCAGGATGCGATGATGGCTGAAATCAGACACCAGCGTATGATTGAGTTTGCACGGGAAGGACAACGTTTCTATGACTTGAAAAGATGGGGCCTGCTGCAACAGGAGATCACCAACAGCGACAAGGTGGGTAAACAATATTTTGTGAACGGTAAACATGACTACTTCCCGATTCCACAGAATGAAATTACTACCAACTCGAAGATGGAACAGAATAACAAATGGAAATAGTATGACAATTAAATAAAAAGGTCCACGGTGAGAAACCGTGGACCTTTTTATTTAATGCAAATGTGCTTATTGTGCCTTCAGTAACACTTTAGCTCCCTGCAAATCCTTCCCTTTCACGGTCAACTCAATATCCCCTGATTTCTTCGCTGCCTGCACCACCACTACCAACTTTCCACTAAACGTTTTCATGGTTGGCAGGTGAAACTGCTCAAGCGAAGTAGCATCCCCATTGCAGGCCGCACGGAAACTACCGTTGCCCGTTACTGAAAACTGCAGCTGCTCCGCCGCATCCGGACAAACATTCCCGTCCTTATCCAGTACTGTAACTGTTACAAAGGAGAGGTCGTTACCATCTGCCCTTAACTGCTTCCTGTCTGGCTCCAGTAATAATTTATACGGCTTGCCTGCGGTTACTATGGTTTGTTCCGCAGCAGGTGTACCATCTTTCCCGAAAGCTACTACTTTGACGGTTCCCGGTTCATAGGTCACATCCATCCACATGAGGCGATAGCGGTTTTGCGGGGTACTGCTGTTTTTCTTTTGTATGCCTTTGCTTTTACCGTTGACAAACAGCTCTGCACTGTCGTAACTCGTATACACGAATATTGGGGTGGTATCCCCTTCCCTGCCTGGAAAATTCCAGTGTGGCAGGATGTGTAAGGTAGGCGAAGTAGTATTCCAAACGCTGCGATACAGGTAATAGCGATCTTTGGGAATGCCTGCCAGGTCGCACAACCCGAAGTAAGAACTGCGGGAAGGCCATTTATCATCATAGGGAGTAGGCTCCCCGAGGTAATCGAAGCCCGTCCATACAAACTGACCAATGACCCATGGTTTATCGTCCTGTAATATGAAATCTTCTTCCGGCAGGTTGGACCAGTTACAGTATTCCATATCATAGGAAGAGGACTGTAAATCCGGGTATTGTTTATCTTTTGCTTTTACTACCGGGAAATGATACACACCCCTGGAACTTACGGTAGAAGCAGTTTCTGAGCCGAGCAGTAGTCCTTGCGGAAATGCTTTATAGGCATCTTCGTATAGGTGTGTACGATAGTTCAGTCCGGGTATATCCAGCAGGGCGCCAAAGCCGGAAGCCATGGTAGCCTTCACCTGGTCCATTCCTACGGTTACCGGCCTGGTGGGATCTTCGCGGTGAAAGATATCCTGGAGCCACTTTGCGCGCTTCACGCCTTCAGATCCCCATTGGTCGGGCACTTCATTGCCGGAGCTCCACATCACAATGCAGGGGTGATTGCGGGTGGCATGGATTAAGTTGACAACATCTTTTTCTGCGTCGGTGTTAAAGAACCGGGCATACCCGTTTTTAACTTTTGGCTTTGCCCATTCATCAAAGGTTTCGGCGAGGAACATAAATCCCATTTCATCTGCCAGTTCCAGCTGCTCGCGGGAAGGCATGTTGTGGGAGCTGCGTATAGCGTCGCAGCCAAGGTCTTTAAGGATCTGCATCTGCCGGCGCAGGGCTGCTTTGTTAACAGCAGCACCGAGTGGGCCAAGGTCGTGATGCAAACACACCCCTTTGAATTTGCGCACTTGGCCGTTCAGTGAAAAGCCGGTGGCAGGGTCGTATTTTATTTCGCGGATACCAAATATTGTGGTCACAGAATCTTTCAGTTCTTTGCCTTTATACAGCCGTAAAATAGCCTTATAGAGCATGGGGGATTCAGGGCTCCAGCGGGAGGGATTGCGAACGGAGATGTTGCGGTCAAACTCATTTCCCCAGGGAGCCAGCGCCGTATCTGACGACAGGATAAAACCATTGGGATGCATAATTTCAGTGACCAGCGTGAGCCCTTTACCGCTAACTTTGGTTTTGATATTCACCTTCGCAAACGAGTCCGTGATCATAGGAGTGGTAATATAGGTTCCCCATTCATCAATACTTTCCTGGTTCTTTACGATCACGCTTACGTTGCGGTACAGGCCTGCGCCGGGGTACCAGCGGGACGACTGATCCGCATTTTGCAGGTGTACAGCCAGCAGATTCTCCTTGTCGGGCTGGTACAGGTCAGTGATATCCAGGTAAAAGTAGTTGTAGCCGTAGTGCCACTCTCCTGCTTTCTTTTCGTTGAGGTACACCGTAGGTTCACTCATGGCTCCTTCAAACAGCAGGAGTACCTTTTGTCCTTTTTTATATTGGGAGAGATGAAATGTTTTCCGGTACCAGCCTTCGCCGATATAGGGCAATGCACCCGTGCGCCCGGTTTTCTCGGAAGATACCTTCTCATTATTCTGCGTGATGGCCACATCCTGCTTGTCAATTTCCTTGTCGAACGGACCGTAGATGGCCCAGTCGTGCGGCACCGACACTGATTGCCAGTTTTTATCATTAAAGCTTAGCTGCCAGGCGTTATCATTTTTACCCCTGGAAAATTTCCAGTTGTCATGCAGCTCAGTTACCTCCCGCACCTGTGCGGTGGCGATGTTTACCAGTAGCAGGTGGAAGAGCAGCAGTTTTTTCACACGGGAAAGTGGCATACGGAATAATTAATTGTTAGTCTGACAATTTATAAAAATATTAGCTTAAAGCTGTGAAAAACTTACATTTAGGGGAATTCATCCCATTGCATATATGACTATCTTACCACAGATCAGCAGATTATATCAGCTTCCGGAAACCACGCAGCAAGGCTATAGCCACGAAGAGATAGCGGCACTGGAAGCACGGCTGGGGATACAATTACCTGCTGCCTTGCGGACATACTACCTTACCCTGGGCAAAAATGAACTCATCAACCGCTCACATAATCAGCTGCTAACACCCGGCCAGACCGGCTTTTCGGACGACCGCTACTTTGTTTTTTATGAAGAGAACCAGGTAGTGGCTTATTGGGGCATTAAGGAAGCGGATCTTACCGGGGACAACCCGCCGGTATATGGCAACTACCATCCCGGAGGCACGGAATGGTATGAGGATGCCCCTTCTGTGGAAAGCTTTCTCCTGCTGATGGCGATTTATAATGGTACGTTGGGTGGCTTAACTTACAATGCCAATAGCTTTGATACGGTGGCGCCGGAGGTGGCAACATATATCGAAAGCAATTGGGAAGAGGTAAAGGGCATCACGTTGCAATCGCAACGGATTTTCACTGATCATTTCGAGGAGGTGATCAGCGTGTCTGTGGACCAGCAGGGCAACTGGACGGGCATATTCATTGGCACCCAGGCAAACGAACGGTTTGAAGCATTACTCGAACGTTTGGATATCGACTGGGATTACATCTCTACAGAAGATGAATAAAAATAGGTACTCCACAAGCATAACTGCCTCATGGGAGGCGAACGCCGGCAACTGGATTGCCACTATTGATCATGGAGAAATTGAGAGCCGCAACCTGGTGACCAATGCCGCCATTGTGCAGTCGATCACCGCTGCTGCCCCTACTTCCATTGTAGACATTGGCTGCGGCGAAGGGTGGCTCACACGTAGCTTGCAAGCCGCAGGCATTACTGCATTTGGCGTAGATGCCATTCCCGCACTCATCAGCAATGCCATTGCAAAAGGTGGCCCCGGGTATGCTGTGGCCACGTTTGGAGAGTTGGCTACAGGTATTTATAAACTAAGGGAAACACCCACCGCTGCGGTGATCAACTTCGCACTGCTGGATGAAACAGACAGCAATCAGTTACTCCACAGCATGCCGCAATTGCTGCAGCCAGGCGGTATGGTATTTATTCAAACCCTGCATCCTTTTGCCATGGCACAGCAGGGCGACTACATAACTGGCTGGAAGGACGGCAGCTGGAACGGGATGAAAAGAGATTTCGTACAGCCGTACCAGTGGTACTTCCGCACACTGGCCGACTGGACAAAATTATTTACCAGCGCGGGTCTTGTTATCAGGGAGATGATAGAACCATTGCATCCGCAAACCCAACTACCGGCATCTGTAATTTTCGTATTGTCCTGTTAGGCTTCTCTTGACTTCAGCTCTTTTAAAATACGCTGTCTGCTGGTGATGTTAAGAATTAATATTGGCAGCAACGCAATAGGCATGATGTTCATGGCAATGGTGCCTTTCTTCCCCCACATAACAATGGAGAGCACAATGATGCCAAGTAAAACGACGCCAAGCCCAATAGTGGCTCCTTTCAATAATTTTTCAGTTTTCTGCAATTGCTCAGTACTTTGTGCAGACAGGTTGTCAGATTTCATATTCATAGTATTAGGAGTTACAAAATTGTAATATTCATTAATCGCCCTCCATTGGTCCACGAAGGGCATCCTAGTGACAGCAAACATAGCTATTAAATAGTGAGTTACAAACTCCCCGGACCCGAAATTTTTCGTAACTTGTAGATGGAGGCTACTGAAAAAGTACGCCACTTGTAACCCCATCATTGACCCCAATCTGATCTTATGTCGCAGTATGTTTCCGAACATCAGGCGCAGCCCGTTACCGCAGCCGCTAACCGGGAAATTGCCCCCATCACCGGTGAATCCGATCACAATGAACTATCTGTCAGGAAGTTTATTCCTATTCAGTTTAAATTATCCTTAGGCAGTACAGATGACCCACTGGAAGCAGAGGCCGACCAGATGGCCGACCGCGTGATGCGCATGCCGGAAAGCGGCAATGAGGAAGAGCAGGTACAACGGACCCCGGTTATGAAAATTCAGCGTAAGTGCGCAGCATGTGAAGAGGAACAGGTACAGCGCATGCCGGAAAGCGGCGATGAGGAAGAGCAGGTACAACGGACCCCGGTTATGAAAATTCAGCGTAAGTGCGCAGCATGTGAAGAGGAACAGGTACAGCGCATGCCGGAAAATAATAAGGAAGAAGAGCTGGTACAACGCCGGCCACAAATGCCCTTCCTTCAACGGAAAGAGTCCGGACCAACGGCGGTGGACAGCGGTACTTCCCAGGAAATTAACAGCAGCAGAGGCGGTGGCAGGCCCATGGACCGGCCGGTACAATCATTTATGGAAAGCCGGTTTAATGCGGACTTTTCCGGTGTAAGAATTCATAACAATCATCAGGCAGCCGGGCTTTCCGATTCCTTGCAAGCCCAGGCCTTTACCGTGGGCAATGATATCTATTTCAACGCCGGCAAATATGCGCCGGAAACAGATTCCGGCAAACACCTGCTGGCGCATGAACTCACGCATACCTTACAGCAGTCGGGCGGCAATACGGCGGTGCAACGCCGTACCATTCCGCAGGATTTCGCCACCGCCGCCTATCCTACCGGCCCTGTGTGGGATGTGCACCTGGTAGTAACCGGTGCTCCCGCAAGCACTACCGAAGCGGTGACAGACTTCATCAATGCCTGTCACGATGGTATTATGGGCGCCGCTAATACCCTGGGCACCAGGCCCAGTGTTCCCGGCAGGAATATACGTGTCAGGATCAGCTACAGACGCATACGGGCTAACAGTGGCGACTATGCCGATATCCAGCAGGAAGCATACCGCCTGGCACTGGCTTCTGTGCTGGGTGCTGCGCCAACGCCCGCCCCAACCCCTACGCCTGCTCCTACTCCGGCACCTGCTCCGCCACCGGCCGTAGCGCCACCTCCGCCGGTTACCGTATTACCATGCCCGGCATTCCCTATCACCATCGGTACCCGTGGCGGTTGCGGCACCGGGGATGATGCTACTACGGCTACCTTCCCATTGTCGGCCGTTCCGTCCTCACTGGCATCAGAGGCAGCAGCAATGGATAGCATGCCTGATTTTGCGCTGCGGGCAGCACCGCAGGCGGTACTCAGTACTGGCGGCGCACCCGAGGGTTATTCCCTGTTTAATGATTTTTATAACTCTACTGCATCAACAAGAACTTTTGGTGTAGGCTCAACCATATCTGGAGAGGTGCTGGCGCATCCCAACTATATCCGGCATCGTGGCACCGTGGCTGCCGATTTTATCACCAACCTCAGCGCGCAGGCGGCATCGGCATCAAGGGTGATTGACTGCTCAGCCATCAGGCTTGCCAGTCCGCCGGCCTATGATTTCAGTGGCCCCTTTGATCATAAACTCTGGATTTTGATTGGAGGAACGCAGGGTACAGTGGTAGAACTGACAGGTATGACCATAGATCCTGCCGCCAGGACTTATTCAGCTTCCGTAAGATTTACCATCTGTGATGACTTTGGGGTTGATACTACTGATTTGTCGAGGTCGGGTTTTTCCGGCACGGTGATAAATCAACTGCTGCTGCCATTTTGGATATTGCAGCACAGAAGGACTGGCCATACCCCACTGGTGATAAATGTGGTGGTGGAAGATACTATTTCAGGGCCTTTCTAAATAAAAAGGCGGAAGAGCTATCTTCCGCCTGGTGTAAATATCATCAGAGAATATTATTAATATACCCATCACATGGATTCTCCTTTGGAATAATCTTCGCCGGATTTCCCAATACCAGGGAGTTTTCCGGTACATCCATGTTCACGTATGCATTGGGGGCAATCAGTACATTGTTCCCAATGTGAATATTTCCCACTATTACTGCACCGGTGCCCATCCAAACGTGATCGCCAATGGTAGGAAAACCTTCCAGCCTGCCACGGTTGGCCTGTCCGATGGTAACGTTATGGGCGATATTGCAGTTTTTGCCGATCCTCGCTTTCCCGTTTACCACAATGGTGCCGTGATGGCCGATGAAAAAGCCCTCTCCTATGGCCGTGCCAACCGGAATCTGGAAGCCGAATTTGTAGGAATACCTCCTGCGCAACCAGGAAAAAAACAGGCGCTTCAATGAAAACCTGCCTCCCTGCGACGCCTGCCTGAATACATACATATAGCGGAACCCGGGCTTCCGAAACCCTTTTATCAGCCCTTTGGTACCGGATAATCCGCCGTACCGGAACAGGTCCGCCTGAATTGTTCTGTTCATTTATTTAGTCCTCGATATGGTTAAAGAAATAGTAACGGGTTAATGGTTTTTCAAAATTCGTCCTTTCCTCACAAATTCCAGACCAGATAATATTCCTTTCAGGGAAAAAGGCTTAATGAGCCCTGCTGCGCTCCTCCTCATTACCAAAATCCCGTTGCTTAAATTTATTGTTACCTTTTCCCAGTTTATAGCTCAGCGCCACCCGGAAACCCCTCGTATCCCCATAGCTACGGACATTAGTTTTGATGGCATTGGAATAATAGCTGATCAACGGACGCTGTGCATTCAACAAATCCTCCGCACTCACCGTCACGGATAATTGCTTTTTCAGGAACAATACTTTTACAGATACATCCAGGAGATGCATCGTGGAGATATGAAATATCTGGTAGCGGCCCGGCAGCTGCAATCCGTAATTGAGACCAAAAAACAAGGTTTTGGCGGCATTGGCGGTGAAGTCATTATTCGTATATATGTAACCGTTATAGCCCTCGGTAGAGGCAATGAAACCGGTTTTCGACTGCACATGCTGGTAGTTCATATTAAATCCGGTGAAACTATTCCACCAGCTCAGTTTATCCCAGTTATAGTAGGTAGAAAGCCCCAGCTGGTAAGTATTAGCATAGTTCAGCGGCGTTTGCCTGGTCACGTTAGTGGCAGGGTCCAAAATGGATAACTCCTGCCCGAAATCCGTTACCTGGGAATAATAAAGATTGCTCACCCACTTCTGCTGATGGATATACGAAAACTCCAGATTGTTGATGTAAGAAGGCTTCAGCAGCGGGTTTCCTTCGGAGTAAAAGTAAGGACTGTTGCGAATCACGAAAGGATTCAGGTAATCAAAATCAGGACGGCGAATTCTACGGCTATACTGCATGGAAAACTGATGATTTTCCGCTGCCTGGTAAGTAACATAGGCAGTAGGAAAAAATTGCAGATACTGGTTAGTATTGGTTTGTTGCAAATTATAGGAATACCCTTTTGTTTGCGTAGCCTCAGCACGCAGCCCCAGCTGGGCCTCCCATTTATCGCGGAGCTTTTTGCCGGCAGAAAAATATAGTGCCTGATTATACTCCTTATAGTTGAAAATATTGGACTGGTCAGTGTTTAACACCGGCTCGCCCGTGTGCTGATCGTATACCACCAGGTTGTTGAGTGTGTTGGTATAACTGGCTTTACCACCCAAACTCACATTGGCCCATTTGTAAGGCAGGGTTACATCCAGCTTAGCAGCGTAGTTTTGTACCTTGTTCATATTGCTGTTGACAGCTGCAAAATAACTCCCAGGCAGCATCCCTTTATCCGCACCCAGCTCGTTGCCGGCATATGCCCGGCGATCACTTTTGTGGTAGTTGAAATAATCGACGTCCACAGTGATATTTTTTCCCAGCGAATCCAGCGTAAACTGATGATGCCAGTTAAGTGCATGCATGGTTGGTTTGCTGTTGGCCTGTACCTCCGTTGTAATATAACCTGCGGGCTGCATAGTGCCCGTATTGGTACGGGTGGTGAATGGCTGATTCTGTCCATCACGATCCGTAAAGCTGCCCAGGTATTTAAACCCGGTCGCCCAGCGGCGGCTCAGCTGATAATCCAGTCCCAGCGTGGTGCTCAGTACGTCGCTACTGGATTTGTCGCTTACCGACTGCCCCCAGGTTTCCCTGGTGTAAAAAATGTCGCTGTTGGTGGTAGTTAGCAACTGCTGTTTCCCTTTATTCACGGAAGCCTGTAGGGACAACCGATTGCGGTTATAGTTAAAAAGGCCGTTTACATTGCCACCGACATAGGTTTTTTGCGTGTAGGCGGCACCGATAGTAGCGTCCCAGGTGTTGGGCCTGGCTTTTTTCAACCGGATGTTGATCAGGCCACTGTTTCCCGATGCCACATATTTGGCAGGCGGCGTAGTGATCACTTCAATACTTTTGATATTATCGGAGGGAATGGTTTTCAGCAGACTGGCCAGGTCTTCCGCGGAGAGGCGCTGCAACCGGTCGTCAATCATTACCAGCACCTCCCCTTTTCCTACGATGGACACATTATCCTGCTGCACTCTTACGCCAGGTGTCGATTTCAGTGCGTCCATGGCCGTACCGCCGCCAGGCATCGTGGCGTTTTCCACGTTAAAAACGAGGCGGTCTACCTGTTGCTCAATCACCTTTTTGCGGGAAGCAATAGTGACCCCTTGCAACTCGGTTACTTCCTGAACAATGATGATACCAAGGTCGATGTCCTTATCCACCAGTAGTACCGTGTCCAGGCAAATCTTACTAAACTGTTTGATGATCAGTCGGCAGGTAGCTTTTTTTGTTTGGAGAGAGAAGTGACCCAGCGTATCGGTCAGGGCTTGCGCCACCGGCAGGGAATCCTGCTGCATTAACCCGGTATATACAAATGGCAGCGCAATGCCTTGTTCGTTCCTGACATTTCCTTTGACTTGGTATTGCTGGCTGTTGGCGTTGGTGTATACCAGGATGGCTGCCAGTAAAAAGATCATCTGTTTCATGCTACGAGTATTGAATGTGGCACAAAACTGCCTGCATTTACAGCCACAAACTACTTTTATCGACAAACCCTGCCCGTTGATCTACGAACCCGGCGCCCCGATCATCCTGAAATGAATACATTTGTAAAAAACAATACAGCATGCTGCAACCGGGCACCTTAACGCGTACGAAAGAAGTCATGATCCATGGGATCTTCTGGCTGCTGGCTGCGTATTTCACCTTCGTAAAAAATCCTTTCCATGCGCAACTGTACACACCTGACCTGTTTTACAGTACCTATGTGATCGCATTTGCAGGCACCTTTTATTTTCACTACCTGGTGGTAATGAAGCGGGTGTTCCGGGGTTTCAGCTGGGGTAAGCTGTTGCTGGGCGTACTATTATCCTGGCTGTTTTTTACAGGCCTGCGTTACCTGTTGGAGCAGGTAATCACACAACTGCTGTATAACCGGGTCAACTATACGAATCCGGATTTGCTCAATTACTTAATGGACAACCTCCACTACAGCAGTATGCCTATAATTTTCAGCTCCTTCCTCTGGCTGGGCATCTGGTTCATCCGGCTGCTGGAATACAACGCGGCGATACTGGAGGAAAATAAAAATACAGAAATCAAGTTCCTGAAGGCGCAGATCAATCCGCATTTTGTATTCAATACACTCAACAACATTTACTCCATGGTGTATTTTCAATCGGAGAATTCATTGCCTGCGATTGAAAAACTCAGCCAGGTGATGCGGTTTACCACCTACGAATCGCAGAAAGAAAAAATCAATCTGCAGGAGGAAGTGAATTATATACAGGCGTATATTGAGCTGGAACAGCTGCGGCACCAGGAAACCGGGTTTATTCAATTCAGCAGTCATATTGGGCAGGCACATATTGAAATACCACCGTATGTATTGTCGCCGCTGGTGGAAAACGCCTTAAAGCATGGCAGGGCAGCCGCCGACTCCCCCATTACCATCCGCTTGGATGCAGATCACTCGCGGCTGCTATTCCAGGTAGCCAATGACATCGGCACACAAAAAAAAGACAAACTGGGGGGCATAGGCCTGGATAACCTGAAAAAACGATTGGCTATTTATTACCCAAACCGCCACCAGCTTACGCTCACGCGGGAAAATAACCGGTTTATTGCCGAACTGACAATTAATTTAAAATGAAGAAGAAGATCAACTGTATCATACTGGATGATGAGCCATTTGCGGTGAAACTGATAGCGGACTACGCTTCAAAGGTGCCACAACTGCAGGTGCTCTATGCAGATAGTGACGTATATCAAGCCATGGAAGTGCTAAACACCCAAACGGTGGACCTGGTATTTCTCGACATACAAATGCCGCAACTAACAGGCATTGAGCTGATGCAACTTTTCAACCGGCAACATAATTTCATCATCACCTCCGCCTATCCGCAATATGCGCTGGAGACCTATCAGTTCCATGTAATCGACTTCCTCCTAAAACCCATTACCTTCAACAGGTTTTACCAGAGCATAGAAAAATACAACCGGTGGCAGGAAGCGTTTCAGCCTGCGGAAAACGATCATTTCCTGTTTGTAAAAGCGGACCGAAAGCATTACAAAATTTCGCCGGACACGATCATCTATATTGAAGGACTGAAAGATTATATCCGTATCCATACCACCACTGAGAAAATAATGGTGCTGGAAAACATGAAAGCCATCATGGAGCAACTGCCGCCGCAGCAGTTTGTGCGTATACACCGCTCCTATATTATTCCGCTGAATAAAATAAAAGTAATTGAAGGCAATCAGATTCAATTGTCGGACGGGACTTTCCTGCCCATAGGGGAAACTTACCGCAAGCTGGTGGGGGAATGGATAGCCAAAAAATAGTTCAAAAAGGTTAACTTTAGAGACGGGAAGATTAGATACCCTGCCAACATGCAATTTTTACCATCCGCCCTATTAGCGCCCTACATTAAGAGCTATACCGTTGTTACCATTGAACAGGATATCGACAACGAAGTCTTTTACCCCAGTGGTTATGTAGACCTCGTCATCAACATTTCCGCAGGGGCGGCGGCCACCATTATAAACGGGCGGAAGAAAGACACCCCTGCCATTGAACTGCTGGGGCACCTGACGCTTCCTACCCGTTTAACAGTAAAGAAAGGCACTACAGTACTCATCGCCCGCATCTACCCTCACGCCAGTACGTTGTTTTTCCCATATCCGCTATCGGAGTTTACCAACTACGCCACGGACCTGTACGATGTACAGTTGCTGGAAAGCAGGCAACTCTTTTACCGGGTGATGGAAGCGGAGCCGGTGGTGCAAAAGATCAGGGTATTGGAGAATTATCTCCTTCTGCAGCTGGCAAAGAATGAAAAGCAACTGAAAAAGGTAACGCTGGTACAGCAGTTATCCCACCAGGTATTATCCGATCCTTCGCAACTGGATTTATCCTCTTTGTCGCGGAATGCCGGCATATCAGCGCGGTACATCCAAAAGCTCTATATGTCCAACATAGGCCTGAGCCCTGCAGCCTTTGCTGCAATTGTACGTTTCAACAAGAGTTTGCAACAGGTGTTGCACTCCCCTGTTTCGCTTACGGCTATTGCCTATGAATGTGGGTATTATGATCAGGCGCATTTCATCAGGGAGTTCCGGAAGTTTACCGGCATTACTCCTTCCGATGCCCGGCGTTCGCTCACAAAAAATGACGAAGCGTATCAGCAGGCGGTGAATATTGGATTTTAGTGATTATTATTTCACAGGATGGTTGCTGCTAAACATATCCCGGTGCATTTTCCAGCCGGCACTGGTTTTCTTCCATATGACCACCACTTTCCCATCATCGATTTTGTGGCCACGCAGGTCCGTCATCACATAGAAACTTTCCTCTGTTACAAAATCTTTCGCATCGCCGTACAGATGCTGAATATTGAACTTAACATGTATCTGGGGACCATCTTTAAAAAATTTCGCCAGATTAGCCTTCCCACACACCGGCGCAGCACCCGGCGGGAACAGGCAGGCATCATCTGTATAGCAAGTAAGCACACTACCGTCATTTTTGAGGGCCAGGTCCCCGTAGTTGGCATTACTGGCTTCGATAGCTGTTCTGGCCTCCTTTAACAGTTTATCGTCGGATTGGGCAATGGCCAGGCAAGAGATCAACAAGCAAGCGGTTAAGAACAGGATTTGTTTCATGGGTTTATTTTTACACAAAGGAAGCTAATGCGATGGAGCCAGAATTGTATAAAAGCGAACAAATCAAAAAATTCATAGGCCGTGGACGCACATGCTTACAGCGTCACCATTTGTGGCACATGGCCCGTAGCCGGTATAAATTCCTTCATCACCCATTCCATAGGAAGCTTGAGGTAGCTGGTGGTGGTACCATCGCTGCAGCCGTACCAGGGCTCCTGCAGCACCTCCTGATCTATTACCAGCTGTATCTGCTCCTCCTTATCCAGCAGCAGGCCGAAAACAGTGGCCGCTCCAACCGCTACCCCTACCATGGATTGCAATAGCTCCACCGGCGCAAATGACACGCGGGAAACTCCCAGCGCAGCGCTGAAATCTTTGGTAACAAAAGGTTTGGCAGCAGTGGTAATTGCCAGGTAAAACCGGGTTTGCTGGCGGTTGCAAAGGAATAACGTTTTCACCGTTTTCATTTGCAGGCGCTCATCGATCATGATGCAGTCCTCCATGGTGATGGCTGGCTCACAGTCCACCCGTTCGAATGGAACGGCCTTTTCCTGTAATAGTGTATATACCATTTGCTGCAGCGGTGTCTTAAATTCCAGTGGTGCAGTCGCTTTAGCCTCACTTACAAAAATCATAAAAAGTAGTTCCGGTTTGTGGTCAAAGATAGCCGTTGACCGTTGAAAATCAAAAGGCGGCTATTGCTTCCACTTTACGCTGCGTACAATCTCGTAAGTATACAAGGGTACTGACCAGCCCAGCCAGAACAGCGGCACCGTAACCGCTTCGAAGCTGCCAAGCTCCTGTATGGCCGGTATCTTATACAAAAAACCTGAAATCAGGAATGCGACAGTCACGATGTAACTACGGATCATCCATTCCTTATGCAGCTTAAACTGCCTTTTAACAGCTGTAATCCAGGCGATGAAACTGCTGGTGATCCATACAGAAGCCCATACCTGCAAAGTGAATGCATAGGCCCAGTTGACATGATAGGCGGAGGTAAATGATAGTACGAGTGCTGATATACTGCTGCTGAGGATAGCCAGCAAATAGATATACCCGATACCGCGATGCAGCAACGGACTGAAGTTACGCAGCTTGGGCCAGAACTGCAGGGCGCCGGAGATCAGCGCACCACCACCGGAGGTGATATGTGTGATCAGGAAATACCGTTGCCTGAAATATTTGCCCAGTGCTTCGGGCGTCATAGCCAGGTAATGATCCGCCCCGTGCATAAACAGCCAGGTTACAAAGAAAACACCTATCCATATAATCAGGGGTAATAAGTCGCTGTACTGTAGTCTGATATTCTTCTCCATGTTGCTAATAATTTTGTGGTACAAATATCCATGGAAGCAAAGGCCTGCGCAATAACCGAAAAAAGATTCGGTATGGAGGCTGCGGCTGCATCACGATATTCTGTAACTTTAACCGGTAAGCCATACAAACATGTATACAAGAAAAATAGAAGAAGACCTGGACTGCGGCCTCATCCTCGGTATGAAAGTACTGGGAGGCAAGTGGAAATGCTGCATTCTCGACGCTATCCATAAAGGTTTTACCAGACCCAGCGAGATTACCCGCAGCATCAAAGAAGCATCCCCGCGGGTAATAGAAATGCAGCTGGCGGAGTTGCTGTTTTTTGGGGTGATTGAAAAAAAACAGGAAAATGAGCAGGTGTATCCCAAACATACCGCCTACCGCCTGACACCACTGGGTGAAACCCTGCTGCCTATCCTTTCCCAAATCGATGCCTGGGGCTTGCAACACGCAGACCTCATCAAGGAACGGCTGACAGAAATATAATTTTTATAGCACAGGCAACCAATCCCGTGCATATCCCGTATATCCACATAATTCAGAATTTACACAGAATTGAACAATACATTTATCGAATGAAGATTCTAATTATAGAAGATGAACCGGAGCTGGCAAAGAGTATGGGCGTATACCTCCGGGAGGAGGGCTATACCTGCGACTTTGCGACTGATTATACCGAAGGGATGGAAAAAATTCATGCCTGTAACTACGATTGCATCCTGCTGGACATCATGCTGCCGGGTGGCAACGGCCTCGCCATCGTGGAGGAACTGCGGCGACTGAAAAAGAACGATGGCACCATTATTATCTCCGCTAAAAACTCCCTGGACGACCGCATCAAAGGCCTGCACCTGGGAGCCGACGACTATATATCAAAACCATTTTACCTTTCTGAACTCTCTGCCCGCATTTTTTCGCTGATCAGGCGCAGGCAGCTGGGTAATGTCAATATTATTGAGCAAAAAGAACTGAAAGTGGACGTGCTTGGCAAAGAAGTGACCATTCACGACAAACCGATCGTACTTACAAAAAAGGAATTCGGATTATTATTGCTGTTGATGAGCAACGCCAACAGGGTATTATCAAAATCCGCTCTGGCAGAGCATATTTCCGGTGCCGGCGTGGTGGATTTCGATAGCTATGACCACGTATACGCACATATTAAAAATCTAAAAAAGAAACTCTTTGATGGCGGCTGCGGCAACTACCTCCGTACAATTTATGGAACGGGCTATAAATGGGAGATATGAGTAAACTGCTGAATTATTCCCTTCGTAAAATTATCATTTGCGCCGGCATTGTGCTGGTTGGCAGTATCCCTATCTATTACTTCGCCATCAGCCGGCTGTGGCAATACGAAATGGAAGAGCATAATGTGATGCTCACCACCGAGGCCGCCCGGGAAGACAGCTTCCTGATCATTGGTGCTGTTACGCTGCTCAGCGTCGTCTTTTTCATTTTCCTGCTGGGTGCGCTGATTTTAATGAACCGGATGCTATCAAAGAGGATGTGGCAGCCGTTTTACGAGAGTCTGGCCGAAATGAAGGCCTTCAACCTCCACCAGCCTCACGACATCAGCTTCAAAAAAACCGGCATCACCGAATTCGATGATCTTAACACCAGCCTGGAAAAGCTGCTGACAGCCAACATCAACATCTACAACCAGCAAAAGGAATTTGCCGATAATGCCTCCCATGAGTTGCAAACACCGCTGGCGGTGGTGCAGTCTAAACTGGACCTGCTGTCGCAAAGCGAGCAACTGAACGATGCACAGTTTCAGCTGATCGAAGAAGCGTTGTTTGCACTATCACGCGTGAGCAGAATCAACAAAAATCTGCTGTTGCTGACTAAAATTGAAAACAGCCAGTTTGCAGATAAGGTACAGGTAGACATGAGTGCCGTGCTGGAAGAACTGCTCTCCCAGTTATCTTTTTATTTTGAAGAAAAGGAACTCACCTTGCAAATGGACATCGTACCGGGCGTGCTGGTAGAGGGCAACCGGATCCTGCTCGAAATTCTGCTGGGCAACCTGCTCACGAATGCGATCCGCCATAGCACCACTCCCGGCACGGTGCATATCACCTTACGTCCAGATCACCTATCTATAAAAAATTCCGGAAAAACAGCATTGCTGGAGGAGCAGCTGTTTAAAAGGTTTGCCATTACTTCTTCCCATAGTTCCGGCTCTGGTCTGGGACTGGCGCTGATAAAGCAGATCTGTACCCGGTATGGGTGGCAGGTGGAATATCAGTTTGATGCTTCCTTGCATATTTTCAGGATCACTTTTTAATTTTGAGGCCCTGACAACACCCATGCCTTCGGCACGGGTGCTATCAGTGGGTAGAGACTACGTCTCTACCCCCGAACCTGGCGTGTTTACTCGGCTATCAGCCATGGATACACGCAGTCCAAAAATAAATTCAGAAAATTTTCAGATTTAATTCCAAATAATTTCAGATTCTGAATTTTTTATGCTAATCTTGCATCATCATTCAGCCGTACAGCGGCCGGATCTTCTTTTGTCAAACATTTTTCCCGATTAGATAAATCGAATTCCGCATTTGAGTAAAGTGCGGTGAATCTGTTTTGTTGCTTTGCATCAAAATCAGAAAAATGTTACATAGAAAAATCCTTGGTACACCACTTATTCTCGGCGCCTTTATACTGACTGTTGCATCCTGTAAGAAAGACGATGCTCCTGCTACCCCACCTGTTTACACTGTTCCTGATACATACAATTTCGAAAACGTTGAATATGCAGAAGCCACTGGCAGCATTTCCATGTGGGCAGGATTCACTTCCTGGCTGGGTAAAAGCACCGGTCGCCAATTATCCGCTGATTCGGCCAACTACCTCTGGAATAATACGAACAGTGCTTTCACCGCTGAAACTACCACCAACCTCCCGCTTGCTACTACGGCTATCAACGCATTAGGCTTTGGCCTCAATAGTAAAGCAACGGATGCGGCTACATTTAAACAACTGGCCGACTCCATGGTGAAGGTAAGCGCTTCTTTTAACGCAACTGCAGCACCTGGCACAGCGGGTAAAGTAGGCACCCGCCTGGTAAACTACTCCGGCGTAGAGTTCAACCAACTCGTAGCCAAAGGCCTCATGGGTGCATTACAGATTGCGAAAATCAACGCCCTGCTGGATCAATCCCAAAAAGACGATAACAACACCGTGAAAGCCGGCACCGGCACTGCCATGCAGCACAACTGGGACCTCGCCTTCGGTTATGTAGGCATTCCTAAAGATTACGATTCCGCTAAAACATACGCTAACACTGAAGCAAACAGACCACTGGCTATCGGCGGCTACTTCCGCGAAAGAGGCCGTGTGATCCAGGCCGGCGGTACCATCTTCACAGCGTTCCGTAAAGGTCGCGCCGCTATTAACGCTAAAGACTACACGGGCCGCGATCAGGCGATCACCACCATCAAGGAAATGCTGGAAAAAACAGTGGCAGCTGCGGCTTATGCCTACGCTACCCTGCCACAAGGCAGCTCCGACCTCGCAGTTAAGTTCCATGCTTACTCCGAGTGTTATGGCTTTGTGCTGGCGCTGAAATACCGCCCTGCTACCAGCAAGCTCACCGCCGCTAACTACCAGGTATTGCTTGATATCATGAAAACTAATTTCTACGACTTATCAGCCGATGCAACCAACGCAAAACTGAAACAAATGCAGACGATCCTGACCAACACATACGGAACACTGCAATAATCGATACTACTACACACACTATTTGCGCAGGTGCCGGCCCACACATCCGGCACCTGCTTTTCTAATAAATAAGCATCACAACACACACACCATGAAATCAACTCACAACTGGATCATTGCTGCCGCTGGCTGCCTCCTCTTCGGATGCGGTAAAGACAGCAACACCGGCGGCACTACCGGCAACGCTACCGACGTATTTAAGAAAAATATGCTCGTGAATTATGCGGACACACTGATACAGCCCGCCTACAGCGATCTGCAATCCAAAATTGCCCTCCTGGAAACCGCTGCTGATGCATTCCTTGCAGCACCTTCCGCCGTAACACAACAAGCCCTGAAGTTGCCTTTTAAAAACGCCTACGTTTCCTTTGAAGGCATTTCCGCCCTTTACTTTGGCCCAGGCGCCGCACAGCAGCTAAACAACACCGTTAACACCTTCCCTACTGCTATTAATAAAATTGAAACCGGCATCCAGAGCGGTAACTACAACCTGGCACAGGTAATAGCATCCGACAGTATACAGGGATTTCCGGCACTGGACTACCTCTTTTTTTCCAGCAATGCGGTACAGCAATTCAATGGTACTACTGCCACCAACCGCAAAAAATATGTAAAGGATATTTTCGCGCGCATGAAGCTGCTGCTCACCAATACGCAAAATCAGTGGACTAACGGATACCGCGAAGTATTTGTATCCAATCTGCAAACCAACGTGGGCAGTTCCATCGGCAGCCTCGTTAACCAGTTTGCCTTCGAAATGGATGCGCTTAAAGGCCCCCGTATCGGTTGGCCTTTCGGTAAACAATCCAATGGCATCGTGTTCGCCGATAAATGCGAAGGTTACTTCTCCGCCTATACGAAAGACCTCAGCATCGCCAACCTCAGTGCATTAAAAAAATATTATACCGGCGGCAATGGCAATGGAATTGACGATTACCTGAACCTGCTGGGCAAACAGCAGCTCAACAGCGATGTGCTGGCACAATTCAACCTGGCGCTGAATGCACTCAATGCCATCCCGGACCCAATGTCGGCCGCATTTACCAACAATGCCGCTGTAGTAGAAACAGCCTACCGCGAAACACAGAAGCTGCTCACCCTCATCAAAACAGATGTAGCTTCCGCCACTGCTGTGCAGATAACTTATATGGACAATGACGGCGACTAAGGCACATCCCTGGCTGCGGCCAGTGTCTATTGCGCCGCTGGTCACTTTCCGCATCATTTTCGGATTGCTGATGTTCGGCAGTCTGCTCCGCTTTGTACTCCGGGGCTGGATCGATACCTTGTACATCCAGCCCGCCTATCACTTCACCTATTGGGGATTTGAATGGGTACAGCCACTGGGGGCCACGGGCATGTATATACTTTTTGGGATGATCCTCCTAAGTACACTGCTGATCACGCTCGGACTATTTTACCGGCTGGCCACCATCGTGTTCTTCCTGGGATTTACCTATGTGGAGCTGATAGATGTAACCACCTACCTGAACCATTATTACTTTATCAGTCTGGTAGCATTCATCCTGATTTGGCTGCCCGCTAACCGCAGGTATGCTGTGGATACGCTGCTGTGGCCTTTTTTAAGGAGAGATAAAGTACCCGCGTGGACCATTGGTATCCTCCGGTTTCAGCTGGCCATCGTGTATGTATATGCGGGACTTGCTAAAATCAACAGCGACTGGCTCCTGCAAGCCGAGCCCATGAAAACATGGCTGCCGGCAAGGAGTCACCTCCCGCTTGTAGGTCCGCTGATGTACAAGCCCTGGGTGGCTTACGTGTTTTCCTGGTTCGGCTGCCTGTACGACTGCTTCATTGTTTTCTTTTTACTGAATCGCCGTACCCGGCCATGGGCCTATGCTGTAGTAGTTGGCTTCCATGTGGCTACCGCCATATTTTTTCCGGGCATCGGCATGTTTCCGTACGTGATGATAGCAGCTACGCTGATCTTTTTCTCCGGCGATTTTCATGAGCGGCTGCTACCGGGATATAAAAATGCAGGCACTAACGGTAAGGCCTATACTTTTTCTTATCCCAGGGTGATGCAAACAGTAGTGGTGTTATATATGATCATACAACTGCTGCTGCCGCTGCGTTTCCTCCTGTATCCGGACCGCCTTTTCTGGAATGAGGAAGGCTACCGGTTTTCATGGCGGGTAATGCTGATGGAAAAAGCCGGCACCGCGTATTTCACCGTAAAGGAAGCAGGCCACCAACGGGCTACCACCATCAATAACGCTGCCTATCTGACACCTTTGCAGGAAAAAATGATGAGCACACAACCGGATATGATCCTGAAGTACGCCCATTACCTGCGGCAGGATTTTACAAAGAAGGGATGGAAAAGTCCGGAGGTATACGCAGAAATATATGTAGCCCTCAACGGACAACGCTCCCGATTATTCATCGATTCAAGTACCAATCTGGCGGCGCAGCCACTGAGCTGGCGCCACTACAAATGGATTCTTCCCTATAAATGATTAACATGAGAACTGGTTTTATAGCAATACTGTTGCTGACTATCATTGGCATACCTGCGGCATTTGCCCAGTACGCCCTGGAAGGAACAGTGCGCAGCGGCAATGAACCGCTGGAAGGGGCTATAGTGCGGATTATGCCGGGCAACACGACCCAGGCCTCCAATGAAAACGGATTTTTCCGCTTTGCTAAAATGGAGAAAGGAACCTATACCCTCGTTATTAGTTTTATCGGTTACAAAACCTTTGAGCAGGCTGTCACCATACCTTCTCCCACAGCCAAACTGGACATTAACCTGGAAAAAAATACGCTTACAGAAGTAGTAGTCACCAACAGCAAACAGGAAACGGTATCCGGCAAGCTCCGCGATGTAGTAGGCACTGCTATTTACGCCGGTAAAAAAACAGAGATCATACAGCTGAAAAACCTGAATGCCAACCTGGCTTCCAATAATACCCGGCAGATATACGCCCGCGTGCCCGGACTCAATATCTGGGAATACGACAACGGTGGGCTGCAGCTGGGCATCGGTGGGCGGGGCCTTAGTCCCAACCGCTCCTCCAATTTCAATATCCGCCAGGATGGTTACGACATCAGCGCTGACGCGCTGGGATACCCGGAAAGCTACTACACGCCTTCTGCTGAAGCGCTGGACCATATTGAAATTATCCGCGGCGCAGCTAGTCTGCAATATGGTCCGCAGTTTGGCGGGTTGATTAATTTCGTGATGAAGGAAGGTCCGGCCGACAAGCCCTTTGAGCTGGTGACACGCCAAACAGGCGGCTCTTTCGGATTCTTCAATTCCTTTAACAGTGTAGGCGGCACCGTAGCCAAGGGTAAACTCAACTACTATACGTTTTACCAGTTTAAAAGAAGCGACAGCTGGCGCCCTAACAGTCACTTTGACCAACACAATGCCTATATCCATCTGGCGTATCAGCTTACGCCCAAATTCCGCATTACGGGGGAGTATACGCTGATGAAATACCTGGCCCAGCAGCCGGGAGGACTCACGGATGAGCAATTCCACGAAGACCCATCCATCTCCGTAAGAGAAAGAAATTGGTTTAAGGTAGACTGGAACCTGATTAACCTGAGCCTTGATTACAAGTTTTCACCCCGCTCGCAGCTGAACTGGCGCAACTTTACCTTACAAGGCGGCCGTGAAGCCATCGGCATCCTTTCCTACATCAATCGTCCGGATATAGGCGGGCCGCGGGATTTCATGAAAGACCGCTACAGCAACTTCGGTTCCGAGCTACGCTTCATTCACCGCTATCCCTTGCTGGGCAGTGTTAACAGCACATTCCTCGTGGGAGGTCGCTACTATAAAGGCCTCACCAAAAGGAGCCAAGGCGATGGCAACGACGGCAGCAATGCCGATTTCGAGTTTATCACCCCGGAGCCTAACAAATCCAGCTATCGCTTTCCGGGCTACAACCTGGCGGCATTCGTGGAAAATATTTTCCAGCTAAACAGCCACTGGAGCGTAACACCGGGTATCCGGTTTGAGCATATCAATACCAAAGCAAACGGGTATTACTATAAACAAAACGTGTTTATTGACAACGAAAAGATCCAAGAAACCAAAGAAAATCCACGCTCTTTTACCCTCCTGGGCATCGGAACTTCCTGGAAATTCGATAATGGTACTGAGTTGTACGGTAACATCTCCCAAAACTACCGGTCCATAAACTTCAATGATATCCGGGTGGTAAACAATAATGCCCGCGTGGACCCAAACCTGCATGATGAAACCGGTTACAATGTGGACCTCGGCTATCGTGGCTCCTTTAAAGGTTGGTTATATGTAGATGTGAGTGCTTTTTATCTGAAGTACAACGACCGTATCGGCTCCATCTTTACCAAAGACTCCAATTTCATGACCTACCGGTTACGCACCAACGTAGCTGACAGTCGCAACCTGGGCCTGGAAATGCTGGTGGAGGGAGATATACTCAAAGCTATCACCCAGGCGCGGTCCAGGTATAAACTCAACGTATACACGAACCTCTCCCTGATCGACGCGCGGTACATTGCCACCAAAAACACCGCCTTTGCCGATAAGCTGGTAGAAAACGTGCCACCGGTGCTGTTCCGCACCGGTATCAGCTTTGGTAATCCCAGGTTTAATATCAGCTGGCAGTACTCCTACCAGGGCAAACAATATTCGGATGCTACCAATACAGAGATAACACCGACGACGGTGGATGGCGCTATTTATGCATTTCATGTAATGGACCTGAGTCTGAGTTATAACTGGCGCGGGTTTACCTTCTATACCGGCATCAATAACCTTGCGGATACGAAGTATTTCACGCGAAGAGCGGATGGGTATCCGGGACCTGGTATTTTGCCGGCGGACAAACGTAATTTTTACTTTACTGTTCAATACAAACTGTAGTGTGTATTGTTTGTGACCCCAAAGTGTGTGATGCGGGACTGTCTGAAAAGACAGTCCTTTTTTATGCCATAGCGAAGCCATCCGTTACCTGAAATTTTCCCGATTGCGTAAACATTTCCCTTTTCGTCACCTGACCTTTGCAAAAGTTTTCATCAACCAGATCATCCTAATGACCAGAATTTTATCACTCGTATGCGCCCTTCTCTTTTCGATGGCAGCATACGCCCAAAATGGCGCTATCAGCGGCATTGTAACTACTAACGACGGCCATCCGGCCATCAACGTTACTGTGACGGTGGAGCATACGAAACTGGGCAGCATCAGCAACGAAAAAGGCGAATACACCATCAAGAATATTAAGCCAGGAAGCTGGACCCTAAAGGTTACTTCCGTAGGCGCAGTCACACAATTTAAAGAAGTAAATGTTACAGCCGGCGCCGCTCAGCAGCTGAACTTTACCCTCAATGAAAGCGCTGCCCAACTCAGCGAGGTAACCGTATCTTCCCGCAACCTGAACAAGGAAAGCAGGATGGTGGCCAAAATCCCATTGAAGAACCTGGAAAATCCGCAGGTATACAATGCTGTTTCCACTGAAATCATGAAACAGCAAGGCATTACGGCTTATGATGATATCATGCGGAATGTGCCAGGTATTTTCCTGACCTGGCAGTCCACCGGCCGCTCCGGAGACGGCGCCTCCTATTTCGCCCTGCGCGGATTTGATGCACAGCCTTCTCTGATCAATGGCTTACCAGGCATTACCAGCGGCAACCTCGATCCCGCCGATGTGGAAGAAGTGCAGGTCATGAAAGGCCCTTCAGGCACCCTTTTTGGTGCCAGCTTCTATAGCTATGGCGGTATAATAAATACCATTACCAAAAAACCATACTACGGCTTTGGCGGAGAAGTAGGCTACAGCGTAGGCAGCTTCGGCCTCAACCGCGTTACGGCGGATGTGAATACCCTGCTGAGCAAAAAACAGAAAATAGCCATGCGTGTAAACGCTGCCTATACTACGGAAAACTCTTTTCAGAATGCAGGCTTCAGAAAGGCATTTTTTATAGCCCCTTCCCTGTCATACGAAGTAAACAACCGCCTCTCCTTCCAGGTGATGGCGGAAATTCTGCAGGAAAAGAGAGCCGTACCACCGGTGTTCTTTCACTCCGACCGCGAACATGAACTCGATTTTAAAACTATCGATGAGCTAAACCTGAATGTGAAGGAATCTTTCACCAGCAATGAACTGGTAATGAAAAATCCCCGTTTCAACGTGCAGGCACAGATGCTGTATAAACTGGCCTCCAACTGGACTTCCCAGACCGTTTTTTCTGCCAGCAATGCCAAATCTGACGGCCTATATACCTATATATGGGACCAGGACCCGGGCGATAAATGGTTTGGCCAGGATTTTCATATTGACAATACCACCACCAAAACATTTGATATTCAACAAAACTTCAATGGTGACTTTAAAATTGGTAGTCTGCGCAACCGCCTGCTCTTAGGGTTCGATATATTCCACCGTAATGTAATAGACCAGGGCTCCGGATGGGCTACCGGAAGAAATGTTAGTCCGCAGGGCGATGTGACCGATTATACTGATGCCGAAGGGAAAGTATTTCCGGCTGTGGCACTTACTAAGGATGCCGTGTATGGACTGCTTGCCGGCACAGAAGGCAACAACTCCAACGTATCAAACGGCTCCTACAGTGCTTACGCATCAGATATGATTAACCTCACCCACTCCCTGCTGGTGATGCTGAGTCTGCGGGCGGATTACTATAAGTCCAACGGGGATAAGAACGCCAGCGATGACAGCGATAAATACGATCAGTTCTCCTTGTCGCCTAAGTTTGGCCTGGTGTACCAGATCGTTCCGGAAAAGGTGTCGGCTTTCGCCAGCTACATGAATGCGTTCCTGAATGTGGCACCGTCGCCGGTTTATAACGATGCGGGCACTTACGAGCGTACCCAGTCGTTCAAACCAGAACACGCCAACCAGGTTGAGTTTGGGATCAAAGCAGATATCCTTGCCAATAAGTTATATACAACCGTATCGGTTTACGATATTCGTGTAGCCAATAAGGTGATACCCGATAGCCATAATCCAAGGAACAGCACACAGGGTGGTGTATTTGGCAGCAGAGGATTTGAAATAGACCTGAATGCACATCCGCTGCCGGCACTTAATATCATTGCCGGTTACAGCTATAACCACACAAAAGTACTGGAAGGTAACAATACCGATTTTTATAGTGAGCCAGGCAGATCTCCGGGTGGTCAGGGACCGCAGAACCTGGTGAACCTCTGGGCTACCTATAAATTTGGTACCGGTACGCTGAAAAATTTCGGCATAGGCGCAGGTGGTAACTATGCCAGCCGGTATAAGGTGATTGATAACAGCAAAACCGGCATTTTTTTACCTGCCGGATTATGCCTTGCTGAATGCAGGTGTTTTTTATAACGCCAAACATTTCCGTATATCCGTAAACGTTAATAACATCACTAACGAAGTGTATTATACGGGTTATTGGTCTGTAAATCCGCAGAAGCCGAGGAATTTCACGGCGAGTGCGGCGTTTAAGTTTTAACTTTATTTCTTGTGAATGCGGCTGTATCATACCTGATACAGCCGCATTTCTTTTGGTGCGGACAGGAGGATTCCACTTACATGATCAGAATTTATAACTATACCCTACCCTTAACACCTGCGTTTCATAGTAATCAGTACTCACATAACGAAAGCCATTGCCGTTTACTTCTTTCTTATTCACCAGTGTATTCGCCACATCAGTTACGTTTGCAAACAGTTCTCCTCTGCCGTGTTGTATTCCTTTTTTAACACCCATATCGATGGAGAAACGGGCGTAGGTTTTACCCTGGGGCACCAGGTCCGGTGCCTGGTAAATAGCTGTGAGCTGACCTTCCAGCGCATGCGGAAAATGAAAAGTGCCGTTCAGTTTCACATTCCCGGAAAACATGGATTGGCGTGGCGCGCTAAATGTATTTTCCACCGGGTACAGGTTCACCACTGTAAAGGCGTCCATGATATGCTGGTAGCCGTTCAGGTTCAATCCCAGTGTAGCCCATGGCGTTAGTTGGTGGGATAACAACATTTCCGTGCCGGTATTGTAACTCTTCCCTGCATTCTGGAAAATGTTATAGATCAGTGTGCTGCCAGGTACGGTGCTGGCTATACGTGTAATGGTGGCATCCATGCGTTTGTGATAGATGGAAGTACTAAGAAACCCTTTGCTCCAGTCGGTTTTATAGGCCAGCTCAAACGTATTGGTATACTGTGGCCGCAGGCCAGGGTTGCCTACTTTGATAATTTCAGCATCATCATATTTTGGGAATATGCGGATGTCTACTTCGTTGGGCCTGTCCACCCGGCGGTTATAAAACAGGGAGAACTTATTATCCTCATTGAGCTTGTAAGCCAGGCGCAGATTAGGGAATGGCTGCGTGTATTCGTAACCGTCACTCTTATACGTAGGATGGTTTGGATTCACCTTATAATCGATTTTTACATATTCTACCCGCAGGCCGGCTTCTACTTCAACATGTTCTTTTTCCAGGATGTAGTTACCATAAACAGCCGGGATCACCTCGCTGTAATCGGCCCACCCGCCTGCGTTTACGTCCAGCGGGGAGTTTTCACCGGGCTTGAATTGCATATTAACGGGGATGCTGCGTTTACGGAATTTCACACCAGTTTCAAAGCGGCCATAATGTAAAGGTTGTATGTAGTCGAGGTTAAAATCGGCTACGTGCTCGTCGGACAGCAGTTTGAAGGAGTCCAGGCCGATGAAGGCGGGCATGAAGTTGGTGAAGAAATATTTTTCATCTTCCCGGTGGAAGGTGTAGTTGAATCCGGCATTCAGCACCCGGCCTGGTTGCGCGAAGCGGTGTTGCCAGGCAGTGGAAGCGGTAAAAGTGGTTTTCATTTCATCTTCCAGAAACTGCCACAGGCGTAGGCGTTGCGACAAATCTTTATTAAAAAACGGCTCATCCCCGCGATCCAGGATGTGTTCGCGGGTGTACAGTGCGGACACCGAAAAGTTATCCTGGCTGCTGAGGTTCCAGTCTGCCCCGGCTTTGAGCGTACCTACGTTGGTGGTGCGGTTACGTTTGGTTTGTTGTTTTACAACGGTGCCATCTTCATAAAACCGGTCAACAAATTCATTTTTGTTCAGTGTTTGGTTATACAGGTAATCCCCTTGCAGAAAGAAGTTTACTTTCCCTTTGCGATAATTGAGGCTGAGTGAAGGGTTTACCTTTGGTGTGCGCTGGTACTGGGGGCGGATACCGGGATAGTTATCCTGTTTGATCCAGAGGGCTCCCAAACCGGTGGTGATCCCCGCTTTCCCATTAAAGCCTTCCTTCTTTTCTTTTTTATAGATGATATTGATGATACCGGCGTTGCCGTTGGCATCATATCTGGCGGAGGGGTTGTTAATGATTTCAATGCGGTCAATGGCCGAGGCGGGGATATTATCCAGGCTGCTCTGGCCGCCGAAGCCGGTGAGGGCGGTCTGCTGCCCGTCCACCAATACCATTACCTGCTCGCTGCCGCGCAGTTGCAGTTTTCCATCAGACGTTACCGTTATGCCAGGCAGGTTTTTCATGGCTGCCAGTACAGAGCCGCCGGTCTGACTAACGTTATCGGTTATACTAAATGTTTTCTTATCCATTTTGGGAGATACTATCGCCGCTTTTCCGGCAATGGTAACTTCATTCAGTTTCCTCGCGTTGCTGGTGAGTGCTATGGTACCAAGGTCCAGGAAGGGGTTGAGTTCCCCTACCCTTACCGGTAGGTAGTGGGGCTGGTAGCCTAAATAGGACGCCATGAGCAGGTAACTGCCCTGCCGTACATTTTGCAGTTGAAACCGGCCTTGTTCGGCTGTGATAGTTGCTTTCACGAGGCTTGTGTCGCTGGTGGTGAGGAGGGAGATATTTACAAAGGGCATTGGTTCCCTGGTGGCTGCGTCTTTGATTATGCCTGATACGGTTGCCTGTTGTGCAGTAGCGGCGAGCGTAGTGCCGGTGAGCCATAGCAGGAAAAGGATGATTCGTTGCATCTGCAGTTCTTTTTCTGCATAGTTAGCATCCAAATCAGTTGAAATTCTTAAGCGTCATTACATTTCCCACTTATACCCGGTACCGTACATGGTTTTGAGGTAATTATCGCATCCGGCCTCTGTGAGCTTACGTTTCAGGTTTTTGATATGTACATAGATGTAATTGAAATTATCCAGCGCGTCTGCCATATCTCCCGACAAATGCTCTGCCAGTGCATTTTTAGAGATGACTTTATTTTTATTGCTGATGAAATACAGCAGCAGGTCGTATTCCTTACGGGTAAGAGGTACGGGGTGGTTGGCGATGGTGACTGATTTGCCTTGGAGGTTAATTTGTACATCATCAAAATGAATCACGTCATCGTTGCCGAAATTCCTGCGGCGGATGAGGGAATAGATCCTGGCGGCCAGTTCTGAAAGGTGGAAAGGCTTTGCCAGGTAGTCGTCCGCACCGAGGCGCAGGCCGCTTATCTTATCGTCCACTGAATCCCTGGCTGAAATGATAATGACTCCGCACTGTTTGTTCTGGGATTTAATCTCTTCCAGGACTTTTAACCCATCCCCGCCGGCCAGCATGAGGTCGAGGAGGATGCAATCGTACTCGTAGAGATCTACTTTTTCATAGGCCTCGTTCATGTTCACGGCAAATTCGCACAGATATTGTTCATCTGCCAGATAAGTACTGATGCTTTGCGCCAGCGACCGTTCATCTTCAATAATTAAAATCTTCATATCAGGAGGACTAAGCGGCTAAGGTAGCACCTCATTCTGAATAAAATCTGTACCGGAAAAGTGCTGCCTGGGGTACTTTTTAAATTTTTTTATAGAGAAAATAGGGGTATCTGTCGATTGGCGTGTCCTATAGGGTAAAAGCCTGAATTAAGGTAAAACCCAGTACAGAAGGCAACTTCACATTAAATGATAATTCGATATGATACATAAACGACAATATTATAACACTTTCGTTATGCATAAAGATTATGAAAAGTGCCGCCATACCCATATATTTACTACTTCTGTTCCCTTAGGGGAGCAGCAACTAAACCTTTGCTAACTTGTCAACTGTTATTTTTTATTGCCTGCGACCTGTAATATACGGGCTTGCATTGATGCCTTTCCGTCTGTTATACTTGTTATCTGATGTGATGTTTATACTGTTATACTACGTACTTTCTTACCGGAAGAAGGTAGTGATGGGTAACCTTCGGGCATCTTTTCCTGACAAATCAGAAGCGGAACTACAAAAAATAGGTAGGGATTTTTATCGTTACCTCTGTGATATGTTCCTGGAAACATTCAAAACGCTTACCATCAGTAAAGAAGAGATGGTGAAGCGCTGCAGTTTCACGCCCGAAACTGTGGAGCTGTTTAATAAGCTGGCTGCCGAAAACAAGAGCGCTGTGCTGGTAATGGGTCATAAGGGCAATTGGGAATGGGCCGGCAATACCTTCAGTATTTTATGTAAGCAACAATTATATGTGATCTATCACCCGTTGGGCAACAAGCGCTTTAACGACCTGATGTACCATATGCGTACCCGCTTTGGTACCAAGCTGATTGCCATGCAGGATACTTTCCGGGAAATGGTAAAAAACAGGCATGAGGTGAATGCAACGGCATTTATTGCGGATCAGTCGCCCCAGCCTTCCACGGCACAATGGGTACCATTTTTGCATCAGGACACTCCGGTATCAAAAGGCACGGAAAAGATTGCACAGAAAATGAATTCGCCGGTAGTATATGTGTCGGTGAACAAGGTAAAAAGAGGATATTATACTGTAACAGCAACTATGCTGGTAGAAAACCCTTCTGCAGCGGCGGAAGGCGATATCACGGTATTGCACACACGAAAACTGGAGAAAGACATTATCGAAGAGCCCGCAACCTGGCTGTGGTCGCACAGACGCTGGAAGCACAAAAGAACACTTGCCGCCTGACACTGATTCAACTGACGCAGCAGTACTGCGAAAATACATATCATACAAACCAAAGACCTATGCGCGAAGGAAAAGACCTTATCCTGGCAACAAAACCATTTGCCAGTGAAGTAAGGTCCAGCAGTTGGTTCCATTTGTGGACCACGCTGGCATTACTGGCCGGTGCCCTTACAGGTACCCTTTTACTGCCCTATTTTGTTATCCGGCTGGCCGCCAGCATCCTGGCCGGACTGCTGATTGTAAGAATGTTTGTGATTTATCATGATCACCAGCACCATACCATCCTGCAACATTCCGCTATTGCCAATGCCGTGATGACGATTTTCGGGCTCTATATCCTTGCGCCAACGAGTATCTGGAAGCGTTCTCACGATTACCACCATAAAAATAATTCTAAACTGTTCAGCGCCAGCATTGGCTCCTACCCTATTGCTACGCGCCATAAATTTGAGCAAATGGATACTAAGGAAAGGAGGGCTTACCTCTTTACCCGGCATCCGTTAACGATTATGTCCGGTTACCTGTCCATGTTCCTCATCGGCATGTGTGTGCAGTCGTTCCTGAGCAGTCCGCGCAAGCATATGGACAGTCTGCTCGCCATCATTTTGCACGTAAGCGGCAGTGTGGCCATTTTCTACTTCCTGGGCTGGGAAGCCTGGCTGCTCTTCGTTTTACTGCCGTTTTCCATTGCCTGTGGCATAGGGGCTTACCTGTTTTATGCCCAGCATAATTTCCCGGGTGTAACGTTTAAGGAAAATGAGGACTGGTGCTACCATGATGCGGCGCTGTTGTCGTCCAGCTATATGGTAATGTCTCCATTAATGAACTGGTTTACCGGCAATATCGGCTACCATCATATTCACCACCTGAATGCAAAAATTCCTTTTTACAGGTTGCCGGAGGTGATGGCAAAGATCCCGGAGCTACAGCGTGCAAAAACCACCAGCTGGCGACTCAAAGATATGATAGCCTGTTGCAGGCTGAAGATCTGGGACCCGAAACTACAGCGGATGGTATCGTTGCGGGAAGCGGCGATACGGGCGTAACGGCATTATCTAAACGAAAAGCGCGGACCGGTGGTTCGCGCTTTTCGTTTAGATGGAAGCAGGTTTTCAGCAGCACTTTTGCCAATTGAGGCTATCATCTCCCTACATCTTATACTACCCAACAGAAGAATCCGCCAGCGCAACATTTTCGTAATATGGCTAAAAATCATTGACGTAAGCAAATATTTAAATCTAATTGATTAATTTAGCTATATGGAGGCTAATTTCATTGAATATTTACATATTTCGGACTTCAAATCCATTCAGCAACTGGATTTGATCGGCTTCAAGCGCATTAATCTATTTATTGGTCGCCCCAATGTTGGAAAGTCTAATATAATAGAAGCTTTGTCGCTTTACTCCATTCCTTATCTGAAAGAAAATTCCTCCAAAAAGCTTTCTAATCTTGTTAGAGTAGAACATGAATCAGAGTTATTTTACAATGGTAACCCAATGCGGGATGCTGTTATTAAAAGCAACGTGGGACTATGCACTTTAATTTATAACCCGAAAGAAGGGTTAAATATTCGCATTAGCAAGGCCCCATTTGATGATGCTGTTTTTAGCGTTGATGCCAAATTAATGGTGAAGGCTAATAAAAAAAACAATACCTATACTTCCCCGGTTAAGCGATACACCTATAACTCAGATGTGGTATATAAAAAGGGGCATGCCAAATACTTAATTCCTCCTTTTGGGCCTAACTTATTTTCCATTATTGAGCAGGATCCATCTCTTAGAGAGGAAGTGAAAGGGCTGTTTGCAGCAAATAATCTGGAAATTGTTTTTGATAAAGGAAGCCAGACCATTAAGGTTATCCAGCATAAAGTAGATGATGATATATTTTTGATACCTTATAATTCTATTGCTGATACCTTGCAAAGAATTATATTTTATAAGACCGCTATCTCATCCAATAATAACAGCATATTATTGTTTGAAGAGCCCGAGGCACATTCGTTTCCGCCATACATGACTCATTTCACGCAGGAAATAATCCATAAGCGTGATAATCAGTACATGATCGCAACACATAGTCCCTTTATTTTAAATGATTTGCTGGAAAATGCCAGAGAAGAATTAGCAGTCTTCATAGTGGATTACAAAAACCGGGCAACCACTGTTCGCCAGCTCTCAGATAAGGAATTGCATGACATCTTTCAAATCGGAGTAGACTTATTTACTAATAGTGAAAGTTATATCTGATGGCAATGGACGATTATTTTATTCCTGAATGTTATGTTGACCCGTTGGTTTTAGCAACCATTTAAAAATTCACATACAACGGATCATGCCCCATCCCTGGTATAAACTCCCCCGTAAGCCACTCCGTACTTAGTTTAAGAAAATTAGTGCTACTCCCGTCCGTACATCCAAAATATTCCGCCTGTATCACTTCCCGGTCGATCACCAGCTGTACATGCTTTTCTGTATCGAGCAGCAGGCTCAGTATGGTAGCACCGGCAGTATCCGTACCCAATAGTGATTGCAGCAATTTCACAGGTGCCATAGTCACGGGAGAAAGGCGGAGTTCTGCGCTCAGGTCTTCCGGTGTAAATGGTTTTTCCTGTGGGGTGATGACCAGGTAAAAATCATTTTGCTGCCGGTCGCACAGCAGCAGTGTTTGCATCATTTTTACCTGTAAGGCTGCTTCCAGCAGGGGGTATTCCTGCACTGCGGGTGTGACATTGGTTTCTACCCGCTGGTAGGTGACACCCTTTTCACGGAGCATTTTATACACCAGTTTCTGGAGCGGTACATCGAAGGTGTTGGGTCGGTTTGTTTTGACCTCACTGACTGAAAGCATATTTATGGACAGTTAAAACGGGGCTAAAGATACTATTACTTCTCTAAGAAATAATGGGCAACTGCATGCCTGCATGACACATTATCAGTAACTTTCCTATATCAACGGAAAACATGAAACAAGCTGATATTATAGTGATTGGTGCAGGTGCAGCGGGACTGATGGCCGCCAGCATACTCACCAAAGCAGGAAAAAAGGTATGTGTTCTGGAAGCACGGGACCGCACCGGTGGCCGCATTCATACTACTTTTGCTGAAACAGGCGCCGAGTTCATACACGGTAATTTACCCGTTACATTGGAACTCCTTCAGGAGGCAGGCATTTCGTATAATGATACCCGTTTTGAAATGTTCCATCATGCTGACGGGCACATGTTACAAGGTGATGAGCCGGTAACCGGGTGGGATGAACTGCTGGACAAAATGAACCAGCTGGAAAGTGACATGCCACTGAATAGCTTTCTGGACCAGCATTTCGCGGGAGATAAATACGCCGGCATGCGGGAGGAAATCACCGCATACGTAAATGGTTACGACACCGCCTCGCTCAGTGAGGTAAGCACTTTCGCTATCCGCGATGAGTGGGAACATGACGATGACGAAGCGCAGCACCGGGTAATTGCCGGCTATAGTGCTATGATTCAGTATCTGCAAGTTGTTTGTATAAAGGGAGGTAGTGAGATACTATTGCAGCAGGTGGTACGGCGCATTGAATGGGCGGAAGGGCTCGTGCATACGCAAAACGCTACTTATAAGGCTCCGAAAGTATTAGTTGCCTTACCGCTGGGTGTATTACAACAGGACAACGCGGTGGTTTTTGAACCTGCTCTCCCTCAACAACAAGCCGCCTTTCGCGACATTGGCTTTGGCGCTATCATCAAAGTGCTGCTGGAGTTCACCTCCCCTTTTTGGATGGAGGATACCGCCTTCGGCAATCCTGCAATAAGTCGTGATACTACGAGACTGGTGGTATCTGGTGAAAAGGTGCCTACCTACTGGACACAAACGGAGCCGGGCAGCACACTGCTCACGGGCTGGCTGGGTGGCCCGCCTGCCAGGGAAATGCAGGACTGCTCACCGGAAGAAATATTACAGGCTACCCTGCAATCTCTCAGTAACATTTACCGACGACCGGTAGCTACATTACAATCGCAGCTGCAGCGCTGGGAGGTGGTCAATTGGACCGCCGATCCATTCACGCGTGGATCGTATGCATATGATAAAGTAGCGAGTAACGCCGCAAGGAAGGTACTACAGGAACCAATGGCCGGCACCCTGTTTTTTGCCGGAGAATACTTGTATGAAGGTCCCTCCATGGGAACGGTGGAGGCAGCGCTGACCAGTGGGAAAAATGCGGCTGCCCTCCTAACGAAGTAGAGCCGGGCTGCGCCCGGCTCCCAGAAGCGATGAGCCGGGCGCAGCCCGGCTCTACAAATGGCGTACAACCGGATACACCCAAAAGATTCCGCCGTCAGCGCCGGTTTCGATTAATTAAACGACCAGGTAAAGAAAGTACCCGCAGGGAAATTCGTATAGTCCTTATAGTTAGCGCTCAAAGCAGCATCACCGCTGAAGTTGAAAACACTGATATTATTAATAAGGTAGTTCAATCCATAACCTTTGATGGTGTTAAGGTATACTTCACCTGTAACCGGGTGTACCGCAATATTGTTATATACAATCCCGGCATTTTCTACCATCGTTTTCGCATCTACCATGAACTCAGTGGTATTCAAACTAAACACGTGACGGTAAATTTTAGTACCGGCACCGCTGAAATACAGCGTGTCGCCTTTGGCGGTAATGCCAGGCGTAGCGCCAAAGCCAGCGCTCAGGCTGCCGGTGGTAATCTCGTTGGCTTTGATTAATGAATAATCTCTGAAATTAACTTTGGAGATCTTGGAAGGCGTACCTGTGGTAGATACCCAGATATTACCATCATTTGCCCTTACCACCCCACTTACGGATGCTTTCATATCCAGCGCGTACGAGATAGTATCCTTGTCTGCTTCCACCACAAATACTTTAGTACCAGCGGCTACAAATATTTTGTTATTGGATACGGCCATGGTCATTTTTGCCGCCCCCCTGGAACCTTTAATTAGGGTCAGCACTTTGGTAGCAGTATTAAACCGGGATAAGCCGTTATTGTCACGGATAATCACGTTCTGCTCATTCAACACGGCCACATGTGTAGGCCAGCTGAGGGTTTTCACTTCATCATTGTAAGCAGCTTCCTTTTTCAGTGTTTCGGCATTGGCCACAATCAGCATCCCGTCGTTCTCAAAAGAGGCCCCTACTGCATTCTTTTTACCATTCTGAGAAATGATGTACATTTTGTTGCTGCTGATAAATAAATCCTGCGCCACATTACCCAGTTGAGTACCATTCGCTTTAAAGTAAGCGCTGTCGGTAACCACACCTTTCGGACTAATGAAGGTAAGGGTACCATTTTCGGTAGTCATATTGCCTTCGTTGAGCACAAACGTACCGAACTTATATTTACCATACACGTTGATGGTCTCCTGGGAAGACGATTTTTGACCATTCAGTGTAGCCGTTACCGTGATTTTATGTTCACCTAAATCTGTGGTTACAAATTTCAGCACGGAATCGGTTACTATGGCATCTTTACCATCTACTGCCCATGCAAACGTGCTACCTTTGGCGGCTTTTACTTTAAACATCAGCGTGTCTTCCTGCGCTACATCTTTTTGCGCACTTACATTTACAATCGCCACTTCGAGGGCTTCTACCGGAACAAGATCCGTGGAATCTTTTTTGGAACAGGATACTGCTGCAACGGCGATGAGCGCCCCAACGCCTAATACACTTTTTTTCATACTCTATTGATACTAATTGATTTTTTATTGCTGGTTAATGGTCGTGATATTGGTACCGAGGAGATGCAGGTCTTCGCCGCGGCTTACCTCCGTAGAAGATTCACCGAGCCAGCCATTTTCCTGGTTTACCCCATTATATATTTTTACAAAGTCGATGCCTGGCAGATTCACTTTATTACCATCTTTATCAATGGCCCAGTCGATGTCAATACCGGAGTTGTCGTGTATGTTCGGATAATTATCTACATAGCCGTAGCCGTATGCATACAGCACATAGTAACTACCGGTACCACTTTCATCTACCCCGTTGGCTGCCAGGCGGATGCCTTTGAAAGTAAGCTGATTGTCTTTTACCCAGCCAGGGTAATAGCTTTGCGAGTGGTAAGTATTTTTAATTTTGTAACCCTGCTGCCCCTGGTTGTCTTTCCAGCTGATATAGTTGGCGATACTGATGAAATTATCAGGCGTACCGGGCGTTTCGGTGGTAGGGCGACTATAAGTCATTTCATAATTACGGAAGGTGCGCACATCCACTTTACCGTTTGCTGCGGCGCTGTACCAAAGTTCTTTTTCGGCACCGAAGTTGCCACTGCCTTTGATCTCGTACCATTCGTCCTCATCGGGCTTACCGTTCTTATTCTTATCATAGGCTACCATTACCACACCTGGCTCGCAGCTGCCGCCGAAAGGCGCATCAGGACGAGGGTTGGAATTAGCGCCAAAGGCATTGCCCTGGATGCGGAAATCGCGGCGCCCGGCTACATTCACAATGGTATGGTCAAACCCTACCACTACATAACCACCCCAGCCACCAAGTGTAATAACACTGGCATCTTCCCCTTTCAACTCTTTCTCTACTTTAGCCAGCATGGTTTCGTAAGTATCCCCGGCAGCGTATTTGGGCAGTTCATTCACAAACTGGCCAGGTGCCGGCAGGTAGTCAAATACTTTGGTGATATAGGGAGATGGCGCCTGCGCTGCCTGCTTTACTGTTACCAGCAAGGTATCGGTCAGGCTGCCGGAGGAAACACTGATTTTGTAATCACCCTTATCTGTTGCGGCGAATAATGCGGTGGCATTGGCAGCTGCCAGCCGGTACAAGGCACCGGGAGCAGTTACTACTTCCCATTTAATGTCAGTTTTACCGGCAAACTTCTGGGAAGCCTCCAGCGTTAGAATTGCGTTGGCATTTGTGGCGCGGTTCAGGTACTGACCGGTGGTGATCTGAATTGCTTTCTGAATAATATTTCCCCTGTTATAGGCCATCACTACCAGGTTGAAAGTACCGGCAGTGGCAGGCGCCACAAAACTATACTGCAGTCCATTGGCAGCCCTTGCGCCGTTGAGCATCCACACGATGGAGTCCACCCTGTTTTCCACGGCGGGCTTCAGCAACAGCGTTTCTTTTACCACTACATAATACGCCGAGTCCAAACCGCTAATTACCGGCGGCGCCTCCGGCATTTCTGCTTCTTCTTTTTTACAGCTGCTGATTACCAATAAACCGCAGGCGAGGTAAACGAGAAATTTAAATCGATTATTCATTTGATATAATTTTAAAATGGAAAGCCGGGCATATCTTTAGATCGTTACATCTACGTTATCGATACAGATATACGCAGGTGTATTTAAGCCATAGGAGCCATTATCATTGCCTTCAAAGTTGAATTCAACACGGGTAACGGTTCCTAAATCTGACAGGTCGAAATAAGTCCAGGCGGTTAATGGTGATACCACCGGCAGGTGGTTGCTATAGCTGGCCAGGTAGATCTCTACCGGGTCGCCGTTATTCGTAGGGGTATTGCCGTTATAACCGTAGGCCAGTAATTTAATATAGCCTTCTCCGTTAGCCACATCTTTGAGTGGGGTAGCTACACCGCTGGAGCCGAATGCGTTACCGTTCTGAATCACGCCATAGGTGTAGGAAGAAAGACATACGTACATCCCATCTACCACGCCGCTGCCGCTGGTAAAATTCATGGTAGGCCGGGTAGCATACGAGGAGTTCCAGGCATCTACGTAACCAAACAGCACCGCAAAGTTACTGCTGCCGCCGTAGCCGCCGTTTTTAGCGCCATGCGTACCGGAGTAAACACTGCACTGGTTGAGGTAAGAGTACCACCAGTCGCCCGTTTTACCGGCGATGTTGGATTTATAATTCCAGTCCGACACCACAAAACCGCCATTGTAATAATCCACCGGAGTACCGCCTCCGGCGCCTTTAATGGCAAATTTCAGGTTGCTGGGTGAATGTGTGTAGGGGGCAATCTGGGTTCCTCCCCAGGAAGAATAGGCATTATCGCCGTAGGAAGTAGTGTCGGCCATGTAGCCGCGACCAATCCCTTCAAATGTAATTGTGTAAGAGGTAGTCAACAGGGATTTCGCTGCTGTTGCCTGGCCCTGATCCAGTGCCATCGGATCTGGCGCCAGATCGTTCTGCTTGGAACAGGAGGATGCTACAACAAGAGATAGTGCTGCTATGATGAGGGTTTTACTAAAATGGGACTTTTTCATCAGTCGAGTTTTTTAGGTGAGATATTTAATTCGGGGTTGCCCGGCTTTCTAGTTTTTAAGATGTTTGTCCAGGATAGCGCCCACATGCAGCATACGGGTTTCATCCATGTTGAAATCCACTACCTGGCCACCGGCGTTGATAAAGTCCTGCTGGATAGGATATACCACTTTCCGCACTTTCACGAAATCAATGCCAGGCAATTGCACGCGTTCTCCTTTGGCATTTACCGCCATGTCAATATCGATATTCAGCTTCTGCGAAAATGGAGGAGCACCGGTGAGGTTTTTGGTAATACGTTTGCCTTTGCGGGTAAAGGAACTTTGCCAGCCGTCCAGCATCATAACTTTTTTGTTGGGGATATCTGTCATGCTGAGGCCCGGAAAAAATCCTCTGGAGGAAAAGGTGCCGGCATCCGTCATGGAGCTGGTGAAGGTTTTGTTGGTCAGCATCTCCCCTTGCGCTGGCTTTTCCTGGTTATCTTTCCAGGTGTAGTAGGTATATATTCTTTTGGCGTCAGTTTCTGTTTTGGTGTAGGTAAACATGATCTGGTAGTCCGGCATATCTTCCAGACCATAATCATCATTTTTTACTTCGAACCATTCGTCCTCGTCCGGTTTACCGTTTTTGTTACGGTCGTAGGCGACGTATACCGCCGGCTGATCCAGTTTGGAGAAGGTGGCAGTAAGTTCCAGGTCGGGCTTGCCGGGCGCATTGGCTACGGTATGATCAAATTTAAAGGTAGCATAGCCGCCCCAGGAGCCGATTACCAGCGAAGGGCCCACGTTGTCTTTCCTGATGGCGGTAGCTTTCACTAAAAACTCATTATATGGCAGCTGGTATTCATGACCGAACTTCCAGAACTCCGCCGTACCAATGATAGCCCAGTTGTGATTTTTAGCTGGTGCAGGAGCGTATTCCAGCACCTGGTAAGCATTTTGTACATATTGTGCCGGGGTAACGGTAATGCTGCGTGTAGTCGTAGCCGTTTGCTTACCGGCAGTTGCGCGCAAATTCAATTCATAGGTGCCGGCAGCTGGTGAGATAAAGCTCAGCCCACGTTGTCTACCAATTACCGAATCACCAATGGACCATTGGTAGGTATAATCATTTCTTTCAGGACCTGCAACGGCGGGTATTATATCGAGCACCTTACCCATTGGCACTTCCAGCTTATCTGCAATCGTCAGTCCGATGGGCTTTTCCACGTATATTTTAAAGGACTGCCTGTCGGTGCCGCCTTTATTATCTACCTGAAAAATAATTTCAAAATTCCCGGCAGCCGTAGCTTCAAAGGTATAGCTAAGCTGACCGGCAGCGGCTTCCTTACCATTCACCAGCCAGGCATAGCTGTTTCCTTTCAGGTTGGTTACATTGGGGGCCAATACCATCCTGTCTCCTATATTCAACACCATGGTATCAGTAGCTACGCCGGTAATACTGGGGGCGCGATACTCCTCCTTCCTGCAGGAAGAAAGGAACACCGCAGCTGTAAACAGATTCAGAAAAAAGGCTTTTTTCATACGTTAAAATTGGTGGGGGGTGTATTATGATTTTGGTAATAGCACAATATGCGCAGGGATATCACCGGTACGAACGCTCCATTTCTTTTTCCCGTCTTTTGAAAAACAATACAGCATGCCAGGTGATACATAGTTACCTGCATCTGTGACATAAATATCTTTGGTCACCGGATTGACCATAATGCCATAGGGTATTTCGATTTCTTTATCCGTACCATCGGTGATAAAGGCGCGACTCACCACCTCATGCGTACGTGTGTTTACAATGGCATAGGTGATTACGTTGGAATACGTGATGTAGCTCCATTCGGTACTGTACACGTATAAGGAATCGCCATCGAGGTAGTAGTTGCTGACCGCAATGGGCAAAGTATCCGTCACCTTATCCTGGTTTTTATCGATGAAATAAAGTCTGGAGGGTAGTTGCTTATAATCCCCGCGGGAGGTTACCCAAAGGTTGCCACGGTTGTCAGCCTTTATGTGGTGCAGGTTGTAGGCTACATCAATTCTTTTTTCTTCTTTGAAAGATGCCAGGTCAATCACGGAAACGGTGCGCTCGTATTTCTCCGTGCTACCCGCTCCCATATAGCCACCGGAGTTAGCCACATAGATTTTGCCATTGGTGACCTCCAGTCCGTCCGGCTGGAAGCCTACAATGCAGCGATCTACCTCCTGTAAAGTGCCGGTATCGATTTTTGCTACATATCCTTTCTGTGTATAGTTCGGATTGATCTGGATAGGGCCTGCATAGGAGGTAATATAGGCGTAACCGTTATCAAACTTTATATACCGGCAATTAGGGATTTCAATCTGCCCGATCCTTTTGGCGGTGCGGGCATCCATAACTTCCACCTTATTGGAAGCATTGATCACCGCGTACAATCTGCTGCCATAAATGGCGATATCGTTACCTACATCCCCCAGTTCCTTTGGCACATTGGGATTGATGGCTGCATAAATATTTCGTTGGTACTTGCCCGTAGTATAATCAAAATAGTCAAGTGTACTTTTATTACTACCCATATTGCCTTCGTTCAACAGGTAGAATCCTGCAAAAGCATTATCAGCCGCCGAGTCCAGCGAAGTATCTTCATTAATAAACACTTCCACCTCCTTGCGGCAGGATGATGCCAGCATGGCTAGCACGAGGAAGGATAATAAAAAATACCTGCTCATAATTCTACGGATAAAATGATTTTATAATTTCTTTTCGGCATCGGATAGTTCACTACTACTTCGTAATCCTGTCCTAATACATTATTCAGCTCCGCTGCAATACGGCAGCGATAACGTTTGAACTGGAAATTCTTAGCTGCGGATATATCATTGGTATACCAGGGCTGTTCATAGTTCTCTGGTATGTTAGCCGAGTTCTGGTAACGTTCGCCTACATAAATAAAGCTGTAGTTGAGTCGCCACGACTTATACTGCACCGTTGAAATCACCGAACCGCTATGCCACGGGATATAGGGAATTTGTCCTCCATACGTGATCTTTTGTAGTTCCGGATTTTTACGTGTGGTATAGTCGCGCGCGGTCTGGTACGTATAGGCGGTCCTGATATTCCATAATATCTCCCGGGAAAAAGTAAATGCCAGATCAGCCACCACATCCACTCCCCTGATTTCTACATCCCCGATATTCATCATCATCCAGCGGTACATGCCACTGCCTTTAGGTACGGCCACAATTTTGTTGGTCACCTGGTTATAGTAAAAATCTGATTGGAGCTGAAACTCGCTCAGTACCGACCCGGCACGGGTTTTACGGTATGCGAAGCCGAGGTTGTATTGGTGTGTATATTCCGGTTGCAGGCTAATATTTCCAATGTCTGTATAATAGAGGTCATTGAAAGTAGGCATGCGGAAAATATTCTTATAAAAGGCTCTTACATTGAAATCCGCTTTGGTAAAGGGTTTATAGGAAATAAAGAAGGCTGGTGTTACTTCATTTTTGGAGGGCGCTGCTGCAGCGGTATCCGTTGCGGAAGTGTTGCCTCTTGTGATGCGCTCATTTACAAAAGTTCCTAGCAGGCTTCCCTGCATTTTTACCGGTCCGAATTCCGCTGCCGTGGCCAATGCGATCAGGGAGGTGAATCTTTTCGGGAACACAAAGCCATCGAGGTTGGAGTTAAGCGTATTGTATTGAAAATCGGTGGAGAGATTGACATCTATTTTTTTGGATACACTGTACTTATTTGCGATGGAAGCGTACCATTCCTGTTGGTGAAAGTTATTGTCCAGGTACAGTAGCGTGGTGTCCGGATTGAGGTAACGCATATAGTCGTTGGCGTACTTTGCGTTTACCTGTACATCATAACGTTTGCTTACATTTTTTTGCAGGCCACCCTGCACAAAAAAGTTGCGGTCCCACTGGCGTTGCGAGCGTTTCCAAACGTTGTTGACGATGGCGCCCGGGATGCCTCTTTCCGAATCGTAGAAATAACCTTTTACGTTCCATACTCCCCGGTTAAGGTTGCCGTATAATCCTGTTTCCACGCGCCATGCGTTGATATCGCCGTTTTCGCGGGTGGCGGTGGTGTCCCAGGCGGTAGTGCCGGAGCCATGGTATACTCTTTTATAGCGGAACGGGTAGCGGCCGGAGGACTTAATATATTCGCTGCTGAGTGAGTAATTTACCTTGTCAGAAATTTTTTGTTCCCACAGTACGGAGGGATTGATTAGATCGAAGGAGCCGGTTTTGAATACGCCTTTAAAGTTGGTGGTTTTGGTGGAATCAAACGCCGGTTTACGGCTACGGAGGTAGATGGTACCGGAGGAGCCATAATCTTTTGCAGGCTGGAAAATATCGCTTTTCTGGCCATTGTAAACCGCGATGGATTCGATGTTATCCATGGAGAATTTACCGAGGTCGATCTGGCCATTTTGTGCGTTGCCGAGCTGGATACCATCGTAGAAAACGCCCATATGGTTGGTGCCCATACTGCGCATGTCTACGGTTTTGAGGCCGCCTATGCCTCCATAATCTTTTACCTGCACACCAGCGAAATAGCGGATGGCATCTGCTACAGAAAAACTGTTCAGGCTCTTTAGATTTTCGCCGGTAAGTTTCTGCGAAGGGATCACTTCCTTATAGCCGATGGTGGAAATGGTTACACCCCGCAATGTTCTTACGCCGGCGGTATCCACGTGGGTGGAATCGCGGTTGGTTTGTTGTCCGTAGCTGCGCGTGCCAATAAGTGCCAAAAACGTTATCATCAACGTTTTTAATGCGTTTGACATATCAATAAAAAATTAAACTGGTCCGGTACAGGTACCGGATGACATACTCAAAAAATCCTGAAATAATTTCAGTGTAGTTGATTCAAAGCACCTTCCCCGAGTGCTTACGAAATAGTTGCATGGCAGGTCTCCTGGCTTGTTCTCACTTTCGACGGCCTTCCCGTTTTTAGTCATTAAAAACAGTGGCAAGTGGATGTCGAAGTGTTGATACAGAACTTACAGTAGCGGGTCTGCTCAGGATTTGCACCTGATTCCCTATTAATTTTAACCTTCGTGAAATGAAGGGTAAAAACCAATTGCGGCGTGAAAGTACAACAAAAATTTAAAACCCGGGCAAAAGGCTATTCATTTTATTTCGGGAGATGTTAACCTGGGTCCTTCATTAGTGCCAGGTGTGGGCTTTATTGGCAAGGAGGTTTAGTGCTTCCTGCAAATCCCTGTCTTCCTGCGTAACTACCTGCGCAGCTGTATAGGTTACCGTTATATCAGGCATTACGCCATGGCCATATACCGGATGGCGCAGCACGGACACTACCCTCAGTAATGGAAACTCCACTACTACTTTACTGTTTGGCAAGGTGAGGCATTGGATAGTGCCGCCGCTGCAACCTTCGGAGCCACCATCGGTTTCCCGGCCAATGAATGTTGCATTATTACAGTATTGCCGGATGGCAGCAGCGGTGTGGGCACCTGAAGAAAATGTAGCACCGTCAATAAGTACAATGAGATTACCGTTGAAATGATTTGCTTCCTCCAAATTGATAGGTTGCAGCAGGTTTCGGAATCCCGCATGAAATTCAACAGGATACCGATTATTTTTTTTGATGCCTGTTGGTTGAAAGCTCTCCTTAAAACTGGATGTTTTCAGTGAATCGAAGTAAGGATCGAAATTAGTTTTACCTGGATCGGGCACGCGTGCCCATAGGTCGCCCACCATTTGAAACGGACCGCTCGCCAGGTAGGCAAGCAGGTGTGCGGCAATGCGGATATCCCCGCCAGTATTGTGTCGCAGGTCGATGATAAGGTTCCTCACTTTGTTTTCGCGGATTTCCCGGAATGCCTTGTTGTATATTAATGTATCATCGTATTGATAGGTATGTACTTCCAGCCAGGCGGTAGCGGAGTCTTTGAAAAAGCGCAGCGGAAGGTAATCGGTGTTGGCAGAAGTGTGCCAATCCTTGTAATTATCGAATGGTGGCAGTGGCTCCTGTGCCGGCGCTGTGATTGGTAGGGTATCCACACTGATCGTACGGACTACTCCCTGTTTTGATTGTAGGGTAATAATATAAGGAGGCTGCCAGTGGTAATATTTATTACAGGCGTCCTCAAAGCCATCGTATTCACTCAGGAATAGCTCCTTGAAAGTTTGGTTGTTACCATCGGCGGCATAGAGGTCGCCGCCATGTTTAATGATCTCTTTTACGGGTATGCTGTTGATGCTTAATAGTTCTTCACCGGTACTTACTTCCTTTAACTGGTGGGTGGTGACCCAGGCCCTACCCTGCTGTACCAGTACCTGGAATGGTAGTCGCGGGAGCCGGTCGGCAGCCGCGGGCGTATATTGCAGCGGATACTTCAGCTGCGTATGCCCACATTTCAATGCACTGATTAGTGGATAGGTAGCTGCAATAAATTCACTCACAGACAAAGGGTGATTTATACTCCTGATGGTTTGATCGTATACTTCAAGCAGACTATCTGCCGGTGTATATAATCCGTAGGCGGGATGCACTTCTTGCACGGCATCCCAGAGGAGTGCAAGGTCTTTTTGCATGCAGGGCACGGTCAGCTGCTTAGTTTGTGCGTGGGCGTGAATGGCTGTACTCAGCAGCAGCATTGGAAGGAGGACGGCTTTACCAAGGGATGACATCATGTTAACAGGATTATGGCAATAACGGATCGGGCATTGATTTTAAAGATACGGTGAAAATATGACCCGTTGTAGCTGTTCCTTATTTTTGGCCATCCAAATACCGCTAACTATATAAGCAAAATCCATCCGGAGGATCTGCAAAGCCGGATCTCCTATATGCTAACCTCTGATCTGTGGCCGCCTTGCTTCAGGCGGCCTTTTTTATTTAATGTTCTTCATCATCTTCTCTCTCTCAGCCAATCCAATATTTCCGCCATCACAATTTCTTTCTGCAGGTCATTTAGCAAATCGTGATAATGACCTTCGTAGAGCTTCAGCGTTTTATCCGCTGATCCGGCATGCTCATAGAAATACTCGCTGCCTTCATGCTTGGTGGCTTTATCCGCAGTACCATGGAGGATCAGCAGCGGCAGTTGAATGGTGGACATTTCGGCTTTCAAACGCTCATCTGCCAGTACCAGTTGCTGCACCGTTTTGGTGGGCTGCACTTCGTTGGCGATCAACGGGTCACTGTTCATAAAATCGACTACTGCGGTGTCGCGGGAAAAGTCCTCATTTTTTAGTTTCAGTACATGGGCATGCGGAAACACGTGACTAAGGCCTTTCAACACGGCCAGTGCAAAATCAGGTGCAGGCACCTGGAACGCAAAGCTCTCGCAGATAAAGCCGGCCAGTTTCTCCTGGCGGTCCAGCGTGTAAACAGCGGAGAGCACACCACCTGCACTATGCCCTAACAGGAATACGGGCAGGCCGGGATGGGCAGCCTTTGCCATCTCCACTAACTGATCCAGGTTAGCAGTAAAAGCATTGTAGTCAGCGATGTAATAACGTTCTCCATCAGAGTTTCCCCTGCCTGGCCAGTCGATGCCATACACTTCATACGCTTCATTTACCAGCTGTTCAGCGGTCCATTGAAAATACCCGCTGTGGGAATTAAAGCCATGGGCTAAAACCACAACGGCTTTGGGATCGGTAGTTTTCCAGTTGCGATAGTATACGTTTAAACCATCGGCAGCCGCGAAGGTGGCTGTCTGGGGGGTAGTGTTTGCCATGAGATAGTCTTTTGAATGTTAACCTTATGAAGATAAGGTTATAGCTAGTATTATTCATGGCAAACCGTTCAGATATACCTCAGATTGCATGATTGGTACATAAACAAAAAATCCTGCCAGTCGGAAGACTTCGTCCGGCAGGATTTCTTTTTATATGTCAACCCTATTTCGTTGCAGTTTCCAAAGCCTGGCAGGAGGTGGAATACGCCAGCTTGCGTACGTATGCCTCCGTCCAGATGCCGATAGGCTCACCAGCGCGCCAGCTGGAGCTGGCAGGACTATCCAGCGGACTCCAGAACGTAATGCCATAGCGCTGCGCAGCCGGCACCAGCTCAAAGTATTGCTGAATCACGTATTGGTACAACTCCGCCTGTGCCTTATAATGCTCCGCAGTGGCGGCGCTGGTTTTAACGCCAACGCCTATATCCATTTCCGAAACTTTAATCAGCTTTCCTGTTGCGGCCAGCAGCTTAAACATCTCCGAAATATTAGCTTTGCTGGTAGTGGTGCTGATATGCATCTGCGTGCCAATGCCATTTACTTTCACGCCCTTGCTCTCCAGGTACTGCACGTAGGCGATGAGGCCGCGACACTTATCCAGACTATATTCCAGGTTATAATCGTTGATAAACAGTTTATCATCCGCATTACCATATTTACGGGCGAGTTGAAAGGCGCGTACTGCATAATCTTTCCCCAGGTAGTCCTGCCAGTAGAAATGATCGGCTGGCAATGTTTTGCCTATACCTGTTTTCAATTCCGCAGGCTTGCCATCGTCCATGGGTTCATTCACAGCGTCCCAGGCGTGTACATCGTTTTTGCAGGCTACCATCATACCGCTGATCCAGGCTTCCAGGGCATTGCCAATAATCACCTCTTTTTCTGCGGCTGATTTTTGCACGGTGGTGGTTACACTGCCTACCGCTTTGGCGTTGCTTAGGACCACGTCATCAATGTATACAGTGCCGGCAAATTCTCCATAACTGAAAATAAGCCGTATTCTGTCGGCTGCTGTTGTTTTTGTAGAGATGTTCACCTGTTTCCATTCTTTGGTGACAGGCACCTGCCCGAAGCCGTTAGACGCATAGTTCGCACTCTGTAACTCAGGCCGGATGATACCTTCAGCCGTTCCTTTTACCCAAAAGCTGAGGTTGTAGGTTTCCCCGTTGTCCAGCGCTTTATCAAAGGCATAGGAAGTTTGTATATCCCAATAGTTAGCAGCTTTCGCAGTATTAGTTACGTAAAATGCTTTACCTTTATTGCCGGTGCCCATGCCATCGGCGGTGATACCCCTGGTAGAGCCGGTACCCCAGCCTCCCCAGGCACTGCCGGTTTCAAAATCACCGTTTTTGACCAGGTTGGTGATGGTGGGAGTACCCTGGGTATCGTATACGTAGATGTTGCTGACGTCGAGGTAATAGGTAACGCCTGGCTTATAGCCCAGGTCCAGGTGCACTTTAAAATTTGTACCGGTTATATCACTTACCTGTACCCTTATTTCTTTCCAGGAGATGTTGGTGCTAAAGGAAGTAAAGGGCGTGTTGTTTCTCAGGCCTTCAAATGCAACGCGGCCTTCCCCGTCCTGGTCTGATTTCACGTAGCAGATGATTTCATACTTATGCCCCGCAACGGCATTGATAGCGGGTGTTATCAACTGCAGGGCCTCTGGTGTATTACCAGCGCCGGCTATCAGCTTCACCGCCTTTCCCCCGTTCATGCCTGCACCTTCTTCCACAGTAATGGTACCGGTTTTGCCCCAGCTACTGAAAGTACCATCCAGCAGTGCCGTATTTTTAAGGTCATTCGGATAAGCGGGAGAGGTAAATATCAGGGGAGCAATCAGCCCATTGAGATAGGCGGCATTTTGGTTGGCATGCCAACATAAGGTATGCCCGTATACCGCCATACCAGCAGCTTTTGCGGTACTGAGCAGATTAGTAACATTATCCAGTGCCAGCGTGCCATTTGCCTGCACCACCGCGCCATGCTTCATTTCATATCCCAGTACGATCTCATCAAAATTCCGGTTCGCCAGCCGGTACATCACGCCTTTGGCTACGTATGGCGACAACGAAAGGGCCACGCCCAGCTTGAACTGCGGGTTGGAGGCCCGGTTGATGTAAGACTTCAATGCCTGATAGGCATTGATATCTTCCTGTACCAATGCACTCTCTGGCGCCTCCACCTGGAAGTCCAGCGGCTCATACCTGGTACAGGCAGCCATCATGGCAAGTGCGAGTGTGGGGAGTACTAATGTATAACGTCTGTTCATGTTATTATTTAGCTATAGGGGTGAAAGTTTCCATGGTCACCGCACGATCCCTCAATACCAATGTGTCAGTGGTAACCAACTGCATATCTGCCAGTGTCATGTTGTAATTCAGGTAAAGTGCATCCCGGTCCTGGTTGCCCCAGCTTTTCTGCTCTCCCTTCTTCACAAACTTTCCGCTGCCGGTCACCGTGAAATTGCTGCTGCCTGCGGTAATAATACAGTTGCCACCTTCATCAAAAGTGAGCAACAGCACGCATGTTACATTAGTACCGTTTTTATCTTTGATCACTACCGGAAACTCAGCAGTAGTAAGGCTCCGTGTAGTCAGCTTATTCACGGCATCATCCTCTACATATAGCTGATGCCTGGTAATGGTCTGGTTCACACTGCCGGTCACCACATCCTTGCCGCGGCGCAGGTAGTTGCCATGCCAGGTATTCACGTATTTTACAGCGTAGAGGATAAAGTCCTTACCGGCGAGGATGGAATCGGCGCCAGCTACACCGCCTATGCGCAGCGGTATCACGTAATTATTACTGATAGCTTTAGGATCAGCAAAAAATGCGTCGGTGAGCTGTACTTCTACTCCACCGGCAAGCCCGCCTGCCGGAATAATAATTTTGTTATCCGCCAGGGTGTAGTAGTGTGAAGGCATGGCCAGCACTTCACTTTTGCCGGCACCAAACAGCAGGCCGTTTCCCAGCAGGGAATTATCCACTGCAATGCCCACTGTCACGTCCTTTTTAGCATAGTACACACCACCGGTGGTAGCCATGATTTTACATTTATGCTGGTTATCCAGTTGTGTATCAAAAACGTCTTCTCCCATCGTCAGCGTTCGCACAGGATACTGATAGGCGAAGTACACCGTCTGGTATTCATAGTCCGGGAAGTCCCTGGACTTATTGCAGGATACCACGGTGAAGTATAACATGATCAGAACGAGAATACGCATCTTCATAATTCAAAAATTTTAAGTAATATTTTACTGCCAGCCCTCATTTTGCACCAAGGCGTTGTACTTCAGTTTTTCGGTATACGGGATAGGGCCATAGGTCATATAATCCTGGTACACGCGGTCTTCCACGGGTATCACGGTATACGTACCACCTGTAATGCTTACACCTTTGGCGCCTTCTTTCAGTCCTGCCTTCCAGCGGCGGAGGTCCCAGAAACGGAAGCCTTCGAAGCAGAGCTCCAGGCGGCGCTCATTTCTGATCAGCGCCCTCATAGCTTCCTGGCTACCTTTCGCCGTTTCCAGCCAGGCATCCCCGTTAGTGAGTCCAATACCGGCACGTTTGCGGATTGCCTTGATCACATCATAAGCGGAATAGGCATTTTCGCCCATACCGGTAGGTCCCCAGGCTTCGTTGGCCGCTTCGGCGTAGTTGAGGAAAATTTCAGTATAGCGGATATGCGGCTTGTAATGTCGCTGATTGTTGGCTGAAGTCGGGTTCAGGTTTACATCCTGGCGCAGCAGCTTACGGAGGTAATACCCGGTGCGGGTAGAGGTACCAACTTTATTAAGTGCATCGTTGGTAGTACCATCCGCTGCGGTGTTGATCACGGTGGCACCCGGGCCGGCAGTGCTGCCATTCACAAGTACAAACAGCTTCAGTCGCGGGTCCCGGTTGGTATAAGGATCATTGGCATTGTAGCCGCTGGCAGCATCTGCAATCGGGTAACCATTTAACATCGGGAACGCATCTACTAGATTTTGTGTAGGATTGATGCGGCCGTTGCCATAGATCGTGGGCGGGAAATTATTTTGCTCCAGGTCCCTGTTATCTCCATAGTTATTCCGCCATAAAATTTCCGGCGGATTGGCGCCTTCTGCGAGACCGGCAATTTCGCTGGCAGTGGAATACCAGTTTAAGCCATTGGCCGCCAGGCCTCCGATGCCACCTCTCATATCCAGTATGTCGGCAGCGAGATTAGCCGCCGTAGCCCAGTTGCTGGCACCACCGGCTGCATAGGCCGGACTAGCTGCCAGCAACGCTACTTTCGACTTGATAGCCCTGGCAATGCGCCCGGTAAACAGTCCCCGGAAAGCGCCGCCAAAGGCACGGTTATATTGCTCTACGGTCACATTACCATACTTATCCGGCACGATGCTCTGGTTTTCGAAATCCAATGGCAGCAAGGCGATGGCGGAATCCAGATCGCTGTAAATCTGTTGTACACATTCCTCAAAGGTGGCACGGGGCTTATTGAAATCCGCCTGTACGTCCGTAAGGATAGGCACCCCCAGCAGCTGTCCGTTTGCGCCTACGCCTCCATGTGTTTGCAGGAGGTGATACATAAATAACCCTCTCAGTCCGATTGCCTCCCCTTTCACGCGCATGGCAAACAGGCGACTCACAATACTATCTGCCGTCCATTTTACTTTCGGAATTTCGGTAAGGGTGATGTTGATATATTGTATAGCGGCATAGCTGTTGGTCCACTGGCTCAGCGGGTTATTGGTGGAGGTCCATTGCCCCTGTGCTATTTTCAGGTAACCATTGGTTTGATCATTTGTGACGGCATCATCCGTGGCTACGTCATTAAACGACCAGGAGTTAGTGGGGATGCGGTTATAAGCATTCAGCAGGATACCATAGGGAAACCTGGAATCGTTGGCCGGGTATTCCGGCACCAGCTGCCGGTTGTTTTCTATAGCCGGCTCGATCAGGTCTTTACAGCCATACATCAGGAACACCGCAGCCGTTATCATTACTAGTACCTTATTCATGTTTGCTGATTTTTAAAATAATGCTTTCACGCCCAGATTATAAAAGCGGGTTTGAGGGGCACTACCGATGTTTAATTCCAGTGTTTCCCGCTCCTGCGCGATGGTCAGCAGGTTAGCGCCACTCACGTATACGCCCAGCTCCCGTACAAACTTCTTTTTGCCGATCAGCTTATTCAGGTCGTAGGTAAGCTGTACCCTGCCCAGGTCGAAGCGATTGGTGCTGTACAACCAGAAGTCGGAAGAACGGAAATTATTATCGCTGTTTAACGTGGTGAGGCGCGGATAAGTAGCGGTGGCCTTGTTAGCTTCCGTCCAGCGGTTGCGCGTCACTACTGAATACTTATCTTCTCCGTCTACCCAGAAATATGAATTATTTTTCATGGCATAAGCGCCATAGCGGCCTACGCCGAGGGCAAAGAAAGACAGGTCTTTCCATTTTGCCTCCAGGTGTACGCCCAATGTAAGCGGAGCGCCTGACCAGCCGGCTTTCCCGAGATACACTTCATCTCTCCCATCAATAATACCATCTCCGTTCTGGTCTTTATACTTGATATCACCGGGTTTTACCTGACCGAACGACTGGGCAGGCGATTTACTAATATCATCCTGATCCTGGAAAAATCCGAGGTTTTGCAATCCCCAGATAGCATCCAGTGGCTTGTTCTGCCGGTACTGATACGCATCCTCGTAGACCTCTGCCCGTTTGGAAGCCACTGCTTTGTAGTAAGTGCCCGATACGCCGAGGGTCCAGTCCACCTGCCCGATATGTTTATTAACGTTAACGCCTATATCAAAACCAGTACGGGTATCATCATTGTAATTCACAAAAGGAATAAAGGAAGATACCGGCCATCCGGTGTTATAGTATGACGGGAATAACACGGCCGCCTGTACGATATTACCGGTGTTTTTATTTTTGAACGCGGTGAAATTGAATTCAATCAGCTTATGAAAAAGCGACGCTTCCAGGTTGATATTTACTTCATCTCTTCTGGGAAAAGTCATGTCAGGGTTATCACCCCGCCGCGACTCTGTAGCAGGAATACCGCTACCATCTTTCCAGCCGTACCAGGAGCCGTCTACCGTGTAATAGCCCTGGTATAAATAGTAACTGGCGATGTCAAGGTCGGTATGCAGGCGGCCTGCGGAAGCACTTATTTTCAACAGGTCCAGCCAGTCGGCAGAACGAAGAAAGTTCTCCTGGCTTAGATTCCAGGCCACTGAAAGTGTGGGCGACAATGCCTGGCGATTTCCTTGCGGCAGCTTAGCAGAATGGATGTAGGCGCTATTGAAATCAACGAAGTATTTACGCTTATAATTATAACCCAGGTGCAGTCCCAGGTTGGCGTTACTCACTTTATGGTACACGGCGGATTCCGACTGCTGGAAACCATTCACCAGGAAGGTAGCAGATATAAAATGCTTCGCGGCCACGGAGGTCAGATAATCCAGCTGTGCAGTGGCGGCAATGGTTTGGCGGTACCAGGTATTGCTGACGTTTTGTACACCGGAAGTGGCGTCCTGTCCGTATTTGGTAAGACTGCTTATTAAATCCACCCCTGAATAACTATTCCACTGCGGTTCATAGGTGGCATAGGAATTATTGTAGGCGAGATTATAGGTAGTGGAATAATCTACGGCCATGGTGGTTTTAAAAGTAAGGCCCTGCAGCACGTTTTTTAAATCAGCATTTACGCCGGTATTGAACTGAAACTGGCGACTGGTATAACTGTTATACCCACCGGCGTAGATAGCAGCAAACGGATTGGTTTGATCCAGCTGCGTGCCGCCGAGCAGGTATTTACCATCAATGATATGATTGCTGTTTTGCACCAACAGCTGTGAGGCATCATCTTCTGCTTCCAGCATGCTGAGCGGAATCAGTGGTGAAAAGCGGTAAGGCCTTAAGGTGGCGGCGCTGTTCCAGTAATTGGCATTTACCCCTTTACCGGTGTAGAAAATAGCCGTTGCATCTACATTACAGGAAATATAATCATTTAGGGAGATGTCAATGTTTCCGCGAATATTGAATCGGCCAGACCGGTCGTTTTTCTGCGCTTCGCCAAAGTTGAGCAGCGAGCCAGCCGTCCAGTAACCGATGTTGGTGTAGTACCTGGCCTTATCGTTACCACCGGATATTTCGGCGGTGGCATCGAGGCGGTTGTACATTTTTTTCAGGTATTCGTTGGAGTAGTAATCCAGGTTGGGATAGCGATAAGGATTTTTGCCGGAGGCGTAGTTATAAATGGTTTCATCGCTATAGAGCTTGGAAAGTCCGTCGTTGGCGCGTGCTTCATTATACAGCGTCATGTATTCGGCAGAGCCGAGATATTCCGGGTAGGATTTCGGCACGTTTACACCTGTATTTACCCGCATATCAATATGTATGTTGCCCGCTTTTCCTCTTTTGGTGGTGATGGCCACCACGCCTTTGGCTGCTCTGCTGCCGTATAACGCTACCGCCTCTACGCCTTTGAGGAAGGCGATGGATTGTATTTCGGTGGGCATCACGTTGCCTGCTTCTCTTGGCACGCCATCGATGAGCAGCAGGTAGCTACCCATGCCCCAGAGGCTGTTGCCGTTGAAGCCTGGCGCCAGGGCTTCCATCCCGTCCAGCGAATAGGTAATGTAATTTTTCTTCAGTAGTGACACCATGTTCACTACAGGTATATTCATCGCCAGATTACGGTGGTGCACTACGTCAACGGCTACTCTAACCAGTTCCTCCTCTCCTCCCTGTTTGCTGCTATCCAGCTGTAAACCGGCAACAATCTGGCTATAGTCACTCCTGGTGGTATCCTGTGCCTGTGAGGCGGTACACGCGGCAGCGATGATGGTGGTTAATATGATCTGTTTCATGATAATTTCCTTTTACAATGATGAAGCTATTACCAGCCTGGATTCTGTGGAAACTCGAGGTACATGCTTGCATCCGAATTTTTCAATGGCAGCCAGTAGTGTTTAGTACTGTACTTGCGTTCGAGTATTACTACTTCCCGCAAGTTGTTCACCTTGTTGAGTTTAGGGTCGGTGGTATTGAAAGTCCCTGTTCTGTCAAATTCAACGGATTTTTTCAGTGTATACGGACTTTCGATCAGCAGCATCCATCTGCGGAGGTCATTGAAGCGGTGGCCTTCGAAGGAGAGTTCTACGGCACGTTCGCGTCTTAGTTCTTCCATAAAGCTTTCCAGCGAACCGAGGAATTTAGTGGCCACATGCCCTGCTCCTGCGCGGTCGCGGATAACGTTTACGGCATCAACGGCAGTTTTGCCGTAGCTGGCTACACTGGCGGAAGCGGAGCCATAGCCTGCGGCGGCGGCTTCTGCATACATGAGGTACACATCGGCCAGGCGCATATATGGCAAATGGATATTGAGACTTTTATCGTAGGAATAGCCCTGGTCGTATTCGTTGGCGGTGCGTGGAATAAATTTGTACAGGAGATAACCCGTACGGCTACCCGTAGATATATTGCGGTAGCTACCGTTAGTATAAAGATTGGCGTACCGGTCTGTTTCCGGGGTGATCGCACCTTGTACACATCTTACGCCATCGAACACAATATCATTGTAGAACCGCGGATCGCGGCCTTTCCATGGATAGGCAGGATCATAGCCCGATTCAGCGTCGGCCTGGGTGATGTCCTTTATGGGTAAACCATTGGCCATGCCGTAGTTATCCACGTAATTCGCTGTAGGGAGAAATTTAACATCTCCCCCGGATAATAATGATGGTTGATACTGCTTGCTGGTACCATAGTTGGAGCTGTTACCATTGAAATAAGGCCCCTGGAAAATAGCTTCTGTACCGCCCGCCAGCAGCCAGTTTTGGCCGGTAGTATAAAAGTTCGTGTAGTATTTGGAGAATTCAATCAGGCTGTAAGGTGCCTCTCCGTTTTCGCAGAGTGAAAGCAGTTGTGCAAAGGCATCCGCGGCCTTTTTACAGTAATCAGGGTTATAATTTTTATTTCCGGTAGAAGCGAAATTCATCAGGGGACTACCGGCCCATAAATAGTTTTTGCCGAGATAGCCCAGTGCCATTATTTTGTTGATACGCAGGGTATTTTTCCCAAGCGTTCTTTTACCTGCGGTGGTATTATCCCAATGCACCGGCAGGATGGCGGCGGCTTCTTTGAAATCCGCTGCTGCCTTGTCCGCACATTCCTGGTAGCTGAGCCGCGGCAGGGTGAGCTTCTGATCTCCGGGTAACACTTTATCTATATAAGGCAGGCCACCAAAATATTGCATAAACATAAAGTGGAACCAGCCACGGAAAAACAAGAGCTGCCCTTTGATCAGGTTTTTTTCTTCATCGGTTGCATCCTTTAGTTTACCGATATTTTCCAGGCCCAGATTGGCTTTGCGGATACCGTACCAGCCGAGCCTCCACAGGGATTTTGAAAAACGGTCGTCGTTGGTATTGGTGGTGTTCCTGTCCATCCAGCCGGCCTGCCACCCATCGTACTGTGCCTGCCAGCCCCAGAAATCACCATTGTCTATTTTTACCACAAAATGAAAATCACGGGCAGTAGACTGGATTTCATCTTCCCCCCAATTCCAGGAATTGGTCCAGTAAGCATTGGAGAAGTCAGGGATGCAGTTATACAACTCTTCTGTAAAGCCCTGGAAATTAGTAAAATTTTTAAAGGCATCATCACCGGAAACGATGGACTCATCTGCCCTGTCGAGGTATTTTTTACAAGATACCAGACCGGTGGTGAGTATAATCGCGAGGGTGAGCAACAGCGTTTTGATATACTTAGTCATCATAGTGGAATAGCTTAGAAAGTTATGTTAGCACCCAGGTTATAACGCTTCACAGTAGGATAGGCGCCCTGAGATGCCCAGCCGGTACCGGCAAAGTTGGATTCACGGTCGTCCGGCATTTTTGTCCAGGTAAGCAGGTTGTTACCGTTCAGGTAAACCCGCAGGGCGGACAGTCCCAGTGTTTTAATAAAGCCGGTATTAAACGTATAGGCGATTTCGGCATTTTTCAGACGCACATAAGACCCGTCGTACATATACTGCGTACCTCTGTAATAGCCCGCCGGAGTGGATAACCAACGCAGCATGGGAATCACGCCGGTTGTGTTATCCTTTGTCCAGTAGGCGCCTTCATCATATACTAAATGGCTTTGTGAGCTGAGACTATTAAACACTACCTGGCGCGTAGCATTGTTGGTGCCATAGAATTGTACAAACACGCTGAAGCCTTTCCAGTCGGCCCCCAGCGTGGCATTATAAGTATTCTGTGGCCAGGAGGAATAACCGTATGGAATGTTGTCCTGGGCATCGATAATACCATCGCCGTTATAGTCCACGAGGTAGTAGTTACCGGGCAGTTTCTGGTTATCGTTGGTGTTATTGATGGTGCTGCCGTACAGCTCATCCCAGGTGTTATAGGTACCCTGACTCACATACGAATAGGTTTGCCCGATTTCTTTCCCTTCTGTTTTCTGGTAATCCGGTAAGAGTTCGGGGTTATCCGCTTCCAGGATTTTGTTTTGGGAGTGGGTCATGTTCAGGTCGGCCCAGAGGCGCAGTTTATTCCGGAACGTATGATTGAAGTGTAGTTCTATTTCATAGCCTTGTGATTGTACTCTGCCGAGGTTAGCCACGGGAGCGGTGGTACCGTAGTAAGACGGGATGGAGCGGCTACCGCCGGCCAATAATATTTCACTGCGGAGGTCGCGGAAGAAATCCACCTTACCGGTGACGAGGCCGTTGAGAAGGCCGAAGTCGGCACCGAGATTTGTTTTTTCTACTTTTTCCCAGTGCAGGTCCGGGTTGCCTACTACTGATTCGCGGTACCAGGTGTAAGGGCTGTATTCTGCGTCTACGCCGGAGGTGCCCAGGCGTGTTTGGCCGCCATAGCCCCATTGCGACATATACAACCATCTGCCGTTGATATTATCATCCCCTATTTGTCCGTAGGAGGCGCGTAGTTTAAACAGGTCGAGGAATTTCAGGGACTGCATAAATTTCTCTTTGCTTACGATCCAGCCCAGGCCTCCGGAGGAGAAGAAGGCGAAGCGATTTTCGGCGCTGAATTTTTCGGATCCGTTATAGGCCCCGTTATATTCCATCATGTATTTACCTGCGTAATTGTAGGTGGTACGGAATACCCAGTCCTCGCGGTAGTTGGGTATTTCGCTGCCGGATGCACTCTGGTTCCTGTTAAACAGTCCCATGGCAGATACATTGTGTTTCTGGCCGATGGTGGTGGCGTAGTTGAGCTGGCCCTGGTAGAACAATCTTCTTTGGTTGCCGGTAACGGTACCGGAGGCTGTTCTCCATTTGGCGCCTTCCTGGAAGTCGAAGTTGGTAACTCCATCCAGTTTTTGTTTGTAGATGACCAGTCCTGTTTCAGGGTCTATCCATTTACGTTGAGTATCGTTGTAGAGGTCACTGATACCTCTGTCGCTTTCAACGAAGGTATTATCCAGTGATATGGTGGCATTGAACCGGAGGCCTCTTACGAGCATATCCAGGTTTTGGTCGATGGAGAAGTCGGTGGTGATACGAGTGGTCGTCTGATACTGTATACCACCAATGGCCAGTGAGCGGGCGGAGTTCTCTGCTCTTCCTTCGCTGGGTGAATAGAAGCCCCAGGAGCCATCGGCGTACACGGGCATAAACACATCCGGAGCGGTGGTATAGGCATCGATCCAGGCGCCGTACTGGTTGCCGCTAAAACCCCAGGGGCTTTTTCTGGACCCATAGGAGCCGAATAAGTTCGTTTTAAATAAGGTAGAGGGGGTTAGCTGGAAATCTAGATTGCTGCGAACGTTGAGGCGCTTAAAGCCAAATCCGGGCTTATATCCCCTGCTGTTATCATATATCTTGAACAAGTCGCCTTCGCTGAGGAAGTCGGCGCTGGTAAAATACTTTACTGCTCTGGTGCCGCCGCTGATGTTTACGCTGGCGTTATTGGACATGGCATAGTCCTTAAACAGCACTTTGGCCCAGTCCACGTTTGGGTAGCGTTCTGCTTCTTCCAGGCTGGCGGGGTTACGGTATTTCTGAAGGATAGCTTCCGGGAGGTAGTCGTTCCATGATTCCGGCTTTAGTGCCAGTTCATATTCGATGGCCTGGTTGCGGATGCTGAGGGCGTCGTAGGAGTCGTATTTGCCGGGGAGTTTGGACGGCACTTTCATGATGGTGTTGACGGTTCCCCGGATGGAGGCTTTGCCGGCCTGTCCTCTTTTGGTGGTGATGAGTATAACGCCGTTGGCCCCACGCACCCCGAATACGGCGGTGGCGGAGGCATCTTTGAGCACGGAGATGGATTCCACCGAGCTGATGTCGACGCTGGTCATGGGCCGTTCCACACCATCTACGAGCACGAGGGGATCTGAGTTGTTCCAGGTGCTGCGGCCCCTGATGATGATGCGGGGGTCTTCTTCTCCCGGCAGGCCGGTGCTGGAGGAGGTGATGAGTCCGGGCAGGTTGCCGGTGAGGGCGGCGCCTACGCTGGATACGCCGCCGGCGCGTTCCAGTACGGTGCCGCTTACCTGCGACACCGCTGCTACCACGCTTTCCTTTTTCTGGCGGCCGTAACCTACTACTACAAAGTCGCTCATGGATACAGATACCGGCAGTAGTTGTATGGCTACCGGCGACTGCCCGGTTTTCAGTGCCAGCTCTCCGGGGGCGTAGCCCATGTAGGTCACCAGCAATACTGCTTTGGCATTGGACACCTGGATGGTAAAGGACCCATCGAGGCGGGTGATGGCTGAGTTAGCCGTACCTTTTTCTACTACCGAGGCGCCGGCGAGTGGTTCGTTTTTTTCGTTGACTACTTTCCCTTTTACCGTTTCGTTTACCAGGGCGGCGGTGATTTTTTCAGCGCCGAGCGGCACGATGGTGACCAGGTTAGCGTTGATTTTACGGTAGGTCAGCGCGGTGTTTTCCAGGGCAATGCCGAGGACTTCCTCCACCGATGCGTTTCTAACGTGGATGCTTACACGCTTTTCTCGTGGAAGAATTTCTTCCTTGTAGACAAAACGGTAACGTCCCTGGGATTCGATTGCTTTGAATACCCGGATGAGGTCTACTTTATTTAAAGTGAGACTGATGGCATCCTGTGAAGGGGCATTGGTAAAGGATAGCAGGAAGAGCATGCCGGTGATCAGCAGTGTGCATTTTGCCGGGAGCGCCCAGGCAAGCAGCAGTTTTTTGGCCATGTTGTTCATAACTTATCAAAACGTGAAAAATAGTAGCCCGGCGGGACAAAGCTCCGCCTGAAGGCCAAGTGGAATTACTTTTACCTTCTGTTGATTATCTCTTTTGTATCAGCAATTTATTATCGGTTGATTGTTACGGTATTTCCTTCAATAGTATAGTGGAATCCGCCGGTGAGCCTTAATGCTTCCAGTACTTCTTCCAGCTTTTCATTTTCGAATAGTCCGGTATAATTAGCATCGTTGAGGCGGCTGTCGGCAATGATAACCTGTACATTATACCAGCGCTCAATTTTTCCGGCGATACTCTCTAAATTTTCCTTGTCGAACATGAGCTGGTTTTTCACCCAGGCTGACTCCAGGTTATTACTGCTATCCCGGCCCCAGTAGCGGATTTTACTAAGTACTATCAGGGGACTTTCTTCTGATGATTTTGGTCCTGTCAGGGTATAGGCGGCGCTATCGATTTTACCGCTGTTCACTACAATTTTTTCTTTTGGTTTTAGTATGATCTTTTTTCCCGGATCATTGCGGAGTGTTACTTCTACGGCTCCCCGTACCAGCGCTGCTTCTGTTTCCTTCTCTTCTTCATATGACCTTACGTTGAAGGCCGTACCCAATACCCGCAGGTCAATGGTGCTGGTATGGATCACGAATGGCCGGTTTTTGTCGGCCGCCACATCAAAAAAAGCTTCACCGGAGAGCAGCACTTCCCTTGTATCGCTTTTAAAGTTACCGGTGTAGGTCAACCTGCTGCCCACGTTGAGCCACACGGCGGTTCCATCCGGCAACTGTAGCTTCATACGTTGGCCGGACCGGGTTTTATAAGTGTGACTGGCCTGTTTGCCTAGCGTGTATCCATTACTGTTAGACAGATATTTTATACCGGCGAAACAGATAAAAACTACCGCGGCAGCGGTCATCCATTGCCAGGGTTTTACCCGCTTTGCAGTTGCCTGAGGCACTGGTTGACTAACAGGTTCCGGGCGATGCAGCCGGTTCAGGTGCCGCAGCCATGCCTCGTCTTTATTGACGCCCAGGCCGGCATGCCTGGCATTCCAGATAGCTGTCAGCATTTGCAGTTCGTCTTTCAGCGAGGAATCCTGCGCCATCAGCTGATCTAATTGCGCCAGTTCCTCCGGGGTAGCTTCCCCGCTTAACTTCAGACTTACTAATAACCAAATTCTTTGATCTAACGGCATATACAGCTAACTGTTATAATAGGGACAAGTGGAATAGTGAAAATGTACCAAAGGGAAATAAAAAAAATTCCCGGAGGGTTATGAGGGGGAAAAACGGTCGTGGAACTGAAACAGGGTTTTATACTGCGGCGGCAGTGCTTCCGTTACTTTTCTGACGGCGATAGCCAGCTGGTTGCGCACTGTGAGTACGGACAGGCCGAGGATGGCTGCCACCTCTTTGTACCGCATCCCGTCTTCCTTCACCAGCTGGAAAATGATCCGGCACTGTGGGGGCAGTTGCCGGATCGCTGTTTGTATTTTACGGATTATTTCGTTGGAGATGTAAAGGTTTTCCGGGCTATTGAACTCCATGACGGCTTCTACTTCCAGGTGATCCAGCTGTACCAGCTGCATTTTATTCTTTTGCGCATGGTGGTTGAGCGCAAAATTTTTGGTAATCACGTAGAGGTACACCCGGAGGTTTTCTATTTTATTAATGGTGTTACGGATCTGCCAGAGTTTCACAAAAGCATCCGACACAATTTCTTCTGCCACCTCACTGGACTTCACAATTGTATAGGCAAACCGGTGCAGGCCATCGAATAACAGCAGGTACAGCGCATTGTAGGCTTTTATATCCTCATATAGGGCGATGCGCAACTGCAGATCTTTAATATGATTTTCTTGCTGCATTTACCGGGTTTTAAGCGTACTAAAAAAGGGCTACCTGCCAGAATGCTTTTTTGGGCTGCAGCTGCTGATCAAACAGCAGCGGATAGTCTTTTCTGCCTCTCACCGGAAAGTTATCCAGCCAGCTGCCTTTGTCGGATACATTCCAGAATGTAACACCTGTGATCACGTTTTTATATTGGCGGAACAGGTCGAAGCAGCGTTTATACTGTTCCATTTGTGCCTGTTCCCTTTCTGGGGTGAATGCCATGAGGGAGTCCGCCGGCTTAGCAGCCCTGCTGGAATGTTCCTTGGCATACACAGATATATCCAGCTCCGTAATCTGTAGCGGCAGCTGTAGGATGGAGAAGTCCTTTAATGTGGCTTCCAGTTGTGCTGCGGAGGGTTCATTTACTGCCCAGTGGGCCTGTAACCCTACCGCCTGTACGGGAACGCCCTGCTCCTTCAGCTCTCGGATCATGCGGATGATTTTTGCACGTTTAACCGGGCTGATTTCGTTATAGTCGTTATAGAAAAGGATGGCATCCGGATCCGCTTCATGTGCCCAGCGGAATGCCTTTTCAATGAACTCCGGGCCGCAGATTCGGAGCCAGGCGGAGTTGCGGTAAAATTCATTTTGCTGATCGCTGATCACTTCATTGACAACGTCCCAGGCGTATACTTTTCCTTTATAGCGGGTAACCACGGTATTGATATGTGCTTTCAGCCTTTCCAGTAACACTTCCTTCGTTACCGTATCACCTTTTTCGTTGGTAAACATCCAGCCTGGGGCCTGGTTATGCCAGCACAGGGCATGTCCGCGGACTTTCATACCATTGCGTACAGCAAAGGCCACGATGGAATCGGCGCCGCTGAAGTTGTACAGCGCCTCGCGGGGATGGATGACGGCCATTTTCATAGCGTTTTCCGGGGTGACACTACTGAATTGCTGCGTGATCAATGCTGCCTCCGGCCCTTTGAGAGACCATGGCGTAACGGCTGCACCGATTGGGAAGTAATCGTGGTAGTAATCTTTCAGTCCTTTATTTACGCGGGAGATTTTTGGATCAACGTCCTTATCATCTATATGAAAAAAATCAAAATCCACCTGCCCTCCTGTCTCCCTGGTAGCAAAATTGAATAAGCCAAAACGATAGCCCATAAAGTGAGGGATGGTGTACGACATCTGTAATACGCCACCGATGGGTTTCCAGTCGGTACCGTTGGTGCTATAGTAGTAATATGCTTTATCTGCGTTGTTCCTGAAATCCGCAACCGCTTTCAGGTATACCACTTTTTGTGTGAGTGGTATGCAGGCTTCTTCCACTTGTTTCCCGTCTTTGGTATTTACCATTACTACGTACTTAGTACCTGCCGAATCTTTCACGCCTATCCAGCCATAGTTTTTCTGTAACAGTATTAAGCCGGCGCAATCACCCTCTTTCATACCGCTAACATCCATGGCGGTAGTGCCGGTGGATAACGGCCCGAAAGTCCGCTGTGTAAGGGTATTGCGGGCCTGCGTAATTACCTCGTCGGTTCTGCCGGTGATGATGCGGAGGTAACCCGGCCGCTGGGATAAGGACCAGTGCTGGTTATCCGGCTGATGGTTCCATTGCCAGGCCAGTGGAAATGAGGGTTCTCCTGGTTTACGGGTGAATTCATCACTACAAACAATACCAGGGTTGTAGCCAGTGCTGCGGGGGAGCTGCAGGGTATCCGGTATTTTACCATTGGTACCGAGTACTGGCCAGTCGTCTTTCCAGGTAACGGGCACCATATAAGGTACGCGACCAACCGCGCCATTGTCGCGGAACAGGTACGCGTACCATTCCCCTTTAGGGGAGCTGATTAGTCCACCCTGGGCCACGCCTTTGTCCTGCAGGCCTACGCGGCCTTCATAGGGGCCCTCCAGCTTATCCGCACGATGGATGACTACTGTACGCATACCGCCTTTTGGCCAGCAGATGTTGAACAGGTAATACTTTCCATTGTGTTTAAAGAGCTGGGAACCTTCGGCGCGAAGGCCCATATTGGGGCCGGCCGGGATGCTGGCGTCCGGGATGATTACTTTGGGTGATGTACCAGGCCTGATGCCGGAGAGGTCGTTGTTGAGTTCGACCAGTTTGATTTCGCCGGCGCCGTATAGCATATAGGCGCGACCGTTATCTTCAAAAAACAGTGTGTGGTCGTGTAGGGCAGGTTTGAATGACGTGCCTTTCCAGGGGCCTTTTTCGATGTTTTTTGTTTGGTAGATATAGGTTTTTCCGGTGGTGCCGGAGAAGGTACTGAGGTAGTAGGTGCCTTTGTGGTAGCGGAGGCTGCTTGCCCAGGAGCCTCTCCCATAGGCACTTTGGCCATTGGCGAGATTGAGTGCATCCGACGCTTCCGGGGCATTGGCAGCGTAGCTGATCGTTTTCCAGTTTACCAGGTCGGTTGATTTCATGACCGGTACACCTGGAAACAGGTGCATGGTGGTGCTGCTCATGTAGTAGGTGTTGCCGCTGCGGATAATGGAGATATCCGGCACATCTGCGTATATGACAGGATTACCCTGTTGCCCGTAGGTGGTGCCAGGTATGGCAATAGCTAACTGTATGAAAAAGAATAGTTTTTTCATGTAACGTGGTTGATAATCGTGGACCGGTTATACCGGGATAATTAATGTCATTCTGACAATTATAACATGCAGTATAAATAAACCATTTAACAGCAGGAGGCCACTAAATGGTTAAATTTCTTATATAGAGATATCAGCTCGTTCTTTTGTAAAGAAAACAAATTCCCGGGAAAATACTAATTTTTTTTACGGTACCTGTTGCGCTGTTATCCGGCTATTTTCCGCAGTGACCTTATAATGTCGAATATTTTTGGTAGCTGTTAGGATCGACTGGTTTAAAAAGGAATTGCGCATACATATACAATCCGTTTTTCCAGACTTTGAAATCGTGGACGCCTGGTTCTATGTAATAAATATGCGGCACTTGTTTTTCAGCGAGGTACTGATGAGTTCTGGTGGTAAAGGAGACGAGGCGGTCGCTGTCGCCACAGGAGATCCACAGCAGTTTAAGCTGCTCTTTTGCCAGTGCGGGATCAGGCACCAGCACTTCCGGACTTTTGGTATTGGGGGCTGCTGAGAAAGCGCCTACCCAGGCAAACTTATCCAGGTTGCCGAGTCCGAAGTTGAGGGATTGCCCCCCTCCCATGGATAGCCCTGCAATAGCTCGGTGTTCGCGATCGGTGAATGCCGGGTACTTCTGCTGTACAAATGGAATTAGATCCTGCAGCAGGTCTTTTTCAAATGCGGCAAATGCTTCTACCTTATCTTTTGCCATGATATCTCCTGTAGCGCGATCATCCTTCATGGCCCTGCCATTTGGCATCACCACGATCATTTCGGCTAGTTTACCGGCGGCATAGAGATTATCCAGGATCACCTGTGGCTGTCCGCCTCGTAGCCATTCCAGTTCATCACCACCGATGCCATGCAGGAGGTAAAGAACGGGATAATGCTTTTGCGAAGAAAACCCAGGAGGCAGGTACACCAGTGCTTTCCTGGTAACGCCCACGGTGGCGGAAGGGTAGTAAATGGTATCGATGGTTCCTTTAGCAGATGACTGCTGAGGCACATCGAACCCTGCAGGCGCGTGCTGCGCAATTTGCGCGGATGCTGCACAGCTGTAAATGAAGAGGCTGGCAGCCATGAAGATTTTTTTCATAACGTTTCTTTTGGGCAGCGATCAGTACTTGCCAGTGGTTTGTAGTAGAAGAGCGGCGAAGGCTGTCGGCTGGACACTAAATAGTATTCCGGTGTTTAACGTGTTAGCGAGAATAAAAGTAAAATTAAATTGTAAATTTGACAATTATTTTTATACCTGCCAGAAAACGAATGTTTTTGCTGATAGCTATCAGGAATTGTGGACTGCGTTGATCAAAAGTTACCTATTTACTGAGCAACGGGGTACGGCCCAGGCGGAGGCCTTTTTGTCTGTATCTCGTATAATACTTCCTGCTTCAGGTAATCTAAAAAGGCCTCGAATTCTACAGTTTCTTCTTCATTATAATTCCCTTTTATGTTGCTGTTGAAGGCCAATATATAAGTGGACGCGTCAAAAGGTTGATACTTATCACGGTGGCCGGATGGGGCCAACAAAATGCACTCTGCTCCGATCCTAATACCCTCCCATTTCTTTGGGGATAGATTAAAACTAATGCCTTCAAAAAATTGCGGCAACAACCCTGCTTCTATTTTACCATCATCATGGCGAGGTGGATGCACCTGATAAACACGCACACGAATTACGGAATCCCTTTTCCTGATATGAATCAATCGGGCTGTATCAAAACCTTGCTCATAGGTGAAATACAATTCATTACTATCCGGGAAGTTAACATCTTCCAACATTGTATACTTAGCCAGATCCTTAATCATAAAAGAAAATAAAGTATCCGCCAGTGTTTTAGGGGGCTGGCGGGAAGCACCCGGATTATTACCGCACGCAGTAATAAATATTGCAGCTGCCAGCAACAGCATTATTCTCATTAGTAGTGATTAAATCGTTTGTACCTATACGTTAGCAATTTAAAGGTAACCTATGTGTCTGATGATTTTACGCATTTATTTGGGTAAGGGATCACTCAAATCAATGATTTTTTACAATTTCCCTGCGTAATTAGTTGACACCTTTGGGTTAACAAAATATTTCTCATGAAAACATTAGCACATTTATTTTTCGTACTGGCCTTTAGTACGCAATTAGCAGCCGCGCAAACAAATAACTACAAAGGAATAATCCATAATTTGTATGAAAACATACTGAGTCACAGGAAGTTATCATTAGTAGACAGTATTGTTTCGGTGGACTACACCAATCAACAGGGAGCAAAAGGAGCGCAGGTATTCAAGCAAAACCTAACCGAATTGCTTGCTGCTTTTCCGGATGGACAATGGACGATAACGGCCATCATAGCCGAAGGAAATACCGTAATGATAAAACAAAAAATGGCGGGTACGCATAAAGGGAAATTCCAGCAGATCCAACCTACTAATAAGTCGGTGGTAGTCGAAGGTTTTGCCATTTATACATTTCAGGATGGTAAGATAGTCCATAGTGAAATCCAGACCGACAGACTGGGCTTTTTACAGCAACTGGGGGTGATTGACCGGGACCTTAGTGCAGCGATTGAAAGGGTGAATGGACAGCTCCATTAGCATTAAAATATGTTCATTGTATTTTTACAATCACAAAAGGGCAGTATTTTAGTTATTAATACTGTCCTTTTCATGGTAGGCCTTTATTCGTTCATTCCATAATACCTTTTTCCTTTTAATCCGGAGGGATTTTGAGTTATAAAAGCATAGATATAAAAGACTAAGCAAACCGAATAACAAGAGGATGTATTTAACCTTCATAGAGATTGGTATTTTGTTGCACCTCAACTTGTGATAAATATTCAAGCAACAATTACTTAAATAACTCCACAGAATGCATAGCACTGCCTGAATGAAGATAAATTACTTTGTACAAATCATAATCCTCATGGAGTTCATAATGCTTATTCACAAAAACTCTAAAATTGGATACCAAGTCCTGAACCATCTTTCCATGCGAGGATTGAGAGCAAGTATAACCTAGAAATATAAATGATAAATCATTAACATGACCAACACCAAACATCCCGGGTTTTGCAAGAATTGCATGGATAAACTTCAAAAAATGATTTAATTCTCCCACATCATGATCGCCCGGTATACAATAAACACAACTGCGCAAAGCAAAGGCAATATCATCAGCACGAAAACAATCATCCTTGATAGAAACACGGTTCTCATTTTTCGTTTTTCTGCTGTAGTCAGCAAGGCCTCAGTAACTTTCACAAAACAACTTTTGTTCGCTAACGAAGATGATAAATATCCCGTAGAAAAACAATCCCTGATTTCAGGGAGATGACAATGGAAATATCAGTAAATTGTAACTATAAAATATAACTCATGCTTACCGAGATCAGCCCTAAACTTCCCATGCGGGATAAAGCAATCACCAGAGAATTTTACTTCCGCTTAGGTTTTAAGCCGCTGGGCCAGGAAGATTATGAAGGGTACTTAATGCTACACAGGGATCAGGTAGAAATCCATTTTTTCGAATTTAAGGAGTTAAGCCCTACCGAAAATTACGGGATGGTGTATATACGCACCAACGCTATTGAAACGCTTTATCAGTCCTTCATCGATAACAACGTAGCAATTCACCCCAACGGGCCGCTGGCCGTGAAGCCCTGGGGACAAAAAGAATTTTCCATCCTCGACCCGGACAACAACCTGCTTACCTTTGGACAGGGAGCTTAATAAAGGGGATGTATCAAAACTAAACGAACGCCCTGAGCATTACTTAAATGACTGCCTGACACCATCAGGGCCCCGAATGAAAGCGGGTGTATCAGACATCTGATACACCCGCTTTATTTTTAGAGGGAGATGCCACCGTCGCAGCGTATAACCGTTCCGGTTACATTCCGGTTCCCTATCAAAAACAGGATCGCATCCGCCAGCTCCTCTGGCTGCGCAATACGTCCGGTAAGCGTTTGTGCAGCAAAATGTGTAAACGCCGCTGCTTTGTCGGCAGGCGTCATGGCATCCCACCAGGGGGTGTCCACCACTCCCGGCGAAACGGCGTTGAGGCGTAAGGGTTGTAACTCCTTTGCGATAGATGGAATCATTAACTCTAGCGAACCATTGATAGCTGCGAGCCCAGCCACACCAGGTGCATGCATGGCAGCAGAAGCTGCGGTAATAAGCGTAATACTGCCAGATTTATCTACATACGGGATGGCCGACTGCAGCGTATTTAACTGCGGCCAGAATTTCCCTTCAAATCCGGTTCGCAGTTCCTCCAGCGACAGTGTAGCAAATGGCCCCGCTCCTTTGCCTCCGCTGAGAGCCAGTACCAGGTGATCGATGGTTCCATGGCTGGCAAAAAACTGATCCAGCTCCTGCCTGTTATTACTGTCGAGCACCACCGTGCTCAGCGAGGGAATGGCGGCCTTAGCCTCTTGTAATTTCTCCGTGGAGCGACCGGTAACAGTTACCGATGCACCTGCTGCTACCAACAGGGCTGCTGTAGCAAACCCGATACCGGTGGAACCTCCTGCTATTACTACACGCTTGTTTTCAAATTTTCCTGGCATAATGTTCAATTTTATACCAGCAAATTTCGAATGATTACAACAGAACACTATTAACGCATCTATGCATTGAATTAACCTGATTATGCATTTTTCCGGAAATCCAGTGGTGTCCGCCCCGTCTGCTCCCTGAAAAAGCGGGTGAAAGACGCCGGGTCACTGAAATCAAGCTGAAAACTGATCTGGGAGATGGTATCGTCCGTATAGCGCAGCAACGCCTTGGATTCACGGATAAGCATGGTGCTGATGGCCTCTGAGGCGGTATGCCCCGTGGCATCTTTTATGGTCCGGTTCAGGTGGTTAGGGGTCACGCCTAACATAGCAGCATAATCGGCCACCTTGCGTTTTTGCAGGAAATACTGACTCACCAGCTTATGAAATTTTGGAATAAGGTATCCGGTGCGTGTATCCGTATGCGTGAGATGCAACCCCTGAGCGATATAACTGCGCTTAATTTCCAGCAACAAGAGATAGAAATACATGCGCACCGCATTTTCTCTCCCAGCCTTCACCTCCTGTACCTCCTCATTGATCCTGGCAACAAACGCTGCTACCTGTGTGATTTCCTCCGTGGTGAGCTGTATAAACAGCTGCCCATTCACATTGAAAAAAGGGAACTCCTCCTGAAACTGGTCCGGTGGTAAAAAGCTCCCCAGGAAGTCAGCTTCAAACAAGGCATAATAACCAAAAGTCTCCGGCTGAATATTAGATTTGCTAAACACCTGGCCAGGGTAAGTAAAACTAATGGTTCCCGGCTGATGCCGGAATTGCTCCAACCCCAGCTGCACATCCACACCCCCGCTAAGGGTAATACTCATCCGGTAAAAGTCTGATTTCAGCGGCCCCACCGCCGGCACCAGGCCTTCACTGGAATAGATTTCAAAGCCTTTTATCTTTTTTTCTGGGGAGATGTTATTGTAACCAAAGGAAGAACTATCATCCGGCTCCCGGTGGAGATGACGAAAGTTTGCCAGGGTATAATGCGGTAATCCTTTATGCGTATAAATTTGCTTTGCCATGGTCAGTAAAGATAACCAGGAAAATCATCTTAACACACCTTCTCCCACCGGCAACACAATCTTCCACTCCTCATGCGGTATATGCAAAAAATCCGTACTAAAAACAGCCTTTAACATATCCAGTTCCGGCACCGCCTCCTGGCACGCCGGCACTACCTGCTTGTCCAGCATAAAATAGAAATCATCCGCAAACTGGTATGCCAACGTAGGGTTATGCATGATGGCAATCACCGTGCGTCCCTCTCCCACAAAGGCTTTTAACTTATTCATCAGGAATTGCTGATAGTATACATCCAGGTGATTGGTAGGCTCATCCAGGATGATGATCTCCGGGTCCTGCATGAGTAAGCGGCCTATCATCACCATCTGCTGCTCACCGCCCGACAACTGCGGAAAGAGCTTATTTCGCAGCCTTTCCAGCCCCAATTCCGCCAGCACCTCTCCTACGAGTACTTTATCCTTCCGATGAGGGGAAAAGCCGGAAAAGGCCGCTCTGCCCGTCAGCAATATATCTTCCACCGTAAAAGGAAAAACCGTCTGGTAAAACTGCGGTAAAAAACCAATCTGTTTTGCTTTATGCTGATGGCTCAACTCGCCAATATGTTTACCTTTTACCAGCACGGTACCCCTGTAGCCGGATAGTAAGCCGGTCATGGCTTTAAACAAGGTAGACTTACCGCTGCCATTGGTTCCGAGCAACACAGAAAACCGGCGCTCCCCAAATCCTACATTCACATCCCGGAGAATGGCTTGCTTCCCGTAAGAAACATTCAGCTGCTTTACTTCAATTGCCAATTCCATTAATTCCAGTTTAATTTGTTTTTACGCATCAGGTAAATAAAGAACGGTCCTCCCAGCAGCATGGTGAAGATGCCTACCGGAATTTCAAACGCAAAGAGCGAACGGGAGAAATTATCGATCACCAGCAGAAACGTGCCGCCAAGGAATATACTGGCAGGAATCGCTTTTCTGTTGTCCGCACCCAGCATCATCCGTACTATATGCGGCAGGAATAGGCCGTAAAAACTGATGATCCCCACCGCCGCCACGGTAATGGCAGTGAGCAAGGTAGCGCAGCCAATTAATATCCATTTATCCAGCGCAGGGTTCACCCCGGTGGCTTTGGCAGCATCATCCCCCAGGGAGAGTATATTGAGTCGCCAGCGGTAGATATATACGATCAGCAACCCCAGTATCACGGGAAGGTATACACGCTGCAGCTCCTGCCAGGAGGCCGCATGCAAATTTCCCATCGTCCATTGCACAATCGCCTGCAACTTGTAGGGGTTGCTGAGGTACTGCACAATCGCCAGTCCTGCTGCAAACATACCGGATATAACCATACCGGATAATACAATCGTAACGATGCCGGAACCTGAACGCGCAATCAGGTAGGCCAATGCCACGGCCAGTATGGCGCCGGCGAAAGCGCCCAGGCTCACCGGAATCAACACAAACGTCATGGCCAGCGCAGCCCCGAACGCCGCACCGGATGATATACCCAGCACATAGGAGTCCACCAGCGGATTACGGAAAATGCCCTGCAGCACCGATCCGGAAACCGACAAGGCAGCACCCACTAAAAATGTCATCAATACTCGGGGCAGCCGCACGTTGTAGATGATATTTTTTATCATCGCCCAGCTATCCGCCTCCGATGGTGACAGCCCTGCCGCAGTCACGCTCTTGTACGCCAGTTCCAGTGCCGTACCTGCATCCGCCTGACCGGTAGAACCGATGAAAAGCGAAAGCAGGATAACCGGCACTGGCAGCGCGTAACATATTAAATAGATAATCCCTTGTTTCAATGTAACGGCTTATATCCTTTCAATTCAAACAGTGCTGATGTGCCCTGCGACTGGCGCAAGGCCTGATCTTCCAAACGATCAGCACTTACCTGCACAAACCCCACTTCCCTCAATACTTCCAGGTCCCGGGCAGGCCGCTGATGTTTTGAAATGTCCAGCTGGCTCTTAATCCTGTTTGCCTGTTCCATAATATCGGCCGGATAATTCTCATGTCCTTCCTGGCTGAACTGGCAGGCGCCAAAATCACCATCAAAATTCAGGAGCAGGCCGCCGGGTTTTAATACCTTGAAGCATTCACTGTAAAAAGTGTTGATATCCGGGATGGTCCAGGTCATCAGCCTGGTAAATACGAGGTCGAACTGCTGCTCCGGGAAAATAAGTTCCTGCGCATCCATCACGCGGTAGTCCACCTGCAAATTAAGTGCAGCCGTCACCGTTCTAGCTTCTGCGATCATGTTCGCAGAGATATCGGCTGCTGTTACTTCGTAGCCCGCCATCGCCAGGATATTAGCGAAGTAACCAGAGGCAGTGCCCAGTTCCAGGACCTTGTTGCCGGTCAGCTGCGGTAGCATCTCCCTAAAATACCCTCCCCATTCGGCTGTAACCGGCTGGGTCCAGGCCGTTTGTTTTTCTGCGCTCCAAATAGCGCTTTGCTTATCCCAATAAGCTGATATTTCCTGCATCATAATAAAGTGATTAATTGGTTACCGATTGTTGTTCCGTAATAGGTGATGATCATTTTTTTTACTGCTTCCAGGGAAGCAGCGTCGGACCTACCTGTAGCCCATCCATTGATGCGTACTGCTGCTGTCAATGATTTGAGCGTATGGGGGTTATAAAAAAACATGGGCATCAGGTGATGAATCGCTTTATTTTTAATCGCTGTGATACCGGCTAATTCTTTTTTTGCATAAAACAATTCCGCCGGATCATTCCACATCACGATCATGTCCGGATTCCAGCCGATCAGCGTTTCTGCGTTGATGTTAGGCTGATCTACCGGTGCCGTACATACGTTTATGACCCCTGCGATCTCCAGGCAATCATTCATCATGCTGTTACGCCCTGTGGTAGCAAATATGCGACCATTAGCCCAGGTGAAATAAGTCTTCTTTTTTGCTGTAATAGCCGCAGCGGCCGATTGCATAGTATCAAACTGTGACTGCGTATATGCCACCAGCTCACTGGCCCTATCCACAGCGCCAGTAAGTTTTCCCAGGTCTTCCAGCTCCTGTAGCACCTGCTCGTACTTTTCGGAAGATGCCAGGTACACCGCTATGCCCATGGCCTGCAATCCTTCTATGGTACCGGCATTCATGTGCTGTGCTATCACCAGGTCGGGTTTAAGGGCAATGATACTTTCCAGGTTAGCCGTTTCATTGGTTCCCGGCGTCGCCAGGCGCTTATTTTTTATTCTTTCGTCGATGAGGCTATAAGGCGTAAACAGTTCCTTATCCGTATAGGTTTCTGCCGGGATACCCACCAGTTTATGCTGCATCTGTAACATGTACATCGCATCTACCATGGGATCAAAAAGGCACACGATTTTTTCCGCAGGCTTAGCCAGGCTGACTTTATTACCCTGTACATCCGTTAACGTGATGGCCGCTGCTGCCGGTGTATGGTGACTGTTGGTACATGCCGACAGATACCCTAGCATCGCCAATAAAATCAATAACTGCTTCATGTAATCATTTTAAATATTAACGGTAAGGGCACAACGAAAATTCCTTGGCGCCGTTTGTACCCAGTAATACATATCATTCCGTTTCCAGGCGGTGCTGTATAAATGATCATCCAGGATATTGTTGACGATCAGGTTAATGCTGTACTTCTTTTTTGTATAAGAGATACCTGCATCCAGGCGGAAGAAGTCCTTCAGCGCTTCCGGATTAGTGGTAGTGAAGCGTTCCGCACGGCCAGCCATATACTGATACCCGGTAGAAATGGCTATACCAGGCAGTTTACGGATAGGTAAGGAATAATTCAGCCAGGTGTTCTGGATATGTTTTATTCGGTTAGGAGTGGCCATGCCAACCATCTCCGGGTTCTTTTCATCTTTAGTGATCTTCGATTCAGTGAAGGCATAATTCATGACGATGTTCAGCCCCTTTGTGACCCGTCCACGGACGTCCACCTCTACCCCTTCTGACCTGTTTTCTCCTGTCTGATAAATAGCATTGGAAACCGGGTCCCGCAGGATGGTACGTTTACGGTAGATCTGGTACATAGAAAGGGTGGTATTCCAGGTGCCATCGTGCCAGTCCTTTTTAATACCGGCTTCGTAACTTTTGCCGGTCAGCGGTTTCAGGGGCGATCCATCATAGGCCACACCGGCCTGCGGCAGGTACGAGTGATCATATAATGCATATACGCTCATGGCCGGCAGCAACATATAGTTAACGCCTACACGGGGAGTTACCACGAGGTCGCTGGCAGCTGTTTTAGTACCGTATTGGTTAAAGTCGGCGTTGGACTGCGTCATACGCAACCCGGCGTTCAGCTTCAGTTTATCCGTTACCGATACTTCATCCATCACATAGGCGGAGATATAATATAAATGTCCTTTAGTCCGGTTTTTTTCTCCGGAGATGTCATTTTCAGATTCGAAAGAGCCACCGATCCCGTTGTTATTGATTACCTGGCTGTATTGCGGATTGGAAATACTCAGCGGATAAATGGTGCTGGCCGTTTCCCAAGTATCAGTGGTGTTGTTGCGTTTATCATTAAAATCAATGCCGCCCATCACCGCATGTTTAATACGGCCGGTATTGAATCTCCCCTGTATATAAGCCTGCGCAGAAAAAGTATTATAGCCCACGCCATCATATACATAATATCTGTTTAGGATATCAGGGTTGTGATTATTTTTTCCGTATACCCAGAAGATACTTCCATTATATTCATTATTGATATTACTGATACGGGCTGTGAGGTTCCAGTTATCATTAAATTTATGTTCAGTGGTAAAGAATATATTATGATCCTTTGCCCTGTAAGGTTTGGTATTGGGATCTGATATGGAGAAATCCCGTGGCAATGTACCATATCCATATGGGGAGATCTGGGCTTCACTCAGCAACATATAATTCATACCCTGGTAAATGTATTCGAGGGTAAAGGAAGTTTTTTTACTCGCTACATATTTCACAGCAGGAGCAATCAACAGCCGGGTACCATTATCAAATTTCATAAATCCGTTGGTACTCATGCCCATCATATTAAACCGGTACTGCCACTTCCCTTTCTCATCCAGCAGGCCTCCCAAATCAGCTTCCGCGCGGAAAAGATCGAAACTGCCGTACATCATTTTGAAAGTATTTTTTTTGATGCCCGTCGGTTTTTTAGTAACGATGTTATAAGAGCCGGCAGGATCGCTGAGGGCCGTCATAAACCCTGCAGGACCTTTTACAAATTCAATGGTTTCAATCATGGCGGCATCATCACCGAGCGGCCCTTTGATTAAAGGCCGAAGGTCTACACCATTACGTTGTGCATTAATATATCCGCCACGGGAGTAGATATCAGGCGATACGGCATTATGCAGTTCTTCGCGCATAGTACCGCTCACATTACGGGTTACGCTTTCAATTAAATTATATACTACCTGATCTTTTAATACTTCCGCACTAATGATTTGTATATTCTGCGGCGTTTCTATTAAGGGTGATTGCAGGCGTAAATCGGAAGATATTTTACTTAGGTTATATTTTTTGTAATATTTACTGGTAACAGTCAGTTCATTCAGGCTCAGTACTTTTAATGTATCTGTAGTTTCCTTTTCCTGCGCAGCAGCGGTTAAGCAAAAAATGCTAAACACCGCTATGGGCATAGTTTTCCGTAGCATAATAAAATAGTAAAGTGAATCAGTAAAATTGGCAATTGTAGAAGTCCGCGAGTCAACGGAGTGTAGCCATGTGCGCTAGTAGAAGTAGCAAGAATTTTATTTTCGTGACACGAAGGTCGTTTATTTTATGAAAACAAAAAGCACATAGCAGAAAAATATTCCTCATTAATTGTTAAAGAATTACAAACAAATCAGAAATAATTTAGCAAGCTCTTGTTGTTTAATAACTTTTTACTACTTTCGCTGCGATTCATACGCAGTCATACTTCTATGCGGTTACCAAAACAGACATATCAGTTTATACGCCGACTTTCTGCCATCCTCTCCATGCTGTTATTCACATGGGTGACTGTTAGTATGCCCGATATTTTAATCAAACAGGCAGAACAAAAAAAATCATATACTATTAATGCCGATCATTCGGATAGTGATGCTTATTCCGACCTGAACGAAGAGCGCAATGGCCTCAACGAAGAACGGGTGGAAGAAGACACCCCATTTTCCGAATACCTGGTTGACAGGAAAGATCCTGTGACTATCATTCTTACAGCTGTTCAGCATATTATGGGAGAAGATACCTTTTATCTGGAACATCATTCCCTTGAACTCATTACCCCGCCTCCGGAACGCCTTCTTTTCTTAGCCTGATTTTATTTTCATTGCATTTGCGAATAACGTGTAGAAGACGTTATTGCGTCCAGCTATTTTTATTTTTTCATTTATTTCATTACCAATAACGCACAGGAAGCGTTGTATCGTGCAGTCTGTACAAGACTGTTGCCTGCTGCATTCCTATTCATATCCATAACGGGTAACGGGTAAAAACGTTGCCAGTTCAGCCTTGCCGGGCTGTCCCTGTCCTACCTGTGTCCAGCTACATAGGCATTGACACCAAAGAATATTCAATCATAACAAAATACAATTACTATGCATCTAACCACCCGGGAAATTGAGAAGCTGTTATTACACCAGGCAGGAGAGCTTGCTGCCAAACGGCTAAAGCGCGGGGTGAAATTAAACTACCCGGAATGTATTGCCTACATATCCAGTGAAATCATGGAACAGGCCAGGGATGGCAAAAAATCGGTGGCGGAGCTGATGGAATGGGGCACTAAACTTTTATCCAGAAGTCAGGTCATGGAAGGCGTTCCGGAAATGATACACGACATCCAGATAGAAGCGCTGTTTCCGGATGGGAACAAGCTGGTCACCGTTCATGACCCGATCCGATAACGATTTGCTAAACCTGTTAAACGAAACTATTATGGTACCCGGAGAACTTATCCTGAGAAAAGAAGATATCATCTGTAATCCTAAAAAGAATACAGTTAGAATAGAAGTAAAAAATACGGGTGACCGCCCTATCCAGGTCGGCTCACATTTTCACTTTTTTGAAGTAAACAAAGCACTGGATTTCGACAGAAACAAGTCTTTCGGTATGCGGCTCAACATCCCCGCCAGTACAGCCGTGCGCTTTGAGCCAGGTGAAAAAAAGATGGTGATACTCGTTGAATTTGGCGGCAAGAAAAACATCCATGGGTTCAACAACCTCACCGATGGCAATGCTGCCAGCAACACCGTTAAAACGGAAGCGATAGCCAAAGCGAAGAAGAACAATTTCAAAGGCGCCAAATAAGGGGCATCGTTGAAACATTTCACTATTCATTAAATCAAAAAATATGTCCGATAATAAAGAGAAGAAAGGCTGGAACAGGCGGGAATGGATCAAGATCGTAGGGGTGACCACGGCCGGCCTCACGGTGATGGGCCTCAACAAAGCCTTCGCACAAAACAGCAATGAAGTAAGATTCGAAAACGGCAACCTATACATCAAACGCGAAAAATACGCGTCACTCTTCGGCCCTACCACCGGCGATAAAATGCGACTGGCCGATACCGAGCTGTTTATTGAGATAGAAAAAGATTTCCAGGTATATGGAGAAGAAAACAAATTCGGCGGTGGTAAAACCGTGCGTGATGGCATGGGGCAATCTACCTCCACGATGGACAAAGATGCACTGGACCTCTGTATCCTCGGCGCTATCATCATCGATCACTGGGGTATCGTAAAAGCGGACATCGGGGTAAAAGATGGTAAGATCAAAGCCATCGGTAAAGCTGGTAACCCTGATACCCAGGACGGTGTTACGCCGGGTATGATCATCGGCCCTGGCACGGAAGTGCATGGGGGCTGGGGCTATATCGTTACCCCTGGTGGTATCGATACACATATCCACTTCATCTGTCCGGAAATCATTGACACTGCGCTGTACAGTGGTCTTACCACCCTCATTGGCGGCGGCGCCGGCCCTAACGACGGTACCCTGGCCACCACTGTTACCTCTGGTAAATTTTTCATGGAAAAGATGCTGCAGGCCTCCGAAGAGCTGCCTATCAACGTCGGTTTCTTTGGCAAGGGTAACGTATCCAACGAAGAAGCACAGGCCGAAATGATCAGAGCCGGCGCGCTGGGCATGAAAGTGCATGAAGACTGGGGGGCCACTCCTTCTACCATCGATATGGCACTGCGCGTAGCCGATAAATATGATACACAGGTAGCCATTCACACAGACACCTTAAACGAAGCAGGCTACCTCGAAGATACCATCAAAGCTATCAATGGAAGAGTGATTCATACCTTCCACACAGAAGGTGCTGGTGGCGGACACGCTCCGGATATCATCCAGATCGCGATGTTCCCTAACATCCTGCCTTCCTCTACCAATCCTACCAAACCCTATACCTATAATACCGTTGCGGAGCACGTTGACATGCTGATGGTTTGTCATCACCTCAGCCCTGAAATCAAGGAAGACGTGGCCTTTGCCGACTCCCGTATCCGTCCTTCCACCATTGCAGCGGAAGACGTATTACATGATCTCGGCGTCATCAGCATGATGAGCTCCGACTCCCAGGCCATGGGCCGCGTAGGCGAAGTAATCACCCGCACCTGGCAAACGGCGCATAAAATGAAAATACAGCGCGGGGCTTTACCGGAAGATAACCGCCAGGGGCACGACAACTTCCGCGTAAAAAGATACATGGCCAAATACACCATCAACCCCGCGAAAGCGCATGGTATTGACGAATATGTAGGCTCTATCGAACCAGGAAAAATTGCGGATATGGTGATCTGGCGTCCGGAGTTCTTTGGTATTAAACCAGAGATGATCTACAAATCAGGTATGATCGTAGCATCCAAAATGGGCGACCCTAACGCGTCTATCCCTACGCCACAGCCGGTACTGTACCGCAAAATGTATGGTGCCTACGGTGGCGCAACAGCACAAACCAGCTACAATTTCGTCTCTAAAATATCCATAGAATCCGGCAACATAGCCAAACTGGGGCTGAAAAAGAAATCACTGCCCGTGAAAGGCTGCCGCACCGTGGGCAAGAAAGACATGATCCACAACGATGCCATGCCTAAACTGGAAGTAGATCCGGAAACATATGTAGTAAAAGTAGACGGCAAAGTAGCCACCTGTGAGCCTTTGAAAGTGCTCCCGCTGGCACAGCGTTACCTGTTGTTCTAATAAAATATAGCGATGATCATTATTGAGGAAGTACTGAAAAATCCGGTAACCGGAAACAGATCGAGAGAAGTGTTTGAAATTGAATGGTATGAAACAACCAAAACAATTATCAGGCGCCCTACCCGCTCGGGAATGGAAATAGTGATCAGAAAACACAACCGCGTTCCGCTGGCCGATGGCGATATCCTCTGGATGGACGACGAGAAGTACATAGAGCTGGTGATTAAGCCCTGCGAGTGTATCGTGTTTACGCCAAAAACGCTGAAAGAAATGGGGATTATTTGTTTTGAGATCGGCAACAAACATATCCCCATTTACATCGATGAGGCAGACAGTATCAGTGTGGCGTATGAATCGCCCCTGTATATGCAGCTTCAGCGAGCCGGTTATGAGCCCCGCATAGAAGAACGCAAATTATTGCAGACTCATATGCTGCGGGCTCATGGCCACGGCAATCATCCTACAAATGATTAATGTATGCAGAAACTATTAACACTGTTGCAGGTAAACGACTCTATGTTCCCCATCGGAAGCTTTACGCATTCCTATGGGCTGGAGTCCTATGTAAATGCAGGAATTGTACATGATAATGCTTCTGCTGCCGAATATGCGCGGACAATGCTCGAACACAGCATCTATTACAACGATGCAGCCTTCCTCTTTAAAACGCTGGCACTGCCAGGCGGAAAAAAAGGATGGGATCAGCTAACGGAGCTGGATACACTGGTAACAGCTTTAAAAGCACCTTATGAAATCAGGGATGCCAGTAAAAAGCTGGCCATCCGCTTTCTGAAACTGGCTAATGAACTGAAGCTGTATCCTGTGTGCAGGAAGTATGCGGAGGCAATTCAAACCGGGGAAATGCACGGCCACTACGCTATTGCATTTGGTTTATATGTAAAGGCAGCAGGCATTACCACTGAAGATGCATTAAGTGCTTTTTATTATAACTCCCTCAACGGCATCATCACTAACTGCGCTAAAACAGTACCCATCAGCCAGACTGCCGGTCAAAAAATACTGTTTGCGCTGCAGCCGGTAATTACGAAGCTGGTAAATAAACAAAAGGACATGGACGAGCAGCAGCTGGGACTGTGTTGTATAGGGCAAGAGATTAAATGTATGCAGCACGAAAAACTGTATACCCGCATTTACATCTCCTGATCATCAAACTTTAAATTCTTGTGAAAATGAAATATGTAAAAATAGGGGTAGCCGGCCCCGTAGGTTCCGGGAAAACAGCGCTGATAGAAGCACTCACACGCGTAATGAGCGATGACTACAGCATTTGCGTAGTTACCAATGATATATATACGAAAGAAGATGCCCAGTTTATGATCAAAAATTCCAAACTGCCGGCAGAAAGAATCCGTGGTGTAGAAACAGGCGGGTGCCCGCATACGGCCATCCGCGAGGATGCCTCCATGAACCTGGAAGCGGTGGAAGAGCTGGTAAAACTGCACCCCGATACGCAGATTGTATTTATTGAAAGTGGCGGCGATAATCTGGCGGCAACGTTCAGCCCGGACCTGGCAGATGTAACCATCTTCGTAATCGATGTGGCGGAGGGTGAAAAAATTCCCCGTAAAGGAGGCCCTGGCATTACCCGTTCCGATTTATTGCTGATCAACAAAATTGACCTGGCGCCTTATGTGGGTGCAAGCCTGGAGGTAATGGAAAGAGACGCTAAAAAAATGCGTGGCGAAAAACCATTCCTCAAAACCAACATCCGTGATAAGCAGGGACTCGGTGACGTGATAGCCTGGATTAAGAAATACGCATTACTCGAAGCATAATATATAGCCAATGATAAATAGGGATAATTCACTGACAAGCAGGGTTGACATTAGCTGCAAGCGGGAGGGGGCAAAAACCCTGCTGGTGAACAGTTATTTTGACATTCCCTATAAAGTGGTGCACTATGGCTCCAAGCTTTTGCACAACCACCTGGAGGTAATGCTGATGTGCTACTCCCCCGGTGTAATGGATGGTGACGCACTGCAGGTAACCGTACACTCCCCTGCCCACACGGAAATGAAGCTGTTTACGCAGTCGTTCAACAAAGTGCATCCTATGAAAAAAGGCGCGAGTCAGGCAATGCAGGTAAAGGTGGATGAACACGCGCTGTTGCAATACCTGCCGATGCCTACTATCCCCTTCAAAAACGCCATTTTTCATACGGAGAACCTGATTGATGTGGCGCCAAATGGCCACCTGATATGGGGCGATATCATCGGTGGCGGGCGTATCCACTCCGGGGAGCGTTTTGAATTTTCCAGGCTGCACAGTCAAACAAAAGTATATGTTGGAGGCAAGCTGATATTTTATGACAACCAGCTCATGGAGCCCCGTAAACAGCCACTGGAGCAAATGCTGTTTATGGAAGGGCATACCCACCAGGGCACACTGCTGATTGTATCCGAGTATGCCACAGCGTTCAAGGAAGAACTGGATGAAGTGCTGACAGAGCAGTTTGTGGACATGAGCTATGGGTTTACCCAATGCGGCAAAAATGCGCTGCTGATAAGAGCCTTGGGCGACAGCGGGGAATCGATGCATGAGTGGCTGTCTAACATTGGGGATATGTGCTGGAGCTTTATTAAATACCATACAGCGCAAGTTGCACCAGCACCCGTGGTAGCGCCTGAAAAGGCGGTGAAAAAGAAAGCCATGCCGGTGCCCAAAAAGCCTAGCACCAAAAAAGCAGTGGCGATAAAATAAAAATTAAGCTATGCATGAAGTGCCGATAGTCAGGGATATTTTCAATACGCTGCAGGAGAGCCATCCGGATAAATTTGACCGCATCCTTAAGGTGCAGGTGGAAGCTGGCCTTTTATGCAATGTACAACCTATCCTGATCCAGAATGCCTTTGAAGCGCTGATACGGGATGAGCCACATCTGGCGCATATCGACCTGGAAGTAGTGCTGCTACCAATTATAGCGCATTGCGAAACCTGCCATCAGCAGTTTGAAGTGATCCGTCATAAGTTCGTGTGCGCATGTGGTACACCTTCCAGAAAAATTGTGCAGGGGGAAGAACTGCGCATCAGCAAAGTTGAATTTCTCACTTAAAAAAGTAATTACCATGATTGATACAAAACCTAAAAGCAACAGAATGCCTGCCGGTTCCGTGCAGTGTGACAATACTACTTTAAACCTCTTAAAGGCAAATGATTTTGTTGCCAAAGCGATTAAAGATAAAGTGCCGGATGTATTGATCATCAATATATGCTCTTCACCGGGTAGCGGCAAAACCACGCTGTTACAGGAAACCGGAAGACGCCTGCGGGATAAACTCAGTATAGCCGTACTCGTGGGTGATCCGGAAACAGAAAGAGATGCAGTGCGCCTGCGTGATGTGGGCATTAACGCGTTGCAGATTGTGACTGGCGGCATGTGCCATATAGAAGCGCAAATGATTTACCAGGCGTTGGATCATATAGACCTGACGCATGTGGACCTGCTGATTATCGAGAACGTGGGCAATCTCGTATGCCGTCTTCTGCTTGAAAAAAAAAAAGATTACCGTGTAACGCTGCTGGCATCTACCGAAGGGGATGACAAACCTAAAAAATATCCCCGCATGTTCCTGACCAGTGAGCTGATGCTGGTATCCAAGGCGGACCTGCTGCCTTACGTGCCGTTTTCCGTAGAGGCAGCCATCAAAGATGCCCGGGAGGTAAACCCTGATCTTTCTGCCATGCAGGTGAGCACTTTGAGCGGGGAAGGTATTGATGAGTGGTGCAGCTGGCTGGAAGAAAAAGTAAAAGAGAAAAAAGCCCGGAAACAGTAGGCTTTTTTGCTACAAAACAGAATCGAACATATGAAATTGAAAGTCTTTCTGACCATAAACCTTATTGGTGCCTCCGGCTACCTGTTTGCCCAAACAGCACCTGCCGCTGACACTACTTCGGTATTAATAACTAATAAGCCGGCGCTGCTGCAAAATGTACATATGAATGTGCTGTTGCGCAGCTCGCTGGAAATACCGGATGGGGATAAGCAATCGTCCTTGCGACTCAATGAAGCCCGTCTTGAGTTTATGGGTACGATTGTCCCCGATCTGGATTTCAGAATACGCTACCGCCTTAACAGATCGCAGGCGCAGCGGGACCTGGACAATGCCCCGGGTTCGCTGGACCATGCCTCTGTCAACTATAAATTCGGCCACCAGAAAAAATGGTCTGTCAACGTAGGTAAACAAGCTGCTTACGTAGGAAACTGGGAGTTTGAAACCAACCCCACGTATGAATATCAGTACTCTGAGTTTGTGAACTACCAAACTAACTTGTTTTTGATGGGTATGCGGCTGGGATACCAGGTAAATAAAAATCATGGTTTCTTCCTGCAGCTGCATAATACGTATAATAACAGTTTCAAAACTACGTATACCAATGCGGGTTATGCCGCCGATGGACTCAAGGGTGCTAAAAACCCCATGGGCGTGTATGCGAGCTGGTTAGGTAAGTTGTTTGACCAAAAGTTGCATACTTTCTGGAGCTATGACATTGCGCAGTATGCTTCCGGCAAAACCAATCATGCCGTGGCGCTGGGTAATAAAATTGTGCTGAAAAAATTGAAAGGCTACCTGGATTTACAATGGGCTTCCATGCCGGTGGATTATGTGAATATTGCCTCCCCTTCCATCAATAAGTACCAGCAGGGGCTTAATCCGGCCTATACGCCGGGCTTTGCGCGTGACATCAATTATAAAGGGGCGGTGCTGCGACTGGACTATGAGTTTGTACCGGGATGGTTTATTACCACCAAAGGCATTTATGAAACTTCCAGTCAAACAAAGGATGGCAGTCCGCTGGGGAAAAACTTCCGGGAGAACATTGGTGTGCTGGCAGGGTTTGAATACAAGCCTATTGCCAGTCAGAACATGAAACTGTTTGGCTACTATTATAACAACCAGGTAAAGTACAGGAATGTAATGGCCGACGCCAATGAGCGTCAGCGTTCCAGCCTGTTTGCTGTGGGTATGTTATACCTGGTAAATGCATTCTAAGTTATTAGTTTATGAAAGTTGTAAGATTTGGTGTTTCCGTAGAAAAAAATGTACTGGAGTTGTTGGATAATTATATGGAGGACAACCAGTTTCCCAACCGGTCGCAGGCCATCCGCCACCTGATCCAGCGGATTGAGGTGGAAAAGCAATGGCAGGCAGATGAGGTGGTGGGTGGTTCTATCACTTTGCTGTTCGACCATCATAAGCGGGATTTGCTGGATAAGATCACGGACATTCAGCATGACTATCATCATCTGATTCTCTGTTCCCAGCACATCCACCTGGACCACGACAACTGCATGGAAATTATAGCTGTGAAGGGCAAGGCTTCGCTGTTAAAGCAGCTGGCCAATGCGCTCACGGCCGTAAAGGGTATTATACATGGTGAATTATCGATGACGAAGATTAGTTAAGGTTCGATAGGGAGGAGTAGATGAAGCATGGGTGTCCCAAGGGTTACGGGGGCACCCTTTTTTTGTTTTTTAGGGAGATGGAAGTGCTGCGTTGTAAACTGGTTCAATAGAAATCCAACAGCTGAAGGGAGTGACACAACGGCGGCTGAAGAGGATTACAGGGGTTGGTAACAAAATCATCCTGACAATGCGTTAGATTTGCAGTTTGTCGTTAACCATGAGTAAAAAGCACCTGTTTCTTATATTATTAATTATTGGCACTGCCTTTTGGGGAATTGCCTATTCCGTAACGAAACTAGCCATCAGGGAGGCCACTCCTTCCACTTTTCTTTTTTACCGGTTTGTGGGCGCCACCCTGGTACTGGCGCTGCTTTTCAGGAGGCGGATTAGTATGGCAGCGGTGGGCACCGGCATTCGTTTAGGCTTGCCGTTAGTGGCAGGCACTGTACTGGTTACCATTGGGATTAAGCACACATCCGCCTCTCAGGCAGCTTTTGTACTGGGCATTGTGGTGGTACTGGTGCCGCTGTTTAAACTGCTGCTATTTCGGGCAGCTATGCCTTTTAAGGCGTGGGCATCGGCATTTATGGCGCTGGTAGGTTTGTTTATCATTTGTATTCAGGGAGAATTCAGGGTATCAACGGGGGATTTGTATAGTATCGGCAGCGCGGTCAGCTTTAGTTTGTACCTGCTGTCGGTGGAACGCGCCTCCGCCACCACAGACGTCATTGCCTCCATTGTACCCATGTTTGCTACCTGTGCAGTCGTAACCGGCTGCATGGCCATCTTCGACCACCAGGCTACCTGGATACCGGTGAGTCCGGGCTTTTGGGCCTGCGTGGCCTATTGCGCCCTGTTTTCCACCGCCTATATGTATACGGTTTCCAACATTGCACAAAAGTATATCAGTGCCGAAAAGGTGGCGGTGATCTATTTGCTCGAGCCCGTGTTTGGCGCCCTGGCAGCGTATGTTATGCTGGATGAGGAGTTGTCGTGGCGGCTGCTGCTGGGTGGCGGATTGATAGTGGTGGCTACGGTGGTATCGGAGATGGATATCAGGAAAAGGGCGGTTGTTTATTTGCAGAAGCGGGATAAGTAGGTGTTTGGTGGGATACTGCTGTGATAATGCAAAGGAGGAACATGATTAATACGGTGGTGATAAGTTGAAAACAGAATTTTTATACATTTATGCCCCCCACACAATCTGTTTCTATGGAAGCGCATATTTTGGCTGATAAAATCAGAAAAGGGCTTGTAGCACAAGGTATTGATGTATCACAGGGCGAATTCCGGATAAAACCGGCCTGGAAATATGCCTATTACAACGCAGCAATAAAAGTACAAACTGGAGCGGTAGAAATTTATCCAGCCAGGTATGCATCGTACCTAACAGTCGCATTAGTAACTGTCATGGCTATTATAGCACTGGTTTTAAAAGCATACACTCCTGCATTGGTTGGGATTTCAATTGTGGGGATAATACTGCTGTTAACAAAGCTTATACCTCGTAAAAAAATAATTTTTGACAAAACGGGTATCATGATACCTGGCTATCAGTTTAGATGGAACGACTATGACGGAGCCTATATTGCAGTAGTCGTCTTCGGGAAACATAGAGATGCCATGCTGGTATTAACGAAGGATAACGAACCGCTAGTTTACATCAATATTTCCCACTATATGGATATATGCGCGGTGGCTACGCCGGTTCGGGATTTCCAGCCTCCAATATATAAGGAGCAATGCTAAAACAGCACGATGAAAGAGAGCAAACTATACCAAACAATTAAGAAAGACTTCAAAGCAGCCGGATTTACATTTAACGAATACAATTTCGACCTGAAACCGGCATGGAGATTTGCGTATTACAACCCGGCAAGAAAGCCTAAAAAAGGGGAGGTATTATTCCGTACTGATAATCCTACTATGTACCTTATAATTGGATTTTCCGCTGTATTTTTTGTAATCTCACTACTATATGGAGAATTTAAAGTTGCTTACGAGGTTGCGGTTATTACAGCAATAATTGCGCTTGTAGCGCAATTGATAATGAAGCAATACGACCTTGACAGGTCGAAATCGTTAATAATTAGCCGGGAAGGCATTAGCACAGATGATAAACACTACAGATGGGAAGATTATGAGTTGGCCTACATTGCAGCAATATATATCTCCAATAGGCAAAAGCATGCACAGCTGATATTCATACAAAACGATGAACCGGTAGTATATATTGACATTTCACACTGGGATATCTCCAGGATAGCCACCGTTATAAGGGATTATCAGCCACCAAGGTTTAAGCAGGGGTTATTATAACATATTAAACCCAGCATTTAACGATTCACCGCTGCCATGCGCATTTAACATCTCCCTAAAAAATTATACGCAGGACATTATAATTCAGCCGGACCCGAAGTCCGGCCGCTATCTATGGTTTTTTGCTTATGAGAATCTTATTTTTTCTCCGGCAGCGCTACAAACCTGATGCAGTTATCACCGCTCAGATAACGCTTCGAAGCTTTACTGATGGAACTTCCGGTAAGTTTATTTAAACGCTTTTCTACATCCGGAAGTGGCTTCAATTCCTCTTTCTTTTCCACGCTGCCAGCTATATATTGCAGCCAGAACTCGTTGCTCTTCACCTGCAATTCATATTGCTGACGTAAACCTGCTTTATATTTCAGCAGCTCATCGCCGGTGGCACCATTTTTTTGCAGGTTATTGATATCTTCCTGTACCAGTCCTACCAGGTGCTCCACATGTTCCGGTGCGCAGCCAAAGGATACATTAATGGAGAAACGCTGGTCCGGTTCCCGGGTCATGCCGCCCTGCACGGATGGCGTGTATACTTCACCGGCAGTTTCGCGCAGGCTCGTCAGCAGCCGGTACTGAAGTATTTCGGAGAGCGCCTGCAGCTGCATGCTTTCCTCTTCGCTGTATTTGCAGTCGCCATTATACACCAGCAGCACGGTGGCTTTATTGTCCTGCCCTTTTTCTACGGTTTTGATCAGTTTACCTTTTGGCACGCTGGAATGCAGGATTACCGGTTGTTCATGGCGATTCAATGCCGGCAGTGCACCCAGGTAAGTTGCAAGTAATGGGGCAATGCTATCGGTGTTGAAGTTACCGACAAATACAAAGTTCGCATCTGCTGCATCGGCAAAGCGGTCCCGGTAGATGTCATAAGCCTTATCCAGGCTCACACTATCCAGCCGCTCCTGCGTGATGGGGCTCAGGCGGTAATGATAGTTGCTCAGTACAGTGCTGACGGTATCACTGAATACATTACCAGGATTATCGTATTTATTGCGGATCTGCTCACGGGATCTGGCGATTGCATTTTCAAATAACACCGTGTCTTTACGCGGCGCGGTGTATCGCAGGTAAATTAATTGCAGCGCGGTTTCCAGGTCATCCGCGGTACAACCGCCGTTGATACCCTGACTACGGCCACCTATATACGCACCTACAGCGGCAGACTTACCATTCAGCATGCGCAAGAGCTGTATCGGTGAAAAGTCGGCCAGACCGCTGCCGGCGATAATTCCGATAGTATTGGAAGCCGTTGGATAGTCGGCATTGCTGTATTTGTTGATGCCGCCCGGTGCGAACGACATAAACTGGATCTGATCATTCTTATACGTGGTAGGTTTCAGCCATACTTTCACGCCGTTGCTAAGCGTGAGCTGCTCTGCGCCTACCGTCGGAATCTTCGTACGGGAAACAATCTTGCCGCCCGCCGGCACTTTGCTCAGCAGCACATCGTTGGCCGCTACTTCTTTATATTGCTGCAAAGAGGAAGCTCCTACTTTCGCCAGCCATCCTGCTACAGCGGCGCTATCCGGAAGGTTTGCCTTTTCCCGCTCCGGCCCGGCTACAAAAATATCACGGTTAGTAGATGCGATGTATTGACGCGCCACCTCCTGTATATCAGCCAGGTTAATGGCCGGCATTTCCTTCTTCATAAAATTATACTCCCATTCGAAACCCGGTGTAGCCGCACCTTGCAGGAAGTGCTGCTGGTATTCTGCCACATAGCTGCTGGATGGTGTTTTGCTGACTTCCTTCCTCGCCTTTTCCAGGTTAGTCATGTAACCGGTTTTGGCTCTGTCCAGCTCCTGTTGCGTAAAACCATAACGTTTCACCTGCTCCATCTGCGACCATGCCATTTCAAAAGCTTCCTCCAGCTTGCCCGGCTTGGCGGTAACAGAAAATCCAAACTGCTCCAGCCCGCCGGTAAGATTGCCAATGCCTGCCTTAACACCCAGGAACGGCAGATTTGCCTGCTGACTCAACTCACTCAGCCGGTAGGCCATCATCTGGTTAAACAAGCCCCGTTTCACGGCATTGAGGTAATCGGTGGTGGTCTTCAGCTCCGTGCCTGGATGCTTTACCAGTATTTCCAGCTGAGTAGCCGTAATTTCAGGATCTGTCATGCGCAGCCACTGGTTTTTACCCGTCAGCTGAATGGTATAGTCAGGTCTGGGACGGGCATTCTCCGGGTTTTTAAGACTGGCAAACTGTTGCTTTACCTGTTGCTCTACCTGGTCAGGATTAATGTCTCCCACTATAATCAAAGCCTGTAAATCCGGCCTGTACCAGTCATGGTAAAAACGTCGTATAGCCGCTACCGGGAATGTTTTCAGGATAGTATCCGTACCAATCGGTGAGCGGTAGGTATACTTTGAATTATTTAAAATAACCGGCATTGTTTTTTCCTGTAGTCTTGCGCCCAGTCCCTCTCTCAATCGTTTTTCCTCCAGGATAACACCGCGCTCCTTATTGATATCGTCCGTTTCCAACAGCGCGCCCTGTGCCCAGTCGCGCATAATTTCAATGCCTTTGGTTACCAGGGCAGGGTTATTGGTAGGGATCGGCAGCTGGTACACCGTTTCATCGTAGGAAGTGTAGGCATTCAGGTCCGCCCCGAATCGTACCCCCACTTTCTGCAAATAGTCCACCAGCTCATTTTTAGGAAAATGAGTAGTGCCATTGAAGTTCATGTGCTCCATGAAATGCGCCAGTCCTTGCTGGTCGTCATCTTCCAGGATTGATCCCACCTTGTTTACCAGGTAGAACAGCGCCCGCTGCTGCGGCTCCGCATTCTTACGGATATAGTAGGTAAATCCATTTGGCAGCCGGCCTGTACGCACAGCAGTATCCAGCGGAATCACCTGCGCAGTGGCGGTATGTATTGCGGCAGACACCAGCATGAGCACAGCGGCTGCCTTATAACGTTTATGCATATACGTTTTATATTTTATAACATTTGCAGAATACCTTCATTCTCGATAATGATCATCCCCTGTCGGTCAGTAGTGATACCTGTTTCCAGCCTGTAGGTGTAGGTGGGCACGTGCGCTTTCATCACGGTGGGCAGGAAGCGGAACTGTATCTGATCGCCCGCTTTCATCAGTTCATGCCCCACTTCGAAGATATGCGTGGAAATGATAAAGAAGCAATCCCGAAAGGATGTAAAGGCCGATGTAACCGACAAAGTAGCATCATAAGCATCTTTCACATTGGTACCTTTAAACAGCTCATCGAAAATGATGAAGAGAGATTTACCGGCAGCCACTTCTTCCGCTACCGTCTTCACTCGCAGTACCTCCGCATAAAAATGGCTATACCCTTTGTTGATATCGTCGGGTACGTTTACCGAAGAATAAATGCCATCCAATACAGAAAAGCGCAGGTTTTTAGCCGCCACCGGGAAACCCATATGCGCCAGGTAAACCATGATACCAGCGGACTTCATCAGGGTGGACTTACCAGCCATATTAGCACCGGTTAAAAACAGCACATTACTGGCACCACTAAACGTCAGCTGATTACCCACCGCTTTTGCCAATCCGGGATGCCTGATTTCTTCGGCAGCAATGGTGTTATGCGATTTTGGCAACGCCACACCATAGGAGAAACCACTGTCACGTGCAACCCTGGCTACCGCTATATACAAGTCAAGTTCATAGGTAAGCGCCAGCATATTTTTCAACTGCTCCCGGAAAACACCGGTCAGCAGATGGTGTAGTTTAACCATTTGGGAGAAGGAAATATCCCCGGAAGTAAGGCCCTGCAGCCGGCTGTCCTGCACTACATTCCTCACGACCACTACCCATTTTTCCCAGGGGGAATTTTTGTCCCATCCATTATTTTCGATTTGCACGAGCAGTGTTTTGCAAACCTGCAACACCGCCATGGTGCTGCTAATCCTTTCCTGCTCCTGCTGAAAAGCCTCGTCACGCAACAACATTCCGGCTATCTTCTTTCTGCCCACATGCAGGAACGATAGCAGCCGGTTACTATCTGCCCCTTCTTCTACATACGCCTCCATTTTATCCAGCGCAGCATCCTCAAACGGGAACTCCGCCGGATGTTGGGTAAAATATTGAAAAATAGCACTGCGGGTATTTATCTGACCGGCATCTGTCAAAGGTTGCTGAAACATGGCTTCCAGCAGCTTCTCCGCTCCTCTTGTTTTCACCTGGTTAAACAGGCTGAACACCGAATGGGGATTGTATTTCCCGAGCAATGATAAATCGTCCAGTGTTTGTTTATCAGCAATAAAGCTCATGGTAATTCCTTTATTGTTTTTTCGGGTTAAGAATATCCAGTATTCCTTCATTTTTAATAATCAGCATACCGTGCCTGTCCGCCGTAATACCGGAAGTCAGCTTGTGCGTGTATACGGGCCTGTTACCTTCCATTAACGTTGGCAGATATACGAAATTGATATTGCTGCATTGCTCTTTGAGTACCTCCCCGGCTTCAATGATGTGTGTGGACACCACAAACATACAGTTCTTCCTGCGGGCAATAGCGCTGGTTACCGCTATGGTAGCCTCATAGGCGTCTTTCACGTTGGTACCGCGAAACAGCTCATCGAAGATGACAAACAGGTACTTATCCCGGCTCAGCTCCCGCGCAATATTTTTTATCCGCAATACCTCTGCGTAAAAGTGGCTGGCGCCCTGCGTGAGGTTGTCAGGCAAATTGATAGTAGTGAAAATACCATCTCTTACTGCAAACTCCATTTTGGAAGCAGGCACCGGAAAGCCCATCTGCCCCAGGAACATGGCTATCCCCAAGGCTTTCATGAAAGTGGATTTCCCAGCCATATTTGCACCGGTCAAAAAAATCACATTATCTGATAATGAAATTTTAATACTGTTTACTACGGGAGATGTAAGCGCTGGATGGTAAAAATCCTCGAGGGTGACCTGCTGCAGCGTTTTCTCCAGGGCTACCGGGAAAGTAAATTTCCGCGTAACGGCCACCTTCGCTACGGATAAGTAAACGTCTGCCAGGTACAGCTGGTGTAGCAATTGCTTCATCACATCCCGTTGCCGGAAGCGGAGTATTTTGTCGTACTCCGCTACCTTGGCAAATGATAATTTCTGTTTCACGGACTCCTGCAACAACGGTTGAATTTCTTCCAGTTGCAGCAGTGTATCCGCTACCGTTAGTTCGTTGTTATGCGGGATATTTTTAAGCCGCTCCCGTATGGCACCGGCAAAGGATACTGTCGTCTGCAGAATTTTGATCAGACTTTCTACCCCTCTTTCAATACCCTTGTACGCGTTATCACCGGCGATGAGCTGGTTCAGCTTCCTGCCCAGCGAATCCTGCTGGTCGTTGAGGCGACTCCGCTCATCGGTGTTTTCCAGGTATTGCTCCGCCGCATCAAACCAGGTAACCTGGTACGGGAAGGGTAATTCTTCCGCAGCAAAGGCGCGGATAACGCCGCTGCGGGCATTGATCGCCGCTACATCCGACAACGGATTACGGAACATTTCTTCCAGCAACTCCGCCGCTCCCCGTGTATAGGTATTATTGAAGATGGCGTATACCCCATCCGATCCCTGCTTACCAAAAATATTCAGGTCCGAAAGCGTTTGTTTATCTGTCATTAAACTCATACCGCAAGCGATTTATTTTCTTTTTCTTCTGATGAGCAAGATGGTGCTACCGATCAGCAGGAGTCCCGGAATAACATACATCAGTCCGCACTTCACTACTTTCAGGCTGGTTTTGGTGAGGGTGGTTTCGTTGTCGGAAGAGCGTGGGCGACTTACATCTACCGGAACGGTGCCGTACGACAGCCAGCCGAATGTACCCGGAATGAGGGAGAAGTTGGCCGCGCCGTATCTTCTGATCGGTGGCGTCATTCCGCCGTTACTGATGCAATCAGCATCTCCCAAAACCATAATACGCTGTTCTTTATTACCTACTTTCCTGGTAAGTGCCAGTGCAGTTACAAAGCTATCCAAACGCTCGCCGGCAGCAACATCCACAGTAGCCGAGTCATTTACAAAATCGATGGTATGCACCTCGTTCCAGGTTTTCATGGTATCAATGGTTTGCAGGATAGGCGTAGCAGTAAAGCCTTTATTTTCCGCCATTACAAGGCCGGCTGATTTCACCATCCCCACATACTGATGACGTTCTATCATCGTTTCAAATACCTCTGAGACTTTTTTTGCCGCAGGGGTAGCCACGCACATTACTACATTGGCTGCCACATCCTGTTTAGGCTGTACCAGCTGGCCCGGGATGGTTTTTACGCCAAACTGCGCAATAAATTCTTCCATCACCGTGGATCCTGGTTTCAGGGTCACCAACAGGTTACCGCCGGCAGCAATGTAAGCGTCAATTTTCTTTTTCACTACGGAGTCCATGGCGTCTTTCATATCTGCAATCACAATCACATCTACTCCTTTTGGAATTTCCTTGTTGCCGGAAAGGTCAAGTGTTTCCACATCGCAGCCCTGGTTGGTCAATGCATAACGGAAGGTTTTTACAGAGGAAAACAGGGTATAGTCCTTTATGCGATCTCCCGCTATAGTTCTCTCTCCCTGGCCGCCGAGGAAGCCTATCCTGGGCAGCTTCATCACCATACGTTTGAACATGGCGGATACTTCTGCCTCATTCGGGAATTTGAACATATCATCGTAAATCCTTAACCAGGCCTTCTGTCCGTTTTCTCTTTCCACCAGGCGTACAAAGGTGTTTCCTTCGTCGGTCAGGTTTACCTGCTTTTTAATTTGCTCCGGAGTCAGGAACATATCAAAATCCAGGTCCCGCAGTTCTGCCTCTTTACGTGCCATTTCCGCCAGGGTTTTACCTTTATATACGAAATCGAGGCGTGGGTTGTTACTAGGCTTATCGTAGTAATAAACGTATTTGAGTTTTGTTTCCGGCTTGAAACGGATGTATTGTTTCAGGCGCTGTTTATCTTCATTCACCTGGCTGGGGATACCGTTGTAATATTCTCTGTCCAGCAGGTTTACATAAGTGGTAATGGTTAACCCGCCAGTGAGCTGATGCATGATTGCCTGGCTGTTTGGCGTGAGTGTATTACGTTTGGTTTCGGATGCGTCATAATAAGCCATCAGCATGGGTCTGGAAGTAGCATATCCCAGCATCATGGCCGCCACCACTACCAGGCTGTACTTGCCCCAAACGATAGCGAAGCGCTGGTGGGTGCGGTTAGCCTGCAATTTCTGAATGCTCAGCGTCAGGAACATCATGATTACAATCACGAAGTATAACACATCTTCACTGTTGATCAATCCAAGAATCATTTCATTACAGCGGCCGGAGATGGACAGCCAGTAGGTGATATCCCGTACAAAGCTGATATCCTGCCATACCTGGTTCATGTAACTGAGGGCTGCCAGCAGCACCAGCGTTCCCAGTGCAGCTACTACCTGGTAGGAAGTGAGGCACGACATAAACAGGCCAATGGCTGAATAGGCACACATCAGCAGGTAAATGGCCAGCAATCCGGAAAGTACCGAAGGCAGATCAAAATGATCCACATAAAACATCCCGATCACTACATATACCAGGATCACTGCCAGCAGCAACCCGCTGTAGATCATCATGGCCAGGAACTTTCCACGGATAATCTGGGAAGAAGTAACGGGAGAGGAATATAATAGTTTGATGGAACCACTGCTGAATTCACGGCTCATCAGTCCCATCGTTAGTAAAGGCATATACAGGTAGAGGTACTTTTGTACCGCAGGCAGCAGCCCCATCTGGCCGGCGAATATATTGGCTGTGATGAAGGAATTCCCAAATCCTATGTTTTGTGCATGCAGCACTTCTTTCAGCAGTCCGGCAAATACCATCCCCGTCTGAAAGGCGAATACGACCAGGATCATCCAGGCTATGGGCGAATAGAAGAGGGTAAATAATTCAGCCTTGGCGATTTTATAAACACGTCTCATGAAATATTTTTTATCAGGTTTTTATTTGTTGGTTTTCTTGGACAACCTGGCGAATACTGCATCCAGGGAGCTCTTTTCTACCACGAGCTCCATCAGTCCCCAGTCGTTTTTCACACTTTCAGCAGCAATGCGCTGTGCGGTTTTCTTTTCTCCGTCGTACCCCAGGCGGAAACGGTATGGTGTAAGCTGCTCTACAGATTTGATTCCTTCCTGAGCCATCAGTACTTCATTTAATGGCGGTGAATCCAGAGTAATCACCAGCGTATTGGGTTCTATATAGTTGTTAAACATCTCCAGGGAGCCGGAAAACACCATCTGCCCTTCTTCGATCATTTTGATCTCGCGGCAGGTAGCCTGTACTTCGGTGAGGATATGGGTAGAGAGTAATACAGCACGATCAGTAGAGATGTGCTTGATCAGGTTGCGCACTTCTACAATCTGGTTGGGATCCAGGCCATTGGTGGGCTCATCCAGCACTACAAATTTCGGATTATGTACAATGGCTTGTGCAATGCCCACGCGCTGCTGATAACCACCGGAAAGGTTGCGTAATAAACGATCGCGGAAATGCGCTACACCACAGCGCTCCAGCGCATCGGCCACAGATTTCTTTACCTGCGATTTTTCTACCATGCGGAGGTCGGCGCAGTAGGTCAGGTATTCTTCCACGGTGAAATCATAATGCAGTGGTAGCTTCTGCGGCATGAAGCCTATATTTCGTTTAGCCGCCACCGGGTTATCTTTCAGGTTAACACCGGCGATGAATACCTCGCCTTTGGTCTGTTTTAATACACCACAAATAATGTTCATGGTGGTGGACTTACCAGCTCCGTTAGATCCTAGCAGGCCAACAACGCCCTGACCGCTGATCTCAAAATTTATATCTCTTACCGCCCATTGAGCCGCATAGCGGTGAGACAAGTTTTCAACTTTTACGATGGTGTTTTCCATTCATTACGGATTGTTTATTCAATAAAATAGCAGGTATAGGCAGGGCCTACACATTGCTGATGTGTTTTTTTAAGATGCAGGGAATCAGGTGGCGACCCGCTTTTCAATCCCGGGGGCAGTACGCCCCCGGGTGAAAAGGATAGTCAGGATTAATAGGTCGCATTCGCAATAGCGCGAACATCAATATTGTACGCGGACTTAAAATAGGCAACTAACAAATCGAACTTCTGCTTGATCAGCGGGTATTTCAGGTACGCCGCCATCTGCGCATCTGTGCGGGTGGTCAGATGCAGGATATAAGCATTGGCATCCGTAGGCTGTGCCGTGCCCCAGGAATAGGTACCGTAATACCATTCTGAAGCAGCACCGGACACGGGATTGTAACTACCTGGCAGGAACCCGCGCTGGCGGAAAGCCTCCAGGTTCGCCGGATTATTGATCGCATTGATCGGGTACGCCGGTGCGGTTACATAGTCCGTGAGCTTGTAAAAAGACGCTGGTATTTCCACAATTTTATTTTGGAGGTAATAGGCCCAGATAGCGCTCGTCAGCACGTTCTTACGCTTCACCTTATCGGCCGGCGTCATTCTGCGCAGGGAGTCGTTCATACCGGCAAAGCAGATAGCTTTATCTATCACCTTATAGTCGGAATATAAATATTGCATGTTGGGTGGATAGCCCGGGCCGCGATTGGTTTTAATGGTATCGGCCAGCAGCACCCGGTAAGGGATGCCCTGTGCTTTTTTGAATGATTCCGGCAGGAATTTCAGCCAAACGTCGTCCAGGAAGGTCAGCATATCCATTACATATTCCGGCTTACCTAATACGGCCGTATCTATCTTGGAAGCGCTGCCGCCTGTGGAGGGTACCCATACAAAATCCTTTTGGGTAAATACATAAAGGAAGTAAGAGCCATAGGTGTTATATAGCTGTTGGATCTTATCGTTGGCCGCTGCCGGGGCATTGCCCTGTGGCAGCGTATAGTCGTGCTCCAGCTCTGCCGGAGGTCCTATTTTTTCGTCTTTCTTACAGGCGAAAAGCATCATACTACAGATACAACTGATTATAAATGTATGCTTCATGTGATGATATATTGCTTGTGAGTAATTATTGTCCAACCCTGTCTGGCGCCATGCCGGAGGGGTTTTGTTTCAATTCAGCATTCCTGATCAGCAGGCTGGTGGCAAAAGGCAGCGTGTAAGCCGGATCTTTTTCTGCCAGTTTATATTCCAGGATGGGTTCTCCCGGTTCATGCTGGTAGCGGTGTGAAATGGCCGGCATACCATACCGGCGCAGGTCAAACCAACGGAAGTTCTCAAAGCAGAATTCCTTGCGTCGCTCTTCCCGCACTGCCAGCAGTAAGGCAGCTTTATCAGCAATGGCTACATCCGTGTATCCAGGAATACGTGTACGGCGCAAACTGTTCAGGTCATTCAGCGCTTCCGGCAGTTTGTTCAGCTGCACATAGGCTTCCGCTCTGTTGAGCAGCGCTTCCGGCGTACGGAGCGTTTGTCCGAGGTCGATACCCGTAGGCAGCTTTACCACCAGCGGTACAAAATTGTTGGACTGCACCTGGATACCTTTGGTGATCCTTACATCCGCCGGATCAAAGCTGCCGCGGAAAGCCGCCGAAGGGATATAGGTACTCTGATTCGGTTGGGTGTTGCCACCATACAACCATTCCACCTCAGGGTTAGCGTAGCTGAGCCAGGTATTGGCTGCCAGCGCAGTCAGGTTGGTTAACACCCCGCCCTGGTCAAATACTTTGTTGGCTTCATCAATAGCCTCCTGGTATTTTTCCATGTACAGGTATACCCTTGACAGGAGGATATGTATGGCTGGCTGGTTGATGTGATAATCCTTCCGCACGATCGGCAGCGGGTCCATGATAGCAGCGGCTTCTTTCAGGTCACTTACCACCTGTGTATATACCTCTTGTACAGTGTGCTGCTTCAGTGGCTTGTCCGTCATGCCGGAACTGAGTTTCAGCGGCACGCAGAGCGACTGTGGATTGTAATTATACGGCTCGCCGTAAAGGTTGGCCAGGCGGAAATAGTAGAATGCTCTAACGGCGAGCGCTTCTGCTTTTACGCGGTCTTTGTCCTTATCGGAACCAATGGACTGATCAATATTTTCAAGGACGGCATTACATCCCATGATCCATTTATAGTAACTGGCATAAGGTGTAGCAGCAGGATCTTCGCTGATGCGGTCCCCTACTCCGTTCATATCGGCCAGCCTGGGCTGCCAGGTATAATAGAGATAATTATATTTCGCATCGTATTGGCCTACCGGCGATTCCTGGCCGTTGGCGTATTCGATGAACAGGTCCACATCATCATCCATGAAATACACCAGGTTCATAGGCTCTGAATTATTCATATAACCAGATCCTATTAACAGCTCGCGGTAGTCGATAGCCGTTTTAGGAATTACTTCACTCTGCGATTTTTCTTCCAGGAACTTACTGCAACCGGAGAAGGTCAACAGACCTGTAACACCAGCTAATATTAATGATTTAAATTTCATGCGCTATGGTTAGAGTGTCATGTTAAAAGAAATAGACGCCATTCTGCGTGCAGGCCAGCCGGCTGTTTCAGGATCATATCCTCTCCACTTTTTATCAAACGTAATCAGGAAAGGATTGGTCAGGCTTACCGCAGTGCTCAAACGTTTTATATGCACCTTTTTCAGCATTACCGGATCAAACTCATAGTTGAGAGAGATGGTACGGCAGCGGATAAAATCAGCATTGGCGACCATAAAGTCTGACATATTATATAACGTATACGGCGACACGCTCAATCCCGGATTTAAGGTCGGCAGGCTGATTTCAATGTAGCGCGGATTACCTGGCGGCACTGCCGGGATATTGGTGTACAGCTCATCCCCTGGCTGTTTCCAGCGGTCCTTCAGGATGCGTGGTACATTTTGTTCCGGTGTAGGTGCACCACTCACGTTATAGTAAGCAGGCACACGTTTGGCGGCACCGAAAGCCATGGCAAACTGTGCATAGAAAGTAATATTCCTGTAGCGCAGGCTGGAGTTGAAACCACCGGTAAAATCGGGTTCCAGTTTACCGGATCTCACGAGGTAGTCCAGGTCGTTGGCCGTTGGTTTGATGTTCAGGTTGTTAAACATCGGCACACCGGTTTTACCATTCAGGCCGGCATAGGAATAGGAATAGAAAGTGGTATAAGGCTCACCATTTACAATAGCGGTACCATTCAGGTAATCGTCTTTCGTATTGGTTCTTTCGTTTTGCGTGAGTTTATTTTTCGCTTTTCCGGTGTTCACGGATACCTGCCAGGTGATGTCTTTTGTTTTCACCGGCATCACGCTGATGATGAGGTCATACCCTACGTTTTCCATCCTGGAACCAAATACGGTAGCGGCGCTCATACCATTCTCCACCGGCACCTGGCGGGAGGCCAGTACATCACTCACTTTGCCGTAGTAGTTGGCAGTTGCGTTCAGGCGGCCGTTCCAGAAGGAGAAGTCGGCACCGAAATTATACGACCTGGTTTTTTCCCAACCCAGATCCGGATATGGCAGGGATTTAATATTGAGGGTATACTGTTTGAAGATGTTACTCAAACCACCGTCGGTAGCGATCAGGTAAGGCGATACAGCTTCCACGGCATTACCCTGGTAGCCATAGGTTGCAGAAAGGTCAAATGCGTTCAACCATTTTTGTGAACTCATGAAGTTCTCATTGGCCACACGCCATCTGCCACCTACAGACCAGGTTGGCTGGAATCTTTTATTTTTATCCTGCCCGAAGCGGTTAGAGGCATCCAGGCGGGAGTTAAAGTTGAAGATATAGCGGGAGTCGTAGCTGTAAACAGCCGTGATATATTCACTCAGGTAGTTACTACGCTGGTTGGTGATACCAGAATTGGTGCGCATGGCCTCGTTGAGGTTGTCAGCACCCTGGCGGGTCAGCAATGCCGGCATTAAAGGCACGGGTGCATAGCTTTCACCGCGATAGCGCAGGTAGCCGTAACGGGTATTCCTGTTGGATTCCAGCAGGCTGGATCTGGCTTCAATACCACCTTGTAAGGTAATATTATGGCGCAGGCCAATGAAGCGGTTATACACCAGGCTGTTGCGGAACGTATAGCCGTTGTTGCTGGCATTCTCGAATTGTGCCAATCCTCCAAAAGGCAGGCGGCTGCCTAATTCCTCCGGTGAATTTGCCAGCACGGTGCCGAATTCATATCCTCTTGTTTGCGTGATATACCAGGATAACTCGGTACCATATGATTTAGCCGTGGAGGTGGCGGAGGTATAGGATAATAGTCCCTGATACTCCAGTCCTTTGGCTATTTCATAGCGTACATCCAACGTGGATGCCAGCGTGGTAGCCGTATTCTTGTTACCTGTGTTATCTAATTCATTTTGTATGTTATAGAGATAGGAGAACTTATTGGGATACACCGTACTGCCTTCTCCTAATTTTTCATGATAGAAAAAGGTCCCATCGTCATTGTACATCGGGATCGTACGGGAAGTTTTGTAAGCGTAATCAAAAGGGTTTACGCCGTAGGCAAAACCATTTGTTTCGCGGAAAGTACCGTTGAGCAGGAAGTTCACCGTTAAGCGACTACCAAACCGCAGGGTGGTATTGGAAGATGCGGAGAAGGTGGTGAGGTCATTACCTTTTGCTTCCCCTTTTTGCTGTTGCATGCTCAGCGAGGTTCTGTTGGTAATTTTTTCAGAACCGCCGGAGATGCTGATGCTGTGGTTTTGGTTAAAAGAGTTGCGGAATAATAGTTTGAACCAGTCGGTATTCTGTTGTTCCAGCTTTCTGTATTGTTGCTGGTAGGTGTTATAGTCGATCTGTTTTGACTGCAACTGCTGGATTAACGCGGCGTAGCCGATAGGCAGCAGCGTGTTGGTATAGCTATCGCGTCCTTCGTAGATCTCTTTAGAAAACTGCATTAGTTCCTGTGAGTTCATGAGGTCGTACATGCTATAGTCGGGCCGCTGGCCTACGCTCAGGTTATTGTTATAGGAAACTGACAATGATCCCGGGCGTGCTTTTTTGGTGGTGAGCACTATCACCCCGTTGGCTGCCTGTGAGCCGTAGATGGCGGTTGCGGAGGCATCTTTGAGTACGGTGATGGTTTCAATATCATTTGGGTTGAGCCAGGAAATGGCATTAGAAGCCAGGAGGCGTAGCTCTTTCACGTCGCCGGCGAGGGAACCGTTTCCGTTTGGAATAGGCAACGGATCGCGCTGGATTACCCCATCCACTACCCACAGCGGCTCCTGGTTACCCAGCAGTGTGGAAGTACCGCGGATGCGGATTTTTGGGGCGGCGCCTACCTGTCCGGATTGCACCATTACGGACATACCAGGCACCACGCCTTGCAACATCTGATCGATGGAGGTTTCACCAGCTATCTTAATGGAATCGGCCCGGATGGAGTATACAGCGCCCACGTACTTGTCCTTATTGACGTTCATGTAACCTGTAACTACCACGTTATTCATTTCATAGTCCTTGCGGTTGAGGATGATGTTCATCACCAGGTTATTACCGTCTGTTACCAGCAGGGAGCTGCTTTGCTCTTTCTTAACGGCGTAGGCGGTATAGCCATTGGCGGATTTACGGACGCCAATTTCCAGCGGTTCGAAACCTACCATGGTAATCTGGAGGATGGCTTCTTCAGGGAGGTGTGTGAAGTAGAAGGCCCCGTCGCCGGCGGTGATAGTACCGCTGGCGGTGCCTTTGATGCGCACCGATACACCGGGGAGCAGTTCCCCTGCGGAGGAGCGGACCACACCGGAGATGCTGATAGGTGGCGCTGCTGCGGGAGTGGCAGCGGTCTTGCGCGACAATACAATTGTTTTGTCTTTGATCAGCCAGGTTACCGGGAGGTTGCTCAACATTTCATCCAGCAGCTCTTCCAGTGCCATCTCTTTGGCGGAGAGTGCTACTGTTTCCGATTCGCTGATGACGTTGGTATTACTGAATACAACATAGCCTGTTTGCTGTTTAATGGCAGAAAATACTTGTTTGATAGGTATAGCTTTACCCGATATCGTAACGGATTGTGCATGTCCTGCGGCCGATACCTGCAGGATAGCCATAGTTAATAGAATGATGGTAAGACGCATAGCGAGGCAGATTTTGGTAAGGCCACGACGCTTCCCTGCATTATCAGGGGGCCAATAGCGTTTTTTTTGCATAAATTGCATGAGATTTGGTTGTTTAAAAAATGAGAATTGCAAAAGACCATTTGAAATAACTAAGTCGGTTATACCGTCACGGCCGCAATCCGTGGCGGTTTTTTTTCCTTCTTCGTTGATTTTATCAGGCAATATTGTCCCGGGCCGGTATTTCCGGCCTTTTATTTTTACATTCCGATATGCTGTTAATTATTTATTCAAAACTATCAACTTCCGTCCTTCCACTCTAAAGTCTACTTCTGTTCTCTTTAAAATCTCTAACAAATCTGTCAAGGCTATTTGTCGGCTCATCTCTCCTATAAAACGGGTACGAGGTATGCCATTTTCATATACTACTTCAATATCATACCAGCGTTCCAGCTGGCGCATTACTTCTTCGAGGCTGGCGCCGTCGAAGTTGAACAGGCCATTTTTCCAGGCCATTACTTTTTCCAGGTCTGCCTGATCGGCCAGGCTTACCTGCTGATCAGCCACTGCTGCCTGTTGACCAGGCTTCAGCACCAGGCTGGTATTTTTACTGCCGGCCAGGGCGATTACGCGCACGCTACCATCTGCAAGTGTGGTGCGCACCACGGCTTCGTTAGTATAGGCGTTCACGTTAAAAGAGGTACCTAATACTTCTATGGCAGCCTTATTGCCTACTGCTACAAAGAATGGACTGTTAACATTCCTGACTACTTCAAAATACACTTCACCGGTCACCTCCACTCTTCTTTCGTTGGCAGCGAAGGTGGTAGGGTATCTGATGGAGCTGGCGGCGTTCAGCCATGCCCTGGTACCGTCGGGCAGGGTAACCTGAAACTGCCGGCCTTTAGGCGTAGTCATGGTATTAAAATCCAGCTCACTATTTTTGCTGGCAGTGGGATCATAAATTAATTCACCGGAGGCTAATATGACGGAGGCTCCTTTTTGGCTGGCGATTACGCCGCTTTGCATACTGTCGAGTATCAGCTGGCTGCCGTCTGCGAGGGTGAGTACCGCGCCTTGCGAGCCCGGCTTAATATCTGCCTGGTGTACGGCCAGCTGGCGGCCCACATCCTTTTGATGGGTGGACCAGAAATAACTGCCACCTGCGATCAGCAGAACGGCTGCGGCAGCGGCCCAGCCCCATTTTTTCAGAGGGTGTACCCTAATTACTTTTGGCTCGGCGAATGCAGGAACGGCTTCGCTGATTTTACGGATCATCCGTGCGGAATCATAAGCGTACAGTTGTTGCAGATGAGCCGTCAGCTGCCGCTCATCTGTCATTTCTGCAAAAAGTGCACGGTTGGCATCGGAATCGTTGGTCCATTCCGTGAGGTGCTGCTGTTCTTCTGCAGTAATACTGTTGTCCAGGTACTTACCGATTAATTCGGCGATATAATGACTATTCTCCCTCATGATATACTACTAAAACAACTAACACTTCATTATATACCGGTCTGTTTAAAAAATATTTTTACCGGTCCAGCATGGTCAGGGCTGTGATAAGGATGGGCAAGGAAAGTAACTTATTTTTAAGGATGGCTGTACGCAGTAAAGCCACACCTTTGGCTTTTTGGTTAAGCACGGTTTGATAGGCAATATGCAGTTCGTCGGCAATTTCAGCGGCGCCGCGGCCTTCGAGGATGGCGAGTCGCACCACCTGCTGGCATTGAGTTGGCAATTTTTCTATTTCCTGGTGAATGAGCTGCATCACCTCAGATCGGATATAAGCATGTTCCACATCGGCAGAAAAGCGCTCCCCTGCTTGTCCTATGGCCTGATGTATATCACTATGACGTTTGGCTGCTTTCAGGTAATTCAGCGCTGCATTTTTTGCAGCGGTATATAAAAATGATTTCAACTGCGCCAGTGAAGGGAAATCTTCTCTTTGCTGAAAAGCTTTAATGAAACATTCGGAAACGATATCCTCAGCGGCCATAGTATCGCCTATCAGCTGATCGGTAAAAAAGCACAAGGCCTTTTGGTATAAGCTATATATTTCCAGCAATGCTAATCGTTCGCCCTGCTGAAATGACTGAATCAATGCTAGTTCCCCGTATGCTTCGATGGTTGACAATTTTAATATTTATAGGTGCGGGAAGTCACAAACGCTGGCAGAAAATGTTGATTTTGCATAAAAATGCAAAATTGATGAAAAACAAATCTAAGGTTTATAACCTTAAAAAAATAGCATCATTGTGAATTATTATTGAAAAACAACTAATTATCCGTTGTTCGGGCACCTAATCCTCTCTATAATAAAATTTCTTAATACTATTTTCTTCCTGCTGATTTTGATCATTCTGGATATAGGTAATTACAAACTCCAGTCCGTCTGCTTCATTGTATTCATTACGATAAGTGGCCATGGTTAACTGCTCTTCCGGTTTTTCCGGATTCATGAGGCGGGTTTCAACGGGATTCCCTTGCTGATCCAGCTTTTCAACCGTATGCTGTAAGGGGGTAAACTTGTTGTTGGCAATAAAATCCTTGTCGAAATACGGAATGTATCCCTCCATTTTATTTTCCCGGAAATATTGGTGCAAGGCATCCAGGTCGTAATACCCAATGGCAATTTCCAGTGCAGAAATGCCGGCAGATTTTTTAGTCAGCCTATCTTTATCAAGGATTGCTTCCGTTGTTTTATAAAGGTATAACTGACCATTATACCTGCCATACCAGGTTGTTTTTTCTACCTGGTTTTTTGTATTATAGAGATATTTTTTCTCCGCTGCCAGAAATTTCAGGCCTTTGTGGGAATGAAATGTTTGCTCCAGTGCCAGCAAACCGTTATTTTGATAAAGGTAGTTGACCTGGCTCTGAAAAATATCATTCTTCAGGACAGCCTTGGATAAAGTGGCGCCTTTGCTGTCGTACACGTAGTTGGTGGTGATAATACTTCCATCTGCCAGTACCCTTTTCTCCGAAACCATTCTGCCATTGTTGTAGGTATATTTCACACTGTCCTTTTCCTCATAGGCAATGTTGTGGGTATGTTCCTCCAGGACCACTCCCTTCTCCACCTTACATTCTTTTATGTAATGCGCTTCCTTTACGTTATGCCAGTTGGCCGTTGCCAATAATGCCGGACCAGCTTTCTCAAATCGTTTATACGTCTCCGTTGTATGGCTGTACCTGCTGAGCTGATAGCTTTCGCCGGTGTGAATGCATAAGGTCAACTCAGCACTGTGGGTGCCTGCATTTGTGTCCTTGTATGTATCCAGGGTAGCGATGGTCTGCTTTCCCTTGTTGAAGAATGTTTCTTTGATGGTGGTTGTACCGGCGTGGCGGTACACTTCTTTGTAAAGCTTCATAGGGGGATTAATTGCGTACTAATGTAGGATTATTTTTGATTTAGATGGTTGCTTTAAAAAGCATTAGACTCAAAGTTATCTTGTGACACTTTTCAAAATTCCAATAAATCTCTCCCTAACCCAACTCCTGCTATATGATTAAATCATTGTTTTTCCACCACCCTTTGGGGTGACAATAAAAACAGCTAAATTTGCGCAAAAAAAATATGGAACCCCTGACAACCCAAGTAAACACAACAGAAGAGCCATTGATCCGACTCGCACTTAATCATTATCTCGAAGGACGCCCGGTAATTGACATGGAAAGGATGCGTGCAGCATTTCACCCAAGTGCAAACATCAGGACTGTCATTGATGGGGAGTTACGCCAGTGGCCATTGCAGGAGTACCTGGACCTGGTGGCACAAGCAACCGTGGTACCATGCCAACCCGAAGTAATTTCATTTAACTGGGATGGAGATACCGGTGCTGCAGTTGTGCATTTAACATTTGACACCTTCCGGTTCATCGACCGGTTTAACCTGATGAAGTTAGACGGCAGATGGCAGATTGTGGATAAGGTGTCGTACCGGCAAGAGTTATAATGCTTAAACAACAGCTACTATAACCAAAAACCCGCCACTACGGCGGGTTTTTTCATGAAAGCGCCTATAAACTGCTTTGATCTTACCAAACCATGCCGTACCTTGTTATCAGCAGCTAATGCCAACTGCGTGTAATCCCTCCCGATATGAAACTTATTGCATCCCTGGCAGGAACGCTCCTGTTCTTTTGCAGTCTTCCAGCTTGGGGGCAAACGCCGTATATCCTCAATGGCAGCACCAGGCAGAACAGCTGCAACTGCTATGTACTTACGCAGGACAACACTTTCCAGAGCGGCACTGCCTGGAATAAAAATAAAATCAACCTCGATCAGTCATTTGACTATGTGTTTGATATCAACCTTGGCTGCCGCGATGCCGACGGTGCGGATGGCATCGGGTTTATCCTGCAAACAAAAGGGACCAACCTGGGCGCGAATGCGCAGGGCATTGGATTTAAAGGCATCACCCCTTCGCTGGGAGTCATCATTGATACCTACCAGAACTTTGATGAAAGCGACCCATCCTACGACCATGTGGCCATTCAAATGAACGGACTTTCCAATCACAGCAGCGCCGGCAACCTGGCAGGCCCGGTTACCGCGCTGGCAAACAGTAACAATATCGAAGATTGCCAGTGGCATCTGTTCAGGATCAGCTGGGATGCGGTTACCAAACACCTGGAAGTAAGCATAGACCATCAGCTTCGGCTGAGCATTGATAAGGACCTGGTTCACGACATCTTTGAAGGAGATCCCGAGGTATTCTGGGGCTTTGCCGGCAGTACCGGTGGCCAAACCAATGTCCAGCAGTTTTGTGCTGCCCTGCGCCCGGAATTCAACTTCGATCCGCAGCAGATATTCTGTGAAGGCACGCCAGTGCAGTTCCTGGACTATTCCAGTTCTTTTGGCGCCATCACCCGCTGGTGGTGGGACCTGGGAGACGGTACCCAAACCACGCTCCCGCAGCCGCCCGTTCATACTTACCCGGCGGCCGGTAATTATACCGTGAAGCTGGTCATTGAAGATAACAGCGGTTGTGTATCAGATACGCTTAAAGCCCCTTTCACGCTGGGTTCCTATCCAATAGTAGATCTGGGGCCAAATCCATTTTGCATTGGCATGGACCAGCTGATGACAGACAAAACCACCGTGGCAGTAGGTTCCCCCGCTGCCTGGCGCTGGCAATGGGATGATGGCAGCAGCAGTAGCGGTAGCAATCCTGCCCAACCATACACACAACCAGGCGCTCATGCCATACAACTAACGGTAACGACTACACAGGGCTGCGCCAGCACTGCCACCAAAACGATTCAGTTCAACGCTGCTCCTTCCGTTACCGCCACCGGCACCAGTGTATGCCTCGGCGATCCCAGCATTTTTACCAGCACCAATCTAACACCTGGTATTCCCGTAAGCCGCTATGTATGGCAGTTCGGGGACGGCACACAAGGCAACGGACCATCGCTGCACCACCAATATAAAGATACCGGCAGTTACCTGGTTACACTGTATGGCGTTAGCGATGAGGGCTGCAACTCCCCCGCTGTAAGGGTGCCGGTGAAAGTAAATAACGTATATGCGCAGGCGGGAAATGATACTATCATTGCCATTGGGCAGCCGTTGCAGTTACAGGCAGGGTGGACACAACCCGGCCTGGTGTACCATTGGGAGCCGGCAACGGGACTCAACGATCCCTACAGCGCTCACCCGGTGGCTTACCTGCAAAAAGACCAGACTTATAAATTAACGCTGCTTTCTCCGGAAGGCTGCACCGCTACCGACTATATTAACGTCAAAGCCTATACGGGCCCTGAGTTTTATGTACCCAATGCCTTTAGCCCGAACCATGATGGCAGAAATGATGTATTCAGGGTAATAGCTGCCGGCGTTCCTAAACTGGATTTCTTTTGTATCTGGAACCGCTGGGGACAGGAAATTTACAGATCAAATGACCTGCCTGGAGGCTGGGATGGTACCATTAACGGGCAACCGGCACCTGTAGATACCTACGTTTGGATGGTTCAGGGAGTAGATTATTTAGGAAGAAGATTTGGCCGCAAGGGCACGGTTACGCTTATACGCTAATTTTTTACGGGAGATGGTAAAGCTGCGTGGGTAACATCTCCCTAAAAAAAGAAAAGAGATGCCATCGACATCTCTTTTCCTTTTCAATTATGGCTGCCTACATAAACCGCCACTTAATATCCTTATACACCACTTTCATTCCCTGCTTATTATCCACTGTTGCCTGGCCTTTCCATTTACCCTGCTTATCTTTTTTAGCGCTAAGCTGGTACTGTACATACTTCCCTTGCTGGTAGTCGAATGATTCACCATCATCGTCGTATAGCTGGGAGCTGCTCTCGGATTCTCCATAGTGGCGGATCTCCAGCGGAAGCTGCTCACCCGGCGCCGGTGTATGCAATACCGGTGGGATCATTGGTATAATACCTCCATCCTTTACATATACCGGAATCGTGTTCAGTCCAGGCTTTGCGGTGATGATACCACCATCCCCTACGAATTCACCGGTATAGAAATCATACCATTTACCGGCAGGCAGGATCACTTTTCTGTCGGCCTGACCAGCAAACATAGGGGCTACCAGCAAATAATCCCCCAGCATATACTGATCTTTCACATCCTTTTTCAGAGCTACCTGGTAAGGATTATTAGTACCATCCAGCGCCGTTTTTTCTGCCTTATCCTGGTAGGAGAAACCCTCCACCAGGTTCATGGCTCTGATAGGAGGTTTACCTTCCATATAATATTGGGAGAAGGTAGTATAAAGATATGGCAGTAACTGCATGCGCAGCAAGGCCACTTCTTTTACCTGCGCTTCCACTTCAGGGAAACTCCATGGCTTGGTACCATCGGCCCAGGCGTTCAGCATGGCCATGGGCGAAAAGCAGGCGGACTGCATACGTCTCAGCCATTCTTCTGCTGATTTGGAAGCCCTTACTTCCGGCGTCCACAGTACCCCTATAAAACTGCTATTGCATAATGCTGTTATAAAATCATGGTGGTCATAGTAGTCATTATAAATAACATATGGGAGAGATGAAGCACCTGCGTTGGAGGCACGTACGAGGCCATAGGTACGGGTATTCTTTTCTTTAAACCATTCCGCTGTGGCACGTTGCATCAGTACACCAAATAACTGCCGCATCTGCTCAGCGCTGGTTCCGGAAGGGAAGGTAGCTACGTCCGGCCATATCCATTTATCATAACCATCTACTTCATCTATTTTATAACCGGAGATACCGATGTCCAGGTGTTGTGTTTTGAATAAGTTCTTGTACAGTTGCTGTGCTGGTTGTAAAGTCAGGTCAGGTACCAGGCCATTCCACACGGTATGCGTTCCTGACAGGGGCTTTGCCTTTTCATAAAGCGAAGAGGCAGGTGACAAGTAAGGGTTGAGCCATAAATTAAGGCGTACCCCTTTTCCTTTCAGTTCCTTTGCCAGCGCGGCCGGATCAGGAAAGCGGGATTTATCCCATTCGAACGTACAAGGATATGCTTTGGTTTGCCATCCTGGTTCCAGGCCAATGAAATCGAGCGGGAAACCATGTTCGTTGAAACTCGCTGCCTCTGCCCTTACCTGGTCGGCGGTTGACAACGTAGGCATACGATGCGTGAAACCCAGGCCCCATTTAGGAGGCAGCACACCACCGCCGTTCAGCAGGTTGTAACGCTGCACTGCTTCCATGGAGTTTTTTCCGGCAAAAACATATACTTCTGTACCGTTGGTTGGCACCAGTATTTCCACGGCATCGGAATAAGGCTGGGAACTCCATTCGGAGGAGGTATTCCTGTCATATACCTTTGGCGGATGTGCACTGTTGACCCGCACCGCAGTGCCGGCATAAACAGTGATATACCGGGCGCTGTTGATCAGCACTCCATATCCGTTACTGGAAACATAAAAAGGTACGGGCGCATGTGAACGGCCGTTGTCTACCCCGCCGTAGTGGTCCATGTGCAGGTTCAGCACTTGTCCGCGGCGGTTAACGGTCTTAAACTGGAGCCCCAGGCCGTATAACTGTTCTTTCTCTTCCAAAGGAAAACGCAGGTAAACTTTTCCATCCCGCAGCTCTGCTTTACAGTCGGCCTGCGCTAACGGGAATGCCCGTTCTCCCAGCTTTTGCAGGGCCTCCGTTCTGGGGCTGCCGCCTGCGGCTACAAGTGGATTTAATTTGTCGGGCTGCCCTACCGCGGCTTTCCAGATACCTGGCGCTACCTGCTCCCATTGCAGGGGCACCTGTTGCGCCTGCGCAAATGATCCGGAAAAAATGCAGATCAGGAATAAAAATAATTTCGTCTTCATAACTTCATTACAGGGGATCAAATGTGCCTCCCCGCTGCTTTTGTATTTAAGATGTCATCCTATTCAGCCTTGTACAGCCAACAGGATAGTTTTTCAGAGTGGAACGTTTCCGGAATCACTTAATTTATCGGATTGATTTTCATTGTAAGTTATGGTAGATATTAGTTACTTATTAGTAGCATTTGCGCTAATCATAGCTAAATTTTAGCAAAGCAGCGTTAACCGCCTGCCCTTCAGGATGTCAGCCGATGCCTCTTGTTATCTAAAATAAATTTCACTTGCAAATCATAGCGGGTAACGGAAAGTGATTATGAAATATTAAAAAAGAGTACGAATTTCGTCACAACCCAATTTGATCGCTTACCATGCAGGAAAATAAAGGCAAACAAACAACCACGCAGCAGGATGACCTGGGGATAAAGGTCCGCTCAAACGAACATCCTTACCATTCAGCGGATACCCAAAAAAACCTGCTGCAACCCCGCAGATTGTCTGCTTACTTTATAGTGCTGATTGAAAGTGGCTCCATTACTTATAATGTGGCATCACAGGAGTATACACTTACGGCCGGAGACTTACTATTTGCCATGCCCAATCAGCTGTTTATACCACCGGATAAACCAGTGGACCTTAAATATTTCAAATTGCTGTTTGATGAAAATACACTGGCCTTATTGCCGCAGCAATTTCCTTTTTTGGTCAACCCGTTTAATTCACCTGTCATAACACTTGACAAAGCTGCAAAGGAAAGAACAATGCTGATTTTCGGCATATTAAATCAGCTGTTAAATCAGCGTAATACCGACACTGAAATCACGTTAGCATATCTGAATTTATTGTTAACAGAAGTAAACAGTGCCTATTTCAAGAACACACAACCGGTTAATATTTTAAATGCAAACCTTTCAAAGTTTATTGAGTTCAAATTAGAGGTGGAAACCTCGCTTACAGAGCAACCTTCCATTAACGCCATTGCTGAAAAGCTGGCGCTGTCGACCAACAGCCTATACCGGATTGTAAAGGAATACACCGGCACCTCCCCAAAGGACTATTTTACAAACCGCCTGATGGCGGAAGCACAGCGGAAATTGCGTTATTCCAATACTTCTATCAAAGAACTTGCCTACGAATTAGGATTTAATGACCCCGATTATTTTTCCAGGTTATTCAAAAAAAGTACAGGAAAGAGCGCCAGTGAATTTTTACCCAGGCAAGATTCGTCGGGTGAATAAAGCGATTTGTCCATCCCCCCTATTTTAGGCCCGGCTACTTTTGTGGTATAAAATTCATACCGCATGAAATTTGCATTAGTAACAGGCGCCAACAAAAGCATTGGCTTGGAGGTAGCGCAGCAACTGGCACAGGAAGGGATTTATGTCTTCCTGGGCAGTCGGAATTTAGATAATGGCATAGCAGCTGCTGGTACATTGAAAGCAATGGGATTAAACAATGTGGCAGCCATTCAGCTGGATGTGACGGACGACACTTCCGTTATGAACGCCCGCCAGGAAATAGGCAGGCAAACAAAAGTATTAGACATCCTTATTAATAATGCCGGTATTTTCGGAGGTCACCCACAAACGGCGCTGGATGCAACAATTGATCAGTTCAAGACAACCTATGACACTAACATATATGGTGCAGTAAGGGTAACACAGGCATTTATTGATTTGTTAAAAGCATCTTCTGCCCCCCGCATCGTAAATGTAAGTTCCAGCCAGGGGTCCATCACACTCCACAGCGATCCTTCCTATAAGTACTACGACTACAAAGGGGCCATTTATCATTCCTCCAAAGCGGCGCTGAATATGTACACGGTGGTTTTAGCATATGAGTTTAAAAACACGCCTTTCAAAATAAATGCGGTGTGCCCTGGTTTCACAAAAACGGACTTCAACAGGCATATGGGTCCGGGGACGGTGGAAGATGCCGGTAAGCGGATTGTGAAATATGCGCTGATTGGTGCTGATGGGCCAACAGGGAAGTTTTTTAGTGAAGAAAATAATCCTGATACAGGGGAGATACCGTGGTAGCGGAGGCTCACTTTTACAACGGTAACTTGACAGTCCTCCATCAGAGCCCGGATATACTTGTTTAGTTGCTAAAATTGCCGAGAAGTTTCCGTTAAATTAACTATTTTTCAACTAAAGAAACAAAATTTACAGCACGCTATACTTTCGCCAACAAGCACCATACCGAGCACGCAAGCTGTTGGCGCTATGATCACATAAAACAAATTCAACACGTAACATGAAAAAGGTTGCCCTATTGCTACCGGCGATGCTCCTGATCTTCATCGCCACTTATGCCAACATCCGCCTGCCAAACGTCCTGTCCAGCAACATGGTATTACAGCAGAAATCCACTGTAAAGCTATGGGGCTGGGCTGATCCTACGGAAAAAATTATTATCTCCACTTCCTGGAACAACAGGTCAGACACAGTTTATGGCACCAGGGATGCCACCTTTATGGCCACCATCCCCACGCCGGCTGCGGGGGGACCATATACCATCACCTTTAAGGGTAATAATACCGTCACCCTCGAAAATGTGATGCTGGGAGAAGTTTGGGTATGCTCGGGCCAGTCAAACATGGAATGGAGCAGCTATCAGCAACTACAACAGATAGTTGAGGAAATACCCCGCAGTCAGCAGAATAACATCCGGCTCTTTAACATTCCCAGGAGCACCGCTGCCAATCCGCAGGAGAACGTAACGGGTACCTGGCAAATCTGCGGGCCTGCATCGTTACCAGGTTTTAGTGCAGTGGGCTATTTTTTCGGGAAGAGATTACAGTCGGAGCTAAACGTACCGATCGGCCTGATAAACGCCAGCTGGGGCGGCACACCGGCAGAAGTATGGACGCCATCAGTAGTAGTGGAAAATAATCCTGAACTCAGTACCGCAGCAGAAAAAATACAGCCGGCACTCTGGTGGCCCTATAAACCCGGCAAGACCTACAATGCCATGATTGCCCCACTTACCAAATACTCCGTTAGTGGTGTGATTTGGTACCAGGGAGAAAGCAATGTACTCACCAGCAATACCTACAGCCAGTTGTTTACAAATATGATCAGTGCCTGGAGAACAGCCTGGAGTAAAGACTTTCCATTTTACTATGTGCAAATAGCCCCTTACGATTATGAGTACGCCAACACGGGCGCCCTTCTCCGGGAACAGCAGGTCAAAAGTCTTTCCCTCCATAATACGGGCATGGTGGTAATCACTGACCTGGTAGACGATGTAAAGAATATTCACCCTAAAAACAAACGGGATGTTGCCAACAGACTGGCCAATATGGCGCTGGGCGATACTTATCAACAAATGATGCCGGTTGCTTTCCGCAGTCCATTGTATAAATCGATGGAGATCAATGGCAATAAAATCATCCTGTCATTTGAAAACGCCCCTAATGGCTTTATGACCACTAATGGAAACGCACCTACGGAGTTTTATATAGCGGGAGCCGATAAAAATTTTGTAGCTGCCAGTACAAAGATGGAAAAAGGAAAGATCATAGTTAGCAGCGGTAGTGTAGCCGCGCCTGTAGCAGTACGATTTGGGTTCAGCAACACGGCCATGCCTAATCTGTTTAGCAAGGAAGGACTGCCGGTAAGCCCCTTCCGAACGGACGACTGGAAGGTGGACACCAGCAAAATACGTTAAATGGAGAGCCGGCAAAGCAAAGTTGCTTTGCTGGCTTTTTTCAGCCGGTTATATAGTTGCTCTAATGATTGAGGGTTAGCAAAATAGGGATCGATAAATAAACTGGAACGGCTTGAGTCCAGTACAAATACCGCACTCAAGCCGCCAAGTCAAAAAGCAGTCCAAACATTTGGGTTCACTTCAGAGCTGTGAATTTTTATTTTCTCAACCTGAAGAACAAATTTGTAGCACTTCCTTCTAATAACAAATATTTCAACTACCCTGCTGTATTATAAGAATTCATTGTTACATGACTTTTAGTTCAATCTTTTTACTTCTTATAAGACAATCGGATGTTTCATTTATCTCCCATTTATTGCCATTATTATCTGGATAGAAATCTATGGTTACTTCCCCGTCTTCTTCAAGACATAAAGCTTTATAAACGATTGTACTATCTGTATTCCTGGCCTGAACATAACGAACCTCCGAAACATCCATAAAAGAGAGAACTATTCGTTCATATTTATAGTTGTTTAAGCTGTTCATACAATTGAGCGTTACACACACCAATTTATTGGGTGCTCCCATACTGCATTCTACCTTCTCGATTATAGCATCACCAAAATCACCGTATCTTTCAATTATCTCTTTAAGCATGCATTTAATAGTTTATTTTAGATCGCCTTTCCACTTCTCCCTCCCAACGGTATGGAAGGTACTAAATCTTTTGGAATGGCTATATATTCTTTTGGTACATCTGTCCAAATAATGTGAGGCGCGGTCGGGCCATGACCACTACTAAAATCTCCCGGTGACAGAATATGACCATGACCAGACAAAGCGGATCCATGTTGCTGAAAATCGACCTGATAAATCACATCTCCATCTCCGTTGTAGATATAATTGGAGACTGCTACCTTTCCCGTTTTATCCAATTTTGTATAAACTGAGTTGGGAGTGGCTCCGCTGGGCTTTGCCTTTTCAAATCCTCTTAATGAAACAAGCTCGAATTCAGAGGAAACGGCATTAACCTGTTCAACGGCCTTAGCAGATTCTCCGACGACTTCTAATGTCGTAACTTCAGCAGTTTCAACAACAGCTACTTCAGCAGTTTCAATAGTAGCTTTAACCGCGCGTTCCACGTTAGCTGCTCCCCCAAATATATTATAGCCACCTGATGAATATTCTCTTCTTGCTTCAGCTGAACCAAACGACATCCTTCTGGAACGGTATTGCTCAGAACTTTCTCCTTCATGATAATTAGAATATTCACCCCAGGCATGATAAGCATCCCATTGTGAGTTATATTCAATTGCATGAATGTAAGCCCAATAAGTATACGTACCTTTTTCATGAGGGTTATTTGCTATCCTAAGATCCCGTTCCATCATCTTTTTGGCAAATGCCATCCCCCCAAACTCTGCTATTGGTGCAGCCAATAGGTTCTTTACAACTTCATTACCTAACAATTTGGTTGGCTCATACACGGTAAGGTTCAGATCGTTATAAGTAAAAATTGCATCCGCAACTTTAAAAGATACTTTTCGCCCAATACGATAATATTTTTCACCGAGATATTCCAGCGCTCTCGTTTTGATACCCTTGAAATATTTCAGTGCACCTTTACCATTTGAATACCAAAGATCACCAAGAGGGTCTGCAAAATTTACAGGATTATTTCCACTTAACAAATAAGGGGAAGAAGAAAGATTAACAGTTGACTTCGGGTCAACCTGCCACCATCGACCCAACTGGGGGTCAAGGGTTCGGTATTTAGCGTCATATATGCCTAAATTAAGGTCGTCAATCCTTTCAATTCCGTTAAATAGATGATTGTTCTGCATACGATTTAATGCACGACTACTTAATGCATTAATCTGCAAACCAAATGGATAATATGAATCTTCCTGTATCAGAGGTCCGGTCGTATGTTTGATTGAAAGATTGTCAAAATAGACATCAGTAGGGCTTTCATTCGACAAGTAAACATATAAATATCCGTTTTTACGAATATCCAGTTGTCCGCTTAGCTCCCCTATAGCATCCGGGGTATTTACTCGTTTTACCCCGCCGTCAACAAATTTGAAATTTTCATCGAAAATGACATAATTCAAGAATGCTTTAGGAACTTCATTTACAGCGTTACTATTCTGCTCTCTTTCAATGAAATTGCTTAACTCATTTTTATTCAGGATCAGTCCATTGGTATTACTTCTAAGCAAAGAGGCTTTTCCATCAATTGCTGAGACCGGACCAAGCAATGTCTGTATCAATTGAGCCGCAATATCTTCCGGCTGGATATTTGGAGTATTATTTGATGGACTGTTTTGCTGATAATAGTACATGGAATAGAAATCAACTCTATCTCCAGCCATCACTTTTAAAGTCTTATTCGTGCCTATCTGCGGGCTGTTTCCATTTGATTTGAGCCGTATAAACTGTCTATTTTGTCCGCCGAAGTCAAAAAATTTGTGCGTATTGGGAATATTTTCTGGCGTGGCAGGAAATGCAAACAATTCGGATTCCGGAATGGCTGGCTTAGGACTGGGGGTTGATTCATGAGTGGCCAAATATGTGAGCTCCATCGACTCGTCAGTCAAAACCACTCTGTTATTTCCAAGGTGGTCAAAGATGAAATAGTCAAAAGCGAAGTTCCCGTTTTTGCTCCTTCTTATTCTTCCACCTGGTATAGAAATATATTGTAGTTCATTATTCTTATATACTGCATTTCCAATATAATCATATATATCAACGTTTGCACCTTCCGTTACTTTTCTATAAACGGTATTTCCGGTTGTAGTGTAACCAAATTCAATTGCATTTCCTGGTGTTGCTTCCTGAAATATCTTTTCAGGTTTACCAACAAGGAAATTATTAACGACGGCAACACCTTTATTTTTATCCAGTGTAAGATTCCCTGTTCTATCATAGGTGTAATCGATTTTGTCTACCCGGTTCTGGTAATTCTTAAAGTCATTCAAGTGTTGATCTCCTCCAGCATCGTCAACACCTTGTAAGCGGTTACTCCAACCGTCATTTTCATTAATATAAGTCAGGTCATCAATAAGTGTTTGGGTTCCTCCCACAGTCATTCCATACTGTTTAAGACGTTTAATGTTCCCATTAGCGTCATAGGCTGGTACTTCTAATGAAAAGTTAGCATTTTCATTAGTCCATTGCTGTCCATTATCTGAGGAAAAATCAGCACGCTGAATTCTTCCAGCATTATCATAGGTAAAACCATAAGCATTATTAATGTCTGCATCACCTTTTCTACGCCACTTTATACCAGATAAAAGCCCTCCATAAATAGGATGAGAAAAGCCATTTTCATAAGATAATTCTAACCCAAAATAATGGTTAGAAGATGGATTTTGTACAAAATCCCTATTAATGCTTTTCAAACGCCCTACCATATCGTACCCATAGTCAACAGATTCCAAGTTTGATATCTGGTCGGTCTTGATACGTCCTAAATCGTCATATTCATAGGTATGTGTTTGACGGGAAGTCTTTTCGTTTCCATTAAATAATGTAACAAAACTTGTGGAGGGTAGCCCAAAATCATTATAATCCGTTCTTTGCTGAACCGCTATTACCGGATTATTTGCGGAAGGATTTTTATAGGTTCTGAAACTACAAATTTCATGTCCCTGGTAATCATATTGAAAAGTTGCAACATCTTCAATATTTTTATAATTCTTACCAACAACTTGTAACAGTCGTCCCTTGTTATTGTAATAACTGGTAGCTGTCATCCATTCGTCATTATTGGTGTTCCTGATTTTAGAACCAGTTAATTTTCCACTTACATTTTTGGAGAGTGCTGCAGCCTCAGGATACCTATTTGTTCCTGCATCCAGTTGAAAACGTGTATCAAATGAAATTACACCCGGAAAATCATAGTTGTCATAATAATTAATTTCGGTTGCTGAAAAATGCTCCATTTGAGGAACAAAACTATTGACTGAAATATTCTGAATTCCTCCTACACTACTAGGATTTATTTGGGCATCAAAATTTTGACCTTCGAATCCTGGCAACAGTAAGATTTCTCTTTGCGCTTCATAAACTGATTCGCCGGAATACCGATCCAATACAAGATCCATAGGAGCGGGATCGCGTAATGTAAATACCGTATTATTGAGTTCTGCCTGATCTACCAGTTGCTGCAAGCTTTCTCTTGTCGCATTTACATCTGTATAAATACCCGTGACGATTTTTCTATCGCGGGAGTCAAAAAAATTCAATGTCCATTCTCCTTTATTTCTGGAGATAAAAGTAGGGTTACGTCTAAATATAATTCGATCACGGCTGTCATAAACAACCTCACCAGCATAATCCTTTCCTGGCACAGCAACCGTAACCACCCTACCATATTTATCGTAGGTATATCTATAGGCTAATGATGATAAAACCTTTTGTGACAGGGCGGTAGAAAAACTCCAACTGTTATTATCGATGCAATATTTATTCACTAATGGTGGCAAAACAAACCTCAGCCGCCCCATATCATCATAAACATAGTATGTTCTTAGATCACTTGCAGGATCACCATTTATCATACAGATGGTTTCCAACAGCAACTTGCCAGTCTTGTCTTTATATTTGCGATTAACAACACCATCTTCACTGATTGCCTCCGTAACATTTAAGGTACCTGGCTTCACATTCTCAACAGAAACCGGGAGATAGTCATCACCATTCTCTACTGTCCAGGATCGGACCAAATCAACAGCATTGTTTAGTCTTATAACTTCGGTTGTAGCAATATCTTCACCAACGAAATGTTTTCCAGGTTGCTTTATGCTAGATATACGAGAAATGGAGGACGCCTCTAGAGACTTAATTGTATAACCGTATCGGTCGTTGTTTTGTGTCTCATAAAAAGCAGGTTGAGCAACATGAATATCGGGCTTAAAAGAACCTGGTGATCCGGTATTGGTTAGATAGGGTAAAAAATTGGCAGTTTGTTCGTTAAAATCGTTAAAGGATAATCCTACAACCGCATCTGCTCCTTTTTGATTTGCATGAACCATTACCGATTGTACAACCCTCGACAAGCCATCCTTATATTCTATTTTACGTTGCACCTCACCACTTCCATTCAGGGCGTTTGCCGCTGTCAGATCAAGTATACCGGGTTTTAGTATTAAAGTACTAATTTCTTTATTGAACTTATCTTCCGAAAAAGCTGAATAATCTGTCATAACCACTGCAGGAGAAGCCAGAGAGCTATTGACTTCCGCCGGTTGATTCCTTCCCTGATCATTTTTTATTCTAACCTGAACTACATTTGAAACAGCTACTTGTTCTCCTGATATACAAGTTCTCCGAAAATAGGTAGTAAGCGAAACCTTGGGCGGCGCATAATCCTGAGCATTGGCACCAGCCAAAGGCTGCCATACAAACTGATCAGTCGAGTATTCCCACTGATAATTGACAGCACCAGTGTTACCAGTAGGGAGCGTGCCAGTAAAGGGTGCAGGCTGAAAAGATTCACTGCTCTCTTGGGAAGAAGAAATCGTTCCTCCAAATAGAACAGGTATCGGATCAACCTCTACTGTATTACTGTAGGCTTGTTCTGATGAGGCCATAGATTTTCTACGAAAAAAAACCTTTCCATCAAGAAAGAAATCCCCGTATGAGGCTTCGAAAATTTGCTCCGACAGATCAATCCAGGTTTCTTTATCAGTCGACTTTTGCCACAAGTACGAATATCCCGACGAAACATCAAGTCCACCAGAACCAGGCTCCACGCTTTTTAGCAAGTCTGTTAGACTAACAAAAGTATTAATTATAGGCGTGGTTGCAACCCCAATACTGCCACCTGCAAATTGTTTGACAACAGGAAGCGTCCAACAAAACTCAGTAAGTATACCGTCAGTATAATGACAGGTAGCTGTAATTGTATGGAGCCCTTCAATTGGAAAAGTAGCGACAATATGCGTATCCTGCGCATCTTTGACCTTAATTTCCCCCCGGCCACCGAGCGTCCATTGTACGTATTTGATATTTTTTGACGGTACATAGAACTCTGCGTCCTTATTCACTACGACTGCCGTTAATGAAATGCACTGCGCTGAAGTATAAATAGACAACAGTAGCAAAGTAAGGGTATAATATATTTTGGCAAGAACACAAGTTGTTCTCATAAGTACATTATTTAGTAATTGATAACCTAATTAGTTTTTGTATTCATACCTGAAGCTTCGAATGATATTTCGATCAGCATCACGCTCTGCGACCCTAACACCGAATGCATCATATTCAAAATACACAACCAGATTATCCTCAGAAGCCATTGAGGAAACAAGGTTTTGACTGTTAAAAGTGGTTGATTTAATAACTCCTCCGATAGGAACCAATCTCAGCTCATCAATTTTACCCGCCCCACTTATAATAATTGTCGCGGTTCCTGTGAATTCGACCGAATACAGGGTCCAGCCATTTTTATCACTCAATACCAATGGACTTGTTGAAGTTCCTCCATTTGTGCTAATAGAAATATCCCCGCTCTTTTTCCAATAGGTAAGCTTATATTTTGTTAAAGGATTTAAATTTTCCTTTCTAACACTCAATACTTTCGATAAATTCAACACACTTTCACCAGTAGGCGCATCCATCATGGTTTCCTGGGCTGTACCTAAACCATTTTCTGTGATAAGCCAGTTTCCTTTGGCATTAGTCTCGAAGCTACTGTATCCTACGTCATTTCTGGATGCATTATATGCCTTGGCAATAATGTTATTACCAAAATCATCGAAAATATTAGTCTCCATACGCCCACCAGCTACAACTTCTACCAATCTTCCATCAGTATCGTACACATTTTGCAATTCTATATCACAATAGGCGCTCACTCTGTTCAAAACACTCCCATCAAAATTTCCCACAACAGATGCAGACAAGGGTTTTTTAATATTGAGGGCATATGATTTTCCTATTTTTATATCCCCATTGTCAAGTTGTTCCATTGCGGCAACATCCATTCCGATTAGTTTTGGTTCACCTCCGCTTATCTGCCAATTCTCAGATGCAATAGGGACATTTACCATATTTTTAGATACCATCGCCTGCAATACACCTGGAATTTTATAATTATAAGCATAATAATGACGATTCTCCAACTTCACCCCGTCTGGATAGGTATTTGTTTCCGTTATTAAGTTTCCGTAATCATCGTATTTATAATCAGTACGCGTAATGGAAAAATTGGATGGTCCTGAGTACGACTTTTTCACATAGTACTCCAGCTTCGGACTACCAATCAACGGGTAGAATGGTTTGATGATTGCCACCACGTTGGGAATCTGAGCGTCAAAATCTGCTGGTACGCATGAAACAGTTGTCTTTACGTCCATTATTGCGGAGTAATTATTAATGTCTTGTATCTCTTTAAACCAACCGGTATAATGATAAAAGTTATCAGACACAATCTCTCCATCTTTTGTGAAAATTTTTTTCCTCTTGGTGAGGCCATAAAATTTTGGAATAAATCTACTCCGGATCGAATATTTGTCAGTAGGGGCTATCTGTGGAAAATCTTTATCCGTTGTGAACTCAAATACTTCTTTACCCAAATTATTTTCAGTAGTCCCAATATAAACGGTTGCATTTGCAAACCGCGGCTTGGGAATATTCAATCGTTGTGCATTACCATTTGAATATTGTGTTGCAACATAGTCAAACTCTTGTCGGTCAGGTGTCGTAAAATTTGAAATAATTGCAGTAATTGCACTCATTGCAAAATAGACGTAAATACTAAACTTTGCAACTTGCGATTGCGCAAATGCACTACTGCCTTGTACATGGTAATTGAGAAGTTTAAGACTAGGCATAAACATATCACGTGCTAATCCTCCAGCATTAAAAGTTCCCTTATTGGGAATTGCAATATGGCTTCTGACCGTTTCAGCATACGAAGGCTCTTCATAACTCCATAAGGAAGGTTTTCCATCATCTGCATTGTAATTATATTCTCTTACTAAAGGAGGATTGGCCTGAATTCCATCTGTTGTGATAGTCTTGGTAACACATACTCCACTTGCCTCTCCCAGTGCGCCACTATTATTTCGGAAAATCATGTCGTAAACGTACTCCATCTTCCCTCCATATGGATAAGTAACACTCTTAATTAACCCTAATTGGCGGGTACTAACCCATGGCGCAGGTCTACGCTTTGCCGGCTCGTAAAACCACTTGATATTACTGATGATATTTTCATCAGTGGTCCAAGGTGCTAAGGAATAACCGGTGTAATATCCATAGTGATCAGAAGTAGATGTCAGACGGGGCGGTACACCTCCAACAGAACCACTGTTGTAATAATCGAACAAGTAAGGTTTATCTAATACGCCATTGCGACCAATACTTGCAGCACTCGACAGACAGAGCCTGGCTTTTTCTTTTTCTTCAGTGGAGAACTCAGTATCATAGGGCTTATATTCTTTATCCAGGAAGTAATTGTAGGCAAAACTTGTACCAGACACTTCGATATTATCCCGTAAAATTGCAATACGTGTCAATGCTTTTGCTCCCGGCAGGTCTGCACGCTCTTTATCTGCATAACTAAAATCCACCACAGAATTGTCTGGCAGAACAATCTTAGTTATTCTTTTTGACTGACCAATAGCCCACGTTGCAAATTGAGTATAGGTTCTATTTCCAGAATTCGGATTTTCCAGCGTCAGTGAGCCGGAATATCCAAGGATGTATTTATAATAGTATTGATCGTATAAGAAACTGATCTTTTGCTGTCCACCTTGATGCCGAATTTCAGTAAGGAACCATTTATCAACCACCGAATAAGGATTTTCCTTCCATAAACCAGGTGATATAAAATCTGTAAAGTTGCTAGTTGTTCCAGGTTGCAATGGAACTCTCTTAGAACCATTGCCACTATATGATATTATCTTTTGAGTGGACTTATCGCTAAACACATACTTTACTCCCGATTCATCAGTTACAATGAACTTGCTAATAGTAGATAAAATATTTTGTGAAAACATATCTTCTTCCACAAGTTCCACTTTAATATTCGCTCCATCCAATATCGTAATTTGTTTATTATAACCAATTACAAAAGTCACAGATCGACCATTCACCTGCATTACAAATTCATCCTGAATTTTGTCTTCGATTACTTCTAAACTGTGTTTATAAAAGAAGCTCCCACCATAGCTGATTGGCATGTATCCCAGCCCTTGTGGTATAGTAGTGACTATACCATGCTTAGGTTTGTGTAGAAACCCATTGGCATATTTCTCATTTTGAAAAATGCCTCCTTTTTGATCATCCGGCTGATCTTTCACCACTCTGGTTATGCTACCACCACAATCCAGGTCCCATCCAGTACCCACATCGGATGCCAGCTCATCTACCTTCAACCCATTTCCACCACTGTAAATAAGTTGTGCTTCCGCCATCAACCCGGCATCATTCTTAAATGAAAAAATTGGAAAGGTTATTTGTGGTGCCCCTGTCGACAATTCCACCTGACCACTGACCTTGATGGAGAAAAAAATTAGAATAGTGCATACTCCAATACGCCACAAGCTGACGCAGTTCCTTCCTAGGCTATATTTCATAAATAAAGGGACGGTTTTACACAGAAAATCCAGAAAAAATTGTTATTAATTTCTATTATTAGATTAGGTAATAAATAATGCATTCCTATTAAAAAATCAATATCATCCTACTACAAGTGGCTAAAGCTTACAATAATGCAGTCAAATACTAATCAAAGAAAAAATAAAATAGAACAGAGCAAAAAAATAAACAGCCCGGGCTATAAACCGCGATGATTCCATCCATAAAACCAAGACAACAAACATTCAGAATAAATGGCAATAAAATTATTACGTCTAATGGTTAGCTTTGATATAAGTGGACTTTCTTCTAAATTATAAACCCTACGCTAATACGTAGGGTTTATAATTTCTCCTGTGATCCCGCTGGGACTCGAACCCAGGGCCCATACATTAAAAGTGTATTGCTCTACCAACTGAGCTACGGAATCAGCAATGATATTTTCTATCAAAGCGGGCCGCGAAGATATGCATTAACAAATAAATACCAAAAAAAAATTAAAATATCACTACAGCATCTCCTCCACGTAGTAAGAAACCTCCAGGAACCTTTTCCCTGGCGCTCTTCCTTCCTCATTAGCATCCGGTGTTTTCAGCACTCCTCCCATAATAATATGCGTCTCGGGAAGCCGCTCCTTGTCCCTGGCAGCTGCCAGTACTATCACTTCACCGCTCACCTCATCACGTATTTCGTAGGCATCATAGTATTCTGAAACAGGTATCAGCGTAAATACGTTCACCACCGGTACCAGGATAAATCCTGTCAGGTAAGTATCCGAATGCACCGACTTCGGCGTACCACGAATGATCACATTCGCCGCATCAGGGCCGTTCAGCGCTTCCGCCGGCGACAATACCACCGGCTTAAACTTTTCATACCCCGCCTTCAGGTTATCATCAAACCTCCCCACCACTTCTGCTTTGGCACTTGCATCCAGCTTATCCATCGCCATTTCCAGGAACAGCATCGCCTTCTGCTTCTCAAAAAACAGCCCTGCCACCTTGCTCACTTCTGCTTCGCTGATCTTTTGATCATGGGAGTGGGTAAAAATATTGTAGAACCGGCCGCCGTTGTCCAGACTGTCAATCGCTTCTGCAGCGGTTTTGAAGGGTTGAATCTTTTCCATTTGCTTTTCGTTTGAGGTGTTACTAGTACATCCCTATTAAATTACGCAAATTCCCAAAGGCCGCAAAATATAACTACGCTCGACTATGATAATCTTTGTAGGGAAATATCAAATATGATATAACTACACGAAATATTTAATATATATGCTGTACAAAAAAAACTGCCAGATGGGACTCATCATCATTGTAAACAGTACACTGTAACATACAATTATGCCTAGCACCTGCCTCCAACGAGGCTCAGATAAATATTGTGCTTTACATTTATTCATCCTGGATCTTGTAAAGATAAATCGCTTTTGAAAACGGGAAATCCCCCAAAGACTTAATGGCAAGGTCACAAATACCAATAGTCCCATCTTCGTAACTATCAAGGTCAATACAATTATGGGCGCCAGCAGGAAAAAAAATACCATCATATCTATATTTATTCTGGCATTAAATTCAGGACCACCATGCCTACCCTCCTGCCCGGCGCCCCAAAAATGTGTAATAAAATATTCGTATACCTTCATTTGCGCAATAAGATATTAAATCTGCCGCAAATAAAATAGCCCGCAGATTTATCCTGCAGGCTGTTTTATCATCTAAAAAAGGTTACTACCTCACGTCTTCGCTTTCTCAAAATTACCTTGCCCCCGCTCCTTTTGCTCCACTTTCAACACTATCACTAACGGCGACGTATACACCTTCGGTTGTACCGGAATAAAATATTCATCCCTGCTCACCAGTTCCGGCTGCAACGCCACACCGGGCTGCTCCAGCGCCCAGGCTTTCGCAATCGACTGCTTAGCCGGCAGCTTCACACGCAGATTTCCATTCACCGGCACATTGCACACCACCATGTACACCGTATCTGTACCGGCTTTACGGGTATAATAGCCCCAATCCTGCTTCTCCAGGCCGGCATAGCCGGTACCATAAACAGCACTGCCATTCACTTTCATCCAGCGGCCGATATTGCGCATCAGCTCCTGCTCTTCCGTACGGAAAGTCCCGTCCGGCTTAGGCCCGAAGTTGAGCACAAAATTTCCGTTCAGCGAAGCGGATTTCACCAGCATCTCAATCAGCTCATTGGCAGACTTCACATGCCCAAACCACTGCTGATGGTACCCCCACTGGTTCTCCGGAACAGTCATCACCCCTTCCCAGTCGTTGCCATGCACCTGGGCTATGCTGTCTGGCAGCTTCCGCTCCCAGCCCTGCTCGTAATCGCCCATCAGGCGGTTATTGGAATCGAAATGCCGCGCACCTTTTTCATCTGCGCGGAGGCGACTCCCAATAATCAACCCCGGATGTAACTGCTGCAGGTACTGCTCCAGTTCATCACTGAAAGCACCATCATTTTTCCACGACTCATCCCAGGTACCATCAAACCAAAAGCCTTTTACCGTAGGATAGCGATCCAGTAATTCTTTCAATTGATTTTTTACAAATACTTTAAAACGGGCCATCGCAGCGGAATCCGCCGGCGATTTTATACTCGTGCGCCAGTCCGGGTGGTTCCAGTCAATGATGGAAAAGTACAGATAGGCATCAATACCCGCCTTGTTATAAGCATCCACCATCGGACCCAGGATATCCTTTTTATAAGGCGTACTGGCAATGGTGTACTTGGAATATTTACTTGGCCACAGGCAAAAACCATCATGGTGCTTGGTAGTGATGATCATGTACTTTGCCCCCATGTCCTTCGCCTGCTGCGCCCATTCCACCGGATTATACTTCGTTGGATTAAACTGCTTGTACAACTGATCATAAGCAGCATTCGGCATTTCCTTCCAGCTGCGTATCCACTCGGCGGCGCCATGATATACTTTACCTTCCCACATGCCTCCCGGTATCGCATATACGCCCCAATGGATAAATTGTCCGAAGCGGAGATCACGCCAGCGCTGCATATCCGCATCGGTCCTGTTGCCAATACGATGCGCTCCGTGCTGTAAAGGGATAGTATCTTTTACCTGAGCGGTAGCTACATGTGCCAGCAGCATGGCCGCAGCACTGCATACTTTAAATAGGTTCATCATTTCACTGTTGGTTTATATTCCCAAATAATAGTATCAGTAATAGTTTTTCCATCACGTGTAGCCGTAGCCGTGATAGTATTTTTACCACGCTTCAGCACCACGTTATCAAAAAGCAGGTCACGGCTATTAGCGCCGGTACGACCTTTCAGCACCGTTCCTTTATTTACACGCAGCGTTACGTTTTCCATATTGGTAAATACTTCCACGGTAGCCTTCGCACTGCTACGCACATTATTCCTGCGTTCAGCAATGTACACCATAGGCGCAGGATTCCAGTTGGCCTTATACCAATACCAGGCATCCTTGCGCTGGGTACGGTCGTAGGTAACCAGCCCTTTGAGGTTACGGGCATTCACCCCTCCCCTGTTCCACATAGGCACCGCAAATTCGAACATGTTCCACAGGTAAGACGCCGCTATATACGGATGCTTTTCAATAATAGCCCATTGCTGTACATGCGTAGCGGTTTGGTAGGTTTCCGGGAAAAACTGCCCGTTCACCGGATTGAATTTTGTCGACAGAGAATCGGTATGCTGCGCAATATTTCCATCGGCCCCATACTCGGTTAACATCAGCTTGTAATCCGGATAGTTCTTTTCCAGGCCGCTCACCCATTTCTCCAGATCTGCTATCTTCCCTTCATACCAGCCATAATAGCGGTTCATGCCTTGTATGTCGGCAGCCAGGTTCGCCGGCCTCGTCATCTCCCCATAGCCACTAACGGCAGTGGTTATACGATCCGGATCTTCTGTTTTGGCCAGGTCATTGAGCTGCCGCGTTAATACGGCCACATGCTCATCCGGCGTTTTGCTGTACACTTCGTTGTGCATGCCCCACACATAAATGGCAGGATGGTTGAAGTTTTGACGTATCAGCTCTGTCAGCTGCTGCTTGGCGTTATCGCCTTCCTTTCCGGACGAGGCATTTACAAACGGAATTTCCGCCCAAATCACAAAACCCATGGTGTCACATTGCGCATACAGGTACTCTGCCTGCTGATAATGTGCAAAGCGTATAGTGGTAGCTCCCACTTCGTGGATCACATCCAGATCAGCCTTGTGCTGGGCATTGCTGAGCGCATTGCCGTAGTCCTGCCACTCCTGGTGGCGCGTAACGCCATGCATCGGATAAGACTTCCCATTCAGGAAAAATCCTTTTCCCGGCACTAACGCAAACGTACGTACGCCCAGCGGCTGGGTCACCGCATCCATCACCTTACCACCCTGTAATATGGTGGTAGTAACGCTATACAGGTAAGGATCTGTTAACCCATTCCAGAGATGTGGCTGGCTGATGCGCAACTCCTGCTCTGTGATATTGATCCCTTGCGGACTCGCCTCCAGCGGCTGCTCCTGGCTCGCCACCAGCTGCTGCTCCCGGTCCCGGATCTCCGTTTTCACGACCACCGGGGTATGGTGGGCCTGCCTATTTTCAATCTTGGATTTCACGCGGATCAGGGCCTGCCCGTTTTGCAGTACCTGCCGGATGTATATACCCGGACTGGCATAGTCCGTTGTAGTAATGTTAATATCGTTGGTCACAATCAGGCTCACCGGGCGATACATGCCACCAAAAATTCCGAACAGGAAATTATTGACAGGCAACACATCTTCCCGCTGCTGGTTGTTAGCTTTTAGTACAATGGTATTTTCTTCTCCAGCCTTTAACTCATGGGTAATTTCAAAACAGAAAGCGCTGTACGATCCTCTGTGCTGGCCAATATAGCGACCATTCACATACAAATCCGCTACCGAGCCTACCCCTTCAAACCGAAGAAACGATCGTTTCCCTGTCAGGTTAGCATCTGCCTTAAAAACTTTTTTATAACACCCGTCGCCTGCATAAAAATCCTTCCCTTCCTGCATATCCCGGTTGTTCCAGGTATGCGGAATTTGTACAGTAGCAAAGCCGCTATCGCTGTTACCGGGGGTAAACCCACCTTTTCTAAACTGCCAGCCATCGTTGAAAGGCTTTGTGAGCCTGCCTTCCTGGCCGCGCGCAATAGCGGCGGCCAGAAGCAGGGTACATATCAATCCTGATTTCTTCATGTTCTATTTTATTTTACATATCCCTCGTTCTGCGTCAGCACGGCGTCTTTGTTCACGTCGATTTCTGACTGCGGAATCGGCAAGTGGATATTATAGTCGCTGATGGTAGGTCCTGCTTTGGGATTGAACTTTTTGGTACGCGTTATCAGTGTTTTAGTCCTGATCAGCGTGAGTCGCCGAAGCTCTTCAGCAGTCAGCTCCCTGGCCCTTTCATCCAGCAGGTAGTCCATGGTAACGGCAGCAGCATCTACGGGTGTAGCCCCTGCCCTGTCGCGTACCACATTGATGCTGGCAGCTGCCCCGGCAAGATCACCCTGCATCAGCTGCGCTTCAGCCAGGAGCAGGTAAGTCTCTCCCAAACGCATCATAATCCTGTCCTTAAAGGAGCTGGCGCCCTGTGGGTCATTGGGCTGGAACTCATACCACTTGGTGGTATGTGCATAAACGTTTTGAATGGTATCAAAACCGGTGACCACCACCTGCTGACCATACTTAGCACCAGCAGGATCATTGTACCAATAGTTCCTGCGAATATTGTAAGGTGAGTTACGCATGTCTTTTTTCTCGTACAGCTCATACGTCCACCAGTTGGTAGGGCGAATCCTGCCAATACCACGGCCACCAAGGGAATCCGCCAGCTTCATACCGGCAACGTTGATATAAAATGGTCCCCATTCCCTGCGGCGCTGATCAAAAGTAGCACCGCCACCAGTGATGTTATACTGCTGCTCTACTACCCAGATGGCCTCGGTGTTACCCTGGCTCCGGCGCATGCTACCGTAGGTAAACATATCCGCAAACGCATCACCAGGCTGATTTGCCTTGATACCGTACCTGTTTTTCACCAGCGTAAAAAACTGACCATCAATAATGCTCTGCGCGGCTTTCTGCGCATCAGCAGGTTTGTTGGCACGCAGGTAGGCTTCCGCCAGCAGTTGTGCAGCAGCAAATTTATTGATGCGGCCCTGCTTTTTAACGCCTGCCGGATCAGGCAGATTGGTCACAGCAAAGTTGAGGTCACTGATGATCAGCGCAATCACTTCTGCTTCTGTAGCACGGGTGTAATCCGTGCGGGGCTTGGTTACCGGCTCTGTCAGCAGCGGTACGCCTCCATACAAAATTGAAAGGTGGTTGTAGGCATATGCCCTGAAAAAGCTGGCTTCTGCCTTATATAGCAAACGCTGTGCATCGGTAAGACTAGCACCAGGATTATCGCTCGCCTTGATGATATTATTAGCTGCGTTGATTAATTTATAGCACCAGTTCCAGATGGAGCTGGCAGCCGTTACGGAGGAGTTCAGGTTACGGTAATCGTCGAACGGCGCCTGTACTGCGTTTGGCTGCCCTGTAATAGCCATGTCCGTACCCACAAAATAGGTAGCCATCAGCCCCTGCGTGTTGCCGTAATCGTTACGGAAAATACTGAGCATACCGGTGCTGGCAGCTTCGAAGCCCAGTTCATCCACCAGCGTATTATCCGGTGCGTAGGACGACTTCAGTTCCTCATCCAGGAAGGATTTGCTGCAGGAGATAAAGGAGGTAGTCATCACACCCGCCAGCAATAAACAATATATTTTACGACTGTTCTTCATGTCTGAATCTTTTAAAATTTACAAACTGATGTTTACACCAAAAATGACAGTAGCTGTGTTCGGATAAAAATCAGGGCTCTGTTGTCCGCTACCCTGGCCATTGTTGAGGCGGGCGTTGGTGGAGGTGATGGTAGACGGGGATGTTTCAGGGTCCCAGTTTTTCCATTTGGTGATGGTAGCCAGGTTGCGGCCACTCACATACATCATCAGGTTGGAGATTTTATAACGCGATAATAAATCCTTGTTGAACTGATAGCTGAGCGTCACATCTTTCAAACGGATGTACGACGCATCTTCCGCATATTTATAACCTCTCGGGTTATTGTAAAACAGGGATGGGTTGGTATTGATTTTATTTTCGGACGTCCAGTAAGGAATATCTGCCGGCAGATTCACAATACCGCCCTGGTCACGGTTATCGAGGATATTGTTTGGTCGCAGCGAGCCATGTACATCCTGGATGAAAATATTGAGGGAAAAGTTTTTATACGTAAACGTATTGGTCAGGCCAGCCATATATTTAGGCAGCTGTGTACCGAGGTAGGACCTGTCGTTGGCATCAATTTTACCATCGTTATTGATATCTGCAAATTTGATGTAACCTGGTTTGGTACCGGGGTCCAGTTTATTGTCTTCTCCTTCCTGCCAGATGCCCACCATGGTATAATCGTATATCCCTAACAGTGGTTTTCCGATAAAGAGGTTGTTACCAATATCGTCCTTATTATCTCCATAAAGTGCTACTACTTTGTTTTTATTAAAGGAGATGTTAAAGGAAGTAGACCATGTGAACCCGTCGCCCACTATGTTTTTGCTGTTGAGTAATATTTCCAGTCCCTTGTTGGCTGTCTTTCCGATATTATCAAATATGGTATTATAACCGGTGAGAGATGGGATTTTCCTGCTAAGCAATAAATCGTAGGTTTTAGTGCTATACCCTTCGATGCTACCGCTTAAACGATTGTTGAGGATGGCGAAATCAACCCCGACGTTCAGGCCGGTGGTGGTTTCCCATTTCAGGTTGGCATTGCCCAGTTTATCCGGAATGAGGCCAATGGTGGTTACGCCGTCATAGATATATGGATCAGTGGTGAGTCGGGTAAGCGTCTGATAAGCACCCACCGCCTGGTTACCCGAACGGCCATACGAAGCGCGCAGTTTCAGCTGATTGAAGGTAGGCAGGTCTTTCATGAACTGTTCGTTCTGGATATTCCAGCCTACAGCCACGGAAGGAAATACGCCGTATTTATTGGAGGCGCCAAAGCCGGAGAAACCATCGCGGCGGATGGTAGCCGTAATCAGGTACCGGCTATCATACGTGTAGTTGGCGCGGAACATCTGCGACAGCAGGGTGCTGGTGGAGTCGGCAGAATATGTTTTCTGCACCTGCGCTGCGCCGAGGTTGTTATAGTCCAGGTTGTCGTTTACGAAAGTATTGGCCGTTAGGGTGGTGGTAAACAGGAGGTCCTGCTGGGCGCTGTACAATGCCGTAAAATCAAGGGCGTGTTTACCGAAGGTTTTGGCATAGCTCAGCACATTTTCCACGATCCACTGTTTGCTTTCTTCATTGTATATGTTGGCGGTACCGAGGTTATCGCCCATTTTACGACCGATGTAGCTGCCGGTTCTTCTTGGACGGTAGCCGTAAGAGGCGTTCACGCGGTATTTCAGGCCTTTTACAAAATCGGGCGCTACTTCTGCATAACCACTGGCATTGATATTTTTATTGCGGTTGATGGCAGGGTTGTAGAGTTCAATGAGCGGGCTCTGATACAGTGTTTGCGGAGCTATCGGATAAATTTCATAATCACCTTTGTCGTTATACAGGGTACCATATGGGCTCAAAGAATTCGCGTTAAAAAGCGATACGCGGCCACCGTCTTCGTTGTTGTTTACGAAAAACATGTTCACTCCTGTTTTCAGCCAGGAGGTAACGTTAGCGTCTATATTAGCGCGGATGCTGGAGCGGTTAAACTGGTAGCCTTTGAGTGTACCTTCCTGTTTGAGGAAAGTTCCGGACACGTAGTATTTTACGTTCTCCGTTCCTCCGGCGATGCTCAGTTCATGGCTCTGGATATATCCCTGCTGGCTGATTTCCTTCTGCCAATCCACAGGAGTTACGCCATTGGCGTAGTTTTGTTGTTCGGAGAGATACGGGAGATCCGGTGCGGTAGGGCGTCCTGCCTGGATATTGTACCAATGGTTCTTTTCACGGTACTGATCTCCATTCATATTTTTTACCACGTTGCTCTGAAATTCAGGTCCACCATAGCCATTGTAGGTGATTACGGGTTTACCGGATTTACCTCTTTTGGTGGTGATCATGATCACACCGTTAGCGCCGCGGGCGCCGTATATCGCGGAGGCGGATACGTCTTTGAGCATGTCGATGGACTCGATATCATTCGGGTTAATATCGTTGTAAGTGCCGCTGAACGGAATCCCGTCGAGTACAATCAGGGGAGCGTTGCTGGCGGAAATGGATTTAAGGCCGCGGAGGTAAAAGGCGGGGCTGCTTCCCGGGCGGGTGGAGTTGTTGATGATGTTGACACCGGCGGCGGCGCCCTGTACAGCCTGCAGCACGTTGGTTACCGGCAGGTTTTTGAGTCGCTCTTTAGGTACGGAAGAAATAGATCCTGTAACATCACTTCTTTTTTTGGTACCGTAGCCTACTACCACTACTTCTGCCTGCTGTTCTATAGCGGCTTTTAATATAATATTGAGAGATGAGTTGCTGCTGTTGACGGTGACTTCCTGGGGGAGCATGCCCATGTAGGAAAACACCAGCACTATCGCTTCGGTGGACGCAAGATGCAACGAGTACGTACCATCATTGCCGGTACTGGTACCCTGGGCGGTACCTTTAACGCGTACGGATACACCGGGCAATGGATTGCCGGCTTCGTCCGTCACTTTCCCTTTGAGGTCGATGGCCTGCTGGGCTGCGGTGGCAGCGGGTTGCAAGGCAATTGGTTTAGGGGAGATAAAAATGGATTTCTGTTCGATGGTGTATTTTAATGGTTGATCTTTGATCACCATATCCAGAAAATCCTTGATGGCAGTGTTTTTCACGTCGAGCGTAACAGGATGGGCAGCACGCAGCACATCTTTGCTGGCCACGATAGTGTAGCCTGATTGCTGACGGATGACCGAGAATACTTTTTCTACCGGCACGTTATTGCCTGCCCAGGTGATACGCTGTGCGTAGCCTTCCGCACTGGCCTGGAGCAAAGCGGCCGTAATCAGGAAAAAAGTCAGTTTCATTACTAACAACATTTTGGTTGGAAACAGGCGGCCCCTAGTTCGCATAGGCGCATAGGGCTGCCGGTTACAAAGAGCATTTTTTTGCATAACTTTGTACTGGTTTGGCTTGATAAAAAATAAACAGTTGTCCTACAAATTCAATTGTGCGTTTAGGCCGTAACCATTGTGGGCGGAGGTGGTTCGAAGCACCTTCGCTTTTTAATTACAGGTAAACCTTATGTACGGGAATTATTTTTCCATGTTCCTGTTGACTGATTTTTTTGCTCCTACTATCAGTTTATTATTTTCCATACTAAAATAGATGCCTGACTCCTGCAGGAAATTCAACACGCTGGAGAGGTTTACATCGCAGCCGATTTCACCGTAGAAGGTGATATCCGGTGGCGTGTCCAGGTATACGACTTCTATATCGTACCATCTTTCCAGCAGTCGCATCACAGTAGTCAGTTTTTTGTCCTGGAAGTTGAGAATACCATTTTTCCAGGCCATGACGGCAGCGGTATCTGCATTGTTCACTATGTTAAAGCTGTTGTGCTGATCCAGCAGCAGTTGCTGCCCTGGCTTCAGCAGTTGTGCCATGCCTTTGCGTTGTATTTTCACTGCGCCTTGCAGCAAAGTGGTGCTGATATTGTTTTCATCCGTGTAGGCGTTTACGTTAAAGCTGGTACCCAGCACCTGGATGTAGGTATCATCCTGCAGTTTAACGCGGAATGGTTTGCTGGGCTGCTGTGCTACTTCGAAGTAGGCTTCGCCGCTGAGTTCCACGGTTCTGTCGCCCCCGGTGAAGGCGGTAGGAAAGCGCAGCGCTGAGGCGGCGTTCATCCATACCAGTGTACCGTCGGGCAGTTGCAGCCTGAATTTGCGTCCTTTCGGGGTGGACATGGTATTATAGCTCGTACCGTTGCCTGTGCCCTGATAGGCCAGCTGACCATTTTGCAGCACCACGCTGGCGCCCTGCTGGGTGCTTACCACCCCGTTTTGGAGGCTGTCCAGCACTACCTGGGAGCCATCGTCGAGGGTGAGTATGGCGCCTTGCTTACCGGGTTTTATATCGGTGGCTTTGGCAATAGTGGTGGCAGGTTTGCTGTTGCGGTGATACCGGAGGTACCAGGTACCGGTGCCCAGTAGCAGGATAACGGCAGCAGCAGCGGCGAGGCGGGGCCAGAGGCGGCGCACCCGCTTATGGAGGATGGATTGGATAGCAGGTTCATAGCTGGCCGGATCATAGGCCGGATCAGGTATTTCAGCTGCTAAAATTTCCTGGATGAGTGATTGCCACTGTTCATCGTCCGCATTTTTACGCAGCTCCGCCATCAGCTCTTCGGTTTCTGCCGGGGTGGCGGTACCGTTATAGTAGCGGGTAATTAAATATTTATAATAGGCGGTTGACTCCACTGCGTAATACTTTTACCGGCTAGACGCAAAAACGGGTTTGTCGTACTATCCAATTTGAAAAAAAATTAAAAAAATTTCAGCAGTAGGGCTATAAGTAGTAACGGCAGCGGGTTTCCGGTTTTTTGTTCGAGGTATTCCCGGACAAATCGCCTGGCGGAGAGTAACTGATTTTTTACGGTGTTTTCTGAAATCGCGAGGGCGTCGGCTATTTCGCGGCGCGACTTACCATCCTGCATGCTCATCATGAATACCTCTCGCCGGGCTACCGGCAGTGCAGCGATGGCATCGCGGAGGATGCTTTGCAGTTCTTTGGCGTAAAATTTTTCGGATAGGTCCAGGTTGTCCTGGATATCGTCGGCGGGGAGATCTTCGGTGCGGCCTTTTTCGCGGGCCTGGAGCCGGAGCTGACTAAGGGAAAGATTGGATGCCATGGTGTAGAGCCATCCGCCGGGATTATCGATATGCACGAGCCTATCCCGTTGCAGCCATACTTTCAGGAATACTTCCTGCATTACTTCCGCAGCATCAGCGTCGGAACGGAGTAATTTCTTCACGCCCTTTGCCAGCACTGCGTTGTAGCGGTGATAAAGCAAACGGAAAGCATACTCGTCCCCACTGGCAATCCGTGAAAAAAGTTCCCTATCCTCAGTTAAGTTCATTCAATCCTTATAATATGTGACCCCGGAGGTCTAAAATAGCAACAATTATCGGCAATTAATCTAGTAGGGTGAATAAAGCATTATCTTTTAAGAAGATGGTATTAATATCATTGCAGGTGTCAAAATCACGCTTTTCCTTTACTGAGGTCAATTTGCAGTTTGACCGTTGCTTGATTATTGCAATAAAAAATCGATTTAGCAATCTCCTAAATTTGTCATGATAATTTTCTGCTATAGGATTTATCTGTGGTTATTGATAATTTACTGTTGATCGACCGTTTATCTGCCCCTAAGAAACCCAAGGATCTCATGAGATATCCGAATCTGTTATGTATTGCACTTTGTGCATTTTCCACGTTGGCTTTTACTGCCTGTAGCAAATCATCACTTCCGGAGCCAGCTACTCCCTCCGCTCCTACTGAAGCAGTTACCGAAGCAACCACGCCTGTAGGCACCGTTATTTATACCAGTAATGGGTATAAACTTACTTTTATTAATAATGCCAGCGGATTTGATGATGCCACGCGTCAAAAATTCGTGAACATGTATTTCAGTATTTATCCGCAATTGCTAAATCGATTTTATTCCGGCGCCACAAAGCAGGTGACCTTCGTAATCGACCCTAATTATACCGGTGTCGCCTATACGTCGGGAACCACGGTAACCTACAGTGCAGCGTGGATGAGCAGCCACCCCCAGGATGTAGATGTGTTAACCCATGAAGTAATGCATGTGGTACAGGCCTATACCGGCGGTACACCCGGCTGGCTTACAGAAGGGATAGCGGATTATGTCCGTTATAAATATGGTGTCAACAACGGCCCCGCAGGCTGGTCGCTCCCCGCCTGGAGTTCCACACAATCCTATACCAACTCCTACCGGGTAACTGCACGTTTCCTGGCCTGGCTGGAGTTGCATGTTAGCAGCACCATTGTTACCAGTCTCAATACAGCCTTGCGTAATAAAACATATACCAGCAACACCTGGAATCAACTTACCGGCAAATCTGTGGATCAGTTATGGACCGACTACTCTAATAGTCCTGCCCTGTAGCACAGCCTAAAAATCATCATAGCATTGTTGTAATTATTCTCTAACCAGGGAATGATGAAGGGTCGATCAACTTTTCAGGCAATGCTATGTACAATCGGTTACCGGCAGCCTGAGAGGGCTAGCCGGTAACTCGGTTTATATGTATGAGATGGGAAACCGCGGTTGGCGGCGGTCAAGTTGTAAATAAAGTTCACCTCACCAGCAATTAAAACAGCAGCTGTCCGGCACTAACCTCCATGTAAACCACGCCAGCATTGAGCGCCGATTTTGGGTACAAAACTGTGATTAAATTGCCTTGTAAAAAGTGATCTGTTTTAATCCACCGGGGCCTTTAGTGACCCACATCGGGAGTCGGCCTGACTAATAAAATTGCGATTAATTTGCAGTATCAAAAGTGATTTATTTTAGCCACTGGGGCCTTTAGTGACCACCATCGGAAACGGACCGGGCACAAAACTGTGATTAAACTGCAGTGTAAAAAGTGATCTATTTCACCCCCCCAGGGGCTTTTGCCACCTGAAACGCCTGTATCAGTGCCTCATGCATACGCCCTACCTGGTCGTTCGGGACTTCATAAAATCTTTTGGTGTCAGGTTCGTACAGCATTTCCCCTTGTGTGCTGATGAGCAGCAGCCGCTGTTCTCCCGAACGCAGCATCACATTACAAAGGTGATACCCCTTCCATAAATAACCAGTCGTTTTCTTTTCGCAGGAAGTGCCGGGAAGTACCTCCTTCACCGTTTGCACCGGTAGTGCGTAGCCCGGTAAACTATCGAGTTTCGTTCGCAGATTGCTGAAGCTCCCGCCGGTAGGCCAGTTGTAAATAATGAAAGTATCAACCTGGTCCCAGCGAATACAATCGCTCTTGGTTTGGGCGGAACCAGTGAGCATGTAAGCACATGCTAACAGCATTACGGCTAAGATCTTCATACTGGCTACTTTTGTGTATAAAAAACCGTTATTCCGGGGGATTAACCGTGCGGGTATATCTATACTAAATGTAACAAATACACGCCATTTTAACAAAAAGCATTTTTATTCCTGCTCCACCGATGCCTTCGGCATCGGTGGAGCAGGAACTGCGTAAGGGCCTGCGGCCCTCACGCAGTTCCTGCAACTAATCGGGACATGCAAATGGATTGCAGTAAGTTCAAAAAAATCATTACCACTTAGGACTCCTAAGTATAAAACATATTGCAGCGCTGCCAACATTCACTACCTATCTCTCCAAAAGTTTTATACCTTTAAAACCACTTATTACTATTCAATTTCCACGTAAGCATGCATACTTCCAGAAGAAATTTCCTGAAAATGGGCACGCTGGGTGCCACCGGCCTGTTGCTGCCTGCGGCTAACGGTATTGCCTATCCGCAGCCACCAGTTACAGATGAACTGCCCCCCTTAGCCACCGGCCTGTTACTCCCCGCGGCTAACGGCATCGCCTATCCGCAGCCGCCCGCTGAAGACGAGCTAACCAACCTGAGCACACAATTGCTGCACCAATGGGGCGAAACGTTGTTGTCCCTCCAGGTAAACCAACCGGCCGCCAAAGGGGTTCACGGCGGCATCCTCTGCCCCGCCTGCGCCACCATCCACGGCCGATGCAGCGATATGATCTATCCGTTCCTCTACCTGGCACAGCAAACTAAACAACAGAAATATGTAACCGCAGCGCTGCGGCTGTACGACTGGGCTGAAGAAATGGTAAGCACCGCGGACGGTGCGTGGCTAAACGAAGTAAGCACCAGCGACTGGAAAGGCATCACGGTATTTGGCGCCACCGCCCTGGCAGAAAGTCTGATCCATTTTGGTCACCTGCTCGATGCTCCTACTCAGCAAAAATGGAAAGTCCGCCTGCAGCGCGCTACCGAATACGTATACCAAAACTTCACCATCACCTACGGTAATATCAACTACCCCATTGCAGGCAGCTATCTGCTGGCACTCACCGGTCAATACCTGCGGGAGCCCCGCTACGCCCAACGTGGTAAGGAGCTGGCGAAAGAGAGTCTGGCCTATATCACCACCAGTAACCTGCTATATGGCGAAGGCAGGCCCAAGCCCGACAAAAGCGCAAAGGGATGCTACGCCATTGACCTGGGCTATAATGTAGAAGAATCTCTGCCCTCCCTGGCGCAATATGCCCTGCTCACCAACGATACGGAAATCCTGGCGGCCGTAGCCCGCGCCATGAAAGCACACCTGGAATTCATGCTCCCGGATGGGGCCTGGGATAACAGCTGGGGCACCCGCAATTATAAGTGGACTTACTGGGGTAGCCGCACCAGCGATGGCTGCCTGCCCGCGTACGGACTCCTGGCCGATAAAGACCCGGCCTTTTATACCGCCGCCCTGCAAAATACGCGGCTGCTCGCTGCATGCACACACGATAAGCTGCTACACGGCGGCCCGCACTATGTATTCCACGGTATCAAGCCCTGTGTGGCGCATTCCATGGCGCATAGCAAAGCGCTGGTGACCCTGCTGCTCCATGCCAAAGCAGCGCCGGCAAATCCTGTGCCTCTCCCGCGTACCACGGAATACGGCCTAAAAGCCTTCCCGGAAATTTATACCTGGCTGGTCAGCAAAAACAAGTGGAGAGGCACCGTAACGGCCTACGACCAGGAATACACGATGAAAGGTGGCCATGCCACCGGTGGTGCTTTATCGCTCCTATGGCACAACGATGCCGGCACCCTGCTCACCGGCAGCATGAACCAATACCAGATGGTGGAAAGCTTTAACATGCAGAAGGACAGGGACCCACACAGCATTCCGCTTACACCGGGGTTCCGGCTGCAGGAGGCAGAAAAACTCTACCTCAGCACCCAGGACCTGAAAGCAACCATCCACACGGATACCACACCAGCGGCTATACGAATCAGCACCCAAACCAACCTCACTGATGCCGCCCAGGCAACGCCGCAGGATGCCGCCTGTCAGATCAGTTACACTTTCACGGCGGACAGCGTTACAATTAAAGCCTCCAGCAGTAACAACGCAGCAGTATTTAGCCTGCCGGTGGTAAGTCCCCGCCAGGAAGAGGTTTCCCAACCCTCTCCCACGCGCATCACTATACGAAAACCCGGCGCTATAGTGGAAATTAATGCCAGTGTACCCGTCAAGGTTAGCGTCCCGCTGAGCGAAAGGATATTTAATTTTGTACCAGGCATGGAAGCAGTGCCGATTATACTGGAAAGTAACCAGATTGAAATTAGTATCTCTGTAAAAAAACTTAGTTAAAATAAGCCTAAGAGCCAGGGAACTAAGCCGGGTATTCGTATGCGGGAAGCACACGAATACCCGGCTGATGCCAAAACATAATAAATTCCCTTATTTTAGCGGTTTGGCGGTAGCCCCGCCATAGCATAACCTGAGGCCAAAACACCATTTAACCTGTATGAACAAAACTAGTAGCCATCCGGCCGCATTGCCGTTCCTTTTTCTCTCTGAAATGTGGGAGAGATTTGGTTTTTATCTGATTCTGGGTATCTTCCAGCTTTACCTCACTGATACGTCAAAAGGTGGCTGGGGAATGGACCGCGCCACTGCGGCGGATATCTTCGGTACCTTTATCGCCTTCGTATACCTCACTCCTTTCCTCGGTGGTTTAATTGCTGACCGCAAACTGGGCTACAGTAAATCCATCATAATAGGTGGAATCCTGATGGGTATTGGTTACATCGGATTATCGGTACATAACCTCACGGTTTTTTATTTGTCGCTCGGACTCATTTGCGTGGGGAACGGCTTCTTTAAACCCAATATTTCCACCCTGCTGGGTAACGTATATAACGATGAAAAGTACCGCAGCCGTAAGGATACCGGCTATAATATCTTTTACATGGGTATTAACATCGGCGCTTTCATCTGTAACTTCTTTGCGGCCTTCCTCCGCAATACTGTAGGCTGGGGCGCAGCCTTTATTGCCGCCGGTGTGGGTATGTTCCTGGGCGTGCTCATCTTTGTGATAGGTATGAAGCACTACCGCCATGCGGATGTACGAAAACCAATGCAGGAAGGTGATATGCCGCTGAGCAGGATTTTCTCCGTGGTATTCCTGCCTGCCATTGTAGTAGGCCTCGGTGCCTGGTTTATCCCGGGAAATATCTTCGGTTCCGACTCTACTGATGCCTTTATTTTCGCTTGTATTCCAATATTATTCTTTTTTGTATCCCTGCTCGTTAAGGCGGGTGCAAAAGATCGTAAACCAATAGCGGCACTGCTTTCCATCTTCGCGGTGTCCATTGTGTTCTGGGCTGTTTTCAAGCAAAACGGTACCGCCCTTACTACCTGGGCGCAGTACTATACCGACCGTGAGATACCGGCAGCGATAGAAGCGCCGGCACAAAAACTATATCTCGTGGAAACGGTGACGAACAAACCGGATTCTGTTACCGCCTACGACAGCGAGTTCCGCGTGATCCGCGATGCTGCCGGCAAGCCGGTGAAGGTATGGGACAAAGTGCCTTACTTCAAAAACGTGGCGCCGGAGAAAATGCCGGAAGAAGGGAAATCGGTCAGCCTCTTTAACACAGAGCTGTTCCAGTCCATCAATCCGTTTTTCGTGATCACGCTTACGCCTTTGATCGTTTGGTTCTTCGGTATGCTGCGTAAGCGTAAGCGCGAACCGAGTACCCCGTCAAAAATTGCATGGGGATTGCTGGTGTCTGCCGCATCTACGCTGATGATGGTAGGGGCCGTATATGCCTGCAGTAATGGTGAAATCAAGGCTTCGCCCTGGTGGCTGATCGGCTGCTACGGGGTGATCACCGTTGGCGAATTATTTTTGAGCCCGATGGGACTCTCCCTTGTTTCCAAACTGAGTCCTGCCCGCCTCACTTCCCTGATGATGGGTGGCTGGTTCCTGGCTACCTCCATCGGTAATAAACTATCAGGTATTCTGGCTACCCTTTGGGATAACTATGACAATAAAGCGAACTACTACCTGGTAAACTGTTTGCTGCTGGGCGGCGCCGCGGCCATCATTTTCCTGATGCTGCGATGGCTGAATGGAATATTTAAAGAATATGTGAAGTAATATAACTAAAAGCCGAAGGCGTTGCCTTCGGCTTTTATAGTCGCATATCCCCCACTTATTGTCCCATCTGCCCAGTGTTTGATTCCTCTTTAATCCTGACCTTTGAATTGTTGATCACAAAAAATCTAATCATATGTCAAACAATTCAGTTTCACTGCACAGGGTTATAAAAACCTCTCCTGAAAAATTATATCGCGCCTTTACAGAGGCTGCTGCTATTGCATCCTGGTTGCCACCATACGGATTTGTATGCACGGTGCAGGAAATGAATGCAGTAAAAGGAGGCTCCTTTAAAATGGCGTTCCAGAATTTCAGTACCGGCAATAGTCACTCCTTCGGCGGAACTTACGTGGAATTAAAGCCGAATGAATACCTGCAATACACCGACACGTTCGATGATCCGAATCTCCCGGGAGAAATGATCACCACCGTGTGGCTGAAAAAAAATATAGCAGGCACAGAAATTAAAATCACACAGGAAGGAATTCCGCCACAGATACCGGCAGAAATGTGTTACCTGGGCTGGCAGGACTCGCTGGATAAATTAATCAGACTGGTAGAGCCGGAGATTCCGGATGCCTGATATTATCAGGGATGGCTCTGATGGGCCATCCCCACCAATTCCGTAGGTGCGTGCCCGTATTTCTTCTTAAACGAATGTGAGAAATGGGACAAGCTTTCAAATCCCAGTTCCAGGTAAAAATCGGAAGGTCTTCGATGCTTTTTCTCCATCAGGAATTTCGCTTCCGACAACCGTTTCTCCAGCAGCCACTGCCGGGGGGCCTTGTCGAAAATCTTTTGAAAATCGCGCTTAAAGCCCGCCAGGCTCCTGCCCGTTAACCTCGCAAATTTTTCTACGGGAATATTGTAATGGAAGTTCGTCACCATAAATTTCTCCAGGTCTATCTTATGAGGTTCAGAGAAGTCGAACAACAGCGCTTTCAACGCTGGCATGGTATCCATCAGCAGGTATACGGCTTCTTTGACTTTCAGGAGGCCTACAGCGGCGGTTACTTTCTCATCAGGGTGATTAACATACGGCATTAGCGACTGGAAAAAGGCCGACAGGAAATCATTTCCAGGTATCAGCACATTATATGGCCCGGTGTACTTATGTTTTACCTCAATTTTTTCTTCAAGGGCAATTTGCCGGAGCAAGTCTTCCTGGAGTCGGATCACCACCGTTTGGTAGGAGCCATCCACCGGCATTTTATTTAGTTCCGCCAACTGATTTTTATGCACCAGCATCATTTGTCCTTTTTGTGTGGATACCTTCTCCGTGGTGGTTTCAATAGTAAGCTGCCCGGCCACCTGTAACACCAGGATGTTGTCCTGCATGAAGGCACATTTCTCCTTTCTTAAGGTGGAGTTGTAAGAATAAAAGATCATGCCTGGCAAAATGGTCGTTGGATTTAACATACTATAAAATTAATACTTCCTACCGTTGCAGATAGGTACTTCCTAAAATAGCACCCGGTGCAAAGGTGGTGTTCAGGGTATTGAGTTCATCGGCGGTGAAGGTAATATCCATGGCAGCCATATTTTCCTGGAGTCGGGAGCGCTGGTTAATGCTTACAAGTGGCATGATATGCTCTCCCTGGGCATTCACCCATGCGATAGCTAATTGACTGGGTGTAAATCCTTTATCAGCAGCCATATCCTTTAATACTTCAACTTTTTCCAGGTTTTTCACCAGGTTATCACCCTGGAAGCGGGAGAAGTGATGGTGGTAGCCGTTGGCTGGCAGTGGCGCCGTCATATTACCGGTGAGCAGGCCTTCGGCGGTGTTGGCAAATGCTACTACGCCGATGCCCAGTTCTTTGGCGGTGGGCAGCAGTTCGCTTTCAATCTGGCGGTCAGCCAGGGAATAACCTATTTCCAATGCGGATACCGGGTACACGGCGTTTGCCTGGCGGAGTTGTGCGGCGGTAATTTCTGAAACCCCCAGGTAGCGCACTTTACCTTCTTTGATCAGGTCGGCCACGGTACCTATTACATCTTCCACCGGTACACTGTTATCCAGCCGGCAGGGTTGATACAGGTCGATGGTATCTACTCCTAAGCGCATCAGCGAGTAATTGATAAAGTTTTTGATGGCGATGGGGCGCAAGTCCAGGCCCAGCATTTGTCCGCCATGGAAGATGGCTCCGAATTTAACACTGATAAAAGCATCGTTTCTCCTGCCTTTGATCGCTTTACCTACCAGCATTTCGTTGTGGCCGGCGCCATAGAAGTCGCCCGTATTAATAAAGTTAATACCATTATCCAACGCTGCCTGAATGGTGGCGATGCTTTCCTTTTCCTCCCTTGCCGGACCACCCCATACGGGCGACATACGCATAGCGCCGAATCCGAGTTTAGATACCTGTGGACCGTTGTGGCCAAGGGTCATTGTTTTTATTTTACTCATAGTGCTGTTGATTTGAATGAACAGTACAAAGGTCACACATCCCGGAGCATACCGGTTTTCCTCTATGGCTCAAATTACTTGTCTGGGTGGCTCAGTACCAGGGTAGTACCCTGGAAGAGCTGCTGCAAACAGAGGAAGAATAAAACAATGCGATGGGTGAAGATTTGGCTGACTTCCTGGACCTGAGCATCATCTAATTTCATTACATGTATCCTGGTAATTATTTCGATAATAAAACGGCGGCGCTTATGCCGGTGGACATTCGGTTAAATCCGGAGTCGCTGGAGTTTAATGCAGGAAGCAGTCGTTTTTACTGGTTTTTCAGGGAGATAAATGTGCAGCTGATCCACAAAGACAAATGGAAGAGCTTCCTACTCATAACATTAAAATTACATGAAAAAAATTCCTGCTTGATAAAAAAGAAGATATATCTTTGGAAGGCTTATTATAAAGATTTTAACCCTAAACTATTGAAAACCAGTCAACCACAACAAAAACTTTCCGTCTTTTGGCGCGGACTGGCAGTTACAATGGATATTGGAGCAAATGCGAGGTCAGTTCGTTTTTCGGGAGACTCAATAGGAACTATTCCTTATGCACACACGAAGCAGCAGGCATCTGTTTAAAGATGCAGACCCCTCATTACCGTTACTTGCCTTATTGTTGTCTTCTCCGACAACAGGTTGTCATCGCGCAAATGGTACGGCATGTACTACAATGGGCACACCCCTTTTCCGAATGTTCAGAATTCCAATTTTATAACTTAAACCACTACACAAGCAATGGACACTTATATTGGTTCTCTCCTGCTATTTGGCGGAAATTTTGCCATAAGAGGCTATATGATGTGCTGGGGGCAAATTATTAGTATTGCCCAAAATACTGCACTGTTCTCCCTATTAGGCACTACCTATGGCGGTAATGGACAAACCACCTTCGCATTACCGGATCTCAGGGGTCGTTCCCCAATAGGCTGGGGACAAGGCCCTGGCTTAGGTAACTATGCCTCGGGGCAGCTGGGTGGTACAGAAAGTACGACCTTGACGATCCTGAACATGCCGGCGCACAATCACGCAGGTACTATTGCATCTGCATCGGTTTCTATGGCAGCCAGCGCTCAGCCAGGTACTACCAATGTTCCCGGTCCGACCTTAGTGCCAGCGGCATTGCCAGTTATAGGTGGCGGTCCTCACCCCGAATCCATAAAGGGCTATGCAGTTCCAGATACTACCACTTATATGGCGCCAACAACCCAGGTTACAGGTACTGTAAACGTTGGAATTGCAGGTGGCAGTCAGCCATTCAGTATTCTGAACCCTTACCTGGCAATGACCTGGCTCATTGCCAATGAAGGTATATTCCCTAGCCGTAACTAAGTAAATTATATGCAAGCAGCGCTTTCTATTGGGCTTCTTACTCCTTATTCCGGTGTTTACCCTGCCTATTCTGCCCACCTGGTTACAGGCTGGATGTTGGGCATGGGCCTGGACCCCGTGCGTCAAAGAACCGTGCAGTTTACATCAGAGTATACCCATATGGGAAGCGCTCGTGCATCTGCTGATGCAGCCCGTAAGCTGCTTTTTTTTAATAATGTCGATATACTTTCCGGTTTAATCAGTTATAAGGTAGTTGCGGATATCATTCCACTGGTAGAACAATCCCGTAAACCGGGATTTTTTTTTGATATGGGTGAATACATACCACATTTCCCACATCTCAGCCATGATATGTTCTATGCCTCCCATCAATTGTGGCAATCGGAATATGCCCTGGGAAATTGGGCACATCAGCGGTTTGGGGATGGCGGGCACATGATCATGCCTGTATATGAAGCAGGTTATCACCTTAATAGTGCCTTCAGGGAAGGTGTGATAGCAGCAGGTAGTACACATATAGGTCTGACGGTTTTGCCATTCGATGAAAATGATCCTTCAAAACTGGATCTGGATAAATTCTTTTCAGCACTCGCGAAAGATCCTCCGTCCTATGTCCATGGCATCTTTGCCGGTGCTATGGGTAGCCGATTTATGCAAAAGTGGATTCAGAGCGGTTTCCATAAAAAAATTCCGTTACTGATCAACGAAACGATGGCTTATGATGACATATTGCAGGACATTAAGCATATTGACTTTGAAATTTTTTCTTCAGCCACCTGGATACGTGAGGATCAAACCAAGGCTAACCAATTGTTTGTAAAGAAATTTGAAAGCATGGCACAACAACCTGCAAACATTTATGCCCTGATGGGCTATGAAGCCGGATTGATGTGGCGTGAACTGTTGCCTTATGCACAGAAAAAAGACTGGAGTGCAGTAAAACAGCAACTACGTACAGGCGTGATAGATGGCCCCAGAGGAGAGAAGAATTTTTACCCCTCTTCAGGCTTTGCACTTCCTACAGTCAACATTCTCAAGATCAGTACTACTGGTAATAAAATAAATAAATTAATTCTTGATCAGGGAGCAGGCATGCGCTATGATGCGAAAGAATTTGAGTCGATTCATAATGAATCAGTTTCTGGATGGCAAAATCCTTTCCTCTGTATTTAATCCCATTTTTATGAAGGATATTTTTACTCGAAGTATCAGCAGGATATTGCTGATTTTTCTCTCATTATTATCAGCTGCTGATGCTTTTGCGCAGTACACTAAAACTACTTTAGAGCAGGCAGCAGTAGGCATTTCAAGTGGTAGATATACTGCAATAACAAAAGACAAGCAAGGCAATATCTACCTGGTACGCCTTAATGCAGCTGGTACCAATTACGAAGTAGTGAAATACACGAATGGTGCTGGAACCGCGCAGGTAATCTATGGAAATCTTATCAAAAACTCTCCTCCCAATAATTACCCCTGGGGCCTGGCGGTTAATGATGCCGGAGATGTATTCGTCACTAACCCTAATCAGACAAGCCAATGGGAGATCATAAAACTCTCACCTCCTGGTTATATATATAGTCCAACCAGCAGCATAATTCAATCGGGACGTTACTTTTCTGCGCTAGCAATTGACAATGATGACAAACTGTTAGCACTTGAATATTTACAGGCCACTGATTCTTACCGGCTTGTGCGCTACAATTCATTTGCACAAAATGCCGGTTTGCAAGAAGTATGGAGTGGAATTCCATATCCAACATCTTCTACCATTTCCTTACCCAGTAACATTGCAGTTGACTCGCATGATAATATCTATGTGACGGGCTTTCTAGATGCCACGGGCGGACAAATTGTGAAAGTAACTCCCGCAGGAGTCGCCTCAACTGTAGCCACAGGTCGGGCATTCACTGGAATTGCAGTTGACATCAATGATAATTTCTACACATCTGAAGCTGTATTAAGTGATCCTAATAGGTACCAGGTGGTAAAATATACCAGCTTTGCTGCCGCAGGTGAGCCGATTTATACTCAACTTCACCAAACATCCCTATATGATTATCCGTGGGGCTTAACAGTAACGCCCAATGGCAAAGTATATGCTAACGACGGCGAAAATGGCGGAGAAGTAGTGATTCTATCCCCTCCTACCATCAGTGTCACCTCTATCACCCGACTGTCCAACAACCCAACAGCCTCAAACACGGTAGTCTTCCGCGTGACCTTCAGCGGAGCTGCTTCCAATGTTACGGCTAGTTCATTCTCGCTGACTACAACAGGTCTTACTGGTTCATCCATCGGCTCTGTAGTGCAAAACAGTGCTACGGAATATGATGTAACAGTTGTTACAGGTACCGGTACCGCAGGTACGGTCAGACTGGACGTTAACGGCACCGGCATCTCCCCGATAGTTACCCCTGTACCTTATACCTCCGGACCATCGTACACCATTGACAGAGTACCTCCTACCGGGTCAGTTACCATCAATGGTGGTGCAGCTTACACCAATTCGCCTAATTTTACATTGACGCTAACCGGCAGTGATGCATCCACACCGATGCAAATGGCGTTCTCAACGGATGGTAGTTCGTTTACAGGTGATGAACCTTTTGCCACCACAAAAAACTTCACGCTAGCTGCTACAGACGGCACCCAGACAATAACCGTGCGCTTGAAAGATGCCGCTGGGAATACTACTACGTTTAGTGATAATATTATTTTGGATCGCGTGGCACCTAATACAGCTATTGGTACCCGCCCAACAGATCCAAGCAATTCATCCACCGCTACCTTTACCTTTTCGGCCAATGAGCCAAATTGTACTTTCACAGGCAGGCTAGATGGTGGCCCAGCTAATCCGGTTACTTCCCCGATTACTTTCACAGGACTTGCGGACGGTCCGCATACCTTCCAGGTAGCAGCTACAGACGCGGCTGGAAATGTCGATGCCAGCCCCGACGGCTATCTCTGGGTAATTGATGCCACCGGCCCTCAGATCACCAGCGTAGGCGTACCTGCTAACGAATACTACCACGCAGGGCAGTCGCTCGCCTTTAAGGTAATCTACAATGAAGCAGCCTTCGTGGATCAAACGGCCGGCACTCCGTATATCAACATCATTATAGGCCTGGATGCTGTACAGGTACCTTATACAGGCGGCACCGGCACCAACGAGCTCACGTTTACCTATGTAGTACAACAAGGTGAAATGGATATGGATGGTATACAGGTGCAACCGCTGGTACAGAATAACAGCGGCACCATCAAAGATGCACTGGGTAACAATGCATCCACCACGCTGCAAAACGTTGCTGCTACCAACCTGGTGAGGGTCAATACCTCTATTCCATCGGTTACACTGTCTTTTGTGGGTACTACCATGCCTACAAATACACCGTTTACTGTAAGAGCAGTATTCAGCGAAGCTGTTACTGGCTTAACTGTGAGCGATTTCAATGTGCTGAATACCACTGTGAGTTTGCTTTTTCCCATCGATAACATCACTTATGATGTAGTGATGACTCCAGCATCGGATGGAACCAGAACAATCAGCCTTCCGTCAGGAGCAGTTGAAAACATCGGTCATAATCCTAATACGTCATCCAACACCCTCACGTATACTTATGATGCTACCGCTCCTTCTGTAACCTCAGTAACGGTGCCATCTCCCCAATATTATAAGGTGGGTGAAACCATGGCGTTCACTGTTAATTTCAGTGAGGACATCATTGTCAACACCACCGGTGGCTCACCACGCCTGCCACTGACCATAGGTTTGGCTACTGTAAATGCAGCCTACTCCAGCAGCACAAGTAATTCCATCACCTTTACTTATACAGTGGCTGCCGGTGATATGGATATGGATGGCATCACAATAGGTGCATTGAACCTAAACGGCTCCACTATCAAGGATGCTGCCACCAACAATGCGAACCTGACGTTGAACGGTGTTCCATCCACAGGGAACGTACGTGTAAATACGTCGCACCCAACTACGACTATTACCAGTACCGCTCCGGCTATCGTGAATGCGCCGTTTAATGCCACTATCAATTTCAGTGAGAGTGTTACAAACTTCGCACCTACTGACATTACTGTTACTAATGGTGTAGTACAGGGTTTCACACAAATCACCGGTTCCACGTATATTATACAAATTGCACCAAGCGCGGAAGGTACTGTCGCTGTGCAGGTAGCTGCTGATATGGCACAAAATATCGGTGGCAATGGCAACACTGCCTCCAATACACTCTCCCGCATATACGATACAGCACCACCTGCGGTAACTAGTGTTACTGTGCCTGCTAACGGTTATTATAAAGCAGGCCAGCCGCTGAACTTCACCGTTCGCTTCAGTGAAAACATTACACTGAATACCACCAGCGGCACACCAACACTCAACCTCACCATCGGTAGCACCGTGGTTAATACCACCTACACCGGTCTGAATGGTACCAATGGATTAAATTTCAGCTATACTGTAGTCGACGGCGACATGGACAGTGACGGCATCGCTGTCAATGACCTGGTACTTAACAACGCCACCATCGTTGACGTTGCCAACAATGCCGCACTGCTGGTATTAAACGGCGTTCCATCAACAGCAGGTGTGTTTGTGAATACACAACATCCAACAGTAACGCTATCTACCACTACACCTGCCCTCGTCAATGGCCCGGTAACGGTAACAGCGACTTTCAGTGAGGCGGTAACTGGCCTCGACGTCAGCGACTTCAACCTGACAAATGTCGCATCAGCAATACTGACCGGCACCGGCACCACCTACACCCTGGTGGTAACGCCTGCCGCAAATGGTCCAGTGAGCATTAGTCTCGATGCTGATAACGCAGTTAATATCGGTAACAACGGTAACACGGCTTCCAATACACTCAACTTCACCTACGATGGTACTGCGCCAGCGGTAACCTCAGTTGCCGTACCGCCAAACGATTATTATAATGCCGGCACCACGCTCAACTTTATCGTTCGCTTTAACGAGAACCTGGTCATTAACATCAGCGGCGGAACACCTACCCTGACGCTCAACATCGGAGGTACCAATGTAAACGCCGGCTTCACCAGCCAAAACGGCACCAACGGCCTCAACTTCCAGTATACCATATTGGATGGTCAGTCGGATATGGACGGTATCCAGGTAGTATCCCTCAATACTGCGGGAAGTACTATCAGAGACGCCGCCACCAACAATGCAAACCTGACCCTCAATAATGTTGGTAATACATCATTTGTGAGAGTGAACACCACTCACCCAACGGTAACACTCAGCACACCGGCTACACCAAGCATGAATACGCCATTCACGGTGAATATCGCATTCAGTGAAAATGTAACCGGCTTCACCAGCGCAGGTATTTCCGTCACCAACGGATCTTCCAGTCCGGTGACCGTTATCGACAATGCACATTACAGCGTGATCATCGTACCAGCCAGCGAAGGCCCGGTTACCATAAATGTTCCTGCTGACAAAGCACAAAACATCGGTCACAACGGCAACACTGCCTCCAATACATTAACGGTCAACTACGATATCACCGCTCCGAAAGTAGCTGCTGTAGCAGTACCTGCAAGCAAATATTATAAAGCGGGTGATGTACTGAACTTTACCGTGAACTTCGATGAGGACTTCGTCCTGAATACTACAGGCGGTAATCCGTACCTGGCCTTGACTATTGGTTCCCAATCAGTACAGGCTGCCTACACCGGCGTTTCCACTAACCGCGAACTGAACTTTAGCTACACGGTTGTAAACGGAAATGAGGATACAGACGGTATTACTGTAAATGCGCTGAACGCAAATGGTTCAACCATCAGAGATGCCGCTACAAACGATGCAAACCTGACCCTTAATAACATCGGTATTACCACCGGCGTGTTGGTGAATACCACCAGCCCTACCGTAGTGCTGAGCTCCGCAGCTCCGGCATTGCTGAATGCGCCGTTCACCGTTACCGCTACCTTCAGTGAAGCAGTAGCTGTGCTGACAGCGGACGACCTGACCATAACTAACGGTACTGCCAGCAACGTGCAGTCGACAGATAATATCACCTACACCGTTACCATCACGCCAACAGCAGATGGTGCCTTAAGTGTACAACTGCCGGCTAACAAAGCGGTAAACATTGGCGGCAATCCGAATATCGCTTCCAACACACTCAACTTTACCTACGATGGCACTGCACCAACGGTAACTGCCGTAACAGTACCAACCAACGGTTATTACAAAGCAGGCGATGTACTGAACTTCACTGTACGGTTCAGCGAAAACATCCAACTCAGCGGAGGAACACCTTCCCTGGATGTGATCCTGACTACTGGCACCGTGAAAGCTAACTATACCACTGCTACCGCCAACAGCCTGGCGTTTAGCTACACCGTACAGCCTGGCGATATGGACCTCAACGGCATTGCACTGGGTACTGCCATCAGCTTAAACGGCAGCAGCATTAAAGACAATGCTACCAATAATGCCATCCTCACGCTGAACAACATTGCTGCAACCAGCGGCGTATTTGTTCATACAGGATCACCGTCTGTACAGTTGTCCACCACCGCCGCCAGCCGCGTAAACGCACCGTTTACCGTAACCGCGGTGTTCAACGAAGCAGTAACCGGACTGATAGCCGCCGACTTCAACGTCACCAACGGCACGGCCAGCAACGTACAAACAGGGAATAATATCACTTATACCCTCATCATCACCCCAACTGCCGACGGCAACGTGAGCGTAACACTCCCGGCCGCACAGGCACAGAATGTGGTGAATAACGGCAATACGGCCTCCAATACCATTACCCTCCTCTACGATCACACCGCTCCTGCTATCGCCACAGGCCTCGCCTTTGAGATACTGGAAAGAAGTACCGTAGGTACACAGGTAGGTAAAGTAACGGCCACCGATGCCTCAGGTATCCTGCAAAACTGGACCATCGCTACCGACAACTCCAACGGCGCCTTCGCCATAGATGCCAACGGTAACATCACCGTGGCAGACCAGGCGAAACTCAACAGCATGGTGAACAACACCGTAACGTTAGGCATCACCGTTAGCGACGGACTCAATACCAGTGTAGCCGTACCAGTTACCATCCAGGTGAAAATGGTGAACCAGGCGCCTACGCTCAATGCGATCGCCAACACCACCATCTGCCCTGATGGCCAGGAACACACCATCCAACTCAGTGGTGCTGCTACTGTAGAGCCAGGCCAGACATACACCTTCAACATCCTCACGGATAAAGCTTCCAACTTCGATAAGCTCAGTGTAAGCGCTGCCGGTGTAATCACCTACCAGCTCAAAACCAGCGCCACCGGCATTCAAAATGTGATCGTCACCATTAAGGACAATGGCGGTACCGCCAACGGTGGTATCGATACATTACGCCGCTCCTTCAATATTGAAGTGGCTACCTTAGGTGCCGTAACCATCACCAGCGACAAAGGCAACACCATCTCCAAAGGAGATATTATACACCTCACCGCTACCGGTGGTACACACTACGAATGGGATAATGCCGCCGGCATCATCAGCGGTCAACAGACCTCCGTACTGGAAGCCAGACCAATGCTGAACACTACTTATCATGTAACCGTAAGCAATGACTTAGGCTGTAAAAACACGGCAGACTTTGCCGTAACCGTTGTGGCCGACTTCAAAGTAGACGCAACAAATATCCTCACTCCTAACGGGGATGGCAGAAATGATAAGTGGGTAATCCGCAACCTGGACAGCTATCCAAATAATGAAGTGAAAATTTTTGACCGCTCCGGCCGCATGGTATACAGTCGCAAAAACTACAGCAACGACTGGGATGCTACCGTAAACGGTGCACCATTGTCTACCGGCACTTACTATTATATCTTATCGATAGAAAATGGTGCTAAAGTGGCCAAAGGTTACATCACCATCGTAAGAGAACAATAAGTATTAGTTTAGCATCTTTCTATAAAAGTCAGCAGCCTTAACCGGCTGCTGACTTTTTTTTATCATACCGGCAGGAACTTTGTGTTCGTTTATGTTCATCATCAACACCATCACATATGCAAAAGCTTCAAAAAATCGACGCACACACCAATGTCCTCACCTGGTTTGAAATTCCGGCGGAGGACCTCGACAGGGCTAAAAAATTCTATGAAACCATTCTCGGAATTCAGATGGAAAAAAGAAAGGATGGAGATCATGAGTCCGTTTTTTTCCCGTACGACCCCAAGGTGGTACAAGCTACATCCGGACGCGTAACAGGCGTGCTGGCTAAATCAGAAAGGCATACACCATCCGCCAATGGTACAGTGGTGTATATCAACGCCAGCCCGGACCTGCAAACGGTGTTAGACCGTGTAGTACCTGCCGGCGGAAAATTACTGTCTCCCAAAGTACAGATACCTGCAGGTTACATTGCCATCATACTCGATTCAGAAGGTAATAAGGTAGGTTTGCATGCAGAAAAGTAGCGTTGGGCGTCCCGCGCGCCCGCGCGGCCCCTCTAAAGGTGACACCGAAGGTCTAATCTTCCCTCCTATTTTAAATATAAATTAATCATTTGCTAATACAATATTATCCCACCCCAAAATTTGCCTCCGTCGATATCAATTATTCTATAACTTCCCGTTACGTCAGTGCTACAGCCCACGCTGCCACCGGCAAATTCCACAACTGTTCATTTACAACCAAAACCGCCCAATGCTGAAAGTCATACTGTTAGCATTGCCAGAAGAGAAGAACCAGATATAGTACATAGACAGGCGAATAAACTATCAACTAAAGACCTTCGAGTCTCTTTTTTTATTGAAGAAATGCAATCGTTTGCACAACCAGTATCTATTCACGTATAAAACCACATTATGAAAAAAACATCAGCCCGTTACGGCGCACCAGAAACATCTGCTGGCGGCTGTTACCAACTAACACATTTTCATACCCTGACTAACACCCAAAAAATTGCGTTATGAGAAGTAAAGGGAAAATTATCATTGCCATCATGCTGCTCCTCTGTGTCTCCTATGTGCATTCGTATGCACAATCAGGCACTGTAACGGGCACCGTAACTGACCAGGGAGGCTCACCGCTTCCCGGCGCCACCGTGGAAGCCACCTCCGGCGGGAAACGTGTGAACGTCGCTATCTCCGATAGTATCGGAAAATTTGTATTCAGAAATTTACCCGCAGCCAGCTATACTTTTAACGTGAGTATGATTGGCTTCGATGCTAAATCTTTTACCGGTTATAAAATCGGCACCGGCAACAATACACCGCTATCGTTCATCGTGTCCTCCAACGTGAGTGAGCTGAACAGCGTAGTGGTAGTAGGTTATGGTACCCGCAAACGCCAGGATGTGACCGGCGCCGTTGCGAAAGCAGATTTACAGGTACAGAAACAATCGCCGAATGCAAACGTAATGTCGTCCCTCAGGGGAACAGTACCCGGCCTCACCGTAGGTCAGGTAGGCAGGGCCGGTACCGACCCTACTCTGATGGTACGCGGCCGCAACTCTATTTCCGGTACTACCTCGCCCCTGATTGTGGTGGATGGACTGATTTACAGAGGCTCACTGACCTCCATCAATCCTTCTGATATCGCCAGTATTGATTTATTGAAAGATGCCAGTGCCGCCGCTGTATATGGCTCTCAGGCCTCTAACGGGGTGATCCTGGTGACCACCAAAAGCGGCGCCAGCGGCATGGATAAATTAACGGTGGATTATAGCGGTTCCTACTCCATTCAGGACATGACCAAGAAAGATATGCGCCCGGCATCCGGTGCACAGTACGTGCAAAAGCTGGGCGACTGGTACCTGTCCGAGAGTCGTGACCCGAACGACCCTACGAAAATGAACCCTAACTGGGACCCCACTACGAAAATGCCAGCTATTGAGGCCGACAACTATAAAAACGGCTACGAGGCCAACTGGTGGGACCTGATGACGAACAGCCGCCCACGCATCCAAAACCATAACATCGGCCTTAGCGGCCGTTCCAAGAAACTACGCTTCTACATGGGCTATGGTTACTTCGATCAGGTGAACCTCATCAAAGGTGATAACTACCGCAGAAACAGCATCCGCGTAAACGTGGAAGCCAAGCCAGCCGACTGGTTGACCGTTGGCGCGCAAACAAGTCTTTCTATCAATGATTACAGCGGCGTTTCTCCTGCTTTCTCCGACATCATGCTGCTGAAGCCTTATAATCTCCCGTTTGACCCAAAAACCGGACAAATGCTGGAGTTTTATGCACAAACGACCACACCTACACCAATTGAAGTCCTGAAAAGATCCAGGGACCTCGATCGCAACCTGAACTTAACAGGTAACTTTTTTGTGAGCATCGACATTCCTTACATCAAAGGGCTGAACTATCGGGTCAACTTCGGGAACAACTATATCAGTTCCAACAGGTTCAACTACAATGCCCCCTCTGTGGAAGCAACTGCCTACAAAACCTATCAGACGGACTACTTCCTGACGCTGGATAATATTCTCACCTATAAAAGAGATTTCGGGAAACACGGTGTGGACCTCACTTTGCTATATGGCGCGGAAGTGAATAATCATGACGGAACCAGTACTTCCGCAGGTGGTATTACAAACGGCGTATTGTCGTACAACAGGCTGGATGTTGGTGATCCTGCGCGACTCACCACCTCTAACGACCTGAGTATACTGCCCTGGAAAGAGCAGGCACTATACCAAATGGCGCGACTCTCCTACTCTTTCGATAAAAAATATATTCTCACCGGTACTGTCAGAAGAGATGGATTCTCCGGATTTTCTGCTACCAACAAATGGGCTACCTTCCCGTCACTTGCATTTGCATGGCGTATGAAGGAAGAAGAGTTTCTCAAACCGGTTAGCTTTATCGATGACCTGAAACTGCGACTCTCCTACGGCTCCACCGGTAACAGAACTGTGGGCCGCTATCAAACACTGGCACAGATGAGTGTAGGCCTCGGCAACGGTTATCTGTACGGGACCTCCGGCGGTGCGCAATTAGGTACCTTCTTAAATCAGCTGCCTAACTCCGCCCTTCGCTGGGAAACCACCAATTCCTTTAACACCGGCGTGGATTTCTCTTTCCTTAACAATCGTCTCTTCGGTTCACTGGATCTCTATTTCTCCAATTCAAAAAACCTGTTGAACTCCAGGGCTACCCCTACTATCACGGGTTTCAATACGTTCCTGATCAACATCGGAAAAATCCAGAACAGAGGCCAGGAGCTGAACATCACCGGTGTTCCTGTTGCCGGCAAGGACTTCAAATGGGAAGTAACGGGTAACTTCTTCCGCAACCGCAATAAAGTGCTGGATATCGATGGGACCCAAAAAGACCTGATCAATGGCGGAGATCCGATCCTGAGTTACTTCATCGGACAGCCTTATGGCGTGGTGTACGACTACAAAATCACCGGTATGTATCAGATCGGCGACAAGATCCCGGACGGCCTCGCCGCACAGGGTTTCAAAGCGGGTCAGTACAGTATCGAAGACAGAACCGGCGATGGAAAGATTACTCCGGATGATAAACAGATCCTCGGAAAGCTGGACCCATCATATAGTCTGGGTATCAGCAATAGTTTCAGCTACAAGGCTTTCCAGCTGAAATTCTTCATCAACACCATACAGGGCGGTAAAAATGGTTACCTCGGAGCACCGGGTATCATGCTGCAAAATCCGGACAACATCCGCAACAACAACGGCTTTGTGTATGATTACTGGACGCCTAATAACCCGAATGCACGCTACAGAAGTATTGCGGCTTACGTGGCCACGCTGGGCGAGAATTTCGGGCCGTATATGTCGAGGAGTTTTATCCGTTTGCAAGATGTAACCCTCACGTATACCTTACCGGAAGGGGTTTTAAGTCGCTTAAAAGTGATCAGATCCGCCAGCATATATGTGAATGCACAAAATCTGCTGACCATCACCAAGTGGGACGGATGGGATCCTGAATCCAATCCTCCAGCCAGCCAGCGCTCGTCGCTTGGCCTGAGAATGCCTGGTGGCCTCGGTTTGGACCAGAATGGTTACCCGGTGATGAAAAACTTTTCACTGGGTGTGAACGTGACATTTTAATGCATTAAACTTAAAGACATGAAAAAAAGCATCTTCATATACCTGTTTGGCATCAGTGCAATCGTTTCTTCCTGCAGCAAGAGCTTCCTGGACGAAGATCCGCTGTCGATCTACACGCCGGACAACTCCCTGCAAAACGCCACCCAGTATCAGCAGGCTACTAATAACCTGTACAATGGTGTGCGTAATATTTACATGGGTAATATCAATCTGGATACTTACTTCGGGCTGTATTATGCGACGGACTTTGCTTACAACGCTACTGACTATGATCCGGCAGCAAAGCTGAACGCTTACAAAGCTACGATGGTGCCCAGCTACTTTATTCCGCAAGGCATCTGGACCGCTTATTACAAGATTATCACTAACGCTAACCTGATCATTAGTCAGCTGAATAAATCCACCCAACTGAGCGACGCCGACAAGAATAATTTCATGGGCCAGGCTTTGTTTTTCAGGGCTTATTCCTATAAAATCCTGGCGAATCTCTTTGGTGGCGTTCCACTGGAACTGAATGAGCTGGCGGCTCCCCGCTACGATTATGTGCGTACCAGCAGGGACAGTGTATATCTCCAATGTAAAAAGGATCTGGAGCAGGCGGTGACCTTGCTGTCCGATATCAACAAGGTGCCGGATGGTACTGTTAATAAGCAGATTGCACAACACATACTTACAGAAGTCCTGATTTCGCTGAAAGATTACGATGGCGCTATTGCCAGCGCTTCTTCTGTGATCAATTTTTCCGGTGTATCGCTGATGACCAGCAGGTTTGGCAGAAGAGCCAATTTACCGGGTGATGTGTACCGCGATTTGTTTGAGTACAACAATCAGAATTATAGCACCGGTAACCATGAAGGATTGCTGGTGATACAGTCTACCCTGAACAACTCTGCCTCTGTGGGCGATCAGACTGCCTGGGCAGTAGTACCGAGCTTAACAGGGGTGCGGATTGTGGAGTCTACTACGAAAACAAAAATACCGATTCTGTTCAACGCTAAATTCGTGGATAGTGTATCCTCCAATGGTGTTGGCTGGATACGGCCTACCTCCCATTTCTTTTACGAGATCTGGACTCCTGGGGACATTCGCAATTCACCGAATAACATTGTGAGGGATATTCAGATTTCCGGAGTGCCTGCTACCTCTCCTGATTATGGCAAATGGTATGTAAAGGATGGCTACAAGGCCAAGGTGCAGCCGGCGGATTTCCGTGATACTATTCGTAATTTTTATCCGGTGATCCGGAAAGCCTCTCCTTCGGCGGGTGATTTTGTATCCGTTGCGGGCCCCGCTATTTTAACGAATGTGACCAATCCTTTTGGTGGCTTATTGTTAAATGGCGCTTCCAGGTTATTTATGCAGAAGTACATGGCCCGCCTGGCGGAAACCTATCTGTTAAGGGCAGAAGCTTACCTGGGCAAAGGTGACAGACAAAAAGCTGCCGAAGATGTGAACGTGGTGCGTAACAGGTCCCAGGCTGGCATTGCCACTGCTGGGGAAATGAGCATCGATTACCTGCTGGATGAGCGCTTACGTGAGTTATACATGGAGGAGTTCCGTGCCGTAACGCTGACGCGCTTAGGCTTGCTGTACGACCGTGATAAAAAGTATAATCCGAAGTCGGGGCTTACCATAGAGCCGTACCATAATTTATGGCCGATACCCACTACGGAGATCACGCAGAATACAGGGGCGGTATTGGAGCAGAATACAGGATATGGAAATTAAAATTTACAGGTCCGGCTTATGAGCCGGACCTTTTTTGATTTTAGGGAGATATCAGGGCTGCCTTAAAGGCGGCCACTATGCAGCGATGGTGTATGACGGGGGATATACGCCAATTTTGTGCAGCTCAGGCGTCTTTAATTCCCAGGTAATGCATTACATAATGCACAATTCGATCAGCCTGTGATGCTGTTAAATTGTTTACAGACGATTTTAAATAACCATGCAGCGTTTCCGGCAGCATTACTTTGGCCTTGGTCAACAACGCATTTACCTCTACTTCCGGTATGTGAAGGGTGTCAGCTGTTTCCCGGACAGTCATGGATGCTATTTCACGGAGCCGGAATACCAGGCGGCATTGTTCCGGTAATTGTTCAATGGCATTTTCCAATATCTGTGTGAGTTCATTTGCGGGTATGTTGCTATCCATTTTGTCATAGGAGTAGATTTTGTTCAAACTACCTGCTCCATTAGATGACAAGCACAACAAAAAGGTTACAAAAAAGCCCGGTAAAACATAGTTTACCGGGCTACTTATTATTTACCTGATTTCAGCATAACGTTAATTTCGCTGATCGCCGGCAAGCTACTGGCTTTTAGGATATTTAGCCGCAGCTTTGGCGTTCGGTATTGCTGGGGGAAGTTAATTACTTTACAATCCCCCATTGGTTCTTCTCCCAGGAAGATAGTCTTCCATTCCCCTTTTTCCAGCAGCTGAATATTGTACTGTAAGATACGGGGGATACGAATCTGCGAAAAACCATCAGGAAGTTCCTTTACATCTTTGTATTCAAAGATGCTGATTTTGTTAAAGGCTTTTGCTTCATTGAGTGAGAGTTCAATAGTGGCAGTTGAGTCTGCGGCCTCCCAACGGCTATCCAGGTTTCCATCATTAATATTGGCAGCTTCCAAACGGTTACCCTTATATTGTCCCGTGCTCGTTGCTGTCACAGGTTGACGCCCAGAGATCAGCTCCCCATTTTTAGGGAGTGGTTTGTTGGGTTGCAGTCCCAGTCTTTTTCCCAGTTCAATAACAGCGTTAGCGGTATAGGGTCTGATGCGGCCAGTATTGTCAGGCGGCACATTTATAACCAATGAATTATTGTTTGCAGTTGACCAATAGAAAAGTTCCTGCAGTTCATCCAGGTCGCGCACTGGCAGCTCGGCTGATTTTTCAAACCAGTTCCATCGGCTGCTGATGCAAAGGGTATGTTCGAAAGGCAGGTAATAGGATTTCCCTTCGTGCAGGTATTGTTTTTTATCATACAGGGTAATAATCTGCGGGTCCCACAGTCTGAAATCGGATGGATAATATTGAAAATAGTACTTATTATCTTCGGTCATTTTGCCTGGCCTGGTGAAGTTTCGTTTTCCTTCTTCGTTTACGATAGTATGGTTTACACCTACGGCACAGGCAGGGTTGAATTGCTTCACCAGTTTATACACCTGATCCAGGCCCCAGTCCTGCGGTTTCCTATCCCAGCCTCCATCGAGCCAGAGCTCACAGATATTCGGGTTGATTTCAAAAAGTTCCGTCAGCTGTTTTTTCATATAGTCGATGTACAGCTGGGGATTTTTGTCTTTATATACAGGTTCATGTCTGTCCCACAGAGAATAATAGATAGCAAAGCCAATCCCGTATTTCTTGCAGGCGTCAGAAACTGCTTTTACGATGTTCATTTTAACGGGCGCCGATCCCACGTCATAGGTGGTGTATTTGCTATCCCAGAGGCAAAACCCGTCGTGATGTTTGGTGATCAGTAGCACATACCTGAAACCTGCGTCCTTTGCGGTTTTCACCCATTGTTCCGGGTCCAGGTGTGTGGGATTAAATTTTTCGGCGGGAATCGTACCGTCGGACCACTCCACGTCGGCAAAGGTATTTACACCAAAATGAATGAACATCCCGTAGCCCCTGTTAATGAGCGCCTGTTGTGCGCGATTGGGAGCAGTGGCGGGTTGCAGTATTTGCGCACGGGAAATCAATGCAGACAATACGGTAAGTAAAAATAAGCTGGCAGTTGTAAAAGTATTTTTTTTCATTGGTCTGTTTTGTAACGGGAGATGTAAAGCCATCTTTTCAACGTGGTCACGAGTATAACACAAATATAACCGATTCAGCCGCAGGGTATTGATTGGAGATTGACCAGGATTGGGCATATTTTAGCATTTTAAGGTGGAAGCCCGATTAAACATTTCAGTGGCTATGCTGTTGTATACCCATCTTTAACCTCAAAATGTATATTATGCCTTATTCCCCCTTATTAATCAAGCCATTTAAGGAAGAGCTCACCGGTGTGGGTGTACAGGAACTACTGACGCCTCAGGATGTGGACAAAGTGATGGAGCAGGATGGCACTACCCTGGTCATCATCAACAGTGTATGTGGTTGTGCCGCAGGTATGGCGCGCCCGGCTATCAGAAAAATCATGGAAGACGGCAGCATCAAAAAGCCGGACCGGATAGTTACCGTGTTTGCTGGCCAGGAGCTGGAAGCTACTGCCCGCCTACGTTCGTATATGGCCGATATCCCACCGTCCTCCCCCAGTATTGCGCTTTTTAAAGACAAGGAGCTGGTGTACTTTCTTCCAAAATTCCGTATCGAATCGAGAGATGCACAGTCGTTAGCCGGGGAACTGTCCGGTGTATTTGAAGAATTTATTGCTCAGTAATGGTAAAGGGTATGCTAAATGGTGATGATTTGGCATACCCTTCCTCACCGCCTTAAAAAAAGTTAGCTCCTCTCCTCCACCTGCTGACATAGGGTTGTCAAACCCCCATCCTACCTTTACCATACAATCAATCATTATGGAAACACTTGATGGAAGACAAGCCGTATATGCCGCTACCAGGGCCGAATGGCGTAAATGGCTCCGGGAAAACTCTCAAACTGAGGCTGGCGTATGGCTAATCCAGTACCGTAAGCACAGTAAAGTCCCTTGCATATCGTTGATCGAGGCCACCGAGGAGGCCCTCTGCTTCGGCTGGATAGATAGTAAAGCTAAGCGCCGTGATCCGGAGAGCTTTTATCTCACCTTTACCCCCCGGAAGGCGAAAAGCAAGTGGAGTAAACCTAATATAGAACGAGCGACGCGATTGATTGCGGAAGGGTTGATGACGGAGTTTGGGCAGGAGAAGATTGATTTGGCGAAGCGGACGGGGATGTGGGTGGAGATGCTATAAGTTACATACACTGTGCATATCAGCACCGTGAGTTTTAGAAATGCGTTCATACAATAGCCCTGCATATCAAATGCGGTATTATATGAACGCACTAGGTATTTAGGAGAATTAAATCTCTTTCAGACTATTTTTCAGGTCATTACTTTACACGTTTTTCCAGTGCCTGTAGCCTGGCCTGTATATCCAGCAGCAGTTTCCTGTTAGCCTCGTTCTCTTCCATCAATTTATGATTTTCGTTTTTGAGGTCAGTTAATTATTGTTATTAATAAGTTAAGCTCCTTTTATTCACATTATCTAAACACTTTCTACATAAGTACTCATTAAATTTCATGCTTTAAAATAACTTCTAACTAGCAAAATGCAAAAACAACTGAAATGACCAACAAGGCTTATAAAGAGTGGCTGGTGGAAATAAAAAACAAGGTTAATCAAGCTCAATTAAAGGCAGTTTCCAATTTCAATATAGTTTTAATAGAACTTTACTGGGACCTAGGAAAGGAAATTATTTCCAAACAAACTGAATACAAATGGGGAGAGAATTTTCTGGAACAACTTTCCATCGATCTCAAAAAAAGTTTTCCTCAGATAAATGGATTTTCTCGCAGAAATTTGTATTCAATACGGCAATGGTACGTTTTCTTTTCTCAACAATTCGAATTTGTGCCACAGCCTGTGGCACAATTGCCTTGGTCGTACCAACGACTGTTAATTTCTAAAATTAAAGACCTGGCAACGGTAGTTTTATACGCCAAAGCCACCCATAAAAATGGATGGTCGAGAAATCAGTTAGAAATTAACATTAAACATAATTTTCATTTAAGACAAGGCAAGTCTGATCATAATTTCGATTCCACGCTTCCTAAACCACAGTCTGACCTGGCGGCCGAAGCTATCAAAGATCCATATCATTTTGATTTTCTTGGATTAGAAGAGACTGCGCAGGAGCGAGAAATTGAACTTGCCTTGACACAGAAGATTACTCACTTTATGCTGGAACTCGGAAAGGGTTTTGCATTTGTTGGCCGTCAATATAAATTAGAAATCAGCGATTCCGATTACTTCCTGGATTTATTATTTTATCATTTACACCTTCGTTGTTTTGTGGTCATAGAATTAAAGGCAGGAAAATTTCTTCCTGAATATGCAGGAAAATTGAACTTTTATCTTTCCGCAGTAGATAGTAAATTAAAACACATAACCGATAACCCATCAATCGGGATAATTTTATGTCGATTAAAAGATAAAATAGAAGTAGAATATGCTCTTCGCGACCTAAATAAGCCAATAGGTATAAGTTCCTTTGAGTTATCAGAAATAATCCCTGATGACCTTAAAACTCAACTTCCGACAATTGAAGAAATGGAAAGAGAATTAATAGACGAGTAAGGTATTTTCCATATTTGGGATCAAATAATTCTTTATTGAAGCCTTACCATGATCATCGACCTTACAACTAAGATAATTTTAAATGTATTTTTGATAAAATACTATCAAATCATTAAATTACAGTCCCTCATTCACAATAGTGCCCTTTTGAGCACTTTATTGACCAAATTTAATATTCCATCATATTACACCATTATTCTTAACACCACCTCCCATGAAATCAATACAAAACCTGCTTTCCATTCAAAATGATTCAGAGGATTTATCAATGCCGCAATTCGATACCTACACACGTGCGGTTATTAAAATCATTAATTACTTCTGTTTAGGGATCATTGCCATCAATCTGACGATCGCCCCCATCTTCAGTTACTATCTCAATGACTCAAGAGTTTTGCTCGGCGGAAGTATTGAAATTGCAATGCTGACTGGAGTCTTATTGCTTAATGTTATACGTAGACCTAAATGCGCAAATATATTATTCCTTTTAACATTAAATCTTGCCACACTATATTTTGGAATTATCTTAGGTCCGACACTTAGTATTATCCTGATGCTTTTCTTTTTGGCTGGCGCTGCAATGTTTGTTTTTCAGACAAAAGCAGAAATTATTGCCAGTCTGTTTTTTTCATTGTTAATTCTCTCCATTTTAATCATAGGATATGACTACCGAATCGACGTGGCCTTGAGTCGTACAATTGCTCAACAAAATTGGTTGGAAAGAATCGGAATATTGTGCGTTTTCACACTTGTCGTTGCCATTTTCGGGGTTTTCGCTAAAATTAAAAATGGGATGTTGGATACAAAGGAAAAAGTCATCAAAGGCCAGGATGAATTGATTATCCATGAGCAAGGGCTTAACTCCATAAGAAACCATCATTTGAGATCAGTTGCACATGAAATGAATCTCGTGCTAAATATGGCCATGCCTATGGCGGAACTTGTATTGGAGAAGGTACAAAATCAACCTGACGTTAAAGAGTTAGTAAATTATTTTTTCATAGCCCACTCAAATTTACAGAGGTTAGGCTCCAATCTTCTGAATGCCGACAGACTGGAACGTGGCCAAATTGAGCCTAATTATGAACTATGTGATTTGGAAGAAATCATCATAGAAATGATAAAACTGAATGAGCTTTATGCGCAGCATGAAGAAAAAGTAATAACATTTACAGGACTTGTCCAAAGCTCTCTACTCGCTCCTATTGTCGTAGACGTCTCCATGACCAAAATGGTAATTAACAATCTCCTACAAAATGCGATTCGCTACGGAATTAAAAAAACAGAAATTGTTATTTCACTTCGAGCAAATATAAATTCGATACTAATAAGCGTAAAAAATTCAATTAAGGAAAAGATGAGCGCAACGCAAATAGATGAATTATTTACAGATAGCCACGCACGTATCGAAAGGTCTAATTCAAAACGTGTAGGAATTGGGCTATCTGTATCAAAACAATGTATTGAAACAATGAACGGAACACTAACTGTAACTTGTGAGGAAGATTTAATTGCGTTTCATGTTATCCTTCCAAAATCCAATTTTAGTAAGATTGGTTACAAAAATAAAGGAGACAATTAATCAAACTCCAAACACTAAGAACCCTTCAAATACGCTATTATTTGAGCTAACAACAACCCGAACTAGATAAGATTAGTTCATCGTGGTAAAATGAAATCGTAGATTGGAGAATATTGCATGATTAAGTTATCAAGGTGTTTATTAAATTAACATTATACTAATTACAGCATTATTTCCTAACCTAAGACATTTCACCATGCCACAATTTAAATTGTACGCGATTCCAAAATTGCATTGTCCATTCATTCCATATGAAAATGCACTCCTGGTTCAAAAAGTCGAAGCTCATACCAGATCATGGCTAAGAAAGTTTAGTTTGATTAAGTCGCCCGAACATGAGCAATTCTATACCAGACAGAAATTTGCCGCAATGATCGTCTCCAGCTATCCATTTGCTACAGAAGAGGCATTATATGTTTGGTGCGATTTGAACACTTATCTTTTTCTATTAGATGACAACCTTGACGAAACAACCACGATTAATTCTATGGCTGCCATGCAGAATCTGGCTGACAAGTACTTTTCCATACTATCAGGTGGCTTACCAAATGACTGCAATGATAACATGCTAATAGCCTTTGCGGACATCTGGAAAAGGCTATGTTCTATTGGTACTGCTACCTGGTTAACAATTTTTATCGAAAACATACGGGATATGTTTTTAGGAGGTATGTGGCAGCTTAGTACAGCCCTAGCAGGCAAAGCACCAACTCTCAAATCCTACATTGAAATGCGCCAGTATCTGGGCGCAGCTCACTTAGCAACGGACTCTATGCCATTAATGGCAGCCTGCCAATTACCTATTTCAGTTAAAAGTGATCAGATTTATAAAAATATGATAATCAATGTGCGCAATGTCATTTGTTATTCAAATGATTTATTTTCATTGGGAAAAGAATTAGGCCAATCCACATCAGGGGCTGACTTCAACCTCGTCACAGTACTTATGAAAACCGATAATTTGACGATTGAGAATGGTATAACAGCAGCTGCAAAATTCCATGATGATGAAATGAACCAATTTATTGCAAATTCATTAGATTTAATGAATCGATATCCCGCCTTACGAGAACAATTACATAAGCAAGTAATGGCCTTAAAGTATTTAATATCCGGAAATGTATTTTGGTCTACAAAAATATCGACACGATATCCACACATTTATGAGAATATTCCACGAGGGATTATGTAAACTCAAACTATGAGGATATGGTGTCAGAGATATGCCAGACACCATATCCCAACAATGAAATAGCAACTTAAAATATATTACTGGGGCGCGAGCACCGACACAAAATGCAATAATAAAACACTCTCACGCCTTACATTTTAAGATTGTGGGATCTGGCAAGTAATGCTGTATCACAAGGTGCTTCCCAAAAAACTTAGGAATATTTATGCCTAGTAAAACGTCTAATTTCAACCCTCTTGTATTAATCTTTTGGCGTTGTGGATACTTTTTATGTTGATAAGGATCAGAAATAAAATACAACCTGATATTCGGACTCTGTGCTAACAGTAATAATTGCTTTTTCATAATTTACTTTTTGAATTATTAGAATTCTCCTTCCTGGATTGAAGGAGCTTTTCGATATCATCAACTGAGTAAAAGATTGTACCTCCAATTTTGGAGAACGGCAAAGTTCCATTTGAACGCAGGGTAAGGAGGGTTCCTGCACTGCATCCAAGGAGGCGCTGAACCTGATATGTTTTTAACCACTTGGGCGATGCCTTTGGCAGGAGTTCAGATATAGCTTGGCGAATGGATTTTAAAAGGTCGTTATGAAAATTTTGTAAGTCACCATAAGTGACGAGTAAATCCGGATTGGATGGAATGCGATAAGAGGAGGTTTGTTTTGCCATAATTTAAACCTTTGCGGCAAATGTATGGTGATGGAAAGGTGGTATTTCATAGTTCACTTCCCAGTATGAAAAAAAACTCAATTAAATTTTTCTACTCACGGCTTATAACCCACTGCGGCAACATTGCGGCACTACTATCCACTTAACTATGCTCCGTTTACAAGTCCATATTGAAGTTCCTCGTATTGATAGGCACCTAATATTTTCTAGTTCAAAAAATTCAATCTTACTAATCAAAAAAAAGTGTATCCTTGTATTAATTCTGATTTATCATAACCCCTGAATTTTATCAACCGGCAGTAACACATAATCGCATAATTCAAGACGCCCTGTTTATCGTATTTCCCTCCAGGTTATAATAATCAGTGATTGGATGTAACTTATTAGCATTGGCATTCTTATACCTGATCTCCACCGGAATTTCGCCTGACTTTCATTTTTCGTAATTAGCTGAGTAGCAGTTAAAACAGCACTTGTTGTATACTACTCTTATGTAACCTTTAAATCGTCGTTGTCCGACCTGGCAGGTCCAGGATTCTCAGTGTTATATCCAGTATTTTCACCGGTTTTCGCCGGTGGTTACCTTTTATGCCCAGGTATTTCATCATCACTGACATTCCATTTCGCTAACAATCGGAAATAGAAGGCTGTATGACCAATATTCGTACATTTAAGACTATATGCTTTTGTTGCCTAATAACCCTTCAGATCAAGGTGTATGCACAAACATTTAGCCTGGGGGCCAGACCTTCAGCCGATTCAGGTATATTGATATTACGGGGAGATTGCAAAACAGGGGTGGTAGCAAAGGTAATGCTCTATCATCCAATGCAAACACTGGACCTTATTGCAGAACCAATGAGAACTGAACCTACTCCTCCACCCTCCAAAGTGCCATTTCTGACAATTAAAGGAAATATTACCTATGATTATTTTTATCAATCAAACATCGACACACCATTTGCAGAGCGCAACATACATCAGCACACCCTGCAAACCAATCTGAGTATTACTGTAAGAAATCGTTATCCCGTCCAGGTTTCGTTTAGTACCCAACAGGGTAACTCTTCCCTATTCAACAATCTGACAGGCGGTAAAATATCCTTTAACAGCAATGATTTTAAAAATCAGCTGTTTATGAATGCCCGAAAGTGGGTAGTAACTGACCCAAAACGCCAGGCCAACCTCGATAAGTTTCAGCAACAACTTGATGATACCTTTGACCAGCTTAATAAACTGAAGTCCTCATATAACAGCAACGTATATACGCAGCAATCCGTGGAAGCCAGAGAATTATTGTACCTGCGAGCACGCGATACTGCCATGGGTAGGCTATCATCTTTCAAAAACCATGACTCTCTTTACCAATCCAAGATCCTGGAAAAAGAAAAATACAACAGAGAGCTCGATTCACTGGGGGATCACTATGATCATCTCAAGCAACAGTATGATAAAACATATCAAGGGCTAATGTCTCAGAAAACCAGACTACTGAATGCCCTACAACATAGTAAAAATAACAAAGCACTTACCGATGCGCTCGATGCACTCCAGGTACCAGATTCAGTATTACCTAAAGGCTACAAGACGCTATTGGCAATACGAAATGTTGGCATAGGGCGATCAATGGTTGATTATTCTGAGCTTACTGCCCGAAACATCAGCATTACAGGGGTACAGCTGGAATTAAATCCATCCTGGTACCTGGCAGTAGCCAGCGGGACTGTTGACTATACCTTCAGAAATTTTATTATCAGGGAGAAGAGGTCCCCGCAATATCTAAACCTGATCCGAACCGGCTTGGGGCAACGGGAATCAAGTCATATTTATCTCACCTATTACACCGGAAAAAAAGAGCTTTACGGTGCGAATGCAACACCCGCAGACCCGTCTGTCTCTGTGGACAACCACCTGATGGGCATTGCGCTCGAAGGTCAATGGCAACTGGGTCGTCAAACCTATGTGACCGGTGAAATAGCCAAATCTTCCCTTCCATTCAATGTCCGAAAAGGACATGGGCAAGGTAACCTTCAGAGTATGCTCAATTTTGACGGACACAGCAACGAAGCATGGAGCATAGGCATCGCCACCATGTTATCTCGGACCGCCACCAGACTAACGGGCAGCTATCGCCAAATGGGAAGTAATTTCCAATCCTTCAGCCTGTACACTACCGGCTCACAGCAAACCGCATGGGTGGTACAGGTGGATCAACCATTATTTAAAGAGCAGTTACTACTATCTGCGGCATTACGCAAAAATAGTTATAGTACTTATTTTGAGCCGGCAGCTTTTGAAAGCAATACCCTATTTAAGCGTTTCCAGATTTCCATTAGGGTTCCACGCCTGCCTTTTATTACGTTGGCTTATCAGCCTACGTCCCAGTTGGTAAAACTCAGTGATCAGCGTTTTACAGAGCAAATCTTTCATACCCTTACTGGTACGGCCACCTACAACTATCGTTTAAATGAAGTGATGATGAACACTTTGCTGGCTTACTCCAGATTTTTCAATCAGGATACTGATAGCACCTTCGTGTATTTCAACAGTACCAACTTCACCGCTAGCCAAACTATATTCCTACATAAATTGACATTGACTGGCCAGTTAAATACCAGTATTACAAACGCATATAATCTCTATACCGCCTCCGGGGATGTTAACTGGCAGATTTGTTACTGGCTACAGGCAGGCGGTTCAGTACAGCATAATTATCAATCAAAATACAATTTATCACAATTAGGTTATGGTATGAATATCAGACTGAGGATACCCTATGTCGGGGACATCAGTGGCAGTGCTCAGAAACGATACCTGCCCGGATCTTCCAGACAACTGGTATCAAACAATACAGGCAGAATAACCTATACCAAGATATTCTGAAATCTATGAACAACATTAGGAACTTACTTTACATCCTCCTACTGACAAGTATGGCCACACAGCGCTTACAAGGCCAGGTAGTGATTTCAGCACAGGTTCCACCTACCGGTATCCTTCAACAGTCGCAGCTCTGGAACATCCTGCTGACGAATGCAGGTAAGAAACCGGCATATATTAAGGTAGTCATGCGCCTTACAGATGCCAATACCGGTCAGGGTGTGATGACCGCCATTAGCCGTTTCCTGGAGGTTCCAACCGGTGGATCTGTTTTGCACCTTGCAGACTTCCAGCCTATTGCTACGGAATACCTCAGACCTACTGCGGATCAACGGGAAAATGCGCTTTTACTACCAGGAAAGTACATTGTTTGTTACAGTGTAGTAGTGACAGATTACAAAAGCGGCGTGCCGGTGTCGGAAGACTGTCTTAGGTTTGTAGTAGAACCTGTAAGTCCTCCCATCCTACATTTACCGGCTGACAAAGACACCCTGCAAACAACGCTTCCTGCATTTACCTGGATCCCACCAGCACCATTAAATATTTATAGTGACCTAAACTACCAGATCACCGTAGCAGCTGTAATGCCAGGTCAGGCACCGGCAGCTGCGATACAGCAGAATATCCCCGTTTATCATGGATCGTTCATCCGCCAGCCATTTATGAACTATCCGGCCGGTGCTCCTCCACTGGACACAGGCATTACCTATGCCTGGATGGTGGATGCACTAAATGGAAATCAGTTTTCATCACAAACGGAGGTGCATACTTTTCGAGTTTCCAAACCAATACCAGTACCGGCGAATGATCTTTCGGCATTTGTAGGGCTTAGCCTGAACGGAGATGCCAAACCCCTACTGGCCGAAAGTACGTTGAAGTGTGCTTACACCAATGAATCCGGGGAGACATCCGTTGATTATGAAATTGTAGCCCTTCAACAAGGCAACCAGTTAGTCACTCGCGGAAGGCTGACAATGCAGCCCGGTCCTAATCTCATTACTATCCCCCTAAAACGAATTGTTGGTTTATCCGCTGGTTCCCTATATGCATTTCGGTTCAAAAATAGTCGCAATGAAAACTGGGAGCTGAAATTCATATTTAAGGCGGAGCGATAATATTTAAAATCACATGCCCTTACCTCAAAATGTATAGTACATGATATTGGCCAAATTCGCAAAGACAAAAACGTTCATTGCCAGAATACTGATAATGGTCTTTTATGTTGAAGCCGTACTCCCTCTACATGCTTTGGCAGCAGCACCTGCCATACATGTAACACCGGCAGTGGCTACTTCCACCCCGGCAAGTATCTTTCACCCACCTGCTGCATTGCCGGCACCAAAGCATAATATCAGTAAAACAGCAGTATTGCCTTCCAATACTAAAAATGAAGGTGGCCCGACCCAACCGGAAATGGAAGCGTTTCATTCAGCCAACACAGACCAGATGGTAAACCTGTTCACCGGTGATTTCAATTATACCATACCCCTGGTGGATGTAGGTGGATATCCGTTAACATTAGGTTACAACAGCGGCATTTCGATGGACCAGGAAGCCAGTTGGGTAGGTTTGGGATGGGGCCTTAACCCGGGTGCCATCACACGGAATATGAGAGGTTTACCAGATGATTTTAATGGTACTGACTCCATTACAAGGGAAAATAAAATCGAAGAGAACAAGACTGTAGGTGTAACTGCAGGTGCAGATATTGAAGTCATCGGCTTTCCAAAAAGCATTGGAGGAATTGGCTTTAATGCGGGTATAGGCTTTTACAAGAATTCCATCCGTGGCTGGGGAATGGAAACAAGCGTCAATGCCAATATATCGGTAGGTTCCAAGAATTCCGGGCACTTATCCGGCGCGCTTTCCATCAATAATAATAGTCAAACAGGTGTTACCATCTCCCCATCTATCGGGTATGAGTTCCCTGCTAAAGAATCCGCTGATAAGTCTGTTTACACCGGATCCTTTTCCATTACATCTCCTTATAACTCAAGGTCTGGCATGAAAGGCGTAATGTTTTCCGGAGGAATGCGTCAATATGCTGCATCCTTGAAAATGGAAGACCCAAATGGCAGAAGTATTGGCAATACCTCCAGCAGTATCAGCTTTGCTTCACCGGCTTACACTCCTGGCGCAACCGTTCCATTTACCAGCAAAAACACAGCTGTTACAATCAAGCTAGGAACAGAAGCGACTGTTATCCATCCAAGCCTTTTTATCAGCGGGTATATCAACACGCAAAAAGTAGATCCGGCTGATCAGCGCCTATCGTTCCCAGCCTACGGCTACCTTAATTATCAAAACGGGTACACTAATACCAGCGCATTGCTTGACTTTAACCGCGAACGGGATATCACCTATCGTGAAACGCCGGCAGTGCCCAATATTGCCATCCCCTCTTATACATACGATGTTTTCACAATCGCCGGAGAGGGCGCTGGTGGTGCTTTCCGTGCATACCGCAATGATGTTGGTTATGTGTTCGATCCGTTAGTGACTTCCAGGGACAAATCCCTCAATGCGAGCGTGGATGTAGGATTTGGATACCTGGTACATGGTGGGGTGGATCTCGGCCTGACAAGGGCTTATACCAGAACTGCGCTATGGGAAACCGATAATCCTTTGAAAACGGCTATTAAGTTCACCAATTCCCAGGGAAATTATGAATCGGTTTACTTCAGAAACCCTGCCGAGAAAACGATCAATTCCAAAACATTTTACGACAACCTAGGTGGTGATCAGGTAGTAACCGCCAAACTTAATCAGTCCTCCTGGTTGTCACCTTCTATAACCAGCGTGGCTAAGTTAACACCCTATAAAAACGCAACGCCTCAGGCAGATATTCCCCTATCGGCAGCAAGTAGTATTAAACCTGCCAGGGAAAAACGTACCCAGGTGATCACCTACCTGACAGCCAGTGAAGCAACAGAAATTGGGTTGTCCAAATATATTGAAAACTATAAGTTAAACACTTACCCCGACATTTCCAGCCGTACGGAGGAATCTCCTGTTACCTTTATTGGTAAAGGCAATGGCCTGATCGCTACTTATTATCATTCTGGTGGATTTCAGAAAAAAGACTCCCTTTTCACCAGGGTAGACAGTGCTATAAATTTTAAAGAAAACAAAGAATTCAAAAAGCCTGGAGATGCTGTAGCTCTATACGATTACTTCAACGCCAAATATGAAGGCCGCCTGAAAGTACCACATTCAGGTCGCTACATTTTCAAAATCGATTGTGATGATGGTTGGAAATTTTTTCTAAATGGCGATTCCATATCTTCCGGGTACCGGCCTACTTCAAATCATTATGACACTGTTTATATGGAAGGGGGTAGGTTATATCCCATTAAGCTGTTATATACCGATGGCCCTACATTTGCCAAAATCACACTGGCCTGGCGCTCAGAGGCACTGGGTCCCAATACACAGTTCCAACCCATTGCACCTGAATTCTTTTTCAAACCATACGACAGCGATACAGTTGGCACAAGTTCAGTAATGATATTAGAAAAACGAGTTACCTCCTATAGAAAGCCCAACCATATTTCTGAGGTAAATGTGCTAAATGCAGATGGAAAAAAGTATGTATATGGCATACCTGTATACAATTTAGATCAAAAAGAAGCCACTTTTTTCGTAAATAAAAACCTGGCCAATTCGGACAATGGCTTGGTAAAATACACTTCAGGCGTGGACGATGCCATTGGCGGACCTGATAAATATTACTCCGGCGAATTGATTCCTTCCTATGCGCATTCATTTCTGCTGACAGGTATATTGTCACCCGATTATGTAGACGTTACAGGAAACGGTATCACAGATGATGACATTGGAAATGCCATACGGTTTAACTACACCAAAACAGCAGGAGCCTCTAACCCATATCGGTGGCGTATACCATATAACGACAGTGCCACTTATAACATAGGGCTCAAGTCAGACTTCCGGGATGACAAAGGAAGCTACGTACGAGGCTCCAAGGAATTATGGTACCTTAATTCTGTAGAATCAAAAAATATGATTGCCGTATTCCGGCTCGGTAGCCGGAAAGATCAGCTGCAAATCAGCAGTACAGGTGTTAAGTCTGCCAACGGTGCCATGAAACTGGAAAAAATTGATATCTACAGCAAAGCTGATTACCGTAAAAATGGCACCAATGCAACTCCCATAAAAACAGTTCATTTCGAGTATACCTACCAGTTATGCCCGGGTATTAACGGAAACGGATACCCATCCGACAGCGGAAAACTCACACTGAAGCGGGTTTGGTTTAGTTATAATGGCAATACCAAGGGAAGAAATAATTCTTACCTCTTTGTATATAACTCCCTCAATCCAGGTTATAATACCCAGATGTTTGATCGTTGGGGAAATTATAAACCAGCAACGGATAATCCGGGCTCCGTCACAGGTAATATCATTCAGAATTCAGATTACCCATATGCTTTACAGGATAGCATCCTGGCGGCCCGTAACGCCGCCGCCTGGACATTAGATTCTATTATCACGCCAGCAGGTGGCAGATTGAAAATTAATTATGAAAGTGATGATTACGGCTACGTACAAAACCGTCGCGCCATGCAGCTATTCAAAGTGGCCGGTTTGAGTGCCAACGCCCCCACCTCCCTTTCCGATATTTCAAATAACCTGTACAGTGCGGTAGGGTTGGACTACAAATACATCAGTATCAATGTTCCTGTTGCCGTCAAGTCCAATCAGGATCTGTATAACAAATATCTGGAAGGTATCAGTAAAATCTATTTTCGTATGTACGTTAGCGTACCTTCCGACACCTATGGCAATGGTTATGAGCTCATTCCCTGTTATGCCAGGATCGCTTCTGACGGCGGTTATGGATATTACAACGGCGGCAATACCATTTGGGTCAAAATTTCCGGTATTGACAAGCTGGGGCATGCTGGCACATCCAGCCCCTTAGTGGTTGCCGCATTTAACTTTATAAAACAAAATCTACCCTCTAAGGCATATCCAGGTTCCGACAACGGTGATGGTAATTCTGCCATTGATGCAGTAAAGCTATTGTACAATCAGGCGGCAAACATCAGCCAATTATTAACAGGTTTTGACGTCCAATCAAAGATTCGGCAGTTAGCCAGGAAGTTCGATCCTGTACGCTCATTGGTACGTTTAAACAGTCCCGTATACAAAAAGTATGGTGGCGGCCTCCGTGTCAAAAGCATAATCAGCTATGATCACTGGAATAAGATGACCGGCCAGCGGGAATCCAGGTATGGAAAATCCTATCAGTATACCACCACAAAGGTAACAGGGACAGACACACTGACGATCAGTAGCGGCGTAGCAGCCTATGAACCCCTGACTGGAGGGGAGGAAAATCCATTTCGCCAGCCGATCGAATACCTGGAGGAAGTAACACCATTAGCGCCGGTGGTCATGGGATATACAGAGGAACCATTGGGAGAAACATTCTTCCCTGCTCCTACTGTCGGGTACTCAAAGGTAAGGGTAAGATCCATCAACGCCGACAAAGTCAAATCAGCTAATGGGTTTGAAGAATATTGCTTTTATACCGCAAAAGAGTTTCCAGTAATAACAGAACGAACCACCATTAATAGTGATACAAAAAAAAGATTCAAAAACAATCTGGCCGATCTCCTAAAAATCAACTCCCTCCACTACTTAACTATTTCTCAGGGATTTAAAGTGGAGCTCAATGATATGCATGGTCAACTTAGATCACGTGCCGTATATGGAGAATCTGATCCTAATAATTACATAGCCTATACGGAAAACTTCTATCATGTTGACAACCAGCAAACAGGCGAAAAACATCTAAAAAGTGAAGTACCTACCATGGGTACTGACGGTAGCATCAAATCCAGCATAGTTGGGAAGGATATGGAACTGATGGTGGATTTCCGTGAGCAATCCACTCTTATAAATAGTTCTTCTTACAGCCTTAACAGTGAGGTATTCATGGTGGCTATTTTCCCCGTCATCATTCCTTCCTACATCCGACTACCACAGCGGGAAGAAAATCGCTTTCGGTCTGTGGGTACCACAAAAGTGATTAACCGGCATGGAATCATCGATAGCATAGTTGCAATTGACAAAGGTAGTAAAGTTGTTACCAGACACCTTCTCTACGACGAGGAATCTGGAGACCCGGTACTAAGCAGTGTACAAAATGAATTTAACGACGACGTATATACCTTTAATTACCCGGCAGCATGGGTATATGAAGGCATGGGAGGTGCCTATAAGAATATTGGCACCACCCTTAATCATATTGACATTACAAATGGTAAAATCACGGCTGGGTTATCCGGAAGTCCCAATGACTATTTTTTTAGTGGAGATGAAATCCTTGCATTTACCAAACGCAAAGTATTTGGAACAGAATGCAGCTATAACCTCGCACGCTGGCCAGTACCCTTCCGTGTGTGGGCAGTAGATGCCAATATGCTGACAGGTGGCACGCCGGACATATATTTCATCAACCAGGATGGCTCTGCCCTTACCGGTAATGATATTACGTTGAAGATTACACGCTCAGGACGCAGGAATATCGCTGCATCCGGCGGAACAGTAACCATGTTGCACAATCCCATTGCTGGCAATGAGTTGGTGATTGATGAAAACTCAGGAGTGGTAAATGCCTCTGTTGCCACTTATAGCCAATTCTGGAAAGTCTCAGACAGAAAGGTAGCCGGGGTGATCATAGACACCTTTTACAACATCCGTTTAGACTGCACCTTTGTTATTGCATGTGGAGGCACCACCCCATCAGCGATCATTACAGTGCCGGCTGGTACCTTTTCCTCTGTAGTAAGCCAGGAGGTTGCCGATGACTTAGCAGGGATATACATGCGCCACAATGGCCTATTCCTGGCCAGGCAACAGCTCTCCTGTCCTTTGTATTGGAATACCGAACAAATTGGAAGTTTCCAACGCAGCAACTGTACAGATGGTGGGGTCGGGTTCTTCGTGAAAGATACTATTGCTGCTAATACCTTCAGTTCCTATATCAGTGTTGCTGATGCCAATAATCAGGCAATAGAACAACTTGCCATCAATGGACAGGCAAGAGCGGATGCCACTGGGAAATGCCAGTATTTCAGTGATGAAAGATCAGGATCGTTTCTCAGAACAACCTGTCCAGGTGAATTAGTAGCGCTTCCTACCCCTTTTAGCATTCCTGCGGGTTCGGATTCTTCTGAAATAAGCAAGGAAGCTGCAAATGAATTGGCAGATCTCCGTTTGCAAACGGAGGGACAGGCATACGCTGATGAAATTGGAAGGTGTAAAGTCTACGCGAAATTATTTTTAACTCAGCAACAAGTTTATGATTCGTCCAACAGTAGCATATACCATTATTACTCTTTTGAAAATGTAGACATTCACTTTTTTGCAGATGCAGCCTGCACCATTCGTTACACTCCAGGTGACAATATAACAGTTGGGATCAAAAAATCTAATGTAAGGACATATTATCAAAATGGAACCCCAACTGGGCTTGTGGAACAGTCATATTCCGAAAGTTCATTTTCTATAGGAGATGATATTAATAGAGTTTTTAATCAGGTACTTTTTAAAGATGAATCACTCCCCAACACAGACCCATCCGTCATTGTTTCCACCTTCCTGGCCACGTTCACCTTACTACCCAGTGATGATTACATAATAGTGAATTAATTAAATTATGATGAGACTTATCACAATCACGCTCCTCCTTTTCTATGCCAGCAGCTTGCATGGTATGGAAAGATTCAATAGCAGCAAAGCTGATACTAGTGGTACCTGCTACAGCGCGGTTCTGGATACCGCTGTAAATCCCTACCACCTTGGCATTGCTGGCAACTGGCGTCCACAGGCCACCTACGTTTATTATAGTACACGTAACGAACAAAATGCGACTACAGATATAAACATCCGGACTGCCGGCACCATCTCATCCTTTATACCCTTTTGGAAGTTTCAGTCGGGCCGCCTACAGGCCGATCCTGATACGACTGTCTGGTTTTGGAACCAGCAATCTACCATCTTCAATGGAAAAGGATTCGAACTGGAAAATAAAGATGCATTAGAGAGATATAATGCCGGCATATATGGATACGATAACGAACTTCCCGTGGCGGTGATTCAAAATGCAAGGTACAGGGAGGTAGTATTTGAAGGATTTGAGGATTATGGTTACGGAATGGCCGCGTATGACACAGCATGTCCTGTCAGTAAAGGATTTGACTTTCTGCCTTATAAAACAAAATTTGATAGTACAGTAGCCCATTCCGGACGGTATTGCCTCCGCATTCCCGCCTCCCAGTCGATTTCTATTGGCTCCAACGTAACTACAAATGATGTCACAGACTTTTCGTTCAACATCAACCGAAAAAACATGACCTGTATTTCGGGTACAGGCCTCCAAAGTATCCGTGCAAACACTCAGGTGATCATACCTCCATTCTCACCGTTTCCAGGTAAGAAAATGCTGGTGAGCGCCTGGGTCAAAGAGCAGTCAGATTGTAACTGTACCAGCTATACGAAATCAGCCATCATACTACGCGCAGGCACCACTAATGTTACCTGCACCCCTTCCGGACAGATCATTGATGGCTGGCAGCATATAGAAGGAGCAGTGCTTATTCCGGCAGCAGCTACCTTCTTTACCGTGGAATTTCAGGCCAGTAGCAACACAGCAGTATACTTCGATGATATAAGAATTCATCCGTTCAACGCCAATATGCAATCATATGTCTATGACCCTGTTACGCTGAGACTTATGGCGCAGATGGATGAAAACAACTTCGCTTCCTTTTACGAATATGATGATGATGGCACACTAATAAGGGTAAAAAAGGAAACAGAAAGAGGCATAAAAACTATCCAGGAAACAAGAAGTGCATTAATCAAAGACGAAACCCCTTGATACCATGAAATCACATCTTCCAAAATATTATTTGCTACTCCTCCTCTGTATATCAGGGCACCGACTGTATGCACAAGCTGATATTGACGAAGCAGGCAAATTACTCAGCCGAGTCAAACAAACATATGATTCCGCTAATATCTCCTTTCATCTAAAGTATACATATGCCGAGGCAGATCAACCCAATACTGTAACGGACTCCTTAGAGGGTGACGCACGACTCCAGGGGAGCAATTGTTTCATGACCCTTGGAAATATTATCTTTTTTAGAAATCAGTCTTACAATATCTCTGTATTTAAAGAGGATAAACTGATCATGCTGGGCAGACCCTCCACACTCAGCAAGGAGATGCAACTACCCTCAGATCAGATTAGCACCGCATTGCACCAGGCCGGCGTCACTGCATGCCGACTGTTGCGGAATCATCAACTGACTACGATCATTTTCGAATACTCACGAGAAAGCCCGTGCCGGAGAATGGAAATCACTATCGACGAAGCCACCAGCCTTATCCGGGAAGTCGTCACCCAGATACCACAACCGCTGTCACCGGAAGAATCCGTAACTACACGTGGCTCCGAACAATATATAATGATTAGAACCTTTTTCACTGCCATGAAAACGGAGCAACCAAATGATTCCATTTTCAATGAAAAGATGTTTTTCACCCGCGAGGGCAATGTTATAAAGCCTGCTGCTGCGTATGCCGATTATCAGATATTTCTTGCTAGCCCTAATATTTAAAACCTGTACCATGCGTGCAAAATATACTATGCCAGCTATCATTGGTCTATTGCTATTCTGGTTAACACCAATGGCAGTAAAAGCGCAATCCTTTACCAGTATTAAAAAGGTGCTGAATGGTGCGTTGAATGAAATAGTGACAAATGCCGAAATAACGGTACAGGATAGTGCTTTTTTCAACGCTACTCTCATCGGAAAACTAGAAGGACAATATCCGTTAAAAAATGCGGTAACACTTAAGATCAATGAGTATAGTAATGTGTATATCAATGCGCCTTACACCGTTACTGCTGACCTCCTGATCAGCTATATTGGCGGCGATAGCACGCTGCGATCAGTCACAAAACAATTACAGATAAAATATGATACGGGCAAAGCCTATACAAACAATGCTGCTTTTGTATTCAGCCGTGCGCACCGGGTAACGGTAAAAGTACAGAGTGTCACAGCATCCCTTCCCCGGGCCTTGAAAACAGTACTGCTGGAAAATGAAATACAGGTAAGACCGGTGTATAAACTGAACCGGACTACAGATGCAGTCCAAAACATTCAGCTCACCCCCCTTTCCCTGCCAGAGTCAGATGAGGCAACCACCACCTGGAATGCGGTTCTGGGTGCAGATGAATATGACGTAGAATGGGCCTATATTGATTCCTCCGTTATTGCAAGTGGCAGGTATGGCAGCCCCCTAAACTATGAAAAAATATTTAACAATAACGCTACTCGTGTCACCGTTGCTGGCAACAGTTATTCGATCCCACTGCTATATGACAATGGAGGATTTCTGTATGTAAGGGTACGTGCAGTATCGCTAAAAGCGGATAACACCCGCTTTGAAACACAGTGGAGCAATGCAATTGGCAACGTAGCCATCATGAGTTATCGTGGACATCAGCGCAATCTCAACTGGCAGTCTTTCATTAACTATGCGGAAGATGGAAAACGTAAAGCAGTCGTAAAGTATTTCGATGGAGGACTCCTGAACCGGCAAACGGTGACCAAAGACAATACGACCAACACCACTATTGTTGCAGAAACACTCTATGACAGACAAGGCCGTCCAGCCATCCAGGTATTACCCGCTCCTACTCTTTCCAATATCATACAGTATACTTTCCGATTTAATACGGACATCAACGGAAATGAGTACGATAAATCATTATATGATACAGTGGTCGCTGTCCGGGACATCATAGATGCTGCCGCACCGGCCATGGGGACGACTTCAGGTGCTGCACAGTACTATTCGCCCCAAAGTCCTTTTGTTACCGACAGCATACATTCTAATGTACCCAATGCAGGTGGTTATCCTTTCACGGAAACTGTTTATACCAATGATAATACAGGAAGGATCAGCAGGCAGGGCAACGTCGGCCCGGCGTTCCGGACCAATGGGACCCATACTACCAAATATTACTATGGCAGCCCCAGCCAGGAGGAATTAGATCGTTTATTTGGTACCGAAGCCGGAGATGCCTCTCATTATTTCAAGAATATGTTACAGGATGCCAATGGCCAACTATCAGTTATTTATACCGATATGCATGGCCGTACGGTAGCCACCGCCCTGGCAGGCACGGATGAAAATAGCCAGTTAAAAAGTCTGCCATCCAATAAACCTGCAACCGTACTGGATACTTTAAGCGGCTTATCTAATACGCAGATACAACATTATTCGCTGCTTACCCGCAGATCATTGTTGGTAGAATCTGATACCCGCTATACTTTTAAATATGCAATCACCCCTCCTACGTTGAAGATCCGGGACTGCAATAACAATGAAATAGATTATACCGCAAAATATAACCTGGAGATCCGGATAACGGATGATGTAAATAACTTGCTACTTCCCGATAATCAGCCATTTGTTAAAAGGTACACGATCACTGGTCCACTGACAGATACCTTTTCCATATTTCTACCACGAGGTAACTATGAAGTAACGAAAACCCTGGTAATCAATGAGGCTGAAATGGAACGCTATCGGGACAGTATTTACCTTCCCGGTAGTGTATGTATCAACCTGGACAGTATTACCCGGCAGCAACGTACTATAATGAATAGCCCCAACTGTGCACCCGACTGTAGCACTTGCAAAACAGAGATAGGCAGCATTGCAACCTTTACTGTCGCTTATATGAACAGGGCAGGGTTGAATGTGTCTGATTCAGCTGCCTACAGAACAGAAATTGCAACCGCATACACTCAGCAAATAGATTATTGCAATAAGCTATGTAACACCGTTCCCCAGGGCGACAATCTCAAAGCTGCCATGTTGCAGGACATGACACCTCCTGGTGGTCAATATGCAAACACTGACACCACCGATAAGTATTCAATCTTTTTTGAACTGGGAAGCCAAACGGAGGCATTATTTAGAAATCCTGCTATCGTCTATCTGAACGAAGAAGGAAAACCTGATCTGGTGTATGACGAAGACATGGAGCGAATGGTTTTGCCACAGCAATTATCGCCGGACCAGTTTACCAATAAGTTCAAGGCTTCCTGGGCGCAACAACTGCTGCCTTATCATCCGGAATATTGCAGGTATGTAGAGTCACGGAAATTCGATGATAGCAAACGATGGGAAGACGAAATACGTGCCGTGGACACCTATCAGGAAGCGCTGTTGAAAGGGTACTTAAACCCTACTGCCAACAGCAGCTACAGCGCGGCATATGGTATGCCGGTAGGTGCAAATAAGGATCCGTTTGTGAACATGGGAAGTAACACTGCATTGGTGAACACCTTTCTCTCCTCTTATATCAAACAAGGAAGCACCAGTTACAATATCTGGGTCGTGGCAGCCGCTACAACCCTTTGTTCTCAGAGTATATGCTTATCTACTTATCAGGGAGAATCAAATATTTTCAGTAAAAGTGGTTTATGCACCGGTGATAAGGACGCTATCTGGAGAACCTTTCGGGAGCTGTATCTACAACGGCGCGATTCACTGATGAATGCGGCCATCCGTAATATCAGTTGCAGCCCTACTCCTACCCAGCTCCTGACCAAAGGTAAGTTCTCCCACTTTGCAGCGGTGCAAGACCATCTGACAAGGAATGGCCTCAGCGGAATTAACATAGGCAGTACACAAAGCAGCGTGCAACACTTTGCCGATTCCGCCGGAGCTAGTTTTAAAAATGACGCCTGTAACAGCTATGTGGATACCTGGATGAAACAACTCACAGGATGCAATTACACACCCTACTGGACTGAAATCAAGGCCCGGCTTCTTGCTGTATGTAAAGCCGGTACCGATACTGATCACCCGATGGGTGCAAGCTCTGTTCCTTACAACAGTAGTCTGAGTGATTCCTCATTTGAAGATGTGCTTACCAAATTCAAGGTGGCACATCCTGAACTGAATGTACCTGCCGGCTGTCCGACACTACTGACGATACCTGCTCCTTACTATGCGCAGCAGCAAGGTGTAACCCGGCGAACCACTACACCACCTACCCCCTGTGAGTGTACCAAAATAAAGGAAATCAAGTTTTCATATGATCTCGCAAAACTTTCAGGGGAATCATTTTCTCAATATCTCCTCCGGACACAACACCTGCGGATGACTGAGCAACAGTTGAATGATTTACTGAGTGCATGCTCTGGCCAGAGTGCCTGCGTTTATACAGAAAGGGAACTGGTTATACCTCCCGCTTTCCAATGCTATACTGCTCCTCCTTGTGCCAGGTGTGCGGTTGTAAAAGCGGTCAGTGACAGTTTTAAATACACCTACCCGGGCATCTTGCCGGATAGTATTGGTGTAGACTCATTACAGCAAATCTATAATCAGGTATACGCCAATTACATGAACAGCCGGTTAGGCTTTAGCTTCCGATCAGGCGATTACCTTCAATTTCTGAATAACTGCTCAACAGCTGTATTTATTGATTCTATTATAACGGAGCCCAATTACACCAGATCCACCTTTAATTATGGCAGCGGCCTCACTATTCGTGATGCACGCCCAACCGGCGATGGTGGGTACGTGTTTGTGGGCAGTGTTAACAATTCCAGTGGTGTCGCAATTCCATTTATTTCCAAAGTAGACAGGAATAGTAATCCTGTATTTCAGAAGACGGTGGCATCCAAAGGAATGACCAGTGGATTCTTTTACCGGGTGATGGTAGCCAGCGATGGAAATATTGTTGCCTGCGGTGTGAACCTGGGTTCTGAGTTCAGCGGCAACGCCATCACTGTTGACAGCCTCCCTGCATTAAAAGGAGCAGGTACGATGGTGAAGTTCAACGCATCAGGCGTCGTACAGTGGGGCCAAGGATTTAACAGTGATCAGGTAGAACTTATCCGCCAGGTAATTGAATTACAGAATGGTGATTATGGATTTATGGGAGACTGGAGTTATCCTGGAGATGTAACCCCGGCACAGTGGATGGTAGGTGTGATGAGCAATGGTGGTATCCTGAAATGGCGGAAACGCATTAAGAATATGCCTAACCATTGTTTATCAATAAGATTGCTGGAAGACAATGATACCCTGATTTTAGCAGGTATCCTCGTAAAACCACCTGAGGTTTTGTTTCAGCCCCACCTGCTTAGGTGGAATAAGACCACTGGAGCATTCCTACCATCTTTCTATATTCATACGTCCTTTAAAGCGGATATGAATCAGTTTGATAAGTTAGCAGATGGCACCTACCGCATCAGTGCTATATTATCCCAAAGTAATGGAGCTACCAGGGGGCCAATAACAATCATAGATGTAAGTGGATATGGAGTTATACAGCGCCAGAAAACACTTACTGGACTCGAAGGCTTTAATTTTGGTTGGCTGGCAGCCAGTCAACAAACGGATGGTTCTATATTCTTTGGCCTTCAAATGGAAAGTGGACCTGGGCCCGTCTACCTGATGAAATATAATAGTGGTAACACCGGTGCATTTTCCTGGAGTAAAAAGCTCACTGGTATCTATGGTTTTACGAGGTGGACAGGACCAATAGGAAGCAAAATTGTGTCGCTTGGCTCCAGTGGATCAGCCGCAGAGATATATACGTTTAACAATTCTGCCGCGGCGGATTGCGAAACAACAGTTACAGCGCCTACTGCTTCAACTCCTTCCTATGCTTCCTACACTTTTGCGGTGGATACGGCTAATATCGTTAACCTGCTCGGAGTGGGCCTGTATGGCAGGTTAGATCTGAAAGATTCCAGTATTTCTGTTTCAACATCCTATTACTCCTGCAGTACCGGCACGGGTAATATCACTAACGTCCACTACTACACTGGCCCCTGGTTATGTGGACAGTCGCAACCTACTTTTGAGTCTACGGCCATTGACACTGTTAATAATTGCTTCGACAGTACCTTTTTTATCGTCAATACTGCCACAGAAATATACAAAGCGAAGATTGATTCTGCCAGCGTTGATTTCATCTCAAAATATTTACAGACAGCATTAAATGCAGCTACCAATGAGCAATTTACAGTAGCACATAAGAAATCAGAGTATCATTATACTTTATATTATTATGACCAGGCAGGCAACCTCACCAAAACCATTCCTCCGGCAGGAGTAGTGCTGGACACGACTGCTACCTGGTTGCAGGACGTACGTGCTGCAAGGGCCAGTGGGACACATCTTACGCCACCACATAACTTTATAACCAGCTATCGATACAACTCCCTCAACAAAGTCACCGACCAGGTCTCTCCTGATGGTGGCCAAAGCCATTTCTTCTATGACAGGATTGGCAGATTGGTGATCTCAAGGAATGAGAAGCAGGGTCGGAGCGCCATGTATAGCTATACCACCTATGATACACTGGGAAGGGTTCATGAAGTGGGCGAGATCACATCCACTTTTGGGTTCTTTGATTACATCACCCGCGATCCTGCAACACTGGAGATGTTTCTTAGTTATTTTGCCAGTACCCGGACACAGATTGTACAAACGAATTATGATCAGCCATATTACGGCTACCTGGGATCTCCTTCTCCACTGGTTCAACGTAATCTGCGTAACAGGGTATCATGGGTGTCGTATTTCAACAATGCTGTGGATATGGACACCTACACCCGTTCCACCGCCTATAGTTATGACACACATGGCAATGTAGATACACTGCTTCAGGATTTCCGTAGTGGTGCTATGAATAGTAGTTTCAACCGATTTAAGAAAATTGCATACAATTATGACCTGATCTCCGGCAAGGTAAATAAGGTAAGCTACCAACCGGGAAATATCGATGCATTCTATCATAGGTATCGCTACGATGCTGAAAACCGCATTACCGATGTGGAAACCAGCTCTGATGATTTCCACTGGGAAAAGGATGCCTTTTACCAGTATTACAAACATGGCCCCCTGGCGCGTAGTGTAATTGGGCAGCAACAGATACAGGGTATCGATTATGCCTATACCTTACAGGGATGGCTGAAGGGAGTAAATGGAGGCTCACCTGCTACGGCCACTGACATGGGGCATGATGGTAAGTCCGGTGGCTATTCAGCTCAAGACGCGTTTGGCTTCAGTTTGCATTATTATGGAGATAGTGATTATATAGCTATTGGTACTGCTGATAAATTAGCAAAAGGCACTGCCAGTAATACCACACTATTCAAACCGCTGTTTAATGGCAACATTGCAGCCATGGGCGTGAATCTACCGAAATTTGGTTCTCCCCTACTCTATACATATCAATATGATGTTCTGAACAGGCTTAGCGCTAAACGTGCAGCCAATGGCTTCAACACTACTACCAACACCTGGACTCCGGTGGCGACGGAAGACCTCAAAGAAGAGCTCTCCTATGATGCCAATGGCAACATTACAGCATACAGGCGGAATGGCAATACCGCTGTTGCAGGTAATCCACTTGTGATGGATAACCTGACATATGAATACTATCCTGGCAAAAACCAGCTAAATCATGTGGAAGACTCTGTCGGCAATAGCAATTACAGCGCTGACCTAGACAATCAGCCTTCCCAAAATTACGTATATGACTCCATCGGCAACCTGGTGTATGACGAAGCAGCCGGCATCGATAGTATCCGCTGGTCAGTATATGGGAAAATATCGCGTATTAAAAAGAATAATGGCACAGTAATCACATATGCCTATGACGCAATGGGTAATCGTGTAAGCAAGGAAGTTGGTGGCATTGGGACTTATTACGTACGTGATGCCAGCGGCAATATCATGAGCATCTATACGGCTGGAGACCTTAGCGTCAACAGCGGTGACATGACACAGGTAGAAACTTCACTTTATGGTAGCAGCAGGCTGGGCGTATTGAATCAGCGTATTAATGTAAAAAACAGGGTACTTCCTGACACAGTCTCACTCACTGGCGCTGGTTATGGAATTATTAGTATATTTAATAGAGGAAACAAGGTCTTTGAATTAAGTAATCACCTGGGGAATGTTCTTACTACCCTGTCAGATCGAAAGCGCCCTATTAGTACTAATGATAGTCTGATAGATCGTTATGAACCTGTAGTCTTAAGTGCACATGATTATTACGCTTTTGGGATGTTGATTCCTGGAAGGAATGGCAGCTTGGATACGGGTGGGAATTGGGTAGTGAATGGAGGTGGATACCGTTATGGCGTCAACGGACAAGAGAAGAGTAATGAGATAAAAGGAGAAGGAAACAGCTATACTGCAATGTTCTGGGAGTATGATCCTAGGATTGGAAGAAGATGGAATGTGGACCCTAAGCCGAATGTTAGCATAAGCCAATATGTAGCATTCTCTAATAGACCGATTCAATATAATGATCCACAAGGAGATACAATTGCCCCTTTAACGACTTTTGAATTACAAAGGATCGCTCGACCTCTTGCTGGAGATAGGCAGGGAGTTAGATTTAATAAGTTTGTAGGTAGAGTATTTGAAGGGTTAGCATTGGAGTCACAAGGAGCATTGACCAAGAACGGAGTTAAGTACAGTTCAATAGAAAGATTTCAAAAAACAGGTGGAAATGTGAAAGACGTAATTCCAGATGGAATCAGTGCCGTGACTTATAAAAGGCTCGACATCGCATATTTACAAATGTCAACTGTGGTTTTACCCAATAGTCATTTTTATGAAGTGAAGGCAGTTGATGGAACAATCAATTTATCATATAGTAATTATCAAATTCAGGGAGAGCTAGATGCAATTAAAAAAACTCCCGGTTATTCTGAGAAAAGAGCACTTTTTACTTTTGTCACAACAGCAAATACTAAAATCGGACTTGATGTTGTCAATTATGCAACTAAAAATGGAATTCAATTGTTTCAAGTCACAGCAAATTATGAAACTGATAATGATAGAATTTATTTTTCATACCCAAGAATGTTAAATTATGGAGTTTGGCCTAAAGGCAATTTTAAACCATTGCCATTCACATTTCATCCAGCATGGGAAACACCGCAAATACCAAATGATCCCGATCCAAATGACGCCGACGTCAAATAGGTATTTAATATCAATTATTTTTTTCATTCTATGTGCAATAGATATCATGGCTCAATCCAAACCATTACCGTTAAGTAAAAAACAAATAAAGGAGAAAGTGGCATCAGGAGAATTTATTCTAGATGCGAAGTTATCCGATAAGTATAATTCGCCAACATACAAGTCACAAAGTGGAAACATATTAACTGTTAATAATAAAGGTGGCTTTATTTGGAGTTCATTATCTGATATGCTAAACTTATTTGAATTAGATTCAGAAAATACTGATATTTATGATTTATCTAATTGGATCACTGATATTCAGCAGCTTAAAGAGCTCCCTATCCTTACACTTGAGGTTTTGTCAACCGAACTCCAGACAAACATTGATTATAGTGAAAACTCTCTTAATTTACTGGATAAATATTTACAAAGGCAGAATCACATTGATCGCCATGTATTTTTATCATTAGTTTATTTTTCTTGCGAATTATTATCGCAACGATTAGGTGGAGAAGTCACAGTTGATAAAACAGACAGTCAATCGGAATATACCTTAGTTGTAAAGGATAAGAAATTAAGAACATATAAGCCTTATGTAGAGTTAATTGAGTGCATTTTAGAAAAAGAAAAATGTAGTTTAAGCGAGATAATATATTTAGAATCCCAGCGTTACAAACTACTTGACGGAGCATAATTACTACCAGTTAATCTCGGCTGTCTGAATACTGTCTCCTGAGCATAGATCAAGTTGACGGATAAAATCTTTCTGTATTCCGATAAACACCTAACCTTTTTAATGCTCCGAATGGTTCAAACAGCTTCAAGATTTAACTTATTTCAATTGCCAGTACAAATATTTTCAAAAGGGGCAAGGCTGTACGCTGCTAGGAAGATCAATTCTAATAGAAAATTGGATAAAAAATTACAGACAGCAAGCAGAGAAGCTTATTATTGGCGGCAAGGATATCCCATGGATGGCAATTCTGATATCGGAAAGATGGGTACACTAATCCCTCCTTCTGAAAAAGCTATAATAATTGATAAATGAATAAAGAATATGACAGGTTACTACTTGAAGTATCAGGGGAATTAGGTGAAGGAACAAAAATAGAAAACTCTACTCACCCACCTATAGTAAATTATTTACATTTTATTTTTAATGGTTGGTTAGGCAATGAGCTTATAGAATGTTTCCATTGTTACTTGGTGACCGATACTCTACAACAACATCTGCATGATAGTTAATTAACTGGTTATTTTATCAAAGCTTAATACTATGGAGCAGTCAAATCCTAAAAAGATCACGAAAAAAGAAGCGGAGATATTGATATCCAGTCACGATTTTGTTGCAGATTCCGATCTCACAATACAAATATCACTGCCGATTTATAAATCGGCAGACGGTCGAATTTTAGTAGTTCACAAAAAGGATGGCACTATTTGGGAGTCTCTGGACCAAATCATGAATCCAGACACTTCTAAAACTGACCAAATTTATACTTTTAATGGATGGGTCAACAGTGAAAACCAAATTTCATTTTGTCAGAAAATTTCATTGAAAGTCTTCTCAGACAAAATCAAAACGGAAATTTACTATGATGATAAAAACTCTCTAAAGATAATTGACCAATTCTTAAAAAGATAGGACAGTCAAATCCTAAAAAGATCACGAAAAAAGAAGTGGATGCCATAAACGGAATACCGATAAAGAAATAAGTGTAATGAGTAAATTAATTAAAAGTAAAATTAAATTAGATTGGTGTATTGTCGATTTTGGACTCTCTAATGGATGGGTGTTGCCTACTGACATTGCCGCTGCTGCTTATAATGGTGATTTTAGGACAGAAATAGATGAATCGATTATTGTTGAATTGGAAATAAGAAAAGATGACTTGAAGACCTTCTCTTCTTATATATCAACACTTTGTGATGCAGTTGATGACCTTAGGTATAGAGCAATAGAAGTGTGGGGAGTCATTTTTTTGCAGGAAATTGTCGATTCTGATAAATCTATTAAAGAAAAACTTGTTGATGTAGAAATTCTGTGGGAAAAATTTGACTACCCCAATGAATGGGAGCCATTCATTTATTTCTTACCAGCTGAAAATGGTATAGGCACCGGTGATGATAAGGTTTATAGTACTTTACTAGAGTACCTAAATTGGAAAAAAAAGCAATTGGAGATTTAATCAGCAGGATTATGGAATGAGGATTTATGATCCGAGAGTAGGTGACTTCCTTAGTTTAGATCCTTTGGCTGCGACCTATCCTTTCTATTCTCCATATTTATATGCAGGAAATAGTCCTATCCGTTTCATCCATACAGCAGGAGCTGGACCAGGTAATGCTATACAATTATTTGTTAATATACTGTTGTATTCGGCTAAAGTAGTTATCCAGGCAACAGTAAAGCAAGTGGCAAAACCAATGCGGAAAATACTTTAGGGAAAACGACAGCACAAGTTTATGTTCTGGCTTAGGTGTCTTAAATGGAACTACGAAGGTTCTAACTTTGGGGCTATATAGTACTCCTTATGATAAACTGAACTTGCCAGAGGAATACAGAGGATGGTATGATATGGCAAGTTTGGTAGCGCAGTCCCAACCGTTGCCTGACCTGCCTATCGCATCTGGACCATCCCCCGTATTTGCAGGCGCTAGCGGAGGAAGCACTCCACTTGCGAGAGTGCAAGATTTAACTATCAAATTGAGTGCTCTTAAATTCGCGAGTTCAACCGCAACTTCAAGTAGTAATAATAATGAGACATATAATACAAATTCTGGAGGTTCTAGTTCTGATGCAAATACCAAATTGGCCGATCTTCAATGCCAATTTGAGCAGTTGGCTGAGACAGAATTATTGCCGAAATATCTAATTGATGATCCAAATTTAAAAGTTGGATGTACAGGTTCGTTTAAGACTAGTAAAGTTGGGAATCCGAGTAAACCTACTTATGGCCAAAGTGTCAATTTGGAGAAATTTGATATTGATTATTGGATAGAAAGCGATATCCTATTCAAAAAATACGGCCCTAATTTAAGGGCTGACTTGAAGTTTAGAGAAATTTTAAGTAAAATACCAGGTTTTGAAGGTCTAAAACCTAACAAGGAAGGCTTGTCAATCAAGTTTAAACCATCAAAGCAATAATTTATGAATAGGATATTTGGCGCCAAGGCAGAGGTCTTTATTGATTATAAAGGAGAGATAAATGTATTGTCTGAGAAATTAAGTAAGGGCTTAATTTTGCCTGATTTTAGAGTTGAAAATCGAGAGGAACCTCCATATGATCTAACTGGTTCATGTGAGGCTCTAGGTTTTGAGCTTGGGCTTAATAAATCAAGTGTGTGATGGAAGGCGATGATTTTATTTTGCAAATTGAAACAAGTCTTAGCCATGACGTATTATCACTTGGTCAAATGTATAATTTATCTTTATGGTTAGCCAGATTTATTGCAGAAATTTGCCATGTCAATACTTGCGTGCTAACAGATTCAGACTAGTTGCTGGTATTTAATGCAAATGATTAATGGTGATTTATCTTATTAAACGCATTTAGTATCAGTTTGAAATAGACTACTAGCGATATTTTTCAAAGTGCTATGGAAGCCATACTGTAAAATCGATTAGATTGGGAGTTCCCTGATTTGCTGTTCCTATAATATCGCAGGCGAATGATTTGACTTTACAAAACAAGTAAACGTTGCTAATTAATTATGAGTAATGTAACGAATCTTATAATTACCAGTAGCACATTAGAGGATGAATATCAGATTATCCAGGCAATTAAGGGATTTACGAAAGAGTTTAATATTGTTTCTGTAAATGATGATAAACTACCAATCAGCTGGTATGGTGGTACTAAGAATTTGGAATGTGTCATATTGATCGGGGCTTACGATTACTTGGATTTAGAGAGGTTTATTTTATTCCTTCAAAACAGTGTGAAATGGGAAGCTATTGATCTAGTTCAAATGTTCGTAAAACAGCAGGAGGATATGAAATTTAAGTTAATAAATCTTGTTCCAGAGTAATTGAGTTGGCATGAATATGCGGCGGGCTGATCTGATGATCAGCCCGTTTTATCTATAAGCTGCTCTGGCCTTCGCATCCTTGATTTAGCTATGATCGGTCCTGGCGATCCTAAGGAATGCAAACCCAGCATTTATAGAAAGATTTTGATGAAATTTGTTTGGTAAACTCTGAAAAACACTCAAGGGGCTGCCATATTTTGAGCTTTTAACAATGACTTAGTCCAACCGGTCCAACGTTCTGTCACCAAAGAATAAAATCGCCGCGCGTCCACATCATACACCACATCTCCATGACTACTCACCAACAATATCTTCGGCTGTCCAGTCAGAAAAAAGACTCTACCCAGGTAGTACCCTTGCCACATATGCATAGGCTGCATTTCACATTTAGCAGGCACTAGGAACTCTTTGACCTTATGTATATCGACTTCAAATCCCTTCATTGTGTCAATGCCAGCTCTAAGCTCATTTAGTTTACCACCACTTGGCCACCGGTAAATAGTAAAGGTCTTTGCATTGTCCCAGTCTATGCAGGCTGTATCCTTTGTTGAAGTACCAAAACTGAGTGCAGCAATGGTTAATAATATTAAGTTCATATAGAAAAGTTTCAGTTAATTACATGGTGCGGTATTACTAGGTGCAGTTCCGCCGATTATTTTTGCTGTTATATTACCTCCAACTGGCAAAGAGCGAAGGTCTTCACCCAAATCAGCAGGGTTTAATCCCTCTCCTATTGGCCATTTGCCAACTGTCTTTGGCAGTTGAATGCCAGCTTTAGTAAGCGCATCTAAGCAAACACTAGTACAATTGTTAGTGTTTAAATTATAGGTTCCGGAAGTACTGTTTTGCAGGGCATCAAGTATAGTAAAAAAACTATTAGCATCTACCTGAATGGTAACAGCAATATCAAATGATTGGCCACTGTCGTCCGCATATAAACCAGGGGCCACAGGTGAAATAGGTTTAGTGATGGTGCCCGGATAAAAACCAACACTGCGAGTTACCCTCATAGGTTCACGTGTAATGACAAATATTTGGTCCAACGTTATAAATGTATGTCCAGCCGTTAATGCGGTGTAATCCATCGAAGATGGGTCGGTATTTCCATTAGCGTCCGCTACCTTTGCCCTACTACCAACTTTAGGCTGCCGTACGCAAAGTTTAACTTCATATCGCGCTCTTGGGGAGGAACTAAAGCATGCCACATAATTCCTTATCTCTACAGCTCTCTCCGTTACAGGTGGAAGTATCAGGTTTGCGTAATCCAAATAATTCCAATAAACACCGTCACCGCCTCCTGGATCACCGGAACTCCCTCCAGAACCACCATCAGGTAGATCTAGACATTGAGTTGCAGTATAATTATAGTTGCAACCGTAACTTATGCCTCCACTTTCAGTACAAGTATACCAATCCGTTTGAGAACAAATCATATACTCTGTAGTTGGTGGACGACCGAACGACTTGGCATTTCTTTTCGCACTTCGATGGAAACTCGCTTTATCAAGCTCCGCACTGTAGCGTATATACGATCTTGGGTAATTGGCAGATGGAGCGTTAATTATCAATAAATCTACTGTGCTGCCAAATGACGTATTTTCAAACATTAATGCTGGCGTACCTATCTCCTTACTTGAATCAGTAAACCTTGTAACAGTCTTAACATTGGAGAAAGGCACGACTATCCTCCGAACAGCAGAGTCCCCACTTATGCTGACATAGGCCCAACTTGGAGACTGGCCTTTTAAAGCGGGAAATCTGTTTGAAAATGAATTATCATTTTGTAACTTAGAATATAATTCCATTGCTCCTTCAATTGAAAATGTTCCTTCAGGTAACGCTGTATTGGTCGAATATTCCTTCTTACAGGAAAAAAACGCTAGTATCAGCATAATGAGTAGGTGGTTGTTTTTCATAGAAGATATGGTTTATAGGTCAAAACTAAAGAACAATATCAAGCCTCATATTGACTTATCGCAACTATATATAATATATTGAAAACCATAATTTTCCATTCCAAAATAACCATATCACCATGTATCAGGACAGTAAATTCGACCAACTATTTAGTTATATCGATAACATATATCGATTACCCGATCAATTCAAATCTGATCTACTTGAAAGACTACATTATAAAAAATATGGGAAAAAAGAACTGGTATTACGAGAAGGGGATATCAACCAATATATCTATTTTGTAAATTCTGGTACGCTACGGGCTTTTTATGAGAAAAATGGAGAAGAAGTTAGCAGCTGGTTCATGACAAGCGGCGATTTCATAATTTCCGTATACAGTTTCTTTACCAGAAATCCCAGCTTCGAAATTATTGAAACAATCAAAGAAACAGAGCTTGTCTACCTGCACTTTGAAGATCTGAATTTCCTATATGAAAAATACCTGGAATTTAATATCGTGGGCAGAAAAATAACTGAACACTACTATATGAAATCGGAAGAAAGAATTTTAGGCTTACGAAAACAGAAAACCCAGGATAGATACGAATTCCTAGTCGAAAAATACCCCTATATTTTGGAGGAGATACCTGCTAAATTCATCGCGTCCTACTTAGGAATGACAACCGAGACCTTATCACGTATCAGGAATAAGATCTGATTGAGTTGATTTATATCAATTTTGGAAATGAATTAGGATTTTATTTTTGATTGGAATAAATCTCACACTCTCAAAATTAAATACCATGATCCTTTCCGCTGCCCAAATTCTGTTAACTAACTTGATTAAAAAAATCAACATTCTTGCACACAGTAAAGAATTAACCCATCTTGAATCTATTATACGACATATAAAAACTGGCCTGCAAGACCTTAAAGCATTAGTAAATGAGCACGGATTCAAATCTGAGGAAGAGGAAGTAACATTTAATAAAGAGATTGCCGTTGAATATTATGCTCTTTTATTCTATTATTGCTCGTTATATAAAATTCAGTGTCGATTACAGCCATTATCCCCTAAGCTCAAGAATAAGTATTTACAGAAAGAATTACGCAGGATTGATGAATTTTTCCTTGAACATATGGAATTCTATAGGTATTACAGAACGAAGTCCACCGATCAGGATAAAAACTTTTTCATGCACTATGGTACCGTAGAAGTGGAGTTCAACGATTTTAGCCCCCTTATGGATAACTATATAACAACAATCAATAGTTTAAAGGTGGCCGCAATTAAAGCATATGAAAAATTAACGGATTATATCCATGAATGCTTAGGAATCCAAGACAATACTAGACTAAATGCGCAACAGAACTTTCCTGCACTGCGATGGACTGCAAGTAAGATTGGCTTGGTCGAGTATATTTATGCTTTTTTTGCGGCCGGTGTATTTAATGATGGTAATGTTACATTGGAAGCAATTACTAAAAATTTTGAAAAGACCTTCCTGGTGGACCTTGGCACTATTACAGTAGCTCGTCAGGAGATATTGCGTCGAAAAAAAGGTGCAACAACATTTCAAGATTGGGTAAAGCATGAATATCTACGATATTCCGATGAAATTGAGGAACAACGCATAGGTAAGAATCGCCAAAAATAGTTTAGTTCTTTGGGTTTTTCTTTATGCGATTGAAATTATTCAAAACCTTTCTTAGTATCTCCTCCCCATTTTTTAGGATCTTCTCCAGATCCGCATTACTAAGCTTCGGTTTAGGAGGGTTAGCCTCATCTCTAACAACCTCTGGCCGAAGTAGCCTATAGTAGGTAGGGACAGAAATTCCACAGTCCTTACACACTGAATTCCTAAATAAAATTGGAGCCTTCATAAGTTGATTATGGAGATCGTGGAGAGAATTTTTGTATTTTTTTCTAGCCATAATAAGTATAACTTTTTAAATGGGGATGGTAATAGTAAAAATCACTTGATGTTCTTCGGAATGTACAGTAATGTTACCTCCTAACAACTGCACATAGGTCTTTGTGATGAATAATCCTAATCCTGCGCTTCCTTGGCCCGGCTCAACCATAAAATATCTTTCAAAAATTTTCGCCATTAGATCATCGGATAATCTTTTGCCTTTATTCAACACCTTAAATGAAACTTCATTATCAGTATTTGCTATTATTAACGATACATCAGATCCAGGAATAGCGTACTTAAATGCATTTTGAATTAGGTTTAAAAGACATTGCTGTAACATGACTCCGTCTGATTTAACCTCTGTTAGTGTTAGGAACTCAGTATCAATTACCAAATTGCCTTGTTTCAAAACGGCATACCAAACTGAAAACAGCCTGCATTGACTAATCAAATCCCTGATAGACAAATTAGAAACTAAAATTTCAGGAGATTCATTAAGATGTAACATATTCTTAAGAATATTATGACTTAGATTAGCCACAAGGGATAATTCGCTGAGCGCCAACTCAGTTGGCTTATGCCCAAAGCCAGTTTGTGCTGACAACTCATCCAACATCATACATATAATGCCAAGTTTACCTGAGAGTTCATGGCCTATATCCTGCATTAGCCTTGCTGTGCGTAATTCCTCACCTACTTCTTGGGCAAGGAGATAACTTGCCTCCAGACATCGTTCCAAATCAGCGCGAAACCATAAATAATCTCTGGTTGGTATCCGGGAGTTTATCAGCAATTCATCCTGTAACTTGTCAAGTGTTTGACGAAGTTCTGGCAGAGAGGTTTCTTCAAAAAAATCCAGAATTACTGACGTAGGATCATTTACTTCTTCCTGTGTAAGACGAAAAGGCTTATATGCCCATTCTGGCATCACTATTTTTTCGTGAGTACGCATATTTATATAGGTATTTATGACATTTTTTTTAACCAATCTATATTATCAGGCCAATCAATAGTATCGTTTTCGATACTATAGTACCCATTTCGACACAAAAATGAAATAATAAACACAAAAATCCAATTTTTACCACTGAAATTTAACTATATAGGATTATTAGGAAAATTTCCATGCAACAACTTCATAATCAATAGATTTCATTTTCAAAGGAAAACAATGTCGATACATATTGGAGAGACTATAAAGAAGCTTGCCCGTATGCAGGAAGTAGAAGTTGATACTTTAGCCAAGGCGGCGAATGTGAGTAGGACAACCATGTTTAAAATGTTCAAAAGGCAATCCATCGATACCGATCAACTTCTGGCTATTTCTAATCTCCTTAAGGTTGATCTATTTAGTTTATATCTTGATAAGGACAGTATCAAATACGACATTAAACACGTAATTGAGGAAAATAAAAGACTGAAAGAGGAAATAGCCCGTAAGGAAAAGATTATTGAGGAACAAAAGGCTTTGATTGAACTTCAATCAAGTAGGATTGAAATACTTAAGGATAGAAAGTGAAAATTGGTAGGCGCCTACCAGTATAGATTTTACGCAATTAAACTAGATACACTGTCGAAAATTTCTCTTGCTCTATCGGCCTTTTCTGAACGAACTGCCGGATTCACTCGAAGTAATTCAGGATCTATTAGAAGATTATGCATTTCTAAAACGATTTTCTCAACCTCTGGATCATTGGTGAAGTTAAGACGGGGAAGCACTTTCACCAGGTCCCTTATATTTTCAACCAGACTATTTTTGAAGATAGCATTTGGATCCGACAGGCGTTCAGCCATATGTCCAACCTGGTCTTTGATACGGTACCAGATATCCCTAGTCGCCGTTGAAATGCGGGAATTAATCTCTTCCTCCATTATTTTCTTTAATTCTTTGACCTCCTCGTCATCAATTTGTAAACGAAAATCCTCTGTATTTGACATCGGCATAAACCCAACCCGAAGTTGAAAACGCTGCTCCATCGAATCAATAGCCGGATAGTCGGTTACACTAAACATTGCTCCTAGCCTTTGTTTTGAGTCCTGTATCAAGGTTGGATACTCCCGCGAAAACTGGACAGCCGCAGCTTGAAAGTCATTCTTATATTTAGAAATTTCTGATAGAAATTCGAAATAATTCGTCGCTGGTAAAAGCCGGTCACCGTTGTCTCCCCAAGGAAGAGTATTATCCATGACAAATATCCGGCAAGCACTCGCGATTTTCTGAATCGGTTTAAGCTTTTCCTCGTCAATAAGTAGTTTATTAAAACGGCCAATGTTACGGGTATGATTTTGCTTTTCTAACTGCCTGATAACATTCTTATCAAGTTTACGGGCAGACCATTGGCTAATATGCAAGTTTACGAGGAGAGCTTTTTCGCTAAGATTTTTCATTGGAAAAAGATTTAGTTAAGAATTATTTATTGTTTGGAAATAGTAATTCAATGACATCCCCAAAAGGTGGTTTAAATGGAAAATCAAATGGAGGTGGAAAATGTGCCCATAAGACTGGGCATAACGGCTCTTCAGGGAAAGAACTACACAATCCATCCGTCAGGTAAACAATGGCCTTGCATTCGATTTCATTTTCTGAGAGATATTTAAAGCCTGGTTTGAAATTGGTCCCTCCTCCGCCTTTAGGGTGAAGAACAATTTGATCTTGTGAAGTAAATCTCTCGACCCCTTGAACCTTTGCATCTACATAAATCACAATAGTTTCTGACTCTGCCAGTTTTGTTATCTCCATAATTTCGGATGTAAAGAGCGCCAGTGTAACATCATCAATACTGCCGGAGGTATCTACTATAATTGCGATTGTGCCAATTTGCGAAGGCCGGATGGAGGGTAAATACCCCCCACTTGACAAGGATCTACGTGAGGGTTTAGTCCATGTATAATCATTTAGAATTACCTCACATATGAATTTTGATAAAATATCCTTCCATTGAATTTTAGCCTTCTTACGCTGGTCAACAATTCGTTCCATGAAAGCCGGTGCCTTGCCTTGCTTTCGAGCTACCATCAAGGCCTCGGTCAATCTTATATCAATCTTCATCTCTTCTTCCTGTTTACTACAATTATCCGGTAAATCGAGAATTACTCCACAGGAAGCAGCGGCTGAGGATTTGGGAGGCAACAGATCGTAGATTTGTTCTGCGCTTTTACCAACATACTCCGCTTTGTAAAGGTGATTGACTGGTAGTTTAATATTTGCTGTTAACAAAAGTGGATTGATAGCATAGTCACATGCATCATTCCATCTCTCTGGATTTCTATTACCACGTCTTACATGGTGCAATAAGGTGATATGCATTACTTCATGCACCAATACACCAACAGCCTCTGCTAAAGTCAATGATTCCATAAAAGCAGGGTTATAAATAATCCGGGTACCGTCTGTCGCTGCAGTTTCAATAGACTCATCTATCTCAAAAGGCAGTCTTAGCGCCAGGGTAGCGAAAAACGGATGTTCCAATATCAGTTGGACCTTTGCCTTCAGTATACTTGTCTGTTTCATAGCTATATTTTTTTAGAGTAAAGAAGATGCGTGCTTTGATGCCCATTCAATAAATTCACGATTCGAGGCTATAGCGGGGTTCCGGAGGCAGGCATCCTTCAAACAGCAAACACTATTTTCAATAGGAAGACGGTCGAGATATTTAAGTACGGTAGAGATATTTGACTTATTTATGATGGAAGCAATAACCCCACAAATAGCGTAAGCTGATGCTACCTCCTGTGGTACTAATGCTTTGAGCGGATCCTCCAGAATATCATTAAGTGACGGTAGATCTCTACAAAACATTAAAAACGAGGTATATTCAATCGCAAACGTTAGACCTGCCGCACCTTTGATAGCTTCAATCTCTAAACCTTGCGGGATACCTGCCAATTGTTGCTTACCAACAGCTGCGATAGTTCTTGGGCTTGGAATATTCTCTATGTCTGCGACAGGACTAAAGTCACTTAGGAAGTTTGGCCTGAATCTCATAAATGCTATCAGTTCATTAGGCATGGAGTTAGAAGCCGCCCATGATGCCCAATCATCAATATCGACATCCAATCCAACGATACTAGTAAAACGAGATTTTACAGGCTCTAAAATACCTGTAACAGCAGCTCGGTCCTGTCTGCGATTAGTGGCAGCAATGAATGTTACATGGTCACTAATTTTTTGCCCATTGATTTCTCTGGCTAAAAGCAATTGCATACATGCAGCTTGCACGAGTGGAGAAGCCTGGCCAAGGTCATCGAGAAAGAATACCGTTTTCTTCTTTGCTGTAACTAGTCGTTTAAGTTCTCCAAAGGTTAGGAAGTCAGCCGTACCATCCCCCGAAGCAAAGGGCAGGCCTTTATAATCTGTTGGATCACTGACGACCGGATGAGAAATAATCAGGTCCGCCTGGGCTTTATTAGCAGCATCCTTTACAATGTCGGTCTTGCCGATACCTGGTCGGCCGACAATCATCACCGGAAACTTGTTGCTAATTGCAAATTGGAGATAAACTGAAAGTTGTGAAGGTTTCATAACAGAAGTTTTTGAGTTTAAGAATTCTGTTGTTTTCACCGTCATCATTGGATGTGTTACAGGTGAAAACCCGGCAAAATTATTAGCGCCCCAGACCGATATGACCAGCGCCCGCACGTTCTGCGGGAATGGGCAATTCGGGCGGGGCGCTACCTTTGCCGGGGTTTTCACCTGTAATGCAGCCAATAATCTTTCTCCTTTTTTTACCAACTATTCACAACAAACATTTACTTACTAATAAGTAAGTATTTACTGATCTAATTATTTTGTACTGATTATTACTGATAAAACGTTATTTTTATTGACTTTTCCCTTGTCACGTTATTTATCAATAATCCCAAACAGATGTATAAGGAATTTATCGGCTATTATGAACCAACCAAAGAAGAATTGGAGCAATCCTGGAATGAGGCAGTACTCGTGTTAGATGCTAATACACTGTTAAACTTGTACAGATATAGCGAGTCAACCAAAAAGGTTTTCCTTTCGGTCTTGGAAAGCCAGAGGAATAGGCTTTATATTCCTTATCAGGTTGCTTACGAATTCCATAAGAACCGGCGCTCTGTGATCGAAACTACTCGAAGAGCATATGAGGAGTTAAATTCAGACATCAATACCTATTTTAACAAACACCTAATAGCGCAAATAAACAGGTTTGAAAGGCATCCTACGATTAATATAAGTAGAATTAAGAAGTACTACGAAGAATTCATGGATAAAGTCAAAGCGGACCTTTCAGAACAGGAAAAAAAGCACCCTGACTTTAGTGGGAATGATGAATTACTTATGAAAATCACGGAACTTTTTAGTGAGCGGATAGGTGATGCTCCTTCCGAGGAACAACTGCTTCAGTTATATAAAAGAGGTGAAGAAAGGTATAAAAAATTGATACCTCCTGGCTATAAGGATGCTGAAACAAAGAAGAAGGATGGAGAAAGAGCAATGTATGGTGATTGGCTCATATGGTCAGATCTAATTGCGCAGTCGAAGAAAACCAAAAACATGTTCATTCTTATCACAGATGACCTTAAAGAAGACTGGTGGCGAAAAGAAAGCGGCAAGACCGTTAGTTGCAGACCAGAATTGATAAAAGAATTTTATGATGAAACTAAGACTCGCCTTCTACTGTATTCCGCAGATCAGTTTTTGCGATTGGCTAAAGACAGGAATCTTATCCAAGAAATTAGCGAAGATACAATTGCAGAAATGGAAACCTTAAGGGAAACCGATGTCGTTGACCTAATCAATGCCCAAGTTGTCACCGATAATGAAGGTGGTTCAAAAAAGGACAATAGAAATACAGTTTTAAACAAAATAAAACTAATTAAAATTTTACTTAATATTGAATACAAAAATAAGGGGCCTTTCACCGATGAAGAAATGGCAATGCTAATAGAACAAGCCGAGACTGGAAACTTAAGTGAAGCTAATTTATCGGCTCTATATCACATAATGGTACGCACCTATAAAAATTTTAGTAATAAGGAAATCAACAATATGAAAAAGGACTTTCTGCCAACAACATAATCTGAAATTGAGGCATAACAATCAAATTAACGGGTCCTAAATAAGAGGTAAAGGCTCTCAAAAAAATTATAATTTCAATATTTGTATAATATTTTACTGCCACTTAATATTGTGAATTGTCTGCTTCACTAATTCAGAAATAGAAACGAATGAAAAAACAACACTGCTCTTAAATTTGAAACTGGTTCCAGTACCCACCAATAGCAATTCAGCTCCATATAAAAACAGCTGTCCAGTTGTCCTTGGCAATTCATATTGGTCTTGAAAGCTAAAAGGAATTAGCTATTCCTTGGACGATGAAAACAGATGATCGCCCAAGGAACAAACTATGCAGCTTTTATAATCTCTGAGTAAAGTTTGACGGTTAACTCCCCATTCTCACTGAATAGTTGCCGTGCCAACCTTCCCATATTTAATGCGATATTAGCATTGCTCACCTGTGCATAAATCTGAGTTGTCCTAATATTCTTATGACCTAACATTTTAGAAATTGTTTCAATTGGAATACCATTTTCCAAACAGACAGTAACCGCAAAAGTATGGCGAGCCACGTGGGTCGACAATTCAAATGAAATATCACATATATCTCCAACCTCTTTGAGATAGCCATTGTAATTGGAATAGCTTTTAACTGGCAACAGCTTATTATTTTCGACGCAATAAGAATCATTCTTATATCTATCCAGTATTTCTGCGGCTATAGGTAATAATGGCAAACACTCTTCGCTACCTGTTTTTCGGCGGTCAATACGAATCCACCTTTTCCCGTCAATACCAGTGAAAACCATTTCCTTGGAGAGTCCTTGTATTTCATTGAATGCATAGCCAGTAAAACATGCAAACAGGAATACATCTCGTACATGCTCTAACCTGCCAATAAGCTTTTTTTTGTACATCGTGATCAACTGAAATAGATTTAGCACACTTCTTTTGGGCTGTTTATATGTGCTCATGAACTCTGCCCAAGGATTTTTTTCTATCCAACCTTTCAATACTGCTATGGATAATAACTCTTTAGTATTCTTTAGGTACTTCATAGCTGTATTCTTACAAATTTTCTGGTGCACAAGAAAAAAGTGGAGCATTTCGTGCGGATGGGATGGGCCTACCTGATCTAGCGGTATATCATTCTTATTCACGGTGTAATCAAGAAAGGACCTGATTTTCTTTTTGGTTACCTTCCAGCGCTTTAAAGTGTTGGCTGATCTTTCGCCAGCTTTGACCAGCGCCACGAGTTTACTGTATTTATAGTTTAATGTTTGGCAGAGGGTTCTTGAGGCCGAAGTTTCAGTTCTACCGGCATCAGGCAATACTAGTCCTAAATATTTGTTCTTGAGTAGGTCTGCCGTTACCTGTTGCTGTCCTCTGGTTAACATTTTATACAATGACACCAGATCATTCAGTGTGTTCTCCACTTTCTGATAAACCTCCATCCCCTTTTTCTTATCCGCCACTAAGACAAGGTTGACATTTTCGTTTGACTGGTCCCATTGGTCTGGATCGATTTTGATACTCAGGGATATCTCCCTACGTATCCCTTGGACAGTTATTCTCGCAATAATCGGCGCATCGCCATTGGCATCAATTTTTGATTTTTCTGGAAGGAAAAGAATGGATAGTTGCTTGTTAATTCTCATTTCTCAAAGGTTTTATGGTTTGAAATTTGCCTAAAACCGCTTTCACACAAAAGCATTCGGGTACCAATATAAATCACACAAGATGGTACCCGAACAGGTACCCGAATAACTTGCGTGACTTTATACTAATTTGATTGAGAAATATTAGCAGACCTGCTATAGCCGGAGATTTTAAATGAAAAAGGGCGACTTTGAGTCGCCCTGTGTGATCCCGCTGGGACTCGAACCCAGGGCCCATACATTAAAAGTGTATTGCTCTACCAACTGAGCTACGGAATCATCCTTTCGGACCGCAAAGTTATGCAAACTATCTGATAATCAAGCCCCCAAGATAAAAATTAATGAAAAATAGCAATACACCCCGCGCCTATGGCCAATCCTAGCAGAATATAATACGCCCAGCGCGACAACTCCTTCTCCGCAAATCGTATATTTATCACCGTTACCCCCAGGAATGCCGCCGTTTTCGGTACCACCTTGTAATAATTTACATGCGGGTACATCAGGTACACCAGCACCACCCCGGTAATCAGCAAAAGAATACCTAAATACAAACTCATCTTACTACGCGGCCCCGCACCGCGGGTAGGCCATAATATACCCAAATAGGCTAAATACAAGGCGAAAGCAATGAAATGGATTAATAATACAATACTGAAAAGCATAATTGAAATATTTATAAGGCAAAACTAGCCCCCGCCCGCCCGCCGTTCGTTAACCCAGGTTAATAAATACCTATTTTTTTACTAAATTACCGGTCACAATCAACCAAAGGATAGTATGGGGTTAATTAGTATCGATAATGAGCGCGACATACTGAATCAAATTGCCAACAATGACGAGCAGGCCTTTGCCGCCCTTTTTAACGGTTATGTACAGCAAACAGGAAAAATCGTATTCGCCATCACCGGCTCCAAAGAGCAAACCGAAGAAATCGTGCAGGACGTATTCCTCAAAATATGGAACGAACGCACCAGGCTGCCCGAAATCCATAAATTCAACGCCTACCTTTTTATCTTACTAAGAAATCATACCATCAACTATATAAACAAACTGGTCACAGAAAGAAAACACCAGCAGCAATACTCCCAGTTCGTGTTGCACAACACCACAGAACAAAACACAGTACACGAACACCTGGAAAAAGCTATCGAGCGCCTCCCTTCCCAGCAAAAAACCGTATTCCTCCTACGCGCCCAGGGTTATAAAAACCCCGAAATAGCAGATAAAATGAACCTCTCCACCGACTCCGTCAAAAAATATAACCAGCTGGCCCTGAAATTCCTGCAACGTATGATCTCCATTAAAATCCATATCGCCTTCGCCGTATTTTTATTCAAAAAGCCGTAGCGGAAAAAAAATTTCCTATCCCATATCTCCTTTTTGATATCCCTCCCTGTCTTTAATAATGTACACAGACTTACAATGAACGACAAACGCCTGGAAATACTGTTCAAAAAAGCAATCAACCGCACCTGTACCGAAGCAGAGTACCAGGAACTGCACGCTTTACTCGCAGATCCTGCCAACGAAAGCCAGTACAGACTCTATTTTGAAAAGCTTCCTACGCTGACCGCCGCCGACCCGGCCGTGTTTACCACCGACGATACCAACGCCATGCTGCAACGGATCCTCGCTAAACAACCGGAAAAAAAGGTGACCCGCATAAAACCTTACGTGCTTTGGGCCGCCGCCAGTATCACGTTTGCAGCCATCGTTTTGGGATACCGACAGTATGTTCTTTTACAACCACCGGCTACCAAAACCATCGCTGCAGCATCACCTAAGTCCGCCGCCGTCGTGCTCACCCTGTCAAACGGAAAACAGGTTACGCTCGATACGCTGCACCACCACAAAGTGATTGATGACAACGGCGCCACCGCAGTGCAGTCCGACAAAGGCACACTGGCCTATACCGGCAACGCCACCGCCACAGGGGAAATAGTGTTCAATACACTCACCACCCCACGCGGGCGACAATTCAAACTCGAACTGCCCGACGGTACCAAAGTATGGCTCAACGCCGCCAGCAGCCTGAAGTACCCTACCACATTCGGGGACTCCCGACAGGTAACACTCACCGGCGAAGCCTATTTTGAAGTGGCGCAGCAGGCACAACACCCGTTCGAAGTAATCCTGGACAACCAAACAATTACCGTTCTCGGCACATCATTTAACGTTAAAGCCTATCACGATGAAGCGTATGTAAAAACAACACTGCTGCAAGGTAGCATCCTCGTTCAGCCACAACAGCAGCCACCAACAATGCTGAAACCCGGCCAACAGGCTACCCTGAACAACCACCAGCTCCACATCAGAAAAGTGGACACAAAAGAAGATGTCGCCTGGATGTCCGACCTGTTCTACTTCTCAGACACCGATATCTCCTCCGTGGCACACCAACTGGAACGCTGGTACGATATCGAAATAGATTATGCATCATTACCGGAAGCCCGACTTTACGGCCAACTACCAAGGAGTACACCACTCCCTGTACTATTAAGAGCAATTGAAAAAACAAGTAACATAAAATTCAGTCTGAATAATAACCGCTTATCAATAGAGCAATAAGACAGGAGATTATCAACCAATCACCCTTATAAACCGCTATTATCATGAAAATTCAACATGGCCACATGCTGGGCCATTGGAAACGCTATGCCTGCTGTTTCGTACTGTCAGCCGTACAATCACTGGCCTCCGCCGCTTCAGCCTACTCACAAAAGGTAGATCTGAAAGTACACGATGCGCGACTGGACCAGGTCCTGGCTTCCATCCGCTCCCAAACCGGCTACTCATTCGTATTCGACGCCCGGTTCACCAAAAACGCATTGCCGGTAACCATCGACCTCAAAGACGCCTCCTTCCAACAGGCCCTCTCTGAGGTATTCAAAGGGCAACCCTTTACCTACGAAGTATCGGATAAAATCGTTACCATCACCAGCCCTACTGCCATCAACCAGGCTACCATCACCCTCATCGGTCGCATCCTCAGCCCGGACAATCAACCGGTGATAGGCGCCAGCGTTACCGTACAGGGCACCCGCCTCGGCAGCACGGCTAACGCTGACGGCTACTTTAACCTGCAAAACGTACCGGACAACGCCTCCATCGTCATCTCCTCCATCGGCTTTAACCCATTACTGCTGAAACTGGATAATGGTACGCTCTCAGTACCCAACAGAGAAAACAGGAGCCAGCTCGTGCGCAGCAATACCCAAAACCTGCTCATCACCCTGCAACCCTCCTCCTCCCAATTACAGGAAGTAAACATCTCCGTTGGTTACGGTACACAAAAAAGAAGAGAAACTACTTCTGCCATTTCCACCATCAAAGGTTCGCAACTGCAGAATAAACCCAGCGGCTCCATCGAAGGCCTGCTCCAGGGTCTCGCTCCCGGCCTGCTCGTGCAAAACAACTCGGGTATGCCCGGCGGTCGCAGCATGGTACAAATCCGTGGCCTCGCCTCCTTCTCCAACTCCGCCAACTCCGGCGTAGTTAGTACCCCGCTCTTTATCATCGATGGGGTACCACTGGAACAGGATGTGTTCAACCCTTCCGACCCGCGACAAGCCATCACCAGCATACTCGCAGGTTTCAGCCCCTTCGACCTCGAATCAGTAGAAGTCCTCAAAGACGCTTCTGCCACCGCTATCTACGGCTCCAGAGGCGCCAACGGCGTAATCATCATCAACACCAAACGCGGTAAAATCGGCAAGCCTATCGTAACGTTAAATACGCAATACGGCCTCAGCTACTACCCCAGCCTCCGTAAAACACTGGGCGGCGCCGCTGAACGCAACTTCAAAATCGCACTGTACAACCAGTACAAATCTGCTAAAGTAGGTGGCGGCGCTACCGACATGCCCATCGAACTAACAGATAGTCTCAACGGATTCTATAACAACTCCACCGACTGGCAAAAACTCTACTTCCGCGATGCAGATATTAAAAATGTCAACCTCGGCATCAGCGGCGCTACTGAAAATGCCAGCTACCGCGTGGGCGTAGACTACTACAAAGAAAAAGGGATTGTACTGGGCTCCGGCTTCTCCCGCTTCTCCCTGACTTATAATGGTATATTTAAACCTACCTCCAAACTCACCATAACGGGAAGGGCTAACCTGAGTCAGACAGACGCCAGCCAGAAACGTGGCGACACCTATAACGCCGCCGTTGTGGGCAACAACTTCTCCTCCTCCTTCCGCCCGGGTCCTGCAAGTGGTTATTTCGACACCTTCCTCGATTCCTACAGCAAAGGAGTAAACCTCGACCTTACCCGCCGAGGCCTCGCACAACTGGAAGTGAGCTACGATATCTTTAAATTCCTCAACCTCACCTCCCGCGCTTCCGGCAACTACGAGTTTTACCGTACCCGCACCTTTGAGCCCAGCGGCACCCGCAGCGACGCTAAAGCAGCCGCCTCCTACTACTCCCAGGAAAAAGTAAACCTGCTGAGCGAAACATTCCTTCGCCTCTACCATACTTTTCCTTCCCAACACTCGTTCGACCTCACCGTAGGTAATACCATCAATACCAGCGAAAACAATAACATCTACGGCGCTGCCACCGGCGGCCCCAGCGATGCGCAACAGGTGATCCTCGGCTACCCGCAGGCCAACCTGAAGCTGGAAACACACAACCTCAAATACGGCCTTTTATCCTATTACTCCCGACTCTCCTACAACTATAAAAAACGATACCTCCTCCAGGGCGTTGTCCGTGCAGATGGTTCCTCCAAATTCGGTAAGGACAACCAATGGGGCTACTTCCCCTCCGTGTCCGCCGGATGGGTGTTTACAGAAGAAAACTTCCTGAATAAAAGACTGGGCAACATCCTCAACTTCGGTAAAATCCGTGCCAGCACAGGCAAATCAGGTACGCAGTACGAAGATAACTACCTGGCAGTAGGTGCCTACCTCACCAAAAGCGGCGATAACGCCACCTATAACGGCATCCCACTGCTGGCGCCTAACTACGCCGGTGGTAACGGTATCGCCCTCCCTAATCTTACCTGGCAAACTACCAAAGACCAGGGCATCGGGCTGGACCTGGAATTCTTCAACAGCAGAATCACCATGGCCCTCGATTATTACAATAAAAATACGGATGGCTTCCTCTTCCCGGATGCACTTAATGGTACCAGCGGCTATTCTTCCCGCTATGTCAACAGCGGCTCCGTTCGCAACTACGGCTACGAAGCAGCCATCACCGCCTATATCACCAAACCAAATAAAAATTTCCAATATTCTGCCACCTTCATCGGCGCCATCAACCGCAATGAGCTCACGAAACTGCCCGACTTCGGCCGCTCCGTGTCCCGCTCCGGTTATGCGGTTGGCCAGCCCTACCTGCAGATAGGCCGCCCGCTCAACGGCTTCTACCTCATGAAGTACCTCGGCGTATATGCCACGGATGATGAAGTGCCTGTAAATAAATATACCGGCATGAAACTCTATCCCAACACCAGCGGCTTTACCTCCCAGGACCCTTACCGCGCCGGCGATATTAAACTGCTGGACGTGAACGGCGATGGTCGTATAGGCGTAATGGATAACAGCGATAGAGTATACAGCGGTGATCCGAATCCTAAATTCAGCGGCAGCTTCGCCCATACCTTCAGCTACCGGTTTAAAAACAACGCCGTGGTACAACTGGACCTGTTCTTCAACTACTCCGTAGGCGCTAAGGTGTTCAATAAAGTGCTGGCCGACCGTATCAAAGCAGTTAGCTGGACCGCCAGCGAAAACGTAAACTATCCGGGCGGACAACGCAACCTCCTCGATGTTTCTGACCTCGACTTCTGGACACCTGAACATACCAACGCTAAATATCCGGTACTCAATCCGTGGAGATACTACGGTTTGTCCAGCTACGACTTCATCGGTAACTATGAAACCAATACGGACCTGTTTCTGGAAGATGGCAGCTTTATCAGGCTCAATAACATCAACCTGTCATACGATTTCTCTCCGGCAGTACTGAGCAGGGCACATATCCGTAAACTGCGTGTATACGGTGGCATGAGCAACGTTTTCATCCTCACCAAATACACCGGCGTAGATCCTGAAAACGTGGACTCTTACGGCTATGACCTCGGTAACGGCTATCCGATTCCGTACAAATTCAACCTGGGCTTTAACTTCGAATTCTAATTACTATGCAGCTATTCTCATTCCGGAAATACAGGATTATATATGCGCTGATCATCGCAGCCACCCTCTTCTCCTGTAAAAAAATCCTGGACCCGCAAATCATTGAATTACCCACCGCCGATAACGCTATCACCTCTTCCGCTGATGTGGAAAAGGCCATCGCCTCGGCCTACTCTTACCTGCGCGCTGTTGTTCCTGATAAAGTTTTTTTAATGGGAGATGTACGCGCCAACCTGTTCACCAGTTACTCGGATGTGCAGAACGTGAGAGTGGAAACACCCATCCCGCAAAACACAGCCGCAGCGTTACTCAATAACGACGGAGGGAACTGGAACCAGTTTTACACCGTGGTAGCACAGTGCAACCTCGTGCTGGAACGCATACAGCAAATAAAAATCTACGACGAAAAAACACGTCGCCGCCACATCGGTGAGGCCAGCTTCATCAGAGCCCTCACCTACTTCTACCTGGTGCGCTTCTGGGGCGATGTGCCCTTAAACCTCCAGGCCATCAATATCGAAAATATTGCGCGTGCGCCGCAAGCGGAAGTGTTCAAACAAATCAATGCCGACCTCGACATAGCCATCAACAGCCTGGACATAAAATATGCAGATGGTGATGCAGCCGTACGCGCCACCAAAGGTGCTGCCTGGGCCATCAAAGCACATGTGCTGGCCTGGAACCACGATTACGCCACCAGCGAAAAATATTGCGACAGCGTAATCACCGCCGGCCCTTACAGCCTGGTGCCCACCGCTACGCTCATCAACATCTTCATCGGCAAATCCACCGAAGGTATCTTCGAACTCAACTTCGATGTGAATACCAGGGAAGTGCAGAAAAACCGCGTGTTTAACAGAACACTGGGCAGACCATGGTACAGCGATTATAGCGACGGTGGCGGCGGTAGCGACAGATACCTCCTCACCCCTCACCGCGATCAGATCAACAATATGTTTACACCTGGCGTGAAAGATGATCGTATAGCCACCTGGTTTATATATGAAACCTACCTCCAGGGTAAAAACGAAGACCGCGTGTTTCTTGGCAAGTACAGAACCCTGCAGCTGAAAGGCGATACGTCTTCCCAAAATATTAATGAATCCAATATCATCATTACCCGCCTGGCGGATATCCTGCTGTTACGCGCAGAAGCCCTCGCTTCCAACGGTATCAACCGCAACGCAGAAGCAGCCGAGCTCCTCAACCGCGTACGACGCCGCGCCAACGCACCGGAATATACCGGCGGCGGCAACATCCAGGATACCATCCTCCTGGAACGTAAAAAAGAACTGCTTGGTGAAGGCCAATACTTCTTCGACCTGGTAAGAAACAGGAAAATTGATAAGGATACCCGCATCAAACAGGCCGACTGGTACGAGAAAGGCGCATGGCTGCTACCTATCAGCCAAACGATCATCGCCAAATCCAATTTCGTCATCACCCAGAATGATTTCTGGAAATAATCAACGCACCATGACCAATAATATCTTCCTGAAAATATATGCATGCCTGTTAGTAGTCGTACTGGCGCTGCCAGCCTGCCGCAAAAACGACTACTATGTAGACGGTGGCCTGTCAGGCCAGTCCCGCGAAGAAATGAGCATGCCGGTTTATGATTTCCTCACCAGCCGGTCCAACCATATGTTCGACTCCCTCGTGAAAATCATCGACCTCCTGGATGCCAAAGCATTGGTAAACCAGAACAACATCACCTTCTTTGCTGCACCAAATTCTGCCGTGCAAAGACTACAAATGAACTTCACGCCGGACGACAAACAAACACCACGCCCCCTCTCCGCCATCGGAAAGGATACGCTGCGCTTCCTCCTGGGCCGGTTCATTATCCCGAACGCAAAAATTACCCTGGAAAAAGCAGTAACGGATAAAGAGATGTTCTACAAAGCAGAGAATGGCGATAGCCTCTTCCTCTATGGAAAAGGTGGTGGCATCCAACCAGGTAGCTCCCTGCCTACTTCCGCGTTCTATATCGAGTATACGCACGTGAAAATTCCAGGGGTAGACTCCGTACGCTATACCGGCGGTATCCAAACACATAACCTTATGACCGCCAACGCCGTGGTGCATGTGCTGAAAAACGGCGCCAGCTTTGCCGCCGGCCTTAAACAGCGATATTACAGATAACCTAAAATCATTGTACGATGAAACATATTTTAAACTACGGGATACTGGCCTTTATACTCCTGGCCCTGTCCTGCTCGAAAGATAAAACAGACGGATTCCTGAGTCCGGCTATTAAATACACGAATCCAACCATCAATGCGGGCATTGGCGGCACCCTCATCGTAACAGGTGCCATGGTAACGGACGAATCCAGCAAGCCACTCACCTTTTCTATCGAGGCAATCCGCTCCGAAGACGGGAAAATCCTGCAGTCATTGATGGACTACAAGTTAAAAACCAACTGGTGGCATGCTGCCTATACAGAAAAGGAAAAAACAGCCAAGGAAATAGATACTAAACGCGATGTGGTAGAACGTCCCGGGATCGATATCAATCCTGTTAACGGCTCCATCGTCATCTATCCCGAATTTGATACGCTGCAAATGCCTAAGGGTAAATACACCTTTGATATCCGGGTAAAAAATTCAGGAGGCGAAATGGTTATAAAAAATGCGCTTACCATTAATATCTCGTATGCGCTGGACTATGCCTACACCTTCCAGGGGATAGATGGGAACCTGACAGGGATTGAAGTAAGTTTTAAAAGAAACAGCCTTACCGGTAAAAAAATCGAAGTCTACTTTGTGGACAAGAATAACAACCCGGTAGATCCTGAAAAACTTTTCGGGTATGATTATTCCACTACTCCCGGCGTTCCGGATCTGAAAGACTGGCATAACCTGGGATTGGAAAACCCTACGAAATACACTGCATTTCCGGACCACCTGGAACTGGAAGTAGCCAATTTTCCGCTACCATATGTGGCCGGAAAATCGCTTACCATCGATATGTATAACAACGGAGATATCAACGGCGCGTATTTCAACTTCTGGTTTGCTTTCGCTATACGTAAAGAAGGAATGTGGACGATCCGGATAAAATTAAACTATAAATAGCCAATGCACCATATAGCTGTGCCGGTGGCACAGCAACAAAAAAAGGGTTGTTGCACGCAACAACCCCCAAATTAACCGGGAGCAGAAAATCTCCCGGTTAATTATTTATCAAAATGCTCTTCAAACTCCCGCTCCTTCCCACGCTGATCCACTACCTTCACATGCACATGATAATGCCCTGCCGGCGCCGCACTTACATTCACATGCTTATGTAAATGATAAGTAGTTTGGCCTACCATAGCTGCATCGGTGTACGTTACTTCGTACTCCCAGCCACCATGGATTTCCACCGTAACGCTGGCAATTTTATTAGGTGCAGAAATATCTCCCCCTACATGTAAATCGGTTTTAGCTGTATTTAATTTCAGCTCCAAACTAGCCAGGGAAGGCAATGTAGCATCTATTTTAATTTCCAGGTCCGATTCCACTTCCGTTTGCTGACCATGCTGATCTATAACGGTGAGGTGTATATGATATTTACCGGCAGCCGCTTCGGCAGGGATATCGATATGTTTATGAAAGTCTGCATTTTTCACACCGACGAAGCCTTCCGTATAGGTGGAGTCGAACTCCCAGCCACCGGCTTCCTGCGGATGAATATCCAGTTTTACTTCCTTAATACCGCCAGGGGCAATAATTTCAGCATCCACATGCAGGTCGCTGCCGGCATAGGCTACCTTACTGTTACCACTGCCGATTTCCTTTAACGTAATAGTAGCTTTAGGCGCCACCTCATCTTTTTTGGAACAAGCGAATAAACCGGCCGACATAGCCAGCACCATCCCGATTTTTCCGAGGGATAATTTCATGATAGTTGAATTTTTAAATGAATAATGAATTAGATAATTTTTATGCTGATGCCCTTGAGCGTTTGCCAGCCTTCCTTGTCCGTCAGGCGGATCAGGAAATGGTAGTCGCCGGGGTCTACGTCCGCCGGCACATCAATTTCCGCCGTTGCTGTGTAGTCGCTGGTTCCGGCGGGAATAGCAAAGTCCTTAATGTAAAGCATGGGTTTTACCGCGCCTTTCACCGCCTCTTCTTCACAAACTTTCACCTCCGTGCTGTGCGTGTGATGGTCGAAGTTGTGGTGTATATCCAGGCTGTAAGATCCTAATGCCATATTGTCGGTAAACCTTGCACGGAAGGTGAAAATCTTGCCTCGTTCCATAATGCTGCATTGTTGCGGAAAAGCGCCTGATATGCCCAGGTCTATTTCCGGATAGGTAGTATCGGTTTGCTGATCGTCCTTGCTACAGGAGTAAAGTGATACCGCTGTCAGTAACAGCAACGCGTAATACAATCGTGTACGTTTCATATTGGTTTTATTTTTTTTCGGGAGATGTTAAAGCTGCCGTCAGATAGCCTTTTCGGGCACTAACGGTAACGGATATTCTTTTTTCGGGAGATGGTAAAGATGCGTCAGATAGCCTTTTCGGTTTTACTAACGGTAACGGGTATACTAAGCGACAGCACAATATTCCTTCCTGCCTCCGGCAGCGCAATCAGGCGGTAGAAACTGGTATGGTCGAGATAGTTATTGTTCAGTAAATTTTGCACCTGCAGGTTCAGTTGCAAAGGCTGCCCTTTGATATGCAACTGCGTACCGGCACTGAGACCCAGCAATTGGTAGCCCGGTGTAGTCCGCTCTGGTGGCACTATCCGGCGCTGCGCAGCGGTGATCCGGTAATCCACTCCGGCCCAGGTATGTCTGCTAAAGGCATATGTGGCCGAAAACAGCGCCGATGGCGGCGGCGTAAATGGTAACGTATACCCTTTCTTGCTGCCCGACAACTGCCGATTGTACAGGTATTCGGCCGCCAGGGCCAGCTGTAAACGTTCCCATAACTTGTACTGTGCCTGTAGTTCAGCTCCGTATCTCCCTACCTTACTTTGTGCATAATAGAATACCTGGTTGCCCGCACCATATTGGTAGTCGTGCTCCGCCGTGGGATTGAGGTAGATGTAATTGGAGAAATAATTGAAATACGGCGTCAGTTGTACCGACCATTGTTGCGCATTCCACCCGATGCCCAGATCCAGCTGGTAGCTGCGTTCCGGCGAAAGGTTGATGTCTCCCCGCTCATACCTGAAATAGTGATAGTTGACACCGTTTGCCCCCAGCTCCTTGGCAATAGGCATGCGGAAACTACTGCCCATATTGGCTTTCAGCACCAGCTGGCCGGGCTGGTAGCTGACCCCGAACGACCAGTTAACACTCGAAAATCGGCGGATAGCCTCCGCGGCACGTGATAAGTACACGTGGCTGGTATCTTTTCCATTGATAATGGGAGAGGTGAACCAATCGTTATAAGCAGCGATATCGATCTTTCCGGCATCATAGCGCAGGGCGCCGTGCAGCAGCAAATCATCTGTGACCGCGAACTTATTATAGGCGTAGAAACCTGCCTGCAACTGTGAAAAAGCCGGTATCAGAAAACTCCATCCGTTGATACGGTTACGCTGATACGAAATTTCACCGCCATAGCGCAGCTCATGCCGCCCCAGCTGCCAGTAGTCGCTCAGCGCGGTATTCCATACTGTTTTATCGTACTGCCGTTCCAGTGTTTGCGGGGTGGGCATGCTCTCCGGGTACACCGGCGGCATATAACCATGATTTACATAGTTGTTCCACTCCTGCCGGAAGTTTTGTTGGTAGCCGGATTGCCATAGCAATTGATGTGGGCCTATATGAAAAGTAGTTTTGTTAACGAGTTTGTAATGCGTTACTTCCTGCGAGGGCAGCTCTATATCCCTGGATGAACGATCATGCAGCTCCGTATCCACACGGCGCGGCTCCAGCCCATGCGCGTTGGCGAAGAAACCGGATTTGTTATACACGATGCTGCCATAAAAAGTGGTGGCCGCATGCTTACCTATCCAGCCGGTACTGAGGTGCGCATTGCGCTCCCGCCCTGCGGTATTACGCACCTGGTGGTTATGCAATGGCGCGGCAAAACTGTATACATAAACCGTATCTGCCGGCACGCGGTAATCGCCATAATCGGTGGCCGTTACGCGGGCAGTCATGAACCATTTATTCGTGCGCACAAAAGCCTGTGCGGATATAGCCAGCTGTTGGTTATTTGATTTTCCGGTGAGATCCAGGGAGCCGCCATAGGTATGCACCGAGGGCGGGGCCGGCGACTTGATATCAATAGCACCACCAATCGCATCCGCACCAAACAGAAATGCAGCCGGACCTTTTACAATCTCTATCTGCCCTGCGTTGAACTGGTCAATCTCCAATCCATGATCCGCCCCCCACTGCTGCCCTTCGTGTTTGATCCCATGCTCCGCCACCACTACCTGGTTAAAGCCAAGTCCGCGAATCAGCGGCTTGGAGTTGCCCGAGCCAATGCCTATGGATTTAATACCAGGCAGCTTTTCGAGCGACTTCATCAAACTGCCGCCCATATTACGACGGATGTATTCCCGGTTTACGATCTCCATCGGCAGCGCACTTTCTTTAATACGGCGCTCCGTATGATTTCCTGTAACGGTTACACCCGTCAACGTATCTTTTGCCACCACTTTTTGGGCATGCACAGGGCTACTCCATGCCGCCAGCAGCATACAGACAATTATAATTCGCATACTATAAACAGACTATTGATTAAATTCCTGCATCACGTTTGATATGGTTTCATCAAATGATTATTGCGATCCGGAAACAGTTTTCCTAGTGTAGAGACGCAATGCTTGCGTCTCTACACTGGGTTCTTCGCTAAAATCTACCAGAAAATCCTTTATCAGCATTGATAACCGCGGAAGTTATGGAGTAGATTGACCCGAGGAGACGCAAGCATTGCGTCTCTACGAGGCATGGCAATTCATTCCACATCCGCTACAAAAATAAATGGAACATTACATTTCAGGAGGCCCCTGAATAGAGAAGAAATACCTGGGCGCCGCATAGGTGAAGGCATGCAGGTAATTGTTATAAAGTGATGTATGGTAGGCCACCTCACTATTTCCGCCGGAAACAGTCCACACCAGGTAAGGTGTATCATGGTGCACCACATGGGAACAATGACATTTAATCTGCGTTTTGGTGAGCCTGGTCTGCTCACTATGTACGCCATCCGAACAGGAATGCTCATGACTGGAGAAGCAGCCATGAAGCCACTGTGCAGGCACCTGGCTGATGCTGAACAATGCCAGCAGCAGCCCGGCCGTAAAGGCCCGGAGCGACTTTTTCCTATTTATAATTAAATGAAACATCGTTGCAAAAATAGTAAATACCTGCAACGATCCAAGGAAAATATAAAAAAATAAAGATTAAATCTTTATGGACACCAGGGCACTCACGCCCTAACAACTGCGATACGTTATTTCCTTCAAGCGCTCCACCACAACACTCACATCTCCCTAACTCCTACTGCAACAATGTTACTGCACCTGTTTTCCGGACCGCTACCGGATTATCCGCACCTTCATATTCCAGCACCCACACATAAGTACCGGCATCCGCTTTACGACTTCCGGAATTATTTAAACTGCCATTCCAGCCATCACCAGGTTTGTTAGTACTGAAAACCAACTGCCCCCAGCGATTATATACATTAAAGCGAAACATGCGCGTGGTACAATATACAAGCGGCTTAAAAATATCATTCTTCCCGTCGCCATTAGGCGTAAAAGCATTAGGCATGTATACGTCGCAGCCGCAACTGCCATATTTTACGGTAATAGCATCGCTGGCGCGACACCCATATTTATTCTGCACTACCACGGTGTAGGTGCCTGCCTCATTGGCAACTGAGATAGGATCAGTACTGAAATTTCCGTTCTGCCAGCTGAAGCCCGTAACATCGTTGCTGTACGTTGGTTGCAGCAACAGCTGCACGCCGCGGCAAAGCGTGGTATCTTTTGCGAGTGTAACCGCTGGCATCCCTCCTACCTCTATGGTTCTGACAGCAGCCGTGGCCTGGCCGCAATTTCCCTTTACCGTATAGCTGATCGTATATTGCCCCGGCGACGCCCAGGTGGCAGTGAAAGGAGTGCCATTCCCCTGCGTTACAGGGTTGCCGGAAAAATTCCAGGTGATATCACCGGCCGACTGATTACTCACCGTAAACGTCACCGGATCACCCATACAAGCCAGCGGCTTATAATTCAGCTGCCCTACCTGGCCGGTAGCCACTACGGTAGCTTGTTGTTGTACGGAGGCCAGCTGTAAACAATTCCCAGTGGCTTTCAGGGTCAGTGTATGCGTACCCGGTGTATTCCACTGTACAGTGGGCGTAGCAGTATTTTGGCCGATGATGGTACCGGCGTTATCGGTACTCCACTCGTAACCGGTAATGGTGGGTCCGGTGGCAACAGTGGCTGTAACAGGCGTTCCTACACAAATGCTTTGCGGAGGTATGCTAAAGGAATAAGCAGTTCTTTCCTGCACGGTCACCGTTGATTGCGCAGTGGCGGTACAATTGGCGCCCGCCGAAACTTTCACAGTATATACCCCTGCCTGCTGCGCCGTGGCCGCAGTGGTCACTACCGGCGAAGCGCCGGTAAAAGTGTTCCCTTTGGTATCTGTCCAGAGGAAAGTGGCGCCGGCACCGGCGGTGGCTTTTAGTTGCAGACTTTCCCCATTACATATTTGGATGGCGGGTGTTACCTGTACCACCGGCATGCTGGTTACTTCTATATCGGCAGTTCCGGTAGTTTGGCCGCAGGAGCCATTGACGGTATATTTTATGGTGTAGCGCCCGGGGGTGGCCCAGGTGGCAGTAAGTGGCGTGCCAGTTCCCTGCATGGCAGGATTGCCGGATAAGTCCCAGGTGATGGTGCCGGCCGACTGACCGCTCAATGTCACTGCTACTGCTTCGCCCACACATACCGGCGTTTTAAAGCTCAGTTGCCCTGGCTGCGAAGCTGCTACTACCGTGGCTTGCTGGCTTACCGGCAGCAACTGCAAACAGTTTCCCGTTGCTTTTAAAGTGAGTGTATGCGTGCCCGGTGTATTCCAGCTAATTGTGGGGGTGGCAGTATTTTGGCCGATGATAGTGCCGGCGGCATCGGTACTCCATTCGTAACCGGCAATGACAGGCCCTGTGGCTACGGTGGCCTGAAGGGTAGCTCCCACACATATGGGCTGCGCGGGCAGGCTGAATGCGTAGGCCTGCCGGTCCCGCACTGTTACAGTGGACGTAGCCGTATTTACACAATTATCCGTCGCCGTAACGCGTACCGTGTATACGCCTGCCTGCTGCGCCGTGGCCGCAGTGGCTACTACCGGCGAAGCGCCGTTGTAGGCAGTTCCTTTGGCATCCGTCCAGCTGAGGGTATTACCCGCAGCGGTGGTCGCATTTAACTGTAAGGCTTCACCCATACATACCGTAATCGCTGCTGTTACCTGTACTTCCGGCAGCGCTTTCACCGTGAGTACTACCGGTTGTGATACGGCCTGTTTAAAACAGGCGGCACTGGTGTTTTCCCTTATCATAACGCGGTATTGCCCGGCGTCGGCCTGGGTGATATGTGGAATGCTATAGGAAGGTACCGTGGTGGCGCTTACATCCACCCAACGGGAGGTGGTTGCATCAAATTTCTGCCAGGTAAAGAGCGGATTACTGATAGCCGAGCCGGTCATATCAGCGGTAAAGGTGGCTGGTTCATTTGTACAGGCACTCAGGCTATTGCCATTGTTAACTTTTACCGATTGCTCCACCAGGCAGGTACTGAGCACTATATTGTCGATTGCCATATCATTGCCGCAGCCACCAGGGGCATCGTTGAGCAGTACCAGTTGTATCGTGGTTATGCCGGCAGGAAGGGTGAAGATCAGGCCATAATCTTTCCAGGTACCGTTGGGGTTATCATCCGGTGGTATATATCTCTCTGATAATTGCCCCAATATGTTCCCACTGCCATCCTCAATCCGGAAGCGGATCCGCGAAGGAATAGGGGTCGTATTTTCCCCACAGGTAAGCTCCGGCGAGATAACGGAGCAGGCTTTTACCGACAGGGAGTATTGTTGTTGATCGCATAAGCTGCCGATCAGTTTGCGGTAAATCTCTCCCGGAAAAAAAGACCCGTTGATCACCATCATACGGCCGCCAGGCTGGCCGCTGTAATCCGGCATCTGCTTCCAGGTATTGTTGCCGATGGCGGTACGTGGATTATCCACTACAGTATATTGGCCTTCCTGCAGTGGTGCAGTATTGGAAAAGGTATACGCTCCCACCTGCAGGCCCGGCACAGCGCTGCCATAGCCACCGCCGGTACCAAAGTCTTCCCGGAAAATTTCTTTACTCTCCGTAGTACACACGCCGCGCTTCATGCGACAGGCCAGGTCGTTATCATCCACATAACCGTTCTTGTCATCATCGATGCCATTGCCGCAAATTTCAATGTCTTTATCGTTGGCGCCTTCATTCAGTATAGCGATCCCATTTACTTCTTTCAGTCCACCTTTGATATCGTTGCTGATGACATAGGTGGCAGCATCCTCCAGGTCAATAATTGCCAGCTCACCGATGGTACTGATGAGGTAACAAATTCCATACTGGTTGGTGCCGATACTATACACCTGCCCTTTTACGGTCAGTTTACCGATCAACCGGGTAGATACGATGGTGCTGCGGGTGGCATCGAGTGTGATTTCCAGCAATTCGCTGTCGTGGGTCACCATATACAGTTTCCCATCGCTGAAGCAAAGGTCGCCACCGGGCGCATATCCCATGAGTCCTACCTGGGTTACTTCACCTGTTTTCAGATTTATTTTATGGAGATAGTCAGCGCTGCCGGCAACAAACAGGTTGCCCTCCCTGTCGCTCACCATGGAGTTACCATAGGTAAACGTAGGGTGTGTCCCAATGGGTACCGGGGTACAGGTACCATCCGTTACGTTAATTTCATAAATGGATGCATCGTCCAATCCGTAAAACTTTCCATCCGGAGTATTCGCCAGGTCAGTGAAAACGATAGGTAGGGTTACTATCTTGTGATAGGTATAATCCGCCATATCCACATAACCAAGATCATTCCCGTTCACCACATAAAGCTTATCCTGCGCTGCACTACATATGTATGAAAGTAAGAGGCAAACAAATAATAAAAGTCTACGAGATACCTTTAATCTCATAACATCTGAGGTTGTTTAATAATGGGGCCGTCTCTTTCGTAAATTTAAGTAATAATATTCAAGGGGAACAAAATTAGTCAGGAATCCTTTGATGGCCTGCAGCCATCAAAGGATTCCTGGTTGCGCGGGAGGGTTCCCGCGCAACCAGGAAAAACAGGAACGTGCAGATTGTCCATGCACGACCCATTGCTAAAAGAAAGCGCTGCGTCACCAACCGGCAACGCAGCGCTTTAAATCTATCATAAGCAAGTGAACGCAATTATTATTGGCTATCACCCGTTGGAGTGATGCCTATGACTTCAGCCAGGCAAGGAGATCCTTATTGATGGTAGCTGCTTCTGTGGTAGGCATACCATGCGGGAAGCCCGGATAAGAAATCAGCTTACCGTTTTTAGCCAGTGCGGCTGACTTAGGACCTGCGTTATCGTAAGGTACGATCTGGTCATCGGTACCGTGCATCACCAACACTGGTACATCCACGTTTTTCAGGTCTTCGGTAAAGTCAGTTTCTGAAAACGCCTTGATACAATCGTAATGTGCTTTGATGGAGCCCATCATACCCTGGCGCCACCAGTTTCTTCTGATACCTTCTTTTACATCCGCCCCTTCGCGGTTGTAACCATAGAAAGGCATAGTAAGGTCTATATAAAACTGAGCACGATTTTCAGCAGTATTTTTTCTAATATCATCAAATACGGAGATATCAACACCACCCGGATTGCTGGCGCTTTTTACCATCACCGGCGGCACAGCACTGATCAGTACCGCTCTTGCTGCACGTCCTTTACCATACTTGTTTACATAACGGATTACTTCACCACCACCGGTAGAGTGACCTACGTGAATGGCATCTTTCAGGTCCAGTGCTTTCACCAGCTCAAATACATCCGCTGCATAGGTATCCATATCATGACCTACCTCGGTTTGAGTGGATCTGCCGTGGCCACGTCTGTCGTGCGCAATTACACGGTAGCCCTGCTCCAGGAAGAAATACATTTGTGCATCCCAGTCGTCAGCGGATAAAGGCCAGCCATGATGGAATACGATAGGTTGACCGGTGCCCCAGTCTTTGTAATAAATTTCGGTACCGTCTTGTACTGTAATCTTGCTCATTGTTTGACTATTTAATTGGTTTAGAATATCTACCCACATGGGTGTTATATGGTTCCCAATTAGCCCAACAAATGACGTTTTGATTGTGTTCGTAGGAGGTAAGGTTTTTTCGCGATTTTTTTTGCCGGGAAGCAGCTAAGGGCAAAGGCCTATGCTTTGTTGTATAAACCCGGAATCCTGATGTATAAATTCACTACCGCGCAATGCGCGGAACCACCCACCGGCACCGGAGGTGCCGGCAAATGTCATTTATTAAATAATTATGAAGCCGGTGTTTCCATAAACTCATTTTCGCTTTTTGCCACCACAATGGTAGCTACACCATTGCCAACAATATTAGTCAGCGCCCTCGCCTCGCTCATAAATTTGTCGATGCCCAGCAGGAAAGCCAATCCTTCCACGGGGATTTTGTGTAAGGCTGTTAAAGTAGATGCCAGTACAATAAATCCACTGCCTGTTACACCAGCAGCACCTTTGGAAGTGATCATCAAAATACCGATGATGCTGAGTAGTTCCATCATGCCCAGATGCACATCGTACAACTGCGCAATAAAAATTACTGACATGGATAAGTAAATAGAAGTACCGTCGAGGTTAAAGGAATAACCTGTTGGAATCACCAGTCCCACTACTGATTTACTGCAACCCATTTTTTCAAGTTTCTGCATAATGGAGGGCAACGCCGATTCGGAAGAAGAGGTACCGAGTACCAGCAGCAGCTCCTCACGGATGTATCTTAGAAATTTGAAGATGCTCATTTTGTAATAGCGAAGAATGCTTCCCAATACTACCACCACAAAAATGATCATGGTTAAATAAACAGTACCCATCAGCTTAGCCAGTGGTACCAGGGTATGCAATCCAAACTTCCCCACTGTATACGCCATCCCTCCGAAAGCGCCGAGTGGCGCCAGGTACATCACGTACTTAAGGGCCGTAAAAACAACCTTTGATATCTTCCCTAACCACTCAATCACCTGCCAGCGATAACGGCTATAGTTTAAGGCCACTCCAATAACAATGGCGGCCAGCAATACCTGCAAGGTAAGATTGCTCATGAAAAAATCCAGCCAGCTAAATCCTTTTTCCGCTGCGGAAGTATATTTGGCAGCACTCTGCATTTGCAACCCTTCCCGGTTGATATGCCCGGGTTTTAACAGCAAAGCCATGCCTACGCCAATGGCGAGCGATAAGGTACTCACTACTTCGAAATACAACAGGGATTTCACACCAATGCGGCCTACCTTTTTCAGACTATCCATGCCGCTGATACCCAACACAATGGTGAGAAATATGATAGGTGCAATAAACAGTTTGATGATGTCAATGAATGTTTTCCCGATGATTTCCATTTTCACGGCAGTTGCCGGCGCCTGCACGCCCAGCAGCACGGCAGCAATAATGGCAATCAATACCCAGAAGGTCAGATTGGTAATCAGGCGAAAAATCCAGCTCCTGGGAACGGTCCCAGATGCTGTGTGGGCGGTTATTTCCGGCGGCATAGTCCTACTAAATTTTGAAAAAAGGCTCAATAAACAACATTTCCACGGAACTAAAAACTAAATAACACGAATGCGGCATTTTTGCGGTAAATACGGTTGTCTCCTTTGCACTCTAGATAAGTATGTCTATCTTTATCGGTAGCACTATTCTTATACCTAATGAATACACGACGTAGTTTTCTCCGAAACACCTCGCTGGCAGCGGGGTTGCTATTATTTAAATCCCCCGTACGAGCATTTGCATCTTCCAGTACTGCCACTATTCACCTTGAAGGCGACAGCACCCAATTTAGGGTCCATTACACCAACGATATGCATGGCGCTATATTTAAGGACAATGGACTCCCTGGTGATTTGCTGGTGGATGCCGGCGACTTTACAGACGGCAGTAATGATCCAGCCAGCCATTTCCGGCTTATTGAGGCGATGAATAAAGCCGGCTACCACGCTGCCACAATTGGCAACCGGGAACTTGCCAACGGCCCCGCTGCACTGGCTGCGCTGATCCCCGCCATGAATTTCGCCCTGGTAAATTGTAACTACCGTTTTGCGGACGCACAGCTGGGCAGTCTGGTGAAACAGGAAGTAATTGTACGCAAAGGTTTACTCAAAATTGGTATCACCGGTGTAGGCCCTGCCCTGCCGGGTATCAGCGGCGTTACCGTTACTGATCCGGTGGCTGCGGCCAATGCAGCAGCAAAGCGCCTCCGGGAGCAGGGCTGCCAGGTAGTAATCTGCCTCTCTCATCTCGGCTTTGACCCCACGCCTGGCAAAGTATCCAACTACCTACTGGCAAATGATTCCAACGGGATAAATTTCATTGCCGGTGGCCACCACCATGGCTATAACAGCAGCTTACGCATCCTGCGCAACAAGGAAAAAAGTGAAGTAATGCTTGGCCACACCAGCGGCAACGCTCAACTGAAAGGCACACTGGCGTTTGATTTCAATGAGCAACATCAGCTTATGAATATTAAAGCCGGAAAGCGGCAGGCATAAGCCTGTTCCGGATCGTATAGTCGTGGTCGTTTGAATTAACTCCTTACATTAACAAAGCCGGCCCCAAAGGGCCGGCTTGCTCTCTTGCTTATGAGTAGGTGGAATTTATTTCATTAACTCAGCCAGTTTCTGCTTCAAGCGTTCTCCGCTGGCACCCAGCATAATCACCTTTCCGGAAGGGTCAATCAGGAAGCAGGCAGGAATAGCCACCACGCCGTATTGCGTTGGCACTTCACCGGCGCCGCCTTTCAGGTCAGATACCTGTGGCCAGGCCATTTTCTCTTCGTCCAGTGCCTGTAGCCATTTGTCTTTTTTATCGTCCAGGGAAACAGATAGCACTTCCAGGCCTTTGCTCTTGTATTGGTTATATACACTGGTCAGCTCCGGAATAGCTGCTCTGCAAGGCTTACACCAGCTTGCCCAGAAGTCCAGCACTACATATTTACCTTTGAAATCGGCCAGCGACACAGGTTTTCCAGCAGCATTACTCAGCTTAAAGGCAGGTGCAGGCTTGTTCAGTAAATCAGCCATAGCGCTGCCGCCACCAATGGTACCGGTCATCATTTTATTTATGGTAAAGGTGTTTCTAAGGTTCGGCCCCAGGCTTTCGATCAGGTCCACCAGTTCCTTTTTGCCCATACCCTGTGCCAGGTATGCATTGATCAGGTATGAACCCGCTCCTGAGTTAGGGTGCTTCTTCAGCCATGCCAAACTTGCTTCCACATCTTTTTGCTGCAAACGTTGATATTCTGCATACGCTTCATCTTTCGCTTCCTGGTCACCGATTTGGGTGGCAGCAATCATACGCTGCTGCGCTGCATCTTTCTCCGACAACAATGAATCTCCCTTTAACACGGTATCATTGATATCCATCCAGTCAGTTACAAACTGACTACCTGTATAGGTCGCATTCTGAAAATACGGGCCGTTGCCGGTGATGTTCATAGTACCGGCTTCCAGGTACAAAAATGTTCCCTCAGATTCCTTTCCCCTGTTACCTACCTGCAGGATATAAGTACTTCCACCTTTACTCATATCCAGTGAATAATGAAAATGATCATCTTTCACATAGGCGGTATCAATGGTACTGGTGAGTGGCCCCCATAACTGAACGATATCACCGTTGATCAGCCCTTTAATTTTTACATCCAGTTCCAGCATTTTCTTTTGCTGCGCACTCGCTGACAAACCAGCCATTAACGCAAGCCCCAGGAAAATTCTATTCATAGCTTTTGGTTTTAATATTGAGTCAGAAATATTTTTTTACAGAGATATTTGTTTCAGTTGCATTGTAATTGGTTCGTCGCCGGGAACACCAAACAGGATCGATGTTGGCCACCGGATACCCTTGTAGGACTGATAACCCGCGAACTCCAGGTTATTGTAAAAAAGCTGCTGTGCTGGCATGTCATTGTCCGGCTGCTCCTTTATTTTGAGGCCATCCGCCACGGAATAATAGTACAGCCATCCGCCACGGGGAGCTTCCAGCCGCACCACATAGGCATCCATACCGTTTATGTTTACCGTTTTTGGTAACAGTGTAGCCTTACACGTAGTATCAAAGAAATGTAGTTCCGGAATAAATGCAGCGTTTAACAACAACTGCTGCGCTTCAGCAGGGGCATAATGCCTTTGCTGACCGAACATCGACAGCTGTACACCTTTTGGCACTACTGTCAGCGTGGCCAGTTCACTGTGAAGGGCATTCATTTCGAGACTAAGCCGGCTGCTGTCGACACTCCACTGCCTGGCAAAACTCAGGGCCGCGGTATCTGCTGAAGTATACCTCACAGCTGCCTTTGTAAGCTGCTCCAGCTGCTGCTTCCCTCCTATGGCTGCCAGGTAATTATCTATCACCCTGGCGGCTGTAAGTCCGGGCGGCACCAATCCGGTAGCCCCTGTGCCTTTCCAGCGGTTGTTTGCCCGGTTACGGTCGGGTATCACTCCATCCGGATCAATGGTAACTGAAGTAACGGCGGAGGTAGAGGGATAATGGAATGCAAAAACATTATTCTGTTGCCATACCTGTACCGGCAATGTTTGCCGGGATACCTTCCCATTAAACTCCCGCACTTCCACGATCACCGGCACAGGCATCTTATCCCTGTTTTCTATCGTGATATCCACGCCGTTTGCCGGATTATTTTTTACGTAATCCACTTTCGTGATGGCCACATCTGCCCGCCAGTCCTGCAAAAACCAGCTGTTCCACCACCAGCTGAGATCTTCACCTGTACCGTTTTCCATGGCTCTAAGGAAATCATAAGGTGAAGGATGTTTAAACTTCCAGGCATGTATAAAATTATTGAATGCTTTGTCGAACCGCGCTTTACCAACAACTTCATTGCGTAGCATCATCAGTGCCATGGCGGGTTTCATATACATATGCATCGCCATTTCCTTTACGGTGATAGCGGATGCCGGTGTATTCAGCGGTGGCAGCGGCGGGAATGCAGACAGGTATTTTATACCTGCTGTATACTCAAAGCTGGGGGCGCCGTTCAGCTTTTCACAGTTCAGGAAGTTGATGAAGGTGTTGAGGCCTTCGCACATCCAGCCGTGGCGACTATCCGCAGCCACCATCATATTAAACCAGGTATGCCCAAGTTCATGGTTGGTTTTTGTCCAGGTGGTAGGGCTTCCAAAACTTTGCTGGTAATAAATTACCGACACGCCGGGACCGCCTACGCCGGTGATGCCACCAGCAAGGTTCACGCAGGTATTATAAGGATATGGTTCCAGGTAGCTGGAATAGGTTTCAAGTATACGCTTCATATGCGCCGTTATCCCAAACCATTCCGGGTGGCTTTCCTTCGGATACAGCGCCATTGCCAGCGAGGTACGGTTACCCGGCAGGTTCACTTTTACGGCATCCCACAGATAAGCGGAAGAAACGGCCCAGAGGCCGTCACCGGCATTGTCCGAAGCAAAATGCCAGGTCCGCTTTTCCTGGTTGGATGAAGCAGGAATGGTATCAGCGGAAGTAATAATTTTTACAACAGTATCACTCTTCCAGGCAGCCTGATAACGTTTCAGGATAGCTGGTGTTAATACCTCTTCCGGATTCATTAACTGCCCCGTACCCTGCATCACCACATTAGCGGGCAGTGTACAATACAGATTCAGGTTTCCCGGTTCTACGTAGTAACCGGCATTAAATACATTCCAGCCGTGTAAATCATCGTATACGCATACACGTGGGAACAATCCGCCAAACTGATACACTTTGCCGGTGGGCGTACTGAGCACCCCCATATAATCAGAACCGTTTACCGGCAGCACAAAATCATAATCCACGCTGAGCTTCACCTGCTGCCCGGGAGCCAGTAGCGCCGGCAGCAATACTTTCACATAGGTATCCGTAGTTTCAACAGCCAGCGGTTTGCCACCGGCGGATTTAACGGCGTGAATGTTACAGCCTTCCGTAAACTCCTGTACACCAAAACGGGTACCGCTGACCGGTGTAGTAGCGGCCACGCGGGAATTAGCTTTGAAGCGGTTCTGCATCACGGTGAGCCAGATATACTCCAGCGCTGCCGGGCTGTTATTGCGGTAAGCGATATCAACACGGCCGCTTAGTTTACGGCCAGCGGTATCGAAGCTGACGTGAATATCATAGTCGGCGCGGTTTTGCCAGTAGCCTGGCCCTGGTCTCCCATCAGCGGTGCGTTGCGCATTGGCAGCAGGCAGGTTTACCGCATAAAAGGCTTCGCGCGCACTCACACTGCTATCCTTTTTTACTTGTGCGTAGCCGGAGCTACACACAAGTAAGGCTGCTACTGTCAGCAGTTTTGGAAATATGCTGTTCAAAGTAAATAGTTTAGCATAACTGAGAAAATTAATCTCTCATTTTATAGACGTTGGCAATAATGCGTTCGAACTTCTCATCTTTGGAATAGTTCAGGTGGCCATCCAGTATATTACCTTTCTGATCAATGGCTACCCAGCGGGTGATGGCAGTGAGGCAATAGCGGAGCATGAACTCCTGTGCCTTAGGATCGGACCTGTCAGCGGATAAAAACAGGTTGTTCACCCCGTTGATATTTTTTCTCACGCTGAAACGCTTCCACTCTTCCTGGGTTTCGGAGTCTGGTGCTTCCCAGCAGATGGTGAGGAATACGATATCGTTTTTGTCTTTATAGGAATCAGCCAGCTGACGGAAGAAAGGCAAACCTTCTACGCAACCATGGCACCACATCGCCCAGATGTCGATGATCACAATTTTACCTTTGAAGTCAGACAGGCGTACAATGTCACCGTTTTCGTTTTTCAGGGCAAAGTTAAAAGCAGGCAGTCCTGCTTCCAGCTGTGCATATGCTTTGTACAGGGAGTCAGTGGTTTTGTAACCTGAACTGTTGGGTTTCAGTGATGCTTTTGCAATGGAATGAATCTGCTTCATTTCAGAGAAAAATCCATTGTTGCGCCCTTCTACCACGAACCAGGCGATGGCGGATTTTCCTTTCATCGCATCTGATTTGCAGGTGGTGAGTATTTCAGTTACCTGATTGATAGTTTTGAGTGTAGGGTCCTGCATTTTGCGACCGGCCCACCAGAAACTTACGATCTCCCGGGTAATGCTTTCACTACCAATTGCCGCGATGGCAGAATCACCGATATTGAAACCTTTGAGGTACCAGTCACCAAAACCAGCTGTAGTTTTCAGTGCCGCATGTTCATCTGCAAAACGACTTTTTAATTGAATCCGGGCTTTATCTTCATGAAAATCCACGAGATTACGCACGGTAGGATTACTAATTTTCGCGTCCGCAATGAGCTGCGCGATAGTTTTTTCACAGGAACTAATTGCCTGATCCAGCTGCTGCGTTGTGTTGACAGCTTTAACATCTACCGACAGATAGATACTATCAATTTTATACAATAAAGCATGTTTGGCTGCATTTTTTCCAGACCACAGGGCTGTAAATACGCCCTTTGGAGCGGCAGTGTATTTGTCTTTCAACCTTAATGCTACTGACACCGTTTCACCGGCTTCAACTACCATGGCCACCTCATTTACCGTGATCACCTGTGTAACTGCCGGAAAAGTGCTGGTAATGGATGTGCTGGGCGTATTGCCCATGCGATAGCTCTCATCTTTAAATACACCTGTTTCCTTACCACCGAAATAACTTACCAGTATCTGACCGCCGTAAGGTTTGTTACCGGTCACCTGTAATTGCAGTTTTGCCGGCATTGCCGGGCCTGTGGCATACATGCTATTCCAGCCCAGCATCATCATCAGAGAAAGACTTATTGCTCTCATTTTCGTAACAGTATTAGTTACAATTAAGGCAATCAATCGCTTCAAAAGGGTGAAGCTTCCAGGTTATTTTTTAAATAAATTTTGATAAAAAAAATAGGCCCCGCAAAGCAGGGCCCGTCAAAACAAATTTAAATCAGTACAACGCTACGGTCGTTCACCAATAGCCTGTAAATCGATCCCATACTCGGTCTGGAAGAAATTGCACACTACCTCATATTTTTTCCTGACCATACCTTTGGTATCATAATTCGGTTTGAAGATCGTATTGTTCAACTCAGCACGTGTACGGCTGGAGATATAGGCTACATACATACCAAAATCCCAGTAAATACTGATATCCGACATCTGGGTTGCCTGCCCTAAAAAACCCATTCCACGGGGGTCACTGGTGGCAGTATTGTATGCAGGCGGGGCCAGCTTCACAAAATCAAGGGGAATTTTAATAGCACCGCCCAAAGTAGCATTTTTAAAATAGGCTGCAGTCACCCATTCCCGGAGAGTTCTGGCCGGGTATTTTTTCTTCAGAAAAGCACTATCCGCCCAACCAATCACCAATGAGGTAGCGGTGGCAAAAGTACCTGTAATGGAAGGAACCAGTTTGGTGATGGCAGAGACATTCATTGTATCGATAGAGGCCGCAAGCAAAATCTTGTATGGCATTGTCTTTTTCAGGAATTCCTCCGGAAAATAATTCATAAATACAGTTTTGAAAAGCTTCAATGTTGTATCTATGTATGGCGGGTTGGCTATTTTAGCAGCTAACCGTGGCACATTCCCTGTTACCTCATACAACAGGTCGTGATTGGTAAACTTGTATAAAATGTAGGAGCTATATTGATTCCTGAAAGCCACGATGGAATCATCATAAGGCTGATCACCCTGTGGAAGCGTATAGAAAGGAGGATTGGGTACTGGTTGAATAGCAGCTTCCTTTTTACAGGCATACAGGCTGCACATCACAAACAGACTTGCGGCAATCCCTCTTAATTTTTTGTATATCTGCATGGTAGTTTTTTTATTAGGTGAATAATCCATTAGATAGGCATGCGTCTGGCACCAATACTGGGAGTTTGTCCCAGCGTCCTGTTTTTCTCCAGCACTTCATTGGAGATTGGCATCACGTATTGTGGATCACGTTTTTTGAGCTCATAGATTTCCGTCGTATTTTTTGTAGGCATATAAGAATGCCTGATAGCGGGCATTCCGTACCTACGCAGGTCAAACCAGCGGTGACCGCCCTCCATAAACAGCTCCCTCCTTCTTTCCTGGCGGCATAGCTGCAACAGTTCATCGCCGGGGTGCAGTGTCCATGGTACAAATTTGGTCTTATCCCAGCGGGAAGCACGGAGTTTATTTAAGTCATCCAAACCTTTCTGTGCTGCTTCGGCATTTCCGGTGGTACGGTAGAGTTGAATATAGGCTTCCGCACGATTCAGATAGGCTTCTGCGGTTCTCCAGGCATTACCGAGCATACTATTCCCCATCGTGCCCACATTTTTTAGCTGCGAGTAAGGGGTTAACACCAGTGGTTTGAAGATCTCCGGTACTTCGGAAATATATTTATCCCGGCGCAGGTCACCAGGTTCCAGGATGGACATGTAGTCGTACGATACATCATAAGCTACCATCAAACCTCTGGATGTATATTCCAGGACGCTGCCATAATACCACAGCACTTCCGGATTATCAGGTGCAATGAACGGCCTTGGATTCGGATCATTGGGATCCGGAATGGGCTGCCATTCCGTGAAGTCCATCAATTGCGGATGACGTTCGATCACCACACTGGCATGTTCAATAACTTTTTCCCAGTTTTCCATGTACAGGTTTACGCGGGACGCCAGCAACTCTGCACCTAAATAGGACATACGAAATGCGGGGAGTTGCAGCTTTTGCTGTTCCAGGAGCTGTATAGAAGAATCCAGGTCAGCAATCACCTGATCGTATACCGCTTTTACGGAGCTTCTCTTCGGGCTTTCGTCCTCCAGGTTGGCATTCAAACGCATGGGTATACCCACCAGTTTATCCGGTGTGGTGGTGGAGTCATTGTATGGCAAAGCATACAGGTTCACAAGCATAAAATGATAAAAGGCCCGGGCTGCAAAGGCTTCCCCCTTAAACTGAATTTTATCTTTTAGTTCTCCCTGCGAACCATCGATCTCCTGAATGGCCACATTGGCACCCAACAACAACTGATAGTAGGTACTCCAGGAATCCATTCCGCTGGAAGCCAGTGTACCTCCTCCATTCTTACTCAGGTCTATAAAATCTGGCTGCCATTGATAACAGGGCGCATTAACAGTAAGATCCTCATCGGAAGGGAGCATCTCACCATTGAAAGCCTGAAAATCATCATCCATAAAAGTCAGGTAGGGCTGCAACAATGTTTTTGCACCGGGCATCCCTTCTGTATATAATATTTCGCTAAACTGCTTGGTCGTTTTAGGTATAATTTCGTACTGCGAACGCTCTTCAAGAAACTTTTTACATCCACCAAACGGGACCACTAAAAAAGCCAGGAGAAATAACTTCTTCATAATAATTTATTTAATGGATCTGTATTATAAATTCAGCGTCAGGTTAAGACCATATTGCCGTGCAATGGGCAATGCCGAGGTACCTACCCCGTCGGTTTCAGGGTCCTGCCCATTCAGGGCTTTGCTGGCGATAGTAAACACATTGGATACAAATACTCCTCCGTTTAGTCCGTTTACACCTAACCGCTTTACTACTGATAACGGGAAGGCATAATTCAGGTTCACACTGGGACAGCGTATAAAGTCGTTACGGACAACTCTGATATCAGACTTCGTATAGGCGGCATAAACATTATCCGACAATGCAGCATTAGCATTTGCGACGGTTTGATCCACCAGTGCAGGTATGTTTGTGATGGCTTCATCACCTGGTTTACGCCAGCGGTTCAGCAGTACACTGTTGGCATTACCAAATGGCGGCGGCACGCCGTCATTGGTTTTATTGAGAAACAATGGATCTAATCTTTTATGGCTACCAAAGCCATAGGCGAGGGTGGCATGGAGCGACAGTTGCTTATACCGTCCACTCACAGAGAAGCTGCCATTCATAATAGGTTGTAACTGTCCTGAATACACGAGCCACGTGGTTGGATCATCGAGTGTAACCCTTTTACCATCCAAATCAGCGAATTTCGGCAATCCGTTTTCCGGGGACAGCCCGGTAAATTTATAGGAATAAAAACCACTGATCGCCCTGCCCGGAACATTTGCTGTACCAGAAAAATAGCTCTGGTAATCATTACTGAACTGATTATCTCCTATGGTATTATAGTTTCTGCTGTTAATAAAAGTCAGGGAGAGATTCATATTTTTCTTCCGGATCACTTCTACGTTTACCGTCAGCTCCAGCCCGCTGTTAACCATCCTTCCTTCATTTTTATACATGGTGGTAACACCATATTCAGCAGCAATGGTACGTGCCATGATAAGATCACGGCTTCTTTTGGTATAAAAATCGGTGTTTATATTTACCCTTCTGTCGAACAGGGATACATCCATCCCCAGGTTAAACTGGTGCGTTTTTTCCCAGCGCAGGGAAGGATAAGCCAATGATTTGATATCGAGTTGTGGAAAGCCGGTGATCTGATTAATGGAGCCGTTTACAGGATAAGAGGCGATCAGCTCAGGCCCTACCGCGTCCACCACATTTCCCTGGGAACCATAGGAACCACGCAACACGAGGCCGCTAATGAGCCGACTGGTTTGTAACCATTTTTCACTGGATACATCCCATCTTCCGGAAACTCCATAGTTGGGTAAAAATTTAGCATTGGAATATTGGCCAAACCGGTTGGAACCATCAGACCTCGCAGTCACACTAAACGCATATCTGCTCTTGAGGCTATAGGTGGCCGTGGCCATCAGGGAGAATACGTTGTTCAGGGAATTGGTGATGCTGTAATTCATCAGCTGATTGAGGCTGGGATAGGAAGGAGAAAAAGTTTGCCCTCGATCCGGGAAGTAACCGGGTTGCTGGGTTTTATTCATCTTCAGCTGTGTGGAACGGGCCTCCGTACCGACCATAAATGCCAGCTGATCTCTTTCCTTAAATAATCCCAGGGAGTAATCCAGCATATTGGTGTTCGTGATGGTAGACGAGAAACTGGTACCGATGTTGGCAAGGCCACCATAAGGTATTTTAGACTCGTTTACCTGCAGTGTGGTGGGTGCATAGCCCAGGTCCCAGCCACGCATCGCTGAAATATTGTAGCTGTTTTCATAAGCGGCCATAAAACTCTCACTGTTATCCAGTACTGCATTTATGGTACTTCTTAAAGACAGGCGCGGCAAAATCTTGTACCTGGCAGATAAGCTACCCATCAACGACCTTACACTACTGGTATTTTCTGTGCTGGCAATTTCGTTGAAGATGTTAAAAGTAATGGGCCCCGGCATCGGATGCTTGATAACGGTGGAAGAAGACAGTGCATAGGCAATATCCGGCGCCAGTGCCCTGCTGGTACTGAGTGCATAAGTCAGCGGTTGTACACTGGGGTAATAACCTACATTTTTATTGAAATTACCTTGCAGGCGTACGTCCAGCTCCAGTCGCTTTCCTCCTTCCGTATGCACACCTACATCTGCTGTATATCTTTTTAGCCTGTCTTTTTGGGCGAGACCTTTATTATCGGTATAGGAAAAGGAAGTGTAATAAGTTGTTTTACCGGCACCACCGCCCATACTGATGGATTGGGTCATGGAAAACTGGTTCCGGAACAATAGCTTGAACCAGTCTGTATTATTGGTTTGCAGCTTCTCCACAGCAGTGTTAAACTCGGCTTCTGTAATTTTTTTTGCATTCAGTGACATGAAGAGGCCTTCGTAGGAGTACGGCTCGTTCAAAAAATCGCTAAGGGTTCTATGAGGGAGTCCGTCCTGCAGCAGTTGGCGGCTCAGTTCCACTCTTTCGGCGGAGTTCATGAGCTTCATTTTGGTGAAGTCCGGGCGCTGGCTGAAGCCATAGTTACTATTATAGGACACACGCATGGGACCTGCCTTTCCTCTTTTGGTGGTCACGACTATTACTCCGTTGGCAGCACGTACGCCATAGATGGCGGTAGCGGCAGCATCTTTGAGGAAGGTGATACTCTCCACATCATATGGATTGAGTCCACTAACGGCGCTGCCTATCATGGAAAAGTCGCCTGTCTGCGCATCACTTACCACATTGTTCAGCTGAGTGGCGGAGATGTTTACCGGGTCAGGACGTACCACGTTATCAATTACCCACAATGGGCTGGCGTTGCCCACAAAGGTAGATGTACCACGAATACGAATGGTGGGGCGTGCATTTACGCTACCGGAATTATTCATTACCAATAATCCCGGCACCTTACCCTGCAACATTTTATCAATGCTGGGTGAGCCTGGTATCATCATTTCTGCGGCATCCAGTTTATATACCGAAGCGGTAGACATGCGGGCATCGATTTTCTGATACCCGTTTACTACCACTTCCTGTATTTCCTGTACGGCAGTATCCATGACTATTTTAAACAGGGTACTGTTGTTGGTAGAAGAAAAGGAGCGCACGAGCGTTTTCATTCCAACCAACGAAAAGCGCACGGGCTGCTTATCATTCACTACCATCCCAAACATACCATCTGCCTGTGTGGTAGTACCCATGGACTTGCCGGAGGCCGCGATGGATACACCTGCCAGTGGTTCGCCCTGGGCATTTTGCACTTGTCCCTGTATGTAAAATCCCACCTGTACGTCTATAGAAGCAGTGATATGCGGAAAGATTACAATCCCTCCAAAGTCTTCCACAAACTCAAGCCCGGAGTTGACCAGTACTTTTTTGAGCAATTCACCTAAAGTGCCGTTTTTCTGGTCTACGGTAACCGCGGGGCCTTTTTTAACCAGGGCGTTATCGTAGGTAAAGCGCACTTTTGTAATGTCGCGGATTTGCTTTAACACGGTGGATAACGGCAAATCTTTTGATTGGTACGTTACCCTTTTAGCCAGTACGTCCGACTGCCAGGCGCTTGCTGTCACTGTGGTCAGCAGCAATGTAAATAGCAGCAGCAATGGCATAGCATAGCCCTGCACGGCCCTCCTGAACGAGGGTGTGCCCTTCATTGTTTTCATCTTGATTGATATTAGTTGGTTAAACAGTCTGGCTCACCTGCTGATAGCGGTACCCTGATGCCACGTTTCTAATTGATTCTCTTTATTCACTTATTTTCTAAATACTTCAATATTTCTTCCTTCGATTCGGAACTGTACAGTTCCGGTGATACGGCTGATCTGATCCAGCACCTGTTGCAGGTTTGTTGGCTGGCGCATATCCAGGGTGAGCTGTAATTGCGCCAGGGTGGCATCTTTGCAGGTGAAGGTATAGTCGTAGCTACGTCCCAGGCTTTCCATTATCTGCCCCAGTCCTGCTTCTTCAAAATACAGGTCGCCATCTTTCCAGGCGGTATAAATGCGTGTATCTACGTTGATCCGTTGCTGCTGGTGGGTATGGCTGTTGTACTGCGCCTGTTGCCCTGGTGTAAGCACCAGTGTATTACCGGCTGTACCTGTACTTACCTTCCCTGTTACCAGCGTAGTTTGAATAGTGGTATTGTAATTATTGATGTTAAAGGATGTACCCAGTACATTCACGTTTACCGCACCTGCGGCCACTTCAAACACCTGCTGCGCGTTAGGGGCTACCTCAAAGAAGGCCTCTCCTGTTATGTATACCTGCCTGGTTTTACCGTTGAAGGCGGTAGGGTATACCAGCTGCGAGCCGGCGTTGAGCCATACATGGCTACCATCTCCCAAAACAATATGTGCTTTATTACCATTTGGCACCACGAGGGTATCCAGTTGAATGGTAACGGTGCTGCTTACACTATATTGAATCACGTTGGCTTTATTCAGTTGCACGGTAGTACCATTGGCCAGTTGCGTAGTTTTCCCGGCGCTATCCAGGGAAATGAACTGGCCGTTACCCATTTTAATCTGCACTCCCGAAGAAGGCGGCAAGGTGGCTTTGGCCAGCATGCCCGGTTTGGCCGAAGGTTTTGTTTGATGGAGTGCCCACCAGGTACCGGCCGCGCCGAGCAATACCAGCAGCGTGGCCGCTACGGCCAGCCGGTTGCGCCAGCGCACCTTTAAGCTACGTTGCTCCCTGTCAGCGGCAAACCGCTGCCACCCTTCCTCTGTCGGAAAACGTTCCGCAGATTTGGTCAGCTGCTTCATTTCCAGGGCGGCGAGGTAGGCAGACTTCTCCGCATCGGTCAGCTGGCTGGTATCACCATCTGCGAGGGCGGATAAAATCTTATCCCAATTGATATCTTGATCTGGTGTATTCATGATTATATGAATTAAGGCAATTCGAGTCAGAAAAAGGGTGAATCAAAAATCTCCTTTATTTAAAAAAAATCAGGAAGACGATGTAGATGAACATCCATTCACATTCTTTCCGCAGGAATTGATAGGCCAGTTTCATTTGTGTTTTAACGGTATTGACAGAAATATTGAGTTTGCCGGCCACGTCGTTGTACGACAATTCATCGCGGTTGCTCATTAAAAAAATGCGGCGGCGCTGTTCCGGCAAACGGCCGATAGCTGCCCACAGGGCAGCATGGCGGCTTTCCTCCAATTCCTTGTCTTCCACCGTATCCGGTGCCTGATCCATGGAATCGGAAGGGTCATTAAATATTACTTTACCGTTTTTTTTCAGGTAGTTTAAACTGGCATTACGAACAGCTCTGGTTGCATAACTTCTAAAATTTTGTGTGATCTGGATAATATTGCGCTTATCCCAGCAGTACATGAAAAAGTCTTGCACCATGTCTTTTGCTGCATCTTCATCTTCCAATACATAATAAGCTGTGGCGCACAATATAGAATAGTGGCTACGAAAAAGTTCTTCAAAAGAAGCCGGCTCTATAGAGTTTGGTTGATACATATCGTGTTGGCACCCGTAAAATTATCAACACAAAATAGCGTAAAAACCGGATAATCAATACTCCAGGCTAATTATTCGCCATTCCGGTCAGCATCTGCACCGTTTCGGCCAGTTGCCTGTCCCGGGCGCAGGCTTTGAGCCAGTCCTGGTACCGTGCGCGCTTGTCGGCCGGTAATTTGTCATCCGCGGTTCCTTTCAAACTAAGTTGGTGATCGGGTGATAGTGTCAGCGCGCTATCAATGGCCAGTTCGTGCTGGCGGCTTTCCTTCATCTGTTTGCTGAAAAGCGTTTTTTCCAGGTTGACAGGCTGATTTTGCTGGCTATGCAGCCATTCTACGTGTTGCTTAAGTTGTTGGTAATTGGGGTCGGCGGCAATTTTTGCATTTGCCTGCTGGATGGTTCGCTGCAGGAGCGCAGTGTTGGTGTATGGCTGGAAACGAGCGGCTGGTATGGTATCTGCCGGCATCGCGGAATCGAAATCCTTTTCCCTGATTTTCGCATATATTTTTTTGCTTGGGAAAATTACGTCTGGTACAACTCCTCCCAGCTGGGTGGTGGTGCCGTTGATACGGTAAAACTTCTTGATGGTAAGGCCTATGCTACCGTAATTAATGTTAGGAATACCTCTGGCGCTGTCGCCCAGCTTGCCCATTGGATAAGTCACCTGCATGGTGCCTTTTCCGAAGGAGGTAGGGCTGCCTACTACAATACCGCGCTTATAGTCCTGAATGGCCGCAGAAAATATTTCGGAGGCAGATGCACTGCCTTCGTCTATCATTACTGCCAGTGGGCCATCGTAGAGGGTTTCGCCATTATTATCTATACTGTACGATTCTATTTTATCTTTTCCTTTGCCTAAAACTACAGGTCCTGCTTTCACAAACAGGCCGGTCATGGTCACTACTTCATCGAGTGAACCGCCTGGGTTGCCTCTCAGGTCGATCACGATCCCATCTACTGCTTCCTGCTTCAGCTTCAGTACTTCCATGGCTACATCGCGGGCACAGCGCACGCCATTCATATTTTTAGCGTCCAGGTAGAATTCGGAGAGTTGTACGTAACCGATTTTTTTGGTTCCTTCTATTACTACCGCACTTCTGGCGGCATTGGCATCTTCCTTTATTTCCCCTCTTTTTACTTCTATTTGTTTCACTTCGCCGGAAGACTTGCGCACCTTCATTTTCACGGAGGAGTTGAGCGGGCCGCGTATGAGCCTGGAAGCCTCTGTGATACTCATGCCTGCTACAGTCACCATTTTACCGTTGTCGTCACTCAGTTCCAGGATGTGGTCATCGGCTTGGAGTAATCCGCTGAGATCAGCGGTACCACCGGGGAGTACGCGTTTGATGACTACATCCCCATCCAGGGTAGTCAGTTCCATTCCGAGTCCGAAGTAGCGGTGGGTCATCATGGTTTCCCGCAGGGAGGCGTCGATAGGCGCCATAAAAGTGGTGTGCGGGTCCATTTCCATGGCTACTGCATTGAGGAAGGCGGCAAAGCGATCATCCGCAGCGGTGGTGCTCATCAGGTTACTAAACAGCTGGTCCATATTGGCCAGCACGGCTTTGCGGGCGGCTGCTTCTGCTGCCACATCGGATTTGGTGCTGTCCTGGCGCTGGATTTCCATCACCTTTTTCAGCACTTCATACTTCATGGACTTACGCCATATTTCTGCACGTTCTTTTTCTGTTTTTGGGAAAGATGCCATTGTCCTGGTGGGGGCAACGGTTTCTTTCTGACGGAAGTTCATAGGCTGAGCGAGCAGGTTGCGATACAGCTGCTGCAACTCGGCGAGTCGCTTTAATTGTATGGTGTATGCGGCATTGAAATACTCCAGGGACTGGGTGGTCAGCTGATCGTCGATAAGGGTTTCATATTTACGCAAGCCATCCACATCCTGCTGAAGCAGTGTATTTTTATTGGCATCAATCACGCGGAGGTATTGCTGCCAGATCCTTTGGGAGAACTGGTCGTTGACCAGTTTAGGAGCATAGTGTTCGTTATTTATTCGCTTCATCACTAACCGTATGGTGTTTTTACGGTTTAGTTCTTTTTGTGGATCGGTAGGTTCACCCGCTATGGCGTTGTATCCCATCAGCATTATCGGCAGATAGCAGCAGTATTTCGAAATTGTCATATTTATTATATTTAATAATAGATACCTCCGCGGTGGCGTCTATTTATAATAGAGGCAATTGGGGTTGGAAAAAGGGTGAAGCGGGGTTTATTTTTTTTCGTAAAAAACGATTGGGGAAGACCGAAGGTCTTCCCCAATCGCACTGGGAGCAGGCCGGCGGCCTGCTCCCAGTGCGTTATGATTAATTAACTACTTCACATTTGCAGCCAGCCATACCCGTAACTGCTCCAGCAGCTCCGGCGCAAGGGACTCTTCCAGCGACACATACTCCTGTAAAGTGCAGGTTTTACAATGCTGAAACAGGTGGTTTAACCCCGGCAGGTTTACCGTGGTAACCTTTTTATTGCCATTGCTTTTGGTGGCGGTGCGTATAGCTGCCAGGTTTGATTCCGCTGCTACCTGGATATCTTTTTCGCCGTTGATAGCCAGCACAGGTACGGTTACCTTTTTCCAGTAGTCAGGAAAGTTGCGGGTGATGAGAAAGCGGAACCAGGGATCGTAAAAGCGATTCACAGTGGCCTGGAGGTTTTTGTCGCGCCCCGCAGCATCTGTATTTTCATACAGGCGTGCCAGTGTGGTATCCGGAATGTTTTTTTCAAATGCTTTTGAATCTGCCGTAATTTTGGCCAGGCCTTTTACCGGGTCTGGTTCTGCGATAACGGTGTTAACTACCATATCCAACGATTTTTCGATGATTTTCAGGTCCCCGGCGGTTGTTTTTCCTGTAGCACGGCGCATATCTATCCCCTGCTGCACCACCAGCTCTTTACCACTAACGCCCACGCCTGCCAGCGATATTACAAAAGCGACGTCTTTTGATTCTGCGGCTATCATAGCGGCGATGCAGCCACCCTCGCTGTGTCCCATCAAACCGATTTTATTGGGATCTACTACCGGCAGGGTTTTAAGAAAGGCGATTCCTGCCTGTACATCTTTTGCAAAATCTGCGGAGGTAGCGTCTTTGAACTGGCCGGTGGTTTTACCTGCTCCCCTGTCGTCTACCCGAAGCACGGCATAACCTTGTTTGGCCAGGTAATCCGCGATGATGGCGAAAGGCTTGTGATCAAACAGGCTTTCATCACGATCCTGTTGTCCGCTGCCGGTGATCATCAGCATAACGGGATAGCGCTTATTCTCTTTGGGATAGGTAAGCGTGGCGCCGAACTGGATGGACTTATCCGCATTAAAGTACGTAGTATCGACCACGTTATAGCTAAACGGCGGCCTGGGCGTTTGCGGGCGGCGTACCGCAGGTGCGGCGTCCAGCTTATCGTGTGTCATGTTCAGCTGCAGGGCTGCTCCCTGGTAAAAGCTGCCATGTAACGCCGTATCGTTTACCAATACAGCAGCATAGGTAATACGTGCTCTTTTAAATATTATGTGAAGAGAATCATTGGCCACATAGGCCGTGTCCATTTTAATACAGAAAGCTTTCTGATCGGGACTGTCCATGGTAGCCGATAAATTGCCGGCAGCATCGGCCGTAACATGATATACCAGCACCATCTTCTGAAATGGCGTGGCCAGCGTTCCGTACCAGCTGCCGGTGTATTGCTGGGCGAAAACAGTCATCATGGAAAACTGGCATAGCAGCAGCATTACCAGCTGCCTGAAAAAAATGGAAAATCGTTTAGTCATACTATGGGATCGAAGGGTTAAGGATTGGGTAATCACTAATTCTTCCCGAAAGTATCAAAAACTAATGAGCCGCGGGCCACCAAGATTTCACGACTTTACGATCCCCAGCAGCACTGATATCTCCCCAAAACCTTATCAGCTGCTGTTATATGTATCGGAGTTTTCCTATATTCATCAACGTTATGAAAAAATATAGCCTGTACCTTCTTATCTCTCTTCCTTTAACGGCAGCTTTGGTAGCAATTGCCGGAAGTCTGACTGCCAACAAGAATTTATTAATTGAGGTCCTGGTCCGTCTGCTGGTATTTGCATATACCACTTTATGGGTGGCACTTGTGGATGTGAAAAACAAGAAAGCCCTACCAGCAGATGCAGTCACGCACCGCCAGCAGGGCCGGTTTTACAGCAGCTATTTTCTAATATTCCGCTGGTACGAGTGATCGACCAATCACGCGTTCGAACAGGTTTTGGTTGAGCAGATCTTTGATGGATTCGATAATAAAATCAGGTGCGTAGCCGAAGTGTACGAGGTCTTCCCGCCTGGTGACACCAGTAAGTGTAAGCACGGTGGTGAAGCCCATGGAACCGGCGCCGAGGATATCGGTGCCCATGGTATCGCCGATCATTACGGTTTCGTCGGTGGTGAGTTGCAATGCTTTGCGGGCCATGCGCATCATTACCGGGCTGGGTTTACCCACGCTGAATGCCTGTACGCCGCTGGCGCATTCCAGCATGGCTACCAGTGCACCACAGCCGGCGCGGTATTTACCATCTGCTACGGGGCAGTTAGGGTCCAGGTTGGTGGCAATTAATTTTGCACCTTTCATGATCATGTTCAGTGCTTTATCCACTGATTCGAGCATGATGGTACGTCCTTCCCCGATGATTACATAATCCGGCTGATCATCCACAATAGAATATCCTGCATTGTATAGTTCGGTGAGTAGTCCGCCTTCTCCTATTACGTAGGCGGTACCGTTTTCTTTTTTGGAGGCGAGGTAACGGGCGGTAGCCATGGCGCAGGTAAAAATATCTTCTTCGTTTACCTTAAAGCCCATCTTGTTTAGCTTGTAGCAAACATCTCTGCTGGTACGCTGGCTGTTATTGGTCAGAAACAGAAAAGGCAGCTCCCTTTCTCTGAGTCCGTTGATAAAGTCTACTGCGCCCGGAATGGGTTCGGAGCCTTTGTAGATCACGCCGTCCATGTCGATCAAAAATCCCTTTTTTTTCATAGCAATCAGATGTTGGTTAAACTATATTATAGTTGATACAAATTCACAATCTTAATTAACTATGGAATGGATAAAGGCGGGGTTGCCGGATGGCATTGGTAACCGGTACTGAGTCCGATGTTTATGGTAATGCTCCATGATGTGAAGCGCTTACCTTGGGTTAAAAGATGGCGATCATATTTGCTGATGCCGACATAAAGGTATGTATTATTTTTTTGAAGATGTTAATTTTTTCTTTCAAAAATGAATAATTACACCAATTTAACTCAAATTAAATTATATACATTTATTTTTAATATAAAAATATAAACCCTGAAAATTCAATCACAATATAGGTTTAGCTCAATTTGACGATTCCTCAATCGAATCCCTGGTACAAAATAAATACACTCCGCAAACTTCACGGTGCACCTTGCTATCCCATCGGACAGAAATTCTTAACCTAGATTAAGTCCACTTCTTAATCCAGTTCATTTGCCACTACCCCACTTCTTCGCAATTTTACATCACAAACAACGATACAAACCATGAGCAAGTATATCCTACATAAAGAAGACAGCAGACACCACGAATACAACGACTGGCTGGAAAGCAAAAAAACCTTCAGCTTCGCGGATTACTACAATCCTAAACGGATTCACTTTGGCGCACTGCGTGTATTCAACGACGATGTCGTGAAAGCCACCAAAGGATTTGGTAAACATCCGCACGACAACATGGAAATCATCTCCATACCACTGCAGGGAAGCCTGATCCATAAAGACAACCTCGGCAACGAAGAAGTGATCCGCGCCGGCGAAATACAGGTCATGAGCACCGGCAGTGGCGTATTCCACAGCGAATACAACCACGAAACGGCGGAAGACACCCGCTTCCTGCAAATATGGATCTACCCTGCTGCCCTGAACGTAGCGCCGCATTATAGCCGCCTCACCCTCCAGGATGCCTGGTTCGACAACCAGTTCGGCACCTTCGTAGCGCCGGTAGCTTCCCAAAAGGCCGCCATGATCCAGCAGGATGCTTACCTGAGCATGGGAAAATTCAACGGAGATAAAGAATTTACCTATACAATACAACAAAATGGCAACGGCGCCTATTTATATGTAATCGATGGAAGTATTGACATAGACGGACATGTACTCTCTTCCGGCGATGCACTCGGTATCAGCGACACAGCAGCTTTCAAAGGCCAGGTGAAAAGCAGCAGCGCCACCATCCTGGTAATTGATGTACCCATGAACATTCAATTGTAAGATTATGACAAACAAATCATCACTGAACCTGCTGGCAATAGGCTACCATCCTGAAATTATGCAGGTGGTACACCGACTCATCAACAGCCATAACGGCTGGCACGGCACCATCGCCGAATCACTGGCACAGGCGCAGCAACTGCTGCAAAACAATGCCTACGATGGCATCCTGCTCTGCGCCGGCGTTAGCCAGGCGGATGAAGCACAGGTAAATAATATAGCAACCAACACCCGCATCATCCGCCACTACGGCGGCGGCAGCGGACTGCTGGAAAATGAAATACGCATTGCATTTGAAATCTAACTTTTTAAAATAATTACTATGAACAACAATATTTTAGGCTTACACCACATCACTGCTATTGCAGGCGACGCACAGCAAAATCTCGACTTCTATACCAAAGTACTCGGACAACGACTGGTGAAAAAAACCGTCAACTTCGATGATCCCGGCACCTACCACTTTTACTTCGGTAACGAACAAGGTACACCCGGCACCATCCTCACCTTCTTCCCATGGCAAAACATTGGCAAAGGCACATCCGGTACCGGCATGGCTACCGAAATCAGTTACACCGTTCCTACAGGCAGCCTGGAATTTTGGAAAGAACGCTTCAAACAATTCAACGTGCCTTTCGAAGAAACCATCGAACGCCTTGGTGATAAAGTACTTCGCTTTACCGATCCGGATGGTCTGCAACTCAGCTTCGTAGAAACACCCGCCATCGATAGCCGCCTCCCATGGGAAACGGCCGACATCAAAAAAGACGCCGCCACCAAGGGTTTCCACAGTACCACGCTGACGCTCAAAAACATTGACGCCACCGCTAAAGTGCTCACTGACCTCTTCGGCTACACGCTGCTGGCACAGGAAGGTAACCGCTACCGCTTCGGTACCAACACCGTGGAAAGCGCCAACATCATTGACCTGCTGGCAACACCGGAAGGCGACCGTGGTAACAACGCCGCCGGTACCAACCACCACGTGGCATTCCGCGTAGCAAACGATGAGATACAAATGGCCCTGCGTGAAAAAATTGTCGCCGCCGGTCATCATATCACACCGAAAATCGACAGAGACTACTTCTACTCCCTCTACTTCAGAGAACCAGGAGGCGTGCTCTTCGAAATCGCTACCGATAATCCCGGATTCACCGTGGATGAGCCACTGAGCGAACTGGGTCAGGGCCTGCGACTCCCAAAACAATACGAGCAACACAGAAAAGAAATTGAAGGTGTGTTGCCGGTATTAAAATAGTTATTCAGGTTGCAGGACCGCGCGTTGCGCGGTCCTGCGGGATGACACCAGAAACAACAACCGCAATAAGCGGGAGGCCGCAAGTAACGCGGGCTACACGGATAACATGAAGGTTAAGGCCCCGCGCAGCGGGGCCCTCCAGAATGACACCGAAGGTGTCATCCCAAAACCAACAAATGCCTATGCTATCAACAAACTAAACTAGAGCAACAATGACACATCAGAAAAATATAATCACCGCCGGCACACCCATCACCGAAGCCAAAAAAGCGCTCATCATGATCCATGGCCGCGGTGCCTCCGCCAGCGATATCATTACCCTGGCGCCACACCTTAACGTGAAAGACTATACGCTGATTGCCCCGCAGGCTACCGGCAATACCTGGTACCCGCAGTCATTTCTGGCGCCACCGGCCCAGAATGAGCCATGGCTCAGCAGCGCATTAAACCTCCTGAACGAAGTGGTAAACGACACCGTAGCTGCCGGCATCGCCAAAGAAAACATTTACTTCCTGGGATTCTCACAAGGGGCCTGCCTTACGCTGGAATTTACCACCCGGAACGCAGATAAGTACGGTGGCATAGTGGCCTTTACAGGTGGCCTCATCGGCGATCACATCTACCCGGAAAATTATAAAGGAAACTTTAATCATACGCCGGTGTATATCGGCAGCAGTGACCCCGACTTCCACGTACCTGTAGCAAGGGTACATGAGTCGGCCGAAATACTCAAAAAAATGGGGGCTGAAGTAACCGCAACGATATATCCTCAGATGGGCCATACAATAACGGTAGACGAAATAAGAGAAGCAAACAGACTGGTATTCAAGTAAGCCTTCACCGGCTTACTTTTTTTTATGCATCGCTCCCCTCACCTTACTCAAAAATTCCGGTGACACACCCAGGTAACGGGCAATCTGATTTTGAGGTACGCGCTGTACAATCTCGGGATATTTTTCTGTAAACGCCACATAACGTTGCTCCGCCGTTTGAGAAACGAGACTGTGAAACCGACGCTGCAACGCAAACAGCGACCGCTGCACCAGCAAACGGAACATGGTATCAAACTGGGGTACCTGCTCAAATAACCGCTGCTTGCTCTTGTAATCTATCAGCAGCAACTCACTGTCCTCCAGGGTTTCAATAAACATGTTGGTAGGTTTCTGCTCCGTAAAACTATATAAATCACTCACCCACCAGTTTTCTACTGCAAATGATAAAATTGTTTCGGTACCATCTTCACTAAGAAAATAAGTTCTCACCAAACCCTTTACTATAAAGGCTTCGAAATCACATACCTCTCCCTCCTGCAACAGATAGGTACGCTTGCGTACCCGCCTGAACTTCAGCAACGAATGAAAGTATTCCCGCTCCTCTGCTGTGAGCTGGATACACTTGTCTACGAATTGATCAATTTGCTCGTACATGGTATAAAGATAATGCAGGATTTTTCGGACAAAAAATGAATTTTGATATTTGCAACATTCCTCCTATTACCTTGTATTCAATTAATCAGAAAATCATTCCGAAAAATGGCAACAACCCACATTGCATCCGTACCCCTCGAAAAGGCTTACCGCCTCATTAACCACGGCCCTACCACCCTCATTTCCTCCCGCTATGGCGAGACGGAAAATGTGATGGCCGCTTCCTGGGCCTGTGGCCTGGATTATGTGCCGGCTAAAGTAACCGTGGTGATTGACAGCCATACTAAAACACGGGAGCTGGTAGAAAAAAGTGGATTATTTGTGATGCAGGTACCCACCGTAGCACTGTTAAACACCACCCGCACCCTGGGCAACATCAGCATGAACGACATTCCCGATAAACTAAACATCGCTGGTGTGGAACTTTTTGAGATGCCCGGCATAGACGTACCATTTGTAGAAGACTGTATTGCCTGGCTGGCCTGTAAGGTAATCCCGGAGCCACATAATCAGGAAGCCTATGATCTTTTTATTGGAGAAGTAGTTGGCGCCTGGGCAGATACCCGCGTATTCAATAATGGCCACTGGCTGTTTGATACTGCTGATCCTGAGCTGCGGAGTATTCACTATATCTCCGGCGGACAGTTTTATGCGATTGGAGAAGGGATGGAAGCGTACAAGTAGCATGCAACTGCTGCCTTTATTAATGGAGAAAATGACGTTCAGGCAAATGGCAACATCATCATTCACATCCTCATAAACGTAAAAACCAGCAATGCCAAGGCACTGCTGGTTTTACGCTTATATCACAAAAAAGCTACAACGTAGCCATGTCAATCACAAAGCGATACCGCACATCTCCTTTCAGCATACGCTCGTAAGCTGTAGCGATATCTTTGATATCAATCACTTCTACATCGGAAACAATGTTATTGGCAGCGCAGAAATCCAGCATCTCCTGGGTTTCAGGTAAACCGCCAATCATGGAACCAGCCACACTCTTACGACCAACAATCAGTGCAAAAGCGGGGATCTGGGATGGCTCTGGCGGAGCTCCTACGCAAATATGCGTACCATCGGTTTTTAACAGCGACATATACGCAGCAATATCATGTGGCGCACTCACTGTGTCAAGGATGAAATCAAAAGTATTTTGCGCTGCTTCAAACTGTGCTTTGTCGGAAGTAAGCAGGAAGTGGTGAGCACCCAGTTTTATGGGCAGTAATATCCGCCATGCGCACAAAATCCTGTATAAACTCATCTTTCAGGAAAAATAAGATGCTTTCATATACGTAACCAGAGGCCGGTATGCCGGTTTTATTATACTGGATAAGGGATGCTTTCTTTACCAGCAGCATCTCATTTTCCCGCACGGGAAAAGTTTGCTTGCCGTAGGTTACAATGTTCTGGCCTTTGGCCACATATAACAGCATGTGCTCTTCGAGGAACATACTGCCGGTGGTACAATCGGCATGGGTGCAACTTTCAATGGCAGAAAAGCCGTTCAGTTGCAGGCTTCGATGATTAAACGGCGCTGCAACCAGCTCGGACGGAACGCTGACAGACTTCATTCATTCTTGTTTTTAAGTAACTGCCTTTTGTCGCAAAAGACTAAGCGGGAGTATTAAACGGAAGTAAAATTACTAAAAAACAAACTATTTCATCTCCCTGTAAAAAAATATATAGACAGACTTGTCTGTTCAATAAAAATTTCCATACCTTTACATCATGAATACTCCCAGACAAAGAATCATGGACACGGCCACCGTGCTGTTTCACCAGCAGGGATACAACAGCACCGGCATCAACCAGATCATCAGTGAGGCAAATGTGGCAAAAGCGAGCTTTTACCAGCATTTCAAATCCAAAGATGAGCTGTGCGTAGCTTTCCTGGAAGCGCGGCACGACTACTGGTTCGCCGGCCTGCTGGAACATATGGACAAAGGCAAAAACACCCAGCAAAAAATACTGGCGGCTTTTGACTTCCTAATACACATGAACAAAAAGGAGAACTTCAGAGGATGTAGCTTCCTGAATATACTTTCGGAAATATCCGGCGATCAGGCGGCCATACTGGCGGTGATACAGTCGCACAAAAAAGACCTGCGAAATCTTTTTGAAAAAGAGCTGGAGGATGAACTGCTATCAGCGCAGGTATACCTCCTGTTCGAAAGCTCCATCATAGAAAGTCAGCTCTTTAAATCCAATGAGCTGATCAAAAAATCCAAAGAAATCATCACTAAATTAATCTGACAACATGGAACAACGTCACCCATTGCCGCCATTTACACTGGAAACGGCAAAACAGAAGATCCAGCTGGCCGAGGATGCCTGGAACAGTCAGGACCCGGAAAGGATATCACTGGCTTACACACCAGATAGTGTGTGGAGAAACAGACATCAGTTTGTCAACGGCCGCGAAGCCATTATAAAATTCCTCCGCCAAAAGTGGGAAAAGGAGCTGGATTATAAACTTAAGAAGGAATACTGGGCACATGCCGGCAACCGCATTGCTGTTCGGTTTGAGTATGAGTACAGGAATAAGGAGGGACAATGGTTCCGGGCATATGGCAACGAAAACTGGGAGTTCGATGAAAATGGTTTAATGCAGAAAAGATATGCGAGCATAAATGATCTTGCAATCAATGAAGCAGACAGATACTTGTAAACAAGTACCTGTCTGCCACCGAATCACGCTTCCCCGGCGGGTTTATGGCCTTTTCTTTCCAGCCAGTAGTAGAGAGATGGAATAACCACAGGCACAAAGAGCAGCGTAGCGGTTAGTCCCCCGATGATCACGGTTGCCAGCGGCCTTTGTACATCCGATCCTATACCGGTGCTGAGCGCGGCCGGCATTAATCCGATGATGGCTACAATGAGCATCATCATAATAGCTTTGAGCTGATCCACCGCCACTTTTTGCACGGAGGCCCGTACGGTGAGGGGAGATTTATACAACTCCCGGTTTAGGGCAGATACCAGCAAAACGCCTGCCATCACTGATATACCGAAGATGGATACAAAACCTACTCCGGCAGATACATTGAAGTGATATCCCCGGATAAACAGCGCCACAATGCCACCCGCCATCGCCATCAGCATACAACTCATGGTCACAAAGGTGTGCCGCATATTTTTAAACAGCATAAACAGGAATACAAACACAATCACGATAGTGAGCGGAATAGTGATCAGCAGCTGCTTTCCGGCGCGTTCCAGGTTTTCATACTGGCCGCCGTAAATGATGCTATAGCCTTTAGGCACATGAATTTCCCGGCCAATCTTTTCCTGCAATTCTTTCACAAAGGAGCCCTGGTCGCGGTTATGCACGTTGGTGCGTACCGTTACCATGCGCTTGCCATCGATGCGGTAAATATTCGTTTGGCCATCCACAAAGCGGATATCCGCCAGCTGCTCCAAGGGGATGAGTCCACCTGTGGCGCTGGGCACCTGGAGGGTCTTTATCACATCTATTGAATTTCTGTTTTCAGGGAGATATCGGACTACCATGTCATACCGCTTGGTTCCATGGTAGATGGTTCCTACGGCACGGCCTCCAATCGCGGCTTCAATCATATTCTGTATATCACTAACGTTAATGCCAAAACGAGCGGCATTTTCCCTGTTGATATTAATGGCCAGCTGCGCCTGCGTGCCCTCCTGCTCAATATTTACGGAAGCCGCACCTGCTGTTCCTTTCACGATCACGGCTATACTGTCTGCCTTACGCCGCATCATTTCCAGGTCGTCCCCCACAATAGAAATCGCCAGGTCAGCTGCACTACCCGTCACTATCTCCATCACCTGGTCAATAATCGGCTGTCCTGCATTGAAGCTCGCACCGGGAATATTACGTTCCAGGTCCGCCTGTATACGCCTTACCAGCTCTTTCTTAGGGATGGTATCACTCCACAGTTTATAATCCTTCAGACCTACCAGAATCTCCGTTCTGTTGGGCGGAAACGGGTCCGTACCATCATCGTTGCGTGCCGTTTGGGTGATCACATATTTCACCGGCGGGTATTTTGCAATTACTTCCCTGATTTTCGGGGCAAGGTTTTCTCCCTGCCTAATGATTTAGCTCAGCGCCGATTCAATCGCCTTATTTACTATCAACAACGCTTCATCCTCTTTCTTTCTGCTTCTTTCAGAGTGATTGCGGTTAATTACCGGGCCTACATTGCGCAGGATCTCGAATATATTTTGCTCATGGTCTTCGAAAATCAGGTGCCGGCTGAGGAATTGGGTGATCAGTTCCAGCTGTTCTGCATTTAATGCCAGGCTGGTGTTATGGAGATGTTGGGATATCAGGGCTTCGATTTCTGCTTGCTCCGCCACATTGCCCACGGTGAGTGGCAGCAACAGCAAAAACAACAGCGACTCGTTCCGGGTCGCTTTTGCCGTGAGCGCTTTCAGTTCCTCCCAGCTGAAGAGGGATAGATGAAAGTGTCCGCCGGTATTGCCCAGGTAAGTATCGTTAAAGTAATATACAGTTTCATGCGGGCGAAATTCTGCGTACAGGGTTACCTGTTCATTGAGCGGATGCGCGAAGGTATAGCCGCTCCAGGGGTCCTCCTCTTCAGTACCGGTAAGGCCACTCAGCCACTCACCGGAAGGCATTTCAAAATGATCAAAGAGGTAATCGGACAGCATAATTTCCAGGTCATCGCTAGAGGCAAAAGGGAACTGGGTCAGCAAAAAGAGGCAGAAGTTACGGTTAGATAAGGTTAATTCCATTGTTTCCAGGTCGTGATAGTAGTTATTTTGATCCCAGCGCATCCATAGGACACGGCTTTTTTGCTGCGCTGGATTTATTTCTCCCTACAAAGATAATACTTAGCTGGCTACAATAATACAAGATAGCCGCATTAACCCGGCGATTAATGCGGCTATCGGATGTATATCCGATGGTTAATTACGCTCCCGGATAAACGAAAACGGGTTGATAGCTTAAAATGCGATTGTATACTTTTTGCCTGCCTGCGTCTCTATTTCTTTTTGTCTGCCGGCATTCTTCACCATCAGCTTACCGCCATTATGCGAAAGCACTTCCGCCGCTTTCAGCTGACCATCCTCCCAACGCATGCTAACCTCAAAGCCCCCTCTGGCACGCAGTCCTTTCACATCCCCACTAGCCCATTCCTTTGGCAGTGCAGGCAGCAGTTCCACAAATCCCTGGTGGCTCTGGAGCAGCATTTCGGCAATACCGGCGCCACCACCAAAGTTACCATCTATCTGAAACGGCGGATGCGCGCAGAACAGGTTGGTATAAGTACCACCACCACTCATTCTGATACCGGATTCATTGCCGATGAAACGCAAGAGTTTCTTCAGTGCATCGTAGGCCTTATCACCGTTTTGGAGTCGCGCCCACAAATTAATACGCCAGGTAATAGCCCAGCCGGTACCATCGTTGGCACGTATTTCCAGCGACTTCCGTACCGCGTCTGCCAGTGCAGGCGTGCCCGTAGTGGTAATGCTGTTCCCCGGATAAGCTGCAAACAAATGCGACAAATGACGATGACGAGGATCTTCATCTTCCCAATCATAATACCACTCCTGCAGATTACCTTTTTTACCTACCTGGTAAGGGTATAATTTATTTAAAGCAGTTTTCACCTGTTGCGGCAAAGGTCCCTGTAACTTCAGTGTGCCAGCGAGCTCCAGGTAATCACTAAATAACTGCCGTATCATTGCCAGATCGGCAGTAGTGCCGTAGGCCACCATACCTTTGTAGCCGGTGGAGGGTATGATGTACACATTTTCCGGAGACGTAGCCGGCGCTGTTACCAGATGGCCCTTTTTATCGTCTACCAGGAAGTCGAGGCAGAACTGCACAGCACCCTCCATAATTGGCAGCGCTTTGTTTGCCAGAAATTTTTTATCGCCGGTAAACGCGTAATGCTCTGCCAGGTGTGAACTTAACCACACCCCACCCATTGGCCAGCTGGCCCAGTTGGCAGATCCTTCGCCAAATGCACCCACTGGGTTAGTCATTGCCCATATGTCGGTGTTGTGATTACACACCCAACCATTACAGTTATAATAATCTTTGGCGGTTACCGCGCCACTACGTTGCAGGCGTTCGGTTAAACTCAGCAGCGGTTCGTGGAACTCGGATAAGTTACCGGTTTCCACACCCCAATAGTTCATTTCTGCATTGATATTGGTAGTGAAATTGCTGCTCCATGGCGCCCGCAGCTCCTCGTTCCAGATGCCCTGGAGATTAGCAGCAATGCCTCCCGGCCTGGATGAGCTGATCATCAGGTAACGGCTATATTGATAATACAAAGCAATCAATCCATTGTCCGTATGGCCCTGGGAAAAACGTTGCAGTCGCTCGGCCGTAGTCAGATGGCCAAGGTTACTATCTCCCAGATGAATGGCAACACGATCAAAATATTTCCTGAAATCAGTTTGGTGGCGGTTATACAACCCTTCATACTTGCTACCCAGGGCTTTCGTTAAATACGCACCAGCATGCTGCATTTCATTCTTTCCCTGCGTGCCAGGTTTTTTATCAATACCATTGTAACTGGTAGCCATTGACACCAGTAACACCACTTCCTTCGCATTGCTGATATGTAATGTACTATCCTTCCACTCCTGTTTTCCATCTGATTTCAGCACCTGCATTTTTGCTACAAAACGCATCGCATTGGCCGTATCCTGGATAATAGGATTGGATGACTTGCGGTAGTTAGGCTCCACATGCACCGGGCTAAAACCTTTCATGGTAAGCGCGTTATTACCTGCGGCAGCATGATGAATCAGCAGGCTGTTAAACCTGCAATCCAATTCCAGCTTATCTTTTCCGGTGGCGGTGAGTCTGATCACCATCACCTGGTCAGGATAGGAAACAAAATATTCCCGTTTGTATTGGGTGCCGTTGATTTCATAACTAACGGTGCTGACTGCACGCTGTATATCCAGGCTACGTTTGTAATTGGTAACATTACTGCCATGTTTGAAATCCATGAGCAGGTTACCCAAAGGCATATACGATTCCGAATACTTTCCCTGCATGAACTTCATCAGCGAATCCGCCTTACGGTAATTCTCCTGAAACAAAGCCTCCCTCACCGGTTGCAGGTAATTTTTGGCGTTGGGATTCATATGTGCATCCACCGGGCCGCCGGACCACAACGTTTCTTCATTGAGTGATAAGCGCTCGGAGGCAACACCACCATACACCATGGCTCCCATACGGCCATTACCTATAGGCAGGGCTTCTTCGAAATGAGCAGCAGGTGTTTTATACCAGAGTTGCAAACCCTGGTTATTTTGCGCCACAGCAGAAACTGGCAATGCTAACAACAACAAGTATTTTAACATAGTACACATGGAATTTAATTACTTCATTGTTCACTTCTAATAACAGCCAAAGTAAACAGAAGGAATTACTTATGCAAACTGCGGGTCGGAATTGTATAATAGAAAGTCTTATTAGGGGAATTAACGAACGTTTGGGGCGATTGCAAACGCCAGGTGCGGGAGTAATGTTTCCTGTAACAATTATGCGGGTTAACATTTACATCTACCTAAAAAACAGCACAGGGAGCAGGTAATTGCCTGCCCCCTGTGATCCCTTAAGCTGCTTTCACTATTTTACTGGCGGAAGGAATTTCTCCAGCTCTCCGGATAAATGCTCGCCTCTTAAATTACGGGCAATAATTTTGCCCTCAGGGCTGATCAACAGATTTTGTGGCACTGCCGTTACGCCATAGGCTTTGGATACCGGGTTATTCCAACCCTGCAGGTTACTCACGTGTACCCAGGGCATCCCATCCTTTTCAATGGCTTTAACCCAGTTGGATTTCTTATCATCCAGTGATACACTGATGATGATGAAATCCCTGTTTTTATAGGCATTCCAGGCCTTTACCACATTCGGATTCTCGGCCCTGCAGGGGCCGCACCAGCTGGCCCAGAAATCAAGGAATACGTATTTACCTTTAAAGTCCGATAGGCGCACCATGTTGCCGCTGGTATCGGTCTGCGCAAAGTCAGGTGCCATTTCACCAACGGATATTCTTTTGGCCAGTGCCAGCTTATCAGCAATTTTCTTTGCTTCCCTGGTGCTTCGGATGCTGGTATCCAGTAATAAAAACATGGGCTCGAACGACTTCACATCAATAATGGAGGAGCGATTTTTTACCACATCCCAGCTAAGCCATGATTTCGGATGACTCCTTACAAAATCATCAGTGATCTTTCTGCGTTGATTTCCCAGTGGGCCAAGCATCGCATCTGAGGCTGCATTACCGGTAGTATCCTTCGTTTCAAATCTTTTAAGGCGCTCCCGTATTAATGGCTCCATTTGTGCCACTACGTTTGCTTCCAGACGCCCAAGTTCTAATAATTCAGTCTGTGTTTTACCACCGGTAATAGCGGCAGTCTTAATAGAGTCCTTGCCTTTGATGCGTATAATGGCGCCTCCATCTATGAAGAATTCCTTTTCATCCCGGGTCAGGTATTTTTTAAAATCAAATGGACCAGGATTTAATACTTTTATTTCGATAGTCGCTTTTACCGGGTGTTCTACCGCTCCTTTGAATTCAAATTTACCGTTGCGGATCAGCGATGAATGGTGAACTTTATTTTCTCCATCAAAATATTCGAGGAATGCCTTCCGTTCCTCTTTCAAACCTGGGAAATTACCTTTGATAGTAAAGGATTGCTGCTGCGCCATCGTTACAGTGCCGGTAAGCAGAAAGGCAGCGTTCAACAGGATTTTAGACTTGTTGTTCATGTATACGTATTGTTTATGGGTTATTGGTCATACCAGGATTCAGGTCCATGGTGAGTCGACTATAGCGAAGGGTGAACCGTTCCGGCCGGAGGGTTACTTCCTGTGAAGCCCCTGTTGGCGCATATATCCGGTGAACATATGTTTTGTGCCTGAACAATGGATCAACAGACATACGGCGCATATCAAACCAGCGGTTACCCGTTAGTGCAAATTCACGCACTCTTTCACCGTTGATCACATAATCTGTCAGCTGCTCTTGTGTCATCCCCGCAGGAACGGCTGATACCGATACAGGTATGCGGCGGGCACGTAAGGTTTCCAGATCGGCGCGGGCGCCATCGGGGTCGCTGGTGCGGGCTTTACATTCTGCCCTCATCAATAACATATCCGGTAATGTAATGCCTAAATTGACTGCTATACCAGGCATGCCCATTCTGCGCAGCACACCTGCGGTGTTGTAGGTGCCACCACCGAAAGCAGCACCTGTAAATAGTTTAAGGCGCAGATCCTCCGTTTGAAAAAGCGCACGGGCCTCCTGCGACAATACCAGTTCACTGTTAGTAAATGCCCAGTAGTTGACAACATTTTTTACAAAGATAGATTCCACAAATGCATCGGGCGCCGGTGATGCCGGCCCTAAAGCACTTATGGGCAGAAATACCCCTCCGGAAGCCAATTCCTTATTGTAATCGTATAGGCGTACCGGTATGCTGGCTCCCTGTAAATCCGTAAAAGCATTATTAAGTTGTTCCAGTGCTTGCGGAAAGCGGCCCATCGTTAAGTATACCTTACCCAACAGGGCCTCCCCGGCAGTTTTAGACATACGCATGCGCCAATACACCTTTTCCGGCAGGTCAGGTATGGCCGTCAGCAAATCGCGCTGCAGCAAGTCGTATACTTCCTGGACGGTGGCACGGGTAAACTTTTGCTGTGTTACGTCCGACTGCGTACTGATGGGACATCCCAGGTCGCTGGCCGCCGTAGCCGGATCATAGGGTTTTCCAAAGTAATTAACCATCATAAAATAGCACCAGGCGCGACCCGCCAGTGCTTCCGCCTTCAGGCTGCGCTTTTGCTGTTCCGTACCATTTACACTATTCATTACCTCATTGATCACTTTGTTATATACATACACCTGTTTCATGAAATCAATTACTTCCGGATTGTTTTCATTAGGCTCGTAGACATCATCTGCCCATTTAAACAAGCGCTGTACCCTTAAGGTAGCGCCGCTGAGCCACGGCTCTACCGCCACCACCTCATCTCCCATTGGCACCTGTGTATCAGCTGTTACATTGAGCAAATCAATATTATTCAATAACAGGTTGTAATCGTCTGTTTCTTTAGCAATGAGCTTACCCTTAGGCTCCACCTCCAGGAAATCTTTATTGCACGCGACCAGCATCGTTATACTCAGCAATCCCGCTAACCAGATTCTATTCGTCATGATTAATTGGTTTAAAAGTTAGAATGATACATGCGCACCAAATGTAAAAGTCCCCTGGTTTACCGGTATCGCGCGGATACCACCAGCTACTGTGCCTCCCAGGGCATTCATAAACTCAGGATCTATATCATATTGGTTGGCCTTCCACAACATCACATTGGATACCTGGAAACGGAAGGTGATCGCCTGTGATTTGAGACGCTGCACCAGCTGCGCCGGCAGTGAATAGAACAGTGAAATATCGCGGAACTTCATATAGGATGCACTCACAATGTTGGTATTGGCAGCCGTATAATATTCCACGTCCCGTTCTGCATTGCTGATAGATGCGTTAGGGATGTACTTGGGAATATCCGTCAACGCTTCATCGCCGGGCTTTCTCCAGCGGTTTGCGAATTCAGCATTCGGATTTCCGCTTGAAAACGGACTGCTGCTGCTTTGTATCAGGCGACCACCACTGTAATTACTATTCACATCTCTGCGCATAACTGCACCGAGGTTATAAATAATGTTGGCGGACAAACTGAAACTGCGGTAAGTAAAGGTGTTGCTAAAACCACCGGACCATGGCGACTGTGCAGTACCCATCAGCAGGATGTCTGCCGGCTTAGCCACGTTACGATCGGCCGTAATTTTGCCTCCTGCATTTATCTGCGGATTCCCTTGCGCATTTAATCCGGCATAATCGTAGCCAAACACCGGCACTGCCGGATAACCTTCCACAAAGCGGGACAGCAGCAGTTGGCGCCCGGTAGTAATAGGCGTTGCCATATTCAGCTTAGTGATACGGTTACGGTTATAACCCAGTGTAAATACGGTAGACCAGCTAAAATCCTTCGCATGCACATTCATCGATTGCACACTGATCTCCACTCCTTTATTTACGATATCCCCAAGGTTACCAATCACGGAGCCATAACCGGTGAATGGATTCAGGCTCATATTGCCGATCAGGTTGGTGGTGGCTCGTTGATATACATCCACCGCACCTTTCAGGCGATCGTTTAAGATGGAGAAGTCCACTCCTATATTTGTAGTAGCGGTGCTTTCCCAGGTGAGCCGGTTATTGGCAGGCGAAGCAATGTATAATCCCTGGTTATTATAAAAGTAGCCATTGGTACGTGGCGCAAGAATGTCGAAACTAGCCGCCGTACCCGGATTGGGGCTGTTGCCTGTAATGCCGTAGGTTACACGCAGCGCCAGGAATTGCAACCAGGGTGTATGTGCCAGGAAGCTTTCACTACTGGCCGTCCACTTACCGCCAACGCTCCATACAGGACGGTTTTGGGCAGATTTATCACGACCAAATAAATTGCTTTCATCTATTCGCCAGCTCGCATTCAAGGCATATTTAAGTTTCCAGGTATAGGCGGCATTGGCATAATAGGAAGTAGAGCGGGCTTTTATTTCAGCTTGCGCAAAAACACTGTCGCTATTCAGGACACTACGGTTAAGGCTATTGGGCAATACCGGGTTGTTAATGCCCGGATTAGCGAGTGATTTATAATCCACCACACCGGCTGTTTGCAGTAATGGATCGTATCCCCTTGCCTGGTTGGTGTTGTAATTGGTTAATTGCTCAGTAGCCTCCTGGCCTGCCAGCAGGGTCAGTTGATGGGTACGCTGCCGCCATGCCTGGTCGTAAATCAACTGGTTACGCACCGTCCAGTTAGTTTGCAATGTATTTGCCACTGTATACCGGCCACCGGAGGATGGCAGGTAATACACCGGCTTACCACCGGGAACAGCTACAGTAAATTGCACCAGCTCCTCGCGTACACGGTAACTTTGTTCGCTGTCGAAAACAGTTGTCCTGTTACTGCCTTTCAGATAGCCATACACGCCTTCGTAACGCAGCCCCTTTAGCAGTTGTGCCGTTAGTCCGCCTGTAACCCGCGCCAGCATAGCATTACTGTTAGTTTGACCATAATTCATTTCATCCAGCGGAATATAGTCCAGGCTTACCCCACTCTGTTTTTCCAGCGACCCGCGCGTAGAATCCTGCAGCCGGATAAAGGATGCAGTGCTCAGGTGCTTACCATTGGCATCCTGAAACAGTTGGTAGGGCAGCATCATCCCATTGACAATTATATTGGGTGGTGAAAAAGTTTGGGTATTGGTAAGGTCTGTAATCAGGTAGGCTTTGATATGTTTGTTGAACTGCAGGTCCTGGCGCAGATTCAGTTTAAAGGTATTATTTTTTTCAGTCGGGCGACTGGAGCGCACGCCTGTATAGGCCATTGATCCGTAGAAGCCGTAATTGCTGGTACCTCCACGTACGGAGAGGGTGTGGTTAGTAAGCGCGGCAGAGCGGTACCAGAGGTCGCTGATCTGATCCAGGTTGTTGATGCCGGCAAGACTATCTAACTGGCTTTTAGCCTGTGCGGCGGTAATGAGACCGCGGTACTGGTTATATAAAATCATTTCATGTGGCGGCACACCGGTTAAATTGGTTGGGTTCACCACATTACTCCATTTGTTGTTGGCTAAGTCCGGCGAAAAAATGGCGGTGGCTTCGTCAATAAACTGACGGCTGCTGAGCACCGGCATGTTCTTCAGGTCCGGCCTTCCCTGGAGGTTTACAAAGCCATCGTATTCCATGGACAGGCGACTCGACTCCTTTCCCTTTTTGGTGGTAATCACAATTACCCCGTTGGAAGCCCGGGCACCCCAGATAGAGGCTGCTGTGGCATCTTTCAAAACAGTAATATCCTCCACATCCTGTGGATTGATGGCATTGATATCATCCATAGGAATTCCATCCACTACCAACAAAGGCCCATGGCTGGTATTGTCCGATATGGAGGCAAGCCCACGTATCAGGATATTATTACCTTTAACAGGACTTGGAGCGTTGTTGATGGTAAGCCCGGGCACCAGGCCTTCTATGCGCTGTACAATATTCATGCTGCCGGAGCGGTTTTTGAAAATCGCATCATCAGGTTTCGAAAAGCTACCTGTAGTGCGTTCTTTGGAGATTACCTGGTAACCGGTAGATACCACATTGGCGGTAGATAAATTTGTTACGGAAGATGTTAAACGCACAACCAGCGGAGCCTGGGACCGGATCACCAGCACCTGTGGCAGATAACCGATGCTGCTTACCTCTACTTCATTGCCGGCATCCACTCCCTTTATCCGAAAAGTACCATCCGCAGCAGATACGGTCTGGCTATTTTTTCCCCGCACCCTCAGGCTCACTCCTGGAATAGGCATACCGGTGCTGTCCTGCACTTTTCCTGTGATAGTCCACTCCTGCTCCTGTTGGCTGTTGGCGGGCGCCGCTTTAGAACGGATGATCACCCGATTACCATTTAGCTGGTAGGACAATGGTTGGCCATCCATACATTTGTTTAACACCTCTTCCGGTGTTGCCTCTTTTACCTGTATGCTCACAGGTTTCAGGTGTTTGAGCGCTGCCTCATTGTAAATAATGCTGATACCCGTTTGTCTGAGGATCTCTGTAAATACTTCCTGTAATGGCTTTTCCTTCAGCGACAGGGAAATGCGTTGTGCTGTGGCTCCTGCTGCTCCAAGCTGCAAGCAGCATGTCAACAGGATGACCACACCAATTTTCAATAGTTGGTTGTTGGTCTGATTCATTTACTAGGTGGATATTAATTATGGTTGACTGGTTGATAAAACATATACGGTATTGCCTTGTACACGGAATTTGTTTGGTCCGCTTGCTTCCAGCATGTCTAAAACATCCTGCAGTTGCTGGTTCCTGCCGATGCCACCACCGTAATGGTATGGTACTGCCGTAGTTTGATAAACAATCTGCACATTATACCACCGGGCAATTTCCCGCAAAATGGCTGGCAGGTCGGCATCATTAAATTCAAACATGCCGTTTTTCCAGGCGGTAACTTTTCGTATATCCGCCATACGGCTGGTGGTGCTACCTGTTGCCTGGGTGGTTACCGCCTGTTCCCCCGGGGTCAGCAGCACGCTTGCTTTTCCGGCAGCTACCCTCACCTTTCCTGTTGCCAGTGTGGTAAGCACCTGTGCTTCATCCGTATAAGCGTTTACGTTAAAGCTGGTACCCAGTACTTCCACCGTTACCTCGCTGGCATTAACTTTAAATGGGCGTTTCACATCCTGGGTAATTTCGAAATAGGCTTCCCCGCGCAGCTTTACTACACGCTCACTACCGGTGAATGCCGTAGGAAATATGAGTGAAGAAGCAGAGTTCAGCCATACCTTGCTACCATCGGGTAGCCGCAGCTCAAACTGGCTGCCCGGCGGTGTTGAGAGCGTATGCATCACAGCTTTTTCAGTGGCAGTATTGCTATAATCCAGTGCACTGCCGGTTTTGGTAACCACGGCTCCTCCCTGGCGGCTAACCACCCCATTATGGGCGGCATCCAGGGCTACCACACCACCATCTGCCAGCGTGAGTATGGCACGGTTACTACCCGCAGGCATTTTTGCAATAACCGGTGTAACCGGAGAAGTTGTATAGTATTTCATTACAGCTGTGGCACACAGCATAAGTATAACAGCAGCGGCCACACGCCATACATAGTAAAGCACTGTACGCGGTTGATTTTCCGGTATTCCCAGGGCGGAAAAAATTGCCCGGGTGGCGGCGGCGGTATCCTGTTGGTCAAACTCCCGCATACGGGCCACCAGCCATTTACGATCTGTCAGCTGCTGCGCCGTGTGCTGGTTTAGAGCTGACTCGCTCACCCACTGATTCCATAATTCCTGTTCCTCCGGCGTTGTTGGCAGGCCTTCTCTTATTTTGGCGGCCACCATTGCCAGTTGCATTGCCTGCTCTTCTTTATAGCTCATAAATACGCGCTTTCCGGGTCACTATCCCCAATAGAAACACCGCCGTCTGGAAAAAGTACCATCGGCATCTAAAAAAAAATTTAAACAGGGAAATTAAAAAGGAAGTAATAACCTCAGCAGGAGCTGCAGCATTTTTGGATCATGTCCGAATTTCTTACGCAACAGCTCAAAGGCTTTGTATTTCTGGTTTTTCACAGTCTGTAATTGCAGCTTGAGTTTATCCGCAATTTCCTGTAAGCTCAATCCTTCTTCTACACTGAGATAAAATATTTCCTTCATACGTGCAGGCATCAGGGCTACTTCCTGGTAAATCAGTGCCTGGGTTTCGGCTTCAGCTAACTGTCGTTGTCCGTCATTATCCACCGGGTCTGCCAATACCGTATGATTGCGCACGAGTTCCCGCTCCCTGCTGCGATTAGCATTGAGGCAGGCATTGCGGGTAGTAAGAAAAAGGAATTTACGCAAGGCCGGCATAGTGTCAAAACGGTCCTGATGGCGCCACAGCGCAATAAATGATTCCTGTGCAATATCATGTACCTGCGCAGGATGGGATAACAAACCACTGGCATAGTGACACACCACAGGAAAATAAAGCTTCACCAATTCGGCAAATGCATCATTGTTCTGTAGTGTTAATTCCCGGAGCAGCCACTCCTCTTTATGCGCAGTGAATAACGACAAGTAATAGTTTGGATTGTTTCCGCAATAATAATAAAAAAAATAAAAAATAGTCAGCAGGAGTATAGGTAATAATCTATTAACGGTAAAGCAAATAGCCTTTCATCTCCTTTAAAAGCCAGCAATTCGGTAATAGCATTCACTGCATCAATTTTTACATTAACGAAAAAAACCTGCGCCTAAGCACAGGTTCTTTTCTGCATTTATCAAACTCTAATAATCCTTATTCAATACCCCAGTCCTTATTTGGCTTGCTGCCCATTTCCAGCTCCAGCTTACCGCCACTCATCAACTGATCATGTGTAAACCAGGGGGTGTTTATCGCCACGCCATTCAGTTTGGCGGACTGTATATACTTATTCACTTCTGTGCAGTTATTGGCAATCACGGTAAAGTCCTTACCATTTTTCAAATGCACGGTCACTTTCGAAAACACGGGGCTGCCAATGGTGTACAGCGGCTCCCCGGGCACTACCGGGTAAAAGCCCATGGAGGAAAACACCACGAAGGCCGACATGCCACCACCATCTTCATCGCCGGGGATGCCGAAAATATTATCATCAAACCAGGTTTTCAGCAGCAGGCGTATACGTTGCTGTGTTTTCCAGGGTGATTTCGTATAGTTGTACAGGTAAGGAATGAAGAAGCTCGGTTCGTTGCCCATGGAATACTGCCCTACCAGGCCGGTGGCATCCGGGAATTTGGCCCAGAACTCATAACGGCTGCGGCCCAGCCCTTCCCGGAATAGTTGATCCAGGCGGCGCTCAAAGCCATCTTTGCCGTTCATCAGCTTCATCAGGCCAGGAATATCCTGTTGCACCTGCCACATATACGTCCAGCCGTTGTTTTCATCATAGTACTCCCGGCCGCCCATGCCGCCGTCGAATACCGGATCAATGTTGATCCAGTTGCCGGCACTGTCTTTAGGCAGGAAAAACTGACGCTCCGCATGCCAGAGCTGATGGTAGTTCTGCCCTCTGGCCGTAAACGTTTTTGCGTCAGCCGTTTTGCCAAGGTCTGCTGCCAGCTGGCCTACTGCCCAGTCGTCGTAAGCGCCGCCCAGCGTCACCGCTACGGCCTGGCGTTTTTCAAAGGAATGCACCTGCGGTACCGGATCTTTTTCGCCGGACTTTAAAGCCGGGAAGTAACCTTTCTGATGATAGAAATCATCCAGGACCGTTTTAGGGCCATTGCGCCATGGCAGCATGGTAGCGCTGGTGGCGTTCTTTTTCATGCCCTCATAGGCTTTGGCTACATCAAAATTGCGCAGCCCTTTGCGGTAGGCGTCCAGGAACATTACCGAAGAGTGAAAGCCGTTCATGCACGCGTGATCACCGTATAGTACCGGGAAGGTGGGCATCCAGCCGCTTTGTTCGTACATGCGTACATATGATTGCAGCATGTCCTCTTCTCTCTCCGGTAATAAAATAGTACGCAGCGGATGCAAGGCCAGGTAAGTATCCCATACCCAGTCGTCCACATAAAATGGACGGTTGTCCGTATGTACTTTATTATCATAGCCGCTATAGTACTTACCGTTTTCTGTAATGTTTACCATGCGCTCATAACAACGATACAGGGCAGTATAAAAACTGCGGCGCTCAGCCGGCGTGCCACCCTCTACTTCAATTTGCCCCATCACCTCCTGCCATGCCTTTTTAGCATTGGCGACTACCGCCTCAAAGCTTTGACCACCGCCAAGTTCCAGCTCGTAGTTCTCCTTTGCCTGCGCTTCACTGATAAATGAAACAGCATAACGCAAAGTGGCTACACGCTTTTCCAGCGACACCCAGGCTTTTCCCTCTCCTTTTTGTTGCGTAGTGGCGTTACCGTTAGTAAAGCCGCCGGACTTCACCGGCTGATCAAAACGACCGTACACATAAACGGGTACATCCTGCAACCCATCTTCTGCCTTAAATACCTGCATACCCGCTATGGTACTGTCATTATCAAACCGCCACCAGTTGCGTGCACGGTCATACGTGTTAAATAGCAAACGCTTTGCGCCGGTAGCAGGAAAAGTAAAACGGTAATAACCTGCTTTTTTGCCTGGCGTATATTCTACCGTGATATCCTTGTCCACCAGGTTGGTATAATAATGCCAGGGAGCACGCTCTTCGGCTCCCTGGTCATATGACAAACGGGTTTTCCAGGATGACTCACTCAAATGTTCATCGTTATTGGGCTGAAGGGCAAATACCTGCCCCAGCCGGTGCGACACGAGCAACAACGGAAAACTGCTGATCTGATCATCCAGATAATCCTTTCGTACAGGCGTCATGCGCATCATTTCGTTAGGCAACTGCATGGTGGGCCTGGTAGGCTCCAGCAAAGTACCTACGCCACCTATCTCGGGACGTATATACGACAATACATCTGCTGATGGCTGCTGTGCAACTGCCATACCGCTCAGCAGCATGGCCGCACAGGAAACTATAATTTGCTTCTTCATAAACTATTACTCCTTTGGAGCTGTTGGCCGTGTAGCCGTCAGCGTTGTTTCTTTTTTAAACATCTTCCCGCCATCTCTTGTCAGTCGCAGATAGTAGTCGGAAGAGCAGGCCGTACCATCTTCATCCAGCGTTACAAAGCCTGCACCTGCCGGCACATCCGCAGCGGTTTCGGCCGTTTTCGCAATCTGGTTGCCTTCATTACGGAGGTATCCGGGTTGCCATTACCTGGGCCGGTGCCCGGGGTGGCTGCTGCTTCCTCCTCCTTTTGAGCAGGAAGCAGCAGCCACCAATAGTAATGCTGTAACTATATTTCTCACAATATTTTATTTAGATGGTAAGGAAAGAAACTACTTACCCGCGGTCTGCTTCACCATCTGAATCGTACCATCAGGATTGTAGTACAGTTTATCTACGCAAATGCTGCGCAGCCAGTCGTGGTTTGATAAGGAACTGTTATGATAAAACGCGTACCACTGGCCCTTGTACTCTACAATGGAGCCGTGATTGGTATAGCTGTCCGTCGATTCCATGTATACGCCTTTGTACTCCCATGGTCCCAGCGGACTATTGCTCATGGCATAACACATACGGTTATGTTTACCATCCTTATCGTAGTTATCGGAATAAGAGAGATAATAGATGCCGTTGCGCTTATGTACCCAGCTGGCCTCATGGAAATCCACCAGTCCTTCCATTGGCTTCAGCTCCCCGTCTATGGCCACCATGTTATCTTTCAGCTTACCGCCCATGCATTTTCCGCCGCCTCCATAATAGAAATACACCTGGCCGTCGGTATCGGTAAATACGCACGGATCGATCATGGATTCCAGCCCTTCTATATAGCCTTGTACTTTGAAATCGCCCGCAGGCTTGCTGCTGGTGGCCACGCCTATCTTCCAGGTTTTATTCCACTCGGTGCCGCTGGGATGCGGAAAGTAGTAATAGTAAACGCCATTTTTATATGCACAGTCGGGCGCCCACATAAAGCCACCTTCCTTGCGCCCCCAGGGCACCTGGCCGGAATTCAGTATTTCTCCATGATCTTTCCAGTGTACCATATCATCAGTGGAATACACATGGTAACGGTCCATCAGGTCGCAGCCCTTTGGTGGCGCCACATCATGGGAAGGGTACACATACAGGCGTCCGTCGGCCCATACGTGTGCAGACGGATCTGCGGTATAAATATCTGTAACAAACGGATTTTTCTGTGCCTGACAATCGTTGGCAATAAGCGCTGCCGCGAGCGTAAACAAAGGAACGGCCAGGAATATTTTTTTCATATCTTATTGGGCTAAATAATATCTTAAAGATTTGGAGAGGGGCAGACGCCCCTCCCCCACGTTATGAAGAACCATCAAGGGACATCCACCTTGACTATTTCTGAGTAGTTAAACTTTTTATTGCTGTCGTCAACGCGAACGCCTACACGGGCGTAAAAGGTGCGTCCACTCAGCAGGTTAGGTACCGTTATGGTATAGGTTGTTTTCGCCATCTCATCACTGTAATTTGCGTTGATGCCTAAGATATTCGGACCGGTATAAACATCATAAATGGTAGCACCACTGCCCACAAACTGGGTGTTGTTAATGAAAGGCTGCACATCTATTACACGTGGCAGGCCTTCCGTTTTAGGTGCAAACAGGTTAAACGTCATCTGCAATGTGGTGCCGGAGAGCTTCCATGTGAAATTTTTGATTTCCATGTAAGGCGTTACCGTGAAGTCTTTGGTGGTGTTACCGGAAATATCAATTTCGGTTGTATCCACCGGCCAGAAAGCGCCGTTGCGCGGAATCACGCGGTAATGACCACTAAAAATCCTCGTATCCTTAAAGCTGCCGTCTGGCTTAGCCGGGATGTTATAAGGCACGGGTGTGCTGCTCCAGCTGAGTTCATCCAGTTGTATCTGGAAGCCGCCAGTTTCTGTAAGCAGGTTTTTACCGGTCACACTATTAATCAGGTTACCTGAGAAGGTGGCGTCAGGTCCTGCATAGTTGTCCTTTTTAGAGCAGGACGTGGCCATACATAATGTGGCTGCCACCAGCAGGCTGTTTATTAATTTCTTCATAATGCTAAAATTTAAAAATTAGTAACCCGGGTTATTAGGATAGAGGTTAGGATTCTTGCCTAATTCACCCCCAGGAAGTGGTTCGTAATACCATTTCTTTTCGAAGAAAAAGCTACGGTGGCCCATTTCTTCCTGCTTCAGCATAATGTATTTATTTTCATTTTCTATCCAATATGGGTAGATGCCATAGAAGCGGGTGTTATCCAGTACCTTGTCCGCAATACGCCATCTCCGGAGGTCCCACCAGTGGTGATGTTCGAAGGCCAGCTCTTTCATACGCTCGGTACGAACCGTATCGATGGTGATATTACCGGTAGCCACTGCGGCACCTGCTCTGTCGCGCAGCTGGTTAATTACACTCAGCGCATCAGCAGTTTTATCAGCCGTACCCAGTTCCATCGCAGCTTCGGCCCTGTTTAGCAGCACCTCTGCATAACGCATGTCGATCCAGGTTTGCACACTTTGGTACAAGCCGCAGGTAGCCTGATCCGCTTTATAATTGATATACTTCCTAACGTATAAGCCTGTACGCGTACGGTTATCATTACCGGCAGTGGCATACATACCGGCAAGGCCCATTACGCGGCGGCCATTGTACAACTGGTTGATATCACCTGATACTACCAGGTTATCCGGCTGATCCCAGGAAGAAGTGTTGTTATTTGCCAGCTCTTCTGCGGCGGTACCATTGAATTTCTTATAAATACCACGCTGCACATCAAACTCTTTACCACGGAGGGTAGCACCCGGGAAGTAAATGGTAGCCAGCAAACGCGGTTCCAGACCAGCTTTCAGCTCAGAGCGATCGTTAAAGCGTTTAGGTGTGCCATCCGGATTAGTGATAGGCAGCGGGCCGGTGAATTTCTCCACGAGGTCGAGGGTAGGATAACAGGCGGCATCACCATCGGCAGTCATATAACGGCAGGTCATGGTAGCGTCCCAGCTATGGGCGGTACCGGTGGACATAGAATAGTCCTTCACATACATATTCTCCGGGCTGCTCTGGTCCAGGAACAGGTCTACATAGTTCTGTTCCTTGTTATCATTTTTACGGTACAGGCTATAGTGGCCCTCTACCAGTTTGGCTGCATCATAGGCGGCCTGGAAATAGCGGGTAGCCTGGTCCGCCGGAATGCCTGCAAAACCTTTCTGGCGCGCATCACCATCAACATAGTTCACCGTACCATATTTAGCAATAGTACCGGCATACAGCATGGCGCGCGACTTATATCCTGCGGCTACATACTTGTTAGCTCTCGCTCTGATATTGGCATCACCCATCAGGGAGATGGCACTGTCCAGGTCGGCAGCAATGAAATCGTAGACTTCCTGTTCTTTATTTCTCGGTACACTCAGGTCTTCGATGCTCTGCTCAGGATAGCTTTGCAGGGTTTTCACAATCGGCACACCACCGTAGCGTTTCACCAGTGCAAAGTAGAAATAGGCACGGCAGAAATAAGCTTCACCCAGGAACTGATTGTACTTATCCGGCGTGAACGCTTTCGCATATTTCGGGAAATTGACGATCATATAATTGATCGTACGGATTTTATCATATGGCCAGAAACCGAAGCCCTGCGCGGCATCGCCCACATTATAGCGACCCACCATTTCTCCGGTGAGGTTGCCCGGCTGCATGAAGTTCTGCCAGCGCTCTCCATCTCCATTCATAAACCCTCTTTCAGGGCGATAGATGAAATCCTCGATGGGCATGGTACCGTATATACTTGCCAGGTAGGAGTTTACACCGGTTTCATTGGTGAAAATATCCTGGTCTTTGATGATATTGAGTGGTGCTACATCCAGCTTGTTACAAGCCCCAAAGGCCAGTCCAATCAGTATAAGCACTAAGTATTTTATTTTCATGTCGGAAAAGTTTAGAATGATACAGAAGCACCTACACTATAAGTCCTGTTTTGTGGATACAGGTAACCTGCCTGGCCATAATCCCAGTTCTGGTTGCCACCTGCTTTACCCGGATGCTCAGGATCTGAATATTTCAGACCGGTGATAGTAGCCAGGTTATAGGCGTTACCGTAAATACGCAGGTTTTGAATACCTACTCTTTTCAGCACGTTGTGTGGCAGGTTATAACCAATTTCCAGTGATTTCACACGCATGTAGCTGGCGTTCTGTACGGCCTTGCTGCCTTGTGCAATCGGACGACCGGTTACAGGATAGTTACCGGCTACCCATTCTGTTTTAGGATCAAATACGTTGGCCTTAGGGTCTACCGGATGCCACCTGTCAAGGAATTGCACCAGCGCACTGCGACCAAAGGTTAACGGTTGCGCATACTGCTCATCATACTCTACGTGGAAGTTGGCAGAACCCTGTAATAATACGTTCAGGTCAAAACCTTTCCAGCTCGCGCCAATGGTCATACCGAAGTTTACCATCGGTTTATCACGGATAGCGATAGGTACCTGGTCTTTATCGTCGATTACACCATCCTGGTTGAGATCCTGGTAGTAGTAGTCGCCCGGCAGGTTCGACTGGTTACCGCCACCGGTGTTGACACCATAGTTATAGATCTGATCATAGCTGGTGAACTGGCCGCCGTACAAAGGTCCCCACCACATGTTGGCGATGCGGTCGTTCAGATTATTTTTGTAGTTCTGGTAAGAGTTGCCCTGGCGGGTTTGCTCTACATAGATATTTTTGAAACGGGTGAAAGCCACGTTACCGGAAATATTATACTGCACGCCTGCTACCTGACTTCTGTGACCAAGCACAATTTCAAAGCTGGTATTCTGGTCACTGTTAAGGTTTTCCATAGGCAGCGGTAACCCTACGGTGCCTGGCACCTGCGCGCTCTTAGCTGCCGGCAGGCCTTCGCGGTTTCTTACGAAATAGTCCACGGAGCCCGACAGTAAACCGTTCCAGAGGTCCATATCCAAACCAACGTTGAAGGTTTTGGATTTCAGCCAGGTAAAGTTCTGGTTGGTTACACCCTGTGAGTTGATACCATTTACATAGGTACCTCCGAGGATAGCGCCCTGTCCGGGATAGTTGTAGCCGGCCACCCACTGGTAGTTTACGTTAGCATCGTCTCCGAGCAAGCCGTAAGAACCACGGAGTTTCAGGTTGCTGAGGATACGCGGATCAATGATACGTTGTACAAATGGCTCCTCGCTGATACGCCATGCTGCCAGCGCTGCCGGAAACAGGCCCCATCTGGCTGTAGGACTGAAACGGCTGCTGCCATCATTACGCATGGTCACTTCCACAATGTACCTGCCCAGGTAATCGTATCCTACCCTGCCGATCAAACTTTTCATTACGGTTTCATAGAGGCCGTTGCCATCCATGTTACCGCGCTGATCTGCGTTGTCACCTGCAAACAGGTAAGGGATACCTAAAGAGTAGTTACGCTGTGCCTGGAAGTTATCACCCTTCTGGTGGTTTTCTTCATACAGGAACATTGCGTTTACGTTATGACGTTTTGCAAAAGTACGTTTGTAGTTCAGGGAGAGCTGCATCACCGTGGTGGTAGAGGTGTAGTAACCTCTGTTTACCCAGGAAGGTGAATTCACGGTAGAAGGGATGTACAGGTCGTTCTGTGCATCATACAGGTAAAGGTTATACGTTTTTTTACCGGTGGTATTATCGGCCATGCCCATACCGTAGTTGTATACACCTCTTGCATATAAACCTTCTACACCAGGGATATCATATTCCAGGTAAGCCTGGCCCTGGAAGTTTTTATTTTTATAGGTGCTGTTACCTACCAGGTTATTATCAATCAATGCTACCGGGTTACCGTTTTCGTCGGTTACACCGGGATACAGCGGATTGTTATTGGCGTAGATAGGCAAGGTAGGCTGATAGTTCATGGCATACTTCAGAATTTCCCACACGGAACGGCCCTGCGGAGTATTCTTATTATCTACATACCCAGAAACATTCACACCACCGCGCAAACGCTTGGTGAGCGTAACATCCACGTTGGAGCGGAAGTTATATTTATCGTAGTTGATAGCGTTGGTTTTGAAGATGCTTCCCTGATCCAGGTAGCCAAAGCCAAAGTAATATCTCACTTTATCCGTACCACCGTTTAATGATACGTTGTGCTGTGTTTGTGGTGCCGACTTGCGGGTGATAGCGCCCATCCAGTCGGAGCTGGGTTTGTTGCCGCTCAGGTATTCATCGATGTTGGCATCGGAATAGGTTGGCGAACGCAAGGCAAAAAAGTTATTGAATCCGGAATAGTCTCTTTCGTTGGTCAGCAACATGAAGTCCACCGCATCCACGCCCTGCGGAACATTCAGGAACTGCTGCCAGGTTTGATTAATAGAATAGTTGAGATTGAATTTTCCGTTTTCGTTTTTTGCACCGCGTTTGGTTGTTACCACGATAACACCGTTGGCAGACTTCACCCCGTAAATGGCTGCTGCCGCATCTTTCAGGACAGACAGGCTTTCGATTTCATCAGGGTTCATGCGACTCAGGTCACCGGAGCTGCGGGGAATACCATCGATAATAATCAACGGCGTACCACCCATACCACGGATATCGTACTGGGTGTTGAAAGAGCCTGGCTCAGCACTCAGCTGCACCGTACGCACACCGGCAATTTTACCGGTCAGCATGTTCACCACGTTTTCGTTTTTGGTGACGGTCAGCTCTTTGCCACTAAGGGTAGCCACAGAACCGGCAACCGTAGCTTTTTTCTGGTTGCCGTAACCAACTACCACTACGTCATTGAGGTTGGAGTTGGAAAGCTGCAATACTAAGTCAATAGTAGTACGGCCATTAAGCAGTTGTGTTTCAGCTTTGTAGCCTACAAATGATACCGTGATCTTTGTAGCGGTGGAATTGGCGTGTACGGTATACTCACCATTTTCATTGGTGTAACCGCCACCGAGGCGCTTGCTGTTGCTCTCCAACACTACGTTGGCTCCGAACACAGGCGCCCCTTTTTCATCTGTTACCCGTCCCTTGACGGACACCTGCTGGGCCATCATGTATAGGGGAAGAAGGCAGAGTAACAATAAGTAATAGACTTTTTTCATGTTTTAAATAGTTTAAAAAGCATTCAAACAGCGGGGATAGTGGAATCTGAATAATGGAATTAAGGTGACATAATAGGCGTCGTGGAAAATGTTGATTTTGGTTTGTCCGGCAGCTATCACCTGCCGATGTTGAATCATCATAACGTATTCCTGTTAACCTGGAATTTGTAAGTGCAAAAAACGATTCTGCCATTAACAAAGCGGTTAATCAGACATTAATAGCGCATTAATTTTCATTTTTTTTGATTTTTATTAGCGTTTTGGTTGTTGTGCTGAGTATCCAGGCTTACCATGAAACCATCTGGCAGCCTGACCGGCCAGCCACAGGTAGTAATCGCTGCCCAGTTCATCTTCAATACCTACAAACACACCGCCGGGATGCAGCGGTAACTGGCTGGTGGTGGCACATTTAAAGATGGAGGTGCCTTCATTCATTTCATCGAACATGGCGATGTACAGCATTTCTGCTCCGGCTGCCTTAGCGCCGGCTACCTGCTGCCAGAAAAATGCACCTTTATTGCGGGCAATGGTGTGGGCATTGGGACCATTCATATTTCTCCAGGAAAATCCGGGGAATGCCAGCGGCACGTAGTCCACTTTATTGGCCTTACACCACTGGATATCTTTTTCAATGGTCGGATGAAAATCAGGATAGGCAGTCTGATCATACCGGCCTACCAGCCAGGGAGCTACAATATCCACCTGCTTCAGGATATCATGCAGGGCCTGGTCATGCAGGGCATCCGAGCCAAATTCTCTCCAATAGGTAGGCACGCCCAGCATTACACTGAAGCCGCGCTGTTTTAGTCCTGCCACAATGGTAGCTGCCTCCGTGAATCCGTATTGCCGGTTGTCGTTGAAGCCTACTCCCCATACGGTTACCAGTGGTTTGCCGTTGTGGTGCAGGTAGGTGGGAGATGTTTTACCATCTTTTTCCAGGAGGCCGTAGGTGGCGGCGAGGGTATCTATGTCGTGCAGCAACAGCTGTTCCTCACCCGGACGCATACCACTCAGGTCATACATGATGCAGATGGCGCGGTCGTTGCGCTTTGCTGCCGCCATAGCGTTTTTCAGTACCGTATTAAAATGCCGCTGGCCGCTGGGGTTTCTGATCTCCCCAACAAATCTTTGCATAAACACCCCGTCGATACCATAGTCTTTCATCCATTTAAAATGCAGGTCTACGGTAGATTTATCGTAGGGACTAAACACGTTGGCCACACTGCTGTCCGCATAGCGGAACGGGGTAGCATACTGTTTTTTATATTCCCGCATATCCGGCCAGAGGTCTATTTCACAGGAGCCTGGTGCAAAGGTGCCGCGGCGCTGGTAATGGTGCCATCCGCGGTCGGCCCCGTCAGTGGAAGTATTAAACCAACCCTGGTAGCCCGCCATTACCAACCCTTTATAGGTAGGGTAATGGAACGGACTTTTCTGGGCATCTGCGTGGAAAGTTAAAATGCAAACGGTCAAAAATATAAATGCGCTTTTCATATATAGTTAGTTAACGTGGAACTGTCCTTTTAATCTGATGTCGTCCGAGGAGCTGCCTACCATTACGAGGAAGGTTCCCGGCTCAATCACATGTTTCATATCCCTGTTCCAGAGGCCCAGGGCTTCCAGGGCGCTGAGGCGGAAAGTAAGCTGTCTGCGCTCTCCCGGCTGTAACGCCACTCTGCCGAAGGCTTTGAGCGCCTTCGCGGGGGTGGTCACGGTGGCTACCTCATCTCTCAAATACACCTGCACAACCTCCTCTCCTGCCACGGTGCCGGTATTGGTTACCGTTACCCGGATGGTGAAGCTGTCTTTTACCTGGGCAGCAGGCAGTTCCAGCTGATCATATTTAAAGGTGGTATAGCTGAGGCCATGTCCGAACGGAAACAGCGGTGTATCTTTTTCATCCACATAGCGGTGGTAGGAAGTGGGCTTGTGACTATAATAATAAGGCAGCTGCCCTTCGCTGCGGGGGAAGCTCACCGGCAGCTTACCACTTGGGTTGGTGATGCCCAGCAATACATCTGCGATGGCTTGTCCGCCTTTTTCACCGCCAAACCAACCTTCTACAATGGCAGGAACCTGGGCGGCCACCGGACCAAGGCACAGGGCGCGACCATTCAGCAGCACGGCTGCCAGTGGTTTGCCTGTTGCCGACAACTGCCTTACCAGTGTCAGCTGCGCTGTATCCAGTTGCAGGGCCGCACGGTCCTTGCCTTCTCCTACCACCTGTAAGTCTTCTCCCAATACAACTACCACCGCATCTGCCGTACTGATCACCGACTGATCAAAGCCGGCAATGTACCTGATCTGCAGGCGATCGCCGGCTCTTTGCGTCAGTCCGGACAGGATGGAAATGGCGGTATCCTCCGTATTGGAATATCCTCCCAGGTAATTACTTTTTGCGAGTGGGCCTACCACCACCAGGTTTCGTATATCCTTCAGCGGTAGTATGTTTTTATCATTTTTAAGCAGCACCACGCCCCTTTCAGCTGCACGCTGTGCCAGCTGCTGGTGGGCAGTGCTGCGGGTAACTTTCGCCAGCAGTGTGGTATCTATATATGGTCGGTCGAATAATCCCAGCAGGAACTTCACCCGCAGCACTTCGGCCACGGCGGTATCCAGTCTGGCCGGTGTGAGCATTTTCATTTTCAGGGCAGAGTCCAGCGCCTGTTCAAACTCATCATGACCAAAATCATAGAACTGCATGTTTAGGCCGGCATTGATGGTTTGCGCCATGGCATCGGCACGGGAAGTGGCAGTACGGTGGTTTTCCAGCCCCATACGAACGGCGCCGAGGTCGCTCAGCACAAAGCCTTTAAAGCCGTACTCCTTCCGCAGCACATCCGTCAGCAGCCAGCGGTTAAAAACCATCGGCAGTCCGTCAATTTCATGATAGGCCGCCATGATACCGAGCGCACCGCCCTGCTTGACCGCTTTTTCAAAAGTGGGGAGGTGACTGCTCCTGATTTCACGGACACCTATGTTTACAGGTCCCTGATTGCTGCCAGCTTCCGGAACAGGGTGTACTACGTAGTGCTTCGGCTCACTCACCACGGCGTCGTGGCGACTCACATCACCCCCTTGCAGGCCTTTCACCATTGCCAGGCCGATCTCTGAAACCAGGTAGGTATCTTCCCCGAAGGTTTCTTCCTGCCTGCCCCAGCGTGGGTCACGGGATACATCGAGCAAGGGCGCCAGGATCATGGCGGTGCCGTTGGCGCGACTCTCCCTTCCGATCGCGCGGCCTACCTGGTATACCAGCGCGGTGTCCCAGGTGGCTGCCAACTGCAGCGGCACCGGGAAGCTGGTACTGCCTTTACGGGAGTAGCCATGCAACCCTTCTTCAATAAAGAGCACGGGAATACCTAAACGTGTTTTGGTAACCGCATGGCGTTGTACCTCGTTGGACAAACTGGTGTAAGCCGGATAAAAATCGTGGAGGGAACCGAAGGAACCTTTGGCAAATGCCGCATTAATGAGTTTTTCATCCAATTTTAATGCCTCGTGCGTTTGTTCTGTCATGGGCGATACACTCCATCCCCGGTACATATCCAGCTGACGGATCTTTTCGAGGGTAGTCATCCTCGACAACAGATCTTTCACCCGGGCATCCACCGGCACAGAAGCGTTTTTATAAGGTAGCTGTTGACAAAAAGCTGCGCTGGCAAACGTGGAATAAAATAAAGTAAGCAATAGTGGTTTTAACACCTTCATCTTAGAATAAATATTATTACGGTTAATTGACTTTGGTCTAACGTGGTATGCAAAGAAACTTGCGGACCATTAACAAACCGTATAAAATCAGATTAATGAAGGCATTAATTGGAAAAAAACTGTGATTTAATGATTTTTTAGTTTTTAAGCGGGGCTTCGCCCCACTTAAAAACGTAAGACCGGGCGCCGAAGGCACCCGGTCTTACGTAAATGAGAATAACTTATTTCACAATCTCCGTAAAAGCTACCGGATAATCTTCTCCGTAAACTTTCGCATACTCTTTTGTAAATCGTTCATAGGCATTTTTCGCCAGCGAGTGGCGGCCAAGGGCAATCAGAGCCCGGCACTTTAACCGCAACGCTTCCTCGCTGAGCGGATCAAAGCTTAAAATGCAGTTAGCCGTTTCTACGAGGGTATCGGCGTCCTGCTGGATATCGAGGTATCGGGATTCTTCCAGCAGTTCGTCGGTGATTTTGTTGGTGTAGTCAGATTTGATGTCGTCCAGCCAGGCGTATTCGGTTTGTTTCAGGAAAGCGCCCCGCGATACAAAGTAGAGGAGATAGCCCAGTTTCTGGCGGCCGTGTTCCGGATGCTGTGTTTTCACTTCCAGGAAATCCATCAGGTCGATGCTGATTTCTGCCGGGTTGTAATCAAGCGTCCAGCGCTCCCCTTCCTTTTTTATGGAGAGCTCCCCGATTTTGGCGAGGATACCTTTGAGTCGCACCATGTTCACAGACAGATTGTTTTTCGCAATCTTACCTTCTTTATCTCCCCAGAAAATATCATTCAGCTTTTCCGAAGAGATGCCTTTGCCGTTTTTCAGTGTATATAATAATATCACTAAAAACAATTCTTTTAATAACGGAGAGAACTGAAGGCTATATTCATTACCGTTGGTATCGAGGATCTCAAAATTCCCGAACAGGTAAATGCTGATCGCAACTTTACGGTCGCGCACAAACGGAGCAGGTTCCAGCAGGGCTTTGTCCTGTGGCGCTTCCGCTGGCGCAGGCGTGCGGCCTGGTGCAGGTTCAGGTGTATGTGCTACACTTTCCGGCACCACAGGCGTATCCGTTACGTTTATTTTTTTAGTTTTTTTCCGGGGCCACAATACCAATGCTATTAATGGCAGGAGTAATACGCCAAGCCACCACCAGGAGAAGTGAAGTCCCGTTTGTTTAGCCGCCACTTCAAAAGGTAATGGCGGAAATCCTATGCTATAAATTTTTATGGTGGTTTGTTTGCCCAGGTCTGCCAACAGGGTTACGGCGAGTAACTGGCGGGAGCGCGGGCAATAAAACAGGTCGGCATCTGAAATCACATCCTGAAACGCATACGGGATCTCGTCTCCTACAAACTGATAGGCCGGTGAGTACAGCGAGCCTTTGATCATTTTCAGGCGGGTATCGTACCTGCTTTCATCATAGCAAAGGCCATAGTAGGTTTGGTTAATGGTATCTATAATGATAGAAGAGGCAAATACGAATGGCGTACCTGTATTTTCCAGCGTAAATATTTTCTTGAATTCCTTTGTTTTAGTGTTGAAACGCATAAAATCATACAGGTGCTGCGGCCGTAGTACCTGGTCGCCGCTTCGGCTTCCGTAGCCACCGAGGATGTAGATGCTATCGTTCCACTGCCCGCCGGCCGACATATACCTGGGCGTAAAATAATCGCCGGTGGTTTGTATGTCCGTCCATTCCTGGGTGGTAAAATCGTAGCGCTGTACCTGGTTCTTATACTTCAGTTGCCCGTAGCCACCAAAGATATAGAGTGCGTTTTCCTTACGGGAAAACACTTTGCTGGTATGGCCATATTCCGTATTGGCAACGGTATCGAAGCTGCGGGTCCAGCGGCCGGTATTTTGCTGGTAGGCGGAGATACCGTGTATATCGATGTAGAAATTGTAGAGTTGATGGTCGTTGGCGTTGTAGAGCGATTGGTTGGCCTGGAAAAGCGGATAGCCTACGGAAGGATGCGCGATTTCGGTGGTCATCTCATCATCTACCGGTAATTCATATACGGTGTCGGCTGACACAAGGTATACTTTTTCTGTTTCCTGGTCAAAGCTCACACTTGCATTTCCTTTTACAGTAGCGGATTTCAGCAATCGCCAGTTGCGATGCAGGTCATCGGACCAGAGTGGGTTTGTAACGATGGCTTGTTTTCCGGAAATGGTATCTTCCAGGTGATTGGTACCCGGCTTACCTAGTGGCCAATAGTAACGTAGTTTATCGGAGGAGTAGAAGCCCACATTTCGGATAATCATCGGCGGCACGTCGGTGGTGATAAAGTCCTTCAGGCGCAAGGCACCAAAATAAATATGGAAGCAATTATCTTTTAGGTGGATGGTAGTGGTTTTGTATAGTTGGTTGTTGATGTAACAACTGATGGAATTTTTTGTAAGGTGGTACCGGATGTTAGTCCATTTATTATAGAGAATGGACTTATCCAGTTTGAAATCAATACCGCAGAAGGATTCACCCACGATGGTATTAAACACTTCATCCTTCTGATTGTAGACCAGATCTATGTTCTGGCCGTTACTGCTGATCATGCGGAACAGGTAACCGAAATAAATGGACCTGTTGGGGATGAAAGAAAAATCGAATGACAGATCGAAGCTATCGTCGAAACAAAGTTCTTTTTCAGAAAGCTCCAGGGAGGTTCTTTTTTCCTGTGGTGCGTTGAACGAGTAAAACGTGAGGCCATAATTTTCCTGGCCTTTTGTGGAATAAAATGCAACGAATAGTAATACTAAAGTAGTGGCAAATGTCTGGATGGCCGTCTTCATAACTCCACTAAATATATAATTATTCCTGAAATTTAATGGGTACAATATAAAAAATGCCTTCCAGGCGCCTGCCGCTAAAGGAAACCACCGCCAGGACCTACCACCTGTAACATTTTTCTGAAATATCCGATTGCGTGTTATATTTTGGCAATACATCTCCCGAAAATAACAGTACGCCAGTCATGCTAACCAATTAAAATGGCGTTACTACATGAAGTATTGTAAAAAGGTATTACTGATAACCGGCCTGCTGGCAGGTTGCATTTCCCACGTTTATGGCCAGTTTAAGCCAGGGAAATCATTTTATACGCAGCAACCGGAAGATCCTGCAGCTGTAAATTTCACACCTAAAAATTCTGACGGCAGCACAGATGTTACGGAGCAGCTGCAACAGGCCATCAACCAGCTGAAGAAAGACCGTAATTTCGGTACGCTCCTGATCCCGGAAGGAACCTACAAAATTTCGAAAACTATTTACATACCTGGCGCCATCCGTGTAATTGGTTACGGAAAAAACCGTCCCACCATCGTACTCGCTAAAAATTCGCCTGGCTTCCAGGAGGAAAAAGCGGGCGACAAAGGCAAGGCCAGCTATATGTTCTGGTTTACCAGCAGTGCAGTAGAGCCAGGTGGAAGCATCTCCGATGCCGGCGCCGGCACTTTCTACAGCGCATTATCGAATGTGGATTTAAAAATAGAAGATGGCAATCCGCATGCAGTGGCGTTGCGTACTCACTTTGCGCAACATAGCTTTGTAGCGCATATCAACATCAACATCGGTAAGGGCAAAGCTGGTCTTTTTGAAATTGGTAATTTTATGGAAGATGTACAATTCTTCGGAGGGGAATATGGCATATATACCACCAAAGCCTCACCAGGATGGCAGTTCATGATGATGGACACTTATTTCGAAGGGCAGCGTCGCAGCGCCATCAAATCCCAGGAAGCAGGATTCACCATTGTGCGCATGCAGGTAAAAAATGTACCAGCAGCTATACAGGTTGAACATAACTACTGGGAAAAAATTTATCTCGAGGATAGCCGCTTCGAAAATATCAGCGGCCCGGCCATCACCCTCAGTAATGAAGGCAGTGCCAATATGCAGCTGAATATCCGTAACCTGAATTGCAGCAAAGTGCCGGTGCTGGTGAAATACCCTCATGGCGATACGGCCACTAACGCGCCGGCGCCTGTTTATACCGTGCAGTCGCTTACCTACGGTCTGCAACAGGATGACCTTGACAAAGACCCAGTATTCCGGCTCAACGTACAGGCGTCACCATTACAACGCATGCCTGCACCCGCTGTTAATGATGTGCCCGCCTTACCTGCTATGGCCACCTGGTACAACCTGAAGGAATCCGGTGCAAAGGGCGATGGTGTTACGGACGATACCAAAGCCATCCAGCAAGCCATTGATACACATCCGGTGATTTTTGTACCACAGGGCTCCTATCGCATTACCGAAACTATTCACCTCAAACCCAACACCGTACTCATAGGCCTCCACCCGATGGCTACCAACTTTGCCCTGGCAGAAAACAGCCCGGCCTTTGGCGGCTTCGGCGCCCCTAAAGCCATGATCGAGGCACCGGCAGGTGGCACCAACATCATCACCGGTATCGGCCTGTATACCGGCACCAGCAACTACCGCGCGGTAGCCTGCAAATGGATGGCGGGTGCCACCTCCATGGTTGATGATGTGAAACTCATTGGTGGCCACGGCACCATGCGCCCCGGCCCACAGGTAAACTGGAAATGGGAAGAAAGGCAGCAGTCGCCCGAACGCCGCTCTTACGGCAGCTACGACCCTACCTGGGACACACAATACTGGAGCATGTGGGTCACCAACAACGGCGGTGGTATCTTCAAAAATATATGGTCCGCCGATACTTACGCCACCAATGGCTTTTATGCCGATCATACCAGCACACGCGGCCGCATATACGCACTTTCTGTGGAACACCACGTACGCAATGAAGTACGCTTCAACAAAGTTTCCAACTGGAAAGTATTTGCCCTGCAGCTGGAAGAAGAAAGCGTGGAAAGCTCCGATTGCCAGCCGCTGGAGCTCACTGATTGCCACGACATGACATTCGCCAACCTGTATATGTTCCGCGTCATACGCGTGAAAGTGCCCTATCCCTATAGCGTACGCACCTGGAATTGCAGCAATATAGAACTGCTCAACGTGCATAACTACAGCCAGATCAAATACACCACTGATAATCCGCTATACGATATCAATACCAACACCGAAGTGCGTCCTACTGAACTGGCGAGGCTGTTCATCACCGGTAATACTTCCCTGAACGCCAAAGCAGCAGCCGTAAACGGTGTGCAGCAACTGGCAAAAGGATTTGAGTTTGCCGTGGGATTGTGTGCCGACTCCAAAGGCAACGTATACTTTGCCGAACAACGGATGAAGCGCATCTATAAATGGAATGCCGCTACGCAATCCTTACAGCTGCTGGCCGATTTCCCCTGGGAGCCACTCTCCCTTGGCTGCGACTCGCAGGACAACCTGCTGGTAGTATTCCGTTACAACCCGCAGCCAGGGCTGCTCATCAACGGTGTACCGGAAAAATTCGAAAACCCTGCTGATGCCAGAGGTACTTCCTTCAGCGGCTGGGGTAACTCCGGATTTGGTACACTCGTGTACAGCATCCACCCCGATGCGCCGGAAGAGAGTATTAAATTACTCCAACAGGCACCGATGGGCAGCATCGGCCAGGTACATAAAGCCTTGTATCCGTCCAACCGCTGGAGGGACTTCCACGATTTCAATACCGTATCCGTCAATAAAAACGAAACCTGCTGGGTAGCTCCGGATGGGAAAACAATTATCCCTGCTGCTTACGATTTAGCCAGGGCCTGCGCATTGGTGGAGGCATTCCCGGGCAAGCCGCTCTATGCAACGGACGAATACGATAAGCGCACCGTGCGCTTGCAGGTGGATGCAAAAGGCTATCTTTCTGACCTGACTTACTTCGCGGAAAAGGGCGACTTTAATTCCATTCCAGACGGAAAAGGAAATGTTTGGGTGGCGGATGGAGAGCTGTTCCAGTTCAATGCTGCCGGCAGGCAGGTAAATATGCTGAAGGTGCCGGAGCGCCCGTCGTCACTGGCGCTCAGCAACACTGGCAACCAATTGTTCATCACCGGCCGTACGGGCTTATATCGCATTCAATTATGATGCTATCCACCAATTATATACGTACATGCGTTGGCGTTATAATGCTTTGCAGCAGCATAGCGCCGGCCGGTGCGCAAAGCAAAATAACGCTGCTGACCAACCAGGTGGCGTACAACGCAGCAACCGCGAAAAGCGCCATCATCAGCAGTGATGAAGCCTTACCCACAGGTACCGCATTCAGTATCATCGACACCGTTACTAACGCCGTCGCATACACGGGAAAGGCAGCTACCTCTGTGCAGGTTAACGGCTGGGCGAATGAGTGGTATAGTCGCGCCGATTTTACCCCGGTTAAAAAACCTGGTTATTACCGTGTGCGCGTTACCGTTAGCAATAAAATCCATGAGTCCTATGCTTTTCGCATCGACCACCAGGCGATCGCCAAAATGGCCGCTCCGGCTATCACCAGCTTCTTCTTTCATCAGCGGGCGGCCTCTCCGGAGGAACGTGCTGCGGATAAACATATACTGCTTTACGGCAGCAACAAAACAGTGGACCTCAGCGGCGGCTGGTGCGATGCCTCCGGTGATGTAAGCAAATACTTCTCCCACCTGGCATACACGAATTATATGTCGCCCCAGCAGATACCGATGGTGGACTGGTCCATGGTGAATGCCGTAGAGCGGATGCCTAAGCTGCTGGCGGCAACCGGCACAATAAATGCGTTAAAGGAAGAAGCTATCTACGGCGCTGATTACATCATGCGCTCCTTATCCCCGGAGGGATATTTTTACATGACGGTGTTCAGCTACTTTAAGAAAGATGCTAATGAGCGCCGCGTAGTTGGCTTGCTGGCGGACAGTAAAACCACTGCCGATTATCAATGTGCCTGGCGCGAAGGTGGCGGCATGGCTATTGCGGCGCTGGCACGTATTTCACGCTGGCAGCAGGACGGAGATTTCACCGCTGCCCAATACCTGGCTGCCGCGGAGCGCGCGTTTGTGCATTTGCAGCAAAACAGCACCCGCTATGCCGATGATGGGAAAGATAATATCATTGACGACTATTGTGCCTTGATGGCCGCCAGCGAATTATGGCTGGCCACCGGCAAAGCCATCTATCAGCACGAGGCACGTAGTCGTGCAGCCCACCTCACCAAACGCCTCTCTCCTGCCGGCTACTTCCTGGCGGATGACGGTCATCGTCCTTTCTGGCACGCTGCTGACGCGGGTGTGCCGATAATAGCCCTCTGCCGCTACCTGGATGCTGAAAAGGAAAGCAGCTACCGTAAACAGGCACTGGCCACCATTAAAACGGCTATCGATTACAATCTGCGTGTTACCGCTGCCGTTACTAACCCTTTCGGCTATCCGCGACAGAGCTTCCTGTTTAAAGGGCAGCCTATGGATGGCTTTTTCATTCCGCATGAAAATGAAAGTGGCTGGTGGTGGCAGGGTGAAGATGCCCGCCTGGGTTCGCTCGCAGCGGCCATGGTTACCGGCGGCAGGCTGGTGTACCCCGCTAAAACGGCGCTGGGCGTAAAGCCGGAAATTGAGGTGTATGCAACCAATCAATTATCATGGATACTGGGATGTAATCCCTATAACATGTGCATGATGTATGGCTATGGCCATCACAACGTACCCTACATGGCTTCCATGTACGGCCATGGCAGCGGCAAAGGAGGCATTTCCAACGGCATCACCGGCAGCAATGCCGATGGTTCCGGTATTGCTTTCAAAGTGGAAGATAACGGCAACGAATGGCGATGGAGCGAGCAATGGATACCGCACAGCAGCTCTTTTTTACAGGCCGTTACCGCTACTGCAACAGAATAGTTTTCTATCTCCCTAAAATCAAATTTAACAGCCGGTTTTAGGGAGATTTACCTTGCCCCTTTCCTCTTAAATCCGTACCTTCGCCGTTCATTTTTCCACGACAGGCGGCCTGCAGCTGTTAACTGAAAGCAGGTATCTGAAATCCGCCTTAATATTGCCATAGTGAACGAGCTAAAGACCACAAATTTCATAAAAAAACCACCATTCCGGGATGCGTTACGCTTCTGGTTTAAGCTGGGCTGGATCAGCTTTGGCGGCACCACCGGCCATATCGCTATCATGCATGATTACCTGGTAGAAAAACGTAAATGGATCAGCAACCAGAAGTTCCTGCAGGCACTAAACAGCTGCATGATTTTACCCGGGCCCGAGGCCCAGCAGCTGGCTATTTATATAGGTTGGAAACTGCATGGCAAAAAAGGGGGCATCACAGCCGGCACACTGTTCGTATTGCCTTCCATGCTCATCCTCCTATTGCTGAGTATCGTGTATGTGACGTATGGGAACAGTCCGCTGCTGGAAAGTATTTTCAATGGCCTTAAACCCAGTGTCCTGGCAATTATACTCGTTGCCACCTGGAAGGTGGGCAAAAAGGCGCTCCATAGCAGTATACATTATATCGTGGCCTTAGCCACCTTTGGGCTATCATATTTCCTGCATGTGGCCATGCCATTGATTATCCTCGGCATCATTCTTTTTTCCATTGCTATGGACAAGCTGTTTCCAAAGCTCGCAGGCATTGCCAAAGGCGCCATGCTGCAGGTGGATAGCTCTTCCGAAAATAATTATGTCATCAACCTGAACCAGGTTGAAAAACCGCTTACGCGCAAGGTGGTATTGCGCACGCTGCCTTCCTTCCTTGCCTTATGGGCCGTACCATTTAGCCTGCTCCTGCTCTGGGGCCAGGATGCCGCCTTCTGGGATAAACTGGTGCTGTTTTTCACACAAACCGCCTGCATTACTATCGGTGGCTCCTATACGGTTATCCCCTATGTGGCGCAGCTGGTGGTGTTAAAATATTTGTGGCTTTCGCCCCTGCAAATGCTGGATGGTTTTGCGCTTGCAGAAACCACTCCGGGCCCGCTGATTATTGTGCTGTCGTTCGTAGGTTTTATGGCTGGCTACAATCATTTTGGCCATGGAGTGATCTTCGGCGTCATCGGGCTACTCGCCACTACCTATTACACCTTCCTGCCTAACTTCCTGTTTATATTTCTTGGTGCTCCGCTGGCGGACCGCTATAAAGATCATCACCTGGTACAAACTACCTTATCGCTGGTAACAGCAGCAGTGGTGGGTGTGATACTGAACCTTACCTTTTTCCTGGGCCGCAGTATTGTGTTTCCGGGGTCTGTAACGCTGCAGGGCATTGATTATGTATCGGTAGTATGGGTGCTGGTGGTGTTAATTTTGTTGGTGAGATGGAATACCAATGTATTGTATATTGTCCTGTTGAGTATCTTGTTTGGTGTGGTGCGGTATATGTACCAGCTTTATTAAAAAATCCGCGCGCGGAAATTTCAGACCTGCATTGTTGGCAATCCATAATAATATTCCCGGTTAAGTTTGCCGCCCTCACCACCTGATTTGCCCTGTTCGGCTGATTCGATATCGATGGCTACCGGCATCGGGGCTAGTTTTACATCATCGTTAACATGAATTGTAAAACAAAATCATACTCACATGAACAGAAACGCCTTAATGATTGCACTTGGCATATTCAGCTCCAACATTGTATTAGCTGGCAACGGTAACCCTGAAAAAGAGAACACAATGGCAGAAAAACATTCGGCTGTAGACAACCCCGCAGCGGTTCGCCCTTTCAAAGCACATGTATCCGACAAGGAGCTTGCTGACCTCAAAAAACGTATTAAAGCCACCCGCTGGCCAACCAAAGAAACGGTAAAAGACCGCTCACAAGGCGTAAACCTGGATAAATTCCAGGAGCTGGTGAACTACTGGGAAACCCAATACGACTGGAGAAGAGCGGAGGCAAAACTAAACTCCCTGCCACAGTACCTGACTAATATTGATGGGCTGGATATTCACTTTATCCACGTCCGCTCCAAACATCCCAATGCCATGCCTATCATTATTACACACGGCTGGCCGGGATCTATATTTGAGCAATTGAAAATCATTGGCCCGCTGACCGATCCCACCGCATACGGCGGCAAAGCAGAAGATGCCTTTGATGTGGTCATTCCTTCCATGCCTGGTTATGGCTTTTCCGGAATACCTACCGCAGCTGGCTGGGGACCTGAACGCATCGGCAAGGCATGGGATACCCTGATGCACCGGTTGGGTTATGAAAAATATGTGTCGCAAGGGGGCGACTGGGGCGCCGTAATTTCGGATGCAATGGGCCGGCAGGCACCTAAAGGACTCTTAGGCATACACGTAAATATGCCGGCAACAGTGCCTGAAGATATAGCTGCATTGTTGAAATCCGGCGCACCAGCACCTGCTGGTTTATCGGAAAAAGAAAGGAAAGCCTATGAGTCCATGAATAACCTGTACACTAAAGGTGGTGCTTATGCAGGCATTATGGTTACAAGGCCGGAAACTATCGGGTATAGCCTGGCCGACTCCCCCGCAGGCCTCGCAGCGTTCTATTTCGATAAATTCAACGACTGGACCTACAGTGGTGGCGATGCGGAAAAAGTATTATCGAAAGATGATATGCTGGATGATATCACGTTGTATTGGTTGACTAACACCGGCACTTCCTCCAGCCAGCTCTATTGGGAAAACAACAATAATAATTTCAACGTAGCAGAGCAGCAGACAAGAGAAATCAAAGTACCGGTAGCCATCACCGTATTCCCCGGCGAAATTTACCAGGCACCAAAAACATGGGCAGAAAAGGCCTATCCAACGCTGAACTACTTCCATGAAGTTACCAAGGGAGGACATTTTGCAGCATGGGAAGAGCCACAATTGTTTGCGGAAGAGTTAAGGGCAGCGTTTAAACCGCTCCGATAAACAATTGAGGAATTGCAATTAAGCCCGCGACAATCGCGGGCTTTTGCACTTACATCTTTACACAGCATAGTTACCAGTCAAACACAATAAGCGCATCACGAAACAGGTACCAAACACGGGAAACTGTATTTGCCCGGAGTCAAATTTAGAAGCATGCAATATTATGCCGATGCAATCCCACCCATAGCTCCCACAGGTGAGTTGAAAGATCGCCAAATGTATATTATCTTACAGGAACACCCGTTATTGCTAATCATATCAAATTAATATACATGTCTATGAGAAGCCTCTTAAGTTTACTTCTTTGTTTGTTGGCCATCCAGCCCATTTGCGCATTTTCCCAGCAGCTGAATTATTATGATACCCTTACCATCGGCGGAATTAAACAGGTAATTGCCGTCAACGGTAACCCAACAGGACCGGTATTACTGTTTCTTCATGGCGGCCCCGGGGAATCCCGGATTCCTGAAATGGAGCGGGTAACAGGACTACTGCGGGAGAAATTTTGTGTGGTATTATGGGACCAGCGCGAAACCGGACTAACGTTAAAACTAAATCCTTCCCCGATTCCCCCTTCCCTGCCACTGGTAGTAGCTGATGCCGCCAGCCTCGTGGAGCAGCTGAAAAAAAAGTTCCATCAGCAAAAGATTTACCTGCTCGGTGAATCCTGGGGATGCCTGGTGGGTTTTCAGCTGGCAGCACAGCACCCGGCATCTGTTGCCGCACTGATGGTTGCTTGCCCCGTGGTGGACCAGCAGCGTAGTGAGCAATTTGCCCTGGACAGTATGAAAAGATGGGCCACTGCCAACCATAATGAAACTGCGCTGGCGGAATTAAATTCCGTGCAGCTACCTTTTAAAACCTCCGACCAGTTGTACTATGCCCGAAAATGGATGAACCAGTTGGCCGACAAGCCATTTCCGGCGAAAGACTCCCTGCGTATTAAAGGCTTTCTCTATGAATGGTGTAAAACCTGGCTGAAACCCTGGAATGATGCTACCACTGTGCCTTTATCCAGCTCGGTGAAGCAATTGAAAATGCCTGTTTACTTTTTCCTTGGCAGTAAGGATTTGCAAACAAACGCCCGGTTTTCAAAAGATTACTTTGATCAGTTACAAGCCCCTAAAAAAGAAGTGTATTGGTTTAAGAACGATGGGCACTTGTTATTGTATTTTTCCGCAGACGAAGTACAACGGATTATTTTAACCCAGATACTTCCCGAAAGACATTAATTTCTCCGGCTCCAGAAGGCCGCTTCCGCCCATCTTTTTTCCTGGGCATACTGGCCAATCAGCATTTTCATATAGGTAGAAAATACGTTACTGATGGCCCAATCATAAGCAGGCAGTGCATCCTGATTTCCCCGGAGACAGGCCACGATGGCATGACCAGCATAATACCCTCCTTCCAGTGCAGAGGTGATGCCATAGGAAGAAATCGGGTCATAGGCATAAGCGGCATCCCCCACCGCCAGCCAGCGGTCACCGGTGCGCTGCTGAAGGTATCCGGTGGCGGCACTGGTAACAACCAGTCCTGGCTCCGAAGCGATACTGTTTTCAATAATCGGTGCTATCAGCGTAGTGGCGTTGGCGTTAGACAATAAATCACTGGCGGTACGCAAGGACTTTGGTATCAGATCGGTATCTGTCATCAGGCTCAGCACCAGCTGGAACTCCGTTAACGGGGCGGCATACCACCAGCCTGATTCCACTGCTTCCAGGTAAGTAAATTGCTGGATATTGTACGGAAGGGTTACAAAGGCAGTAACACCGGCGAGTTGATCCACCACTTTTCTTTGTATGCCCAATTTCCTTGCTACGCGCGACTTCCGGCCGGTTGCATCCACGATAAATGCGGCGGTTACAGATCTGACTTGCTTATCGGCTGTAGTATAGGTAACCGTCCACTCCCTATTCAAAAATTTGGTAGTCAGCAGCGTGCAGCCGTGAAGGTAATGTCCTCCGGCGGCTATTACCCGGTTGGCCAGCTGCGCTTCGAAGGTGGCCCTGTTCAAATGCCAGCCTTGTGCCACGGGATTTTGAAAAAATGATTTATCGGCGGGCGTGGCATTCCCCCATACAAAGCGGTTACCATAGCAGGCCAGGTGCTCCGGGTGCCGAAGCATTTCTTCTATCCCTGATTTCTTAAACAGGGACAGGGCTTGGGGCGGAATGGTTTCTCCGGGTTTTCGTTTGGGAGATGACGATGCCTCAAGGATAATACATTCGTACCCGTAGTGGAGGAGCTGTAAGGCGGTGGCAGCCCCCGCGGGGCCGCCACCGATTATGATAACAGGGATATTCATTCGTTTGTGTTTCGTGTATACGCAATAGTTTGCGTACTGGTATTAATAACTGGGGTGTTACGCTTCAATCCTGCGCAGGGGTTATCGTTTGATTTACAAAACGGATGTTGCGTTGTAACTCAGCGAGGGCTGCGTGCTGGCTATAAAGCGTTTCACCAGGTTACATTTCATCCCTGCGCAATGGTTGGCGTTCCAGTATTCTTAAGCTGCTGGCATCCACACCGGCGGCGTCCAGGAGCATGGCCCTTGGTTGCTCCATCATTGGCGGCTGTGCATGTTCGGCCACCAGTACCTGTTCGAAAGTAGGATCGTCGGTGGTAAAGCCCGGGCGCCCTGCTTCTACCCAGAAAATATTCGGGAGTGCGCCGTCCTGCCTGTCGGCCGGGAGCTTTACTTCTGTAATGATTCCCAGGAAATGCCAGCGCGCCACCATCTTCTTCAGCTTAGGGAGGTATTGCGTGCCGAGGTCGCGCAACCAGTCCTGGCGATAATCAAAGTGTTTGAGTCGCTGATGTATATTCAAATTTGTATCCGTTAACCTTTTGAAGGAAGATTCCGACAGCACCTGATTAGGTACCCTGGCGGCCCAGAAGGAGGGCAGGGTTAAATAGGTGGTGGTATCGTAGCCTGACAAGCAGCTGGCCTCGTCAGTTTGCCACGGCACGCCCAGCCAGCGGGTAAGTGAGCCGGGGCCGCTGCCATCGATCGGTCCACCGGGGCCGGTGGCCACCTCCGGCGTCAGGAATTCGCCGTAATCATCCTTAGGGGCCTCATTTTCGGGCAAAATCTTAATTCTGAAGGGAGTATCCCAGAATATACGCTGACGGAAAGGCCAGGTGATTTCTATGCCGGGATGGAAAGGACCGCCAAGGCATTCTTCCAATGGCGCTTCAATAAGGGATTGTATTTGTTGCTCCGGCGTGAAGCTATCGAAATCAGTACCGGGCTTACTGCCTACCACAAAAAAGCCCTGTGCCCATTGCGCCATTCTTTCATATTGCGTTTTTGTCAGCGGCAGATCTACATTGTACACATTTACATATTCCCCGAATGCATCGCCATAGAATGGCGGGATTTTTACCGGTTCATAATTTTTATTCTCAGGGTCTCTGTACCATTTGAATACTTCGGTGCGCAGGTCCCGGTATATAGGATCAGGGCTCATAAGTTTGGGCAGGTTTTCAGGCGACAGGTAATCGCTCGGCGAATTTTGACCAAACAGCATAAAGAAACCGTGATTCACCCATTGCGTTTGCACCGTTCTGGAGATAATCGGATAGATATGTTTCCAGAATTCCAGTTGTCGCGGTATGGGAATTTCTCCAGCCTGTAAAAATAAATCTTCCACCACATCATACATGGTCACCACTGCAAATAACCCCGGGCCAAAGTTCGGTGGCGTAACAGCCACCATGGCTGGTGTAACAGGATAAGGCGTACCATCTATGGTTACGGTGGCGTAAATGGTACCATCGGCTGTATCATCGTGCCAGCCTACGTTATTGGCAAAGGTGGTGGGGTCCTGGTTAAAGGCAGATGCGGATGTACCATCAGCAGGGATTACCAGCAGCCGCCCTTTTGCATCTGTTTGCAGTTCTCCCAGCGGCACTTTGATGTCATAGAAATAGCCTTCATCGAAGTAAACGCCGCTTTGGCCAACGCCCTGAATTTTTTTAGGCTCCGGCAGGATGTTTAGTTTACTGCGGTCCGGTTCATCAATATTACGATGGTTAGGTGTTTTAGACTGACCATCCGGCAGGTCCAGTGCATTCTCGAAATTATACCAGCTGGATTTCCTGTTGGCCAGGTTTACCCGCCATTCAATGGTGGTGCTGCTATCTGCGGTCACTTCCCCTACAGGCTTTCCGGCCCCATCAAATGCGTATATCCGGAACCGTGGTACCTGCTTTTTGATACGCCCCTGGCTATCCTTATAGCCACCATCGTGAGGGGGCTCCACACCGGGAACGTCGGGTGCAAAGAAGTATTCATCCGAATTGCCCAATCTGGCAATGCCAAGAGGGGGATAAATCGCCAGTTTAGCGAAATCAGCTTTTGCTGCCATAACAATTGTTTTTAGTGAGATGGTTATTTACGTGAGGTATGTGGTTCAGTTAAGGGAATACCGTTTCTGTCACGGCGCAGTTTCGCCCCTTCTTCATACACAATCTTCCTTACATCGCTGATACTGCCGATAGGGGTATGTTCCGCCAGGGTATGCCACGGGTTGTAGGACAGGTTTTCGCCATAGGCCACCTGCCCGGGTGTATCAATATCCTGCTGATGTAAAATTAATGTAGCAAAAAGCTCCGGGGCGGACACCTCCTCAGGCCAGCGCACCATAGCTTCATCCAGCGGCATCGTAGCATCATCTGTTCTGAACTGCAGATAGAATCCGAAACGTACTTCTCCCTTTGTCAATCGCTGCTTCAATTCATCCCGCAGATAACCGGGGTTGTTATCAGGAACAGGAGGACCGGGAGGTACATCCATTGGTACCAGCTTATACTTCACATAATCGTTATCCCCAAAAGCATAGGGCAGGCAGCTGCCATATACTGCAGTAGCCACACTCGGTTCCAGCTTCTGCATTTCATCAAGGATGGCGGCCGTCTCAGGGTGATCTTTCAGGTAGGAGTCATAGTCGCGCAGCACCACACCAGCGTAAGTAAACTCGCACATGTCCTTCGCCGTATTCACAAAAAACACATCGTGGTTCTGCAAAATAAAATCCGCCGTTAACGCATATGCCTCGCTTTCGAGCAACTTCTCCCCCGCTACACCAAAGAGTTTGATGCCAACGCCAATAGTTGTTTTTCCATCTCCCAAACCTGACTTTGTATCACTGGAAAACCTTACCCAGGCATCCAGCTGATCGTATTGAAATACACCGATACGTTTGGCTGGCGGCAGCGCTTTGTTTACTACAAAGGTAGCTTTCACCATACCGTGCTGCTTGGAAAATACAGGCCGCCGTACAGGACATTGCCCATCCAATGCACGGGGAAACTGAATCATGTCGATAAACATTTGTTTGAGACTGGAAGTCGGATCGACACCACAATCCACAGCGCGGGCGCCGGATGAATGATGCATGGGATGTAACTGATGCATTATAAAACAGGGTTTTGATTATTTGGAGTAAATCGCTGAGGGGGCGATTTGATTGGTTATTTTGATCAATCAATATTACTGAAAAATACATTGTCACCAAAAAAAAGTTACTGTTCCTAACTATGAATATTTTCACTTCCATCCATTAAAAAGGGCATCTCTTACAGGACGCCCTCTGTATGCTATTTTTACCGGACCTGATCAGATCCAACGTAAATTGTATCTCCGGATCTTTACCTGCACGGATATACTCCTGGAAATTATCAAAAGTCAATTCCTTATCAGGCAGGCATTAGGAATAATGTACAGTATCCCCTGAAGTCAATCCGCGCAATAGTTGGTACTCGTTATCAGCAGGTTTCTGCGACAAAGGTGCGTGTCAATTTTAGTTGAAGTGTAAAAATAGGGAAAAAATTAAGGTATCAAAACTATCCTCCGAATTGACTAATACCAGCAATATTTTCACGCATGCAGGTTTTAATCGTTTGACCATTTTGCTTCGCAGAGAATTTACCGCTCTTCAAAAAAATATTGATCTCTGAATAGAAACGCTATATTTGTTTATGTTCATACATATGAAGATATTGTTGGTTAATTAGCGTAGTGAAATAAACATCGGTAAAAATCAAAATAGTATAGATTCCACAGGCATTTAGTGTATGCAGGATTATTTGAGATGATAATGCCGTTTCAACATTAGTGAACAATTGCTTAACACCATATATGAAGCTCCAACGTTATGTAAATGCTGCCGCATGTGCCCTCGCCATCCTGACAGCCTGCAACCATCAAAATGGGCAGGAGCAGTCGGCGGAAAAAATGCCCGACATCGTGGATTATAATTTCCACGTCCGGCCGATATTATCGGACAAATGCTTTGCCTGTCATGGCCCAGATGCTAACAAGCGTGAAGCCGGGCTGCGACTCGACATTGGCGACAGCGCCTACAAGGCCCTGAAGGACTCACCCGGACAACATGCCCTGGTACCTGGTAACCCAATGGCATCCGTATTATTTCAGCGTATCAGCACAACGGATACAGCCATGCGAATGCCCCCTGCCTCCAGCAATCTGGTGCTGAGTAGTTTTGAGGTAAAGCTCATAGAAAAATGGATCAAACAAGGCGCCAAATACAAACCTCACTGGGCATTTGTCGTACCCGCAACGCCGCCAATTCCGGCAGTGCCAGATCCTGCATGGACGCGTAACGCAATAGACTATTTCACGCTGGCGAAGATGACAGAAAAAGGGCTTTCTCCCAACCCGGTGGCAGATCAGGAGCGACTGCTAAAACGCCTCAGCCTGGACCTTACCGGACTACCTCCCACGCCTGAACGAATGCAACGCTTTGCAAAAGACAGCAGCAGCAAAGGTTATGAGCAAATAGTAGATGAACTGCTGCAGGATAGCGCTTATGGAGAAAAAATGGCCGTTCACTGGATGGATGTAGCCCGTTATGCGGACTCTCACGGATACCAGGATGATAACTATCGCAGCATGTGGCCATGGCGCGACTGGGTGATACATGCATTCAACCGCAACCTCTCCTATAAGGATTTTGTGACCTGGCAAATTGCAGGCGACATGATGCCTGCTGCTACACGGGAGCAGCTGCTGGCATCCGCCTTTAACCGAAATCATAAAATAACGGAAGAAGGCGGTGTTATTGATGAGGAATACCGTATTGAATATGTAACTGACCGCACTAATACATTTGGTAAGAGCTTACTCGGTATTACCATAGAATGTGCTCACTGCCATGATCATAAATATGATCCCTTTTCTCAAAAAGAATATTACCAGCTTTTTGCCTTCTTCAACAATGTAACGGAGGTAGGGCTCGAGTCGGTGGTAGGAGGACCAGAAACATACGCCAAAAAACCTTTTATGGAGATCAGCAGGGAGGATCTGAATGGTGTTCTGCATTTTCTCAATAAACGTGATACTTCCAGGCTGATAGTTTCTGTGATGGGAGAAAGAGATACCACGAGAAAGACTTATATATTAGGTCGCGGAAACTATGATAATCCAACTGATGAAGTAACGCCGGGCACACCTGTATCTGTATTACCTTTCAATACCAATACTTATCCTGCCAACAGGCTTGGATTGGCCAGATGGCTGTTTGACCCTGCAAACCCGCTGACAGCACGTGTTTTCGTAAATCAGATCTGGCAGGAATTTTTTGGCAAAGGCATAGTAAAAAGCACCGGCGATTTTGGCATGCAAGGCGACCTCCCAAGTAACCCTGCATTGCTCGACTGGCTGGCAGTAGATTTTCAGCAACATGGCTGGAATATTAAGAGATTGGTAAAGCAATTGGTCATGTCGGCCACCTACCGCCAATCTGCGGTTATAAGCCCTGAGAAACTGAAAGCAGACCCCGAGAACATATACCTTGCCCGTGGGCCACGTTTTCGGCTGCCGGCAGAAACCGTTCGCGACCTGGTATTACAAAGCAGTGGACTACTGGTGCACGAAGTAGGCGGCCCCAGTGTAAAGCCCTATCAACCAGTGGGGCTGTGGGAGCAGGCCACCAGCGGCCGCGGACAACTTAGTACTTACCGCCAGGACCATGGTGAAAGCCTTTACCGCCGTGGACTTTACACCTTCATCAAAAGAACAGTACCACCGCCATCGATGATGATATTCGATGCCAGCAACCGCGATCAATGCGAAGTAAAACGTTCCGCCACCAATACACCCCTGCAGGCACTCATGATGCTGAACGACCCTACAGTACTGGAGGCCTCCAGGGTACTGGCTTCCCGCCTTATGCAGGAAGGCGGCAACACAAAGCAACAAATCCAGAAGGCTTTTCAACTGATCGTATGCCGTTCACCGCAAACACAGGAAACGGCTACCCTGCTGCAATACTATACGGCGCAGCAGTCCTATTATAAAAAGGAACGGGCCAAGGCAGCCCAACTGCTGCATCATGGCGAATTCCCCATGGCAAACATTCCCGATCAGGCTGCCTGGGCTGCCATGATGCAGGTGATTACTACCATCTACAATTTGGAAGAAACACTTTCCAAAACATAGGCACCCGATGCTGTAAAAATAAGTTACCACATTCTCCATCAAAAAATGACCTGATGAAAAACGAATTCTTTGAACATCATCTGAACATGAACCGCCGGAAATTCCTCTCCCGGCTCAGTTTAGGTATAGGCAGTGCGGCACTGGGGTCCTTGCTGATACCAGATCTTTTCCGAAACAACATTACAGATGAAGCCCCATTCGTTCCCGGCATCCCACACTTCGCTCCCAAAGCAAAAAGGATCATCTATCTCTTTCAGAATGGTGCACCATCGCAACTGGAAAGTTTTGACTACAAGCCCAAACTGCGGGAGATGATGGGACAGGATTTGCCGGCATCTATCCGGCAAGGACAAAGGCTTACGGGGATGACTGCCGGGCAATCCTCCTTTCCGCTTGTAGGTTCCTATTACGATTTTAAGGAGTATGGAGAATCCAGGGCATGGATAAGTGATTTGTTTCCTCACACTGCAAAAATAGTTGATGATATATGCATTGTACGTTCTATGTTCACAGAAGCCATCAACCATGATCCTGCCCTGACTTTTTTCCAGACAGGTGCGCAGCAGGGAAACCGCGCCAGTTTTGGTTCCTGGATGAGTTATGGACTTGGAAGTGAAAATAAAAATCTGCCTGCCTTCTGTGTTTTGTTATCCAGAGGAAAAGGAAACGGACAAGGCGTGTACTCCAAGTTATGGTCCAATGGCTTTCTGGACAGCATACACCAGGGGGTGCAGTTCAGCAGCGGTGATAGCCCGGTATTATATCTCAACAATCCTGTAGGCATAGATATGGCCAACAGACGGCAAATGCTGGACCAGCTGGCCGCGTTGAATGACCAGTCCTACAAATCCTTTGGAGATCCGGAGATCAACACAAAGATACAGCAGTACGAAATGGCGTATCGCATGCAGACAGCTGTGCCAGAGTTAACCGATCTTTCACGGGAGTCCGATGACACCATTAAGTTGTACGGACCTGAAAGTCTTGTTCCCGGCACGTTTGCCGCCAATTGCCTGCTGGCAAGAAAGCTATCAGAAAGTGGTGTCCGATTCGTTCAGCTTTATCATCAGGGTTGGGATCAGCATGGAAACCTGCCCAATGAAATGGCTGGTCAGGCAAAAGACGTAGACCGTGCATCCGCAGCGCTGATCACTGACCTGAAACAGCGCGGCCTGCTGGATGAAACATTGGTGATATGGGGAGGTGAATTTGGGAGAACAAATTATTGCCAGGGTAAGATGACGGCAGACAATTATGGCCGTGACCATCATCCACGCGCTTTCTCCATCTGGATGGCAGGAGGCGGCGTAAAACCAGGTGTGTACGGTGAAACCGACGAGTTCGGGTACAATATAGTAAAAGATCCTGTGCATGTACATGATCTCCACGCCACCATACTACACCTCATGGGCCTGGATCATGAAAAACTCACTTTTAAACACCAGGGCCGTCGTTACCGCCTTACAGACGTTGCCGGCAAAGTTATACCAGGATTAATGGCTTGATAAAAATACAGTACAATGGAAAGAAGAAAATTCATACAGGCATCCACGTTAGTTGCCGCATCCTTTTATATTTCCCGTGATCTTTTTGCCCGCCCCAAGGGTCCTGTATACGGACACCAGGGCATGCGCTATTCGCTGGATACCCGTTGGGGCACACTCGACAGTAACAGGCACCCGGTAAAAGACTGCCATGAAATGGTGCAGGACAGCAAAGGACGTATTATCCTGCTGACCAACGAAACGAAAAATAACGTCCTGATCTACAATAAATCCGGCAAACTATTGTCGTATTGGGGGCATGAATTCCCCGGAGCGCACGGGCTTACACTCACCAATGAAAACGGAACAGAATATTTGTTTATCACAGATACCGACAGACACCAGGTATTTAAAACTACCATGGATGGTAAAATTGTGTTAACGATAGATTATCCTGCCGTGACCGGATTATACAAGAAGAAAGAAGAATTTGTGCCTACCGAAACTACGGTTGCCGACAATGGAGATATTTATATTGCCGACGGATATGGGGCCCAGTATATTCTTCATTACGACCGTAACGGTAAGTTACTGCATACATTTGGAGGTCGTGGTGAAGGGGATGCGCACCTTGATAATGCGCATGGTATATGTGTCGACCGTCGCCAGGGAACCCCTTCCCTGCTGGTAACGGACCGTACCCGCAATTGCTTCAAGCGTTTCAGCATGGATGGAAAATTACAGGAAATAATTTCACTGCCAGGCGCCTGCGTATGTCGCCCGGTCATAAAGGGAGATCACCTTTATGCCGCCGTACTGCGTTCACCCGATATGGGGGTAAGTGGCAGCGGGTTTGTTACCATTCTCGACAGGGATAATAAGGTCATCTCAAACATTGGAGGTACAGCTCCCATGTATACTAACGGCCAGTTACAGCCTATGAAACAGGCCGAAAAGATATTCGTGCACCCACATGACGTTTGTGTGGACGATGATGAAAACCTGTATGTTGCCCAGTGGGCCGCAGGAAAAGTGTATCCTTATAAACTCAGGAGGGTATAATGAGATGGAATCCTTTTCGTTGGCAGTATGCAGGTAACCAATTATTAATTGCCACTAACTTATTTGCAGGAGTTGTATTTATTGGTGGTAGCCGCATTGTGGTGCCGGCATGGCTTCAGGTACTGGGGCGTATGCACCCCCTGTTTTTACATTTCCCTATCGTACTACTGATAATAAGTGGTTTGCTGCTACTTATTCCAATGCGCTCGCCGGCAGGACGCGAGGTGAAAGCACAATTTACCTCCTGGCTGCTGTTGGTTGCAGCGCTCAGTTCAGCCGTTACCGTTATAATGGGTCTGCTACTGGCCAGTGAACCCGGCTATAGCGATAATGGCGCTATTCAATGGCATAAGTGGGGTGGAATGGCTGTATTATGGACTGCATCCACCTTATATTGGCTCCGCAATGCTACCATCCAATGGGTACTGAAAATTAATGCAGCTGTAACAATAGTGCTCGTGATCTTAACAGGGCATTTCGGGGCCGACCTCACCCATGGCGCCAATTTTGTGCTAACACCGGTGATGCCACAAAATCCCCCTGTTGCATTTGACAAGGCACTCGTGTATGAGCATCTCGTCAAACCGATTCTCCAGGAAAAATGTATGAACTGCCATCAAACGGGGAAGGCAAAAGGTGGATTATCTATGGAATTACCTAAGCAATTGCTCACCGGAGGTAAAACCGGCAAGTTGTTTATCCCAGGCAATCCCGATATCAGTTTACTGATGGAACGACTACATCTCCCCGAAACAGATAAAAAGCATATGCCTCCTGCGGGGAAGCCACAACTTACTGCTGAAGAAGCTGCCGTGTTATATCACTGGATCAAGGGCGGTGCTGACTTTAAGGCTATGGTGGCCTCACTACCTGCACATGATAGTTTGCGGTTGCTAGCCACCGCTCGCTTGCAGCCGGCAGCTGATAACGAACCGGTATATGATTTTGCTCCTGCTGATGCAAAGCTGGTGCAGCAGCTCAATAACAACTACCGCGTCGTATATCCAATAGCGTTAAACCAGGCGCCACTGGTGGCAAACTGGTACAATAAAGATAAATTCGACATTCAATCAGTGGTAGAGCTGCTTAAGCTAAAGGAACAGCTGATAGAAATGCATTTGCAAAAGATGCCGGTTAAAGATGCTGACCTGGAAGTAATATCACAATTCAAACAACTGCGGGTGCTCAACCTGAGCTTTACAAACATTACAGGGAAGACATTAGCAGTTCTTGCAAAATTGCCACATTTGCGTAGTCTGTCTATCTCCGGTACTACAGTAAACATTCAGCAGCTCATGCAACTTAAGTCCGCCCCGGCACTACAAGCGCTTTATGTATGGAATACTGGGCTTTCTCCCGCCGATATTTCCGAGGCGCAAAAAGGATTTCCTCAGACCACCCTGGTGAAAGGCTTCACCAACGACAATGGGGAAATGCTGAAACTTAACCAGCCAAACCTTGTCAGTCCCGCAGCCGTTTTCAGGAATAATATGCAGTTAAAACTACAGCATCCTGTTAATGGAGTAGCTATACGTTTCACATTGGATGGCAGTGATCCCGACAGTGTACACTCTCCGATTTTCAAGGATAGTATACTTATTACGGACAATACAATCGTTAAAGCGATTGCCTGTAAGGATGGCTGGTACGCCAGCGATCCGCTACAATTATCTCTCTACAAAACTACCTACCAGCCTGATAGTATTACGCTCCTGCACCCACCGGAAGGGTCATACGTAGGCAGTGGCAGCAAAACACTTTTTGACGGACAAAAAGGAAGTAAAGATTTTGGCAGTGGCAAATGGCTTGGGTTTCTGAAGAACGGCTTTGAAGCAGCGGTACATTTTCCTAAGCAGGTATCGCTTTCGGAGGTAGCCATAGGCAGCTTCCGCCACACCGGGGCACACATTTTTATGCCTCACGAAGTAGAAATATGGGGAGGTAATGACATCCGGCACCTGAAACTGTTAAAGAAGATGGTACCCACACCGGATAAGAAAGATGATGCTGTTGCCACTATGTCTATTAACTGTTCTTTCCCTGTTGCAGAGGTGTCTTGCCTGAAGATAGTGGTAACACCTACTACGATACCAGCCTGGCATCCGGATAAGGGAAAGCATGGATGGTTTTTTGTGGATGAGTTATTGTTTAATTAGTCCGGAATGAATGATTCAGGGAATAGAGGTCCTGGATACTAGGCGGAGAAAGCGGAAGCTGGTCCAGATTTAGTTTGTACAGGGCGTCCTAAAAATTTTTAGACGTCCTGTAGCTACCTGACTTATCTGACCTACAGCCACGACTGCGAAGTCCTAATGGTTTCAAAAAACCGGTAAAGCGTTTGTAAGCCGCGGGTACCATTCATGCCGTAATCTTCAACAGACATCTCCTTCCCATTGTCGAATACAATATGTAAATATGCTGTGGGGTGGTCCGTAGCGCTCACTGCAAAACGCGGATCTAATGCTGCTACATTTATGTATCCAATGAGGGTTAATAACTCATTGAAAGTTGTTTCTTTCAAAAAACAGATATAATGGCCACCGTTCCTGCCAGTAAAGGAGCCTGCTTCATAATCCATACAGCGATTTTTGTGAATGGTAATCTTATACTGAGGGCAGGTCCCATGGCAGGTGGTTGTAGCCAGCCGGATGGATTGTATCTCCGCAACAACCGGTTTTGGATTAAATTCCACAAAGCCTCCAGACAGGTACCTCAGAGTATCAGCGAATTTAGTGGTCATCGGGGTAAGGTAATCTGTCGCGGTGAACTGCCGCAGGGTATCACCCCTGTCAGCAGCGCGTTTTACCAGATTAACATAACGATTCGTCTTCTCATTTCTGAGTATTAAGGCATTATGATATGCCCCCTGCAGGGTGTACTTCATGAAATAGTCCGCGGGGCTTATATACAATGGTCTGAATCCCCATTTGTCTTTGTCCATTATCACCATTACTCTCTCTGCACCTTCCACTACCAGGTCAGTAAGCCCGTTACTATCCAGATCCATTTTCAGGAATGAAACCGCCCCGTCGCTTATATTTCTGTCAAATCCAGTAACAAAGAACTTGACTTCCATAAGGGAGTTCAGGCTGTCTATCCGGTTAGAATAGGCGTGAAAGGAGCTGAGGGTGAGGAGAACTATTAAAATTAATCGCATCGGAGTTATTGGGGTTTAGGCTGACTAAAATAAAAATATGGAAAAAACTTACAAAATCGTAAGTCCTTTCATGATTAAAATTAAACTTAATGAATCACTTCAAAACTCAAATTCTTATGGCCAAAGTTTAACGAAGGTCACATTAGGATTTCATTATTACCTGTTTTTAATATTCAGACTTAAGCCTGGACTTTTTCAGATTTATTACCAATGTTTCGGTCCATTTGTCGTGCCACGGATAACTTGGGTTACCCAACGCACTTAGCGCTTCAAACGGCACAGATCTGGCGATACCCCTCAAAAATAAAGTTGTGGCAGAAGGTACTGTACCATCCTCTGTCATCACTGCAGTGCCGGTGATCAATTTCCCGAATGACCTGCCTTTCATAAGCATTTCCAATACGCCCATGTATAAACCATACATAACAAGGGTGATCAACCTATCGAGCAGCGTATTTTTCTCAAGATAAACAGTAAACTCCATCATAGTAGAAGAAAGTAATACTATAACTGCCCAGAAAGAAAATAAGAACACATAAAACCCCAGCAGGTCTATGAGGTAATTGGCAAGCCGTTTGCCGGAGGAGGCCTGCACAAGGTCTACCTCTTCTTCTTCAAAGATTGATTTTTCGATTGATTCCATAGGGATAAAAATTTACCTGGCGCCAAAATAAGAAAAAGGATTAACACTGCCATGTACTGGTTCATTCCACCAATCAGGAATATTGGTAGAAAATAAAACCCAAGTAAAAAAGCCTGAGTTCTGCAATGGTTTGCGGACTGTCAATTTGACCTCCAATTCCTATCTTTTCCGGCAGTCAAAATACTGGAGTATTAAACTGCGGTATTATAGCAGGACATGAACATTTGTATAACAAATTTGGCGATTACTGCCATTGTTCCATTTTTAAAAATGGTTGTTTTGGATTTCAACCAAATAAAACCACGATATGAAAAAACAAAACCCATTAGTTACTTTGGGCGCTGCTGCCATCATTGTACTTGCCAGCGCTACCATGTTAACCAGTTGTAAAAAAGAGGCCAGGACCCTGCCCGAGGTCGTTGGCAATGAGCGCCCTGCTAACCCGGCCGCCACTGAAACCTACCAGTCAGGTACCAATAATGGCTTCTTTTGGTCACTTTGGAAAAGTGATGGTGCTACCGGTACTGTTAACTACGCCAATGGCCCTGGCGGAAATTACAGTGTCAACTGGAATGGATTCAACGGCAACTTCACGTGCGGCAAAGGCTACTCCGCAGGTTCCCCTACTTACAAAATAGGTTATAACCTGGGCGTTTATTCAAATTCGGGTGGTGGCACCTTCGGCTGGTACGGATGGAGCAGAAACCCTTATTATGAGTATTATGTAAATGAAACCTGGGGTTCGGTATCACCGCATACCGGCACTTACTTAGGAACATTTGAAAGTGACGGTGCAGGCTACAACGTGTGGACCCGCTGGATGACAGGAAAAAACATAGATGGTGGTGATGGCTTCCGGCAGATTTACAGTTCCAGGGTAACAAAAGTTAGCACCGGACAAAATCGCCTCATTACTTTCGCCAACCACTATAACAAGTGGAGTAGCTTTGGCTATACCCTTGGTCAGCTGAACATTCCGGCTATTATGGTTTCTGAAACCTGGGGCACTAACACGAACGGTAGTATTAACTGTACTATCTGGGCACAATAAGTACATGTTTTAATTGCGCTGCCTGGCAGACTGCCAGGCAGTTTTTAATATTATTTATGATGAGATCAATAACTTTATTGCTCGCATGCTTTCTGCTTGCGCTTTCTGCCTGTGATTCACCTAAACCTATTAAAGAGCATAAAAATTTTCTTATGGGTAGATGGCATAGGTTTTCAAAAGAAAATGGATACAGTGAATTTGATATTGATTCGCAGTACATAGTTTTTTATAACCAGAAAGTTGGCCGCTTCACGCTCTCCTACAAAATAGAAAATGATTCACTGAAATACCTTACCAATCCATACGCAGCCGGCATTACTTACTATGGCGACTCTATACTCCTGCAGGGCAACGACAGTACTACCGCCACTTTATATAAGTTTGCAACTGTTCCCTTTCAGTCGATTCCCGAAGAAAAAGATTCACTGCCTTTCGCAGCTTACATCGCCGGTTTTGATACAAGGCTCATCAGGGAATTTGAGAAAGCGGGTATAAAGTTTTCTGATGCGCCGGAAACGCCTTCTTATGAAGCGCTGCTAAAGAGAAAGCAATAATCTGGCTAATACCTGATCTCTGCGGTTCGATACACTACCACTCACTTCGATTACCTTTGCATTCAAATCGTTTATCCAATCATGCAACAGGTCATCCACCTGGCCTCTCAGCCTGGGCAGTTCTACCTGCCCGGCTGACATGATATCCGGTTGTTCAACCGGAACAAATACTACCAAATCCACCTCCCCCATTACTGCCTGCATTTTTTCAAACAGCGCCTCTATATTTCTTTGCGGATCAATCACATGCAGGTACGCTAAGATATCAACCACACATCTGTCAAATATCACATTGTCGCCACTTCCGTATATGAGGTCAACTGAATAATTGAACTGTTCTAAAAAATCTTCGGCGGTGGGGACTTCTGCAAAATCGGTCCTTAGTTGATGGTAGGGCTCTATTTCGAGGGTGTAGCCGGGAAGGTGCTCCAGGAGGGCTTCTGCTAAGGTTGTTTTGCCGACGTTGTGGGCGCCGGTGATGGCGATGCGCATGGGACGGGGATTGGATTTGTTATATACTTTATTCATTTACCTCAAAGGCAGCCAGATCGACTTTCATTTTATCGAATACACTCTTCTCAGTCCGCAAATATCCAAGTCAATATAAAATGAAAATTTAGTTATTCAATTGTTATTCATTTAACATTCTCCATAACATATTCCATTATATGCAAAACATTGATTGCAGACCAATATTCCTTCTATAGGAATTGAATAATACTATCTGTCATATTATGTATACGTTCAGTTTGGATAAAATGCCGCTGGCATTCTGCCAGCGGCTGTCCTAATAGGTTCGATTAACCAAAAATGTTTAAGTACTTATTTACATTCCCATTTCGGAACTAAATTTTCAATTACTTTGGCAAAAGTAATTGAAAAAAATCTTAACTTAGAAAAAAACACCCTAAAATGCGACTATACATCAAGCTCTCCCGAAATTCTAAAATCATCCCGTTTAACTATCAACATTTGCTCACAGGCACTATTCATAAATGGCTTGGAGAAGAAAATGAAGAGCATGGAAATAGGAGCTTGTACTCATTTTCCTGGTTGCAAAAAACAATAAAGACACATCATGGATTTAATCTTACGGCGGATGCTTACTTTTTTATAAGTGCACATGACGCAGAATTTATAAAAAGAATTACCCGAGGCATATTACTAGATCCCAATACTTTCTGTGGCAGTAAGGTAAATGAGATACAGCTTAAGCAAACACCAGTGTTTTCAAGCGAAGAAGTTTTCGTACTAAACAGTCCCATTTTGTTAAGAAAACGGGAGCAGGAGAGAGTAAAACACGTAACATATTTAGATGAAGATTTTAATCAATTGCTAACAGAAAGTCTGAAAGGAAAGTTAAGAATAGCACGCTTGGCAGACGAAGGGGTATCCGTTGCACTGGATAAAAGCTATCCACACCCACAAACCAAACTGGTAGATTACAAAGGCATAAAGAACCGCACGACATTAGCACCCGTCATGGTTTCAGGAAGCCCTGAGCAAGTCGCATTCGCCTGGCAGGTTGGCCTGGGCAATAGTACAGGAATAGGATTTGGTGCTATAAAATAAATACCAATGGAACAATACTACATCGTAAAATATACAGGCCCCTTTGGCTTCATAAAGCCATGGACAGCAGTTAGAGACAGTGAGACATTTTCTCAACAGTTTCTTACACCAAGCATTGTTGAAGGCATAGAGAAAAAATTGTTTCCAAATTTGTTAGGGGAAACTGGCATAAAAAAAATTGCCGCACACAGGATTTCCTATGCTCAAATAAGTCAGCAGCAGGAAGTGATTCAAACACGTGGCTGGAACAGCACAAGAAAAGGGAAACAGATCCTTTTTGAAAGACCTACTGCTGTTTTAGTCAGAGGTGTTCTACTAGATCCAGTTCTTTCATTGGCGTTTACCAACAAACAGGATGCGGAAATTGCATTTCAACAGCATGTATGTCTCTGCAGAAATGAAGATTTGCTTTTGCCATATAAAATATTAGAGATCAGCAGAGAAGATTTTGATACTGATGATGAATTTGCTGGTTACGAGCTAATCTTTGAGGAAAATGAAGCGTCTTTTCACGTTGGCTATGATAGAAAGACCCAAAAGCCTATGTATGGTTGGTTAAAAATTATTGGCACTCCGGTAAAAGCAATTTGATGGAAATTATTTATGCGAAATCCGGACCAGATTGGACACCATTGTCTGATCATTTGAAACATGTGGCTCTGGCCGCAGTTAAATTCGCTCACTACCTGAATTACGACGAGGCTATTGCCTATAATGGTGCCATCATGCATGATATTGGCAAGGCACATCCCCTATTTCAGCGAAAACTTTTAGGAAAACGTAGTGATTTCAGACATGAAATAGCCTCCTTGTTTTTCCTATCTGCATTTCCGGAAAAACAATGGCACATGCTAATTGAGATGGTTGCAGGCCACCACAAATCTATTCAGAAGGACATTAGCGAATTAGGCTTATTGGATATAGAGAAAAATGATGATTATCGGGACACTTACCTGGGTAAATGGGAAATTTGGAGCGAGCATGCCATTAAGTTACTCAATGAATTAGGGATACCATGCTCTACTATCACTAAGGATCAGGCACTTAAGAATCTCGAATACTGTGTTGCATATTGCTCCACAGAAGTAAAAATCAGAGGTTATTCAATCTGGCGAGGTCTATTAATGGGGGCAGATCACTTTGCCTCCGCCATTATAAATGAGACAGAGGTTCAACTAAAAAGACTATTTAAAAATCCAGACCTATCATTCTATAATAGGCAGCACCCCCTTTATCCTTTATCATATATAGACGCCACTTCCACAAAAAAGCACACCATCGTGGTAGCTTGCACCGGTGCCGGGAAAACTGATTACTTATTCAGAAGATGTCGCAATCGTGTATTTTATACTTTACCTTTTCAGGCATCTATTAACGCAATGTTTAAGCGCGTCGCCAATGCTTTGGAGGAGAGAAATCCAGATATTGATATCAGGGTCTTGCACGCCACCTCCACAATCGTTCAAGGTAAGCAAAAGGAGGAAGTTGCCTTACAGAATTTAATGGGCGCAGCTGTTAAAATCCTGACGCCCCACCAATTAGCTGCGCTTGCATTCGGAATGAAAGGATATGAAGCCCTTATTTTAGATCTGCAAGGATGCGATGTCATTTTAGATGAAGTACACACCTATTCAGGAGTTTCGCAGGCGCTCGTCTTGAAAATAATAGAGGTGCTGTGCGCAATTGGTTGTCGGATTCATATCGGCACTGCCACTATGCCTTCTATTTTATATAATAAAATAAAAGATATCCTTGGAGAAGACTTACTCGAAGTTAAATTGACACATGAGGAGTTGGATCAATTTGATCGCCACATTACCCACAAGATAAGCTCAATGGCTGATGCAGCTGCAGTAATAAGGAAAGCCGTTGAAGATGAGCAGAAAATTCTGATTGTAGCTAACAGAGTAAAAACTGCCCAAGACATTTATGATGAAATAAAAGAATCCTTCCCGGATATACCAACTCTATTGTTACATAGCAAGTTTAAAAGGGGTGATAGGAACATCAAAGAACAATTACTAATGGGCCTTGATGAAGAAGGAAAAGAAAACGGCAAATTTAATACCAGCAAAAAATCCTGCATAGTGGTGTCCACACAAATAGTAGAAGTTAGCCTTGATATTAGTTTCGATGTAATGATTACTGAATGTGCGCCGTTGGATGCATTAATTCAGCGCTTCGGGCGAATTAACAGAAAGCGAACTGCTGATACGATTGGAACAACAAAACCCGTATATGTGATCGCTCCACCTTCCAATGAAAAAGATGCCAAACCATACGACCTCAATATTCTAAGCAAATCCTTTGCGGTACTTGAGGACAAGGTGATACTAAAAGAAAGGTCATTACAGGAAAAAATTGATCAGGTGTTTACAGAATTAGACTTTTTGAATATTGAGGAACACAGTGTATTTAAATCGGACAGAAGGTTTACGATAGACAAATTAACCCATCATAGCAAAGCTATGTTGCTTGAATTATTAGAGATAGATAGTGTGGCAACTATATTAGAATCCGACCAGGCGGGATATGAAGAAGCAAATTCCGGAACGCAATTATCCTACGAAATACAGGTGCGTTATTGGTCAGTAGCCCAAATGACACAATCAAGAAAGGGGAATACACCCTTTATTGTTCCAGATGCTGCATATAGTACAGACAAAGGATTAGATATTGGCAAAATACAGGATAAAAATTTCAACACTTTAAACAGGTTTTTATGATTACAACGCTGGTGGGCAAGACTTTCTTAAAGGCCTATAACGAAAAATATAATATATCACATTCAGCTAAATCATTTTTCACAGAAGTATATTTTGAGTTATTCTTTAACCATCCAAAATACATGCAATGGATCACTAACTCTCCATTTGTACAAATGAAAACCGGACAAAAGCCGGAGAAATTAAGCCCAGAAGATCGTAAAGCGAAATTGGAGGAGCTTTTTTCCAAAGTTGAAAATGAGTCCCCAGATGCAAGTTTTGCGTTGGGCTATCCTGCCGCCGAAGGAAAGGAATACGCAAGTACTTCAGGCTTAGTATCCGATGTAAATACAGCAACAGATAAGGAGGATGTGTATTACTCTTGGATTGGATCAGGGCTGGGGATTGGAGTTGCTGGCGGTTATAATATTTTAATTAATGATCCAATAATCACAATGGAAACATTTGAAGGGTGGATATATTATCGCAAATACCTGAACGAACCTACATTGGATCGCTTAAGAGGCAACCAGATCAACACATGGAATGGCCAGTGGCTCACTTACAAATTAGGACAAGATTATCGTGAAGATTTCGACTTTGCACGTTTACACGCGGAGGATTTTTTTACCGTTTCAAGCAATTTAATAGAAGCTAACACAGTCAACTGGTCTAATCTATTCTTCAGCTTATCCCAATTATACCCAAGCAAAACTTTAAATACCTATATATATAGTTTCGGGCAAACAAACAAAACCATAGGATTTATACCCATGTATTTAAAAGCTGGGAATGAACTAAAGGAAGTTTTTAAACAAATATTTAAGAAAGAAAGCACATCCTTTAAGACAAAAGAATTTCAGGCTTTATTTGGTATGCATATCAAAAGAGCCTGTGAGTTGGGAAATATTGGACTACATGCGCTGCGCCCGGAAAATCTAAGAAAACACATGGATGAGAATAAAAACATTTCATTCAAAAAGGAAGGAGATATCATCATTTATCAATCATATAAAACCTGGTTAATTGCTATGCTATCAAAAAATAAAGAAGAAATATTGGACTATACCAGCGAGTTAGCCCTACTAATTCAACGATATAGAGCAGGTGCCAAGGGCACCGACAGGAAAAATATTATAGAAAATGATTTGTTTGGTGCCAAAACGAAGAGAGTTTTCCTGGAAGGATTAACGAAGATGCTTCCTGGTATTGGTAACAATGAAACTATTGCAATAAAGAAATTACGAGATGATGTTCATTTAATGACAAATGAAGAATTTACCTATTTCAATACGCTGCTGAAATTTGATTATGCCATTTTAGAAAAATAATCTTAACTCATTCAAATATTAATACAATGAATTACACCATTTACATCAGAACGCTCAAAAGAGCCGAACATACCGTTTTTTGTGTATCGGATGGTCAAAAATACTATTATGATTCACAATTTGATAGACGCATTCCGTTTTCGAGTGGACAGCAGGTAAAACGTTCCATTATTGATAGTGTTTCAGAAGTATTAGGTACTGTTCCAAGTCCGACAACTTTCTTGTTTGATGTGACCAAGCAAAAAGAATTAAAGGAAGGAGAAGTTTACGGCACATGTGATCCGACTTACGTTGACCAGCTTTTTGGTGGATGGATGAGGGCTGCAAAAGGTGGAAAAGAGCGGACATTAAAGAGAAGAAGCCCACTTTCTATTTCTTCCATGCGTGGCCTACATCCTTTACTAGCGGGTGTTTACGGAGAAAATGCGACATTTGACCGAAGTGCTCGTTCAAACAACATTGTTATAGTGAGAGATGAAAAAGGTGATCAATTATCAGAAGCTCAGGTTGTCGATTTTTTGGAAGGAAAAGACAGGGGGCTGAGCAGAAAATGGATACCTGATCAAAAAAGAGCCTCAGGATTATTTGTTTCGGATATTGCGATAGATTTACGACGACTATTTGCTGTGAGCCTCAACTCTTTAGAACCCGAGGTATCCGAAGAGACAATTGCGAAATTAAAATCTGAAGGTTGGATCGAATCAAAAAATGTATTTGGCGACTGCCTAATAGCGCCTAAATCTGTTAGGGAAAAATCGATTAAAGCATTGGCAAATGCAATTGTTAACTGGAGAATTACATCCAACCAATCCAGGACCTTCAGTTTGATGGATACCCTCGCTATTTCGATCAGCAATAACGCCAACTTAATTGCTGGAAGTATTAGAGCAAAGCTATCGGAAGAAGATTCAAATAAGGCACAACCCATTATTGACGAAAGCTTGAAAGGAAAAGGCGTGGATACTTATATTACATTACAGGCAGGCGGTTACATACAGACAAAAAGTGAATCAGCCGATGCCCTGTCTAATGCAGAACAAGCATTAATTGAAAAAATGATGGCATATGACTATGAGAACTAGATGCGAACACAAGGGGGGCTGCCCGCCCCCTTTTCTCTAATAACCTTCAATTAGCAGGCAATTACACTATCAACCATGCAATGTACAGGCACGCACATATCCTATCTACATACTTGCCACCGCAAACTTTGGCTATTTGAAAATGGCATTCGAATGGAGCATACTTCAGAAATAGTTGCGGAAGGAAAATTCATTGCGGACACCACCTACTTGGACAGAACCAGAAAGTATACGGAATTAGCTATTGAGGGGATTAAAATTGATTATTATGATATCAAAAACAGAGTTGTACACGAAGTAAAGAAATCTGATAAGATAGAACAGGCACATTTGGCTCAGGTAAAATACTATTTATATATTTTACATAAAAATGGAATTGAGTATCCCTCTGCCATAATTGAGTACCCAAAGCTGAAGCAACGGGAGTTAATTGAATGGAATGACAGTTATGTAGAAACCTCTCAGAAATGGGAACTAGAAATTGAAAAAATTGTCGGGACCGAATATTGCCCAGCTCTGATTAAAAAAAATATTTGTAAAAACTGCTCCTACTTTGAGCTTTGCTATATCAATGAAATATGAAAAAGAGTTATTACCTGTTTAATCCTGGCAGAATGAGTCGAAAAGACAACACATTGAAGTTTACCCCAACGAACGAGGATGGACATGAGGGCCCACCTAAATATATACCCATTGAAGGGGTAAGCGATTTGTATTGTTTCGGAGCACTGGATGCTAACAGTGCTTTATATAATTTTCTAGGAAAAGAGCAAATCGCGGTTCATTTTTTTGACTACCATGAGCACTATACTGGCAGCTTTATGCCCAAAGAGTATTTACTTGCGGGTAAAATGCAAATAGAGCAAACAAAGCATTATGGAACTAAATCAAAACGCCTCTCGATTGCCCAAAAATTTATCGAAGGAGCGGCATTTAACATCCTTAAGAACTTAAGATACTACCATTCCAGAGGAAAAGATCTCTCCGCCATCATATCTACTATTGAGGAATATAGTGGTAATATTTCTGACACTACTGATATTGATGCTTTAATGGGATTGGAGGGAAATATCAGGCAGGTATACTACGAAGGCTTCGATATAATACTAAATGATTTTGCCATGAATGGCCGAAGCAAAAGACCACCTAAGAATGAAGTCAACGCTCTTGTTTCATTTGGAAATATGATGTGTTATGCGTTATGCTTAGGACAAATCTATCATACACAACTAAACCCCACAATCAGCTTTTTGCATGAACCTGGCTATAGAAGATATTCTTTAGCCCTGGATATTGCCGAAATATTCAAACCAATTCTTGTTGACAGGACCATTTTTAAAGTATTAAATAAGAAGGAAATCCAACCTAGTGACTTTGACTCTCATTTAAATGGTGTCGTACTGAAGGATGCAGGTAAAAAGACTTTTGTTAGAGCATTCGAAGATCGGTTAAATGAAACTATAAAGCACAGATCCCTTAATCGCAATGTCAGCTACAAGCATTTGGTAAAATTGGAATGTTATAAGCTCACCAAACATCTACTGAGTATGGAAGAATATAAACCATTTAAAGCATGGTGGTAATCTATAATATCGTTCAGTCATTTTGTTATTTTTTTTAATATGTATATCATCTTAGTATATGACATTAGTGAAAAAAGGGTTGGAAAAATGCTTAAGTTATGCAGGAGATACCTGAATTGGATTCAAAACAGTGTATTTGAGGGTGATATCACAGAGGTTGGTTTAAAGGAATTGAAGTATAAGGCGAAACAAATTATGAATACCGGAGAAGATAGTATCATTATCTTTAGTAGTAGAGATGCAAAATGGCTTGATAAGGAAATAATAGGTCAGGAAAAAAACAAGCTAGATAATTTTCTGTAGTTGTCGGTGACTAAAAAAATGTTTACTATGAGTTCTTTGACATAATCAAAATACTTACGATATTGAACCTAGTAAAGGGATTTTGCAGGTTGTCGACACCTACTGTATTTCCCGTTATTTGGGGTCGACGACTTTTATTACAAAAAATTTGATAATCTGAGTTTTAAAAGCCTTATCCATAGGCTTTTTTTTATTGTCGAAATGACGGCTCTTAATCGGACAATAGTTGAATTGAAATAAAAATTCATCACCTACGATTTATCCAGCAAAAATATGCTCTTAATCGGACAATAGTTGAATTGAAATAATATTCCGAAATGCGCTTCACCTAGTCACATTCGAACTCTTAATCGGACAATAGTTGAATTGAAATAAATCTCTACCGGGAGTAATATTTTATATTTTGCCCTCTTAATCGGACAATAGTTGAATTGAAATAGGAATCATTAATACAGGTTCAATTAACTCAGGTACTCTTAATCGGACAATAGTTGAATTGAAATAATGGATAGAGTATAAGAAGGCTATCAAAAAGCCTTCTCTTAATCGGACAATAGTTGAATTGAAATTATAATCACATCCCCGGTGTCATGTATGCTAATAATGCTCTTAATCGGACAATAGTTGAATTGAAATTGGCGTAGAAACGCCGAGGCTACTAACTATATGCCTCTTAATCGGACAATAGTTGAATTGAAATCTTATTTCTACACTGTCATATGATCTGTTTATTTGACTCTTAATCGGACAATAGTTGAATTGAAATAATGGTAAGTATACATTTATACATACAGCAAATGCTCTTAATCGGACAATAGTTGAATTGAAATTTCTAAAATGAACGAGCTACAGAGAGGCCTTGATTTTCTCTTAATCGGACAATAGTTGAATTGAAATAATACGAACCGTCAGGATCATCACGCCTCTATACCTCTTAATCGGACAATAGTTGAATTGAAATATGTGCAGAATCTGTGGTTTTATTATTCATTAATTAAACTCTTAATCGGACAATAGTTGAATTGAAATGTTCTTCCAGTGATGGGAATGGTAATACAGGAGACGTCTCTTAATCGGACAATAGTTGAATTGAAATGGTGATAAATTATTTGATTCACTTCAGCAAAGGGCTCTTAATCGGACAATAGTTGAATTGAAATTAGGCCAGGCTATTGTATATTACTTGGAACAAAAACTCTTAATCGGACAATAGTTGAATTGAAATATCTTTATGACACAAGGCTAATAATGCAATGTAACTCTTAATCGGACAATAGTTGAATTGAAATATGTTAATGGGCCTACCTTACCATCTGGGTCTAAACTCTTAATCGGACAATAGTTGAATTGAAATATAGTAAGACTCGCCGAATACCCATACACCAGAATTCTCTTAATCGGACAATAGTTGAATTGAAATTATCTTGTTTTGTTTTGCATTCGGAAATTTGCACGCTCTTAATCGGACAATAGTTGAATTGAAATATGCTAAATATCCCTTATATCTCTCCTTTAAATCTCTCTTAATCGGACAATAGTTGAATTGAAATATCAAGCGGAATACACTATTTCATGTAATACAAATGCCTCTTAATCGGACAATAGTTGAATTGAAATATCAAAGATAAATTTTGGTTTTTTTGTAAGAAAACTCTCTTAATCGGACAATAGTTGAATTGAAATTGTATTAGTCTTTAGCAGGCACAGCCCATTTTTTGGCAACTCTTAATCGGACAATAGTTGAATTGAAATAGGACGATTTGATTCATTTTGTGTTGGTAGATTCATCTCTTAATCGGACAATAGTTGAATTGAAATCCTTATCTAATACCTCAGAAGGAATAACATATTCTTCCTCTTAATCGGACAATAGTTGAATTGAAATAACAATTGCATCAGTAAGGTATTCATCCAGTAACTTCTCTTAATCGGACAATAGTTGAATTGAAATACGATTTCAACGCCTGCAAGTCCAACCTGAAGGTTCTCTTAATCGGACAATAGTTGAATTGAAATAGTACCCCTGATGCTATTTTAAGCGCTGAAGCCGTGGCTCTTAATCGGACAATAGTTGAATTGAAATATCATCGGACAGGAATTTATCTGCAATGGCAAGACGCTCTTAATCGGACAATAGTTGAATTGAAATGTCATAATAGTGCCGCCAGCTGCTACCAGCTGCTGGGTCTCTTAATCGGACAATAGTTGAATTGAAATAACGGAATCGTTTAAAGATACAGCCGCATTTGAACACTCTTAATCGGACAATAGTTGAATTGAAATAACTGTACAGCCTTTTTCTTCAGTGTAGAAAATGCGCTCTTAATCGGACAATAGTTGAATTGAAATAGGTATTAATGATTCAGAAACGCATGATTTGCGTTCCTCTTAATCGGACAATAGTTGAATTGAAATATATATCCTCAAACGAGTAATTTGGCGTAAAAGTGCTCTTAATCGGACAATAGTTGAATTGAAATTATTATCAGCCTCCTACCTGGTTAGCGGTGTTAGTCTCTTAATCGGACAATAGTTGAATTGAAATAGCACTTTGAACGATTCTACTATGGCATTCAGTGCGCTCTTAATCGGACAATAGTTGAATTGAAATCACGGTGGAAGTCACAACTTACACCAGGGCGAAACCTCTTAATCGGACAATAGTTGAATTGAAATAATGTAGATATTGTAAACCTTATAGCCACTCAAGCTCTTAATCGGACAATAGTTGAATTGAAATATTGAAAATGGTCTTATCCTTAAACAGAAGATCCATTCTCTTAATCGGACAATAGTTGAATTGAAATTCCAAGTATGGGTCAATTATTTGACGTCTGTCAACCTCTCTTAATCGGACAATAGTTGAATTGAAATAGTAATGTTACATCCATTTTAACCATATCCCTTTGCTCTCTTAATCGGACAATAGTTGAATTGAAATTAGCATTCGACAATGGCGGCGAGCGCGGCATTGTGCTCTTAATCGGACAATAGTTGAATTGAAATCAGTATTTTTCTACCCATTCCCGGCCTTCAGTAATAACTCTTAATCGGACAATAGTTGAATTGAAATTAAAGATGATTCATTATGACAATTGAAACGTGGAATACTCTTAATCGGACAATAGTTGAATTGAAATATCATGATCGTAAGGGCATTTTACAGCGTTATTAAAACTCTTAATCGGACAATAGTTGAATTGAAATATTAAGGCCCGTAATAAATTGTCAAAGGAAAACATAGCCTCTTAATCGGACAATAGTTGAATTGAAATAATCATCTACTGCTCAAATGGATCTTCTGTTTAACTCTTAATCGGACAATAGTTGAATTGAAATAACATAATGATTGCTATGGAAATGTCTACCAGGATGCAACTCTTAATCGGACAATAGTTGAATTGAAATATCTTACATCTGATCAGGCCACGGGGATATTGTCTACCTCTTAATCGGACAATAGTTGAATTGAAATACATATTCTATAGATATTTCTTCATACGTGAAGTACTCTCTTAATCGGACAATAGTTGAATTGAAATTGTATAGCCATTTGAGCTAACAATACAGTAAAGTCTTCTCTTAATCGGACAATAGTTGAATTGAAATTATTATGAGCCAGGACCGCTATATCAGTAAATTGCTCTTAATCGGACAATAGTTGAATTGAAATATACTCATGAGTAAGAATTTAGGCGACAATGTTACCCTCTTAATCGGACAATAGTTGAATTGAAATTTTTCTAATATATTTCCCCTTTTCAGGAACTCTTCCTCTTAATCGGACAATAGTTGAATTGAAATAAGAAGCAGGACCGATAATAGACCAGGTTTGGGCGCTCTTAATCGGACAATAGTTGAATTGAAATAATAAAACTTACTTCAGGAAAATTTTCTTAGGCTCGCTCTTAATCGGACAATAGTTGAATTGAAATATAGTTCATACTGGTACTTAGCAGCATCGTAAACGACTCTTAATCGGACAATAGTTGAATTGAAATATAAAAAACTTGTACAGGTTACAAATCCTGTAGTCTCTTAATCGGACAATAGTTGAATTGAAATAGCTGTGTGTACTGATACAGACCTTCCCTGAATACCTTCTCTTAATCGGACAATAGTTGAATTGAAATAAACCACGGCCGCGCTGCTGTGGCAGATAAATATTTCTCTTAATCGGACAATAGTTGAATTGAAATAGACGGAACACCGGATAGGGATGGTCATCAAATGCTCTTAATCGGACAATAGTTGAATTGAAATAGTTCTCCTGGCTAACAGCGTCGTCTGTGGCTATGTCTCTTAATCGGACAATAGTTGAATTGAAATAACAAATCATCTGGGAAAAACACCTTAATGGGGAATCTCTTAATCGGACAATAGTTGAATTGAAATCAGTTGTAAATAACGAAGCTTCCTGGGGTACCAGTGCTCTTAATCGGACAATAGTTGAATTGAAATCTGTCTTACGATAGCCAGAGGAGGTCCTTGCTTGTTCTCTTAATCGGACAATAGTTGAATTGAAATAAGCATCTACTGCTCAAATGGATCTTCTGTTTAAGGACTCTTAATCGGACAATAGTTGAATTGAAATCGGCCTGTGCCTTTAGGGCTGCAATTTCTGCTTCCTCTCTTAATCGGACAATAGTTGAATTGAAATACTGAGCTAACCGGTAATATATTTAGGTTTCTAGGGTACTCTTAATCGGACAATAGTTGAATTGAAATAACTCTCGCGCAGGCCGGGTGTGTCCGCGCAGACTACTCTTAATCGGACAATAGTTGAATTGAAATTAGGTTCCCTTCTACCTGCAATCTGGAGGCGCGTGCCTCTTAATCGGACAATAGTTGAATGAAATACTAAACAAGGAATCGAATACCACCCGCTTGATGTGGCTCTTAATCGGACAATAGTTGAATTGAAATGCGGTACTTCCAGAAGTTCGCGCATAAACAATAGTTGAATTAAAACATAAATACCCCCCTAAGTTGGTCATTTTTATTAAGGCTCTTAAACCTCACGCCTAAACGCCATCATTATAGAGTAAATTACAGCGTAAAAACAAAAGACCCGCGCTGCGCGCAGGTCTTCAGCCTTATCCAGTGATCCCGCTGGGACTCGAACCCAGGGCCCATACATTAAAAGTGTATTGCTCTACCAACTGAGCTACGGAATCATTTCGGGAGTGCAAAAGTATAAAAATTCTCATCACTTCCAAAAAAATTTCAATAAACAATTTTAACCCCGGCGTTGTAAAAGGTAAAACAGTCAGCATGCTCGCAAACCCAGGACAACCTGTCAACGTCACCACGCTCGAAAACTTCTTCCCCGGGTACTTTGCACTCGTAATGGCCACCGGCATCGTTTCTATCGGACTGCACCTATGGTCATACACGCAACTGGCGCATATTTTCCTGGGGATAAACGTGCTCTTCTACGTGCTGCTATGGATCATCCTGATTGCGCGCATTATTAAGTACCCAATAGTCGTGTGGAACGATCTTCATCACTCTGCCAGGGGCGTTACCTTTCTCACGCTCGTTGCCGGCAATAATGTGCTGGGGAGCCAGGTCGCGCTCATCACCGGCCGGATGGATATTGCGGAATTGTTATGGATATTAGGTTTCGCGCTATGGGTATTACTGATTTACACCTTCTTTCTGGTCAATATCATGAAGGAGCCGAAGCCTTCGCTGGAACAGAGCATCAACGGCGCCTGGCTGCTGATAGTGGTGTCCACGGAGTCGGTGGCGGTGCTGGGCGCTATCATTGCCAACAGCAGCCACCTGCACTGGCTCATCTGGTTTGTATCGCTTTGCACCTACATGACCGGCGGCATGTTCTATTTTGTGCTGATAGGACTAATCCTGTACCGCTGGCTGTTCTTCAGCATGAAAGCGGAAACCCTCACACCGCCCTACTGGATCAATATGGGCGCTGTGGCTATAATCACGCTTGCAGGGGCGCGACTGGTAATGTACGCCAACGCACACCCCATGCTTACCGACTGGGGCGGCTTCATACGTGCGTTCACGATGTTCTTCTGGGCATTCGCCACTTGGTGGAATCCTTTGCTGTTCATCATGTTCTTCTACCGCCACTTCATCGCCGGCGTACCCCTAAAGTACGATCCCCAGTACTGGTCCATGGTTTTCCCCCTGGGCATGTACGGCGTGTGTACGTTCGCGTATGCCAGCGTCACTAATTTCTCCTTCCTCAAACCTATTTCAGCTTTGTTTGTTATAATAGCTTTAGGTACCTGGGTGATCGTTATGATCGGTTTGTTCATCGACTTCTTTCAACAACGAAAAGCCAAATATGCAGCACTCGCTAAATAAAAAAGCAGCCGTTATCGCACTCATTGCTACCGTCATCTGCGTAGTAGTATCGTTTTATGGCTCACGTAAACTGCAGAATTTCGACCCTGCCCTCATCGCTTACCTCTTCGGAACACTGTTTGCCCTGTTCGGAGGCATCTACCGCTATTGCGTATGGCTGCAGCGCCCTCCCACCTGGATGTACTTCAAACGCACCTGGCAGCTGGCATTCACCGGAAAAATATTCGCACACATTTATTCCCTGATCGCGGATGCAGTGAAAAATCTGCTGTTCCAGTCCTTCATATATCCCAGAAGCAAGAAACGCTGGATCGCCCACTTCATGCTGGCGTCCGGCTGCCTCGCTGCTTTTGCGATCACCATTCCCCTCACCCTCGGATGGATCAATTTCACCCTCGACCCCGCTTCTGCACTCGATCCGGGCACTACTAAACTATATGCCGCCAATTTCTTCGGGTTTAAGGTCATGAACTTCAAACTGGGATCTGTAATGGCTTTTCTCATATTCCACGCACTCACCTGGTGCTCCTGGTTTGTTATCGCAGGAGCAGTTGTTTTTTTAGTGAGAAGATTAACCAACGCCGGGCTCATTGCCACGCAAACCTTCGAAGGCGACCTGCTCCCACTGATCTTACTGATTATTATTTCCGTAACGGGCCTGGGACTAAACTTCAGTTACGCCTTCATGAAAGGCATCGCCTACGATTTCATGTCGGTTACACACGCCATCGCCGTTATCCTGTTCCTGGTATGGATTCCCTTCGGTAAATTCTTCCATATCATCCAGCGCCCGGCTCAAATCGGCGCACACATATACCGCCGCGAAGGCGAAAAGAAAGGCATGGCCGTTTGCCCGTATACTGGTGATAAATTCACCACCCAAATGCATGTGGACGACCTTAAAACTGTGACCAAACAGCTGGGATTCGACTTCACCCTGGAAGACGGCACCTCCCACCTCGACTATAGCCCGGAAGGTAAACGATCCCTGCTGGCAAAAGCACACCTGAAAGCCAGACAGGAAGGAGGTAACCTCTTCGGTTAAACGATAAAAAATTATAGCATGGCCAAACAACCAACATCCACGGATAAAATTATCAACGACTTTGGTCCTCATCTCAACTACGCACCTCAGGAAGGATACGCAGGCAGGGATGAACCCGATGCCACCGTCAAAACACACTGCTGCTTCTGCGGCATGCAATGCGGTATACAACTGCTGGTAAAAAACAACAAAGTGGTAGGATTTGAACCCTGGATGGAATTCCCCTTTAACCAGGGAAGACTCTGCCCTAAAGGCGTACAACGCTACCTCCAGGATAATCACCCGGACCGCCTCCTCGAACCATTGGAACGCATTGAAGGAACAGGATTTAAACCCATCGCCTGGGACAACGCACTCAACAGAGTCACCACCGCCATCAGGGACATACAAGCCAAATACGGTAAAGACGCATTCTCCGTACTTTCAGGCGTATCCCTCACCAACGAAAAAAGCTACCTCATGGGCAAGTTCGCCCGCGTAGCCATCAAAACCGCTAACCTGGACTATAACGGAAGACTATGCATGGTAAGCGCCGGCGCTGGTAATAAAAAAGCATTCGGACTCGATCGCGCCTCCAATAATTATGAAGACCTCGAACACGCCGAAGTCATCATCGTCACTGGCGCCAACGTCAGCGAAACATTTCCCACCCTCACCTACTGGCTATGGCGAGCCAGGGATAACGGAGCCAAACTCATCGTCATCGACCCAAGGGTAATACCACTGGCACGTACCGCGGATATACACCTGGACATCAAGCCAGGCACGGATTCTGCCCTATACGGCGCCATGCTCAAATACCTCGTGGACCACAACCTGCTGGACCACGACTTCATCAACCAACATACCACCGGCTTTGAAGATACCATCGCCGCCGTGAAAGACTATACGCTCGAATGGGCCGAAAGCATCACCGGCATCAGCAAAGAAAAAATCCGGCAGGCAGCTGAACTATGGGGCAAAGCTAAAACCAGCTTCCTCCTCCATGCACGCGGTATCGAACACCACTCCAAAGGCGTAGAAAACGTCCTCGGCTGCATCAACCTCGTACTGGCCACCGGCCGCATAGGCCGCCCCTACTGCGGCTACGGCACCATCACCGGACAAGGCAACGGACAAGGCGGCCGCGAACATGGCCATAAATGCGACCAGCTCCCCGGTAACCGCGATATCACCAACCCGGAACACCGCAAATACATCGCCGGCGTTTGGAATATCCCCGAACCGGAACTGCCCGGCAAAGGCCTCACCGCATGGGAACTCATTGAAGCCATCCACCGCGGCGAAGTAAAAGGTCTGCTCTCCATCTGCTTCAACCCACTCATATCATTACCCAATAATAACTACGTAAGAGAAGCACTCGAAAAACTCGAGTTCTACGTGTGCATCGATTTCTTCCTCAGCGAAACCGCCCGCTACGCCGATATTGTGCTAGCAGGCTCCCTCCACGAAGAAGAAGAAGGCACCGTCACCACTGCCGAAGGTCGCGTGGTACGTATCCGCCGCGCCGTTACCCCTCCCGGCAACGCCCGCGCAGATACTGCTATTATCCTCGACCTCGCCGCACGACTCGGAGAAAAGGAACGATTCACCTACGCTAACACGGAAGCGATTTTTAATGAACTACGTGTAGCCTCTAAAGGTGGTACGGCCGACTACTACGGCATCACCTACCAAAAGATCGAAGATAACATGGGCATCTTCTGGCCATGTCCTACCCTCGATCACCCGGGTACACCGCGACTCTGGGAGGATTATAAATTCGCCACTCCCGACGGTAAAGCACACTTCAACCCGGTGGAATTCCGGGAACCATCCGAGGTAACGGATAGCGAATACCCGGTAGTACTCACCACCGGCCGCGTAGTATCACAATACCTCAGCGGTACACAAACCAGACGTATCGGCAAGCTGGTAGACCTCATACCGGAACCTCTCCTGGAAATACACCCGGAACTGGCCGCCAGATACAATATCCGGCAGCGTGAAACGGTAAGAGTCACCACACGCCGCGGCACAGCCGATTTCCCGGCCAATATTGTAGAAACAATCCGCAAAGACACAGTATTTGTCCCCTACCACTGGCCAGGGAGAAAATCTGCCAACCAGCTCACCATCGGTACGCTGGACCCGGTATCAAAAATTCCGGAATTCAAAGTATGCGCCTGTAAACTGGAACCACTGGGCGTTTTCACGAAGCCCGGCGAAACACATGCATTCGACAGTATCTGATTCACGCTATAAAGGTTATTCTGATGGAAACTACCGCCTATAAAACAGAAATGGAGTTCTTCGTAGACATGCAACGCTGCATCGGCTGTAAGGCCTGCGAAATGGCCTGCGCTGAATGCGAAACCAATGGCCATGAAAGTATGATCCACGTCAACTACGTGGAGCGCGCCGTTACCATTCAAACCACCGTACAGGTATGCATGCACTGCGATGATCCGGTATGCGCCAAAGTATGCCCCGCCGATGCTATCGCCAAAGACGATTTCGGTGTGGTTCACAGCGCCAACAACGCCCGCTGCATCGGGTGCTCCAACTGCGTGATGGCCTGCCCGTTTGGCGTCCCTAAGAAAGAAGAAAAGTATGACATGATGATGAAATGCAACATGTGCTATGACAGAACCAGCGCCGGCAAAAAGCCCATGTGCGCCACCGTATGTCCCAGCCAGGCACTGTTCTACGGCACACGGGAAGAAATCAGCCGCATGCGCCCCAACAGCACACCGGTGAATAAATTCATCTTTGGAGAACAGGAAGTTACCACGAAAGTAAATATCATGATGCCCAAAGGCAGCACCCATCTGAAAGTACATTAAACCGATCCGTATGTCCGACAATATCGAAAACGCACCGCATTGGAAGGAAGACTTTCCGATTGAAAGAACGGAAGCCACAAAGGTGAGCCGCCGCGACTTCGCCCGGTTCCTGTGCCTGGTTTCCGGTGGACTGGTGGCCGGAAGCGCTTATGTGGCCGTAAAGGCTAACTTCTTCCCGGAAAAAGAAATAGAAGGAGAACACTTTGTATGTAAGGCCGACAGCGTACCTGTTGGCGGCACACAATCGTTTGTGATTCCAGGCAGCACCATTCCCTACATTCTTATCCGCCTGGAAAACGGTAACTGGAGAGCGTATGAACAGAAATGCACCCACCTCTCCTGCGCAGTGTACTATAAACCCGGCTCCGGACAGGTGGTATGCCCCTGCCATGAAGGCTTCTTCGATGCCATGACAGGCGAAGTGCTGGCAGGTCCGCCACCGCGGCCACTACCAGCACTCGAAGTAATTTTAAAAAACGAAGATGTATATGTTAAAGCCGCTAAATCACAAACGACATGAGTAACTTCAAAGACGCACAAAACAAGGCACATCCCAACAAATCAAATACACTGATGTCGGCGCTCATTTGTATCCTGATCCTCAATGTCAGCATACAAATCTGGTTGCTGTATACCGGCCTTAACAATGCGCTTGGGAATAACAAAGAAATCGCGTTGCCCGCTTTCCTGGCTTCATTGGTCCTCTTCCTCATCGGATTTTTCTGGTTGTATTTTTTACCAATGGGCTACAGGAAGAAATAATTACGGTCGCCAGTTGTCAGCACCTTGCAACACCAGTTCTTTTGTATAAACGGCCGATTCCTTTCTGGTTAAGCCTTTCAGCCCTGCCCAGTTAGCCCGGTTTTGCATAGCAGCGCCTTTGCCCTTGTTGTTGTACTCATACAAATGCAGACTATCACTTGTAGCCGCATAAGGCATACGCCAGGTGGTGGGCCAGCCCTTTGGATCAATCTCCTCCCCTAACTCGGAATTCAGAATAGCTACTTTGGGATAGTTATGCCAGGGCCTTCCCAGCGCTATCAGCTTGCCGTCATCCCCCTTGCGTGGACTTGAAGCTGCATAGGTGAACTTACACTTATTAAACACAAAGCCATATAATTGCTTACCCGGAGTAGACGGCGCCGTTATCCAGCCTCCGCCATAGCTGCGGATTTCGCAGGATTGAAAATATACGATTCCACCACCATAAATATAATCCGTACGACCCAGCACCAGACATTGGTCAAAGTAGCTGCGCATCCCGTCTGCAGCGGCATACACCGTATCCTGGTAGCCCAGCAAATTACATTTCCGGAAAATAATACGATCGCCACGCAGTGTGATCGCCAGCGCCTGCCCCACCGGACCCGCAGTGTTGGAAATGGTTAAATTCTCCCCCACAAAATCATTTCCCAGGATAGTGAGCGTAGCAGATGTACGGATCAGATCTGGATTATCTTTCCACAACGCCCAGGACGCTGCCGGACATTTGTTGCCTGACTCCGGACTCTGACAATCGTAAATATGATACCTGATAATCGTTTGCTCCCGGCTCTCCCCCACCATTCTGATGTTGTTTTTACCTGCCGGTACAATTAGTTTCTCTGTATCATAAAGGCCATTCTTAATATAGATGATCGTTTGTTCGTTCGCGTTATCCGGCACGGCGTTAATCGCCTGCTGGATGCTGGCATAATCTCCACTGCCATCTTTGGCCACTACCAGTTTTTTAGCTGTAGCGGTAAAGCAGGACACTAACAATAAGATTCCTGCTGCAATTATTCTCTTCATACAACCTGCTATTTAAAAGTAATGACGTATGTTTTTCCAGCTACTGTAGGGAGATCGTAATCGCTCGTATGCAGCGCTGTTTTGGAAACCGCCGGCGCCTCCGCTGAAATGAGCGGCTTAGCCACCTCCATCAGTTGATAGAACGGATTCGGATTGGCGCCTTTCGCAGATGCTACACCACTGGCTACAGGCTTCCAGGAGTTGGAGAGTCGCAGCCGCAGGTTACCGCCCAGTTTAGCCGTTACCGTTACTTTCACTGGTTTATTATCTTTCCAGGTGATCCCAACCGTATAACCACCGCGCGCCACCAAACCGTTAACAGTGCCTTCTTTCCAGCTATCAGGCAGGGCAGGTAATATTTCCACCGCACCGTCCTGACTCTGCAATAACATCTCTGCAATACCGGCCGTACAACCATAGTTACCATCAATCTGGAAAGGCGGATGTGCATCAAACAGGTTAGGATAGGTGCCGCCACCCTGGCCATTCTGCACTTCCGGCGATACGAGATTAAGCTGATTGGTGATCAGCTTCAGTGCGTGGTTACCATCTTTCATCCTTGCCCAGAAATTCACTTTCCAACCCATGCTCCAACCGGTGGAAATATCGCCGCGACTCACCAGCGTATTATTCGCCGCCTGAAAAATTTCCGGTGTATTTACTGGTGAAATCTGACTGGACGGAAACAACCCAAATAAATGTGAGATATGCCGGTGGCGATCATTCTTACGGTCCCAATCGTTGATCCATTCCTGCAACTGACCAAAGCGACCAATCTGCATCGGTGCCAGCTGTGCACGTTTGCGGATCAAAGTATCCGTGAAAGCGGCATCAGTCGCGAGAATTTTTCCTGCTTGTATGGTGTTATAGAATAATTCGGACACGATCTGGTTATCCATCGTGGTGCCGTAGGTAAGTCCAATACCGTTGCCGGCACTGTCTTTCATGTAATTATTTTCTGGCGACATCGAAGGGCTTACCACCAGCCAGCCGTGATCCGGTTCTAACTGCAACGCATCTACGTAGTAGGTAGCCGCTCCTTTTAAAATCGGGTATACTTCTTTCAGGAAAGCCTTATCGCCCGTATACATATAGTGCTCCCAGAGGTGGCGGGTCAGCCAGGCGCCGCCCATAGGCCACATGCCATAAAAGCCACCATCTACAGGTCCGGTAATCCGCCACAGGTCGGTGTTGTGATGTGCTACCCATCCACGGGCGCCATATAGTTTTTTCGCGCTTTCTTGTCCCGTTACTGACAAATCTTTCAACATATGAAACAGTGGCTCACCCAGCTCACTCAAATTGGTGACCTCAGATGGCCAGTAGTTCATTTCCGTGTTGATGTTGATGGTGTACTTACTATCCCAGGCCGGGTTAGTTTTATTATTCCACTTGCCTTGCAGGTTAGTTGGCTGACCGCCAGGCTGGGAACCAGCAATCAGCAGGTAACGGCCAAACTGAAAATAGAGTTCAATCAACTGCGGGTCCTGTGTGTTGCTGAATTGTTTCACACGCTCATCTGTTGGGAGATTAGCAGTAGTAGCCTTCCCTAATTGCAAGCCTACCCTATTGAAGAATTGCGTGTAATACTGCTCATGCAAACGGCGGATCTGCTCAAATGACTTGCTGCTCCCTTTTGCCAGGTACTCCACGGAACGCTGGTGTGCATCTGCACTTACATCTCTGTAATTATTAAAATTAGTACCGATGGACACATACACTGTTGCACGGGTGGCCCCGGAAATCTGAATGGCACTGTCGGTATAGGTTATTTTACCATCGGGAGATACTACCCTTACGTTTGTTTCATAGTTAATGGCCGGCTCCAGTTTCTCTGCTACACCAGGTGTACCCGCCAGTGTTAGCAACTGATTCTTTACTGAACGTGTGGTACGTGTATGCGCGCTCGTTAGTCCGACACTGAAATGCAGCGCATTTTTTTTGGAAGCCTCCACCTGCACTGCCATTACATTCTCCGTAAAAGATGCCAGGGCGGTACGCGTGTACGTTACTCCATCCACCTGGTAACTCACGGTGCTGGTAGCTTTGCTGATATTGAGATCCCGCTGGTAGCGCGTGGCATTTTCATGACCAGGAAAATACAGTAGCAGGTCGCTCGCAGGCTGATAACTCATACCATTTTGCGGTGCTACAATTTTAGCTTTGGAAAGCTGCTGCGCTTCAGCATATTTTTTTTGGAACAGCAACTGCCGCAGTTCAGTAATCACTTCGCCATGGCTCTCCACCACATTGTTGTGCGGCCTGCCCGTCCAGATGGTTTCTTCATTCATCTGCAAACGCTCCAGGGCAGTACCACCAAACACCATGGCGGCCAGGCGGCCGTTTCCAATGGGCAGCGCCTCATTCCATGTTTGCGCAGGCTTATCGTACCAGAGTTTCAGGTCAGCTTGCTGTGCCATGGCAGGCAAACATAGTAAGACCGGTATGGCTACAGCTATCAATTTGTAGGGAAGGGTATATTTCATATACGTGGTTTACATCGTGGATTATATATTGTCAATATGACATTTTTTTATTTTCCACGAAGAACTAATTTACGCAATCGTTCCCGAAAACGCCATACAGCAGCCAATCTTAACCAAAACTGATAGTATATTCCCGTTTGCGGATATGGGTCCAAAATACACGTATATCAATTGGCGTTAATACATATTAAAGCGAACTTGTATCTTGCAGGCATGATGAAAAAGTTGAGAATCCTGGTGGGCCTGTTCCTTTGCTATGGCGTCAGCAACGCCCAAACCATTACTACCGTTACCTATAACTACACCGGCGCGGTAAGTAAGTACCCTATTGAAATGCAGCTGCTGATCAGCAGCAACAGTGATTCCCTGTTGGGCGAATATTATTATACCCGCAATGGTCGCGATGCAAGCCTTACCTGCAGCGGTATTAAAACAAAGCAGGACTCCCTGTTTCTCACAGAAAAAAACTTCCGGGTGCGTGATGCCAAGGGCGACATATTGGTAACGGGAAAATTTCGCCTCCAGGGCATTGATTCTCTCTCCGGAAAATGGATAAACGCCAAAACCGGTGCCAGCTTACAGGTAACGGCTACGCTCCGGGAAAACCTGCAATGGCTAAGGCCTTCCGACTATGACTTCCGCCTCCGTACCTATAAAGCACAAATGGAAAATGCCGGCGGCAACAAGAGCACCTATACGAAAACCAACCTGCTGGATGTATACTACAAAGGCAAGCTGCTGCAATCCCTCAGCGGATTTGATGAGGCGCTGTACGATCACCGTGCCGAGGTAATCCTGGAAGACCTCAATTTCGACGGCTATTTTGATGTAAAGGTGCCTATCTACTTTCCCGACCGCACAAAATATGACGGTTCCTTCCTGTATTTCCTCTTTAACAAGAGCACCCGAAAATTTGAAATCAATAAGCAGCTAAATGATTTCGAATACCTGACTTTTGATGCGGTGAAAAAGGAATTTTACCGGTTTGACGAGGGTCCGAATGGGTTTGTTACCAATTATTTCAAATGGCGGGGTGAGGTAGCTTACCTGGCAAGAACAGAGGAGGACGAAAACTAGGTTTTTTTATATCTTTATGCCATGAGAATGACTCCAACACTTTAATCCTTCTTCCTTTTAAGTGGTTATTGCGCCGGCATCCGGCGTACCTTATTGTCATTCTCAAAACTTTCTCATGGAAGAAGTACTTCATCCTCAACAGATACAAGAATTTATTACTACCGGCTTTGTCCGTATAGACCATGCTTTTGATCCTGCTACTGCGGCGGCTGCCAGGGATATTTTATGGAGAGATATGGGTCTTTCCCCGGACGATCCCACGGCCTGGCAGCAGCCGGTCATCAGGTTGGGCATGTATTCCCAGCGCCCCTTTATTGAGTCGGCCAATACACCCCGGCTGTTAGCGGCCTTTGATCAACTGGTGGGTGTCAATCGCTGGTTGCCCTGCGGTGCCATGGGCACCTTTCCGGTGCGCTTCCCGTCTGCCGATGATCCTGGTGATACCGGCTGGCATGTGGATGCCAGCTTTGGAGATAACCCGGCCAACTTCTTCGACTGGCGGGTCAACTGGCGATCTAAAAACCGGGCGCTGCTGATGCTATTCCTCTATTCCGATATCAGTGATGAGGATGCGCCCACACGAATAAAAACAGGCTCCCATCTTGACATTGCTCAACTACTTTATCCAGCCGGTGAAGCAGGTATGACTTTCGGGGAGATAGCAGCCGCCCTGCCATCACTGCCTTCAAGGCCTGAGATCGTGGCCACAGGCAACGCCGGCACGGTATACCTCTGCCATCCCTTCCTGGTACATGCAGCACAGTCTCATCATGGCTCCCTGCCCAGGTTTTTGGCGCAGCCACCGCTACTACTGAAAGCCGAACTGATGAAACCAGGTATGGAAGCACACTACAGTCCGGTGGAACAGGCTATCCAACTGGGCATCCGTAAATCCGCCTGAATAGTGCTATCTTTGCGCCTTTTTTATGACTATGCCGGAAGTGGTGGTGGATAGGGTGAGCAGGGATGCTGCTTTTTATCGCTTTGAGGACCAGGATACGGCCCGGGCGCTGGCTATGGGTATCACCTTCCGCCTGGATGGTGATACCCACCCGCTATGTAAGATGGCCGCCGCCAGTCTCCAGCAATACCTCACCCAGCAAACAGACTGGACGCACAACTTCGGGCTCACTGCCGGCAACAGTGGCGCCGTTATCGGCAAAATGTTCGGCGTACTGGTAGTACGCCATCCCAACGGCAACATTGGCTACCTCAGCGCTTTCTCCGGCAAGCTCGCTAATACCAACGACCATCAGCGCTTCGTGGCCCCCATCTTCGACGGGCTGCAACCCGGCAGCTTCCTGAACACCGGCATGACCCGCCTCAGCGCCATCAATGCGGAAATTGCTGCACTACTGCCTGCGGACACAGCGGAAATCCATCGCCTCAAAGAACTGCGTAAAGCGCATTCGGTGGCCTTACAGCGGCAAATACACGAACAATATATCTTCCTTAACGGTGCCGGCTATACTAAAAGTCTGATCGAGATTTTTAACGACCATGGCTACAAACAACCTCCTGCTGGTGCCGGTGAATGTGCCGGTCCTAAACTATTGCAGCATGCATTTGCGAAAAGCCTGGAACCCCTGGCCATAGCGGAGTTCTGGTGGGGACTATCCCCCAAATCAGCCACCTGGAAGCACGGAGAATATTATCAGCCCTGCAAGGAAAAGTGTAAGCCGATTTTAGGCTGGATGCTGAGCTAAATAAAAAAGCCAGCCGAAGCTGGCAAAGATTTTTAGATAGCATAAGCATTGGCCTTCCTGGTAGCATAGAGATAATAAGGCCCTACCGTCCAGCAAATAATTATAGCCGAAAGATGCGAATAAATAGCCCCGCCCGGATGCGTTGGGTTACTTAACACGAGGAAGAAATCCATGCTTGGCACGATACCCATCACCAGCATCAGCCAACCTACACTGCGGTATTCCTTAGTAAAGAGCAGCACCAGCAAGAGCACTCCCACAGCGAAATCACGTATCCCTTTGATATAGTGGAACTCTAAGTGATTAGTGATACCAGTTTGTATGCCAAAGCCTGCCTCTGCAGCCAGTGGTTCGGTAAAAAACCGGTATCCGATAAAAAGGAGGAATAATCCGGTGATCAGTGACAGTATGTAAGCGGTTTTTTCGAGTTTTGTGTTCATAGTTGTATGTTTTAATGTTAGCACAAAACTATACCTCGCCAAACCGCCATTCGTTAACCTGGGTTAATAAATCTATTTCGCCAATCTTTTTCTTATCCGGCTTAAGGAAGGCGGCTTTACACCCACGTAGGAGGAAATATAATATTGTGGCAACCGGGGCACCAGGGTGCTATATACATCCATGAACTGCAGATATCTTTTTTCCGGCTCATTGGTATATAAGGATTGTACTTTTTTGATCGCCTGCACATACAGGAACTCACAAATCAATCGCCCGAATTTTTGCCCCTCTGCAAATCGCGCATATATCTCCTGTAAATCATCGTACGAAATCACAATGATGGTAGTAGGTTCAATACATTGAATAGCAGTTTCAGAAGGGGATTTATCAAGGAAACTGGCATAGTTGCAGGTATATTCCATCTCCTTATTGAAATCAACTGTCAGCTCTTCTCCGTCATCCCTGGTTAATACATACCTTACCATTCCTTCCACAATAAACCCTGCTTCCCTGCATACCTGGCCTTCACGCAGAAAGTATTCCCCTTTTTCGTAGGTTTTTATAGCAAACACCTGCCTGATCCACTCCTTTTCTTCTTCAGACAGGCGGATGAGGTAGGACATTTGCGTAATCAAAAGTTCATGCATGGAAATATGGTTATATTTTCAAACAAGATAGTGAAAAAGTTTTGTCGTAATCAACCTTCTGATTTACTTAAAAATGTATGATGAGTTTTATGGAGATGGTAAGCCTATCGTATTATTGCACGGCTCTTACATGAGCATACACCTACCACTACGTAGCTTTTTTATTGGTTAGTTCAAAAATTTATCATGGCAAAAGGAAAAATATAATATTTGAATTATAATAGCTATATTAGTATAGTTGTGAATGACCAGAGCATCCCAAAATTGAATCGATGTAAATAATCCCTCCATTGATTCAAGACCATAAAACAGATACATAGCAACCAAATTCCGAACAAGAGCAATCTATTATTTCATCATGACATATTATAGTATGCGATAGCATAACCCTGGTGGATTTTAAGCCCCCGTTTATTTTATATTTCCGGCCTTCTGGATAATGGTATTTCCGGATGCAAGCACATACGTTTTGTATTTTCTAACCCAATATTTACATATGGTATTCAAAAGCCCCCTTTCCCTATTACTCATACTATTGGCCATGGGATGTTCAAAAAGCCCACAAATACAACGGGAAGAACCTGATGTAATCCAGGAAGCCCGATACTATTTCGAAAAAAATGTCCTGGCAAAAAATGTCGGCAGCAACGCCAGAATTGAAGGCAGTTTTACACACGGTGACCCGCGTTGGGATGATGCCACCACCAGGCAGTTAAGCCGGGGAACTATTGTCCAGGTCCCATTATCAGTTGACAGTATGCAGGGAGTAACCTTCGAAAACCACGTACTACCACTGCGTTATAAAGATTACCTGCTAATCTACAAAGACAAGGACAGTATTTACAGAAACATTGTTATGCGGAATATCCGTACCGGATCGGGAACGCCAGGATTTTCAGGAATAACAATGCTACAGGATTGGCAGGGCGCAAATCCCAGCAGTTTTGCGATGGAGGCAGGGAAAATCGTAATGCCTGATGATCCTACCGCGCGGAAAGCAGTAAATAACTCTTTAAACACCGCCGCTATCAGCTGTGTTACGATTACTTACTGGTATAGTGTAAATGATGGTCCATGGCAATTAAATTTTACAAACACAGTGTGTTTAGGTGGTGGAGGGCCAGCAGATGGTGGGTCAGGAAGCGGCGGACCCGGCGAATGGCAAGAACTGCCGCCAGAAGAAGGTGCCGGCGGCGGCTTGCCCGATCCATCACAGAGTGTAGAGCCACCACCGGTTGTAATAATTGCTGTCAAAGATGGATTTAAAAGCCCTTGTTTTAGTTCTACCTTAGTACAGTTGACAATGACCAACCTTACAAATGCCATAGCTCAATTACTTAGGGCAGAATATCAATATGATAGAAAAATTGATCTTACATTTAAAGACTCAACATTTTCAAATGGATTTCATGATGGAGTAACGGAGCCACGAGTAAACGAGTCCGGGGACCAAAAATTGCTAACCTTGGAAGTATCATTAAATACGGCCATTGCGAATGGATCAAGAGAATATATTGCCGCCACAATAATGCATGAGATTTTACATGGTTATTTTGTTATTGAATATAACAGAAATAATAACCCATTCAGTCATGGTCAAATGGCAGGAACAGAATTTTTCAATAAAATGATTGGAGCACTTAAAGAATTATTCCCAAATCTATCCACAACGGATGCTAACGCACTTGTTTGGATGGGCCTAGACGAAACACCTGAGTATTCAAGTTTCTCTTTAAATGAAAAGAATCAAATTGAATCTATTGCACTTAATTATCGAACTGGACTCTCTGGTACTAAATGCAATCAATAGTCATTCCCACAGATTTTAGAATAAGTATAATTTTTATGAAATACTATTTATTAGCTATTATCGTACTTGCAAAAAATATTTGCCTCGGTCAAGATTCAACAAGAATTCCGAATTATGGTGAATATTTTACAGCCCTTTACGCGCCTAAAAATGTAACAGTTGACGGCAAAAACAGGGCATACGCTATTAAATTAGCGTATAAAGATGGCAAATTAGTTTTGCCTATTGAATTTTCTAAAAATAGCACACCGGAGTTTAAGGATTTTATTGAAAGCTATTCAGATAAATTGAACACTTTCCCATGGTATAAATTTGTACCAGCGGTAAAAGGACTCAAAAATTACAAAATATGGTGGATGCATTTTTACTTTTTGAATGATTTTGAAAGTAAACTATACCCTTTTTCCTCTGAGGAACTTGCTGCGCAAATAATAAGCTCCTTTCGAATGACAGAACGCGATAAGGAAAGCTTTTTTATCCCAGCGCCATATTGTGTATATATATTTGCACCATATAGAGTAACGCCACCTGAGCGCACGGCAGAAGACAGTGCTTTTTTAAGAATCATAAAAGAACACAATAACCGCAAGGAGTTGTAAGCCTAAAGGTTAATATTACTGATCCGAAAAAATATAAAATTCAAATCAAATGGCATCAGTTCTCCTGATGCCATTTAATGTTATACAACTCCGGTAAAACTATTCATAATTGACCTCATCTCCGATTCCTTACGGAATTGATATTTTTATCATAAACTGTTTGCAGCATTACCGGTGTTGTATGTGCGTTATGGCTCGCAATCAGTTTTTCGGCTGCCCTAAAACAGCAGCATATCCATCCCCCCGCCTCCCCATCTCCCTAAAAACTAATTTCCCCCACTATTCCCCAATCCTGAATTTATTTCTATTTTTGGCCATACAACCAAATTTAACCTGCTGTTTTAATGGGTCAGATGGGATTATTTAAAGTTGAAGAGACAGACCATTTACAGGAGCATGTATTGCTGCAACAGTCTGCCGACGGTGATCCGCTGGCTTTTGAGGCCTTGTATACCCGCTATCTTCCTAAACTATACCACTATATCTACCGCTTCACCCGACTGCCGGAAGAAGATATCATGGACATCTGCCAGGACCTCTTTCTCAAGCTATGGGACCGGAAAGAACTGCTGATGACCATTAAATCACTGGATATATATCTGAAGCGTTCGGGGAAAAATGCCCTGCTCGACCGCCTTAAACACGGACAGTTTAAAGTGAACCTACACGAACAATACAGCCAGGGCAAAGAGCAACACCGGGCCACCACAGAGGAACTACTGCAGTTTTCCGAATACAGCCAGCTGGCGCAACAGGCCATTTTACAGCTCTCCCCCAGGAAACAGGAGATCTTCAGGCTGAGGATGGAGCAGGATATGTCGCTGGATGAAATTGCCGCCTATCTTAAAATCTCCAAGTCGCGGGTAAAACAATCTATTTACGAGGCCAAAGATGAGATCCGGCTGTTCCTGAAACAGCAGGGAGCCCTGTTTCTCACCCTCTTTTTCTTACACTACTAAAAAAAATTTCCACCAAACCAGTGCTTTTGCTTTTGGGGATCGTCTTGTAATAAAGACTCATTAAGGTCATGACCATCACAGCCATAAAAAATTTAATACCACTACTGGTAAAGGGACAGCAGAGCGCAGAACAGCAGCAGGCATTTGAAACCTGGCTGCAGTTGGCCTCGCCGGAGGAGCTGAGTGAAGTGATGGACCTGTATTATGATGCTTTGGATGGGGAAGATATTATTTCTTTCATGCCGGCCGACTTCCCGGCCAACTTTCAAAACCGCATGCGCGCCGCACTTCCCACGCAGCGACTACCGAAAAAGCCCACCCGCTACCTACGTATAGCCGCCGCCGTGGCATTATTGCTGGCCGCAGGAACAGGTGTGCTGCTGCTCACCAACAAGCCGGCACCAAAGGTGGCGGAGCAGGTGATTAAGCCCGGCACCGACAAAGCCATCCTCACCCTGGCCGATGGCCGCAAAGTGGAGCTGGGAGGTAGTCAAAACGACAGCATTATACAATCAGGCGTGCAGGTGATCCAGCTAAACAGCACCGTCATCTCCTATGCCGGCACCAGCGGTGATCAGCACTCCTTCAATACACTCACCACCCCCAGAGGTGCACAGTTTCAGATCGTGCTGCCGGATGGCAGCCGCGTATGGCTCAACGCCGTTTCGAGTCTCCGCTACCCGGTGGCCTTCAGCAACCAACATCGCACCGTGGAGCTCTCCGGCCAGGCCTATTTTGATGTAACGCCCTCCACCACACCGTTTATAGTAAAAAGCGGCACTACTTCCATAGAAGTGCTGGGCACCGACTTTGACGTAATGGCCTATGCAGAAGAAGGACCAGTGACAACCACACTGGTAAAAGGCAGCATCGCCGTGCAGGCAGGCAGCAGCCGCAAACAACTGCAACCGGGCGAACAGGTTACCTACAATGAAACAAAGAAAGAGCTGGTACTCTCCCACCCTGCCATAGAAGAAGTGATCGCGTGGAAAGAAGGGGAATTCAGGTTCAACGGCGTCAGTATCATCGCTATCATGCGCCAGCTGTCAAGATGGTACGACGTGGACATCAGGTACGAAGGTCCGTTGCCAACCACCGCCTTCAGTGGTACCCTATCAAGGAAAGAAAACGTAAAACAAATACTATATGCATTGGAAGCTACAGAAGCTGCGCATTTTACCATCGAGGGAAACACCATCGTAGTAAAAAAATAACACGCTTCAGCAGCCTGAATAAAAAAAGCCGGAAGTAATTGGACCTACTCCCGGCATGAGTTTCAGGGCATGCTGATATAAAAGTTGCTTAGACTCATTTTATCGTAAACCCAAAACCAATCAAAAGTATGAATCTACTTTTAAACGGCAAAGTCGTGTCGTTACCTGTACCACTAAAGCTGCTCATGATTATGAAATGGACTGCTGTTTTTCTATGTTTTGCGGCCATACACGTAAGCGCAAAAGGCTACTCACAGAAAGTGACCATCGCCTCACCGTCAATAAAGCTGCAGGCGATCTTTAAGGATATCCGTAAGCAAACGGGGCTCGCCTTCGTGTATGATAAAGCCCTGCTCGATAAAACCCACCCGGTAGCCATACAGGCGCACAACAGGGAGTTTGCAGATGTACTGGCAGAATGCCTCAATGCACAAGGCCTCACCTTCGAAGTGAACAGCAACATCATCGTAGTAAAGAAAATGCCGCCTGCCGGCAATGCGGTCATCAATAACCTGACCAGCGCCGTACTCGGCCAGGCAGACATCCGCGGCCACATCACCGGGCCTGATGGCGAGTCTGTCATCGGCGCCACCGTACGCCTCAAAGGCACACAAAAGGCCACCATCACCAGCGCCGACGGTAACTTTACGCTCAACGGCGTGAAAGATGGCTCCTACACCCTGGAAGTCACCTCCATCGGTTACGAGAACTATGTAAAAATCATCAGCGTCAGCAACGAAAACCTGCAACTGAACATCGCACTGGGCAAAAGCATTTCCGGCCTGAACGATGTGGTAGTAGTAGCCTATGGCAGCCAGCGCAAGTCCACCTTCACCGGCTCTGTGAGCACGCTCAGCACCAAACAACTGGAAGGCTCGCCCCGCGCTACCATCGAAGATAACCTCCAGGGTAATGTGAGCGGTGTGGTAGTATCACAAGGTTCCGGTCAGCCCGGTGCCGCTCCCAACGTGCGCATCAGAGGCGTAGGCTCCATCAACGCCGGCAGCGCCCCGCTCTACGTTGTAGACGGTATCCCCCTCAGCAGCGTGGACCTCAACAGCTTCAATGCCAACGATATCGCCAGCATGACGGTCCTGAAAGATGCGGCTGCCGCCTCGCTCTACGGCTCCCGCGCTGCCAACGGCGTTATCATCATCACCACCAAAAAAGGAGCCGCAGGCAAAACCACCTTCAACGCCAGCGCCCAAACCGGTTTCACCAACGTGATCAACTCCAAGGACGACCAGCCGCTCAACACCACCGAGCAACTGGAACTCTTCCGCGAAAGCTGGGTCAACGCTGGGAAAGACATTAATCTCTTTATACCTGAACTGGTAAAACAAGGTATAGATACCACCGTTAATACCAACTGGTTTAATGAACTGACAAGAACCGGCCAATACCAGCAATTCAACCTGTCGGCCAGCGGCGGTACGGAAAAAACTACCTACTTCCTCTCTGCCGGCTACTACAACGTAAAATCGCCGCTGCTCAACAGCGCCTTCAAACGCTATAACTTTAACGCTAAAATCAATACCCAGGCCACCGAGCGACTGTCGCTGCAAGCCGGTGTACTCGCCACCGTTACCAAACTCGATGGCGTAAGTGACGACGGTAGCAACGCCAACCCGGTAAGAGCCTACAAAAGATATGAACCCTGGCTGCGTGTATACCTGCCCGATGGTTCCTATGACCTCAGCTATTCCAACAACTACAATCCGGTTGCCTTCACCAAAGAAAACAAGCGCCCGAGAGATCGCTATAACCTCCTGGGAAATATCGGACTGAAATATAAAATCCTCCGGGACCTGACCTTCGAAAACCAGAACAGTGTAGACTTTGAATATGGGGAAGACCTGTCCTGGAATAAGTCCGGCATCGGCACAGCACGTACCAACGGCGGTAGCGCCGACTATGGCACCCAACGCTCCATCAGCCTGGTGAGCACCAATATCCTGCGCTATATGCACGACTGGGGCTACCACCACTTCGAAGCGTTCGCAGGCTATGAAGCACAATCCGTACAGTCCGCCGACGTCGGCATTTCCAAATCCAACTTTATCCCTAACACCACCACCCTCAGCAACGCCGCTGTATTAAGCGATGGCTATAACACCGCTACCAGCAACTCTTTGACGGGTATGTTCTCCAACGTTACCTATAACTATCACTCCAAATATTTTCTGTCGGCCAGCCTCCGCAGAGACGGCTCCTCCCGCTTCGGCAGTGATAAAATGTATGGTAACTTCTGGTCCGTTGGCGCTTCCTGGAATATGCTGTCAGAGCCATTTATGGAGAAACTGGATTTCTTCTCACAGCTGCGCCTGCGCGCCAGCTATGGTAAAAATGGTAACCAGAGCATCGCCGACTTCGCATCCAGAGGACTCTATACCAACACCGCCAGCTATAACAATAGTCCCGGTTACTATCTCACCCAATATGGCAATAATAACCTGACCTGGGAAAAGAATAGTCCGCTCAACATCGGTGCCGACTTCGGTATCCTGAAAGACCGCATACAGGGTAGTGTGGAATATTACAACCGTGTAACCTCCGCCCTCCTGCTCGATATGCCGGTATCTGCCACCAACGGCGTTACCAGCATCACTAAAAACGTGGGTTCTGTGCGCAACAGCGGTATAGAAGTGGAACTCAATACTTTTAATATCGTTTCCAAGAATAAAGGCGGCTTCAACTGGAATACCCGCGCCACCTTCTCCACCCTGAAAAACGATATCACTAAACTGGTAAGCACTATCGTGAGTAGCCCGTATATCCGCGAGCAGGGCGGCGATTACTACCAGTTCTACCTCGTAGGTTTTGCAGGCGCCAACCCTGATAATGGAGAAGCACTGTTTTATACCGACGGCAGCAAATCAACTACCACCAACGACTACACGAAGGCGGCCCGTTTCAAGCAAGGCTCCGCACTGGCAAAGTTTGTAGCCGGTATGACCAACACCTTCGAATACCAGGGCTTTACCTTCAGCTTCCAGCTGTACGGCAGCTTCGGCAACAAAATATATGACAACTGGGGTACCAGCACTTATACGGATGGCGGCTCTACCTTCGGCCCTACCGCAGCGCTGAACCGCTACTACTATGATAACCGCTGGACGGCCAAAGGGCAAACAGACCGACTCCCTAAAGTAGTATACAAAGGTACGGCACCAAGCAGCTCCGACAGATTCCTGTACGACGGTACGTATATCCGTTTGCGTGATATTACCCTCGCCTACGACCTGCCTAAAAGCCTGATGCAGCAACTGAAAATGAGCAGCACCAGGATTTATGCAAGAGCAACCAACCCTTACACGTATGTGAAAGACAAGCGACTGACCTTTGATCCGGAAGTAGGCATCGAAGGGCAAACCGATCAGAATGCGCCTATCTTCCGTACCATCGTATTTGGTGTTGATTTCAGATTCTAATTAAAAAGCTACCAGTAATGAAGAAAATACTTTTCATAGCCACCATACTATTCAGCAGTTGCAGCAAGGACTTCCTGGATAAGCAACCGCAACAGAACACGGACTTAAACAGTGCTTTTATAGACATGGCCTCCGGCCGTGCGAGCATCAACGGTATCTACTCCCTGATGAAAGGCGTGAACTACTACGGCCGTTCGCTGTATGTAACCGCCGACCTGTTGTCGGACAATGCCTACCTCAGCTCCAGCAATTCCAAACGTTACCTGCAGTTCGACAGCTACACCACCAACTCCACCAACAGTGATGCAAGAAGCATGTGGAACACCCTGTACCAGGTGGTGGTAAACGCTAACCTGATGATCCAGAGCGGCAATAAGTTGCAGGTAGGTGCTTCGGATAGTACCGAAAAAGCGCAGATCCTGGGAGAGGCTTACGCAGTGCGTGCCCTGGCCTACTTCGATCTGATGAAACTCTTTGCACAGCCTTATAACTTCACCGCCGATGGCAGTCACCTCGGTGTGCCCCTGGTAACCGAAACCACTGCCGACGCGGACGCTATTATCTCCCCGGCAAGAGATCAGGCCAGCAAAGTATATGCACAAATAGAGGCAGACCTGGTAAAAGCAGTGGCAATGATCCCGGCTACCCCTGTCGGCTATACGCTGAGCAGTAATAAAGGCCGCGTTTCCCTGTATGGCGCTAAAGCTCTGCTTGCCAGACTATATTTGTATGAGGGTAAGTGGGCCGATGCAGAAACGCAAACCACCGATATCATCACCGCCAACAAATATTCCCTGCTGGCGAAAGATAAGCTGGCTACGGATTTCCAGCTGGAAAACAATGGCGAAACCATTTTCGAAATCCTGTACCTCACTACCGATAACCTCGGTACAGACGCGATGGTGAACTTCTGTTTACAAGGCGGCAGCTACGGCGATATGCTTGCTACTGACGACCTCTATAACGGTTACGACGCCACGGATGCACGCAGGAGCTTTGTCGTAAAAGGAAAGCGCAGCGGTGCGGAAAACCCGGCCATCCTCATCAATAAATATCAGAACAAAAGCACTTACCTCGAAGGCATGAAAGTAGTACGCCTGGCAGAAGTATACCTCACCCGCGCAGAAGCACGTAAAATGCAGGGCAAGGACGGTTTGGCAGCTGCTGATGTGGATGTGATCCGTACCCGCGCATTGGGTACTGTACCCGCCACCACCGCTACCGGCGATGCTTTGCTGACGATCATCAAAAACGAACGCCGCAAAGAGTTATGCTTCGAAGGTCATCGCTTATTTGACCTCACCCGCTGGAAGCAGACATTCACAAAATTCAAAACCGGTGGGGCTACGATCAGTATTACCTACCCGAATAATAAAACTATTATGCCGATACCGCTGGATGAGATAAACGCGAATCCGAATATTGCGGGTCAGCAAAATCCGGATTATTAAACAGGAGCCTCAGCCATGCTGAGGCTCTTTTTTTTATTCTGCCATCACAGCAGCAGCTGTCTTAATGTCCGCATAATAAAATGCCATAGCGGCCAGGAGTGCATGCTGTACATCATCCGCCGGCACCTGCTTCCCTTGTATAGTCACATCCAATGTAGCACAGGCATCAGCCACTACCGTACAGTCGTAACCGTTATCCTTCGCAGCTTTTACCGTAGCATCAATGCACACGTGCGTCATCATTCCCAGAATAGTAAGTTGCTGCAGATCATTCGCTTTCAGATAGGCCTGCAAATCGGTTTCCCGGAAGCTGTTAGGATAATGCTTGGTGATCACCTTTTCGCCCGGCAAAGGCAATACAGCTTCATTTATTGCTGCACCAGGGGTATCAGGTAAGAAGAAAGTAGCGCCCTCGTTGGTAGCAATGTGTCGTATATGTATCACCGGTAGCCCTTTCTTCCTGAAATTTGCCAGCACTTTCTTCGCCTGCTGCGCGGCTTCGTTGGCGCCAACAAGTGTATGGTTTCCTCCCGGAAAATAATCGTTCTGAATGTCTACAATAAGCAAAGCCTGTTTCATGTGTGTTTGTTTTGTGGAAGGCTGTGCCACAGCCGCCAGTGTGAATGAAATGAATGCAACCAGTAACGCGGTTATTTTCATATTGAAAGATGTTTTAAATGAGTGATAAGAAGGCCTTCGTTGCATGCAAATGTAGCAGCAACAATAAACCTGCAACTTGACCTTGGTCAAGAACTCCAAAAAAACTATTTCAGGTGATGTTTTTTCAGCATGCGGCTAAAGAAGGAAGGCGTAACGCCAATGTAGGAGGCAATTTCCTGGTCAGAGAGCAAAGACAGCAGGTAGGGATATTGCAGGCGGAACTTTTCGAATCGTTCCAACGCGGACAAACTCATAGCATCAATATTACGTTGCAGGCTGGCAGCAAAAGCACGCTCGGTGAGGATTCTGAAGCAACGTTCAAACTTCGGTATTTCCCGCAGCAGGATTTCCTGGTTACGGCGGGATAGCGCAAGAGTATGCGTTTCGCTGATGGCTTGTATAAACAGATTGCCGGGGTTGCCGGTGATAAAACTATTGATATCGGCTATCCACCAGTCGGGCGCGGCAAATGTGAGGATATGCTCTTTCTGCTGCTGATCCAGAAGGTAACTTTTCATGCATCCGGATACGATGAAGGTGAAGTCGGTGCACACGGCTCCTTCCATAAGCAGCAATTCCCGGCGGGCATAATGCCCGGGCCTGAGCAGTTGAGTGAAATAACTGCTTTCTTCCGCCGTCAGGGAGATGTGGCGGCCGATGTTGGCCAATATCAGCTCAAAGGAATGATGCATCATGGTGCCATAAAGGTAAGCGAATATGGATTCATAACCGGCGAATATGGAATCCCTGCACCACAACACCCAATCTCTTCCTATATTCACCTAATAATTTAATACCCGGTGAAACTATTTATGACTATTTGTGCAGCCCTTGTATTAGCCACTACGGCCCAGGCGCAAAACCCGCGCTATAAACAACATGCCGGCCGATACGGTGGCAACTCCGGCATCTGCCTGTTCGAAGATGGCAAATTCATGCTGTATGGCTATGCCACAGCAGTTTTCGGCCAATACGTGTTTGAAAAGGATTACCTCCTCTTCTACCCCGACAAGCCCCCTGCTTTTATGGTATATGCCCATAAAAACCCCACGCTGCACGACAGTTCGCGCATCAACTTCGTAAATTTCCAGGATGGGAAAACCTGGGTGCAGTTTAATAAGACCCCAGCCCAGCGGGTATTTAACGACGATGCCAATTGCTTTGATGCACCGTTTGTATATCAACATCCCACCACCCCACAGGAGTTCACACTGGTGGCCGCTTCCGATGAAGATGAAAAGCAACTGATCTCCTGGCAGTATAACAACAGCATGGGTTACAACGATTTTGTTTTTATCTATAACAAACCTAAGCGGGAATATGAACACTTCAGTGCCCGCCTGGAAAAAGACGCTCTAAAAACTGATAACGGGCAAGGCTACACTAAGGTGCCTGCGAATGACGATAATGATTGGAAAGAAATACTGGAATGGAAAAACCAGTACCTCGCCCCTGCCGCCACAGAAAAGGATATAGTGCTGGCCAATAAACACTATAATACCTTTAACCCTGATTTGAAACTATACCACTACGATAGTAAAACAGCATTATATACTTCCAAAAACGCAGCCGATAATGAAGACTACTTCCGGGACAACCAGTATAGGGATGACCGTTACCTGCGCATGTATGAAAACCTGACACCCCATCAGCAGAGTAAGGCAACCAGCATCCAGTCGGCAGCAGGCAGTATTTTTTTCACCGCATGCGGCAACGAGAAATCCTATCACTACAATGGCTTCATCAAATACAAGGAAGATAAACCGGAAGGACCGCTGCCAATCACTACAGTACCGAATGTAGCATAATAAAAAAAACTGCCCCGGATTCCTCGGGGCAGCCACATTGCCGGACTGCGATCAGCCCACGCATCACTATTTACCATTATTTCTTAAACTGCTTCTTCACTATATTTAAATACAACTCTCCATAGCTCGCGGCAGGCTCCAGCTGCGTGTCCTCGTTCCAGTTATTCCAGCCATCAATCATGATCAGCCGCGTTTTTTCGCTGGCATTGAGTTTGGCTACATTGCATAGTTTGGAGAACAGCGCGCCGCTATCTTTCCGGGAGTACTCCGGGTTGGTACTGGTAGGCGTGCCTATCAGCCACGTATGCGCCGGAGAAATGTTCGGTATATAATCGGCGGCGTAATTATCCGCAAAGTATTTTTTAGAATACTGCCAGTTCTGGTCCATCACCTGCGGCAGCAGGTAAAACCGGTCCCAGTTGTTATTCTGTGAGCTGAATGATTGATGGATAATCGCATCCACACAATGATCAAACCTTATCTGATAGCGGGCCGGCGGCGTCCAGCGGTCCTGCATACCTACGAGGTAAGGCGTTACGCCCCACTCTTTCAGCTTGCTGCGCAGGGTGTCATAAATCGCTTTATTATTATCTGAAAACAACGTTTGTGCGTTGAGGATATAGAGGACAGGTTTGCTATCCACCTGCTGATAAGCGGCATGGGTAAGGAAGGGTACCACACGGCGGAAATCCTCGAAAAACTGCGCCAGTCGCGCCTTATCCTTTTCAATGGGATTACCCGCAGAAATACCGCCATACGTACCGGTATTAAAATTATACGCCACCGCAAACTTCATCTTCGCTTCCCCGTTGGCATTCAGGAAACCACGCACCAGTGTGGAATCGGAGCGGTAGTTATTGGCATCCCTGGTAGCAGACCTGAAGGAAAACACGAAGTAATCCACTCCGCTCTTTACGCCGTAGTCGATATGTTTAGCCATCACCTCCGGCGGAATAACACCTGCCGGCATCGCGTACCTGCCCACCACAGGCACTTCTTTGATATTGGCATTCCAGCCACCAAAGGAAGTATAAAAGGCTCCTACGGTATAATCCTGCGTTACAGGCACTTCCGGAATTTCATAATTCAGTATGCTGTCTTCCGGGCCGGGGCCGGTCAGTTCCTTCTTACATGCACCAGCCATCAGTGCAACTATCAGCACAAAGTGTATATATTTCATGACGTATTTTTTATGGACGATAAGTTTGAATAACTGTATACCGGAAACCTCCCGTAGCTGCTGCCACTTTCAGCTCTTCGATGGTGCTGCCATACCATTTCTGGATGAGACGGTAGTCGTAGCGGGCATCCACCTTATCCCACTCGGGCACCTGGTAGGGCTTAGCAAAGTGGAGGGACTGATAGATATCGTAATCGTCGCCACGGGCGGCTCCCATCTCCCGGATAGCCCCCTGGTAACCAACAGGATTAAGATTTACTACCGACATAGGATACGACGCCCTACCCGGTACATCTGAATAAGTAGGGTTGGGAGAATAACTGGAATAACCACCTGGGTTTGTATGTGGGGGGAGATGGAATACCCGCGTTTGACGCTCCAGCGTCCAGCAGTCAAAGCCCCCGTCAGGGAAGTAATTCAGCCAGCGCTGCATCCAGATTTTAGCGTTGCCATCCGCGGGGATGTCGGTGTTGGTGACACTCAAATAATTACTATATCCCACACCGGTAGTGCCCCATTTAATACCATCCCTGTTCTTATATTCATCGCGTAATACATTGCTGATGTTCCAGTATGCGAAGTTGGCATCAATGCCTGAATAATAGTATTGCTCCGCACTTCTGGCGCCGCCATAGCCCGTTTGAGCCGCTTCTGCCTTGAGGAAAAGTGCCTCCGCATAGGACAACATCACAAATGGCCTGCCCGGCTGAAGGATCACAGGATTAGCATTCGAAAAAGCATTGATATTACTGCCGCCAATCACATCCGGCAACCCACCCAGGGACGACCAGCCCGCCAGTTTCGTATTCGCTTTTGCCAGCCCCAGGTAAGGAATCGGGTACGTTACGATGCGGAGGGAATCATCCGCAGTGCTGCTCAGCGTATCCTGCAACAGCAAACGGTTTGCAAGTGGTACAGAGTCGTAATACACCATCATCCGCGGGTCCTTATACGAGCGAAAAAAGGTAAATAAAAACTCACTCAGCTTTGGCGCCTGGTTAGTAGCGTTGGGCGCATAGGGAAAATACTGGTTGGATTTAATGTACTTGATGAAATACGGACTCTCGTTATTGTTTACATTTTCAAACAACATCTTCGCCGTTTCAGCTTCCGCATTGATACACAGCGCATCGCTGGCCATCACCTCGCGAATATGAGTGGCTGCCAGGTCGGGCAGGTTCCGCTGTATCCGCAAACCAATTTTCAACCGCAGCGTATTGGCAAATTTCACCCAGTATTGCAGGTTGCCGTTATAGATAGCATCATACTTCAGCTTATCCCCATTGAGGTTAATTTTAGATGCCGCATCCTTCAGGGTGTTCATCACATAGGTATACACGGTGTCTTCATTATCAAACGCAATGGTGGACAGGTATTCCGGATTATTCGCCTGGTACAGCGGCACAGGACCGTAGGTACCCGCCAGTATGGAGTACGTGTAGGCGTGCAGGATGCGCGTTACCTGCACCCGGTTATTGTAAATACTATCGGCGCCATAGTTTACCAGCACCTGGTTTAAGTTTCCCAGCACACCCTGGAACATCGTTTGCCACATGCCCTGATCAGTCACATCATAGCGATTGGCCTGCTGACACAGCAGATGCCCCAGGTCCCAGTATTTGGTAGTATTATAGTCCGCCAGCCTGGTGTTCAGGTTCTTGACAGCCGCCAGCATAGAGGCTTCCGGAGCAACGGCGGTAAACTGTGTAGGGTCGGTATTGAGACTGCTGAAATCTTTCGTACAGCCGTAACCGGTACTCAGCAGCAACAGAAAAATATATAGTCGTTTCATACGTGTAGTTTAAAAAGTAACTTTCAGGTCAAAGCCATAAATCGAATAAGGGAAAGAACCGCCGGACTCAATACCCTGCGCATTGCCGGAGGTATTAGCCGCTTCCGGATCAATGCCCCTCGGGGTGTTCTTGAAGATGGTCCACAGGTTACGGCCCACAAAAGCCAGTCGTAAACTCTTTACCGGCGTACTACGTATATACTTCACCGGTAGTGTGTAGCCACAAATCAATTCACTCAGCCGGATGTTGGAAGCGTCAAACGTAATAGCAGGTGTATTATTCAGTACCATATCGCTGTTGTAAGCCGTAGGGTTCATCCAGATATCGCTCTTTTTGCCCACCCTCATTCTTCCATTTTCATCCAGCAGGATAACGCCTTTGCTGTCGGTCAGCGGAAAGTAAGCATCCGGATAGCGGGCGCCTTTGGGGCGGTCCTTATCGCCGTACACGGTGTTACCCTTGCTGGTGGCTTGTCCGTTGCCCATTCTTTCGGCATCATTTTCCCCGAGCACTACGGCGCTGAATAAATAATCATCGCGGCCAAACAGGCTTGCCGCCGTAGTGCCGGCAAAGTTGGCGCGGCCATAGGAGGCTGAGTAGATCACACCACCCATTTTCACGGTAAACAATACCGACAAATCCACCGGACCATATTTCACCTGCGTACCCAAAGAACCGATCCAGTCGGGATGGAAGTTACCCAGCACCACATTCGGGTCCGCAATGGTTCTGCCATTGGAAGGATTTACAATCAGTGTATCGCGCACCTGGTAAGGCGCATTGCCGGTAAGCACACCGTATTGCTGGCCTACAATCGCATTTACAGTAGCACCCAGGTTAGTACCCAGCGCCAGGATGTTAATATTTGGCACAAGCGATAATACCTTGTTGCGGTTCATGGACCAGTTGGCCAGCAAATTCACTTTCAGCTTTTTGGCCTGTACGGCGGCAACATTAGCGCTTACCTCTACTCCCCTGTTCCGCATTTCGCCGGCATTGAGAATGCGCGTGGAGAATCCGGTTTCATTGGGGATCTGCGGGCGGATGATCTGGTTGGTGGTATTGGACTGGTAAACGTTGGCGGTTAGCTGCAGGCGGCTTTTGAAGAAAGCCAGCTCCACACCCGCTTCCCGCGACAATGTTTTCTCTGGTTTAAGTTCCCCGTTATTTAACTGGTTGTTGTTACCATAGTTCAAATAAGGATTACCGAGAAATAAACCGCCGTAGGTATAGGTAGTGAGCAGCGATTGCGGCGGCGCCGCATTGCCCACCTGCGCCACAGAGGCACGCAGCTTACCGTAATTCAGCACACTATGCTCCGGCAGGAAATTCGAAAACACGAAACTGGCATTAACCGACGGATAAAAGAAGTTGTTATTTTTCGATGGCAGCGTGGACGACCAGTCATTGCGGCCCGTGAGGTTCAGGAAGAGAAAATCCCGCCAGCTGACGGTTGCATCTCCATAAACAGATTGCACATTGGAACGTACCAATGACTCCACCGCCGACGGAAACGCAGTACTGTTCTGGATACTGGGCATATCATGCACCAGCAACGAAGCAATACTGGCCCCGCGGTACTGGTTATTAAAGGTTACATACTCCGCCCCCAGGTTGAAGGCTATATTCAGTGATTTGTTGACTTTGTTATTATACATCAGCATACCCTGGTAGTTCCACATGAGATTTTGCTGATTGGCATTGGAGTAAAAACCATTTGGCGTGCGCAGACCGCCCAGCTCCTTGTACTGGTAAAAGCTGGTGTTCTTCATGTCGGACGAAGCCTGTAAACGTAAATTCAGTTTGGAAGTCAGTTTAGCCGTGGCCGTTATACCTGCGAGCCAGCGGTGCGACTGATCCCGGTTTTCATTTTCGTACAGCATCCACAGCGGATTTTCCACGCTGCCCACCGATCCCAGGGAAAAGGAATTACCATAAGCGTCTTTCCAGGGTTCGAGCGCATTTACATCCACGCTGCGTGGCAGGTACACGTAGGCTGCCATGGGGCTGGAAGCATCGAGGTTGCGGTAGGTGCGGTTTTTTGTATCCTGGTTGGTATACATCACGCGGGCGTCGATGTTGAGGAAGTTGCCAAACTTACGGCTGCCGGTCAGTGCTACGTTATGCTTTTTGATGATGTTCTGATTTTTCAGCACATCATTGCTGCCCGTGAATGTATAGGACAACCGCAGGGCCGACACCGCATCTGCTTTTGCCATGGAGATATTACTCACATTGGTAACACTGGGCTGGTAAAACGAAGTGATGTTATCAGGATGCGGGCGGAAGCCGCCTTCTATCGGTTTACCAGAGAAGTCGTTATACGGCTGTCCCAGCATAGGCATTCCCCAGGTACTGCCGTTGAGTCCCATTTTCACGGCGCCGGTGCCCGGCACAATGTTGTTGCCGTTACCTACCGTAAAGCCATTGGCGCCTTCGCCATATACGTTCTGGTAGTCCGGAAATTCCGCAATGGAGTTCATTTGCGTGTTCTGATTAATGGCGATGCCCAGGTTGCCATCATTGATTTTACCTTTTTTGGTGGTCACGAGGATGGCGCCGTTGGCGGCTCTGGAGCCATAGAGAGCGGCGGCGTTGGGGCCTTGCAGCACCTGTATGCTCTCGATATCGTCCGGGTTCAGGTCGGCCGCACCGTTGCCAAAGTCGAGGTTATCACGGCTATCCCCCATATCGTTATTGATAGGCACCCCATCCACCACCCACAGGGGCTGGTTGTTTTGGGTCAGGGAGTTTTCACCACGGATGATCACCCTGCTGGAGGAACCGGGCTGACCGGTTCCCGTTACCTGAAGGCCGGCCACTTTTCCGGCCAGGCCGTTTACGATGTTCAGGTCCCTGGCCTCTGTAAGGTTATTGGGGTTTACCGATTGGGTGGCATACCCAATCGATTTGGAAGAGCGGTTAATACCCATGGCGCCGGTCACCACCACGTTTTTAAGATTAATAGCGGAAGTATTGAGTGCAAACTGGATGGAAGTGCGGCCCCGGAGGATAGTCTCCAGCGGTTCGTAGCCCGTCATGGTGGCACGCAGCACCGTGTTTTGCGGATCAGTCACATAAATGGAGAAGGTGCCGTCTTCGGCGGTGGCCACCCCATTCCGGGAATCTTTTACCATGATGCTGACCCCGGGCAAGGGATTGTTTTTTTCATCCGTGGCCTTTCCCCTGATCAGGGTGCGCTGTGCCATTGCCTCAACGCAACACAGCAAAAGGACGATTGACAGTAAAGCTTTCATAATTGGTTGATAATTAAAAATTAAGATTCAGGATAACGTGGTATTAATTTCAGTGGACCTGATTGCCTGGCCGCCGCCGGTAGTATCGGGCGGCCAGCGTGGAATAGCTATGTACACAACGTGGTAGCTGAAGTCAAACGGGAATTAATACTGCAAATCAATGCGGTAGGCGATAACAAAAGCATTAACAGCGGCATTAACTGCCGGTTAACAGGGATATTTTTTCAAAAAAAGTACTCAGGAAATGATATCCTGGAAGGACACGGGGAATTTTTCGCCGTACATGTGTGAGTAGTCTTTACAGAATTTTTCATAGGCCGCCTTCGCCAGCGAAGGCCTTCCTTGCCGAATCATGGCAGTACATTTTGCCTGCAACGCCGCTTCATGCAGCGGGTCCAGTATCAGGATAGCGTTGGCCGTTTCAATAATCAGTTCAGGCGTTACCGTGGTGATCAACTGCTCGAGCTGCCCCTGCAACACATCCAACGCCCGGGAAGTGAGGTTGGATTTAATATCCTCCAGCCAAAAGAAATCAGTACGGAACAGGAAGCCGCCTTCGCGGATAATACCGATCAGCGTTTGCAGTTCCGCCGGTTGTATCACAGGCTGATTAATAAGCGTCATAAATACGCCCAGGTCCACTTCCACGCTCTCCGGATCATAATTAATCCGCCATTGATTTTCCTCCTTCACCACGGCAATGTTCCCGATTTTTTCAAAAATCGATTTCAGCTTTACCATATTCACGGAGCGGTTGTTGCGCGCATCGCGATCGGATTTATCGGCCCACAGTATTTCGTATAGCTTGCCGGTGGACACGCCCTTGCCCGACCACAGCGTATGAATGGTGATCAGCAGGAACATTTCTTTGAGCAACGGCGAAAACAGGTGGGTCATCACATTACCGTTTTTATCCAGTACCTGGAACTCGCCGAATAAACGAAAAATAGCCTTATCGGTTGTTGCAGATTGCAATGCATCTATTGCAGGCAAGGCTGGTTGCATTTCAGGTTTCTCTGCCGTTTCTGCTACTGTATTGCCGGTGTTTGTTTCATTTTTTAGGGAGACATTAACGTCCGCCTGTCCACTTGCCGCGTCTGATGGTTCAGTAGCACTTTGCGATACCACTTTGGGACGGCGTTTCCTGTATAGCACGAGCACTCCCAGACACATGGCCAGCAGTATCCCTCCTGCCCACCACCATCGGAGGTCCGGGCGCCTCCCTGTATCTGCCATGGCGGATACCAGCTCTGCCGGAAAGGCCAGGGAATAAATGCGTATATCCGTGTGCTGGTCCTTATCCATGATTTGCGTAACGGCCAGCAGCTGCTGCGTACGGGCACAGTAGTACAGGTCCGCACCGGAACGGTTATCCAGAAAAGCATAAGGAATGGTATCGGCCAGGTTGGTAAACTCCGGACGGGTAAGCGAGCCTTTGACCAGCTGCAACCGGGACTGGTAGCGATCATTAGGAAACGCCAGCGCATAGAAGCTACCTTCTGTGGTGTTTACCACCATGGAGGAAGCGAATACAAAAGCATCGTCCGGCTCACCAAAATTATATACTTTATCGACCCTGTTGTTTGCCACATCGTAGCGCAGCAGGTCGTAATAATATTTTGGGTTGAGCATTTGCTCGCCGTTGTCGCTGCCATAACCCCCAAGGATATACGCCGTATCACCGGCGGAGGTGGCGCCCACTGCTGCCAGGTAGCGGGGCCGCAGGGCTTCTCCCAAGACTTTTACATCTCCCCATACCCCAGTAGCAAATGAAAACCGCTGGATATTTTTTTTATAGGTGAGCTGCCCGTAGCCACCAATGATGTAGAGGCTATTATCCGCCTGGCGGATGAACTTGCCCGTTTGCCAGTAGCTGGTTATTTCAGCGGAATCGAATGGCTTCGACCACTGCCGCTTGTCCGGAAACCAGGCTGCCAGCTCTTTCTGGTCTACATGCACACTGTAAAGTGTATTATTTACAGGACTGAAAGCCGCCTGGTAACCGGGCGATAAATACGCCGGCGGCACTACGGGGAATCGTGCCAGGGAATGATCCCGTACCAGGAAACGATACACCGTATCCTGCCCGATGATATGAATAGCTTCTTCCGCAGGGTCAAAGGCATAACTACCGTTGCCGGTTACACGTAATGTTTGCCGCAGCTGCCAGTGCTGGTGTAACGGTTTCGCCCATACGGAGTTGGTAACAGTAGCGGTCATATTACTCAGGCTGTCCTGCGCAGTGTTGCCACTCAGTTCATTGAGCGGCCAGAAATGTTGCAGTTGCCGTGCCAGCGCAATCGAGATATCCTTGATTGTCATAGGCGGCACATCATTGGTTTTGAAGTGCGGCAGGCGGCAGGCGCCGAACACAATGCGGAAGCAGGGATCAGAGATATTCATCCGGGCGGAGCCGCAGGGCTTACCGTTAATTGAAAGCGATAGCGTATTCCCGCTGAACGTGAGCGTACAGGTGTTCCAGTTATGAAACAAAGCGATACTGTCCAGCCGGAAACGCAGTGGCGTAAACGTATTCCCGGATACCACCGTAAACTGCTGTTCCTGGTGGTTGTAGATCAGATCTATATTTTGTTGCTGGTTATTGATCAGGCGTACTAAATACCCGTAATACACCTGGCGGTCCGGAAAAAAACGAAATGCGAAAGACAGGCTGGAATTATCCCGCATGCATAGCGGCTGACCGCCGTTGAGCATCAGGGAAGTCCGCTTCTCCTGCACCTGGTCATATGAATTAAATACCAATCCCGTTGCATGGCCGGTTACAGGTATCAATGATGATATAGTTATGAGGATACCGATAAGGAGGTATCCCGGGCTGAATACAAATTTCATAGTGGAACACTAAAGTACACATACACCAGTCCCTGGTTATGACATTGAATAGTTTTGGTTGTTAATCCGAAGGGAAGATAGGATGTTTTGCAAAGAATGGAAATATTATATCAGTATTATTTTATAATTTACTTACCGACACATCACCCACCCGAAAAATCCAGTCAATATCATCAGAACAGATGTTCTGTCGCTGTACAACAGTGGCGGAGATTCCCATTCCACGTTTTATCACCAAATAAACCCATCTTTCCATGTTACAAAACTGGTCCCTTTCCACGAGAGCCTTTCGGTGTGTGGCATTGCTGTGTTGTATGCTGCTGGCGCATATCAGCCTGCACGCACAAACGCCACGTTTTAAAGTAATCGCCTTTTACAACGGCACCTATGATGCCGCGCACATCAACTTTGTGCAGGAAGCCAATCAGTGGTTTCCAACCATGGCGGCGCAGTACAATTTTTCCTATGAGGCTACCAATAACTGGAGCAACCTGAATGCTACTTTTTTGTCGCAGTACCAGGTAGTGCTTTTCCTCGACGACGCGCCTACCAATGCTTCCCAGCGGGCGGCCTTTCAAACCTACATGCAAAACGGAGGCGCCTGGATGGGCTTCCATGTGTGCGCCTTTACCACCAACGCCGGTGCCTGGAGCTGGTATAACAACACCTTCCTGGGGTCCGGCAATTTCCAGAGTAATACCTGGGGCCCCACCACCGCCATTCTGCGCTGCGAAGATCAAACGCACCCCAGCACCCTGCAACTGCCGGCTACATTTACCAGTGCCGTGAGCGAATGGTACTCCTGGAGCAACGACCTGCGCAACAATGCAAACATCAACATTCTGTGCTCCATCGATCCCGCCAGCTTTCCCCTGGGTACAGATCCTAATCAGTCGTGGTACAGCGGCTACTACCCGGTCATCTGGACTAACAAAAACTATAAAATGCTCTATGCCAATTTCGGGCATAACGACATGAACTACGCCACCAATACCGGGAAGTCCTCCACTTTTGCCAGTGCCATTCAAAACAAGTTCATCATCGACGGGCTGCTGTGGCTGGGCGGCGTGCCTTCCGGCCCTGCACCCGCTATCCCGATCCCAGGCACCGTTCAGGCAGAAAATTTCACTGCCATGAGCGGCCTGCAAACTGAAACTACTACGGATGCAGGAGGCGGATTAAACATTGGCTATACCGACGCCGGCGACTGGCTGGATTACAAAGTAAATGTCCAAACTGCCGGCACCTACAACGTGCAATACCGCGTTGCCAGCGAAACTGCCGCCGGCACTATTCAGCTTAAAAAAGACACGGCCGTACTGGCCACCACTACCCTGCCTGTAACGGGCGCCTGGCAAACATGGACCACGGTGAATACCACCGTGAACCTGAGCGCCGGTGAACAAACGCTGCGCCTCCAGGTGGTGGCTGGTGGGTTTAACCTTAACTGGATCTCCTTTACAGCCAATACGCCAGTAACTGCACCCGTAGGCTCCGTGATCACGCTTAGGGGCAATAACAACCTGTATGTAAGTGGTGAAAATGGTACACAGGCCATGCGCTGTACCAGAACGGCGCCGCAAACCTGGGAGCAGTTCAGCGTGCTGGCCGCAACAGGCGGTAAAATCTCCTTACGCAGTATGGCTAAATATGTTTCTTCCGAAAACGGGGCCACAGCTATTACCTGCAATCGCGCTACGGTAGGCTCCTACGAGCAGTTCGACTGGATCCAGAACAGCGACGGTACCATCTCCCTGCGTGGTAACAACGGCAGGTATGTATCCTCTGAAAACGGCGCGGCCGCTATGACCTGCACCCGCACAACTATTGGCGGCTGGGAGAAATTCAATTTCAGCGTAGTAGGGCCGGTGGCCAGTGCCACTACCAGCGCACCATTGCTTAAAACCAATACGGATGCTGCCTACGGGGATATTTCAACTAAAGCAGCAGATGCGGTGGCATTTCCAAATCCTTTCCAGTCGCAGCTCTATTATTCATTGCCGGCAAATGTGACGGCGCATACCGCCACGTTGTTTGATATCAGTGGCCGCGCACAGGTGCGCAATATGGTAAAAACGCAGCAAACCAGGTATACGCTGGATGCCGGCAAATTGCCAACGGGCACGTATATACTGGAAATAACTTCCAAAAATTATCACAAGAAGTATAAAGTGCAGAAAACGCAGTAAACGCAGCTGAATATTAAAAGCCTGGAATCGATATTCCAGGCTTTTTTTGGATTTTTTATTTACGCATATTCTCAACAATTTCCTTACCTGCCTTGTTTTAAATCCTACACCCCACATTCCCTTCCTGGCCTGAACATATTAGCATACACATCAACTGACTTTACAGGAGCATCACCGTCTACCATAACCAAAAAAAACATCATGAAAAATCGAGATTTTTCAGCACTAAGGAAGGCTGCTACACTAGGGCTGCTGGCTTGGGTGCTGCATTCACCCCAGCTGGTAAGCGCACAGGCCGATCCCAAAAAAGTTACGAAAGAACAGTTTAAGGGAGTTATCAAACTGGATGTAAGGGACTCAAAAGCTGACTGGGCGCCATATACACCGAAAAAAGCCCCGGCGGGTTCTCCCAATGTCCTGTTTGTGTTGTATGATGACACAGGAATTGCGGCATGGTCGCCCTATGGTGGACGAATACAGATGCCTACCCTGCAAAAACTGGCGGACCGTGGGCTTTTATATACCCAGTGGCATACAACGGCGCTGTGCTCTCCCACCCGGGCCACCCTGCTGACCGGTCGGAATCACCACCTCACCGGAAATGCTGCCATTACTGAAACAGCCAACGGCTTCCCGGGTGCGCATGGCCGCATTCCTGCACAATGCGCCACCATTGGCCAGATATTACAGGAAAATGGCTGGAGTACCTTCTGGATCGGTAAAGATCACAACGTTCCTGAGCAGGATGTAGCTTCCGGAGCCAGCAGGAAACAATGGCCGGTACAACTGGGCTTTGACCGGTACTATGGATTCCTGGGCGGTGAAACCAACCAATGGTATCCTGATCTCACAGAAGACAACCATTTTGTGGATCAGCCTTATTCCCCGGAAGAAGGCTATCACCTGTCGAAAGACCTGACAGACAAAGCAATGGAATATATTCGCGACCAGAAAGCTACCAACCCCTCCAAACCCTGGTTTATGTGGTTCTGCCCGGGCGCCAATCACGCCCCTCACCAGGCTCCGGCAGAATATATTGCTAAGTATAAAGGCAAGTTTGATGACGGCTATGATGCTTACAGAAAATGGGTGGTGCCACGGATGGTGGCTAAAGGTATCATTCCAGCAGGTACCGTGTTAACAGATTTTAACCCACTTCCACCCAATATTGCCAATCCCGGCGACTATGTGAAGCCATGGGATGAATTGAAACCAGACGAAAAGAAATTATTCTCCCGGTTAGCAGAAGTCTACGCCGGTTTCTCTGAATATACGGACGCGCAGGTAGGTCGTATTGTTGATTACCTGGAACAAACCGGGCAGATGGATAACACACTTATCATTTACGCAGCTGATAATGGTGCTTCCGGAGAAGGCTCTCCTAATGGTTCAGTAAATGAGAACAAGTTTTTCAATGGTTATCCGGACGAACTTTCTGAGAACCTGAAATATCTTGATAAACTGGGTAGCCCCGATACTTATGAGCATTACCCTACCGGATGGGCAGCCGCGTTTTCAGCTCCAAATAAAATGTTCAAACGCTATAGTGAGTATGCTGGTGGAACCGCAGATGCATTAGTAATCTGCTGGCCAAAAGGTATAAAGGCACGCGGCGAAATACGCAATCAATATCATCACTCCACTGATATAGTACCTACCGTACTGGATGTTTGCGGCGTAGAAATGCCCAATACTTTTAATGGTGTAGGTCAGTATCCTTTATCAGGCGTGTCAATGCGATATACATTTGATGCTAAACCAGACGCCCCCACTAAAAAGCATGTACAGTATTATGCCATGCTTGGTACAAGAGCACTCTGGAAAGATGGCTGGAAAGCAGTAGCATTGCATGCCCCGCTCACCGGCAAAGGAAAATTCGATCAGGATGAATGGGAACTGTATCATGTGGACGTAGATCGTTCTGAATCAAAAAATGTTGCTAAAGAAAATCCGCAAAAATTAAAGGAACTGATCAGTGAATGGATGGACGAGGCTGAAAAGAACCTTGTATTGCCACTGGATGACAGAACAGCCGTGGAGATCCTGGGGCTGGAAAGGCCATCAGAGGAAGCGCCAAGAGAAACCTACGTGTATTATCCCGGAACAGCACCGGTACCTGAAGGCGTGGCAGTAAACGTACGAGGCAGGTCATTTAAAATCCTTGCCGATGTAGATATCAAAAACACCAATGCATCAGGCGTCATATTTGCCCATGGTTCCCGCTTCGGTGGCCATGCCCTGTTTATAAAGAATAACAAGCTCTATTATGTCTATAACTTCCTTGGCATTAAGCCGGAACAGAAGTTTATATCCAGTACCGCGTTGAAACCAGGTAAGTATACGCTTGGCATGGAATTCATCCGCGAAAGTACGGGGGAACATGGCGAACAGATCGGTAAGGCTAAACTGTATATCAACGATAAGGTGGTTGCACAAGGTCCTATGAAAACCCAACCGGGTAAATTCACCCTTGCCGGCGACGGCCTTTGCGTTGGATTTGATAGTGGTGACGCTGTTAGTCAGGAGTATAAAAGCCCGGGTAAATTTACAGGTGGAAATATACTGGGTGTAGGCGTGTCCGTTGGCAAGCAGGAATACAATGATCTGCAAAAAGAAGCCCAGCGCGCTTTCCAGAAAGATTAACAAAGGGATGTTCCAATTATAATACCTGAGAATTGCTTAAAAGGGTGTATCAAGATTTTGATACACCCTTTTACTTTTGTAGGAAATTATTAAACAGGTATATTAATGTAGTTATACTAGTTATTACCCTGTTGGGAAATGAGAGAGATACACCCAGATAGGCATTGGTCATATCGTAAAAAAGGA
>NZ_JAHUWJ010000080.1 GCF_019219075.1 Chitinophaga sp. sic0106
TTTCTTTCAAATGAAAAAGTTCATCTGAAAAAAAAGTATAACTTGTTGGGAGTTCTTTGAGAGGGCAGCCGTCGGGGATGTGGCTGTATGTAAGCAGGTATGATGCGGGTGGGTACTGGTATGGGTTCAATGGTAAGGAGAATGATAATGAGGTGAAGGGAGAAGGGAATCAGCAGGATTATGGATTTAGAATTTATGATCCGAGGATTGCGAAGTTCCTTAGTGTAGATCCATTAACGAAGGATT
>NZ_JAHUWJ010000081.1 GCF_019219075.1 Chitinophaga sp. sic0106
AGTCGCGAAGTTTATCGGTCTGCATACCATCAATACCTCCGGCTCCTTTATTAGCAGTTACCTGCTTAAAGGCTTTTTGTACATTTCGGATGTCTAATATCTCTTCCAGCATACTACTAAAAAAAAACTTCTTCCAGACGTTGTGTTCATTGGTTGCATGGTGCGGCTCAACTCCTCCTGTATTACTTTCAGCTTCCGGCTTATCCTCCTATAGGTAGTTCTCTTACGTGTTTCTGTTGTTAACG
>NZ_JAHUWJ010000082.1 GCF_019219075.1 Chitinophaga sp. sic0106
GTTAACAACAGAAACACGTAAGAGAACTACCTATAGGAGGATAAGCCGGAAGCTGAAAGTAATACAGGAGGAGTTGAGCCGCACCATGCAACCAATGAACACAACGTCTGGAAGAAGTTTTTTTTTTTAGTAGTATGCTGGAAGAGATATTAGACATCCGAAATGTACAAAAAGCCTTTAAGCAGGTAACTGCTAATAAAGGAGCCGGAGGTATTGATGGTATGCAGACCGATAAACTTCGCGAC
>NZ_JAHUWJ010000083.1 GCF_019219075.1 Chitinophaga sp. sic0106
TACGGGAGGCAGCAGTAAGGAATATTGGTCAATGGACGGAAGTCTGAACCAGCCATGCCGCGTGGAGGATGAAGGTCCTCTGGATTGTAAACTTCTTTTATTTGGGACGAAACACTTTCTTTCTAGGGAGCTTGACGGTACCAGATGAATAAGCACCGGCTAACTCCGTGCCAGCAGCCGCGGTAATACGGAGGGTGCAAGCGTTATCCGGATTCACTGGGTTTAAAGGGTGCGTAGGCGGACTT
>NZ_JAHUWJ010000084.1 GCF_019219075.1 Chitinophaga sp. sic0106
TTACTTTCAGCTTCCGGCTTATCCTCCTATAGGTAGTTCTCTTACGTGTTTCTGTTGTTAACGCTTTACCATAAACTTCCTGATTCCTTCGTCATTCTAACATTCGGCCCTTCCTGCAAAAAAAAAACAGTACTACGGCTTCGGCTGACTTCTGCCTGTACCAGTTAGCCATTATTATTCTGGCTATTGTTTCTTCTCCGGCATTCGCGCATACCATTGACAAGTATACAGACAGATCTCCCAG
>NZ_JAHUWJ010000085.1 GCF_019219075.1 Chitinophaga sp. sic0106
GTCGCGAAGTTTATCGGTCTGCATACCATCAATACCTCCGGCTCCTTTATTAGCAGTTACCTGCTTAAAGGCTTTTTGTACATTTCGGATGTCTAATATCTCTTCCAGCATACTACTAAAAAAAAAACTTCTTCCAGACGTTGTGTTCATTGGTTGCATGGTGCGGCTCAACTCCTCCTGTATTACTTTCAGCTTCCGGCTTATCCTCCTATAGGTAGTTCTCTTACGTGTTTCTGTTGTTAAC
>NZ_JAHUWJ010000086.1 GCF_019219075.1 Chitinophaga sp. sic0106
ACTTTCAGCTTCCGGCTTATCCTCCTATAGGTAGTTCTCTTACGTGTTTCTGTTGTTAACGCTTTACCATAAACTTCCTGATTCCTTCGTCATTCTAACATTCGGCCCTTCCTGCAAAAAAAAAAAAACAGTACTACGGCTTCGGCTGACTTCTGCCTGTACCAGTTAGCCATTATTATTCTGGCTATTGTTTCTTCTCCGGCATTCGCGCATACCATTGACAAGTATACAGACAGATCTCCC
>NZ_JAHUWJ010000087.1 GCF_019219075.1 Chitinophaga sp. sic0106
GGGAGATCTGTCTGTATACTTGTCAATGGTATGCGCGAATGCCGGAGAAGAAACAATAGCCAGAATAATAATGGCTAACTGGTACAGGCAGAAGTCAGCCGAAGCCGTAGTACTGTTTTTTTTTTTTGCAGGAAGGGCCGAATGTTAGAATGACGAAGGAATCAGGAAGTTTATGGTAAAGCGTTAACAACAGAAACACGTAAGAGAACTACCTATAGGAGGATAAGCCGGAAGCTGAAAGT
>NZ_JAHUWJ010000088.1 GCF_019219075.1 Chitinophaga sp. sic0106
GATTGATTACTCAATCGATGTTGATGTGTGAGATTCGATCTCATTTGCATTACTACGTTTACTCTTAAACGTTAGTAACCAAAACATCTTTTTAAAGAACTAAAATTTGAAAGAGAATGGAAACAACGAGCTACAGATAATGAGCTCTAAAAAGGAGGTATTCCAGCCGCACCTTCCGATACGGCTACCTTGTTACGACTTAGCCCCAATTATCGATTTTACCCTAGGCG
>NZ_JAHUWJ010000008.1 GCF_019219075.1 Chitinophaga sp. sic0106
AACTACTACTATTGGAAAACAACCCACCAAATGAACTTATTCTAACAAACCGCCGTATGCGGAACCGCATGTACGGTGGTGTGAGAGGACAGTGAGGGAAATAATCCCTCACTTCCTACTCGATTTTATCGCCGGGAGGCGACGAATTATTTACCCAGTTTCACTTTCAGGTTGTTATCCAGTGCTTCCAGGAATTCTTCTGTATACAGGTAATCTTTACCGTGTTCTACTTTATTTCCATGGATACAAACAGCGAGGTCTTTGGTCATTTTACCACTTTCAACTGTTTCGATACAAACTTGTTCCAGTGCCTGGCAGAAGTTGATCAGTTCCTGGTTGTTATCCAGTTTACCACGGAATTCCAGACCGCGGGTCCATGCGAAGATGGAAGCGATTGGGTTGGTAGAAGTTGGTTTACCAGCCTGGTGATCGCGGTAGTGGCGGGTTACGGTACCATGAGCTGCTTCTGCTTCCATGGTTTTACCATCAGGTGTAACCAGGGTGGAAGTCATCAGACCGAGGGAACCAAAACCTTGTGCAACGGTGTCGGATTGAACGTCACCATCGTAGTTTTTACAGGCCCATACAAAGTTGCCATTCCATTTCAGGGCAGATGCAACCATGTCATCGATCAGGCGATGTTCGTATACCAGGCCGTTTTTATCGAATTCAGCTTTGAATTCGTTCTGGTAGATTTCTTCGAAGATATCTTTGAAGCGGCCATCGTATTTTTTCAGGATGGTATTTTTGGTGCTGAGGTACAGCGGCCATTTTTTCATCAGGGCCTGGTTGAAGCAGGAGCGTGCAAAACCTTTGATAGACTCGTCGGTATTGTACATAGCGAGGGCAACGCCATCACCTTTGAAGTTGTAAACTTCAAATTCCTGTGTTTCGCCGTTTTCGCCTTCGAATTTAATGGTCAGTTTGCCTTTACCTTTCGTTACGAAATCGGTTGCACGGTACTGGTCACCAAATGCGTGACGACCGATACAGATAGGGGCAGTCCAGTTAGGCACCAGGCGAGGAACGTTGCTCATTACGATCGGCTCGCGGAATACAGTACCGTCCAGGATGTTGCGGATAGTACCGTTAGGTGACTTCCACATTTGTTTCAGGTTGAATTCTTTTACTCGTGCTTCGTCAGGAGTGATGGTAGCGCATTTAATACCAACACCTACTTCTTTAATTGCGTTTGCTGCATCGATAGTAACCTGGTCGTTTGTAGCATCACGATGCTCCATGCCCAGGTCAAAATATTTGATTTCAACATCCAGGTATGGAAGTATCAGTTTGTCCTTAATGAATTTCCAGATGATCCGTGTCATCTCATCTCCATCCAGCTCAACTACCGGATTAGCAACTTTAATTTTTTCTGCCATTTCGGGTTTTTTAAAAAATTAGATTAAAAATCTATCACAACAACTTTTCAAGCAAAGTCCCTTGTTAGGGATAATCACGAAAAATACGACAATTTTTATTTCTGCAAAATTTTTTGTGTAAAATTTACATAAAACATTTGTGTGATAGTGATTGCTGTTAAAATAGTAAAGCCCTGACCGGGTAGGTCAGGGCTTTAGTGGAGATATATCCGAAGATTATATTTTGTTTGGCAGATGACACCTTCGGTGCCATCTGATCGGGTGCCGCGCGGCGCGCGGAGATGCCAGGTGCAAAAAGATATTAGTGCATCTGTTTGATCACCTCGTCAGCAAACTCTGATGTTTTCACCAGGGTGGCATCATCCATCAGGTTGTAGAAGTCGATGGTAACGCGTTTGCGGGCGATAGCAGTGCTGAGGCCGTCTACAATGATTTTAGCTGCTTCTTTCCAGCCCATGTATTCCAGCATCATCACACCGGAGAGGATCACAGATGATGGGTTCATGGTGTTGGTGTTGGCAAAACGTGGTGCAGTACCGTGGGTAGCTTCGAAAACGGCATGACCGGTGATGTAGTTGATGTTACCGCCCGGAGCGATACCAATACCACCTACCGCTGCTGCGAGTGCATCAGAGATATAATCACCATTCAGGTTCAGGGTAGCTACTACACTGTAGTCCTGCGGAGCGAGGAGAATTTGTTGGAGGAAGTTATCTGCGATCACATCCTTGATCAGCAGTTTGCCTTCGGCAACTGCCACTTTCAGGGATTTGTTAGCCGCTTCTTCACCTTCTTCCTTCTTAATTTTTTCCCAGTTTTCCCAGGTATACACTTTATCACCGAATTCTCTTTCCGCCAGGGCATAACCCCAGTTTTTGAATCCGCCTTCGGTGAATTTCATGATGTTGCCTTTGTGAACGATGGTAACAGAAGGACGTTTGTGCTCGAGTGCATACAGGATTGCAGCGCGAACCAGTCTTTCAGTTCCTTCAACAGATACAGGTTTGATGCCCAGTGAAGAGGATTCAGGGAAACGGATTTTTTTAACACCCATTTCGTTCTGCAGGAAGTTGAGCAGTTTGTCACACTCAGGAGTGCCAGTCATGTATTCGATACCGGCATAGATATCTTCAGTGTTTTCACGGAAGATGACCATGTTTACTTTCTCCGGATGTTTCACAGGAGAAGGTACTTTGTTGAACCACTGTACAGGTCTAACGCAGGCATACAGGTCAAGTTCCTGGCGCATCGCCACGTTCAGGGAACGGATACCACCACCTACTGGTGTGGATAATGGGCCTTTTATGGATACCAGATACTCTTTCAGTGCATCTAAGGTAGCTTTCGGCAGCCATTCGCCGGTTTCCTGGAAGGCTTTCTCTCCGGCCAGTACTTCTTTCCATTCAATTTTCCTTTCAGTCCCATAGGCTTTTTCAATGGCAGCATCGAACACACGCACACTGGCGTTCCAAATGTCCGGACCGATTCCGTCGCCTATAATAAAGGGAATGATTGGGTGGGTAGGGACCTGTAACAGTCCGTTGTTCATCGTTATTTTTTCTCCCGGCATAAAACAGTTTCTTTATGCGTTACGTAATTGTTGTAATCGGGTGCAAAGGTAGGCATTTTAGGCCGAAAAGCCGGGCTGTTTTTGATAGTTTTAACTTAAAAACTGATGCTGTATATAACTTTTTGCTTATGTTAGGGTTAATACTATTTTGCTGCCTGTTTTCAAGCATCCACACCAATCAACCATTTATGAATTTATCTTATCTCGCCCTGGGCGACAGCTATACCATTGGCGAATGTGTGCCCGCCGCTGAATCCTTTCCTGCACAAACTGTTCAGCAATTGCGGCAAGCCGGCATTGCCATGGACGATCCCCGCATCATTGCCGTAACTGGTTGGACTACCGACGAACTCGAAGCCGGCATTGAGCAGGCAGGAATACGCGGAAACCAGTACGATTTTGTGAGTTTACTGATCGGGGTCAATAATCAATACCGTGGCCGCAGCCTGGAAAATTATGAAAAAGAGTTCACCGCATTGCTGGAACAAGCCATCGGATACAGTAAGCTGGGCGCCGCAAGGGTAGTGGTATTGTCCATCCCTGACTGGGGAGTAACGCCGTTTGCGGCCGACAGAGATGCCGAACAAATTGCCCGTGAAATAGATTTATATAATAACGCCAATCAGCGCATTGCCGCCCATCACCATGTGCAGTACATCGATATCACCCCGTTTACCCGGGAAGCGAAAGCTGATCCATCGCTGGTAGCGTCAGATGGATTACACCCATCCGGCAAGGATTACAGCAGATGGGCAGACCGCATCTCCCTGATATACCAGCAAATGATTTCGGGGAAATAGGCACAAAAGGCGGAATTTTTCATAATTTCAGTAACAATCTCTTACTCCAAAACCCATCACGTCAAATGGAAAGCCATATTGCAAAAATACTGTCCGTGACCCCTGTTACACATGATGTAAAACGATTTAAGGTAGCTAAACCACACGGTTATACGTTTGTGCCCGGACAGGCCACGGAAGTAGCAGTCAACAAACCCGGCTGGCAGCACCACAAGCGCCCGTTCACCTTTACCAGTTTGAACGAATGGGATCACCTGGAGTTTACCATTAAAATATACCCGGAACGTATCGGTGTAACCGACCAGCTGGGGCTATGCCTCCCCGGTGATGAACTGGTGCTGCACGACGTGTGGGGAGCTATTCACTACAAAGGTCCGGGTGTATTCCTGGCCGGTGGTGCCGGCGTAACCCCGTTTATCGCCATCTTCCGCCAACTGCAGCAGGACGGGCTGCTGGAAGGTAACACCCTGATCTGCTCCAATAAAACTGCTGCCGACATTATTTTGAAAGAGGAGTTTGAAAAGATGCTGGGCGCGCACTTCATAAATACGCTTACCAAAGAAGATAACCCAGCCTACGACCACCGCAAAATCGATGAGGCCTACCTGAAAGAAAAAATCACGGATTTTAACCAGCATTTCTATATCTGTGGCCCTGATCCTATGGTGGCTGCCCTAAAAGAGCTGCTCACCCGCCTGGCCGGCGATGAAGCCCTGGTAACGATTGAATTATAGCCGGTGAGTCCGGAGCCAACCTTTTTCCAATCATTTTCACCGGCATTTTCATGTGTTTTACCGGCAAACCACTCTAATTAGCCTAAGCGCTGTTGATACAGGAGGTGGGGCAACCTATTTTTGTATCATAAAATTTCACACATGGCAAACACAGTCACACAAGTCAACAGTTCCAGAAGAGGCAGAAGCGGGGTAGGTGGTATTTTCCTGGCCATCCTCGGCATCGCCCTCCTGGTGAACATCCTCGACCTGGATGTACACCTGGGATTACCGCACTGGGTTACTTCCTGGGAGGTAGTACTGATGGTGGTGGGTTTGCTGGTAGGTATTAAAAGAAACTTCCAGGGTACTGGCTGGGCAATAATGATGGGTATCGGTGGTGTCTTCCTGTTAAAAGATATCCTTAGCGTATCCTTTTTTATTGACCGCTATATATGGCCGGTAGGTCTTATCATCCTCGGTGTGATCCTATTATCCAAACGGGCATCCGCCAGAAAAAGAGGATAATCCTTACAAACCACCATTAATAGTTATAAAATTTTTAAAATGTCAAGTTCAGAAACTGAAATAAAAAAATCCAAAAGAAATGGCAACGCTGTAGGAGGGATCGTCCTGATCCTGGTAGGTGTAGGACTTCTTTTGAAGAGATTGGATCTGGATCTGCCTTACTGGTTATTTTCCTGGCAGATGTTGCTGATCGTAATCGGTTTGCTGGTAGGTATCAAGCATGAATTCCGTGGTGGTGGCTGGCTGGCCATGCTCATGGTAGGTGGTGTGTTTCTCGCCGGCGAAATATTACAATGGCCTTATAACACGGCACGCTTCATCTGGCCGGTAGTGCTGATTGGCGTAGGTATCGTCATCATGCTGAAACGTAATGAAGACTGGAATAACAGCTGTAAACATAAATGGCACAGAAACAGGGACTACGGCAAATGGAAACACGACGAAACACAAGGCTGGATAGAAAATGAAAGCTACAACAGCGAAAGTTACTCTGATGACAGAATCAATGCCACCGCCATCTTTGGCAGCGTAAATAAACTGGTTTTGTCTAAAGACTTCAAAGGAGGTTTTGTCAGCGCCATCTTCGGTGGAGGAGAATTGAACTTCAGCCAGGCCGATATCAAAGATACTGCAGTACTGGATGTTACAGCCATCTTTGGCGGATGCGAAATCATCGTACCATCCAACTGGAATGTGATCATCGATGTGACCACCATACTCGGCGGCGTGGATGATAAACGTAATCCGGAGCTGATGCGCGCCACCACGGCAGAGAAAACACTGGTGATCAAAGGCAGCTGTATCTTCGGAGGCGTGGAAATAAAGAGCTATATATAAGTTGAAATGTCCATCGGTTAACCCCCATTTTTTTCTGAAAAACTAATTATAATCCTGTAAAATCATCGTATATGCATTGGTTCGTTGCAAAAGTTGTTTACCAGATCATCGTTGGAGATGGCAACCATACACCGCAGTTTGATGAACAAATTCGCCTGATCAGCGCTGTCACCAAAAAAGACGCACTGGCAAAAGCTCATGAAATCGGCATCCAGGAGCAATATGCTTTCAAAAATCATCAGCAGGAAATGGTGAACTGGAAGTTCATCAATGTGCCTGAAATATATACACTCGATCAACTGACAGATGGTATGGAATTATACTCCCGCATCGAAGAGCCGGGAGATCCAAAGTCTTATGTAGCCTGGCTGCAAACAAAATCAGCCCAGTTACAGGAGCAACCTATAGCAGAACTTCATTAATATAAAAATCAGCGTGGGAAAAAGCATTTATACAGGCCCTGCAAGTAGAGTTTTCACTGCCACCTTTGCTATTGCATTCGTCGTTTATACGTTCCTGTTATGGCAATGGTTCGACTTCCCCTTCTGGCAGTCGCTTACAGATAGTTCAGTGCATATCTGCCTGCTGGGTTCTGTATGTCTGCTGATCAGCAGCAACCTGGCGTATTATCGCCCTAATCGGGGTCTGGCGCAGTTTGTATATGTGAGCGTAGTCAGTTGTGCCATGACTTTCCTTTGGGTAGCTGCCTCACAGTGGATACTGCACAAAACCTTCACCGGCGACGCATACTACCTCCTGTGGCTCACCAAAGGTATTCCCATCTACTGCATTGTAGGATGGCTCATCATCACCGGTATCGGCTTCCGCAGCATCATGCTGTACGATATGGAAGATCAGCAGGCAGAGCTGCAACGGAAAGAAGATACACAAAAGATAGTGAGAGAGGCGGAGCTGTTTAAACTGCGGCAACAATTACAACCGCACTTCCTGTTTAACAGCCTCAACTCCATCAATGCACTGATAATGCTGCGGCCGCAACAAGCCAGGGAAATGGTGCTGAAGCTGTCGGACTTCCTCCGCGGCTCCATCAAAAGAGAAGATGATCAGTGGATTTCACTAACGGAAGAACTACAGTACCTGGGGCTGTATCTCGATATAGAAAAAGTACGCTTTGGTCACCGCCTTACCACCAATGTTACCCATGACGACGGCGCCGAAAAAATGTTTATGCCACCCATGCTGCTGCAGCCTGTAGTGGAAAACGCCATTAAATTCGGACTGTACGATACCATTGGTGAAATAGCGATTAATATCAAAGCATGGGCCGGCGAAAACATGCTGTATCTGGAAGTGCAAAACCCTTTCGATACGGAATTACAAGCACCGAAAAAAGGAACAGGCTTCGGTCTTTCCTCTATCAAGCGCAGACTGTACCTGCTTTTTGCACGACAGGATTTGCTTGAAACTTCGGTTCACGAAAATATTTATACCACACTCATTAAAGTACCTCAAACACATGATAAAAGCAGTAATAATTGATGACGAGCCACTGGCAAGGGAAGTAGTAAAAGAGTATCTGCTGTCGTATCCGCAGGTACAGGTACTGCAGGAGTGTAATGACGGATTTGAAGGATTGAAGGCTATCCAGCAACATCAGCCGGATATCATTTTTCTTGATATACAGATGCCTAAGATTACCGGTTTTGAAATGCTGGAACTGGTAGAAAATATGCCGGCAGTAATTTTTACGACCGCGTTTGAAGAGCATGCCATCAGGGCGTTTGAGGTGAATGCAGCCGACTATCTGCTGAAGCCTTTTTCCAAAGAACGTTTTGATAAAGCCTTGCAGAAATGGCTGGAGTTAAAAGCTGCTATTGCCGCACCGGCACCTGCACCGGATACCAATGCGTTACTGGATGCTGCCGGTAGTTCACCAGTACAAAGCAACCGGGTGGTGGTGAAAATAAACGGTAAGATAAAGATTATTCCTGTGCACGATATTCACTACCTGGAAGCGGCAGATGACTATGTAAAAGTAGTAACGCAGGAAGGAGCTTTTCTGAAGAACAAGACCATGTCTTTCTTTGAGCAAACGTTGGATGCACAACAGTTTACCCGTGTGCACAGGTCTTATATCCTGAATGTAAATCAGGTGAGCAGGATCGATCCATATGAAAAGGAAAATCATTTGGCCATTCTGAAAAGCGGTGCCAAAGTGTTGGTGAGTAAAACAGGTTACCCAAGGCTGAAATCTGCTTTGGGCTTATAATACATCCGCCGGCATCTGAACTTTTCCCTTCCCCTCCCGGGAAAGGATGGGAAAGGTCAGGCGCCGGCAAATAGTTTCTCCAGTTTCTCCTTTTTTAATATTTTTTGTACCTGTGTGCCGGTAGCGATCAATTTATCGCCCACGTGAGCGGTATAGCTGCAGGTGATGGTGTGATGCAACACACTTTCAATAGTAGCGGTAAACAGTACCCTGCTGCCGTTCAGCGCAGGTGCGTGGTGCTCCACACTCAGCGAAGCACCAATGCCTTCTTCCCCTTCCTCTTTCATTTCCAGCACAAACAGGCGGCAGCACCATTCGGCATCTCTTGCCAATGCGAAAGTAGCATATACAGGATGCACCATACCGCTGTCGAATGCGGCGCAATCGGCCGGAGTAACTATGCGCTCAAACGTTTTGGTGTCGCCGGGTTTGAATAGCTGTTGCATGCGTTAAATTATTGTACAACCAGTACGGGCACTTTTACTTTGTGCCTTACCTGGTTGGCGGTTTCGCCGTAAATAAGATCTTTCAGTCCTTTGTGGCCGTGGCCGCCGAGTACGAGGAAGTCTGCTTTTTCTTCGGCCACGATGCGGGCAATTTCACTGGAGCGCCTGCGGAAGCCGAGTACCCCTTTAGCCTTGATGTTCCTGGACTTCAGCAATGCGAGGTAGGTATCCAGCTGTTCCTGGTCTTTACGTGTTTCGAGGTCGTCGGAGTCTTTTCCAAAATACTTAGCCGACGCACTTTCTACGATATGAATCAGGATATACTCCGTGTGTTCGTTACCGTGAGCAATGGCATTGCGGATAATCTGCTCGTCAAATTTGCCGAATTCCAATGCCATGGCGATACGGTGGTATACCGGTTCATCCAGTTCTCCCAGACTCACCTGGGCCTTGTGGATGTTAGGATTATCAGGTGTTTCCGGATGTTTGCGGATGATAGGGTAGATGATCGTGAAGCCGAGCAGCACCAGGAAGCCGATACCAACAATTATGATGGTTGCATCAATGAGGGTATTACTATTTCCGGAGATGTAATCGCGGGCTTCTTCAAAAACCATTCGTGAGTTCAGGTATACCAGCACGGCAGCAATTACCCAGGCAATGATTTTCGTGGGTGTTTTAATGGCGTAGGTGCCCATGGTGTGTTTATCACTCACGAAATGTATCAGCGGGATGATGGCGAAGCCGAGTTGAAAACTGAGGAGCACCTGGCTGAATACCAGCAGGGCGCCTACTTCCTGGTCGCCGGCGATGATGATCACGAGCAATGCCGGTATGATGGCCAGCAGTCGGGTGATGAGCCTGCGCAGCCATGGATTGATGCGCAGGTGCAGGTAGCCTTCCATTACAATTTGACCGGCGAGGGTACCTGTAACGGTGGAGCTTTGTCCGGCGGCGATCAGGGCTACGGCAAACAGGATAGGGGCCAGTTTGGTACCTAATAATTTCTCCAGCAGTTCGTGTGCATCCTGGATTTCAGCGATGTGGGTGCGGCCGGTGTTATAGAACACGGCTGCTGCGAGGATGAGTATGGCGGCATTTACGAAGAAGGCGAGGTTGAGGGCGATGGCGCTGTCGATAAAGTTAAGTTTGATCGACTGGCGGATACCTTTATCGTCGCGTTTTATTTTCCTGGTTTGCACCAGTGCTGAGTGGAGGTAGAGGTTATGTGGCATTACGGTGGCGCCGATGATACCAATAGCGAGGTAGAGGGCGGTGTTATCCGGGATGCTTGGTATGAAGCCGGTTACTACTTCACTCATTTTTGGTTTGGCGAGCATCAGTTCTATCAGAAAGGAGGTGCCTACGATGGCTACCAGTGCCACAATGAAGGCTTCCATTTTCCGCATGCCGAACCGTTGCAGTACGAGCAGCAGAAACGTATCCAATACGGTCAGACTAACGCCCCAGATGAGTGGCAGGCCGGTAAGGAGCTGGATACCGATGGCCATACCGAGTACTTCTGCGAGGTCGGTGGCGGCGATGGCTATTTCTGCGAGTATGTAGAGGATGAAGTTAACAGCGGGCGGATAGGTTTCGCGGTTGGCCTGTGCGAGGTCGCGCCCTCTGACGATGCCGAGTCGTGCGCTGAGGCTTTGGAGCAGCAAGGCCATGATGTTGCTCATGAGCAGTACCCACAGCAGCGTGTAGCCGTACTTGCTACCTCCGGCGAGGTCGGTGGCCCAGTTGCCGGGATCCATGTAGCCAACGCTCACGAGGTAGGCGGGTCCAAAGAAGGCAAATATTTTCTTCCATTTCGATTTACTTCCGGTGTCTATGCTTTCGTGTACTTCACTTAGTGACGGTCCCATATAGGTTTAATGTTATAGCGGTCTGACCATTATATTTTTAGCCACTTGCTCACTGATGGTGATGGCTGGCTGATTTTTTACTTTTATTTCAATGGAGTTGTCGAATTCGTAGTGTGCGATGATTTCCAGCTGTGTGCCCAGTTTAATGCTTTTGGCATTAAGGAAGGCCAGGAGTGCGGAGGACTGATCACTGACTGCGGTGACTACGAGGCGCTTGGCGTTTGCCTGGTCCAGGGATGTTTGTGGCCTGGGCTTGGTCATGCGGCCGTTAGCGTCCGGGATGGGGTCGCCATGGGGATCTATCACCGGGTTTCCGAGGAAGTCGCTTAGCCGGCTGATGAGTTTTTCGCTGCGTACGTGCTCCAGTTCTTCGGCGAGTTCATGTACTTCTTCCCAGGAGAAGGAGAGTTTATCAACGAGGAAGCACTCCCAGAGGCGGTGTCGTCTCACCACCTGAAGTGCTGTTTTACGGCCTTCGGGGGAGAGGGTGATGCCCTGGTATTTTTCATAGGAGATGAGTTTTTTCTCTTTCAGTTTCTTGGCCATGTCGGTCACAGAGGCTGGTTTGGTTTCCAGTTCATACGCCAGGGCGTTGGTGGTAACGGCCTGTTCTCCTTCCTGTAGCTTGTAAATGGCTTTGATATAATTCTCTTCCGCAACTGATAAATTCATACAACCTAAATTATTATTTAGACAAACTTAAATAATTTCCCCGAACTTTTCTATATCCGGTATGTTTTTTGATTTTGGAGCGCACATATAAAAATTTAGTTTAATTTTCGCCCAAGAATATAAATCTACTAATGAAGCGTTATCTGTTATTATTACTGGCTATAGGTGTATTGGCTGCCTGTAAAACAAAGAAGAACCCGGGTCGTGGCGGTGATGAGCCCATGACGCGGGAGGGCTTCCGGGAGTTGTTTCCGGTGGCTGCGTTGCCATACAAGTTAGTGTCAGACTCCCTGCAACTGAAAATGGCTGATTCGCTGGCATTGGACACAGCGGATGTAAACCGTTTTCTGACGGATACGCTTACAAAAGGGGATTTTCCCAAAAATGAAAAGGTACGTTTATGGCCGCTGCAGCGGATGGAGGGTAATCCGGTGGATTACATGGTAGTAAAGGCGGCAGGTCGTTCCGGCACAGTGGCTTATCTCTGTTTTATGGAGAAGAAAAAGGGCACCTTCCTGCGGCGTATTCGTGTAGCCGATGCCGGTAGAAGCGGGGTATATTCTTCCCTGCAGATAGACAGCAGAAATGTACTGAAACTTTCTACAGAGGTACAGCATGGACCGGTTCGTGACATGCAGCGGGAGGACTTTTACAGTGTGAATCCGGATGGTTCTACCATGCTGATTATGACTAACTCTGCTAACCTCTCTGTACCTGGTCAGATATTCAACCCATTAGATACTTTACCGCGTAAGCATCGTTTTTCTGCGGACTATACCAGTGGCGATATGAGTCTGGTATCTATCCGTGACGGGGAGGATGCGAAGTCGTTCCAGTTCTTCATTACCTTCTCTAAAGACAATGGCAAATGCAAGGGCGAGGTGAGCGGTGTAGGTCAGTATGTGGCGGGCAACCGGGGTGAATTCCGGGATAAGGAAACATCTTGTGGAATATCTTTCCAGTTTTCCGCTGGCCGGGTAAGTATCCGGGAGATTGGTGGTTGTGGTGCATACCGTGGAATCAAGTGTTTCTTCGAGGGTAATTTTGCGAAGAAAGTGGAGAAGAAAAAGAAGAAATAATTGTGCAGAAAACTAACAACTTGTATAAAAACTCATTGGAATCAGGATTGGTGTTACACCAATCCTGATTTTTTTCATACTAATTATAAACCTTATCTGTAAAGGGTTTGAATGTCATTGAAGTAGACGTGTTTGCAAACTTTTAATCGATTTTTCGAAAATTTATTTGGTAGAATAAAAATAGATTATACCTTTGCAATCCCATCGAACGAAAGGCTTGATGGTTACAAAGAAAGAATGGGAGTTTAGCTCAGCTGGTTCAGAGCATCTGCCTTACAAGCAGAGGGTCGGCGGTTCGAACCCGTCAACTCCCACTTCAATTTTACTGTAAAGATCTTTTTTGGGAGTTTAGCTCAGCTGGTTCAGAGCATCTGCCTTACAAGCAGAGGGTCGGCGGTTCGAACCCGTCAACTCCCACTTCAATTTACTGTAAAGATCTTTTCTAGGGAGTTTAGCTCAGCTGGTTCAGAGCATCTGCCTTACAAGCAGAGGGTCGGCGGTTCGAACCCGTCAACTCCCACACAACATGAAAGACCTGTGGTTACCACGGGTCTTTTTTTATCGACATTCAGTTTTCCATCAAGGGAGTTTAGCTCAGCTGGTTCAGAGCATCTGCCTTACAAGCAGAGGGTCGGCGGTTCGAACCCGTCAACTCCCACATAACAAAAAGACCTGTGCGTGGCACGGGTCTTTTTTTGTGCGTAGCGTCGTGCTGTTTGCCGCGATTGAATATTGTCGCGCAAAACTATATCTTCATATATCTATACCTAACTTATGAAAAAATTTGTCACCTTCAAGCGATTTCATACTGTAGAGCAAGCGGCCGAAATTGTAACCTTGTTACAAGAACATAACATCCCTGTTGAGTATGAGGAAGAAGTGGTGTTGATGGACCACGTGTACGTAGGGCAGAACTTTGATCAGCGCCACCTGGTGAAAATTCCTGCCGACTATTTTACCCAGGCGGATACCTTGCTTAAAAGCATGATCACTGTTTCGCCGGAGGAAGTGGAGCCGGATTATTACCTCTTATCTTTTACCACAGAAGAACTAAAGGAGGTGATTGCACAAAAAGATGAATGGGGGGATTTTGATTATGCACTTGCCTTAAAACTGCTGGAGAAACAAGGGATCACTTATACCCCGGAACAATTACATCTCCTCGGAAATAAAAGATTGGAAACATTAATAAAACCGCAGGAGTTGCCAGGTCACCTGGTATTAATCGGATACCTTTCACCACTGCTGATTTTTGTGCCTTTACCTTATGTGACTGTTTTTAGTTGCCTGGGAATTTTTATTGGTGCATTTGTACGGTTAACCAGGAAAACCTTGCCGGACGGAGCTCGTGTTTATGCGTTTTCGGACAAAACGAGGGAGCAGGGCACGCGAATGATTGTAGCAGGTATAGGGCTTTCGGTTATCTGCTGGATTATCCTGTTCAAATATTTCACCGTGTTATAAAGAGCGTGGGCTGACAAAAAAGTAAACTTACTTTTTAGTCAGCCCTAAAAGTTATTTCTTCGGTTTAAAAATCCTTTTCACCGCTTTTCCTAATTTATTCAAATTCTCCAGCTGCTCCTGGATAGGCGCCAGGGTGAGGTCTTCCGGTTGAATGCCTGCTTCTACATAATCCACCGCAATTTGTTCAGGGTATAGTAACAGCACGTTGTTATCTCTGAAATGCCGTTCTATTTTGCCTGGTATATTTTCCATATAGGCGTTGTATGACAAGGTGCCTTTACGGGCTGTAACCACTGCTACCAGGTCGTTTCGGCTTACTTCCCTGCTGATGGCGAGGAAATCCTCTGTACCGTCGTACACGCGGTATTGGATCTCCATGCTCATTTTAGATTGTACAATATAGCCATCAATAATTGTTTGGGTGGAATTGGCGCAAAACACTACCAGCTTTGCTCCTGCTTGTTTTGCGAGCATCAGCATTTTCTGGAGGTAATGCAGGAAGCCTTGTTCGTACTCCGCATTTTTAGGTAAGGCCAGCACCATTTTTTTAGTGGTGTTAAGCGGGTAGAGGAAGCGGCAAACATAAACAGTTTCCCAAACACTTTGCAGTACGTTATCGAGTGTACTACCGAAGAAAGAACCGAGGAAACGGTCGGTGGCGCTGGTTTTATCGGTCCATCCCAGTATAACGTCGCTGACCATCAGTTCGGTGGCAGCGCGGGAAATACCGTCTGAAATATTCAGGTCGATGCGCGTTACTACCTGTAGTTGACTTTCCGTGGCAGCGGCATGGATGATAGCTTTTTCCATCATCTTATTGCTGGCGTGAATACTCTCTTTGGCAGCACTGTTGTCCTGCACAATAGCGAGTGGATAGATCGGTGTATTCGCTTGCGGATCTTTGATCATTACGGCAAAGTCGAGCAGCGCTTCAATACGATCGGGATGTGCAACGGGAATGAGTATACGTTCCGGCTGATCGGGCAGTTCAGGCCGGGCAGAAGCCTCTTCTATGGCCATTTTACGACCGGCATTTTCTGTTACGAACGAGCCTGCCAGGCAGGTAACGAGTATGAGGATCACTGTGCCGTTGAGTACATTCTCATCTACAATATGCATATTAAAACCAATGAGAATAACTGCGATGGTGGCGGCAGCATGCGAACTGCTGAGTCCAAAAATCACCCTGCGCTGCGTGGGTGTATAACGGAATACCAGTTGTGTAAACCAGGCGGCGAGCCATTTGCTGCTAAGTGCCATGATTGTTAGCGCACTGGCAATAATCAATGCCTGCGGGCCTTTCATCAGTACGCGCAAATCTACCAGCATACCCACGCTGATCAAAAAGAAGGGAATGAAAAGGGCATTGCCTACAAATTCAATTCTGTTCATCAGGGGAGATGTGTGGGGTATCAGCTGGTTGAGTGCCAGGCCGGCGAGAAATGCGCCGATGATGCCCTCTACCCCCGCCAGCTCTGCGAGAAACGCGGACAAGAACACCAGCGCCATCACAAATATGAAGTGAGAGGTTTTATCGTCCTTTATTTTCTTGAAGAACCATCTGCCGAGCATGGGCATCAGCCATAGGATGATGGTGGCAAAAACAGCCAGTGATATGCTGAGTCGCACCCAGAATTCTGTGTTGAGGTTGCCAGCTTCCGCGCCGGTGATAACGGCCAGTATGACCAGCACTGCGGTGTCGGTAATGATAGTACCACCTACCGCTACGGTGACCGCTTCATTTTTTGTGATACCGAGCCTGCTTGCAAGCGGATAGGCTACCAGTGTATGTGTGGCAAACATACTGGAGATCAGCAGGGTGGCCATAAAATTAAAATGCAGTACGTAGGTGCATACGAGGTATCCCATCAGGAGTGGGATAAAAAACGTAAATGCTCCGAAAACCATGCTTCTGTAGCGGTTTTTACGGAACTCGTTCATGTCCAGTTCCAGGCCAGCCAGGAACATGATATACAGTAAACCGGCTTTGCCAAATAAGTCGATACTGCCTTTTTCAATGATTTTAAAACCGTGATCACCGATCAGCATGCCGGCCAGGATAAGCCCGATGATACTGGGTATACGAAATTTTCTAAGGATGATAGGGGCCAGCAATATGATGAACAATACCAATGAAAAAATAGGAATAGGATCTTTCAATGGTAAGGAGAAATTCATTAGTAAAACCAGGCTGTGCTTCATAAAACCAATTTTTAGGGATGTGCGGAAAAAATAAGCTGCAAATCAGGTGTGATTTTCAGTCATTATAAACCGTCATCAGGATTATCATTACTCAATAGTGGATAAATTAACGAATATTCCGCGTAATTTTGCATAAAGCTTTCTTTAATAATGATGGAACACACTAATACTGAAGTAATTACGGAGGAACAGGAGGATATTCTGGTAGCGGAAAATGAGCAATTTCCCTTTAATCTGGTGGTGTGGAACGATGAGGTAAATACCTTCGACTGGGTGATTGCCTCTCTGGTAGAGGTGTGTGGTCATACGGCTGAGCAGGCGGAGCAATGTGCGCTTATTATCCATTTTAACGGGAAATATGCGGTAAAGCAGGGAGAATACAGAAAACTACGTCCGCTTTGTGAAGCGCTGCTGGAAAGAGGTTTAAGTGCCACTATAGAAGAATCCGTTAGTCAATAGCATGATTTTCCGTCTCTCAAAAGAACTGATATTTCCGGATGTGAATTTTGCAGAGCCAGATGGACTGCTGGCAGTGGGTGGTGACCTGAAGCCAGAAAGACTGATCCTGGCTTATCAGTCGGGAATATTCCCCTGGTTTAATGAACCACCGATCCTTTGGTGGAGCCCCGATCCGCGGTTTGTATTGTTCCCCGGTCATCTGAAAGTATCTGCCAGCATGAAGCAGGTGTTGAAAAAAAATACCTTCCGCATTACCTATAATCAAAACTTTAAGGGAGTCATCCGCAATTGTCGCAAAATACCACGCAATGACCAGGATGGGACCTGGATTACGGGAGATATGGAAGCTGCTTATATTCGTCTGCACGAAATGAGCATCGCCATGTCGGTAGAGGCCTGGCAGGGGGAGGAACTGGTAGGAGGCTTATACGGTATTCGCCTGGGCCGGGCTTTCTTCGGTGAGTCCATGTTTGCGAAAGTCAGTAATGCTTCCAAAGCTGCCTTTATCACATTTGTACAGGATCATAGGCATGTGCTTGGTATGATCGATTGTCAGGTAGAAACGGATCACCTGCGCTCCCTGGGAGCTGATTTTATTCCGCGCAGTGAATTCCTGCAAACGCTGCGTACCCTGGAAGTTTCGTAACTTGTATTGTAATTACTGCATTTTAACCACCAATAATACCCTTCACGATGAAAATTTCCTATCTGTTAGTATTCGTACTGCTATGCTCCGCATTTGTTGTTCCACGCCCACCGCAGGAAGACAGATCCTTATTGCTCACTCAGTTAAAAGAAACCAAAGCGAACCTGCTAAAAGAAGTAGCCGGCCTTTCTGAGGAGCAACTGAAATATAAGCCTGCACCTGACCGCTGGTCGGTGATAGAATGCGTAGAGCACATCTACAGAACCGAAGGCGGCCTGTTTGCCTGGGAGCAGCAGCTGGTAAGCGCTCCGGCAGATGCTTCCAAAAGATCACTGATTAAACTCACCGATGAACAGATCATCACCGGTGTGGAAGATCGTAGTAAAAAGGCTAAAGCACCGGAAGAATTTGTACCTGCCGGTGGCCAGACTTCGCAGCAGATTATTGCAGGTTTTGTGGCCCGCAGAGATTCACTTATCAGCTATGTCATGAACTCTAAAGATGATTTGCGTAACCACGTGGTAGAGCAATCACCATTAGGACCTATCGATGCGTATCAGTTGCTGCTGCTGGATGCGGCACATACCAACCGGCATACGCAGCAGCTGGTAGAGGTGAAGAATAGCGCGGGGTTTCCTAAGTAAATAGCCTGAACAGGATATAAAGCCAATAAATGCAATTTGAGAGATTGTAGAAAGGATTTTCCCTTTTTACAATCTCTTTTCTTTTTAATCCACAAGTAATAATGCAAAGTTTCCTGGTAGTATACAGTGAGATTGGATTTGTTATCGGATAGTTAAAGAGTTATTCATGTGCTGTTTTAAGGTTGTTATAGCTTAATAACAAAGCCAGGTTTTATAAAAATATCAACATGAAAATCTATCACGATATTGAAATTCCACAGACCGAACCTGTGATTCAGGATTTGGCAACATTAGTAACGTCGTTGCAAGGGGAGCTATTTAAACTCAAAATGATGTGGGCACTAAGGCATTTGGAAAATGAGATTATAAAGGAGGGAGGAATGATAATAATTAAGCAGAATGGTCAGGTCCTTATAAAGGAGTTCACTGCTGAATTAACCGCAAAAATCAAGACAATACTTGGGGCTACGAACTGGGTTCATGATTAATTCAAGCCATTATTTAGATTAATTAAATATTTAGAATATTTATTATAAACTAGTTGTATTAGTGATGTGATTATTTTGTATAGCTAACCAATTTTTTCATAACTTTGAACTTAACTTAAAAGTGAAGTGTACTAAAGGCAAAATTATTCTATATCAGGCAATCGGCCGTTTTACCATTTATACTTTCAAAGTCAGCGGTGAGGAAAATTGTTTCGATCAGTTTATCAACAAATTTGAAAATCATTCTCAATACAAGAAGGAATTTGAAACAATATTGGCTGTGATTAGAGAGTTTTGTAAACGCGGAATAGATTTTAGGAAATTTAGGCTTAACGGTGAAAAGACGGTTGAAGCTTTACTTGCGGGTGCATATAATCTGCGATTGTATTGTATACCTTTAGGCACTTTTGAGTTACTTGTTGGTAACGGAGATGTAAAGACTGCACGAAGAGTGCAAGATTGTATAAACTGTAAACCTCATTGGGAATTAATGGTAGCGCTCGAAGCTGAACTGATGTCGCGCATTCAAAATTCAGAGATTTGGAGAGATGAGTCAGAAAATAGGAAAGATGTTGAAGTGTTAGCAGGTCAACTATTATTTGAATTGGGAAATTGTGATTAATTATGAGTACAAGATTCGAAAAAGTCCTTAGTAATATACCACCTGAAACACAGGCAATGGTATCTAAATCTTTTGATGTGGCGGAAAGAATCATGGATATTCTGACGGAGAAAAATATGTCACAAAAAGAATTAGCAGATCTACTCGGTAAACGAGAATCTGAAATCAGTAAATGGATGAAAGGTGGCCACAATTTTACACTTGAAACAATTGCCAGAATTGAAATTGCTCTAGGAGAAACTGTTCTGACTGTTCCTCGCAAATTGGGCGTAGGAATAACAATCTATAAAAATCAAGGCGCAGATAATGGGAATAGGGAGAACCGACACTCCAATCCCTGTAATTTATCACCCATTATTCCATTTCAACAAAAAGATATCCGCCAGTTCAAAGTGAGGTGACAAGTGATTTTCTTTTAGAAAAAAAGGAGCCGGATGTACACATCCGGCTCCTTTTTGTATTGTCTGGTAGTCAGTTTACCTCAACTCCCAGTCCACAATATTATTACTCCATTCTTCCCTGAATGGCGTTGTAATCTTAATATAGTTATCTGTATAGCCTTCCATCATGCCGTCTTTGTTATGCGATTCAAACAGCACTTTGCGGGTTTGGCCAATATGTTGTTCCGTAAAGTAATTCAGTTTTTTAACGCTGAGGTTACGGAGCATTTTGTTACGCTCGTGACGTACGTTTACCGGTACTACCGGCTGAATATCCAGTGCAAGGGTGTTAGCTCTTTCAGAGTAGGTAAACACGTGCAGGTAAGATACATCCAGACTATGCAGGAAATCGTAGGTCTCCTGGAAGTTAGCATCTGATTCTGCGGGGAAGCCCACAATAACGTCAACGCCTATGGCACAATGTGGCATAAACTGTTTGATCATGCCTACTTTTTCGGCATACAGTTCCCGGCGGTAGCGGCGGCGCATATTACCGAGCACTTCATTGCTGCCACTCTGTAAAGGAATATGGAAATGTGGCATGAACTTGCTGCTGTTGGCCACAAATTCAATGATTTCGGCGGTCAGCAGGTTAGGTTCGATGGAGCTGATACGATAACGCTCAATACCTTCTACCTTTTCCAGTTCCTGGATAAGTTCATAGAAAGTTTCTTCTCGCTTCTTACCACCTTCAAATCCTTTTCCGAAGTCACCCAGGTTTACACCGGTGAGTACGATTTCTTTCACACCGTTTGCAGCCAGGGTCTCCGCATTCTTTACTACGTTGGCAACACTATCGCTGCGACTCTTACCCCTGGCCATTGGAATGGTGCAGAAGGTACAGCCGTAGTCGCAACCATCCTGTACTTTCAGGAAGGTACGGGTGCGGTCGTGCAGGGAATAGGAGGAGTGGAAAGAGTTTACATCCTCAATATCGCAGGAGCAGATTTTTGCGCTGTCGCCCTTGGTGAGGTTCTTCAGGTGTTCGGCGATATTGAATTTTTCTGCTGCGCCGAGTACCAGGTCTACCCCTTCAATGCTCGCAATTTCTTCCGGTTTCAGCTGGGCGTAGCAACCCGTAATGACCACCATGCTTTCAGGGGCGCGGCGTTGTATACGGCGCACCAGCTGACGGCATTCCTTATCGGCATTATCAGTTACCGAACAGGTGTTGATCACATATACATCGGCGGTATTATCAAAATCCGTTTTTACAAAGCCATCCTGTTCCAGTAACCTGCTCAGCGAGGAGGTTTCTGAAAAGTTCAGCTTGCAGCCGAGGGTATGAAATGCTACTGTTTTTACTTGTTCCATAAAGGACGGCAAAGGTAGCAACTTTTTATGTCATAGACAGGTCAGGAATTTTGACTAATTTACGCCGCGTTATAATTTTATGAAATCTGTTCAAAAATATCTTCCGGTGCTGTTGCTGGGCGTTCTGCTCATAGCAGGATGGCACCAGGAATGGTGGAAACGAGAGTCAGGCACTATACCGGGAAGCAAAGGGCATGTTACCAGCCCGCCTACACCGGAACCTAAAATAGCCGGCGCCCTGCTTAACCGCGAGGCCAGGCTGGAATTTACGAAACATGCTAAATGTCGCATGGAATGCCGTCATGTGACGGCGGCTGAAGTGGCTGAAATCCTGCAGAAAGGCGAGGTCAACCTGGAAAAATCCAATCCTAACGATCGTCCCTGCCCAACCTTCGCCCTCGAAGGGTATTCCCATGATGGTCAGCATCTGCGCATAGTTTTTGCACCCTGTGATAAAAGCAGCGCCAGAGTGGTGACCTGTATCGACCTGGATAAGGACTGGACCTGTCATTGTGAATAATTCATAATTAGTAATATAAATCGTAGTTTTCCAGCCTAATTAAAACCATTGTCAAGGGGCGTTTATGAAGTTATTTATGAAATTGTTGCGTCTTATATATGTAGTATACGCCGCCATTATCTTTTTGGGAATCATGTTTCTGATCCTGCCGCCAATTTTCCTGGCTTCCCTGCTGGGTAAAGAGAAAGGTGGAAACATCATCTTCTATTTCCTCCGGTTCTGGGCCCATGCCTGGTTTCCGATGGTAGGAATGCGGGTTACCAAAGAACACGTAGTTGAACACGGCGATAAACCTTGCATTTACGTTGTTAACCATCGTAGCTACCTCGATGCCGCCATCGCTGTAAAGGTGATGCGCCTCCCTTTCCGCCCGCTCGGAAAGGTGGAAATGTCTAAAATCCCGTTTTTTGGGTTCATTTATAAGAATTCTGTAGTGCCGGTAGATCGTTCCAACGCACCTGCCAGAGCAAAAAGTGTTCGTGAAATGATGAGCCGACTCAAAGCCGGCATATCCATCCTGATGTTCCCGGAGGGTACTACTAACGAAACCAACGAGCCGCTGCGCCCATTCCATAACGGTGCTTTCCGTATGGCCATTGAAATGCAGATACCACTTAAACCGGTATTATATGTGGATGCGGGCGACCGCTTTCCTTCCGGTAAAGGGCTGATGCCACTCAATCCAGGCAAATGCCGCGTGGTTTTCCTGCCCGAAATACCGGTAGATGGCCTTACACTCGATGATATTAACACCCTCAAACAACGCGTTTACGAGGTAATGGATGCAGAACTGCGTAAACGTCGTGCTTACCCAACCTTGCAACCGACCGCATGAAGTATGCAGATGTAATATTGCCACTGGCGTTACCCAAGAATTATACTTATTCCATTCCTGAACATATGGAAAATACTATCCAGGTGGGCAGCCGTGTGGCTGTGCAGCTGGGTAAACAGAAAAAGTATGCCGGTATCGTAAAGGCAATTCATCAGCAGGCACCGGCCGATTATAAAACCAAACCATTACTGGACCTGCTCGACAAAGAGCCGGTATTATATCCCACCCAGCTCAATTTCTGGTCGTGGATAGCCAGTTACTATATGTGCAGCGAAGGAGAGGTACTCAATGCCGCCCTTCCCGCACACCTCAAGCTCTCCAGCGAAACACTGCTCCTTTATAATGATGCTTACGGCGACGACTACACGCAGCTGGACGATGATGAATACCTCATCGCAGAGGCACTGCAGATCCGCAAGGAACTGCGCATCGAAGAAGTACAGCTGATCCTCGATAAATCCGAGGTATACAGCGTCATCAAAAAACTGATTGAAAAGAAGGTATGCCTGGTATACGAGGAACTCAGGGAAGTATACAAAGAAAAGACGGAAAACTTTATCCTCCTGCATCCCGACTATCAGCAAGATGCCCAACTGGAAGCGCTTTTCAGCGATTTTGGCCGCGCACCCAAACAAATGGAACTGCTGCTGGCCTACCTGCACCTGTTGAAAACAACCGGTGAGGTCACACAACCTGAACTGCTCAGGAAATCCAACGCCACTACTGCACAGCTCAAAGGCCTGATCGATAAAGGTATCCTGCTCGCGGAAAAACGGGCAGTAGACCGTATCAAGCAACATAAGCTGGATGCCACGCTGGATTTTACACTGAGTCCTTCCCAGGAAACAGCACTCGCAGAAGTGCGTACACACTTTACGACTAAACAGGTAACCCTGCTCCATGGCGTTACCTCCAGCGGTAAAACGCAGGTTTACGTAAAAATGATGGAAGAAGCTGTGGCCGCCGGCAAGCAGGTGCTTTACCTGTTGCCCGAAATTGCACTCACGGCACAAATTATCCGTCGCCTGCAGAAACATTTCGGTAAACATATCGGAATCTATCACTCCCGTTTCAGTAACAACGAGCGGGTAGAAATCTGGAATAAGGTAAAGAACGGCGAGCTGCAAATTGTGCTGGGCGCTCGTTCCAGTCTATTGCTGCCTTTCCGCGATCTTGGCCTCATCATTCTCGATGAAGAACATGATCCCTCTTATAAGCAACAGGACCCGGCTCCCCGCTATCATGCCCGGGATGCCGCTATCTATTATGCCAGCTTGTTCAAGGCGAAAGTGCTGCTAGGCAGCGCCACCCCTTCCCTTGAATCGTACTACAATGCACAACAGGGCAAATACGGTCTGGTAGAACTCTCCGAAAGATACGGCGGTGTAGAAATGCCCGTGATAGATATCGTAGACATCAAGAAAGAAATGGCAGAAAAAACCATGGACGGTAACATCTCCCTGGCCCTAAAAACTGCCGTAACGGAAAGCCTGGCAGCAAAGAAGCAGGTGATCCTGTTTCAGAACCGCCGTGGCTATGCCCCTTTCCTGATGTGTACCACCTGTGGCTGGATACCACATTGCAAACAATGCGATGTATCGCTTACCTACCACAGAAACCAGGATAAGCTGCACTGCCACTATTGTGGTACCCGTTACCCTTACGTATACACGTGCGCCGCCTGCGGCAGCCAGTCGCTCATCCCGAAGAGCTTCGGTACAGAGAAAATCGAGGACGACCTGCAACAGATCTTCCCGGAAGCCCGCATTGCCCGTATGGACGTGGATTCTGTGAGAAATAAGGACAGCCATAACAAAATGATCAAACTCCTGGAAGACCGCGAAGTGGATATCCTCGTAGGTACGCAGATGGTAGTAAAAGGACTTGATTTTGATAACGTAAACCTGGTGGGCGTCCTCAGTGCCGATAGTCTGCTCAGCTACCCCGATTTCCGCGTAAACGAACGGGCCTTCCAGCTGATGGAACAGGTGAGCGGCCGTGCCGGCCGCAAACACGAAAAAGGTAAAGTACTGGTGCAGGCCAGCAATACACGGCATCCTGTATTGCATTATGTGACCAACCACGACTATAAAGCCATGTACGAAGCGGAGCTGGCAGAACGCCAGTTTTTCCATTACCCGCCGTTTTACCGGCTGCTGAAGCTCACGTTAAAACATAAAAACCAGCAAACAGTGGAACAGGCTGCACAGATCCTTGCCAGCTGGCTGAACCCGCATATAGGCCCGCAACTGGTAGGGCCGGCAGCACCTCCTGTTGCCAGAGTCAGAAATAATTATTTACAGGAGATGTTAATCAAACTGCCACGGGATACCAAAGTAATTGCGCAAACCAAACATATGCTGCGCGAATATTTTATACAGTTGCTGGCGGAAAAGAAATTCAGATCGGTGACAATTGTGCCGGATGTGGATTGTGTGTAACAGCTTACGCTGATCTTATAAAAAAGAAGGAAGAACTCATGTTCTTCCTTCTTTTTTATAAATCGTTTTCGGAGCGGATTGGTGAATGATACCTTCGGTGACATTGGCTGGGTTCCGCGCTCCGCGCGGCTTGCCTGCGACGGGGTTTGTAATTATTTCCCCAGAATCAGCTCCTGCTGCTTCAAGATCAGCACCCTCTCCAGTATTTTCTTGAACAGATCTTTATCTGCCCCTTTATAGTCCACTAGTTTGAAGTATTGTACTACAAAAATGTGTGCTTTGTTTCCATCCTGCACCAGGCGCATTTTCATGCCCAGGTTCTCATTTTTATCACCGATGTTGGCAGCAAAATCATCTTTGTTCATCAGCTTATAACCTTCCGGAATATCAATGTGGAGGCGTGTTTCGAAGTAGAACGGAAACGCCAGTTGCACTGGCAGCGTATCGTCCGGCATCACCGGATTGAGGATCAGGCTGCCGCTCAGCAGCTCACCCACTTTAATATTTTTTCCGGCGCCTTTATTCTCCACCATCGTAGGAGTGTTGAGTTTAGATTTCACCACTACCGGTTTATCCAATGGCTGGCTGGTGAATAACTCATTGGTGGCGCTATAGCTGGTAACCTTGCGTGCAGCCGGTTCCAGGGGAAGAATGGAATTAAAAGCAGCGTTTCTTCTGCCTTCATCGTTGCCGGCCCGCTCAAATCCTCTTTTTACATTGATGGCAGCATAGCCGCCATAGGACTGCGTTACGTCCCAGGAAGGATTGTTCAGGCCGGTGAGCGTGGCGTCCAGACTAATGTTGCTCAAGGTATAATCGGGCAGTGGTGTGTTGATCAGGTCAGTGATTACTTCGCTTTTATCGCCGATGAGGGTATCATGGCAGCGTACCGCCAGCAGATTGATCCAGTTGGCAGGATAGCATGGGAAGCGGGATTCCGGTTCACCCGGCGCCATGGCTTGTCCGAGGGTAGGGAAGTACAGCAATACGTTTGATGCCAGTTCCGGATTTACCAAATCCTTTTGCAATGGTATCTCATCTCTGGACGAGGTAAAGAGCACGTGCGTAGGGATGTTGAGATAATACAGGAAAGCATTCATCAGCTTGATCATCCCCATTTTATCTGTCCTTTTGGTGCGTATAGCGGCGGATAAATCGCCGGGGTTGAGGTAGGGATCAGTAGGTATGAGCTGGTAATTGGTTTTCATGTATTGCTCCAGGAGGTAAAGCAGGTGTGGCAGCGGAATGCGTTGTTGCAGGAACGGCAGGTTGCTGAGTTCTTTTTCCACCAGGCGGGCTTCCTGTTTGGTGATGGCGGCGTAAGGAATAAAAGTTTCCTTGCCGAAGTCCTGCCAGTTTATTTTAGTGGTTTTGCTGCCGGTTGTTATTTCCGCCAGGGCAAACTCCAGGCGTGCCAGTGCCGGCTTTATGTTATACAGCGCGTTGTTGCGTATAGGCATCACATTTTCCTGTGTGTACGTATATACGTTGCTGTTACCATCTTCGGTGGCGGTTGGGGTGGCCTGTGGGACGGTGGAGCTGAAAGTAAACTTCATTGTTTTCGGTGCCGTGAGGCGGAACAATGCTTCTGCACAGGGGATTTCCGACTGCATGGTGAACACGCCGGCATATCCGGTGGCTTTGGTGACGAGCTCGTATTCAATTTCATCGCCGGCATTAGCTTCCAGCCCTTCCACACTGATGGTGGTACCTCCTGCATTGTTATTCACAGCCCTGGCATTGCGGGCCAGGTTCACAACGGTACTGTCGGCGCTGATTTTACGAATATTAAAGCTGCGGGTATCCTCATTGGGACCCACAGAAAACTGTATGGAATTGAAAGTATCCCGGTTAAGGGTTTGCTGAATCTGGATACTCTTATACAATTTATGGTAGTAAGCCACTCCTGCGGCTTTATCTTCATTGTTGACGTTGAAGTCGAAGGTTTCGCGGTAAATGAGCGTAAAATACGGCACATTATACTGCGCACCTGCGGGTACAGGATGTTTTACGGCATTTCGCGGCCATACATCCGGAAACTTATTATCCTGGGCTTTACCGGGTTGGGATAAAGTTATCCAGGAGAGCGTGATAAGTAAGAATATAAGTCGTTGCATAAGCATTAAAGATACGTAGTGTTGGCCAAACTCAGCGGGGTGTTTCTCCTGTTTCCTGGATGGCATCAGATTCATAGACGGCGGTACCGGGAATATTCTTTTTTGCCACTTTTAGCATGGCGCTGGCTACTGTGGCGGCTTTGATGCCACGGTATTTTTTCCAGCGGCCCTGCAGCAGGAAGTAAAACAGCTGGATAAGATATTTGCTGAACCATTCGCCCAGCCTGAACTCCTGGCGTTGTCCGATGAGGAAGCTGGGACGGAAGATAGCGACAGAAGGGAAACCAACTCCTTCAATGGCGGCTTCCAATTGTCCTTTTGTACGGAGATAGAAATTGCGGCTATAGAGGTTTGCTCCGATACTGGACATCACGAGAAACTGGCCGACGCCATTTTCATGCGCGATCCGTGCACATCTCACCGGAATATCAAAATCTACTTTGCGAAAGTTTTCTTTGGAACCGGCTTTCTTGATAGTGGTACCTATACAACAAAACAATACATCTCCCTTTATCAAATTCCGCAGGGTGGCTTCGTCTGAGTAGTCAACGATAATACTTTCCAGCCCCGGCCTGGAGTTGAACCAGTGTTTACGCACCAGTACCCTGATGTGGGTATAATACCCGTCGTGCAGCAGTGCTGATACCAGGTGTGTGCCTGTAAGGCCGGTAGCTCCTATTACAATAGCAGTTTTTTCCATGGATAGAATTGTGCTGATGTTAGTAAATCCGGTTTATCTTTGTAGGATATAAAGTTAAGTTTTTTGAATGCTTAGTTATGCTCATATCTGAAAATGTTCTGTTAAAGCCTTATAATACCTTCGGAATTACTGCAACGGCCCGTTACTTTTCCACTTTTGCGAATGCGCAGGAGCTGGAATCCTTGCTGGCAGACGGGCGGGTATCCGGACAGCCCCGTATGATCCTGGGTGGAGGGAGTAATATCCTTCTCACCAAAAACTACGACGGCGCCATGCTGAAAAATGAAATTAAAGGGATTACCGTAGTTGCCGAGGATAACGATTACGTATATGTGAAAGCGGGCGCAGGTGAAAACTGGCACGGTTTCGTGCAGTATTGTATCGGGCAAAATCTGGCAGGACTCGAAAACCTCTCCCTCATTCCCGGTAATGTGGGCGCCAGTCCCATGCAGAATATTGGGGCGTATGGTGTGGAAATCAAAGATTGCTTTCATGAATTGGAAGCTTTTCATCTCCAGGAAAAAAAATTAGTAAAATTTAACAATACAGACTGCAAATTTGGTTACCGGGAGAGTGTGTTCAAGCATGAATATAAGAACCAGTTTGCCATCATTACCGTTACTTACAAACTGAGTAAACAACCGCACTTTAATACCAGCTATGGCGCTATAGAAGCGGAACTGGAGCATATGGGCGTAAAGGAACTTTCTATCCGAGCCATCAGTGATGCAGTGATTAACATCCGCAGTTCAAAGCTGCCAAATCCGGCAGAGATCGGGAATGCAGGCAGTTTCTTCAAAAATCCTTCTATAGACGGTGCCACCTACCGCCGGTTGAAAGAAACGTTTCCTAACGTGGTCGCCTATCCGTTGCCGGATGATCATTTCAAACTGGCTGCAGGCTGGCTGATTGAGCAATGTGGCTGGAAAGGGTTCAGGGAGGGAGATGCAGGTGTTCATGCCAAACAATCACTCGTACTGGTAAATTATGGCCAGGCAAAAGGGAGTGAAATCTACCACCTGTCGCAACAAGTGGTAGATAGCGTGCAACAAAAATTTGGTGTTACCCTCGAAAGAGAAGTAAATATTATTTAGGCCCTGCTGCGGATGTGCTGAATAATTTTATCAGCATGATCGCGGGAGTTTTCAATAAACCACACATGTGTGTCCATTCCGCCACAAACCACGCCGGCTAAGTATATGCGTGGCATATTGGTTTCCATCGTGATGGGATTATAGGCAGGATATTTTTTGGCATCGTCTGAAAGGGCGATGCCTGCTTTTTTCAGGAAACTGAAGTTGGGCTGGTAGCCGGTCATCGCAATCACGAAATCATTAGGAATGGTAACGATACCATCCGGCGTAAGTATATCTGCTTCATTTTCACGTACGGCTGCCAGGCTGGAATGGTAGTAAGCTTTGATACTTCCCTCACTGATGCGGTTTTCTATATCCGGTTTAACCCAGTATTTCACTCTTTTTCCGATCCCATCTTCGCGGATGATCATGGTTACCTGCGCGCCTTTGCGGTAGGTTTCCAAAGCCGCATCCACGGCGGAGTTATTGGCACCAATTACGATCACTTTGCGGGTGGCGTAAAAGTGAGGGTCCTTATAGTAATGCGTTACTTTAGCCAGGTTTTCACCAGGTATGTCCAGTGTGTTGGGGATATCATAAAATCCTGTGGCAATTACCACATGCCGGCCATGATATTTTCCTTTGGTGGTATGTACCGTATATTCGTTTCCGTTAGGAAGTATATCAGTCACCTCTTCAAAAAGTTTTACATTCAGCTGATTGCTGGTAGTCACTCTCCGGTAGTATTCCAGTGCTTCCGGGCGGTTGGGTTTGGGGTTGATACATACAAAAGGAATGTTTCCTACTTCCAGTCTTTCTGATGTGGAGAAGAAAGTCATGTACAACGGATAGTTGTACAGTGAGTTCGTCAAACATCCTTTTTCAATCACCAGGTAAGATAAGCCTGCCCGTTGTGCGGTGAGTGCACAGGCGATTCCTATTGGGCCACCTCCGATAATGATTACATCATATGCCGCGTCCATAGTATTATTTATTTAGCTGCCAGGTAATTTAACAAGTTAACCAGGGCATTGTTGTTGACGGATAATTGTGGGGTGTTAGCCAGGATGTGGTTGCGTTGCTGTACAAACGGCCCTCCGGCTGTGATCTCGGCCTGGCCATGATCAATCATAGCCACCAGGGAGGTGGGCGTGAGTTCGATATGGAATTGCAGACCTATAGCGTTGTCGTACATAAATGCCTGGTTGTTGCAGGCAGCAGAGGCGGCAAACCGTGTGGCGCCGTTGGGGATATCAAAAGTATCGCCATGGTAGTGAAACACATCCATATGTTGCGGCAGCACGTTAATCAGGTCGGCTGCCTGCTCCTGGAAAGTAAAATCAACCGGGTACCAGCCTATCTCCTTTTGCGTGTGTGCGTATACGTTAGCGCCCAGTGCTGCTGCCAGAATCTGTGAGCCCAGGCAAATCCCCAATACTTTCTTTTTTTGTTCCAGTGCTGTTTTAACGATATTGATTTCTGTGGTAAGCCAGGGGTATTGGTCCTGGTCGTATACGCCCATGGGGCCTCCCATGATAATGAGCCAGTCGGCGGTAGCGGCGGCATCGGCGTTGGCATCGGGTTCAAACCATTTGGTAGCGGTTAATGTATGGCCTTGCGTGCGGCACCATTCGGCTATGCATCCTAAGCCTTCGAAAGAAACATGTTGGAAATAATGAATGTGCATACTGGGTCCTGCTCTATGTGAAGAATCCCACAAAGATATTCAATCGGCCCGAGCTGTGGTATTATTTTAATGCGGCGCTTACTACCCTGAAGTATTCATATCCTTTCATGTGCCTGGCCGCTTCTTTATAGTATTGCCGGCGATAATCGCCCGCGCCGCCATCGTAGTTGACCTGCATATTTCTTTCGTTGAAGATGCTGGTCCACGTATCGGGATACATGCCAAAGTCGAAGTGCTCGCCCTTTCGGCCGAGGGTTCGGGATACGGAGCGGAAACCCCGGAATTCGCCTGGATTTTCTACCGCCGCTTTATGCAGGTAGGTCAGAATGATTTGTGTGCCGGCAGGGTAGCGTGTTACATATTCGAAGAACTCATCGATTTCTTTTGCTTTAAGGCTGGAGGTAACGCCTTCCCATAGGAACAGTGTTTTATAGTATTCCCGCTGAAGGTGTGTAATCATTTGGGAAGATAGTCGCTGTGTATGTATGTCCACCGGTACGTAATCAATCGAGGTAACCTGTTCGGGGATGACGTTGAAAAGGATCTCCTGTTTTTGCAGCTGGGATTCCAGCAGGTCTACTTCTACATATTGCACCGGGATGGTTGTTTTAAGCCGGTGTGCGCGGGTATCCAGCCGGGCGTTGATAATAATGACCTGGTTGATGCCCTGGTTATTAACGGCGTCGTGGATCATGTCGTCTATGAGCCGGGTACGCGCTACTGCGGCGGTATAGGCGCCTGGCCAGCGCAGCTGGAGAATGGTAGTGGTGATTTTCCTGAGTGGTCCGTAATGACAGCAGGCAACGACTTTTTGAAACAGGGGCGACAAAAATGCTGCAGCGAAGGGATCATATAGGAGTCTTTTATGTACGGGGGCTGTACTTTCTATAGCCCGTGATAATGCCATGAAAATTGTGGCACGGCCGCCGTGCTTCCAGCTCATAAGGGGATCGAGGTGTAATGGTTATCTAATAGCGATTTGGTTGACTACTAACCGGTGCGTGCGGGGAAATTCCTGACAATCCTTCAGTATTTCAAATATAAGCAAATGCGGCCATTTTTCCCGCAGCATGTCACCGCAGGAAAATAATGGCTGTAAGGGTGGCGGTGCTGATGAATACCCAGAGTAAAATACCCTGCAGCAATGGTTTCCAGCCAATCCCGCTGAGTACTTCCCTGCTCAGGTTACTACCTATTAGGAAAAGAGTGAGTGATAATCCTGTTTTGGCAGCACTGGTGAGGATATAACTGGCATGCCCCAACGGAAAAAAGGTATTGAGCAGCAAGGCTATCACAAACAGGCCAATAAACCAGGGGATTTTGATGTTGGAATGGCCATTCCTGAATAACAGTCCGGTAAGCAGGGATACGGGAATGATCCAGAGAGCACGGCTGAGTTTAACCATGGTGGCCACCTGTAAGGCTTCGGGGCCATATTTACCGGCGGCGCCCACTACGGAGCTGGTGTCGTGAATGGCGATGGCGGTCCAGAGGCCAAACTGGGTTTGACTAAGGTGGAAGAGGTGGCCCAGCACGGGAAAGAGGAACAGGGCTACGCTGTTGAGCAGAAAAATAATTCCCAGGGATACGGACAGCTGTTTATCATTGGCTCTAATCACTGGTGCAATGGCGGCGATGGCGCTGCCGCCGCATATCGCGGTGCCGCTGGATACGAGGTGACTGGTATTTTTATCGATGCCTAATATTTTTCCCAGGAGGTGCCCGAGCAGGAGGGTGGCAAAGATGGAAGCGATGGTGAGCAGCAGTCCTTCTTTACCTGCCTGCACTGCCTGGTGGGCGTTCATGCCGAAGCCGAGGCCTATGACGGAGAGTTGCAGCAGCCACTGCGTGGTGCGGCGTGTTAGCTGCGCATAGGGGTTGCCGGTAGTTTGTGCCAGTGCGATGCCCATGAGCAATGCCACGGGTGGTGATACTACCGGCAGCAGGGTGGCTGCGGCTGCGGTAAAAAACAGTGGCTTGCGAAGCGGGGAAAATCTGATTTTGTTACTGCTGATGTGCTGGTGTGCCATATGCTATACGATGGTTTTATGCAGGCAAAGGTCAGCACCAGCAAGGACGGAGTCAAATCTTTAAAAGTAATTGGTAATAACTAAAAGTTATGACCTTAATCAATTGAAACGATATAGGTGTTAAATTTTTTGCAGAAATCCTCTTTCAGATAATTGTCGATCCCTGGGAGGAAGTTAACGGCAAAGCCGCGCTGGAGGCGGCGCGGTGTAGTGCCTTGCCAGGTCAGCGGGCGGGAATGGAGGATGCCGATCAGCTGTTTGCCCTGGCAGATAAAGGCCAGGCGGTAGCCGGGGCTGGGATCATCGATGCCGCTTTCGTAGTTGTAGTAGAGGGCGTAGGGTTTGATGGCGCTGTCTTCATCCAGCTGAAAGTTGTGGATAAAGGGTTGCAGACCGGCAACGCTGTAGTCCTTATGTTGCTTCAGGAAGTTGATAGCTGCTACCTCAATGATGCTACCGGGACGGATACTGCTTTGTTCGGTGAAGCCATCGATGGTGGCCCACATGCGGTCGCCGTTGGTAGAAACGGGAAGTTTTACATCCCGCAGCAGCGAGCCGGCGGGCACGCCGTTGACAACGAGCTTGCGCCCTTTGCGGAAGCTGGGCTTGCGGTATTCGTCGGCCGTGATATCAAAATCTATACTCACCGGGTACCAGCCTTTGCGGATGGTGGCGCAGCGTACGGGTACATAGTCGAGCAAACTGGCAATGGCTGCCCCGTTTGGCTGCTGACGGATGGTGGCTGTTTTATTGATTCTTTCGCCGCCGATAGGTTTGGCAGCTTTGGCGGGTGTTTTCTTAGTATCGGTCTGCGTTTTGGCCGCACTGGTATCTTCCTCATTATCATACTTGCTGCTGCCTTTACGATCGCAGGCAATCAAAATAACAGCGAGTAACAAATAGGTAATCTTCTTCATAAGTCACACATATACAGGTGACTAAGATAAAGAAAAAAGGTTAGTGTGCCGAATAGATCGTGTGGTGATTCAATTCAATAGATTCTATTTCCTGCATGCTGGAAAATGGGTCGAGGGGCGACCAGTTATCCGCCACTACCAGCTGGGTTTCTTTCCCGGAGAGCTGTTGCAGGTCGGCAGCGGTAATCTGATGGTGTTGTTTGGTGTTGATGAAATAGATTTTCGGATCATTTTTCAGGTGAATGATAATGCCCGGGGAGCCTTCTTTTACTTCTTCAACTGTGGCTGTTCTGACTGCATGTTTTTCGTGGGAAGCCTTGCGGGAGCCGGGAATACCGGATACCAGGAGTCCGCCGATAATAATGGCGGCTAATATAAGTCCGGCAACGCCTTTGAAATTACGTGTAGTCATAGTTGTTGGCATCAGGTTTAGCTGTATAGGTGCATACAATTTAATATTTTTTTGGGAGATAGTAACCGGTATAAAAAGAAAGAGGACGATTTACCCCGTAAATCGTCCTCTTTCCATATATTTTGATAATCGTTATTTTTTGCTGGTATCGTCTTCATCTTCATCTACCCAGTCCTCGTCGATGTATTCATCATCGTCCCAGTCTTCATCATCATCTTCATCGATGAGCAGGCTTGCTTCAGAGCCGGGTTCTACCTGGTTATTGCGCCAGTAGCTGATGATTTCATTTGCTTTGGCACTAACGGGATCGAATGTACGGATGACATTGCCTTCGAAGAGTGCTTCGGTATCCAGGTTGGTGGTGATGGCATCGAAACAGGCCTGGAGGATGGCGAGGCTGCCGGCTGTGTTCCGCAGGGCGTTGTACGACAAGCGGATGGCATCGAAGGAGCCGCTGCTGTGAAATACTTCTTCGCCATTTAGCATAGGGAACAGCCATACGATTACATCGTCGCCGGCTTCTTCACTGTTAAGAATACCAAAAAAGTCGTCTAACTGCTCAAAGCCCAGTGGGGCCAGCTTCTCGAAGGCGTTATTACGAGGGGCAAATTTAGGATGTGTTTCACCCGTAATCAGGAACAAATCTCCGAAGCCAGGTTTCGTTTTAGTAAAACGGAAGTCAATGAGGATGTCATTTTCCATTGATGCGCATTGTAGTTTGTGGCGTAATTTAAAGGAATATTTGCAATATGAAGGGTAAATTATACCAATGGTAATTACGGTGTCGTTATGCGAATGTTATTCAAAAACAAAAGGGGCTGCGGTTGGCAGCCCCTTGCAAGAAATATGTACACTATGCAATTACATAAAATGGTAGCGCACGAAAGCTTCCATGGCTGCATATTGCTGTAATCCGAGTTTATCGTATAACTGAGCGGTATTTGCGTTACGGTCTTCCGCACGCTCCCAGAACTCGCGGCTATCAGTACCCTGGAAAGGTACTACGTCTTTCTGGCTCTGGTGGATGAAGATACCGAGGCGTTTTTGGTATACCTGGTCAGGGCTCATGGCTACTGCCATTTCGATTTCATGGATTTCCCATTCCTGCCATGCACCTTTGTACAGCCATACCCAGCAATCCTTAGCCCAGTCGTCGTTTTTAACGATTTCCAGTGCAGCAAAGATGATGTCCAGACATACTTTGTGGGTACCATGCGGATCGGCGAGGTCACCAGCGCAATATACCTGTTGTGGCTTGATTTTGCGGAGCAGGTCTACCGTCAGTTTCACATCTTCAGGACCCATTGGTTTCTTTTCTACCAGGCCGGTTTCATAGAAAGGCAGGTTCATGAAGTGCTCATTACCTTCGGCGATACCTACGTAGCGGCAGGTAGCTTTTGCTTCGCAGCGGCGGATCAGTCCTTTGATGGAGCGGATCTCTGGGGTATCTTTCTGGCTTGGTTTTTTGCTGTTGATAAACGCTTTGGCGTCAGCCAGAATTTGGGTGGACTTGCTACCATCGATATCGAACATATTTTCGAAACCCACGGCGAAGTCTACGAAGCGTAGTACGAATTCATCTGTAACAGCGATGTTACCGGAAGTCTGGTAAGCTACGTGTACATCATGGCCTTGCTCATGCAGGCGGATGAAAGTACCACCCATGGAGATGATATCATCGTCCGGATGCGGAGAGAAGATCAGCGCCGTTTTTTTGGCAGGCTCTGAACGCTCAGGGTGCTTAGGCAGCTGAGGACCAGGTTTACCGCCAGGCCATCCGGTGATGGTGTCGCGGATAGCGTTGAATTCTTTAATATTCAGCTCATATGCAGAACCGTATTGTACAACGAGGTCGTTCAAACCATTTTCGTTGTAGTCCTTATCGGTGAGCATGAGGATAGGCTTGTTCAGTTTGAGCGCGAGGCCGGTTACGGCTTTGCGGATCAGTTTAGGCGTCCATTCGCAGTCGCCGGTGAGCCAAGGCTCTTTAAAGCGGGTGAGGTCAGCAGCAGCCTGCTCATCGATTACGAATTTGCAGTTAGCATGCTGTTGCAGCAGGGATGCGGGCACCTGGTCGGAGCTCTGCCCTTCTACTGAACGGCGAACGATCTTTGACTTGTGGGAACCCCAGGCCATCAGCAGTACACGCTTAGCCTTCATGATGGAACCGATACCCATGGTGATAGCCAAACGGGGCACCTGGCTCATGTTAGGGAACTCATATGCGTTTGCCAGACGGGTACTGTTGTCCAGCGTGATCAGACGTGTGTGGGAGTTGATGTTCGAACCAGGCTCGTTAAAACCGATATGCCCGTTGTTACCGATACCCAGGATCTGGATATCAATACCACCGGCTTCTTCGATTTTTTTGTCGTACTGCTCGCAGTACTTTTTGATCTGGTCTTTCTGGATCGTACCATCCGGAACGTTGTAATTGCCTTCAGGAATATCCACATGATTGAACAGGTGTTCTTTCATAAAGCGGTTGTAGCTCTGGAGAGCATCCGGCTCTATTGGGTAGTATTCATCCAGGTTAAACGTAATTACATTTTTGAAACTCAGTCCTTCTTCCTTGTGCAGGCGTACAAGTTCGGCATAGAGAAACTTAGGAGTGGAGCCTGTCGCCAGTCCTAATACACATTGTTGATTGGCAGCCTGACGCTCGCGGATCAGCGCGGCGATTTCCCGGGCAACTGCTTTGGAACCCTCTTTGGCAGAGGAATGAATTTCCACAGCAATTTGCTCAAAGCTGTCGATCAGTTCGATTTCCTGATGATTAATCGTCATTTGTAAACGTTTTTGATTAGATGCGGTTTAAAAACGAGCCGGAAAATTAAAAAAAATACTGCTAATATCTACTTTTATTTAGCACTTATTTAATTGAAAATTATTCTGAACGGATAAAACCTTTTTATATCTGATTCCGTTATTATACTTGAATGCTATCGGGAATGCTTTTTTCATAATATAAATTAGGTGTAGGAGTCAACAAAAAAACCGTCTGGTGTATGCCAGACGGTTCTTTTTTTTCTTTCCTGTAGCGGATTTCCGGCATCATTGGGTGGGAGCCCTGCCAAGACAGGCACCGCATAATTCCCGATTAGTTAATTATAATTTCATCAATAAACATCCAGGCCGGGCTACCCGCACCTACAGCTCCCGCAGGGATATTACCGTAAGGAGTGGCTTGCACCTTCACATATTTAGCCCTCACTGGTTCGAATTTTCCTCTCCATCTGTACACACCTTCTTTATTAAAGCTATTCACGACCACCTTCTCCCGGTAAGTTTTACCATCTTCCGAAACAGAAAAAACAACAGACTTTGGTGGATAAATCCAGTCGGATTTAGCATTGACGGTATTAATGCCGAACTCGCTGATATCCTGAATGCTATCCAGTTCCACCACCGCAATGAGCGGAGTGGTTTTATATCCGAACCATTGATTGTCATTATATTCCGGTGCTCCTTCAATGCCATTTACCAGGGCAGCAGGGCTACCGGGGTTATAGTTTTTCTCCGGTTGGTTTGTCAGGGTAATTTTTTTGCCTACACCCTTATGATACAGGAATGCCTGGCTATACTCGGTGCCAAAAGGGATGCCATCCTGGAATACCTGCGCACGAACGGTACCGGTTTTTGTTACCTGAATCGGTTCAGTATACGCAGTGCCTTGTGGCCTAGGAGCTGTGCCATCGGTCGTATAAGTGATTTTACCACCATCCAGCTTGGCATCCAGTTTCACCTGCATACCACCTTTCTGGTTATCTTCCACCACGCCGGTGATTTCAAACACATGTTTAGCGTAGTTAACATGTTTCTGATCCAGGCGTTTTAAATGTACTTTCAACCTTTCTACAAAGTTGTTGTAATCGCGTTTGTCGGCCGGTGACCACAGTACCTCTGCCAGGGCAGTAGCGCGTGGGTACACCATGTATTCCATATGTTCAGGGCTGGCGATGTATTCAGACCAGAGATTGGCCTGCGCTCCCTTGATATATTTAGCTTCGTCGGCAGTCAGCTCCGTAGGAACCGGCTCGTATTCATATACCTTGCTCACCGGCAGGTAACCGCCGATCGCCAGTGGTTCGGTTTTGCTCTTGGACTGGTACTTATCAAAATAGCAGTAGTTGCCAGGTGTCATGATCACATCATGATGCTGTTTGGCGGCGGTGATACCACCTTCGATGCCTCTCCAGCTCATTACGGTGGCATTTGGCGCCAGGCCACCTTCCAGGATTTCATCCCAGCCGATGATCTGCTTGCCTTGTGCGTTGAGGTATTTTTCCATCCGCTGGATAAAATAGCTTTGCAGGGCATGTTCATCCTTCAGGCCAAGGGCTTTAATGCGTGCCTGGCATTTAGGACATTTTTCCCAACGTACTTTCGGACATTCGTCGCCGCCAATGTGAATGTACTTGCTTGGAAACAGCGGCAGTACTTCTTCCATCACTGATTCGAGGAAAGTAAATACGCTGTCGTTACCGGCGCAAAAAACATCGTCCAGTACGCCCCATCCGGTGCCTACTTCGTACGGGCCGCCGGTGCAACCCAGGTGAGGGTATGCGGCGAGTGCTGCCAAGGCATGGCCTGGCATTTCTATTTCCGGAATAACCGTTACGAAATGCTCAGCAGCATATTTCACTACTTCTTTTACTTCTTCCTGGGTATAAAAACCGCCATATGGTTTACCATCGAATTTCCCTTCCCCGTAGTGGCCGGCCATGGTTTCCTTGCGCTTGGAAGCTACTTCCTGCAAGCGTGGGAAACGTTTGATTTCAATTCTCCAGCCCTGGTCGTCGGTGAGGTGCCAGTGGAAAGTATTGTACTTATGCATGGCCATCAGGTCGATGTATTTCTTGATGAAATCCACTGGGAAGAAATGGCGGCTAACATCCAGGTGCAGGCCGCGGTAACCGAAGCGGGGTGCATCCTGAATGCTTACACCCGGTACATACATGGCATTGGCTTTTTCTACCGGCAGCAGCTGTATGAGCGACTGTACCCCATAAAAAGTACCGGCGCCGGTATTACCGTTGATGGTGATTGTTTTGTTATTTACCTCCAGCGTATAGCCTTCTGCGTTAGTAGTGTCATTGCCGCTGTGGAGCAGGATGGCATTGTCGCTGCCTTGGGCAGCAATCTCCAGTTCATAACCGGTAAGTTCTTTCACCCAGCTGTTGAAGAGGGCGGCTGTTTGTTTGTCCGCATCGTTGCCTGCCACGATCACGGTACGTTTGTTCAGCAGGAAAGAGTCGGCTTTTTCCTGCACACTAACCGGCATAGGAATGATGCTCACTTTGCCTTTCGGCGTGCCTGCATTGTTGCTGTTGCTGCAGCTGAACAGTCCCAGGAGGGCTGCTGTGAGGCCCCAGAGCGATAATTTTTTCAATGTCATATTACGGTGATAGTTGTTTAAAAGCTGATCTCTGCAAATACAGGACGGTGATCAGAAGCCATTGGCTCATTGATCACCTTTATCTGCGTGGCTTTCCAGCTGGCAGGTGCTTTTGCAGTCATGATATAATCCAGTTTGATCCGTGGTTTTTCCGAAGGAAAGCTCGGCCCTGAATCGGCAGATATATCGGTAAATAATTTCTTGAAAGTAGCGATGGGCTTACTGTCTGGCAAGGCATTGAAATCTCCGGCGATGATCACCGGCAATTTGCTTTTGCTGAAATGATTGCTGAGCAGTTCCGCTTCCTGGATACGCCAGGTGTCCTCATCTTCCACATCGAGGTGGGTGCTGGCAAAGCGTACGCCTTTGGTGCCTGGGATTTGTGCTACAATAATGCCGGATGCCCTTGGCTCTTTTCCTTCACCTACCGGCATTTGCAGGGTGGTGGCTTCCTTGATGGGATAGCGGGAAAGGATGCCGGTACCATAGCCACCACCATCGTATTTCATGGAGCGGCCAAAGTAACAATGCATGCCGGTGAGCTTAGCCAGTTCTTTCAGCTGGTCAATTTTTCCACTGCGGCCGGTAGCGCTGTCCACTTCCTGTAATGCTACCAGGTCGGGCATTTCCGCATTGATCACTGCTGCAATGGCAGGCAGGTCAATTACGTTTTTCATGTTGGCAGCATGGTGGATATTGTAGCTGAGTACTTTTATTTTATGTTGGGAGATGCCGGCGCTGCTGATTAAGGAGAGCAGCAGGGCGGCAATAAAAACTCTTTTCATTAGCGGCTTATTTAAATGCTTCCATAACAGGACGACCGGTCCATACCTGCGGTGTTTTCAGACCCAAGATCCATGCGATAGTAGCGGCGGTATCGTAGGTCATCACACTGTTTTTGATATGGGTATTCTTTTTAACACCAGGGCCCTGGATGATCCATGGGATCTGCATCTCATCCATAGACTTGCCACCATGGCCTTTCTTAATACCTCCGTGGTCAGCAGTAAGGATGATGATGGAATTTTCCCACATGCCTGCATCTTTTATTCCCTGGAAAATTTTTCCCAGCAGCACATCGTTTTTTTGTACCTGTGCATAGTATTCAGGCGTGTGGTGACCGATGTTATGACCTACCCCATCCGGTTCATCGAAGTGAATGAACAGGAAGTCAGGTTTCTTAGCTTTAAGATAAGTAATTGCTTCGGTGGTTGCAAGCGAATCGTTGTCGTGCGTAGCTACGCTGTGATTAACCGCCTGTTTAGGGAAGAGGTAGCCAATGCCTTGCCAGCTGTAGATCACGCCGATTTCAGCTTTCGGCTTTTGTTCGCGCAGGAGGGTATAGATAGAAGGGAACATGCCGTATTGATCCAGTACGCGGGAGGGCAGTTCAGGTACTTTGCTGTCCCACTCCGTATAGCCGTGCAGTTCAGGGCCAGCACCCATCACCATGGATGCCCAGTTAACAGCACTGGAGGAGGGGAGTACGCTTCTGGCTTCGAGAGTCCAGGCGCCGTCCTGCATCATTTTTTTCATTACGGGATTGTCGGCTTTAGGGAAGGAATAGGCGCCGAAGCCGTCCATTCCGATCAGGATAACATGGCGCACACCTTTAACCTGTGCGTGGGCGAAAGTGCTGCCCAGCAGCAATGCTGCAAGAATCAGTTTTTTCATATTGTTCACGTTTAAATTATAGCGTCGCTGTTAAGGCAAACGGCTAAAATAGGATTATTGGCTGGATATTGCCAATGCTTTTTCAGCTATTTCACGTATTAATCGCACTTCACTTTCCTGGGATTCGGAGATACCGTATTCCGGTACGCCGGGGATGCCGCCCATACTTACGTTTGGGTTGCGGTATTCCATTTTGCTGTCGGTGTAGGCTTTTGCGGAAGTATGAAATTCCGTTACGCCGGTGGTTTTTACCAGGGTATCGATGTTGGTGCTTCGCACGCCAGAACCGGCCATGATGGCTATTCTGTCGTCCGCCCTTTCTACCAGTTCCTTCAGTAGTTCTGCTCCTTCCATGGCGGTGTTGCGGCAGCCGGAGGTAAGTATTCTTTCGCAGCCGATGGAGATGATATCTTCCAGTGCTTCAAAAGGGTTGTCGGTCATATCGAAGGCGCGGTGAAAGGTAACGCCCATGGGCCATGCGAGGTCCACCAGCTCTTTACAGCGGGCTTTATCCACTTTACCGTTGGGGGTGAGTATACCGATGACAACGCCGTTGCAGCCTAGTTGTTTACACAGTAGCACGTCGCGTTTCATGGTATCGAATTCGATATCGGAATATAGAAAATCGCCACCACGGGGGCGTATGATCGGGTAGAGGTCAATTTTTACTTTTTCGCGTGCCAGGGCGATGGTGCCATAGCTGGGGGTGGTGCCGCCTTCCAGGAGGTTATCACAGAGTTCTATTCGGGAGGCGCCGCCTTTTTCTGCTGCGATGCAGGAGGTGACGGAGCCGGCGCAGATTTCCAGGGTGAGCATGGTGTAATGATTTGTGGTTTTCTTGCAAAGCAGCAAAACACCCAAGCAGCTAAGGCTGGTGTTTTGTTGTTTTGCGGCTTGAAAGAGGGCCTTCGGCCCTCTTTCAAGCCAGGGCTTCCACCCGCCGCCGGCGGGTGGAAGCCCCAGGGGAAATTATTTAAAATGCGATTTGCCGTTGATCAGCACATTGTTCTGTTCATTGGACAGCACAGCATAGCTAAAGCCAGGCTGGAGGCAGTAAGCGCCTACCTGTCCTTTTTTATTGAGTGCGAGGAAGCCTACCTGTATTTCTTTTGCTTTTGAAGGGCTGCGTTTAACGATGCGGGTTACCGCTTCTTTGCAGGCAGCTTCAGGCGGGTATCCCTGGCGCATGAGTTCTACTACGAGGTGGGAGCCTACGATTTTAATCACTTCTTCACCAACGCCGGTGCTGGTAGCAGCGCCTATTTCGTTATCCACATAGAGGCCGGCTCCGATGATGGGGGAGTCGCCTACGCGGCCATGGAGTTTGAATGCCATACCGCTGGTAGTGCAGGCGCCGGAGAGGTTACCGTTGGCGTCCATGGCCACCATACCGATGGTATCGTGGTTGTACTGGTTGCCTGGCAGCATGAGTGGGTTAAAAGCGGTGGCGCCTTTGCTGTCGTAAGCTTTATTTTCGATGTTGATAACCGGTTTGTATTCGGATTTTTTCAACCATTCCTGCCATGCTTTTTCAGCTTCCGGAGTGAGGAGGTTTTCTTTCTCAAAACCGTTTGCCAGGGCGAATTGCAGGGCACCGTCGCCGGCGAGCATCACGTGAGGTGTTTTCTCCATTACTTTACGTGCAACGGAGATGGCGTGGGTAACGTGTTCGAGGGCGCATACGGAGCCGGCGTTACCGAATTCGTCCATGATGCAGGCGTCGAGGGTTACGCGGCCGTCTCTGTCGGGAAAGCCTGAATAGCCTACGGTATGGTTGTTAGGATCTGCTTCCGGTACGCGTACACCTGCTTCTACGGCGTCGAGGGCGCGACCACCTTTTTTCAGGATGTCCCATGCGGCGCTGTTGGCTGCGCGACCAAAATCCCAGGTAGAAACAACGATTGGTTTACCGGTTACTCCACCTTTTTTTGCCTGCGCATCTGCTGCGGAGGCAATGCTGTCTAAAGAGAAAACAGCGGCGCCCATGGCCGCTGTTTTCAGAAAACTTCTTCTATCTTTCATTGTGAGATGTTTAATCTTTCATTTCCCAAGCCAGGGCACTGGCGCCCAGGATGGCGGCATCACTTTCCTTTAATTCCGAGAACAGCAATTTAACCTTATTCTGGAATATCGGCAGCATGTTATTTTCCATGTGGATGCGTACAGGTTTCATGAGCATATCGCCGGCTTTGGTGAGTCCACCAAAGAGGATGATGGCTTCAGGGCTGGAGAACATAACGAAGTTGGCCAGTGCTTCTCCGAGGATCTGACCGGTGTATTCGTATACTTCTTTTGCCAGCGCATCATTTTTCATGGCTGCTTCATAAATCATTTTGGAGGTGATTTCGTCCAGTGTGTACTGGCGCAGTGTGCTCTCTACCTCCGGGCGGTTGATGAGGAACTCCTTGGCTGTATTGCAAACGCCGGTGGCGGATGCATAGGATTCCAGGGAGCCGCGCATGCCGGTACCGGGGTGGAGGCGACCGCCGGGCTGCACGATGCAGTGACCGAGTTCACCTGCGAATCCATCGTGACCGTAGATCAGCTGGCCATTGGCAACGATGCCGCTGCCTACGCCGGTGCCGAGCGTGATCATGATGAAATCTTTCATTCCGCGGGCAGCACCATAGGTCATTTCACCTATGGCTGCTGCGTTGGCATCGTTGGTCAGTACTGTGGGCAGGCCGAAGCGCTGTTCCAGCAGGTTTGCCAGTGGTATGATGCCGCGCCAGGAAAGGTTTGGCGCATATTCGATGTTGCCGGTGTAGAAGTTGCCGTTTGGAGCGCCAACGCCTATACCTCTTATATTTTCAGATCCGCCAGCCTGCTCAATGAGTTTGCTGAGGTGACCGTGGAGTTCCGTTAAGAAATCCTCTACATTATCATGGCTTTTGGTTGACATCTTGCCATCACTCAAAATATTACCTCTGCGATCTACGATGCCAAAAACTGTGTTAGTTCCCCCAATATCAATGCCCACCGCTAATTGCTGACTCATAATCAATTCCTTGAGATTTTAGTATGTTTTTAACTTTGAATGCGAAGAATGCCAGGTATGCGAAACATAAGCCCGGGATCAGGTAAGAGTGGTGGATGCCAATTGCAGGAATATCCGCCAGACCGCCTTGTAATGGTGGTACCAGGGAACCGCCGAGGATCATCATTACGAGGAATGCAGAACCCTGACCGGTGTATTTACCCAGGCCGGCAATAGCCAGTGCAAAGATGTTAGGCCACATAACAGAGCAGAACAAACCGCCACTGAGGAATGCGAAAGTAGCCAGTGCACCGGTGGTGAATAAGCCGATTAATACGGAGAGTACACCCAGCAGACCAAAGACCATCAGTGTTTTGGCAGGTTTATCCTGACCCATGAAGAAGCCGACGATCTGGATGGCGATGCAGATAACGTAAGGATACAGTACACTTACATCGTTGCCTTTGATCACGTTAGCTCCGAGAACGATTGCGTAAGCCACAAAAGGAACAATTACACAAAGGATCTTACGGGTATTTTTGGAGACGTTAAATACGCTGATGGCACCAGTCCAGCGGCCAATCATCATTGAACCCCAGAAGAGGGATACATATGGGTCCAGTTCTGACTCCTTCAGTCCATTTGGCGTAAGGAAGCCAGGATGGGTGAGGAGTCCGCCGAGATTACTGGCGATGGTTACTTCCACACCTACATAGATGAAGATAGCCAGCATTCCCAGGATCAGCTGTGGATAGCGCATAGCGCCCCAGCCTTCCGGATTTTTACTGGAGGAAGATTGTGCTACCAGCAGTATACCGATGATACCTACGATACCAACTGTAAAGAATGGCAGTTCCATTTTCAGGGCCAGACCGGCGAGGATCAGAACGAACATCGCGGTGATACCGAGTATGGCGCGGGTTGCTTTAGGAGATGATTCGAAAGATTCGTCAGCCGTTTGGTTATCAGGCATTTTCACAAATGCGAAGATAGCTGCGGCAACGAGGAACAGTCCGATCAGGAGGAAATACAGCGTGTTGATTTTGCTGATATCTGTTTCTGCGGCTGCGCCACCGGACATACCGCCGAAGAGCAGCATGCTCACGATGATTGGTCCGATGGTAGTACCAAAGGAGTTGATACCACCCGCCAGGTTCAGACGGTGCGCTCCTTTTGCAGGATCACCGAGGATGATGGCGAATGGATTGGCGGCCGTTTGCTGTAGGGAGAAACCGAGGGCCACAATAAACAGGGCCATCAGGATCAGGGCAAAGTAGCCGAAGGTAACGGTTTGATTGAAGTCGGTACCTAAAACGGATAACACATTTTGCAGTTTATCTTTTGTAAACGTGCTGCTGTATTCCGTAGCGGATTCCGTGAAGCTGCCACCTACAGCTGCCTGGAGGTTGGTGTTGGACGCGTATTTGGCGCCTGCTTCATTTTTAGATACTAATAATGAGTAAGTATCCGCTTCTTTTTCGCGACGTATTTTCACTTCGCGGTCAGAAGTTTGCAGTTGCTGGCCAACCTGGAAACTGCTGATGTCAGCTTGGGTTTCCACGATGGGAACGATTTTCTCTTTGTTGACACAAGGGATCATGATGGCAGATCCAAGCACAGAAATTAATAAACCGTAAATAATACCCTTTTTATATCCGATCTTATTGAGGATATCTACCTTTCTTGCTGCCGATGCCAGATAGAGGATCAGTGATCCAATAAAGTAAGCACTGTAGAAAGCAAAATCAATCAGCTGAGATTCAAGCTGGGTAAGGTTAAAATGAGTTTTGCAGAACGGGATAAATATACTGTTGGATGCCGCCAGGAAGCCCCAAAAAAAGAACACTAAAATTAGCACAAAGAAAGAAGGATGGGTACTTTGCGCGTTTTGTTTTTGTTGCTGAGACATAAACGTGTTAAGTTACAGTGAATTTTTGCCCGATAAATGTATAAATTATTTTTTATCATTTTCTAAAAAACCGGATAAACACCTGTATTTTTTATAGGCGGTAAAACGTTTTAGCTAAGATATTTATGAAATATAGAAACTGTTTCTTATGTTCGCAAATACTTAAAACAATCTACTCAGCTTATGTCGAACCAAACAGTAACAATGGAAGCGCCCACTGCCAAGAAGGCCGGGTATGGACAGGCAATGGCTATTATCTCCATGCTGTTCTTTGTATTTGGCTTCGTGACCTGGTTAAACGGGGCACTGATCCAGTTTTTTGAAATTGTATGCGAACTGAATGTCTCCCAATCCCTGCTGGTGACATTTGCCTTTTACCTTGCCTACCTGTTTCTTTCTGTACCATCTTCTTATATATTGGAGAAAACGGGCTTTAAAAATGGTATGTCTATTGGACTTGGCATTATTGCCCTTGGTTCTCTGGTATTTATTCCTGCGGCTAATGCCCGTAGTTATCCGATGTTCCTGACTGGCCTGTTTATTCAGGGTGGCGGGTTGTCACTGCTGCAAACAGCGGTGAATCCTTACGCCAGCATTATCGGACCAAAGGAGAGTGCTGCTAAGCGTATCAGTATCATGGGAATATGTAACAAGGTGGCTGGTGCGCTGGCTCCGATTATCCTGGGTGTAATCCTGCTCAGTGGTGCCGAAGAGCTGAAAGGCAAAATTGCGGCTGCTACTGATCCGGTGGTGAAAGCGGGTTTACTGGATAATCTGGCTTCCCGTGTTATCGGGCCTTATACTGTCATTGCAATCGTATTGCTGATCCTGGCCGTTTTGCTGAAGAAAAGCAGTTTGCCTGAAATTGACACCAATGAGGAAGATGCGGCTACTGCTGCGGCTACCATTGGTAAAACCAGCATTTTCCAGTTTCCTCACCTGCTGCTTGGCGTGCTTTGCATCTTCGTTTATGTGGGTGTGGAAGTAATGGCGGGAGATGTGATTGGCTCCTATGGTAAGTCAATGGGTATGAGCCTGGATCAGACGAAATACTTCACCTCCTTCACGCTGGTGGCTATGCTGGCGGGATATATTATAGGTATTATTACTATTCCTAAATACCTGAGTGCGCAAAAATCACTGTTGATTTGCGCGGCGCTGGGTATTGTATTTACAGTACTGGCTTATACCAAAACCGGTTTCTCAGCAGTAACCTGCATTGCCTTGCTGGGGCTGGCTAACTCTCTGATGTGGCCTGCGATTTTCCCCATGGCAATTGATGGTTTGGGTAAATTCACCAAAACCGGTTCAGCACTGCTGGTAATGGGTATCGTGGGTGGTGCCGTACTGCCACAGGTTTATAGTGGTATGTTTAATAAAGAGTCTATGTTCAGCTTCCTGTACAGCCCGAACATCGATTTCAGACATGCTTTCCTGTATTGCATGCTCCCTTGCTACCTGTATATTCTGTTTTATGCAGTAGCGGGTCATAAAATTGGTAAAAAGCAATTAGTATTGGCATAAGCCATATTAAATAACAAGAGATTAAGGAACAAAGCGATTTTTCCACGGAAAAATTTCTTTGTTCCTTATTTTTTTCGCGTATTTTTAGGCGTAAATTTTACGTTTAATTACAGGTACTGAATGATACAAAAAACAAAAGAGCAGTTCATCAAACTATTCGGAAAAGAACCATTGATCGTTGTATCCCCAGGGCGAATAAATCTTATAGGTGAACATACCGATTATAACGACGGGTTTGTTTTACCCGCTGCCATCGATAAAAAAATTGTATATGCGGTAGCGCCAAACGGCACTAATCAATGTAATGTACATGCTGATTTTACCGGAGAAACGGCGTCTTTTTCCCTGGATGCTGTGGTACCCACACCCGGATGGATCAACTACATCATGGGGGTAGTGGCCATGCTTCAACAGCGCGGACTGGAAGTAGCAGGCTTTGATTGTGTGCTGGCAGGAGATATTCCGGTGGGTGCGGGGTTGTCGTCTTCCGCAGCGGTGGAAGGTGGTCTGGTAGCGGCGCTCGACAAACTCTTTGGTTTCGGACTTTCCCGCATGGATATGGCGCTGATAGGCCAGAAGGCAGAACACACCTTCCCTGGCGTGATGTGCGGTATTATGGACCAGTTTGCAAACCTCCATGGTAAAAAGGACCAGGTGATGCGACTCGATTGCCGGAATCTTAATTACGAATATTTTCCATTTGAATTTCCAGGATATAAAGTGGTGCTGTGTAATTCTATGGTGCATCACTCACTGGCGTCGTCGGAATATAATGTGCGCCGTCAGCAATGTGAAGCGGGCGTGAAAGCAATTCAGCAACATCACCCGGAAGTGAAATCGCTCCGCGATGCGAACCTGCAGATGCTGGAAGAAGTGAAGGATGTAATACCTGGAAAAGTTTACGATCGCTGTGTGTACGTGATTGAAGAAATTTCCCGCGTACAGGAAGCCACCGGTTTACTGCAACAAGGAAAGCTGAACGAATTCGGCAAGCTGATGTATGAAACGCATGAAGGCCTGAGCAAACTTTATGAGGTAAGCTGTCCGGAACTGGACTTCCTCGTATCCTTAGCGAGCGAGCGGGAAGAAGTAGCCGGCGCACGCGTGATGGGTGGCGGCTTTGGCGGCTGTACCATCAACCTGGTGGTAGCTGATAAAGTGGAGGAATACACGGAGTTTGTGCGTTCACGTTATAACAAGGAGTACAATAAAGATCCTGAAATCTATGTTACCACCATTGAAAACGGAGTAACAGTTTTATAAGTTCAATAATGCAAGCTGACATAAACCGCCTTTACAGGCGGTTTTTTTTTATTTTGTGGAGATGAGATTGTTTTAAACTCAGATGCGGAAAGAGATTGATAGTTTGAAAGCGAAATAATGCAAAAAATTTAGGTATATGGCGGTCAACAGGCATGTTGACCGCCATTTTATATGTAAATACGTATATTATTTCTGTTTTTTAATGAAATATACGTTTTTGCATATAATTTATTAAAAAAGAGGCAATTTATATCTATTTACATATATTTTTAGTATATTGAAAGAAAGGTGGAAAGAATGGAAACATTAGCGGAATTCGTAAAGCGGAGGCGTAAAAAAGCAAATTTGACGCAGGTCAGATTTGCTCAACTGAGCGGTGTAGCATTAACCGTAATACGAAAAATTGAACAAGGTAAAACTGATCTGCAATTGGATAAAGTGAATCTTGTACTAAGTATGTTTGGCCATAGACTCGCGCCTGTACCTACCAAAGACTTAGCAGAAGAAGTATAAATATTAACCATGCGAAAAGCTGAAATATATTATAAATCCAGTCTTGCCGGGCATCTGACTGAAACGGATGATGGCGAATATATCTTTCAATATACAGCTGAATATGTTGCACAGCATCCAGATGAGTTCCTTTCATTTACCATGCCTGTCAGCCCACAGCCATATATTGATCAACGATTGTTTCCTTTTTTTGAAGGTCTTATTCCAGAAGGTTGGTTACTGAATATTGCTACAAAAAACTGGAAGCTTCACCGGAATGATAAAATGGGATTATTGTTAGTATGTTGTAGAGACTGTATCGGAGCCGTAAGCGTAATTGCAATAGATCATGAAAACGAATAAATGTTTGCACTGCTATAAGCCCCTGTTGGCGGATGAGCAGGATTTTCATAAGCAATGCTGCAAAAAAATTTTTGGCGTGGAATCTCCGCCAGAACTGCCCTATTCCTCTGAAGATTTATTTCTGCTTGCAGAACAGGTAGTACAAAGGGGAGAAACAATACCGGGTGTACAACCGAAGCTATCATTAGAATTGCAGAGAAGACAAGGAGCATCTGAAAAAGAGAACAGGCTGACAATTATGGGTGTTTTAGGAGGGTATTACATCCTTAAACCACCAAATGCTGCTTACAGTCAATTGCCGGAAAATGAGCATCTTTCTATGTTAATGGCAAAGGAGATTTTTAATATCCGCATTGCTGATTGCACATTAGTTAGATTACTTTCGGGGGAGCTTGCCTATCTGACAAAAAGAATGGATCGTGCTGCAAATGGAGAGAAGTATCACATGCTGGATATGTTTCAAATCCTGGATGCATACGATAAATATGTGGGATCAATGGAAAGGGTCGGCAAAGCGATCAAAGCTCATTCAGTAAACGCTCTTCTTAATCTAAGTGAGTATTTTCACCTTACATTATTTTGCTTTTTAATTGGGAATAATGATATGCACCTGAAAAACTTTTCTTTGCTTTCCAAAGAAATTGGTGTGTGGGAACTGTCGCCGGCATATGATCTGCTGAATGCCACCATTGCAAATCCTGAGGATAGTGAAGAGCTGGCGCTCACACTTAATGCAAAAAAGAAGAAGCTAAAACGAAAGGATCTGACTCATTTTGGACTTCAGCTTGGACTAACAGAACGACAAGTCGAAAACGCATTCAATCTGATAAGCCAGAATATTTCACCAGCGCTTGCTTTCATAGATAATTCATTTTTATCTGATGCTAATAAATCAGCATATAAAATATTATTAGAGCAGCGTTTTCAAATCCTTTCCACCTAATACAAACGGCCGGCGGATCACTCCGCCGGCCGTTTCCCGTTAGTACTTTATAATATTCTATTAATACTGATCGTCTAAAGCAAAGATTGGTTTTCTGTTCATCCAGCGACCGCGGGTGAAGTCTGGAATGTACTGTACTCCACCGCCTTCGAGGATTGACTGCTCAGAGAGTGGTGTAATAGCATACCACGTAGCCATATCATACACATCCAGCGCAAATGGTGCACCACGTTTGATGCTTTCTACGAAGGAGTTCATCACAAACCAGTCCATACCGCCGTGGCCAGCGCCAGCAGCGTCTTTTGCATAACGTTTCCACAGCGGATGATCGTATTTACCGTAGTAGGTAGCAGGATCATCTGGTTTGCCGGTGTTTTCGTACACGTCATGTTTAGGACTCTGTTTTTCGATGTAGATCTGTTTCTGATCATCCATCCACAGGCCGTTGGTACCTTGAACACGGAAGTTCAGGGAGTAAGGACGAGGGCTGTTGGTATCGTGGGACAGCATAATCGTTTCACCATTGTTAGTGGTGATCAGGGTAGATACGATATCACCCAGTTTGAAATTCACTTTCGCATTTGGATGGCTTTCGCTGCTGTTGTCCACAATATATTTATGCAGACCACGGGATTTGGTAGCTACTGAAGTCAGTGACAGCAAACGGTTACCGCGATTGATGTTGATCGCATTGCAGATAGGACCCAGACCATGAGAAGGATACAGGTCAGCATTGCGGTGTACAGAGTGGTTTGTTCTCCATTTAGCTTCCGACAATGCGTTGTCACCAAATTCTACACCACCACCATAATATTGTTTACCGTTGTTGAATTTAACTGCGCGCAAGTCATGCTGATAGCCACCCTGCAGGTGAGTCAGCTCACCAAACAGGCCTTCACGCACCATTTGCAGTACAGCCATCACATCTCTGCGGTAGCACACATTCTCCATACCAAACACCGGAATACCAGTTTCTTCACTGGTGTTTACCAGCTCCCAGCACTCCTGGATGTCAGAGGCACCACATACTTCTACCGCAGGAATCTTTCCGGCTTTCATAGCTGCAATAGCCATGATGGAATGCCATTCCCATGGCGTAGCAATGATCACCGCATCGATGTCATCACGTTTCAGCATGTTACGGAAATCTTCCGGACCGTTGGTGTATTCAGCCACTTTACGTTTTGCACCGTAAGCTTTGGTGATCATATCCCTTGCTTTTGGCACCGTGTAAGCAGTATCCGGATCTGCAAAGGCAATCAAATCCACGTCTTCTCTGCGAAGAGCAAGATCCAGATGGCTCAGTCCACGGGCTCCTACGCCAATCAGACCAATTCTAACTTTAGGTTTTTTTTCATTTGCAAAAAGCTTAGCAGAAGAACCCAGCATAGACAGGCCAATACCTGCTGCTGCGGTGTTTTTGAGAAAACTTCTGCGATGCAGTGGTTGTTTCATCATTGTTCAGTTGTTTAAATAGCGTATAATAATACGTTCAGAAGAGGCTAAATTTATAAAATAAGATGAAGCAAAGTAATGTAGCCCAACTATTTTCTTACATTTTTGTGATAAACGGTCTGCAAACCCGCACTGGTTTTGCAATCGATGGATGGGGAAAAAGATAATTACCGCTCCTCATAATGCTAATTTAAGATCATAAATAGCTAAATTACCTGTAGCCGCTGCCGGGATATCTGCCTTATCTTCGCCAGCGACCTAATTAAACAGTGATCCATGAAAATTACACCAATACTTGCAGGACTGCTAGCCTGCAACATGGCAATGGCTCAGGAAATTAAGCCTTACGGCGCCTTACCATCCAAATCACAGCTGGAGTGGAACGACATGGAATACTACATGTTCATCCATTTCGGCCCCAATACCTTTACCAATAAGGAATGGGGACATGGCGACGAAGATCCGAAAGTATTCAATCCCACTCATGTAGATGCCCGCCAGTGGGCCCGCACGGCCAAACTTGCCGGCATGAAAGGTATCGTGCTTACCGCCAAACACCACGATGGCTTCTGCCTGTGGCCCAGCAAATACAGTACACACACGGTCCGAGAAAGTATGTATAAAGGAGATATCCTGAAAGAACTCTCTGCCGCATGTAAGGAATATGGTCTGAAATTCGGCGTGTATTTGTCGCCGTGGGACCGTAACCACCCCGACTATGGCACTCCCCAATACAACCAGACTTTTGTAAACACCCTCACCGAAGTGCTCAGCAACTACGGCCCTGTGTTTGAACAATGGTTTGATGGCGCCAACGACGGTACCAAACCGCAGAAATACGACTTCGAACTTTTTAATAATACCGTACACAAACTGCAGCCTAACGCCGTTATCTTCAGCGATGTTGGCCCAGGTTGCCGCTGGGTAGGAAACGAAAACGGTATTGCCGGTACTACCAACTGGAGCACCCTTAATATTAAAGGCTACCTGCCTGGTAAGGGCGCGCCTTCCCAGCAGTCGCTCAACGAAGGGGTAGAAGATGGCGAAGCCTGGGTGCCGGCCGAATGTGATGTCAGCATCCGCCCGGGATGGTTTTACAGCCCTGATACAGATGATAAGGTGAAATCCCTGCAGGACCTCCTGAAAATCTACTACGGCTCTATTGGCCGTAACGGTAACCTGATCCTGAATGTGCCCGTGAGCCGCGATGGCGTAATTCATAAAAACGACTCCACCCGACTGATGGAGCTGCGCCGTGTGCTGGATGCTACTTTCAAAAACAACCTGGCACGCAAGGCGGTGGCCACGGCCAGCGTTACGCGCAGCAACAACAGCGCAGTGAAAGTTAGTCACCTCAACGATGGAAAGGCGGATACCTATTGGGCTACGCCGGATAATGTGACCAGTGCTTCCTTTACGCTGACCTTCAAACAACCGGTTACGTTCAACAGGATAGGCCTGGAAGAATACCTGAAACTGGGGCAGCGCGTAAAGTCTTTCTCCGTAGAGATCCTGGAGAATGGCCAATTCCGTGAAGTGGCAAAGGCCACTACCATCGGCCATAAAAGAATACTGGAATTACCTAAGCTTACAACCACACAGGTGCGGGTGAATATCCTGGATGCCAAAGCATGTCCGGTGATCCGTGAAGTAGGGTTATACCTTGCGCCGGTATTGGTTACCCAGCCGGTATTAAAGCGTAATAATAAGGGAGATGTGGTGGTTACCAACGCCACGGTGGACCAGCACATTTATTATACTACCGACGGCAGCACACCGGGAATCAAATCCCCTCTCTACAAAATGGGTGAGGTGATTGCGTTACCGCTGGGAGGTACTGTAAAAGCAGTGTCTATCCACAGTGACAATGGCAAAAGCGAAAGCAGTGCCATTACCACGGCCAGTTACGACGTGGCGCCCTCCAAATGGACGGTGCAGCCGTCCGCTGCGGCTAAAGCGATCGACGGCAATGCCGGCACTGCCTGGGTAAGCGAAGCGGGCTATCCGCAGGAGCTGGTAGTGGACCTGTCAGAAACGCTGACACTCAAAGGCTTCACTTACACTCCTGTGACAAATGAGCATACTGGTGGGGTAATCTACGGCTATGAATTTTATACCAGCGGTGATGGCACCACCTGGACAAAAGCAGCCGCGGGCATGTTTGCTAATATTAAGAACAACCCTGTGCAGCAAACGATCACCTTTGGGGCAGTAAAAGCGCACTACATTAAGCTGGTGGCTACCAGACCGGCAGCCGAAGGCGATAAAAAGGTCAGCATAGCTGAGCTGGGAATTATCACGAGATAGTAAACAAATATTATATCTGTAATGCCTCTGTTGCCTGAGAAGTTGGCAGCAGGGGCATTTTCTGTTAAGGCCTTGAAAAAATTTAGCGCAGCAGAAAAAAAATTGGACCAATTAAAATTATAATGTTATAACTTTGCGGATAATCTAAACTAAAGACAATATTTATAACAATTTAACGCTGAACTGAAGTTGGAAAAAACCGCAACTCATACCAACATCTCCGCATATCATCCCGCTTTAAATAAAGGGGTATATTCTGTTGGGTTCAATGTCTTTAGATACCTTTCCCGACGACCTAGAATTTGATAGCGCTCCGTCATACCTGACTCGCTGTCGCACCATGATTCCCGATCATAAGGTGTTTCTCTTTTTTTCCAGCAATGGGAAAATCATTTACGTAGTTTATTGATTCACGATTTCAATTTTAAAAGTTGGAAAATCAGCATATAATCGTTAGGGTAGCCACTCCTGACGATATACACTATTCAAATACCATCACCGACGAGATGGAATCATCTGCAAAAGCCCGTGGAACCGGAATAGCGAAGCGTTCCCCGGCTTATGTAGAGCTGAAGATGCAGGAAGGAAAGGCTGTGATAGCAGTTACGGATAAGGGCGAATGGGTTGGGTTTTGCTATATAGAAGCCTGGGGCCATGATAAATTCGTCGCCAACTCCGGACTGATCGTGAATCCGGCTTTTCGTGGACATGGCGTAGCTAAATCGATTAAGAAAAAAATATTCGAACTCTCCCGTCAGAAATATCCTGATTCAAAAATATTTGGTTTAACCACCGGCCTTGCAGTAATGAAGATTAATTCAGAGCTGGGCTATGAGCCTGTTACCTATTCTGAGTTAACAGATGATGAAGAATTCTGGAAAGGTTGCCGCAGCTGCGTGAATTTCGATATTCTTACAGCCAAAAACCGTAAGAACTGCTTATGTACTGCCATGCTGTACGATCCTACCGAAAAGCTGAAGGAAGCAGAAGAAAAAGCGATGGCTGCAAAAGCTGAAGCCGCCGCTGCTGAAGCGGAAATGGAGAAAATGAAGATGTCGGTAGCCGCCAATGGCCGCATACACCACGAAAGACGCCGCCGCCGCTTTAAAGGCAACATCAAGCTGTATGAGCGCTGGCTGCGATTCAAAAGATTTGTGCTGCTCAACAGCAAAAAAGAAGGCGGTGCCGCGGGATCTAAAAAGAAATTCCTGTTCTTCTTCTGAGAGGTGCCTTACAAAAAGCAAACTATTGTATATCTGAATAAAACGTTGTTATAATGAAAAAAGTAGTACTGGGATTTAGCGGAGGACTTGATACTTCCTATTGTGTTAAATATCTGACCGAGGAAAAAGGTTATGAAGTGCATTCTGTAATCGTAAACACAGGTGGTTTTTCTGAAGAAGAATTACAGGAAATCGAACAGCGCGCCATTAACCTGGGGGTGAAGAGCCATAAGACCGTGAATGCTATCCGCAGTTACTACGACGGCGTTATCAAATACCTCATCTTCGGCAACGTACTGAAGAATAACACCTACCCGCTGAGCGTTTCCGCTGAGCGTATGAGCCAGGCACTCGCTATTGCTGAATATGTGAAGGAAGTAGGCGCAGATGCAGTAGCACACGGTTCTACCGGTGCCGGTAACGACCAGGTTCGTTTTGACATGGTATTCCACATTATGATCCCAGGTGTGGAAATCATCACTCCGATCCGTGATATGAAGCTGAGCCGCGAAGAAGAGATTTCCTACCTGAAATCCAAAGGTGTGGAAGTGAACTTCGAAAAAGCCATGTATTCTATCAACAAAGGTATCTGGGGGACCTCTGTAGGTGGTAAAGAAACATTGACCTCCAACGGTATGCTTCCTGAGGCAGCATGGCCTACACAGCTCACCAAAAATGGCGAAGAGCAGGTGAAACTGGTATTCGAAAAAGGCGAACTTTACGGTGTTAACGATAAGAAATTTACACATCCATCCGAAGCGATTCAGTACCTGCAAACTATTGCCGGCGCTTACGCTATCGGCCGCGATATTCACGTGGGTGATACCATCATTGGTATTAAAGGTCGCGTAGGCTTTGAAGCCGCCGCACCAATGGTGATCCTCAAAGCACATCACGCCCTGGAAAAACATGTACTCACCAAATGGCAGCTGAGCTGGAAAGACCAACTGGCGCAGTTCTACGGTAACTGGATGCACGAAGGTCAGATCATGGACCCGGTAATGCGCGACATCGAAGCATTCCTGCAACACTCCCAGGAAAACGTAACCGGCGAGGTATTTGTAACCCTGATGCCTTACCGCTTCCAGGTGACCGGTATTCAAAGCCCTTACGACCTGATGAGCAGCAAGTTTGGTAAATACGGTGAAATGAACAGTGGCTGGTCTGGCGATGACGTAAGAGGCTTCAGCAAAATTTTCGGTAACCAGACCATGATCTGGCATCAGGTAAATAATGACAACAAATAAGTAATGAGTAATTCACATAAAATAAAAGCAGGAATCGTTGGTGGCGCCGGTTACACCGGTGGCGAAATGATCCGGCTTTTGTTGAACCACCCGGATGTGGAAATTGCGTATGTGCATAGCCGTAGTAATGCGGGCAACCCACTGTACGCGGTTCACGCCGACCTCCTGGGGGAAACAGACCTGACCTTTGCCGCTGAACTGAGCAATGATATCGATGTGATGTTCCTTTGCCTGGGCCACGGTGAATCCAAAAAATTTGTGGAAGCAAATGATATTGCTGACCACGTGAAAATAGTAGACCTGAGCCAGGACTTTCGTTTAGGCGAAAGCGGTAAAGGCAGGGAGTTTGTATACGGCCTTTCTGAAATGAACCGGGAAGCCATCAAATCCGCCAAGAACATCGCCAATCCCGGCTGCTTTGCTACCGCTATTCAATTAGGACTCCTGCCGCTTGCAAAAGCAGGATTACTGAAAGAAGTACATACCACAGGTATTACCGGGTCCACCGGTGCGGGACAGAGCTTACAGGCTACATCGCACTTTACCTGGAGAGCCAATAACATCTCCACTTACAAAGTATTAACACACCAACACCTTAAAGAAATCCGACGAAGCTTACAACAACTGCAGCCTGGATATACAGCAGATGTAAACTTTGTTCCGGTAAGAGGTGATTTCCCGAGAGGTATCTGGGTGACTTCCTATCTGCAGAGCGATCTGTCACTGGAAGGCGCCGTGCAGTTGTACCAGGAATTTTACGCTGGTCATCCATTCACGCACGTGAGCACAAAGCAGATAGACCTCAAGCAGGTGGTGAATACCAATAAAGTGCTGATACAACTGGAAAAGGTGGGAGAGAAGCTGGTGATCCATTCGATCGAGGACAACCTGGTGAAAGGTGCTTCCGGTCAGGCTGTACAGAATATGAACCTGATGTGCGGACTGGATGAAACGGCAGGACTCAAATTGAAGTCCATCGTTTTCTAAACCTTTTTTTCATTGTCAATCTGAAATTACAAATGAAACTTTTCGACGTTTATCCGGTAAATAATATCGTAATCGACAAAGCCCTGTATTCCAATGTTTGGGATGACCAGGGTACAGAATACCTGGACCTGTATGGCGGCCATGCCGTGATCTCTATCGGTCACACGCATCCTCACTATGTGAAACGCCTTACTGACCAGCTGCATAAAATCGGTTTTTACTCCAACTCCATCAAAATGCCGCTGCAGGAACAGCTGGCAGCTTTGCTGGGCAAGGTTTCCGGGAAAGAAGACTACCAGCTGTTTCTCTGCAACTCCGGTGCAGAAGCAAACGAAAATGCACTGAAACTCGCTTCCTTCCATAATGGAAAAAAGAAAGTGATCGCTTTCAGAAAAGCTTTCCACGGTCGTACTTCACTCGCTGTTGCCGCTACTGACAATCCTAAAATTGTAGCGCCGGTAAATGAAACCGATAATGTAGTTTTCCTCCCATGGCAGGATGAGGCTGCGCTGGAACAGGCTTTCAAGGATTACGAAGTTTCTTCCGTGATCATCGAAGGTATCCAGGGTGTAGGTGGTATCAGGGTTGCGGCTGAGTCCTTCCTGCAAAAAATCCGTTCCCTCTGCGATGCCAACAACGCCGTGTTTATTGCCGACTCCGTACAATGCGGTTACGGCAGAAGCGGTAAATTCTACTCTCATGACTATGCCGGTGTAAATGCCGACATCTATACAATGGCAAAAGGGATGGGTAATGGTTTCCCTATCGGAGGCATTATTATCTCCCCAAAATTTGCCCCAAGCTATGGTATGCTGGGAACTACCTTTGGTGGTAACCACCTGGCCTGTGCTGCAGCGCTGGCGGTATTGGAAGTGATCGAGTCAGAAAACCTGATACAGAACGCTGCCACTGTTGGTGAATACCTGATGACCGAACTGAAAAAGTTTGAGCAGGTACTGGAAGTAAGAGGTCGCGGTTTGATGATTGGTATTGAACTGCCGGAAGAGCTGGCCCATGTAAGGAAAAACCTGCTGGGAACCCACAAGATCTTCACCGGTGAAGCAAAACCAAATGTAATCCGCCTGTTACCTTCACTGGCACTCACCCAGGCACATGCAGATCAATTTTTAGAAGCATTCAGAAAAGAAGTGAAATAATAATGAAACAGTTTATTTCAACAGCCGATGTTCCCAGTGTCCCGCGTTTGGTAGACATAGCACTGGAGTACAAAAACAATCCCTTCAAGGATAGAGCATTAGGAAAAGACAAGACATTGGGAATGATATTCCTGAACCCTAGTTTACGTACCCGCCTGAGTACACAGGTGGCGGCCAAAAACCTGGGCATGGAACCGATCGTTTTCAATATTGACAAGGAAGGGTGGCAGCTGGAAATGAATGACGGCGTTATCATGAACGGGAATACTTCCGAACACGTAAAGGAAGCAGCGGCGGTAATGGGACAATATTTCGATATTCTCGCCATCCGTACTTTCCCTGGTCTGAAAAACAAAGAAGAAGATTATACAGAGAAATACATCAACCAGTTCATCAAGTACGCAGGTGTGCCTGTTGTAAGCCTGGAAAGTGCTACCCTGCACCCTTTACAGAGCTTAACCGACGTAATCACCATTAAGGAAAGATGGAATGAACCACGCAAACCGAAAGTGGTAATGACCTGGGCGCCTCATGTAAAAGCGCTGCCACAGGCGGTACCAAACTCTTTTGCACAGTGGATCAACGCCTGGGGGGAAGCCGATTTCGTGATCACTCATCCGGAAGGTTATGAGCTGGATGAGAAATTCACCAACGGTGCACGCATCGAATACAACCAGGAAGAAGCGTTGAAAGATGCTGACTTCGTGTATGTGAAAAACTGGTCGTCTTACAAGGATTACGGTAAAATCACCTGCACTGACAGCAGCTGGATGGTGGATAACGAAAAGCTGAAAAATACCAATAACGCCAAGGTAATGCACTGCCTGCCTGTTCGCAGAAATGTGGTGATTGCCGACGAGGTGCTGGATGGTCCTAACTCCATCGTCATTCCGGAAGCGGGCAACCGTGTATGGGCGGCACAGGCAGTATTGAGTGAAATCTTGAAAGGATAATTATGATCGATCTGTTTATTATCAAAGTAGGCGGTAACGTCATTGATAACCCGGCATTGCTGCAATCTTTCCTCGGAAAGTTTGCAGCAATTTCCGCTAAGAAGATCCTGATACATGGTGGCGGTAAAGTGGCCACCCGTATAGGTGACAAGCTGGGAATCGAATCTAAATATGTAGATGGTCGCCGTATCACCGATGCCGACACTCTTGACGTGGTGACGATGGTATACGGAGGGCTCGTCAATAAACAACTGGTAGCACAGTTACAGTCCAAAGGCTGCAATGCCATTGGCTTAACCGGCGCGGATGGTAATATCATCCCGGCTACCAAACGCCCTGTTAAAACCATTGATTATGGTTTTGTGGGAGATGTAAAACCTGAGCAGGTACAAACAGCGCCTGTGGTAGCATTGCTGGAGGCGGGCATTACACCGGTATTTGCGCCACTTACGCACGACGGTAACGGGCAGATACTGAACACCAACGCCGATACTATTGCCTCTTCCCTGGCAATTGCCCTATCCGCTAAATACAATGTGCGGCTGATCTATTGCTTTGAGAAAAAGGGGGTGCTGAGCGACCCTAACGACGACAATGCCGTGATCAACCTTATCAATAAAGACATTTATCAGCAGCTGATGGATCAGAAAGTATTGTCCGACGGTATTTTACCTAAGCTGGACAACGCTTTCGGCGCTATTAACAATGGCGTGAAAGAAGTGCTGATAGGCCATGCCGAAGATGTGCTGAGTAATACTACAGACACGGTGGCGGGCACCTTAATATGCTAACTATGTGGAACGAAAAACTATATGATGTTGCCGTGGCTCTGCTGAAGCAGATGATTGCGACGCCGTCATTGAGTCGTGAGGAAGACGGTACAGCTACGCTGATCAGCGAATTCCTCACCGCTATGGAGATACCGCATGAACGGCATCTGAACAACATCTGGGCGCTTAACAAGCACTATGATACCGCTAAGCCCAATATCTTACTTAATTCCCACCACGATACGGTAAAGCCTAACCCGCAGTATACCCGCGATCCTTTTAGTCCGGATGTGGTGGACGGTAAATTATTCGGCCTGGGTAGCAATGATGCCGGTGGCTGCCTGGTGAGCCTGATCGCCACTTTCCTGCATTTCTACCATCGTTCCGACCTGCAATACAACATTATTTTATCTGCCACGGCAGAGGAGGAAATCAGCGGCAGCAACGGAGTGGAGAGCATACTCGACAAACTCCCTGCTATTGATTTCGCTATTGTGGGTGAGCCTACGCAAACGCAGCTGGCAGTAGCCGAAAAAGGCTTGCTGGTATTGGATTGCACCAGTACCGGTAAAGCGGGCCATGCTGCCCGTGAGGAAGGCGAAAATGCTTTGTATAAAGCGCTGCCCGACCTGCTGTGGTTCCGTGATTACCGTTACCCTAAGGTGTCTGACACACTGGGGCCGGTGAAAATGAGTGCTACGGTGATCAATACTTCCAACAAAGCCCACAACGTGGTGCCTGCGGATTGTACTTTTGTGGTAGATGTGAGAGCAAACGACCAGTATACCCTGGAGGAACTGCTGGACATCATCCGGGCAAACGTGCAATGTGAAGTAAAGCCGCGCAGCCTGCGTATGCGTCCTTCTTCCATCCCGATGGACCATCCGTTTGTACAGGCGGGCATTGCTGCGGGTAAGACCTGTTATGGGTCACCAACCACATCTGATCAGGCGTTGATTCCCGCCACGAGCGTGAAGATGGGCCCGGGCGATTCCGCCCGCTCTCATACAGCCGATGAATACATATATCTCTCCGAAATAAAAGACGGAATAGATAGTTATATAAAATTGCTGGAGGCTATCAACTGATAGCGCCGGCGCAGAAATTTCTGAATTATGAAATTGTGGCAAAAAGATAAGACAGCACTGGATGCAGTAGAGAAATTCACCGTGGGTAAAGACCGCGAGATGGATGCCTACCTGGCACCTTTTGATGTACTCGGTTCTATGGCGCACATCACCATGCTGCAAAGCATTGGTCTGCTGGAAGCGGAAGAACTGACCGTACTGAAAGCAGAGCTGCGCAAGATATACGAGGAAATCCAGGCAGGTGACTTTGTGCTGGAAGCGGATGTGGAAGATATCCATTCACAGGTGGAACTATTGCTCACACGCCGTTTGGGTGAAGTAGGCAAAAAGATCCACAGTGGCCGTTCCCGTAACGACCAGGTGCTGGTGGACCTGAAACTGTATCTGCGCCATGAGTTGCAGTTGGTGGTGGAAGAAGTGAAATCCCTGTTCGACTTGTTGCAAACGCAGAGCGAGCAATATAAAGACAGGCTGATGCCGGGTTATACGCACCTTCAGATTGCGATGCCTTCTTCTTTCGGTCTTTGGTTTGGTGCTTATGCAGAGAGTCTGGTAGATGACCTCACTATGTTGCAAGGCGCTTACCGCGTAGTAAACAAGAACCCGCTTGGCTCCGCTGCCGGCTACGGTTCTTCGTTCCCCCTTGACCGTGAGTTGACTACTTCCTTGCTTGGCTTCGATTCTCTGAACTATAACGTGGTATACGCCCAGATGGGACGTGGTAAAACCGAGAAACTGGTAGCGTTTGCGCTGGCAGGCATCGGCGCTACCCTTGCTAAAATGGCGATGGATGCTACTTTATTCATGAACCAGAACTTTGGTTTCATCACTTTCCCGGATGAGCTGACCACTGGTTCCAGCATTATGCCACATAAAAAGAACCCGGATGTATGGGAACTGATTCGCAGTCACGGTAACAAACTGCAGGCTTTGCCGAATGAAATCGCGATGATGATCACCAACCTGCCATCGGGCTACCACCGCGACTTGCAGCTGCTGAAGGAAAATCTTTTCCCTGCGTTTAAAGCGCTGAAAGATTGTATCAGTTTGTCGAAGCTGATGCTGGAAAACATCCGCATCAAGGAGAACATCCTGGAAGATGATAAGTACCAGTACCTGTTTAGCGTAGAGGTGGTGAATAACCTGGTATTACAGGGTACGCCTTTCCGTGAGGCTTACAAGCAGGTGGGTATGGATATCGAGAAGGGAACTTTTTCGCCTGCTAAAGAGGTGAATCATACACATGCAGGAAGTATTGGGAATTTGTGCACCGCGCAGATTGCGCAGCAGATGGAGGAAGTGCTGAAAGGGTTTAAGTTTGAAGGGGTGGATAAGGCGCTGGAGGGGTTGCTGAATAGCTAATATTAAGTTTAAGTTTTTGATATAGGGAGAAACCGGGCAATCTGATTGTCCGGTTTCTCTTTTTTGTGATGATCTTTTCTTGATTGTTTGTGTGATAGAATTTGATATTAAATGTTGTAGTATTGCCGGGCCAATTTTAGTTTAACCTATACTAATATGAAAAAAATATTATTATTTCTGGTTGTTGTGTTAATCACACGTGCTGTAGCTTATTCTCAGAGTAATAGCTATTATGAAACGGTTGTGACCTTTCCTAAAGATTACAAGGTAGGGGATTATAAAACATTTGTTGTAGCTACCCCATATGGGCATGGGGCAGGTGGATATTATGAGGTTTCTATCTCTTATGTGCGTGGAAGCATTGCTGCTGCCGCAACGCATTTATTTAGTTCTTCTCACTTTAATCCAAATATTTGGAGAGAAGCCGGAAGAATAAACGATAATCCATACTCCTATGGTAGCACGAAGGCATTTACAGTGGATGTAAATACAGAGACATATAGTTCAAGGATTCGCCTTAGGGCCATTTCTGTAGAAGGCGATATTGCTACAGATCTGGTGGTATATGTGAAAGTTAGAGCTATTGGCATTCTTACGAACTGGGGGCCAGTAGATGAATCTGGCATCGAAAGTTCCCAATTATCGCTTGCACCTATGACTACTGAATGGAATTTATGGGTGGGCAATCCATTTAATCAGGAATCGGCAAAAGTCGCTTTAAAAGCGGATGTAAATGGTAATGTCGGAATCGGCACGCTATCTCCTAAGGAGAGACTTTCCGTTAACGGCACAGTGCTTGCCAGAAAAGTCAAAGTAACTGCGTCAGAATGGCCAGATTATGTATTTGCCAAAGACTATAGTTTACCATCTCTTCTGGAAGTAGAAAAATACATCGGTGAGCATCAACACCTGCCTGGGGTGCCTTCTGCAACAGAAGTGGAGAGAGAGAAGGTAGATCTTGGTGCGATGAATGAAATACTTTTACGCAAAATAGAAGAACTGACATTGTACCTGATTGAGGAACGTAAGGAGCGGGAGGCACTTAAAGCGGAAGTGGAAAAGCTAAAGAAAGTTCAGGATCATAAATAATAGATGAACGTTGTGAGAAAAAGTCCTAATTTCCCTCACAACTTATAATTACAATAGGATGAAGAGGATAATTATTTTCGGATTGGCGTTGATAGCGTTATGGGGATGTCAGCAAAAGCAACAGCACCAACAGGCAACACAAGAAGTGAGTGAAACTGCGGTTACAGCAGCTCCTGTAACACTGCTGGATAGCCTTACATTCGGCTATGTTACGAATGTCTCTAATGCCGATGATTTGAAAATGCTGATGTTGTATGATAAAACACCGGAGCAGTATCGTCAGGATAGCATATTGTATTTTACAGCGGTAAATAATTTTTTTGCAGCTGACAGTAGTGTACTGGATCAGCTGATGGCGTTTGAGGGGGATACAACCAGGTGTAACTGGATTGCGGCTCCCAGTCCGTATTCCTCGTATTCAGCTATCTGGTTTCTGGATCTGAATAAATCAAACGGGGCGAAGCTGTTAATGCATGCTTACATTATGCGTGCGTGTGGTGGTCCTGCTGCGATACCTAACGCATCTGCTACAACGGAGGTGTTGTTGGATAAGTTGGATATGAAGAAGATGGTGCAATGGGTGAAGGCGAATCAAGGCATAAGCCGTGAGCAGCTTTGCAAAAAGTATAAACTGGCGTTTGGCGTTTAGCAGTTTACTGAAAAATAATCATACTAGTCCCGGTGGAATATTCCATTGGGACTTTTTGTTTCTTAACAATCACATAACTTTTTGTTAATCCCCATGTAATAGTACTGTTCTATGTTGCGCTCCATTAACCAAAATGCGAAATGAACTATAAAAAAATCCTACCTGTACTCACGGTAATTGTAGCGCTGTCCTGTAAAAAAGATCATCCCGAAGAATTTTATGTACCTGAGGACCCTGCCACTTTTTCGGAGATTGGCTCCATTGATATTGGTAACGAAGGTGCTGCTGAAATTTCAGCATTTGATCCTAAAACAAATCATTTGTTTGTGGTGTATAATGCTGAAGATGATAACGGTGTTTTCCTGAACCGCATCGATGTGATTGATTTAAAAGATCCTGCCAAGCCGGTAAAACTAACTGAAATCGCCGCTTCAAGTTATGGTGGATATGTAAATAGCTTGTCTGTAAATAACGGTTTGCTGGCAGCTGCTATAGAATCTACCGTAAAACAGGAGCCTGGGAAAGTGGTTATTTTCAAAACCAGTGATAACTCTTTGGTGAAATCCATTACTGTTGGTGCTTTGCCGGACATGCTTACTTTTAGTCCTGATGGCCGTTATATTTTATCGGCCAATGAGGGAGAACCTAATGCTGCTTATACCAATGATCCGGTGGGTTCTATTTCTATCATTGATGTACAGAATAACTATGAAGTGAAGACGATCGACTTCAGTGGGTTTGAATCACAGAAGGCCACACTGATGCAGCAGGGCTTGCGGGTATTCGGTCCTAAGGCTACACTTGCACAAGACATGGAGCCGGAATACATAGCTGTTGCTGATGATTCAAAAACTGCCTGGGTTACCCTGCAGGAAAATAATGTAATCGCCACCATTGATATCGCCGCTAAAACTATTAAGGCTATTAAGCCATTGGGTTTAAAAGATTATAATGTAGATGCAAATGCTGTGGATGTGAGTGACAAAGATAATGTGACAGATTTCAAGAAATGGAATGTAAAGAGCATGTATCAGCCGGATGGTATTGCCGTATTGCATAAAAACGGCGTTCCCTACCTTTTTACAGCCAATGAAGGTGATGTGCGGGAATATGATGGCTTCGAAGAAGCGAAGCGTGTAAGTGCCCTAAAACTGAATCCTGCCGCCTTTCCTGATGCGGCTACCTTGCAGGGGCAAACTATGCTGGGCCGGTTGAACGTTACTACCACGTTGGGCGATACGGATGGTGATGGGTTGTATGAACAACTGTATTCCTTTGGTGCGCGCTCATTCAGTGTATGGGATGGCAATAGTGGTACGCTGGTATTCGACAGTAAAAATGAACTGGAAGTACGTGCCAAAGCGGCTTCGCTGTACGATGATGCACGTAGTGATGATAAAGGTGTAGAACCGGAAGGGTTAACGCTTGGTGAAGCTGGTAAGAAGAAGCTGCTGTTTGTAGGCATGGAGCGTGCGATGCAATGAGAAGGATAATTTAGATATTGACTGTACCTATTGTTCAGACCGAACCTGTCCATAATCTGATATCGATTAAAGTTTATTCTATTAGTTAACCTGTTTTGTGGGCGTTTTGTATGCTTACAAAGTGGGCTGTTTATTTTCTATACCATGCGAAAGTTTTTTAGTGTGTTGTTGGCATTCTGCCTGTGGAATATGCTTGCAAATGCGCAATCCAGTGGATTGAAGCCGCCACAGCTATCCAATTTTATTCCTGTATCTCCTACCCCTGCTTCTCTTGGAAAGTTTGGAGAAGTGCCTGTGGGATATTATACAGGTATCCCAAGCATTAGTGTGCCCCTGCATACGATGAATTTAGGAAAACTAAATATTCCGATCTCTCTAAATTATCATGCAGGCGGAATAAAAGTAGAGGATATTGCGTCTTGGGTAGGTTTGGGATGGGCGCTGAATACCGGTGGTATCATCAATCGCCAAACAAGAGGTTTGCCCGATGAGGAAGTGGGTGGATACCGGACATCCTATGCACTGGTGTATAAGCATATGGATGGCAGAATGAAAGATGACGAAGCCAGACTTTACTTTAGTAATATCACCACTGGTACTCAGGATGCAGAGCCTGATCTCTTTTCCTACAGTACTGCGAGCGGTAGTGGTCAATTTTATTTTGATACAACAGGGCATTTTCAAACGATCCCGGCTGATGGCACGCGTGTGGAAATGACAGCCGACAAAAGTTTTGTAATTACGGATACACAAGGTTACCAATATTGGTATACCAAGAAGGAGCTCACCATAACGGAACTAGTCATGGATAATACGTTGGGTGATCAGAATACTTCTACCACAACGTGGTACCTGACCAGTATTGTGAATCCGCTGCGAACGGATTCAATTACTTATGAGTATGACCCAACCACTCTGTCTAATCGGGCGAATGCAGGTGATACAAAATATCTTAATGAGGAGGATAATGATCCTAAGTGTGATCCGAAATTATATACCCATACAGAATCCCGTTCTCAAATACGTGGCTGGCGGCTGAAGAAGATCAACTTTAGTGAAGGTTTCATTTCTTTCAATGAACAGGCTGAATACAGGAAGGATTATACGTCAGATAAAGCATTAGCCTCAATTGAAATTAAGAGTAACGATGGCGTATATTATAAACAATATGTGCTGCGTCAGACGGCTGTGATGTCGTCAGGATATTCAGGAGGAGCTGCTTCTACTGCTCCTTTTTACAGGCAATATCTGGATAGTATCGAAATTATATCCAAAGCAGGGAAAGAGGCAAGTTATGTCTTTGACTATACAAATCGGGAAACCCTTCCTCACCGGTTCTCTAACGCGCAGGATTATTGGGGTTTTTATAATGGTAAAACAGAAAATACCAGCCTGATTCCTACGGTGTATTATACCAACCCTTTTACTGGTGCCGTATTGATTGAAAAAGGTGCTGACCGCGCTGTAGATGCCGTTGCAGCGCTGGCCGGTACGCTGAAATCCATCAAATATCCAACGGGAGGTAAAACCGTGTTTGAGATGGAAAACAATACCAGCTATACGAATAATCCTTACATGCGAAAGATCATTGGTTCCGGATATTTTATTATTCCTGTGAGCCTGGATCCAGCCTCACAACGTAAATGGGATACGACCTTTACAGTTACTGCGCCCACTACCCTCTCGGCTACAGTGGTGGTGCCGGAACGCTGTAAAAATCCGGCTATTGGTTGTCCTGTCACAAAAATCTGCGGTCCTGAAGGTGGATGTGGAACGTTATCATCCGGTAATTTTCAGGTGAAGGCCGGTACTTATCGGGTGACGGTTGATCTTACAATGGATGTTCCGGAAGATCTGATTAGGAATTACCGTTGTAATTTGTCCTGGCTGATCTATGCATCTACCTCCGATAGTGTAAAAGTGAATGCACCAGTGGGTGGATTGAGAGTGAAGCGCATCTATGATACGGATGGTATGGAGAATATTGTTAATGATAGATATTATACTTACGTTGATGGCAGTGGAGATATATCCAGTGGTCTTATTCAGACATTTCCCATTTATAATGGGAGTATCGCCCGACAAAAGATATTTCAGGAAGGGACGGGGAATAACGGAAGCCCATTCTATTATGAAACCTATTGTAAATATAGAATTTTTAGTTCTTTCAGTAGTGTGGCCATGTTAAGTACTCAGGGAGCTCCGGTAGGTTATAAATATGTGCAGGAGTATTATGGACCCAAAGGAGTAAATGGTAAGAAAGAATTGACATTTACTGCTTCGGATGAGTATCCGGATCTAATAAACCCCAATTATCCTTATCCACCGCCGACATCCCATGACTGGCAACGAGGCAATTTATTGGAAGAAAAGACATTTAAATACAATGCTGAAGCAAATAAATTTGAAATAGTAAAGGATAAGGTAAATCGTTATGAGCTGAGTGAGTCCATTTCCGTCGTTCAGGGAATGAAACTGACGCAGGGGTTGACTGATTATTTAGGTGATGATGCCTGGATACCCGGTAGTTATGAAGTATCCTATTACAACACTGAGTCGGGATGGTTTCCGCTAATAAAAAGTGAGACGACCACTTTTGATACGGATAAGCCGGAAAACCATTTACAGGAGTCTGTTTTTTACAGCTATGATGATGCCGGTGTGACTTTTCAGCCAGTAACGGTTAAACGATTAAGGAGTGGTGGCGACAGCTATATCACGAATTACAAATTCCCGGGACATTTTAATACTCCCCAGCCAGCTGGCAAGCTGGCAGAAGCGATGAAATTGCTCCTGCAACTGAATATCGTGGATAATCCAATTGAGACCACTATTCAGATACAAAAGAATGGAGAGCAGGCGATTAAAACGTTAATGTCTACTTTTACTTCTTATAAATCAAATTTGCCACTACCTGATACTACCTGGACTACTGAGTTTGGAAAGCCTGTTGCAGATTTTGTACCTGCCTATTTTAATACGGCAGGAGAGCTTTTGATAGATAAAGCTTATAGGCCGCAACTGGTTACATCTAAATATAACTCTTATGGTAATATTATAGAACAGCTGGAAGTAAATAATGCACCGGAAGCATATTTATGGGCCTATAAAAACAAGTGGCCAGTTGCTAAGGTGGTAAATGGAAATTATAGTCAGATTAGTTCTTTAGTGGATATAGGCGCATTGGAGGCCTCTTCAGATGATACTTATATCCGTCAGGAGCTCAATAAGCTAAGAAATGGCACTGCAAATAGTCTGGCATTGATGAGTACCTATTCCTACCTGCCTATGATTGGTAAAAGTAGTGAGACCGATCCCGCTGGTAAAACAACCTACTACGAATACGATAATATGCAGCGCTTGCAGGCCATCCGTGATCAGCATCAAAAAATACTGAAGCTGTATTGCTACAATTATGCCGGACAACCTGGTTTATGTAATGGATTATTGGTAGGTAATGCCTTGCGTTCTCAAGCATTTACTAAACAATGTGAGCCCGGCTATACAGGTTCTTCAGTAGTGTATACGGTACCTGCCAACAAATGGGTGGCTTCCACACAGAAAGCTGCTGATAGTCTTGCTGATATTGAGATACAGACAAAAGGACAGGCCTATGCAAATGAAAAGGGTATATGTGATCCTCCAGGTCCATATGTGCGTCTGCGTTATGTTAATCAAACCAGTAATGGAGCATATGTGTATGCAGATGTAGTGGTAGATTTTTATGCTGACAAGGCAAAAACCATTCCGATGAATGTATCAAACCTCGTCGTTAATTACCGGCGATTCCGTCAAAGATGTGATCTATCTACCACCAACACTACCAATTTCTCAAAGGTTTGTACGGGTACATCTTTTGTACTGGAAAGAACAGCAGAGCTTAACGGGGATCCGAATGAAGCAGGTTTATGCTGGCTAACAGAATATTCGCTGCTAGCGGGAACAGGTTACACGCTATGATAACACTTCTTACTAACCACTTAGTTTAATATAAATGCTTAGGCAATATAAATTCTTCTTCACTTTTTTGTTTTTGCTTGCAGGCACTCATTCTCAAATAGCTGCTCAGGTCGTTCCTGCCGGCACAACAGTGCCTGCCGCTACACCGCAACAGTTGCCGGTACCATATCAAAAAGCTACAGGCAATTTTATTCGTACATGGGTCCCGGCTTACCCATCCAGTGATGCAGCATCGATAACAAATGCAAGTTTACCGGCCAGCATGGTACAGACCTCCACCTCATACATTGATGGGTTGGGCAGAACCATCCAACGGGTATCAAAAGGCATTAGTGCCGATGGAAATGATCTCGTATCACCAGTGATATACGATGCATTTGACAGAGAGCAGTATAAATATCTTCCTTATGTCCCATCTGCTGACATGCCAGCATCCGGACAAATGCGCCTGAATCCCTTCCAGGAGCAACAATTGTTTTATAAAGATCTGTCAAAGAATCCAGGAGCAACTAACGAAACGATCTATTATGAACAAACAGACTTTGAAAATTCACCACTTGACCGCGAACTAGCCACTTATCAACCGGGTAACAGCTGGGCTAAATCTGGAGGGAATAAAAGTAGTTCCATTCAGTACCTCTCCAATATTGCTACTGATGAAGTAGTGAACTGGCAAATACCAGCCAATAGCGAGATACCGATTGCCGTGGGAAATTATCAGTCTGGTGAATTGAAAAAGCAACTAACTATTGATCCACAGCAATTGCAGAGAATCACCTTCTATGATAAGGAAGGAAAGGTGATACTTAAAAAAGTACAACAGGAGTCATCCGCCAGTACGGGCCATACCAACTGGTTATGCACCTATTATATTTATGATGATCTTGATAATCTCCGCTTTGTCATACCTCCACTTGCAGTAGCAAACATTGTGGCCAATTGGAATGTAACTGCTGTTGCAGATGAACTTTGCTTTCAATATGCTTACGATGGCCGTGGACGTGTAATAAAAAAGAAAGTCCCAGGCGCCGCTGTTACTGAATTTGTTTATGATACCAGAGACCGGGAAGTATTCAGACGTGATGGCTTACTGAAGCAACAACAACAGTGGCATGTGACCTTTTATGATGCCTTAGACAGGCCAGTTGAAACAGCGCTCTATAATAGTAGCGCAAATAGGGAGGAACTGCAGCAACAAATGGATGCTGTAATCGGTTCGACTGGTACCTTGCAGTATAATATACCACCGGTAGGTGACCTGGTTACAGCTATCAATGATAGAAACGTTTATATAGCATCCAACTCAATACAATTAACATCCGGATTCGAAACCAGAGATAATCAGGATGCAACCTTTCTGATTGAAACACAAGGAGCAGAGAATATTAACCTAACCATTTCAAATCCACTTCCTGCAATACTGGGGGTACAGCTTACCCCACTCACATTCACTTTTTACGATATTTATAGTTTTGCGGGTGTAAAACCGTTCAATATTAACGATGCCGGAAAACCACAACCGGGTATCAATCCGTATAAAGAAAGTATTGTTAAGAGCGACCTCACCAAAGGAAAATCAACGGGTACTAAAACCCGTGTACTAGGTACCAATACATGGCTTACCACTACCATTTATTATGATGAGGATGGAAAAACCATTCAGACAATATCCGACAACAATCTGGGCGGCACAAATAGTGTTACAACGTTATATGACTTCAGTGGAAAAGTGTTAAGTACGTTCGAACGGCAAACGAATACGGTAGATCCTGCCGCACTAGAACAAACGATCCTGACCATTAACACTTATGACCATGGGGGCCGGCTATTAAACATCAGCAAGAAGCTTAATGATGATGAGACTACTTTGCGTACGGTAGTAGCAATGGATTATGATGAATTAGGACAGCTGACCGCTAAAAATCTGGGTGTTAATGAAACTGGGGTACCCGTTGAACCAATCACATATGAGTATAATTTGCAAGGTTGGTTAAAGTCAATAGGCAAGGAATATCTGGCTGGCAATTCAGCCGCCCATTTTGGCATGGAGATCAGCTATGACCAGAACTTTTCAGTACCTCAGTATAATGGTAATATCGCAGGGGTAAAATGGAGAGGTTGGAACAATGCCGATATCCATTCCTATGGCTTTAGTTACGACAGGCCAGGCCGAATTGCCATGGGCAATTATTTGACGCGGCCATTTGGAGGAGGAGAGTGGTCGGCCACTGCCATGGATTTTACTTTTTCCGGTATCACTTACGATGCCAACGGTAATATCAAAACAATGAGGCAGCGTGGGGTGGATATGGGGCAGCCCGTGGATATAGATAATCTTACCTATACGTACTTTGACAACAGTAATAAAATTGTTGCAGTGACTGATGCAGCAGGAACACTTAGCAAACTGGGCGACTTCAAGGATGGAAATAAAGTAGGAAATGATTACAGCTATGATGTGAATGGTAATCTGTCAAAAGACCTGAACAGGAAAATAGACACCATCATATATAATTACCTGAATTTACCGGAAGAGATAAAGGTAAATGGCAAAGGAATTATCAGGTATCAATATAATGCTGCCGGAGAGAAACTGCGTAAAACAGTTGCTGAAAACAATAATAAAATTTCAACTACTGATTACCTTGGCAGCAGTGTGCTGGAAAATGATGTGCTGAAATTTATCGGTCATCCGGAAGGGCGTATAAGATTAGTGCGTAATACCGGTCAGGCGATAAAATATGTGTATGACTATTTTGTAAAAGACCACTTAGATAATACACGACTGGTTGTTACAGAGGAGCCGGCCACGGCGGTGTATATGGCTTCTATGGAAACAGCTACTGCCGGTACAGAAGAGGCGTTATTTAGTAATCTGCCAGAAACCAGGGTAGCCCGACCAGTTGGGTATCCGGATAATGCTGTTGCAAATAAATTTGTTTCGAAACTCAATGCCGGTGGAACCGGTAAAAAGATTGGACCATCGCTGGTACTAAGAGTGATGGCAGGAGATACTGTCAAAATTGGCGCACAGGCATTTTATAAATCTAGTGGTCCTAAGGAAGGAAAGGATGCTACTCCGGAAAACATGTTGGCCGACTTGTTGTTATCATTGAATGGTAAAGCAACAGGCAGTCAGAATTTACATGGCGCTACAGTCAATAGCAACGGTCCAATAAACAGTAACTTTTATAACAATGACTACCAGCGTTTAAGGGAGAAAGGGACGGATCCTGATCAATCCAATCGGCCGCATGCTTATCTCAATTATGTATTGTTTGATGACCAGTTCAAACTGGTCGAGTCCAACAGTGGCGTTAAACAGGTAGCAGCTACTGCCGATGAAATCCAGACATTGGCGGCAAATATTGCCACCATTGAAAAGAGCGGATTTTTGTATGTTTATACCAGCAATGAGAGTGCACAGGATGTCTATTTTGATAACCTTTCCGTTACACAGTCCAGTGGAAGGGTAATTGAAGAAACCCACTATTATCCGTTTGGTCTGACAATGGCAGGACTTAGCTCCAGTGCATTAATGGGCGACCAATATCCGATTAACAGGAGGAAGTATAATGGTAATGAACTACAATCTAATGAATTCAGTGATGGTTCCGGTTTAGAGTTATATGATTTCAATGCCAGGACTTATGATCCGCAGTTGGGTAGATTTATTCAGATAGATCCACTGCTGGAAATGAATCAGGAAGATGTAACGCCTTACCATTTTGCACTGAACAACCCAGCGAGGTTTAATGATCCGGATGGTAAAATATTACCCGTATTAATTCCATTGATCCCAGTTATAGCCGATGCGGTTATTACGCTGGGTGCCGCGGCCGGACTTACAATGGTGGCCTCAAAGGCTATAGACAAGGTTAAGGATGTCGATTTCGACTTCGACCTTGGTGGCGTTAATTATGTGCCAGGTAGTCCGTTTGGTCCGTATTCAGCATTGCCACAGTCTTCTATCAGGCAGGCGGGAGGTACTAATGGAGCAAAAGCACCTGCACCAAAAGCTCCTGCTGCGAAAGGACCTGCTGCGAAAGCACCTGCCGCGAAAGCTCCTGGCAAGACACCGGCAAAAACTACGCAGCCGGCCAAAGGTAAGATAACGCATCAGACTTACAAGAAGGAAAGGCCGGATGGAAAAATATACACAGGCAGAACAAGTGGAAAAGGAACACCTGAGGAAAATGTAGCCAAAAGGGATCAAAATCACCATATGAGTAAGGAAGGTTACGGTCCTGCGAAATTGGATGAATCCTCGGATAATAAAAATGCAATCAGAGGACGTGAGCAACAGAATATTGAGGCCCGCGGTGGTGCTCAAAGCGAAGGTGGGACATCAGGCAATGCGATAAATGGTATCTCTCCTAAGAATCCTAATAAAGATAAGTACATAGATGCTGCAAATAAAGAATTTGGTAAGCCCAAAACTTAATAATTATGGCAAAACAAAGAATAACAGCCGGTGCTGTTTTGAAAATACAATTACCATGTGGTAAAATTGCATATGGAAGAATCTTGGGAAAAGCAAATTATGCATTTTACAATTATTTTACTGACATAGAAGAGACGAATATAGATGTAATCTGTAACGCACCAATATTGTTTATTCTGGCAGTTTATAATGATATTATTACATCCGGGAGATGGATCAAAATTGGGAAAAAGGAATTGGAGCCTTTTTTTGATGTACTACCAATGAAATTCATTTATGATGATTTAGGTGAAAGATATAAATTATATAATCCTATAACCGGAGAAATCAGTCCTGCCAGCCTTGAAGATTGTCTTACGCTAGAGACCGCAGCTGTTTGGGACGCACATCACGTGGAAGGGCGCCTGTGTGATTATATCAACGGTGTACCCAATGAAACATATGAGAAGATGCGCCCAGGAAAATAGAAACATAGCGTTAGCAATTTAAACGTCCTGATATATTTAAGTGAAAATGGCAGGCATTTCGGTCTGCCATTTTCCACTATGCTTTTAATTTTTTACCTATGCTCCAAGTAACACAAAAAATTATTACTTGCCTTATTGTGGGCTTAATATTAAGTATCACTGCTAAAGCACAAACTGATCCTACCACCTTTATCAACCGTGGCTACTTCGACAGCAGCCAACGGGATAACTTGTCTTCCAATGGCGTATACGGTATAGGCTATACGGGGTTACACACTTCCAGCATGTTCATATTCAACATGCCTGGTACATCCACCGGCAGCCTTCAGTTGGAGGCCTTCTTTTGGGGAGATCTGAAATACCGTAATAAGGTAGATGACAAAAGCTGGTCTACCTGGAATAAAATCGCCACCGCAAACGTAGACCTTTGGAACCTGGATGCAAATAGAAATCAACGTTATTATTTTGCAGCAGGTGGTACAACCTACATTCAGGGGTATGGCAATAAGCCGTTTCAGGTTATGAATAGTGTTGGGGCCAGTATTCTGACTATTGGCGCGAATGCGGAGATGTCCATCGGTACACAGCCGGTAGCTGGATATAAATTAGCGGTGGCTGGTGCTATCCTGGCGGAAAAAATTAAAGTAAAAGCAGCCGGCAACTGGCCTGATTACGTATTTGAAACGGGTTATGAGTTGCCAACCTTGCAACAGCTGGAAGCCTTTATCAAGATCAATAAACATTTGCCAGGAGTGCCTTCTGCAACTGATATGAAAAATGCGGATGTTGATGTACTGGAGCTGAATGCTACCTTGCTGAAAAAAGTAGAGGAACTCACTTTGTACCTCCTGCAACAGCAAAAGGAAATCGGAGCCATCAGGGAAGAGAATGTAAGCCTGAGGCAGGAATTGGAAAAAATAAAAATATCTCTTAATAAGGGCAGATAACATCTCCCTAAAAGCAACAGTAGCAGTCATTACTGCTACTGTTGCTTTTACTTCTTCTCCGCTTCCAACTCCTTCACCCGCTTATCCAGCTGAATAATATACAAACTCATCTCTTCTATTTTCTTCAGCAATAACTTATTCATCTCTCCCACATCAATTCCTTCTTTTTCTACCTTTTCAGCAGCGGGCATTTCCGGCAGATGCTGATTAGCAGCAATATAGCCGGCCAGGTCTGAAATTGACCGTAGCTGGAAGTCTTTGGCAAACACGTAATCCGGCCAGTCACTGGTAGTTACTCTTACTTTGGTGGCTTTTATCTCTCCCTTAACAGATAATTTGGAAGATGTACCTGCAGCAGTGCCAATACCCACGTTACCGTTGGAATAATTTACATATAAAGCATTTCCAAGGTTAACGTCATTGAATACACTGTATTGAAAAGGAACGTCATAAGCGGCCGTTCCTGGATCCGTGCTGGTTTGTTCTAAACCCGTCCATTGCCCTCCAACAGATACTACTTCATACATAGAAAAGCCGATATACGGACCGTAGTACAAGTAAATATCATAGGCCGTGGCAGCACCTCCTGGCGCATTCGGCAATATCTTCACCTTCTCCATGGGGGCCAGCCAGCCGGTGCGGAAAGCATATGCTGAAAAAGCAAACCCTTCCGAATTTACATTACTATTGCTGGTGCGGATATGAATCTCGGCGGCTGCCATTTGTTCTTTTAATCCATTATAGCCACTTCCTCCGAAGAACCGGATAACTGCCGAAGTGCCTTCCTGTGGTAATCCGATTGTTCCCAACTTAATCCAGGAAAAAGTGTGATTATTTGCATTAACAGTATGTCTTATGACAGTACTTTGTGCAGCAATTTTGTCCGCACAAAAAAGTATCCCGATCACCAAACCCAGTAGATAGATTTTCTTATTTCCCATTCTTAGAAATTATTTGTTGCTGTTGTTCAATCACCGCCTGCTGTTGTGTTACTTTTTCTTCCAGTTTCTCCACCTGCTTATTCAGTTGAATCAGCAGTAAAGCCAGTTCCTCAATTTTTTCCATTTGCCTTTTTTGCATGTCGCCTATGTCCAATCCTTCTTTCTCTAAACTTGCTGCCGAGGGAATGCCAGGCAAATGACCATTGGATGCTATGAACTGCTCTAAGCCAGCAAATGTTGGCAGCTCATAACCAGGGGCAAATACATAATCAGCCCAACCGGAGGCTGTGACCTTTACCCGCTTTGCTGCAATGGTACCCGAAACCGCCAGCTTGTTATCTCCAGGTTCAGCAGTTCCGATACCTACATTCCCATCAGGCATAATTGTCATTTTTTCTGTAGGCAGCCCACCGTTAGCCGTTGCGAAGGTTAAAAGGGTATAAGGGGCTGTTGAGGATACAGACGTAGTTCTGGATCCGATGTAGGCGCCTAATTGATTATTGTTGGAATTGGTAAGCGCCCATGAAATAGTACCTATACTGCTGCTGGCTCCAGTTGCGCCGCTGCTGAGCATCAGGTGAGCCTGGCTGTTGTTCGCTGTGTTATGATTCCAGATTTCCATAACCCTGTTATTACCACCGTGGGTATAGCTGCTGGCTTGTTTGCCACCTATTGTAACGTTACCACTAAGTTGATCAATAACCATGTCGTCTTTGCCACTGGTGCCCGCATCGTTAAGTGTTCCAAAAACGGTAACGTTATCATGGGTATAGATCCGGTAATTTTTTTGATCTACCGGCCGGCCGATATCCTGTAAAACGAATTCCGGGGTCGGAGCCGATACCGTAAATAAACGAACCGGTTCAAATGTACCAACACCCACGTTTCCATTGGCCGCAATTGTCATACGTATCTGTGGTACGCCACCATTGGCAGTAGCTATCGCAATGTTTCCTATAGCGCTGTTGTTGACATCTGCAGTGAGTATACCTCCAATGTAACCCATGATCTTATAACTGGCAGCACCAGGTGCCACCCATGACAGACTACCAATAGACGTGGAATTGGTGATAGGGCCGGTAAATCCGGTACTTAGCATTAAATGCGATTGGCTGTTTGGGATACTGTTGGCATTCTTTATCTCCAATATCCGGTTATTTCCACCATGGCCATACGCACTTGGCGACAATGTGCCAATGCCCACGTTTCCTTCAGCATTACTATTTTCAAAGGTATTTTGACCTTGCGCAAAATATGCCAGTAATAAAGTTGGCAACAGGAAAATTAATTTTTTCATAAGTAATAGTGAATGCCTGTTTTAAGAATACTCAATTCTTAAGACAGGTCAGTTATTATAGTAAGAATGATCGCTAGAAATTATACCCCATCCGCAACTTAATCGGGTCCGTCCTCGGTACATGGCTGCTATAAAGAAAGTCAAATAATAACGACACATCTCCCTTCATCTTCGCACTAACCTTGTATTTCTTCTTGATCCCCAGTAATGCGCTGGAAGTCCACATCTCCGCATTAGGCACCGCATTGATATGCACCGGCTGATAGTTTTGCTCGTAACCGCCATTCAGGAAAAAAGTATTTTTCAGCTTCCAGTCCACAAAGGAGCGGAGCCCTAAGCCCTCACTGGAAATGGCTATCTTGTTAAATCCCTGGCCTAAACCAAGTTTATAAGCCATACCCACACCTGCAACCCCGTTTTTATGAAACTTATAGGCAATTTGCCCGGCAATATCGCTGGTAGTTGGGTAGAAGCTGGTGTTACGGGCAAACTGAATATTGCCACCATATTCCAGCCTTTGCAGAAAGCGTTTGGACTTCATTTCATTTGGCTTGAAGTTGGGCATTTCACCGGCATTATCCAGGTCAGGGAATTTGCTTTTCAGTTCATTCATTTTGGCACGGGCTTCAGCCATCGACTGACTCACCGCCTGTGAGGCATTGGGGCCGCTTCCCAGTCGCTGCTGGATCAGCTGCTCTACCTGTGCACGGGTTTGTAACCCTTCCAGGTTAGGGGTGGCACCTCCACCGCCCAGATTATTGCCTAACAGACTTCCCAGGTAGCTATGTTTGGCCATGAAATCGTTATAGGCAGGGATTTTCTGAGCAATCTCCAAAGCCTTTTTCTCTATCTTCTTTTTATCACTAAAAGTCTCCTTTAACTCTTTCACTTGTTGAGCATAGTAATAAGCTTCCTTATTAATGCCTTTTAAATTGCCGGCCAGCGCAGGAATTTTCCCTAACTGCGCATTCAGCAACTGCTTACGCTGCTGTATAAACGCTTTTGCCTCATTGAGAATGGCGAGCTTGTCCTGTAAAGCAGTAACGGATTTCAGACTGTTGGTTAGCTGAGGGATCTTATCATTGCCCTGCTTCAGAAAGCTGAGCGTGTTAAATAAACTATCCACCCCGGGAGTATTACTCAGGAGATTTTTACCTGGTATCTTATCGGTTTTGGCTTTCAGCTTATCCTTCAGAGAAGCGAATTTTTGTTGGCTATTCTCGAACAAGGCCTTTGCCTGAGAAGAATCCACCTTCATCATTTTCTTTTTCATCTTCTCTTCGTATTTCGATAACCGGCTGAGGGCTTTCTCCGTACGGGCGGTGAGCTGTTTATTGAGGGCATCTGCTTTGTGCTGCACAGCGGAGTAGTACTTTTGTGGTATTTCCTTCGATTTTTGTAGCAGGCTATCCTGTGCAGATACAATGCTTGCACAGCCTAGTAAAATGGTTATAATCAGGTATACGGGTCGCATTAATTGGTTGTTTATGGCAGGGTAGGTATTGGATGAGGCGCAAATGTAAACAAGACCGCCGGAATATTTAATGCTTCAGGCAGGTGCCGGATACATTTTTTATTTTGTTATTGATGCACCTGTTTCTCCAGCGCTTTTATCCTTTCCCTTTGCTCTTCCAATTCCTTGCTTAATTTAATCAGATATAGGGTCAACTCCTCAATTTTCTGTTGCTGGATAACCTGGATATCCGCTATATCCTGGCCGTTGGCCTTAATCTCCGCTGCTGTTGGTGTTCCGGGGAGATGTTTGTGCTCCTGGATAAAATTATCCAGTTCCTGTAATGATGGAAGTGAGTAATCGCTGGCAAATACATAATCCGGCCAGTTTGCAGGGTTTTTTACCGTTACTTTTGCGAAAATGGCATTTCCGTTAACGGCAAGCATGTACCCTTTATTGTCCATGGTGCCGATGCTTAATGGGCCTGTCATAAGACTTGGTGCTGCATTAACGATACTGAAAGGACGGCTGTTAGTGATACCAGACGATTGGACGTAAGGTTCTTTTGCTGTTTTGTAGGTGAGCGTACCAACGTTATCACCTGCAATAACATAAGGAAGTGGATTTTGAATGCCGTCAAAGCTTTGAGGATTTACTTCACAGGAAGCTCTGTAAAAGTAAGTACTGTTTCCCCTTAGCCATATGATGATGGAATTGTTAGGGCCATAACCGGAAACATCCTCCCAGCCTGCAATAAATGGCTTGGTACTACTATATCCTTCCTGATTAATTTCGGCATCAATAAAATGTGAACCATTTCCCCATGCGGTAACATGATACCTAAACCTGGAAATCATGCTTCCCTGCCAGCCCGGCCCGTTTTGAGGATTATCCTGATGCACATTTGACCGGCCAATTTCAAGTACGGTAGCCACATTTCCCCACCAATTGCAGTCATTAAACTGTACCGGATAAAACTTATCAAAATCTCCTTCCACCCGGAAGCTTCCCACTGTTTGCGCTCCAGCAGTCATGTAGTTGGTTAACACCAGTACGATTGCAACAATAATGTTGCGGGTTACATTTCTAAAAATCATAAGTATACGGGTAATTAAAATTGACACAGTGTTCGGCAAAAGTATTAAAATCAGCAGTCCGATAAATTATTTTTATTGGTCTTTTTATCATGGTTGCGCAAACTTCCTGCTGCTTCCTTCCCACAGTAACCGGCCAATTTAAGTGGTAAAATTGATTCTCTTGTGAAAAAAATTGTATATTCCACTATTGAATTTACCCGTCAGAGAAGGACTTATGAGAGCCGATAGATTCGGAGAATAAATACAGCAGACTGTTTCGACCAAATTAGTATACAATTTCGTTCCACGATATATTGATAACTGACAAATTTAAATAACGATGTATTTTAAGTTTAAGCCTGTTTACATGGAGGCGGTTGCTATCAGAGCCTTGATTTTCTTTGCAGTATTGGCTGTGGGATTGTTTTTACTGGAGCTTGATTTTTCCTCAAAAATGGCCCTGGTTTCCATGATTTTAGGCCTCTCCTCATTTTTGTTATTACGTATGAACCTGAACGAGGTGCTCACTATGGGGGTACAGGAACAGGAACTAAGCCTGTCTTTCGTGAACATGTCTATCTACAAAAAGCTACCAATCAGCGTTTCACTTGATAAGGTAAGTGCCAGAAGAGGAAACAATGTGATCAGGCTCCTGGTAGATGGTAAGCATGTCGCAAACCTACGACGTAAGGCGGTTTCAGCGGAAGATTGGCAGAAAATGACCTCCCTGTTTAGTCCTGCAGTATCGGCAGGGCCAACACAGTGTTGAGTTGATTTTACTATTTTTGGTAAGATTTCCTATGACAGATGAAATCCATTGCCTCTTGGTTGCTCTCGTACCTGGTATGCTTACTGTATAGTTGCACTTCGCCCGATAAATTTATGGTGTTACCGTTGAGTTAGAAATTAGTAATATAATTCAATGAAAAATTTATTTGTAAGTCTATTATACACCTTGGGAAACATACTGCTGTTTTACATACTCTTGTTTATGGCTGTAATGGTAGTATTCGGGTTGTTCGGAGAGGGTGAGTATGCATCCAAACAAGCAGTATGGGTTAGTTTTTGTTTTAGCTTATTCCAGATAGGTGTCATTGTGGTTGCCAATTCAAAACTTAAAAGGTATAAGTCTGTCAATGTATTGGTGTTGAATATACTGATTATAATTGGCCTGTTTGTCTTTACAATATTGATGTAAGTGTTGGTCATAAAAAGATGTAATGACAACAAGGAGTTGTTATTACATCTTTTTATGCGTTTATGACGAGTAGAGATAATTTGTCGCTATTCGCACCAAAAATTCTATCATAGGTTCTGTGCAGAGGAGTTATCATTAGAACCCTACATTCACCCCCACAAAAAAGTTAAACCCAGCCATTGGATAATAATAATTATCCGGTACCACTTTTCCATCTACATATGTCCCATATGTACTGCCATTCGGCTCATACATTTTATTGAAGATGTTATTGAGGAGGAGCTGTACGCCCAATTCACGGAACAGCGACTGTGGAATAGTATAGCCCAATCGCAGGTCGCTCACATAGTAAGCTTTTAAACTAGCATTTTTATCGCCGGTGTTATCCAGGAACTGCCTGCTTACATATTTACCCAGCAGATCTATGTTAAGGTTTTTAACCGGTTTTGCAGAGAGCGTATAACCGCCCACAAAGTTAGGGGAGAAGGAAATGGGCGTGGTGCCAAATTCCACCGTATGGGGGGCATAGTCACCGTCGTAATACACACCATTAAAGTTTTTCACTTTGTTGTCGGAGAGGGCGGCATCAGCTGCAATGGTAAATACATTGCTCAGTTTAGCCGTTGCCGTTAATTCTACGCCCATACGGTAGCTTTTAGGAATATTAGTGCGGATGTAAGCACCTACATCATTCAGCTGACCGGTTTGTACCAACTGGTTTTTATAATCCATATAGTACACATTCGCCTGGATGTTTACATTGCTGTTGTGCCAGCTGTAACCTGCTTCAATGTCGCGTAGTTCCTCGGGTTGAGGCTCTTTAGCACCTATGTTGGATTCGAAGTCGGTGCGGTTAGGCTCTTTATGTGCAACGGCAATGCTGGCAAACAGCCTGCTGTTAGGATTGAGGAAGTAGTTGATGCCAGCTTTTGGATTGAAGAAGTTATACTTCAGTTGTGGCTTATAGTTGGCATCATCATCGAAGCCGTACATGTTGTATTGTACGTTGCGGTATTGCAGGTCAACAAAAAACTGGAAGGCATCAGTGATGTTATATTGTCCTTTCCAGTAAATGTTGAAATCATTCTTATCCGCAGGGAAGCGGTGGTATTCATAGTCTTTATCAATTCCCACGTATGCCCATATTACTTTGTCAATATGTTGCCCTTCATAGCGGTTCCAGCCGCCACCAAGGCTCCAGTTGAATTTCTTACCGGTACGGTTTACGGAAAATACGCCACCGTAGAAATAGTTGTCCAGCCACAGTTGACGCACCAGGTCGGTGGTATATACGCTGTCGCCGTTGATTACTGGTGGTTTCAGGCCATATTTAGGGAAGTCCTGATTTGCTTTGTATTGTTCATAGTAGCCGCGGCCGCGGGTAAGGTGGGCCGCCACATTGAAGTTCAGGTTTGATTTGATTTCCTGGTTATAAAACAACTGGTAATGGTCCTGTTGGTAGTTGTCGGTTTCGTTATCGTACGGTGTGCCTGGTTTTTCGGTACCTGCTGAGTTGTAGGTACGGTCTGTTTTCAGCAGTGCTTCGGGAACGCCGTTCCAGGCCTGGTAAGTGCGTTCCTTACCAGAGAAGATGTTGAGTCGGATAGCCGTTTTTTTGCTGATATAGGCAGCGGAAGTATAGAATGATTTCAGGTCAGATGTAGCGCGGTCTATATAGCCATCAGAAGTGATTTTAGACAGGCGTGCATCGATGGTAAAGTGATCGCCGATGAGGCCGGAACCTGCGCGCACCGTGTTTTTCCAGCTGTTGAAAGAACCGAAGCTGCTGTTGATTTCGCCATATGCTTTTTCTCTGAACTCGTTGGTGCTGAGGTTGAGGGTAGCACCAAATGCACCGGCACCATTGGTGCTGGTACCTACGCCGCGTTGTAGTTCAATACTGCTGACAGAGCTGGCGAAGTCGGGCATGTTCACAAAGAAAGTCCCTTGCGATTCCGCGTCGTTAACGGGAATGCCATTCACAGTAACATTGATACGGGTGATGTCGGAGCCGCGTACGCGCATGCCCGTGTAGCCGATACCGGTACCTGCATCAGAGCTGGACACCACACCAGGTTGCTGATTGAGAATAAATGGCAGGTCCTGTCCCAGGTTCGCTTTTTTAATTTCTTCCGCATTCATGGTGCTATTGACAAACGGAGAGTTTTTTCCGGCGCGGAGACTACTGATCTCCACAGGTTTTACAAAGAGACCTGTTTCCTCCAGGGCGATATCTGCGCGGAGCTGACCATTGGCATTGATGGCGGCAGTGTATGGTTTAAATCCGAGGAAGCTGGCATTAAGCGTGTAGGCGCCGCTTTTTTTAAGAGGAATACTAAAGTGTCCTTTGCGGTCCGTCAGTGCGCCTTGCTGGTTCACGGATACGGATACGCCTTCCATAGGTTGGCCGTTGGCTTTGTTGGTAACAGTGCCGGTAACGACGGATTGTGCTTGTACGGTAGCAGCTGTAAGCAGCAGTACCCACAACAGTAACTGTTTCATGTTAGAATATCTGTTAAGTATTTTAGCTTTCCTAACCAGCATTACCTGGTCCAGGTTCTGTGGGTGTGATCTCAGCCTGAAAGTAAGGCACCCCATGTGAAAGCGGCGTATAGGCCGTTTCCGGTACAAAGGTAGTAACGGACACCTGAAATAAATAAATTATTTTTTGGGCTAGGGGATTTTCGGTATTTTCAATGACTTCTCTCAATCATCATCAATTTTTTTTAACCATTAAATTTTATTGAGATGATTAAGTTGCAGTTAATCGGCCATTTAGGCCGGGATGCCGTACTCCGAGAGGTTAACGGTGGTTCAGTTCTTAGCTTTACGGTAGCGGTAAACGAAAAATTCCGTGACAAGGCAGGAGTGCTCAATGAGCGTACTACCTGGGTGGATTGCAGTATGTGGGATAAACCACAGCTGGCTCCTTATCTGCTGCAGGGAACGCTCGTGCATATCGAAGGCGCTCCCAAAGCGGATTCGTATGTAAGCACTAATTCAGGCGTATTGTCAAATATCCTTCGCCTGAAAGTGTTTTCACTCCAGCTGCTCAGCCGTAAAGACGACGACAAAAGAAAAGCTGCCGTTGCAGTGGCTCCTCCTGTAGGAGAAACGGTACCTGAGCAGGAAACGCCCGCAGACGACCTGCCATTTTAAAAGTGGCCTCAGCTGAAAATCCCGCTGCCCTTCTGAAACTGAATTATGTGCATTCCTATAGAAGTCACGCCATCCGGCGTGACTTTTTTCATGTATGTGGAGGTGTTCGGGCATGATTCAGGCGAGGAGGCGCAAGCATTGCGCCTCTACCGCGATGAACATCAACCCGTGAGGATCGGTATTACGACGTCGATAGCTATCCGCATGACCATGGTGGCCAATATCCGCAATCCCCGGGACGATCACCATCTTCATAACCATGCCGGTCAATCTACACCATAAATTGCCCGGTCATTGTCCGCGTGAATGTCCGGCTGCTGACACCACATCTCCCAACCTCACCGCCGCGCGAAGCGCGGACCCCCCCGGCAAAACCGAAGGTTTTGCATAAAAATAAAATGCATATAATTGAAAATCAAATAATTATGATTTAATTCTTAGATTTTCTCTAAAAATATTTGGCGTTTATGTAAATACTCCTATCTTTGCACCCTCATTGCGAGGTAGAGCAGAGGTAGCTCGTCGGGCTCATAACCCGAAGGTCAGTGGTTCGAATCCGCTCCTCGCTACAAAATATTAGTAAAAGAGCCGAAGAAATTCGGCTTTTTTTATTTGCGGAAGCGCCACCGGACAACCCTCTGCCTAAGTTTGGTGTTTAGTAAAAGAAGATTTCAATTTTTAATAGGGATAAGATGCACAAAGCAGGTTTTGTAAATATTTTCGGGAAGCCCAATGCGGGAAAGAGTACATTGTTAAACGCCATCATGGGCGAAAAACTGGCTATTATCTCTCCTAAAGTGCAAACCACCCGCCACCGCATCACGGGTGTGCTCACAGAACCAGGCTACCAGATCGTATTTTCCGATACCCCCGGTATCATCGACCCTAAGTACAAACTCCATGAAAAAATGATGTCAGCTGTGAAATCCGCCCTCGAAGATGCGGACGTAGCCCTGCTCATCATGGACGCTAAAGATAACCTGGAAGAAAACCTGGAACTCTTCAGCTCACTTAAATTGAAAGTACCCAGCATCCTTATCATCAACAAAATGGATAACCTCACCAAAGAGGAAGTGGATGCCCTCGTTGCTAAATGCCAGGAGTGGGGAAAAGCAAAAGTAGTAGTACCTATCTCCGCCCGCCAGCAAAAAAATGTAAAAGTACTGCTGGAAGAGATCGTAAAACTGATCCCGGAAGCCAACGCATTCTACCCGGATGATACACTAACGGATAAGTCTACACGCTTTTTTGTGGCTGAAATGATCCGTGAAAAAATCTTCCAGCTCTTCGAAGAAGAGATTCCTTATCATACAACAGTAATCGTTACGCAGTTCCAGGAAAAGGATACGCTGACAAAAATTACTGCCGAAATAATTGTAACCCGCGAATCACAGAAAGCGATCATCCTTGGAGAAAAAGGTAAGTCCATCCGTGAAGTGGGAACAAGAGCCCGTCAAGATATAGAGGCATTTATCGAACGCAAGGTTTTCCTCGAACTGTTTGTGAAAGTAAGAGGCAAATGGCGTGATAATGATACCTTCCTGAAAGAATACGGGTACTAATTAATAAATTCCTGCACAGCCCCGCTGCGACAGGTGATTACGACAATCAAATTAATAAAACAGAGAAATGGCAGGATTTACAATTGCTATTGTAGGGCGCCCGAACGTGGGTAAATCAACATTATTTAACCGTTTACTGGAACAACGCAAGGCCATCGTAGATGACCAGAGCGGCGTTACCCGTGATCGCCAGTACGGCATCGCCGACTGGAACGGTAAAACTTTCAACGTAATCGATACCGGCGGATTCGTAGCCGGCAGCGATGATGTATTCGAACGCGAAATCCGTAAGCAGGTAAAAATAGCGATGCAGGAAGCTAACCTCCTCATCTTCATGTGCGATGTGACTACCGGTATCACCGACCTCGACTCAGAAGTAGCCGACCTGCTGCGCCGCAGCTCCAAACCAGTTTACCTCGTGGTAAACAAAGTGGATAACCAACAGCGCGCACTCGAAGCTACCGAATTCTACAGCCTCGGATTTGATAATATCTACTTCCTTTCTTCTATGTCCGGTAGCGGTACCGGCGAACTCCTCGATGACGTGGTGACCAACATCACCGACGATATGGGTGAGGCTTCCATGGAAACCAACATCCCTAAAATCGCCATCATCGGGCAGCCAAACGTAGGTAAATCCTCCCTGCTCAATGCATTGGTAGGTGAAGAACGTAATATCGTTTCTGATATCGCAGGTACCACCCGCGATACCATCCACACCCACTATAATATGTTCCAGAAGGAATTCATGCTCATTGATACTGCGGGTATCCGCCGTAAAACCAAAGTGCAGGAAGACCTGGAATTCTACTCCGTTATCCGCGCCATCAAAGCGCTGGACGAAGCTGATGTGGTTATGCTGCTGCTCGATGCCGAAAAAGGTATCACCGCACAGGACCTGAATATCTTCAGTCTCGCCGCCAGAAAAGGTAAAGGCGTAGTAGTGCTGGTAAACAAATGGGACCTGGTGGAAAAAGCTACCAACACCGCCCGCGACTACGAAAAGGAGCTGAAAAACAGGCTGGCACCGTTTTCTGACGTACCTATCGTATTCACCAGCGTAACGGAAAAACAGCGTATTTTCAAAGCCATTGAAGTGGCATTGGACGTATACGATAACCGCCTTCGCAAGATCCAGACTTCGAAACTCAACGACGTGATGCTCAAGGCCATCGAAGCCTATCACCCGCCTGTAGTTCGTGGTATTCCTATCAAGATCAAATACGTTACCCAGCTGCCAACGCATACACCGGCATTTGCATTTTTCTGTAACCTCCCTGATGATGTGAAAACACCGTACAGGAATTACCTGGAAAACCAGATCCGTACTAACTTTGACTTCCGTGGCGTGCCGCTGAAAATCTTCTTCCGTAAGAAATAATTTAACCAGTTGCAGGTATAAATATTTTGTAATTTGAATTTATTGAATACCTTTGCGCCGGTTTTAAAAAACTATAAACAACACACAAATGAAAAAATTATTCGTATTCGCAATCGCTGCAGGTATGTTCTTTGTAGCTTGTAACGGTGGTAAATCTGAAGCTACTGATTCTACTGCAACTGCAGTTGACACTATGGCTGCTGCTCCAGTAACTGAACCAGCTCCTGCTGATTCTGCTGCTACTGTTGATTCTGCTGCTGCTCCAGTTGCTGATAGCGCTGCTGCGGCTCCAGCTCCAGCTCCTGCTGCACACTAAGAGATTATCATTTCGATAATATTCTTGCAAGAAATTAAGAAGCCCATCGCTTATGCGGTGGGCTTTTTAATTGGTAGTATTTCCGCCGGATTAGACGGGACCTTCGGTCTTGTCTAATCTGGCAGCTTGATGGAATTGATTAATTCCAGCGTTCTTTCCGTAAAATGCTTACATAGGGTATCTGATGCTTTTGCCTTCAAAAGGTAGGTAATGATGACAGGGTAACCTCTCATATTCACATAAGCTTCTGCCTTATTACACAGAATTCCTTCCTTTTCTTTCGGAGCATAGATTACTACTGGAATACACCTGTGATCAATGTTCATCAAGGTGTCCCTGGGCGTTTTTATACCCATTTCTTTCCAGTGTGAGTTTTCCATTGCCAACCATTCTCTGAAAGCTCGTGCAATGGTAGCGTTATCTTGTTTTTGCAGGTGGTCGTACTTTGAAATGGACGAATAAGCCACTGTAATATTATCCACTGAATCTGCTTGTACATGACGGTAGAAAAACCCGGATTCCTTATCAATCGGCTGAGCCTTACGTTGATATCTTAATTTTTCATTACCACAGGTATGACAGTCGGAATGGTGCTTCCATGTAAATGAAGTATCATACCGGTCCGGTATGGCCATTTGCAAGGTGCCTAAACAGGTGTCTTTCAGGTGGATTTCGTTGATGTGTGTATGCAACGGTGGTAAATACGCTGCTGATGGCACTTCACAGGCAAACAGCCCTATCGCTAACAGGGATAATGAAATGTATTTCATAGGGAGATATAACGAAAAATCTTTTTCTATTATTATTACTTCAATCCCGGCCAACCATAGGGCAAAAAAAATCCCCGCCATTGGCGGGGATCAAATTTATTCCTCCAGTATACTACCCAGATTCATCAGCTCATCCTGCCGGTACTGGTCTTTATCCTCCCGGAAGCATTTGGCCAACTCCTCCAGCAATAGCTGAATAATGCGCTTGTTTGACTGTGGTTTAAAATAAGAAGGTACTGACGGCACTGAAACGCGCTTCAGGTAGGTATCCACATCCTGCTGGGTGTAAATCTGCCCTTGCAGGGGGTCAATGTAAAATAAGATGCGGTAATCGTCCGGCTCCACCGGCACCGAAAAATCCACAAAAGAATCGAAATACGCCAGTATAAACTGACGCGGTATGTTTACCGCATACACCGGTAAATCCAGCATGCTGCAAAGCGCCTGATAGATGATACCATTGGTAAACGGATTGCCTTTCTTGGATTCTATCACCTGGTTCAGGAAAAACTGGTTCCTGCGCTGATAGGAAATCTCTTCTCCCTTCAGGCCAAAGTAGTTATAAATCATGCTGTTCAGCACATTTATCTGCTCCAGCGGGGTCAGGTAGTTATTGAGTTCCAGCCAGATGTTACGCTTGATACGCTCAATTTCCGTGGTGATCTGGGTACGTGCCAGGTCAGGAAATTGATAACGGGCGGTAAGTATGGCTCCTTCGAGCAGGTCTTGTTGTTCGGACAGGCTCCAGGTTCGCAGGGCTGCCTGCAAATCCTGGTAGTGCACACGATGAATGAGCAGCTCTATACGCTCCTGAATTGACTCGTCGATGGTATTCTCCCACAAATTCTCCAGGTTCGGGATGATTTCCTTACCATACAGCAAAATCTTGCTGGCCACGGTATCAAAAACCTCCTGATCCGGATCATCCAACAGGTGGAACAAAGCGTTTATTTCTCTGTTTTCGTGCATGTCAACTGTGTAACAATGGTCAATCCCGCCGCCAATGTTCCCTTGAAACCGGCCTCACTAGGCCTTTTTCTTCCTTGGCGGGGCTTTCTTTTTCGGTGGATTCGCTTTTACATCTTCAATGATGGCCTTAGCTTCTTCCACAGTAATATCTGCGGCCTGGTCTATCCTCTCTTTGGGGATCTTATAGTTTTTAAGACCCTGCTTGATGTAAGGACCATAAGGGCCTTTCAGGATCTGTATTTTCTCTTTTTCAAAAACCTTGATGGTACGCTCATCCTTGGCAGTACGCTTTTCCACAATCAGCGGTGCTATCTCATCCAGCTCCACCGTGTAAGGGTCCATTTCCTTTTTCAGGGAATAGAACTTCTTGTCATGCGCCGCATAAGGGCCGAAACGACCTATATTAATAATAACATCTGAATCTTCAAATTGGCCGAGATTGCGCGGAAGTCTGAACAACTCCATCGCTTCTTCCAGTGTAATGGTTTCGATGCTCTGGGTCTGTTTCAGCTTGGCGAAGCGCGGTTTTTCCTCATCTTCGACCTGGCCGATCTGAATCATCGGACCATAGCGGCCCATACGTGCCACAATCGGTTTACCGGTGCCTTCTTCCACACCCAGCGGACGCTCACCTTTTACACGTTCTGCATTTTCCAGCGTGTTCTCCACATCCTTATGGAAAGGATTGTAGAATTCGGCCAGCATCTTATTCCAAACCTTCTTACCGTTGGCGATTTCGTCAAACTCTCCTTCAATCTTAGCTGTGAAGCCATAGTCCATTACGGAGTTGAAGTACTGATTCAGGAAGTCCGTCACGATCATACCAAGGTCAGTAGGGAATAGCTTAGACTTTTCCGCACCGGTATTTTCGCTGTCAGTTTGTTTGCTGAGCTTATCCGCTTTCAGGGTCAGAATGCGGTATTCTCTTTTAATACCTTCTTTATCTCTCTTTTCCACATACCCGCGTTTCTGCACGGTAGTAATGGTAGGAGCATAGGTAGAAGGTCGGCCAATGCCAAGTTCTTCCAGCTTTTTAACGAGGCTGGCCTCTGTATATCTTGGTGCAGGACGGGAGAAACGCTCGGTTGCTTTCATCTCCTTCAGGTCCAGCGACTGCTTCACCGTCAATGGAGGCAGCGAACCTTCCTGGGTATCTTCTTCGTTTACATCTTCATCATCATGGCTTTCCATATATACTTTCAGGAAGCCGTCGAATTTCAGCACTTCACCACTGGCAGTAAGCTCTTCGTGGTTGGTGGAGATATCGATTTTAGCGATGGTTTTTTCCAGCTCTGCGTCCGACATCTGGCTGGCAATGGTACGCTTCCAGATCAGCTCATAGAGTTTACGGGTATCGCTGTCGTCTACCGTGGTGTTTTCCATGTAGGTAGGGCGGATGGCCTCGTGCGCTTCCTGAGCGGATTCGTTCTTGTTCTTGAACTTGCGGTGCTGATGGTATTTATCTCCCCAACTGCCTACAATCGCTTTCTGGATATCTCCCAGAGCAGTATCAGAGAGGTTTACGGAGTCAGTACGCATGTAGGTAATGTTACCGCTTTCATAGAGTTTCTGCGCCAGCAACATGGTTTTGGAAACGCTGTAGCCCAGTTTGCGGCTGGCTTCCTGTTGCAGGGTGGAAGTGGTGAAAGGGGCCGCCGGCGATTTCTTACCTGGCTTTACCTGTATATCTTTAACCGTATAAGCGGCGCCTACGCATTGCGTAAGGAACTTCTCCGCATCTTCGGCTGTTTTAAACTTGTTAGGGCCTTCTGCTTTGAAGGAAATACTCTTACCATTAATATCCTTGCCGGTAAACCAGGCTTCCACTTTAAAGGTGCTCACAGCGGTGAAGCCGTTGATCTCCCTTTCTCTTTCCACGATCAGGCGAACGGCTACCGACTGTACACGGCCGGCCGACAAGCTGTTGCGCATACTCATCTTGCGCCAGAGCACGGGCGACAGCTCAAAACCCACGATACGGTCCAGTATACGACGCGCCTGTTGCGCATTTACGCGGTCCATATCCAGCTTGCGCGGATGTGCCACCGCATTTTCAATGGCAGGCTTAGTGATCTCGTGAAAAACAATTCTTTTGGTGGTTTTAGGATCCAGACCCAACACCTCACATAAATGCCATGAAATGGCCTCCCCTTCACGGTCCTCATCCGTTGCAAGCCATACCTCATCGGTATCCTTGGCCAGCTTCTTCAGGTCTTTTACTACCTTTTCCTTATCTTCCGGTACAACATATTTTGGCTGAAAGTTATTATCTATGTCTATCCCCATGTCGTCCTTCTCGAGGTCACGTATGTGACCGAAGCAGGATTTGACTTCAAAGTCCTTTCCCAGGATCTTTTCAATGGTTTTGGCCTTTGCTGGGGACTCAACTATAACTAAATTTTTTGCCATGTATGCTTCTTTAATATGCTGCTAAATACGCAAAATTTCGTAAAATAAAGGCTTACGAATTCTGCAAGTATATAAAAGTACCTTGAAAATAAAAAATAAGGTGCTCGTATTAGTTTAAATTCACTTGTAATGTAATGAAAAAACGGATACCGGCGTAAACGCTGTATATTGGCGGGCTGAATCCCTGTTTTAATCCACCAACAAATAAATTAATATTAATGGATATCGTAATAGTTGGCACTGGCAATATCGCGCATTGTTTCGGGCACCTGCTAAAAATTCACGGACACCAGGTTATACAAATTGTGGGACGCAACCAGGCCCGCGCTGCTGAACTGGGCGAAATGCTGCACGCTCCTTATATTACTGACCTGTTGGATATTAATATGGAGGCAGACATGTACCTGCTCGCCGTTTCCGATGCCGCCTATCCGGTGCTGAACGACGAACTGCGCCTCGGCCGCCGCATGGTAGCCCATACCGCCGGCGCCGTGCCCCTCAGCGCCATCGCTAAGATCTCCTCCAACACCGGCGTTATGTACCCCCTGCAATCCATCCGGAAAGAAATAAAGAACTATCCGCCAATACCTATCATGCTGGAAGCCAGCAATGATGAGGTCATGAAACGCCTCCAGGCCCTGGCCCAGAGCATAGCCTCCAGTATCACGGTCACGGATTCCCATCAGCGGCTCCAATATCACCTCACCGGCGTGCTGGTCAATAATTTTACCAACCACCTCTTTGCCCGGGCAAAAGCCTATTGCGAAAAGGAACACCTCGACTTCACCCTGCTGCAGCCTATTATAAAGGAAACCTTCGACCGCCTGGAGAAATTTGCACCTGAAACGGTACAAACAGGTCCGGCCCTGCGCCAGGATGAAACCACCATGGCACTCCACCGGGAACTCCTGGCAAACGATGAATACCTGCAATTGGTATATAATGTGATGTCGGACAGTATTTTTAACTTTCACGATAAAGCAGGGAAGTAGCATAATTCGTATTTTCGCCGCCGACTATGAACATTTTAGCATTATTTAAGCCTATCACCACCTTCGTACTGGATGTGGATGGGGTATTGACCGACGGAACCGTGCAGCTGCTGCCGGGAGGAGAGCTGTCCCGCAAGATGAACATTAAAGATGGCTACGCCATGCAGCTGGCCGTAAAGAAAGGTTACCGGGTAGTCATCATCTCCGGAGGCAAGTCCGAAAGCGTGGTGAGTCGCCTGCAAGGCCTCGGCATTAAAGATATTTATGTTGGGATTGTGGATAAGAAAGAAAAGCTGCAGGATTACGTCTTTGAAAATGACCTTCGCTGGGAGGAAATTTTATATATGGGAGATGATATCCCTGACTATGCCCCGATGCAGCTGGTAGGCCTGGCTACCTGCCCGGCAGATGCCGCGCCTGAGATCAAAAGTATTTCCAGGTATGTATCTCCGTATGGCGGAGGACTGGGCTGTGTACGTGATATTATGGAGAAAGTGCTCAAACTGAATGACCACTGGATGATGGATGAAGGAATTGCATCCCGCTAATGCCATACACTCACAACACAAATTTTAACTCATTTATCCCATGAAACTCTGGGCCGCATTTTTCAGACTGATAAGATACCCCAACCTGGTATACATCGCACTGACGCAGTTTTTGCTGCAGTATTGTGTGGTGGCGCCCGTGTTGCACAGCGCCGGCGAAGAGCCCAGCCTGTCAGTACCTCAGTTTATCCTGCTCTGCCTGTCTACCGTGTTTGTAGCGGCAGCAGGCTATATCATCAACGACTACTTTGATATCAATATAGATATCGTCAACAAGCCCGATAAAATGGTGCTTGATAAAGTCATCTCCCGTCGCTGGGCCATGGCCTGGCATACCATATTAAATATGGCGGGTGTATCACTGGGCTTTATCGTTGCCTGGAAAACAGGCCAGATCTACCTGGGCTTCACACAGGTGATCTGCTCACTGCTGCTGTGGTTTTACTCTACCTCCTTTAAGCGCCAGGCGCTGATCGGTAATGTGGTGATCTCCCTGCTAACGGCTTTATCCGTAGTAGTGGTAGGCTTTTATGAAAAGCAGATCTATCATAGCTTTGAGGCCATTATGTCGCCCATAGGCCGTAAACTCATTCAGATCATTGGCGTGTATGCGCTGTTTGCCTTCATTATTTCCATGGTGCGTGAAATCGTGAAAGACCTGGAAGATATGATCGGCGACAGTAAAGATGGCTGCCGCACCCTTCCCATTCTCTGGGGGGTACTGCCTGCCAAAAGGCTGTGTTACGCCCTGCTGCTGGGTTTGCAGGTAACTATTATTTTGGTAGAGATAAGAGTGTGGCTGTTGGGATGGTCCGTCGCCATTATTTACCTGCTGCTGTTAGTGCAACTCCCTTGTCTGTACATTTATCAGCGACTCAAAAAAGCGACTACCGCGGCCGACTACCATAAGGTGAGCTCCCTGGTAAAGCTGGTGATGCTGACAGGTATTTTGTCTATGATCTTCTTTAAATTATTCTTATAAATGTATCAAGGTGCGCCCGTGGTGCTGGCTTCACAGTCGCCACGCAGGAAACAGCTGCTGGAGCAGGCAAACATACCCTTTACCATTCAGGTGGCCGATACGGACGAATCGTTCCCCGCCGATATGCCGATCCCCGATGTACCGGTGTATATAGCCCGTCAAAAGGCGGTGGTCATTGCGGCGCTAACATCTCCCGAAAAAATAATTATAGCTGCCGACACCGTGGTAGTACTGGATGACACCATTATTGGCAAACCCCGCGACCGGGAAGATGCCATCCGCATTCTTACTGCCCTCAGTGGCCGTGAGCACCGGGTGATAACCGGCGTGGTTATACGAAATGCAGAAAAGGAAGTAGCCTTTTCCAAAGAAACCGGGGTTTTCTTCAACCCACTTACGCAGGAGCAGATTGCCTTTTATGTAGATGCATTCAAGCCTTACGATAAAGCCGGTGCCTATGCGATCCAGGAATGGATTGGCGCCGTGGCAATTGATAAGATTGAAGGTTGCTTTTATAATGTGATGGGGTTGCCGGTGAGTAGGGTAGTGGAGGAGTTGGAGAAGTTTTAGTCGCGGATTCTCCTGCGCCTGCGGCACAGGAGAATCCGCTGGTAGGCGGGACAGCTGCCCGCCTACCAGCGCAATGAGCGTTGGATGGTGGCGCCCGCAGCTTGCGAAGCAAACCGCCCTTTACCTGCGGAGCAACAAAATACTACTGCAACAAATCATAAACAGCATCAGCTGCTGATCACTAAACCTCAAACGCAGCTGCTGCAAGGCTTTCGCCTTATGCTCTTTCACGGTAAACACCGAAATTCCCAGCTTCTCCGCTATTTCATCATTTTTCATTCCCTCCAGGAAAATCATACGGAATACCTGCTGCCGCTTCTCCGGTAACTTTTCTATCTCTAAATATATAGACTGCATGAGCTCCGACTGAATCATCCGCTGGAGGATGAGCTCATCCCCTTTCTTATCATCCAGGTACAGCATCTCCTGTTGGAAGTGGTCATGCACCTTTTGATGCCGGAGGTGGTTGAGGCTGGCGTTTTTGGTAGTAGTATATAAAAAGCTTTTAATGCTTTTAGGATGATTGAAATCTTCTTTTTTGTTCCAGAGTTTTACGAAACCGTCTTTTACAATGTCCTCCGCATCTGCCATATTACCCAGCAGTTGTTCCGCAAAAAAACACAATGGCCTGTAATACTCTCTGAAGAAAGTATTAAATGCGTGCGATTCACCTTGCTGAAATGCAGGTATAAGATCTAATAATAGATCGGCATTCATTGACAAAAGCGGATTTAGACAGTTTAGTTGTAGTGGGAAAAGTGAGCTAAGCTATATAATCCCCTGCAAATTTAATAGGCCATGTTAAAAAATTATTTTTTTTCTAAAATGAACTAGTTCAATTCAACCCCTACCGTGTTTGAGGTATAGTAAAGAATTCGAAGCTATGCCGAAAAGGAATCTCGATTATTATATGAAATACGCACTGGTACTGGCTTTGCCATGTGTGTTATCAGCCTGTTCCGACCTGCCGACGGAAAAGGAGAGCCGGAAAAAGATGCCGCATTTATATATGCCGCAAACAGAAATTCCTGGCTTGCCAGGCATTTGCAACTTTGCCGGCGATGCGGCGAGCGAGTTATTTCCATTTCGCACCACAGCCGTCAACTGGTCCATGGATGGTGGTACCAACGCTTTTACCCTGGTAGCTATTCCTGATGCCAGCAAGGACTCCATCGCATTTGATATGGCCCGCACCTACCGGCCGGTAGTAACCACCTTGCTGCAACGCTGGGCTGCCACTTCCGGAAAAGGCATCATGCTGGACCTCCGCCGCAGTACCGAAACTACACAAGGGGCCCAATACAACGTGAATGCAGGTGGGATGAATATTCCCGTGGTGCTCCTGTGGGACAAATCATCTGCCTGGCGCGCCAATGCTTACAAGGAATTGCTTGCATCCGTTCCTGACATGCAGCTGGTAAATGACCCGAATCCTGCTAAGTATAAAACGCTTCACTGTTTCGAATAAGACAATCATTATTTACAAGTAAACCTGTCATGAAACGCTACACATATATTTCGCTGGCGGCGCTGATGGCTTCCTGTGCTGTGTTTAAGAACAGTCACAAAAAGAAAGCACAGCCTGCTGCCACTACTACCGCTGCCGCCAAACCGGCAGCCCTGCCTAATAAAAACGGCGTGAAATCCTTTGCGGAGGTGATCACTAAAAACATGGTCACCAAACCTGGTATGTTTACTGTACATGCCAGCGCCGACCTGGATAGTATCTATCTCGAAATACCTGACAGTCTCCTGAACCGCGACATCCTCGTACTGAACAGGATTGTGAAGAGCCCGGGTAATATCAACGTATATGCAGGCGAAGAGCTCTACAATGGTGTTTACCACTTTGAAAAAGGTGCGGACGATAAGATTTGCATCCGCGAGGTAGACATGGAAAACATCGCGGATCCTGGTAGCCTGTTTTACAACAACGTAAAAGACAATAACCTTGGCCCGGTGGTGGCAACGCTGCCTATCAAAGCCTATGGTAAGGACTCTGCGTCGTCTGTGATACTGTTTTCCGCCTATGTAAAAGAAACCAGTAGTTTCATGCACCTCGTGGATAAGAATGACTCGCTCAGAAGAAGAGTCGCCTATCCCCTGATTAAGAATATTGAAATTACGGACGTACGTGCTTATCCGCTCAACCTGGAACTGGCGGTGAACAAAGACTGCCCGGACAGAGATGAAGCAAGTATTTATTCTCTCGAATCAAATACCTCCCTGGTATTACTGCCGGCAAAACCAATGGTACGCAGGATTATAGATACCCGTGTAGGTTATTTTCCAATGTACCAGAGCTATTTTGAAGATGATCAGCAAAAGGCAGAGCGACTCGCCATTGCCCGCCGCTGGCGCCTGGAGCCTAAACCGGAAGATGCAGACAAATATAAAAGAGGGGAACTGGTAGAACCAGCTAAACCAATTGTTTACTATATCGATCCTAAAACACCTAAGCTATGGCGCAAATACCTGATCATGGGTGTGAACGACTGGCAGGTAGCCTTCGAAAAAGCAGGGTTTAAGAACGCCATCGTGGCCAGGGAATGGCCGGAAGGAGATACCACCATGCATATGGACGACGCCCGCTTCTCTTTCATCAACTACTTCCCTTCTGAAGTATCCAATGCCTACGGTCCGAATGTAATAGACCCGCGCAGCGGCGAAATCATACAAACGCATATCGGTTGGTATCACAACGTGATGCAACTGCTGAGAAACTGGTATATGCTGCAGGCAGGTCCTAACGACCCGCAGGCACGCCACGCCAAATTTGATGATGAGCTGATGGGACAGCTGATCCGCTTTGTATCCAGCCATGAAGTAGGCCACACGCTTGGCTTACGTCATAACTTCGGCAGCAGCAGTATGACACCGGTGGATAGCCTGCGCAGCATTACTTACCTGCGGGCACATGGGCATACCGCCAGCATCATGGACTACGCCCGCTTTAACTATGTGGCACAGCCGGAAGATCGTATTCCGCAACAGTTACTGTTTCCACGCATTGGAGAGTATGATCAGTGGGCGATTAAATGGGGATATACTTATACCGGCAATAACATGCATGCCGACAATAAACAATTCCACGATATGACGAGTGCCGCGCTGGCAGCTAATCCACGACTGTGGTTTGGAGACGGGGAAATTAAAAAGGTGGACCCGCGCTGCCAGACCGAAGACCTCGGTGATGATGCTGCCAAAGCAGGCACCTACGGTATCGAAAACCTGAAGCGTGTTATGAAAAACCTGCCGGTGTGGACGTACAATCCGGAAGGGTTACACGATGATCTGTCCAGCATGTACCGTCAGGTGCAAAGTCAGTACTTCAGGTATATGAACCATGCCTTGCAGTATATAGGTACGCTTACTTATACATTCCGCGCTGATGGCGACAAGCAGCCGGTGATAGCAGCGGTGTCAACAGAAAAACAACTGGCCGCACTTAGCTTTTTGGATAAGCAATTGTTTACCACACCTACCTGGCTGATTGATCCGCAGATTATGTCGATGACGGCAAACCCTGCACCGGTAGGCCAGGAGTTTCTGGGCGACCTCCAGGCACGCGTGATGAACTCCCTGCTGGATTACAAGCGCCTGGATTATCAGCAAACCAACTACGAGCGCTTTGATAAGAAATCATTAGGAGTAGATAAATTATTATCAGTGCTGCATGGCATGACCTGGCGCGAACTGGGTAATGGTGCTATTAAAATGGACCCTTACCGCCGTGATCTGCAAAAGAATTACGTAGGCGCCTTACTCGATAACCTGAGTAATCCGGCCTATGCGGAAGGGGAGTCGGACGTGTTTTCTCTCCTGCTGGCAGAAGCAGATAACCTGCATCACCAGATCAAGCAAGCTATGCCAAAAGCCGCTACCACTGTGGATAAAGCCCACCTGGCGGACCTGGATGCAAGAATGACTCAATTCGAAAATAAACGGAAAAAATAAACTTTAGCAGTGTTGATGAGTACAGGCCTCCTGCCTGGTTAGCAGGAGGCTTTTTGTTACACTGTTGTAGAGAGAAGAAAATTTCCAGTAATGACTAGTTCAAAGATACCGGTCAGGTGTTTTAGTCAGTATTACAAACTGTATAACCTATTCGCTATGCCGTTTAAAATGAAAAATATATTGCTGGCAGCGGCTTTGCCGTTGATGCTGGTAAGTTGTGATAGCGGGGTGAAGAAGGCGCCACCACGTAAAAGTATGCCGGGGGCTTATATACCAGGCGCGGAAACGGAGGAAAGTTCCGGTACTGTGAAAAAAGAATGGGACAACACTTTACCTTTTGAAACGCGTGTAGTAGATTTGTCGGCAACAGCTATTTCTACTACCTACTATAGTGTTGCCTTACCGGACAACTTCTACGATTCAATCGCCTTTAGCCTGGCGGACAGGTATCGTCCTATCGCCATGAATTTGCTGGAAGGGTGGCTGCAAGCGGATCAGAAGGGTATTATCCTGGATCTGCGGACTACCAACGGCAGTAATAAGAGTGCCAACTATTCTATCAGGCTGGATAAAAAGCAGGTGCCATTGCAGCTCCTATGGGACGATGCATCTGAAAAAAGGTCTGAAAAGTATATCAACCTGATAAAAACGGTTCCGGAAATACAGGCAGTCACGCAATAAGTATGGACTATACTTCCATTATTTACTCATTCCAAAATCCTTAATAGTAGATCTGTGATGAAACACTATGCATATATTCCTTTAGTTACACTGGTGGCTTCCTGCGCGGTGTTTAAAGGTGGAAATAAAAAGAAGCAGAAAGCCGCCGCCGCTACAGCAGCGGCCGCAAAGCCTGCAGCACCGGTAGCAAAACCTAATAAAAACGGCGTACTGCCTTTTGATAAAGTAGTGACCAGCAGCTTGATTAAAAAAGCCGGGATGTTTACTTTATACAAAACCGCTTCGATGGATACCCTGTATATGGAAATTCCGGACAGCCTGCTGGGCCGCGATTTCATGGTGGTAAACCGGTTGAAAAAATCACCGGCAGGTTCTGGTCTGTTTGCCGGGGAGTCGCTGGATGAAAACACCGTTTTCTTCGAAAAAGGTGCCAATGAAACCCTGAAGATGCGCCTGAATCTGGTGATTGCAGATGCAGATACCAGTGATGTTATTTATAAAGCCGTACTTCAGTCTAACAACGCGCCGGTGGCCGCCAGTCTGCCTATTAAAGCATACGGCAAGGATTCCGCCAGCTATGTAATCGATCTGGGTAAGTATTTAAAAGAAGCATCGGCCATATCCAATGGTGTAAGCAATAATAGGCTGACCAGTATGGTGATGGTCAAAAGCTTTAAAGATATTGAGGTAGTGTCCTCAGAAAGTTATCCGGAGAATCTGGAAATCATTACCCGCAAAAACGGTAACAGCAAGCCTACGGAGAAACAAACAATGGGTGCGCCAGTATCCCTGGAATCTTCCACTTCCATTGTGTTATTGCCTAAAACACCTATGCAGCGCCGGTTCACGGATTTTCGTGTAGGCTTCTTTGCTGATTACCTCACCGAGTTTGGGGATAGTCAGCAGCGTGCGGAACGCCGCGACTTCATTGTTCGCTGGCGCCTGGAGCCCAAGCCGGAAGATGTGGAGAAATATAAAAGAGGGGAGCTGGTAGAACCTGCCAAACCTATAGTGTACTATATCGATCCGGCTACGCCTAAGCAATGGCGCAAGTACCTGATCCAGGGTGTAAACGACTGGCAGGTGGCTTTCGAGAAGGCGGGATTCAAAAATGCCATCCTGGCAAAAGAATGGCCGGAGAACGATTCTACAATGAGTATGGATGATGTGCGTTATTCGTTCATCAACTATTTCCCGTCACCTGTAGCCAACGCTTATGGGCCAAATGTGCATGATCCGCGCAGTGGCGAAATTATTCAGACGCATATCGGCTGGTACCATAACGTGATGAGCCTGGTGCGTAACTGGTATATGATCCAGGGTGCGCCTAATGATCCGATGGCACGTAAGCCTAAGTTTGATGATGAGCTGATGGGACAGCTGATCCGCTTTGTGTCCAGTCATGAGGTGGGCCACACACTGGGCCTGCGCCACAACTTCGGCAGCAGCGCGATGACGCCGGTAGACAGCCTGCGTAGCATTTCTTACCTCCACAAACACGGTCATACCGCCAGCATCATGGACTATGCCCGTTTCAACTATGTAGCACAACCGCAGGATAACATCCCGCAGGAGCTCCTGTTTCCACGCATCGGAGAATACGACCAATGGGCGATTGAGTGGGGGTATAAACTGATCTATGCACCTACGGCAGCAAAAGACAAGGAAATCCTGGATCAGGTAGTTACCAAACGCCTGAACGAAAATCCACGCCTTTGGTTTGGAGATGGTGAAAGCCGCCAGGATGATGCCCGCTGTCAGACAGAAGACCTGGGTGATAATGCTGCCAAAGCCAGTGCCCTGGGTATTGAAAATCTGAAACGCGTAGTAGCCAACCTGCCGGAGTGGACCCGCGAGGAAGCAGGCCTCAATAAAACCCTGGATGAAATTTATAAGGAAGTGAAAGGCCAGTACGAGCGTTACATGAATCATGTAATTAAGTATGTAGGTACTACCAATTACACCGCCCGTCCTGAAGGAGATAACCGTCCTGCATATACGCCGGTGCCGAGGCAGTTGCAGATAGATGCCGTGAAGTTCTTCAATGAGCAGCTGTTTACTACGCCTACCTGGATACTGGACGCTAAAGTTACAAGTATGGTAGGTGCGCCAGCTATCAAGGATTATGTGCAGGATATGCAGAAAAAAATAATGGCTTCCCTGTACGGTGCCGGGCGCCTCAACTTCATACTGAGTAATGAGCGCAGGTTTGGTAAAGAAGCGATGGGTGTGGAAGAGTTTATTGCGATGGTTCATGAGGGTATCTGGGGGAATATGAAAGGTGATGCTTACCGCCGCAACCTGCAGAAAGTATACCTGAATGCGGTTAATAATATCCTGAGCTCAGCAGCATCAGATGATACTGAAACAGATGTTTCTTCCCTGGTACGCCTGGATGTGGTAAAAATTCAATCACAGGTAAAGCAGGCAATGAACAGTAATAATGATGCCATTACCAAGGCGCACCTGGCAGATATCAATGGCAGGATAGAAAAAATATTGTCGAAAAAGTAAAAGATAGATAATTTGTCAACACCATTATCCGAGCAGCAGGAAATTGAAATCATGGAAAGAATTGCCGGTTTGCTATTGGGCAGAGAACAGGGCGCGCTGAGCGAAGCGGAAGCGCAGGAGCTGCAGCAGTGGCTGGATCAGCAGTCCGATGATCACCGTGCCTTCTATGATGATATGACCACATCGCCAGTGCTGGAGGCATCGCTACGAACGATGCAGCAGGTAGACGAGGTGGCTGCGCTGGATGATGTATGGAATCGTATAGGCGTTCCTGTTGACGAAAAAATGATTCCCGCAAAGCGGGTATGGATGCGATGGGCTGCTGCGGCAGCCATCGCATCTGTGATTGTAATCACTTCCGCCATACTATTCCTTCATAAGCAAAGCAAAACCCTGGAAACTCCAATGGCCGCACGTTACACCAGTGACGTGTTGCCCGGAGGAGACAGAGCAGTGCTGGAGCTTGCCGACGGTAGCCAGATTGTGCTGGACAGCGCACATAGCGGCGTGCTGGCAGTCCAGGGCAATGCCAGCGTGTTGAAGAAAGAGGACGGAACGATTGCCTACACTGCTTCCGGCAATGCCGTAGCACAGGAAATTACCTATAACAAAATGAGTACACCCCGAGGCGGCCAGTATAAACTGATGCTGCCAGACGGTACACGGGTATGGCTAAACGCAGCTTCTTCGCTGCGTTATCCTTCCGCATTTACGGGCAATAACAGAACCGTTGAACTCACCGGCGAGGCTTATTTCGAAGTGGCGCCAGATGCATCCAAACAATTTTATGTAAATGTAGCAAGAGGGGAAAAAGCACCATTGAGCGTGCAGGTATTGGGAACCAGCTTTAATATACAAGCCTATCCGGACGAACCTGTGCATAGTGCTACCCTTGAAACGGGTAAAATCCGTGTCATTAATAACGAAAACGACGTGGTGCTGACGCCAGGCCAACAGGCGCAGACAGCCACCAATGACCAGTTTAGAGTAATAAATGCCGACCTGAATGAAGTATTGGCCTGGAAAGCAGGGTTATTCTATCTGCAGGATGCCTCCATCCAGGAGATTATGCGCCAGGTAAGCCGCTGGTATGATGTAGATGTAATTTATGAAGGTAACATCACACAGCAGTTTATTGGCAAGATACCGCGTAATACGAATTTATCAGATGTCTTAACTATACTTGAATCAACAGGATACGTACACTTTGAACTGAAAGGAAAACAATTGACCGTTCGACCATAATCATAAAATCTAAATCGCTTACAACATGAATGAATGTAACTTTTTACCAACTGCGAAGCCCGGCGCTTCTGCTCTGCTGTGTATATGACCACCACAGCTCATTTTTGCTTATTACCTATTATTCAAATTTTTGAAATTCTTCTGCCTGATGAAGTCAAAGAAAATAGGGGTGTTGTGTGCCAACACCTGCCTGGCCTTCCTGCAACGAGGGTATTATTTCGCTATACTTTTCCTGGCGTCATTGCTTGCATTTACGCCGGCGCTATCTGCGCAAACCGTTAATCTCTCCCTAAAAAATACGCCGATTGAGAAGGCTTGTAAGGAGATAGAAAAACAAACGGGGTATAATTTCGTATACCCGAAAGAGTTAAGAGACAAAAACTACCAGGTAAATGTAGACCTGAAGAATGAAGATGTAAAGACAGCTATAGAAAAGGTATTTCATGGTTCGCCGTTTGAGTACAGGGTGGTAAATAAAGTTGTATCCATCAACACTGCGGCTCAAAAAAAGAATAGCGCACCGATAGCAGATACGGTTAATATCATTGGTACTATTCGCGATGAAAATGGTCGCGGCATGTCTAATGCGTCCGTCACTTCTTCCTACACTAAAAAAACTGCCCTGACCGATGTAAACGGTAATTTTAGTTTGAAAGGTGTAAAACTGGGGGAAGATATTATTGCCACCTTCGTGGGTTATAACGCAGGCAGATTTACCCTGATATCTACCACCGAGCGGCAGTATACTATTTACATGAAAGTGGCTACCAATGACCTGGATAATGTAGTGATCAAAGCTTACGGTAAAACGAGTAAACGTTTGAACACGGGTAATATCACGACTGTTTCAGGAAAAGAAATTGAAGAGCAGCCTATTCAAAATCCATTGGTAGCATTGGCTGGAAAAGTTCCCGGACTGGTGGTTACTACTAACTACGCGGACCCGACAGCGCCGGTACGCATGGAAATCAGGGGGCGTAATACGATCAATAGCAAATTTTCTACAGAACCCCTGATTATAATTGATGGGATACCTATTGTAGCCTCCGAGGATTTCTCTGGTGCAGCAGGAGGCGTTACGCCCATTGCTACCGGCTTGAATCAAAGCCATATCGGTCCTGCCATGAGTGCATTCTACGGCATCAATCCACGTGATATTCAATCCATAGAAGTCTTGAAAGATGCGGGTAGTACGGCCATCTATGGTAGTCGTGGTGCTAACGGTGTCATCCTCATCACCACTAAAAGAGGCAATGGTTACCGTAGTGATTTTTCTCTGAACCTTGCACAGGGACTAACCAACGGTGCTATATTTACCAGGTACCTGGACACAAAGGACTATTTACAGATGCGCAGGGAAGCATATGCCAACGAAGGCCTAACTCCCTCCGCGGTACCAGGTGTTAATTATGCACCTGATCTATTCCAGTGGGATACTACGAGAAATACCGACTGGGGGAAATACTTCTACGGGGGCACCGGTAAAAGAACCAGTGTAAGTGCAGCGCTAACTGGTGGTGGCATTGCAATTAATTATCGTGTAAGCGGTAATTACGTTAAAACAACTGCTATCGACAACCTTTCCGGAGGTCAGCAATCAGGAGGGCTTAGTACTGCATTAACCGTTTATAGTTCCAATCAGCGGTTTAAACTGGACCTGACATCCAGCCTGTCTAAAATGAGTAACGACGAGCTTAATACCGCCGGTAGTCTGCGAAATGCCCCTAATATGCCATTACCATACCTGCCGAATGGGCAGGTTGACTTTGAGGCCTTCCGCAACAGTACCTTCCCGTATGATTTTCTATTCAGAAAGAGTGCGACTGCATCCACCAATATGCTGACCGGCATGAATGCTTCTTATGCCATAGCTGATGGATTAAGAATTGGAACTTCCGTAGGTTATAACTGGTCTAACAGTAGATCAGAATATAAATCATATCCTTATAAGCGCCCTTCAGGTCCAAACATTGTCAATCTCCTTGGTCAGGCTACCTGGGGTAATTCCACTAACAGTACGATCTCTGTAGATCCTAGGATTAACTATGATAAAGTGGTAGGAGAAGGTACTTTAAGTGTAGTGGCAGGTGGTACCTGGCAATATACTGCTACTGGTTACACCACCATCAAGGGGGATCGGTATGCAGGTAAAGAGCTGATGGGGTCCATTCTGAATGCTCCTATAATATCCGCTACTGATTACTCCTCTCAATATAAATACGTTGGGGTATTTGCCTCGATTAACTATAACTATGGCAATAAGTATCTGGTTGATCTTGCAGCCAGAAGAGATGGCAGCAGCCGATTTGGAACAGGCAATCAGTTTGGAAACTTCGGCTCTGTAGCTGCTGCATGGATTGTAAGTGAAGAACCATGGGCAAAATATGTACTGCCAAAAGCGTTTAGTAGTTTTAAACTCAGAAGTAGCTATGGCGTTACCGGTACAGATGCGGTGGGGGAATACAAGTACCTGACTCAATGGAGTGGCCTTGATCCAGGTTCGATCTACAAAATGTACAATTACGATGGTACAACTGTATTGGTATCACAGATCCAGGCAAATAAAAATTATCACTGGCCAGCCAGCCATCAATTTGAAGCCGCAATGGAAGCTACCTTGTTTAATAGCAGGTTGTCGGTAGATGTGGCCTGGTATCGGAAAAATTGCGATAATCAATTGTTGAGTTACGGTACATCCGCAATCACGGGATTTGAATCTGTGGTGACTAACCTCCCGGCAAACGTAGTTAACAAGGGTTGGGAAATTTCTATCAGTGGCAGGATCGTGGATAAAAGGGACTTTAAATGGTCGGCTAGCCTGAATACCAGCTTTGTTAAAAACATCATGAAAGATTATCCTGAGATTGAAAAATCCTCCTACTACAGCCAATACAAAATTGGAGGCTCTTTGGATGATCGCTTTTTATATAATCAGCTGGGAATAGATCCACAAACGGGCCTGCCTTTTTACCAGGATTATAACAAAGATGGAGTTATTACTACAGATAATACCTCCTTTCCGGGCGCTGCGGATAACAGGATTGTAGTGAATACAGTTCCTAAATTATATGGCGGAATCAGTACCACCCTTCAGTATAAGGCTTTTTCATTGAGTGCTAATATGGATGCCAGAAGGTATTATGAGTCTTTACCTGCCAGTGCAATGGGAGCACTGAATGTTAATGTGCCCTACTATATATATAATAACAGGTGGAAAGGCGTTGGTGACAGTACAGCGAAGTATGCCAAGCCATTAATATCAGGTAACAAAGAGGTTAATAGTGTTGGTAGTTCGCAAAAAGCTTATCAGCTGATCAATCTTTTCAGGATACAATCCCTGGTAATAAGTTATGCCATGCCTGCCACGTGGGTTACAAAGGCACATATGAAAAATGTAAACCTGAATATATCCACCAATAACTTATTTATGTTCAGCAACTTTATCGGGGCTGATCCCCAGGCAACTGGCTCCAGGCCTTCACTGCGTGTGATCAACTTCGGAATTAACTGCACCTTTTAATTCTAGCCATGAGAAATAAAATTCGATATATCATTTACGGAGGGCTGCTGTTAGTAAATTTGAGCGCCTGTAAAAAATTAATAGAAGTAGATCAGCCAATCAGTACGGTGAGCACGGAGTCCGTGTTCAGTTCAGATGAGAAGGCATCTAATGCAGTAGCGGGGGTGTATTCTTCCATGATCAATGACCGAAGTGAGACAGGTATTCTGAATAGTGTGCTGGACGTGTATACCAGTTTGTTAAGTGGTGAATGTCAACCATATATTCAGACGTCAGGTAGTGCCTATGACGCCTATTACAACGGACATTTGTTGAATACAGATGGAGTTAGCAATTTCTTCTGGCAAAATGGCTACAAGATTATTTATAATGCCAATGCTGTGATGGAAGGAATCGCGAATTCAACTTCTTTAGACCTTACTGCGCCGGCTCGCGCGCGGTACCGGGGGGAGATGCTTTTTTCCCGTGCCATCGCTTATTTCATGCTGGTAAATCTGTACGGAGATGTTCCTTTGGTGCTCACAACAGATATAAACCAGAACATCGCCAGGGGACGTGCACCTTTAGCGGATGTTTACCATCAGATGGAGCTGGATCTGACAGATGCTATTACACTGATGGAAGGCAGTGATGCAGAAACAAATACCAATAAATATTATCCAACAAAGTATGCGGCAAAGGCTTTGTTGTCACGGGTGTATCTTTTCCAGGAAAAATGGGATAAAGCGGCTGAATTTGCAGATGCAGTCATTAATGCTGGCAAATTCTCGCTGGAGCCGCTTAATAAGGTGTTTAAGCATGCTAACAAAGAATCTATCTGGGTATTGCACCAGGAGATGAATACACCTAAGTCGTTGCTGGCCGGGTATCACTTTCTGCCGGTGGTATCATCCACTGCCATACCAGAGCTGGATGAATACATGAAAGATTCAACCACGTACGAATTGATGCTCGCTGGTGGTATATATCCCATCATCGGTGCAACTAACGAACTGGTAAATTCTTTTGAGGCAAATGATCAGCGTAGCAAAGCGTGGTTAGGGCATGTGCTTTCTCCTGATGTGGCGCCGTACAATGGATATATTTTTTATTATCCTGAAAAGTACATGGGGCCGGATCGTGACGTTAAAGACCCCATTCTTGACCTGATTATGTTACGTTTGGGAGAAGTATATCTCATCCGCGCAGAAGCAAACGCACACCTGAATAAATTGACGGAAGCTGTTGCCGACATAAACGTTATCCGTAACAGAGCGGGTTTGGGAAATGTGAGTCCTGAAGGTCAGGATGCCGTGCTACAGGCCGTTGCGCAGGAGCGTAAAGTGGAATTATTTGCAGAAAATTCCAGCCGGTTTTTTGACCTGAAACGTACCGGTAAAGCAAAAGAAGTATTAGGAGCCTTATCCTATAAACAGCCTTTTGCTGAGTACACGCTGCTACTGCCTATCCCGGCCCCAGATCTCTCAAAAAGCCCTGTTATCAAACAAAATCCAGGTTACTAGTTATGCAGGAGTTTTTTAAATATGTTTTTACGGAGACGGTATTGAACCTGTTACGGTATTTTACTATAGCCGGCATCATGTTCTACCTGTTTTATAAATTACTGACCCATAAGGTCACCAAAAACAAAATCCAGCCTACCAAATTTGCGCAAAAAAAGGATTTTTTCAGGGAGATATTACATTCCGCGATGAGCACTTTCATCCTGGCGGGGATGGCCATCCTGGCTTTTACGCCCTGGATAAAACCGCATACGTTTATCTATACTAACCTGAACGACTACCCGATATGGTGGATACCAGTTAGTGTAGGTCTGGCGCTGGTGGTTCATGACACTTACTTTTACTGGATGCACCGCACGTTGCACCATCCTAAGTTGTTCAATATCACCCATTTACTGCACCATAAATCCACCAACCCTTCCCCCTGGACGGCTTACTCCTTCCATGCGCTGGAAGCCGTGGCGGAAGGTGCGGTTGTGCTGGTGCTGGTATTTGTAATGCCTATGCATCCGTTGTCACTGGCACTGTTTAATGTGGCTGCCTTGATTATCAATGTCTACGGTCATTTAGGCTATGAAATCATGCCTAAGGGTTTCAGGAAATCTTTTTTATTTGAGATACTGAACTCCTCTACTTACCACAACGTCCATCATGCTAAGTTTAAAGGTAATTACAGCCTTTATTTTCGTGTATGGGACCGCGTGATGGGTACCGAGCATCCGGATTACGTGAAGGTGTATGATGCTATACAGGAACGGCGCTTTGGCTCCGCCCCTGAAAAGTAAGCGGGCCTTTGGCCCGCTTACTTTTCAGGGGTTTCCCCGTCGCCGATGGCGACGGGGAAACCCCTGAAATCGACTCCAATCTTTTCAATTCCTCCGAATTTTATTACTATTGTGTATAACATAAGCCTATACACCTATGAGCCCCATTTTTGGCAAGCGAATAGCCTTGATAAAGCATGTCCACGTTGCCGATACCGCCTGTCCGGAGTGCCGCGCCAGCCAGCTGCAGGTGCGCGTGATGCGGGATTACCACCATTTTCTGAGCATACCTTTATACCCCACCGGCAAAAAAATGGTAACCATTTACTGTGCAGGGTGCGGTAGTGGCCAGCGGGTACCGGCTATCCGGGAAAAATACCTGCAAACGGGAACGCCTATACTCCTTTATACCGGCGTGGTACCTTTTTTCTGGATGTCGGCCTACGCTTACCTGTCGGATAAGGCCACCAGCAACCGTATACAACACTACGCCAACAACCCGCAGCCTGGCGATGTGTATAAAATGAAGGCTTTTTCCAATGGTACGCCCATGTTTTTCTTCCTGCGCCTGTTAAAACTGGATGAGGACGGGAAGGCGCATTTCTATCTGGCCCCGGCCATCTACCGCCACCATATACGTAGTATTGATAAAAAGGATAAGCGAAACTACAGTGATATCCCAAACTGGACTTATCTGCGTACGGACCTGCCGGAAAAGGTGGCGGATGGTATTGTGATGGATATACGGAGAAATGGATTATAGATTTTCTGAAAATAAATACGGCGCAGAAAACTGCGCCGTCGAGATGGTTGGTTCCGCTTTGCGGAAATGCATTGCGGTTGGTTTTTGATTTTGTTTTCTATATCTAACTTAACAATAGTTACTGTTATTCCAGCACCAGCAGGTTCACATCTTTGTTTTTCAGCCATGCGGCATCTTTCAGTTTCTGCAGGTTAATGCTACCTACTACATAACGCCAGGTGGAGGACTCATATTTTTCTTCGATGCTGAAGAACTCGGTCAGGTCTACCTGATCAGGTGTTTTGTAGCGGAGGTATACTTTCAGCTTCACATCGTTGGTGAAAGCCGGCTGGTTGTTTTGTTTAATCTTCTTGTATTCGTAGCGGTAGTTGTACAGCAGTGCGGAGATGTCGGACAGCACCGCGCTACCGGTAGCGGTACCACCGGCACCTTTACCTACAAAGAATTGTTTATCGGTGAAGGCACTTTCCAGCAGGATACCGTTGTATTCATTGTATACATCGTAGAGCAGGTTGTGTTCTTTCACCAGGTGAGGCAGTACAAACGCAAATACGTTTCCGTTGTTGCGGCGGCAGTGCCCAATGAGTTTAATCGTAGAATTACGTTGTTTCGCGAACTGGATATCGAAATCATTCAGGTGATGAATACCGAAGTTGAACACTTCCTCCGGTTTTACGAACGTACCGAAAGCGTGCAGCAGGAGGATAACGATTTTGAATTTAGGATCGTATCCTTCGATATCAAGGGTAGGGTCAGTTTCTGCGAAACCGAGGTCCTGCGCCTGTTGCAGAGCCGTTTCGAAGCTCAGGTTTTCTTCGAATATTTTAGTGAGAATATAGTTGGTAGAGCCGTTGCAGATTCCCTCTACTGCATTGAGCAGGTCGTTGTCGTAGTATTCTTCCAGGTTACGGATAATTGGAATACTGGCGCAGCTGGATGCTTCGTAGAGGAAAGGTACTTTGTTTTCTGCCTGCAGCTGATAGAGGGAAGCGAGGTTTTCAGCAATCATACGTTTGCTGGCGCTCACTACTGCTTTACCATTGCGCAGGGCGGTGCTTACAATTTCAAAAGCTGCTTCTGTTTCATTGATGAGTTCCACAACCACGTCAATGGTAGGATCTTCGAGAATTTCATTTTTATCAGTAGTAAAATAACTGCTGTCGATAGGTCTTGATTTGTTAGGGTCTTTAATACAGATTTTTTTGATTCTTGCATTAATACCTTTTGTTCTGTTCAAAACTTCGTACAGCCCTTGTCCTACACAGCCGAAACCGAAAATGCCTAAATTGATGATCTTGTTTTCCATATCTAATTATAACTTATTGTGGTCATCAATCAGCTTTTCAGCTATTTGCGCCACATTATTGTAAAACAGTAATTTGTTTGCCGGCTGGAGAGTTTAACCTGTCCAGTGCCTGTTTGAGGTCGTTGATCAGGTCTTCTGCATCTTCAATGCCCAGTGACAGGCGGATACAGGAGTCCTGGAGACCCGTTTTTTTCCGGAAGTCTTCCGGGATGTTGCGATGCGTCATGGTAGCCGGGTGAGCCAGCATACTTTTCACGCCACCAAAGCTTTCCGCGAGCTTAAACAGCTTGGTAGCATTTACGATGCGGATGGCATTTTTGATGTTATCGCTTTTTAAGGAGAAGCTGACAAGGCCGCCATAACTTTTTTGTTGTTTGCGTGCGATGTGGTGATTTTTATGGGTGGCCAACCCGGGATAATACACTTTGTCGATCGCAGGATGTGTGCTGAGCCACTGTGCTACGGCCAATGCGTTGGCGCATTGTTTTTCCAGGCGCAGTGCCAGCGTTTCAATACCGCGGATGGTAAGCCAGGCATCGAACGGACTGAGGATACTACCGGAAATATTCTGGTTGTACCGGATCTGATCGGCCAGTGGTTTGGAATTTACCACTACCAGTCCTGCAATTACGTCGCAGTGTCCTGCGAGGTATTTGGATGCGCTGTGGATCACAATATCAGCACCGAGTGTGATAGGTTGCTGCAGCAACGGGGTACTGAAGGTGTTGTCCACTACGAGCAGGATATCGTGCTGTTTGGCAATTTTGCTGACAGACTTAATATCTGAGATGCGCAACGTAGGATTGGTAGGTGATTCCAGCCATATCACCTTTGTTTTAGGAGTGATAGCTGCCAGCACCTTGTCGGTATTGCTGGTATCAACGAAGTTGACCTTGATACCAAAGCGTTCGAACATGTGATTGAAAATCTGGAAAATACCTCCGTAGGTATCTTCCACTGCCATGATCTCATCGCCGGTTTTCAGCAATTTGAGAACAGCATCAATGGCGGACATACCGCTGGCAAACGCGAAACCTGCGTAGCCTTCTTCCAGGTTACAGATCAGGTCTTCCAGTACCTTCCTGGTAGGATTGTTGGCCCTGGAAAATTCGAAGCCTTTGTTAATGCCCGGTGATTCCTGCACAAAGGTGGACGTTTGATAGATAGGCACGGAGATGGCGCCTGTCAGTTCGTCTACCGGTATGCTGTGAATCAGTTGTGTTGCTGTTTTCATTGTCAGAACTGTTTTAATGATGTCAGAATATGGAAATACATTCTGCAACTTTATCACTAAAATCTAACTTAAACAACCACAAATCCATGAAGGGAGAGAGAGGAGCAAAAAAAAAGCTCTTCCTTTTGTTGGAAGAGCCTTTCAAATATATTATAAGGTGAAGATTAATCTCTGCCAACTTATCTTTCCCCGGTACACCGGGGCAGGAATTAGCACCTTTTTCCTGACTTGCAATTCAGGAAAGGTTGCTAAGGCATCGTAGGGCCAGACCCTCCGCCTTTCTGGATAAGTGATGTGTAAGAACTGGGTGCAAAGGTAATGGCAGTTACACCAGATTTCCAAATCCCTTTAAAAAAAAATTTTTCGGCCCCTGATTTTTTATCGGGATAACTGACATAATTTTAAAGAAACCAACCATATCTGTATGTCTGTTAACCCTTTGCTCCGTGAGGAGTTACTCCAGTTTATCTGGCAGTATCGCCTGTATAATCAGCGTAACCTGCAATCTACCCATGGTGAAAAAATTTTAGTGCTGCATCCGGGTTCCCGGAACCTGCATGATGGTCCTGACTTTACGGCAGCCAGCATCCGCATTGGTGATACCCGGTGGATGGGCAATGTGGAGCTGCACCTGCGGAGTACGGACTGGTACCGTCACCGCCACCAGCATGATAAGCGGTATGCCAACATCATCCTGCATGTGGTATTTTACCACGATGATGACCGCCTGCAGGTGCCTTGCCTGGAATTACAGCAGTATGTGCCCAAAATGCTGCTGCAGCATTATAATACCCTCAAAAACGCAGTGGGTTTTGTGCCTTGTGAGCACCAGGCGGCCACCGTGCCGTGGTTATGGTGGCAGTCGTGGCTGGAGCGGCTACTGGCCAACCGCTGGGAGCAAAAAATGCTGCAATGGCAGGCCTGGCTGCTGAGTACGGGCAACAACTGGGAAGAACTGCTGTACCGTATCATGGCCGAAGGCTTTGGCCTGCCCCTGAATGCCGCGCCGCTGCTGGATGTGGCGCGATCGCTGCCCTACCGGGTATTGCTGCGCTACCGCCACCAGTCGCTGCTCACGGAGGCATTGCTGTTTGGCCAGGGCGGCTTGCTTCAGGGCGATTATAAAGATCCCTATATGGTATCTCTTCAGAAGGAGTTCCGCTGGCTGCAACATAAGCACCGCCTGGTGCCCATGGCGGCGACGCGCTGGGAATGGCTCCGGGTGCGGCCTGCAGGCTTCCCGACCATGCGCATAGCGGCATTTGCGGCGCTCTGGCACCAGCGGCCCCGTTTATTAGCCAATTTGCTGGAGGCAGCTACCGTGGAAGATCTGCGGAAGCTCCTCACCACTACACCCACATCTTACTGGCAAACCCATTATAAACCCGATAAGCGGGTAGCCAAAACCGTTAGCATGGGCATAAACGGGGTAAACGGCCTCCTGATCAATGTGGTATTACCTTTCCTCTATTTTTACGGGAAGATGAAATCTTCCCTTTTCCAGCAGCAAAAGGCACTGGACATGCTGTTCAGGCTCCCTGCGGAGGATAATGTGGTGATTCGTAACTGGAAGAAACACGGGATCGTGGCAGAAAATGCCCTGGAATCACAGGCGTTGTTGCAGTTGAAGAAGTGGCATTGCGATCAGAAAGGTTGTTTAGGATGCGCGATAGGGGTAAAGTTGCTGAAGGGGAGCGTGGGGTAGGGAAAGAAACCGGTTGTTAGCCGGTTTCTTTTGGCGTGGTTTCGCCCATAATCGGAGGTCGCCGGCTAAGGTTTTCATATCGGTGAAAGCCTGATGCCGTTTATCGCGCCGATGGACCAATAACCCTAGCGAATGGGCTTAAACCCTGCTGTTTTAGGCATGCTTCGCAATTCTTTCTGTGCAAATGAAATAAAGTCCTTCTGAAGTTGGCTCTGATCTGCAAGGGTAACCAGGTACCAGGCTCTTTTGGAGTAGTTATGCTGTAATGGCAGCATCGTCATATCATCGCTTACTTGCGGCGCTATCAGCCACTTCGCCATCACGGCTATCCCAAGATTCAATTGTACCATTTCAAGAATCACTTCTGTTAGGGGCATTTTGATCACACGGGCAGGCTCAGCTTTGTTGGGTTTTAATACATTTTCAATCAGGTCGTTTTCTCTGTCTTCTATATCATAGGCAATCAGGGTCTGCTCCCTGAAATCCTTTGGGGATATGAGTTTTCGTTTGGATAATGGGTTGTCTTTACTTATGACGACCACCAGTTCATCCTGAAAAACTGGGGTGTATTTAAAAGATGGATGATCGTCCAATGGTTCGTTGGCAGGCTTGCTGACCAACGCTACATCAAGCGTTCCATTTTGGAGATGCATTAACGGCGCTCGAGTGGCGCCATCAGCTATTTTTACTGTTACACGCGGATGTACCTGATGATACTTTGTAATGATGCGCGGCAACCAGTTGTAAGTGGTATAACATTCCGTGCTAATGTTGATGGTGCCGTAGTTACCAGCTTTGATGGATTGGATTTCATGCCCCAGTTTTTGCAGTTCTGTCAGCACCACCTCGGCGGTATCCATCATTTTCCTACCTACGGGGGTGAGGTATAACTTTTTGTTCCTTCTTTCAAAAACCTTTGCATCAATCTTTTTTTCCAATTCCTGTACATGGTGACTCAGCGCGGATTGTGAGATATAGAGCGTTTCGGCCGCGCGGGTCATAGAGCCTTCCTTTTCAATGGCGCTAATAACTTTCAGGTGCTGCAGGTTGATATTAAACATGAGTAATTTAGATTGATAATTCAAAATTAATTCATTGTTTTCATAAATGGGGGTAATATATTTTTACGGGCATATTCATCAATTAAATCTTTTATGAAAACATTCCTGATCGTCTTTGCTGTATTACTTATTTCCAATTATGCACATGCCCAGCAGCTGCCTGCCCGCTGGGATGAATTAACAGCAGATGATTTTCCTGCTGCATTACAAAAATCCTCCAGGACCTGTATTTTGCCTATCGGTATTCTCGAAAAGCATGGTTTGCATGCACCTATTGGTACGGACCTGATCCATGTGCGTGAATGGGCCGCACACGCAGTAACGCAGGAATATGCGGTGGTGTTTCCTGACTACTTTTACGGGCAAATCAATGAAGCCCGCCACCAACCCGGCACGTTTTCCTTACCCAATAAATTGATACTCGAATTACTGGAGGCTACCTGTGATGAAATTGCCCGCAATGGTTTCGAAAAAATCATTCTCCTGAACGGGCATGGAGGGAATCCTGAATTCCTGGAATTCTTTATGCAGGGATTGCTTAATAAACGGCGCAGTTATGCAGTGTATCTGTACCGGCCTGAAAACGATTCCGCATTCGTGAAAACCTACAACCAAATGCATCGCAGCGATTTGAGCACCGACCTCCATGGAGGTGAAAGCGAATCTTCTATCATACTACATTACCGTCCGGATCTGATGCATATGGAGCGCGCCACTGCTGATAACGGTGAAAATCAGCATAGGTCATCCCTCCCAGACCTCTATACCCCTATCTGGTGGTATTCTTCCTTTCCTAATCACTATGCCGGTGATGCTTCAAAAACGAATGCGAAACTGGGGAAGTTAATTACGGATCATGAAATAGCGCAGTTTGTGAAGGCGCTGAAGGCGGTGAAAGCGGATAGTAAGACGATTGAATTGCAAAAGGAGTTTTATGGGGCGGTGGATAAGGTGAAGTAGGAGGGTTATGGGGCCATTACTTAAAGAATGGCCCCATAATACTTATTCTTTGTGTATTTCGGGAGTCTGACTGCAATAAAACAGGTGAACCATCGTTAGGCGTCTTAATGCTCCAGTTTTGCTGTCGTAAAATTTACAAATGTTAATTTTCAAGTTGAGGTTCTTGGTTACTTCTTCTGAAGCGAATGCGGGATTTGCTATCTCCGATTGTACGATTAATCATCTCATAGAGTTCTCCCAAGCTTGGTATATAGACATTGGAAATGGTTAGTTTTTTATCAATATTTCTATATCTCAACCTGATTTCCTTTTGGTCGCCATCCTCCACAGCTGGGTTTATATATTCTAATCTAAAGGTATCAAGCCTTAGTTGTGAAAAAAAATTGCAAATGCTATCACCTTGATTTTGGGATAAAGCCTTACTGAATAACATCGTGTTTTTACCACCTTCAAGGCCATCCTGAAAGAATACAAAGAGACTATCATTTGTGATCTGATAATGGGTAGAATAAGCCATGGAACTATTCATATCCCAAATTTCAATCTGAAAGTCTGTTTGGCAATGCGGTTGCCTCCGTGGGGCACAGGCAACGAGTAATACTACTCCCCAAAGCACAATTTTCTTCATTTTTTTAGAGCAATTTTCACATCTTAGAATATTATTCATCTAGTAAGAAGGTTATCCTTTATCTATTTAATGACAGGTTCAACAAACCTGGTCACGGGTGCGTCATCCTGATTTTTCCAGAACGATTCGTCATTCATTATTTGAAATAACAATGCAGATAAGACATGGTCTGTTTGCTTTGTGGATTTGCCATTGAGTAATTCATACCATCTCCAGGTATTCGATTTTATTGCGATGAGCCCAGATTGTATTGTCATAAAGTAAGTAATTTCACCATCGGTAAGCCCAGGGTCCCTCCTTAATTTATAGACCCTATAGTTTATACCGTTGATAGTATAAGCCTGTTGTTTTGCCAGGATAAGCTCGCATGAATCTCTCCCAAAGACACCCGACCAGTGATAATGTAGTGAGTCGAACAAAATAGTAAAAGTATCCGGAAGAAAAATAGGTATAGCTATAATGTTCCTGAGATGTTTTAGATTGGAGGTGATAGTTTATCAACCAGGCACTGTCTTTCCGGATGTTTAAAAATGTCAGGCTATCTGTTGGCAGCGACGAGTCAGTTGAAGGCCTGAACTCAGTACATGCGGCTAGTACCCCAAAAAAGCTAATTGATTTAAGAATTTTCATTTTAAGAAGTTGCTTATCCCTGATTACAGTGTTGCATAATTTTCATCCGTGTTCTCCTGCATTAATACTCCATTGGTTGAGCAGATTGAATGATATTGATCTCTATTAAGATGTTACACTCCCTGGCAGGTTGTTTTAATTCACTTCTATCACATACTGCCAATTACGATTTTCTTGATCCCAGCTATCCCGCTTCTTAGCAAACTGACTATAGCTTACCGTTTCCCGATCTATATCACCATACAAAAACAAATACCTTGAAAAATCAACTTGCTGGTTATTTAATGCCACCTCAAAGAAAAAGGTTCCGTCCATTGTTCAGTAGTTCTTCCTTTTCCCCATATGGCAATGCCACCAAGAGACAACTCTTTGTCAGTTAACCCAAAAGCTGTTATAAGGCAATCATCCATCCACTTTGCCGTATCCCATCCGTTTCCATTTGATCTCAGATGGGTTTGTAGTAATGACACCAGTATGGAAGAAGCTCCGTCGAGGTATTGATTGTAGTATACTTCGGGCTTCAGGAGATTGCTGAGGTATGGAATGCCGGCATTGAGTTTTTCCGCGATCAGCTCCTGTATTGATTTCAATGATTTCATTATTTTCTAATATATTCATGCCTGACAGCTATCAGAACAAAAAAGGGCAGGATATCCCTATCCTGCCCCAATAACGTTCAATTACCGGATTACCAGTTAAACACCACCGTCTGCTTAATATCCGGATGCACACTATACGCCACAGGACAAGTATGCGCCGCCTTTTCCAGCACGGTCCTTTCCTTCTCGCCCAAACCATGACCGGCAGGGAAATCGAAAGTAATATCCACGCCTACAATCCTGCGGGGGTCGGTACCCATAATCTTTTTGATGCTCACTTTGGTGCCGTCAATGTTCCACTTGCTCTCACGGGCACGCATACCCATAATCGTCAGCATGCAGGAGCCCAGGGCAGTAGCTACCAGGTCAGTTGGAGAAAACCTTTCCCCGCGGCCATTGTTATCTACCGGAGCATCGGTTTCAATCACGGAGCCGGATTGCAGGTGGGTAGCAGTGGTGCGGAGTTCGCCGGTGTATATAATTTCAGCTGTATTCATGGTTATGTTTTTAGATTTGAATGCAAGTTACATATTGTAAACAAACCATAAAATAAGTGTATTTTTAATTATCATAACATAACAATACCTTTAGCAAAGCGTTTAATAATTATATCAACAGCCCATTACTGTGAAAAAATTATACTTGATCATCCTTATTTCAGCGATCAGTGGCTTAGTTTCAGCACAAACCACGTCTACCAATTCCGGCAAAACAGAAAAAGAACAGCGTAAGCTGAAGAAAATAAAGGTTTTCAAGGAACAGGAAGAAGGGGAAAACGTATTCCAGCGCGATTTCTCCCTGGGAGGTCGCCTGAATACCGACGGCTGGAGCGGTTTCTTCGAGCTGGGCTATCGCAAAAGCCGGAAAATCGTGAATTATTTCCAGTTTGAAATCTCCGAAAAGAAAAGTCCCAAGGAAGATAAGCTCCAGGCCATCACACCACTGGGCTTTAGCGCCCGTCCATTTATCTACGGGAAGCAAAATAACTTCTACCCGGTGAAATTTGGCGTGGGCCAGCGCTACCTGATCGGCGGCAAAGCCAATAAAAATGGGGTAGAGGTATCCGGTATCTATTACGGTGGTATCTCCATTGGCCTGCTGAAACCCTACTATCTGAGCGTAAATGCCGGCAACGACCGCCTGGAAGATATTAAATATGATCCTAATGGACCCTACGCGGATGTATTCCTAGACGATGCCTCCATCTACGGTGCAGGCGGATTCGGGAAAGGCTGGGGCGAGCTGAGCGTGATCCCCGGCGTACATGCCAAGCTGGGCCTGCGGTTCGACTGGGCACACTTCAACGAAGTAGTAAGTGCACTGGAATGTGGCGTGAACTTCGAAATGTATACCAAGAAAGTACCTATTATGATTAATGATTATAATAAACAGTTCATGTTTAACGCTTATGTAGGTCTTCAATTCGGGAAGCGCTGGAATAAGAGATAAGTATTACCTTTGTTTTTCTAAAGAAAGGAGTAAGCGATGCAAGAATTACCCGTATTAGCTGCCGAACCGGCCACCACCAGAGTGAAAAAACCAGACTGGCTGCGCGTAAAATTACCGATAGGCGAGAACTACAAACAGGTGCGTAACCTGGTAGATACCCATAAATTACATACCATCTGCGAAAGCGGAAACTGCCCCAACATGGGTGAGTGCTGGGGTGCCGGCACTGCCACCTTCATGATCCTGGGAAATATCTGTACCCGTAGCTGCGGATTTTGCGCCGTAGCCACCGGCCGTCCTGATCCGGTGGATAACGACGAGCCACAGCGTGTAGCAGAAGCTATCTACCTCATGAAAGTGAAACATGCCGTTATCACTTCCGTGGACAGAGATGAGCTCAAAGATGGCGGTTCCATCGTATGGGCCAACACCATCAAAGCGGTACGTGCCCTCAACCCGGATACCACCATGGAAACGCTCATCCCCGACTTCCGCGGCCAATGGGAAAACCTCCAGCGCATCATCGATGCAGCGCCGGAAATCGTTTCCCATAACCTGGAAACAGTAGAGCGCCTGACCAAACAAGTACGTATCCAGGCTAAATACCACCGCAGCCTCGAAGTGATCCGCCGCCTCAAAGAAGGTGGTATGCGCACCAAGAGCGGTATCATGCTCGGCCTCGGCGAAACCAAAGAAGAAGTGGTGCAGGCTATGCAGGACCTGTACGATAACGGTTGCGATGTAGTAACCCTCGGACAATACCTCCAGCCAACACCTAAACACCTCCCCGTGGTACGCTTCGTACACCCGGACGAATTTGCAGAATTACGCGAAATAGGATATAACATGGGCCTCGACTACGTAGAGGCCGGACCGTTAGTACGTTCCTCCTACCACGCAGAAAAACATATTGTTAGCGGTCGGAATAAATGATGACCGGCGGCTAACTTCATCTAATTGTTAAAATCCACCCATATGGGTGGATTTTTCTTTTTAGTATACTATCTTAGCGCCTCGTTTAAATTTACCTAAAACGGCAGCATAAACCCGTTGCTAACCTACTACCTGAGTGTGTTAACTTAAACACCTACCTGTTATCTGCGACTGCACAGCATTAGTAATTGAATGCACTGAACTTTTTGCAGGTCTTATGGATTTGCATTATAAAGGACGATAATCTGGCCATACATACTATGTATCTACGTATACACCTGTACGTTACCTCCCTTTTATTGTCTGAGATTGGAACAACGAAGAACTGAATGTCAAAAGCCTTTTATGAAAAGAGCATTTTACCTGTTAGCTGTGTCGTGCGGAATGTTATTCTCCGGCCAGCTTCACGCGCAGCAATCATCGGACTCTCTGCTGACTTCCGCCTCCCTGCAGGATTGTATCCGTTATGCACTGGCCAATCAGCCACTGATCCATCAGTCGCTGATCGATGAAGCCATCACCGACCGCACCATCAAAAGTAAACTGGCCGACTGGTACCCGCAGGTACAGCTGGACGCAAACCTGCAGCACTACCTGGAACTGCCTACTTCTATCTTCGGTGGGAATCCTACCAAAGTAGGCGTAGCCAATACCTCCGGTGCCACGTTTACCTTAAATCAAAACCTGTTTACCCGCGATCTCCTCCTGGCAAGCAATACCGCCAGAGATGTACGTAAGCAAACCAAACAAACCACCACCAGCAACAGGATAGAAGTGGTGGCCAGCGTTAGCAAAGCCTACTACGACGTGCTGCTTACCCACCAGCAAATTAATGTGCTGAACGAAGATATCCTTCGCCTGGAACGCTCGCTCAAAGACGCAGTGAATCAGTACGAAAGTGGTGTGGTCGATAAAACTGACTATAAACGCGCCAGCATCTCCCTAAACAATGCTAAAGCCCAACGCAAAACTGCGCTGGAACTGGTAACCGCCAAACAGGCCTACCTCAAGCAACTCATGGGATACCCCGCCACCAGCCCGGATGTACCTATCTCCAGCGATACCTCCCGACTGGCAGCGGAAGTAAACAGCAGCGATACCAGCATAGTCGCCGACTATCATAACCGTATCGAATACCAGCTGCTCCAAACGCAACAGAGCTTGCTGCAGGCAAACATCCAATACAATAAATGGAGCTTTATCCCCAATGTTTCGGCTTTTGTAAACTATGCCTTCGCATGGCAAAACCAAAACTTCGGACAGCTGTACAGCACCAACTACCCTAACTCCCTGTTAGGCGTAAAATTCTCTGTACCTATCTTCCAGGGTGGTAAACGCGTGCATAATATCAGAATGGCCGAACTCCAGCTGCAACGCAACGAATGGGATTTCGAAGCCCTGGATAAAGCTGTAAATACGGAATACACACAGGCAATGTCGGCCTACAGAAGTAACCTCAACGACTATACGACGCTGAAAGAAAATGTAGCCATGGCACAGGACGTATATAACATGCTGCAGCTGCAATACAAGGAAGGGATCAAAACTTATCTCGAGGTGCTCGTATCCGAAACAGAACTGCGTACGGCTCAACTGAGCTACTACAACGCCATGTACCAGGTATTGAGCAGCAAAATTGATCTGCAGAAAGCATTAGGAACATTAACAGTAAACTATTAAATGGTAACCGGAACGGATATGAAAAAAATGAATCACTTTGTCTTTTTAAGCGCTGCCGGCATGCTTGCCTTCTCTGCCTGTAAAGGTCCTGGACAAAAAGGCGCACCCGCTTTGCCCCCTACAGCGGTAAACACCGTGGAAGCCAACATTGCCCCGGCGGTGTATTACGATAAGTTCCCGGCCAGCGTGGTAGCACTCAACCAGGTGGAACTGCGCTCACAGGTATCCGGCTTTATCACCGGCATCTTCTTCCAGGAAGGAGAAGTAGTGCAGAAAGGCAAAGTCCTCTATGAAATCGACCGCCGCAAATACGAAGCTGCCTACCGCCAGGCGGAAGCCAGCATCGCCAGCGCACAGGCTAACTATAACAAAGCTAAAAAAGATGACGACCGCTATAAACGCCTCGCCGAACAAGATGCCGTAGCCCGTCAGATCCTCGATAACGCGGAAGCAGCCCTGGAAACTTCCCGCAGCCAGCTCGCTGCTGCCCAGGCCAGCCTGCTCGCCGCCCGCACGGATCTGGACTACTCCCTCATCAAAGCGCCGTTTACCGGCCGTATCGGTATCTCACAGGTTCGTTTAGGCGCACAGGTGAGTCCGGGTACCACGCTGCTCAACACCATCTCCAGCGAAAACCCGATTGCAGTGGATTTCGTGGTAAACGAAACCGATATCGCCCGCTACGCGGAATTACAAGGTAAGTCCACCGCCGGCGATACCACGTTCCGCCTCCAATTATCCGATGGCTCCATGTATCCGCTCAACGGCCGCCTGCTGGCAGTAGACCGGGGCGTGGACAACCAAACCGCCACCATCCGGGTACGTATCGAATTCAACAACCCGGATGATAAACTGAAAGATGGTATGAGCTGCGTACTCAACGTACTCAACCAACAATCCGGCGATCGCCTCATCATCCCTTACAAAGCCCTCACCGAGCAAATGGGTGAATACTTTGTATTTGTGGCCAAAGACAGCATCGCCATCCAACGTAAAGTGCATCTCGGACCAAGAATGCGCGATCAGATTGTAATCATGGAAGGACTCCAGCAAGGTGATAAAGTTATTACAGAAGGATTCCAGCGCCTTCGTGATAGCAGCAAGATTCAATTAGGTACACCTGCCGCTCCGCAAGGCGCCGCAGCAGCGAAGAAATAAGTTCACGAGACTCAACACTAGATCATGATTGCAAATACTTTTATCAAAAGACCGGTAACAGCGATAGTGATTTCTATCGTACTGGTGCTGGTGGGATTATTGGCGATGACGAGCCTGCCGATCGGGCAGTATCCGGAAATCTCCCCGCCCACCGTACAGGTAACCGGCACATACACCGGCGCCGATGCCCAAACCGTGGAGCAAACCGTAGCTACCCCCGTAGAAGTACAGGTAAACGGTACCCCCGGTATGACTTATATCTCTACCAATAATACAAGTGCCGGTCAGATGAGTATGACCGTTAACTTCGAAGTAGGTACAGATATCAACATCGCCGCCCTCGACGTACAAAACCGCGTAGGTATCGCACAGCCTACCCTGCCACAGGAAGTACAGCGTTTAGGCCTTACCGTGAGAAAGCGTAACCCGAGCATCCTCATGCTCGTAGCCCTGTACTCACCCAAAGGCACACACGATATCACCTTCCTGGATAACTATACCAACGTATATGTGAAAGATGCCCTGCTCCGCGCAAAAGGAGTAGGTGATATCTTCACCCGCGCGGATGACTTCTCCATGCGTATCTGGCTCAAGCCTGATAAGCTGGCGCAAATGGGCGTAACCGCTGATGAAATCCGCGCCGCCCTGCAGGAACAAAATGCCCAGATCACCGCAGGTTCCGTAGGAGCCCCGCCACAGCCGGTAGGGCAAACATTTGAATACAACATCTTCACCAAAGGTCGTTTGCAAACACCGGAGGAATTTGGGAATATCATCATCAAAACCCGCCCCAGCGACGGGTCCATCGTATACCTGAAAGATGTTGCCCGCATTCAGCTGGGTAAATTCAACTACTCCGGTAACAACTTCGTGGATGGCCGCCGCGCTGCCTATCTCCTGGTATACCAGGCACCAGGTAGTAACGCGATAGAAACTGCCGCCAACGTAACCGCAGCTATGGAAGACCTGAAAAAGGCATTCCCTAACGACGTGGAATACGTAGTACCATTCGAATCTGTTTCCGTAGTGAAAGTATCTATCGAAGAGGTGGTACATACGCTCGTGGAAGCACTGATACTCGTGGTATTGGTGGTGTTCCTCTTCCTGCAAAGCTGGAGGGCAACCATTATCCCGATCCTCGCGATTCCGGTGTCCATCATCGCCACCTTCATCTTCTTCATCCCACTCGGCTTTACCATCAATACGCTGACCCTCTTCGGTTTCGTACTGGCCATCGGTATCGTGGTGGATGATGCCATCGTGGTGGTGGAGGCAGTGCAACATAATATAGATCATGAGAAGATGTCGCCCAAAGACGCTACCATACAGGCCATGAAAGAGATTTCCGGGCCGGTGATAGCGATTGCGCTCATCCTCGCAGCGGTGTTCGTACCGGTAGGTTTTATACCTGGTATCGTAGGCCGTCTGTATCAGCAGTTTGCGATCACCATCGCTATCTCTGTACTGATCTCTGCGTTTGTGGCATTATCACTCACACCAGCACTGTGTATCCTGATCCTGCGTCCGATGCATCTCGACAAAGATTCCAAAGGTCTGAACAAGTTCTTCTTTAAGTTCAACCGCTGGTTCGGACATACTACCTCCAGGTACTCCATGGGCGTGAAGAAAACGATCAAGTACTCCCGCCTGGCACTGGTGCTGCTCCTTTGTATTTTCGTAGGTACGGCCATGTTATTCAAGGCCAAGCCAAGCGGCTTTATTCCTACAGAGGATGAGGGACGTGTGATCATTACCTTCGACCTGCCGGAATCTTCTTCCACAGAGCGTACGGTATCCGTCATGCAGCAGATGATGAAGGACCTCGACGAAACGCCTGGTATTGCGCACTACGCAGCACTGGGAGGCCTGAACGCGGTGAACTTCTCCACAAAATCCAACAGTGGTACCATCTTCTGTCAGCTGAAACCATGGGATGAGCGTAAACCTGATTCCTTACAGGTATTCGGCCTGGTAGCTACCTTGCAGAAAAAACTGTCGAAATATAAAGAGGCCAACCTCGTCGTGATTCCACCGCCTGCGATTCCGGGGCTGGGTCAAACGGCCGGTTTCTCCTTCGTATTACAGCAGCGTACTGCCGGCGATATCAAAGCATTTGAAAGCGTGCTGCAAAACTTTGTGGCCAAGGTGAATCAACGTCCGGAAATTTCCAGGGCTTTCTCCTTCTTCACTGCACGTACGCCGGGGTATCAGCTGGACATCGATCGCGAAAAAGCGAAGAAAATGGGCGTGAAAATCTCTGATATTGCAACTGCCCTGCAAACGTATATGGGTAGTGCTTACATCAACGACTTCACCATCTACGGCCGTAACTTCCGAGTGGTAACACAGGCGGATTCTTCCTACCGTGGAGATATCAAGAACCTCAGTCAGCTGTTTGTCCGCAATACTGCCGGTAACATGGTGCCCCTGAGTGCATTAACATCTTACAAAGTAGTAGAAAACGCGCCGGTTATTTCTCACTATAACCTGTTCCGTTCCGCGGAAATCAACGGTAACCCTGCACCGGGCTACAGCTCCGGCGATGCTATCAAAGCACTGAAAGAAGTGGCTGCCCAGGAATTACCGGAAGGTTATGGGTACGAGTTCTCTGGTTTGAGTAGGGAGGAGTTGTTATCGGGAGATAAAACCGTATACATTTTTGCGCTGTCAATTATATTCGTATTTCTGTTCCTGGCGGCGTTGTACGAAAGCTGGTCCGTACCGTTCTCCGTACTGCTGGCAGTACCTATCGGTGCATTCGGTGCCATCCTCGTACTAACGTTCTTGCCTAAACTGAGTAACAACGTATATGCACAGATTGGTCTGATCACGCTGATCGGGTTGGCGGCTAAAAATGCGATCCTGATCGTAGAGTTTGCGAAAGAGCGTGTGGATAAAGGAATGGACGTAGTCACCTCCGCTGTGGAAGCCGCCAAGCTGCGTCTGCGACCTATCATCATGACCTCCCTGGCTTTCCTCCTGGGTATTATGCCGCTGGTACTGGCCTCCGGTGCCGGTGCGGAAGCACGTAAAACCATGGGTTGGACGGTATTGGGTGGTATGTTTACCGCTACCTTCCTGGCGATCTTTATTGTACCGGTACTGTTTGTGGTGATCACCAAACTGGCCTATGGTAAAGCCAAGCTGGAAGAAATGAAGAAAATGTATAACAATGTGCCTGATCATGATATTCAGGGAAGACCATAATCTTTGACCTGAGCAGTTCCAATTGACACCCTGGGTGTTAATTGGAACTGCCCGGGAAAAATTATTTTAGCGTAGCTAATTCTTTTCTAGATAGCCAAACCCACTTGCGAATAGTCCTTCGTACATACCTTGGATGTAATCCGATCTCCGCTTTCGTTCTCTCAAATTGCTCCCTGGCTTCCTGCGTGAGGCCCTGCCTTTTCAACAGCAGCCCGTAATAATACATTGCTTCCAGGGAATGATGTACCTGGATAATTTTCCTATAGGCTTCTTCTGCTTTTGCTGTGTTGTCAGTGGCTTCAAGCGCCTGTGCATACATCAGTTCATCTGCAGTATTCACCATGCGAACGCCTTTAAAACTATTCACTTTATCAAAGGTGGCGAGACTTTCAGCAAATTGATTGTTCATAAACTGCAAGCGTGCCAGCTGTAAAAAAATCCCCTGATCGGCGGCATAGGACTGGGCACATTCCTGCGTAAGCTGAATGGCTTTATCATATGCTTTGCGATGTCCGTAAGCAGCTGCCAGCTGCATTTTATTGGTAATGGTGCCTGCCATCTGCACCTTTTTTTCCCACTCTTTTACCCTGCCATCAGGCCATAAAGCAAGCTGGAGATTCTGAACGAGTGTACCACTGGTAATGTCCGGCAGTATCTCCTGGAAGAAATAAATGAGGGAGCCGATTACCGGCAGGAATAGCGTGAGGTATATGCCTTCACGGTTATTGTGGCGGTAGGCGTGGTATACACAAAGAAGCTGGAAAATGATGAAGAGAAAATAATAATCGCTCCAAAATGGAAATGGAAACATAGGTTTGGGCATCAGGGTTAAAGCACTGATGGGGGGCTAAAATAGAAAAAAAATGTAATTAGCGAAATGTAGAGACGGACTGCGTCCGTCTCATCCGTAGAGGAGACGGACGCAGTCCGTCTCTACAGAGCGACTTTTTTACTTATCACATTCACCCGCCACATCACTGCTATCGACGCCAGTATCAGCACCAGATAGCTCACCCCCAGATTCCCACCATCACCTGCCGGAATGATGGCAGTCATCACATAACTCAGCAGTGACACAATTACGTTGCACAAACCACCGGTTAATCCACCCGCGATGGCCGCATTTTTCGGGAATTTCGACAGGCAGTAGGTGAAATAGTTATTATGTGTGAAACCTGCACTCACATGAATCAGAAACGCAAACAACAGTATTACCGGCAGTGTATGCAGGCGTTGTAAGGTGAGCAGCATGATCACGGCATATAGTAGCTGCAACACTACATTGGTAGTTATTTTCCGATTGAAAGGCCTGTTGATGAGGGCTTTGCCGGTGAACCCGCCTACCAGCCAGGCGAAGCCCAATAGCAGTGAACAGTAGCCGGTTACCACCGGGGAAAAGTTGAAGTGGTGTTCAATGATAAACGGGCCGGACATATTGTACACCATTACCATGCTGTAGCCAAGGCCCAGCATGAGTATACCCAGTACAAAACTCCCGGTTTGCAGCATTTCAGTGTATATCCTGGTAATTTTGGTGAGATGAAAAACTGTCGCATGCTTTAATGTTTCGCCACTGAAAATAGCTTCCAGCACAAAAAGTACTCCCGCAATGATCGCCAGGAAGTAAAAATTAGATGCCCATCCAAAGCTCACTTCGAGATATCCCCCGATGAAGGGCGCCACAATAGGGCCAGTGGACCAGATAATGGTAAATAAACTCAGGTAGTGTTTTAATCTCTCCCCGGAAAATAAATCCACAAAAAAAGCGCGCTTGGCTACCACGGTGGCTGCAATGGTAATGCCGTGTACCACCCGCATGGCGTAAATGACGTATATGCTGTTCGTGTTGGCAATCACAACGCAACTCAAACCAAATATCAGAATGGAGAAAAGCGAAATTTTATAACGGCCGTAGCTATCGAGCAGGCCACCCACAAATAGTTGTGCCACGCCGTAGCTGATCAAAAATAAACTTAAGGTAAGCTGTGCCTGGCTGTTGCTGATGCCGAGGGCGGCAGTCATCCCCGGAAGGGAGGGGATGTAAATGTCGGTGGCAAAGCCCGACAGGGGTATCATAGCAAAAGCCAGCAGGGTGGCTATTCCTATGTTTTTTTCCTGGATGGGTTTCAACTGAATTGTGCTGTCTGTCATAGATTCCTTTATTGATTCTTCAGACAGCAAAGTTTGCTTTTTATATAATAAGAAGTGTCATATTTCTACAATTTCGGGGGACTCTTGCGATTACCATCATCGTCAAATTCATTGCTGAGCATCCACTCCGTATCGCCTACAATATAGAGTACACCTGCCACCAGCGTGCCTACGGTGATGTACATAAACCAGTCGGACTGGCGGTCAAAAATCAGGGCGCAGCAAATGCCTATCAGCATCAGTACAAATCCTACTTTTTTGGAAACGAAGGCGGCGTCTTTGTTGGCAGCTTCCCACATTTCCTGGTTGCGGGTGGAGAGAAAGCTGCGGTAGCCGTACCACGCATTCACGCTTTTCGGCGGGAAGCGTGCAATGAGGTATCCCATTATAACAAACAACAGGCCTCCAAACAGGGCTGCATTGCAATAGGTGCTGTGCACAAATGAGGTGATCATGGCTGTCCGGTTTTGGGTAGTAAAAGTTACGAAAAAACCTGGACTCATCCTATTTTACGGACGAAGAAATAGCCTGCTGTCACTCATGTAATTAACAGCATGCTGCATGTACAGAATGGCGCCTGTGAGCTTTTCTGTTCGTATTGCTTTAATGCCATTTATTTTTAACCGGACAAATTTGCGGCACAAAAAAACCGATAGCCTACGCTATCGGTTTAATATTTGAGTTTATGTAAGAAACTAATTCTTCGTACTATCCGTTGCCGCTGGCTTCTTCTTACCAAACAGGCCTTTGATCACGCCTTTGGCGGATTCGCCTGCCTGCTTGCTGATATCCTGCACAGCATTACCACTGCTGGTGGTGGTGCTGTCTTTTTTACCCAGCAGCTGATTTTTCAGTTCATTTTTAGCAGCAGCTACAGCGTTGTTTTTCAGGTTGTTTACGGAATCGCGCACGGCGCTTTTCAGGGTATCCACCTTATCTTTTACGAGTGCGGTAGCCTGTGATTTAATATTGTTGGCACTTTCGCGGAGGTCTGTTTGTAGGGAAGGCTTCAGCATGAAGCCACCCATTGCTACGGAGAGGTGTACGCTGTCGCCCAGCTGTACCGGAATACCTTTGCTTTGCGCCTGTGATGCCAGGTTGTTAACCAGGGTATTCCCGGCGGAGCCCATTAAACTGCGTGGCAGTGCCAGTTGCAGGCTGTAATCGAGCGACTGGTCGAAGCCATGGCTGCCGGCAATATCCATTCGTACGCCGTTCACCGTTATCTTAAATGGATTCACTTTAACGCGACCATTTTCGAAGGCGAAGTAGTTTTTGATATCGCGCAGGCTGATATCTTTCAATTGAGAAATATTCAGTTTGCTGGCGAGCTGGTCCACGGGAGCAAACTGTTTCAGAACCCCTTCGATGAGCAGCAGGTTACCGTCGCCGGTGAGGGTTTTGAGGTCCGGCATCATGTCTTTCCCCAGTTTGCCATGCATGGTGAGTTGTGAGGAGATCTTACCATTCAGGAACTTACCGATAGGCATGAGGCTTTGTACGGTATTGAAGGCATTGAATGTTTGCTGAATATCCACGCGCTGTACGTCGTAGGTAAGATCGATATCCGGATTGAGTTTGCTCACTTTGGTGCTATAGCTACCGCTGATGGCCATGGTTCCCTGCAGTGCATCGGCTTTCAGCTGGTTCATGGTCACGGTTTCATCTTTTACGGAGAGTGCGCCGGCAACGTTGTTGAGGTCTACCTTATCGTAGTGTACTTTGCCAACATTCGCCTGCAGGGCGATGTTGAGGTTGGCGGGTACCGGGAAAGGTGCGTCGCTGGCAGCTGCAGCAGGTTGTTCTGCTGCCGGGGCAGTGGTAGTGGTGGCCATCCATTTATCCAGGTTGATCTGGTCTGCTTTCAGATTGAATTTACCGTCCAGTGCTTCATTTTTCAGCGTATAGGCGAGGAGGTTATTCACTTCACCGTTGGCTTCAAAATGTGACCCCAGGTAGTCGGCGCTGAGGTCTTTTACTGTTACATTTTTAGGATTGAACTGGAGGAAAAGGTTATTCACCTTTACGCCGTCCGGGTAGTCTTTGCTTTTATACAGCAGGTTGCTGAGTTGCAGGGTACCGGCGGCGTAGAATTTATCATACTGTGCTTTTTCCACTGCGCTCATATTGCCTTTGGCGCTGATATCAGCGTCCAGTATACCCTGTAAGGCAGTACCGGCTTCCAGTTTTACGTATTGGGGTATAGTGGAGAGATCTAGTTTTCCTTTGGCGGCGGCGTCCACGTACATGTCGGATACCGGCGTTTTAACGAGCATGCGAAGGTCCAGCGGTGTATTATCCATTTCGAGGTGACCTTTAGGCATGTCTACCACGGTATGATCCGGTACGCCGTCGGGGTTGGTAATATTTACCACCAGCTGAATGTTTTTCACTGGTTTTGGCAGGTCAGGGTATTGGAAGAAACCATCTGTTACGGCCAGGTTGAGGCCGAAGGCAGGCATTTGTACGCTGTTGTAGTTACCTTTTACAAAACCTTCAAAGGCGGCTTTACCACTGGTTTTGATCTTTTCAAAATCACTGGCGTAGATGGCGGGTACTAAAGACAGGAGGTCTTTAAATTCGTTGCCGGGCGATTTAAATTTGAAGTCCATACCATAGGTGGTATCATTTACAAATTTGAAGAGGCCTTTGAAATTGAGTACCAGGTTGTTAAGAGATGCTTTGGCATCTTTCAGCGTGTAGGTGCTGGTGTTGTTATCAATCTGGATAGTGGCATCCAGGTTGGTTTTTACCTGGCTGAGGTAGGGGATCAGTCCATATTTGAAGGTAACGCCGGCGGCGTCGGTATGGGTGTTGAGGGTAAACTGGTCTTGTGTGAAGTCGCCGTTACCGGAGTGATTAAGGCCGGCTACTTCCATAAACATATTACCCTGGCGGTCATCGTAGCTCACATAGGCGTCAGAGATACTGTATTTGCTGAGGCTAAGCGCGAAGCTGCTTTTGTTGGTATCAGCGGGCGACTGGGCACTGCTGTCTGGCTTGGTGATATCCCAGTTGGCATGTCCGTCTTTATCCACAATTGCGTGTATGCGTGGCTGTTCGAGGGCGATGTTATAGATTTCCATTTTATCTCCCTTAATAACACTCATTAGATTGAGTGCCACATCAATGTTCTTAACTGCTACCAGGGTGTCTTCCTTAAAGCGGTCTTTCCCGGTAACACTGAGGTCTTCCAGGGCCACGGACAGCTTGGGAAAATGCCTGATAAGGCTGATGTCCACGTCTTTAAAGTCCACTTTGGCATTGAGCTGGTTGTTGAGTTCCGACTTCACCTTGGCCATAATCTTGTCTTTAAAGAAGTATGGAATGGCAATAACAGCGAGAATCAAGACGATAATTGTGATACCCACAATTTTCAGGATCTTCTTGAGCATAGGTTTGTATAGATTTAATAATGTGGGGTGAAATTACCTTATTTCGTAATTTTACGGCCTTCAGGATAAATATTTTTTTTGATATGACACCAGAAAGACGGGAAAGATTATTGTCTGTTCTAAATAAGCGACAAGGAAATTTGACGGTAGTGCTGGAAAATGTGCAGGACCCGCACAATATTTCCGCAGTAATGCGTACATGCGATGCCGTTGGTATACAGGAAATCTATGTATTGAATACGATGATTCCCCGCCACAAGAAATGGGGGGCCAGAAGCAGCAGTTCAGCAGCCAAATGGCTCACCGTACATCAATTTGATAATTTAGAGGCCTGTATGGCAGCGCTACGAGCCAAATACGACAAAATAATGGCTACTCATCTGGCACATGATGCGGTGAGTTTGTATGATATTGATTTTACCGGCTCTGTGGCGTTAGTATTTGGTAATGAGCATTTTGGTGTAAGCGAGGAGTTGCTTAAGCGGGTGGATGGTAATTTCATCATTCCGCAGATGGGGATTATTAAGTCGCTCAACATTTCTGTAGCCTGTGCAGTGAGCATTTATGAAGCGATGCGACAAAAAACACTGGCAGGGCATTATGATCAGCCGGGATTGCCGGAAGCGCAGTATAATGCGTTGCTGGAGCAATGGGGGTTTGAGGAAGGTGAGTAGTCGTTTAGATTAATATAATTGATCATAATCCCCTGGTATCTCCAACCGGGGGATTATTGTTACAGCGGTATCAGTTTCCTGCCTTTGATACGATAATGCACATTTTTCATTACAACGAAATTGTTCAGCGGCTCCCCTGTTAATATTTTTAACGCCACCTTACGATTTCCGGGTGCAATGGGGATAATAGGTGTAGCCACACCGTAGGGATACACCACTTGCACACGTTTTAATATTTTGGGCGGAGTACTCCAAAAGGCGCCGAGGTTAGGTTCACATAAAATGGAGTCATTTAGTACAACCTGTATCTTTTCCTCCAGATCACTATTATTTCTTACTATCGCAATGGGAATATCGTTTATATAGTGTCCACTGGTAGTATCCGCCAGTATAACAGGAAGGTTTCCATGTTGAAAGGTGCTGTTCAGTGTTAGAACATGATTATTAATTTGCCACGTACCATGACTGTTTAGTTGATCGGTGCAGTCACTGATGGTTCTTGTAAAATGTCCATCTTTTTTGAGGGCCATGTATTCTATGGTATACATGTATTCACCATAGTACTTTCTGATAATGCCTGCTTTTGTTTCTTCAGCGGTGCATTTGACGCGTTTAAGCTCAGGTACAGGCACCGTTTTGACCAGTTCAAATGGTAATTGTGCTAATACATCGGCGCTAATTGCAATGCAGCAAATGAGGATGGAAAGAGAAATTTTATTATTGGCCAGGCTCATATCTTTATAAGTATATAAGAGTATTTCCAACGACCTATCTATCCTCCGGGTTATAAACCTGATATGCATTAACTTGGCCTTTAGGTGCTGCTGGCGTTTGTAAACGAGTACTGGAGTGAAGATGCGGCTGTCATTGGCGACACCCGCATCTCCCTAAATTAATATCCTGGATTTTGTATAGTATTCGGATAGTTATCCACAAACGACTGCGGCACCGGCATCAGCGCATTATAAGGTTTGAAGCCAAGTGGTCCCAACGTGTTCAGCTGAATATTCCAACGTCTGAGCGATAACATGGTATAGCCATCGCCTGACTGATCCGCTCTTGTCTGTAATATTACTTTTTCCATTGCCTGTTGCTGGTTCATGGCAGTAGGCTGCGGATAGCTGGCGATTCCAGACCTGGCGGTGATCATATTGAGCATGCCAATGGCCTGATCTATATAGATGGCATCATACTGGCTGGATTTTATATACTTTTCTGCCTGGAGAGTGATTACCTGGTTGAGGTTAATGATCGGTAGGTATTTACCTTTAGTGAAAATGGTCTTCAGATCAGCATTGCTGATTTCTTTAGTGTCGCCCCATATAATTTCGCGACTATTGCTGGAGGTATAGGAGTTGTACCTGCCGTTTTCCAGCACGACTGCACTGTCATTATTAAGGGGAAGGTTGTAGTTTAATACATTGTTACCGTTGTTAATATCATTGCGAAGCATGAGTGCCTGTAAAGCTTCAATTGAAAGCCTGCTGCGGTCAGGATTATTTTTATTCAGGTGTGGCAGGTACGCCGAAGGAATCCCGAAGAAACTACCTATCATATCGCGGGCTTGACTCTCGGGGTATAATGTGAGGTTTGCCGGAGGTTGCAGGGAATAATAAATCGGAGCATTACCATATAAATCGATAAGCTGCATCAGCACATATCCGGTCAGGCCCTCTGCATGTGAAGAAGTAATACTGTCCTTTGTTACTGCAGGTGCATATCTCCAGATACGATTTGCTTTGTTGATGATATTAATACCGTTGTTCCAGATAGAGGCAATGCTGTTGCTGTGAGCGCCAAATGTGTAATTGTCAATCTCGCATAATCCTGGAATGCCTGAGCAGTTGGCATCATCTGTAAGTACTGCGTCAAAAACGGCTACCTGCTGGTGCCACAAGTGCACATCGTTATAAAGGGAAGTAAGTGCTTCTTCTGCTGCCTGTCTTGTAGCAAATGGCTGATATTCTGAATTGGTACCTACTCCAATGATTATCCTTGTGCTGGTACTTTTTAAGCTGTCTGCCTGGATATGCTGGTAAGGGAGATCAGTATAATCATTGTTGTTCAGTAAGCCGTCCCCATTCAGGTCTTTATAGATGAAATTGCCTCCGTAAGGTAGCTGCTCGGGTTCCAATGCTATTGCATTGTATTGCTGGAATAGGGAGTCGCAGGCGAACCCTTTGTTGCCGTTACGTACGGGCATGTTGGTGAGTGTATCCAGTTTTGCCTCAATGTAGTATTCCGCATTTGGAATGCGGGAGAAAGAAGCTTTTCCGGAGGCATCGGTTACCCTAGTGTATGCAACTTTGTTTTGCGCAAAATCTGTTTGTGATTTGTAAAGATTTACGGTTACACCTGCGCGTTCTTCACCATATGGTTTATTACTCGCCCATTTGGTACCGTCATACACTATGATTTCTACTTTTGCGGAATCTTTGACAGGCGGTGTGATTGGTGACACGGGGTCTTTTGTAGAGCAGGCTGCAAGAAATAATAAGCAGGCAGCTACTGAAATTTGTTTCATGTAGGATAAGGATTTATCCAGCGAAGTTAATTATTATGCACATTGCTGAATAGAAAAAAGCCACCTTGATAAGAAGGTGGCCTTTTCTGTACTTACTAATTTATAACCCGTTGTTATTACGCGGAGCAGGTAACGCAACCTTCTTCCATGGTGCAAACAGCACCTACAGGAATATCGTCGATAGAAGGCTCTTTAGTGCCTACTACAGGTTGTACTTGTTGTCCGGCCTGTTTTTCAACAGTGAACTGTACGGCCTGAGCGGCTGCCTGTGTACGCAGATAGTACATACCGGTTTTGAGACCTTTTTTCCAGGCGTGGAAGTGCATGGAAGTAAGTTTACCGGTGGTAGGTGTATCTACGAACAGGTTGAGGGATTGCGACTGGCAAATAAATGCACCGCGGTCCGCAGCCATATCGATGATGTTACGTTGTTTGATTTCCCATACTGTTTTATACAATTCCTTGATATTGGTAGGGATTTCGTTGATATTCTGGATAGAACCATTGTAAGCAATGATTTTATTCTTCATATCGTTATCCCACAGGCCCAGTTCTACAAGGTCTTTGAGGAGGTGTTTGTTTACTACCACAAATTCACCACTCAGTACGCGACGGGTGTAGATGTTGGAGGTATACGGCTCAAAGCACTCGTTGTTACCGAGGATCTGTGAAGTAGAGGCGGTAGGCATTGGTGCCAGCAGCAAAGAGTTGCGGATGCCGTCTTTTTTCACTGCTTTTTTCAGATCTGCCCAGTTCCAGCGTGTGGAAGGTGTTACGCCCCACATATCAAACTGGAAGATACCTTTTGAAGCAGGGGAGCCTGCGTAGGTTTCGTAGGCGCCGTCTTTTTTCGCCAGGTCGTTGGAGGCCGTCATGGCAGCGAAGTAGATGGTTTCAAAGATTTCGCTGTTGAGTTGTTTGGCTTCCTCGCTTTCGAACGGATAGCGCATGAGGATAAAGGCATCTGCCAGTCCCTGCACACCCAGGCCTATCGGGCGGTGACGTCTGTTACTACGTTCTGCTTCTTCAACAGGGTAGTAGTTTTCGTCGATGATTTTATTCAGATTGATGGTAGCCTGGTAGGTTACATCATATAATTTCTGGTGATCAAACTGACCATCTATCACGAAGCGTGGCAGTGCCAGGGAAGCCAGGTTACATACGGCTACCTCGTTGGCATCGGTGTATTCGATGATTTCTGTGCAGAGGTTGGAGCTCTTGATGGTACCCAGGTTTTGCTGGTTGGACTTACGGTTGGCCGCGTCTTTATACAGGATGTATGGGTTACCGGTTTCAATTTGCGCATCGAGGATGGCAAACCAGAGGTCCTGTGCCTTTACTGTTTTGCGGGCACGTTTTTCTTTTTCGTATTTCTCGTACAGTGCTTCAAACTCTTCACCCCAGCATTCGTGGAGTCCTGGTGCTTCGTGAGGGCAGAACAGTGACCAGTCACCATTTGCTTCTACACGTTTCATGAACAGGTCTGGTGTCCAGAGGGCGTAGAACAGGTCGCGTGCGCGCAGCTCTTCTTTACCGTGGTTTTTACGCAGGTCCAGGAATTCGAAGATATCGGCATGCCATGGTTCGAGGTAAATAGCGAAGGCGCCTTTACGTTTACCACCACCCTGATCCACGTAGCGTGCGGTATCATTAAATACGCGCAGCATTGGGATGATACCATTGCTGGTACCGTTGGTGCCGCTGATATAAGAACCCGTAGCGCGGATGTTGTGGATGCTTAATCCGATACCGCCGGCGCTCTGGGAGATTTTTGCCGTTTGTTTGAGGGTGTCATAGATACCTTCGATACTGTCGTCCTGCATGGTGAGCAGGAAGCAGGAGGACATCTGTGGCTTTGGTGTACCTGAGTTGAACAGCGTTGGTGTAGCGTGTGTAAACCAACGTTCGCTCATCAGGTTATAGGTTTTGATGGCAGATTCGATATCGTTTTTGTGAATACCTACAGACACACGCATGAACATGTGTTGCGGACGTTCACGGATACGGCCGTCGGTTTTCAGCAGGTAAGATCTTTCCAGTGTTTTAAAACCGAAATAGTCGAATGCGAAATCGCGGTCGTATATGATGGTAGAATCCAGCAGTTCTGCGTTTTTCTCGATGATCTCGTATACTTCATCAGAGAGCAATGGTGCAGGCTTGCTGATTTTTGGATCGATGTATTCGTACAGGGTTTTCATCGTTTTGGAAAACGACTTCTCTGTATTTTTATGCAGATTGCTAACTGCTATGCGGGAAGCCAGCAGGGCATAGTCCGGGTGCTTTGTTGTAAGGGAGGCAGCAGTTTCTGCGGCCAGGTTGTCCAGTTCGGTTGTTGTTACGCCATCATACAATCCCTGAATCACTTTTTTAGCTACATCAATTGCGTCAACATATTCTGTGTTGAAGCCATAGCAGAGCTTCTCGATGCGGGCAGTGATTTTATCGAATTTCACTGCTTCTTTCCTGCCATCTCTTTTAATTACGAACATGGGTGGTGAATTTAAGAGGTTAGAAAAACTTTAGATTAGAAATCTTCTTCCAGACTGAAAGTCTGTGATTCTTTATTGCCGCCGAGTACGCCGGCTTTTTGATAGTCACCTACACGTTTTTCAAAGAAATTGGTTTTACCCTGGAGGGAAATCATTTCCATGAAGTCGAAAGGATTGGTAGCGTTGTAAATTTTGCTGTAGCCCAGTTCAGACAACCATCTGTCGGCAACAAATTCAATATATTGTTGCATCAGGCGGGCGTTCATTCCGATCAGATCTACAGGGAGTGAATCCGTCACAAATTCTTTTTCGATGGCTACTGCGTTACTGATAATATTATGCACCTGTTCTTCGCTCAGTTTGTTTTCCAGCATGCTGTAGAGTAGGCAGGCGAATTCGCAGTGGAGGCCTTCGTCGCGGGAGATCAGCTCATTGGAGAAGGTGAGTCCTGGCATCAGGCCACGCTTTTTCAGCCAGAAGATAGAGCAGAAGCTACCGGAGAAGAAGATACCTTCTACAGCGGCGAATGCTACCAGTCTTTCTGCGAAAGAACCATTCTCAATCCAGCGGAGTGCCCACTCTGCTTTTTTCTTCACCGCAGGTACGGTATCGATCGCATGAAACAGGCGGTCTTTTTCAACCGGATCTTTAATATATGTATCAATCAGGAGCGCGTAGGTTTCAGAGTGGATGTTTTCCATCATGATCTGGAATCCGTAGAAGCAGCGCGCTTCAGGGATCTGCACTTCGCTCATGAAATTCACCGCCAGGTTTTCGTTAACGATGCCGTCACTAGCTGCGAAAAATGCCAGTACATGTGAAATAAAGTGACGTTCGCCATCATTCAGATTGCCCCAATCCTTTAAGTCACTGCCCAGATCAATTTCCTCTGCGGTCCAGAAACTCGCTTCGTGCTTTTTATATTGCTCCCAGATTTTAGGGTAGTTGATCGGCAATAACACAAAACGGTCCTTGTTCTCTTTTAAAAGAATTTCATTCTCGTTGTTCATATAAATATTTTATGGGTACTGTCGAAGGTTTCTGATTTTCCATTAGGGGGTTAGCATGACTAAAAATCTTTATACCACGCTACATCAATTCCAATTCTTTCTTTCGAAATCCATACGCCCAGGATTACAAATGTAAGTGCGATAAGTTAGTAGGGGAGATATAGTTTTCAACAGGTGTGGAAAAAGAGTGTGGGTATTATTAAACATCAAGCTGGTACTATGTTTTGATGTATTTTTAGCAAAGCACATTGGAATATTTTTTATGTGTGTAAACTAACAAGATATATGCCTGATTTTTATACTGAATTATCTAAGTGAATGATGGTCAATGGAAAAAAAGTAGATGAAAAAATGTGACAATTTGAGGATATTTATATACAATTTTTCATATTTACAGCATTAATAATTTTCATATGGCCGATAAGGTTATTGCGATGCAATCGGTGCGCAAGCGGTACCAGGAGTTTCCTGTGCTGGATATTCCTGCGCTGGAGCTATCCCGGGGAATATACTGGTTAAAAGGGGAGAATGGCGCCGGAAAAACCACTACCATGAAGGTCCTCGCCGGGCTGCTGCCCTTTCAGGGGGAGATTTTGCTGAACGGGGCGGTGAATAGTCGCAGCCAACCGGTTCAATACCGCCGGCTGATCAACTATGCCGAGGCAGAGCCGTTATACCCGGCTTATTTGACTGGGAAAGACTTACTGGAGCTGTATTTCAGGACTAAAGGAGGGGACCGGCAACCGGTATTGGAGATGTTGGCGCAAATGGGTGTGGATAACTTTGTGAATAACCCTGTAAGCAGCTATTCCAGTGGTATGCTGAAGAAATTGAGCTTGTTATTGGCTTTTGTGGGAAACCCTTCCGTTATTCTGCTGGATGAGCCTTTGATTACGATTGATACCAAAACGGTGGCACAGCTTTATGCGTTTATCCGGGATAGTTATGCCACCGGGGTGACTTTCATCATTACTTCCCATCAGCCGCTGGATGGTGCTCAGTTAAGCGTGGCGGGTACACTTACTATTGAAAATAAAAACCTCATACTGAACTAGCATGAGTGTATTAAACCGGATTTTCGTCCGCCGATTTTATGTGGAAAACACCGGGTTTTTCCTGGTACTTTTTTATTTCCTGTTTGGCGTAGTAAATGGGGCTAACCTGTTGTATTACCATATGGGGCTGATGGAAGGGTTTTTGTCGAACAGTGGATTCCTGGCCCTGGTATTGGGACTGTGGTTACTGTATAATCTGAAATGCATCGGATTTATTATAAAAACATTGCAACTGCCGCAATACAGTTTTTTGTATGATACGTTGACTTGTTTATCGGACAGTGATCGGAAGGCTTTATGGCTACGCCAGCATTTCCGGATGTATCTGCCGGTTATTATCTACGGTGGTATCGCGGCAGTCTTTGGAATATATAAACATTATTATATCCCGGCAGCAATAATACTGTTATTTAATGTGGCTATGTGTATCTGGCCCATGTGGGTTTATGAGAAGAAATTGTGGCAGCCGGATGTATTTTTTCTGAGTACCTGGTTTTCGCGTTGGTTGAATAAGTTATTTGTAAAGCCACCGGTATTGTACTTCTATTATGAGTTGTTTACCGCTTTTCCCCGGAAAATATTTACGACGAAGTTATGGTCGGCGGCAGTGCTGTGGCTCACATTCTTCCTGATGGGGCAGAGTGAATTTTATGACGTACGTGCGTTACAGTTAGGGATGATTGTATGTGTGTTGTTGCATACGCAATTGATGATTCACCATCGGGCTTTCGATGAGATTTACCTGCCATTTATGCTCAATTTGCCTATCAGTACCTTGCGGCATTACAGCAGGGTACCAGGTATTTACGCTTTGATGCTGATTCCGGAAGCTATCATTTTATATTTTCAGTCGGCCGGACATTTTACACTGTTACCATTGTTGACCAGTATTATTACCGGCATATCTATGCTCATTTTGTTCCGGGTATTACTCTATTATCCGCGTATGAATGCGGAGGTACATTTGCGTTGGATACTGGTGATCAGTTTTGTGTTGTTATTTATGATTTTGGGAGATGTTAACTGGTATGCTGTCGGCATGATGCACGTAATGTCGGCGATGATATTTTTCAGGAAGTTCCCGGAATATGAGCCATGGATAGAGGTGGAGTAAGGGAGGTAAGGGCCTGTGGAAATATTGGGCAGGGGTAAGCGTCCGATAATACAGTTTACCATATTTATTGTTCATCCCTGTGAATGCGGTTGCCCCCGCGAAGTGACCCTCCGGAGCAACAACCGCACAAATGATTACATCTTCTAAAATGCAATCTTCTGCTGTCTACTTTTCAATGCTGCAACGACAGGGGAATCTATAAACACCCCCGTGAGGATGTCGTACGATAATACCCTTAATCTTGCGATGGCGGGTAAATACCCAGCCGTTTTTACAATTGAATGGACATGTTGTCATTTAAAAAAGTATTATGAATGCTATCACTCGACCACCCTGATAGCTATGGGTGATTTCACCTTGTGGTAAAACAAAATAAAGGGTGGAAAAAAAGCCTGGATGTTAGAAGCTCACCAGGCTATTAATTTGTTCATAATTACATCATCAGGAATGACGACGTTATCTTCTTAAATGACAAATTAAAAGTACCTGATTTTATTAATAAAAACAAATAAAACTACAGGATTTTTTCTTATTAAATCCTTTGTGGTATTACATTGTATCAAATTTATAGCTTGCGTGTAAACATGAAAATCCCATTATCATTACTTGTCATAATGACCCTCCCAACAACCCTTTCTCTTACTTTGGTTTTCATCTTCCTAAACAAAATTTATCCAAGCAATTCCTCATGGCCCATAGTGGCATAAAGCACACTACACGCCTATGGCTGCATGAGCTAACAAAATTTTTACAAGCAATCCTTCATAGCCCGTAGTGGCATAACGCACACTTTACACCCTTGGCCGCATGAGCTAACCACTGCGCATCTTTTACCTCAATTATACTGGTGATAAACTGGCGCTATCATCGGCTATTTCATCATCACAAAATCAACAGCCCGGAGTTACATGCGGTTGCCCCCGCGAAGTGACCTTCCGGAGCAACAACCGCACAAATGATTACATCTTCCAAAATGCAATCACCCGCTGTCTACTTTTCAATGCTGCAACGACAGGGAAATCTATATACACCCCCGTGAGGATGTCGTACGATAATACCCTTGATCTTACGATGACGGGTAAATACCCAGCCGTTTTTACAATTGAATGGACATGTTTTCATTTGATTGGATTATGCGTGCTACCTATCGATCACCCTGGTAGCGCTGGGTGATTTCACCTTCTGGTAAAACAAAATAAAGGGTGGAAAAAAAGCCTGGATGTTAGAAGGCAACCAGGCTAAATATTACGTATAATCACATCAACAAGAATGATGATGTCCTTCAATCAAATGATAAATCTAAATTACCTGGTTATTTTTGAATTGCCAAAAAAATTAGTAGTTTATTTTTTAGCTTAAAGTGCAGTGTGGTAAGTAGTTTTATTATTATGATACTCCCGTTGTTAAAACTATAATACTAATATTATTAGTGCTATCGCGCCCAAAAAAAACGACCATCTTCCGATGGCCGTTCCTATGCTAAATTCTTCTCTCCTTATTCAAAAATTTCCTTTGTATCACATCCTGTACCGGTATCCCGTCAATCTTACTCTCCAGCCACGAAATTATGTCTAAATACAAAAACGAACGCCGCTCATAAGGATCCTGCGAAATCACCTCCAGCCTGTCCTTCAGATCAGTGAACGCATTGCGCAACTCCTTCGGATTCGCATAAATGTATTTACGCAAAAATTTCATAATCTCCTCCATCACCAATCCCAAATCCTTGTGCTTGGAAATAAAGTGATAAACAGATTTAATCAGGTATTCTACCAGACTATAATTCTCTAACTCATAATGCGCTATCAGATGCAGAATGCGGGCAAAACACTGAATGTCGGCACGCAGGTTGCCTATCTTCAGATTAATGATCTTATTCAGATACACTATTGCCTTACTGTTATCCCCACTGCCGAAATACAAGCACGCAATCTTGTAGTAAAATACCAGCACCCGGTGCTGGTCTATCTTCAGCGAATGATTGCCAATCTCTGTTTCCAGCTCAGGCACCATTGCCAAGCCTTGTGTGAACGTGCCTTCCAGGAAATATCTGTTTATCTTGGCCGTGTACAGATACACAAACGCAGAGGTACGGGTGTTCTCATGGAAATCCTCGCCGTTGGTAGCAATAAACTGCTCCAGCTCACATAACGCAGTCTTGAACTTCTCAGAATTGGAAGTGTAAAAATGCGCCGTCAGCAAATTGTGCTGCGCCTTGATGTACAAATCCATATCGGTATGCTGCAGCGACGGATACTGCCTGAATAAGTCCACCCACTTCTGGGTATACCGATAGTACATCAAGAAGTCCTGCAGAATATAGTAATACCAGCAACTAGCCTGGTACATATATACTTTCTCGTAAAAACTCATCTCCGCTAGTCCCCGCGGTGGTAACTGACTCTCAAAAAAAGATTTCACCATCTCCGCATCCCGCTCATTGCGGGCATGCCCCAACTTCAGATATAACCCGTACATCCGCAGCGACAACGTCGATAACATGCTGATATTGGTAATCTGATGCTGAATCTGCTTCGATTCGGCACTCAACGCCTCGGCCCGGTTTTCCAGACTGCGGGTGATATGCCGGGATTCAATCAGTTTCTCAAATTCCACAATCTCATACGCCAGCATCACCTCCTCCTGCTCAAAAGCCATAGATTTAGCCTTTGCCAGTACCTTCAAACTCTGATTATACAAGCCTTTATTGTACAACACCCGGGCATAGTCCAGCTGCTCGCGGAGATCTATCACCGCATCCTTCTGCTTGTAAAGCTGGCGTAAACTCGTCAGTAAATGTTTGTACAGATGAGCCTTTACATTCGATAACTGCTGCTTCTTCAGGTCGGGAACCTTCCTCAGTATCTGCTCCTCATCATAATCTTTCATCTTGTCCAGCGTATTGAACAACTGGATGAAAAGTACATCTTCCTTCGTGTTATTCTTATTAAATGCCAGCTGAAAACTCCTTTTTTCAGCTTTTGTTAGCGTTTTTATTAATATGAATAAAGCATCACTTTGACTGTTGGGCATCGTTAATAAAATCTTATAAATGATTGAAAAACAATTGATTGATGTTATTCAATCGTGTTTATAGGTTGTAATTAATACAAATTTAACGATATGTCAAATAAATATCGTCCATTAGATTTGAAGGTATAAACAATTTAAAAAGGAAGCAAAAAGGATGGGAAAAACGTTATTTGACAAAATCTGGGACAGTCACATCGTGATGAGCAAGCCGGGTCACCCGGATGCCGTGTACATCAACACGCACTTTATCCACGAAGTAACCAGCCCGCAGGCATTCGATGGTCTGCGCAAGCGTGGTATCCCTGTTTTTCGTCCCGCCAAAACCAGAGCCACTGCCGATCATAACGTGCCAACGATGGATCAGCACCTCCCGATCAAAGAAGCATTGAGCCGCCTCCAGGTTGAAATGCTGACCAAAAATACCGCCGAATTCGGCGTGGAACTCTACGGTCTGGGCCACCCATACCAGGGTATAGTACACGTAATCGGCCCTGAGCTGGGTATCACCCTGCCGGGTATGACCATCGTGTGCGGCGACAGCCACACTTCCACCCACGGAGCCTTCGGCGCCGTAGCCTTCGGCATCGGTACTTCAGAGGTAGAACAGGTACTCGCTACCCAGTGCATCCTCCAGTACAAACCTAAACGCATGAAAATTGAGGTGAACGGTACCCTGAAAAATGGCGTTCTCTCTAAGGATATCATCCTCTATATCATCTCTAAAATATCCGCTTCCGGCGCTACCGGCTACTTTGTGGAATATGCCGGTGAGGCGATCCGCAACCTCAGCATGGAAGCCCGCATGACCATCTGCAACATGAGCATCGAAATGGGTGCCCGTGGCGGTATGATCGCTCCGGATGAGGTGACCTTCGACTATATCAAAGGCCGCGAATTTGCGCCTAAAGGTGCGGAATGGGATAAAGCCCTCGAATACTGGAAAACCCTGTTTTCCGACGCAGACGCCCGGTTCGACCAGGTGCTCACCTTCGACGCCGCCGATATCGAACCACAAATTACCTACGGTACCAACCCAGGCATGGGTATGGGTATCTCCCAACATATTCCTGCCCTCGACCAGCTGGACGAAAAAGAACGCCCTTCCTTTAAGAAGTCGCTCGATTACATGGACCTCCAGCCAGGGGCAGCACTCCTCGGTAAGAAAATCGACTATGTATTCATCGGAAGCTGCACCAACTCCCGTATCGAAGATCTTCGCCTCGTGGCCGACTTCGTAAAAGGGAAACAGAAAGCGGAAGATGTAGTAGTATGGATCGTGCCAGGCTCCAAACAGGTAGAGGCACAAGCCATTGCAGAAGGCCTGGATAAAGTGCTGACCGCCGCCGGCTTCCAGCTCCGCGAACCCGGATGCTCCGCCTGCCTCGGCATGAACGAAGATAAAGTACCTGCCGGCATGTACTGTATCTCCACCTCTAACCGCAACTTCGAAGGTCGACAGGGTCCTAACGCCCGCACCTTCCTGGCCAGCCCGCTGACCGCCGCCGCCGCCGCTATCACCGGCCGCGTGACTGATGTAAGAGAATTGGTGTAAATCACCGCCACGGCTAAACGTAATACTATGAACCAGTGGAATGCTGACTTATATAGAGAAGAACATGCCTTCGTATTTGAATATGGCGACAGTCTGGTAGACTGGCTGCAGCCACAGGCTGGCGAAGAAATCCTGGACCTTGGCTGCGGTACCGGTGAACTCACCGCCCGTATCGCCGAATCAGGTGCGCATGTAATCGGTATCGACGCGGCTGCAACCATGATAGAAAGCGCTAAACAGCACTTTCCGGATGTGACTTTCAGAGTAGCCGATGCTACCAGGTTTTCCCTGCCCCTCCAGTTCGATGCCATCTTCTCCAACGCTACCCTCCACTGGGTACGTGAAAAAGAAAAAGCTATCGAAAGGATGTACACCCACCTCAAAAAAGGAGGACGCCTCATCCTGGAAATGGGTGGAAAAGGAAACGTGGAAAGCATTCTCCGGGAACTGGAATACGTAATGCAGGAAAAAGGATACACCTACCAGCCCTTCTGGTACTTCCCTTCTCCGGCGGAATATACCACCCTGCTGGAAAAAGCCGGCTTCACCGTTGAAAAAGTACAGTACTACGAAAGACCTACCAAACTCAGTAACCCTGAACATGGAATCATCACCTGGCTGGAAATGTTTGGCGATCACTTCTTCACCGGAGTGCCCGCACACATCAGATCCGCCATACTCAGGGAAGTACAGGAACAACTGGCCCCGGCATTAACCAGAGAAGGTAATTTATATGCAGACTACGTCCGACTGAGAGTGGCTGCCGTCAAAAAATAATCATAATGAGCAAGATATTTCAACACTTAGTTTCTTCTGCGGTACCAGTACCGATCGAAAATATTGATACAGACCAGATCATCCCGGCGCGCTTCCTCAAAGCTACCACCAGGGAAGGCTTCGGCGAAAACCTGTTTCGCGACTGGCGCTTCGAATCTGACAACACACCTAAAGCAGATTTCGTTCTCAACAATCCTGTCTACTCCGGAAAAGTGCTCGTAGCAGGCAAAAACTTCGGCTGCGGCTCCTCCCGTGAACACGCCGCCTGGGCTATCGCCGACTATGGCTTCAAAGTAGTAGTAAGCTCCTTCTTCGCTGATATCTTCAAAAACAATGCGCTGAACAACTTTATCCTGCCTATCACCGTAAGTGAAGGTTTCCTGGATAAGATCTTTTCCGCTATTGAAAAAGATCCTAAAGCAGAGCTGGAAGTTGACCTGGAAGGCCAATACATCAAAATAAAAGCCACCGGTGAACAGGAGAGCTTCGATATCAACCCGTATAAAAAAACCTGTCTGCTCAATGGCTACGATGATATCGACTACCTGCTCAGCTTACGCGAAGAAATCGGTAAATACGAGGAGTCCAGACCTTTCAATTTTTAGTACACAGCATAAACTCAACATAAAGTACACTCTACATGGGCGTTGATAAAAAAATATTAGTTATACCGGGTGATGGCATCGGACAGGAAGTTACAGCCTGGGGACAGAAAGTACTGGCTACCATTGCCAAAAACTACAACCATACTTTTCATTTCGACGAAGGCATCATGGGCCACGTAGCTATTGAAGCTACCGGCGAACCACTGCCCGACAGCACACTGGACAAAGCCAGAAACAGCGATGCCATCCTGTTCGGCGCAATCGGACATGCGAAATATGACAACGACCCTACCCTGAAAGTAAGGCCGGAACAAGGTTTGCTCAAAATCCGCAAGGAACTGGGCCTCTATGCTAACCTTCGCCCGATCAAATTATTTGATGAGCTGCTGGAAGCCTCCAGCATCAAGCCGGAAATCCTTCGCGGAGCAGATATCCTCTTCTTCCGTGAGCTTACAGGAGATGTATACTTTGGAGAAAAGAAAAGAACAGAAGACCGCAATAGCGCTTCCGACCTCATGATCTACCATCGCTACGAGGTAGAACGTATTGCCCGCAAGGCTTACGAAGCTGCACGCACCCGTCGTAACAAACTCTGCTCTGTTGACAAAGCAAATGTGCTCGAAGCCAGCCGCCTCTGGAGAGAAGTGGTACAGGAAATCTCCAAAGATTATCCGGATGTGGAAACAGAACATATGTTTATCGACAACGCCGCTATGCAACTGATCAAAGATCCTAAGCGCTTCGATGTAGTGCTGACAGGTAACCTTTTTGGTGATATCCTCACCGACGAGGCCTCGCAGATTGCCGGATCAATGGGTATGCTGGCTTCTGCTTCCGTAGGAGATAAAGTTGGTTTCTATGAGCCTATTCACGGTTCCGCACATGATATTGCCGGTAAAGGTATTGCCAACCCGCTGGCATCCATCCTTTCTGCTGCCCTCATGCTGGATATTTCCTTCGGCCTGAAAACAGAATCACAACGCGTTATCAAAGCCGTGGAAGCTACACTGCGCCAGGGTTACAGAACAATGGATATCGCCAACAAGCATACTGAAAACGAGTTTATCATGGGTACAGACGCCATGGGTGCGAAAGTACTGGAGAACCTGAACTAATCTTACTAAACCGAAAATAGTTACACTATCATGGATAATAACCGTGTATACGTCTTTGATACCACCCTGCGCGATGGTGAACAGGTACCAGGTTGTCAGCTGACAACCGTAGAAAAAATCGAGGTCGCAAAGAAACTGGAAGCACTTGGCGTAGATATCATCGAGGCTGGTTTCCCCATCTCCAGCCCTGGTGATTTCCAGAGTGTGGTAGAGATTTCTAAAGCCATCAGCGAACCGGTGATCTGCGCGCTTACCCGTGCTAATACCAAGGATATCGACGCTGCCGCTGAAGCCCTGCGCTTCGCTAAACGCGGCCGTATCCATACCGGTATCGGTGCCTCTGATATGCACATCAAGTACAAATTCAACAGCACCCGCGAAGATATTCTCGAACGTGCCGTGAAAGCAGTGACCTACGCCCGCAAGTTTACAGATGATGTGGAATTCTATGCGGAAGATGCAGGTCGTGCGGATAACGAATACCTCGCCCGTATGATCGAAGCTGTAATTGCTGCAGGTGCCACTACCGTAAACATCCCGGATACAAACGGCTATTGCCTGCCTGACCAATACGGTGCTAAAATCAAATACCTGGTAGATAACGTTGCCAATATTGATAAAGCAATCATCTCTGTACACTGTCATAACGACCTCGGACTGGCCACCGCCAATACCATTGCAGGTATTCAGTACGGTGCCCGCCAGGTGGAATGTACCATCAACGGTATCGGAGAACGTGCCGGTAACACTTCCCTCGAAGAAGTGGCCATGATATTAAAAACACACCATACACTGGGTTATTATACCAACATCAATTCCAAAGGAATCTACGAAATCTCTAACATGGTATCTTCTATGATGCGTATGCCAGTGCAGCCAAACAAGGCGATCGTAGGTCGTAACGCTTTCGCACACAGCTCAGGCATCCACCAGGATGGTATCCTGAAACACCGCGAAAACTACGAAATCCTCAATCCGGAAGATGTAGGTATCAACTCCAACTCCATCATCCTCACCGCACGTAGTGGTCGCCACGCGCTGAAACACCACCTGGAACGCCTCGGTTATAAACTGGATAAAATTAATCTGGACGAAGTGTACGAACGCTTCCTCGTAATGGCCGATAGTAAAAAAGATGTTTCCGATGCAGATCTGCTGCAGCTGATGGGCGATGGCGATAGTAAAGTATATGATGACGATAAAGGTATCAAAGTTACCTTGCTGCAGGTTGTTTGCGGAGATCCGCTGCGCCCTATGGCTACCGTGAAACTGATGATCAATGGCGAAGAAAAAGAAGCCAGTGCCGCAGGTAACGGTCCGGTAAACGCCACCATCAACGCCATCCACGAAATCATCAAGGATGATATTGACCTGGACGAATTCAGCATCCAGGCCATGCACGGCGGTAGCGAAGATGTGAGCAAAGTGAACATGCGCGTAAAATATAACGGGCAGTCCTACTACGGCTTCGGCTACTCTACCGATATCGTGAACGCTTCTGTAAATGCCTATGTAGATGCATTGAATAAAATCTACTAGTATTCATAACGATTGATTACGTTTGAATTTTCAGGCCGCTGATTTAGTGCATCAGCGGCCATTTTTTTCTTATTTAGCCCCTATTGTGATTATTTCCTGCCTTACCTGGCATATCTCTTATTTTTCCCTTATTTTCGCTACCGTTACAATCACACTGAATTACACCTATACGAAATATGCCAACTGCTGTGTCAACCAGTAGTATATTCTAAATCACTCATATTCCGACTGAAAATTATATATGAAAAATTATTTTCTGGCGATAGTAGCTGTGCTGACTGTAGTGTGCCTGACTGCCTGTTCAAAAACCGAAAGATTATCCCTGCTGAATGATCCCTGGACTTACCCTCCCGCGGACTCCATGCCAGTGGCCATTACATCTCCCTATAACAGTACCTCAGTTGAATTTAATGCACAACGCCAGGTGGGCCGGATCGTGATGAAAACTAACCTGGGGGAAAAATGGACGACAGAGGAAGATGTGCTGGTAACGTATGAAAATAACAGACCTGTGCAGTTTACCACCAATGGCAATGCAAAAGACTATCGTACCATTACTTATTCCGCTGATGGCGATGCGGTGCTGGTTAAGTCGTTTCCTTCCGGCATAGTTGATTCGTTGGTCTATGATAATCATAAGCCGGTGAGATGTTACCGTACAGGCACTACGGGTACGCGTATCATATACGAATATACGTGGACAGGTACCAACATTACTACCGTGGCCACTTACACAGTCGATAATAACGCGAAACTGCTGATTGCCAAAGAGGCATACGAGTATGATAGCCGCAAATCGCCCAATGCAGCATTTAAATTAACGGCCATGCTGCGTCCTTCCGAGCCAACTATGTTGTCTGAAAATAACATCACTAAAGAATTGATATACACAGGTGATGTGGTTACACTTACCTGGACCGCCACTGATATGCAATTCAACAAGAATGGTTTTCCCGTATCATGGATTAACGCTGATAATCAAGGTAGTGGTTTCCCGAAAACAGAATATAAGGTACTGGTGAAATACCTGCCTTAATATACTCCCGGAGCTAATGCAACATCCCTAAAACACAATATCCATCAGCGGGTATTTTTTATAATCCGGGAGATAGTAATGCCACCACTCCGTACGACTACCTTTAAATCCCAGCTGCTTCATCGTATCACGCAATAATTTACGATTAGCCGTTACCGTAGGATCTGATGGCTGGTAGTTCTCATGCGCTTTATATGTGAAGTCATCAAAGTCTGTTGGCATCGCTACGGGCTTGCCGGTTTTCAGCTCCACCATGCTCAGGTCTACTGCCACACCGCGGTTATGTCCCGATCCTTTCTTCGGATCGGCTGCATACAAATCATTGGGTACTATCTTAAACATCAGCTCTGTACAGCGATAAGGGCGGTAGGCATCATAAATTAGTAATCCATATCCTTTCTTATTCAATATCGCCTGTACTTGTTTGAGTTTGTCCGCAGCCGGTTTGCGGAGATATATGGCCGTGGAGCTGTATAGTTTCTGATGTGTGAAATTGTTGGTGGTGGCATACCGCACATCTTTTTTGATACCTGGAATGTATTGTTCCAGGTTTACCAGTTGCTGTGTAGGATCTTTTTTAACCAGCTGCTCGTATTGTTTTTTGTCCTGAAGCACGGCGAGGCCGTATTTATTCAGTGGAATATTTTGTGCATGGACGTTAGTTGTAAATCCTATGGTAAATACTATCGTAATTACAGTTTTTAAAGTCATAATGATGATAATTAAATCAAAGCTAATTAAAATATTGCCCAGCCCACCGCGCGCAGCGCGGAACCTACCCCAATGACACCGAAGGTGTCATTGCCAATACAATTGAAAGCTGACAATTTTATCTCAATTCCTATATTTATCTCAAAAAAAGCCTGTTTTCCGTAAAAAAGGTTAATAAAATACAACAGTCAGCGAAAATACAGTCGCAATACACTCGGATATAATCCTATTTTAGAACCCTTAAATTCTTTAAAAAATGGAGCTGTTCAGATTAGATAATAAAGTGGCAGTTATCACCGGTGGTGGTAGCGGTATAGGACAGGCGATAGCAAAAAGTTTTGGCGCACAGGGTGCACAGGTGCATATCCTGGAATTGAACGAAGAAGGTGGTAAAGGTACTGCCGCTGAAATTATTGCCGACGGCGGCAAAGCACAGGTACACGCCTGCAACGTGGCCGACCAGGCCGCAGTAATTGCCGTAATGAATAATATTATCCAATCTGCCGGAAAACTGGATATCCTCGTTAACTGCGCCGGTATTGCCCACGTGGGTAAGCTGGAATCCACCGCAGAACAGGATTTCGACCGTGTATACCAGGTAAATGTGAAAGGTAGCTACAACTGTATGTACGCAGTAATAGGCCAAATGAAAAAACAAGGCGGCGGCGTGATCCTCAATATCGCTTCCATCGCCAGCAGCGTAGGTATTCCTGACAGGTTCGCCTATTCCATGAGTAAGGGCGCAGTACTCACCATGACGTTATCCGTAGCAAAAGATTACCTGGGCGACAATATCCGCTGCAACTGCGTATCCCCGGCAAGGGTACATACACCCTTTGTAGATGGCTTTATCGCTAAAAACTACCCCGGCAAAGAAGCAGAAATGTTCGATAAACTGAGCAAAACCCAGCCTATCGGACGTATGGCCAAACCTGCCGAAGTTGGCAACCTGGCCCTCTACCTCTGCTCCGACGAAGCCGGATTCATTACAGGCTGCGATTACCCGATCGACGGCGGATTTATTCGTCTGAATAACTAAAAAGTTTAATGTGATGGACGTAACTTTAGGCCGAATGCCTATATTTATTCATCACAAACTAATGATATACATGAAAAGAATTCCCGTTTATCTGGCGATAGCCGCTTTAGGGTTTACTGCCGCCTGTAATAACGCTCAGCAATCAGGAAAAAGCACCGCTCAGCAATCGGATTCCGTACCTATGACGCCTGCCACCGCCGCAGGTAAAGTAGAGGTAGTACTGAAAGACAGAAATAAAGATACCGCCCGCGTAGTTATCAAATTTGAGATCAACGGGGAAGTAAAGGAAAAGTCCTTTGACCAGGCCATCCTTCAGGAAGGCAGTGATGAAGATGTGGTACGGGTAGCATGGGACAAGCCCAACAGCGCCTACATCGGCGTAGTAAAGCCTAACCGCGCACCACGTTACTACCACGCCAGCGTTGACAGCAGCAAAGGCCACCTGAAAATTTTCTGGGCCACCGTACCGCCTAAACCAGTATGGCTGTATATGGAAAATGTACAAGGCCTCGGAAAAGTATCGCACTCAGGAGAAATCGTTACCAGCTACCGGAAGAATATCCAGTCTGCAAAAATTATTGAAGATTTTATTGTAGACATCAAGCCAGGTAAATCACCGGAAGAAGTGATACTCTATGTGGAATTTGCAGGTGTCAATAAAACCATGACCATGCCGGTTCCCAAAGGATATAAAGCCACCATTCAGAAAACTGCTACCCCTGATCACGTCTACTTCTCCATGGAAAAAGACGGTCAGCTGGACGCAGTAATGGACTTAAAAGTAGAAGATGGCCGCCTGCAGGTAGAACATCTCAAAGAAATAAAATAATAGCAAAACAATAAAAACAGCGTAATGAAACTTATCAGGTTTGGTTTACCAGGTGCCGAAAAGCCAGGTGTTGTAACGGATGCCGGCATGTTTGATGTGAGTGCATTTGGTGAGGATTTTGGAGAGAAATTTTTTGAAACAGATGGCCTGGGCCGCCTCGCCACCTGGTGGGCTGCCAACAGCTCCAGCTGTCCGCAGGTGCCCGCAGGTACCCGCCTCGGCTCCGCTGTACAGCGCCCCTCAAAAATTGTGTGTATTGGTTTGAACTACGCCGACCACGCCAAAGAAACCAACGCACAAATCCCAACTGAACCCATCGTATTCTTCAAAAGCACTTCCTCACTGGTAGGCCCCAACGATGACCTGATCATTCCACGCAACAGCGAAAAAACCGACTGGGAAGTGGAACTGGCCGTTGTAATCGGTAAAAAAGCCAGCTATGTTGATGAAGCAGAAGCTATGGACTATGTGGCCGGCTACTGCCTCCACAACGATTATAGCGAACGCGCTTTCCAGCTCGAAAGAAATGGTCAGTGGGTGAAAGGTAAAAGTAGCGACACCTTCGCGCCACTCGGCCCATGGCTCGCTACCAAAGATGAAATCGCCGATGTAAACAACCTGCGCCTCTGGCTCACCGTGAACGGTAAAGCCATGCAGGACGGTACCACCGCCAACCTCATCTTCAAACTGCCTTTCCTCATCTCTTACCTGAGCCAGTTTATGACACTGCTCCCTGGTGATGTGATCTCCACAGGAACACCTGCCGGTGTAGGCCTGGGTATGAACCCGCAGGTATACATCCAGCCAGGTGACGTTATTGAACTCGGTATCGATGGCCTGGGTACTTCCAAACAAACGGCTGTAGCCTACAAAAAGTAAGTATGAACAGATATTGCCTGGCATTGGATCTGGTAAACGAACCGCAGCTGATCAGTGAATACGAAGCTTATCACGCGGACGTATGGCCGGAAATCAAAAAAAGTATCACCGACAGCGGTATCACCAGCATGGAAATTTACCGTGCCGGTAACCGCCTGTTCATGATCATGGAAACCGACGCGACCTTCTCCTTTGATCGCAAAGGTGCCATGGATGCCGCCAATCCTAAGGTGCAGGAATGGGAACAACTGATGTGGAAATATCAGCAAGCCATTCCCGTAGCCAAACCAGGAGAGAAGTGGGTGATAATGGACAGAATATTTTCTTTATAAGATATAAAACGCCGCGCAATACCTGTAATTACGTACTGCGTGGCGTTTTTTTGTAAACACTCGTTATGATCATTGATGCTCACCAGCATTTCTGGAAATATGATCCTGTAAAGGACGCATGGATAGATGATACCATGGAAGTGATCCGGAAAGATTTCTTCCCGGAACAACTGTTACCAATGCTACAGGCACACCATTTTCATGGCTGCGTGGCCGTGCAGGCAGACCAGTCCGAAAAAGAAACTGCTTTCCTGCTGGACCTCGCCAATAAACATGACTTTATTAAAGGAGTAGTAGGTTGGGTGGACCTCTGCTCCCCCGATATAGAGGCGCGACTGGCCCACTACGCACAGTTCCCGCGCCTGAAAGGTTTTCGTCATATTGTACAGGGGGAACCAGATCCCATGTTCCTGCTGAGGGATGATTTTTGCCGTGGGATTCTGGCCCTTGCACAATATGATTTCACCTACGATATTCTCGTATACCCGAAACAGTTACCGGCCGTGGTGGAATTCGTGAAAAAGTTCCCGAACCAGCGATTGGTCATTGATCACCTGGCTAAACCGGATTTTAAATCTGGTGATATAGAGACATGGGCTGCGCAAATGCGCGAAATCGCGGCCTCGCCAAATGTCTACTGTAAAGTGAGCGGACTGGTAACCGAGGCAGATTGGGAAAACTGGCACCCTGACCACTTTCAGCCGTTCCTGGAGGTAGTGCTGGAAGCATTCGGCTGCGACAGGCTGATGTTCGGTTCCGACTGGCCCGTATGCCTCCTGGCAGCAGATTACGATACGGTAAAGCTGATTGTAACTAACTACATCAGCAAGCTTACCCCTGCTGAACAACAAAAAATAATGGGTGGCAACGCCATCGCATTCTATCATTTATAATTATTGAGTACAATGGATTTAGGATTACAGGATAAAGTGATTATCGTTACAGGCGGAGCCAAAGGAATTGGAGAAGCTATCAGCCGCATCATTGCACAGGAAGGCGGTATCGCCGTGATCGCCGGTCGCAACGCTGCTGATAACGAAAAAACTGCTAACGCTATCATCGCGGAAGGTGGAAAAGCCCTGGCGGTACAGGCCGAACTGGGGAAAGTGGAAGACTGTAAAAAAGTAATCGACGCTACCGTTGCCGCCTATGGGAAAATAGACGGACTGGTAAACAATGCCGGCGCCAACGATGGTGTAGGCCTGGAAAGTGGCAGCCCGGAGCGCTTTATGCAGTCACTGCAAAATAACCTGTCGCACTACTACAACCTGGCTCATTACGCCCTGCCTTACCTGAAAGCCACCAAAGGTAATATCGTAAACATTGGTTCTAAAGTAGCAGCTACCGGACAAGGCAACACCTCTGGTTACGCCGCCTCCAAAGGAGCCATCAACGCGCTTACCCGCGAATGGGCCGTGGAATTGCTGCCGTTCTCTATCCGCGTTAATACCGTGATTCCTGCTGAAGTATGGACGCCACTCTACGAAACCTGGATTAATTCTCTCCCTAATCCAAAAGAAAAACTGGCAGCCATTACCTCCAAAATTCCATTTGAAACCAGAATGACCACTTCCGAAGAAATCGCCAACACCACCGTGTTCCTGCTCTCCGGAAGATCATCCCATACAACCGGACAAATTCTTTATGTTGACGGAGGTTACACGCACCTCGACAGATCCATCAGCTAGGTAATTCCACTGATACAAAACATACATTCACCTGATCACAAAAACTCGTTATGGCCGGAGGCGCAGTAAGTAATTCCACCTATGCCAGTACAGCTCCTGCTGGAGGGAAAAAACAGAACTACCTGTTTCCCTTTATACTGGTAACAAGTCTTTTCTTTTTATGGGCGCTGATCCACAACCTCAGCCCCGTACTGATCCCGCACCTGAAAAAAGCGTGTCAGCTCACAGACCTGCAATCATCATTCATTGATTCAGCCGTATTTGCCGCCTACTTCCTGATGGCGCTGCCTGCGGGTGCAGTCATGCGCAAATTCGGTTACAAAGCCGGAATCATTTTTGGCCTCCTGGTGTATGCCGCCGGTGCATTCTTATTCATTCCGGCAGCCAACAGCGGGGAGTACCTGTACTTCCTCGGCGCCCTGTTTGTGATTGCTTCCGGACTCACCTTCCTGGAAACAGCTGCCAATCCGTATGTTACCATCCTGGGTAAACCGGAAACAGCTACCATCCGGCTCAACCTCGCACAGTCCTTTAACGGCGTAGGCGCCGTGGTAGGCCCGCTGCTGGGTATGAAGTTCATCCTCTCCGGCACGGAACACTCCAAAGAGGAACTAGCCGCCATGACGCAGTCACAACTGCAGGCATACCTGCATAGTGAAGCTGCCACCGTTAAAACACCTTACCTGATCATCGGTTTGGTAGTACTCCTGATAGGTGTATTATTTATGGTGACTAAAATGCCTGAAGTACAGGAAGTAGCAGATGAAAACGCGGATACTACCGGTTCCAAAGGTTCCATCTTCCGTCATAAACACCTGATTGCCGCCGTAGTAACACAGTTTTGCTACATCGGCGCGCAGGTAGGCGTAAACGCTTTCTTTATCCGCTTTGCTAAGTTTTCTGCGGATATACCTGAGAAAGAAGCGGCCCTGCTGCTGGGAACAGTTGCCGGCCTTGGCTTCATGATCGGTCGTTTCTTCGGTACCTTCCTGATGAGCAAGGTTAAACCGCAAGTGCTGCTGACCATCTACGGCCTTATCAACGTAGTGCTGGTATTACTGGCCATGACCACCAAAGGCACCATCGCTATCGGCGCCGTGCTGGCAGTGCCGTTCTTTATGTCTATCATGTTCCCTACCATTTTCTCTTTAGGTTTGAGAGGTTTAGGGGCAGATACTAAATTCGGCTCTTCATTGCTGGTAATGTCTATCGTAGGTGGCGCTATCTGTCCGCCGCTGATGGGCGTGATCTCCGATGCTTCCAACATCCAGATGGCCTACGTGGTGCCGCTGATCTGCTTTGCAGTAGTGGTATGGTTTGGTACCAAAGGCTATAAGCTCGACCAGGCACATCGCTAGTTAATAAATAACTGAAATCCGCAAAATCATCGTACCTTCCTGATAACAAAAAGGAACACCATGATTTTGCGGATTTTTAGTTCCAGAACGTTTATTATCCTGAGTTTTAGCAGTATCCTCTGCCTGATATCCTGCTCAAAATCAGAGACCAGCCAAACGATAGTTCCCCCCACCACTTATGCCTCCCTGCAGCTAACCTTCAGCAACTACGTAGGTAATGTACCGTTAGTGCGTAATACAGGTACCTATACCAACGCCGCCAGGGAAAACTACACGATCTCCAAATTCCTTTACTATCTCAGTAATTTCCAGCTGGTGGACAGTGCCGGTAAGGTAACCACCCTGCCACAACGATATTTCCTGGTAGATGATGCTATAGATTCTACCAAAAAAATAATCCTCGACAGCGTGCCTGTGGGCCGGTATACGGCCGTCAGATGGCTGATTGGGGTGGACAGTATCAGAAACGTCAGCGGCGTACAGGCGGGCGCGTTAGCACCGGAAAACGGCATGTTCTGGACCTGGAACAGCGGGTATATCATGGCTAAACTGGAAGGTAATTCCCCGGCAGCTACCACTGTACTGAAGGAATTCCAGTTACATGTAGGTGGATTTAAGTCTCCCTACAACGCCCTGAAAACCGTTAGCTTAAACTTACCCGCTACCGTTACAGTAGCCACAGGCGCACAACCAAAACTCAGCTTCCGGGCAGATGCCGCCAAATGGCTGGATGCCCCCAATACCATCAGCTTCGCTACCACCACCATCGTGATGGCAGCCGGAACAGACGCTTTGAAAATTGCCGAAAACTATCAGCAGATGTTTACTGTTATGACAGTAGCCAATTAAGCTGGTATTCACAACCTATGAATCGGAAAATTACATACATCGCAGGCCTGGTATGCCTGGTTATACTCCTGGCACACGCCTGTAAAAAGGACGGTGCAGGTAACACCGGCACCATCCCGTTACCACAGCCGGTAACGCTGCAGCTGCCTGCGGGCTTTCCGGACCCTGTGTACGACTTCACCCAAAACCCGCTCACCAAAGAAGGCATCGCGTTGGGCAGGTACCTGTTTTATGATTACCGCCTGTCGGCAGACAGCACCATCTCCTGCGGCTTCTGCCACCAGCAGTTTGCAGGCTTCGGGCATTTTGATCACCCGCTGAGTCACGGCGTACTGGGGCGACAAGGCTCGCGAACAGTACCCGGCATTTTCAACATGATTTATATGAAAGCGTTTATGTGGGATGGTGGGGTGAATAACCTGGAAATACAGCCACTCACTCCGCTTACAGATCCCAACGAAATGGGCGTGGATCTGAAAGAACTGCTGAAAAAAATGCAGGGCGATCCCAACTACCGGAAAATGTTCCTGGCGGCCTTTGGTACGGAGGAAGTAACCAGCCAGCGTATGTTCCGTGCCATCACTCAGTTTGTGGCCACCATGGTATCCGGCAATTCAAAATATGATAGTGTGATCAATAAGGTAGGAGGGGCCACCTTCTCCGCAGAAGAACAGGCAGGCTATAACGTGTTTCAGCTCAAATGCGCCGCCTGCCATAAAGAGCCGCTGTTCACCGATCAGACTTACCGCAGCAATGGCCTGCCCATCAACGTACTACAGGATGTAGGCCGCATGCGTATCACCAACAATACTGCTGATTACATAAAATTCAAAGTGCCCACTTTGCGCAATGTGCTGAAAAGTCAGCCCTATATGCACGATGGCCGCTTTTATGATATCTACCAGGTATTTGACTTTTATGACCACGGCGTTGTAGTCACGGCTACTACTGACCCGCTGGTAAAGAACGGCATTTCATTGACGGATGCTGAAAAGCGACAGCTGTACTTTTTCCTGAACACGTTAACGGATTATACCTTACTGCAAAATCCAGCCTTCAGCGAAGTGCCTATTCAATAGTTATTTCTTTGCTTTCCAGCAGCCGTCCACATGGTCGTTTACCATGCCGGTGGCCTGCATATAGGCGTAACAGATAGTGCTGCCTACAAATTTAAATCCGCGCTTCAGCAGGTCCTTGCTCATGGCATCAGAAACAGCTGTTTTAGCAGGTACTTCACGCATGGATTTGAATTTGTTATTAACTGGCTTATGGTCCACAAACGACCAGATATACTGGTCAAAAGAGACAAATTCTTTTTGCACCGCCAGAAATGCCTTCGCATTGCCGATGGTGGCATTGATCTTTAAACGGTTTCTGATAATGCCGGCATTCTGCATTAGTTCTTCCACCTTTTTTTCGTCGTATTTAGCAATCTTTTTAGCATTCCAGTTGTCGAATGCCTTGCGGTAATTTTCTCTTTTTGTAAGCACGGTATACCAGCTCAAGCCGGCCTGTGCGCCTTCCAGGTTAAGCATTTCAAACAAATGCACATCGTCGTGCTGTGGGGTGCCCCATTCACTGTCGTGATAATCGATATAGAGCTGATCTTTTGTACACCAGCCGCAGCGCGCTTTTTCTGTTGTTGCCATGGGAGTGAGATATTGAAATCGAAGGTAGGTATTTTTGTTTCTTGAGTGAAGCCGAAATATTTGTAAGTTATTGCTTCTTTTCAATAAATAGTATTTATTAGCTCTTTCAGTCAAAAGGTAAGGCTGACCTATTTAGCCAGCCCCATAAAATTATTATTACTATCGTTTCTGAATGTACGAAGTATCGTTGTGTTGTCAGTGGCTTACTATTTTAGAATCATTTTTCTTTTCCTGATTTATTAGTTTTAGACGATTCAGTTGGAATATTATCAAATTTAGCATCTAAGCAAATGACAGAACCTTTAACAGCAATACGATTGCTGGAATGCGCAGATGCCTGCAAATCTGGTTGGTTATGATCTAATACTCCAAAAAGAAAAATAAACTCATTACAATTTTCAACGGGCTTTTGTGATTTTGAACTCTGATTGGCAAACTGACAGCCATTCCAGGGGTCGGAGGTGTCTTGCACTGTGCTGTCTACAAAAAAAGTAGAATTTTTTTTGCTCCCACCTGTTACCTCACTGGTAGTTAGTATAATTTCTCCTGTTACTCTGGTATCCACTTTATCGGATGAAATAACGATATCCCGGGCTCCTAAGTTTATCAGGTTATTTTTTGATGTTTTCCTTAGGGAAAGTTCTGCGAAAGGGTCAATTTTATCTATAGATTTTATCATAAAGTAAAACATAGCCTTCACTGGCTGACTCATCGCACGCTTATCATTTAACCAGGCAGACAAATTTGTCTTATCTATACCAGTTAACTTCTCTATATCCTTAATTTTAAGCCCTTTATCCTCCATGTAATTTCTGATTTCAGCAGTAGAAATCTGATCAACTTCAGGATGCGAATAGGGGATCGCATGGACATGGATTTTAAAATCCGGAAAATATCGGCTGAATAAATCTTTCGTTAGCTTAATCAGCTTTGCTAAGTCAGCATAATTCTCGGATAAACTTTTGCCTTGAATGGTCTGTACTGTAATAGATTTCTCCCCGGTGTCAACTTTTAATATTTTAAATTCAATACTGGAATACCGGCGATGCTGTAATGCACCATAATCGAGCTTTTTAATTGATTCTGCATCAAGGAAATCAATTTTCTGTGAATTCTTAATTTCCATAAACTATAGTTTTAGAGGTTTATATATTATATCAGGATAAAAAGCAGGGGGAGTACTCCCCTGCTGCTTTTTACAACATTTTTAGTTCGTTGTTCTCAATGTTGTAGATAGCAATTTGTTCATTGGCAATGCCTGCCTCTGTTGCCTCTTCTTCATTGTCGAACACCATTACTGCATCCCAGTAAAACGTTCCCTCATTGTCCCAAAATCCAACAATACGAGTGGTAGGTATTGCATATTTCAGAACTTTTTCCAAGCCCTCATCGCCAAAACTGTTTTGAGTTTCAATTGAAGCGACTACCCAGCCTTTTTTCACAGGTTCCAAACTCGGAACATAAACTGTGAATCCTCGTGGATTCTCTTCTGCTAAATACTTTAGCTTGACTAAAATGTTTATCATGATAAAATGCCACTTATATCCCGTAGGCGCGGTTATTGGTTCAAAAGAACAATGTAAAAATAATAAAAAGTTTGTAATAAACAAACTTTTTAGGATTTGGGCCTTGAAATGGACATGGGCTAGGCAAAAAAAGGAGTCTGTATCAGAATTGATACAGACTCCAACATCAGAAATTAATTTCTATGCGTATTAATGGACTGAGAAGATATCAAAGTTCCCAATCAATAACCGTTCTCCTCACTTTCTCCTTATATGTTTCCAGCTCTTCTTTAGTAGCATTAATAAAACTATTATTTTCAAGGCTACCTACCACTACATCCATTTCTTTCTCATTACTGTAAGTCATTTTACGGAAAGGATTTTTATAATCTTTTTCTCTGGATTTAAAAATTCCTTCCGCCATCCATTCCATGGTGGTAACGCTGTCTACCAGCCATTGCTGCAAGTGTTCGGTGCTGAAATTTTTCAGTGGCACCTCTTTAATTTCCAGCATGCAGGCTACGGCGTGTTGCAGTTTATCGGAAGCATATTCCTTACCAATTTCCCGGTAGGCATCATGGAGCTGATCCCAGCTGCTGATACGGTTTTTACGGATGCGTTGCTTCAGGCCGTCCACTATTTCGGCTTTCATCAGCTGGCCGCCCACGTTTACCCATGGGGTGCGTTTGGCTGTTTTTACCGCTGCCTGTAAAGCCACAAAGGATGGTTTGGCGGCCGCAATGATATTTTTGATACCGTAAAATACGATCAGTTCTCTGAAGATCGGGTATGCTTTATGCACTTTGGTAAGTACTGTTTTGCGGCTGCTGTTTTCCATGCCTTCGGCATAGATGGTGAGCCGGCTAACATCTTCTGGTTTTTCCAGCAGCAGTTCTTTCCCTTTTTTGCGGAGATCTTTGTCTGTTAAGGTTTTCCTGGGTTCGTTTTCCGGAAGTGCATACCATGCTTTGGCGGTGGCGATTTCCATAATGGCCAGCGCGGTAAACATTTCTTCAACGGAATCAGGTGCAAGGAAATCATACTCAATGAGCTGTTTTTTGTCGATCCTTTTGTCGCGGTCCACATACTTCCAGGAGTTGCGGGCAATGGCGTACATGTTGTACAGGAACCAGTAGCCCGGCATAATCTGGAGCACGTTTTCGTGTTCATCGTTGCTGACCAGACTAAAAGGAATGGTGATATTCAGTTCAGCGAGATAATTACCTTTTGATATCAGTGTAAAGTTGGCAAACTGTGAATTGTGTTTCAGACTTACGCATAAGCCCGGCCAGAACCCTCTGCCGGCAATGATTTCGCCATCAGCACCGCGGGAGTTGTGGTTGGACCCTACTGTTGCACCGGCTGCCATATTGCTCTGCCCCATGATCAGGGATGCACAGAGAAACGAGTTGTTATGGTGCTGCTCATGTGCCGGAAATATCAGTGAATTTAATACTTCGCAGCAAGAGATGGTAGAGTTGTTGCCCAGGTAGGAGTTGATCAGCCTGGCACCATATTTCAGCTGGCTATGGGATGCCATTATAAAGCGTACTGCTTTTACACCGTAGAAGATGCGGCAGCCGTAACCTACAATGCCATTCACCATTTCCGTACCTTCTCCAATCTGTGAGCGGGCTTCTGCCGTGCTTTTGATGGTGAGGTTCTTCAACTTGTTGGCGCCTTTGAGATAAGCGTCGGTACCGATGGTGACATCTTTGATCATGCGACAGTTTTTAATCACTGTGCGATCACCTACCATTCCATAGTAACCTCTGCGTTTGTCGAACTGTTTTTCAGTGAACGTGCGGAACTGTTGCTGTAACTGGTTGTCATCGCGGTTGCGGGTCCACAGGTAAGCATCCCCGGGCAGCATGCCATCAAATGGCAATACGGACCGGCCACCGTTTTCATTACATAGTTCCAGTTCAATGCGGAGGTTTTCCGGCTCATTGCTCTTTACAATACCATTCCCGAATTTAGCAACATCAGAAGTAACCATTTCGTTTACGTTGGCAACGATCACTTCATTGCCAAGGATGTAGTGCGATAAATAGTTGACGTTATGTACTACTACGTTATCGCCGAAATCGCAGGCGCAGATGGTGCTGTTATACAGGCCTACCGGCAGTTTGAGGTTGCGGTATTCCAGGTAGTAAGGCTCCAGCTTGCCGATGCGCACCATCCCGAAAAAGTGACAGTGCTGTACCAGCTGCGGATTAAATTCATTGGATACGAAGATGTTGTTCCAGTTGTCAGAGGTGTTGTCGTTGCGGACAAGTGCCTCTATTTCATACGCGGTTAGCTGACGAAACTGGTCCTTGCTCTGCCATTGCTCATTGCGCAGGTAGTATTCGTCTTTACCTTTTGGAAGTTCATCTTCAATAAAGTTATACCCCAGGCCTGCCAGGGGCATTTTTCGGATGTTGTTCATGGATACTTTCTTAAGTCTATTCTACTGTTACACTCTTCGCGAGGTTACGGGGCTTGTCTACATCGTATCCTTTGGATACACCGATGTGATAGGCCAGTAACTGCAAAGGTATAACACTAATGATTGGTGCCACCAGTTCATCTGCTGCAGGTACCACAATTACGTCATCAACCATAGGAGGGATTGTGGTGTCACCTTCGGTTACTACCGCGATCACCTTGCCTTTGCGGGCTTTGATCTCCTGAATGTTACTTACTACTTTTTCGTAGAAACTATCTTTGGTGGCTACTATTACTACCGGTAAATTTTCATCTACGAGTGCAATAGGTCCATGTTTCATTTCCGCAGCAGGGTATCCTTCTGCGTGGATGTAAGAAATTTCTTTCAGCTTAAGTGCGCCTTCCAGTGCTACCGGGAAGTTGTATCCACGGCCCAGATAAAGGAAGTCGCGGGCATCTTTATATTTCTCTGCAATTTCTTTTACCTGGTCATTTAATTTCAGTGCGGTCGCTACTTTTTTAGATACCTGGTCCATTTCATTGAGCAGGTGCTGGAAGCGCTGGCCGGTGATAGAACCTTTTTCCATGGCTACTTTCAGGCCAATCAGTGCCAGCACGGTGAGCTGTGCGGTAAAGGCCTTGGTAGAGGCCACACCGATTTCAGGACCTGCGTGCGTGTAGGCGCCAGCGTCAGACATACGTGCAATAGAAGAACCTACTACGTTACATACACCCAGAATGATAGCGCCTTTTTGCTTGGCACTTTCTATGGCCACCAGGGTGTCGGCCGTTTCGCCGGATTGTGATACTGCAATAATAACATCTCCCTTACCAATCACCGGATTGCGATAACGGAATTCGGAAGCATATTCTACTTCAACCGGCGTACGACAAAGCTCCTCAATCATGTATTCCGCTACGAGTCCGGCATGCCAGGAGGTACCGCAGGCTACTATGATAATACGGTTGGCATTTTTCAGCAGGTCCATATGTTCACGGATACCACCGAGTGTAAGGGTGCCTTTTGGTGCATCCAAACGGCCACGTAAGCTATCATGGATGGTTTGCGGCTGCTCAAATATTTCTTTCAGCATGAAGTGATCATACCCGCCTTTTTCAATGGCAGCCAGATCAATATCCAGTTTCTGAATGTACGGCGTCTGACGTTCGTTGCTGATGTTTTTCAGGATCAGCTCATCCGCTTTTATGATGGCAATTTCGTAATCGTTTACATACACTACTTCTTTGGTGTATTCCACGATAGGAGAGGCATCGGAGGCCAGGAAGTGTTCACCTTTACCTACGCCGATTACGAGCGGACTACCTTTACGTGCAGCGATGAGCGTGTCAGGGTTATCTTCATCAACCAGTACGATTACGTAGGCACCTACCACACGTTTCAGCGCAATACGCAGCGCTTCTTCCAGCGTGGAGTTATTGCTTCTTTTAATTTCTTCAATGAAGTGCAGTAAAACTTCGGTGTCAGTATCACTCTCGAATACATGCCCTTTGCTTTCCAGCTCCTGTTTGAGTTGTACATAGTTTTCGATGATGCCGTTGTGCACCATTGCTAATTTACCGTCGCCGGATCTGTGAGGGTGGGCGTTACGGTCGCAGGGTTCTCCATGGGTAGCCCAACGGGTGTGTCCGATGGCGATGTGGCTGCGCATATCTTTGCTGGAAGCGTATTCTTCCAGTGCCGCCACTTTGTCTTTTTTCTTGTAGATTTTGAGTCCATCATTGATGATAGCAACTCCTGCGCTGTCATACCCGCGGTATTCCAGTCTCTTTAGGCCTTTCAATACGATCGGATAAGCTTCACGCTGCCCGATATAAGCTACGATTCCACACATATGGTTTCTTGTATTTTAGATGAGGTTTGGTTGCGAAGAAATAATAAAATAAACTGCCAATAGCCTGGCAGCTAGTTTAACATGACGCGTGCAATTTTTGTAAAAAATAAAATAAAAAAAGGGATACGGTGAGATGATAAGCAGTTATTAACGTACTGTTAATACTGTTTTTCATCGTTCACCGTATCCCTGTATGTCTTGTTTTAAGACCGGGTCAGCGGATGGAGATTATTTGAGGAGTGTTTCGTTGAATAGTTTCAAGATCCTTTTATATTCATCCGTCCAGCTGGCTGGTGTGGTAAACCCGTGGTCTTCTACGGGGTATACAGCCAGTTCCCAGTTGTCTTTTTTAAGTTCAATGAGTCGTTGCGACAAACGCACAATGTCTTCAAAATGAACATTGGTGTCTACCATTCCATGACACATGAGCAATCTGCCCTTCAGCCCTTCTGCATGATAGATCGGGGAGGAGCGAAGATAAGCAATACTGTCCTTATATGGTTCATTCAGTATGTTACTTGTGTAGCCGTGATTGTAATGGGCCCAGTCTGTAACACTGCGTAAAGCAGCACCGGCGGCAAAGGTACCTGGCTTTGTGAACATTCCCATGAGGGTCATAAAACCACCATAGCTTCCTCCGTATATCCCTATACGGTTGGCATCCACTCCTGTTTTGCTGGCCAGGTATTTTGCTGCATCCACTTCGTCGTCCAGGTCTTTACCTCCCATAAAGCGGTAAATACCTGTGCGCCAGTTACGGCCGTAGCCGGCGCTGCCGCGGTAATCCACGTCCAGTACGGTGTAGCCGAGGTCTGTCAGCAAGTTATGGAACATATATTCTCTAAAGTACTGACTCCACCAGCGGTGTGCATTCTGCAAATATCCTGCCCCATGTACAAAAATTACGCCTGCGCCATTTTTTTTCGCGGGATCGGGCGTGAAAAGTCTGGCGTAAATCGGCTGATTGTCGCTGGCTGTAATGGTTATAAGCTCCGGCACTCTCCAGGAATAATTTTTAAATTCTTCCGTTTGCGCCTGTGCGGTCACCTGTTTTGCTTTAGCCCCCGCCGTGTTTGGCTGTATATACAGCTCCCATGGCTGGTTAGGTGAGGAGTAACGGAAAGCAATCCATTTTTCATCCGGACTCACACTCACCTCATGTGCGCCCTGCATGGTGGTAATGCGCTCCTGTTTGCCGGTGGCGATATTCAGTTTATAAAACTGTTTTTCCCCCGGATGTACTTCATTGGTAACGATATAAAATGCTTTTTTATCGTTGGATAACTGTGCTTCCTGTACCTCGTAATTACCGGTGGTGAGTTGTTTTAGCTCTTGGGAGATGACATTGGCCGTATATAGATGTGAGTAACCGGTGGCTTCGGATTGGAACCAGATAATATTTTCATCTACCCAGCCCAGATTTCCGCCGCCCATGCTCCAGCCAATCCCGGGGCCGGCAATCCAGGCCTCATCGCGCTGGCGGTTGATAGCAGTAAGTTTGCCCGTAGCGCCATCCAGTAAAGCAAGCCAGCGGTCTTTGTTGTCCATGGAACGGATGTCCACGATGGCGTGCGTACCTTTGTCGGACCAATAAGGACCATTGATGATCACCTCACGTACCACCACCGAATCTTTTTTCGTATAGTCTTTCACGTAATCAGGCTGATCCTTGATGCCCGGCAGATCTTTGGTGCTGATTGCTATCACGGTATCGGCTACACGATCATATACATAGCTGGTAAAGCTGCCACGTGGTGCCCCTACTTTTTCGCGGGAAGGGATGTCGGTGGTAAAGCCAGTGCTGGTTACATAGTCCGGCACAATAGTTCCTTTGGCATCTTTAGCTTCGGCATACAAACGGTAGGTGATAAAACGGCCGTCAGGACTGATTTTCACTGACTGTAACTGTTTGTCTTCTGTATATAAGTTACGTAATGGTTTTGGAGAGATGTAATCGTAATATCGCTTAGAGGCATCGGCCTTGGCTTTTCTATCACGTATGACCTGCAGCAGCTCCAGTTGTTGTTGCTTCAGCCATTTTTCCTGGGCATTACCTTTTTGTAAATCATCCTTTTCCGGTGGAGGAGGAGGACCCTGTTTAAAGCTGCTGAGCTGTGTGAGACTCCCATCCGCGCGGTTCCAGGCGAATACATCGCGGCCCTGCTGAAAGGCAATGGCAGTAGTGCCGTTGAGAAACGCCGGTGCGCTTTCCTGCAAGGCTGTGTTGGTGATACGGATTACCTTACCGGTTTTCAGCTCCTTCAGATATATATCACCCTGGAGCGAAAATACCACCATCGAACGGTCGTTGCTGTAAACCCCGTTGTTGGCGGCCAGCAGCATGCTGCGCTCAGCAGCCACTGTCTTCTTTGGTGTGGCATCTTTCAGCTGGAGGAAATAAAGAGAATCGGCCGGCGCTTTCTCCGGGTTCCAGTTGAAATAAACAGTCTGATTGTCGGCGCCCCAGAAAACCTGGTCTGGAGAAGTGCCGATCCACTTCGGATCGCGCATGATTTTATCCACGGTAAGTGGCGACAGCTGGGCATAGGCGCTGTTGGTTGATAAAAAAATAATGGCAGGGAGAAACCATTTTCTCATAGCAGTTGAGTATTTTGTTAGGGAATAAAAATAATGGATTAATCCCTAAAATGGGGAATATTAGGGATGTCTGGTACGATGAATATATGCCTTAACTTTACTGTATGCGTTTTTTCCTGCTTATAACCATGATTGCCCTGGTGGCCTGCAAGCCTAAACCCGCTGTGCGGCAGCCAGTTCCGGTTTCGGAAGACACTACCTTCCTCACAGGTACCTTTTACGTGGTGCGCCATGCCGAACGGTATGAAGGCCCTGATTCAACGCTTACGCCGGCAGGCTTTGAAAGAGCAGGCTGTTTGTACCGGCTGCTGAAGGATTCGGCATTGAATAAAATATACGTAACGCCCTACCGCCGCAGCCGGCAAACTGCCGACAGCCTCCGGTTACACTTAAACCTGGATACAGCCGTATACAAGCCGGATACCACCGGCGAGTCAGTCATTTATACCCTCACCCGTCATGACGACTGGGGAAAGCACATCGTAATAGTAGCCCACGCCAATACCATGCTGCCTATTGTGAAGGCGCTGGGAGGTAAGCCCGCGGTGGATTCAATACGGGATAATGAATTTGACAGGGTGTTTGTGATCAGGAAATTGAAAGGGGGTACGAAAGTGAAGAGTTTCAGATATTAAATGGTTGGAGCCCCCAAAAGTCGAGACTTTTGGGGGCATCACAGCTGTTGATACAGTCGCTTTTGGTGTTTGAGCACCTACCTTATAATAAGACGCCTTTCATCAACGTATACGCCACCGTAAAGTAAATCAGCAACCCGGTAACATCCACCAGTGTAGCCACAAACGGTGCGGAAGAAGTGGCCGGATCGGCGCCCAGCTTCTTCAGAATCAGCGGCAGCATAGAGCCCGAGAGTGTGCCCCATAATACCACGCCAATCAAGGAAATACCTACGGTAAAGCCTATCAGCACGGTATGGTCCCCATAGGTATGGAAGAGTGAATTCCAAAGCAGGATACGGGTAAAACCAATGATCCCCAGCACACTACCCAGCAGGATGCCTGATATCAGCTCCCTGCGCATTACTCGCCACCAGTCGTTCAGAGAAATTTCCCCCAGGGCCATGGCCTGAATAATAAGGGTGGAGGCCTGTGAGCCACTGTTACCGCCACTGGAAATGATCAGCGGCACAAACAGGGCCAGTACTACGGCTTTGGCTATTTCATCTTCGAAAAAACCCATCGCAGTAGCGGTGAGCATCTCCCCTATAAACAAAACTACCAGCCAGCCTACACGTTTTTTTACCAGTTTAAGCAAGGGCATATCGAGGTAAGGCTCATCGAGGGCCTCGGTACCACCAATCTTTTGGATATCTTCTGTATGTTCTTCATTGGCAATCCACAACATATCGTCGATCGTAACGATACCAAGCAGGATACCCTGATCGTCTACCACGGGAAGGGCTACACGATTTTCCATACGGAACACCTGGATGGCTTCTTCCTGATCGTCGCTGGCGTGGAGGGATACAAATCGGTCGTCCATGAGTGTATGCACTACCGTATCCGGCGCTACCAGCAGGAACTCCCTGATACGAAAGTCATCCAGCAGGTGGCCGTTGCCATCTATCACATAAATAACATCAATGGTTTCACTATCCTTGCCATGCTCGCGGATATAATCCAATACCTGTTTCACGCTCCACTCTTCGCGAACGGCAATATAATCGGGGGTCATTATACGACCCACACTGTTTTCCTTATAACCCAGCAGGGAGAGCGTAATGCGTCGTTCTTCCGGGTCGAGCAGCTTAATCAGTTCCTTCACAGCCTCGCTGGGTAACTCTTCCAGGAACGAGGTACGGTCATCCGCCGGCAGCTCGTTGAGCAGCTCCGCAATCTTTGCAGGTGCCAGCAATTTTATCACATCCTCCTGTAATGGAAAATCCAGGATACGGAAAGCAGCAGCAGCACGGCTGATCGACAAGGTATTGATGATAATACCCGCCTCGTCCGGCTCCTCATGAATTAACTCTGCTATGTCCGTAATCAGCTGATCATCCAGGTATACGCTTAATTCACGGAAATTTTTCTCTTCCGCCAGTTCCATGAATTTCTCCTGTAAAGCTTCATTTTCCATGTACAAATCGACTCTAGCTGCGAAATTAAGTTAAAATAGTACGCATCCGGGCAGGGCCTATAAGATTTCTCCTACATGCAGGCGGATATTGTTACAAATGGTATCTGTAGGCAGATCATTGGCATCCTTGCCAAACGGATCTTCAATCTCTTCCGCAATCAGTTCCAGACTCGCCAGTACAAAGAATATGAATACAATCATGGGGATGATCAGGTAACCCAGACTGAACACATAACCGAAAGGCATCGTCATGATGTAGAAGAAAATAAATTTCTTTATAAATACAGAATAGGAAAATGGAATCGGGGTGTTCTTGATGCGCTCACAGGCACCACATATTTCTGTGAGAGATGCCAGTTCCGTGTTGAGGATGATGAGCTGGTCGCCACTGAGCTGCCCGGCACGGTGCAACTCCATCGTTTTGTTCATGATCATACCCGCCAGCTGGTTAGGGATATGCTTGTCCGTATCGGGGGCCAGGACCTCATTGCCAGGGAGGTTTTCCATCTCCTCCGGTAAATATGTTTTACGCAAATGATTTTTTAAACTGAAGGCATAGTTGGGAATCATGGCCCTGAACCAGGCCTTGGCCGCTTCATTGCCGGCAGGCAGCATGGTATTGAATTTTAAGGCCAGGTTGCGGCTGCTGTTTACCAGCGTGCCCCATTGGCGCCGGCCTTCCCACCACCGGTCATATGCTGTATTGGTGCGGAATACCAGCAACAATGATATCACAAAGCCCAGCAGGCCATGCATCAATGAAATATTCTTCAATTCACTGTTGGCCGAGAGCTTCCATACCTCCAGCTCCAGCCAGGCAATCAGCCCGGAATAGATGGACAAGGCAATAAACATGGGAAACAGCTTCCTGACAGTGTCCGCTTTGTGAATGCGGAAAATGAACGTAAACCATTCCTTCGGGTTGTAATTGATCATTTGTATTTTTTAATCCAGTACAAAAATACCGGCCGGAGTATCCTCCTTCCGGGCCGCAAACCTAAAATTTTTCAAGATGATTTTGATAACTTCCCGCTTTAACTTTACTTTACGCCTTCTTTTATACGAAATAGTGCTATGATAAAGCCATACTTGTACGTGCAAAAATCAAAAGGTAAAGGCCGAGGCGTTTTTACCACTGAAGACATTCCCGCAGGAACGAGGATCGAAACTTCCCCGGTACTGGTACTCGATCACGAAGATACCGTACTTGCCGACAGAACCTTCCTCCACAACTATATTTTCCTGTGGGGCGAAGATGAATCCGAATCCTGCATAGCACTTGGTTTCTGCTCCATCTATAACCACGATTACACACCTAATTGTAAATACGAGATGGACTTCGAAGAAGAAACAATGAGCATCATCACCCGCCGCGTTATCAAAAAAGGCGAAGAACTGCTCATTAACTATAACGGCGTGCCTACCAGCAAAGATCCGCTATGGTTCGATATCAAATCCGATAATCCGGAACCTAAGAAGGCAAAGAAAACTAAAGAAAAGAAAAAGTAATACGAATCTTTTGCAGATTACCGGAACCTTCCTGATAGTCAGATAATTTCCGGTAATCTGTAATTATGCAGATTCGTTATTATTTTGTAATATTGTATAAGTGCTTATATAATTTTTACCAACATGTCGTTTTACGCCTCACTAGGCCACCTGGTTTTTGGAACCCGGCTGCGCCGCCTCAGCGAATACTTCCTCATGGAAGTGAATAAAGTTTATGAGCAGGAAGGCATCCCCTTTGATGCCAGCTGGTTCCCGGTATTTTATATACTCTCCCAGGGACAGCCCATGCCCATGATCGACATTGCCGAACAACTCGAAATTTCCCATAGCGCCGTAAGCCAGATGGTGACCAACCTTCGCAAAAAAGGACTGGTGAAAACTGACTCCTGCAACGACGACCGCCGCCGGCAACTGGTGGTGTTCACGCCGGAAGGAGAGGAGCTGCTCAAACGCGTACAGCCCATCTGGAAAGCGATCACCAAAGCCATGGAAAACGTAGCCATGGAACATAAACACAGCCAGCAAATACTAGCCGCCATCAAGGAAATAGAAGAATCCGTGCAGGAAACCTCCCTGGCTGAAAGAGTCCGCAAAGAACTATAAAGATCATACACCAAATCAATATCACCATTAACAGCAGTTACCAATGAACAACGTTTTCAAATATGGTATCGACACCCTTACGGTATCCACCGTAATCGATATCGCCAGTGGCAAGGTAAAAGGTGTACTGGCACCGGAAGCCATTGAACGTATCCAGGCAAGCGCCGGTTACGTCCAGGCCATCGTGGCACAGCATACTACGGTATATGGTATCAACACCGGGTTTGGCCCACTCTGCGATACCAAAATCTCCGAAGAAGATACCCGCACCTTACAATATAACATCCTGCAAAGTCACAGTGTAGGCGTTGGCGATAGTATCCCGGAAGAAATATCCCGGTTCATGCTCATCACCAAGGTACACGCGCTGGCACAGGGGTTCTCCGGTGCGGCCCTCGCCACCCTGGAACGCATTATCTGGCATATCGAAAACCGCGTAACCCCGCTGGTACCCGAAAAGGGCTCCGTAGGTGCCTCCGGCGACCTTGCCCCGTTATCGCACTTATTTCTCCCTTTAATAGGCCTGGGAAAAGTATGGTATAAAGGACAGCAAACAGATATGCAGTCGGTACTGCAACAGGAAAACCTGCAGCCGGTAGCACTCGGACCAAAAGAAGGCCTGGCACTGATCAACGGTACACAGTTTATCCTCTCTTTCGCGGTTAAAGCAGTGACGCGACTCCACAACGCCCTCGATGCCGCCGATATCATCGGCGCCCTTTCACTCGAAGGCCTCATGGGTACTTCCAAACCATTTGATCCACGCTTACATACCATCCGCCCATACCCGGGCAACCAGCTGGTGGCACATCGCCTGAAAACCATGCTGGACGGTAGTGAGATCATGTATTCACATGTGGACTGTGGCCGCGTACAAGACCCGTACTCCCTCCGCTGCATGCCGCAGGTACACGGTGCCTCCCGTACAGCCTGGCAGCACCTGCATCACCTTACCTCCATTGAGCTAAACAGCGTAACAGACAACCCGATCATCTTCAGCGCAGATGATACCATCAGCGGTGGTAACTTCCACGGCCAGCCAATGGCACTTCCGCTGGATTACGCTACAGTAGCGGCTGCCGAGCTGGGTAACATCTCCGATCGCCGTTGCTATATGATGATCGAAGGTCGATTTGGACTACCGAAATTATTGATTCAGGATGCCGGCCTTAACTCCGGTTTCATGATTCCGCAATACACCACCGCTGCACTCGTAACCGAAAATAAAACGCTGTGCTTCCCTGCCAGCGCGGATTCTGTACCTACCTCCCTCGGGCAGGAAGACCACGTATCCATGGGCTCCATCAGTGGGCGCAAATTAAACCAGGTGATCTCCAACCTGGAATATATCCTCGCCATTGAGCTGCTGTATGCCGCACAGGCTATGGATTTCCGCCGCCCGCTGAAATCCGGTCCGGTGCTGGAAGCCGTGCACCAATTTACGCGGGAGCATGTACCCTTCGCTAACAAAGACCGCATCTTCGCCAACGATATTGCGGCTTTACATAACATCATCACCAATCAATCACTGGTAAACGTTGCCAACGAAGCAGCCACCAGCCATCAATTATCCTTAAACGGTATTTATCATGAACAGTTTGGACTTTATTAAATCCTATGCGGCACACCCGCATTATAAAGCACCACACGGTGCCACCCTGCATGCAAAATCATGGCAAACGGAAGCACCGCTGCGTATGCTGCTCAACAACCTGGATCATGAAGTAGCCGAAAACCCGGATGAACTGGTGGTGTACGGCGGTATCGGCCAGGCGGCACGCAACCGCGAAGCATTGGAAAAAATTATTAAAATATTACTGGAGCTGGACGATCAGCATTCCCTGCTGGTACAATCCGGAAAACCGGTGGGTATTGTGCGTACCCATCCGCAGGCGCCACGCGTAATGCTGGCCAACAGTAACCTGGTGCCTAAATGGGCTACCTGGGAGCATTTCAACGAACTGCGTGCTAAAGGCCTGATGATGTACGGCCAGATGACCGCAGGCAGCTGGATCTATATCGGTACACAAGGTATCCTACAAGGTACCTACGAAACCTTTATGGAGTGCAGTCGTCAGCACTTCGGTGGTAGTCTTAAAGGTAAGCTGCTTGTAACCGCCGGTATCGGTGGTATGGGTGGTGCGCAACCGCTGGCAGCCACCATGGCAGGCGCGGTATTCCTCGGTGCTGACGTGGATGCTACCCGCATTCAGAAACGCATCGACACCCGCTACATCGACCGGATGACGCACTCCTACGAAGAAGCCATTCAATGGGCCAGAGAAGCCATGGAAAAAGGTGAAGCACTGAGCATTGGCCTCGTGAGCGATGCCGGCGATATGCTGCAACGCCTCCTCAACGATAACATCATTCCTGATATACTCACCGATCAGACCTCCGCACACGATCCTATCAATGGTTATGTGCCGAATGGCATGACGCTCGAAGCCGCGCTCACACTGCGTAAGCAGGACCCTGCGCAGTATAAGCAGCTGTCGCTCAAAAGCATGGCCCGCCACGTAGGCTTTATGCTCGACATGCAGCAACGCGGCGCCGTTACTTTCGACTACGGCAATAATCTCCGCGAGTTTGCCAAAGAAGGCGGTGAGCCTAACGCCTTTAACTTCCCGGGATTCACGCCGGCGTATATACGCCCGCTGTTCTGTGAAGGGAAAGGCCCTTTCCGCTGGGTGGCCCTTTCCGGCGACCCTGAAGATATTTATACTACCGACCGCGCACTCATGGAAGCATTTCCGGAAAATACCCACCTGATCAACTGGCTCAAACAGGCACAGGAAAAGGTAGCCTTCCAGGGCCTGCCGGCACGTATCTGCTGGCTCGGGCTGGGTGAGCGTGAAAAAGCCGGTCTGATTTTTAATGAACTGGTAAGAACAGGTAAGGTAAAAGCGCCTATTGTAATTGGCCGCGACCACCTCGATTGCGGTTCCGTAGCATCTCCCAACAGAGAAACAGAGTCAATGAAAGACGGCTCCGACGCAGTGAGCGACTGGACGCTGCTCAACCTGATGTCCAACACCGGTGGCGGCGCTACCTGGGTATCCTTCCACCATGGTGGTGGCGTGGGTATGGGCTACTCCCAGCATGCCGGTATGGTGGTGCTGGCAGATGGTACCGACCGCGCAGAAGAATGCCTGCGTCGCGTGCTCTTCAACGACCCTGCCATGGGCATTTTCCGCCATGCAGATGCTGGTTATGAAAAGGCGCAGGAATGGGCGGAAAAATTTGGTATCAACCTCTAAAATCTGAAATATGTTAATAGGGCCTTTCACACAAATTCTCCCGATGACCGGCATGCCGCTTAAAGGAGCTTTGCAGGATGAACAACTGCCCGTTATACATAATGGCGGTGTGGTGGTGGAAGATGGTAAAATCCTTGCAGTAGGCGATTACAAGGCCTTACAGCAGGAATATCCGGATCAGCAGTTGCAGTTCATTGATCAGCCGATGGTGCTGTTGCCCGGGTTCATCGACTGCCATACCCATATCTGCTTCGATGGTAATCGCAGCCGTGATTATGCCATGCGCATTGCCGGAAAAAGTTACCTCGAAATTGCCCGCGCTGGTGGCGGTATCTGGGACTCGGTGACCAAAACGCGTGTAGCCGATGCCGTTACCCTGGCAGAAAATACTGTGGCCCGCGCGAACCGTCACCTCATGGAAGGTGTTACTACCATAGAAGTGAAGAGTGGTTACGGCCTGGATTTCGACAGTGAGGTGAAAATGCTGCGTGCCATTCATCAGGCATCGCTGCATACGCCGGCAACACTTATTCCTACCTGCCTGGCGGCGCATATGAAGCCAAAGGACTATTCCGGCACTGAAACGGAATACCTGGATTGGGTGGTATCAGCGTTGCTGCCGGTACTGAAAGCGGAATCACTTACCAACAGGGTGGATATTTTTATAGAAGAGACGGCATTTTCGCCGGCAGCGGCCACCAGTTACCTGCAAGCCGCTGCAGCGCAAGGTTTCGCAGCTACAGTACATGCAGACCAGTTTACCGCAGGAGGTTCCGAAGTAGCGGTAGCTACCGGAGCTTTATCTGCAGATCACCTGGAAGCCAGCACCGACAAGGAAATTCAGCTGCTGGCACAATCCAACACCGTAGCCGTAGTGCTGCCCGGCGCTTCCCTCGGTTTAGGCATGCAATATGCCCCAGCACGAAAATTGCTGAATGAGGGTGCCTGTGTGGCGATAGCGAGCGACTGGAACCCGGGATCGGCCCCAATGGGTGATCTGTTGTTGCAGGCTGCCGTGATGAGTGCCGCTGAGAAGTTGTCGGCCGCAGAAGTATTTGCCGCCCTCACTTTCCGCGCTGCACCTGCCTTACAGCTGGCCGACAGAGGTCGCCTCGAAGCAGGTATGCTGGCAGATATGCAGGCTTATCCTACGAACGATTACAGAGATATTCTGTACTTTCAGGGTAAGCTGAAGCCATGCAGCATATGGAAAAATGGTGAAACAGTTACAGCACTATGATAACAAAAGAATTTTATCATCCTACCCAGGCAGGAACCTGGACGGGACGTACGGACGGAACTGCGGATGACCTGTTGCGCTGGCATCAGGTCATCCGCCTGGTGGACCTGCTGAAGGAGCCATTGCCGCCGCTGACCGAAGGTCAGAAGGGAGTGGCTATTTTGGGGTTCGCCTGTGATGAAGGCGTACGTCGTAATAAAGGCCGCATGGGCGCAAAAGATGGTCCTGCTGCGATCAGAGCAGTGTTAGGCAACCTGCCGGTGCACCTCACCGAAGATGCCGTACTGCTGGATGCCGGCGACATCGCCTGTATGGACGGTCGCATGGAACTGGCACAACAGGTACTCAGCGAAGCGGTGAAAGCCGTTATCCAGGCAGGCTACCTGCCGGTAGTGCTGGGTGGTGGTCATGAAATTGCGTATGGCCATGGCTGTGGTGTCCGGGAAAATGCCCGTAAGCAAAATGCCCGCGTAGGATATATCAACTTTGATGCACACTTCGATATTCGTGTGCCAGGCACTGAAGGCCCCACCTCCGGTACCAGCTTTTATCAGCTCGCACAGGATGCTAAGGCGGCTAACGAACCGTTTAACTACCTCGCCCTTGGCATACAGAAATTGGGAAATACACGCCAGCTGTTTAACCTGGCCGGGGAATCCGGTGCTACCTATGTAGGCGCGGATGCTTTCCACCTAAACGATAAGGATACACTCTTTGCCGCCATACAGCATTTTCTTGGTCAGGTAGATCATGTATACCTTACCACCTGTCTGGATGTATTTGCCTCCTCTTTTGCCCCGGGAGTAAGCGCTACTGCTTACAACGGCATCCTGCCGCAAGGTCTGTTCCTGGAAAGCTTCCGGACCATACTGGCCAGCGGTAAAGTGAAAGGAACTGACGTAGCAGAGCTGAACCCCGCTTTCGATTATGATAACAGAACTGCTAAGCTGGCAGGAGCGTTGATTTTTGAAACGGTGATGGCGTACTGCGGGGAGGATTAACCATACTCAATTTGGTGAGCCATGGCCTTTGGCCCCGGCTCACCAAATTCTCCGTCTGCCGAAGGCATCCTTCACCCATGGGAAAGGGGCGAAGCCCCTCCCATACTTCCAGCGCCGAAGGCGGTGGAACATCCCAAAATCAATATGATCCATAAAACCTTATATCACTATCTCCGCAAAGAATGCGAAGCCCTGGACACCGCACACAACAAACTGCGGAGTCAGCCCCGCAACCCTGCGGCAGTACACGAGCAGCGTGTTGGCGTGAAAAAGTTACGCGCCTTTTTTGCGCTCGTAGATCACATCCCCGACTTTTCGTTTAAGTATAACCGTTATCTCAACAAGCTAAGGTTTCTGCAAAATATTGCCGGCATCTCCCGCGATGCACAGCTGCAGGCACGCGCGCTCACTGCGCACGAGCGGCGGAGCAACTGGAGGTTTGGTTATGCACATTTGTTGCTGCAGGAACGGCAGGCATTGGCAGCGGAACTGATGGTGGCCGCTTCGAAGCGACTGAAATTAGGTAGTTTTAAGGAGCTGCCGGACCGATTCCGGGAAGAACTCGAAGAAACAGATGAAAAGCACCTCACCACAAAACTATTGGAACAGGTGGAAAATAATTTCCGTGAAATCAAGCCACCGGTGAGCCGCGCAGGCCATATCGCCTGGCATGAGGTGCGCAAAAAAGTAAAGGAAGTATACTATCAGCTAACCATTTTAAAGGATGTATTTCCGGAAGATCCCAGGTATACTTATATGCTGAATTTTTCCCGGAAGGCAGGAGAGCTGCTCGGCAAATGGCACGACAGCAGCGAGCTGTCTCTCTTTGTGAGTAGCACCATCCGCAAAGCACGGAAGGAACAACTGCCGGTACACTTAAAAGCCACAAAATTGCAGGAGGTGCTGAAGCAGGAAGCACAGGAACAGCTGGCGCTTTGTGCCAGTCACCTCCGTAATAGGAAAGAAAAATTTTAGAACACAATCGTTTTGTTCCCCAGCACAATCACGCGGTCGTCGATATGAGCTTTCACGGCACGGGTTAATACCTGCCGCTCGATATCTCTGCCCAGCATTACCAGGTCGTTAAGCGCATGCTTATGGCTTACCCTGGCTACATCCTGCTCAATGATAGGTCCTTCATCGAGTTCATCCGTTACATAGTGTGCCGTAGCCCCTATCAGCTTTACTCCACGCGCATAGGCATGGTGGTAAGGGCGGGCACCCGCAAATGCCGGCAGGAAGGAATGGTGAATATTGATGATACGCTGCGGAAATAAACTCACAAATTGTGGCGACAAAATCTGCATATAACGCGCCAGTACGATAAAATCGACTTGTTGCTCTGCCATTAATTTAGCGATGGCTGCTTCCTGCGCCGCTTTCGTTTCCCCATTCACCGGCAGGAAATAAAAGGGGATTCCCAGTGCCGTACAATCTTTTTCCAACGCGGAGTGATTGGAGATCACCACCGGAATATCTACGTCCAGCTCGCCACTACGCCAGCGCCATAGCAGGTCCATCAGGCAATGATCATAGGCAGAAACCAATATGGCCATTCGTTTCCGTTGGTGGGTATAACTGATTTTCCATGTCATGCCTAAGGGGGTGGCAACCTGTTCCTCAAAAGCTGTTTTAAAGTGATCAGAGTATGGCATCCGCACTTCCATGCGCATAAAAAAGAGTCCTTCTAAAGGATCGGTACTGTGTTGGCTTGCATCCAGTATATTTGCACCTGACTGGAAGAGAAACTGTGAAACGCGGGCAACTATTCCAGGTTGATCAGGACAGGTGATTAATAACCGGGCAGTATCGGGAGTACTATAATTATTTTCCATAGGGGTAATGCAGTGTATGCCACCCAAAATAGCTAAAATAGATTGAAAAAAATAGGACTGATGTCGGATACGCATAGCTATCTGCATCCACAGGTATTCAAATATTTTGAGGGCGTTGATGAGATCTGGCATGCCGGTGATATTGGCGATGCGAAGGTAGCCGATGAGCTGGAGGCTTTTAAACCATTTCGGGCCGTATGGGGTAATATAGATGGAAAAGATATACGTATCCGTTATCCGGAGACGCTGCATTTTTCTGTGGAGGGGGTGGAGGTAATGATCACCCATATTGGTGGTTATCCCGGCAAGTATGCCCCCGGTGTAAAGGCCCAGATCCTGGAGCATCGCCCTAAGTTATTTATCTGTGGGCATTCCCACATCCTGAAGGTAATGCCTGATCCGGCACTGAACTTGTTACATATGAATCCGGGTGCCTGCGGACAACAGGGATGGCATAAGGTGAAAACCTTATTGCGTTTCCAGTTGGATGCCGGGAATATCCAGCAGCTGGAAGTCATAGAATTGCCTAAATAAGGCTAAAATCGGGACTTTTGTCTATTATTTAATCATTTTTGACATAGGAATGCGTATCTTGGCCCGCCCTACAATTGGAGTCTGCGTATGGTAAAAAGAATATTTTTGTTTTGCTGCCTCATTTGGTTTGCCCTGACACAGGCAAAGGCACAAAGTGCATTCCTCACCTGGCTCAAAACTGAAACTGATACCAATTATGTAAAAGACTATACTGATAAAGTTACTTTTAGATTATATGGGTCCCGTAAGTTCAACAGCTACGACATTGTAGATACCAGGCAAAATAAGGATATCAAGTACCGTCCCAATTCCCCGTTTAATATCGGGTTTGGTGCTAACTATAAATTTCTCGGACTCAATCTCGGTTTTAACCTGCCGTTTGTAAATAAACATAACGACAAGTACGGTAAAACCAAATACCTCGACCTGCAGACGCACATTTATCTCCGTAAACTGGTAGTAGATTTTTATGGGCAATCCTATAAGGGATACTATGTGGCTAATCCAACGGAGGTGTTCGGGAAAGCCTATGCTTTGCAAAATCCTTATCCACAGCGGCCGGATATCAAGAGTCTGGCTATAGGACTGGCAGGGCAGTATGTGTTTAATGACAAGCGCTTTTCTTACCGGGCGCCTAATCTACAGAATGAATACCAGGCTAAGAGTGCCGGCTCCTTCCTTGCCGGCGGCGACGTTTTTTATGTGCAGGTGGCAGGAGATTCTTCGCTGGTGCCTTCCAATCTTGCCGATACCTCCTTTCTTCATGATATACACTATTATAAGTCCAATATCATGAGTACCACCGCCAGTGTGGGATATGCCTATACTTTTGTGTATAAGGCGCATTGGTTTTTATCGTTGTCGCTGACCGGTGGCCTGGGTATCAACCGCACCAAGCTTTTCCTGGAGAGCGGTATTATCACCCGCGATTTCGGCTGGCAGATCAACAATAATATCCGCGCATCGCTAGGGTATAATTCCCCGAAATACTTTGCAGGTATACATTATGTGGCTAATACCAACCGTAGTGAGATGTCGCTCCCTAATACCTTCCAGACTTTCAGTGCCGGCAACTTCCGCGTGAGCATGGTGCGCAGGTTCACGCTGAAGCATAAACTATTTTAGCTTTCTTTTTCGGACGGAATCCATTTGGGGCCTTCCAGTGGCTTGTAATTTTCCATAATATCAATCAGCTGGTTGATATTATGGCTGTGTAGCAGCATGTTTTTATTTCCGGGAGACAGAAACCCTTTTGTGGTCATGTTTTCCGCCAGGGTTATCAGTGCGTCATAGAAACCCGCTGTATTCAAAAGACCGATTGGCTTATGGTGCAGCCCTAACTGCCCCCAGGTAAGCATTTCAAACAACTCCTCCATGGTACCGAAGCCGCCGGGAAGGGCTACTACACCATCGCAGAGCTCATTCATTTTTGCTTTACGCTCATGCATGGTGTCTGTAAGAATCAGGTCCGTGAGGCCGTTATGTGCGAGTTCCTTTTTTTGCAGGAAGTGAGGTAGTACCCCTATTACTTCACCGCCTTCCGACAGCGCACCATCGGCTATAGCGCCCATCAGGCCTACGCGGGCCCCGCCGTATACTACGCCGATTCCTTTCTTTGCAAGTGCGGCACCCAATAGCATGGCCTGTTCTTTAAAAATATCGTTGCTGCCCATACTGGAGCCGCAATACACTGCTATTCTTTTCATACGTTATAATGTTGCAATTTCGTTCTCAATGTTTTTTCGGGCTGCTGATTCCAGCTGTTCCCTGAAAGTTTCCGTACAGTAAATAAAGGGCTTTTCGAGGAAATGATGCAGCACTTTCTTTCTGCCTGCATGATATAATTGATCGGGATATACTGAATATTCCTGGCGGATCTGCTGTGCATAAGTTTTGTACGTGGCATCATCCGCACCCAGTATTTCCAGGTCCAGGTCCAGCAGGATACCCATGTCCGGGTGATCGCCAGCTGTATGGGTTTTAGTGGCCATGATCAATGCTGAAACTGCTGCTATTTCATCTCCCCAAAAATTAATTTTATGTAGAAATTCAACAGCTGCGGCCGCACTTTTTTCTTCATTATCCTTTGCAGAGGCGTCGTACACCACATCATGAAAAAATATGGTAAACAGCATGGCATCTTTATCGCGGATCAGCGCTTCATGCAGGTAGGCGCTGCTGATCATATTGCGTATATGCGTGAGCGTATAATAATGGCGGCCATTTTCGCTGTATGCTGCCACCAGTTGCGCATAGGTAGTTTTTATGAGCGCTTCATCAGCGGTGTACCTGCTGCAAAGGTCCGTCCAGAGGTATTCGAGAATGAATGGTTTCATGATAAGTTAAAGATAAGGTACATTTTGTTTGCAGGCGTGGTTTTCAGGGAGATAATACTAATCGGTTATTTAACATTCTGCCTGGATGCATTATATTGTATTACAATTAATCCTTTACCTATGATCAAGAAAAGTCTGTTACTATTGGGCTTTTGTTTGCTGATTGTCCCCGTAGCAATTTTTGCCCAAACCCCTGTCATCGAAAAGAGTACTGGCTTTGAGGAGCCGGAAGATGGTGCCAGTAAGCTCATCCTGTTGAAAAATGGAAACACGATGCTGATTCATTTTACAAAAAATGACGGCATAGAAACCACCGTTTACAATGCCAAACACAAAAAGTCAGGTAGCGTACAAAATGAAATAAAGTCGTGGAGGGCCAAGAAGATGGCTACTGCAACGCTGGAAGGCTTATTCGATATCAATGGCGATGTGGTGGCATTCATGACACAAATGGTAAATCGCACACCTACTTTATTTCGTTTAACCTTTGATGGGAAAACGGGTAAGTTGAAAAGTGAGGATGTGGTAAGTGAAACCAATCGTTTAGGCCTGGGCGCTGGTTATTCCATGCTATTTGGGCAGGTAGATGAGCCGGGATTTATTGTACGAAAAGACCCGGAGTCTGAATACTATGCAGTAGCTACTTACAATTCATTTACACACGACAAAAACGAGCGCGTAAAAGTCACGCATTATTCACCCGAACATCAGGTGCTGAATGAGGCATATTATGAATCGCCTGAAAATAAATTTAAATACCTGAAGATAGAAGATATGTATGTGAGGGGAGATGAGTTTGTATTTGTGACTTCCTTCTCCTACAACACTATTACGAGCGGTGGTAAACAATCAAGGGTAATGGTATCACGACTCACGAAAGGGGAGAAAGAATTTAAATCTGAGTACCTTTCTGGTAGCAGTTCTACAGTAGAGCCGCTGGTGGCCTTAAAATATCAGCCTGCAAATAAACAACTGTATATGTTGTCGGCATTAAGTGCGAAGAGTTTGAATATGGATTATACCATGTGGACCAGCAAAGTGAATTTCGTGCTGAAACTAAATGTAATCGATCCGGTAGCGTTAAAAATTGGAAAGGAAATTTACATTAACCACCCTGGGCTTAATAACTATGCCAAGGATCGCTTGGGATATAAAAAGCATTATTATGGGGTAATCCAGGATTTTCGTATTCACGATGACGGATCGCTTACGCTTATGTTCGAGGAGCTGGATGCGCAGATCAAACAGTCTGAACAACGTTATTTTAATCCAACAGGCAACAATGTTGGATTTTCGAATGTCGCTACCTCTACCGCAAGTGTTTCCACCGGAAGGATGTCGGCTGTAATGACCAAACTGGGCGATATGGGCATTGTGCGGCTGAGTGCAGAAGGCAAGGAACTGCCGGGGAGCTATGCTATTGCAAAAAGGCAGATGGCTTATTCCTGGTTGAACCCCTATTACGTATACGAGCGTAGCAATGGTGGTTTTAACTTTAAGAAAGGCTTCTTCGGTAAGTCACCGAATGATGGGTTCTTTTCATTTGATTGTGTTTATTCGGGAGATAAGTTGTTAACCATTTTCAATGATAACCCGCAAAATATGGATGAAGATAATGAAAGCTATAAGGGGAAGAAAACGATGAAATTTATGGGAGATGCCAACACTGTGCTAGCCTGGGAAGAAGGTGGGACTGTAAAGAAGATTTACCTGTTCGGAGATCCGGGAAAGAAAGATGAAGCAAGGTTTTGCAAAATGGAAATGAATGCATTCAGCGCTGATAAGAAAACGCTGGCTACTATGCTGATTGAAAGGAAGGGGAAGGAGAAGCGGGCTTATCTGGCGTGGATGCAGTTTTAGTTTTAATTTTTTAAAAAAATAGCTGCATAAGTTTATACCTTCACCTCATAATTTTATATCTATTCCTATGATTAAGAAGTTAGTGGTGGCAGCTAGTTTATACTGCGTCTTGGCGTCAGGTGTTGTTTATTCACAAATACCCAAGGTTACACTTAGTGAGGCCATTGAAGAACCCAGAGTTGGCTTAAGTAAGTTATTACTGTTGAAGAATGGGACAACCATGTATTTCCATTTTCCGGAACAGGGAGGAATTGCTACCGCAGTTTACGATCAGAATTATCGCAAAACAGCTTCTGTACAAAATCAGATTAAATCATTCCCGCTCAGTAAAATGCATGACGGGATGTTTGAAGGAATATTCGAAATTAATGGACAAGTAGTAGCTTTTTTCACTCATGTTGATCATAGGGTGCCGACATTGTATCGTTTTGTTTTCGAGGAGCAAACCGGGAAAATCTTGCATGAAGATGTGGTGACGTCGGCACCTCAGATACCTAAGAAGGCTGGATATGGGATATTAGGAAGAATAGAAGAACCTGCTTTTTTGATTGAAAAGGATCCGCTGTCAGGCTATTATGCAGTGGCTACCCTAAATGAATATCCTCATGAAATCAACCAGAGGATTAAGATTACACATTATTCACCTATGCACGAGGTGATAAATGAAGGTTACATTACTACACCCACTGATAAATTCAGGTACATGAATTTGAAGACAATGACTGTGCATGGAGATGAATTTGTTTTGGCGGGTACCAGTATTCACAATCCTGCAGTGTATGGTAGTAGAGATAAAGAGTTCAGCGTAATCGTTTCACAGCTGACAAAGGGAAATAAGGTAATCTCGAATCAATTGTTGGCTTCCAGGAAAGCTTTTGTCCCACCAGAGATTGTAGCAAAATTTAATCCATCCAGGAACCTGGTTTTCATGATGTCTGTGGTGAATGATGGCCGAACGATATATCTGAACACTGTTGATCCGTATAGCAGCAAAATCAGCGATAGTAAGTGGATTCAACATCCTGGATTAACTAACTATTCGATTTATCATCTGGGCGATGATAAACCGTACAGAGGTACAATTCAAGATTTTTATCTCCATGAGGATGGCTCAGCTACAATGATGTATGAGGAAATGGTGGTATCGCAAGGAGGCGGAGCTAACGCTTATTATGTCACCAGGATGGGAGGTATGGGCATTAGCAGGATATCGGATAAGGGAGAGGAATTGCCTGGCAGTTATTTTTTGGCCAAAAATCAGTACACATCTTCTGAGCAACTCCCATTATTAATGTATAGACGTGCAAAGGGATGTCTGGATAATAAAGGTAATGGGGGATTTGACTCTTACGATTTTATACAAGCTGGCAACCATGCCTACTTCATCTATAATGATTTGAAGGAAAATATTGATACTGATAGTGTGCAAATCACAAGAGGAAGAGCAATGGTAGCAGTAAGTGGTACAAATACTGTACTGGCCTGGAAGGAAGGAGAAGAAATAAAGCGGATTTATCTTTTTGGAGATCCTGGTAAAGCTGATATATCAAGGTTCAGTAACCTGGCTATAAATGCGCATGCCAGTGATGGCAAGAGCTACGCAACGCTGTTGATAGAACGTAATGGAAGCAACAAAAAAGCTTACATCGCCTGGGTTAAATTTTAATAAACACCTGGCTAAATTAAAAAGGACCGCAATTGCTGCGGTCCTTTTTTTATGCATTTCGCCTAACAGTTTAATTAAGCTTTTTTAGCAGCTTCTGCACGGATTACGTTCAGCGCACCACCAGCTTTAAACCACTCGATCTGTTGTTCGTTGTAAGTGTGGTTAACAGGGAACTCGTCTTTGCTGCCATCTTTGTGGTTCAGCACAACGGTCAGTTGTTTACCAGGAGCGAAGGTAGTCAGACCCAGGATATCGATGTTGTCATCTTCCTGTACTTTATCGTAGTCTTCTTTGTTAGCGAAAGTCAGACCCAGCATACCTTGCTTTTTCAGGTTAGTTTCGTGGATACGGGCGAAAGATTTCACCAGGATAGCACGAACACCCAGGTGACGTGGTTCCATGGCAGCGTGTTCGCGGCTGGAGCCTTCACCATAGTTTTCATCACCTACTACTACCGCACCTAAACCAGCAGCTTTATAAGCGCGCATGGTAGCAGGAACTGCACCATATTCGCCCGTCAGCTCGTTCTTAACGGTATCAGTTTTATCGTTGAATGCGTTTACCGCACCGATCAGCATGTTGTTGGAAATGTTATCCAGGTGACCGCGGTATTTCAGCCATGGACCAGCCATAGAGATGTGGTCAGTGGTACATTTACCTTTTGCTTTGATCAGCAGTTTCAGTCCTTTCAGATCAGTACCTTCCCATGCAGCGAATGGAGCCAGCAGTTGCAGACGATCGGAAGTAGGAGAAACAATTACCTGAACACCGCTACCATCTTCAGCAGGAGCCTGGTAACCGGCATCTTCTACTGCAAAACCTTTCACCGGCAGCTCAAAACCTTTAGGTTCATCCAGTTTCACCTGTTCGCCGTTCTTGTTAGTGAGGGTATCAGTGAGTGGGTTGAAAGTCAGGTCACCAGCGATAGCCAGTGCTGTTACGATTTCAGGAGACGCTACGAATGCGTGGGTAGAAGCCAGACCATCATTTCTTTTCGCGAAGTTACGGTTGAAGGAAGTGATGATAGAGTTCTTACGGTTAGGATCATCTACGTGACGAGCCCATTGACCGATGCAAGGTCCGCAAGCGTTAGCCAGTACAACACCACCTACCTGAGCGAAAGTGTTCAGTAAACCATCTCTTTCGATAGTGTAACGAACCAGCTCAGAACCTGGAGTGATAGTATATTCAGATTTCATACCCAGGCCTTTGTCGATCGCTTGTTGAGCCAGGGACGCAGAACGGGAGATATCTTCGTAAGAAGAGTTGGTGCAGGAACCGATCAGGGCAACTTCCAGTTTCTCTGGCCAGTTGTTTTCTTTCACTGCCTGAGCAAATTTGCTGATAGGCCATGCCAGATCCGGAGTGAAAGGACCGTTTACATATGGTTCCAGTTCGTCCAGGTTGATTTCAATCACCTGATCGTAGAATTTCGCAGGGTCAGCGTACACTTCAGCATCCGGACGCAGGTGATCTTTTACCGCGTCAGCTGCTGCTGCAACTTCTGCTCTGCTGGTGAGCTTCAGGTAATCAGCCATTTTCTCGTCGTAAGCGAACAGAGAGCAGGTAGCACCTATTTCAGCACCCATGTTACAGATAGTAGCTTTACCGGTTGCGCTGAATGAATCAGCACCTTCGCCAAAGTACTCAACGATAGCACCAGTACCACCTTTTACGGTCAGTATACCGGCAACTTTCAGAATGATGTCTTTTGCAGAAGTCCAGCCACTCATTTTACCGGTCAGTTTCACACCGATCAGTTTAGGCATTTTGAGCTCCCAAGGCAGGCCAGCCATCACGTCTACCGCGTCAGCACCACCAACACCAATGGCCACCATACCCAAACCACCTGCGTTAGGCGTGTGAGAGTCAGTACCGATCATCATACCACCAGGGAATGCATAGTTTTCCAGCACTACCTGGTGAATGATACCAGCACCTGGTTTCCAGAAACCAATACCATATTTATCAGAAATGGAGGATAAGAAAGCGTAAACTTCTTTGTTTGTATCGTTAGCTATCGCCAGATCCTCAACGGCACCAACTTTAGCTTGTATCAGGTGATCGCAGTGAACAGTAGAAGGAACCGCAACTTTGTCACGACCAGCAGTCATAAACTGGAGCAAAGCCATCTGGGCAGTAGCATCCTGCATCGCTACACGGTCAGGAGCAAAATCTACATATGATTTACCTCTTTCATAAGGAGTAGATGTAGGTGCGGATAAGTGTGCGTATAAAATCTTCTCAGCCAGTGTGAGTGGGCGACCTAACATCTTACGGGTCGCTTCCACCTTACCCGGTAATGCCGCATACACTCCTTTAATCATGTCAATATCAAACACCATGGAAAAAAATATTTAAGAGCGGTTAAAAATTGGTTGCAAAATTACACATAAATCAACAAGTTTTTAAATTAAATCGGGTGAATATGAAACCTCACAACGTTAATGTTAATTATTATATTTAATTTTTGAACAACGTTCATTACTGCGACTATACGGCAGGATCAGGTAATTGAATGATAATCAACCAATAATTGGACCGCTAAAATGGCAGCCTCTGTCTTGCTTTTCCGGTGGAAAATTGATAAATTTGAACCATGAACCGTATTAAAGACTTCGTGGAATGGAAGGCCTTCGGAGTTTGCAATGCTATTGGTGACCGATTAGGTGTTGCAACTTCCCGGATCCGCCTCTTTTTCATCTATGCCACTTTCCTGACCATGGGATCACCACTCATCGTGTACATGATCCTCGCTTTCTGGATGAATATGAAAAATTACATCCTGAACGCACGCCGTAACCCGGTGCGTTACCTGTAATTGTTTAAAAATCAATTTGTTTGGTTAAATTCGCCGCCCTAAAGAATTTGACCGATGAGATTTTATGCCTTACTATGCGCAATGGCTGCAATTTTGGGAATAGCTGCATGCTCCTCAAAAAACGAAACCATTTCCCCTGCCACTCCACCAACAGCAAAAGACCAACGTATTACCTTTTATGAGGTTTTTGCAGGTAATGATACCATTAGATTTAACCATGCCCGTATGACCTACGACGCGTAAGGGCGCATCCTAACATTGGATGATGGCTACGGAATCACTACTTACACTTATACGAACGGTATTATTTCTTCCCTTTACAAAATCCCTGTGGGAGACGGCAGATTCTACCAATTAGCCACCACATCTTACATACACAAGGTAACAGGAACAACAGATTCACTGATCGCTATTAACTGGATAGGAGAGGCTGTCCCATACCTGAAAACACTCACCAAACATACCTATAATAGCCAGAACGGCCTGGTGGAAAGTGTCACCTACGACATGCTGCGTAATAATCTCTATCTCAAAACAGATAAAATTATAAGAGATCATCTGAACAGGCCTATCACTGTTATATCTGGTAATTACGTCAGCAATTACATCTTCGAAGATGAACCTTATGTTGGACAGGCGTCCATTTATTTTCCCAACCAGGGAGTGACTACCACCAATCACTGTTACCTCGCCACCGATCTGACGATTACCGATACCCTCGGTGTTGTATGGAGTAAATGGAAATATGAAACTACCAGGAATGCTGCCGGGTTAATAACAGAAATTAATACTCATACGCTTAACGCTTCCGGCGTTGTCCAGGATACAACACGATACAATTATCAATACGCATCTAACTAAAACAAAAAGCCCCGGACATCACTATCCGGGGCTTTCTGTTAATTATTTTTTCACTGCTATTCCAAATGGTAATTAGTCATCCCATGATAATGATTCTGCAATTCATTCAGGGTAATGTCATGCTTCAACTGCCTGAATTCATCCCTGAAATGTAACACCAGCAAAGGATCATGCCCTGCAGGATACCAGCGCACCGAAAAAGGTCCTCTTACATATAAAGTCCCTTTTCCGTTGCCGGACTGTGCATCCTCTACATGAAACTGTAGCCGCAGCAACGTTTCCGGTGTCAGCGGAATTGATTTCAGGTTGTCAAGATCATACCAGAACTCATTTTCATTTTCTGTGGAAACAAGTACCTTCTTTTCTTCGTGGTCCACCTCCAGAATTGTGCCTTCTCTCTCCACTCCTCCGTAACTAGTAATAACAGTATCACCCGATTTTAAATGGTGTAAGTTTATCATAGCGAGAACGATTTAAAGTGTTATATGAATATACATAAAACGCATCAAATCATCAAGATGTTCGAAAGGCTTATTTTACCACTTTCCGGATAGCCACCAGCTGTTCCAGCAGCTCTTCCAGTAAGTCTAAACGCAGCATGTTAGCGCCGTCAGATTTAGCACAGGCCGGATCAGGATGCGTTTCAATAAACAACCCATCCGCACCGGTAGCAATGGCCGCCTTGGCAATAGTACCAATCAGCTTTGGATTACCACCCGTTACACCGCTGGTTTGATTAGGCTGCTGCAGGGAATGCGTACAGTCCATCACCACCGGCTGACCCAACTCACGCATGATAGGAATATTACGGTAATCAACTACCAGATCCTGGTAGCCAAAAGTGGTACCGCGCTCCGTCAGCATAATATTATCGTTGCCTGCTCCCTTGATCTTTTCTACGGCAAACTTCATCGCCTCTCCACTAAGGAACTGGCCTTTCTTTACATTCACCACTTTACCGGTTTCCGCAGCTGCCAGCAGGATATCCGTCTGACGGCAAAGAAACGCAGGAATCTGCAGCACATCCACATAAGCCGCTGCCATAGCCGCTTCCGCGGCACTGTGTATATCTGAAGTTACAGGAACATTAAACGTCTTTCCTATTTTCTGCAACAGCTCCAGCCCCTCCACATCACCAATGCCGGTGAAAGAATGAATGCTGGTACGGTTAGCTTTACGATAAGATGCTTTGAAAATATAAGGAATCTCCAGTCGCTTGCAAATGCCTGATACCTTTTCGGCTACCTGCATCAGCAATTCTTCTTCTTCAATCACACATGGGCCCGCAATCAGGAAAAAGTTATCCGGATTGTACTGCTGCCCCTGGAACAATGTTTTTAAATGCTTCATCTTGAAATTTTTTCTGTTGATTCAGTTTGCAAAGGTAACTTTTAAATCTTAGTTATAGGGAGACATAAATGCCGCTTGTAAGCGAAATGTCATATAATTGTAATGGAGCAACAATTCCTTTCGTGATTGGTAATTGGTATTGTTAAAGCATTGTCATCCAGTGCAGGGCGTTGATCGAAAATAGCGGGGAACCCTTTAATATTACGTCCGTTTAGAAAAATACTGAACTTGTTATGAAGAAAGATAAGATTCTGGTTATTGGTGCCTGCGGACAAATTGGCGTGGAGCTGACCCTGGCCTTGAGAAAAATGTACGGGGAATCAAATGTACTGGCTTCCGACCTCCGTGAAGAGCATGACCTGCTGAAAGGTACCGGTCCGTACGTGTCACTCGATGTGATGAACAAAGAAATGCTGCACGTACTGGTGATCCGCCACAATATCACCCAGATCTATCTGCTGGCCGCTATCCTTTCGGCCACCGGCGAAAAAAATCCATTGCTGGCATGGCATATCAATATGCAATCCCTGCTCAACGTACTGGATATCGCCAAGGAAGAACACCTCGATAAAGTATACTGGCCAAGCTCCATCGCGGTATTCGGTCCTAACTCACCTATGCAGGATACACCGCAGCATACCATTATCGAACCTACCACCATCTACGGTATCAGCAAATTCGCCGGCGAACGCTGGTGCGAATATTATAATCACCGCTATGGCGTTGATGTAAGAAGTCTCCGCTACCCTGGCCTTATCAGCTATAAATCAGCACCAGGCGGCGGTACCACTGATTACGCGGTAGAGATTTTCCACGAAGCCAAAGAAAATAAGAAATATACCAGCTTCTTATCGGAAAATACTTATCTCCCTATGATGTATATGCCAGATGCCATCCGCTCCACCATCGAACTGATGGAAGCCGATGCAGCCAAAATATCCATCAGATCGGCTTATAACCTTTCTGCCATGAGTTTCTCTCCAAAAGAGATCGCCGCAGAAATCAAAAAACATATTCCTGATTTTACCATCTCCTACGAACCAGACTACCGCCAGCAAATCGCTGACGGATGGCCAAACAGCATGGACGATACCCAGGCCCGCACCGATTGGGGCTGGAAGCCGGAGTACGACCTCGCTAAAATGACCAAAGATATGCTGGACCATATCTAAGCATCTGAAAAATATCTTAAAGGCAAAAAAGCCGCCAATCGCAGGATTGGCGGCTTTCTTATTTTTATTGTTCAGCGAAGAATCTACTCAATAAATCCTACCGCAACAGTCGTATTATTAAACTCATCAATCAGGATAAACGCGCCATTGGCGGGGTTTACACTGTATGGATCTGCCAACACCGGTGATGCCGTTTTCACAGTAATTTTACCGATATCATTCAGCCCCATGGATGTTTTATCAGTTGTTTGCTGATAGCTGGTGACATCAATCACATAATTGATCTGTTGCACTTTCGCCTTCACGCGGTTGATCCCATGTTGCAGGAGATAGGTTTTACCCGGTGTGAGTGGCTGTGCATCCATCCAGCAGATTTGCGCAGCAATTTCTTTCAGCTGTTGCGGTTGTGCGTCGGTTTTCACGAGCATGTTACCGCGACTACTATCAATTTCATCTTCGAGGGTGATCACCACGCTTTCTCTGGCGCGGGCGGTGTCCAGCTGTTTTTCGAATTGCTCAATTGTTTTGATTTTGCTTTTCTGGCCGGAAGGCAGGGAGATCACTTCATCGCCTATACTAAAATGTCCGCTGGCTACTTTACCGGCAAATCCACGGAAGTCGTGGTATTCGGTGGTACGCGGGCGGATCACGCTCTGAATCGGGAAGCGGGCAGGGTGTACGCTGTCGGCGTGGTCAAACTGCACCTGTTCCAGGTAATCCAGCAGGGTAGGGCCCTGGTACCAGTTGATGGCGCCGTTGCTGGTGGCCACGTTTTCGCCGTACAGGGAAGACACCGGAATAAAGGCTACATCCTGCGCTTTAAAAGAGGCGTTTTGCAGCAGCTGCTGGAATTCTTCCACGATCTGGTTGAAGCGTGCTTCGCTGTATTCTACCAGGTCCATTTTATTTACGCAAACCACCAGGTAAGGAATACGGAGGAGGCTGGCGATGAAGAAATGGCGGAAAGTCTGTTCCACAATGCCTTTGCGGGCGTCAATGAGAATCAGGGATACCTGGGCGTTAGAAGCGCCGGTCACCATGTTACGGGTATATTCCACGTGGCCGGGTGTATCGGCAATAATATACTTGCGGGTAGGCGTGGAGAAGTAGATGTGCGCTACATCAATGGTGATACCTTGCTCACGTTCTGCTACCAGCCCATCTGTGAGCAGGGAGAGGTCAGTAAAGTCCAGTCCCTTGCGCTTGCTGGCAGCATGCAATGCTTCCATTTTATCCTGTGGGATGGAGTTGGTGTCGTAAAGTAAACGGCCTATAAGTGTGCTTTTACCATCGTCTACACTACCGGAGGTGGCTATACGTAATACTTCCATTATTAAATATTTTTTTGCAGTGCCTTCGGCCCTGCTGTTGTTTTTAGGGAGATGTTAGTGCTGTGCGGGCATATTAAAAGTAACCTGCCTGTTTGCGCTTTTCCATAGCGGCTTCAGAACGTTTATCGTCAATACGGGCACCTCTTTCAGATATTTTCGCTTCCATAATTTCAGCGATAATATCTTCGAGCTTGTCGGCATCGGAGATAACAGCAGCCGTACAGGTCATATCACCTACGGTACGGAAGCGTACTTTCTGGCGGTATGGCACCTCTTCAGCAGTGGTGTTGAGGTATTCAGAGTAAGGCCAGTATAAACCGTCTCTTTCAATGATTTCTCTTTCATGTGCGAAGTAGATGGAAGGAATTTCCAGCTTTTCGCGGCGGATATAATTCCATACATCCAGTTCAGTCCAGTTGGAGATCGGGAAAACTCTAACGTTTTCGCCTATATTAATTTTTCCGTTGAGGATATCAAACAGTTCAGGGCGCTGCATCTTAGCGTTCCATTGTCCAAATTCGTCCCGAACGGAGAATATTCTTTCCTTGGCACGTGCTTTTTCTTCATCGCGGCGGGCGCCTCCGATGCAGGCATCAAATTTACCTTCCTCGATGGCATCCAGGAGGGTAACGGTTTGCAGCGCGTTACGGCTGGCATACTTGCCGGTTTCTTCCTGTACTTTACCCTGGTTGATACTATCCTGCACATTGCGTACAATGATATCCAGGCCAAGGTTATCTACAAGCCAGTCACGAAACTGAATCGTTTCCGGGAAATTGTGTCCGGTATCCACATGCAATAAAGCAAACGGAATTTTACCAGGGTAAAACGCCTTTTGGGCGAGGCGAACGAGTGTGATAGAGTCCTTGCCACCTGAAAAAAGGAGTACAGGCTTCTCAAACTGGGCGGCCGTTTCGCGTAAAATATAAATGGCTTCATCCTCCAGTGCCTGCGGAAATTCCCAATTGATCTGATTCGTCATTGGACTATAATTAAGTGAATGCAATATTGTTAGTTAGTAATGGAACTTAGCCATGGAGGCCGCATTCCTTGTGAGACTCTTCCCACCACCAGCGTCCGGCTCTCGGCTGTTCGCCTGGTTCGATGGCGCGGGTACAAGGGGCGCAGCCTATGCTGATAAAGCCTTTGTCGTGCAATTTGTTATAAGGTACATTATTTTCTGATAGATACTGGATTACTTCATCATATCCCCAGTGGATCAGCGGATTGTACTTGTATAACCGTCGTTGCTCATCCCACTCTATTACTTTCATATCATGTCGGTTATCTGATTGCTCGGCACGCAGTCCGGTAATCCAGACTTTCACCCCTTCGAGTGCCCTGTTGAGCGGCACGATCTTACGTATGCCACAACACTCTTTCCTGTTGGCCACTGAATCATAAAAGCTGTTTGGTCCCTTTTGTTTGATCAGCTGCTCTACTGCAGCAGTCTCCGGGAAATACACGTCAATAGGTTGCTTGTAACGTGCCATTGTCAGATCTATGAGGTCATAGGTTTCCTGAAACAGGCGCCCTGTATCCAGGGTAAATACCCGAACGGGCAGTTGGTTCTTCCAGATAATATCTGCTATTACCTGGTCTTCCTGGCCAAACGAGGTGCTGAAGGCTACCGCTCCCGGATATTGTTCGGTGAGATATTGGATGCCCTCCGCTACCGACAAGTTGTCCAGCGCGGTGGTAATGTCTGTCATGTAATACTTCCTTATAGTGATATGCTTGTGCCAGCAGTATACAAAAATACATAAATCCTATAAAAAAGATAGACTAAATAGGTATAAGTGGAAAAAAAATGCTCCTGCGAAAACAGGAGCATTTTAATTGCTTGAAAATGAATCTCTTAACTTTTGGTTAGGATGTCCTTCAGTGTTTTATTTTCTAATATTTTCAGCGCGGAGTCCCTCACTCTTCCCATTACCTCGTTCAAACCACAAACGGCTTCATCGCGGCAGTTCTCACAGCGCTCATAATAATTCAGGCTCACGCAGGGAAGCAGGGCAATAGGACCATCCAGCAGGCGGATGATCTTGGCCAGGGCAATCTCCTTTGGAGGTTTCATCAGGTAATATCCACCACCTTTACCCTTTTTACTACCCAGAATACCGGAGTTTTTCAACTCCAGCAGGATATTCTCAAGGAATTTAATGGAGATACTTTTTTCCTGTGCAATCTCGGAGATCAGGATTGGACCTTTATCTACATTCTCGGCCAGGTAAATTAAAGCGTGAAATGCGTATTGTGTTTTCTTCGATAACATATCGTCTGATTTGCATCCCTCCCGGATGAACTTTAAGTTGCAGCGAACATTATTTAATGCAACAAATATAAGTTGTTCCTGCGTCTTTTAGACATTTCCCTTACAGGTTGAGTACATCCTTCATGGTGTATACCCCTTTTTTCCCCTTCAGATATTCCGCTGCCACCACGGCACCGGCTGCAAAACCTTCGCGGCTGTGGGCAGTGTGGGTGATGCTGATATCATCGATCGCAGAGGTATAAGTAACGGTATGCGTGCCCGGAGCAGGGTCGATACGTTTGGAGATGATGCTGAGTTGATCGGTTGCTGACGCTGCTTCGTTTACCCATGCATGTTTGCGGGTAACGGCGCCCAATACCTGCTCGGCCAGGGAAATAGCAGTGCCGCTCGGACTATCTTTCTTCTGGGTATGATGAATTTCTTCCATCTGCACATCGTACTGTGGCTGGCTGGCCATCAGTTCTGCCAGGCGCTTATTTACCTCAAAAAAGATGTTTACACCGATGCTGAAGTTGGTAGTCTGCAAAAAACCCTTGCCTTCCTTCTCCGCTATCGCCTTTACTTCCGGCAGCTTTTCCAGCCAGCCGGTAGTACCGGAAACTACTGGTACACCCGCTTCAAAGCATTTCATGACATTTTCGAATGCTGTTTCCGGGGTGGTAAATTCAATCGCTACATCTGCCTGGCCCAGGTGTTCCTTTTCCAGCAAATGCTTGCTGTTGATATCAATGCGGAGAATTACTTCGTGTCCTTTGGCGGTGGCGATGGCATCAATGGCTTTACCCATTTTACCATATCCGATTAACGCAATTTTCATGACCTGACTCGTGTTTTTTATTGTTGGTTGAATGGTGTCAGCGACCTGCGTAAAACAAGCCCTGTCTGGTTTTTTTACCTCCTCCAATGGAAATATTCACACCTATTCCTAATGTACGGTTATTAATGATCGTAGGAGAAACCCGCATCGTAAGATCGTTGGATACATCGAATGAACGCAGGTGCGCAAATACAGTGGCGTCAATGATATTGAGGCCATACGACAGCACAAAAAACAACACGGATAAATCCACATACTGCCGGTACTGATCCCGGATCACCTTAATGGCTTCGGCCGGGTAGGTGCGGGGATAGATGTCTTCAAACTCGTCGTGAATATCCGGGTTATTCAGCATCCGGATGCGGTAGGCATCCCGGTAACGCTTATACTCCTTCATGTTAAAGATGAAAAATCCGGTACAGGTACCTATGGCTGCATATACCAGCGGAATCTTCCAGTATTCCTTGTTGTACGCCTGTCCGAGGCCCGGCAGGACGGCAGAATACAACGCTGCCTTGCGGGGACTGTGAACGCTGGGTTGATTGAACCTGGTATCTACGGCGGATTGTGTGCCGGAAATAGCTGTATCGGCCTGCATAACAAGGCCTCCGGTAGTATCAGCGGCGTGTTTGATCACCGGCGCTACCGTATCTTGTTGCGGAGGTAAGGACGCAGCCATTGCAGGCAATGCCGCCATCACCAACAGCAATAAGCATAAATTTCTGATGAAAGAATAAATCTGTGCAGGCTTAGCCACCGTATAAGTCTATTTTTTCCAGAATTCCGTTCAGCTCTTCATCTGAATAGAATTCGATCATGATACTTCCTTTTCCGTTCTTATCTCTGTCCAGTTTAACTTTAGTGGAGAAGTGCGACGCCAGGTTATCCTGAATTTTCATAAATGCCGGCGCCAGTTTAACCTTTGCCTTCTGCTGGTTGCCTTTCTCACCTGCCTGATGCATGCGGCGGGCCAGTTCCTCCGTTTGACGTACAGATAAACCGCCTTTCATGACCTCACCAAAGAGGAAAAGCTGGTTTTCTACCTGGTCAATGCCGGTGATCACGCGGGCATGCCCCATGCTGAGCTGGCCGTTGCGCACTGCAACCTGGATATCTGGTGGCAGTTTCAGCAGGCGAATATAGTTGGTTACGGTACTTCTTTCTTTACCCATGCGGTCAGCCACCTGTTCCTGGGTGAGGCTGCACTCTTCCATGAGGCGTTTGTAGCTGAGGCCCACCTCAATAGCATTGAGGTTTTCGCGCTGCAGGTTTTCCAGCAGGGCTAGTTCCAGCAGCTCCTGATCGTTTACCTGGCGTACATATGCCGGGATGTCTTTCAGTTCAGCCATTTTACTGGCCCTGAGCCTGCGCTCTCCGGCAATCAGCTGGTATTTTTTATTGCTGATTTTAGCTACAGTGATGGGCTGTATGATATCATGCAGCCTGATCGACTGACTCAGCTCCTGTAAGGCTACCTCATCAAAATCACGGCGTGGCTGTTTGGGGTTGGTCACAATCTGATCCAGCGGTATACGTTCAATACCGGTAACAGCAGCAGCCGGAATAGCGCTCTTGTCGCCAAGTGCGCCTGCAGTTTGCTTTAAATCTGTTTCAATGTTCTGGAGCAGTGAGCGGATGCCTTTACCCAGCGCCTCTTTCTTACTTGGATTGGTCATCGTTTATAGCTAAGATTTTATCTTTAGTTTTTATTTTAGTGAAATTATGCTTCTGCAGGATTTCCTTTGCCAGGTTGAGATAGTTGATCGCCCCGGTGCTGGCTGCATCATACATAATTACTGATTTTCCAAAGCTCGGTGCCTCACCCAGCTTGGTATTGCGATGTATAATAGTATTAAATACGCTCTCTTCAAAGTGCTGCTTCACCTCATCTACCACCTGGTTGCTCAGGCGCAAACGACCATCGTACATCGTCATCAGGATGCCCTCAATTTCCAGCTCAGTATTGAGCCGGCTCTGTACGATTTTAATGGTGTTCAGCAGTTTTCCCAAACCTTCCAGTGCAAAAAACTCACACTGTACAGGAATAATAACCGAGTTGGACGCTACCAGTGCATTCACCGTGATCAAACCCAGCGATGGTGAACAATCCAGGATAACGAAATCATAGTCAGCCTGCACACTGTCAATCACCTGCTTCATTACCCGCTCCCTGTTGGGATGGTTAATCAGTTCCAGCTCAGCACCAACCAGATCAATATGGGAAGGGAGTACTTTTAAATTGGGGGTATCAGATTCCAGGATGACGTCTTTGGCCTGCACATCGTTTACCATACAGTCATAAAGGCTCTGCTGCACATTGCGCAGGTCAAAGCCAAGTCCTGTGGTGCTGTTAGCCTGAGGATCAGCATCTACCAGCAGCGTTTTGAACTCCAGTACTGCCAGGCTGCTTGCCAGGTTAATTGCACTTGTAGTTTTTCCTACGCCACCTTTCTGGTTAGCGATTGCGATTATTCTTGCCATTGTCTAATTTAAAAATTCAAGGTTATTTATAGGATAAGGATAAACCAATATTGCTGCCTCTTCCTCAAACCTCAATCGTACTGCCGATTTCAGGTAGCAGCAACTCCAGACCTGCGTCTGAAAACTGCGCCTGTGCGGACTCATGGTTAATCTTAATATAACCAAAAGTATCGTAGTGTACGCCAATAATCTTTGCACATTCGATCATCTCCGACGCTGCAATAGCATCTTCGACACCCATGGTAAAGTTGTCCCCGATCGGCAAAATGGCAAAATTCAGTTTAGCCGCTGCCGGTACCAGCTCCATGTCGTAAGTCAGCGCCGTATCCCCGCTGTAATAGAAATTACCCTCATCCGTGATGAAAATAAAGCCCATCGGGTTACCGCCGTAACTGCCATCAGGCAGGCTACTGCTATGCTGCGCTACCGTACATTTCACCATACCAAAGTCAAACTTCCATTTACCCCCGGTATTCATTGGATGTAACAGCTCCAGTCCCTGCTTGCCGGCCCAGGTCACAATCTCAAAATTGCTCACCACCGTAGCACCAGTCCTTTTTGCCACTTCTACCAGGTCCGCCGTATGATCATCATGACCATGGGAAACAAATATGTAATCAGCCTTAATGGCTTCAATATCAATCTTCTTTGCGAGTTCGTTGTGACGGATAAACGGATCAAACATGATCTTTTTACCCTTAATCTCCACAACAAAGCATGAATGTCCGAAATAGGTGAATTTCATAAATTAATTATTTGAATGAATTACAAGGCCCTACGCCAGTAATTTGGATATCAATATTAATTTCACACAATTAAAAGTAACCCCAATCGGACAAAAATACAACGATTAGGTAAAAATCAGACGAGGCGGTATATTTATTTATTCACAACTTCCCTTCCGGTACCCTGTTTTCCAGATTGGTTCAAATGTAATCGTTTCTTTTTCCATGGAAAAAAAATAAAACATACAATTAACTGGATTGTTATTCGTCTATATAACGAACTACATGACTTTTAACTTTTTGTACCGACCCGAAATCGGTACCTTGCTTCATTAATCATATTAATATAATGTATAATAATGCGCCCTGGCTCTAATTCGTTCCTACTGGTCATATTCCTCCTGCTGCTGGATATCTATGTGTTTCAGGCTGTTCGTGCAATTGTGTATATGTCCAGCCCCCGGGTGAGAACCATCACCTTTAGCACCTACTGGATCATTTCCATCGCCTGCCTCGTAACCGTAATACTCCTCCCATATATTAAATGGCATAACTGGCCCACCGCCGTACGTTCTTATGTACTGGCCATCATCATCGGTCTCGTAGTTGCCAAATTGCTGGCTACTGTATTCCTCCTCATTGATGATGCCCGCCGCGGTATCACCTGGATCATCCGCAAGTTCTCCACACCTAAGGACGTGACCATGGAAGCCATCAATGGCGTCACCCGCTCCCAGTTCCTTAACAGACTCGGACTCATAGCCGGAGGGAGCCTCTTCGCCACCCTCGTCTATGGCTTCTCCAATAAGTATAATTATCATGTTCATAAGATAAAACTGAACTTCAAAAACCTGCCCGCCGCCTTCAAAGGCTTGCGTATCGTGCAGATCTCTGATATCCACTCCGGCAGCTTCGCCAACCGCGAAGCGGTGCTGAAAGGAGTGAAAATGATCAACGACCAAAAAGCGGACCTGGTCCTGTTTACCGGCGACCTCGTCAACGACCGCGCCGCCGAAATGGAACAATGGATGGACGTTTTCCGCCAGGTTAAAGCACCAATGGGCGTGTACTCCACGCTGGGTAACCACGACTATGGCGACTACTACCCATGGCCGGACAAGCAGCCAAACGGCTACAGCGCCATGCAGCACGAAAACCTGGAAACACTTAAAAAGGTGCATGCCGACCTCGGCTGGCGCCTGATGATGAACGAAAATACCATCCTGCAAAAGGGAGACGATAAAATCGCCCTACTCGGGGTGGAAAACTGGAGCGCCATGAGCCGCTTCCCTAAATACGGAGATCTCAAGCGCGCCTACGAGGGCGTTGCCGATGTGCCATTCAAAATCCTGCTGTCACACGATCCCACCCACTGGGATGCACAGATCAGACCCGAATATCCGGATATTGCCCTCACCCTCGCAGGCCATACGCATGGTATGCAGTTCGGTATCGAAATCCCAGGCCTCCGATGGAGCCCCGCCCAATACATCTATAAAGAATGGGCAGGCCTGTACAAGGAAGGAGAACAATGCCTGTATGTCAACAGAGGCTTTGGTTTCCTCGGATATCCCGGCAGAGTAGGGGTGCTGCCGGAAATTACCGTGATAGACCTGGCTTAAGGACAAATTTTCCCCGGTCATCGACAAATATGAATCCTACACCTATAGTTAAGGCCACTTGACCTTTTAATTCCAAAAGGAGTGCACAGGATCTACTATATTGCACGCACGAAATTCCGCAAATAGCATTTCATGCGTGCATACTTTATATTCTTGTTGCTGTTGGGTAGTCAACTGGTAAAAGGACAGTCCCTGGCCGATCTGGAACGTCAGCTGGATTCGCTGCTGCGCAAAAACGCCAAAAGTGAACTGGTAGCCAGCCTGGGCTATGGGAATAATCCGGCGTATGGCAGTAAGGTGCCCGACTATAACGCAGCACTGGTCATGAAAACTTTTGTAGCACCTTCCCTGACCTATTACCATAATTCCGGATTTTATGCAGGCTTCAGCGGGTATTACCTCTTTGATGCCTACCAGCAACCATGGTTCGAGTGGGATGCATCTATAGGGTACGACTATACGAAAAATAAAAAGTTGCTGACTGGTATCTCCTATACCCATTACTTCTTTGCCGATAGCAGCGATGTGCCGTTATCCCCCATCAATAACGAAGTATTTGCTTATTTCTATTATCGCGGCTGGTGGCTGGAACCCGGAGTCAGCCTGGATTACGGCTGGGGCACTACTACTGCGGAAGGACTTTATGTAAAAGAAACCATGCGTGGTACTGACTTTAACGTGATCACCACCTTAAGGCATCCCTTTATTTTTACCGATATATTTTCTTCGAAAGATGCGGTGCTGCTCACGCCTTCCGTTTCACTGACCACCGGAACGGCTAACTACTACAGCAACCTTAAATCATTTCAGTACTTCCCGCGATCTCCTAAAATGAAGCGATTCCCGTCCCAGTTCCCGTTTGGCCGGGAGTACACCGTTAGCCAGGTGACAGATTTCCAGCCGAGAGCACTGGATCTCACCGTCAGTATGTCGTACCTCTTCGGAAAAATTAGTTTATCCCCTTCCTATACCATATTCAAAACTTTTAATATGGATGAAACCGGCCTCCTGAGCTACTTTACGGCCCGCCTGTCCTACATCTTCTGAAAAAATTAACATATAGCACGGATTTTGTATAAAAGCCGGTCACGGATAGCACGTAGGGGTAAAACACTTCCCTGCACGTCTATATTTTAACCATGACAAATAATTGTTTTATGAAAAAGTTCCTACTTGCTGTTGTCCTGCTGACTGCAACAGCTGTTTCGTCTGTAAATGCGCAATCTTTACTCCGTTGGGGTGTTAAAGGTGGTGCCAACCTTGGAAAACTCGATGGTCAAGGCTTTGACGATGGTTTTAATCTTGGTTATCACCTGGGTGGCTTTGTTCAGCTCAACCTGGTAAAAGGTTTTGGTGTTCAGGGAGAATTGATTTTCTCTTCAACAAAAACAAAAACTACTGATCAATTCAGTGATATCTACGAAGATGTGAATTCATCTGACGATCGTAAGAATATCAAATTGAATTACCTGAGCATTCCGCTCCTGGCAAACATTGACCTGGGTACAAAACGTCTGAAACTTCAGTTAGGTCCTCAGTTTGGTGCGCTGGTGAGCGACAAGAAGGTATTTGGTGCTGCACAGAATGCCTTCAAAGGCGGCGAAATCTCTGGTGTGGCTGGCCTCTGGCTGCAACTGCCAATCGTTAACGTGAGTGCCCGTTATATCATTGGCTTCAATGATGTGCAAAACATTAGCAGCGTAACAAATACTGGCAACTGGAAAAACCAGGCTATCCAGCTGGGCGTGGGTGTTACCCTCTAAACATATTAGCTTAAAACAAAAGTAAGGGCTTTTATTTCTGCACCGCAGAAGTGAAAGCCCTTACTTTTGGCAGGGATTTCACTTGGCATTAATCTTGACAAGGTACCCATGCTATAAATCTCAGGCGTTTTGGAAAGATAATCTGACAGAATGTCCTCAGAGGCTTTTAAATATTTCAGATGAATAGATTTTATTTAGGAAATTCAGAAGATGAAATGGAGTTCATGCCTATTATCCCACTCAGTGAAGACGGAGAGGGAGAACAGGATGAGAAAATCCCCGATGAACTGGCATTATTACCTTTACGAAATACAGTACTATTCCCTGGCGTGGTGTTACCCATCACCGTTGGCAGGGATAAATCCATAAAGGCAGTTAACGACGCTTACAAGACTGACAAAATGGTTGGTGTAGTAGCGCAAAAAGACAGTACGATCGAAGATCCTACGGTGTCTGATCTCAGTGAGGTGGGTACCGTGGCCCGTATAGTAAAACTGATTAAAATGCCGGATGGTGGCACTACCATCATTATTCAGGGCCGTAAGCGCTTTAAGATCAATGAAGTAGTAACCGAAGATCCTTATTTCAAAGCTAAAATTGAGCTGCTGCAGGATGAACTGGTAGAAGATGATACCGAGTTTGATGCCTACATCTCCTCGATTAAGGACCTCGCTACACAGATTATTCAGTTATCGCCCAACCTGCCTTCCGAGGCAAGCATTATCCTCAAAAACATTGAAAATGCTTCTTTCCTGGTGCATTTCGTGTCTTCCAACCTTAATTCTGAACTGAAGGATAAGCAATTATTGCTGGAAACCAATAACCTGCGCCATAGGGCAGAGCTATTGATGAAACTCCTGCAAACAGAATTACAGCTGGCGGAACTGAAAAATAAAATTACCAATAAAACCAAGGCTGACCTCGATAAACAGCAGCGCGATTACTTCCTGCAACAGCAGATGAAATCGATTAAAGAGGAGTTAGGCGGAGATAGTAATGATCGCGAGATCCGCGAGATGAAGCGTAAGGCGGAAGACAAAAAATGGCCGGCTGCTGCTGCCGAAGCTTTCACCAAAGGCATCGAGAAACTCGAGCGCATGCATCCCAGCACACCGGATTACAGCGTGGTGTATAACCACCTGGACTTGTTGCTGGACCTGCCGTGGAACGAATATACCACTGATAGTTACGACCTGAAAAAGGCGAAAAAGGTACTGGATAACGACCATTACGGTATGGAAAAGATCAAGGAGCGTATCCTTGAATACCTGGCGGTGCTGAAGCTGAAAGGTGATATGAAATCACCTATTCTTTGCTTTGTAGGCCCTCCGGGTATCGGTAAAACCTCTTTGGGTCGCTCTATTGCCAATGCAGTAGGCCGTAAATATGCCCGTTTAAGCTTGGGTGGTATGCACGACGAAAGCGAGATCCGCGGCCATCGTAAAACCTATATCGGTGCAATGCCTGGCCGTATTGTACAATCCATCCGTAAAATCAAATCTTCCAATCCGGTAATGATACTGGACGAGATTGATAAATTAGCCAATGATCACCGGGGAGATCCAAGTTCCGCTATGCTGGAAGTGCTCGATCCGGAGCAAAACAGCACTTTCTACGATAATTACCTGGAGCTGGAATATGACCTGAGCAAGGTCCTGTTCATTGCCACAGCAAACAATGTAGCTGCCATTCCGGCGGCATTGCGCGACAGGCTGGAGATCATCGATCTTACAGGGTATTCAATCGAAGAGAAGGTAGAGATAGCGAAGCGTCACCTGATACCAAAGCAGAAAGATGCGCATGGCCTGAAGGATTATAAAATCCGTATAGCCAACAGCGTTATTGAACATATTATTGCTGACTACACCCGTGAAAGCGGTGTACGTGAGCTGGACCGGCAGTTTGCTGCCCTGATGCGTAACCTTGCTAAAGAGGTGGCATTGGGTAATCCTTTACCAGACGCAGTTACCAACGAATTCGTGGAAAAAGTACTGGGTAAATCCAGGTATTCCAACGAAATCTACAAGGTGGGTAATCCGCCGGGAGTGGCCGTAGGCCTCGCCTGGACTTATGTAGGCGGAGACATCCTGTTTATCGAAAGTAGTCTGAGTGAAGGCAAGGGCGATCTGAAGCTGACCGGTAACCTTGGCAATGTGATGAAGGAATCCGCAGTAACTGCAATGACTTACCTGCAGGGCAATGCGGCTACTTACAAGATTGATCCTAAAATGTTCAGGGAAAAGAGTGTGCATGTGCACGTACCGGAAGGCGCCGTACCTAAAGATGGTCCAAGTGCCGGTATCACCATGCTCACCGCGCTGGCATCTGCCTTTACCGGCCGCCGCGTGAAATCATATCTGGCCATGACGGGTGAAATAACGCTCCGCGGACAGGTACTGCCGGTAGGTGGTATTAAAGAGAAAATTCTGGCTGCCAAACGCGCCGGTATTCGCGAAATCGTCCTCTGCTGGCAAAATGAAAAAGACATAAAAGACATTAATCCGGATTATATCAAGGGGGTTAAGTTCCATTATGTGAGAGAAATGAACCAAGTGCTGGATATTGCGTTATTAAAGAAGTAACAAAGTGTATCATTACTGTCACTCCTGACGGTAACCTATAAAAATTCATATCGGTTTGTTGTGACCCCGGTATGAATCATGTTGATTGTTTTAAGGGTTCGATAAAGCCATTTGCGGAAGCGAGTGGCTTTATCGCTTTTGTTAAGCTTATACCGAAAACAGCAAAGGGGCCATTGGCCCCTTTGCTGTTTTCGGCTTTCCGTCTGGCTGAAAGCCGAAGGAAAAATTATGCTAATCTACCAGCTGGCGTTTATACAGCTGAATCGTATTCTCCAGTCCGAAATAAATGGCATCCGCCACCAGTGCATGCCCAATTGAAACTTCCTTTAACTGCGGGATATGCAGTTTAAAGAAGCGGAGATTATCCAGGTTGAGGTCGTGACCGGCGTTAAGGTCGAGTCCTATATCGGAGGCTGCGCGTGCAGTGTTTTTGTAGTCATTAAACAGCTGCAGGTTTTGCGGCTGTGTACGGGCGTTAAAGTATTCTTCCGCATATGGGCCGGTATAGAGTTCTATACGGTCGGCACCGGCAGATTTAGCACCTTCCACGAGGTTTACGTCTGGGTTCAGGAAGATGGAAACACGGATGCCGGCTTTTTTGAAGGCACCGATCACATCTTTCAGGAATGACTGATAAGTAATGGTATCCCATCCGGTGTTGGAGGTGATCGCATCCGGTGGATCTGGTACCAGGGTAACCTGTTCTGGTTTTACTTTCAATACCAGGTCCATAAAATCTGGTGACGGGTAACCTTCTATGTTGAATTCAGTGGTGACAAGTGGTTTCAGGTCGAGTACGTCCTGGTAACGGATATGCCTTTCATCGGGGCGAGGGTGTACAGTAATACCATCAGCGCCGAATCGCTCACAGTCCTGGGCTACCTTTAAAATATCTGGAACGTTGCCACCGCGAGCATTGCGCAGTGTTGCAAACTTGTTGATGTTAACACTCAGCTTTGTCATGCCGCAAAAATATTGATTTTTTTTTGGAAGTAACTGTATTAAGATGCTTGCCGCAGGCTGTCCGCAGGCGGTGTGTTCTGCGGTGTCTACGCCACCGCCTACACGATCGGCTGCGCCAGCAGTTACAATACCGTCTATACTGCGCTTACACGGTGCTTACACTACGCCTACACGATCGGCTACGCCAGCAGTTACATTACGCTTACACTACGCCTACGCTATCACCTTATGCTCCCCGCGCGTAGCGCGGAATCTCCCCACCGATGCCGAAGGCATCGGTATTCTGGTGACATAAAAAAAGCGGGTACCGGAAAGGCACCCGCTCTGTACTATGTTTACAGTACGATTAGTATCTGTAGTAATCTGGTTTGAATGGACCTTCCACTGGCAGGCCGAGGTATTCGGACTGGCTAGGAGTGAGTACGTCCAGTTCTACACCTACTTTTTTCAGGTGCAGGCGGGCAACTTTTTCATCCAGATGTTTAGGCAGTACGTAAACTTTGTTTTCGTACTTATCTGCGTTCAGCCAGAGTTCCAGCTGAGCCAGGGTTTGGTTGGTGAAAGAGTTGGACATTACGAAAGATGGGTGACCAGTAGCGCAACCCAGGTTCACCAGGCGGCCTTCAGCCAGCAGGATGATATCTTTACCATCGATAGTGTATTTATCTACCTGTGGTTTGATTTCAACTTTAGTATTGCCGTAGTTTTTATTTAACCATGCAACGTCGATTTCGATATCGAAGTGACCGATATTGGAAACGATGCATTTGTCTTTCATCAGTTTGAAGTGTTCGCCAGTGATGATATCGCGGCAGCCGGTAGTGGTAACTACGATGTCAGCTTCTTTGATAGCGTCGCTCATTTTTTTCACTTCATAACCTTCCATAGCAGCCTGCAGGGCGCAGATTGGATCGATTTCAGTAACGATTACACGTGCACCGGCACCGCGGAGAGACTCAGCAGAACCTTTACCCACGTCACCGAAACCAGCAACTACAGCCACTTTACCGGCGATCATTACGTCGGTAGCGCGACGGATAGCATCTACGCAGGATTCGCGGCAACCGTATTTGTTATCGAATTTGGATTTGGTTACAGAGTCATTGATGTTGATCGCTGGCATTGGAAGCGTACCGTTTTTCATGCGCTCGTAGAGGCGGTGAACACCGGTAGTAGTTTCTTCAGACAAGCCTTTGATATGCTGGATCAGCTCAGTGTATTTATCCAGTACCATGTTGGTCAGGTCACCACCATCATCCAGGATCATGTTCAGCGGACGGTCAGCACCACCGAAGAACAGGGTTTGTTCGATACACCAGTCAAAGTCCTGCTCATTGAGGCCTTTCCAGGCGAATACAGGTACACCTGCAGCAGCTACAGCGGCAGCAGCATGGTCCTGGGTGGAAAAGATATTGCAGGAGCTCCAGCGTACCTCTGCACCCAGGTGAACCAGGGTTTCGATCAGTACGGCAGTCTGGATAGTCATGTGCAGGCAACCAGCAATACGCGCACCTTTCAGTGGCTGGCTGGTACCATATTCCTCACGGAGAGACATCAGACCTGGCATTTCAGCTTCTGCCAGTTCAATTTCCTTGCGGCCCCACTCAGCGAGGGACATATCTTTTACCTTATATTTCAGGTCAAAGTCAATGTTAGAGTTTGAAACAGTAGACATTCTTACTTTTTTTTGCAAATCTATGGTTATTTTTTCTTTCTACATAGCTTCCGATACCCCATTTTTTCTTTTTAAACGTTAAAAATTCTGAAAAAATCCTTCGCAGGCTGCATTTTCTTCTCCCTATATTTTTATTTGAATAAATATATTTTATGTTTTAAATTTGTAAATTAAAATATATGATTTTATATTTTATTGTTGTGATTTAGAATACAGAGAGAAGTAGATATAATAATCTATATAAATCATCCCACTGCTTAAGTATTGCAGGTACTTTGTTTGCTCCACGTTGGATATTTCAACGGAACTTATTAATGCCAATGGCCGGTTTTTCAGCACTTCCTTAATAAGTGTATGCCATTGGAGAGCCATTTTACGGAATCCGCATATAGGGTTTTACAAAGGACTGTTTTCATTACTGACTTAAAATCTATATGTATAAATAGAAATTTTACAAACTTATATGTTAGTCCTGTCCTATCCTACGAAAGTATCTAAGACAGCTATGCGCCAACGTTTAGCCTTCTCCGTGAGGAAAGTGTTGCTGATAGCCATCCTCCTGCTGCCTGCTTTCGCTGCCGTTAGCCAGCAGGTAGTAATAAACCCCTCCGGAGGTAACACCGCCACGGATGGGTTGAGAATCACCATAGAAGCAGATGGTAAAATCAATGTTTATCGTAACGGCAGAGCTGAAACAGGAACCAATCCGGATACCGGAAACAAAGGGATATGGACTTTCTGGAAGGGCCTTTTCTGGAGTGCAGGTGTGCCAGGAACAGTTAACTATCAACCCAATAATATTTCCGTCACAGATGTAATGGGAGATGGTACCCCCGCCAATCCCTATAAAGTAGCCATATTTTCCAAAATAGACTATGTTTATTCTGTTGCACGCACCGCCTACATTCGTACCGTCATCAGTTACGAAGCGCCAAAAAAATATTTTACCTATAACGTAACGATTTATGGAACGGACTTTACAAGAGTAAGCCCATTCCTCTATATCACAGAGTTCGTAGCCTTACAGGATAACATAGGTACCCCGCAAGTTGAAAACAACCTCAACGCCCGAGGCTTTTATGAAATAGGACAGCCTTATACCAACACCCTTGGTGCGCCTGGCACTATCAATACTTTACCCGGGATTGTACGCTTTACAGATGATCATGGGACTTACCCGCAGTCAAACAATGGGGATTATGCACACGTATACCGCCTCAAAGACAATGAAAGTTTTAACTCTGTAAGTCTGGGACTATATGCCACCACTACAGCCGTGGATGGAAGCTCCGGCGCATTGAACGGAGATGTCAATAATGGAACCGGCACACTCAGGGCCATGGCAGTAGGCATAAAAATGCCGGAAACAGGCCCTACCACCAACAGATTTGCATCAGGAAGCGTACTGCGTATAGGCTATGACGATACACGCGATATGCTCGCTACCACTACCGTCAGAGAACCAATGACAGACGTGAGCGGATTAAACAGTAAACCGGTAACGGTCGAATTTACCGCCGCTACACAGTCCCAAAGCGAAGGCAATACCACCGCTCCCGCCACCGGCATGACCATAAAGGTGAGTGCCGGGATTCTTACGGCACCCGCTTACATAAAATTCGCTCCCGATGCAGCAGACGCAGGTGAGCAACATCCGGCCATCGAAGGGGTAGACTACTCCTACGATCACGCCGGCTTCTGGATTCCGGCAGGCGATTATACCACCGCCAAAAATATCACCGTTAACACACTCAAAATCATTGGTAATACAAAACTGGAATACGCCAGAAACCTGAACTTTAAGTTGTTGCCAGCTGTAGACCCACTCGTGGTGCTCGGCACAAGAACCACTACCAAATACACCATCCTCGACGATGAACCAAGCGATATCTCCGCTTCCGTTACCTCTGCAACCGTAACAGAGAACAACGACGCAATCATCCATGTGAAATTGCCGGATAACGTAAACGCGACAGAACAAATCACCGTCACCGCTACCATCGATAACACCGGCGCCACTCACCCGGCAACGGAAGGTACCGACTTCCCCGCCATCGCTGTTGCTACCATCGAACCAGGACAAAATGGTACAGACCTTATACTCCACGCTACCCTGGACCAGATCATCGAATATGATGAACTGGCGAAAATTAATATCTCCGCTGTAGTAATGGGTAATACCAAAACTACTAACCAGGATATCACCATAAAAGATGGTACCAAACTCATTGCAGCAAATACCGCCATCACCTTTTCAACCATTCCTTCCAGCGATCTGTACGAAGGATATGACGGTTTGCTGGCCTTCTCCCTGCCAGCAGGCATCAGCACCGATGTGCCCATCACCCTGTCGCTTGCAGGTATAACGGGAACGGCTAAACCGGCTGATTATACCATTGGCACACCACTGACCATCAGCAGCGGCAATTCAGGATCAACCTCCCTGCAACTCACTGATGATAACCTGGTGGAAAAAACAGAGACCATGATCCTCGGTGGTACCGCAACAGATGCCGACGGCTTCAATGGCTATACCGTTACCGCACATACCATCAATATACTTGACAGCGAATATCCGTTACCTTCCCCTGTGGTGGTACACCTCGACCAATCGGCCATCAGGGAAGGTAATCCTACCGGTGCTAATTACCGGATAGAATTACCAGCAGGACTGGCCGCAGGCTATAACATGTCGTTTACCCTTACGCCAGGTACCGGCACCACAGCTGGTACTGACCGATACACCATGCCGGCCACCTTTACCATCAACGAAAATGCAACCGGCAGCGATCCCACAGCAGGGAAAATTACCGCGAGCAGCAATACTATACTGGGTGATGACGCCGTATTGAATTTATTACTTAGCAGCGGCGATGCTAACATCCCGGTTCCGGCAGCACAGCAGCTGAATATCCAGGATGATACCCGCAATACCTCTCCAGGTAGTAACGTGCTCACCATCACCCCTGTGCAAGCCACACTTGATGAAGGTGAAGCCACCGCATTCAAAATAGCTTTGCCAGATAATATTACCAGCACACAGGCCATAAATGTGACACTGACAGTGGCAGCTACCTCCACCGCCAACGCGGCGGGTGACTATACCCTGCACACCACCACATTGACGTTACCAGCAGGCAGCACCTCCATCACCACCACTGACCCGGTAGTAACTGCCGCCACCGATAAAATCATTGAAGGCACCGAAACAATGGTAATTACCGCTACCGCCGATAATAATATTACGGTAGCAGGCCCGGTTACCATCAGCATTAATGACCTCACCCACACTGATCAGGCTAACCTGAACCTGACCATCAGCACCACCGCTGAGGCTGACCAGCTGAAAGAAGGTTTTACCGCTCCATTTACCATCTCATTACCTACCGGTGTTACAACAGAAGTAGACCTCACCGTTACGCTGAAAAATAACACAGGCTCCGCCAGCAACCTGGACTACCAATATACGCCTGCCACTTTCACTATGCAGGGCAATAGCGCTGATTTCCAACTGGCACTCCTGACAGATCAATTGCTGGAGCGTGCAGAAACATTGGTGATTGACGCAACCGTTAGTGATGCTAACGGGACCGCCTACGGGGTTACCGGGCAATCGATCGATATACTGGATGCAAATTATCCGCCAGCTGCGGTGATCCTGCATACCAGCAAAACATACGTGAAAGAAGGGGAAACACCAGGTACAGAGTTCTGGCTCGAACTACCGGACGGACTCACCGCCGATTTCCCGCTTGCCTTCAGCATAGCCAAAGCTGCCGGTACTACCATAGCAGATGGTATGTATGCTTTCGAAAATACCACTGTCACCATCCCTAAAGGCGCACAAACTTCTAATCATATCCATATAATGACAAATGTCAATATGGTATTGAACGATGATAAGGTTTTATATATAGGTGCTACCTGCACCACAGATGCTGCCATCACCACCGCCGCTCCCCTGAAACTGGATGTGCTGGATGATACCCGCAATGTGTTTCCGGGTGGTGATGTAATTAGCATCACAACCAACAATACTACGCTCGCAGAAAACAGTACTGCTACTTTCACGATCTCTCTGCCCGCAGGATTTACCTCAGCCACAGAAATTCAGGTGCCGGTAGCTGCTACAGCAGGTACTGCATCCGCCACTGACTTCGCCTTTGCAGGTACCGTGCTGACGCTGCCCGCTGCTACTAATAATATCGCGGATGCAACCGTTTCGGCCACTGCCAATGCCGACATGATACTGGAAGCTGCTGAAACGTTTACCGTGCAGGCAACCGCTGTAGCTGGATTTACATTAGCTACTTCCAGCTGGACTTATACCATCACCGACGAAACCCGCAAGGATGCCAATAATCTGAAACTGCATTTTGTAGTTCCACCTGCCGCCGACCTGAAAGAAGGCTTCAGTGGTAAAGTGAGTTTGAGTCTGCCCGCCGGCGTTACTTCCGAAGTACCACTGTACTTCACCATGAAGCCGAATACCGGCGCTGCAAGCACTTCCGATTATACACTCACATTCCCTGCCGGTAACTTCACCGGTAATAATATTGAAGGTGATCTCGTAATACCGCAGGATGGTTTAATGGAAGGCGATGAGGATGTAATATTAAATGCGGATGTAACGGATCATACCAGTTCCACATTCACCGTTACCAGCAGCCAGTTCACTATCATCGACCATGACTACCCACCGGTAAATCCCGTGATTTATCACCTCAGTAAAGCAAGTATTGCAGAGGGAGATGTAGATGGTGCTGAATTCTGGGTGGAGCTGCCGGATAATATTGCCGCCGGTAGCAACCTGAGCTTCGCTATCACGGCAGGAGCCGCTACCACCGCCGCTTCCGCCGGATATGTGCTGCCCACAAGTGTCACTATCCCAATGGGCGCTAAAATCTCTGACAAAATAAAAATAACAGCAGGTACCAACCAGGTATTAAACGACCCTGCTGCATTATATATTAAAGCTGCCTGCGCCGATCCGGTGATCGGCTCACCTGCCGATGTTAAACTGGATATTACAGATAATACCAGGGTTACTTCTCCGGGTAGTGATGTAATCACCATCACACCAGCAAAAACGACCTTGAAAGAAGGGGAGTCCTCCGCCTTCAACATCGCGCTGCCAGCGAACATCACCTCTGCCACGGCTATCACCGTGACCATGGGTGCTACAGCGGGAACCGCTGCCACTGATGACTACAGCTTCAGCGGTACTTCCCTCACCCTGCCTGCGCTCACCAATAATACGACGCCGGCGGATGTAACGGTTTCAGCTACTTCAGATCTGGTACTTGAAGCAACCGAACAAATGCAGGTGACCGCACAAACAGTAGCAGGTTATTCCTTAGCCACTGCCACCTGGAATGTGACCATTACGGATGAAACCCGTAATGATGCCGCCAACCGTGTTATATCGTTCAGTACACCAGCAGCCTCCCTGCTCACAGAAGGCTACACCGGGAAAGTGAATATCAGCCTGCCAACCGGTGTAACTACCCAGGTACCTGTCACCATAAACTTTAAACCAAACACCGGCAGCGCTAACGCGGCCGACTATACGTTGACCTTCGCAGCAGGCAGCTTTACCGGCAACAACGCAGATGCTGACCTGGAACTTAAACTGGATGGACTGATGGAAGGTATTGAAGGTGTGGTAGTAGCTGCCACTGCTACCGACGGCACTGCTTCTGTATTTACCGTGGTACCGCATACTTTCAACATCATCGATAAGGACTATCCACCAGTAAATCCGGTAATATTCCACCTGGATAAAACAGCGATAAAGGAAAACGAAACACCAGGAGCTGCCTTCTGGATTGAATTGCCAGACGGTGCTACTGCCGGCCGCCAGTTTACCTTCAGCCTGGCCGCCGCTACAGGCACTACTGCTGCCAGCGACAGATATACCCTGCCAGCCACCGTTACCATCGAATCAGGTAAACAAACTTCTGATCCGGTTTATATTACGGCCACCGCCAACAAGGTGCTGGACGATGATGCCCTATTAAAAATAACTGCTACCTGCACTGATCCTAACCTCACTGCCGGCACCCCCGTTTCACTGGATATCCAGGATAATACCCGGGTGACTTCACCAAACAGTGACGTGATCACCATTTCAGCAGTTACAGCTCCGCTCACAGAAAATAATGCAACTAAGTTCAATATCAGCCTGCCTGCAGATATCACCTCTGCAAAAGATATCGTGATATCACTGGGCGCAGCATCATCCACTGATTACAGCCTGCTGACCAGTACAATTACACTGCCGGCTACCTCCAATGCTACCACTACCGTGGCAGATGTATTGTCGGCCACAGCGGATGATATTATTGAAAACGATGAGCAGGTAACCATCACCGGTAATGCAGGTGCGGGATATACCGTAAACGACTACACGCTCACCATCAATGATGCTACCAGAAGAAATGCCGCAAACAGGGTGATAACTGTGAGTCCTGCTACAGCCCTGCAACTGCAGGAGGGTGATGCCCAGTCATACACATTCAGCCTGCCTGCTGGTATCACCACGGAAATTCCTATCTCCCTAAACTTTACTACAAGTGGTACCGCAACAGCAGGTACCGGTAACGACTATACGATAGCTACTACTGCTACTATCAGCAGCGGCAGCACCGTAACAGAACCATTAACGGTATTAACGGATGACCTGGTAGAGGGTACCGAAACCATTATTATCACTGCCACCGGATCTGATAATACCGGTAACGCCTATACGGTATCAGGCATAAACGCGGAAATCATAGATGCACAGTATCCGGTAACACTGGAATTAACAGCTTCTCCGGACCATATACTGGAAGGATTTACCTCCGCCGTTTCCGTAAAACTGCCTAACAACTGGCGTGCTGCGGAAAACATGACCATCACCATCAACAAAGGAGCCGCCTCCACACTGGATGCTGCCGAGCATGGCCCGCTGCCACTTACCCTGCAAATTCCAAAAGACGGGAATGCTGCTACAGCAGTAAATGTGCTGGCAAACAGCAACAACATGCTGGGCGATGGCGGTACCATTGTACTGGAAGGCAACAGCGCCGATCATAATATTACTGTAACACCGGTGACGATCACTGTACAGGATAGTACGATCAAACGTCCGGGCTCCAACATCCTGAACATCACCAGCAACAAGACCACACTGAACGAAGGCGAACAGGCCGGCCTCACCGTGGCACTGGGTGGCAGCATGACGTCTAAATCAGACATCATCGTAACACTGGGTCGTAAGGCTACTTCTACTGCCGCTACCAGCGATCTGCAATTTGCTACGGTGACGGCTACACTGAAAGCGGGCGATCACAGCGTTACCATCCCGAACTTCTTCACCGGCGTTTCGGATCAGATCCTGGAAACGAATGAGCAATTTATTGTAACCGGCGAATCCGGAGAATTCAGCATCGCTGATCTGCCATTTACCATCAATGATATTACCAGAACCATCCCGGCCAACCTGGTGTTCTCCATCACGCCATCTACAGCAGGTCAGCTGCTGGAAGGCGACGACGTGCAGCTTCAGGTGAGCCTGCCTGCAGGTGTAACCACCGAAGTACCGGTTAACGTAACCATGAATGTTACCGGTGCCGCTAACACGGACGACTACACGCTGCCAACCGGGTTTGTATTTAATAAAGACACCACCCTTGCGTTACATATTAATAATGATGACCTGGTAGAAGGAAATGAATCCCTGAACATCGGTATTTCTGCTACTGATGGCATCAGCACCTATACAAATACACCTGCTGCATTTACTATCAAAGACGCACAGTATCCGGCCCGCATTATCCTGGAGGCAATACCTACCCAGATAAATGAAGGTGGTGCCGGCACTGCACTTACCGCAAGGTTTGAAAACAACTGGAAAGCGGGAAGTAATTATGTAGTCACCCTGCATAAGGATGCCAGCAGCACTGCTGCGGATACTGACCACTCCGCACTGCCTGCCAGCATCACCATCATTAAAGGCCAGAACGCAGGAACCGCTGCTGCTACCATCAATGGTTCACCGGACCTGATTTTGGAAGATGATGAGGATATCCTTATCAATGGAGTTTGTAATGATACCAATCTGCCGGTAGACGCCACCCGCGTGACTATCCTCGACAGAACACACGATGATCCTGCTACAGGAAGAATTTATATGTCGCGCGTGACGCCGGGTCCGAATGTAGTAGAAGGACATAGCTATACCGTAAATGTTTCCCTGGCACCTAACGTTACTTCCAGCAAGGACATTACCGTATCCCTCAACGTGTCGGGTAATTCCACCGCGGCTTTATCTGACGTAAACGGACTGCCAACTACCATTACCATTCCGGCAGGCTCTACAGATTATGCCTTTGCTTTCACCGCACTGACCGATAATATCATTGAACGTCCGGAACTCTACCGCATAGTAGCTACACCGGTTAACTACAACGGTATGAAAGGAGACTCCATTGATGTAACCATCGTGGATGCTACCAGTGCAGATCCGCAGAACCTGAGAGTGAAACTCGCGCTGGATTCTACCTCCCTGATGGAAGGTAACAGCAGCAAGATGACGATCAGCTTTGTTACGCCGAACATCATCGCCGGGGAAGACCTGGTGGTGGCCATCGCACCTGATGCTACCTCCACCGCTGATGCGGCTGATTACACCGGGGTACCAACTCAGGTGATCATCCCTGCGGGAGCGCCTTCCGCAACCTATACGCTCACCGCTACCGCGGATAAAATAATAGAAGGTACAGAACAACTGTTGCTGAAAGGCAGTATCCCTTCCAGCTATTTCTCCTACCAGCTGGAACAGCCGCAGCTGCTGACCATTCATGAATCGGTGCCTACCACGGTGCAGTTGCTTAAAAAGAACGATGGTTCCGAGCCTGCTACCACCGGCGCTTACACCGTGAAGTTGCCACTGGATTACACTGCCGCAGCCGATGTGAACGTGACGCTGTTTATAGGTACAGTGCCGGGTGCTACCAACATTGGTAGTATAGCCAACACCGTTACCATCCCTGTGGGCGCAAACAGTGCAGATGTGCTGGTAAACGTAATCGACAATGTGGTGATTGAAGGTGATGAAATACTGCCGGCAGCCCTGAAAGCAGCCAGTATGAACAGAGGCAATGGCATCTATCCGTATACAGTAAATACCCTTGATACGGTGAAAATGATCATCCATGATGATGAAAGCGCCGCTACCGGTACCAAAGCTGCCGCCAGAACCATGCTGGTGGAAAAAGTTAAAGATGCCGCTGAACCTGCGGTACAAGGCGCCTTTACCGTACGCTTTACCGATCCGTTGCTGACGGCCGTGAAAGACGTACAGGTAAACTACACCGTAGCTGGTACCGCCGTAGCCGACAGTCGCTATAAAAAACTGAGCGGCACCGTTACCATTCCTGCTGGCAACAGCAGCGCCACCATTAACGTAGATCCGATCGATAATAACATCGTGGAAGGCGATGGCACGGTATCGCTGCAGATAAAAGATATCAACAGCAGCCTGACAGGCGTAACCTGGCCGGTAGCCAGTCAAACCGCTCCGGAAGTTATTATTGCCGATAACGATACGCTGGTTGTAAACCTCAGCACCATAGTCACCACCGCCGCTGAAGGCAGTCCGGTACAGTTTACACTGAAGTCGCCAAGTCGCGCCGCTATAGCCGTACCAGTTAGAATACAGGTGGCACAGGATGCCGTTAGAACCTTCTCTGCCAGCGAAGGCCAGATCAACGGAAATATCCTGACAGTGAGCCTGCCGGCCATGCAGTCAGAACATACGTTTACCATCACCGCCTCCGATGATGCCGTAAATGATGACGACGGATTCCTGCACACCACCTTGCTGCCATATGCTGGTAGCAACAGCACACCGCTGTATGTTACCGGTAATGCTACCACCGCTAATGTGACTATAACAGATAATGATCCCCTGGTGCTTTCTTTTGCAGACGCTAAGTTCTCCGTGAAAGAAGGGGATAAGGGAGAAACGAACCGTCTCCGATTCGTAGTGGCCCTCAGTAATAAGAGCAGTCGCGCGGTAACGGTGAAATTCGATACCGAAGCTGCTACTGAAGGAGTAAGCTATCCGTTCTTCGACTTCAAAGCCACACCAGGTGAGGATTATAACATGACGGTACATGAACTGGTGATTCCACCGTTCAGCACAGAAGGCGAGTTCTTTATCGATATCATCGGTGATACCACCTTTGAGCAGAACGAAACATTTGTACTGAAAATGCTCAGTGTTACCGCCAACGCTGCCACTAACCTGCCAACCATCGGAGAGCCAGGCAAAACCACCGGCGTAATCCTGAACGATGATCCGATGTGCGGTGAATGTGATACGGACGGCGATGGCCTTACCAACGCCCAGGAAGACATCAACAAAAACGGTGATCCTTTTGATGACGATACCGACGGTGATGGCATCCCTAACTTCCTCGACCTGGATTCGGACGGCGACGGTGTACCTGATTCCGTGGAAAGATGGACTACCGATGGGCGCCAGCTGAGTAATAACGAAGGTAAGATCCGTGTACACCCAGCCCTCTCACCAAACAACGATGGTCAGGGTAATGACTTTATGTACATAGAAAACATCGAGCAATATCCGACTAACCAGGTGGTGATCTTTAACCGCTGGGGTGGTACGGTGTATAAAACAAATAACTATAACAACAAGTCCAACAATTTTAGAGGGAAGTCGAATACCGGCGGTGCGTCCGGCAGCGATGTGCCCGATGGCTCTTACTTCTACAATATCCAGATTTGGATAGATGGCAGGGTAGAAAGCAAAACGGGCTTCATTGTAATCAAACGCTAATATTCAAAAGTTGAACCTATGCGTAACTTTTTGATAAAAACAGGCTGTTTACTTTCGGTAATCCTGGGCACGGGCTCTTATGTGCAGGCCCAGCAGGAACCGATTTATTCACAGTACATGTTTAACGGTATGGTGATCAATCCTGCCTACCCGTCAATGGATGAGTCCTCCAGCCTTACGGCTGTGGGGCGTAACCAGTGGGTAGGCGTGGACGGTGCTCCCAGAACTTTATCGGCCTCGTTTTATACGCCGATAAAAGCCACCAATACGAGTCTGGGCGTATCGCTGATCAATGAAAAGATCACAGTCAATTCACAAACCCAGCTGAATTTCAACATATCTCAACGTGTAAAGCTGAACGAAAAAGTGTATATAGCACTCGGTTTGAAAGGCGGGATGGCGCAGTACAAAGAAGATAACAGCGCCCTTTCCACTACCGACCCGGTATTTGCACAGAATCAGAGCTACTGGAAATCGGATGTTGGATTTGGTATAATGTTATTTACGGATAAATTTTTTGTTGGCTTATCTTCGCCTACCTTTCAGAGCTTTGACCTGGGAGGGAAATTGTACAAGGTGACGGCCAAATCTCACTATTATCTGCAAACAGGTTATCTGTTTACCCTTACCGATGATGTGAAATTCAAGCCAAACCTCTTACTCCGAGCCGTTACCGGTGCGGGCGTAGAATATGACATAAATGCCAACGTATTGCTTAAGAACCTCGTCTGGCTGGGTGCTTCCTGGCGTTCGGAAAAAACGATCACCGGGCTGGTACAAATCCAGGCGACCAAAAATCTGCAGATAGGCTATTCCTATGATACACCGTTGCAATCCAATCTTAGAGGTGCGCAAACCGTATCGCACGAGTTAATGATCAACTACCGCTTCGCCTGGAACAAATGGAAAGTGGTGGCGCCTCGTTATTTCTAATTGTATAATTGATGATTCTATGCCAATGAAGCCCTTAACATCCCTTATACTCCTGCATGGTGCTGCCCTGCTCATGGCATCATGTTCCGTGGTGAACAACCAGTCTGCCGGCTCTTTCGGCGATATGGCAAAAGTAAACCGCGCGGAAAGACTGCTGAAACGCCAGGACTATGAACATGCCATCTCCCTGTGTAATACAGTAATTAATAAAGGTAGCAGTGAAGCAGTCATGAGAAAAGCCAAGCTCCAGCTGGCACGGGTATACTATGAAACCCGGCAGTTTGAGAAAACCATTGCCCTCTACGATGAGCTGCTGTACAAGCCTGGCAAGGATGTGGAAGTATCTGACGTAACCACCTATACCGACCTCCTGAAAAGAACAGGTCGCATAGCAAAGGCGAAAGAAGCGGCCACATTATATGCCTCCACCTATACGGATAATACCCGGTTCACCAACATACAGCGCTCGCTGGAAAATTATTACAGCTTCTTTAACCGCAATCAGTCCGACAAAATGAAGGTGGACAGTTTGCAAACCAACCTGCCGGGCTATCAGTACGGGCTGGCATTATACAAGGATAACCTGGTTTTCCTGTCTAATGATATAAAGAAGAAAGATGCCCAGTCGCTGTACACCAACTCTAAACTATATATGATTTCTGAATCAGGAGTTGCCCCGTTCAGCAACAGCCTGAAAGGAATTTTGCAGATAGGACCGGCTTCGTTTTTTGAAGAAGGAAATAAAGTGATTTATACTTCCAACCGGTTTACAGATGTAAGAAACGAGAAGAATTCATTTATCAACTATAATAACGGCACCCAGCTGTTAGCGGCCAGCTTCCAGGCAGAACATAATTCCTGGAGCCGTCCGGTACCTGTGGAAATTGGCAAAATTGGCAGTGCTGTTTCAATTTTGCATCCTTCTGTTGCTCCTGATGGTAAACGTTTGTATTTTGCATCCGATATGCCGGGAGGCCTTGGTGGCACCGACATATACTATGCCGACTGGGATGCCAGCGAAAAGCGCTGGAAAGCTCCTGTGAACATGGGCCCTAAAGTCAATACCAACGGAAACGAACTGTATCCCTTCATCAGCGGTGAGAAACTGTTTTTCTCCTCCAATGGCCTGGAAGGATTCGGTGGCCTGGATATATTCGTGATCAATACCAATGAACGGGAACAAACGCCTGAACATTTACCTTTCCCGGTAAATACACAGTTCGACGACCTGAACCCGGTGCTCGATGACAAAAAATGGTTGCTCTACTTTACCTCCGATCGCTCGGGCGTACATGACAACGACCATATTTATGTGATGAGCCTGAACAATGATCCTCTGAAAGAAGTAGGTATCTCCAATCCGGATGCACCTAAAGAGGAGAACTTGTCCCTTACCGTAGTGAAAGCCGACGATCGCCGTCAGGAAACCATTATTGGCGATGCACGTTACGACAATCTCGTCATCAAAGACACCGCTCAGCAGGCAACTCCAGCACCAAAAGCGCCGGAAACAGTGGTGGTAACGGATACCCGCACTACTATCGACTATGGTAACTCTGCCGCCAACAGCGCAGGTCCGGAAGTTATTTCCTGGCAATACGAAGCCGGTAGTCCGCAGGCTGCTGCAGCCAAAACGGTGGCCGCTGCGCCTGTTGCCAAACCTGCTCCTGAAAAACCAGTGAACAGCAATCCGGAAATGGTAGCCTGGCAAAAAGCCGGTAACGCCAACGCCAGCACGAAAATCACGGTTGCTAACGGTAATGCCGGCACGAAAAAGCCGGAAACTTCAGGTTTACAGCAAATAAATGGAATTTCTGCCGCCAAAATGGACAGCATACTGCGTGCTGCCAATCTGCTGCTGACTATTCCAGGCATCATTTACTTCGACCTGAATTCCTATATCCCACTGGACCAGGAATGGAAAAAACTGGATTCCATCTTCGGGGTATGGAAACAGCATCCGCAGCGCCTGATCCTGATTAACGGTCATGCAGATGTTATCGGTGATGAAAAGTATAACCTGGCACTTTCTAAAAACAGGGCCGTATATATCCAGGAATGCCTGAAAAGCAGGGGAGTAGATGCGGATAAAATCCGGATTAACTATTACGGCTCTACGAAGCCGGTATGGGTAGCAGGCCAGTTCAATATCGACAACGACCGGGATATCTATATCCAGTTGCAGGGAGTGAACCGCCGCTGTGAAGTGAAAATATTGTAAGTATCAATTTAGCGTATATCAAAATTACAGAAATGAACAAGATTGCTTCCTTAATGCTTTTTCTGGCGGTAGGCTCACAGGCCATTGCCCAGGAAATGCCAGTAGTGTTCAACAAGAGTTTTAGTGCAGTGAAAAACCAGTATAAGAAACTGGCCATCGCTGACAATAACTCGATTGTTGCTATCGGAGGAGGGTCTGATAACGGTTGTATTACCAAGTTATCTCCTACCGGAAACCTTATTTATAATGCCAAACTGAATAAAGGCGGTCTGGTAGCATACCTGGATATGCTGTTGCTGCCTAAAAATGAACTGGTGGCAGTGGGTGGCGGTACCATCGCATATGGTAACGCGCGTATCACCAAACTGAACTCCGCCGGTGAGGTGATTTTCGATAAAAGCATCGGAAATGGCCAGGGTGGCTATTTTACAAAAGTAATCACCGATCGTCACGGCAACTACATCACTGTAGGGGTGGACGGGAGCAAACCTGCACAGGCACGTATCACCAAAATGGGCGCTGATGGCAAAATCATTTTCGACAAAGGTTTTGGCGCACATAACGTTTTTAATAATGTGCTGATCGATGAAGATGAAAACATCATTGCCGTGGGTGGCGACGTTGGCGATGGCCAGGGTAAAGCTTTCCTCGTAAAAGTTGACGGTAAAGGTGAAAAACAATACGAACTGAACTTTGGTAAGCCAGGTGCCATTTTTGAAGAAATGCTGCTCCTGGACGATGGCTCCGTACTGGCCATGGGCGGTGGTGCCTATGGTACCGGCAACGCAAGCCGCATTGCTAAAGTGAATGCAGAAGGTCAGGTGGTATTCGATAAAGAATACAGCACGGTAGACGGTAAGTTCAACGCCATCCGTGTAAACGACCTCGGTCAGATCTTCGCCTGCGCAGAAGAAAGAGAAAGAGGCCGCATCGTGAAGCTGCGTCCTGACGGTACAGAGCTGTTCAACAAGGAAATAGATGCAGCCCTGTATGCCCTGGAAGTAGGTAAAAATGGTAAAGTGGTGGCTACTGGTGGTAATACCAGCACCAACACCGGTAAGATTGTGAAACTGCTGCCGGATGGTATGGAAGTGGTAAACAAAAATGCCGGCTCCGTATTCCAGCACTTACTCCTCACCGAAGATGATGAAATCTGTGTGGTGGCTAAAGATGGCTACCGCCTCACTAAATTCAGTCCTGATGGCGAACAGATGTTCGACAAACAGCTGGGTAAATACGATGCCAAAACTTCGCTTGCAGCCCTGCTGATGAGCCCTAGTGGTGAAATTATTGCTGCCGGCGGTGGCGATGAAGATGGTAACCGTATCATCAAAATCAGCCATGGTGTTTCTATCAACGATATCGCGGTGTCTGAGCCACTGAACGGTTTGTCCAATGCTTCACTCACCATCACCCTGTCGGGCTTCCTGCGCAACAACGGTGTTCGTACACCCGTAAACGTGCATTACAAAACTATCCCGCATAAAGGTGGTGCCAGCACGGGCGACTTTGATGCCACCGAAGGAACGATTTCTTTCGTGCCATCTGAGTTTGCAGCAGGCGCTATCATCTCCAAAACAATCCAGATCCCTGTAAAAAGTGATAACCTGCTGGAGGGCAAAGAAGCTTTTCACGTAGAAATCATGGATGCGAGTGAACTATATCTCACCAAATCAAAAGGAGAAGTAACGATCCTGGACCAACCGGCTATTGTGAAATTTATTGGTGGCAATAATGGTGGAGAACCAGCTACGGATGTAGTATTTTCTGCCGGTTTGTTTAAGAGAGACGGAACGCCGCTGATCAATGCTACCAGCAAACCGGTACGCTTGACCTACAAATTCGGTAACGGCACTGCTTTACCCGGACAGGATTTTGTGAACAGCATCAAAGCACCGTTTGTAATCGATACTGCCATGAGTACTGCAAATCTGAACGTAAAAGTGAAAGATGATAACCGCTTCGAACTGGCCGAAACTGTGGTGCTGGTGCTGAGCGAAATCAAGGCGGAAAACGAAGCCATCGTAGGCTACAATGGTGATGTAACCAGCATTTCCGCTTCCCAATATATCCAGGATCAGGCAGCGCATATCACCCTGGTTCGACTCACCGATGCCAACGAATCTGCTACTGCTCCGGTGAGCATGTTCAAATGTATCCTGGTGAAAGCTTCCGATCAGTCCGTACAAACCAACTGTACAGGTAGCGATATCAACATCTTCTTTGGGGTAGATTCACTGTCTACCGCTATCTATGGTAAGGATTACGTGATCATGAACGGCGACATGGTGAAAATCACCGGCGACTGCGCCTTCAGTGAAACTGATATACAGGTAGCCTTGGTAAACGACCGTATCAAAGAAAATGATGCGCTGGTAGCGGTGAAACTGCGTGATGCAACGGCTGCCGCAAACGCAGGTGTGCTCAGCATTGCTCCTGATCTGAAACTGAATAAGGCTGTAGCAGTTATCCACGATGATGATAACGATGAGAAGGGTGCCGTAATTACAGCTAAATAAGCCCGGCTTGATTAATTAACCGATATACGCACTCAAGCACCTACTGTCCCGCATAGCTTGCTATGCGGGATTTTTATTTTACCTGTCAGCCGTTCGGGGACGATGAGTCCACGAACGGCATTTTATCGACCTCTGAAGGAGGTCGATAAAATGAAAAATAGTCACTTACGTATTAGTAAAAAGAAATTATAAAAATATCTACCTCTAAAAAATCCAAAGGGATGATGCTTCGCGTATATGAATGAAAGCGATCTGGTAAATACTATATCCTTAGAATAAATCAAGTTCTTTTTTTCAGCTGTAAAAGATTGTCATGTTTTTATTCATCTCAATAACAACGATGGTGGATAAGGGCAGAGTGCTAACCCCCACAAGATATTTTAATGACCTGGAAAAGGGTCAGCGTCTGTTGGTGGTTACCTCATTATTATCAATTCAGCGATAGGAAAATGAACCCTTCATTTTTTGAATTGCAAATTATTATATCAAGAGTAGAAAACTTAATAAAGAGTTGTGTCTTTTAATGGTTAACTTGGGAATAAGCCTGGTATATCCTTACCGGGCTTTTTTTATTTTAAGGCACGTTGCAGCACATAATCTTCCATCAGGTAGCCGTTACCGATGTCTGTATTTTTCTCTTTTATGATGGAAAATCCCACTTTTTCGTAGAAATGAAGTGCTTTATTGAAGCGGTTTACGTCCAGCTCCAGGATTTCAGCACCTTTTTCTTTCACCATATCAGCGATGGCATTGATCATAAATTTGCCGGCGCCTTTTCCCTGGCAGGCTGGGTCGAGGTAAATTTTATGCAGTTTATATACGGTGGGTTCGTCCGTAGTGCTGTAGGAAGCGTAAGCCACCGGCTGATCATCGTCTGTCATGATCAGGAACTGGTGTTGCTTTTCGGTCATCTGTTGGGTGAGGGCCTCATCGCTGTACATCATCTTCATCATGAAGGTGAGCTGTTCAGGACTCAGGATGGACTGATAGGTTTGCGGCCATACTTTATCGGCCAGTGACTGTATCAGTGCTATATCGTTGGTGTTGGCCAGGCGTACTTGAAGCATGTTATTTTTTACTGTTTATTTCTGCGAGAATATTATCGATGGTTTGTTGTAGTCGTTCAAGCGGGGTAAAGCCTCTGGCGCAGAGATAGAGTTGTTCATCTGCATCCAGGATGGCGGCCGGAAATCCGGTGATCCCCCAGTTTTGTACTACCTGGAATTCCTGTTGTGTTTCGTAGCGCATTTTCTCGTCATTCATTTTTTGCAGGAATTCCTCTGCAGGGAGGCTATACTTTTCAACCAGGCGGCGGTAAGTTTCGTCGTCATTTAAACTTTCGCCGTTATAGTTGAGTGCTACCTGTATATCATGTACAAAATCCAGTGCTTTTTCAGGGAGATATTGTTTAAACACCGTCAGTGCTACCGCGGGTTTTTCCGAGTCCATCTTTTCATCGGAAGCCAGCAGTTTATGCAGGAAGGCTTCACCGAATTGTACGCCAGTCATTTCTTCCACGGATTTGTGCGCCTCCTGGATATAAGCCTGCATGGCGGACCATGGGCGGCGGTTGGCACCGAGGATCATACCGCCGGAAAGCACTTCTACTTCCATGTCGGGATGAGCTGCCTGCAATTGCTGTACTACGGGAGTAAAACCGTAACACCATCCGCAGAGGGCGTCGGTAACATATATTAGTTTCATGGGAACTGGTTATCGTTGAATCGTCAAATTACTTAATTATAGGGAGATGGCATGACTGCTTAACTGTGGCCCCGGCTATCCTCCTCGCTGAAGTAGTGATTATCGTACAGCTTTTCGGAGAGCGACCGGTCCTTTTTTATGGCCCTGATAGCGTTTCTTACGGCAAATATCAGCGTAACCACAGCAGCGCCCAGCAGGAATATGTTGTTGCCGGTAAACAGGAAGAAGTCGTAGGTACCATGGAAAAAGATCGCGATCAGCAGGCCTTTTCTGAGCAGGTGGTTCTTCTTCTGTGGAACAAACTTGGCGAGGCCTACGTAATAGCCCATTAGCACCGCAAATGCGGCATGTGCCGGCACAGACAGGAACATGCGCGCTACGCCTGTTCCGAAGCCATATTGGCCCACATATGCGATGTTTTCGAGGGTCGCAAAACCCATTCCTACCATCACCGCATATACGATGCCATCAAAGGGTTCATTGAAAGCTTTTTTGGGATAGGCGTAGAGGTATAATACGAGGAACTTCGCGGTTTCTTCCGAGAAGCCTACGACGGCGTAGGCGAAAAAGGCGGTATTGAGCAGGCCGCCGCCGGTTTCGCGGAAGCCGAGCAGCAGTGCTCCCGCCTGAAAGGCAAGCGGCAGCACTATGCAAGCCATTCCCAGCAAGAAACTTTTTAAGAGCAGGCCCACGGGCTCACGGTCGTATTTATCAAGGGCATAGATAAGCAGGGAGATTGCCAATCCCGGTGCTACGGCCAGGGCCAATAATGTCATGAGATCAGATTTTTCTGTTTTTTCCTTTCGGAGAGGAAGGTGTTCAGCATTTCAACAGGGAAGCTGCTCAGATTGTTTGCTTTTACGATGCCCCCTTTCTGCGCAGCGAGCGTGCCGTAGTAGGTATCATGAAATCCTTCCACACTGTGTGCATCCGGATCAATGGAGATCAGCACATTTTTTTCAATCGCATAGTGCAGCCAGGTCCAGTCGATATCGAGCCGGCGTGGGTGCGCGTTTAACTCAATCACTACCTGGTTGGCGGCGCAGGCATCAATAATTTTTTTATGATCTACGGGGTATCCGTTGCGGCTCAGGAGGAGTCGGCCGGTCATATGCCCGAGGATGGTCGTATACGGATTTTCAATGGCTTTCAGGAGTCGCGCCATAGCTTTTTCCTCTGTCATCTTCAGCGTGGAGTGCACAGAAGCGATCACCAGGTCGAACGTGGCGAGGATATCATCCGGATAATCGAGACTACCATCATTGAGGATATCTGCTTCAATACTTTTGAAGATCCTGAAGGGGGCCATTTTAGCGTTGAGTTCATCTACCTGCGACTGCTGAGCGAGCACACGTTCCACATGCAGGCCGTTAGCGTAGAAGGCGGAGCGGGAGTGGTCGCTGATCACCAGGTATTCAAATCCTTGCTTTCTGGCGGCTACGGCCATTTCTTCGAGGGTGTTCACACCGTCACTCCACTGGCTGTGGGAGTGGATGATCCCTTTGATGTCTTCCGGCTGGATGAGGGTGGGCAGTTGCCGGTTGCGGGCCAGCTCAATTTCGTTTATGCCTTCCCGTAAGCAGGGGAGGATGTAGTCCATATCCGCTTTGCTGAAGATTTCTTCTTCGCTGGCAGCGCCTGCGATGGCGGTATGGCCGCCGCCGGCATTGAATTTATCAATAAAGGCGGTGGACCCGGTGGTAAGAAACAACTGGGAATAAAACGCTGCCTGCATGCAGGAGTGCGTGATCACTTTTACTTTTTCTTCGTTGGTCCATACCAGGTGGGTATCGTTGCTGGCTTCGAGGTGAAAGCCGGGGAGCAGCGACAATTGTTCCTGGATATTGCTGGTGGAAGCGGCAATGAGCACTTCAATTTCATCGATGATAACGGCATTTCTGCGGAAGGCGCCGGTGACACTTACCGGTGCTGGTGCAAACAGTGTCTGCAGTTGCTTTTCGAGGTCTTTCCCTATTTTTTCCACTTCTGCGTAGAGGAAGCGGTGTTTATTGGAGAGATAGAATTCTATATTCTGCTTTACGCTTTCCTGTGTTTTCTGGCCGAATCCTTTGAGCAGGAGGAGTCGGTTTTCGTTGCAGGCGTAGAGGAGTTCACCCATGGATTCCACTTCCAGCTCTTTCCAGATGGTGGCAATTTTTTTTGGTCCCAGTCCTTTGATTTTCATGATTTCGAGGATGCCGGGGGGCGTCACCTGGATATAATGTTCCAGGAGGGCGAACTGTTGTTTTTCCAGCATTTCGAGGATGGCTTTTCCGGTGGATTCACCGATGCCTTTGATCTTGAATATCTGATCCTGGGGGGTATCCTTGAGTTGTACGGGTAATTTTTCTATAGTAAATGCTGCGGAGGCAAATGATTTTGCTTTGAAACTGTTTTCGCCATGTATATCCATCAATTTGGATAGCAGGGCGAAGTTATCGGCTATTGCGTAATTGTCCATGGAATAAAATTACGGTTTCTTGTCGGCCTTCGGCAGATTTGGAGGGAGGTTTTTTTCACGGAGAGCGCATAGGGAGCGTAAGCAGTAAAGGCCTGCATTTTGTTTCCAATGGGTTTTTAGCGAAGGAAGTCTTCGGTATTATTTCTCCGTGGGATTACCTCCCACCGACTATGGGAGGTAATCCCACAGAGAAATAGTCCATAGTGTACTTAACCAGGTACAAAAGAAAAAGGTTCTGATGAAGAACATCAGAACCCTTATAACTACATTTTGTAAATCCGGTCTTAGTTAGCTGGATTTGCTGGAGCTGCAACTGGTGCAGGAGCAGCTGCCTTTTTCTTAGCAGCAGCTTTCTTTTTAGGAGCAGCTTTCTTAGCAGCAGCTTTTTTAGGAGCAGCTTTCTTAGCAGCGGCTTTTTTAGGAGCAGCTTTCTTAGCAGCAGCTTTCTTTTTAGGAGCAGCTTTCTTAGCAGCGGCTTTTTTAGGAGCAGCTTTCTTAGCAGCAGCTTTTTTAGGAGCAGCTTTCTTAGCAGCAGCTTTTTTAGGAGCAGCTTTCTTAGCAGCAGCTTTTTTAGGAGCGGCTTTCTTAGCAGCAGCTTTTTTAGGCGCAGCTTTCTTAGCAGCAGCTTTTTTAGGAGCAGCTTTCTTAGCAGCAGCTTTTTTAGGAGCGGCTTTCTTAGCAGCAGCTTTTTTAGGCGCAGCTTTTTTAGCCGCTTTTTTAATTGTTGCCATTGTTTTTTGAATTTGGGTTAGTAAAAAATAATTGGGTATAAAAAAACTTTATGGCAAACACTGATTAGGCTTCAGCCTGAGCAGTGGTGTCAAATGCTTTAACAGAAACGTAGGTTTTGTTTTCGCGACCTTTTCTGAATTCCACAACACCGTCTGCTACTGCGAAAATGGTAAAATCTTTACCAATGCCTACATTTGAACCTGGATGGTAAACAGTACCTCTCTGGCGAACGATGATGTTACCAGAAATGGCAGGTTGACCACCGAATATTTTAACGCCCAGCCTTTTGCTTTGGGAGTCACGGCCGTTCTTTACACTACCTTCACCTTTTTTATGTGCCATTGTATAATAACTTTAAAAAACTTTGTCTAAAAATAAGTTAAGCTTAACGTACAAATTAAGCTATTTCATTGATTCTGATCTTAGTAAAGTGGGTACGGTGACCAACTTTCTTTCTGAAGCCTTTTCTTCTCTTCATTTTGAAAGCGATGACCTTATCACCCTGAACAAATCCTAAGATTTCTGCTTTTACTACTGATTTTACATCAGTACCTACAGCCAGCGTACCAGCGTTATCTGTCAACAGTACATCAGAAAACTCCACTTTATCTCCGATATTTCCTTGTAACTGCTGTACAAAAATTTCCTGGTCTTTTTGTACTTTAAATTGCTGACCTGCGATTTTTACAACTGCAAACATAATTATCCAAAATATAATTTCCGCAAAAGTAACACTTGTTTATCGAATTGACAAAGTTTTCCTGCTTTTTTTAATTCGCATGCGTAAAATAATGTATTCAACCCGATAAAACTTAATCTTTTCAAAGATACGTACTTTCCTGAATTTTAGTTTTTTTTAACAATTTTTTACCATTCTTTAAAACATCTTTTTTACTGCAAAAAGCAACGCATTTTTATATACATTTGTCGTTTACACTATAATATAATAGATGTCCAATCTTTCAATCATAAAATAAAGTGGCATGAAGTTTAAATCACTGCTGGCCAAACCATTTGCTTCTATCGTCCATAGCAAGATAAAGAAGGAAATGTTCAGGGCGGTAGAAGACCAGGAGCATATCCTGGAGGAGCTGATCAAAACAGGACGGAAAACGGAATTCGGTGCGGAGCATAAAATGGAGGCTGTTAATAATTATGATGCCTTTAAACAGGCAGTCCCTATCCGCGACTACGAGCAGTATAAACCTTATATAGAAAGAATCAAGCAGGGTAAACAAAACGTTCTCTGGAAAGGACAGCCGATTTACCTCGCCAAAACCTCCGGTACTACCAGCGGGGTCAAATATATCCCCATCTCAAAGGATTCTATCTCCAACCATATCGATACAGCCCGCAATGCGCTGCTGAACTATATGGGCGAAACCGGAAACAGTAGCTTTGCTGACGGTAAAATGATCTTCCTCTCAGGCTCCCCGGAGCTGGAAAGAGTAGGAGGCATCCCTACCGGAAGGCTTTCCGGGATTGTAAATCACCACATTCCGCGCTACCTGCGTACCAATCAGCTCCCGTCTTATGAAACTAATTGCATTGAAGACTGGGAAACCAAGCTGGACAAAATAGTGGAAGAAACCATCAACCAGGATATGACCCTCATCAGCGGCATACCACCTTGGGTACAAATGTATTTCGACCGCCTCATGGAGCGTACCAACGGCAAACGCATCCGTGAAATCTTTAAAAACTTTGATGTAATGGTGTATGGCGGGGTTAACTTTGAGCCTTACCGTGCTAAACTCATGGCCTCCATCGGAGCGCCTATCCATACCATCGAAACGTTTCCTGCCTCCGAAGGCTTCTTTGCCTTCCAGGATTCGCAGGAACAGGAAGGGCTGCTGCTCAATACCAACTCCGGCATCTATTATGAGTTCATCCCGGCAGGAGAGATTTTTAATGAAAATCCTACCCGGTTGTCGCTCAAAGATGTGCAGGTTGGCGTAAATTACGCCCTCATTATTAACAATAATGCTGGTTTGTGGGGATATAACATTGGTGATACCATCAAGTTTATTTCCACCAATCCATATAAAATTCTGGTGACAGGCCGCATTAAACACTTCATTTCCGCGTTTGGAGAACATGTGATCGGGGAAGAGGTGGAGTTTAGTCTGATGAAGGCCGCGCAGGAAGAAAACCTGCATATCACCGAGTTCACAGTAGCGCCAATGGTCCAAACCAACGGGGAATTGCCGTATCATGAGTGGTTTGTAGAGTTTGAAAACATGCCGGCTAACCTCGAGGCATTTGCCAGAAAGGTAGATGAGAACATGCGTGCAAAAAATATCTACTACGATGACCTCTTGTCCGGAAATATCCTTCAACCGCTGAAAATCAGGGCTGTACGCCGCCAGGGCTTTATTGACTACATGAAATCAGTAGGTAAGCTGGGAGGACAAAACAAAGTTCCACGACTGAGTAACGACCGGAAACTGGCAGACGAACTGGCCCATTATTTACAATGATAGTATCCCATAAGGAATTTTTTTAACAGCTGCAGGAGCGTATCCTGCAGCTGTTCATTCATTTTTTGTAACCTGTAAAACGTAAACAACCGTAATGAACAAACGTAAAATTGCCATCTTCGGGTCCACAGGATCTATTGGCATTCAGGCACTGGATGTGATAGCGGCACATCCCGAAAGATTTTGTGTGGAGGTACTGACCGCACAAAATAATGCTGACCTGCTCATTGAACAGGCACTTAAATTTAAACCTAACGCTGTAGTCATCGGCAACGAAGAGAAATACAAGCAGGTAAAAGATGTATTATTCGACAAAGGCATAAAAGTATTTGCCGGCGCTAAATCAATGGTGGAAGTAGCCTCCTGGAGCTCCATCGATATGATGCTGGCAGCCATTATGGGATTTGCCGGTCTGGCACCTACCATGGCAGCCATTGAACAGGGCATCCCGGTGGCCCTGGCCAATAAGGAAACACTCGTATGTGCAGGGGATATCGTGATGGCAGCAGCAGCCCGCAAGAATGTACCTATCATCCCGGTAGATTCTGAGCACTCCGCCATTTTCCAATGCCTCCTCGGAGAACCCATGTCAAAACTGGAAAAAGTGATCCTCACCGCTTCCGGTGGGCCTTTCCTGGGTAAAAAACCGAACTTCCTCATCAATGTAAAAAAGGACCACGCGCTGCAGCACCCTAACTGGAGCATGGGCGCCAAAATCACCATCGACTCTGCCACCCTCATGAATAAAGGGCTGGAAATGATCGAGGCCAGGTGGTTGTTTGGTCTGAAACCGGAAGATATTGAAGTAGTCATCCATCCGCAATCGATCATCCACTCTATGGTGCAGTTTGTAGATGGCTCCCTCAAAGCGCAGATGGGCCTGCCGGATATGAAACTGCCGATCCAGTATGCCCTGGGGTTCCCGGATCGCCTGCAAAACGACTTCCCGCGGTTTAACTTCAGGAATTATCCGTCCCTCACATTTGAACAGCCGGATACCAAAACTTTCCGTAACCTTGCCATCGCCATGGAGGCCATGTACAAGGGCGGAAACGCTGCCTGCGTCATGAATGCGGCCAATGAAGAAGTAGTGAACGCCTTCCTGAAAAACAGGATCGGATTCCTCCAAATGACAGAAGTGATTGAAGAAACCATGGCGAAAATACCATTTGTAGAAAAGCCAACCCTGCACGATTATTACGAATGTGATCACGCTGCCAGGGAGCATGCGGCTTCTTTAATAAATTCTATTGTAATCTAACCGCATCCAAAAATTAACAACACATTTTGCCATTATATCTGGTAAATCGGATATCTTAACAGGCAGAATAAAAGCTGAAATTAATTAAATGACATTAGAGCTAATATTGGTGAAGGGCGGACAGCTTATACTGTCGCTCTCTATACTGGTGGTACTGCATGAGTTAGGCCACTTTATCCCTGCCAAGTTGTTCAAAACACGCGTAGAAAAATTCTACCTGTTCTTCGACCCCTGGTTTTCTCTCTTTAAAATCAAAAAAGGCGAAACCGAATATGGTATCGGCTGGCTTCCGCTGGGAGGTTATGTGAAGATATCCGGCATGATCGACGAAAGCATGGATAAGGAGCAGATGGCCAAACCACCGCAATCATGGGAGTTCCGGGCTAAACCGGCCTGGCAGCGACTAATCATCATGATTGGTGGGGTTACTGTTAATATCCTCCTCGCCTTCTTCATCTATGCCATGATCCTGTGGTCTAACGGTTACACCTATATGCCGGTGAAAGAACTGCCATATGGTATCCAGGTGGATTCACTGGGTAAGAGCATCGGATTGCAGGACGGCGATAAAATCGTTTCCATCGATAACAAGGAAGTAAAGGAATTTGAAAAAATTCCGGTATATATGATCCTCCATGGTAGCAAAACTATCCAGGTAGATAGAAATGGCCAGCCTGTAAACGTGACTGTTCCGGATGGATTTATTCGTCGCGTAATGGGCATCATGAAAGGCGGTGGCTCCTTCATTGCGCCATATATGCCTGATACAGTGCCTTATGTTGCGCGTCATATCCTCGAAGATGGTGCAGGTGCCAAAGCCGGCCTGAAGCCTGCGGACCGCATGCTGGCCGTAAACGGTGTGGCCACCCCTGACGTGAAGTCGTTTCTGGCTGAAATGAAAAATCAGAAAAGCAAAACGATTGATCTGCAGGTGCTGAGAGGCGCCGACACGGTAACACTGCATCCGGTGCTGGATACTACCGGCAAACTGAACGTACTGCCATATACCGCAGTGACCATTCCATATAATTTCTTCCAGTCCATTCCTGCTGGCGTAAAAATGGGTGTGGATAAGCTGAACTCCTACGTGCTGCAGCTGCGTTTACTCTTTGTTTCCAAAGAAGTGAAGGTAACGGAGTCCCTGGGTGGTTTTGGCAGCATCGCCAAGCTGTTTCCTGACCAGTGGAACTGGCTGGACTTCTGGCAGCTGACTGCTTTCCTGTCCATCATCCTGGCATTTATGAACATCCTGCCAATTCCTGCGCTGGATGGCGGCCACGTATTATTCCTGTTGTATGAAATTATCACCGGTCGTAAGCCGAGTGAGAAGTTCCTGGAATATGCGCAGATCGTGGGTATGGTAATCCTGCTGGGATTACTGCTGTTCGCCAACGGACTGGATATCTGGAGAGGAATATTCGGAAAATAAGTTTTTATAGAGATATTATTGTCACAAGGCCGGCACCCCGAGGTGCCGGCCTTGTTGTTGCCCGGCCTTACCGCACCAGCTATGCTACGGTAGACGGGAACCTGCCTGGTGATCCGCTACACCGTGGGCATCTCGACTTTACCAACCGACAACCCTGAAAACCAACTATTTATTTCCTTTTTTAGATTACTTTTAAAAAAAGTCGTATATTTGCGATCAATAAACCTGGGGCTGCCTGGTTTAGACAGCGTAGATCTTTGAGAGTGTAAGCATGCCGTGCGTTGGATAATTAGCACGATAATCTGAATATTCAAACTTTAATTGGCGAATCTAACTACGCCATGGCTGCCTAATCAGCGATTAGACACCCATTATAGCCGCCCGGAGTTGTCGCCTTATGCGACTCCCGCCGCTGAATCATCAAACCCATAGGGATAGGTGCTCATGGTTTCTGTGAGTGAGCATTGAAGCTAAACGGATAAGGACGAGGTTGGTTTGTTGTGCCCCTGCCGAGTTCCGACAAATCAATGCATAAATAAGCATGTAGAAAGCTTTTGAAGGATATGTTTGGACACGGGTTCGATTCCCGTCAGCTCCACACTTTGCAGGCTTGCTGTTTTAGCTCTATAAAACAGCAAGCCTTTCTCATTTAATCTCAACATATTATGCGAGAAAATGGAGAGCAAAAAAGGTGTTCGAAAAGAATTTCCTGAATAACTAAGGGAGTTATCGAACACCATACGTACAAATGATTTCTTGTCACCAAGTGTGGCGCCATGATACAGCTCCCATACATTCATCAGCTGAGGTAGTAATCTTTCAAAATCCGCCAATTGAGCAGACTTATCTGTTTGAAGGCTTGAAACTTTACTTTCCAGGCTTAATTTATTTGTACTGTACTTCATTGACCACCGGTTATATGTATCGTGGTTGATCTGGTTGGCAAGGAACTTCTCTTCAAGACTCGAAATCAATTCAGCCGTTTTCTTTAATTCTCTTTTCGCATCTCTCAACTCAGTTTCCTGGTTTTCCATTCCTATTTTCAATTGCCTGCGGGCAGACGAGACCAAGTAGTCAATATATGGCTCAGGCACCGAGAACAGTTTCAGCATTTCATCGAACTGGCCGTGTATTTTGGTTGCAGAGAAGTTTGAGCCCTTGTGAGCGGCGCATTTATAGTACGGGTAGTATTTATTCTTTCCCTTGGAAAATGCCCCTGAGAACTGTTTGCCGCAATCGCACAGGAGAATACCTCTCAGTGGGAAGTCTTCGTTTTCTACTACTTTCCCCCTTTTTTCGGATAGCTGCTGTTGGACATGGTGCCATATAGAGGTTTCAATTATTGGTTCAAATACCCCCTTTATGACTTTTTCAGGCTCATTTTTATATGCTGGCTGCACCAGGTAACCCGCATAAGTAGGACAGGTTAATATACGCTTAATGGCACTGTTGCCACTTCTCTTTACCCCTAGCTTTTTAGCCATGGTGTTAAGTTCCGTAATGGATGCCCCCATGTAGCAGGCGTTATATAGTTGGCGAACTATTTCAGCCTGTTCCTGAATAGGCGTGATATTCGGCTTACCATTAATATCCTTTACATTCTTATAGCCAAATGGCGCAAGAGTGATAAACCTTCCCGATTTAATGGCCTGGTGCTGGCCGAACTTGATGCGCTCCTTAATTACGTATAATTCAAATTCAGCCGTAACGAGCATGTCTGCCCGCTGCTTGAAGAAGAATGGCGAATCTGCATCAACAAACATTTGCTCAAAAACACTCAGCACGATTATGCCATACTTCTTCTCCAGCAACTCAATCATACGCAGACCCTCTGCTGCGTTACGCGAAAAACGGTCATACTTGCATACAACAAGGTAGTCAATAGACTTATGGTGTTTTTTCACAAAATCTTCCAATTTAACCCAGTCTGGCCGGTCAAATGACTTAGCGCTTCTGCCCTCATCACAGAAGGTAGACGACAGCTGGATATCCTTTCGCGCGCAATACTCCTGTATGTGGGCCAGCTGCCCATCTATGCTGAAATTGGATTGATCCTTGGTGGAAATTCTAACATATGCAATGCCGTTCTTCATCTTTTGAGGATTTTTTTTACAAACATTAAGGCCAGCAAATCTAATAATTGCTTTTCTTTTTCAGTCAAATTGCTATTTTCTTTCATGCTCAACTGATTTAAAACTTGGGTTAACAAACTGTTGATCAATACGTGTGTATACTGTATGTCGAGAACCTGAACCGCTCATCCTCCCATGAATACAGCACCGATATCCGCTTCACAGGTGCCTTCCGGAATTTCCCGGCGACAGTTGTGCCCCGGTAAAGCCAAAACCGGAACCTGGTCAAGCTGCCGTCACTTCCCATACCAGATGGCACTACGAAATACGTATCGTGCGTTTTTGCCTCAGACTTGATCTTTCCCAGCTTCACGAAATCCATGTTGTAGTTGCTGAATAGTTTCGGATCGCACCGGCTGCCAATACATCGCCAGGTATCCCGCGGACCGATTAAGGAGTCGAGCAATGCTGTTGCTCGTTCACCGGCGTCCTTATGCGTATCGGCAAAATTCAGGTCCTGGGCGCTGGTCAGTGTACTGATGGCCAGCGTGAGGAGTAGGAGTAGTTTTTTCATTGTTCTGTACCGGTTACCGGAGCCGGCGCGGGTGATATTTTTTCGAAATAGAATTTTCCATCAAATGGGGCTAACGTCGCCATTCCAAAATTTACTGCCACCTGGTGAATGTAAATTTTCGAAATTCTATGGTGAAGGCCTCGCATGGTAAACCTGAATCCTTCCAGGGTAGTTGCTCGTTTGTAGTGATTACACTTCCTACAGGACGGATTAAGATTCGCCTCTGCGTCATTACCGCCTATACATTTCGGTCGGATGTGGTCTACCTGCATGTCTGCTATGACCATCTCTCTGCCACAATAGGCGCAATGGCCATCGTATTTTTCAAATATTGCCTGACGGTTGATTTTGCCCATTGTCTGCCTGGTAACCTATCCAGGGAGGTTTAAAATTATCCCTGCCACTCTGTGGTAGGGAATTTTGATGATTTTTTAAGAAGATGGTGAACTTTCTTCAGTCCTTTAATCGACAGATTGAACATTTTCACAACCCCTATATAGCCGCCATACTCATGATATTGATCTTTGGTCAACCATAGGTTGGGCAGGTAGTGAAATTCAAATATTACAACCGGTATAATGTCGCCACCGGTATTTACCAGTACCCTATCCGGCAGGGGTTTACAATTTGTTTAGTTCTTCTTTTACCTCTTTCCAGTAATCACAAGTGGGCACTCTGTGTGCGTATTTACGACACTTGACGAGTTTAGATGGTTCTGCCTTGATAATCTCGTCTACGCACCATAATGCTAACATTACCGCATAAGAAGTATCATAATTACGCCATCTTGAAAGTAGCTCCTGCGCTTTCTCTTTAGGTGTCATGTTTATTTTTTACCGCGTAAGTAAATAATGATTCAATGAACAGATATACAAATAAGTATTGCTGATTGCATGGCTGGAAGCATTCTCCGCTCAACAGCATCACAATTTTCCCATTGGTCTGCAACACGCAGCTTATTTTCTGTGTCTCCTTTGAACCGTGTTTTCCCCAAAAGTTGATGTCAAATGCGGTGTATCCATCTAGTGTCCAATCTTGTCGATCGCTGCTCTCTTTGACATCATAAAAAATGCTTCCATAACATCCAAAACATCTATCAAGGAAAGAATGAATTTTTTTCTCGTGATTATTCACTATTTCCGCCCTCCTGTGCGGGTGGTTCGGGTGCCGGCATCCAGAAGGAGGCCTCCCAGCCAATACCAGGAACACCGAAGCTGTTCGGGAAATCGGCAGACCCTGTGTATCTTCCTCCGAACACCTGGCCGTGATAGTCCGAGCGTAGTACATCTACCACGAATAATACCCGTTGTCCAGGTTCAGGCAGTTGCTCGCTGACTGGTATCCAGTTTGGATTTGCCTGTGCCCACTCTACACCTTCAATGAATGCCCTCTCAACGGTTGAGCCTATACGATAACCTGCGGCGAGTTCGGCGGCAGCTTGTTTAATTTTCTCTGCGTAAGTCATTTTTATTTTTTAACTGAACCAGCGGTTCAGTTAAATTGTGAGAAATTATCATCCATGAAAATCAAATCCATTGAACACGGGAGGAAGCATGTAACCATACATTTAGAAAACAACGACCGCATTCAAATAATTTTATCGGAAAATAGTGTGGAGGTTAGGCATAGCCACCTCAAACTAACCCCAATAGAGACAATGGGAGAGAATGTGGTCGAAATTGAGATTAAACAGAGGACGCAGACGTCGCCTTTTCAATCGCCGATTTCGCAGCATCCCACAGCGCCTGCTGTCCGTTACACATTAGATTTTCAGCATCTCCATAGTATTCATGAAGGGCTTGCAATGCCTCCAATAGTTCAGGTGCCGCTGCGATCAACTGAGCGTTTCCCATTTGTTCCTTACGACCAGCGCAGTATGCTATGATCTCATCTTCCGCACTTACGATGTTTGGGCGATATTTTCCGAAACTCCATGGACCAAGTGTGTATTTAATATTCATGATCGTCATGTTTAGTTTATTGACAATTATTTTCTTCGTGTGTCATTGGTTCACGGTATCGCTTCCGGCTGCGTCTTGGTGAACAACAAATAATGCCATCGGCGGGAGACCTGCGGAGAGGGTCTTTACGTAGATTGGCTCTCCCCGGTTGATTGCCTCAATATCCTCCTTGCTCGGTTGCCAAGCTGTAAGGAAGTATCGGAAATTATCCTGGTCTACACTCTCGAATACCGCGGGAGGAATGACCATATTTTTCTCCGCTATTTCTTGGAGTGTTCCGGATCCGTATTTAGCCCAGATGCTCATGCACTGTTCGTCGGTCATGTCTGCAGGCTTCTTGATTTCAATGGCTCCTTCAAAGTATGTTGGTAGCATGTGATTTATGCCAGGTACCGCCTGGCTTGGTTAAGTTTTTATTCAGCCCATCCCGAAATTGTGTAGGCAATTGCGTCGGTCATGGTTCGGGGGCTTAAAACATCGTATCCATCAGCGACCAGCATTTCTGGTTAATGATGATTGTCTCTCCTCTAACCGGATTAATGCATCTTTGTAAGCTAGTTTTGCTTCATTGATATTCATCTTATTGAGTTGCCTGATCCAAGGCCGGTTTTATGCTATATCCAGAGCTGGTTTAATAAATTTTGCTGATAAAGTTCTAAATGCTAATTCCGCTGTCTGCTCCACTACTCCATTACCAAGTGCACGAAGAAAATCTTCTCGATAGTTGTACCCATTAATTGTGCTACCCAGGCCGGGTTTAGTTGTTCTCGGTTCTTCCCAGTCGTACTGATAGTGTCCTGGTGAGGCGGGAAATCGCTCAGTTCCCCGCGTAAAGCCATTGATGACAGGTTCCTGTCTGCTGATTGGCTCCCTTTCTTCAGTTTGTACTGTATCATTGACGCATAAGGAGTCGGGTATAACTTCGCGACTTCGTTCAGCGGGCGACTGTTTTTCCCATGTTGATTGCTCGCGCCATCCCTCCAATCTCTCGCTGCTGGAGTTGGACATACCTTCACCGCCACTGGAAGAGACATCCCGCAGCCGTTGCCTGTGTTCTTCCCGTGCCTCTCCTTCATTCGATTCTGACGGATTGAGAATTTCTCCAGATCCTCCTCCTGCATTCTGGCCGTAGGGATTGGCCAGCTCTTCACCTGATCTTCCAATCGTCCCTTTGGCTCTGTTTTTCTCGATCCATAACCTGAATTGTTGGCGACTCTCGGAGTCCCCCAAGACGGCGAGGATGAACAATCGTTTTCTCTGATGCGGTGCGCCAACTTCTTCCGCTGAGAATATTCCCTCTTCAACCTGGTAACCAAGGCTGAGTAAGTCTCTTCTGACTGATTCGTATCCGAGACTGAGGTGCCCGGCCACATTTTCGAAGAAGCAGAAAACAGGTCTAATTGCGTATATGCCCGCGTCGATATATGGCCACAGGTGTCGCGGATCGTCTTCACCTCTTCTCGATCCTGCATTGCTAAATGGCTGACATGGATACCCGCCAATGATGCCGAATATTTTGCCGTGAAACTCTGCTGCTGGGAATGTTTTAAGGTCCGTCCAGATAGGAGAGGGAGCCAGTAAACCAGATTCCATCGCCGCGACCAGGTTCCAGCAGATGAAGGCTTCGATTTCCACATAAGCTGCAATGACAAGACCCCCCCCAATTGCTCTCTCAATTCCTCTTTCGAGTCCACGAATGCCGGTGCATATTGAGAGTATAGTATGTGTGTTTTCGGTATTATCCACATGTGATGGTTTTAATTATTAGGAAATAATGCTTCGAACTTATCGCTACACTTGTCATCAAACTTCGCCCGAAACCTCACGAATATTTCACCTGATGGTCGCTCCTCCCGGTAGTCAATTACCGGAGGCCTGCGCAGGTGCTTTTCAGCCTCATTTTTGGCCTCCCACCAGCTGCCGCACACCTTGGTGGCCAGACGAGCCTGTCGTTTTATTGTTGCCATTGTTTTGTAATTCAAAGTTGGGTTACAAAGGGTAAGCATGCGTTTCCGTTTTAGTTGTTTAGAATGGTAAATCGTCGCCTTGAGGACCTCCTGCAGGTGGAGCCGGTGGTGCCGATGGGCTGACAGGTGGAGTACTTTGCGGAATTGTGCTTCGCTGCATGTTAATTGCCCAGCCAACAAGATTGCTCATACATTTTTCCTCTCCATCCTTGGTCCACTTATTCCCACGCAGATTTACTCGAATTTCGACACCGTCACCTGGCTGGTATCTGTCCAGTAAGACGCAATTACCCTGTTGAAATTCTATCGGGTAAGTCTGTGGGCGCTCCACATCTTCTTCACGCAGCCATAGTATGCGCTTTTCGAACATTCCCTTGATCTCAGGTGGGAAGATGGTGTCTATTACACCGGATAGTTTCAGTTTTGCTTGATCACTCATTGTTCTGTGTTTTTATTGTTTCGTTTAATTTTAAAACCTCTTTCATATGCCCATTGTGGATGCTCCTCAACGTATACATTGCACCGGTTGCAGGCGGCCATCCAGAATCGCTCGTCAACCAGGAGGGCAGGCGTATTCTTTCCCTTCAAATGGTGTATGCCTTCGGCCTTTCCTGTGCATTCCGGTGATTTGATGCCGCATCCCTTTCCTTTCCAGAATGGCCTGGATTTTTTGCTATACTCCTTGTTTTGTGCCTGGCGCTTATCGCTCACCTTCTTGATTGGCTTCTTCATTTTCGGTTCCTTCGGAGGTATTAGGCCAAGCATGCGCCGGCGCCGCTCCTCCAGGTATTTCGATATATGTTGCATTTTCTGGTATTCTTGGATTTATTGTGATGAAATGCTTCTGTACGCCCAGTCTAAAATGAACCGTCCAGGCCTTCACTATTCGTTTTGCATGGTCCGGGTTCTTATACCATTTGGTTCGACATTTACTTGGCAGATGAAGTGTTATATATCCTGGCATCCTAGTCGTCCATTATTGCGTTCTGCGCCTCAATCTTCACGGTGTGTCTTTTGCTGTAGTTTATCACAGCAGTCCACAGGTCCGGATCTTCCCGCCACTCATTACCTTCCTTAACCAGCAACTCATATTTCGCCCTCGCCGTTTTACTGTTTGAGTTCTGAAGTGCCTCCTTCATTTCCAGCGCGTAGGCCTGACGGCAATCTTCCAGTATCTGCCAGCGCTCTTTGGCGGACACAGTGATCATTCCATTTCGAAGCAGCCAGTCATAAATCGGAGTGGCGATAAAAGATTCGCGTATTGTGCCGTTTCGGGCTGATAATTTTAGCTTCTCCCATTCTTCGGACCAATCAACCGGGCCGGCTGGTAAAGCGTCTATTTCAGGATCTTTTATTCTTTTTTGCTCTTCCAAATTTGAAAGGTGCTGACGTAGGCCGAGGTATTCACAGATGGCATCATCGATTAAGGCCAGGTTCAGGAATTTTCCCCAGTCCTTGATTTTTGTGCCGTATGTGCGCAATGCGTACTCAAACTCATCGGAGTTTAAGGATTGATAACTGTCGACCATTTTTTTCTGCAACTGACCATCAAGGATAGTTACATACTCTTCACTATCAGGTATCACCCAGCCGGTTATTACACATATCTTCAGTGCTAGTCCTTTTGACATTGCAGATAGCTCGGCAGAAGTATATAAGCCAAAGCGCTTTGATTTATATTTCCGCTCTAAAATCCTCTGTTCCTCCGGCAGCAGGGAATTGAAGCTCGTCTTTAAGCCGGCTTGCAAGGATTCCGAAACCTCCATTCCTACCGTTGAAGGCTGCACTACTTGAAGGTTGTTTGCGACCTTCATTAACTCGTTGTTGTTCATGTTGCTCTTCATTTTCTTTGTAGTTAGTAATGAAGTTGTTCGCGTATGATGGCCAGTGTGTGATCTTATTGCCCTTGTCTGTCCAGCCGGTACCTTCCCACTTATTGAAAAATTTTTTTGCCATCACCTCGTTTCCACCTGATCCTCTGAAATGCCTTAGTACATCTTCAAATGGTGGCCCTGAAAAGGAGGGGGGCGGCGCGGAACTGGGGGGAGGATTTGAATTTTCTGTAATTAGATCCGGAGGCTTGTCAGGACTCGTCGAGGGCGCTTCCCTTCCCTTACTACTTCCCTTACTACTTACTATTTCCTGCAACGAGTATTCGTCGAGTGTGCGTCGAGTACTCGACGAGTGTTCAACGAATCCGCCATCCTCTGATATGACATACCCCTGTTCATAAAGTAGTATCATTAATTCCTTCTCGGGCACGTTCCTCGCCTTGGAGGGTCTATCTACCTTCTGGTGCTTCCTGAAATTCCGGATGTAGTAGAAGTTTTCTTCCTTATAAGAGAACAAGATCACTACCTCCAACTCAACCAAGCGGGCCAGCCAGACAGAAAAAGCCTCAACTCTGAGTGTCGCCTTGTATGGGAATATTTGATTCTTAAGCCATGTTGGGTTTGCCTTAACTACACCATAATCATCGCTGAAATTTAACAGGCCAATTACACACAGCATTACTGCCTCGGGTTCTTGTCCGAGCTTTTGATCATTCCAGAAGTCTGGTTTAATTGTCCTGATTCTTGGCATTATTCGTGATTAAATAAGTCCTGCTGCACACCGTCAGCTACTGCTTTCTTCCAGGAGGGCGCCAGTTGGTACAAATGTTCCGGGCTGCCCATTCCATGTGGAGAAATGATTGTCTTGTCAAGTTTAGCGAGCCTGCCATCCTTCATTAGAGTGGTTATGGCTCTGCGGATACTGGTAATCGGCGTTCGATCGTGGAGTTTGCCGGACTTCTTCAGCTCATACTCTACATCGGAAGCAGTGTATTCACCAGTAGGGTGTTTATTGAAGAATGACTGGATCAAGTTTTCCTGGCTAACAGCGTCTTCTGTGGCTATAGCCAGTGCAGACCCGGATAAGTTGTTAGTGTTGTAGTACGATTTCATGCGCGGTTAGATTTAATGAATGAGCGCATTGGGTGTATGCTTAGGCAACTACTGCACTGAACCGGCAGATGTTACTGGTAAATGGAAGGCGGTCAGGCACCCTGGAAGGAAAGCGGTCAATAATGCTTTCGACGCGGTAAGGCGTGGCAGTTTGCAGGTAGATAGTGTCGCCGGGCTGTAATTTATTGTGATCATCTTCCATGGCGTTTACTATCACTGAAGTTGAGATTTCTACCTCTACTGCTTCTTTGATCATCTTGCCGGCAACCTTATCGTATGCGTCCCGTTCTGCCTGCACCTTTACCGTTCCTGAGTCATCCGCTCTTTCCATTTTCAAAAAGTAAGGCCTATCCGGATACCCCCCCCTAACTGTGTTAAATAAGTTGTACTGCATTGTTACTGAGTTTTGATGTTTGTGATATGAATTGGAAATCGCTCACCCTTTGAACTTTGTACAATCAGCACATCCCCGTGCTCTGCCACCAGCGTTACCCTGGTTCCTTTAGCGGCGTATACCTTCCGGTTTACCGTGCTGATCGCATCCTCCTGCAGGGTCAGTGTTTCCATTTTTCGCGGTATTTAGCCTGAAATGATCGGCGTTTCGGACGCTCTCCCTGTTTGGGGGTGTTGTAATCCCGGTCGATGATATCAGCTAGCGCGGTGCGTTCAACTCCGTCCTGATCGATTGCCTTGTAGATGCGCTGTCCATGCTCGAACGCTTCATCGTAGATTTTCCAGTACTCTACCACCTTGCCGCGTGATACCCTGATGGTTTGTCCGACCATTGGCCGGGAGTTTGGGAAGTTTACTGTTCTTGGCACATGAAAGATTTAATCGTCAATGTCTACTGGGTGAAGTTCTTTTTGTGACCACTCTGGCAACTGCATTTCAATGATGCCGTAATTGCCTGCTTCGGCGCAAGAGTCGTATCCTGGCCAGGAAAGTTTATCTGTGCATTCTTTAACTGTGTTGAGTGAATGCCTGTATTTGTATTTCCCGTTTTGGAGGTCATCAGGCCTCCACCAGTATACAGCTAACATGTAGGGCGGTACCGTTTGAAGCATAATCATCATGACAACATTAAACTTTCGTCCAGTGATATGTGTAGGTACCTCCAAGTACATACCTTCTGAAAGCTCATACTGGTATTTGGCGGCGTCGTACACGAATTTATTCAGTGTCTGCGCTGAGGTAGTTTTTACCGAGATGATCGCATTTACCCCAATATTCTCTTCGATATTAAAGAAGTCAGGGCGAACGCGAACTTTCAGCCCTGTTTCTTCATCTACTCCGTAAAATGAAACCTCTGACACTGCGCCCTTAAGAATACGAGCTATAATTCCACCGCCATATTGCTTATATCCAAAGCTCAAGCAATCGATAATGAATTGTGTGGTTGCATCGACAGTAGTATAGGGACATTCGGCAATCAATTGTTGCAGATAATCCTTCAATGCTGGCATCTTCATGTTATCCAGATTGGCATTATCGGCCTTATTGACTTTTTCATACCACCTGATGGAGTTGATTACACCATCAGTTGTATTCATTGGATAGTCAGGAGCTATTATCGTCTTATCGAATATTTCTGGCTCCAAGAATGCTTCGTGAACAAATGTTCCGAGTTGAAAGTGCTTCTTTGGTTTTTGTGTTCCGTTCTTGTGTTCTAAGGCTCTTTGCTCCTGGTAGAATTTATAGTGAAACGGCGTTTTTAAAGCCTCCTTAAGGGCAGTTGAAGAGATGTGTTTTGAACGGTGGTATTCCTCCATGCTGTCACGCTTCACAATACCATTTACTGATAGTGCAACCAAGTCAATACTGGTCACCTGGTCACTATTAAATTGGTGGCTATTCAACATGTCATGAAGGGAGGGGTAATCCCCCGGAGAGTATCCGAGGGGATTAAGTTCCTTGTCTGCCACAGCGTTATCCAGGTCTGGTAATTGATCAAAATACCCCATGTCTATTTGATTTTTAGGATGAGAGGCCTAACGGACCATTGATCGGACATGAAATTGTTGGTAGCGTTCTTTTTCTTCCCCATATAGGTAATGAGCAACGCGGTACCACGCTGAATTTGCAGCGCCTCAATTAAACCTACCAACCTCTTACTTCCATTAACTATGGTTTGAGCGCCATCTTCTGTTTTCTCATAAAAAAAGGCGCACGAGAGTTCAACGGGTGCATCTGACTGCATATCTTTGCCCATCCTCTGTTTAATGCTGTCAAAATAGACACGCTTACTCTCTCCAATTTCAGAAGGGGACCAGTAATCAGACATCAGGTCAAATGGCAGCACGTCTGCGGTTGATAGGTCCTCAATTGCATTTGAAATATCAAATACTTGTACCGGTAACGGAGCCGCCTGTACGGCCAACTGTGTGTTTTCTTTACTCATATCTGTTTGGTTTGTGGTTTGATAGGTTTTATCTACCTTTACCTTGTTGTTGTTAAATCTGCCGATTTGCAGTAATGATTTGCCCGGCACGCCACGCTGGGCATTTTTATTGAACCTGTACGATCTCGAAATCTGAGGTCTTTACAAATAGTTTCTTCTCAGTAAGATGCTTAATTGAAGGGCATTGGCCATCTCCAAGGGAATAGGTAAGTTTAGAGCTGCTGCCCAAGGTCTCCACCGTCGCGGAGCTGCTGCCCAAGGTCTTCACCGTCGCGGAGCTGCTGTCCAAGGTCTTCACCGTCGCGGAGCTGCTGTCCCAGGTCTCCACCATCGCGGAGCTGCTGCCCAAGGTCTTCACCGTCGCGGAGCTGCTGCCCAAGGTGATTAAATAGGTAGGGGAATTGATTTCTATATTGTGGTGACCTGACGTATATATGTTGTTGGAGAATAGGAGCTCTTTACCAAATAGACCTTCCAGAATATCTGCCAGCCCTTCAACACGGTAGGATATCCATGAGATATTATCCTTAATTATATTAATTAAATCTTCCATGTTTTGGGACTGATCTGTTCTTTCTGCTTGTCCTTCGCACCAGTCAAGATCCTCTCCCTTTTGCAAGATGAAGGCTTTCACCTCCTCGAAAGTTTTGGTAGCTGTTTCCATGATCAATAGATGAGGTGTTTAGTGTTTTTTAATTATTTGAATGAGATAATAAGCTGATACAGCGGCTAGGACAGTCAGCAACATGAATATGAACTGCCCTATACTTCTGATTCTTCTCCAGGTTGCATGCATGACTTTTGATTTTAAGAACAGGCGGGGAAAATTCAACTACTTCTTTTTTTAAAAACCCCGCCTGCATTGTCTACTGTCTGTTTGAGAATAAAATCAATAACCCAATTGCTTTCAAATCGAGTGGCCGTCTGTAGGGTTGTCTGGCCATTCAGGATCTCTTATGTGATGCATACTTTAGCTTTTGTGCTACGTTTTAGGCAAGGGAATCCCAGGCCGCTATCGCAGCTTGTTTTTGAATTATGAATAAAGCGTTATTTGGTGGAGTGGGCAGGATTCGAACCTGCATGACAACATATCGTGGGAACGGTTAAGGTTCGCAGCCTTTCAGCCTTAACGGAATTAAGCTATACCTTCAGTTGTCTTACGTGCGATAAGCGTCTACCAATTTCGCCACCACTCCATGTAATTAATCGTAATACTGTAGTCTTTCCCGGTCCCTCTCCAGTTGTTCAGCTACCTTCCTATCACGTTGCCACCGGTGAAACTCCGCTATGTCCTCCGGGAAATCCCAATCATGATCTTCTGGTTCATCAATCCAATCTTCTGGTTCTTCAGGCATACAAAATGAGTTTTAAAGTTTGGTAGCAGGGCGAACCTGCCGCCGTTTTGCTAACTGTTTCGTCTAGTTTCCATTACTGGAAAGAAATCTTAGGAGGTTGCGCCAAACACTGCCCACATAGAGGCCTGTTGCATATTGGTTTGAGCAACCGACAGCGCACGGGCATCCTTACCTTCAGCTTTCAGTCTTTCGCAGGCATCGATAAAGGCGGCTGCCAATGTTTTGAGTTCTGCCACGTCAGTGTTCTGTGACGGATTGAATGATTTTCTTACTGCTCTTTCACCATAGGTGAGTACTGGTTCCTGGCTGCATGTGCCCATTACATTTTCCATTTTACTTCAATTTTGCTCCTTCCTTAATAACCCAGACCAGCAGGAGTATTATAGTCAGGGTGGTGATGAAATTATTTAGCTCGTTCATTTATCAGTAGATTGGGCGGTAGGGCGAGCATACCGCCGGCTGTTAAGAACCAACACGTAGGTTGTCTAACCCCAAAAATCTTCGTCGTATATGCTGTCACGTTGAGTAAGCGATTTCCAGAGGCAAATAAGCCCGATGATAGCTAACACACCCACAACACCAGCGCACGCATATGAGAATAATTCGTTCATGTCCATTTTTTGAGAGGTTACATTTTATCCAGGATATTCATCTCAGAGGACTGGTCCTCCAGCAACTTCCTGTGCTCTTCGTCAATCTCTACTCCACGGCGCCGCGCCTCCCTGGTTTCTCTCCTTACTTCTGAATGCCATGCGAGTAACGCTAATACAAAAGCCATTACAAGAAACCCGAATATGTATATTGAAAAATTATTCATTGTTTGCGTTTTTGGTAAGGTTTAAAGATCGGCAGCCAGTGGACACCGGCCGCCTGACCTATTTATCCCTATACCTATGAAATATCTTCACTGTCTAAATAAGCATCTCGCTCAGCGAGGGAGCCGGCTCTTACGCAGCACCAAGCCAGGAAGGCGAGGACCGCGGCACCGGTGATCAGCGTGATCCACATAACCGATCTGTTAGGTCATCAATGATGCACATTTGCCAGAAGGCAAGACCCAGGTAGGCCAGTTGCACCAGCGCATACTTGCTACGCTGTGCAGCAATACATAGGCTGTCCAGCTTCTCCTGGTGGTACCGCATCTGATCCTCAACCGCGATTACTGGTCTCATTGCCATGGCACACAGGATTAATGAGTGATTTAATACACAGGGCCATGGCCACAATACCCACTACAGGTATTACTGCATTCTGAAACACCAGACCGAGGCCTATCATCACGGCGCCACACAGGGCGATTGGTAGTAAATTTGGCTGTCTCATGATCTGTAAATTGAAAGAGTTTATACAGAGGGGCCGAAGCCCCTGGTTTACTTGGTTTTTGCGAATCGTTTCAGTTCAACTGCCAGCGCATTGTAATCATGGACGCCTGCGGAAGACTGGGAGATGACTACTATCTGTTTTTCGCTATTCAGGGCAGCGACCATAACGGGCAGACGTTTGTCGGAGATAACCACCGCTTCTGGGCTGCTCCAGTGTTCAATGCCGAGTTTCTGGCATTTTTTGACGATTTTGGAAAGGGGATTGTTTGCCATGTATAATGGGGTTTAAGGTTATGCGAACACGTTTTTAAGAGTATCCAGAGATGCGCGAAATGCCTGATCTCTCATTTCAATCGCCCTGCCGCGGGCGTTTTTGTGGTGATACGCCTCCGGCTTCAGGCCATCTTTCTTAATGTGACCCAATTCACCGGCTTTCACCGCTGCGTTTAAGGCTTTACGTACCTCGGCAGGTATCTTTCCGGTAATAAGCCGCACACCTTCCATCTGCACCATATACACATTCGCCTGTGCCGCTGTCATTAATCCACGCTGCATCTGGTCGCGGGCGTAATCGATACTGTTTTGCTGACTGGTCATGGGTATTGTAGTTTTTAGAGGTTAGCGATAATATCTTCTGCACTCAATCGGCCAGCTTCGACCAGGTAGTCCCAGGCGGCGCTTATGACGTCCTTAGAATAGAGAGGATGGCCAATATTCAGGGTATCCTGAACTGCCCTCTTTGACTTGCCACTACGCTTCTGAATTATGGTAAGATCACCTGGCAGCAGATACGACCTTATGGCCGTGATAATCTCCGTTCTATTTTGATTGCGTAATTCTACGTATGACATTTTTGGTTACTTTTACTGATTATGCAATGTTTGAGTGTATGTACTTTTGCATTGACAATACAATATTAGTTGAAAAAATGAAACAAAGTGCACTTTGTGTAGACTTTTTTCAATGTTTCGAATTTTTTCAATGAATAACCATGTTTGTTAGATGGATTACAAGGAACAGTTAAAGAAATTAATAGAAATAGTAAAAGAGCATAGTAGGCTGACAGGCAAAAAACTGTCACGAGATGAAATTGCTGCACGTTTAGGATTCGGAGGGACCTACCTGTCAAGATTAATTGGACCTACAGGCGAGGTTAACGAAACGCATATATTGTTGTTTAAGAATAAGTTCTCAGAGGAATTGGCCGCGGCAGGTATACCCTTGGCCGGCGACCCGCTCAATGAGGAGCGGGCGATGTTGCTGGCACTACAGCAAGATTATCTGGAGCTGGCTGCTCGTTTGGAGGGTTTACCAGTGAGGGTGGTAGAGGAGAGGCTAAAAGGAAAAGCCACTCTAATTTTGAAAGGCTTGAATGCTCGTCGGTAGGCAGATTGGTGGACTTTTTCTTCGTCTGTTTCATACGCTCAGATTGTAGGGGTGGAAAAAAGATTTACCGGGTGCCGCCAGTACACTGAAATTATACAGCGCTACCGCAGTGTATCTGCGTAGCGGATTAAATTTGCTAAAAAAATTAGTAAAACAACCAGAATAAATTTCACATGAAAAGAATATTTCTACTTGTTTTATCATTCACCATCAACCATGTCATATTTGGACAAGACTCTATATACCATGTCTTCCCGGCTAAGGATGGGAAAATTTATTATGAACGGATTATTGAGGTGAACAGTGTATCAGCAGACGTATTGTTCTCCAGGGCGCAAGATTGGGCACTAAAAAATTATAATAAATCGAAATCAGCTGAGCAAATTAATGACCGCGAAGGAGGTGTGCTGGCGTACAAGGGGTATTTTGAAAAACCATTTTTTGTTAGCGCAGTATATGGGAGCAAGGTTACGGACATGAGGAGGGTATGGAGCTTGTTGCGTGTTTACGTGAAAGATGGAAAGGTTAAGGCAGTTATTTCGGATGTCGCTATTGAAAGCAATGTATTTGGCTCAAACTCAGTTGGCGGATTAACTCAGCCGGTTAGCAGTACATGGGAAATTGAAGGGTCTATGAAGAATTATGAGAGTAATAAAAAAATGGCTGCTAAGTTCATTCCACCTAACCTAGAATACTTCAAGATTGTCAATCAGGAACTTGAGGGGAGGTTAAACCGACTTGAATCTGCCTTAAAATCTAAATCAGAATCAGAATTTTAAGAAATGTTTACCCCAGATATCGAAAACACAATAGCCATGGTTAAGCCAGACATTGTCGGCAAGCCAGAAGGGCGTATAACCAAACTCTCTGGCCGAATGGGAGAGGAGGAGTTGCAGCTATATGTACCAGGCGAAAACCATTTTTACCCCAGCACCCATATCGGGATGGCTTTAAAGGTTTCAAACAACCGTAATATCGGGACATTTTCAGTTCCTGCAGAAGGCCCGCAAAGACTCCTTGTGGGGGATCAGGCCGTATTATATTTCGATAATGGCGACAGTATGTCCTTCCGGTTTATGATCACCTCCTATAAACACTGCGGGCGCCGACAGAATCACTTCATATTGTCAGATGAGCAGCTCATGTATCTCACAGATAATCCACTGAATGGCATTGAACTTACTGCAGCTAAATCTGGCATAGCAACACCTTATCAATTTAATGAGCAACCAACCCATCAGTACACCACCCCCAAGGACGGACGTAAGCTTTTGATGATATTGGCCAAAAGGGTGGCAGGGACCAAGGTACTAATAACTATAAAGAGATGACTTTTAACCTTATCAAAGACGCCCTGTTGCATGAATTAAGTTCAGGGGAGAGATATAAATCTAAGGCCTTATACCAGAAATGTAATGTAGAGGATGCAGTAGGCGAATTTGCGGCTTTAGAGATATTGCAAGATCCAATAGTTGGATCATGGATTAATGAAATAGTTGAGGATTATGGAGATAAGACAGTATATCTGCAATTAAGGAAAGGGTTTAGCGAGGCAATTGCACTATTTTTAAGCCAAGGAGGGTTTCAGGGCAGGGAGACTCTATTATTAAGCAAGGAAAAACGCGCAGAATACAAGGAGGTACTGGAAATAGAAGAGATGAAAGTTGCTATTATGGCGGCAAGACGTGCGCAAGATGATGCCAAAGAGGCAAAACGTAGGGCCATGTGGGCCAATATTATTGCGATTGGTGCTGTCGTAATATCAATACTGGCCGTCATTTGGGATATGATTAAAGCGCTAGTTTTAAATAAATAATATGATGGATGATCAACAAATTAGGGATAGTTGTAAAAATAAGAGTTATTACGCTTTATCAACCGCACGAATTTTTACTCTTCGAATGCAAAAACTTGACAGATTGTTGAAGTTTAATACCTGTCTTGGTATTCTTGTTCCAAGTTTGCTGGGAGGTATTTTTGCGACATATGGGAATGTGGAGGTGGTGAAAATATTTGTTTCAATTACCGGAATATTGGGTCTTGTTCAGATTGTACTATCTGTCTTATCGCTCGTTTATACTTGGGAAGAAAATAAAGCCTACTATCTGGAAAGCAGCAAGGTAAACCGTCGCATTTATGAAGCCTATAAGAATGCTATGTTGTTATGTGGCGAGGAGCTCATCAAATCACATAGCGAGGTGATGGAGTTAGATGCTAAGCAGAATGATTCTGATGATAAATTCCCATTCAGCAATAAGGAAGAGCAAAAGGGGAATAGGTATGCTTATTATGTTATGAGGGAATGCTGTGAAATTTGCGAAGCTGGAATCACAGAATATAAACTTCCTAAGCTCAAAAAGGGGGAGATTCGATGCGCTAATTGCGGAACAACTAAATCTACTATATGACAGAAAAATCAACGAAAGTAGTAGCAGGATACTACAATCTATCAGAATCTGAAAAGCTTGAAGTTATTGCAGAGATTCAGAAGGAGAGGGGCTATTCAGAACAGACTCGAACTTTTACAAGGGATGATTTTAATGAGCGGACAAAACGTGTAACCGGTCCATCCAGTATGAGTACCTGCCCATGCTGTAAAAAATAGTATGGGAATTTTAATAAATAAAATCTATATCTTTACACTTAGATATTGCATAATAACTATATGCCTGTCTGAGTATGAAAAAACAGCAGAAAAAGCCGAACAATGAACTCACGCCCAAAGTTCTCCGCTTTGGCCGTGAATATGTTATCGACCACAATGGTAAGCAGGCCGCCATCCGTGCAGGATACGCGGCCCGCACTGCTGAACAGCAGGCATCTCGCCTGTTAAGTAATGTTAAGGTCAAAGAGTTCATTTCCTCCCTGGAATCAGAAGTAAACACAAAACTGGAACAGAAGCATGAGCTATCAAAGGATAGGGTGCTTCAGGAGCTTGCCCGTATCGGATTATTCGATGCGCGGAAGCTATTTACCGTGGATGGTGCGATCAAGGCACCATGCCATTGGGAAGATGATGTCGCGGCGGTTATAGTGGGATTGGATGTGCACGAGGACTACGTGTCGGATTCCAACGAAAAGGAGGCTACTGGAGCGATGAAGAAGGTGAAATTGGCTGACAAACTGCGTGCATTAGAGATCATTGGTAAGATGCTGGGATATTACAGCCCGGACAAAACACCCGGCGAAGCAAATACCCCGTCTGTGGTATTCGCCGGCGACCTATCGAAACTGGATGAGAAGGAATTGCGCGCCATGGCAGCCATACAAAAAAAATTGAATGCTTAATATATGGGAAACAGAATTATCCAGGCGCTACCTGCTTGATTTTACCCTGGCCACAAAGCCCGGATTTCAGGCTGGGTGGTTCCATACTAAGTATTACGAAGTTCTTAACAAGTTTGCACAGGGAGAGATCAAGAAGCTGGCGGTTTCGGTTCCTCCACAGCACGGGAAGTCCCAGGGTAGCACCAGGCAGCTGCCAGCGTTTCTAGTAGGTAAAAATCCGGGAAAGCGTATAGCCGTGGCTACATTCAATACCAGCAAGGCCCGCAAATTCAACCGTGAGATTCAGCGAATAATTGAAGATCCTATTTATCAGCAGATATTTCCCAATACCAGACTTGCTACGCCCAAGGATAAGAATTACGTCCGAACGCATGACGAGTTTGACATTGTTGGCTACGAGGGAAATATTAAGACTGTGGGCGTAGGTGGTCCGCTTACCGGTGATCCGGTTGATATCCTCATCATTGATGATATCTATAAGGATCAAAAGTCTGCCTGGTCGCCGACAATTCGTGGTTCGATACAGGATTGGTTCGACACGGTTGCCGACAGTCGTCTTCACAACGATAGTCAAGTATTAATTGTGTTCACCAGATGGCACGAAAAAGACCTTCTGGGGCACCTATTAGGGGTGGAGGATGATTGGGTGGTAATTAATTACCCCGCATTGAAGGTGGGTCCGCCTACAGAAGTCGACCCTCGGAAAGATGGGGAAGCGCTTTGGCCAGAACGACATAGTGTGGAGAAGCTCTTAAAAACAAAAAAACGTAATGAGCATGTGTTTGGGTCGCTCTATCAGGGTAATCCGAAACCGAAGGAAGGGCTGTTATATAAGAACTTGAGAACATACAAGGAGTTGCCGCCTAATACTACAATGGTGCGTGCAGTGATTGATACGGCCGATACAGGTAGCGATTTTCTCTGTTGCATCGTTTACGTGCAGACACCTACCGGTTATTATATTATCGATGTGTACTATACGGCAGACGGGATGGAAGTTACGGAGGATAAAACAGCCGTGTCGCTGGTTAAACACGACGTAATGGATGTGAATGTTGAGAGTAACAATGGCGGCAGGGGTTTCGCCAGGGCAGTTGAGAAGATAGTAAGGAGCATGAAGAACCAACGAATGGCGATTAACTGGTATCATCAGAGTGAGAATAAAGAGGTGAGGATATTCACACACGCTACTGCAGTAATGAACATGGTGTATTTCCCGGAATGGTGGGATGTGAAGTGGCCTAAATTCTATGAAGCCGTTACTGGCTATTTGGCTACTGGCAAAAACACCCACGATGATGCCGCTGATGCGCTCACAATGATAATTGAAAACGAACAATCGGACTACAAAATATATTGATATGATCCTGACGCGAACCGACATAATCCGGATATTGAAGGAACGGCCAAATGCAGCTTCGGTGCTGGCCGGGCAACAAATGAATAAGGTGTTGGCTGTCCATATTGCCGGCATCGGCATGAAGCCATATCTGGAGCTTATCAACTCGTTTGAAAATGAAGATCAGGCACGCGTGCGTCAGAAATATGCAAAATCTAACAAGGATGTCTTTGAGCGCTTAGGGCGCCCTATAGATGATGTGTTTACGGCCCGTGGCGGCTCCATTCTTATGGACTTGCCGAAGGAGCAACAACGAGTCATGCATGAGTACATGGCCGATGTTGAGTGGGGGTATTCGCTGAGGGAGTGGATGGCTAATATCGCACTACCATACTATAAAATGGACCCGATGGGGCTTGTGATGATGGAAGTGGGGCAGAACGAAGCGTACCCAACATATAAGTGTGTTGCTGATATATATGATTATCAGCTTTCCGGCAGAAAGCCGGAATATGTGGTTTTTACCACCCCTATCAAGAATACTTATCGCGTGGTTGACGATGCTAACGACAGAACTGTACGTTGGGATGGTGGCGACTCCATTCAGTTCACAGAAGTGTTTACCAATTATTGGGGATATGTCCCTGCGCGTGTTATATCCGACCTTCTAAGAACAGGTGAGCAGGTGTATTGCTCACCATTTGATGCGGTTGTTGAACTTGCAGACCAGGTATTGCGTGATGGATCTGTTAAGAATGTACTCAAGCTTAAACATGGATTCCCGAAATGGTGGCAGCACCAGATATCCTGTAGCGATTGTAAGTCTACTGGGCTTAAAGAAGGGAAAAGCTGCCCATCTTGTAAAGGGACAGGCAAGAAACTAAGTTACGATGTTGCTGACGTGATCAATGTCCCAATTCCTAAGAATGGAGATCCTCAGATTGCACCAGATGTAGCCGGTTATATTGCCCCTCCTATCGATGGACTTGACATGCTTACAGCTGAAATTAAGCTGCTAGAAGAGGAGATGGTTCATACCGTTTGGGGGACATACGACAAAGAGAACTCAAAGGACACAGCCTTTGCCTGGCTCCTCGATGCACAGCCTAAAATCAAGCGTCAGAACAAATTCGCGAACTGGGCAGAATACCTGGAGCAATTTATACTCACCGCAATGTGTGAGTTTTATTATCCTTCATCGTTTAAGGGCTGCTCTGTTAACTATGGCAGATGCTACATACAGGAAACGCCCGAGGCGGCATGGGAGAAGTATCAGGACGCCCGTAAGAATGGTGCCCCGCAGACATCACTAGATGAATTGCTGCGTGAATACTACTATACAAAGTATTCGCATAATAGCCTTGAGCTTCAAAAGCACATACGCCTCATGAAGATTGAGCCATTTGTTCATCAGACTATTCAGGAAGCGAAATTGACCGCTGGTGGGACTGTTGACTATGTGGCAAAATTATACTTCACTGAGTGGCTGGGGACTTTAGGCGAAGGGGACCCTGTCTTCGTGGACCAACAGGTTTTAAGGAGCAGGCTCTACACATATGCGGAGCAGAAATATAAGGCAATGCCGAAACCTATTACAGTTTAATCATTCATTTAAAATAAAAATTATGCATCACACACAGAAAAAGAAATTCGAAAAAATGTTGGCAGACGGAGGCTCTATAGAGCAAGTAAGAGTTGCAATGGAAGAGGCAAATGTGGAAGAAGATGAGATTGCGGCATTCTTATCTGGAGAAGGCTCTTTGCAAAATCCTGGTGAATCCCAGACTGATAAACAGGAAGCAGATCAATCAGGCCACCCAACCTACGAGATGTGGAAAATGGAGGTGAGTTATGAATCCGGTAGCCCTGTTCTGGAAAAGGCAAAAAAGATAAAAGATATCAAGATTGACGACAACCGTGCAGCACGGCTCAATCTGCACCGATTCAACACTAAAATTGAATACTTTAAAAAGTAAGTATATGCTATCAGTAGAACAACAGAAACAAATCGCCAAACTTCTGAAACTGGATGAAGCTACCTTCCTGGCTGCAATAACTGCAGAACAAGAAACCACTGTAGATATACCAACAGTAAGTGTATTTACTTCGCAGGAGCTGCAAACTCGCGATACCAATCAGGAGCGTATTGGGTACGACAAGGGCAAAGACGCAGGACTCGACCTGTTCATCAAGGATCAGAAAAAAGCGTATTCTCTCGATTTTGAAGGTAAAGATCCTGCAAAGTTCATGGAAGCAATTCAGGGCAAGATTCTGGCTGATGCCAAGGTTGAACCGAACAAACAACTCTCCGAGAAGGAAGATATGATCAAAACGCTGCAAGCCAGTGTAGCCTCCTTACAGGCGGAGGCAAATAACGCTAAGGCGGCACATCAGACAATGATGCGTAAGAACAAACTTATGGCAGCTGTTCCTGCGGGCCTTCCACTCGATAAGGACGAGGTGATATTGGCTATGGAATCAAAGGGATACAGCTTTGAGGATGGTGAGAATGGAGAGATTGTTACGAAACTCAATGGCCAGGTTGTCCGCGATCAGTCCACTGCTGGCGCCCGCGCACATTCAGAAGTTGTCTCCGACTTCATTAAGGAGCGAAAGTGGCCTGCTGAACCGAAGGAGGACAAAACTGGCAGAGGCGACAAAACGAAACTGAAAACAGTGGGAATTTCTAAAATGAGTGAGGCTAAGGCGGCCTGGACCGCGGAAGGTAAATCGGAGAACTCAGCTGATTTCCAAGCCTACGTAAACGCGATCGCCAAGGAGAATCCCAATTTTGATATAGAAAATTAATACTTATTTAGGGCATTACTTGTAACATGTAATGCCCTAACAACCTATCCGTACATACGCTATGATGGTGATAGAAAATGAATATGAAATTGGGCAGACTGTATATCTGAAGACCGATCCAGGACAACTGCCTCGAATGATAACTTCTATTGAGGTTTTCAAACAGGGAGAAATTTTGTATTCTATTAACAGTGGCAACATGCCCTCAAAACATTATGCTTTTGAGCTTTCACATGAAAAGAATATTATTGATGTATGAAACAGGATACATATATACTTATTGAGCTGATGTCATGGGGTATCAGCGGTGATGAACTTCCTGCCGGGCTTCAATTGACAAAGGCGCTGCTAAAATCCTCAGGCTGGGAGATTGATAAGTGTATCGCGTTTTCTGCCAGAAAGTGCGGCGCTGACGTTGGCGATATCGGACCGGGTTGGAGTAGACGAGATTCCCTGGCACTATTAAGGTATTAATGCCTATGAATATTGTTCTTTTCTATTGAAAGTTTTGTTTCTATTGTTTTTATCGATACATTTGTACTGGAAGTTATAGACAACCCAAGATACGCGGCTCTATAATAACCGGTGACCCGCCTAAGATATTTGGCAAAGTAAACTACAGCGCAGGATACAGTGCAAAGCATCTTCCCAAGATGATGGGAGTATTTCTACATACTCTGTAAAATGCCAAATTTTTCAGCTACCAATCTTGTTAAGGCTCAAGCCTTACTCAAAAAAAGATTTACTGAGGCAGAAATGAGGACAAAACAGTCCGCATACGTGACCCTGGGTCAACGTAACCTTGATGTCTTAATCCCCTCTCATGAATCTCTTCGTACTCGTGATGACCGTCCAGTAGAGGCTAATATCCTTGCTCGTAGCAAGCGTGCTACAACCAATAGCCGCACCTATAACCATACTGGCAATCGCGGCGATTCTTTTGTACTGCCGCTTGTCTGGACCACATTTACTGATAAATTTTCCATCTCCCTGAAACAGATGGATAATAACGTGCACAGCTTTGATGAGACCCTGTCTCAGCAGTTGTTGAACTGCGCTACGAACATCTACGAAGGCATCGAGACTTACGGGATTGATCTGTTGTATGCGAACCGGACTCAGATAAATACCGCTGCTACTGGTGGTTCATTCAACGCAGCAAACGATGCGTTTGAAATCGCAGCAACAGATAAACCCAGGTTTTACCAGCTGGCAAAATCCATGATGCGTCAAAACAATTACAGCGGGACTTTTGATGTCATCGCATCACCACAGACATATGTTGATGGTGAGTTTTATGCGAATCAAGGCGGCGGCAACAGTACAAATACAAATTTCCAGTTTACAGGACTCAATATTGTGGAATCTGTTGACCTGGAAGACTCTAACTACACAGGTGGGGTTTCACTTATTATGCCAGCCGGCTCCTTTGCTCTTTTGCCATGGATTCCAAAGCAAAACCGCAACGGCCATGGCGATTATAACTCTGTATTGGGGGGCTATGGATCTATTCAAAATCCACTGGGGTATAATTACCCGCTGGCGCTTCATGCTTACGCAGAACGCGCTGACACTTCCGCGCAGAACGGTAATAGCCAAGACGACGTGATGCAGTTCGAACTATCGGTAGATATCGCGACTGTGATATCTCCACTGTCTACAGCCACCGAAAGTGTGGTGTTCGAGGTAGCACAGCTCGTGGCCTAATCCAGTAACCATTCACTAAACAATTACTCACATGAAATTTCTGATAGTACTTATTTCTGTGTTCCTGATCGGCTGGGTGTCTGCGGTAGCGCAGGCTCCAATGAGCCGGTCAAAAGATACCCTGACAAATGTAGATACTGCCTACTTGACCAGTTCTAAGTTTTCTGGATATACGAGAGGTGCAATCCAGCTGAATATTCAGAAGTTTTCCGGTACGGTTGCCGGCAGTGCGTTTGTCCAGGTTAGTATTGACGGTGTAAACTATGTACCCAGCGGGTTGGATACACTTACTGCCGTAAATGGCGATAACGTGAAGATATGGACGATACCGGTAGCCTATTGGCCCTATTACCGGGTAAAAGTTATATCCAGTGGCACCAACCGCCAGATTCCGAAAGCATTTATAACGCTGAAGCAATAATGTATCACAGTAAGGTCATACAAGAGTTATTTGGCCGGGTAGGATGGAGAGAATCTATCCTGCCCGAATATGCGGGCATTCTATCAGATGAGAACAAGGAGGCCAGATCTGGACGGTACTTTGACGGATTCCATGCTGTGGTTAACCTACAGACCATGAAAGACGTAGTTGTTCCCGATCCAGCTGCCAGTAGTGAATCGATCAATGAAGTGCTTAAAGAGATGCAAGAGGATGCGATATCTTCTGTGCTTGATGGCATATTCAGCGAATCAGAGATAATTGAGCAGCAAATGATCTATGAAAGGGATGACCAAAGCCCAGAACTGCTCCCCAATATGGGACAATTTGTTGGCTTCCAAATAAGCGCTGCTGACCGAACTAATATATCTGTGCAAATACATGCTCTAAGCCTCTATTTCAAAGGATCTGGAGTATTCAATATCTATCTGTTCAATCATCTTAAAAAAGCGCCAGTCGGCACTTTTGAGGTGAGTGTACTGGATGGAGAAGAGGTGATTGTGAATTTGCCTGAAACCATTTTATCGGCAATCTCTTCTGTGAATAAGTCAAGGGTCTTCTACCTGGGATATTTCCAGAATGATATTGAGTCAGTGGGTATTCAGGCATATGATTGGCCCAGGCTGCAAAGGGGGGCGAATTGCTATTCTGTACAGGGATTCGAGGCTGAGGTGATTGGAGATGATGACTTCATTCGATTTGACGTACCACTGACATCACGTACCTACGGGCTGAATGCGGAGCTATCCAGCGCTTATGACTATACAGAAGTGATACTTCGTAAACAGCAATTGTTTGATAAGGCAATAGGTCTTCAGATGGCTGCCAAGGTAATTGAGAAGGTAGTTCACAGCTTGCGTTCTAACCTCAACGAGCGAATCGGAGAGGAAGGCGTGCAGCGGTTGTATACAGATCTAAACCTCGATATGGCCACTCCGGAGCTTCCGTACTCATCTGGCATTAAGAACCAGTTGAGAAGGGAGTTAAAACGAGTCCACGATAACCTATTCGTTGATAAGAAAATCACAGCCACAACATCTCCAGAAGGATGCTATACACCAAGGTTTCTCCGGTAGGAGTGGATATACCAATTCAGGCACTGCAGGCTTATCTGCATGATCAGTTGCTCACAAAATGGGGACTGGATAACCGCATGTACCAGGCATATGGTAGGTGTTACCGAAATCAAAAGGATAACGGATATGTGGCAGAAGGATATATCGGATCGAATGAATACCGGGAATTGTATTTGGACGATCGCTACTCCGTGCTTTCATTTTTCGGAATCTCTGAAAATGTAAAGTTTGACACAGGTAACCAGGCTGAAGTACACCTGATATTTTTTGTCAATCTTCCAAAATTAAGTACTACATCCCATAGAGCTGACGAGGAGATACGGCGTGACGTGCAGAATCTTGTGCAATACGGATACCAGTCTGTATATCTCAATAACGTACGCACCGGTATAGCAAATGTTCTGGAAGAGTACCCAGGTTCAATTCGAGACGATCGCCTCAAGTTCAGAGATATGCATCCATTTCACTGTTTCAGATTTGACTTCACATTAAACTACAACATTAACGCCTGTAAATAATACTACCATGGCTAATCTTTTAAATCAAACTGTGTGCGCAAGAAGTCTGGCCAATACCGGCACAGATGAATGCTTTTTTAATCCCGCCGAGATCGCCGGCGCTTTTAAGGTGCCGGGTGACAGAGTTTTTACTCAAGCCGAATTGGATAGCCTGATGGCAACCCTTGAAGCCGGAGTGATGGAGCCCGTCAAAGAAGACAGGATATTTCCGCTTCACGGCTTCCTAGTAGTGACTGACAACAGTGAGGAAACTGTATTTGAGACTGTTGGGTCAACTCAAATTCCAGTTCGTGATGGGCACTACCGCTGGACATTCCGGTATATTGACGGGGGAATGTGCTTATCTAACGCCTTGCGTTCTCACAACTTCACCTCTTCTACCTGGATTTTCTACGATAAAAAGCGACAATTCCTTGGATGGAGGAAACAGGATGAAACTGGAGCCTACGGGCTTGCAGGCGTACCTGTTGTATTCTTCGCAAATAAATGGGGTCAAGCCACCGCCACTACTACCACGAATTACAGTGTGTACTTCGATATTGATCCATTCTACCTGAACGATCAATTAGGTTTCTATGTGGCTGATTTCGACCCATCGCAAATCAAGGGCCTGAGAAATATAAAAATCACGCAGTCCGGCGCCTCTGCGGCCGGGGTAATCAAAGTTATTCTGCGCACTAGCTGTGCCGGCGTGAATCTGTATGACAAGTACAGTACAGAACTGGCAGCCGTAGCTGCATTCAGTGTGCAAAATTTCTCCACTGAGGCGGCAATAACCATCACCTCTGTCGCGGCAGACGCTAATATCAAGGGATTCACTCTTACCCTGAGCTCATCTGACCCAGATTATCCAGCATCAGCGACTAATAAAGTAGTCATAAATACTGTAGACCCTACGGCACTGGATGCCATTGGCGTGAGCGGGTTCGAAGGTGTTCCATTAACCGCTTTAAGAGGATAACATGAAAACGCCAGTAACGAAAATAAACTTCAATAAGGCCGCTCTGATAGGGTACACAAAAGCTCGGTTCATCGCTGAGTTTAAAGGTGTGTATCCGGATGCGGACCTGGCAAAGTATGCTAAGGAACTTGGGCTATCAGATAAGGCTGCTGCAGAAGATAAAAACGCTCAGCCGGATAGTCCAGAAATACTAACGGGTGGCCCTAAGTAGCCACCCTAAATTTTGAGCCATGGCGACCATTTCTCAGTTGATGCGCCGAATAGAGCGAGTGAATATAGCAGATATTTCAGTTGAATCACTTCAGGAAACAAAAACTGATTACCTGGACTGGCAAAAAGAGCAGCTGGATCAGGGGAAGAAAAAAACTGGCGGCAATATCACGCCATTCTATAAGCCGGCAACAATAGCTATTAAAAAGAGAAAGGGCCAACCCACAGATCGTGTGACGCTCAAGGATACGGGATTCTATTATGATAGTCTATACATGGTGATCCAGAAATCAATGAGGACACTGGCTACAGTAAGCAGCGATCCTAAGTCGAAGTGGCTCCTTCAAAAGTATACCGGGAATATCATGGGCCTGGGCGGGGTGTATAAGCGTGGCTATGTATCTGACCTGCGCCCGGTGTTTCAGCAAAAAGTGAACAATGCGTTAAAGCTTCAACCTGAATGATAAATACAATCTACAATACTCCTCTGTCTGTATTCATCGCATGCTATTGTGATGCGGATTATTCCTCATTGGGGGCCGGAGAGAAGGGGAAGGAGGCATGGGGCACACTGTTTCAGGAGTATCTGCAAGAATCTGGCGGGACACTTGAAGATGAGGCCTATCTGCTAGAAGTAGAGAGCACCAATCTATGGTTGAATATATTTTGCTACAGAGAACTACTGGAAATACTTAAACAGTATGCGCATTCAGACGGAATTGAGTTTTTCCGTAAGGAAGGATTTAAACTGGATTATGATCCAGAAAACCAAGATGAATATCTGAATCAACTTAAAAAAATCGAAGGGCGTTTCAAGGCTTGGGAATTGGATCATATGGATAAAATGGTGCAGCTGCAGCAAATCAAGTCCAGGCCCAACACAACGAAGGTTGATCGCGGATATTTTGATCGCTCTCTCGCGGCTCTCTCCAAGTACTCTGGGTATCATGTGGACGAGACCGCCACTACCATCTCGCGCTATATAGCAATCAATAAGACTCTACAAGAAGAAGCAAGGAGGGCTGAGCAGCATGTCGGCAGACGATAAAATAAACAGTGTCATAGACGAGGGTCGTGTCAACCGGCAACTGGAGAACCTATTTGATCTCCTGGGTAAAGCTATTGGGATGATTAAGGAGGTCCATAACGCTGCCAAGGGGGTGAATTTTGGCAATGGATTTAAGGATATGGCCAACGCCTTGAAGGAGGCTCGCGTGGGGTCTGATGCGTACAAAAAGGCCAGGGCAGAGGCAACAGAGGCCGAATCGGCTCTTCGACAAGAATTGCTTAAGACTAAAAATGCCTATGAAGCCCTTCGTCTAGCAGAAGCCCAGGCAGCAGCAGAACGCCGGAAAAATAAACAGAATGTAGTTAGTGAAATAGGTAGCCTAAATGAACTCCGCGAGAGACTGAAGGCTATGACGCGTGAATGGGATTCCTATGGTCCTGCAACACGTAAGGCGAATCAGGCACTATTGAATGACCTCAAGGCGGTCCGTAAGGAGGTCGGTGACTTGGAAGCTCAAACTGGACGATATCAGCGCAATGTGGGTAATTATCCATCCCGTTTAGTCGGCGGACTTAGTAGCTTAATAGGTCAATTTGGGGTACCGCTCACAGCGGCAGCTGCTGCTAAAGAGATTTTTGACCAGACAGTTGCCATTGACTCTCTAAATTCAGCGATGAAAGCTGTTTCGGGCACAGAAGAAGAGTTTAATAAAAACCAAAACTATCTAATCGATCTATCAGAAAGATTGGGGCTGAATGTCCTGGATCTTACTAAGGCCTATAAGTTATTTTATGCCGCAAGTACACAGGCAGGATTGTCAGCTGATCAAACCAGAAAGATTTTTACCTCTGTATCTGAAGCTGCTGCCACTTTAAAGTTCTCCGCCGATGATACACAAGGAGTGCTGCTTGCCTTCTCACAGATACTTGGCAAGGGAAAGGTGCAAGCGGAAGAGTTAAGAGGCCAAATAGGTGAAAGACTACCTGGTGCCTTCGCAATAGCTGCCCGCAGTATAGGGGTTACCCAGGTTCAGCTTAATAAAATGCTGGAAAATGGTGAATTAATTGCGTCTGAATTTCTCCCGCGTTTTGCAGCAGAATTAGAGAAAACATTTGGTAGAGATTCCCAAGAAAAGGTGGAAAGCCTACAGGGCGAAATAAATCGCCTGTCAAATGAATTTACATCTCTTGTATCCAGCAATGAAAGCGGATTAACTCGATTTTTCACATATATTATTTCAGCGGCGAGAAGTGCAACAGCTGCCATAAGAGAAATGGCGGACGGCATAAACTACGTCTACACAAAACTGACAGATTCAGAAGGGTTCAATTCATTGCAAACCGAATCTATAGGTAAACAAGTTAGAGCAGATGCGCGGAATGCTAGCACACAAACACTTTTAGACCAACGAGATTTACAGACTGATAATATTGCCAAAACTGAAGAGAATCTGGCTGCCTACCAGAGACACCTAGCGTTCATTGAACAGGAGTCGAAAAAAACCTACAACAGAGTATTAGACAGTGACTACAAGGCTGCAGAAAAGGCCGTTAAGGATGCGGAATTGCTATTACAAAGGCAGAAAGCTGTTAGACAGGCGGTGGTTGATGAATTAACGACAAGGTTTACTAATAGTCCTGAACAAGGGCCCATTACACCTGGTGCCAGTAAAAAGGATCAAAACCAACAGCAGCGATTACGCGAGTTGCAACTAAAAGCCTTGCTGGATCTTCAAAAAATCTCTGACCAAGAGGCTATTGATGGGCAGAAAGAAATTGCGGAGAATGAAAAAAATACGCTTGCAGAACGAATGCAGGCAGCTGAAAATTATTTCGACCTGCGTAACATACAGGCTCGCAAAGAGGCCGACAGCGAAAAGAAGCTGGTAAATGAGCAGGTTAAGCAAGGTAAGGCTGTTAGCGAGCAGTTATTGGTTGTCGATGCAAAATTCAAGTCAGAGAAGTTAAAAAATGCTTCCGACCTGAATAAGATGCTGTCTGATATTTTGAAGGACAACGCAGACGATAATACAAAACAGATAGCACACAATGCTGAGGTGCAAAAAGCGTCCTTACAGCAGCTGGCTCAAGAAGAGTTGCGTCAAGTTGCCTCCCTTTATAAACGCAGGCTCATTAGCCAAGAACAGTATGAGGCTGAAAAGCTCAGGATTGCGAATAAATTCACCATCCTAGGCATACAAGAAGACATCAAGGCTGCCGAGGCAATGCTGGATATTCAGAAGCTCAGGGGAGAAGATACTCGTGATTTGGAATCCAAGCTTCTTGAGTTAAAGAACAAGTTACGAGATGCAGATCTTGAATACTTCACCAAATCAGAGGAAAGCAAAGCTGAAGTTGCTAAGGCATATGCCACGAAGCATTTGGAGCTTCAGAAGGACCTAAATGGCAGATTAAAAGATCTCGCCTTAGAAACATTCAGTTTCGCAAAGGAAATTGGGGAGGCTCAGTTTACAAATGAGAAGAATCGCCTTCAATCAGAAAGCGACGAGGTAGATAAAGCTAAGGAACGACAAATAGCTGCACTTGACAATCAATTATTGTCTGAACAAGAAAAGGCCAATAAGGTAGCCGTAATTGATGCACAGGCACAGACACAGAAAGAAAATATAGCCAGGCGCCAGAGGGATGTTGATGTAAGGGCGGCTCAATTCCAAAAGGCAATCTCACTATTTCAAATAGCGATTACAACTGCTGAAAATGTTTTTAAAATTCAAGCTCAAGCCGCTGCATTAGCAGCTACTCCAATAGTCGGTCCGGCTCTCGCAGCGCAAGCGCTCGCGCAAATTCCGTTTGTCTTGGCAGCAGGCGCTGTGCAGGCTGCCGCTGTTGCAGTGGCGCCGATACCTCGTTATAAACACGGGACCGATAGGCATCCAGGAGGTTATGCGTTCCTGGGTGATGGAGGTCAAAATGAAGTCGGATTATTGCCAGATGGCACCGCATTCATGTCCCCCGCTCGCGATACCTTGTATGATCTTCCGGCAGATACTAAGGTGTTCCCGTCGCTTGATCGATTTTATGAAGCCATGGCATGGAGTGCTTTTAAGCCAATACCCGAATGGTCTGATCCTCGTGCTGGTGGTGCCATGGCTGAAAAGATAGTCAAAGGGCTTGGCGGCAAGCTTGATAAAGTAGAGAAAGCTATTGCCAAGAAAGCACAGGTAAAGGTAATGAACTGGACAAAGGAAGGGATTAACGAGGTAAGGCAAGAGGATAACAAGTTTACTAAATACATTAATAAGTACATGCGATGAGGGTCAAGGAATGGTTGTTTTTCCTGGCGGATGAAAATGGGGCCACTTACAGCGTAAGTGGCAACGATGTCGTGACGACCCCCACACAAACACCGCTACCCAATAGCCCTGATGGATGGATAAGTCAGGGGGTTTCCCTCGCAAAGAATATGACATATTTAGGGCTGGATCGCTCATTTACTGTACCACTTAGATTTGTTAGGCAGGGAGCTAAGATTCTCCGCTCGCTAGTATATAATGGTAGTATTGAGGCGAAAGTATTCCTGGTGGTACTGAAGTTAAATTCTAAGACCCAAATTCACGAAACCTACTATAAGGGGGAGATTGATTTTAGTCAAATGGATGACCAGGATTCATATTTTGATGTAAATCTGGCGGAAGGTGGTGTAATGTATTTCATTAAGAAGAATGAGGATGTGAAGTATGAAATACCATTGGACGACAATAGCGAGGTGATCAGACTAAGCGGTATAAACTTGAAGCAGTCCACAACTTCCCTCCTGGTGGGGAAGGCTGATCAGTTCAATGCCACATTGTTTGGTGGACACCTGCCTGCCAGTAGTATTATCAGTAATGAAGGTGATAATGTACCAACATCAGTGGAAGCTACAGACTTTGTTCCCCTCAGGGATAATGACCCTTCAGATAATACTGCTGTTTACAATACTGGTAATCTGATTTTTCAGGCTACCACAACATCTACAGTGACTTTTAGCCCGGATTTCGAGTTTAAAACTGGGAATTATAGGACTGGCCCAACTGGGATTCAACCAAACTTTCCTGTTGCTGGTATTCAAATAAAGGTTGATTTACGAATTTTTAATTCAACCGGAACATTTAAGCAGAGCCTCAGTATCTATACAAGCGACAATGTTGGACTGTACTTTACAGAGGCTGGCCTTACTAGTAAGAACCTGGTAAGGCACCATATCGTCGGTAATTATCAGGTTTCTGTTGAAAATGGGGATAAGGTTTTTCTTTTCATTTATGCCACACATTGGAGGCCTGGCGCCCCTTTGGTAGGCGGGGAGTGGGTTTCATTTTGGTACAATGATTTTGAAGACCCAACCCTTACTCCTGGTACCACCGCTTTTAGGTTCGATTTTTTGTACCCGACAACACCGTGCCGCGCCTTACTTCTAGGAGATTTGTTCACCAGGATGGTTAGTAAAATATCTAATGGCCAGTTTACGGGGAATGCCGATTTTATTAGGCCCACTGGCGATGGGTCACCGACAAACCCCTTTAGAGCGATTTTGGTAACCTCAGGTGATGGGGTGAGGCAAATTTCGGACGCAGTAATCAAAACATCATTCAAGGATTGTTATAAGTCGATCGATGCTGTTAAGTCGGTAGGGGTGCGGAATGTGCAAAATGTTCTTACCATAGACTCAAGACAAAATTGCCTCAGTGGGAATATTGCATATGATTTAGGTGTTGTGAAAAAAGTTCGTATTCTTCCTGCTGATAAATTCTATTACAGCAGCGTTAAGGTAGGGTTCCCGTCATCTGATTATGAGGACAATAATGGCCGATACGAGTTTAATAATACGTCCATTTTCAATGCGCCTATGGGGCGTATCGTAAATGAACTGGATTTAACAAGCTCCTTCAGGGGGGATTCATATGGCATTGAATTTCTCAGGGTGAATACAGCCGGCAAAACTACGACTGATAATGCCAGCGACAACTCTGTATTCCTTATAGATTGCATTGGCTACCTCGATGAAGGAGGAGCTGTTGTATGGGAGCCTTTTCGACAAGTATTTTATGAGGTGGAAGGCTTGCTAAGCAGCACAGTATATAATATAGGAATTTCGCCTAAGCGCCTTCTGAGTATACACGGAGGATATCTCAGATCTGTCTTGTATAAACGAGAAGGAACTTCGTTGACCTATCAGACCACAGATAAAAACAGTAAGCTTAAAACCACCAGCATTACTGGTGCTGTTGTAGATGAAGATGCAGATATGCCAATTGGGTTGCTCGGACAGCCGTTTTTTAAACCATTTATCATTGAGTTTACAACAAAATACCCACTCGGTATTCTTGATGTAGTTCAAATGTCCAGGTCTGGTATGATTCAAATAACTGATTATAAGGGTAGGACTTACAGTGGCGCCTTAATTGACGGCGGGGTTAAGCCTACAACAAAAGAGGAGCAAAGTTGGTCCATACTATGCTCAATTAATACTGATTTAACCAAAAGAATATGAGTACGAATGTAGTCACAATACCCAAAGCCAATCCACTTCGGATGGTAAGAGTAGATAGGCCGGCAATAGCTGGTAAAAACTTCGTGCACTTTGATGAGGACTGGTTCGCAAATAGCCTAAGGCCTAGTGACACCCAGGTGAATTACTTTCAGAAATGGCAACAAACAGACATCATATGGGTGCAACTCAAAAGCACATATGGGCCTCTTCGTATAGATTTGATCACCTGCACTCAGCGAGTAGTTAAGTCGGTAAATTTTGATCAGATCACCACCAGTATTATAGGTCAGTCTTATCAAATATTCGAAGCAAAATTACAGCTTGCTGATGTAGGCCCCGGGCTATATTATGCACTTATTACTATTGGATCTGGAGAACTATCCAGGCAACTGATCTCTGAACCTATGGATATACGTCTCCGGCACCCGGAAACAGTGCTATTTGAGTACAAGGGCGATGAAAATGCTCATGGTGTTATCTGGGATACAGGGTATGCCCCAACATTCCGAGCTGAGGCTACGATTACTGATTACCAACCGGAGTTTGAGGATACTGTATATGTCGACCAAATCTACGATCAAACTCTTTTGGATTCAGTTCCACACCTTACGGCTAATCTCAGATTAGGCGAAACCATTAATTACCGATTAGGCGTTCCCGTATGGGTATCTGACAAGATCAGCCGCATTTTTTGCTGCAGCAGTGTCCTTGTGGATGGTAAGCAGTTTACCCGTGACCCAGAATCCAAGCTAGAACCAACATCGATTTCCGGTTACCCAATGCCTGTGTGGGATATGAAAATAGCCGAGACAAAAAATGATTACGATAACAATTTTGACGCTGAATTTGATGATAAAGTGGTAGTTACGTATAATATTTACACAGATGCATTTGGTACTATGAACGGGCCAGTTGAAAATAATATTGTTCAAGTAATACAGATTGACTAATGGAAGCACCTTGCACCGTACAATTTGATACAACACCAACAGATTATGTGATAGCCAGAGCTTTCCCTACACGCGACCGGACAGTCGAGGTTCTGAGTGCCCGCCAGGTGTTTGCTCCTCCACAGCTTAATCCCAGAGCATTTGTAATGACCTTACCCACTCCAGAGCCCTATATAATCCTTATTAATAGTTCGCCAGATGGAACAACCATAGGGGTAGAAAGGAGTTCGTATATGGTTGTGCCAAAGCTGTATCAGGGACAATTTATTGAAGATGTCACAATTGTTGTAGATGGTGGCACTATTGATATTGATCCAGTGGCAGGAACAAGGATAGCGCCTATTCCATCCTTAGATGGATATAACATTGCCCGGATATACCGTAACGGTGCCAGTAGGGCATTGCGTAAGGATCGAAATCCTGAATGGGTGCAGCGTCCTGGAGGCGGGTTTAATCTTACGGATGATACCAAGCCATTTTCACATGGAGAAACATTTGTGATTCAGCTTGCGCCATTTTATTCATCAAATGTCGCAGCGGATATATTTAGCCTGAATGAGTTGATAAATAGCCATATTAGTAACACGAACAACCCCCATGCTGTTACCAAGTCTCAGGTCGGGCTAGGGAATATCCCAAATGCGAAGTCTGATGCAATAAACAATAATAGTTCTGATACACTCGCTACATCCGCAGCTGTTAACGCCCTGCGGTTATCTGTGCAAAATCAGATCGCTGGATCAGGTAAATTTTTTGTTGGAGACGTAGTGCGGGTTGACGAGACTAGGACAATTACACATAACCGGAACATTACAGGAGAGTATGTAGTAGTTGGATCTCTCGTTTCCACAGGGGCTGATTGGGATAAAGACAACGATGTGATATGGGCAGTTAGAGATTTAGGCACGAACTCGTTTACGCTCCTACTACGGGAATTGTCGCCCAATATTCAAAATATTTGGTTCTATTACTCTTTAATAAAAATATAGATAAAATCTATAAGAACAGTAATTTGTATTTACCTTAGTTATATGAAAAAAGTAATGACGGCTCTCCGGAATAGCTATCTGGCAGCCATTTTAATTTTTATCGCCCCGGCAATACATGCCCAGGAACTAAATGAGATAGATCCTCCTGGACAAATCCATTATCGCATTAAGGTTACTGATTTTCTAGGTCTGCCAAACAAAAAATCAATACCTATTGCAACGAACATTGACTCCTCTGGCGCCGTATCGTTTGTCATATCTGGGGGGGATTCATCTGTCTGGGTTTTTACCGGCAAACAATGGAAAAAAGTCGGCTCCGTATCCCTCATTCCTCGCAATGGCTTATCTCTCTCAGGAGATACCATTAAGCTGGGCGGACCACTGTCGGAGAACACCACTATTACACCAGGCAGCTATTTATTGAATATATCTGGCAGAATCAGCGCACAGCCAGCGGTGGCTGATACAAATCTGGTCACACTGGCGCAGCTCAAAGATACGATCTCCCTGGGCAGAGGTTATGCGGACGCGTTTTTCGAGAAAATACGTACAGGCGCCGCTGTTACGATTGCATGTGAAGGCACTAGTCTGACTTACGGCCAGCAGTACCCGGATGGGCCTGTGTCCGGGATAAATGGCAGTACCATTCCCCGAGCGCAATACCAGTATCCATCAGCCCTTCAGAGTACATTACAATATGCTGGGGTAAATGCTACGGTTATCAATCGTGGTTATCCTGGCGATAGGACAATTGAGGGCTTAACACGCTGGGATACCTGTGCGCCGGTCGACGCGGTAATCATTGAGTATTGCCACAACGACGCAATGAACTACGCTTCCTACCCGTCTGGTGTTGTGCCTATAGATCAATACAAAATAAATCTATCAGCAATTGTAGAGCGGCGTCTGAAACAGCATAGCTGGGTGTTACTCACGCTTCCACCGGATATCGATGACAGTACGGGGCAGGCTAAAATCAGCATGTATAAAACCGCGATAGTAGAGGTGGCGCACAAGTACAATCTGGACATAATCAATGCGCAGCAGATAACCGGCTGGATGTCCACACAATGGGTAGATGGCCTGCACCTGAATGCGCTCGCAAATAATGAGTGGGGCAGCCAGGCGGCGGCAAATTTCTTGCGTGATCCTCGTACGCATACAATCGTAGGCCATCGCACTACTATTTACCCTCCGAATCGGATTTTTAACGGCGGCGCTACATTTCCTTATGCCTCCGCATCCACTGGGTACCTGTGGCAGTTATTAGGCAATTCTGTATATCCTGTAATAGTCAATAGCTCAGCAGATCTTCAGCTGGCTATTAAGACTGTTAATAATGGCGCTACTAAATCACTGCTGGTACGCTACGGGAATGGTATTTCCCAGCGCGACACAACAATAGTTAACTACACGGCTGGTGCTATTACGACGCCGATCGCAGCGGAAACACTCACAAAAATCCCGGCAGGGCATAGGTTGATATTCTTGCAGAGAACAGCAGGAGAGGCTTTCTATGTTGATCAGCTCAGCTTCCATACTGAATTTCAAACACTTGATCAGGCACTAAGAGCCGGCAACAGCACAGATCGTAATATGCAATTCACTGATACGAATTATATAAGATTCGCTAAAAACTCCGACTATGGAGAGGTGAAGTGGTATTCGACAGGAGACGTTGACAATTCAAGCAATCTGATATTTACGAATGGAGATAATAGCTCGCCTCAAGAAGGATTCATCTTTCGCAAGGACACGGCGAATAATGCCGGCATCACTACCGCTTACGATACAATTCTATCATTAAGGGCCATTATCAAATCACGTCTGAGAATGGCGCTTAATACTGCTGACGATGGAAGTACGCAACTGCAAATCGGAGGTAATGCCCGCGTATCCGGCTATTTGCAGGCTAGCAACGGCACTGTGTCTAATCTGCTGTTCTACGATTCTGGCGCAGGAACCGGCCTGGTAGGCACGTTTTCCGGCCACCCGATGACCTTGTTCGCAGGAGGCAATGAACAGGTCAGGATACTGACTAACGGAAATGTTGGCATCGGCAATACTTCTCCGTCCTCTCGGCTCGATGTTTCCGGCGCCACTGGATATAATCAACTACGATTGCGTACTTCCTATACACCTACATCCTCAGCAGATACTAATGGTAACACTGGGGATGTGTCGTGGGATGCAAATTACTTGTATCTGAAAACCTCCGCAGGCTGGAAGCGCACGGCATTATCCACCTTCTAAATGTGAACAATGGCAAATTTCTTCAAGAATCTGAATTTTAATTTCCAGCACCTGCTGGCGCTTATTATTGTAGTGACCTGCTTCGGGTACTTTTTTTACATCTCCGGCACTCACTTCGCCACCGTTCAAAACAATAATGTGGTTGATGTAAAGACCGCTATGATCAGCATTTTGACTATGGTTGCCATGCACTATTTCCGCCAGGAGAAGAGAAATATTGATGACCCTTCAAAGCCTGAGTAATGGACCTGAAAAATATAAAAATAGGCATTGTCCAAGTGGCGATTATAGTTGCCCAAACAGTTACTGTAGTATGGGTTATTGGCAAGTCGGCCAACAAAATAGATAAGGTAGACGATACAACCAGTCGCGTTGAGAAGAAGGTCGATAAAATGGATGAGGATAATAAAATCTGGAAAGCTCAGATTGAGGCGAATCAAGCTGATTTTAAGGTGAGATTAGCCATCCTGGAACAGAAGGTTGCTAACATGGAAAATGAACGAAATGCACACTAAAATAATTATTGGCCTGTTGCTGCTCTGCTCCTGCGCATCCTCCCGTAAATCTATTACCCGGGAGGAGCGCAGAAAGGACAGTGTGGGGATTACTGTACAGGAAAACTCAGTGGTAACCGAAACCACCGTATCCGGCACAGTGCCCGCCTACACGCGTCCGGATAGCGCTGGCCTTACATGGTATTTGCCAGCAGAAGACACGGGTACCAGGTCCGAATCAGTTCAGGCCGGTGCGCTAGTTCTCACCGTAACGAGTAAGCCGCGCCGGGATACCTCTGGGAAGGTTTCCGGGCGTGACCTGCAGGTGCGGGCGCGAAAGAATCCGGAGGAAGTTATGGCGCCGGTGGATTTCCAACAGAAGAAAACAGAAACCGGCAGCAGTATACAGGCAGGCAGGAAGCAAGAATCTACCGCGGTTTCCACCAAAACAATAGACAAAACCGGTATTAACTGGCTGGTAGGAGCAGGCATAGCCATATCGCTGGTTATTGCTGTGATTTACCTAATTAGAAAGTATGTGAAATGAAAAATGCATATCCAGAAAAACCGATACTGCAATTCCGGCGCACATCGGTGGAAATGTCGGTGGCAATAAAGACTATCCAGGATTCCAACTCCCCAATAGGGGTGAAGCGTGCTGCCTATATGATTTTCCGTAAGGAGAGCGGTAATGGCCGCAGCGGGATTAATGAAAACTATTCCGGCTTTCAGGCCGACTCCGGACGCTGGCCAGCCATTTATGATCCGCTGATCGCAGGTGTAGTGTTAAAGAACGAGAATGGCACAGGTAAACCCAGGTTATTCCTGGCATTCCACAGCGTAGCAGGATGCCTCCAAATGCTCATGGATAGAGTGCAGCAGCGTGGCCTTTACATTGGTGGACATACCAGCAAAATTGTGGACATGGATGTGAAAAATGTAACCGATTTTGCCAGGGCCTACAAGAAGGAGTGGGCGGCAGGTAGTGCTACTGCAGAGCCTACAGAGGATGATTTTAAAGGGTTTGCCAGTATGTACCGGCAGGCAGTAGGGTTATTCTCGTAGCACCGATATGAAGCAACAAAATTCAACGAAATTATTTTTCAAGACTCAGAAAAAATATTTGGTAATCAAATTTGATTACTTTAATTTTGACTTATCAAATAATAAAGCTGGCGGCAACAGGGTAAATTCGGCAAGGCTAAAATGAATACTTATAGCATTACCACAAAATTAACAGAAGATTTTCAGCCAGTATGGCTATACTTCATTGATGGGGTATTATACGTGCAAAAAGGTTTCAAAACAGAAGCAGATGCGTTCAACGCTGGACTGGAAAAAGTAAAGGAACTTAAAAAAGGTAGGTAATGAAAAAAACTATAACAAGGGGTGACATTACACTCACCCTTCCCCTTAATTCTGATGAGTCAGTTGATCTGAGAGGGAAAATGATAATTGATTATCCTGGAATTGAAGATAGTCTTAGGATAGCGCCTACCGTTGCGGGCAGGATAGGTATAGGCACAATACAAGACCAGTTCGATTACATAGCCACATTCAGAGAGTTTGACGCAGCTCACCACCGCCGTGCCATCGGGGAGCGAATAAAAAAATTACGCGAGGAAGCAGGACTGACACAGGATCAACTTGCTGAAAAAACCAGTATGCTGAAGCAAAACATCAGTAGAATTGAGCAGGGTAAATACTCGACCGGGCAGGATATTCTTTCAAAAATTGCGGACGCACTGGGTAAGAAATTGGATATAATTTGATCTTCTAAGATACTATTACAGTTAAAATCCTCCTGCAACAGCAGGAGGATTTTTATTTTTTGCATCCAGGAGCAGCAGTTGAAATAGAATAGCTGTAGTATCTCGCACTACTACACCTGCGGCATTTGCCATTAAAAGATTCATACGGTCAAAGATTACATCCGCATAGAGGATAATCGGGACGTTGCCGGCATGGCGCCGGAGAAATGCGTATACATCAATGTCTGGCATAAACCTGTTGGCCAACACTACCTGGCAACTGGCGGTGGCCAATATTTCCGCCGCCTTTGGGTAGGTTGTAGCTTCCAAAACCTCAAACCGGCGCTCTCGGAGGTAAGGCGCAAGGACTTGTGGAAACACCGGATCTGAATCAAATAGAAGTATAGCCATGGGGTAATACAGCGCAGGCGGTTTCCCGCTACTGGTGGCACCCAGAATGAGCGGCACCCACGCTGTGCAGGCGAATGTAGTAATTATTTTCCACTGACTCGATATATCGAGTCAATAAATCTTATCATATACATGAACTTTATCCTTAATGGATAAGGAGATAGCAATAAGATTGGGTAAGAAAATCAAGCGACTCAGGGTAGAGGCCAAGATGTCCACGCGTGATTTCGCAGACCGTGTGGAAATATCCCTGTCGCAGCTGTGGGAAATAGAAACCGGAAAAGGAAATCCTACTCTCAAAACTCTCCTGGCGATTGCCACCACCCTTAAAACTACTGTCTCCGATCTGATTGATCATATATAATTTTCACTAAAACATAAATTATTAATATAAATATATTTAAACTGCTTTTTTTAGCCACATTAGCAGCAGTTCCATTTCATTTGAGTTCGACGCTGTTCCCGTCAGCTCCACAGCAAAGGAATCCCACTTTCAAATGGGAGAAATACAAACAGCTACCAGATTTCTGGTAGCTGTTTGTATTTTATGGGTATCTGCTTTACAATCAGTTATTTACCCTCCCTTTTTAGTTAGTTAATCCTTTCCTTTCAGCCTGAGGCCTTTATAAAGGAGATGATGGATATAATAAATTTCACCTAAACCTAAATGTGGTCAGTAAATGCCCTTTCCATTAAATCCTGTTCCCTTTTAGATAAACCTATCTTAATAGCATATTGACGCCAGTCTTTCACTGCAGCTAATACTTTCGCGATAATCTGCTCGCCCTGCTTTTTAGCCACACGGAAATATGGTGCAACAGATCGCACTAAATCCAGGTCCAGAGAGTTATCGTCTTCCGATATGTTGAGTGTAAGTCCTGTACCATCAGCAAATGGATTGACATCATAAACCGGAGAGAGTCTCCAGCCTTCCACTGTCAATAAAAAACCATGATTACGCAAGTGGTCATCTGTATTTTTGATGCTTACATATAGCACAATTCTGCGCCAGAGTTCTTCCAGGTCCTCATCGACCTTCGCACCATTTTTAATAAGAAATTCAGCCAGCTCCAGATAACTGACGCCGGTAGTATAATCAGCGCCATCCGAATATCCAAGCATAGTCATTGCCGAAGCAAAGTGTATCCTTTCGCCACTAGGAGTACGGTCAAAGCGACGGCTTAAGAATGTGTGATGCTTGCCGGAGAATTTCTGTGCTTTAGAAGGAGATATAAGTACTCCTGCAGCTTTGGCAATATCCATTGCAACAGCTTCCCATCCACCAATATCAACCTCATCATTGCCACTTGGGAATTTGGCGATCCATAACTGACCTTCTGGGTCCCTTACCCCTGCCTTGGGACGTGCACCCCCTAATGACGATCCGGGAGCCATCAACATGTTTAGCCATCTCAATGCTTCATCGTCGTCAAAATCATCCTGCTCCAATTGTTTGCTGGCTTCTTCAAGTTCCCGCAGTGATGTCCATGGTGGCGCTGCAAGGGCTTGTTCTCCGCTTACAAAATCTCCATCTGGATCTAACTTGAAACGTAAGGCGCCAATTCGATGTTCATCATAAACCCCTAACAAATAGTCTGACTCAAACAGCGTTACCTGTTTGCGATCTTCTTTGCGCGCTATTATTGCTTCCCGTCTTTTCATTAGGACACGTCCCCATCGGTCTGGAGAAGAATCGAGAAACAAACCAAAGTTGTGCTTCTCGCCCGTACTATATTGTCGTCCTCTATAAAAACTTAGGTCAGGGTCTAAGACCTGGCTATTGCCGGACGCCAACCATTCTGCTGAATATTCAAAAGAAAAGACTTCCTTCCCTTTGCTATGGGCACTATTAAGCATGCCCATCAGTAAAGGGGCATTGTTTAATCCCTCCCAGTCAGCATATACATATATCATTTTATCAGTCGGCATCTTCTTCAGTTTGTTTTTTGTTTCTTTTTGGAGCGCGTTTCTTAGTGATCAATCCTGCATCCTGCAGCTTACGCCCCAATTGATCGTCTTCTGCCAACTTCAAAAAGTCTTTCTCCAGATTTAATACGAATAAAACCATAAAGTAATTGCCTAGGGATACAGAAGGTGATCCATTTTCAATTTGCCAGACTGTCCCACGGCTAAGCCCAGCCCGCTCTGCAACTTGAGTCGTACTGAAATTTCGCCTTCTTCTCGCAAGTTTGATGTTTTCTCCCATCTGCTCCATTATCTTACGAGCCTTGGGTAACATAGTTATGGACTCTTTCATAAGTGATAATGTTCAATTTTATTAACAAATTTAGCATTTTTGTTTGTTAAAATGAACATTGTGATAACAGTATTAAAATAATTATAAATATGTGTGCAATTAATAAACGTAAAATTTCTCCGCAATAGCTACATTTTGTTTTACCTCCATCAGAACTAATAATACCGAGATTTTACAATTCCGGAATTCAATTCCGAAATTGTAAAAAATCCCCCATTCCCGCTACACTTTCCCGCACTTCGGCTACATCTCCCCAACACAATCCCACCAACTTTGTATTCAAATAAAGACACAGACCATGAATACAAAATCAGTCACCTTTCTTTCCAACAACATCCCTCTCGCAGCAAACCTCTACCTGCCGGCAGGCAAACCCATTGCAGCCCTGGTAGTTGGCCATCCCGGCACCGGCGTTAAAGAACAAGCAGCCGGATTATATGCGCAGTTACTTGCAGAAAAAGGATTTATTACCCTGGCCTTTGATGCCGCCTACCAGGGTGAAAGCGGCGGACTGCCGCGCGGCCTCGAAGATCCCGCCCAGCGCATAGAAGATATCAAAGCAGCAGTTACCTATCTGCAATCTATCCAGGATAAGCCCGTGGGAGTACTCGGCATCTGCGCCTCCGGTGGCTATGGGGTTGCAGCAGCAGCAACAGACCATCGCATAAAAGCTATTGCCACAGTAAGCGCAGCAGATATAGGCCGGCAGTTCCGCAATGGCGGTGATGGTAAGCAAGGCATGGAGGTGATCCAGGGGATGCTGGACATGGCCGCGGCCGACAGATCCGCCAAAGAACCGGGATCATTTCCGCTCTTTCCTGCTGAAGAGCAGGCCAAAGCAATGGGGCTGCATGTCTACGAAGGATGGAAATACTACTGTACGGACCAGGGCCAGCATCCGCGTTCTGCCAAATTCTTTCAATGGAAAAGTGTGGAACTGATCGCAGGCTTCGATGCCTTCCGGTTTGCAGATTTAATTGCTCCACGACCCTTGCTGATGATTACAGGATCTGAAGCCGTTACCACCTGGATGACGGAGGCCGCAATAGCTACCGCCAAAGCACCTAAGGAGCATGCTATTATTGACGGTCCCACCCACGTGGAACTATATTACAAACAGCCGTATGTAAACCAGGCGGTAGATAAGCTCCATGCGTTTTTCACTGAAAACCTCTAATTTTAAGTATGCAGCAACCGTTTAAGATCGAGACCATCGCCGCATTGCATCGTATGCTGGGATTGCCGGAGCCACAGCATCCCCTGGTTAGCATTGTGCATAACTGTGAAGTGAATATGATCAGGGAAGCATTTCCAGTATCACTGGTGCTGGGGTTTCATAAGATATCTTTTATGAACGATATAAAAGGAAAAATCAGGTATGGGCAAGGCTATTACGATTTTGATGCCGGCGGAATGGTGTTTGTTGCCGCCAATCAGGTACTGACAGTGGCCGATGAGGCGGATACCTACGAAGGTTTTAATCTCTTCCTGCACCCTGACTTTTTACAGTCTTATCCATTGGCAACTACTATTAAAAAATACGATTTCTTTTCCTACGAAACCAATGAAGCGTTGCATCTATCCATAAAAGAAAAGGAAAAAGTGGTGGCTATTTTTAACAGCATAGGCGCCGAACTGGCCGAACGCCTGGATGATTTTAGTCAGGACGTAGTGATTGCCCATATTGATTTGCTGCTTACTTACTGCAAACGTTTTTATAAACGGCAGTTTACCACCAGGAAGGCAGTAAACAATGATCTGCTGGCAAAATTGGAAACTATCCTGGATGACTATTTTAATACGGCGCTTGCACTCAACAAAGGCTTGCCCGGCGTACAATATCTGGCAGACCAGTTGCATCTTTCCCCGCATTACCTGAGCGATATGCTGCGCAGTTTAACAGGGCAAAATGCACAACAACATATACATAACCGGGTGATTGAAAAAGCAAAGGAAGCATTGTCAACCACCAACCTCACTGTTGGTGAAATCGCCTGGAGTCTTGGGTTTGAACATTCCCAATCCTTTAACAGGTTTTTCAAACAGAAAACGAACAGCTCCCCGTCAGCATTCAGGAGATCATTTAATTAAACAAAAAAATGCCCGGCAATCTTATGATTACCGGGCATTTTCATTTCAATATAATTATTTCGCCGTCAGCGCCCGGCTTTCAAAGCTGATGCCAGCCCAGCCATGTTGCATGAATTGCCTGATGTTCTGATGGTCAGTAGCATCGGGTGTGTTTAGCACGGCCTGATAATGCTCTGCAAATAATAACAGTGTGTCTTCCTTGCTGAGCTGTTGTGCTTGTGCAAAAGAGAATACTTTGGCGCTGCCCTGGTTTTGGGTAGCTTCATTATAGGCATCACCGTTTTTAAACGCCGCAGGCTGGTGCTGGTAATAAGTTTCGATAAATTCAATCACTTCTTTAAAGCTGGCAGTATTAGCTTTTAACCTTTCTATCAGGGAACTCAGTTGCTCTTTCATGCAAATTCAGAATAATGTATGTTTTCAGTAATTCAGAGACACCGAGGCCTCGTTTTCCGGGCCAAAAATAGAAATTAATGTGTTTGGGTGTACCATTCCACCGCAGCTTTCTCCGTCCTTTTCATGAAGGCATCTTTTGCCTCATTGTAATCGTTACCATCCTGCCATTCCTGCTTTACTAAATCGGCTTTCAGTTGCTGGTATTCCTCTCTCACCGCAGGGTGACTGCGCACATAATCCCGGAAGGCAATGTGGCGTGTCCAGTGGGGGGAAGTAACCGGAATAATGTGGATATGTGCCAGCCGGTAGTGATGGTCATGCATGATGTCCGGTATGCTATCTTCTTTATCGAACTGCAGGGGCAGCGATAAACGTTGAGGCGGCACTTTCAGTTTAATGAAGAAGCGACGGTAAGGCATATCCTCATTATATTTTGGATAATAGATGTAATTTCTGGCCATGAGCAGCTCAGGTGCTTTCTCCAGCTGAGATTCGTCCTGCAGGCCTACCAGGATGTCGATGACCGGTTTAGCAGAAAGGCCTGGAATGGAGGTGCTGCCAATATGGGCCACTACAGGACGTAAAGGACCGAGAATTTGCAGTAGTTCTTTTTCAAGGTTGCTGTAAGTCAGCTTCCATTCGTGATTATATGGCTCAAAAGGAAGTTTCATTGATATGTATTTTGAGTATAAAAAATACGTGGATTGAACCTGTATCGTACTTGATTGTTTAGAAACCTAACAACGTGTTTACTTCAAACCTCCCAATAATGAGAAGAATCCTAATGCTACTATTAGTGCTGGCTACCTGTTTTAATGCCAGCGCTCAAACCGGCGGTAAAAACGACATCGTAGTCAAAGCCAACGGAGATGTACTGACTGGCAAAGTAACTGAAATCAATGATGATGCCATCAAATTCATTCACTCCGGCGAATCGCTGGTGTACACGATTAAGAAATCGGATATTCTGAAGATCACTTATGCCAGTGGCAGGGTGGAGTCATTCAGTGCTCCGGCTGCTGCAACTGCCGCCGCTCCTTCGTCCGGCAATGCGCCCGCTCCAACCATGGTGACAGATCCTGCGGAACGGCGTAACAAAGTGGCGATCCTTCCTTTCGGCTTTATTGTCGATGGTCAGCCACAGGCCCAGGAGGTAAGCGATGAAATCCAGAATGAGGCTTATGCGCTGCTGAGCAAACATTCCGGTGTGTATAATATTTTGAGTCCGCGTGGGACTAACGTAAAGCTCGCGCAGGCAGGCATCACCAGGGATAAAATGATGAATTACACCATGGCGGACCTCTGTCAGATCCTGGGAGTAGAGTTTGTGGTGGATGGCCTGGTAACACAGAACCGGACTTCCCAAACCAGTACGGGTACTACCACTTACAACAATAAAGGTAACGACGATGATAAAAAGAAGAGCGGCGTGGCTACCAGTACCTCTACCAGTCAACAAAATTTCCAGACCAGGTTGGATCTGAAAATCTATAACGACAAAAGCGATATCATCTACAATCAAAACCGCCAGGCTTTCTGGAACACAGCTGATGCCTACAAAAATGTGCTGGAATACCTTGTTAAACGCTCCCCGCTTTATACCAAATAAGTTTATTTGACCAGCCGGTCAGCAATTCTGGCGGCAAATTGATCCATGTCCACATTAGCGGTATTGCTGAGGATAATGATTGTTGTTTTTGCCTCCAGTACATGAAATAACATGGCCTGCGCTCCCATAATGGAGCCGGGCCTTTTTATTATCGTGTAATCATGTCCGTTAATCGCATATTTTTTATACACCCATACCCCAAGGCCGTATTCGTCCAGGCCGGAATGGAACATTTGTTCCATGGTTGCCGGCTGCAGGAGCTTTCCGGAGAAGAGGGCGTTGGAGAATTTGGCAATGTCGTTTACCGTGGAATACATGGCGCCCGCTGCGTACCAGTTGTTGATGTAGGCGGGGAGATCATTGACGAGCGACTTCAAATCTTCCCGGTAGAAATAGGTATCAGCCAGGTTGTCAATGATTTTTTCCTGGGAGGCCATCCCGCTTTCCTGCATGCCAAGTGGCTGCAGGATGGCACTGTGTAACTGTTCTTCAAAAGTTTTCCTGGTAACGGCTTCAATGAGCTGCCCTAACACTATGTAATCCGCGTTATTATAGTCAAACTGCCTCCCTGGTGACCTTAACAGCGAATCACTGGCGTAAAGTGTGAGCATTTCCCTGTTGCTGTGCGGCAGCTGGTACTGCGGCATGCCGTTTTTCAGCACCGATTCCAGGGTAATGCCGGCATCCATATTCTTCATCCCGGAGGTCATATTCAGCAATTGCCGGATGGTGACCTGCCTGGCGGCAGGGCCTTTATAGTCAGGGAGGTAGGTGGAGATGCTGGTGTCGAGGCGGATGAGTCCGCGTTCATACAGCTGTAGTACCAAAACAGCAGTGAAAGCCTTGGTAATGCTGGCGATCTTATATTTTGTATTGGCCGTATTAGGGATATTAAAGGCCATATTAGCCAGTCCGAAGCTTTTACGATAAACGGGGCTGAATTCATTTTCCAGCAGAATAGTGCCGTTAAAATGGCCTTTTTCAGTGATGGAATCAATATAGCTGGCTGCAACGGGCAGCTGCGCATAGGCTTCAACTGAGCATAGCAGCCAGGCTGCCAGGAGGTAACGCTTCATATACCGGATTGTAACTATAGGAAGTTACAACGATTTCAGCAATATGTCCGTGAAGTGTTTTTATCTAAAAAAGGCGGTATTCTTTACATTTTTTGTCATAAACAAGCTTTTTTTTGTTCTGTTTGTTAAAAAATTGCGACTTTTGTTGAAATTATTTCATTTAATCAACTTAATTATTGAAGTTTGTATTGTATTTGATGATTTTTATAAGAAAATTTCAAATGAAATCAATGTATAGGTAAATAGATTTTATGCAATCAACCGCCAAAACATCCAAAAGTGCCTTGCTCGCCAAAGAAGAGCTGATTGCGAAGATTAAAGACTTCTTCGCCCTGCAACTATGCCAGCAACTCTCCCTCGTGAAAGTAACTGCGCCCCTGTTCGTGAAATCCGGAACCGGTTTGAACGATGACCTAAACGGTATCGAAAGACCCGTAAAATTTAATCTCAACGGCGTTAATACCCCCGTTGAAATCGTACAATCGCTCGCTAAATGGAAACGCATGCGTCTGCACGAACTGGAAATCCAGCCAGACAATGGTATCGTTACCGATATGCGCGCCATCCGGGCAGATGAAGTAATTTCCCCTATCCACAGTTTTTTTGTAGATCAGTGGGACTGGGAAAAACGCATCGGCCAGCAGGACAGATCCATCGCCTACCTGCAGCAAACCGTAAATGCCATCTATAGTGCTGTTAAAGCGACCAATGATATGCTCGCGGGTCAACAGGAGCAAGCGCTGGAACTGCCAGAAACCGTACACTTCATCCATAGCGAAGCACTGCTCGCCGCTTACCCTCATCTCTCTGCAAAAGAAAGAGAAAATGAAATCACCAGACAATACGGGGCCGTATTCATTATGGGCATAGGTGCTGCTCTTAGCAACAGCCAGGCTCACGACGACAGAGCCCCCGACTACGACGACTGGAGCACTACTAACGAAGATGGCTACACGGGACTAAACGGTGACCTCATCATCTGGAACCCCGCCCTCAACAGCGCACTGGAAATTTCATCCATGGGTATCCGCGTAGACGCCGCCGCCCTGAAAAAACAACTGTCTGTCAGAAACTGTGAGGAGCGCTCCCAGCTCGACTTCCACGCCAGCGTACTCAACAGTGCCTACCCGCTGTCGATGGGCGGCGGTATTGGGCAGTCGCGCCTGTGCATGCTCCTCCTTCAGCAAAAACATATCAAAGAAGTGCAGGCCAGCGTATGGCCGGAAGGCACTATCTGATTTTTTTAGGTACAACATGCGACTCCCCGTTGCCGGCATCGGTAACGGGGAGTTTTTATTTTACTTATCTTCACAGGCCCTCACTTTTTTATCACCCTAACTTATAACATGAATACCATCCGATTAACACTGTTAGTTTTGCTATGTCCATTGCTTACCCTCGCCCAGCGCTATGCAGACGGTCCGTATGTATTTTACCGGAACGATAGCATCCTGGTTAAAACCATCACTACCAGAGGCGATCTGGCAGCCGCTGAAACAAAGGTATACACGCAGCCGCCCCTGCCTGAACTGCCTGTCAGCGGGTTTTCCATCTCCCTGAAACAAAAAATTACCACACCCCCTAACGAAAGCCCCGCCGCCAGCAGGATGTTCATACTATCTGACATAGAAGGGGAATTTGAAGCCGGCAGAGACCTGCTGCTGGCCGCAGGCGTGATTGATCAACAGTTTAACTGGACCTTCGGCAATGGTAAACTCATCATCGCCGGCGACCTGTTTGACCGTGGAACCACCGTACTGCCCTGGCTTTGGCTGCTATACAGCCTTGAAGATAAAGCCGCTGCCGCGGGTGGTGCCGTACATGTGGTACTGGGGAATCATGATGTAATGCAACTGGCAGGCGACTTCCGCTATACCGATGCCCGTTATTTCAAATATGCCTGGCTCATGGGAAAAGAATTACGTCAGGTGTTTGCAACGGACTCCGAACTGGGCCGCTGGCTGCGCAGCAAGAATGTGATGGAAAAAATCGGTGACCTGCTCGTGATGCATGCCGGCGTATCTCCTGAGCTGATTGGAAAGCAATGGTCACTCCAACGCATCAACGAAAACTGCCGCCAATACCTGGGTGTACCCCGGAAACAAATTCCGGACTCGCTGCAAATGCTGTTTGATAGTCGCGGCCCTTTCTGGTACCGTGGCTACTTCCACGATCCTAAAGCAACTGCCGCTACGGTAGACAGCACGCTGTCTTTTTATAATGCCAAACATATCATTGTAGGGCATACCATCACGGACACCACCATTGTAACGCGTTTTGAAGGAAAGGTAATCGGCGTGGATGTGGACCAGCACGAAGGGCATCATCAGGGGCTGCTGATGGAGGGCGACCATTATGTGATCATTGACCGTAATGGTAGCAGAAAGGAGTTGGAGTAGCCATGCGGCTACTCCAAAGTTATCACTTCTTCCACACCGGTTTCTTCGGTGAAGGTTTGGTCATGTGAAATGAGTATCACCGTACCTTTATAATCCCGGAAGATTTTAGCCAGCATCCTGATATTTACCAGGTCGAGGTTATTTACCGGTTCATCCAGGAAGATGATATCGGGTGTTTTATTCTGCAATACCATGCAGCAGAGCGAAAGGCGAAGCATTTCACCACCACTGAGCACACTGCAGGGCTTTTCCCAGCTGTCGGGTTTAAACAGAAAGTTGGCCAGGGTAGTATGCACCTGGGCTTCTTCCAGTTTCCTTTCATTAAAGGAGAGTGCCTGCTCCAGCACTTTTTTACTGCGGTCGATGCCGGTATAATCCTGATCCAGCAATAGTTTGGAGCAAGGTGTGCGTTGTAAGGTGCCACTGGTAGGCTCCAGCTGATCCAGCAGTATTTTCAGCAAGGTAGATTTCCCCATGCCGTTTTTACCGGCAACGGCTATACGATTACCGCTGCGGATCGTGAATGTCAACGGTTTTGACCATAACGGCGGTTTGCCGGGCCAGGCAAAGTTGATATCATTGGCCTGGTACAGTACTTTTCCGGCAGGCATGGTCGCGTTGTCGAAAAAGCCTTTCATGATCTGTTGCATCTGGGTCATGGCAGCAACTTCCTGCAGGGAGCTGCGGAGGTCATTTACTTTTTCTGCGTGTACGCTTTTAAGCTTACCGGTGCTGCTTTCTGCGGCATTGCGCCGGGCGTTGAGCAGAATCTTCGGATCGGAGCTGTTGCGCACACTTTTCCTGGCCTGGGCATCGGCGTGTTGTTTCCTTTCCAGTGCTTCCTGTGCCTTCTTTTTGGCTTCTTTCAGTGCTTTGGTATGGAATTCCAGCTTATGTTCCTGTGCAGCTATTTCTATCTCTTTTTGTTCTTCATAGAGATCATAGTTACCGCCATATTCCAGGATGCCGGTGGCAGTAAGCTCCCAGATGGGCTCGCAGATGCGGAGCAGCTGGCGGTCGTGGCTGGTGAGCAGCACTGCGCAATTGGTACTGCTGATCCATTCACCCAGTTGATCGCGTGCAGCGGTGTCCAGGTGGTTGGTAGGTTCATCCAGCAATACAATATCTGGTTGAAGGATCTGAATGCCGGAGAGAAAGAGTTTAGTTTTCATGCCACCACTCAGTTCGCGGAGGGGCTGATCCAGCTGAAGGCCGGCAAGTCCCCAGTTGGCGAAGGCTTCCTCGCATCTGGCTACAATATCCCAGTTATGCTCCATGAGGTCATAGTGGGCCTGCTCCGTAGAGCCGTTTTCGATAGCCTGTAATGCGGCCAGTATAGGGGCAATCCCCAAAGCGGCTGCTACTGTAACGTCATCAAAGTGGCCATAGTGCTGCGGTACATAGTATAAGCTACCATTCACCTGCAGTATACCATTATATTCAGTAGTATTTCCGGCGATAATTTTCAGCAAGGTACTTTTACCGATACCATTTTTTCCAACGATAGCGGTTTTATCCCCTTTATTTACAGAGAAGGATACGGCTTCAAATAATACAGTGGCATCGGGTTTACGGTAGGAGATATTTTGAGCGTTAATAAGCATGTGGTTTGGTTTGCGGAATGAGAAAATGGGTACATGGTCCTGTAGTCGGATGTAAGTTTCATGTCAGTAAATTTTAGTTAAGAAAATTGAATTATAATAAAGCAGCACCGGGCGGCCTGCTGAATTAGCGTTGTGCTATTTGTATGGGAGAGTTATATCACATGTGGTGCAAAGGTAAGCATTTTGCTGAAAAATACTAGTTGTGCCATCGTTGGACGAGCATATTTTCCAGCAGATCGGTAAACGACCAGCCGATTTTCCTGGCTGCGAGGGCGGTAAGGCTATCCTGATCGTGGCGGTGGGGGCGGGCAGCACCGGTCATATTGGGTTTCATGTTAAGGTCGAACAGGAGGTAGTTGCCGGCCTGGTCCTGCCGGCAATCGATGCGGATGGGTGCCCGTAAACCAACCAGTCTGGCGGCTTCCACGCATTGCTGGTAAAGCTGTTGTACCTGCATGGAGGCTTCCTCATGATCGCTCAATACTACACTGTTGTTTATGACGGCAACGGTGCCATTATAAGGAGCAATCCCGTTTTGGTGATTAAATCTTCTTACGGCTGGCAGGCACCATGGATCTCGTTTAGCCACGTTTTTACCATGAATTTGGTAAGTGCCTGCGGGCATAACCGTAATAGTTATTTCATCTCCCGGTAAATAAGATTCCAGGTAAACAGCGGTGCCATAGCGGTCCGTTTGAAAAAGCTGATCCAGCACCGATTTATATTCAGCTTGCGTATGCACCAGTGTAACTCCATCGCTGCCACGCCCTCTGATAGGCTTAGCTACAGCGGGCAGCGGGAATTGCAGGGGATGTTGTTTGTAATCCTTGTAATGAATGAGGATGGCTTCGGGAATGGGCAGGCCATTATCTTTCAGGAGATGATTGGTGGTCCATTTATCGTCATAGAGTTCAGACAAAAGGGGGAGCTGGCCCACCACGGAAATGCCTCTGTTGAGATAAGTGGTCACAGGATGATCGGCATATAGTGTGGTATTAAGCCAGATACAATCAGCTCCTTTATCGATGGCATGCCTGATGCCGGCATCGGTATCGGGGAATACCCAATCCAGGTCTTTATCTATAAAAGGGTTGTCAGCCGGAGTGATAACAGGGGTATTGTTCTTTTTTAATGCGTAGGCGATGTCTGCGCCACTATCCGCGTACCCACCGGGTTTCATAGGTTTTACAATACCATCTTTGGCGGGTAGGGGATGGGCCTGGTATACGACTGCAACTTTTACGTTTTCGGTGTTCATATACTGATTAAAACAAAAATGCCGGCCAACAGTTTGTAGGCCGGCATTTTATTTTTTTAGGGAGAAATTATAGCTGCTGGTAGTCGGTGTAGCCGTTACCGTTAGACTACTACAATTCCCTGATCCATATATTCCTGAAGCTCAGCGGCTCGCTCTTATCACCATGCGCCTGTAATTTTATCGGAGACGCGCCATGTGCCTGGCTATAAGAAGGTTTTCCGATGTATTGGGTAGGTCCTTGCAGGGCAGTATTGTTTTGTACCAGTATGCCGTTAAAGAAAACGGTTACACGGGCAGGTGCTTGCAGGGAGCCGTCGCCATTGAATACCGGTGCGGTCCAGATTACATCATAGGTTTGCCATTCTCCTGGCGGGCGGGTAGGGTTAGCCAGTGGAATTACCTGTTTGTAGATACTGGCGGCCATACCGTTTACGTAGGTCTTGTTGTTGTAAGAGTCCAGTATTTGCAGTTCGTAACCGGCATCACCTTTGCCGATGGAGGCGAGGAATAGTCCGCTGTTACCGCGGCCCTGGCCGGTACCGGTAATGTTGGCTGGTACACGCCATTCCAGGTGAAGCTGGTAATTGGTGAAAGCGCGTTTGGTTTCGATGTTGCCTTTGGATTTGTTGACCGTCATAATACCTTTGGATACGTCCCATTCGGCAGTTTTGGTGCGGTCAGCAACAGATACCCATTCATTCAGGTTTTTACCGTCGAACAGGATGATCGCATCGGAAGGGGCACTTTCGAAAGTGATTTTTCCCGGTGTGACTACTTTGGGTGCGGGTTCCCAAACCTCAGTATCTTCTGGTTTGGCTTTCTCCTGGGCTTGTGCCATAAAAGTGCCGCTTGCAAGCAGCGCTGTGATTAGAATTCTTCTATTCATTTGTGGAAGTTTAGCAAATTTTAACTTGATATTTCTAGGATTATGCAGGGATCTTTGGCCCCGCAAAATCCGGGATAATAGTTATACTGTCATAGCATCATATACCACCACTTTTGCCCAGAGATGACTGTAGTTTTTTACAAATTCCAGGTGGATAGGATGTGTTTGATAGATGGCCTGGCCTTTAGGGTCATCAAAAAAGATCATTTCAGAAACATCCCAGGAAGCGTCTACCACGTCGCGTTTTTCCGTATCGGCAACGGTGCCTGCGTAAATTTTACGAATGGTTTCAATGCCTTTGAGGGTTTTTACCCCTTCAATCAGTTTATCCCGGTCTTGTTTGGAACCCGGATTTTTGAGCCAGAAGAAAACATGATGAATCAACGGCTTAGGGTTATCAGCTGTCGCCAACGGTCTGGCGGATGCAGTGGCCGCACCGGCACAAAGGGCGGCAGCGGTGCCCAGGAATTTTCTGCGGTTCGATTTGGACATAATATCTTATGGTTAATGGGTTGAAAATACACATCCCGTCGCATAAATCAAAGCAGTGGCCCGGGATATGGCTGTTCATAACACAGATTGCCGGTTTTATCCCATTTTGATGCCAGGAGAGGCAGCAATCCGTAATATTGCCTTAAATACTTAATCCTGCTATGAATCAGCAACAATTGCGAAAAATCGAATTCGGGGTGGCCACAGGAATTTTCCTCCTGGCACTCTTCAGTTTGCTGGGGCCATCCTTCATGGGCGACGGCCGTATTGACTTCCGCGATGGCTTTCGCGGTCGGTTCGACCGCTATCATCAGGTGTTTGATTACTACCTGCATGTGGTGCTGCCCCTTATGACCAAAATCACCTTTGTATACCTCTTTTTTATGTTTCTCAATTTCCTGGTTGTCCCCAAATTTCTGGAAAAAGAAAAATGGTTTACAGGAAGTTTACTGGTACTTGCTGGAGTACTGACATTGTTTGTTGCCCTTATGGTAGCCAATTCCTACCGCTATGGGTATATGTTAGGTCAATACCAGACTATACGTGGCGCACATACGCAGTTTGCTAAAATGGCGTTTTTGAACACTATCGTGTTTGTTATCCTCTATGTGTTTTACTATGCCATCAAAACCGCCTATGCACAATACCTGCACAAATGGGTGGTGGAAAAAGTCCTGCCCAACCAGGCAGCCAGAGAAATAGCCATAGGTACTATCCTGTGGCTGGCGCTTACCATCATTACCTATGGCCATGTGCGGTATTCCATCTTTTTCTTTGGTCCGGTAATGCTGGCCATCTATTACTTTACCGTTTACCGGATATTCCCTGAGTTCCAGGCAAATGGCCGTAAACCTAAGCTGTGGAGAGACCTGGTAGTTCTCGTGATTCTGTCTAACACGCTGATGGTAGTTATTGCGGCTATTTTTATCAATGGCAATGGCGATGTAGCAGTGATCCTTGGCTTGCTGAGTGCCCTGGCGAGTGTGGTAGCCACCATCCCTGTTTGCTGGCTCCTGTTCCGGGCCCGTCTGGAACAACAGAGCACTGTCATCGGTCTGCAAAAAGCGCTGGGTCGCTCCACTGCCGACCTGGATTTTTTACGCACCCAGATTAACCCCCATTTTCTGTTCAATGCGCTCAATACCCTCTATGGTACTGCCTTACAGGAACAAGCCAGCCGCACCAGCGAGGGTATTCAGAAGCTCGGAGATATGATGCGTTTTATGCTGCATGATAATACCTTAGAGAAAATTCCGTTAGATAAGGAGGTAGCTTATTTACAGAATTACATAGACTTACAGCGGCTGCGTGTGTTGCAATCTCCCGATATAAAAATTGAAGTCAATATCGACGAATCCAATTGCCATCACGAAATAGCCCCGATGCTGCTGATTCCTTTTGTGGAAAACGCATTCAAACACGGGATCAGCCTGCGCAACCGCTCCAGCATTGTAATTTCACTGAGTTGCAACGAAGGGGAAATATTCTTTGACGTATACAACAGCATACACCCAAAACCGGAAAATGATCCGGAACGTAACAGCCTGGGAATAGGACTGAACAACGTCAAAGAACGACTGGCTTTATTGTATCCCGGTTCGCATGAGCTGAGTATACGACAAACGGCTACCGGATTTTTTGTACACCTTACGATTAGCGTGAAAACACACAACGCCCAATGACCACTGTACCTGACAAAAAAATGAATTCGGAAAATCCCGAGCCCGACGCCATCACAAAGTTCTTGTGGTGGCTCGCTGCTGCCGACAGCAGCATCCTCAAAGAATGCAGAACAGAAAAGGAACGCTACCGCATCATCGGTATAGCCGTATTCGTTACCTGGATGTTTGCCACCATCGCCTGGGGTTATTTCTTTTCAACGATTGTAAATGATGACCTTATCGTACTGGCACTGGCGTTGTTTTTCGGCTTCGCCATTCTCAGCATCGACCGTACGCTGATCGCCGCTATGACCCGCAGCAATGGCAATACGAAGTGGCTGCCTGTCATATTCCGGCTCGTGCTGGCCATAACCATCGGCCTGTTTATATCCCAGCCGGTAGTATTAATGTTGTTTAAGAAAGACATCACCGCACAGCTGGAAATAAGCAAACAGGATAAGATAGATGCATACAAGGCTTCGCTGATAAAACAAAATGCCAGCCAGCAAACCACGCTTACCCGCGACCTGGAAAAACTCAATAACCAGATCACCCGTAAAGAAGCGGATAACAAAGGATATAAAGATGGCTATCTCGCTGAAACTGATGGTACGGGCGGTTCGGGCCGCATTGGTGAACAGGCCGTAGCCAGGGCCAAAAAAAGCGCCTGGCTGGCCTCCGAGGAGGAATTAGCCACCTTACGTAAACAACTGGCACCTGACCAGGAAGCGTTACAGTCGCAACTGGCGAACCTGCGCACCGGCGACAGCCTCAAAGTTGTAGCCTATACCGAAACGCTGACAGACGGATTTCTTGCACAAACGGAAGCGCTGCACGACCTCACCACCTCCCATCCGCCCCTGCAGCAACGGTACCGCCTGATCGTATTTATCATCACCCTCATCGAAATTATGCCCCTGCTCAGTAAACTGCTGATGCCACGCGGCGAGTATGACGAACGCCTGGCCGCCGCCACACAGGAAGCCATGACCGCCTCCCAGATGGAAGTGGAAAAAGGTAAGGAGCTGATGGAATATTATAAGGAACGCGCCGTAACGGCCGACAGGGAACTGATGGACTACCTGTTTGAAGAGAGCAACGCCATTCGCCGCGAACGTGCCGCAGATATGGTAAACCAGTGGCGCAACAATGCACATTCACCCATCAAAGAATTCTGGTTACAGGCCAAAAGATTATTTCTGGGCAGGATGATGTAATCATTATCTTGTTTTTAAGGTAAATAATTGTATTATGAAAATGACCGCCATTGCTATAGATGATGAACCGGTGGCACTTACGGTAATAAAAAACCATGCAGCCATGGTGCCTTTTATGGAAGTAAAAGGTTATTTCACCAATGCTTTTGAAGCCATGGACTTTCTGAGCAAAGAAAAAGTAGACCTCATCTTCCTCGATATAAAAATGCCGGATATTTCCGGGCTCGACTTCCTGGCCACCATGCCGGAGCCGCCTATGACGGTGTTTACCACCGCCTACTCGGAACATGCAGTAAAAAGTTTTGAGCTGGATGCCATCGACTATCTGCTCAAACCTTTTTCGCTGGCCAGGTTTATGAAAGCCTGTAATAAGGTCCATAACCTCTGGTTATTAAAGCAGAAAACCACGGTAGCCGTGCCCAAGGACGTACCCGAGTACATCTTTGTAAAGAGTGGTTATGAGCAGTTTAAAATTATCCTGGACGATATTCTTTACCTGGAAAGCGCCGGAAACTATGTAAACTTTGTACTCCGGGATAAGAAGGTTATCTCCCGGCTTTCCATGCAGGAAGCCATGGACCTGCTGCCGCTGCCGCTGTTTACCAGGGTACACCGGTCCTACATCGTAGCAAATAAAAAGATTGAAAGAGCCGATCGCACGGCCTTATACATTCAGCATCAGCCTATTCCGATAGGTGCCGCCTACGCAGAAGAAGTGGAGGAACTGTTGTTAAGAAGGTAATGTCGCAATTACCCCTGTTATTGTCTGATTGCCTCCCCATCGGAAACCTATAAGGGTACTACTTTTACATCAGGAAATAACACCTGATTAAATCACCTTCATACTTTCAGATATGACAACCTTAACTTCTTCCCGCATTGTAAAAAGAGACCGTATTGTATACTGGATCTTTACCACTTTATTTGTACTGCTGGATTCCGTACCGGCCATCTGGTTTAACAGTGAGCTGGCCCGCCAGGGTATTAAAGATATGGGCTTCCCTGCCTACTTTGGTGTAGAGCTGGGCATTGGTAAATTAATTGGTGGCATCCTGCTGATTTTACCAATGATACCTGCAAGATTCAAGGAATGGGCTTACGTAGGCTTTGGTATTTCCCTGATATCTGCGTTCATCGCTACCTTTGTTATGAAAGGGCCAATGTTTGCGCTGCCGCCGCTGGTAGGTATGGCGATATTGACGGTGTCTTATGTTTATTTTCATAAAACAGTTAAAGCGTAAATAGGATGTTAATGAAAACGTGAGACACCGTCTCACGTTTTTTATTAATCTAACTGTCGAATCTTATAACTTTCTTCATGTTCATCATCCAGTTTAAGAATTAAACTGTTGAAATTTTGGGATATTTCTTGTATTTCTAAAGGTCTGTCATGATCCCATAGGACAACAGGATAATCATAAGCTTCAGTTTTGCTGTTGGTATCAAAGCAAAGTGCTCCCCAGTCACTCCAATCGGCAAAGTGAATATACCCTTTGTCAACAAGGTATTCATGTGGCCAACCATCAAAAATCATTTTTTTGAGGTAGCTGCTCCATTTATTAACAGGATGCTCGCAAAAACTGGCCTCTGATATATATAACTCATAAAAGTGCTTATGTTGCAAAAAAGCTTTGTAGTCTTTAGGCAGCTTATACCCCAATTCTTCCTCGAATTGTTGTAGCTCGTCTTCGGTTATTTCGCTTTTAATTGGGAGCCATATTTGATATTCTTTTGTTGAATCCTGAATAGGACCTGCCATTTCGCTCTCAATTTTACCATATTGTATATTCGAGCCGGCCTCTATACATGCCTGTAAATAGAAGTCAATAATTTCCTGAATTTTTTGGTTCTTTATCATGAAAATCCTAATCTTAAAGGTTGCCGAGCAAATATTAATTGTGCAATAAAATTAATATATCATTCTCATACAGCTCAGAATACTTATGCACGAAGAAGGTGTAATTGCTGACTTTTAACATTAATGAAGATATCCTAACACTCATCAAAAAAAGCCTGCATCATTCTCATAAAAACGATATATTTAAACAAAACCACGTTATTATGAGCAATTCCAACAATCGCCGCGACTTCCTGCGCCAGATCGGCCTTTATTCGATGGGTCTCGGTATCTTACCTGCTTTCCTCGCAGCCTGTAACACAGGCCAGTCCACCAATGAAAAAGGCAAAGAGGGCAGCGCAACAGACAGTAGCGACATCGCCAAAGATGTGCATGAACTGTTCTTCAAAATATCGCTCGCTGAATGGTCTTTCCATAAATCATTGTTCGCCGGAAAGATGAACCACCTGGACTTCCCCGTGCGTGCTAAAAATGAATTCGATATTCACGCAGTGGAATATGTAAACCAGTTTTTCAAAGACAAGGCAAAGGATAAAACCTACCTGGGAGAAATGAAAAAACGCTGTGATGATAACGGCGTGAAAAGCGTGTTGATCATGTGTGATGGCGAAGGAGAGATGGGCGATAAGGATGCTAAAAAACGTTTACAGGCAGTAGAAAACCATTACAAATGGGTGGAGGCTGCACAGTTCCTCGGTTGTCATGCTATCCGCGTAAATGCAGCAGGGGAGGGAACACCGGAAGAGGTAGGTAAAGCAGCTGCTGAAGGATTAGCGAAGTTGTCCACTTTTGCAAAAGATTTTAACATCAATGTAATCGTTGAAAATCATGGTGGTAACTCTTCCAACGGTAAATGGCTGAGCAATGTGATGAAAACGGTGAACCTGCCCAATTGCGGTACCCTGCCCGATTTCGGTAACTTCTGTATAGAAAGAACCAAACCAGAAGCCAATACCCCGGAAGCATGGGCCAAAACAAAATGCCTCCAGGAATACGACCGCTACGAAGGTATACAGGAACTGATGCCTTTCGCAAAAGGTGTAAGCGCCAAATCCTACGATTTCAAAGATGATGGTAGTGAAATTACCATGGACTTTTCACGCATCATGAAGATAGTGAAAGACGCCGGCTATACCGGACAGGTAGGTATCGAATACGAAGGCAGCAACCTGTCCGAAGAAGACGGTATCCGTAAAACAAAAGAGCTGTTGGTGAAAGTTGGTTCGGCCTTAAGCTGATAAAGATATATCAGCGCATAACCTTTCTTTCCTTTTTTGTGAAAAGAAGGCTTGCGTATGTACGGGGAAAAAGCGGCGGCAGCCGCTTTTTCCCTTTTAATTTTGCAAAAGCGAACAACCATGTATCGAAACCGAACATATGTTTATTTTTAAAAATGCATTTTGGTTTGACAGCCAGACTGCACCAATTAGGGCATTGCTTTGGAAGTCCTCCCTTCAACAATTAAAGTTATGCTGAAGAACTACTTTAAAATAGCCTGGCGAAACCTGCTGAAAAATAAGACATATGGCTTGTTGAATGTGCTGGGCCTGTCGTTAAGCATAGGCGCTGCCATTCTGATCATTACGCTGGTGAAATTCCACCTGGCTTTTGATACCTTCCATCATACCCCTGACCGTATTTACCGGATTGTAACGGAGCAACACCGCGATAAAATAGCGTATACTTCCAGTACGCCTCCTCCATTAGGCAATGCCTTCCGGAAGGATTACAGCTATGCAGAAAGTGTAGCACGGGTGGTGAACGCAGATCCTGCCCTGATCACTATTCAGGAAGGTAATGAAGTGAAAAAATTTAAGGAGGATGACCTGTATTTTGCAGAGCCTGAATACCTGCAGATATTCAACTTTCCGCTACTAGCCGGCAGCGCCACGCTGCGTGAACCCAACACGGCGGTTATAACGGAAAAGACTGCACGAAAATATTTTGGTAATACCAACCCCATTAACAAGACTTTTAGCTACAACAACCTGGCAAACATACGGATTACAGGGGTGTTAAAAGATATCCCGCCGGCATCGGACCAGCAGCCGGGTGTGTTATTGTCGTGGCCAACGGTGAAACTATATGATGACTTTTTCGCGAATGAGGATGCCTGGGGAGGCATTACCTCCGACCTTTCCACCTTCACCCGCCTGCGCCCTGGCGTAAGCCCGGGCGAGGTAGAAAAGGAACTGGCCGGATATGTAAAACGTTATCGCCCCAATAACAAAAATGTACATCACTATAAGTTACAGCCGCTGAGCGATGTACACTATAATGCCCGCTATGGTGGCAGCATGGAGCGGAAAAATTTGCTTATTCTTTCGCTGATTGCAGTGTTCCTGCTGTTTACGGCCTGCGTAAATTTTATCAACCTTGCCACCGCCCAGGCAGTCAGCAGAAGTAAAGAGGTGGGTATACGAAAAGCATTGGGTGGCCAGCGCAGTAGCCTGTTTTGGCAGTTCATTGCTGAAACGGCCGTTATAACGTTTACGTCTACACTGATAGCGATTGTGATTTCGTGGTTGCTGCTGCCGGCAGTAAATAATTATTTCAATACCAACCTTACCTATATACTGTTTACAGAGCCGCAAATGGGCGCCATGCTCGCCCTGGTTGTTGTACTGGTTACTTTCCTGGCGGGTGCCTACCCCGGACTCATCCTCTCAGGATTTAAGCCTGTGGCGGCGCTGAAAGGGAAGGTGAGCCCTGCTCAGCTGGGCGGTTTTAATACACGCCGCAGTTTGATTACTGTGCAGTTTACTATCTCCCTGGTATTAATTATTGTTATGCTGGTGATTACCCGGCAAATGCAATATACGCAGCAGTTCGATCTTGGGTTTAACAAAGATGCAGTGGTAATGGTGCCGGTAGGTACCGATCAGCCAAACCTCAGCCGGAAAACGCTTGCACACCAGCTGGAAAATATTTCCGGTGTAGAACATGTTAGCCTTTGCTACACCGCACCAAGCGCCAATGCCTCCTGGAATACAAATATTTACTTTGATCACCGCGATGAAAGTGAACTGTTTCGGGTAAACATTAAGGCGGTGGATGAAAACTACCTGCCTACTTTCGGACTTAAACTCGCTGCTGGCCGTAATCTGTTACGTGCTGATTCCGCCCGGGAAATGCTGATCAATGAAACGGCTGTGCGAAAACTAGGCCTTGCCTCACCGGAAGAAGCATTGAACAAACTGATCTCCTTTGACGGTGGGCAATATAAACTTACCGTGGTGGGAGTCGTATCCGATTTTCATAACGGATCGCTCCACAATGAGATTGAGCCGATTGGCATGGCGATTTTGCCGGATCATTATCAACAGTACGCGATCAAAACGAGCATGGCCGGACTGCCCACCACCCTTGCTGCTATTGAAAAAGCCTGGACGGACATGTATCCTGAAAAAATTTACGAATACCATTTTCTGGACGATAGTATCGCTGATTTTTACTACACAGAACAGGCAATGTTACGGATAGTGAAAATATTTTCCGTCATTTCCATCTTCATTGCCTGCCTGGGATTGTATGGGCTGGTATCGTTTATGGTAGTGCAAAAACGCAAGGAAATCGGTATCCGGAAAGTGCTGGGTGGAAGTGTAACCGGCATACTGTGGTTGTTTGGGAAAGAATTTGCACGCCTGATTCTGCTGGCATTTCTGATAGCCGGGCCGTTAGGCTGGTGGCTGATGAACAGCTGGTTGAAAGATTTCAGGTACCACATTACCCTGGGGCCGGGCGTGTTTCTGGCAGCTATTGCTGGTACGATGATCATAGCGGCACTGACAGTTGGCATGCAAAGTGCCCGCGCCGCCATGATGAATCCGATTAAAAGTTTGAAGAGCGAATAGCTACTTCACACCAAATTGCTTTTTCAGGAATGCGATCGCGTGGGCATAAGCCTCCCTGGTCGCATTGCTGTCGTATATAGGATTGCTGGGATTGGCAAAGCCATGGTCCGCATCGTAAGTATAAACGGTGAGGGATTTACCGGCAGCAGCCATGTTCTTTTTGAATTCGGCCACCACCTGGGGATTAATCCCTTTGTCTTTATTGGCAAAAAATCCAAGTACAGGTGCATGCAAGGTTTTGAGTTTCTCCACGTCTTTTTCCGGCATCCCATAGTACATCACATCGCCTATGTTTTGCTTGCCGTTGATCAGGCCGGATTGCAGCGATAAGCCGCCGCCAAAGCACCAGCCCAGGGTTGCAATTTTAGCACCTGGTCCTGCATATTTCAGGGCACCTTCCATAATGGCCTGCAGGCGTGCCCGGGGTGTTGCCTGCATCAGCTTTCCGGCTTCGGCAGCTTCGGTAGCTGTTTTGCCGTCGTACATATCCAGTGCGAGCACGTTTACTTTGCCTCCCAGGTCGTTGTACAGCTTCTCTGATTCCTTTTTGATATAGTCGTTCAGTCCCCACCATTCCTGGTATACAAAAAGGTAAAGGTTGGAAGCCGATTTGGCTTTAAACAGGAAGCCTGCGGCGTCTTTCCCGTCGGTGGCGGGGAAGGTAACACCCTGGCCTTCAACCCCTGCGTATGTGTAGGGGAGCGGATTGGCATGCTGCATCACGAAATTGCCGGAATTGGCAAGGCCGGCGAAGTCTGTGATGGCATCGGAATGGCAGCAGCTGGCCGTTTGGGCCTGCACATTGCCTGCAACAGTAAATAGGGTAATTGCGAGGAGTAACTTTTTCATGACAGATATATTTGACAAGAAATTACAACATTCTGCCGGATCAAAACTTGATTTCTACTTTATTACCGTCGGTTTTATAGCTAAAGCCCTGCTCCTTGCCCAACGCGTCCAGCACTTGTTGCAGGGTGGCTTTTACAAATAGTTTGGTCACCGGCGTAGTTTTGGAAGCATCGCCCTGTACGGTTATCTCTACCCCGTACCAGTCCTCCAGGGTGCGCCACATGAGCAGTCCCTGGGCATTGGTGAGTTGCAGACTGTCAGCCAGCCAGCTTTCAGCATCCTGTGGGTTGTATGTTTCCTTTTCCATCAGGTCTATTTCCTTGTTTGCCAGGATCATGTTGCCACGTTCCAGGATTTCCGGCTGGTTATCTGTTTCGGAGTGATAGCTTTTGGAGACTTTAATCTTTCCGGTGAGCAGGTGCACGGTAGCACCCTGCTGGCTCGTAAAGCAACGCATACGGAACGACGTACCAAGGACTTCCGCCGTGAGCTTGTCGGCCACCACTGTAAACACGGTTGGTGCTGCCGTAACGGTAAACCATGCATCCCCGTCGAGCAATACCTGGCGTTTTTCCTGACCGTAATTATCCGGCACCAGCAGGAGGGTATTGGAATTCAGAATTACTACCGAGCTGTCGGGCAGCGTAATGCTTTTGCGGGCTCCCATATCTCCCTGATAAGAGGTATAGTGAATCCCAGGGGCTTGCATAGTAAGGATGGAAACAGGCTTTTTTTCAGCAGGCGGCGGAGTAGTATGGCAGGCAACGGCCGTGAATAAGGCTACAGGTAACAGGAACTTAAAATAGTTGGTATCATTTTTAAATAGCATATTCCGGGAATTTTGTATGCAAACGAAAAATCTTAAAAGTAATCAAAATTAGCAGCAGTGGGAAACCGGACTTTTCCAATTTCTATGAAGCAAAAGACAATATCTGTTAATCCGGATAAAAAGATGTTTCCCTGAGCCAATGTTTTTTGGCTGAATTAACCGACCACCCTAACTTTGCGGGCCATGGAAAAGCAGCTACCTTTATCTTTTGATAATACGGCTATTGCATTTGAGGCAAAAACCGACAAGGCTTTAAGTAAGGCCAACTTTCTCTTCAGTAATATCGGCAAGCCCTGGTTGGTGAAACTGGGCGCCACCTTTACTCCCATCGCATTCAAGCTGCGGTTACCGATCAAAGGAATCATTAAAAGCACCATTTTTTCCCAGTTCTGTGGTGGCGAGACCCTGGAAGAGGCTGCACATACAGCTTTGCAACTCGGTAACTACCATGTGGGCGTAGCGCTGGACTACGGTGTAGAGGCCATGGAAGGCGAAGAAAACTATGATAATGCCGTTCCGGAATTTATCCGCGCAATTCAGTACGCTGCTTCCCGCCCTGATATTCCATTTATTGCCATTAAAATTACTGGTTTTGCACGTTTTGGCCTCCTGGAAAAAATGCATAGCAAAGCCGCACTTACCAGCGAGGAGCAACAGGAATTTGCCCGGGTACGCAAACGCGTACACGCCATTGCAGAAGCTGCTGCCAAAAGTAACGTAGGTATCCTGGTAGATGCAGAGGAATCCTGGATTCAGCAACCGGTAGATGACCTCACCGACGAGATGATGGCACTGTTCAATAAAAAGAAGGTGATCATTTTCAATACTTTCCAGCTGTACCGTCACGACAGGCTCGAATTCCTGAAAGTATCGCTGGATAAAGCGGTAAAAGAAGGATACCTGCTCGGTGCAAAACTGGTACGCGGTGCCTACATGGAAAAAGAAAACAAACGCGCTGCTGAAATGGGCTATCCCACACCGATACAGCCCAGCAAAGCAGCTACGGATAAGGATTATAACGAAGCGGTTACCTTCTGCCTCGAAAACCTGGATAAACTGGGGCTGTTCATCGGCACCCATAATGAGGACAGTTGCATGCTGGCTGCCCGCCTCCTGCATGAAAAAGAATTGCCGCACAACCACGCGCATATCAGCTTCAGCCAGCTGCTGGGGATGAGCGATAATATCACGTTTAACCTGGCCCACGCTGGCTATAACGTCTCCAAATACCTCCCTTACGGACCAGTAAAAGACGTAATGCCATACCTGATACGCCGTGCCCAGGAAAATACTTCCATCGCAGGTCAGATGGGCCGCGAGCTCGGACTGATCAGAAAAGAAATGAAGCGCAGAGGTATGTAGTGCCTGCTGTTTACATGATATATAAAAAAGAGGGACCGCAAGTCTAGTCATGGTCGGAAGAAATTTCTTCCGACCATTTTCTTTTATATATTTTCTTTTGATTTTTTAACAAGATACTGACAACCATTTATTTATGATTACATATCACTATTTTAGTGATTGATGTATCA
>NZ_JAHUWJ010000009.1 GCF_019219075.1 Chitinophaga sp. sic0106
GCGCATGGCTATGGAAGTCAGGGATCTGGCAATTGCTCAAATCGTTGTCTTATGTGGCGGAAATCCTGATATTTACTTCAAAACATAAAGAAATGGTCGGAATTTCTTCCGACCATGACTAAGCCAAACCCCCGATTTTATGATTTACACGGTTTATGAGATACTATCAAATTTATATACCTCCCGGATTTGCTCCGTAATGTCGGATATACTCATTCCTTTTGCGTAAAAGGAGATAATTACTTCTTCCAGACCCTGTGCAATCCCTTCCATTTTAGGTGCAATCATAGGCTTAAAACCCAAATCAACGTCAGCTATAGTTTAATCTGAGCTTGATTCTTTATTATGTGCAGTTTTAAATCGTTCCTAATATTTTTCCACTTGTCAACGGTTTTTTCTGTCATCCACCTTGGTGCCGGATATCCTTTTAGATAGTGATTATAGAACTCGAACATTCTTTGGCTAAAGTCTGGAACCCCATTTCCAGTTAATACATGCGATCCTTGTTGATACTCGAGAAACCATATTTTCTTGTTTAGATTTCTTAATGCTATATAGAATTGAACTGCATCTTCAAATGGGCACCTGTCATCGTTTGTTGTATGCATTAAAAGCAGTGGAGTTTGAATCTTATCGGCTTTCAATATTGCTGTATTATTTATATAGAGATTAGGATTTTCATATAAGGATTGACCAAAATTTGGTTGTGCACCCATGAAAACACCATTGTTCGATCCAAGTCTATGCATGGAATTATATCCGCTTATGGGATTTGCCCAGCCAGAGGCTACGACAGCAGCTTTAAACATGTGTAGTTGCGTAATCATAAATTCCGTTGTGATGCCACTAAAGCTGCAACCAGCTATGCCAATATGATCCATATCTGCATAATTTCTGTGTGATAATGTGTTTATTCCTGACGCAATTGTCTGTGTCGCTCCCATAAAAGTGTTGCCTTTTGGCCGATAAATGTCTGGTGCAAATACCATATAACCGTTGCTTACATAGACAGCAATATTAGGCATACAATTTCCGGTAAGTGCTTGAGGAGTAATATATCCATTCATTGTATGAGTTACATCTTCATATGAACAAATTAGAATTGGGTACTTTTGGGTAGAATCAAAATTTTCTGGTTTATAAAGTACCCCGTAACTTTTGAGGCCATTGGGCAGAGTATAGCTTATAAGTTCATTTTGCATCCAATTGACATGCGATTGTGGATTTAGCTTGGTAAGATTACGGATTTTTTTGAAGTCCTTAGTACAATAAAGATTTGGTGCCTCGTTAATAGCGGATCGTGTGATAATATACATATCTGCCCCTCTTGCCTTTAACGGTATTCTGATAGGTGCTACACCTAGAATACTTGATTGCAATGTTCGAACGTAATAATACGGACCTGATTCGAGCTTAGTTAGCGTATTAATATTATTAGCATTAAAAGAATAAAATCCATGCTCCATTGATTTCTTATCAATTGCCATTAAGTATTTTATACTTTGTAAGTTTATAGTTTTGTCAATAAAATTCGATATAAAATAAAATTGTGTTTTGTTGGTTGATCCATATCCATTTGTTAAGTTTTTCGTTTTGAATAATCCTTTACAGTCAGCCATGTAGATGTCATAGTTGTAGTAGATGAATAGAGTATCATTATCTGGGGACCATCCAGCTACACGTATATTGTTGAGTTCTTGTGTTTTCTCTGAAAGCGGTTTGGGCAAATCTAGAATTGTCAAATAGCGATTAGCTTGTATGTTAAATAAGGAAAGGGTACTGTCAGTGTTATAGATAATATATTTTGATAATGGAGAGATCTCTTTTATGTCTCCATATGTTATATCTGTATTAATTATCTCATTTCTTTTTAAAGAGATCGCTTGGATCGGTTTGTGGTTATATCTTGCAGTACTACCAAAATCTTCAACCTCGGGTCTTGATGCCACTATGGACCATTTGTCTCTAGGTCGCATAATATTAGCCATCGAGTCATTTTCTAAGGCATACATCGTGGAATCATAAAGATTATAGGAGTATAAAAGTGTAATAGGTTTTTCTTTATTAGCTTGAATAACAGGAGCCATTCGATCGTCCAAATAGCTCCAAATTACCAGTGACGCATTCTTAGTATCAATAGTTTCAATGTTATTCTTTATTGAAACAGAAAATATTAAGCAACTATCGTCCTGTGATAAGCTCAAGTTATGTGGTAATATATTAAAGTCAATATTGCCTTGGATATTCTTGCTGGTGATTATTTCAGTTGGATTTTTATTGATTTCTAATATTTTTGAAGAATTGTTTTGTTTGTGTGTTTGGCTAATTAAAGCGTACATTCGGTTCGATAGCTCTGAATGAATTATTTGGCTTAATATTTCAGATTTATCATTAAAATGATAAATAGTATCAATTCGAAATGATTCCGAAATTTTTAGTAGGTTTCGGTTTCTTGTTAATATTGGTACCTCCGTATTTTGAATAAATCTATATTGCTCTATTGAGTCGATTCCTAATGATTTTCCATTTTTTAAATTTATAAGCTCAATTTCCTTATTTTTTTTTTCAACAAGTAACCATTTACTAATTGGAATTGAGTATTCTTCACTATTTATTGAATTGGATAGAGTGATATTTTTAATATTAGCTGTGTATGAGGGTGTGTCTTTCCCTAAATTTAGTATGATAAGGGTGTCGTTTCTTAAACCAATAAAAGATTCATGTTGCCCTAGCTTAACCAACTCAAATTTTGTTATATCCAAAAGTGTTACTTTCCATTTTTTATCTATCGATTCGACACAGGTTGAGGTATGTTGTGTAGGTATATTGTTTATTTGATAGGCATAGTATTTACCTGAATAGCTTAGTTTAGTAGAATTGACTTGCAATTGAGGCCAATTTTCATAATCAGAAGGTGTAATTGTCGGTTTATCTTGCCCTTGAGCTCTAGGTATTATTGTGGCAAGAGTGATTAATATGAAACTCAAAATACGAGATGTTTTCAATTGGTCATGGCTGAATGTCATTTCACTTATTATATTTATTCCAATAAATGTATACTTGATTATTATTCTGGATTGTTATTTATATGTTATGCATATGTTAATGCTGAATTTTATTTTGTTGGAACGTTAAATAGTATTTTATTTATGGACTGCAACCATATGAACATTAATGCGGAAGAGATTCCGATATAGCAATCAGAACCTCTTCCTATTAAAATTCTTATCTAATTCTTGATATTAGATAAAAAATGCTTACAGGCCTTCGTAAACTGGAACAGTAACACAAGGAGCGCTTTGAATTGTAGTAGCTGCAGTATTAGTCAGGAATGAAGCTCCGTCTAAAGTTGCATTTACTGGTAAAGAGCAAATTGTGGTTTCAGGAGAAGTTTTAACGAAGATTCTGTCAAATTGTTTAGCTTTAGAAGCCAATGCGCCAGCAACGATTGCGAATAAACCTACAGCTGATAATAAGAATTTTGCTTTGTTCATAATAATGGTGCTTTTATATTAAAAAGCTAAATTGTAGTTAGTGTTCTCATTTATAATAATAGCAATTTAGGAAGAGAACAATAACCTAAATTGTATATCCGGATTTCTTAATACTTTATTTTGAATTTTTATTTTGTCAGCATCGGTGTTAACTTATTAAAGTTAGCTATAGTATCTGCTATGAACATGCAGTGACGATTTCTTTTTTTACAATCATCACATTATTTCAAAAACCGGGTGTTGACTCCTAGTTGAAGAAAGTCTTGCAAGGAAGGTAATGATCCCACTATTCCCATGAAACATATCAGGAGTTTTAGAACGACTTACATTGTTGTGCCAGTATGTTAATTCTTCAGGTTTTTCAATTTTGAGTATTTCAAGATAATTGGCTATTAACAATGCTTTATAATAGTAACTATCATCATTTAATATATAAAAGGCATCGAGGTAAACGTGACCTACTCCGCAAATGCCAGTTGCGATGCCAAATATTTCCCTCATGTTGTTTATATCTACGCTGTTTAATATGGTTTTAGCAAAATTCCTATATTCGTCTTTTTTAAATGCATCGTATGCTTGCAGTAATACATAGGCTATACCGGTTTTCCCAAACAGATAAGAGTTGTCACACTTATCGGATTTCATTTTCATAATGTTCTTTAAGCATCTGTGTATATGGATATCCATTGAAGAACTCTGCATATCTTTTCTGTGCATTAGGAGATATAGAACAATGCCGGCATTCCCAGTTGCGATACACTCATTTGATTTGCTTGAAGCAGCCTCAAAAATCCAACTTCCGTCGGATTTTTGAGTGTCTTTAAGTATATTGTTAATATCCTGTAGCTGACTTTTATATTCGGTTATATTTAGTTCGTTAAAGCTTTTTAATAGGAATATCCCTTTGCCTGCTAATCCGCTCCAAAGATTTAATTCACGTACTGGTGTCAGTAAAATATTTTCTGTCACTTTCCTTATTTCGTTGGATGCATTTAATTTATTATTCTTTATACTTTGAGCTAAAGCCATTCCAATTCCATATGTGCCAGTCATAAGACCTGGTTGTAGGTCCTTGGAATCAATATATACTCTTAGTAGGTATTCAATGTTTTCGCGTAGGAATGCATCGTTCGACATCATTTTGTCGGCACCTAATATTGAGCTTACATAGAATTGTGCGATAATAATTCCTGATATTCCGCTGTATAAATTTGTTATAATACTTTGCCTCTCGTCATATTGTAGTTCCCTCGATTCATCAGCTGTTGATGATAACCATAATTTCAATGAATTACTATATAATGAAGAATTTATTGCCCGCATACCTCTCGCTATTATATCTTGAAATATGGGTTGCTTAGTTGCATTTAGTGATGGTGAATCTATTAGTTCGGTTTTGTATGTATTTATATTTTTTATTATTTGTTCTGGTTGAGGTCTTTCCATTTTATTATTTGATACACATTCGGCGATTATACATACAACATCTGAGTCATTAATGAGCTTTTGAAGTTGTATGCGTAAATTGTCTTCTTGCTCAAGGTCAAGTAATGCTGGGTTTATTCCTGTAAATAGGAATATTAATAATGTTCCTATAGAATATATGTCTTCTGCTATGTCCGGTACATATCCAAGATGCAATGATCTCTGGGGATCTGTGTAACCTGGTGTTATACCAATATAAATAGGACCGAGTTTATCCGGATTAACTTTGTAACTCATTCCGAAGTCTATTATTTTCACAGCCTTCTGATTAGAAATTAGGAAGTTGGATGGATTAATATCTCTATGAATAATGTTATTGTCATGTATTAATTTTATAATATTAATAATCTGTAAGGCAATATCAAGAATTATAAGTTTTTTAGTTGTGGAAATACTTTTCCAACCATCCATAGTGTGGAGCCTAAATACAAAACTAGCAAGGCTCATCCCATGTATTTTTTCTACTACGAGGGATGTTTCCATCTCGTCATGAACCAAATCTAACGGTGAGGAAGTGATATTGTATTTTTTTAGAATATTTAATACATGATATTGCCATGTTATGTTGTCGGCTGCGTCTAGGCCAGATGAGTTTAATATTTCATTTCTTCGTCCAGTTTTTATTACACAAGTTGTAGGTAAATACCATTTCTTGAAAAAGATCCCCTTTAGCACTCTTCCTTTAGCGTCCTCACGCAGGATTTCAATACCAACGGTTTTTTTACCAATTACCATTGAGTTTTTTAAGTAATTGTATTGCTTGTATTCATTCCAGATCCATCTAACTTTTTTAGTATGCCTATAAGGATTTGTTAGTGGGTTGAGAACCAAATTGCCATTTTTGAGCCTTGCATAACGTTTCTTCCTGCCATCTTCGCCGTTAAAACTAGCACAGTCTGTGTAATCATACCTCACGTGTATTCCCTGGAGTAGATGAAAACTCCCTCGAATTAGTGGAAATCTATTAGATGTTGTTAATGAGGTTAGGTTCTTTACAATTTCAATGGCTTCATTTTCCGAAGTTGGGTAGATTAATATTAGTTTATTTTGTAACTCAGGACCAAAATGACCAAAGAGAATTTTCTGGTAATTCTCCTCGCTAGTGGGCATCTGAAAGCATAAGTTGTTCATTAAAAGGTAGGATATGATACTAGGTATCACTTTATCTATATGTGAAATTACCGTGGTGAATTCTATTATCCATCCTTTTTCATGTTTTCTTTCACCAACAGTCAGATATGGTGGCTCCTCTTTAATTGGAACGTTGTTTTCATCAATGAATTTTTTAAGTTCAATATTTGTAGTAAGCCTATCTGATGAATTTATAGATGGATTAGAGGAAATGTCTTTATTAAAATGCTCCATTCTGTTTTTTTTGCTGCTATTTTGGGTGGAGTATTATTCTTTTAACTAAGCTAGTTTTGGAATTTGACTTATGTATTCCGTTTATTCGTAGCCTACACAAAATTCAACACATGAATCTACAGTCTCTTGACGAGCAATTTCGTATGCATCGCCTAAAGTGTAGTCTGTGGTAGTCAAAAATAATAATGTGGTAATATAACAAGGCCCTCCATGTATTGAGGGTGCATAAAATGTTGAGATAGCCTTAGCTTTGCTTCCAACCGCTGCTACAACTATCCCTAAAAGTCCCATTGCCACTAAAGTAAGTTTCGCTTTTTTCATACTATAAGAATTATAATGTTTTCGGCTAGGTTTACCTTGTTTTTATTGATGAATTACTGGTGCCATTGTAAAAATATTATTCTCTACTGCGATTGCATTTCAAAGCCAGTATGTTTTTGACCTCACTTGTTATGTATTTGTTAATATTTGAGTACGAAAACCCAAATGAGAAGTTAACTTAATTGTAAATCAGCTGTAATATTTTCGCTGCTTACCTAATTCTTCTGATCCTTAATTGATATAAAGATGAATATGTATATGAAAATAGTTTATATCACATTTCTATGGGGTATCTTCTTATTTATAAGTGCTCAGGGGAAGGCCATACCAATTATGCTAGAGAGTAGCGATACAAGTAGTGCGAGCTTTCTAAAAGGGCGAATACAAGATTTGCATGGCAATTTATTAGCCGGTGTTAGTGTGAGTATAAAGGGGACCAAAATGGGCACAGTAACAGATAACCAAGGCAACTTTTTTTTTAAGAAAATAAGTAGTTCTGCTATTTTGGTTTTTAGTTATGTTGGATATAAATCACAAATGTTGAATGTTCCAACTACCAGAATGATGCTTGTGATTTTGGAAACTGCTGAAAATCAACTCGATGAAGCAGTTGTGCTTGCTTACGGGTCAACAACAAAGAGATTTAATACAAATAACAGTGGAAGTGTAAAAGCAAGTGAAATTGCTGCCCAGCCTATATCAAATCCACTTTTAGCATTACAAGGAAAAGTTCCTGGTGTAGTGATTACACCCAGCAACGGCGTGAATAATGGGGGAGTGAGGGTTACAATACAGGGAAATACTAGCTTAAGTGCACTAGTAGGCAATGATCCTTTATACGTTATTGATGGAGTGCCATATACTTCACAGTTAATGAATAGTCCTCAGTCTTTAGTTTTAGGGTCATCCGGTACCGTTGGAACAACTACAACTTACGGGAACCCTATGAGTTTCATTAATCCTTCTGATATCGAGAGAATTGATATTCTAAAGGATGCAGATGCTACTGCTATTTATGGGAGTCGTGCGGCGAATGGAGCCATTTTGATCACAACCAAAAAAGGTAAATCTGGTAAAATGGCTATAGAGTTCAATGCAAATACTGGATTCTCCAAGCTTGTAAAATTTGCGAATTTGTTACGGACACCGGATTATATTACGTTAAGAAAGGAAGCTTTCAAAAATTACGGACTTACGCCAAGCGCGATTCCAGGTACTCCTACTTATGCTGTGGATTTAACAAGATGGGATTCTTTGCGATATACGAATTGGCAGAAGGAGCTACTTGGAAGCTATGTTCCCTTTTCAACTTTAGAAGCTTCAGTTTCGGGTGGTAGTGATAATCTTCGATATAGAATTTCTGGTACATATCGTTATATGGGATCACTATTTGAAAATGCTTATGGTCTTGATCACGATCGTAAAGCTTCTATGAGTGCAAGTTTGAATTCAAATAGTTCCGATAATAGGTTTAAAGTAGATTTAAATGTAAGGTATATGTTTGATGGCAATAAAATGTCAAGAACCGATTATACTGCGTCTGCGTATCGACTCCCACCTAATGCACCTGCTTTGTATAACAACGATGGATCTTTAAATTGGGAACCTGATATAAACGGAAATAGTTCATGGACAAATCCATTGGCACAAAAATATACAGGTTATTTTAACAATACAACGAATCTTGGTTCCTCATTAATGTTAAGTTATAACTTCCTGAATGGATTACAGTTTAAAACTTTATTTGGTTATAATAATTTGCAGACTGACGATTACAGTTTTAATACCAAACAATCATTTTCTCCTGAAACTAGGACAATACTTAATACAACAGCGATAAAAGGTTCATATAATATAAATAATTGGGATATAGAACCACAAATACAATACTCAGATAGACTTGGTGTTGGAAATTTTGATGCAATTGTAGGTATGAGTATCCAGCAAGAAAATAGAAGCGGACTTGCAATTAACGGGACTATTTTTTCTTCAGATTTGAGCATTTTTGATATTAAGCAGGCTAGTAGTATTACAATAAATACAAATGAAATTTCAACTTATAAGTATAACGCACTATTCGCTAAACTGAACTATAATTTAGACGACAAGTATATCTTAAACCTTTCTTTTCGACGAGATGGTAGTTCAAGGTTTGGAAAGGCAAACCGTTTTCATGACTTTGGAAGTATAGGTGGAGCGTGGATAATATCAGAAGAAGGTTGGTTCAAGAGGATTGGGAATTTGGTGAATTTTTTAAAGTTGCGAGCATCATACGGAACTACGGGAAATGATCAAATAGGTAATTATTCTTTCTACAACTTGTATAACGTTGTAAGTGCTCCAATTTCATATCAGGGTATTACGACAATAGCCACAAGTGGTATCCCGAATCCTTATTTACAATGGGAAGAAACTAGAAAACTTGATATTGGAATAGAACTGGCTGTTTTGAAAAGTAGGTTGATAGCAAGTTTGGGATATATAAGAAATAGATCGAGCAATCAAATTGTTGCTTATGATTTGCCCGCCACGACTGGTGCATCATCAATTAATCAAAATTTTCCAGGTTTAATTCAAAATAGCTCATTTGAAGGTACTATTAGTACGATTAATATAAGGAGGGAGGAGTTCTCCTGGTCTAGTAATATAAATCTAACCATTCCCAGAAATAAATTGGTAAGATTTGAAAATATTGAGTCTTCTAGTTATGCCGCTAAGTATAAGATTGGTGAGCCAATCACAGTTGTCAGGATTTTTAGATATGCAGGAGTTAATCCTGAAACGGGGATATATGAATTTTATGCAGCGGATGGTACTAAAACTTCCAATCCTAAAACCAATATTGACGATTTGACATATGTAAATTTTGCTCCAACAATGTATGGAGGATTTCAAAATACATTTTCATATAGAAACTTTCAAATTGATTTCTTTATTCAATATACCAAACAGCGAAACGCGGATCTTGCAATAGCTGGTGGAGGTGGTGTTCCCGGAAATATGATAAATGTATTAGAATCGATTATGAATCGATGGCAGAAAAAGGGTGATATTACAAATGTTCAGAAAGTAGCCAACTCTAGTCAGTTGAATAATTCCACTATTGCTGCGTATACCTCTGATTTGGTTTATCATGATGCCTCATTTGTGCGTCTGAAAAATGTTAATGTTTCTTATAAATTGCCAACAAATTGGCTTGAAAAGATTCATATTCATCAAGCAAGAGTATACGTACAAGGGCAGAATTTATTGACAATAACACCATATAAGGGGCTGGATCCAGAGAATCCAGGTACAGCGGTAACCCTTCCGCCACTTATGACCATTGTTGCTGGTATAAGTATCTCTCTTTGATTTTAATTAAAAAAAACTACATGAAAAGCTCGTTGCTAATTTTATTCATTTTGTCATACATGTGTGTTGTTTCATGCGAGAAATTAGTAGAGGTAGCGCCACCTGTCACCAGTACGAATGGGGAGAATGTATTTGAATATACTTCTACAACTATTTCTGCAGTGACTGGATTATATGCAGCAATGTCGAGCGCCACATTTTCGGCGGTTGGAGATATAAGAACTATTAATGTATATGCTGGTTTGTATACTGATGAGTTATCGTTATTTCCGAGTCCCAACGTTAATCGCATTTATCAAGATTTTTTTACTAATTCACTGTCAGCTCAAAAAGGTGGAAATGGAGGGCAGTATTGGAATCTTATGTATGCAAGGATATATAGATGTAACGCCTTGCTGGTTGGGATAAACAATAGTATAAATATACCAGATGGTATCAAAAAACAGTTAATAGGAGAGGTCTTATTTGTAAGGTCACTTTGTTACTATTATTTGCTGAATTTCTATGGGAATATACCTTGGATTGATGGGATTGATTATACTATTAATTCCCATGTTAAAAGGAATAACAGTACTGAGATACTAAAATATTTAGTGGCCGATTTGACAAAAGCTAAGGATTCTCTAAGTCTTAATTATTTAGATGCATCCCTACTTAAAACGGTCAACAATGCGAGGTTTAGACCGACGTCATATGCAGCTTCGGCGCTACTGATAAAAGTATTGTTATTGCAAGAGGATTGGATAAATGCAGAGTTAGAAGCTAATAGAGTAATTTCAAATTCTCAAGTTTTTTCACTTGATTCATTGAATGCTGTTTTCTTAACAACAAGCAAGGAGGCAATATGGCAGTTGCAGGTTACATCTAGTAACGGTGCTACTGAAGAAGGAAATAAATTTATTCTACCGACAACCGGGGCGAGTGAGTCTGCTCCATTATTTTTAAATCCACGATTGGTAGCAGCTTTTGAAAAGAATGATAGAAGAAAGCAGGCTTGGATCGGTACAGCGCGGAGTTATAACTACGCTTTTAAGTATAAGGTTGCCAATTCCGTTGGTAGTCCATCAGAAGCTTTGGTTGTTTTTCGACTTTCAGAGGTTTATTTAAATCGCTCAGAAGCTAGGGCCAGGCAAGGGAAAATTGACTTGTCGCTTAATGATTTAAACCAGGTAAGGTCTCGTGCTTGGTTAGGGAAGGTAATGGGAGTTGCGCAAGATAAGTTGATTGATACAATTCTTCATGAAAGGCAAGTGGAATTATTTACGGAATTCGGTAATAGGTTTATAGATCTGAAAAGATTTAATAAAATTGACCTAATTATGCCAAGCGTATCTATAGACAAAGGGACCACCTGGCAGCCGTATTTTTCTTTTTTCCCTCTGGCTCAATCTGAAGTACAGGCCAATCCAAATATAGAACAAACCCCAGGTTATTAAAAATTAAAATAATTTGTTAATGCAAGTCTTTAAAAGTTTCTGTATACTCTTGTATTCTTGTTTGCAGTTCGCTGTTGCCATAGGGCAAACCTTGGATCTTGAAAAGAGTATTTCGAATGCAAAAATGCAAACAAGTAATTATGCTCGTGGGGCGATGGACTGGTGGGATGAATATCCTCGGCCTACTTTAGTAAGATCTAATTGGCAAAATCTTAATGGGGCCTGGAAGTACCAGATATCCGATTCCAATATGATTAGCTTTCAAGAATTTGAAGATACTATTGTAGTGCCATTTCCATTAGAGTCACAATTATCTGGTGTTAGGAAAAGCTTACTTCCTGCACAAACGCTCTGGTATTTTCGAGAAGTAGCTTCTTTAATATTAAATCATGGTGAAAGGTGTTTGTTGCACTTTGGCGCGGTTGATTGGCATACGGAAGTTTTCATTAATGGAAAATCGGTGGGAACTCATACAGGCGGATATGATTCGTTTAGTTTTGATATAACTGATTTTATTCATAGAAGGGGGGTCGATACAATACTTGTTTCAGTTGTTGATCCAACTGATAAGGGGATTAACCCACATGGTAAGCAAGTTTTGAATCCGGGTAATATTTACTATACACCCACTTCTGGAATTTGGCAGACTGTGTGGTTAGAAAAAGTATCCCAAAGTCGAGTAGAAAATGTTGATTATATTACTGATATTGATGAAAATGCAGTTATTATTACTCCAACTATTGCAGGGAATAGAGAATTAGATGAAATCGTTAGAGTTACCATTATGGAGAATGGTCATCAGGTGGCAATTGGTAAAGGTGTTGCAGGTACTCCTATTAAGCTGATTTTAAACCAACCCAGATTATGGTCACCTAATGATCCATTTTTATATGATGTCAAAGTACAGCTCATTCATAAGGGAAGAGTGTTAGATGAAGTAGCTAGTTACTTTGGTATGCGTAAAATTTCTATTGCAAAGGATGGGAATGGGTTTCCTAGAATTCAATTAAATAATAAATACATTTTCAATTTAGGGGTATTGGATCAAGGCTTTTGGCCAGATGGACTATATACAGCTCCGACTGCTCATGCTCTGAAATTTGATATAGCCACAATAAAGGCGATGGGCTTTAATACTATACGCAAACATATAAAGATTGAGCCACAGTTATGGTATTATTATGCTGATAAATTGGGTATGCTTGTGTGGCAGGACTTTGTTAATCCTCCACATGGCCTTCCCGAAGGCTCAAAAGGACAATTTGAAAATGAATTAAAAGCAACAATTAAGCAGTTGAATGATCATCCGTCAATTATATGTTGGGTCGTTTTTAATGAAGGTTGGGGGGAATTTGATCAGGAAAGAATAACAGAATTAGTAAAAAAACTTGATACTTCCCGCCTGGTAAACGGGCATTCAGGTCAGTTATTGTATGTAAGTAATAAACTTAGAAAAGATGTAAAAGTACCATGGGCGGGAAGTGATATTGCTGATATTCATACATATCCTTTTCCTCGATCGGTAAAAGGTGGGTATGGAAAAGTGGAGGTCATTGGTGAATTTGGCGGTATTACAGTTTCTGCGCCAAATCATAGTTGGAATGATTTACAAACATGGGGGTATGACACTAAAACACCTTTGCAATTTATGAGTATTTATCGTAAAATGATAGATTCTATTCAGAATTTAGAAAGGGGAGGATTAAGTGCCGCCATTTATACTCAGCCATTTGATGTTGAAACCGAGGAGAATGGATTAGTTTCATATGACAGGGCTATTCTTAAAATCCCTCTAGATACACTACGTTCCATCAATGCACATTTAACACATGTAAATACGAAGCTTCCCATTGATGGGTCGATAGCAAGGGCTTTTAAACCGATTAATGTAATGGATACAGATGATCGGTATACCGATTATTTAAAAGAAATTCAAGGTGGGCGGTCAGATTCTTCATTATTACGTCGAATGATTTTATTGGCATTGAAAAAAAAGGATACATTGAATCTTAATTATCTAACCACGAGTTTTGTTCAGTTAATAAAAGATCCATATAATTATGATAATGTTTTATTACTTACAACTGTCTCGATCGAGCCTAATAATATGGGGTACTCCATTTTAATAAAGGATAGTGCTAAGGTACAGCAAGTAATAGGACAAAAAAGGTATAAAAAATGGAAAAAACAAGTTATTCAAAATAGATTTATTAAGCCAGTTATGGGATCAAAAGAAGATGTTGATTGGGAGGCTATCGGCGCCGAAGTTTCACGTATATATGGTGACCAAGAAAAGGAATATGTCTGGGGGGCAGCCATGATCCAGAATCTAAATCGCAAGGATTGGAAGGATTTTGGTACATATTATAAAAAGTACTTTGAGGTGGCACTTGATCACAGTGATTATCATATTAATAATATGAGTTGGACTGTATTCGAAAATATATCCGACACCGTAATTCTGGAATTTGCTATGCAAGTAAGTAAATATAATTGTGAGTATAAAGATCATTCTGCAATTGCATTAGATACATATGCGAATTTGTTGTATAAACTAGGCGAACGATCAGAAGCCATAGCACTACAAAAGAGAGCCATTGCTGTGCGTCCCGACTTAAAGGAATTAGCCGAAGTTCTCGATAAGATGCAACGAGGGCTCCCCACCTGGCCGGTCGATTCCACACAAAGAAACTAAAGAGTCATTGATCATGGATTTCCGCTAAAAATGAAATGAAGTGAAAACTACTTCTTTCTACATCGAATGGTGTCCTTAACAAGAGAGGGGCACCTGGTGTCAAGGACCGGGATTCTTCCCGGTTCAACAATCTGAAATGTTGAGTTCTGCTATATAAAAGTTAAACTATTGTGTTGTACATCTGTCTTTCTCTGATGTCAGATAAAGTACAGTAACTTAAGGTAAGGAGCCGGGACTCTTCCTGGCTCCCTTCTAAAAGGAGTACTGATACGGAGATTATCATTTTTTTGCGGAGAGATAGGAGGAGATTGATTTTACAAAGAGATTAAAAAATAATTATAAAAAAACACAAAATAAATTTGGCTGGAATTAAAAAGAGTTATAGTTTTGAATCATCAACCAGTGAGCGCGCAAGTGTGGCGATTACAACTCAAGAAATTCCTTTATCATAAACGAAATTGCTTTTAGACGGCTTCATGTGGATCATTAATCGGTTCATCGTGGAGAATTACCCCCAAAAGAGGGATGACGAGAATAAGCTTCCCCTCGAGAGTATTTTGTGCTTTTCGAAATAACCAAAGTCTTTGGATTCTTCCCGGGACAATTTTTTTTCAAACTTAAAAATCCAAACCGTCGTTAATTACGTTTATGTAGGAAACCTAACTAATTCAATCTGTTTTTTTCCATTCATTCTATAAATCCTAAAAAAATTACCATAGACATGAAAAAGATTTTCCTGAACGAACGCAAATTCATAGAAATGCTTTTAGAAGTGGAAGCTGGTAGATGTCCGAAAGAGCTGTTTGAGATTTTGGCTATTAAGGAAGCTACCGTGGAAGCAGTTAAAAATGCCCCTAAGCGCAATTGGGCAGATAAACACCTGAGTGAATGGGTAGATACGGAATTTCACAAACAGGAATTGTACAATGAATGTGATATGGATTTCAATATTTCTGAAAATATCTTCATTATTCACTGTCCGCCAATTGATACCGTAAATTGAAATTTTCCTGATAATATGACAGATAAACATTAAGAAAATAAATATTTCAAAAAAGTGGGAAAAAACAGAGTACCATTTGCAGGTTTTAGATGTCATATAGTTGAAAGCACAGAAAACAGCATTTTTTATAAAGATAGATAATACTGTTTCTGCTGATAAAATTGCTCTTTGATAGATTGGATGTTAACGATAGTAAGTCAGATGTTATGCACATTCCCCAAAAAATGTGGATAAATAAAGTCTGATTTTATATAGTACCTTTTTGTGGTTAGTGTCGTTACATAACTGAAAACAAAAAGTTCTTTGAATAACTTTCCTGCACAGGATCAAAATATTTGTCTCAGCCAGACAATATTTCTATGAGTTGCTGAAAGGTAATGGGGTGCTCATCCTACTGTATCCCCATCTATCTTTTTCTCCATAGATTTCACGGGTGATTTCTATCGCCCGTTGTTTTGTGTCGATAATTACCCTTTCAGTGTTGTGTGAGCGCCTTATAAGATATGGCTTAAGGCGTTCCCCAGGCCCCGCAAGGGGCCTCCCTCCCAAGGGACCACCCAACGGTAATCAATATATTTGCAATTCTGAAAAATGGGGATGCTGGAAACCCCACCAGCTCCCCAATTTCAGTTGCTCAGCCATTACAGGTCAATGCCATCGTAACGCTGTACTTCTGAATCGGGAGTTCTACGCTATAACCGGTCATTCCAGGACGTCCTTCAGTAAGATTAGTTCGGCGAGTTGATTGTGAAAAAGCAACTCCCGAGGAAGAAGTCATCCACATGCTATAGACCTAAAGATGTTTTCGTATTCGGTATTGAGGGTTAACATACACATACGTCAACACAACCCATAATAGCAGGCTAATCCTACAGCCTGCTATTTATCCTAAGCGTTTTCTATTCTGCATATAGTTTCCGTTAACTTTAAGGTCACAACCCTTAAATTACAAACCACAAGTACACCAACACGTACTTTTGCCAAAGAAAAAGGTGGGAATTCTTTCCCACCTCATTACTACTAATTTAAAGTCATTCTACATATACAGTTCACCCTGCAATATGTATCCGTGCTTTACAACACGGAAAAGATGGGTTAACAAACAAATTAAAATATGAAAGAGCTGGATTCCTCCAGCTTTGGTTATTCCGGCCCGTAGCGCGTAAAAACGCTGCGGGCTATTTTTAATCTTTAATGTTCATTAGGAAATAATTACCAACTTTCTGTCTTATCCATTCTCTACACATCAACATCCAATCACCAACAAATATGATTATACCGCCGCTGCCGCCGCAGTCTTGTTATACTTATTACGATACTCAATAGGAGATAACCCCGTCACCTTCCTGAATATAGTCCGGAAAGCCTTGATATCTGCATACCCCACATCATACATCACCTCACTGATATTCTTCCGGCTGCTCTCAAAACTCTTTTTCGCTACCTCTATCTTCACCCGCTGAATATACTCCGTCACCGTATTGCTCGTAGCTTTTTTAAACCTGCGCTCCAAACTACGGCGACCCAACGCCAGCATATTCGCCAACTGATCCACCGTTACACGGTCAGAAAAATTTTGCTCTATAAACTCCTGCGCCTGTTTCACCGGTGCATCGGCATGCGCCTTTTGCCCCTGGAACATAATAAAGGGCGACTGACTATCACGGTCAATATCAATCATGAATGTTTTTGCCACCACAATCGCTACCTCCCTGCCCGCATATTTCTCTACCAAATACAACAACAGATTTAAATAGGAATAAGCACCCCCACTGGTATAAATGCCTTCCTCCTCCGTCATAATACGCTCATCCACCACATCCACATCCGGATACATCGTCCTGAAATCACCTACCGACGCCCAGTGTGTCGCACAACGCCTGCCATCCAGCAATCCTGTGCCCGCCAGGAAAAAGGCGCCAATACAATAACTAATCACCTCCGCACCATCCTTATACTGCTCCTTAATCCATGGTATAAAAGCCTGGTTCCGTACCAACGCTTCCTGCGGATCCTGGTGCATCGCCGGAATGAAAATCATATCTGTTTTCTTCACCTGACGTACCAGCAAGTCAGGCTGTATGGTAAATAAACCATTGCGCTGCGTTGATAACGCAGATATACCAACGAAGTGTACATCAAAAATAGGATCGCGATCCATGCGTTTGAGAATGGTGTTCACTTCCGTTAGTATATGCCAGGTTCCCTCTATATTAGATAAACTGCTGGCACCAAAAGGGATCAAAATGGATACGTGTTTCATGCTCTAAAGTTAGTGAAATATTTTGTCGGGATCAACCCACAGGATTGTCGCAAATCCTACCTATTTGCAAGTTGTAACATCTTTACTTTTGTATCGACTAACTCTCTATTCATGCGAAAAGTTGTAGCACTGGCATTTGTAACCCTCGATGGTTTTACTACCGGCCCCAATGGTGAAACCGATTGGCAGCTGCATAACTTCAATGAAGAAATGGGAGAGTATATCTATCAGTCATATGAAGATACAGATCTGCTCTTGCTCGGCAGATACACCTACCAGCAATTCGCTGCCTACTGGCACCACCAGTACAATAAAAATCCGGAAGCAGCCCGCATGAACAACACACACAAAATTGTATTCTCCACCACCCTCACCACAGCTACCTGGCATAACACCCGCCTCATCTCTTCCAACATCGCCCAGGAAGTAAATGCACTCAAACGCCAGCACGGTAAAAACATCGCTATCGTTGGCAGTACCGGACTTATCCAAAGCTTTACCAACCTCGGCCTCATCGATGAATACCGCCTGCTCATTTACCCGGTGCTCCTCACCAAAGGCCGGCGCCTGCTCCATAACCTCCAGGATACCCGGCAGCTTACGTTTATACGTTCCCGTATTTTCAGCAATGGAGTCATGCTGGCAGTGTACCAACCGGTAAAAGTGGCTTGTGTTTTTAATATCCTTTCTGCTGCGCTGTAAAACCTTTGGTTCGTCCACCGTTGGTTTGCCGAATAGCGCTTTCCCCAGGGAATGTTGCAATAATAAACGTACATCCCGATGCCATCAGGTACCGGACTAAAGATTTGATGCAGCCGCCTAAGAAAAACTGAAAATCCTTATACTATTCTCCTAAATTGCCCCTCTTTTAGTTTTTTATGAAGACATCAATCCTGCTGCTCACCATAGCAACGTTCCTACCGGCATTTGCACAACGCCATGCACACCTGGCCGACAGTATCCGTACCGCCGCCAACATCCCCGAATTGAGCTACGCCGTTATATCCGATAATGATATCATGGAGTTGTACTATGCCGGCACCCGTAAAGCCGGCTCCAATATGCCAGCCCGCGCCAACGACCGCTTCCGCATCGGCTCCAACACCAAAGCCATCACCGCTTTTATGATGGCCCACCTCCTGCAAGCCAAAGGGATCTCCTGGCAAACCGAACTACACGAGCTTTTACCGGAGCTTAAAGGGCAGATGAACCCAGCCTACACCAACATCTCCCTGGGAAACCTCCTCAGCCTCCGCATACCCCTGCCTGCATATACCTACACCACCACCAACCCGGATAGCAGCCATTTTACAGGCAATGCCACCGAACAACGCCGCCAGTTCGCCACCTGGTTACTGCAACAGCCACCCAGCACCGCAGAAGGCCCGCTGTTCTATACCAATGCAGGCTACATAGTAGCTGGCCTGTGCATGGAACGCATCAGCGGCAAAACCTATGAAGAAAATCTCGCCGACCTTAACAGGCTGCTGCATACCCGTTTCAGCACCGGCAGCCCCAACAATGCCGACAATACACAAACCTGGGGACATAACGCTAACGGACAACCGGAGCCGCCATCAGATAATTATAAATTCAACTGGCTCATGGCCGCAGGCAATATCAATACTACCCTCACCGACTATACGAAGTTTTTACAACTGCAACTAAAGGCCTTCAAAGGGAATTCCAATATCCTTACAATCATTACCGCCAACTACCTGCTGTTTGGCTACGACTCCTTCGCCATGGGCTGGTTCTGGGAACGCAATGCCAATCAACATAAGGAAGCACATAACATCGGTAATCCCGGCGACTTCCTTACCGCCGTACACATAATCCCGGCAGTTAACCGCGGCTATATCGTATTTGCCAATTGTCAGACGGATGCAGCCGCGGAGGCTGTCAACTACCTGGTGAGTGTGCTTAAAAAAGATTACGGAGAATAATTCCGGAGCTGACCATAAAATATCGGTCAGCTCTGATTTATAGGGGTGTTATCGCTTAAGCGAGGCTTAAAGCCATCATTTTACTTTTTAGTCAGCCCCGGGGATGTCTGACTTTGTGGGAGATGATATCAGCAACGGGAAACATATCATTTGGCGGAAACTGTATAAATTTTGTCATTGCAGACAACCCGCCCAAGCTGTACATTTGAAACATCAAACGAAACAGCCCATGACCTCACACCGGAAATTAGTCGTTTTAGTAGTCCTCCCCGGCAGCCGCCTCCTCACCATGGCAGGCCCCGCAGATGTGTTCTCCTTCGCGCAGTCCATGCTGGAAGCGCAGCAAGGACCTAATTTCCAATCGTACGAACTCGTGATAGCCAGCGCACAGCCAGGCAACCATATTCGCATGAACAGCGGTGCCGACCTCCTGGTCACCACATCTCTCCTGGATATTAAAAGACCCATAGATACCCTTATCATCACCGGGCATAACCTCCCGGAACATGATCCGGATACGGACCGCTTTTACCGCTGGCTGCAACGTAAAGCACCCGCCATCCGCAGGGTAGCCGGGGTATGTGTAGCCACTTATGTGCTGGCAAAAGCGGGACTGCTGCATAATAAATCTGCCACCACACATTGGCAGCGCTATGATCACTTCCAGCAAACTTTCCCGGACGTGAAAGTGGACACCACACCCTTCTTCATCAAAGACGGTAACATCTATACCGCCGGCGGCGTAACCTCCGGCCTCGACCTCTCCCTGGCCATGGTAGAAGAAGATTATGGACGCGACCTCGCCCTGCAAATTGCACGTAAACTGGTGATCCACCTCAAACGCCCCGGCAACCAGAAACAGTTTGGCAGCCTGCTGCCGGAGTATGAACTCAACAGCAACCTGGTGCTCCAACTGCGCCCCTGGATCATGGAACATATCGCTGAAGACCTGGCCGTAGAACGCCTCGCCACACAGGTACATATGAGCGCCCGCAACTTCGCCCGGGTGTTCCTCAAAGAAACCGGCATCACGCCCGCTAAATTCATCGAAAAGATACGGGTAGAACTGGCCCGCAACTACCTGGAGAATAGCAGCCTCGCCCTGGAGGAAATAGCGCTGAAATGCGGCCTCGGAGGCCTCGTATCCATGCGCCGCACCTTCCTGAGGCACCTGGATATGTCGCCCGGTACCTACCGCAGCACTTTTCGAACAGTTTTAGCGACAGATTGATTAATTACTTAAACGATATATTATGAAAATAGCCATCAATGGATTCGGACGCATAGGACGGATGACCATGAGAGCCCTGCTTGCCCAACCGGGAGCAGAAGTAGTAGCCATCAACGATCTGGCCGATATCGAAACCCTTGCTCACCTCTTTAAATTCGACTCCGCACACGGCAAGTTCGCCGGCACCGTTACCATCAACGGTAATAATCTCGTGATTAACGGGCAATCCATCCGACTGGTAAACGAAAGAAATCCCGAAAACCTCCCCTGGAAAGAATTGGATGTATATGTAGTGATAGAGTCTACCGGCCGCTTTACCGCCCGCGATCAGGCCGCCGCACACCTTACCGCCGGCGCTAAAAAAGTACTGATCACCGCACCGGCATCCGGTGGCGTTAAAACAATTGTAGATGGTGTTAACAATAACATCATCACACCGGAAGACACTATCCTGTCCACCGCCTCCTGCACCACCAACTGCATCGCACCAGTACTGCATGTGCTGGATAATGCCTACGGCATCGAATCAGGGTATATGTCTACCATACACGCCTATACGATGGACCAGATGCTGCAGGATGGCCCTCACCGCGACCTGCGCCGCGCCCGCGCCGCCGCACAGTCCATCATCCCCACCACCACCGGCGCCGCCAAAGCCATCGGCGAAGTACTGCCTAATCTCAAAGGCCGCCTGGACGGGCACTCCTTCCGCGTACCGGTGATCGACGGCTCCATCGCCGAACTTACCGTAAACCTGCGCAAAACCGCCAGCGTGGATGAAATCAATGCACTCCTGCAACAGCACGCCAACGGCGAGCTGCAAGGGATATTGGACTATACAACGGAGCCATTGGTATCTGCCGATATCATCGGAAATACACATTCCTCCATTGTAGATAGTCAGCTCACACGGGTGATTGGAAATACCGCCAAAGTAGTGGCCTGGTATGATAATGAAGTGGGCATCTCCAACAGGATTGCTGCATTGGTAACTTCTCTATAAAATTGAAAATCCAGGGCCTGCAAGCCCTGGATTTTCAATTACCAAAGGATAAGTATTACTTATTTAAATATCTCCGCCAGCTTCGCTTCCAGCTCTTCCCCACGCAAATCCTTCGCAATCACCTTTCCATTTTTGTCAACAATAAAACTGGTAGGCACACTGCTGATACCAAACTCCAGCACGGGAGAGCTCTTCCAGCCTTTCAAATCCGATATATGCGTCCACGTTAGCCCATCCTTGGCTACGGCCTTCATCCAGGCTGCCTTGTCAGTATCCAGTGATACGCCAATGATTTCAAATCCCTGGTCGTGGAAACGTTGGTAGGCTTTTACTACGTTAGGGTTTTCTTTACGGCAAGGGCCGCACCAGCTGGCCCAGAAGTCTACCATTACCACCTTCCCCTTGAAATCAGAAAGCTTTACCAGCTTACCGGTGCTATCCGCCAGTGCCAGCGCAGGTGTAGCGCCAATGGCTGTTTTACCGGTTTTAAGCACGCTGGCGCTAATTTCCTTGCCAAAGCTGCTGTTCTTCGCCACAGGTCCCAGCAAAGGGAAATTTTTCTGCGCCTTTTCCGGATAGGACCACTGTATATACCGATGTACAATCACCATCGCTGATACCGGGCTGTTGGGATGAGCAGTGATAAATGCCGTCACCGTACTGTCCAGCGAATAGTCCAGCGCTTTCATCTGTTTGGCAGCATCCCGCTGGGCCACCGTATCCTTTTTCTGTTCCGCTTCGCCGGAATAGTCATATACCTTTTTTGCCCGCATGCGCAATGCCTGCCACTGGGCATCCCATTTATCATACAATACCTGGTTAGGAGAACCGGTTACTTTAGTATCCGCCAGCTTTTCTTTGCTACCGCTGATGGTGTAATCTCCGTTCTCCAGGAAAATATCGCGGGAGTTGTCGTAACCTTTGGGTGCCAGGCGCAAATAGCCCACCGTCGCACCTTCCAGCTTCCCTTTTAGCACAAAGCTGCCATTTTTCACCAGGGCTGAATCAGTTTTGCCTTCTCCATAACTCAGGTAGATGTAACCGCCGTTCAAACCAGCAATATTGCCTTTTAGCGTATAACCTTTACCGTTATCTGCAATGGCAGCCATGCTGCCGGCGGTGAGGGCAGTCGTAACTGCCGCTAGTCGGATGAATCGTTTCATGTTATTTGGTTTTTGATGTAGTTAAAATGTACTATGGTATTTTATTGACCATGCTTACTATCTTCCCAAAACCAGTAAAGGATTTGGTAGCTGCAAAATCACCGAGGGGACTGATACTATGGTTATACACCTTGCCGGCAGTGCCGTTCCAGGTAGCCACCAGCAATGATTTGGTAGTGCAGGTCAGATAAGTAACCGTTTCGCCTCCCGCCAGCGTATATATCACCCGCGCCTTGCCGGAAGGAATATCGTACAGGTAAATATTTCCGTTGTTCACGAAATACATTTGCTGCAGCGTTTTGGAGCTTACAATTTTGGCAGCGCCTTTTAATTCCGGCGCATCATCGGTAATCAGCTGCTTGCTCATCGATGCATTGTTGCTGTTGGCATCAAACTGATAGAGGTAGTATTCCCCGCCGGCATCTTTAAACACGGCATTATGCTGAAACCGGACATTGCCCTCGTCCATACTCACCATGTCCATCCCAATGTTGCGCATGTCAAACGCACTGCCAGCTGCTGGCGCACCAAAGGAGGCAAAGGAGGCTACCAGCGAGGCGCCACTGAGGTACACAAAGCCTTTGGAGCGGGTGTCGAAAATAATAGCGGTGTAAGGGGATTTGCCACCGGTGTAAGGTTGCGGACCAACGGCTACCAAAGGGGCCAGGAAATAGTTGTCTCCTTTATTGTCCGGATAAGGCAAAGCATTCATATACTTTACATCTCCCGGAAAACCACCTTCTACCCGCACATTAAACAAACCATTGTTAATGATGAAGCTGGTACCATCGCTGATACGCTTATACAATTGCGGTTGGAAAGCGACAGGTGTTTCCCAGAACCAGGAAGTGTAATCGGATACTTTTACCATTTCGGTGTAGTCCAGTTCCAGGCCGTTATTTTTGGTGAAGAGGTAGAGCTTTTTCACGCCGTAGCTGTTGGAAACGTCCACCTGTACAGGATTGCTGATATTTACTTCCGGATTAATGCTGCTGAATATGTGATGAAACACGGTGTCGGTGGGCAGTATGATGGAGAGGTCGCCCCCGCCGTTTTCTTCCTCCAGCGTGAGCCATCCTTCGCTGAAACGGTTGATCACAGTGAGCGGAAAGAAGTGGAAATACGTGACACCAGTGCTTTTCACGGTCACCTTATACACCACCCTGTAAATGCCGGGGCGCACGTCAATGTTTTTACGCAGGTTCCTGGTGGAGTCGAGTATAAAAATCGGATAAGGGTCCGTCACATCATTCTGATGCAGGCTCCATTCAAATGCCAGGTCCGATTCACCACTGCCATGCAGCTGCGCAATGGCCGGATTGATTTTTAACGTATCAAACTGTAGCAGCGATTTAGGCGCCGTGCTGTCGGAAATGAGGATGGTATTGATATCCAGGAAACCATCGTTGCTCTTATCCTTCACGCAGGCGGTGAGTATCATCGCCAGCAGCAGGGTATATATCAGGGAGATGTTAGTTTTCATGTAATTGAATTTTATGCAGTTTATATCACCGGAAAGGTAACCCTGGTGCCGTTTTCATCGATAAGTGGACCGTTGATTGCTTCATACTTCAGCAGGTCTACGCGCATTTTCTGGAGGATCGACATCAGCTCGGAAAACTGGGCGCCGGTCGACATCGTTACTGCCGTAGTACCTAAACGCGATACCATAAACTGATGCTTTACTTTGGAATAACTGCCGTAAAACAACTCCGTGATGCCGTTCCAGTCGCTGGGCTTCACCAGTTGATCGGTTACACTGATTTTGTACGACAGCTTATCACTGTAGCCTTTCTGCAGGTCCGGTGAATCACCGATACTGAAATAAGCGGTGAACACGGAATCTTTTTCATCCGGACTACGGAGTATAATCACCGGCGTGCGTACACTGTAGGTGCCGGCAGCAATCACCGCCTGTGGCATCATGAAATGTTTGCCGGCAGTAGCAGTGCTGCTGTCGTCCAGCTGAATATTTATTTTCCGGTCGGTATTGCCAGCCTTACCGGTGATGCGCAGGTTCAGCCAGATGGTGTCCTGGGTAACGGAATCCGGCTTCACCACAAAGCTGTAGTTCACACTATCCGGATTCACGATTTGTTTATAAAAGTATACGCTGGGTTCCTGGTCGTACATCAGCCGGTCTTCTTTGGTACAGGCTTGCGTAAATACCAGCACCACAGCGGCGATGAGCAGTAATAATTTCGTTTTCATGTGCAGTGATTTAGATTACTTGCCAAATTCGATTTCCTGGTTAGGCATCGGCCATACATATTGTGCATCCGTGATGCTGCTGTTGAGCGCCCCGGTGATCTTGCTCTGGTTTAACCGCTTATAGTAAAAGAAAAGCTGACCTTCGCAAAGGAAGTCCTTGCGGTATTCCTTATAGATTTCATTGGTAAGCGTAGCCTGGTCAATATTTGTTGCCAGCTGTGGAATAGTGCGTGCACGTATCACGGTGTTGAGGTAGCCTGCACCTTCTGCCGCTGTAGGCGCCGCTTCCGCTGCTATGTAATACATTTCTGATAGCTTGATCAGGGGAATGCGCTTTTTGTAATTCTCTCCGGTTTCATCTACCTGCCATAGCTTGCTGGGAAACACAATGCCATTGCTGGTATTCCAAAGGGCTGTAGTTGCATAACGTATATCTGTGCTGTTACCTTTTGTAATTTCAAATACCTCTTTTCTGCGCACATCCGAAATGGTATATTTCGTATTGGCATTTTGGCCGGGCGACATCTTAAAATACAGATCCGTAGCGGTTTTCAGGTTTGATACATATAGGGAGAAGATATGTTCAAAGGTAGCAGTACGGTTGAGCGTAGCCTCGGCGGTATTCACTTCAGGAGTAGTGATAAACCGGAAATTTTTGCTGTTGATCACTTCCAGTGCATATTTCAGGGCGGTAGGTTTATCATTGTTGTACAGGGAAATCCTGGCAATCAATGCCTTCACAGCCCAGTAGTTAAAATGATTTTGCCGGTAGCTCAGGAAGTTGTCGGTAGTACTGCCGGCCGGACTGGTAATACTATCCTGCTGCGGATATACGCTCAGCAGCGTTTCTGCTTCTTTCAGATCCGCGAGGCAATTCTTAATTACTTCCTGTACGGTTTGTTTGGCCTGTGGCTGCACGGTAAACAGTTTCATATACGGGATACCGTGTGCATCTGCTTTGCTGGCAGGTGCGGGAGCAAAGAGCCGTAGCAGGTCGAAATGCAGCATGGCACGCATGCCCAGCGCTTCTCCTTTTACCAGGTTGTAATCTGATCCGCTGAAAACAGTTTTTTGCGCATCCACATTTTTCAGGATAAGGTTTAGCTGCGCCACGGCACTGTACATTTGATTCCAGGCAGTGTTGATGGTATTTTGTACGGCGATGTTCGTATAATCATAGGTGGCATAGCGCAGCCTGGCATGGTCTACTTTCGTGGTATTATCATATCCCTGTGACATAATTTCCATGGCGCCGAAAGTGAGTTCCTCCCCGTAGAGGGAACGTTGTGCGGCCGTTGTGTAAGCGCCATATAGCGCGTCTTTGAAGCCACGGGCAGTGCTGAATTGCTCTGTTTCGCGCACCTGTGTGGCAGGTTCCACCTCCAGCCATTTTTTGCAGGAAGTTGTCAGCAGCACGATGGGCAGTATATATAAAATTGAACGGTGTTTCATGCGTAAGGTTTTTAGAAGGTGGTCTGTAACTGAAGCGTGAAGGATCTGCTGAACGGATAATCGAGGCCGCGCTCCCGTTTAATACTGGAGATGTAAAATACTTGTCCGGTATACAGGGAGATTTTAGTGTCCTGCAGTCCGATGCGTTTGTTCAGCGCATTGGAGAAGCGGTAATACACCGAAGCGCTTTCAAGGCTCAGCCAGTCATCAGCCTGTACAAAGCGGGAGGTGGCGTAAGTGGCAGCGGTGATGCTGTAACCTTCGTTGTCCACAATGCCTTTGTAGAAGGTGATATCTCCCGGTTTTTTCCAGCGCTCCTCGTACACCCTTCTGTCCACATTAAAATTCAGGTCAGCGTTTTCCACCCGGTCCACCAGCGTTTGGTTGTAGGCATATCCCCCTTGCCGGAAGCGGAAATACAGGTTTAATCCTATACCGTTTTTCTCCAGGTTGGTACCGAAAGTGCCTTCAATTTTGGCCCTGCTATCTCCCACAATCACCTGGTCCAGGGGATCATAGGTATTGGTGGTAGTGCCATCTCTTTTCAGGTAAATTTCACGGCCGCTGGCAGGATCAATACCCAGGGACGGAACTGCCCAGATGGCAGTGGTACTGCGGCCTTCCGCATAGCGCGGCAGGGGAGCTGTGCTGCTGGAATCCGTATTGGTTTTGTTCAGCATTTGCAGGGTGTTGGAAATACGTTCTATCTTATTGCTGGTATGGAACGCATTCACGAATACGGACCAGTTATCGCGGTTCCGTGGATTGGAATAAATCGTATAACGGAGGTTGAGTTCATATCCCTTGCTAACCACATCTCCCATATTATCCATATAGCTGGAGAAGCCGGTGCTGGGGGCAGTAGTAATGCTTACCACTGTTCCCTGTGTTTTTTCCACGAAGTAGTTGGCCACGATGTCGAGTTTGTTAAACAGGGTAGCATCCAGCCCCACGTTGCTTTTCGCAGTTTGCTGCCAGGCCAGGTTAGGGTTACCGAAGCCCATCACCAGGGTACCGATGTTATACAGGTAGTCCTGCGAGGTATAGTATTTACTGGTGGTGAGGGCCAGGTAGCTGCTGAAGTTGGAAGATCCCGTATAGCCGTAAGAGTAACGTAGTTTCAGGCGGTTGATGATATTGGAATTGGCCAGTAATTTTTCTTTATGGAGATTCCAGCCGCCGCCCACACTCCAGAAAGGCGCAAATCTTTTATTGGAACCGAACTGGGAGGAACCGTCCAGGCGATAGGACACATCCAGCAGGTAGCGGTTATCGTAAGCGTAGCTCACGTTAGCGAAGTAGCCGAGCAGGCGGGTGATACCTTCGGCGCCCAGCGGCCGGTCGTTCTCCTTATAGGTGGCACCCATGGTGATATCGTCGAGGCGGTCGTTGGGGAAGCCGGTGGCGGTATACTGCTGTGTGCTGAATTTATCTTCCCGCAGGGTGGCCCCCAGGGAGCTGAAGAAGAGGTGTTTGCCAAACGACTTATTCATATCCACAGTGAAAGATCCGTCCAGCACATTTTTAAGGCCATAGCCTTTTGTATAGGAGCCTTTTTTGTAGAATTCTTCCGCAGGAATGTCATTGAAAGAGGTATGCTGTCCCGGCAGAAAATCGTCGCTGCCATCTGTTTGGCGCTGATAGGAAAAGCGGCCGGAAAACCGCAGCCATTCTTTAGCCTGCCATTGGGCAAAAAAGTTGTTGGTAATATTTTCGTAGTTGCTTGCATTCACGGTATGCAAGGTGGTGTTGTACAGCGGGTTGGTATAGGTAGATAATACCGTATTGTCGAAAAAGCGGATGTCCTCCAAAAGGTATTTCAGGTTACCGTTTTCATCGTACGGCGACCAGTAAGGATTTAGTTTAGTGTAGTCGTAAAAGTTACCGTAGTTGGAGTTTTGGGCTTTATTATAGTTAAGGGTAAGGTCGTTGCGGAACAGGAAGTTTTTATACCGGTAGGAGAGGTAGGTATTACCGGTAATATTTCTCCTGCCGGAATTTTTCATGACGCCCTGCATATTGTTGAAGGTGCCGGACATACCATACATCACAGTTTCATTACCTCCTTCGAGGTAGAGGTTATGGGTGCTGCCCACGCCGTTGCGCAGGGGGATGGCGAGCCAGTCGGTGTTCACTCCTTTGGCTACCAGCTCTTTGCGGTAATTGTAGCGGAAGTCCTGCTGCTCTTGCCGTACCGGTACACCATAGCCGTTATAGATACCGCCTTGTTTTTCGAGCTCCAGTTTTTCACTGGCGTTGAGCAGGTCGTATCCTTTGAGGTCTGGCGTTTCTACGATCAGGCTACCGGTATAGCTTACACGCAGCCGGCCTTCGCGGGGGCGGATGGTTTCTATTACCACTACGCCGTTGGCGGCGCGGGAGCCGTAGATGGCGGTGGCCGCAGCATCTTTGAGGATGGTCACTTTCGCAATGCGGTTCAGATCGAGGTCTGCTACGCGTTGCAGGTTTACTTCAAACCCATCCATGATAAAGAGGGGCGTATTAGGTTTATTGGTGTAGTTAAACGTTTGGCTGGCGTCGGTGGTGCCGTTGAGGCCACCGAGACTATTCCCGCCACGGATGGTTACATCCGGCAGGGTGTTGGGGTTGGAGCCGTTGAGGAGGTTATCCGGAATCTGGAAGGAGGGGTCCAGTGCGCGGAGGGCGTTCATGACGCCGTTGCCGGTAACTTTGTTGAGGTCTTCTTTGGTGAAGGAGGCGGCGGCGCCGGTAAAGTTTTCGGCGGGGCGGGAGTAGAGGCCGGTAACAATTACGGCGTTGAGTGATTTGGTGCTGGCGCTCAGGCGGATGTTGACAGGGCCGGCATTACGGATTTGTATTTCCTGGGAGTCGTAGCCTACATAGCGCACCTGCAGGGTGGTTACCCCGTTGGTGAGGGTAACCGGTAATTTAAATATGCCCAGTTCATTGGTGGTGGTGCCGCTGACGGAGCCGCTTCTTTTTTCCATGATGGTGGCGCCTACGATCAGGTCCCCATTTTTTTCGTCGGTGACGCTGCCGGTAACGACTATACGCTGTTGGGTGGCATCTTCCTCATTGTCGGCGAGGGCATTCCGCTTTTCGTAAAGCACCACGCTGCTGTCTACCACGCGGTAGGAGAAATCCGTTTGGTGCAGCACCTCATTCAAGGTAGCGGCAACTGTCCGTTCCGCTCTGTGCAGGGAAATATGACTGTATTTTCTGACAGCGTCGGGCGGATAGGCGAAGAGGAGGCCGCTGGCATATTCAATTTTTTTGATGGCGGACAGGAGTGGTTCATCTTTCAGCTCCATGGTGATACGTTTACCGGTGAGGTCTTGTGAAGATACAGGGGCTGCGCTGAGCAGCTGTATCTGGATGACCATCAGCACGGTGTAAAAAATACTCATCTTCATAATTAAACCCGTTTTCCGTCTACTTTTTAGTTGGTTGCGACCTGGCAGGCCGGGGGCATAGTTTTCCCCCATGGATTGTAGCTCCATCATTACGTGATTGGTTTTTGTTGTTACGAAGTAAAAGGAGTGGAGGCGCTGTGCACCGCGCTTTACTACCGATATTGGTTGATAACTATATTGGTTTTTATTGCTGGCTATTGGCAACCTTCGCCGGCGATGATCACCTGGTCGTTAGGATGCATGGTATATGACGCATTGATCACTGCGCATACAATGTTTAATACTTTTTCCAGCGACTGGTTGCCGGAGAAGGTGCCGGCTATGCGGCACTGTTTCAGTTTTTCATTAGCAAAAACGATTTTAACATGATACTTGATTCCTATCAGCAGGGCAGCCTGTTCCATGGTGATGTCGTCCAGCACCAGGTATTGATTTTTCCACGCTGTTTCGGTTTCACTTTCCACCTGTGCGCGGAAAGCCACTTTACTGATGGTATTGACGGTCAGCTGCTGATCGGCGGTTAATATGCCGTAGGAGCGCTGACTTTCTTCTACTTTCACTTTACCGCGGGTAACGGTTACGACTACTTTGTCTTCCGCGGGCCAGGCTTTTACATTAAAGGCGGTGCCGAGTACTACGGTGCTTACCTTTCCGGTTTTAACGATAAAGGGGCGTCCGGGCTGTTCTTTAATATCGAAATAAGCTTCTCCTTCCAATATCACTTCCCGGGTGTTGCCGGTGAGGTTTCCCTGGTAGCGGAGGTGGCTGTTGTCGGCCAGCAATACCGTGCTGCCATCCGGCAGGCGGGTAAATTTCGTTTGTACGTCTATGATAGTGGTGTCGGCCACTACCATTTCCGGTGCGCTGGCAGTTACCGGCACGGCTGGTGCCGTTTGCTTTTGCAGCAGGTATAAGCCTGCGGCAGTTAGCAGCAGCACTACGCAGGCGGCGCTCATCCAGGTGAGGCTGCGGCGCAGCAGTGGTTTGTGTGCCGGCAGCATCCTGGAAATCTGTGCTTCCGTTTGCAGGATGTTGGCGGCAATATCATGGTACTTTTCATATGGCGCATCCAGCAGCACCTCCTCGTTTTCCCAGGCAGCATCCATATGGTGTTGTATAATGTCGTCGTAGCTTCCTTCCCGGATCAACGCCGCCAGTTTATTCCATTCTTCCCCGGAGGCATTGCCCGCAAGGTGTTTGTTCAATAATTGCTTGAACTCATTTTCATTCATCATAACGATTGCTTAACAGGAATTACAGGCGTCCGATCTGTATTAAAGACACCTCAGTGGACAGGAGGGTGGAGCCGGATTAAAAAATTTTTTTGATAACCTCCTGGCATTGGGTAATGATCAGGAGTATACTCATGCTGGAGCTGAGGTATTTACGGATTTGTTGCAGGGCCCTGGCCATATGTGATTTTACGGTGGCCGTGGAGATGCCCATTTGCAGGGCGATGTCGGCGTGGCTCATGCCGGCTTCCCGCGCCAGGCGGTATACTTCCCTTTGTTGCGGGGGGAGGGTATCCAGGGCAGCCCGGAGGATGTCCTGATACTGGTGATCCAGTAACCGCTGATCTGTATCATTTACGGGCAGGTTACGGCGGCCCAGCTCTGTATGGGCGGCCGCCTCATTCGCCAGCTTGCGGAAGCGGTTCAGTACCAGGTTTTTGGTGATGGTGCGCAGGTAGGGATCGAGCTGTAATACATGCGGGAGCTCCTGCCGCTTGAGCCAGAGCTTCAAAAATACATCCTGTACCACCTCTTCGGCCGCGGCCTCACTCTGTAAAAAGCGAAAGGCTAAGGTATACACCCTGGATCTGTACCGGCTGAATAACTCCGTGAACGCATACTCGCTGCCTTCTGCCAGTAACGACAATAGCTTCCTTTCGTCAAATTTTCCACTCAACTGCATGGGCGATTTTGATTGGCCACCAAAATAATAGAAATTTCATTAGGGAGGTAAGCCCGGTCATGATAAACTGTATAATAAAATCCCGGCCTCCTGCGTTTTACAGAATAATATTTACTATTTGTTATATATTTGTATATCAAATTCGACAAACTCTTGTTATCCATGAAGATAATTTCCCGATACCTGGTAATATGCCTGGCCATACTTTGCTGGGGCTGTAGCGCAGAAATGGTGAGAGACGGCAGTTTCACGCTCAACCCAAATGAGTTCCAAAGTGCCAGCGGTACGCTGAAAGGCAGCGATAATCAGTGTCTGCAAACTGCCATTACCGGCACCTTTGCCACCAAAGATGCACAAACAGGCACGGCTTTTATCATTGCGAATGTAAATGTGCTGGTACCAGGTACCTACGCCATTTCTACCGACAAACAAAACGGTGTCACCTTTGCCGCCGCCGGCAAGTTTACCGCTACCGGTATTCAGCAGATCAAATTGCTGCCCGTAGGTATTTTCGAACAGGCGATCATTACTAACTATACCCTTTCTTTTGGTAACACGAGCTGCCCGCTGGCGATTAATGTAACGGAAGGTACTGGTGCAGGTAATCCGGGAACGGGTAACCCGGGAACAGGTACACCAGGTACTAATGCTGTAACGATCAATGGTAAAAATTTTACAATAACCTCCTGTATTGCCACTAAAAATAATATCATTGATGTTATCATTATCATGGGGCAGGCACAAGATGGATCTGTTATATCGCTCACCTTACCAACTTCAGGTGGTGTGCTGGCAGTGCAATCCTATAAGTCAACCGACTACGACATTCGTTGTGCGCTAATGGTGATTAAAGGTACGGACGTTGCTTATCAAACCCAGGCCTCCAATCCGGTATTAACAACGTATCAGGTAACATCTGTGGCCAATAACAAGGTAACTGTTACCATCAGTGGTCAAACAATTGATAATGCCAATGGTAACCCGGTAAGTATTTCCGGCAGCCTGGTGGCTACTATCCAATAGTCGTAAAGGTTTATATTAATATTTATAAAGGGAGGAGATGCCGGTGGCATCTCCTCCCTAATTTTTACCGGCACCGCAGGTGCCGGTAAAAATTAGGGCTACCCAAAAAAATCCCCCGCAACCGAATTACAACAATTTTCTTTATCTTAAATCAAACTTCCTATGTTATGAAAACTTTGAGAGGCATTTTCCTGCTTCAGGAAGAGATGAAACGGCCATTCACGCTGCTGGATAACACCGCCAACCGCATTGCGTTTATCGGGTTCAGCGCCGTGTTTTCCTTTTGCTTTATGTATATCTTCCTGCCATTTAATATCAATACCTGGTACGAAGGGCAGCGCCTCTCGCTCATCGCTATACTGGGAATTTTTACCCTTTGCGGCAGCAGCGCCATGATATGCAGCCAGTTTGTGCTGTACCGGCTCAAATGGCGCCGCCATATCAGCAACGCCGGCTACCTGTTATGGGTCCTCGCAGAAATTGCGCTGATCGGAGTAGTGGTAACGGTAGTCAACTCCGCCATCAATACCAATATCTTCCTGACCTTCGCTGAATTCTGCTCCACGCTCCCTTACATAGCCCTGATCATCGCCATTCCTTACTGTCTCTCCTTATTATGGTTTTATACCCGCCAGAAAATCCAGGAAGTGAAAACACTGGAGCATACCCGGCAGCAGGTGGTACCGGCCGACAGTACCGTACAGATCCGCGATGAACATGATAAGCCGGTGCTGAGCATTCACCCCGAAAAGCTCCTGATGGTAAAAGCAGAAGATAATTATGTGCATGTGTTTTACCTCGCCGGCGCCACCATGAAAAAAGAACTGATCCGCACCTCCCTCAAAAAGGTGGAAGCAGAAATTGCTGGTTTCGGGTTTAACAGAAGTCACCGCTCCTATATAATTAATACCGCCCGGGTGGTTTTATTTCGTAAACAAAACAAAGGGTACATCCTGCATCTCGAAGGGCTCGATGATGTGGAAGTACCGGTGTCGGGTTCCTATCTGTCCTTTTTCACCGAGCGCTTTTCCCCGGCCTGCTGATTCACCCCGTATAGCACTGATTTCGCCCCAAATCCGCTGTAGTACATGCTTTTGAAAATAGTTTTTGAGTAATATCGCTGCAACGCCAAAATCAAAAACTACGCTCTCCATGTTTAAAGTCGCACAGTGGATTACGATGATGTTGCTGTTCAGCGCACCGCTGATGGCCCAACAAATTATTTCCGGAACTGTCCGTAACCGGGATACAAAAGCAACTATTCCTGCAGTTTCTGTCAGGGAGAGAGATGGTAACGCCGGCGACTATACCAACGGTCAGGGGCATTTCCGTTTCACCGCACGCACTAAGTTTCCGTTGCACCTGATATTTTCCTCTGTAGGGTACGAAACCCTTACTATGGAAGTCACTTCCACCGCTCCGATTCAGGTAGAACTCGCCCCTGCCTCCGTGCTGGGGAAGGAGGTGGTGGTAAACGCCAGCCGTAGTGTACAGAAAAAAATAGAGTCTCCCGTAACTATTGAAAGTATTGGTAACCGGGAGATTATCAACTCCCCGCAACCCAGTTATTACAACATGCTCCAGGGCCTCAAAGGGGTGGATATCACCACTTCCAGCCTCACTTTTACCACCGTTACCACCCGCGGATTTAATACCAGCGGTAACACCAATTTCACCCAGGTGGTAGATGGGATGGATAACCAGGCCCCCGGCCTTAACTTCGCCCTCGGCGCCGCCATTGGCCTTACAGAGCTGGATGTGGACAACCTGGAAGTCCTCTCCGGCGCCTCCTCTGCACTATATGGCAGCCGCGGACTCAATGGTACCATGGTGATGACAGGGAAAGACCCGTTCAAATACCAGGGGCTGAGCTTCCAGGTAACACAAGGGGTTAACCACATCAAAAAAGGAAAAGGCAATGACCCGCTGGGCCCTTCTCCCTATTACGACTACACGCTGCGTTGGGCGAAGAAAGTAAACGAACGTTTCGCCTTTAAAGTGAATGTGCAATATATTAAAGCCCGCGACTGGGTAGCAGCAGATACTACCAATACCAACAGTCAGCGCTCCCGCTACCAGGACCCTAACTACAACGGGGTGAATTTATACGGCAGTAAAACCTCCGTAGATATCAATCCTTTTCTGGAAGGCGCCATGGCTATGATTCCTGACCTGGCACCGCTGATCCAGCCCATGCTGGATACGGCCAACTATGTAGCCCGCACCGGCTACCCCGAATACGATTACCTCAGCTCCGACGCCAAACTGTTTAAAGGCAACATAGAGCTGCGCTATAAGATAAAACCTAAGCTGGAAGCTATTGCCAGCGCCACCTACGGCCAGGGCAACGCCGTGTACAGCAACGATACCCGTTATGCCCTCACCGGCTACCATTTATCCCAATACCGGTTAGAGGTGAAGTCGCCACAATGGTTTGTGCGCGCTTACACCACCCGGGAGAATTCCGGTAACACCGTAATTGCCAGTCCTACCGCCCAGCTGATCAACGAGGCCTGGAAGCCCAGCTACAACGCCAATACCGGCGATGGCTGGTACCCGCAGTACACCAGCGCCTTGCTGGAAGCCATGGCAGGGGGGAAGAGCTATGAAGATGCCAGCTGGATGGCCCGTCAGTTTGCTGACCAGGGCCGTCCGGCTGCCGGCAGCGGGTATTTCAATCACCTGAAAGACAGTATCGCGGGGCTACCTACCCGCGAAGGTGGTACCTTGTTCCAGGATCGTAGTCGCCTCTTCAACGCCGAAGCGCAGTATAATTTCAGTAAGCTGATCCCCTTTGCTACTATCATCGCGGGCATCAACTACCGCCTCTATATGCTGGATTCAAAAGGTACCCTGTTCCCGGACGACAATGGTCCTATCCACGTAGCCGAATACAGTGGCTACCTGCAAGGCACCAAAAAAGTAATACATGATAAACTGAGTTTGAGTCTGGCTTTCCGGGTAGATAAAAATACCCTCTTCGAAAAGCCCCGCGTGACCACCCGCGCTTCCTCGGTGTTTGAACTGGCAAAAGAAAGTTACCTGCGTTTTTCCTACCAGAATGCGTATAGCTTCCCGTCAAACATACAGGCGCTGCAATCCACACCGGTGGATTATAACAGCTTCGCCTCCGGAGGCTCCACCCGGCTGCTCAACGGCGTGTACCAGTTTGATAAATATCCTGCGTATACCCTCACCAGCGTACAGGCCTTTCAGAAATCCGAAAACCCTGACTCCCTCGTGAAGTTTGCACCAAAGGATATCATGCCGCAATCCGTAGATGCGTTTGAGTTAGGCTGGTCGTCCCTGATTGGTGGCTGTGTGCTGGTTGATGTGCTGGGCTACTATTCCACCTGGACTAACTTCATCGGCTATACGAATGTGGCTAACACGCCCGGCACCGATGATCCGAATGCCTTTAAAGATCACAGCACCTATGTGCAATATAACATCGCTTATAATGGCGCGGAAAAGGTAAATACCTATGGCTACGCCGCCAGCGTGAGTGTGGATCTCTCCCATAATTTCCTGGCAAAAGCCAACTTCAGCTCCGACTTCCTCAAAAACAGGAATAATAGTCAGATCAACAATTTCAACACCCCTAACTATAAATTCAATATCGATTTTGGCAATGAAGGTTTTGGGAAGAAACAGCGGTATGCGTTCAGTACCACCTTCCGTTACCGCCCGGCGTATTTCTACCAGATCGGTTTTGCCAGCGGTACGGTAAATGCCAGTGCGGTGCTGGATGCACAGATCAGTTATAAATTACTGCAGGCACATTCCCGTATTAAACTGGGGGCTACCAACCTGACGAACAGCTATTATCGCACTGGCTTTGGTAGTCCGGCCATTGGCGGCATGTACTATGTTTCCTTTGCTTATAACGTATTTTAAAAATCATACAACATGCGTATATACAATCTGATACTAACTGGTATGGTGGCGGTTTCGCTGCATGCCTGTACCAATCAGCCCACTAACAGTGACGGCTATGTGAATCACCACAGCTTCGGCCCCGGGGAGGAAACGAAAATTGCTGAAGCCCTGCTGACCCTGAAAGATTCCAGTAAGGTGGAACTCAAAGAGGGCACTTATCATTTCGATAACCTCAGCATCGCCCAGCTGAAACATATCCGCATCCAGGGTGCCGGCGCAGAAAAAACCATCCTCGACTTTTCTGCCCAAAGCCAGGGTGGGGAAGGGCTGCGTGTAACAGACGTGCTGGGCTTCACCATCGATGGGCTAACGCTGCAGGAGTCCAAGGGCGACCTGATTAAAATTAATAAGAGTGAAGATGTGGTGGTATCCAATGTAAGAGCTATCTGGCAAAAGGCGGATAGCGCCAGTGGTGGCTACGCCATCTATCCCGTGCTGTGCAAACGCGTGCTGGTAGAAAACTGTTATGCACAGGGAGCCTCCGATGCAGGTATTTATGTGGGGCAGTCGGACAGCGCCATCGTGCGCAACTGCAAGGCCTATAAAAATGTGGCCGGTTGCGAAATTGAAAACACCAGCAACGCTAAAGTGTATGACAATGAGTTTTGGGGTAATACGGCCGGCTTCCTGATCTTCGACCTGCCGGACCTGAGCAAGCGCGGGGGCCATGTGGAAGCCTATAACAATAATATGCATGATAACAACGAGCGCAACTTCGCAAAATCAGGCAGTTTCGGGAGCACCTGGGGCGTAGGTAACGCCGCCCCCGGCAGCGGCATCATTGTGCTGGCGGCCTCTGATATCCACCTGCATCATAATAAAATTATCAATAATAATTCAGCTGCCATTGCAGTTGTTTCAGGATTTTTTATAGATGAAAAAGCAGCGGAAAAAATGAACGATCATTACTTCCCGATTCCCCGCAATGTAAAAATTCACGATAATGAAATGCAGGTGGCCGACAGTTTTCCAACTGCCGTATATGCGCACCATACCGGCAAAGTGCTTGTAGGTATTGAGCAGATGCTGAATGCCCAGGACCCTGCCCGTAAAAATGCGCGGCTGCCGTTTATCACCTGGGATGGCATTACCACCAATATACTTACCGGCGGCACAGGCGTGAACCCGGATTCATTGTGCATCAGTCAGCAGCAGTCCAACCTGTTTGTGAACGCGGATGCTTTAAACATCGGTAAACCAAACTGGAAACCTACTACTGACGTGACGCCTTTTGTGTGTAAATAAATTTTATTGCTTATGAGAATGTGTTATGTGATGGCTGTGGTGCTATTGGCATGTATAATAAGCTGCAATAATGGGGCGCAGCAAAAGCAGGGACCTTTCCAGTTCCTGGACAGGTTATCGGATTATCATTTTTTTGAGGGTGATCTGAAATCATTACAGCCGCGTAAGGGAGTAACCAGTTATGAACTGGCCACTCCCTTATTTACCGATTATTCCGTGAAAGACCGGTTTATAGTGCTGCCGGCCGACAGTGTGCTCACCTATGCCGGCGACGGACTGCCGCAGTTTCCCGATGCTACTTTTATCATCAAAAACTTTGCGTATACAGATACACTGCACCGCAAGATCATGATTGAAACGCGCCTCCTCTACAAGGACCCGTACGATCATGGCTGGAAAGTGATGAATTACCTATGGAACAAGGAACAAACGGATGCGGAACGCTGGCTGCTGGGTAAGCGTATTCCCATCACCCTGCTGGATGATAACGGGCAGGCACACACTACCTTGTACCAGATGCCTAATACCAACGATTGTAAGCGTTGCCACATCAACAACAGCACGCTCACGCCTATAGGACCTAAATGGCGTAACCTGAACTTCACCCGGACAGGCCATAGCCAGAACCAGCTGCAGGCCTGGGCAGGAATGGGACTGATCAAAGGATTGCCGAAAGAACTGGCTGCCTTACCAGTTTGGAATGATAGTGTACACTACACCGTTAGTGAACGTGCCCGCGCCTACCTGGATGTGAACTGCGCGCACTGCCATATCAAAGGGGGGGATGCGTTTAACACCGGCCTGTTCCTGGATTATGAAACTACGGCGCAGGTGCAGGGGATTTTGAAATCGCCGGTATCAGCCGGTGGTGGCGCCGGTGGACTGGATTATGACGTAGTGCCGGGAGATGCAGGCAACAGTATTTTGCATTATCGCATGAACAGTGTGGAACCAGGTACGGCCATGCCGGAGCTGGCACGGACGCTGGTGCATAAGGAAGGAGTGGCGCTGATAGCGGCGTGGATTAATGAGATGCCGAAGCGGTAGACGCGATCTTTTTTCTCGCAAAGCAGCATAAGCAGCTAAGACTTGTGCTTTGTTGTTAAAATGGTTTATTGGTCCGCCTTCGGCGGGCCAATAAACCATTTGGGAGAGACCGAAGGTCTCTTCTAAATCAAACAAACTTATTCGAACAAACAGCAGGTCTTAGCTGCCTGGTGAGAAAAAGATACTCTCCCTAAAAATTCATTTCTTTCTTCTCTTGTGTAAAGCTCTCATCATTCAAATCTTCTTCCCAGCGGTACACCTTTCCATCTTCTGTAAATACCCGCGCCTTCATGGCTGAGTCGGTGAGCGGGTCGCATCCGGTGGGGATTAATATAGGAGAGAACAGCTGTTTCCATTCGGTACCGTTAAAGGACCAGGTGGTACAATGAAAGGTGCAGCCATGGAGTGGTTCATTGAATACGGAGATTTCGTCGCGACCGTCCCCATTGAGGTCCCCTTCATTTTGAATGGTGATGCCACCGAAAAAAACGGGGAGTGCAGGAATACCTTTGCTGAAGGAAACGATGTATTTATCCTGTGCTTCAGCATCTTCCTGGACTTCCTGCGCGTTGGGGGTGACCATGGTGATGAAGAGGGTGTCGGTTTGCCCGGCGCCGGAAAACTGGCCGGCGATGGTGTCATGTGACTGAGGTGCCAGCGGCACAATGGTAGCGGTATTGGTGGTAACCACAGTATCGGCGGTTAGGGTGACGGAGTCCTGTTTGGTATCGGTATTCTTAAAGTTACAGGCACAGAGCATTAAAGCGGCGATAGGAATCAGATTTTTCATAGCGGGCTAAAATACAAAAATGTGTTTGGAATGGCAAAACCTACTGATACTCAACGGCAGGCGCTTTGGCGGAAATACCCTACCTTTGCGGCAAATGCAAAAAGAAATAATATCGGCAATTCTTGCCAATCTGAAGATAGCGGCGTTGAATGACATGCAGCTGGCATCCCTGGAGGCCAACAGGACGCACAATGATGTGATCCTGTTATCCGCCACCGGTTCCGGCAAAACGCTGGCATTCCTGCTGCCTGTACTGGAACGTTTACAACAGGGCGTGAAGTCCACCCAGGCATTAATCGTGGTGCCTTCCCGTGAGCTTGCCTTACAGATAGAAAAGGTATTCCGCCAGATGGGTACCGGCTACAAGATTACCGCCTGCTATGGTGGTCACCTCCGCGAAACGGAAGAAAATAACCTGGTAGAAGCACCAGCGGTGATTGTGGGTACGCCCGGCCGTCTGGGAGATCATATTCGTCGCGGTAATATTACTGTGGATAGTATTGAAACACTGGTGCTGGATGAGTTTGATAAGACCCTGGAATTAGGCTTTCAGGAAGAAGTAGGTTTTATCGTAGCCTCCCTGCCTAACGTAAAGCGTCACCAGCTTACCTCTGCTACAGAGTCAGTGGAAATTCCTGAGTTTGTGGTACTGGAAAACCCGGAAAAGCTCAACTTCCTCCCTGAAGGTGGTGCGCCGGCGGAACGGCTGGACATCAAACAGGTGAAGTCTCCCGAAGCTGACAAAGTGGAAACTTTATTCCGCCTGATCTGCCACCTGGGTAACCGCTCCACCATTGTGTTCTGCAACCATCGCGAATCCGTGGAAAGAACCAGCAACCTGCTCTCTGAAAAAGGTATCCTGAATACTTTTTACCATGGTGCTATGGAGCAACAGGAGCGCGACAGCGCCCTGTGCAAGTTCAGGAACGGTACTGTAAATGTACTGGTAACAACGGACCTGGCTGCACGTGGCCTCGATATCCCGCATATCCGCTACATTATTCACTATCACCTGCCTCATACCGAAGATAGCTTTGTACACCGTAACGGCCGTACGGCCCGCATGGAAGCCAGTGGTACCGCCATCATCCTGCTGGGCCCTGAAGAAAAGCTGATGCCGTACGTATCACCGGATATTGAAACGATAGAACTGCCGGAAAAAGCAGTACTTCCTGAAAAGCCAAAATGGGTAACACTGTTTATTGCTGCAGGTAAAAAAGATAAGGTGAATAAAATCGATATCGTAGGTTTCCTCGGTAATAAAGGCCGGTTGAAAAAAGAAGATATCGGACTGATAGAAGTGAAAGACTTCTTCTCTTTTGTAGCAGTAGTGCGTTCTAAAGTAGGGCACACGCTGGAAGTGATCAAAGGAGAGAAGATCAAGAATAAGAAAGTGAAAATAGAGATAGCGAGATAACCGGGAAAGTGCCGGAGCCTTCGGTTCCAACATCTTTTTAAGTCCGCCTCCGGCGGACGCCCCGATTTTGAATGGGCCCCGACCAACTGGTCGGGGCCTTTCTTATAGGATGGGCCGAAGGCCCGGACAATCTATTTTAAAAACTCCAGTGACGTTCCGGTTGCCACTTCATACGCCTCTTTCCCCTGTTCAAAAATTCTCGCTGTAAGCGTTCCCTCCAGCGTAATTGCTGCACCTTTCAAGCGAATCCAGCTGCCCTCGCGCAAGCCAACCACCGGTGTGCTGTTTTGCGTATGAAACTCACGAATACGTGTTTCCCTGGTTTCTCCCATATGCTGATTGCCGGCAATAGGATCGAGGTAATGCGGATTGATATTAAAAGGCACCATCCCTGCAGTGACGAAACTGGACGGATATACGATGGGCATATCATTGGTAGTTTTCATGCTCACCCCGCCAATATTGGTGCCGGCACTGCAACCCATATAAGGGGTGCCTTTATCGGTTACGGTTTTAAGCAGTGGCATCAAACCTTGTTCATGTAAAGTTTTTACCAGCAGGAAGGTATTGCCACCACCGGTGAAAATCCCTTTTGCATTTTCCACTGCGGCAGCAGGGTTGTCGAATGTATGCAATCCCTTTACGGAAATTCCCAGTGTGTTAAATCCCGCTGCAGCCCTGGCAGTATAATCATCATGCGAAATGCCACCCGGCCTTGCGTAGGGGATGAATATAATTTCAGTGACGCCTGCAAATAAATCCTTCATGGTTGGCTTTAAATAAGCCAGGTACTCTTCCCCAAATAAAGTAGAGGTACTTGCCAATACAATCTGTCTCATCAAAAAAATATTTCTGCAAATTTAAGAACCACATTGAAAAAAATATATCTTTAGGGCGAGCAACCAATTAATCATCAATTGTTCCTGGCTTTAGTGCGGTAATTTAACATCATTCTATGTCATGCCTATGTCCTGAAAGTATCAGTGAACACGGAAGGTTTAAAAGACCATTGTCATAGAATTTTCACTTTTTTTACAACCGTTATAAGGTAACACTTACGCTTATTACTTTGTGAGAAGATATAGTGCTGTACGTGAACAATGAAGTATCAACCAAATAAATTGTATTAGTCGTAGCCGTAATCAAATTTCGATCATGTAACACACCCTGAGTACAAAATGCCCGACAACGACGGGAGTTTGTAACGTTAATTCCGTGCGATGAAGAACTCGTGCCTATAAGAGCGGAGCGCTTGCTTTGCTTACCCTGTAAAACACGTGAATCACGTCAACCTCATTTTGTATGCTAGTGTAGAGCCGCAATGCTTGCGGCTCCTCGCTCTGGCCTGGCTTTCAGTTTCCCGGAATGAGTCACGGGCATTGCGATGCTACACAACGTTTAAAAAAATTAATGAACAATGAATAAATGCTACTATTCTCTTAAGGCATCCTGCATGCGTAATCTCTGCGTGCCCGAATATCCTTTTTACCGGCATTTAAACGCTTAACATATCGCTGAATAACAGCGGTGTTCCGCTTGTGCACAGGTGTTGAAAAACGCCTGAAAGGAACGCTGTTGCCTTAATAATCCAATTAAATCTTTTTTACCAATGAGAGATCATCTATCCATGCGGTTGTCTGACAGAAAGCGTCGCTGGGTGCAGTCGCTGGTGGCAGCCTGTTGTACGCTCCAGGTAGCCCTGTGCATGAACCCGCACGGCGCCAGCGCAGCAGGCCTAAATCTCCCGTTACCTGCAAGGGATACTTTACCTCCTGTTAATAAGGATTCCTTACCAGTTGCTGCCGACAGCACCGTGACCAATGAAGTGGTAAGGGTCTTTGATAAACGGCAGTCCCCCGCAGCATTTACCAACGCCGATACCCTGAACGTAAAACAGGTAGCCCTCTACCCATATACCTCCCTTCAGCAGTCGGTGAAAGGTAATATCAGAGGACTTTACGTACAGGAGCCCAGCGGAGAACCCGGAACAGAACAGTTCATGTATATCCGCGGACTCGCCATGCCACTGCTTTCCAAGCAGGATGTATACCAGGTGCAACCCGCCGTATACCTCAACGGTATCCCCCTCATTTCCGATAACTCCATGGTATTTGATGTGCAGGTAAATGATAAAAACCGCCTCGGCCCCGCTATCAACCTGCTCAATATCATCAACCTCGATAACGTACAGTCCATAGACGTATATAAAGATGCCGCCGCCATCGGCCTGTTCGGACCCAGAGCCGCCAACGGCGTCATCAACATCATCACCAAAACGCCCACCTTCGGTAAACGTAAGATCAGCATCAACAGCTACTTCGGTGTAAACCTCTACGATCCGGTGTTTACCACCAACGGCCAGTACGAAAACCGCGCACGTAAACCATACTACGATAAGTATGCTACCACCGCGGACTCACTGGCATTCCCGCCATACCTGCGCGACTCCTCCAACGCCGCCTATTATGGTAATGCCAACTGGACGGATCTCTACTTTCAGAACACCACCAGCCACGGTATCAATGCCGCCATCTCCGGGGGCTCCGAAAGAGCGAACTTCCGCTTCTTCGCAGATAAAACTACCGCCAATGGTATCGCTGATAATACCCGGCTGGATAAATATAACGCGAACTTCCTCGTGAACATGGCGCCCAAAGAATGGCTCATGGGCTCCGCTCTCATCAACGCCACCCGCCTGGATAGAAACCGCAATACGAGTATGGTAGACCGTTATATTGAAACGGCTTATGTACCGGACATCACCAGCCCGCTCGCACCTAACAAGGACGCGTACGGCCTCTATCTGCGCGAACTGGATAAAGGATTTGATAAAAATCACCTCAACAGCATCCAGGGTAGCTTTTCGCTGATGTTCCATGTAAAGAACCTCCGCTATACCACCCGCCTGCTGTTCGACTACAACGAAAGTGACCGCGATATCTTTTACCCGTCCACACTCATGGATGGCGCTAACTACGTATCCAACTACTACGGCAACAACCAGCGCGTAGGCTTTCAAAACACCGTAGATTACGACTGGCAGCCCGCTGCACAGCATAAGTTCAGCTTCGAAGCAGGACAGATGTACCAGTCGGATAATTTCCGCTACAACTACCAGCGCGCCTATAACGGCGCCAGCGATCGTATCAAGGTAAACGTAGTGGAATCCAACCCGGATGCCGGCAACTACCTGGCGCCACTCTACTACGCCAATCAACTGGTGTACCGCTTCATCGACGGACAAAAAACCAGGCTGCTCTCTTTCCACGGTAACGTGAAATATGTATATAATAATTACCTGCGCCTGTCACTCACACTGCGCAACGATGGTTCTTCCCTGATTAACCCGGCACACCGCTGGCTGTTGTCGCCATCCGCCGGCATAGAATGGGATGTGAAAGAACACCTGCTGCCGGCAATGACCCGCGTATCTGACCTCACCCTGCACGCCAGCTACGGTCGTATTGGTCGCCTCCCCGGTGATGAGCGCTTTGCCGCAGGCCCGCAGTATAAAGTGGATATGGGCTGGACCGGCAATCGCAATGCTGCTTCGTATGCAGGCGTAGCGGGTCTTTCCAGGCCTTACTCGTTCGGCTGGGTAGGAGAGAACATACCGTGGGCAACGACAGATATATTCACCCTCGGCGCTAACTTCTCCCTATATGATCACAGGGTACGCATCAATGGTGATTACTACAATAAGAATGACCGCAACATGCTGGCGCCTATGCCAGCCGTTGCAGAAAGTGGTTATAGCAGCATATACGAAAATGGTATGCTCGTGAATAACAGCGGGGTAGAAGCGACCCTGGCAGTAGACCTGGTGCGCACTAAGAAATTTACCTGGACACCGGAGATCACCGCTTCCTATAACGTAAATACCCTCAAAGCCCTCCCTGGTGGCGCTAAATCACTCACCATCGGCGACCGCCATTTCGAAGTTGGACAGGCAGTAGATATGTTCTGGCTCTATCAGAATGAAGGGATTTACAATACCAACGCAGAAGTGCCGGTAAACAGCAAAACCGGTTCCCCGCTCAGTTTTAAAGGCACTGCCTTTGAAGCCGGCGATGCAAAATGGAGAGACGTAAACGGCGACTTCACCGTGGATGATAAGGATAAAGTGCTCACAGGACATAGCATGCCTACCGTATTCGGGAACATTTCCAACACCCTGCGCTATGGTAAGCTGGACCTCTCCTTTAGCTTGTACTACGCATTGGGACAATCAATTCTCAATAGTAAAACAGCTACCCGCCTCGACTTTGCTAACCATGATGGACAAACGGACCTGGGCTCCGTAAAAGATATCACCTACTGGCAGCATAACGAGGATATGAAAACTTATCCGATTTACAATCCATGGAGTGCTACCATTCCATTCCGTGCCGATCAGGACCTGTTCCTGGAAAAAGCCAGTTTCGTAAAACTCCGTACGGTAAGCCTGGGATATGATTTTGCAGCTACCAAACTGCTGAAGAAAATAGCACCCACCATTACCCGTTGCTACTTCTACGCCACCGCTAATAACATTCTCACGTTCACTGGCTACACAGGCGGTGATCCGGAGCTGACTTATTACAACGGTTACGATAACGGCTATACGATTCCGGTACCTAAAACATATACCGTAGGATTGAAACTGGATTTATAATCAATACTAGTATGAAGAAAATATCTCGCTCCATAAAAGCAGCAATGGTGGTACTTGGCCTGGTGGCCATGGCTGTTAGCTGCAACAAATCACTGGATGTACCGTCGAGCAGGCTGGTGGGTGAAAAAGACTACTGGAATAACGTGGAAGATGCACGTAGCGCCCTGATGGGCGTGTACGGTCTTTCCCGCGCCGCGCTCACGGACAATGCCGCCTTCTGGATGTACGGGGAGTTCCGCAAGGGCGACTTCTCTGCCATCACCCGCACCGATCTGAAAGCCATCGTTAACAACGATCTGAATGTATCGCTGCCCATGCTGCAGAGCCTTAAAAACTGGCGCCGCTTTTATGCCGCCATCAACGCTGCCAACCTCTTTATAGAACGCTCCGGGGAGATCATCAAAAAAGATGCATACTACCCTGAAAGTACCAACAACGTGGACATTGCACAGGTAAGGGCCATGCGCGCGTTCCTCTACTTCTATATGGTCCGCATCTGGGGTGATGTGCCATTGGTGGTAAGCTCTTTCGATGGTAAATTTCCGCAGCTGGCAAGAACACCGCAGCAACAGGTGCTGGCCTTCGCAGAAAAAGAACTGATCGAAGCCGCCAAAAATTTGCCGGTCATCTACAGCAACCTGGACCCGTTATTGGGAGGGCTCTATTATAACCGGAGCTACAGCTTCTGGAAAGGAAGCCTGTTTAATAAGATCAGCGCATACGCTGTGCTGGCGCATATTGCAGCCTGGCAGCAGCGTTACAACGACGTGATGTCGTATACCCAGTTCATCCTGGACAACTACCAGACAGCAGACATCTCCTTCACCAACAGTACAGAGCTGCTCTGCGAAAGCGATAGCGGCTTCTTCTACCGCATGGGCCCCAGCCAGATGCTCAACTTCTCTTTCGATTATAATAACGGAGAAGGTATTACTGCCGGCCACCTGGAAGACTATGTACTGGCTAAACCCATTACCAGCAAGCTGATGCCGGACCTGTTTATCCAGAAAGATACCATCATCAGTATGTTCAACTGGACGGGGGATGAACGTTTCAGCATCGACCTGGCCACCGGCTATCCTAAAACGGAATATTACTTCGTGAACTATAACACCAATACGCCGGTGTTCTCCAAAATCAAGGTACTGCAGGACGGTAAGCTGGATAAAGGCACCTTCCGCATGTTTAACGCCACCATGATGTTTACCCGTATGGAGGAACTGGTGCTGCTTCGTGCAGAAGCGGCCATGGTCACCAACAACACACCGGAAGCGATTAACTGGCTGCGTCAGGTGATGGTGAGTCGCGGTATCCCCAGCCCTACCTTCAATGGAGTGGATATTCTGGATGAAATTTTTAAGGAGAGAAGAAGAGAGCTCCTGGGAGAAGGGTGGCGCTGGTATGACCAGGTGCGCTATGCACGCCTGCGTCCGGCCGCCAATCCGGCCTTCGCAGCAATGGTGCAGAATGGCGCTATCTACTGGCCGGTAGCGGAAGACGTAATGTCGGCCAATCCTAAGCTCACACAAAATTCTTATTGGAATAAATAATTAGTGCCATGCAGAAAAGAAACCAAATTTTTCAATATCTCTGTTTGCTGCTGCTGGCAGTAGTGCTGGTGGCCAGCTGCCAGAAAGATGGCGGATACATCAACTACGTAAAACAACCGCCGCAGATAGATGCTAACGTATACGACTATCTGCAAAGTAAGCCGGGCGTATATGATTCTATGATACTGGTGATCGACAGGGTAGGGCTGAAGCGTATCCTCAGCAGCACCAAGGTAACCGTGTTTGCACTTACCAACGCCAGCTATACTGCGGCGCTGCGCAACTTAAACATCCTGCGCCAGAAACAGGGGAAAGCCCCGGTGAATCTGAGCTCACTCGATCAGCAAAACCTCGATACCCTGATGTGCCGCTATATCGTTCCTGGATTTTTTACCACGGATAGCCTGGCACCTTATCCTGATGGCTTCACCACCACCTCACTCAAATACGGTGGCGGTTCCAACATGCAGCTGTTTACGGAAACGGCTTCCGGCATGGCAGCAGGTGGTCCCAAGTATATTATTTACAGCGATACCAAAGGTTCATTCTATATCAACAAGTGGGTAAGAGCCAACACCATGTCCATGGATACTTACCTGCGCAATGGCGTAGTGCACGTGCTGAGCGGTGATCATGAATTTGGATTCAATGAATTCATCACCCGCTTTAACAAGTAAACCCGATTGCTGAACGCTCATAAATGATGTACCAATGAAAAAATTACTTTTAGCAATAACGACGATGGGCCTGCTGCATGCATGTATCAAACTGCCTGCGGATGCCGATTATCTCAGCAAGGGAGCAGGATATACCCAATCCAACTTCCAGCCTATACTGGGCCGCACCACGGTGATGCCTAACGATCCGTTTGCGACCATCTTCAATGCCGACAACTCCACACTGCCCCTGACGTTTAAAATGCTCAGCGTAAGAGATGCTGAAACAGGCGATACAGTGGATCTCTTTAATAAAACCTTTGATGTGCTGGTTTGGAAAGAAGCCTACACCGGCCTGGAGAAAACCCGCGAAGAGGTAGAAAAGAAAAGGGTGATAGAAAAGCACCACCTGTTTGAAGTGCGGGAGCATTCCGGGCAGCTGGTATTCTGGACACCCCAGGATCAGCAATATCTCAACGCCGTGAAAGTGCAGCCACATAAAGGATACAAATTTGATGTGGAAGTATCCAACTCCGGCGGTTCCAAAGTGATTCATAACATGGAGCTGCAACCACTGCGCCCGCAACCATTTGAGCCGAGTAACATCGATCCGGTAACAGGTAACTCCTATGGCACACTGCGCCCTTCTGTGGTAAGTGGTATCAAAAACTATAACGACGATAGCTACCTCAGCTCTTCGGATGTACAAATGGTTTTTTACAAAGACCTTAAAAGCACAGAAAATTCACTCACGTTTGAATTCCGTGATTCTGCCTATGCACCAATCGATCCTAAAAAGTTCAACAGTACCCAATGGGAAAAAGTATGCCACCACTTTGGTGAGCCGGTATTTACCGGTGAAAGCGTTACCTACCAGGTAGCCTATCCTATACCGCTGGCAGGCATTACCACGCAATATACCATTGTAAACGGACTGTATGCCCAAAGCTTATTTAGCTTTAACCGCATCGGCGCAGGCGGCATCCGTCAGGATTGTACCATCGGTACCTTATTCAAAATCCACGAGCCAGGCGCCTGGAAAATTATCTTCTGGTTTTACAGAGGTAATCCTGATTTCCGCAATAACTAATTGGCGGGTGAACACTGAACTTAAATTATCAATGATAAAAATCAAACCTTAATGTATAAGTCTGCAATTATACCAGGGAAGATAAAACAACTCTTAACGGTACTGGCTTTACTGTGGAGCGTTTGTGCAACTGCACAAACGAATATGGTAACCGTACGGGGGATTGTTTACGAAAAGGGCGCCAATACGGGTATTCCGGGCGTACCCATTCTGGTAGGTAAGCCGCCCAAAGGGGTAGGTACCACCGGCGCCGACGGTAGTTTCGTAGTAGTGGTACCGGAAGGCGCGGAGTTAACTTTTCAGTCCATGGGTTACAACCCCATGAAAGTAAAAGCGAAAACAGAGCTGATGCGTATATACCTGCTCGTGAAAGAAAATAAACTGAACGAACAGGTGGTGATCGGTTACCAGCGTAAATCCCGCGAAACAGTGACCGGTTCTACGGTGCTGATCTCCGGTAAAGAACTGCAAAACGCTCCGGTAGCAAACGTAATGGAACTGCTGCAAGGTAAGGTGGCAGGGTTGAACATCCAGAACAACACAGGTGCCCCTGGTTATGCCGGTACCATCCAGATGCGTGGTTTGAGTACCATGAGCATCACCGGCTCCGGCGATAACGCTTTCCTCACACCTACCTCCCCGCTGTTCGTGATCGACGGGGTACCGGTAGATCCCAACACCAATTTCGAATATGGCTTCAACCAGGCAGGTCCGGGTTTGAACCCCCTCTCCCTGATTCCCCAGGAAGATATCGAAAGCGTGCAAATCCTTAAAGATGCCCAGGCTACTGCTTTGTACGGCTCCAGAGGTGCCTACGGTGTAATGATCATCAACACCAAAAGAGGAAAGTCCAAAGTGCCGATCGTATCCTACACGGGCAACTTTTTCGTGAGCATCCCGCCAACCTTGCGTAAAGTAATTGGTGGTAACGAAGAGCGCCGCATGCGCATCAATCAGATACTAAACTATACGGATACACTATCATGGGCAAAGGAGCTGATCAACGGCACTCCCTTCCTGGCTGATTCCCTGAATCCTTATTATAACAACTCTACCGACTGGCAGGGCCTGTTCTACAAATACACCTACAATACTACCCATAACATGAGTGTTTCCGGTGGTGACGATCGCTTTAACTATAAAGTGAACCTCGGCTACTACAAGGAAAGCGGTATCCTGAAAAATACAGATTTTAACCGCTATAACATGAACACCAACATGCAGTACCGCCCAACCAACCGCCTGAAAGTATATGCTTCTATACAGGCTGCCATGGGGCAAAACAGCAAGGGTAGCGGTAACGGTATCACGCAGTCGGATGTAGGTAAGGCAGGTAACCAGTCGTCGCTGTTGCCGGCGCCGGCATTCTACTCTGCATCTGCCAATGCGGTAGCGGCATTGCGTAATGATAACATCAACAAAACTGCCAATATCCTCAGCAGTGTGGATGTGGATTATGAAATACTCAACGGTCTGCATGCCACCAGCAACTTCAGCTACAACTACACCGGTGAAACTGAAGATAACTTCATCCCTGCTGCCATCAACAACAACTTTGATGAGGTAACGGCGTATAATGGCCGCCGTCATACCTTGTACAGCCGCAGTGGTTTGAACTATTTCAAAACTATCAACGAAAAGCATAACCTGAGTTTTTACTTCTTCAATGAGTTAAGAAAATCAGGCTCCCAGGCCAGCAAGCTACGCCTGCGCGGTACTGCCAGCGATGAGCTGAAAGGCCCGCTGGGATCATCTGCCAGCTTCAGCAGCGGTGGTGTGCTGGACAATGCTACGGACGAACGCGACATGGGACTGGCCGGTAGTGCTACCTACAGCTTCATGAACAAGTACATCGTGGATGTTTCCTTCCGTAGAGATGCATCTTCAAAACTGGGTCGTAAAACGCCTTACTCCAACAACCCTTCCTTTGGGCTGAAATGGAACATCAACAGGGAAAACTACTTCAAGGATAAAACCTGGCTCGACTACGCGGATATCCGTTTCACCTGGGGCCGTAACGTAGTGCCGCAGGGTAACATCTTCTACGCATACGGTACCTACGATGACCGCAACGGTGGCCGCTATAACGATAAGCCGATGAGTGGTATCGACTATGGCCTGTTGCCTAATAACCACCTGCGCGCATTATCTACCACGCAATACAATACCGGTATCGACATCGGTTTGTGGAACGGTAAGCTGAACATCATGATGGATGCCTACCTGAAATATGTGGATAACAGCCTTATCCGCATTGACCTGCCTAACACCAGCGGCTTCGAGAAAACATGGAGCGATGATGCCGGTATGATGGACATCGGTTACGAATGGGACTTCACCTACCGCCCGCTTCCTAAAACCAGCAAACTTCAGTGGACAGTGAGTTTTAACGGTGCCATCAACAAGGACTATGTACGATATCTCCCTAATGGTGCCAGAGAACTGATGGATTATGATAGTACAAACAGACAAAGCTTGCTCCGCCGTGTAGGCCGTAACGTATTCACCAACGTATTGCTCAACACCCGTGGCGCTTACTCTACTATGGCCAATGTACAGGTAGATCCTGCCACCGGCCGCCCTATCATGGTATTGAATTACAAAGGTGATCAGCTGATGCTGGGTCGCCCGGGTGATCCGGTATGGACAGATCTCAACGGGGATTACATCATCGATGAACTGGATTATATCTACGCAGGAAATAGCCAGCCGCTGATTACCGGTGGTATCACTTCTTTCCTGACTTATGGCGCCTGGTCCATGAACGTGACCGCCAGCTATACAGCTATCAGAACTATCCTGAATAACGCGGTGCAATATCGCTTTGAAGGATATGCCGATCCTACCAACAGCAAAGTGGCGCTGGTACCATTGGATGATTATAACTACTGGAGCAAAAACGGAGATATAGCCAAATACCCGAATCCGTTTGACTATGTACGCCAGGGACAGGTGCGCCCTTATCGGGTAGACCAGACACTGTTTGAAGAAGATGGTTCTTATTTCAAAATACAGACCATCACGCTGTCATACACCATCCCGCGCGACAGAACGATCCGTTGGGGAGTAACCTCCTGCAGATCCTATTTAACTGTTACCAATCCGTTCATCTTCTCCAAATACAGTGGTCCTAACCCGGAAGCAGTATCTGCCCTGGGCCGCGACCAGAAAGATGGCTACCCGGTACGTAAAACAGTGACCGTAGGTCTTAACGTACAGTTCTAAACTTAACCTTAACGAATCAAGCAATTAAACCCAGATATATGAAGCGTTTACTAATCGGGATAGGAATGGCAGTATTGCTCTGCACCAGCCAGTCGGGCTGTAAAAAATTCCTGGACGCGGAAAGTCCTGTGAAGGAGTCCGGTGCTAGTTTCTGGAAAACGAGAGATGACGTAGAGCGTTTTACCAATAACCTTTACGGGGAGACAGCAGATATATTATTGAACAACTCCTTTTTCCTGGCAGCAGAATTCCGTTGCGGTGTGTACCGCCAAACAGCGCGATCAGTGAGCCTGTGGAGAACCAGGTATTACTTCGATTACCTCGTGTATAACGATATGCGCACGCTTAACGTGCACGACTATTGGAATGGCTTTTTCCATTTCGATGAAATCCGCAAATGGGCGCCCTACTTCAAAGTGATACAGGCCGCCGGCATTCTGCAGGATAACGTGATGGATATTTCCAAAGCCGAACTATCGGATGAGGATAAACGCCGTTATCGCGCAGAGGGCGTATGGATGCGCTGCTTCCTCTATTTTATCATGGTTCGTTTATACGGCGACGTGCCTTATTACAATGAACCTTACTTCGATAAAATCATTGGCCGTACCAAATTTGTGGATGTGCTCAACGCCTGCATTGCCGACCTGGCAGCAGTGAAAGATGACCTGCCCTGGGCATATACCAATACCAAAATGAAAGCGGTAAGGCCTACCCGTGGCGCCGCACTGGACCTGATGATGCACATGAACATGTGGAATGCAGGTTTTGATGAGGTGAACAAGGATAAGTATTACCAGGCTACCGTGGACCTGGGCAAGGAGCTGCTGGAGAAAAACAACGGCGCCTACCGCCTGTTGACGATTTCCGAATTTAAAACGCTCTTCAGAGGCGGTAGTGAAGAAGGATTATTTGAATTTACCCAGAACGTGAACTATGGAGAAGTAAGAGGCCTGGGTTATCAGTACCTCAACGATAACGTGCTGGAACATGGGGCTGGTAGTGGTTATGCCTATGTAGCTCCTGTAGCAGCAGCTATGAAGAAGATGTATCCGCTGGGCGTGGCCGATAAAAGAAGGGACCTCTGGTTTGATGTAAACACCTTGTATACCAATGGTAACCTGGTGGAGTTCCGCAAGTTTGCCGCTAACGCAGGTAGCAATATTGCTTTTGATGGTAACCTGATCTTTTTCCGTTTGTCAGACGCTATTCTGCTCGCGGCAGAGGCCAACGCGGAATTGGGTAGTGCTACTGAGCCGGAAGCTATCCGCCTGATGAACCTGATACGCGCAAGGGCAGAAACACCGTTGTACGTGGGTGCCGGCGGTGAAGCCCTCAAAGATGCCATCTTCTGGGAGCGCGCCAAAGAGCTCATGGGTGAAGGACATGCCTACTACGACCTGGTACGCACGCACCGTATCCTGAACTCAGAATACTGCACCGCACCTATCAGCCAGTCAGCCTTCCTGCGCGGCGCATGGACATGGCCTATCGATGAAAGTGCACTCAGTAATAACCCATTAATGACACTCAACGAATATTGGCGCTAAACCTAAACACAGCTGAAAATGAAAAAACATAACTTCTTTATCGTAATCGGTGTGGCAGCAGTAATCATGCTGTTGGGTGCCTGCAAAAAGGATTATTACCAGGATACCGGTCTGGCAAAAGGACAATATGATGGCACCATCATGCAGTACCTGGAAGCCCGCAGCGACTACTTTACCAAATTGGTGAAAGTGATTAAACTGGCCAAGCTGGAAGATGTGCTGAGTAAGGAACAGGTGACATTCTTCGCACCCAATGATATGTCTATCGACAGCACCATTCACGAAGCAAACGCGTTTTTGTACCAGTCCGGAAAGGATACTATCAAAACGCTGGAACAGGTGCCGGCAGCACTGTGGCGGGAAATGCTGGGGAAATATATTTTCCGCGGGAAATATAAGCTGAATGATTTTCCACAGGTCGACTGGGCATTTTTCACCACCTATCCGGGTGTGTACATGAAATCCTATGATGATGTGATTATGCATATCGGGGTGGTATACCACGATGAGGGCTCCGCGAAATACGTGGGATACAGGCAGCTGTATCTGTCCTATGTGCCTACACCGCAGCAATCCGGTGGCTTCATGAGTTCAGCGGTAGCATCGGTGAATATTGAGCCCACCAATGGTGTGGTGCATGCACTGGCCACCGCCACGCACGACTTCGGATTTTCGGTGTTTGATTTTTACAATCGCTGCCTGTTTTATGGTTACACCGGTAAGTAGTCACCCTTCAAATTTCAAACATGACAGTATCACTGAGAAATAAAATAATGTTCATCACACTGGCGGCCGGCCTGGTAGCAGGTTGCCAGAAAGATAATGACAAATTCTTCCCTGATCCTTATGCCGGAGGTAAACCGCAGTTGGGCGTGAAGTTCAGCGAAGCGCTGCCTAGCCCGGTTTCCGGTGGTCCGGGTGAAAAAATTACCTATAAGGTAAAAGGCCTGCTGGCGTATAAAGATTCCATTCACTTTTTTCAGAATGGAGAAGAAGCAGTCATCAGCAACGTGACCGATTCTACGCTCACCATCACCGTGCCGGCCAGCGCCAGCTCCGGCACCGGATGGATCGCCATCGGCGCACAGGTATTTCCTGCACCACTGTTTCGCGTAAACGGTAAAGCTAAACTGGATAATACTTTTAAGTCGGGTAGCGGTACCGATGGTATTATTTACCAGATCATTCCTACTTCCGACAACCGCTTCCTGCTCACCGGCGACTTCCGCTTATATAACAGCAACGGTCAGGGCAACTGGCTCAATGGCATCGCTAAAATCGAAAAGCATGGACAGTATGTAGCCGATATGAGTACGGACTCTGCTGCCGGTCGCTATGGCAGCATCTATTCAGCCGCCGAAATGCAGGACGGCCGTTTCATTGTAGCCGGTCCTTTCAACTCTTATGGTTATAAAAAAGGCCTCTTCAATTTCGCACGCATTAATATCTCCGGAAAAATAGATACTACTGTACAAACCGTTATCCCGGAAGAGTACAACTACGATCCGGATGCCGGACTCCCGGATATGACAGAGGCGTTGTCGAAAGATACCGTGTCGTCTTTCAACGGTGGCACCAGCTCTTCGCCCAGCAGAATATTTGAGCATAATGGCCGTGTGATTGCTTTTGGTAGTATGAGCCTTTATCAGCAGGTCTACTATAAGTCCAGTACCCGCAATGCCAAGGTAACGGATATACGAAAAATACACACCGTAATAGCCATGGACCTGGAAGGTAACCTGGACTCCACCTACCACTACGACCTGACCAACCACGAAGGTTTGCCGGGCGCCGATGGATACGTTTCGGATGCCGTACTGATGGACGATGGGAAATTGGTATTGGCAGGCAAATATCTGCGCTTTGATGGCGTTGCCGCAGGTAATATCATACGCCTCGATGCAAACGGACAGGTAGACAATACCTTCAAAGCGGGCGCCGGTGCCAATGGAGATATTCATTCCATTACGTTTAATAAAACTACCCGCAAGTTCCTTATCACCGGTAAGTTTACCAGCTTCAACGGGCAGGCCTGCAACGGTGTGCTGTTGCTGAATGAAGACGGTTCTCCGGCAACTAATTTCCAGACGGAGGTATTTGTAAACGGCTATCCGTCCAATGCACTGCAGCTGAAAAGCGGCATGGTGGTTATTACCGGCTCCTTCGAAAAATACGGTACCCGCAGTAAAAGAGGGCTGGTTATACTGAATGCAGATGGCTCCTATGCTACGGCCTATAACAACACCGGCGACTTAAACGGTGGGGTGTTAGGTATGTTGGAAACTACCTCTGCGGAAGGTGAAACAGCAGTATTGATTTACGGATTCATTCCTTCATTCGATAACACCACTGTTGGTAACCTGTTCCGTTTGGTACTGGCTAAATAATTATCTGTAACACCACAATCATTCAATCATATGAAAAAGATCATTTCATTGCTGGGAATGGCCGCTATCATCACCACGGTTTCCTGTAACAAGGATAAATCCGATATGATGTCCGGCACCGATTACAAAAATGATCCTGCACTGACTACCGGAGAACGAAAAGTACTGTTTGTTGTACTGGATGGGGTGAGAGGAAATACTGTACGTTCGCTCCAGCCAGCCGTGCTGTGGGGCATGCGCGACAGCGCCGTATATACCTGGGCGGGCGTATCGGATGCTTCCGGTACCAACGGTGCCAACTGGGCCGCTATGCTCACAGGGGTGCTGCCTGCTAAAAACGGTGTCACCAGTGAGGATCTGTCCACCGCTAACCTCAACGACTACCCGGTGTTTACCAAACGCCTCAAAGAAGCCGGTCTTATACAGTCCAGCGCAGCCTTCTGTGCCTCCGCAGCCCTGAGCCAGCAACTGATCGGCAATAGCATGGACGTAAACAAGGTACTGGCCACCGATGAAGAGGTGACCACCAATACCGTTGCCGAATTGGCAAAAGACGAAGCAGATATCATCTTCGCTGAATATAACGATGTGGACGAAGCCGGTAAGCAATACGGCTACGATGAATCCATTCCTGAATACGTGGCAGCCATTCAAAAAGCAGATCAGCAGGTAGGTAAACTCCTGAGCGCCCTGCGCGCCCGTAAAAATTACGGTAAGGAAGACTGGCTGGTGATCGTTACCTCCAATAAAGGCGGTAAATGGACGCTGCCCGCAGCAGAAGACGACGGTACCGTATTCAGCATGCCGGAAGTAAACAGCTTTACTTTCTTCTATAATCCAAGGTTTGTAGCAGCGCCTATCGCCAGACCTGAAAAGATCCGTGTAGCCTATGAAGGTAAAGCGGTACGCATGCAGGGAGATCCCAAAACCGCCGGTGCTTTTAATCGCGCTGAACTCAATGATGCCGGTGCATTCAATATCACCACAAAAGAAATGACGTTTGAATGCAAAATAAAAATGCTGAAAAATGCTTCCGGTAACTACAGTTACGGCCACCCGCCATTTTTTGGTAAAACATCTGCCAGATCAGGTACCACCGCTGGCTGGGCCTTTTTCCGCAATGGTGAGAAATTCGCGTTTTACGTAGCAGATGGCACGGTGAAATCAGAGCTCCCATCTGATCCTACCTATCCGGATGGTAACTGGCATGCACTCACCGGTGTGGTACGCCCAAGCGGCACTTCCCTGATGACCACCTTTTATGTAGATGGCAAGCTGGTAAAAAGCGGCTCCATTGCCAATGCGAAATTTGCCAGCATCACTTCCACTGTCAATACCATCATTGGTCCTTTCCCTGAAGTATTCAGCACCACCTGGCTCAATGCCTACATTACAGATGTGCGTATCTGGGAGGCTGCACTGCCGGAAGAAGTGATTAAAACTTGGGCAGAAAGAACCAGTATCAACAAATCACATCCTTACTATAATAAGCTGATCGGCTACTGGTCCTGCATGGAAGGCAATGGCAAACAGTTCGTGGATCAGTCGCCCTACAAACGCAACTACAACCTGGTAGGCACCTACACCTGGGATGAATTTGCAGATCCGAGCGGTTACCTCTACCCGGCCATACCTAATTTCGAAAGATATGTTCCAAACCCGGTAGACGTACCGATGGTGATCTACAACTGGATGAAACAGCCTGTGAGCCTGGACTGGAAGCTGGACGGTAAAACATGGCCGGCTACCTATCGCGATTTCCCGCAGATCAACCAGTAATGTGCTTTTATCAACTAAAATAACCGACATGAAATTATTCAACATAAAACCTTTGGCCGGTGTACTGATGATGGGAAGTCTGCTAATGGCCTGTACAAAGGAATATAATTATGAAAATGGTTACGATAAGCCACTGGCAGAGGATACTACCGGCATAGGCGGTATCGATACCAGCTTGTCGCGCATCGACAGCAGCGGGTTTACGGATGCACGTAAGTTCCCGGGCCTGGTGTCTGTGGTGGAACCGCGCCTGATGGATACTTCCGTAACCATTGATCTCAACTATAAATTGGTGTCACCGCAGCTGCGCATCGCGTCACCTCCGGGCAACTGGTTCAGTACCGGTTTTTACGCAGGCCCTGGTGAGCTGATCAAGATCGTGGTGCCGCAAGGTACCGAGGGTATGACCGTTCAGGTGGGCGCCCATACGGATAATATCAATGGTAAAATGCCGCAGCTTCGTGCAGGCGTGATCGTTACCCGTAAAACGGTGCTGCCGGGTGTAAACTATATCCGCAATATCTACGGCGGTCCTATCTACCTGATACCTACCGGGCCGGCTCCTAAAAAAGTCACCGTTACCTTCAGTAATGTTTGTAAGTCGCCGGATTTTGTTTTGGGAGAAACTACCGACGCTGATTGGAAAGAAGCCGTTCGCAAATCGCAGGTTCCGGTGGTGGAATTGCGCGGAAAGCGGTTCATCATAACGATGTATCGTAAGGTATTGGTGGGGCTGCTGAATACCTTCAACGCCGAAGCAGTCATGAAAAAATGGGATGACGTGATTGAAAAAGATTACAACGACTGGTATGGCCTGTCTGATAATCCGATCGATCCTATTGATCAGGCGCCTGGTACCCCGCACCGCTTTGTGCTGGACATCCAGATCTCTTTAGGTAGCGGCCATAGCGGCTATCCTTGTATGGCTTATCTCGACTGGCATGCCGACTTCCTGGATACCGCAGTGATTAGTCGCGGCGCCAGCTGGGGCCCTTGCCACGAAATCGGGCACAACTACCAGATGATCAACACCTGGAGCTGGGGCGGCGCGGATGCACTCACCGAAACTTCCAACAACCTGTTTGTGTTCAAGATCGCCAACCGCTTTGGTACCAAACCTCCACGCATATACGATGCGGAGCAAAACTTCGTGCAGCCGTCGCTCGATTTCGCTAAAAAAGACAGTACCGGTAAAACTTTTGTAACGCTAACGGATGTATTTCAGCGGCTGACGCCATTTGTGCAACTGTTCCAGAAATACGGTTACGGTATGATGGGTTCCATCTGCCGTGAGGCGCGCCACACCGAGCGTGAAATTTATATCGACGTGGTGAAAAAGGATTTCTTCTACGTGGCTGCCAGCAAGTATGCCCAAAAAGATCTCTATCCGTTCTTCCGCTACTGGGGCATTAATGTGTCGCCCACCGCGAGGGGAGAGGTCATGGGCCTGGGGCTGCCGCTGCTGACCGAACAGATATGGTTAAACGATATCCGCTAATCCTGCTGGTTTAACATCTACCTAAAAAAGAAAGCATGAAAAAAGTGAAATATATCCTGGGAGGTGCCGCTATCATAGCTATACTGGCAACGGCCTGCTCCAAAATAGGCGAGGTGCCGGGTGATACGGCCGACAAGCCAAAATTTACCGATAAAAGTAAAGTGCTGGTGATTGTGGTGGACGGCCTGGCCGGTAAACAGGTAAAAGCTGTGGCGCCGCCGGTTATTACGCAAATGATGGCACATAGCACGTACAGTTATGATACTAAAGCCGATACGGTTACTACCGATGGCGCTTCGCTGGCCACTTTATACACCGGCGTACCTTACGCAAAAAATGAAATCCGCGACAGCTCGCTGGTGGCAAGGTCCACCAGTGGTGCCAGGTATGCGCCTTTCCTGAGCCTCATCAAAAAAACCGGTAAGCGGGAGCTGAAAGCCATATCTGTAACGGCGTGGGAGGCAGTGAACAAAACCCTGCTGGCAGATGCTGCGGTGAAAATAACAACTAAAGATGATGATAAAACTGTTCTGGATTCAGCGGTGAACCGCCTGCAGAAAGATAGTCTGGACCTGATGTTTGTGCAATTCAACGGGATCAATAAGGCAGGTAAGCAATTCGGTTACTACAGTTATATACCGGAATATGCTGCTGCTATCAACCAGGTGGATGCCTATATTGGTGAGCTGCTGAAGACCATTAACAAACGCCCGGATTATCAGAATGAAAACTGGCTGGTGATTGTGCAGTCTACCCACGGTGGTATCGATAAATCCTATGGCTCCGACAGCGATGCGGAGATGAACAGTTTTTCCCTGTACTATTGCCCGGATCTGTTCCGCTACCAGATTGATCAGCCGCAAACTATTGCTGCCAGCATCAAGTTCAACGAGCAGAATGAGAAAACGGTGAATGCCGTGCTGAATGATGCCTCGATGTACAACATTGGTGCACCGGCTTCTGCGAATCAGTTTACAGTGGAGTGTAAGATTAAGACGCCTAAAGGGAGCAACCCTACTTATCCTGCTTTCTTATCCAAGCGCGCCAGCTTTGCAGTAGGTCAGGTAGGATGGGCATTTTTCCAGGAAGGCAACTACTGGCAGGTGAACCTGTCCGGTACTGGTGCTACTAAGAATATACAGGCGAAAGGTGCCGATATCAATGATGGTAACTGGCATCACCTCACTTGTGTGTTTGCTACCAAAGCCAACAACGTAAGAGTATGCTCCACCTATACAGACGGTAAGTATAACGGTACCAACACCATAACGGAATTTGGTAATCTGAATAGTCCGGCGCCGCTTACTATCGGCTTCATTCCGGGTTCTATCAATACGCCTGTTACTGTTTACATGTCTGATGTACGGTTTTGGGCAGATACCCTTCCCGCTGCTACCATCGCTGCTTTCAGCTGCACGAATGTATTGGATCAGCACCCGTATCTCTCTAAACTCATCGGCTGGTGGCCAATGAATGAACGCAAAGGCAATGTGATCAGAAACGCCGTGCCGGCAGCTGCGGGCAAGGACTTTAAGGTAAACGGTGTGTTCTCCTGGGAAGCTATGAACTATGTGCTGCCTTGTTCCGGTAATGCGGATAAACAGAATCCGCCTAACAACACGGAGCTGTGTTATCAGATTGCTTACTGGCTCAACCTCGAACTGAATCCCGACTGGGAAATTGGTGGTCGCCTCTGGCTCAAATTCTTTTAACGGATTGTTTCATTCTTAACGAATGTATCTTATGCAGAAATTATTGACAAATTATATGAAATACGGCGTGGCGGGTGTGTTTGCGGCAATGATCGGTTTTACCGCCTGTACAAGGGAAACGGTGGCCCCTGTGCGTTATGATACGGATACGTCCGCACAGCTGATCGGTAATCCGAGTCTGAAAGAAAGGAAAGTGCTGATCATCGGTGTTGATGGCGCCATTGCTCACCTGGTGGATACGTACAAGCCACCGGTGATTGCAGGCCTGCTGCCGAAAAGTACGTATACGTTTAACGGGATGAATGATACCATCAACAGTGCCGGCGCTACCTGGTCCACGCTGATGACCGGGTTCCCGGTGCAGGCGCATAAGGTGATAGACAGCACGCTTATTCCACGTTCAGTGGAAGGTAGTCATGATCCGATTAAATACTACAACAGCTTTTTGTATTATATCAAGGAAGATAATAACCGCGCTAAGATCACCAGTATCTCGCAATGGGCTGATCTCAACTATTTCACGATGAACGTGGCCGATAAAATCGTGAATGTAGATGTTGCCAAAGGGGATAAAGGTGTGGCGGAGGAAGCGGTAAAAGAATTAGCAAATGCAGATCCGGATATCGTTATCGTTAATTTCAACGGACCTGCTGTTGCCGGCAAAAAAACAGGCTTCCTGGATAATGCGGAATATCGCCAATCCATCATGGATGTGGATGCCCGCATTGGTGAAGTGGTGAAAGCTTTGCAGGCCAGAAAGGATACTGCAAAAGAAGAGTGGCTGGTAGTGATTCAAAATACCACTGGAGGCTTCCTCAACCGGATGGGTGGTGCATCGCACTACGAAAGGGATAACATGACGATCTACTACAGTCCGGTAATCACGCCGGGTCGTGTGGATGGTCCGTGGTTCCATTCCACCGGCGTACGTTATTTGGGTGGTGCCGGTAACTACGTTCGCGCTGAAAATAATGATGGCGGATTGTATAACCTGGGTGATAAAGAGATGACGATTGAAGCGAAAGTACGTTTCAATAAAGGACCACGGGGCAACTATACCTACAGCTATCCGCCTTTCCTCAGTAAGATCGATTCACTGGATGGCACTATTGCCGGATGGGGCTTTTACAGAGATGGTACCAACATTGCGTTTGCTTACCAGGACGGTAAAAATGCCAACGAGGTACGCCCTGGTGTAGGCATCAGCGATGGGAACTGGCATGCGATTACGGCTACACTGAAACATACCTACGATGCTACTAACGGGCATACCTATACGGCAAGCGCCTATATAGATGGTACCGCCAAAGCTACTACCACTATCAAAAAAGGAGAGCCGAAAATAGAATCGCTGGCGCCGTTGGTCATCGGTTATCGCCCGGTGATTTACAACGATAACAACGAAATCGATATGTACATGATTGATGTGCATATCTACAATACGGTGCTGCCGGATGACGTGATCCTTACGAACGCCAAATCGTATGATGTAAATCCTGCCAGTCCATATGCAGCCAATGTAATCGGTAACTGGTCGGGAGATGAGGAGTTGGGAAATACACTGTATGACCGCAGTGCCAGCAAAAAGAATTTCACCGTAACGGGCAGGCCCAGCTGGGATGCATTTAACCTGGTAATGGGTACTACGCCTGGGCCATGTAATTTGGATGTGGCGGCCAGTGTGCTCGATTGGATCGGGATTACGCTGCCGGCTACTACGAAGCCGCCGGGAGTGAGCTGGATTAAGGTGATTGGAGCGAAGTAATGGATGATATTAAATCGGGTGAGCAAAAAAATGCTCACCCGATTTATTTAAAAGTTTGAGGGTGCGTAAATAATCTTGTTAAATTGGATTGTTCCCGCCCTTCTCATCTGCATCCAGATGGATGCAGAGTTGCGTAATGATTCACCCGTAGCTCTGTAATGACCTGTCACATTTTTTAGCACGAGGTTGTTGTCCTGATTGAGGCTCACGTATCCTGCGCCATACGTTAGGTCGCCTTCCCCTTCGACGGCTGCGTGCGATATTATGCTGCTTCCTACTTTGACCTGAAAGTCTCTGAAAGAAATAGTAAACTTAAAATCTTCGTCACTACTGTTCAAAGCCTCGTTTATTTGCTGTGGTGTCTGCGCCCATCTTGCCCAACCCATCTCCAGATAAGAATCACGTTCAAGCTTTTCGTCCTTTAAACCTTCTGGATCGGTATTTTGGAAAATCCTGTTGCCATAAGCATCAAAACCATACACATCATTAACACCTCTAAAAATAGAAGCTTTGGGTTTTCTTATGGCAATGTTTAGTCGCTCTTCTACAGACATTCCTTGATAGTAATCACGATATGATTTGTAAATAGGTACTATCTCCGCACGTGTCAGGCTTCGGTCTTTGAGTCCATCCCCTAAGGCAGCCCAAAAATGTGGGCCTACTTCCTCTTGGGCGAGGGCAGCCAGTTCATCAATACGGGCAAATCTTTCATCTGATATATACGTGGCTAATACATCTTCTATGGCATCAGCCAGCACTGCTTCCGGGGCTACCATTGCCGTCGCCATGTCTACGAGTGTCATTAGCTCCACCGAGCCTTCAAATGTCTCTATTATTTCGGCATCCATCAGAAAGTGCCCGCTTGGATCATAATTCTTAACGGGGTTATTGAGTGCATAGGCATAACGGTTATATACGTCCGACTGATATGGTTTACCACCTAACTGATTATCTGCGGTAATAAACCTGCCTGTGATGGGGTTGTAATACCTGGCGTTGAAATAATACAGCCCATTTTCATCCAGTTCCATCCCGGAAAACAGGTAATCAGTGGTGATTGACCCAGTTATGGTATCCAAGGTGCCATAAGGGGTGTATTTCATGTTACTGGTGGCTGCGCCGGTAGTGTTGGTGGTAAGTAAGGTGGAGTTGATGAAATTGCCATGCAGGTAGCTGGGCCCTTTGGTGGTGGATATTGAGGCTATCCGCTGCCCAGGTATCTGTACGAATCTTATGCCTTGGCTACCTTTGCTATTGTTAATCACATTGTAGTTTGGTGATACATAGATTTCGGTGCTGCCGGATTTAAAGTCTTTCTTAAAGGTGCGTTGTCCGGTATAATCATAAGCGAAAGCACTTAGCGTATCGCTGCCGGAAAGGATGGCTGTCAGCTGATTAAATGTGTTGTATCCGAAAGTGAATGGCGTGGTATTGCCTTGTAGGCTGATGGTATGCCCGGATAAGTTACCATTTTTGTCGTAACTGGCTGAGTACACCTGCTGTCCCTGTAATGTGCCGGTTATCACCTGATAGTTATTATTGTAGGTGTATGTAATATTATCCTTCAGGGTGAGATTTCCGGAGGGGTTATACTGATAACTGGCGCTGCTCAGGGAATTAGATGCTTGTATCAGGCGACCATTTGGTGCATACTGGTAAGTTTCGCTGTTGGCTGGCACGAGGTGATCCGTTATAGATGCTACATTGTAGCGGTTTGTCCAGCTATATGTTTTGTTGGCGAGGGTAGTGTCACCAGACAGTATAGAATAGTTTAGCACCTTGCCAAAAGGCAAATAGGTGGCATTCCGTTGTACCTGGTTACCATAAATCAGCTGTAGCTGATCGCCATAGGCATCGTACTGGGGAATGGTAAGATACGGGGTAGGAGTAGCATTCAGTCCTTCCGCAAACGTGACCTGACGGAGATACCCATTATTGTAGTAGCTGTAGTTAGCGACACTGCTATCCGGATAAATCAATAGGGCTATGCTGCCGTCCGGATTGTAGGAGTTTTGTTCCGTACAGGAATAGTTAGCGGTATGGATGTTTGTGCTGATTGGGCGATGGTAGCCATCATAATTGTAAGTATGTGTGGTTTGCAGCAGAGAGTCTACCACCTTACAGAGATTTGTCATTCCATTTTTAACCGTACTGAGGTCATATTGGTAACTGGTATTTTGATAGTGGGTGGCTACAGCAATTCTCCGCTGAAGTGCATCCATCTCACAAAATATAGTATCACCTTTTGCAGGAACTACCAAAAAATTATTGTTTGTATAATTACGTAGATATTGCGTGGTGCCGCTTGCAGGGTTGGTAGTACTGGCAAGATCCCCGGTAGAAAAGTAAGTATAGGTACTGGTTAGTCCCCCCGGATCTGTTACCTGAATGATACGCCCAAGCGGGTCATATTGATAAGTGGTGGTGAGCTTTGTTGCATCAGTTGCCTGCGTGGGTTTGGGTTTGCCACCATAGTAGTCAACCGTCCGATAAATGGTGGCAGAGTCAGGAGTGCTTGCTGCCAGTGTGATGGCGGTGGTTTTGTTATAATAGTTGAAGATGTTACTAATGGTACTATTACCGGGGCCAGGAATGGAAATTTGTACAGGCCGGCGATAAGGATCATAGGAAAGTCGGGTGACCTGCGCACTATCCGACGGGAAGTACGGAAGGGAGAAAACGGTCAGTTGATTATTGCTGTTATATGCTTTCTGCTGCAGCACCTGTTGGCGGTTAATACCTTGCCAGCTTCGTTGGACTTCACGGGATAATCCATCATACACCACAAAGGAAGTGTCCCATTGGGTGCCTGCCCAGTTACTGCGTACTACGCGCTGTTGCACAAAACCAGCAGGCAGGTTTGTGAAGTAGGCGTAGTTGGACAATACTACCTGTTTGCCGGTACTATCCGGTCCGAGTGAAACACTATCCCGCCCGAACTGATCACAAAGTGTTGTGAATGTAATATTATTGGCATCGGTGGTACTAATAGTTTGCCCGTTAGCCGGATCAATTTTGATTAACGTGGTAAGTTGGTTACCCCATTGATTAGGCGGACTGATCATTTTTGCCGGAAAGGAGTGGTAGGCGGTATCTACAACAATCCGGTTCGTGTCACCAGCTGCATTTACTGTCATGATTTGGTTCCCATATATATCATAACCATATTGGTTATTCAGCCAGGTGTTGTTAGCGTTCAGCCACATGCTGTTTTGGTTTGGCAGCCAGGAACGCTGGTTGTTATATTGCCAGGTTTGTTGCTGGAGAATGGCCGCCTGCGTGGTGTCTGAAGCGATCCTTTGTTCATGTTTATACCCGATATGCCAGGTTACACTGTCGTTGATATACCTTACTTCCGTAAGCAAACGATGGTTTTCTGCAGTGTCATTGAGTTGTTCCGTGAGCACAGTATTGCCGAAATCGTCGTAGCCGTAGTTTGTGCCAATGGTAAAGGCGAATTGCCCGTAGTCATAATGATCTATACGATTGGCTGCGTTGAACACCTGGTAACAGATGGCATTGGTATTAAAGGTATCTGCCTGCTGGTAATACTGGTTGCGGTTGCGCGACAACAGATTCCCTTTTAAATCCTGGGTAGTACAGGATTGTACTTTTCCGGTAAATGGAAATTGCTGTAAGTAGGTATTGGTGGTTACATTACCGGCGCTGCTGTCTGTTTCCTGTACCTGGCTGAAACCCAGCCACCCATATGCTTGCATGTCAGTGAGTGAGCCACTGTATTTAAAGTTATAGGGATAATTATTACCCATGCCGTCACTCAGCACATAACGTTGCACCAGGTAGGAGGAAGACTGCGTGGACACATATGGATACAAGGAAGACTGCGTAGCAGATAAAACAGTTGAGTTGTACCGGTTTTGCAGATACAGTCCATCCACAAGAGCATTATTGTTACCTCCTTGGCTGTATACAGCACTGCTGGTCATGGGTGTATGCTGAAACTGATAGGTGCCATTGATGCCATTGTTAATACTGGTAACCAGGTCAGGTACCTGGTTACTGGTTTGTACTGTCCCTGAATTTTGATCACCCCCAAAGTAAATCGTATTATTATTGGCAGTAAAAATATCAGCCACACCGTCGCCATTGAAGTCACCCAGCCAGGCATAACCCGTTTGTACCGTTGGAGGCCTGGTTGGCTGGGGATAGAATTTTCCACAATAGTTGTAGTATACCGTAGCCAGGGTGCCATTGAAAGCATAGATATCCATGGTGCCGTCGCCGTTAAAGTCACTGATCCAGTTGGTGGTACTGTTGAGGTTCATGCCAGATAATGGTTGGCCGGCGGCGAAACCTTTGCCATTGGAAAAATACATCGTATATGCCTGTCCGTTGAAAGTGAGCAGGTCGGTAAGGCCATCGTTATTGAAATCCGCCACCAGGTTGCTACCTGGGTCAGCGCTGATATTCATTCCTGCTATAGGAATAGGGGCGGCAAATTGATTGGATTGAGAAAAATTGGAGAGATAGAGGGTGCCGCTTTTAGAATCTGCGCTATACAGATCTGCCTGGGAATCTCCGTTAACATCCACTACGAAGATTTCTCCGGAGGCAAGCTGCATATTGGAGATGGTTTGTGCAGGCTTAAAACCATTGCCATTGGATAAATATACATACGCGGTAGTACCCATGATGGACAGCAGATCGGCCATACCATCACCATTCATATCTGAAGTGAAAATACAATTGGAGCAGTTGGTATTAAATTTCAGGTCCCTGGTTACAACCGGTTTTGCGCTGAGCACATGGGTTTGCGGATCACAAAAATAGATATTGGCTAATCCTGCATTCAGGACCATCAGGTCAGGGAAGCCGTCGCCATTATAATCGGCCACGTACGATTGGTCAGAAATATCAATAGGACTTGGTAGTTTCTGCATGGTAAATCCGCTGCCATTGGCATAGTAAATGGCTTCCACCATACTGGCGCTGTTCAGCGGGAGCAGATCTGTTTTTCCATCGCCATTGAAATCGCCTTCATAGCCGGTATTGGTAGGGGGCCCTTCATACCTGGCAGATTGCTGAACAAAGCCGTTAGGCCCGTTGGTCCATTGTAGTGTAATCGGCGCCGTTGCACCACCGTAGGTGCCGTATTCATTGATAGCAGCGATGCGGCTGATGGGTGCCGGGTTAGTACTGTCGTAGGTCAGCCAGTATGTTTTCACAGGTACGGTGTCCTGGCCTTTTACAATATAAGTGCGGATAGCCTTGAGGCGAACGGAGATGGCACTGTTGGCGCCACCGGCAAAATACAGTAGTGTATCCGGGCGGGGTTCGTAGTAGAACTTTACAAACCGGTTTGACTCGTTCGTATATGTGCTGCCGTAGGATATCACATCCGGGTAGGAAGTGCCATCGCTGGCGCATCCGGTCATAGGCTGTCCCTGTATGTTAGCGGGCGTTTTGGAATAGGAAAATTTTACTTTGTTGCCGGTGGTGCTTACATATTCCTGTACCATCCATTTTTTGATGGTACCTTTTAATGCGCCGCTGTTGAAGTCCGCCCCTTGTGCCACCACCTGGCTGCCATAGCCTGTGCCGAAGGTGGCGGTAGAGCCATTTTTAAGTTGTACAATAAAGGCTTCGGGACCTTGACCGGCGGTGCCAAGAGCAGTCACTTTTTTCCAGCTTTGCTGCTGTGTGAAATAAGTGCTGCGCGGGGTGAAGTAGGTACCGCTTTGTGCGGAATTATTCATGAGCCTTGTACCGCTTAATGAAAACCGGTCGTTGGTATCATAGTTTACACCACCGCGGAAACCATCCTGCGGAACAGTGGCGCCCGACCTCGTGATAGCTGAAATGCCGGTTATTCCCCAGCCCATACCTAACAGGCCGTTGCCTGACTGACTGTTAAATGAGAGTTGCAGGGAAGGAGCTGCGCCCTGGTTGCCAGGCGGCAGCGTTAAAGAAATGCTGTATGTGGCTGCACCGTTGGCGTTGACAGTCATCTTTCCCTGCAACACACCATTAAATGGTGTACCTGGAGCCAGCTGCTTGCTGTTAGTAGTTTTCCGTTGCGCAGACTGAGCCTGCGCTACCTGAATGCCGGTTAACAACAGCAGCATCAGATAACAACATTTAATAGTGGTTTTTCTCATAGGATGTTGAATTTTTGAGGCGTATTAATTAGATCGGATGGTAATGGTAAACGTATAATTATAACCATCAACAACTGGCGTGGTAGCCCCTTCTACATAATAGCCCTGGCCTGGAACGATAGAAGGCATAGGGCCTCCATTCAGGCCGCTGAGATTATAGGTAATTGTCAACTGCGGACCTGTCGGGAGGTTGAAAATAGCGGTGCCTTTACAGTCTGCTTTATTTGGTGTACCGTATGACGGGGGTGAATACACCTGAAGAATCGTGGCCTTATCACCGTCTGCTAATGTCGGAACAATTACAGGCGGCAATGAATCGGGATATAAAGAACCATCTTTCAGAAAACTAAAGGTACTGAATGTAATATCGCCCGCATTCGTACTGTTGGTAGCAATGATGGTGACACTTGCTGTTCTGGCTGAACTCATGTTAATGTTTTTTGAATTAAGATTTACGTTTGAGGGTGAGGTAAGCAGTCACACTATTCCCTTTCGTAGGATTCGAAGGGTTCATGCCGCTGCCATCAATGTCAATAGAATAGTCCACAGTGTATAAAGTGCCTTTGCTGGGAATACTCTGAATACCGGCATAGAAGAAGCAGTCGCTGCCATCATCGGAGCCGGCTTCGTCATACGGGCAGTTAATTGCTAAATATAACATGGAGCCATCGTTTAGCTGATATTGCACGTGGGCGGTGGAACCATGGGCTGCATTGGGCGTCTTATAAAAGGCGAACAACAATTTCTTGTAATCACCTACTGCAATATCCTGGGGAGAAGTATGGGCTCTCCCATGCATGAGGTTCAGGTTTTGTGGATTGTAACTGTACTCGGTCTCGTTAGTGATGTAACAGAGCGCGTTTCTTGTCATATTAAATGTGCGTTTAGGGGTGAATAATTATCCCGTCCGGGACGTTTAAAGAAAAGAGATGAATGCGGATAATAGGCTGCCACAGCATTTCCTGGAGGTGAAATGAAGCAGGGACGGCACTATGGCTTACGATAGGGAGGAATCGAAGCGCTTATATTGGTTATTGCATCTGGTTATTCGAAAGGTATTTACGAAGACGGAGTTTGGTTGGATTTTCAAAATGATAATAAGGGTGGCAAATTGCAAATGATCGGGCGGGGTTGCTTTCATTGGTGTCAGGGTGGTTGCAGTAAGATTTCAGATATTGCTAACGCTGACGTCTACCCTAATACCTTACCTATATATCCCCTGTTAGTCTGTTCCCGGTAATACCGATATTTTTACTTGTACTGGTGGTAATAACAATAATTAGTAAGCTGTTGTACATTACTCCGTTGGAAGGCCGTTATAAATCTATCGACGGTTTGCATGGCTATCTTGCATTTTTTGTGTTTCTCCATCATTCGGTGATCTGGTATTATTTTTTACATGGGAGAGGTTGGACTTTTCCTCCATCGCGGGTGTTCAGTCATTTCGGGCCTACCAGCGTTTCTTTGTTTTTTATGATCACAGCATTTCTCTTCTTTTCTAAATTATTTGCAGCAAAGCAGCAGGGAATTGACTGGTTGAAGTTGTATGTATCAAGATGTATGCGGATTTTGCCATTGTATTGCTTTCTATTGTTGCTACTGTTGGTGATGGTAGGGATATTATCTGACTGGAGGTTAAAGGAGCCGTTATCCGCCCTGCTACTGCACATAGGAGGTTGGCTGTTAATTATGGAACCTGCCATCAACGGGATTGACGGTACCAGGTTTATAATTGCCGGTGTGGTATGGAGTCTGGCTTTCGAAGGTGCACTGGCTGATCGTAACGCTATCCAGTGTGTTGCTGATTGCGATTTTCACACTGACCTGGCATTTTATCGAGCGGCCTTGTATTGCGGCCACGGATAAAGTTACACGCAAAGTCCGTCGCTACTTCGAAGAGTAATTGCTTGCTTGTGTCGTAGCGCTCCAGGTAGCGGCTTTGATCCATGAAATACAGGGGTCTATCCACTGAATAGCAGCGGTGTTGTTGTTGACACCAAAGCCATGGCCACCTTTGGTATATACAAAGAATTTTACCGGTACCTGCTGTTGCTCCATGGCTGCCACGAAACAGAGGCTGTTGCCTACTTTAACAATTTGATCGTCCACAGCATGTACGATAAACGTTGGCGGTGTGGCTGGTGTTACCTGTAGTTCATTGGAGTATTCCGTGATTTTTTCCCGGGTGATGGCCGGGCCAATCAGGTTTTGGCGCGATAGTTCGTGTGTAAGGCTGTCAGCAAAGCTGATGACGGGATATACCAGCACCATGAAGTCAGGTCGAAGACTGGTATTACGGGGATTATCGATATATGTTTTGTTGAAATGTGTACCTGCGGTTGATACGAGGTGTCCGCCTGCTGAAAAGCCCATGATGCCTACCTGGTCTACTTTGATATGATATTGTTCCGCATGTTCTCTGACGTATTGAATGGCGCGTTGTGCGTCCTGCACGGGGCCGGTTTCTTTGTTGATCATCAGGTCTGCACGGGGCACTCTGTAGTGTAGCAGGAATGCAGTGATACCTGCTGCTGCGAGCTTTTCTGCGGCAGGGATGCCTTCTACGCGGTCGGCCACATTACGGTAGGAGCCGCCGGAGCAAACAATTACCGCTGCGCCAGTCGCCTTGCCTGAAGCTGGTGCATACACGGTAAGGGTGGGCATGATAGTTTTTGCCCGGAAGATGATGGTGTCTGCCGATGTCAGCCAGCTCTTGCCCCGTAAGGTGTCCATGTCGGAGTTGCTGGCAATCGCATTCGGAACTTTGCCATTTCCATAGAGCGGGAAGGGCGTTTGTGCGGTAGTAGCCAACACCATCGCCAGCATAGCCGTCAATATTAGCAATCTGGATGTTATGGGCATGTGCAAATAGGCTTATGGTTGAATATTGTGAGTCGGGCAACACAGGAAAGGGTTTTCTCCAACTTTTTCCAATATTACCTTAATAAATCAAACTAAAAATACTACTGCACCTGCTTCACTTGCTGCATAACAATTGCTTAACAAAAAGGCGGTATCAAAAGTGATGATACCGCCTCGTTGTCCTTAATGTTTGGATATTTTTTTCGCTTCCTCTACAATCTTCGTAAAGGATCTTTCCCATTTCTTTTTTTCATGTTTAGAAGCTGTATAATGCCAGGCTTCACGGCGTAGTTTCAGGTAGCTCTCATAAACTTTTTGGTCTAAGGCGCCTTCCTGCACTGCTGCGATCACCGCGCATCCGGCCTCATTGATATGCTGACAGTCGCGGAAGCGGCAGGCATCCGCATAATCGGAAATTTCCAGTGCCTGTTCAAGCGCGTCGGGATTGTCCAGTACCAGACCAAACTCCCTGACACCAGGTGTGTCGATCAGCACGCCTGCACCATCCATCAGTACCATTTCCCGGCGGGTGGAAGTATGCCGGCCCTTTCCGGTGGACTCACTGATATGTGAGGTGAGTAACGACTGCTCACCACACAGCGCATTTACCAGTGAACTTTTTCCTACCCCGGACGAGCCTACGAATACCACCGTTTCACCAGTCGAAATGCTTTCCTTTAATGCAAGGATAGTTTCCGGCTGATGCGTACTGGTAAAAAATACCGGCATCTGGTTGCTCAGGTGTTGAATCGCGGCGAGGACCTGCTGCTTGTCGAACGGCAGATCGGCCTTGTTGAGCACCAGCACCGGCTGGATATTTTCTTCCAGTATCTGCACCATAAAGCGTTCCGCCCTGCGAACGTTGAAGTTATCGTCCAGCCCCTGTACAATAAAGGCCTTGTCCACATAAGCAGCGATGGCTTGTTTATCCGCTACCGTACCACTTTTGCGGCGGTACAGCGTTCGCTCCCGCGGCAGCATGTCCAGGATGATGCCTTTATGCTCGTCAAATGGCTGGAATGTTACCCAGTCGCCCGTACAAGGCAGTTCAGACGCTGATTTCCCATAGAGCATGTTTCCCGTAAGTTCACATTGAAACAGCCCGTCTTCTGCAATTACCTCGTAGCAGGTCCGGTGTACCACCGTTACCCGGCCATGTAGCATGGCGTGATAGGCAGATGTTTGTTTTAATTCATGTAAGGTGTTATTCCATCCGTAAATAGAAATATTGATATTGTGTTCGTTAGACATTTCTTCATGTATAGGCATACGAATGCATGTAGCATGGTACGCAGGTTAAAATTGTAAATACACAGTAACTAATCCCGGGAGGAGTGATCCGGGAATAACGAAGTAACAATCTGATTCAGCACAACAGATTGTTTACAACACAATATCCGATATGGAAGAAGTAGTAAACATAAAGTGCAAAGATACATAAAAATCGGCAACGGGAGCGCATCTGCAACCGGACACACCCATTATTGCATAACAAGTGTTTAACAAACGGAGCAGGATAGTACAGTTTGCATTTCAAAGTTTAATCACGATATTTAGAAATTGTTATTCTTACACTTAATAACCAGAATACGTTATGGAACTGACTTACAAACCCTTATGTACTCTTTTTATGGCAGGCAGCCTGTTCGCCGCCTGTAACAACAATACAACCGGCAGCAAGGAAGAAAAAGCTAAACAAGATACTATGGTGTTAACACAACAGGCGCGCCCATTCGGAACATCCGACGGACAGGAGGTATTGGAGTATACCCTCCGCAATGCCAATGGAATGGAAGTGAAAATTCTGAACTACGGTGGTACCGTCACCGATATCATCACCCCGGATAAACAAGGTGTGTCCGGTAACGTGGTGTTGTCGTACGACTCCCTGGCAGGCTACCAGCAAAAAGGCCAGCCGTACTTCGGTGCATTGATTGGCCGCTATGCCAACCGCATCGCCAATGCTAAATTTACCCTGGATGGTAAAGAATATACCCTCGCCGCTAACGATCACGGCAACACGCTGCATGGTGGTTTGAAAGGCTTTGATAAAGTGGTATGGACCGGCAGCCAGCAGGGCGACACCGCACTGCAGCTGACCTACAGCAGTAAAGACGGAGAAGAAGGCTACCCGGGCAACCTCACCGCTACCGTGGTGTATACCCTCACGCCTGACAACGCCCTGCGCATCGACTATAAGGCTACTACCGATAAAGCAACACCGGTAAACCTGACCAACCACGCGTACTTTAACCTCTCCGCCGGTAAAGACAGCACCATCCTCAACCATGAGCTGTCAATCAAAGCAGCTAAATACACCCCTGTGAATGATAAACTCATTCCTACCGGTAAACTGACAGAGGTAAAAGGCACGCCAATGGATTTCACCACACCTAAAAAAGTAGGACAGGATATCGCCGCCGTTAAAGGAGGCTTCGATCATAACTGGGTGCTTGATAAGAACGCCGGTCAGCTCGAAACGATCGCTACCCTCTACGATCCCGCTTCCGGCAGATACATGGAAGTAGCCACCACCGAGCCTGGTATTCAGTTCTATTCCGGTAACTTCCTGGATGGTACCTTACAGTATACTGCACAAGGCAGAAAATATCCGCAGCATGCGGCACTGTGCCTGGAAGCACAGCATTTCCCAAATTCGCCGAATGAGGCTTCATTCCCGAATGTGATCCTGAAACCAGGGGAGACTTATACGCAAACGACTATTTATAAATTTGGTGTAAAATAATCTTCTGATTAAAAAGGGCCTGCGGCCCTTTTTAATCAGAATGGGTGTTTGTCCAGGCCTGAGGCCTGGACAAACACCCATTAAATAAACAAAACAAAAATCCTTTGCTGCTTACCTGCTTATGCTGCTTTGCGAGCAAAAAAGGCAAAACATAATCCTTACGCCCATTTGAGTGCAAAGCTTCCTCACTGCATCGCATACACGATAATATTCACCCCAAACTTCGTATTGTCCTCCGCCAAAAAGCGCTTATTCCTGAAATCATAATCCCACTCGCACCCATAGTCCTTATTGCTGTATAAGAGCCCGATCCTGCCGTTAACGGTGATCGCCTTGAGGTATTCGTGTATCAGGTCATCCCCCCAGCCATTGAGCTCAAAAGAGGTATTGGGAGGGCCGTTTTCAAAAGTGAAGAAACTGCGGTACAGACCGTGGCTATTAGGAATCTTCTGTAAAGCCGACGGTCCGAACAAGCTGGCTATCGTTTTTTCAAACGAACGGGCAAACAGCCCGTCGATATCATGGTTGCAGTCATCCACAAACACAAAGCCGCCGTTTTGCACATACTGCTTAAAATTGGCCGCCTCCTGCTTGTCGAACTGCACCAGCTTATGCCCGCTGAGGTAACAAAAAGGGTATTGAAACAATTCCGGACTGCTGAGGTCTATCACTTTTTCCTGCATAGCCACGGGAATAGTCGTGTATTCAATCAGTGAATTCAGGATGTTGGATGGCATGCGCTGATCCGTATCCCAATCGCCCGATTTATACCGTAGCCTTACAAATGTGAATGTATTTCCCTTCATGAATGCCGTTTGCGTAATAATACAAAATGCATTTTTTGTGGGAGAAAAAAATTATTCTTACAGGATAACGGCTCATTTTCTTGATGACCGGTTATTAATTTAAGGTGATTGTTATTACATTAGTGCCTATACACAACCATTTTCTTCGCTAAACGATGGTATGATGCTTAATGAGAATATGTTGCAACAACTGCTGCAAAAGCTTCCTGTGCTCCGCCAGGAAATAAAAAAGGTAATAGTTGGACAGGAAACAGTGCTCGACGAAGTACTGGTGGCCATGCTCGCCGGTGGACACTGCCTGCTCGAAGGAGTACCCGGACTAGCAAAAACACTGCTGGTGCGCACCCTGGCGCAAGCGCTGGACCTGCCTTTCCGCCGTATTCAATTTACGCCGGACCTCATGCCCACCGATATCATCGGCACCGAAGTGCTGGAGGAAGATCATGCTACCGGCAAACGCTTCTTTAAATTCAATAAAGGCCCGCTTTTCGCCAATATTATCCTGGCAGATGAGATCAACCGTACACCTCCCAAAACACAATCCGCCCTGCTGGAAGCCATGCAGGAATTTGAAGTCACCTATGCAGGGCAAACCTATCCATTGGACAGGCCCTTCTTTATATTAGCCACCCAGAACCCGATCGAACAATCAGGTACCTATCCGCTGCCGGAAGCACAGCTGGACCGCTTCCTGTTGTATATCCGCATCGGATACCCCGGTGAGCAGGAAGAAACGGCCATCCTCGCTGGAACCACCGGTACCGGCAAGGCCAATATACAGCCCGTCCTCAATGCCACCGAAATCATTCAGCTACAACAACTCGTAAGAGAAGTGGCCATCGATCCGGAACTGATCGGGTATGTGAGTCGCCTCGTACGCGCCACCCGCCCGCTCACCACCACCGTCGACGCCGTAAAGGAACTGGTACGCTGGGGCGCCGGACCACGGGCCGGGCAGGCCCTGATCCTCACTGCCAAAGCCTATGCGCTGCTCCATGGCCGCTTCGCCGTAAACATGGAAGATATACGCACCATGGCCTTCCCAGTACTGCGCCACCGCGTGCTCATGAGCTTTAAAGCCGAAGCCGAAGGGGTACAGCCAGACGATGTCACTAGCATCTTACTGAAAAATATTACCAGAACCGCCACCAGCATAGCCTGATAACATGAGTAAACTGCTTTCACCCGCTACCATCCTCGCCATCAGGGATATTCAACTGGCTGCCAGAACAGTGGTAGACGGTTTCCTGACCGGCATGCATGCCAGCAGGATGAAGGGAGTGGGCCTGGAGTTCAGCCAGTACCGCAGCTATCAGCCTAGTGACGATCTGCGCTGGCTCGACTGGAAAATGTACGCACGGTCCGACAGATATTATGTGCGGCAATCGGAAATCGAAACCAGTATCGACATCCAGGTAGTGATAGACGCCAGCAACTCCATGCAGCACACAGAAGGGGGTATTTCAAAAATTGATTATGCCCGCTACCTGGCTGCCTCACTCGGCTATTTATCACACCTGCAGGGCGATGCTACCGGCCTTGCCGCCATCAGCAACGGTGATATCACCACGCTGGCCGCCCGCCGTGAAGCCAGTCACATGGCCCGGTTCTATTACCAGCTGGAACAACTCCAGGCCGGTGGCCGCCTGCCAGAACAGGCCAGTAGCACCAGCTTTACTACGGGGCCGCATAAACGAAGACTGATTGTGTTCATCACTGATTTCTACGAGCACAACGCTGAAATAATGCGACTCCTCGATGCCTTCGCCGCCATGGGCCATGAAGTCATCGCTTTTCACCTGGCAGGAGAACAGGAGCAAGCCGCACAGTTCAATGGCTTCCAGGCCGTGGAAGACCTGGAAACAGGAGAGGTGCTGCAGCTGGACGGTAGCGTGGATGCCACCCGCTTCGCACAAGCCTGGCAAGCGTTTACGAACAATGTCCGTCGCCACCTCCTGGAAAAAAATATTCATTACAGGATGTTGAGTCTGCAGTCGCCTATGGATATGGCGCTGCGCGATTTCCTCCTCCACTACAGTAAAATACGACGATAGCTTTGCTGCAACTGCTTCAACCCATATGGTTATTTTTAAGTGCCGCCATCATTGCGCCGGTGTTGATACACCTATGGAACCGCAAGCCGGGAAAAATTCTGAAAATAGGCAGTATTCAGCTGCTGAAAACAGCTACGGTAAGGCATGCACGAAGTGTGCGCATTTCCGACTGGTTGCTGTTGCTGCTTCGCTGCCTGCTGATAGGGCTGCTGGCTGTATTGTTGTCGCACCCGGTGTGGCAGCGCACGCTCACCCGTGGGCAGCGCGGCTGGATTATCCTGGAAGACGGCGCCTACCCGCATTTCAAATCCGAAATTGATTCCCTGTTGGAATCCGGTTGCCAGCTGCACCGCTTTGATGCCGCCTTTAACCGTATCCATGTCAATCACCTGCCATCAGGTGATACTACCACTTTGGGCTACTGGCAACTGCTAAAAACCCTGGAAGCTCAACTGCCGGCTGGTTTTCCGCTGTATGTTTACAGCGGCAGCCAGCAACGCCGCTTCTATGGCCGGCGCCCGGAGCTGGATCTTCAGGTGCAATGGAAAGTATACGCCGATAATGATACCGTTAATAACTGGAATGCATACACGTACCCGCTTGCGAATGGCGCAGCCATGGCAATTACCGGTCACTCCGGTGCGGCATACACCTATTATACCCGACAACAGGTGCCTGTTGCGAATATGGCCCCGCTAAAGATTTGTGTGTACACCGATCAGTATAAATCCGATGCGGACGCCGTCATATACGCCCTGCAAACTGTTCAGCAGTTTACCGGCATCAACCTCTCCATCACCACCACTAAACCAGCCGGAGAAAACTACGACTGGATTTGCTGGTTATCTGACGCAGCGCTGCCAGCCACCACGAATGGGAAAGTACTGAAATATGCCACCGGTAAGCCGATTAGTACCAATGCTTCCGCCGGCTCAGTGGGAATTTTCAAATATATACCCGCGCAAACCAGCGATAGCGTGGTACTTTATGATACCTACCACCATCCCCTGATTACTTATAACAATAACGCCTACACGCTGTATACGCATGTCAACAGGGAATGGTGCAGCTTGCCCGATAACGGGCAGTTTCCCGAAATACTGCTGCATGCCCTGCTGCCAGTGCCGCCTGCTGCCGGGCACGACCTCCGCGCCGTAGCTGCCGCGCAGTTAACAGGCCCGGCAGCTGTAGCTTCAAATACCAAAATGCCTGTAAACGATACTACCGACCTCCAACAGCTCTGCTGGATACTGATATTCCTTGTATTCGCACTGGAAAGATACCTCGCTCTCAAAACCCCTAAAACAAACGGATATGGTGAAGCGGGGATATAACATATTGAGCGCCTGGCGCAATCGCTGGATTATACTACGTATAGCCGCCATCGTGATACAATCCATGGCCGTAGCCATGACGGGATGCGCCCTCTGGGGCAAGTCCGGCATATTTGCCGGCGTGGCCTACCTGCTCGTTTTCCTGGTTAATTTTCTGCTGCACCTGCCGGATAAAACAGAAATGGCCACCTGGCTCAATCAGCAGTTTCCGGAGCTGGAAGACAGTGCAGGCCTGTTTTTAAAAGATCCTGCACAGCTGAATTTGCTGGAGTCCCTGCAGGTACAAAAAATTTCAGCGCGACTCGCACTGCTAAACCTGCCCCTCTCTTTTTATAAACCTGTATGGAACAGCCTGATCATGTGGCTGATCGCCGGCGGCCTGAGCTACATCGTATATTCCCGCGAAAGCATAGCCCGCCCTGAAAAGGAGGTAATAAAGCAGCCGGTGGAGAAAGTAATACCGGGTGTAAAAAGTATATCCATCACCGTTATACCTCCATCTTATACGGGTAAGGCTATACGAAAACAAAGTACGTTTAATCTTTTGGTAGAAGACAGCGCAGCTGTTTCCTGGGAGCTACATACCAAAACACGGATTAACCAGGTGCACCTGTTGTTCAGTGACAGTACCGTGCTATCCCTGAAACCCTCTGCCGACGGTACTTCGTGGACCGGAGAGCGGCGTATCCACCATCCGGGATTTTACCAGGTACAACTGGATACCCTACTTTCCGGTTATTACCAGTTGCAAATGATCCCCGACCATCCTCCGCTGGTAAAAGTAAACAGTCCGCAGCCCAATACCACCATTGATTTGGGTCGCCCTCCTGTAGTGCGCATTGATGCACGGCTAACAGACGACTATGCCATCAAAAGTGCACACATATCCGCCACCATTGCCAGTGGGAGTGGGGAAGGGGTGAAATTCCGGGAACAGGACTTCCATTTCGACCAGTCCTTTAATTCCCGTCCTCCCTCAGCTGCCGCTACTAAAACACTGCTTCTGAACACCCTGGGCATGAAGCCAGGGGATGAATTGTATTTTCATATAGCCGTTACCGATAGTAGGGATCAACAAACATTGTCGGATGTATTCATCGTCACGCTGCCGGATACCGCAGCGCTGTTTAGCATGGACGGAATGGTGACGGCCCTCAACATCAAGCCGGAATATTTCCGCAGCCAGCGCCAGATCATCATTGAAACGGAAGCGCTGATCAGGGATAAGGACAGTCTGGGCACCGCTAAGTTTAACAGTCGCAGCAACGAACTGGGCACCGATCAGAAGCTGCTGCGCCTGCGCTACGGCAAGTTTCTGGGGGAGGAATCCGAAACCAATATCGGTGTAGGAGCGCATGACCATGATGATCACGATGAGCACGATCATGGCAAAGAGCCCGCATTCGGCGATGCCGAAGGCCTCATGGACGCCTTTGCCCATAAGCACGACAACGCGGAAGATGCTACCTTTTTTGATCCGGAAATTAAAAAGCAGCTGAAAGCTACCCTAACAGAAATGTGGAAGGCAGAACTGCAGTTGCGCTTATATAGGCCGCAGGAGGCCTTGCCGTTTGAGTATAAGGCCCTGCGCCTGCTCAAGGACTTGCAGCAGAAATCGCGTGCCTTTGTGGCCAAAACAGGGACTAAAACCACGCCGCTGAAGCCGGAGAAACGCCTCAGTGGTGAACAGGATAAGATCAGCCCGGCCATCATGAAGCAGGCCTTCGACTATAATGATCCTGACGCCGTGTTGCGGGCAGCCCTTTCCATATTGGATAACCAGGTTTTTTTGCCTTCGGCAGATGCCAGCGCAGCGGAGGTAATACGGCAATCGCTTGGCAGACTGACCACGGCAGCCGCTCGGGAGCCCGGTAAATACCTGGGCGCCATGGAGGCCTTGCGCAAGATACAGGAAGGAAAAGCCGCCACGGCAGATTATACCACTGCACGCCAGGGCATGTACCACCTGTTGCAGCCCCGCACCTTGCCACAGCCGGGTGTGCGGCCGCAGAGCAAGCTGGAAGAAAGCTATTTTAAAAATCTTAAAAAAACCGGTAGTCAATGATGCAGCAATGGACATACGGCTATATCGGCGCCGGCGTACTGCTGCTGGCCGTGTTGCTGTGGCAGGAATATAAGCGTGCCAGCAAACGATTGCTGGTAGCGCGACTCCTGGCAACCACCCTGGCGGTCGTGAGCCTGGTAAAGCTAGGTGTTCATCATCAAACAGCAGCACCGGCATCTCCCCAAAATAAAAAAGATACCCTGCTTACCCCTGCTAAACCGGTGTTTGCCAGTGGGTATTGGGAGAAGACATTGCCGTACCTGGCGCCGCTGCGTTTCCAGGGAAAGTATCATAATACCACGGGTACGAATACACGATTATACCTGGGATATGCCGGTATAACCCTCGACAGCACCACGGTGGCCGCCGGCCATGATACCACCGTCAGCTTACAAACAGTACCACCGTTTTTAGGAACAGGAGTGCTGCAGGTGTTCGCCGTCAATAACAGGGATACTATCGTATATCCGTTGCCGGTAGAAGTGCTGTCGGAAAAACGTATAGCCGTACTATTTATATCCGGCAGCCCTGCCTTTGAAAACCGCTTCCTGGCGGACTGGCTGGCCACACAGGGTATGCCGGTGGCCATGAGGAGTCGCGTAGCTACCAGCAAGTACGTAACCCGGTTTAATAACATGAACCCCGTGTCCCTGGATGCGATCAATAACAAACTGCTGGAGCAGTTTGATGTGATCATGGCGGAACCCACAGCGCTCACCGCTTCAGAGAAAAATTTATTGCAAGCCGCCATTCGAAGCAGTGATAAGGGCCTGGTGTACCTGGCCGACAGTACGCAGGCCTCCCTTAGCGGTGCCGTGCTGCTGAAAGACAGTACCGGCAAACCTGCCGTGACGATTACCACACAGGGTATGGGCCGGCTGCTGCAACTGGGTAGCAGTAATACCTTTGCCTGGAAGCTGCAGGGCGATACCACCGCCTACGGCCATTATTGGACAACCGTACTGAGCGCAGCAGCCGGAAACACGGGTGCTAAGTCAGCCGTGGAACTACAGCCTTTCTTTGCCACCATCAACGATCAGATTACCATCTCCCTGAAAAATACCGGAAAGCAACCTGACAGCTTTGTACTGGCAAGGCAGGTGCGATTACCGCTTGCACAGGATGCTCTCCAGGACGATCACTTTACCGCCACCTGGTGGCCGGCAGCAAGCGGCTGGCATACCTTACAGTGGGGTACGGAAACTTATCATGGTTATGTGTTTGCACCCACCGACTGGGCTGAATTAAGGGAGGAAAGCCCTGAAATCCGCCAGGAATCAGTGCCGGCAAAGATCTGCTGGTACTGGATACTGCCGCTGCTGGCGTCCTGTATTTTTTTGTGGGCAGAAAAGAAATTGTGACCAACGGTTATAAATTACAAGGAAAAAAAATTAGCTTAGGCTTCCGATAATATCAGGATGGTTTTGTAGTTATGAGAAAACAGCACACGGGTGTGCCGTGTGTGCTTATGTACAAGCCTGTCGACCAACGAATCTAAATCTAACCAAATCAACAGAACTGCTCTTGAAACGTAAAGACTTTATCCAGCTCTCTGCCATGGGACTGGGCGCCCTCGTTCTGCCGAACTTTGCATTCGGTAATCCTGTTGATCCATCACGGTTTCTGAATGATGGTATCGACGTGAAAATCAAGAAAGACCTGGCAGATGTGGCCCTTAACGCCGCCAAAGCCAAAGGAGCCACTTACGCGGACGTCCGCATTGGCCGCTATCTCAACCAGATAGTGATGACACGCGAAACACGTGTCCAGAATATCGCCAATACAGAATCGTTTGGGGTAGGCATCCGCGTTATTGCCAACGGTTGCTGGGGCTTTGCCGCTACCAACAACGTTACACGCGAAGAAGTAGCCAAAGCTGCCGAACGCGCCGTAGCCGTAGCTAAAGCTAACAGCCGCGTAAAAGCAGAACCGGTAAGGCTCGCACCACAGAAAGGTTATGGCGAGGTGAACTGGAAAACGCCCATCGAAATCAACACCTTTACCGTGCCGGTAAAAGATAAGGTAGACCTGCTCCTGTCCGTAAACGATGCAGCCCTCAAAGGTGGTGCTAACTTCGTGAACTCCGCCATCATGGCCATCAACGAACAGAAGTACTTCGCCTCCACCGATGGATCCTACATTGACCAGGACATCCACCGCCTGTTCCCCACCTTCACGGTAACAAAAATCGACCGGGCCAGCGGCAAATTTGAAACACGTAAATCACTCAGCTCTCCGGTAGGTATGGGGTACGAATACCTCAAAGCCCGCCCGGAAGATAAGGTAGGCGGCATCGTTACACGCTACCGTGGCCGCTATGATATGCTGGAAGATGTGCAAAACGCCACCCGCGATGTAGAACAGAAGCTGAAAGCGACCTCCGTACAACCAGGTAAGTACGACCTGATACTGGACCCTTCCCACCTCTGGCTCACCATCCACGAATCCGTAGCTCACCCCACAGAGCTGGATCGCGTGTTGGGCTATGAAGCCAACTACGCCGGCACCAGCTTCCTCACCCTCGATAAATGGAAATCCGGCAACTTCAATTTCGGCAGCAAAATCGTAAACGTGGTGGCAGATAAACTGCAACCCGGCTCCCTCGGCGCCGTAGGCTATGATGATGAAGGAGTGAAATGCGGACAATGGGATCTCATCAAAGACGGTATACTGGTCAACTACCAGGCCATCCGCGATCAGGCACATATCATCGGCCTCGATCACTCGCAAGGCTGCTGCTATGCCCAAAGCTGGGCAGACGTGCAGTTCCAGCGTATGCCCAACGTATCCTTACAGCCCGGCAAAACACCGCTGAGCGTAAACGATATGATCAAAAATGTAGAGAAAGGCATCTACATCATCGGCGATGGCTCCTTTAGTATTGATCAGCAACGCTACAACTTCCAGTTTGGTGGACAAACCTTCTACGAGGTGAAAAACGGTCAGATCACCGGTATGCTCAAAGATGTAGCCTACCAGGCCAACACCCGCGAGTTCTGGAACAGCTGCACCGCTATCGCAGATAAGAGCGACTACCGCCTCGGCGGCGCCTTTAATGATGGTAAAGGTCAGCCCGGCCAGTCCAATGCCGTATCGCACGGTAGTTCCACTACCCGCTTCAACGGTGTAAACGTGATTAATACTGCTCGCAAAATCTAAACGACAACAATGGCAATTTTAAATAAAGAAGCAACCAAAGCCCTCCTGCAGAAAGTACTTTCTTTCTCTAAGGCCGATGAATGTGAGGTGAGCTTGCGCGGCACCGAAGGCGGTAACATCCGCTATGCCCGCAACGCCATCAGCACCGCCGGCGATATCAGTACCCTCACCCTCAGCGTTACCTCCAGTTTTGGTAAACGCTCCGGCACCGCCAATATCAACGAATTTACCGATGACGCCCTCAAACGCGTGGTAGCACGCGCCGAAGAGCTGGCGAAGCTGGCGCCGGAAAATCCGGAATACATGCCGCTGCGCGGCCCTGCTGAGTTTAAAGACTCTCCCGGTTACGTCGATGCTACCGCCAACATGACACCGGACGACCGCGCCGATGCCGTGGCTAAAAGCATCAACGTAGCAAAAGATGCCAACCTGGAAGCAGCCGGCTTTATCGAAAATACGACGGGCTTCAACGCCATTATGAACTCCAAAGGCCTGTTTGCCTACGATACCGATACCAACGTGGTGTTTACCATCACCACGCGCAACAGCGCCGGTACCGGTTCAGGCTTTGCCGGCAGGGGATTCAACGATTTCCGTAAACTGGATACCCACGAGGCTACCCGTATTGCAGCCATGAAAGCCAACAGCAGCGCGGAAGCCAAAGCCATTGAGCCAGGAAAATATACCGTTATCCTGGAGCCGATCGCGGCTACGTATATGCTGGAAAATATGTTCCGTGGCCTGGATGCGCGTAATGCCGATGAAGGCCGCAGCTTCATGAGCAGGCCCGGTGGTGGTAACCGCATCGGCGAACAGCTTATGGACGAAAAAGTAACCATCTATTCCGATCCGTTCTACCCTGATCTGCCAGGGCCTACCTGGAACAGGGATGGCTTGCCATTGGAAAAAACGACCTGGATCGATAAGGGCGTGGTGAAGAACCTGGCCTACTCCCCGTTCTGGGCACAGAAAAAAGGCGTACAGCCGGTACCGATGCCGTCCAACATCATCATGGAAGGCGGCGATGCCTCGCTGGAAGAGCTGATAAAATCCACAGAAAAAGGTATCCTCATTTCACGCCTCTGGTATATCCGTATGGTAGATGCCCAAACACTGCTGCTGACCGGCCTTACCCGCGACGGAACTTTCTATATCGAAAATGGTGAAATCAAATACCCGGTGAAAAATCTTCGTTTTAATGAGAGTCCGGTGATTATGTTGAATAACGTGGAAGCACTTGGTAAAACACAGCGTAGCGTGAGTATCGAATCCTACAGGAGTTTTATGATCCCACCCATCAAGGTGCGTGACTTTACCTTCACTTCTTTGTCGGATGCAGTTTAATAATTCGTCATTCACATAAAATGTAACCCATGAAAAGAAGAGATTTTCTACATCTCACCGGCATGGGGATCGGAGCGGGGATCTTAGCACAGATCCCCGTTCTTGGTAAAGCGATCCCCCTTGAAACGCCGTGGCATACAGTAGACGTGGCCAAAAAGAAAGTACTGGCCGATATCGCACTGGATGCCGCCCGTAGTAAAGGCGCCACCTATACGGATGTACGCATCGGTCGTTACCTCAATCAGTTTGTTATCACCCGGGAAGACAAAGTACAGAACGTTGTCAACACAGAATCTTTCGGTATTGGCATCCGCGTGCTGGCCAACGGCTGCTGGGGCTTCGCCAGTACAGATGACCTGAGTCCCGACAACATCGCCCGCACCGCCGCACTGGCCGTTGCTATCGCTAAAGAAAACTCCCGGCTGATCACCACTCCGGTAGAACTGGCCCCACAGAAAGGAGTAGGGGAGGTAAGCTGGAAAGCACCTATCCAACGCAATGCCTTCGACGTACCGATCAAAGAAAAAGCTGACCTCCTGTTGTCTGTCAACGATGCCGCGCTGAAAGGCGGCGCCAACTACATCGGCTCCTACCTCTTCCTGGTAAATGAGCAGAAGTATTTCGCCAGCTCCGATGGCTCCTATATCGACCAGGACGTACACCGCATCTGGCCTACCTTCGATATCACCAAAATCGACAGCGCCACCGGCAAGTTCGAAAGACGCGGTGCCCTCAGCGCCCCACGTGGTATGGGCTATGAATACCTCATGCCCAACGACGCAGAAAAAATTCATGGCGTAACTACGTTGTACCGTAACCGTTACGATATGCTCGAGGATGCCCGCCAGGGCGCCGCTCAGCTCGGACAGAAAATGAAAGCCAAGTCTGTAGAGCCGGGCAAATACGACCTGGTGCTGGACCCGTCACACCTCTGGCTCACCATCCACGAATCCGTAGGGCATCCTACCGAACTGGACAGGGTACTGGGCTACGAAGCTAACTTCGCAGGTACCAGCTTCCTCACGCTGGATAAATGGGAGTCGAAGAATTTTAATTTCGGCAGCCCTATTGTCAACATCAAAGCAGATAAGAAACAACCCGGTTCCCTCGGCGCCGTAGGCTACGACGACGAAGGCGTGCCTACACAGGAGTGGGACCTCATTAAAGAAGGCAAGCTGGTCAACTACCAGGCTATCCGCGATCAGGCGCATGTGATCGGCCTCGATCACTCACAGGGCTGCTGCTACTCCCAGAGCTGGAGCGATGTGCAGTTCCAGCGTATGCCTAACGTGAGCCTGCAGCCAGGTAAGCAACGGTTATCGCCACAGGATATCATTAAAAATGTAGAACGTGGCATCTTCATCGTAGGAGATGGTTCCTTCTCCATTGATCAGCAACGATACAACTTCCAGTTTGGAGGTCAGTTATTTTACGAAATTAAAAATGGTGAGATCGTAGGTATGCTCAAGGATGTAGCCTACCAGAGCAATACACAGGAGTTCTGGAATTCCTGCAAAGCCATTGCCGATGAAAGAGATTACCGCCTCGGTGGCTCCTTCTTCGACGGCAAAGGCCAGCCGGAGCAGGTGAGCGCCGTGAGTCACGGCTCCGCCACCACCCGTTTTAATGGAGTAAACGTTATTAACACAGCAAGAAAAATTTAACTATGCCTATCCTTACAAAAGAAGATGCGCAACAGTTACTGAAAAAAGTACTTGCTTTTTCAAAAGCTGATCAATGCGAAGTAAATATATTCGGCAGCAATAGCGGCAACGTACGCTACGCCCGCAATGCCGTATCTACCAGCGGCGGGAATAGTCTGAGCCAGCTGGTCGTATCTTCCGCCTTTGGTAAACGCCTGGGCGTAGCCACCATCAATGAGTTCGACGATGCCTCCCTGGAAAAGGTAGTAAGGCGCTCCGAGGAGCTGGCAAGGCTGGCCCCGGAAAACCCCGAATTCATGCCTTTTTTGGAGCCGCAGCAGTATGGCCCTGAAACACCTTCCTTTGTGGAAGAAACGGCCGCTGTAGACCCTAAAAAGCGTGCTGACATGGTAGCCGCCTCACTGGACGTTGCCCGCAAAAACGGACTGGTAGCAGCAGGGTTCCTGGAAAATACCGCGGCCTATAGCGCCATGATGAACTCCAAAGGCCTGTTTGCCTATCATACCAGCACCAACGTGCGCTTTACAGCCACGCTGCGCAGTGAAGACGGTACAGGCTCCGGCTATATTTCCAAAGGGGTGAATGATGTCCGCAAGCTCGATACCGGCGCCGGCACCACCATCGCCGCCAAAAAAGCCCTCGGCTCCAAAAATGCCAAAGCCCTGGAACCCGGTAAATATACCGTGATCCTGGAACCTGCTGCCGGCATAGTGCTGCTGGAAAACATGTTCTTCAACATGGACGCTCGCAGCGCCGACGAAGGCCGCAGCTTTCTCAGCAAGCCGGGAGGTAAAACCAAAGTAGGGGAAAAACTGGTAGACGACAGGGTGACGATTTACTCGGACCCCTGGCATCCGGAACTGCCTACATCTCCCTATAGTAATGATGGCAGACCCATGGAAAAAACTACCTGGATAGAAAATGGCGTCATGAAAAATGTGTTTTATTCCAGGTATTGGGCCGAAAAACAGAAAACTAAAGCAGTGCCTGGCCCCGATGGAGCCATCATGGTGGGAGGTACCAAAACGCTCGATCAGCTGATCAAAGAAACAGAGAAAGGCATCCTGGTGACCCGCCTCTGGTACATCCGCGAAGTAGATCCGCAAACGATCCTGCTGACCGGCCTTACCCGCGACGGAACTTTCTACATCGAAAACGGTGAAATCAAATACCCTGTGAAAAATTTCAGATTCAATGAAAGTCCGGTCATCATGCTCAATAACCTCGAAGAACTTGGCATCAGTGAACGTACGATCAGCGGCGAAAGTAACCAGGAAGCAATGATTCCACCCATGAAAATACGCGACTTTACTTTTACCTCCTTATCGGATGCCGTGTAATCCGACCACAAAAAAGGACGCCGTGTGGCGTCCTTTTTATTTTTTTCAGGGAGATGTAAATGCTAACCTTCTACAATCTCCTCGTCCTCCTCTTTATGGGTAGGCTGATAATACAGGTAATAAAATGCCAGCACCAGCACGCCCAGTGTAAATGGTACCATGGCCAGGTGCTTAAACGTTACCGCCCCGAAAACAATCTTTTCATCGAAATGCAGAAACTCGCTGATCATCCAGTAGGAGTTGGCGCTGATCCACAGCGTGATGGCCAGGTTGTGCGTCAGCTCTGCCATATATTGTCGGGTGCGCCAGGCAATGATGATGGAAATAATCAGCGTAGGAAAAATCATGGCTATCCCCAGCGGCTTCCATACCATGCACCAGCCGATATCTTTCAATAGCCAGAAAACTATGTGCAGGTTCTCCATTTTCCGGAAGCGCAACGGAATACTATACACCGGTGAGCCCGTATTCTCTTTACTCATGTTTGGTTGTATTGCAGATTTTGGGCTTAAAGATATTGTTTATCTTCGTTTTACGCCATAACTGTTATCTCTCAAAAGAAAATTCATTTGCATGACAGGCAACGAATTCTACTGGACAGCCCGCAATACCCGCTTTCACGGATTACAATGGATACCCGAACAGTACAGCCATGTGATGATTATTATACATGGTATCGGGGAGCATATAGGTCGCTACGACGCCGTGGCTACCTATTTTGCCGATAAAGGCTATGCCGTCACGGGGATTGACCATTACGGGCACGGTGGCAGCGATGGCGCCCGGGGGGCTACAAGGGGCCTGAATTTCACCATGGACTATCTCTATGATTTCCTATGGCATGTGCAGGACCTGTATGATAAACCGGTAGTCATGTACGGCCATAGTATGGGAGGGGGCATGCTCACCGGATTCCTGCTGCGCAAGCAACCTAATATTGAAGCCGCCGTTATTTCAGCGCCGGCATTGATAGTGGCCAGGCGCCCCGGCCCGCTGCTAAGGGCGTTCCTGCGCATAGCCGCCACAATAATGCCCAACCTGCGCATCAGCCAGGGACTGGATATCACTAAAATTTCCCATGATACTGCACAGGTGGAAAAGTTCAGGGCTGATCCGCAGCGGCACGACAGGATGAGCCTCCGCCTGGCAAACGATATGATCGTAAACGGCCTTTGGTGCCTGCACCATGCCAAAGACCTGAAGGTACCTTCGCTGCTCATTCACGGTAGCGCCGATGAACTCACGGCCGTGGAAGGTTCCCGCCTCTTCGCGGAAAGAGCCCCGCAAAGTCTGATTACCTATAAGGAATGGCCGGGGGATTACCATGAACTGCACAATGAAGTGAATAGTAAAGATGTACTGTTTTTTATCAATAAATGGTTGACGCACCACCTGGAATTATAACAGGAACGAATGATCGGGTTACCCCTTGTTTGATATCTCCCAAAAGAAAAAACAAAGGATTATCCACCAGGGGAGGCTGAAAAAATACTTGTTCAGTTTTCGGTTGCCGACGGCATTACGCCTGGCTACTTTTGCTCCATAACTAAAGAAATGGAACTATGGAGCAAATGAATAATAAGTGGCTGGCGCTTGTGGTGATACTTACCGCACCCCTGTTGTATGTCATTGATATCTTTATCATCAATATAGCCATACCAACCATAAAAACCAATCTACACGCCACTGACGGAGAAATACAGCTGGTGATAGCAGCCTATTTGCTGGGCAGTGCCTGCTTCCTTATGATAGGAGGACGGGCGGGTGATTTCCTCGGTAAAAAGAAGGTTTTCTTTTGGGGGATGTTGGCGTTCACAATCACCTCCTGCAGCTGTGGTTTAAGTCAAAATGCCACACAATTAAATATAGCCCGGTTTTTTCAGGGGGTAAGCTCCGCATTTATGGTAACGCAATCTATTTCACTCATTCAGCTTTTATTCACTGATAGTAAAGAAAGAGCGGTTGCTATTGGCTGGTACGGCATTACATTAAGTATTGCAGCAATTATCGGACAGGTGTTGGGTGGATATCTGGCAGCGATCCATTTCGTGATAGCTGGCTGGCGACTGATATTTTTTATTAATCTTCCTGTTGGGATTTTATCGCTGTTGGCAATCCATTTTTATTTGGCTGAAACACCAACACTACAACGGATAAAGTTTGATTATAAGGGCGGTTTCGTGTTAACGATTGGTTTAGCATGCCTGATATACGCACTGACGGAAGGCCGGGAAAGTGGTTTTCCTGCATGGTTTTATTTGCTATTGCTTTCATCCGTATTGCTGCTAATATATTTTGTTGCCATTCAAAAAAGAAAATTAGCAAACCGGCAAAATCCCCTCATCGATGTGTTACTTTTTAAAGTAATGGATTTCAGGGTTGGGTTATTGGCTGTATTATTCCATTTTATGTTTCATACAGCGTACTTACTAATGATGGCAGTTTACCTGCAAAGTGGTTTGGGAGTGGATGCTGTCACCTGCGGTATGTATTTCGTGCCTCACGCTATCATGTTCATGATATCATCCATGATTGCCGGTAAACTGCTGCCAAGGTATGGCAAACGTGTTTTACAGCTTGGCCTGGGTATTATATTACTTTCATTTCTTTTGCAGATTTTCTTTTTCAGGGACTACGACATGCCGTTTATATCTATGCTGTTTTTGTCGTTGTATGGCCTGGGCAATGGCTTGGTTTTACCCTTTTTACTAAACGTGGTATTAAACAATATTAATGAAAAAGATGCCGGCGCAGCCTCGGGAATATTTTCAACATTTCAGCAAACGGCATCGGCATTAGGCATTAGCGTTATTGGTGGTATCTTTTATGCGGTGCTGGAAACTCATACAAACACTAATAACTATCTGCCTGCATTACAAACAGGTTTGGTAGCAGGCATTGTTTGCATAGTAATTGTCTGGAGAATGCTGTCCATACTACCCAATGCAGTTAACGCTAAACAGGAGGCTGCGCACGGGATTGATTAATCTTTGTTTTTTACTTTTGTGGTGCCGGCAACGGCGGCCTGTTACGGGTTGGTAGAAAACAGTGTAGCTGATTTCAATAGTACTCTTCTGTTCAGTTTCAGCTGCGCCACTACCATCTCTGCAAGGTCCTCCGGCTGCATTACCTTTTCCGGATTGCCATCCGTCAGTTTCAGCTCTTTTGCCATATCAGTAGCAATGGTGCTTGGTGTTAAAGCACTCACGCGGATATTATGCTTGCGCACTTCCAGCATCAATGATTCCGTCATGCCCAGCAGTCCAAATTTGGAGGCACTGTATGCGCTGGTGGCAGGAGCGCCTTTCTGTCCTGCAGTAGAAGAAATATTAATGATATCGCCGGTTTTCCTGTCGATCATAGAAGGCAGCACCGCACGGGTTACGTAGTACGCCCCAAGGAGGTTCACCTGGATGATTTCTTCCCACCTTTCAGGCGTGAGGTCCATAAAGCCGCCGAATGTAGAAATGCCGGCATTGTTCACAAGGATATCGATTTCGCCCAGCTCAGCAGTAAGACTGGCCACTGCTGCATTCACTTCCGCAATTTTTGCAACATCGCCGGTGGCAACCGCTGCTTTTACGCCATGCTGGCGTACTTCCGCGGCTACTTCTTCCAGCGGACCTGCAGAACGGCCCATCAGGGCAATATCCACGCCTTCCGCCGCCAGTGCTACCGCAATAGCACGGCCAATACCTTTACCTGCACCGGTGATGAGGGCTTTCTTACCTTTTAATGATTCCATATTAACTATTTTATTTTTTGCACTTGTTTCGGTTTGCAATTTACAGATTATCTTCGTTGCTCAGCATTAAATAACTGTGTCATGATTCGGCTTTCCAATGAAAAATTAACGGTAAGTATCGCAGAAAAAGGAGCAGAAATTCAAAGCATCCTCCGCAATGATACCAACCTGGAATATATGTGGAGTGGTAATCCCGACTTCTGGGGAAAGAAAAGCCCTGTGCTGTTTCCCATCGTAGGCGGACTCCTGGGGAATAAATATACGTATAACGGAAATGAATACACGCTAGGCAGGCACGGGTTCGCGAGAGACATGAACTTTGTTGTCACCGAACAAGGACCCGATAGCGTACTCTTCTCTCTGATAGACAATGAAGACACCCTAAAGGTTTACCCTTTTCATTTTATTTTCAGCATCCGCTATGTGCTGGAAGAAAATACCCTCTCCGTTACCTATCACGTAAAAAATACCGGGGATGATAGTATGTATTTCTCCGTAGGCGCCCACCCGGCGTTCCGCGTGCCCCTGGCAGAGGGTTCATCTTTTACCGATTACTACCTGGAATTTAACCAGCCGGAAAACGCCGGTAAATGGCCACTCTCCGCAGGGGGCCAGATAGAAACCACACCAGTACCGTTTTTGCAAAACACCAATAAGCTGCCACTCCATAAACCGCTGTTTTATGAAGATGCACTGGTGTTTAAAAACCTGGCCTCCAATAAAATCTCCATCAAAAGCGACCTGACGATATATGGCCTCACCGTGCAATTCGACGGGTTCCCCTACATGGGTATCTGGTCAGCCAAAGATGCCGACTTTGTTTGTATAGAGCCATGGTGCGGGATTGCAGATGCTGTAAATGCCAACGGACAGCTGTCGGATAAAGAAGGGATGAATGCATTGCATCCGGGGCAGTTGTTTGACAGGACCTGGTCAGTAACGGTATATTAGCAGGACAGCTTACAGGTGGCGTCTCTTCTGAAATTAGCGCTTGTACTGGTAAATACCACCTGGCGCACTTATATCTCTCCCAAAAAATAAAAGCGGCCGTTTCTGACAGAAACGGCCGCCTTGTATAACGTAAACGAATACTAGAAATTATAACCTGCTTTCAGCCCCCAGAACCCTCTGGTAGCATCTTTAAACCAGGCTTCATACTTTCCTTCCACATCCAGGCCCAGTACACGGATACCAATGCCTGGCGCAACCAGCCCACCAATACCATTGTAATCACCACCTGCATATTGAACGGTACCACCTTCTAACTTGGCGTACAGAATGGAGAACACGTTATATCTCAATCCCAGACGGATAGGAATAGCTTTTAAGTCTCTAAAGTCAAAGCTGCTGGTACCATCATTGAAGGATTTACCTCCAAAGTAAAAGTAACTCACAGAACCCACGGCGGTTAAACCAGCTACCAGTTTAATATCGGCACCAATGCCAATGCCATAGCCGGTTTTATGTGTTTCGCTGAAATCTCCGGTGGGGAAGCCGGCTTCTACAAACGGACCAATGCTAAATCTTTTTAATTGTGCCTGCGATGATTGTGCAGTCACACAGATCACTAACAGGAAGGCAGCAGCTGCCTGGAAGATTTTTTTCATAAGATCTAATTTTCAAGGAATTTGGTGATGTGCCAATTATCTGTAAATGTACATATTCCCTGATAATTTCCAATTATTTACACTTCTTCCAATTCCATCATCCTTGGCGCCGCCTGCTGTTTGTTCGCAGCAGTATCCACTTCAATTTTAGGCGGAATCAGCTTGTATACCACCGGCGTCACAATGCGCGACAACAACGTAGAACTGATCAAACCACCTATCAGCACAATCGCCAGCGGAGCAATCAGCGGATTGGTGCTCACCGCAATAGGAATCAGGCCGCCAATAGCTGTTAACGAGGTGAGCACAATAGGGAGAAAACGTACCTCCCCGGCCTCACGTATCGCGGACTCGAGACTATGCCCCTGTTTGCGCAGCTGGTTGGTAAAGTCCACCAGCAGGATCGTATTCTTTACCTCAATGCCAGCCAAAGCAATCAGCCCGATGATGGCTACAAACGACAGGGAGTTGCCGGTAATCCACAATCCCAACGCTGCGCCCACTATACCCAGCGGTATCACGGAAAGCACTATCAGTGTGCTTTTGAAGGTTTTGAATTCCAGGATGAGCACAGCCACAAACATGAATACCGTCACTATGATAATCGTCAGAAATCCCCCAAAGGAATCCTTTCGGCTCTCCACTTCTCCACCCATCTCATAGCTGTAACCCGCCGGCAGCCGCATTTTATCCATCTGGCCAATTACGTCATTGATTACCTTATCAGCCAGCATACCCTTTTTCACAAAGGCCGTGATCACCACCATCCTGTTCTTTTCATGATGGCGGATCACGAGGGGAGAGGTTTCCATTTGCAGTGTGGCTACCTGCGACAGTGGAATGGCCACACCCTGGTTATTGTTGACAAACAGGTCCCGGAACACATCCAGTGTAGGCTTGCCCGTTTTTTCTCTCGTCAGTAAAATATCGTAGTCATTATCGTTCTTATCATTGTAGCGCCCCAGGTTAATACCAGCTACTGCCAATCGCACGGTTCTGTCGATGCTCGCGGTTGGAATGCCCAACTGCTGCGCTTTTTCCCGGTTGATCTTCACCCGGATGTCGGATTTCAGATGCGTTACCTGGTTGTTGATGTAAAGGGTGCCGTTAGTTTTTTCCAGCATCTTCTCTACCTGCTCAGCAAGTGTACGCAGGGTGTCCAGGTTATCACCGGAAACTCTTACCTCTACCGGTGCTGCCATCGGTGGCCCTTGTTCAAAGTTTTTCACTTCTATTTTAGCGCCTGCAAAAGGTGTCCACTGATGGCGGAGCTTTTCGATCAGTTCCAGCTTGGCGGCAGGACTGGTATGCGGGTCCAGCTGCACAAACAGCTGGGCATAATCGCTGCGCTCATTCTCAGGAACTTCATTGTAATAAATTCGCGGGTTACCTTTTCCGATGTTGCTGGCTACATATTTCACGGCGCTTTCCTTATTCAGCACACCTTCCAGCTGTTGTGCAATACTGTCGGTGTAGGCCAGACTGCTTTGCGGCGGGGCTATTACGTTTACCAGGAATTGCGGTTTTTCAGAAGAAGGGAACAGGCTGAAACCTACTACCTGCAATACACCTATGGACCCTGCAAAAATCACCAGTGATACGATCACCGTTAGCACCGGACGATGCAGCGCTTTGTCGAGCAGTCGCGCATAACTGCCATGGATCATCCTTTTCAGCGCACGCATGAAAATATTGCCTTCCGGATTTGCATGTTGTTTTAACAGCCTGCTTGCCAGAAATGGAATGATGGTAAGCGACACCGCCATGGAAGCCAGTACGCTGAAAATCACCGCCAGCGGTAATCCGCGGATAAAATCGCCGGCGCCTTCCGGCATGAATACGATCGGCATAAAAGCGATGATGAGCGCGGCGGTGCAACCAACTACAGCTAGCCCTATCTGTGAAGTGGCTTTCAGCGTGGCTTCCATGCGACTATGTCCTTCCAGCATCCAGCGCTCAATATTTTCAATTACCACAATGCTGTCATCAACCAGCAGTCCTAATGCCACCACCAAACCTACGATGCTGAGCTGATTCAGGTTGTAGCCAAAGAGTTGCAGCAGCACAATGCCAATGCTCAGGGACAGCGGAATGGAAATCATCACAATCATGGCTGGCCGCTGGCCCAGTGGCAACAAGGTAATCGCTACCAGCAGGATCGCTATCAGAAAATCCTTTCCAAGTCCGGCCAGGCGGGAGTTTACGGCGTCTGCCTGGTTGAAGTAAGTGACTAAATCAATATTGGCCGGCAGTGTTTTTTTGAAGGCAGCAATCACCGGTTCATAGTCCAGTTTAGTTTTGCTGATGTTCTCGCCGGTTTTTTGTGCGGCGGAAACTACCACGCTGCGATGCCCGTTTAAGCGCACAAAATATTTTTCATCATCGAAGCCATAGTATACACGGGAAATATCTTTCAGGAAGATATTTTTGCCGTTGGCAGCGGCTACAATGGTGTTTTCAATTTCTTTCAGGTCATTGTAGTTACCACTGGTTTTTATGTTGAAGCTTTTTTCACCGGCGTCAATACTGCCGCCGGGTATGTTGGCCATCTCGCTCTGTACGGCTCCCATCACGGCGTCCACAGGGATGTGCAGCTGTGCCATTTTATCCAGTTGTAATTCTATGCGCACCTGCTGATCCGGTAAGCCATGAATTTTAACGTTCTTCAGCGCTGGTACTTTTTCCAGGTTTTCCTGCAGCTTGTCCGCATAAAAGCGCAGCTGATCGCGGGAGGCGTTCTCTGAAATCAGGGCAGTTTGCAGGATGTTTACGTCTGAGGGTTCCTGTTTTTTTACTTCTATACTAAAGATATCTGCCGGCAACTGGCTGCGCATGCTGTTTACCTCACGCACCAGCTCCTGGTATTTCTGTTCTACGTCCGAGCTGTATTTGTAATCTACCTGCAAAATAGCCACCCCATCGTTGATAGTGGTGCGGAGGCGTTTGATGTTTTCCAGGCTGTAGATGTTTTTTTCCAGCGGGTCTACTACCAGGTCTTCCATGTCTTTCGGGCTCGTACCGGGGTAAATCACTACCACAGAGAATTGCGGGGATTTCATTTCCGGGTCTTCGGAGCGCGACATATTCATGATGGTGCTGATGCCAAGCACTATGATCATGATGAATATCACCAGCGTGAACTGATAATTTTTTACGGCGTATTTAGAGATTTTCATGTGTCGGATTATTGGATGATGCGGATGGGTGATTGATCTTTGAGATACGCGCTGCCGGAAATGATCAGTTTAGCTGCTGTTTCAATGCCGCCGCTGATAAGCACCTGGTCTTTTTCCATACCGGCTACTGTTACCGGTACTTTATGTGCGGTTTTGTTATCGTTGGTGACAAATACAAATCCGCTGCTGCCGTTGCCATCCAGTAGGGCGGCGTAGGGTATGCGCCAGAGGCCGGAGGTATCGGCGGCAGCTGTTTGTATGGTGCATCTGCCAAACATACCTGCCGCTATGGCGGTGGGTTTGGCGCCGGTGAGCTGTACATCAATGGTGAAAGTGCCGCTCTGTGGGTCTACGCCTTCGGATTTACGTATAACCGTGGCCGGTAGTGTATTGCCTTTTGCCGATTCTGTTTCAATGCTGGCTTTGTCGCCTTTTTTAACGCTGGCCCACTCGGCATCGCTTACGCCTATACGTAGTATCCAATGGGCGTTTTGTGCTCCGTTGATTTGCAATACGGGTGTACCCGGACTAATCACCTGCCCGGTATTGGCGAGTTTATGCAGTACGTAGCCATCCTGTGTGGCGTGTATGGCAGAGTAGGAGAGATTGAATTTTGCAGATGCAAGTTGTTGCTGTGCCAGGTCCAGCGCGGTTTTGCTGTTTTGCAGCTGCTCCAGTGTGGCTACACTGTCTTTATACAGGTTGTTGGCCCGCTGATAATCGCGCTGTGCTTTTTCAAAAGCGAGGGAGGCCTGTTGCACCTGTGCATTTACCTCTGTGAGATTGAGTGTGGCCAGTAGTTGTCCGCGGCGCACGGGATCTCCTTCTTTCACCAGGATGCTGTTGATGATACCACCTGTTTTAAAGGAGAGATATACCTCATCGTCTGTGGTGAACTGCCCGGAAGCGTGAATGGTTTGCGTTCCTCCGTGTTGTTGCAGGGCCATTGTTTTCACCGGGATGATGTTGGTGCTGTCCTGCTGCGTGGTCACTTGTTTGCTGCCACAGGCGGCCAGCAGTGCGGATAAAGCTATAGCGATGGGAAATTGTTTCATGGGAGTTCGATTTATTATTTGTTGTTATTGATCGGGTAAGATGCCTGTGCTCTTTCTACACCGGCGAAGGCGGTTTGTACGGCGGCCTGGGTAACAGAAGTTTGCAGTCTGGCCTGTGTCAGCTGGTTTTGTGCATCCAGCAGTTCCAGGTACAGTAGTTGCCCTTCCTTATAAATTTTGAGCTGGTCGCGGTAGTAACGCTCGGCAAAGTCGAGTTGACTTTTAGCGCTGCTGTAATTACGTATAGCCGTGCCATAGGTGTTACGGGCCTGTTGCAGTTGTAGCCGCAGCTGGTCTTCTGTTTGTGAGGCCATCATGGATACGGACTGCATGCTGGTTTCGGCCTGTTTGATGCGGTAGCGGCTTTTATGAAAATTGAAAATGTTCCATTCCAGGTTCACTCCAAAGAAGTAGTAGCGGGTGGTATTATCAAAGCGCTCCGGTGCGCCCTGTGTTCCGAGATCCAGGAAGGTATTGAGTTTGGGGACGAGATAGCTGCGTTGCAGTTTGGTGTTGAGCTGCAAGGCGCTCACGGCGTGTTTGTATTGCTGCAGTTCTTCACGACCATTGATATCCGCGCTGTACACCTGTGCTGCCGGTACTTCCAACAGGTTGCTGTCGAGCTGAATGCTATCCTGCAAATTTTTGTTCAGCAGGAAGTTGAAATAAGCTTTTGCATTTTCCCTGGTGTTGGTGGCCTCATTGATGGAGGCTTCTGTTTTTTCTTTTTCTGTGCGGGAGCGGTACAGGGCGGTGTTGTTACGTACGCCGTTGCGGACCAGACTTTCGTTGATGCGGATGTTTTCGTTGATCAGTGATAAGGCGCTGTGGTAGATGGCTACGGCCTGGCAGGCCTGGTAGTATTGAAAGTAGGCCGCTTTAACATCTTGTACCAGCTGGCGTTTGAACACATTTACTGCCGCTTGTTGCTGACTGAGTTGTTCCTGTTTGATCTGCTGGTTGTAATATATTTCCGCGTTGATCAGTGGCATGCTGGTGCGGAGTTTTGTGTCCAGGAAGTTGTCGGGGTTCAGCTGAAATTTTTCGTTGCTAAGCGTTGAGAAGTTGTGACTGTTCGTTAGCTGGTTCAGGGTGGAGTACACCGGGTTCATCATGTCGCCCAGTGGCAGGTCTATCGTTCTGCCGCCGCCTGATTTCACGTAGCTGCTGAGCAGGGATACATCCGGACTAAAGAGGGTTTTCGCTTCCTTGAGTGCATACAGCGATTTGTCGAGCTGAATGTATTGGTCTTTCAGTCCTTTGTTGGATTGAAAGGCTTCCTGAACGTAGCCGTCCAGCACCGATTGTTGGGCGTTTGCGCTGAAAGTGGCGATAATAGCGCTTATTAACAATGCTCCTTTTGTTATTAATGTTGACATTATAAACAGTGTTTATTAATGTTGTTAAAAAAAATAGCCATGGTGGCTATAGTTATTATTGTTATCGTTGTTGATATACTGAACAATGTTTAATACTGGTCTTTAAAAAAAGCCCGGAGGCTTTTTACTATACTTTGATGGTGTCAAGGTAGTGCTGGACCGATTGTCGCATGATAATGGGAATGTTTTCCTCATTTAGTTCGGCGATATTGATGCGACATCGCAGGTTGAGGCTGATAAATCCGTGTGCAAAGGCCCATACGCTTAAGGTAGCTATCATATGGTCCGTGAACCGGATCAGTCCTTTTTCCACGCAGGCGCCTACAGTATCCCGGAGTTGGCCGAAGGCATCTTCGCCATTATCCCATTTGTCCTCATTTTCCACGGTGTTCATCGGTGCTTTGATGATGAACATCAGGTCATACAGTTCTTCATATTCACGGGCAAAATCCAGGTAGGACATCACCAGCTGATGCAGCCTCTCCAGTGGATCTTCAGACACTACGTGGGTTCTGAAGTGGTCCGCCAGGCGTTGAAATGCTTCGGCCTGTACATCATACAGTAATTCATCCTTATCTTTGTAGTAAAGATAAATAGTGGCCGGGCTATATTCTATTTTGTCAGCTATGTTCCGGATAGATACCTTTTCATATCCTTCCGCTACGAACATATCTATTGCTGCATCCACAATACGTCGCCGCATTTCTGCCTTCTCTCTCTCTTTTCTTTCTGTAATGCCCATTGAAAATATTTACGGTGCAAATATAATGAACACTGTTTATTAAATCCAAATTAATTTTCAGTTTTTTTTGAAAGATTTGAATGTCAGGGGATTGTGGGAGCTGCGTTCACAAGGCTGTAATAACGGGGAGACCGGTATGTGATGATTTTGCTGGCCACCGTATGCCTTTATGAAAAATGGTGCTATTTTGACCCGTGTAGAGCCGCAATGCTTGCGGCTATCCGCTTAAAACCGGCAGCAAAATGAGTATAAAGTGGGGATGTAAGCGGATATTTACCCGATGAGCCGCCAGCATGGCGGCTCTACAGCACCACCACCTCATCACAGCAAACAGCTGGCAATTTATTCGGCAATGCCCGCCAGTCCGGCATCTTAGGCGCACAAACTGCCGTAACCCTGATATACCGGGCAGCTTTACTGTTATGATCAAACTGGTAATGTTGAATAGCCGTCGTGTAATCTTCCTCCGCGGGTATCCCGCCCGGTTTCTCGCCAATTTTCGTATAGGCCTTACCGTCTTCCGAAATTTCTATAACAACTTTTACAGGTAAGAAGATATTGTGCCGCGCATCCTGGAGGAAATTCAGCTGCACGCTACGTACTGGTTTACTACCGCCCAGGTCGATGGTGGCGATCATATCTTTCCCATAAGTAAACAACCAGTTATAGCTGAAATCTTTATCGCCGGTGAGCCCGTCGGTCAGCGTCTTTTCCTTCATGGGGGTATATTCCGGCGTGTAAGGATTCGCCAGGGTTACCGGCGCACGGAACGCCAGCCCGCCCACCCAGGGCCGCTGCATCAGTGCCTGCCATTGTTGTTGATATGCCTCGGGCGACAACCCACCTTCCGACAGCTCGGTTACACCCGCTGCCTTTGCCTGCGCAGTGAACCGCTGTACCCTTGCCGGCCATTTCGGATTCACCGTATAGCCATTACCGTTACCCGGAACGAGGTAGCCAAATTTTTCGGTACCATATACCCGCGCTTGCTGCAAAACGGTATACTCCAGCGGTAACATGGCCCGGTACACCCGCCGCAGCGCAGCCGTATCCCGCTCCACTGCCGCCTCCGCCTGGTCCAGTAACCCGGAAAATTTATCCAGGTTGGCAGGAGAGAGGTAATCCCTGCCACTGTAAATCGGACTGCCGTAAATATCCAGCACTGCGTTGGCAGACTTCACCGCATCCGTTAATGCCTGCACATATTGCCGCATAGGCCCACCCGCAGCTTTGTAATAGCTGTTCATAAAATCTGCTGTTACCGCCGCCGCATCTGCTTTGGTGTCCCATAGCAAGGCAGCCTGCAGGTAACTGTTGTATTCGGCCATATCACCGTACGTATCCCCGCTGCCCTGGCTAAACACTCCCTGCACGCCATGTGCGGCAAAGTAGCGCAGGTTAGCTGCCAGGTTATTATAGTCCGGAAAAGGACAGAGGTAATTGGTAAACTGCGTGGTATAATCCCAGATGAATAAATGAGTACCTATCTTTTCCCAGGCTTCGAGATTTTTACGGAAACCCGCTGCTGATGGCGCTTCCGATAATGGCGTTTGCCGGTACGCATCAATGGTACTTAGCAACACATACACATTGGCGGCCGGCTTTGTTTTGCCTGGCGCCTTGCTCGTATAGCCATAAGCCAGTGTAGTAAACCGTTGCTCCGGAAAGGCCGCCGCCACCCGGTTTACAAATCGTATCAGCGAACCAGCCTGACTCCCATCCTCCGCATCCGCTTTTTTACACTGGTCGCAGGTACAGCCACCAGGGCCATCTTCAGGGGAAATGGACCAATATAGTGCATCCGGATTATCCGCTATCGCCTTTTTAAAATAAGCGACCGTGAGCTGATATACGTCCTCATTACTGAGGCATAATTGCAAAGGCTGGCGCTTCCCGTTAACCATAGCGTAGTATTCCGGATGCGCAGCAAAATAGGTTTTCGGTGGCAATAGCTTAAAATAAGAATGCCCCCATAACCCCCACAGATCCTCAAAGCGCTGTAACCCATGCCATTCCAGGTACAGCGGATCCGCCGACGCGGGATAATAACTCTCTCTGTAAATAAAATCCGGCTCGCTCACATCCTGCATGCCGGAAGGAACTTTTATGTCTTTGCTGGCAGGTACCACAGGCGATACACCCGGCAACTTACGGCAATGCATATACGCAGTTACAAAATGATAAGCGCCATATACCACGCCCTTACCGCTGCCACCACGGATGTAGAGCGACTGCTCCGCCACCCCTGTGTAATATCCGTCATCTTTGATGCGGGCAGGACCAGCCATATTTTTGGTGTTGCCAACATAGATCGCTTGTTTGCCGTCATAACTGCCCTCCGTTACAATCGGCAGCTTTGCACCGGATACCTGCCGGATATAATCCTGCACAATCCCCGCCGCTTTGCGCTCCGCCTTAGTAGGACTCACAGGCGTTACAATCGTATACGCACTTTTCCCCGCCGCTACCAGCGGCAGGTCGCCGCTGTTGCTGCTACAACCTGTACTCACCATCATCATCACAGAAAGGAATAAACTGCTCATTGTATACATCAGTTAGAATTTGCGCATAAACACCAGGTAAATATCATACTGGTTATTATATTGGTTATCTGCTACTTTAGAGTTGATCCAGGTGCCATATAATCCCAGGGTAGTCCTGTATTTGATCACCTTCTGATACCCTGCTGCCACACTATGCGTCAGCAAGCCGGATAACTGCGGCAAATTGATCAAACGGCTGCGGTCATCCGGAGATGTACCCAGGCCCGCAATCACCGACACAAAGTCCTGGCGTTTGGCATCCGTATAATATCGTGTGGTAAGGTTAAAGGAAGTATACATATCCGACTCCTCACTGATCACATAAGCCCTGAAATTCACCCAGAAATCACCAAATGGTTTGGCAATACTTACCACACCTGAAACGCTGGTAATGCTGTCCAGGCTCAGGTAGCGTGCACCCAGCTCTCCCTCTATGTCCTTTCCGAAAGTTTTGAAAAGAGAGTAGGAAGCCCGCAGCTGCGGAAACACTACTTTATTTGAATAAGTCAGCAACCCATAACTATACAGCTTTGGATTGTGCACATAATACATTTCCGCTTCGGCCTGTAACCCGTTGCCATTCTGGCGTCCGGCGTAATCCAGCCGGAAAGCATACGACCCGCCGCGTTTCATAAACCGGCGATATTCTACGGTCGCAATATTGTATTTGTTAGACGTATAATCGTAGCTGCTATTCAGGTAGTACAACGCAAACTGGTTGCGCAGTGTTTTGCTGTGCAGCAGATCGTAATAATCTTTATTAGCCGCAGTTGGATATTTGCGTGCCAGCGTATCGGCAGCCAGCGCAGCGCCGGTAAAGTCTTTTTTGTTCTCCAGTGTTACTGCCCGCTTCAGCAGCAAGCCTTCATTATCCGGATAGTACCGCAATCCCTCATTGACGTATACCAGCGCACTATCGTACCGCTGCTGCGCATTGAGCAAATTAATACTGCTCTGCAATGCCAGCGAATCCTTCGGATTCAATGCCAGTACCTGCTCAAACATTTGCAGCGCACTGTCTGCCTGCTGCGCTTTCTGGTAATCACTGGCAGCTGCCAGCAACGACGTCGTATAGGCGTCCCGGTACTTCACGGTGTAAGGATAACGGGCCATTAAACCGGCTGTAATCGCCGCTGCCTCGTTGTTGCGGCCTAGTTGCTGCAATGCTCCGGCTTTTTTCAATAAAATATCTTTATCGTTGGGATAATATGCCAGGGCATTGTCGGCATAATAAACCGCGCTGTCAGCCTTGCCGGTAGCGCTTTGCATGTTGATCATATAATCCAATGCATCGCGGTTGTCCGGCTGCGCTTCCAGCAATGCTGCAAACTGTTGCTTAGCTGCTTCAAACTCTTCTGCACGCATCAGGTTACGGCCCATACTGAGTCGTAAATCCACCAGTGTACTCTTAAATCCTTCATCACCAGGATGCCTGGCACTCAACCTGCCCAGCAGTTGTGCCGCTTCCTCATACTGCCCCGAAGCCTCCAGGATAGCTGCTTTGCGTATTAAGTACTTCTCATTGTCCGGATAGTAGGCGAGGGCATTATCCACTGCTTTCAGCGCCCCTTTGTTATCCTTCATCAACAGGTAGGTATTGGCGACGAGGGATAATAAGTTGGTGTCTTTAGGAGATATTTTTAGTCCCGACTGAAAAGCTGCCAGTGCCAGGTCATATTGTTCCTCTTTCAGGTATTCTCTGCCGGAGCGCAACTGTAAATCAGTAAGCCGTTCGGTAAGATCCGCTGTAGGGGCGCGCTGGTAAAGGATTTCAGCGATGGCTGCTGCTGCGCCATATTTATGATCGGCTTCCAGCACATCCAGTTTCAGGCCCAGCAGGCGACTGTCATTCGGGGTGGCACGCAATCCGCGATTGATCCATGTCAGGGCTTCTATATAAGCGCCCCTGGTCATGGCGTAGCCAATTACTTTGTCCAGTGCTTCCCTGTTGCCCGGATTTTTTTCCAGCACCGACAGGTACAGCATATAAGGATCTGTATTGGTGTAATAGGCTGCGGCTTCCATACGCAGCGTATTTTCTATACTTCTTGCTTTTGCATCGTTGGGGTATTTCCGGTAGATCTGTTGCAGTACGCTGATCGCTTCCGCGTATTGGTGCGTTTCCTGAAGCAGCCCCAGCTTCTTCATCAACAACTCATAATTATTGGGTTGCTTTGCCAGCTCCTGGTCAATGATGGCCATGGCTGCAGAGCGGTTACCTCCATTGAGTTCCGCTCCCAGTGTGGCTTCCCGGGCGTCTTTGTTATTGGGGTCCACCGCCAGCACTCTATCGAAATTAGTGCGGGCTAAAGTATAGTTCCCATTTTTTTGGTGATAGTAGCCTGCTTCCAGGTAATGATCTATGTAGGCCCGGCGAACAACAGTATCTTCAGGAAAGTTGTCCATCAGCTCTTCGGCATAGCCGTCCGCGCGGCGTAACTTGCCTTGTGCATCCAGTATATTGATCTTTTTGATTTTAAATTCCTTACTGCCGGGGAAGTTCAGCAGCGCCTCATCTACAAAACACTCTGCCTCCGCATACCTGCCAGTAGTAGTTTCCACATTAATGCCATAGTAATAGGCATCCTTATATTTAGGATTTTTATCGAGTACCTGTTTTATATATTTCCTGGAGAGATCATATTGCTTTGTAAGCATGTATAACCTTGCCAGCAGCAGTTCCTGATCAATAAAGTCCGGTTCGTCTGCCAACGCTTTTTTCGATAGTTCGATGGCTTTAGCATAATGTTGCTGTTTGGTTTCAGCTACTGCCTGGTTGTAATATTCTTCTGATTTGTTCTTCCGTTTCCTGAGATTAATAATTTGTCCCTGCGCTTCGATAGCGAAGCACACTAACAATATCGGTATGATAAATCTGTATAGCATTAATTTGGTTTTTTCGGCGCAAAGCCTTGTCGTTGCATATTTCCCCAGCTGGTTTTCTTTCCGATCAGGAAGAACCAGTATCCGCGCAGGGCATAAAAAACAATCAGCGGATGATATATAAAAGGCTCCAGGAACGCCATCAGCGTAAGCCCGAACACCTCCTTTGTCGTTTTGTAATAAGGATAAGTGAGCTGATCCCAGCACAAAGCCAGGGTGGTGATCATCACGGAATACAGGTACACAAATAACAGCAGTATCCTCGCATATGGCCAGTTGATCTGCCCTGTAAGTACCAGCCATACGATGGACACTAACCCCAGCGCTTCAATAATAGGGGCCAGGAATTCGAACAACAGGTTATAGGGCAATACCACCATTCCGAGTTGCTTATAACGCGGATTAAACAGCAGGCGCCGGTGTATGGTAATAATTTCCGCCAGCCCGCGTCCCCAGCGGGTACGCTGCCTGCTGAATACCTTGAGGTTTGGAGGCCCTTCGGTCCAGCATTGGGTGGTAGGAATATAGCGGATCGCATATTTCATGTGGTTGTCCAGCATATAGCCGCACATGCGCGTTACGATGTCCATGTCCTCTGCAAAAGACTGGTGGTCATATCCTCCCGCTTTAATCGCTATCTCCTTATCAAATAAACCCAGCCCGCCGGAAACATTGGGTACGGAGTTGATCATACTCCAGCCCATTTTACCAAGCACGTAGGCACGTATATACTCCATTTCCTGGAACCTGGGCAGGTAGCGGGATGGAGGCCTTACCCTTACCATCACGCCTTCATCCACTTCACTGGAGTTGGCAATACGCAAGGTGGCGCCGGAGGCAATCACCCGCGTGCTGTCCTCCACAATATGCACGTAGCCGCATTCCGGGCAAGGTTCTCCTACTTCTTTGGTTTTATTTTGGTATTCATTGAGAAATGGATGTATCATGCGTGATAACGTATCCTTTTCAAGAATACAATCCACATCCGTACAGAGGAAGTAGTCAAAGGCCGCCGCATTGATGCCCGCATTGGAGGCGTCGGCCTTACTTTTACCATTTACCTTGTCAATCACCAGCAGCTTGTCGTATGCGCTGTTGGTAGATTTAAAAAACTTCCTAACCGGCCTGGTGATAATACGCTCATTATAGGCAAATTCAACCTCCACCATCTGAAACTCATCGATCAGCTTTTGCAACGTATCGTCTGTACTGCCATCGTTGATGATGATCACTTCAAAGCGTGTATAGTTCAACGTTAGCAGGGAACGTACATTGGAAATGATGGTAACCCCTTCGTTGAAAGCGGGCGCTATCACGGAAATGCCCGGTGTAAGGGGCGAGTCCAGCAGCAGGGAATAGTCGGTATAGTGGCTGCGTTTTTTAAACAGGCGCACCCCAATATTACTCAGCAACGCCAGCAGGGCGTAGATGAACAACATGGCCAGGCCATATACGAACACAAAATTTTCAAATATAATACCGATCATTGACCAATAATTGGATTAAGTGGTTGTCTTTGCTTTCTTGAAACCCTGTCGCTGCATATTACCCCAGCTGCTCCGCCTGTTTGTCAGGAAGAAGAAATAACCCTTCAGGGAATAAAAGGTAATCAGGGGATGATACAGCAAAAACTCCAGGAATGGCATGATGCACAAGGACAATACTTCTTTTACTGTTTTATAATAATGGAAACTCAGCTGATCCCATAGTATCGAAAAAGTGGTGATCATTATCGCATACGTATATACGAAAATGAGCAGGAGTATGGCGTATGGCCAGTTCACATTACCGGTAAATGCCAGCCACAGGTATACAATCACACCGGAGGCTTCTACCAGCGGTGCCAGCAGTTCAAAAAAGAAATTATAAGGGAATACTACCAGGCCCAATCTGCCATAGCGGGGATTCAGGAACACGCCCCTGTGTGCAAACATCAGCTGTGCGAGTCCTCTTGCCCAGCGGGTTCTTTGTCTCCCAAAAACCTGAAGAGAAGCAGGCCCCTCCGTCCAACACAAAGTTTTAGGGATGTAGCGAACGGCATAACGGATTTTATTATCCTCGCAGTAGCGACACATGCGCGTGAGCAGCTCCATATCTTCTCCGAAGGATTTATGGTCGTAGCCTCCGCTTTTGATCACTATTTCCCGGTCAAACAACCCAAGACCACCAGAAACGTTAGGCACACAGTTCATGGCGCTCCAGCCCATTTTTCCCAGCACAAAGGAACGGATATACTCTACCTCCTGGAACCTTGGCAGCATGGCCTTTGGCGGGCGCATACGCGTCATCACCCCTTCGTCAAACTCGCTGGAATTGGCAATGCGTAAAGTGGCGCCAATAGCGATCACCCTTCTGTCGCCATCCTGCATCACCGGCTTGATCAGCTCCAGCAAGGTGTCTTTATGCAATACGCAGTCCACATCCGTACATACAAAGTAATCGAATGCAGCGGCGTTGATGCCTGCATTTACCGCGTCCGCCTTACTTTTCCCGTTGGCTTTATCAATCACCAGCAGGTTGGAGTAAGCAAGGTTGCGTGATTTATAAATATTACGAACCGGCTTGGTCCTTATTTTTTCATTGTAGGCGAAATCTACGGCCACCATATCAAATTCCTGTATCAGTTGCTCCAGGCTATCGTCTGTACTGCCGTCGTTGATCAGCACAATTTCAAATTTCGGATAGTTCAGCGTGAGCAGGGAACGTACGTTGGCAATGATGGTGAGCCCCTCGTTATAGGCAGGGGCAAGAATGGATATACCCGGTGCCAGCGGCGAGGTAACCAGACTTTCCAGCTGGCTCTGCTGCGTTGCATTCAGGTAACGCCGGATGGCTATAATCGAAAGAAATGCCAGCACGCCATATACGATGATTAACGTTAACCCATACACGAAAATGGAAGAGTCGTAAAATGCGCCTAATATTTCCTGTACACTGCTCATCAATATTTGATTAAGGGGTTCATACAATGTTTGAGGATGAGCAGGTTTTCCCCGGTGGTGGTGCTCAGCAGCTCGTCAATCACACCTCTTGCCATCACTTCATTTTTAACAATGGCGCGTGCGGCAGCTTTGCGCAGGTCAAAGTCGGTAGAATGCAGGAATTCATTCCGCAGGAAGTCGATATGCCGCCCGCTTCTGATGCGCCCCAGCGCCTTCAGGATCGCAATCTGGCAAAACAAGGGCTGGCTGGTATACAGGTGTACGAGCTTATCTTCCACCTCCGCGATTTTCAAGCGTCCCAATGCTTCGATGGCATCGGCACGCAGCACGTGATCCCTGTTTTCCAGCAGCCTGATAATAGCCGGCACGGCAGCAAGCTGGTTAAAATGTACCACCAGCTTCATACAGAAGGATACCACACTCTTATTGGAAGAGTAGGTGATCCACCGTGCGAAATTGGGGATGGCGATATCTGTGGTGGTGGTGATAATGCGAAAGAGCTCCACCTGGTCCCACGGGAGTAGCGGGTCAGTAACGGAATCGAAGAACTTGAACGGTTCGTTCTTACTCAGTTTGATGTATGCCTGTCTGGCGGCAGCCCTCAGCTCACGGTTACGGCTATTGGCCAGTGGCAGAATGGTTACGTCCGAAATAGGCATGTCCATCAGGGTGAACTCTGTGAGCGCTTCTACTTTACGGTTCCAGTGGCGCGACTTCAACTTCCGCATGGCGTCCTTGTCCAGGTCCAGCTGCAGGTAAAGGTTGCGCAACAGGTCGCCGGCACTGCCCGATACGTTATTGCGGTAGTGAATAATACGGGCAGTCAGCATTTCGCGCGCCCAGCGGCGGTGCAGCGGCAGGGCATCAAATGGCTCCAGGTTCAGCGCCACCTTTGAAGGCACCACATCCTGAGGGATATTCGGATTTGTAATAATTTCATTGATCAGCAGGTCGTCCATGATGGGCAGCATTTTCCGCAACAGCCGGTTCTGGCGGAAATTGCGGTAACGACTTCTCAACATGACGAGATAGGCCAATACCGTGGCAGTCACTGCTATGAAAATAAAGATGATCGCTATTTTTATAGCCAGCGGTGCGTAATAGTATATAGAGCGGATTTCCTGCAGAATGTCGGATAGTGTAGTTTCCAATAGTAAATTTATTTCTTCATTAATAAACGTTTAACCCTGATAATAAGCTCAGCAGGGATTATTGGCTTTTTAAGGAAATCGTCCACCCCCAGCTTAAAGCCTTCCATAATCATGTCTTCATTGCCGGCGTTGGAAACGATGATGACCGGTATCGGATGCTCCTGGTTATGCGTTTTTACTTTACTGAGGATTTCAAAACCATTGGCATAAGGCATCATGATATCGGTAATGACGAGGTCATACTGATAGTTGTTGTCTTCCAGTTTCTGCATCGCCTCCTTGCCATTCACGGCTACATCCACGTGGTACTCAGGCTCCGGCAAAATACGTGCAATAATTTTTGGCATTACTTCATCATCCTCTACGAGCAAAATTCTATTCATTGTGACTCTTTTTGTCCGCTTATAACAACCTATACAGGCCCTTGTTCAAAGCGATTGGTTATAATAATTTTTAAATTAGCATGGTTATTTGAGAGCTGGCATTTCAATAGAGAATGATATAGAATTTATAAAAAGTACCGGGCCGGGCCCGGAACGATCTTCAACGACACAGCATAATTATTTACAAAAAAATAGTGCCGGAACATTCACCATCTTCGTATATATACTATGATTACTGGTTTTTAGTTTTGTCGTTAACAAATAAATATTTGAAAACACTTGATAATATTACTTGTCAAAATCATTGAATATGAACAAGTTTTGATATTTTTAACTAAATTATAGAATAAAATTGATTGCAGGTATTTCAACCGCTTTTTTCGATCACATTTTTTTAGTCAGACTATGAAGTTTTCATTGGTAAACCGATTGTATACCGGCTTTGCGCTGGTCGTGATTCTGGTGGTACTGGGGGGAATCCTCACGATGAGGTCGTTCCAGAAACAAAAGCGGGAGTCTGCCTGGGTACAGCATACCTATAAAGTATTAAATCAGCTGGAACGGATAAACCGGTTGGTGGTAGATATGGAGGCATCCAGGCGTGGATTTCGCGCCACATTCCAGCGCAAATATCTGCAACCCTATGAAATCAATCTGCCCAAAATTGGGCCGGCGCTACTGACGTTGCGGAGTATGGTGGCTGATAATTTGAGCGAGCAGCGGCGGGTGGACAGCCTGGAAAACTCCGTCAACGCGGTGCTCAGCTTCTGGAATGAAAATGATCACCGTATCTGGAAACAGACACTGAATGATAACGAAGATATTACCAGTCGTGAAGTGGGGTTGATGGACAACATCCGTAACAGCATTATTAACATACGAACTGAGGAACAACGCTTGCTGGCGTTGCGGGAGCAGGAAAACGAAGAATCCGCTGACAGATCAATGGTAGTGCTGATCTGGAATAACTTCTTCATTTTGATGGTTGGTTTTATCCTCATCGTAGTCACCTATAAGGAATTTAAACGCCGCCTCCGGGCACAACACATCCTCAACACCAAGCTGGATGAGGTGGTGGAATTGAATAACCAGGCCAACCAGCGCAACTGGAAGCTGGTAGGAATGGACCAGATGAATACCAGCCTGCAGGGGATTCTGGATGTGCAATGCCTCTCTGAAAAATGTTTAAAGGAATTGGTAGAATACGGTAACTATGTAGCCGGCGCATTTTACGTGGCGGATGAAAAGGGTTCCCTTCGTTTAGCCGCCAGCGTTGCCATACCTGCCGGCATGCCCCAAATGCTTGTGCCCGGTGAAGGCCTCACCGGCCAGGCCGCCCTGGAAAAGAAAATCAGTGTGATTGATAATATTCCGGCCGATTACTGGAAAGTTAGCTCTGCTACCGGCGGAGCCACCCCGGTGCAACTGATCCTGGTGCCATTGTGGATGGACAGCGAAATTGCCGGAGTAATAGAATTAGCATCTTTCCATAAAACTACCCCGGTGCAACTTGAACTCCTGGAAACACAGGCCAAGGATATTGCAGTGGCCCTCAACGCCGCCAATAGCCGTGATAAAGTGATGGAACTGCTTAAACAAGTACAGGAACATAAGGAGATACTGATCAATCAACAGGAAGAACTCCGCCAGAGTAACGAAGAACTTAGCCGGCAGTCAGAAGTATTGCAGGCTTCAGAAGAGGAACTGCGGGTGCAGGAAGAAGAGCTGCGCCAGGTAAATGCGGAGATGACCGTTAAAAACAAAGCGCTGGAAGCCGCCAGGGAAGCACTTTCTGTGAAAGCATCAGAGCTGGAATCCAGCAACCGCTATAAGTCCGACTTCCTCGCCAACATGTCCCATGAATTGCGTACACCCCTAAACAGTGTACTCATTCTGGCAAAAATGCTGGAAGAAAATAAGGATAATAACCTCACCACCCGCCAACAGGAATACGCCACTATCATTCACCGTTCCGGCTCGGAACTGCTCACACTCATCAATGATATCCTCGACCTGTCGAAAATCGAAGCCGGTAAAATTGATATTAATATAGAGCCGGTGCGGGTGAAGGAAATGCAGCATGATATCGATGACCTGTTCAGGATTGTGGCGCAGCAGAAAAATATTCATTTTATACAGAACATCAGCGCGGACGTGCCCGAAAAGGTACCGACAGATAAGCAGCGCCTCGAACAGGTGATCCGCAATTTGTTGTCCAACGCCTTTAAATTCACGCCGGAACGTGGTACGGTAAAAGTAGAATGGTATGTGAAAGGAACCGACCTATGTGTGAGCGTGATTGATACGGGTATGGGTATACCGGAAGACAAGCAACAGCTGATCTTTGAGGCTTTCCAGCAGGCCGATAGTAGTACCAGCCGCAAGTTCGGCGGTACCGGTCTCGGATTGTCCATCTCCCGCTACCTCATGAAAATGATGAACGGCCAGATACAACTGGAAAGCAGCTCGCCGCAGGGAAGCACCTTCACCATCTGTATCCCGCTGGAACCAGCCAATCTGCCTTTTAAAACTCAGGCAGAACATATTCCTGCCGTCGTGCAGGTACAAATGCCGGCAGAGGCCACGCCGGAAGACGATCGGGGGGATGTTAACCAACACGATAAACTTATCCTCATCGTGGAAGACGATAAATGGTTCGCCGACCTGCTGAAGGAAATGTCCAGAAACAAAGGCTTCAAAACAATTGTGGCCCATAACGGACAGGAGGGGCTGTACCTCGCCCGCAAATTCAGGCCGGTCGCCATTATACTGGATATGAACCTGCCGGTGATCGATGGAGAAAGCATCCTTCAGATCATCCGCAGCACAGATGACCTGAAGGATATACTGGTCCATGTGGTGTCCGCCGGGGAATTATCTCCCCATACAGCTACTAACGTAAACGGATACACGCAAAAGCCCCTGCAGCAGCCCGACATGGAAAAGATTTTCCTGGATATCAATTCCCAGCTGCACGCCCGCCTGAAAAAGGTATTAATCATTGCAGCAGGGCCGCTGGCAGGAGATCCGCACATCCGCTCCAAAACGGAAGAACGCCGCCTGGAAACGCAGTACGACCAGGCAGCCAATATTGATGCAGCCAAAAAATTTCTGGCAGCACAAAAATATGATGGCGTAATTGTTGAATTAGGGGAAGATATCAATGCAGCTGTAGCAGAATTGCAGGAGCTGGCTACCTTAACTGCTGATTCCGCAACGCCGGTAATTGCTTACCTCGATAAAGACATTAATCCCAACGAGGAAGCGCAGTTGAAAAAACATGCAGCGGCCATCGTACGTAGTTCAGCCCTGGCAACAGACCGGCTGCTGGATGAATTGGAGTTGTTTTTGTATAAGCTGGAAAAAGTAGATCCGAAAAATGAGGAAACACTCAAAGAGCTGAAAGACACCGAAAATATCATGGAAGGCAAAACCATTCTGCTGGCCGATGATGATATGCGCAATGTGTTTTCTATCAGCGCGCTGCTGGAAGCACAAGGTGTAAGTGTGCTCGCAGCTTCAGATGGGCAGGAAGCCCTGGACATACTCCGGCAACACCCCGATACCCACCTTGTACTGATGGATATCATGATGCCGGGCATGAACGGCTACGAAGCCATGAAACAAATAAGACAGGATAAAAGATTTACCCGACTACCGGTTATCGCACTCACCGCCAAAGCAATGGCCGACGACCGGCAGAAATCAATAGACGCAGGCGCTTCTGATTATATTACCAAACCCGTGGATGGTAGTAAATTATTGTCGCTGATCAGGGTGTGGTTGTCATAAATCAAATATGGTAGAAGAAATCAGTAATACAGAACTCCAGGAGCTGATCTATATCGTCCAGCATCAGTATGGCTACGACTTCAATGATTACGCAAAGTCATCACTGAAGAGAAGATTTGTACGATTTATGGGCCACGCCAGCGTGGCAACGCTGGTGGAATTTAAAACGCGGCTGCAAACAGATCCCGTTTTTTTCAAATGGATGGTAGAGTATATTACCGTGAATGTGACGGAAATGTTCCGTGATCCGGGGTTTTATAAATTATTGAGAGAAGAAGTGCTGCCCCGGCTGGCCACCTATCCGATCATTAAAATATGGCACGCTGGCTGCGCCACCGGAGAAGAAGTCTATTCCATGGCTATATTGCTCCAGGAGGCGGGACTACTGGAACGCAGTCGTTTATACGCCACCGATATGAATGCTGCCAATCTCGAAAAGGCCAATACCGGCATTGTGCCCATGAAGTGGATGAAAGACTATACCCACAACTACATCCAGTCGGGAGGAAGAAATGATTTTTCAGATTATTATACTGCGCGGTACGATAATGCGATCATCCATCCATCGTTGCGCAAAAACATCATCTTCTTCCAGCACAACCTGGTAACAGACCAGGTATTTAACGAGTTTCAACTAATATGCTGCCGGAATGTTTTCATATACTTTAACCGCCCGCTGCAGGAAAAAGTAGTGTCCCTGTTTTACGACAGCCTGACCACAAGAGGCTACCTGGCACTGGGTATGAAAGAATCCATGTTGTTCAGCAAAGAGCGGAAAAAGTTTGAAGTAGTGAATGGTCCGTATAAAATTTTCAGACGTAAATTATAATACTTGAAGCCTGCAACCGGATTTGATATTATTGCCATAGGTGGTTCCGCCGGCAGCCTGCCCGTGATGGGCAAGCTGGTCAGGGAGCTGCCGCCGGATATGAAAACGCCGGTCATCCTGGTATTGCACCGGCTTAAGAACGTGTATAGTGAATTAAACAAGCTGATGTCCACCAACAGGCCCATCATAGAGCCGGAGGACAAGGAGCCTGTAAAGCCAGGCTGCATTTACCTGGCACCACAAAATTATCACCTGCTGGTAGAGCCGGATAATACTTTTTCGCTGGACTACTCCGAACTGGTCCATTACAGCCGGCCCGCGATAGATGAAACTTTCTTTAGTATAGCGGCCACCTATGGCAGAGGCGCCCTTGGCATCCTCCTCAGTGGCGCCAACAGCGACGGGGCCGCCGGACTATTACGTATCGTAAAAAATGGTGGTACAGGCATTGCACAGGACCCGGAAGAAGCAGATTTTGATATCATGCCGCTCGCAGCCATAGAACTTTCCAATAAGATAGACGTTATGCGGACAGATGAAATAGCAACCTTTATAAGAACTAAATATACCAACAAGTAAATCAACAAGTAAATGTCAGCACCTTCCAAAAAAATGACGATCCTGCTCGTGGATGATAAACCGGAAAACCTGTTGTCGCTCGAAGACATGTTGCAGGCTCCCAACAGGGTATTTCTGAAGGCACAGTCAGGCAATGAAGCACTCAAGCTCACACTGAAAAGCCCCGACATCGGGCTCATCATGCTGGATGTGCAGATGGGAGAGATGGATGGTTACGAAGTGGCGCGGCTGTTGAAAAGCAACCCCAAAACTAAAGATATTTCCATCATTTTTGTTACCGCGATCAACAAGGAAGAACAATATGTATTAAAAGGATTTGAGGAAGGCGCCGTGGACTACCTGGCCAAGCCATTGGATGTAGATATCACCCGCGCAAAAGTAAGCGTTTTTGAAAAACTCTACTTCTACCAGGAAGAACTAAAAAATGCTTTCGCAGAAAAAGATAAGATCAACAAGCAGTTGGAGCGCTTCATGTTCGTGGTGGCACATGACCTGAAATCGCCGCTCAACGGGGCTATCGGCCTGCTCAATTTGATCGCGGAAGATGACCGCATCAAAAATGAACCGGACCTGCATGAATATATGCAGATCGTGCTTACTGCCACCAATCACCTCACAGAAATGATTACCAGTGTGCTCGATTATACCCGTAAAATTGAGGAGGAGCAGCCTAAAGAGCCGGTGGAAGTAGGGCAGCTGCTGCGCCACATGGTGAAGCTGTTGTTTTTACCGAATACTGTATCTGTGGAATATGATACGGAGTTCCCCACTATCACGACTACACGCCTCAAATTGCAACAGGTATTTCAGAACCTGGTGACAAATGCGATTAAGCATAACGATAAAGAGAACGTGGAGATACGTATAGGCGCCAGGGAATCGCAAAAGGAAGGTTATATAGAGTTTTATGTGCAGGATAATGGTCCGGGCGTATCCCAGCGCGATACCGACCGTATTTTCCGGTTGTTTGAAAAAGGCGACAGTGCTAACGGAACAGGCATTGGTCTTAATATATTTAAAATGCTGGTAGAGGAGCAGGGGGGAAAGGTATGGGTAGAATCCAATCCTGGTGTTGGCAGCAAGTTCTTTTTTGAATGGAGTAAACAGTAGCAGGAGCGGGTGTTAAATGACTTCAAAAATCCATAATCTTCCGCTTACCTGTTGAGAGGAAACAGGCATACAGATTACATTGTATCTTTTCTCTTCCGGGTAAGCGAACTTCCATTCCCAGTTGGTGATAACATTGGCAGGGGAGGAAAACAGCTGCATGGCTTCCTGGTAAATCTCTGCTGCGTTGACTGCCCTGTTGCGCAATTGCATCATGGCATCTGAGAGTATGGCAGGCAGTTGCTCGCCGGCGCCGGAAAGCTCCAGCAGCTCAGCGGCCGGTTGATTGACCCAGCCCGAATAGCCATCGTTGTTGATGAATATAATCGCATGCGGCATAGCATGCATGATCGCAGAAAAGCGGGCAGCTACGCGCTGAAAGTGGCTGTGTTGCTGACTATGAGTAATAATCTCTTTCAACCGCAAGCGCATCGTTTCTATACATTCCTGGAAAGATGGTGACATTTCCACCGGTTCGCTCCATCCCAGCAAAATCATGCTGTTGGCAGGTTCGGTATGCAATGGAATAATCACTGAGGAGGAAAATGCCTGTAGGAGGTCCTTCAGTACATTATGATTGGGCGGCGGGATGGTTGGCCAGTAAATAGTTTTGAAGGCGTGGGAATAGAGCATCTTTTTAATGGGCTCCGGTTCCAGCACCATATCCTCCAGGTATTCGGGGGAAGCATTTTTCACCCTGGCAGTAAACTCGTCCTGAAATTCAATTTGCAGCGTAATATCCGCATGCAGCAATGATTTCAGCAGGTTTATACTGAAGGTGAGAAATGAGGCGATATGCTTCTCCTTATCCCAGCGGCTCGTTTGATTAATAAAACTCAGCGCTTTACTGTCCCAACTTGTCACACCTATAGGTTGAAAGGGTGATAAATAATTATAAAAATGTTTTGATGGCACTGACCACTTCCTGTGGTGCGCTCATATGCGGGAAATGCCCGGTGGTGTGTACTTTGATTCTTTTACTATCAGGTATACGGGCTTCCATATATTCGCTTACTGCCCCCGGAACAGCAATGTCATCTGCTGTTTGAAGTATCAGTACCGGGATATTTACATGTTGTAAGGCCTCACGGTGATCAAGCTGAAAAATGCTGCGCGCTACCGCAATGGCAATATCTGCCCGGATGGCAATCAGGCTCTCCGCAAATCCGGCTGCCAGTTCCGGCCTGTTAGGCTGGTTCATGGCCAGGGCTGAAAATCCGCTGGCCCAGGCGTGATAGTTAGCCTCCATGGCTGCGTATAAATCATCAAGGGACTGCTGATTGAACCCGCCGATGTAGTCCTTCACCTCATCATTGAGGTAGCGCGGGCTGGAGCCGATCATGATCAGCCGCTCAAATATACCGGGATATTGAAGGCTGGTAAGGAGACCAATCATGCCGCTTACGCTGTGGCCTACAAAAGTGACATTCGTAAGTCCCAGCTCCCGTATAATGTCGGCCACATCTTTCACATAGCCATCAGTGGTAGCATAGCGGTTAAAGCTGAATGCAGCCAGATCCGACTGACCACCACCCACATTATCGTAAAGTACTATTTTGTAATCATCTGCGAAGGCAGTTACTACCTCTCTGAAAGAGGTTTGATCAATACCGAATCCATGGCCGAAAACGAGTGTTTGTGGGGCTTCAGGATTTCCAATGATATGAATGTTATTCTTCCGGACTACAGCCATAATGATTATTTTTTCGAGCGCCTTCCTTAAAATACTGTCGTTCCAAATATAGCGAATAAACCCGTACCTTGCGCCAGTAAAAAAAACCGCGCCTGTTGCAGCAGACACGGTCAAATGATTCATACAATCTCTTGTATGCATTTAGTTAACACTAAAATCAGTCTAATATACATTTTTTTATCGTAGAACACAACGGCAGCATGGCTTTTATTTTTGACATGAACGGAACCATGATCAATGACATGGAATACCACCTGGACGGCTGGTTTGATATGCTTAACAAACTGGGCGCTAATATGACCCGGGAGCAGGTCAGAGGACATATGTATGGAAAGAATGAGGAACTCCTGGAGCGGATTTTCGGTAAAGGGCACTTTACACCGGAGGAAATGGCTACCTATGCCCGCCGCAAGGAGGAAATCTACCAGGCCGCCTTCCGCCCGCATTTACAGCTGATTGCCGGTTTGCCGGCATTCCTGGAAAAGGCAGCAGCCCAACAGATTCCAATGGCTATAGGCACCGCCGCGGATAAATTTAATGTGGACTATGTACTGGATAACCTGGACCTGCGCCACTACTTCAAAGCCATCATCGGCGCCGAAGATGTGAGCAGCAGCAAGCCCGATCCGGAAGTTTTCCTGAAAGCCGCACAGGCGCTGGGCGTACCCGCCACCAACTGCATCGTGTTTGAGGACGCACCCAAAGGGGTAGAAGCAGCCGCCAATGCAGGTATGAAGGCAGTGGCTATCACGAGTATGCATACACGTGATGAATTTGAGCAATATGATAACATTATAGCGTTTGTGGCGGATTATAATGATCCGGTGCTGTCGCAGCTGTTTAATTAACCAATTTTGCAAGTCTGGCCGCGCGAAGCGTGGAACCTCCCCAATAATACCATTTTAATAGGGATGCCTTCGGCATCATTGGTAGGTTCCGCCCGGCGTGCGGCCGGCCGCTTAGCTACCAACTTAAGGTTGGAGCCGGAAGCACTTCAATATCTTCCCAAACACCTCCGTATTCTCATACACCCCGCCAAACAGCGCTGAATTAGGACCATACGCAAACACCATCACAGGAATCCCGGTATGATCATTTGTGGCAAAGCTGCCCCGCAGCCAGCCCTGACGGATATCTCCGTCCATAAGGGATAAGCCACCGCTTTCATGGTCCGCCGTTACAATCACCGTGGTTTCTTTTTGCTGATCGGCGAATCGCAGGGCTTCACCCACAGCCTCGTCAAAGTCCAGCATCTCCCTTACCAGGTATTCCAGGTTGTTAAAGTGGCCGCCATGGTCGATCCGGGAGCCCTCCACCATCAGGAAAAAACCGTTTTTACTCCTGCCAAGCTGCTGCAAGGTTTTTTGCAATGCTTTTTTAAGGTAGTCACCGCGGCCTTCCTGCATGGAGTTTACCACTTTGTCCGACAGGATTACCAACCTTCTGCCCCTGGTGAGCGGGTCCCACTGATCCAGTTGATCCACCAATGTTACACCGGCTTTGGCCAGCTCCTGCTGTAACGCGCTGCCCTGCATGCTTTCCAGGACTTCCTTGCCACCACCTACGGCCAGCTGTATTTTGCTGTTAATCAGCTGGTGCATCAGCAGGCGGGTGCTGTCTCTGTCGCGGGTATGACCATAGAAAGACGCCGGTGTAGCCCCGGTAATTTCCTCGGTTACCAGCACACCGCTCTGGATGCCTGCGGCAGCCAGCTTTTCAGGGAGAGACGGGATAGCCACATAGGTGTTGTCCATCCCGATCTCCCGGTTATTGGTTTTGCTGCCCGTAGCCAGCGCAGTGCCGCCGGCAGCGGAATCGGTATGGAAGTTATCGGTGGAGGATGTTTTGGACAGTCCCAGCTGCTTCATGCGGAATATATTCAGATCGCCGCGATTAGCGGTATAGCCGGCAAACATTTGTGCCAGCCCGGTGCCATCGCCGATCATCAGGATCACATTTTTCGATTTCACTTTCGTAGCGTCGGTAGCATACGTGGGCGTATACACGCTGTGCACCGGCGTGTTGCCGCTGAGGTTTTCGCGGGTGCGGTGCATCACTTCATACAACTCCACCGGGTGATCGGACCCGATTACATCCACGCCCAAATCCATCAGTATATAATAAGTGCTTTTGCTGCTGGCAGCTCCCCAGAACCGGAAAGGCTTGCCCATGGCATGTACGGCGGCTACCTGCCTTTCGATGGCTTGCTGCTCCGCAGGTACCAGGGTACCCTTGCCATTCCAGGAAGTATATTTCCCCATGTCTGTGCTGATAAGGGCCACCCGTTCCATGGCAGTAGCACTATAGGTACTGTCGGGCCGGCCATCAAAATAAAACAACGGATCATACTGCTGCCAGCTATCCGCCGGCGGTACGTTGCCGGATAATATAATCTGCACCGCATTTGGATTCATGCGGCTGTCGAAATACTTTTTATAAGGCTGTATTGCTTGCTGTAAAGCGGCAAGGGTAGGAGCACCCGCGGTTTTCAGGTCTATCAGCAGTCGCATAGGCGCACCATCCGCATAAGGTTTGCCTTTGTTCAGCTCAAACTGCCGGGCAATAGGCTCCAGGTATAATGCTTCCAGCGTGCGTGCCTCGCTGATCTGTTTACTGTCGTGCGCCACATATAAACGCCCGTTTTGCAAATGAATATCTGCTTCGATATAGCCAAAGCCTAAGCTTGCGGCGGTATAAAATGGGATAGCGCGTTCGTAGTCATTGTGAGAATGTGCCTGGGACATCGTATGCAGTTTCGTTTGTGCATACAGGTTAGTGGCTATGATGCAGGCAGGAAGGAAGAAAAGTCGTTTCATTATGTTGATATTAAAATAGACGGACGGTTGCCACACCGGCGGTGCGGCAACCGTCCGTCTAAAATATAAAAAATTACCAGCCCTGGTTCTGGGTAATTACCCCGCCACTGGCATCAATTTCACGCTGTGGCACCGGCCATACATGCATCACCGCAGGATCAAACTTACGGGCAGGCCATATCACCTTTACCGGGTCCACGCCATGCAAAGGCTTTGCATAGGCCGCCTGTGCATCTCCCCAACGAACAAGATCGAAATGACGATCCGCCCACTCACCGGCCAGCTCACATCTTCTTTCATGTTTTAGATTAACCATGGTAGCGCCGCTGATAGGTTTCAGTCCGGCCCTCACACGCACGAGATTGATTTCATTATCGCCGCTCTTGCCTTGCATAATCATCGCCTCGGCTTTTATCAGCAGCACCTCTGCATAGCGTAGCAGTGGCGGATTCAGCGCTGTAACGGGGTGGTCACCGTTAGGACTCAGGTAAGTACCCACCGGGTTTTCATAACCAAATGGTTCCATATACTTGCGGAACTGATAACCGCTGGTACTGTTGGTGCTGCTATATGAAACAGTTTCACCGAAGTAACGGAACTGATCACCAGGCTGGAGGATAGTCGCAGGCAAACGAAGATCGCCCGGCTCATACTCTTCCACCAGCTCACGGGTAGGCATGTAATAGCCCCAGCCGTTATACTTGCCCCAGCCGGTGTTTTCCAGCATCACCCCTGGTAATATACTTCCCCAGCCACTGGTGCCGGCAGGCGTACTGTAAGCACTCCAGATATATTCTGACGTCCAGTTGTTAGCGATGGTAAATACATCGGCAAAGTTTTTCAGCAGGGAATGCTTGCCGCTTAAAATTACGGAGTCAGCATAGGCAGCTGCATTCACGTAATCTTTTTTGTAGAGATATGTTTTTGCGAGATAGGCCAGCGCTGCAGTCCGGTGTGCATGTCCGTAATCAGCAGCGGAGTAGGAAGAGAAGTCGGGTAACAGGGACGCCGCTTTTTTCAAGTCGGAAATAACGGTATCGTAGTTTTCTGAAACATTCTTCGCACGAGGCACCACCACACCAGGTGTTGGGTTGTACTTGCTGATGACAGGCACGCCGGCACGGGCATCGCCGTAGAGGTACGACAACTGATAATACATCAGCCCACTGAGAAAGTAAGCCTCACCCAGGTAACGCTGCTTCAGCTTTTCGTCCATGCTGATAGCCGGCACTTTACTGAGGATATCGTTGGCACGCTTGATCACCAGGTAGCGGAGCGACCACTGGCCCTCCGTATAACTGCCACCAATAAACGAAGAATTGAAGTTCTTGATATTTTCGGCTTCCGGCTTACCACGACCTACCACCATATCATCACAGGCGTCGATAAACCAAAAGGCACCGCGACCGTAAAAATTCTCATCATCGAAAGGTGCGTACATGGCGTTTACCCCGCTGGTAGCATCTTTGGCGGTTTTCCAGAAATTATTGAGCGATGGTGAGCCTTCCGGCGCCACATCCAGCTTGCTGTTGCAGGCACCAAGGGCGATTCCTGCGAGTAGGGAGAAAGAATAAAATATCTTTTTCATGATGTGTTGGCTTAAGTTTTAGAAATTCACATTCAGTCCTGCAATGAAGCCACGCGCCTGTGGGTAGCGGCCCAGGTCAATACCGTAGGTATCTGTACCTACTTCTGGGTCCATGCCGGAATATTTAGTGAAGGTGAACAGGTTGTTACCGGTTACGAATACACGCAGTTTGCTGATATGCATCCTGTTTGCAATGCCCGCCGGCAAAGTGTATCCGAGTGTTACGTTTTTAATACGCAGGTAGGAGCCGTTTTCCAGGTACCAGTCGGAAGTAGTACCGAAGTTGCCGTTCGGATCAGAAATGGATACTCTTGGAATATCGGTGTTGGTGTTGGTGGGTGTCCAGGCGTTTTTTACATCGGCCAGCAGGTTGTAACCCTGACCGGTTACCAATGGAGCCAGACCGGTGTATTTCAGTGCATTAAACAGTTTGTTACCCTGTACACCCTGCAGGAAAATGTTGAAGTCAAATCCTTTGTAACTACCGTTGAATGTGAATCCGTAGGTAAACTTAGGATAGGGTGTGCCCATAAACTGACGGTCGGAGTTATTGATCCTGCCATCGTTGTTGGCATCAACAAATTTCATGTCGCCAGGTTTTGCATTCGGCTGAATCTTGCTGGCAACACCGGTTTTAGGATCTGTCCACGTGTAGTTGTCAATCTCCTGCTGTGTTTGGAACAGGCCGGCGCTTTTTACCAGGTAATAGCTGTACAGCGGGTGACCCACCTGTACACGGATAGGTGTGATGGAGCTGCGGATATTAATATCGGAAGTACTCAGCACCTGGTCGCCCATACCCAACGATAACAGTTTATTGTTCACGGTAGCGAAGTTGGCGCTCACGCTATATTGGAAGTCGCTGCCTTCCTTGCTGTTGAATGTGATCCCCAGTTCAATACCATTATCTCTTACATTGCCCACGTTCATCCAGGCGCCATTTTGTACGCCATCCGTGCTCAGCGCCTGTTTCTGGCGGAGCATCTTATTGGTTTTTTTGATGAAGTAGTCACCGATCAGGTAAATTCGGTTGTCCAGCAGGCCAAGGTCTATACCGATATTAGTTTGCTCGGATTCAGCCCAGGTGAGGTCAGGGTTGGCAATGGTTTGCTCGTAATAAGCACGGCCAATACCAGGCTTCCCACCGAAGTACACGGTGGATCTGCCTAGCAGCGGACTCACCGCGCCCACCGGCAGGGACGACAAGTTACCCAGCAAACCATAGCTGCCTCTGATTTTCAGGTAGCTCAGCACCTGATCGATCTGTAAATCTTTTATGAACTGCTCACTAGTGAGCACGTAGCCGGCAGATACAGAATAATAGTTCTGATAGCGGTGCGTAGGGGCTACTAAGGAGCTGCCATCACGTCTGCCTAAAACAGACAAGAGATATTTGGCTTTGTAATCATAGTTCACACGGCCAAAGAACGACTGTGCAGCAGATAGATCACGGCCGCCGTTGAAACCATTGGGGTCCACGGCATCACCGTTTTGCGGATAGCGGAACTCCGGACGCTCGTCACCGTAGTTGTTGACCAGCAAACTGAAATAATCGCGCTGTATACGCTGGTAACTGAAACCACCAAGTACATTAAGGTGGTGCTCACGGAGCTGTTTGTTATAGGTCAGCGTTTGTTCTGCCAGCAGGTCGCTCGAATTACTATTGGATAAATACAGGTTGTTGAAATCAAATTTCTTACCTATTTCGAGGATGCGGGAAGTAAAGTTTTTCTCGTTATCAAACACTTTGTTGATGGAGAGATTAGAGCGGAAAGTAAGGTTAGCAGGCAGTTTGATCTCCACATACGGGTTGATGAGCAGGTAGCTTTTCGGGTGCTTCTGATCGAGTCGCTGCAGGTAAGCCACCGGGTTAATTACATCTCCATAACCACCGGCCCATTTGGCGGGCAGACCACTAAACGCGCCATCCGCCTGGTAGGGAGTAACGCTTGGCGTGTATTGTAAAGCCGTGAGGATAGCGCCGGTATAGGCGCTGGTAGTGTTGGCTCCGTTACCGTTCGTATAGGCGTAACTGATATTTTCTCCTACCTTCAGCCAGTCGTTGAGCTGATGTTCCGAGTTGAAACGGAAGTTATAGCGCTCACTGAAGGTATTGATGAGTATACCATCCTGTTTGCGGTAACCGAAGCCCATGAAGTATTTCGACTTTTCATTACCGCCGCTCATATCCAGGTTGTATTCCTGCAGTTTGGCGGAGCGGGTGATTTCATCCATCCAGTTGGTGCGGGTGATGGCGCCGTCGGGGTTTTGGGTAGCATCATAGGCCGGGTTACGGGTTTTGCCGGCATTGTCGTATGCCTGGTTCATGACATCATTGAACTCAGCAGCATTGAGTACATCCAGCGTTTTGTAAGCGTTTTGAACGCCGAGTTTCGCTTCCGCGTTCACGGACATCTTTCCGGATTTCCCTTTTTTAGTAGTGATAAGTATCACACCTCCGGAGGCGCGTGCGCCGTAAATAGCGGCTGCAGCATCTTTCAAAACAGAAATAGATTCGATGTCCGAAGGGTTCACGAGGCCATCATAGATGGTTCCATCCACGATGTACAATGGTTTTTCACCGTTGATACCACCTGTACCGCGGATATACACTTTAGGAGGGGACATCGGATCACCGCCCTGGTTCTGCACCATTACGCCGGGAGCTTTTCCCTGCATGGCTTCTTCCACGCTGTTAACGGAGCGGGAGCTGAGCTTATCCAGTTTTACATCGGTGATGGCACCGGAAATCTTATTGCGGGACTGGCTGCCATACCCCACCACCAAAACTTGCCCTAGTTCACGGCTGGTGGTGTTCATGGTGATTTGCAGCGGGGCGCCCGTAAAAACAACTTCCTGTTGCTTATAACCTACCATGCTGATGGTGAGCACAGCATCATTGCTTACCGGAGCATTAAAAGAGAAGTTACCGTTAGCGTCGGTAATGGCGCCTTTGTTGCTGCCTTTGAGCTGTACTACAGCGCCTGGTAATGGTCCGGCGGCATCGGTTACTTTCCCGCTGATTTTCTTTTCCTGCTGCAGGGTAGTGGTAATGCCGGGGCGGGCGTTGGCAGGAAAGATGACAATGGTGTTCTGGCGTTCTTCATATTGCAGACCGGTGCTGTTGAGCAGGTCAGCAAGGATGGCGGCCACTGTTTCATTTTTCCAGGTATGCGGTGCTACCTGCAGGTTAGCCAGGGCGCGGTTATCGTACGATATGCGCACGCCGGCTTTTTTCTCCAGGGATACGATGGCCTGGGTTAGGGAACCTTTTTTTACATCCATGCCTGGCACTACATGCTCTAATGCCTGGCTGAATGCGGAAAAGCTTTCTGTGAAGGGTACGGAGGCCAGCAATAGTACAAGCAGGGGCTTCATCCTTCGCGGATGTTTCAGGTGATGTCGCAATGATGGTTGCATAGTGTATGTATTAAATATGAATTGTCAGTCGCTTACTGCACCACATACTTTTGATGGTCTGTGGTAGTAAATTTTATTTTTGGTGAGATGATAATCCTGCTGATGATATCGAGTTTATTTTGCAGGGTCATGCTATGGTTAAAGTTGACGCTGAGGCGGCAGCCATCGATATTTGCTTTTGTCTCAAAGGTCACGCCATGGTAGTTTTCCAGCTCCCACAGTACCTGGTGCAGGGGTACGTCGTGCATCACCAGTTCGCCGCTGGTCCAGCTCTGAATACTGGTGCTGTCGATATAGCTCAGCATGGCCATTTGCGGTGTTACGATGAGCTGCTGGGAAGCTTGCAATATCCCAAGTACCTGTTCGTTTTCTGTTACTTGTACTTTTCCCGTAGCAACGGCGATACGGGCGGGCTGTCCTTTTACATGCGTTACGGCAAAGGCTGTTCCCAGTACTTTCACTTGCAAACCTGCTGCTTCCACGCGGAAGGGCGACTGGCTGTTTTGTACCACATCAAAGTAGCCATGGCCTTTGATCCGCACCAGTCGGTTGCTGGTAAATGCTGTCGGGTATTCCACCGTGGTGGAAGCGTTTAGCCATACCAGTGAGCCATCGGGGAGTTTGATTTTTTTTACTTCCTGTTTTCCTGTGGAGATGCTGGTCCATGCGGTGGCAGTACTTTTTACGTCCCCGGTTTTCCACCACCAGGCAAGGGCTATCAGCGGAAGCAACGCCGCTGCGGCAGTCCAGCGTATCCACCGCATGGTGCGCACCCGTGGCTGGTGAATATTTTGGAGTATCCGCTGCTTTACAGAGGCCTGCATGTCTGCCGGCAGTCCGGCCGATTGGTGCGTCTGCATACGGTCCAGCCATGCCATCAGCAGGAGCACCTCCTCCGGGGTACATTTGCCGGCACGGTACCGCGACATTAACTGGTAAATCTCTTCTCTTTCCAAGTGAATGAGTGGTTAGTTCAGGTATATGTCACTTGTGGAAAGGCGGGTAACTATCGGGAGGGTGGGCTTAACAATTTGGTAATAATGGGGGATTTTTCTCGCACAGTGGCAAAGGAGGGCGTTTTGTCTGCTCTGCGAGCAGACGATCGCGCCAGCCGTCGAAGGCGGCTCCTGATATATCGAAATGAAGGCCTTTGCTGCTTATGCCTTCAGCTGCCTAAGGCGGCTCAAAGCAACACCGTCGCTATCGACCCCTTCAGCATCACCTTCAACCGCTTATTGGCCGTATTCAGCTGGTTGCGCACCGTTTGCTCGGAAGCTCCCAGCCGGGCAGCAATTTCCGCTACGGATAAATGTTCAAAGCGGCTCAGCCGGAATACTTCCTGTATGCGTGGAGGCAGCTGATTTACATACTGGTGCAGCTCTTCGTAGAGATGTTTGTAATATAACTGATCGGTGGTATTGGCGGTGGTATCAGATAGTAGTCGCGCAAACACATGTTCGTGTTTACTGCGTATATCCTCTTTCCGTAAGGCATTCAAAATGCGTAAGCGCAGCAAAAACAGCAGGAAAGCCCGGGTTTCATTTGGGACCGGTAAAGATGCGCGCTTCTCCCAAAGTTCCAGGAAGAAATTCTGTAATACATCTTTTGCCATATCAGCATCCGAAATGATGTTGCAGGTATAATACATCAACCCATCCCAGTGTTCCTGGAACAGTTGCTCAAAAGCCGCAGTATCGCCCTCCTGGAATCGTTCCCACCTGGTATTGTTTGCCATAGTCACTGAAAAGTTGGATAAGCAGGCCAAAGGTAAGGCCATGGTTATCTTGTTGTGAATCGGGATGTTTATGTTTATGTTAATTATGAGTGCGCTTCTTCCGGATAAACCAACAGATTACCCCTATTGCTGGCAGCAGCAGCCACCAGTACCAGCGGCTTCCTGCCGCTTGCACCACCGGGTGCTCATTGCCCTGGTAACTCAATGCCGCCCAGTAGTAGGGCAGCTTATGTTGCTCACTGACTTTACTATCCTCCAGCCATCGGATTTTTGATTGTTGTAGGGCTACGGCGGCATTGTCACCGGTTTCCATCGCCTGGTAAAAGTTATGCATCAACGCCGGCGCGGAGGCATCGGTTACATTCCACCCCGCCGCTACTACGGCCGGCGTGCCGGTGGCAACAAATGCTCTGGCCATGCTTTCTGCTCCTTCGCCGGCAATATACCGCCCGTCTGCAGTGCGACAAGCACTCAACACCACCAGTGCCGGGTGATGGGGTGTATGGCGGAGCTCAAATAAGTAAAACGGGGCATCAAACAGTGCTATATGCGGTGCGGTAATACTATCCTGTTGAATAAACGCATGGGAGCTGATATGGAGGATGCCACTGCGCTGCAAGGCTCCTTTAAGCGCTACAGTGCTGGCCGCCTCATTCTCGTACAAGTCGCCATTTACCACCTCCTGCAATAATTGCTTTTCTCTGGCTACACCCAGGAGGTTACCCATCTGGCGCTGATCGGATATAAAAAATCCTGTGAACTGTGGCGACTGCGGCTCGGCGCTTTGCTGCATATACCACGTACGAAGCGACCAGGCATAGGAAAACGTAGCCTTCTTCACTAAAAAAGGCCATTTGCTAACAGCAGGTTTATAGGCCGGCTCCGTAACGAGTGCTTCCACCGGCAGGCCGGATAAACTACCATCCGGCAGCAAACAGTACGACGCGCCGGTTACTAAAGGATGCGCGTTAAACAGCTGCCGGTAAATCGTATAGGCGTGCCGGTAATACTGAGCCGGCCGGCCCACCATCGCCTGAGGGCCTTCGTCAAAATAATGCCGCCGGAAGTATCGCAAGCTATCGGCCGTAATTTCCTGACGGTCCAGATAACGGATGCCCTCACGACCTAACTCCATCGAATATACGTAGTTGCCAGCACTGAAATACGTGCGGATATAGTGCTGCGGCGCTAACTTCTCCACAACAGGCCCCAGATGAAAACCCGTATCAGGCGGGGGAGAGAAGGCCTGCTTTTGCATCCGGGATAACTCCCAGGCCAGCTTTTGCTGGCGTTGCCGCATGGTGCTGTCCATCCCTCCCTGCTGTAATGCCTCCTTCTGGTAATAGGATTGTGCCTGTTCCAGCAGGCGGATTTTTTCATGTAAGGTATCTTTTGTTTGCCCGCTCAGTTGGTGCAATTGCTCCCATAGTAATTGCGCTTTACTATCTTCCATAAACAGCAGCAAATCATGTTGGTATTGCTGCCGGCCACTGGCTTTCCAGCCAGCATAGGCGGTTGCAATGGCATCGGTATAACGCACACGGCTATCCGCAACGGACTGCTCCCGGGAGGAAGCGGATATATATTCCTGACGCAAACTTCTTTCGGTGGCGAATGTAAGTTTGTAATAACGGATGGCCGCTTCATACTGCTGTTGGTGGCTGTACACGGTTGCCAGTGTATAAAATAAATCCATCAGCGTATTTTCTGCATATACATCAGAGGTGGTTATTTTTCGTATATCCTTTCCCGGTAGTAATAGTGCCGCACAGCTATCGATGCTGGTAATAGCTTTTCCCGGCTGCTTTTGAGCCATATAAACCCTGGCTAAACGTACAAATAATTTCGCCTGTTCGCGGCGCCGGTAGGGGAGTCGTGCATAAGGGAAATGCAAAGCCTGGTGATAATATTTTAAAGCAGTTGCCGGAGAAGTAGCATAAATATCTCCTGCCTGCTGGTAGGCCATGTATAGCCAGTGTGCTGCGGCTCTGTCGCCCTGCAGCTGCGCCTCCAGTATGCTGATGGCCTGGGTAATAGCACGCTGTGCTGCTACCTCATTTTTTTGCTGATGATATACGTCCGCCTGCTCGGATAGTAGCAGTCCATGCAGGGCACTGCGTTTATCCACCAACGTTATCCCCTTATGGCAACATTCCAGTGCAAAATCATAGGCTCCTCTGTTGGCCGCCGTATTGGCAAGATTGCTGTAGGTAGCTGCCATGGCGCCTTTATCGTCCAGCTGCTCACTTACTGCTAACGACATCCGGTGGATGTAGCTGCTTTGTTCATAATCGCCCAGCCTTGTATAGTTATTGCCCAGGGGCTTTAAAATATACTCCAGGAAATAGGCGGGATCACTGTCAAAGGGATTGCCGCGCACCCATTCAAAAGCGCGTTGGTACCAGGTAGTGGAAGACAGTATATCACCGGATTGGAGATGGTAATAGGCGGTATTGGTGAGCAGGTCCAGCCAGGCTTGCTTTTCGCGTTTACGCGGCTGTCGCCAGCTGGTGTTGATGGCCGTCTCCAACTGCTGTGCCTTTTGCGCCTGGTCGGGTGCATCCAGCTGTAGTTGCGCATAAATCCAGCTGCTAAGGTCATCTTTTGTGCGGAAGTATTGGAGGGAGTCGGCCGCCGGTTGCTGAAACGAAAACAGGGGGATGGCCGCCAGCAGCAGCAACAGGATTTTTATCCGCCTGGTATGTTTGAAGCCTTCAGCCATTAGCTGAAGTTATGTTTTTTTACAATCGATAGATAGCGTATACGAAAAATCTGTTGGGGGTATTCCCCGTTACCTGGCGGATATACCTTAGCCCCAGCGCAGGACCGGCTTTCACACTGCCTGCCTGTATATCCGCAAAGGCTGCTGCGTTTAAAGAAGCAAACCACGCGGTGTTTTCTGCAACAGTGCTGGTAACTGTTTTCAGGATAACAGCAGGCTGCTGAAAATCGGAGAGGTAGGCTTTTTCTTCCGTAGTGGTTTTTGTGGAGATGTTAACCTGCGCTAACGCACCGGCGCCTACGCCCAACCACCGGGTGATGTTATAGCGGAAATGAAGTGGTACCATCTGGAAAGAGCTTTTCGTAACAGTAGTCACATTGCTGCGCCCACTGATCATATATGCCTGCCCATCCACGGTGGTATCCCGTTTATCCCGTGTGAACCCGCCTGCCTGCGCTTCCTCTTCCAGTAGCCCTGCATAGGCTTCCACCTGAAAGTACGGCCGCGATGGTGCAAATGGCGCCAGCACCGCACCCAGTTGCAATGGGCCTTTCAGCGTATAGTCGCCCTTATCCGGCGAAAACGTGTAGCCGGCAACGATAGCCGGTGAAATACCTTTGATAAACTTAGCCGTAGCCCGGTTGGTATAAATAGGTTCGTTCTTGTCGAATATAATAGCAGCGCTGCTGGAGAAGGGAATCTTCTTCGGCTTCTTTTTAAAACGGATTGTATAGCTGATAAAGCCTTTGGTGGAGTCGGGGTCGCTCACCCCATCCTGCTGCATGCCGGGCAGGTAAATATTCCTGAATACGAAATACAGGCTATCCTTTGTACGTACGGTGTCGATGCAGCTTTGGGTGTTGTAGGCGGAGTCGCAGGCGATGCATACCGGACTCATATCGTTGATGGCAACTGTTTCTGTGTTCAGCTGCCTGGGTACTGCAATACCAATGGCCACTTTTTTAGCGGGGCCTTTGCCTGTGTTCTGAAACTGGACTTTATAGGTCAGTTCCTTCTTTTTTCCCATGAGGCGGTAGTTGATCCGGCGTTTTTTCAGCTGCATCCTGTTTGGGTCGTGCGAGGCTACTACAGGCATTTCCAGGGTATATGCCTCCGGTTGCAGGGAAGGATTGTCCGGCACTAATATAGCCGTCATGCTTACTACAGCATTGGTGTCCGCAATCATTTCCGGCAGGGTGTGCATGGTCACAAACAAAAACTGTTCTTGTGCCTGCTGCACAGTATTGAATTTCATCACGGTATGTCCGTTGTATACCTGCTGCATATTCTGTAACAAGGCTTTGGCAGCGGAGTTTGGCGTGTTGCCTGTACCAGCTGCGGGGCCGCGTGCAAAAAGCATTTCATTGTTATCACCTTCCAGTTGCGCCAGCAGTACGTCCATGGAGCTGGAGTCCATGCCGGCATAATTGCGTTTTTCCGTGATGCCAAAGCAGGCGCGGTCAAATTGGCGTTCGTTGTAAAACAGCACCAGCGAGCCAGGGCCCACATCGCCCGTGATATTCCGGTAACCTATCAGGGCCACAAAATCCTCTCCCGGCTTGGGATTCCTGTTTATTTTCATTTCTATATTGCCATTGCTGCGGAAAAAGTTGGAGGCCCATATGCCAGCCTTCACCGGCTTCTTCACTTTGATGGCCCTGGGTTTGGTAGGAGGGGCCTTGCCATCATCATAGTTGTTGGTAGCGTATAGCCGTAGCTGATAGGTGCCGGTATCTTTGTAATGCAGTTCGGGAATTTTCGAGAAACTAAAGGTGCCGTCACCCAGTTCCCAGAAGTAGGTATAAAAAGCAGCAGGGGCGCCTGCTATCTGTCGCAATGGGCGCAGCTTTGCCGATACCTGTATGCTATCGTCCCCACCTGTTACTACAATTTCAGCAGGCACGGTATCTTGCGGAAAGGCTGGCAGCTGTGGCAGGGGCTGCGATTGCGCCCACATAAAATCAGGCTTGAGCAGTAACAGTACGATGATAGGGAGCAGATATTTCATACCATATAAATATATATCATTATTCTACAAATCGCAATAAGCTGGCACATGGCCAGCTTGTTGCGATTCAGCATTTGGGGGTATTGTAAACGGATAACAGGCCAGTTATTTGGAATTCATACCGTTAATCAATGCCAGCAGGGAAGTGGCGTCTACCGGTTGCAGATCGAAACTAACCGTGGTATAGTTATCGCTGCCGGAAGGAGTGCCAATCACCACTGTTTTCTGTTCGGCGTACAACTGTCCGTTCAGGGCACTGATAGCGAGGAAGGTACCTTCCTGGCCAATAGGAATGGAGCTTTGATAGCTGTGGAAGCCATCTTTGCCTGTGGGGGCAGATAGGATAACATTATAGAACTTTACCAACGTATTCAGGTTCTTAGGTTTGAAGAACAGCATGGTGGGTTGTTCTCCGCCAAAGCTGACAGCCGTTTCGGTGTTGAAGTGATTAGTGAAATAGGCCATCACCGTCGTTTTAGGATTAGGTGAGGAAGCCAGGGCATCACAATTCACCCAGCGGAGCAAACTGTCCAGTTTGAAGTCCATACTACTGTTGGTGGAATTAAAAAAGGCAAAGCTGAATGGGATCTGGTTCCAGGCCACGCCTTTCACCGCCTGCACCTGGGACGTAACAGTTACCGGCTGATTGATATGATTGTAGCCGTACTGTGTTAAAGTAATAGTGGTATCGCCGCTCCACATAGGTACTTCCTTATTGGCGCCATTGGCGGCCGCTCTGGCAGGTACCTGTACCCGGATACCACTATCATTGTTCGGTCGCAGGCCAAGGACCTGTGCTCCCTGCGCTGCCTTCACAAAGAACTCCCCGTACGATTCCAGCAGCCTGCCATCGCTGGTAACCGTCGCCTTGTCCGCCAGTATCATCGCACTCACATCCCGGATCTCCTTGATACTGATGGATACCGGTCCGGTAACAGGTTGTCCCGCAGCTGTAATAAATGCATTCCCGGACACATGAAATTTTGTACCCTTCGTAGTGGTAATTACACCACCAGCTGCTCCATCCACCGTAAATGTTTCGAACTTTGGGGCATGGCCGTTTAACAAATCCGCCAACATAACTGCATCCAGACCCTTCACAGGTGCATCATTATTGTTATTCTTTTTGCAGGCACCAATAGTAAGCGTGGTAGCAAAGAAAATGACGATCGATTTTACAGAGATTCTTTTCATAACAATTATTTTAGAAGTTGAGTTTTTAGGTTTGTTTGTATAGAGATCAACCGCCCCGGAAATTTGTTACCCCCTATTTCAAAAAATATTTTCAGGAAAGATGTATTTTAGCCTATATCAACCGTATAATTCAATCCCAGATGGCAATTCACCCCGATCAGCGTTACCTGGAAGGCCTGCTGAAAAACGATACTTTAATAGTGCAGGAGATCTATCAGCGGTTTTCGGGTAGGATTAAACACTATATTTTGCAGCACCAGGGCACCGAAGATGATGCCGCCGATATTTTTCAGGAGTCGTTAATAGATATATACAACCAGGCAAAACATAAACAGTTACAGCTGACCTGCCCCTTCGAACCTTTTTTGCTGCTTCTCTGCAAAAGAAAATGGCTGAATGATATAAAAAAAAGAGGCCGCCAGCCGGTAACAAAAAAGCTGGATGATGTATATGATGTAGGGGAAGATGTGTTTGCCGCCGCGGAACAAACGTTACAGGATGAAACCCGTACCGCCGTTATATTGGCACAATTCGAACGGTTAAGCGAAAAATGCCGGGAAATACTCCGCAGCACCCTTACCGGGGAGGCCCAGGAAAAAATTGCCGCCACCCTTGGCGTTACCTACGGCTACCTGCGTAAGAAAAAATCGGAATGCATGGCGCAACTGCTTTCCTATGTACAGGCTCAAAAAATTTAGTGTATGACTGGTTATAATAATGAAGATATCATCCGTTATGTAGATGGCGATATGGATGCCGCCGAAGCTGCCCGCTTTGAGGCGGACATGCAGCAAAATCCTGCGCTCGCCGCCGCAGTAAGGCAATACCGCGAGGTAAAGGCTACCCTGGCACAGCGCCTCCCGCCGGACCCACAGCTGCACGCCTTAAAAGCTTCCCTGGCACAACAACGTGCTACCCACTTCAAGGCCACAGCCAAAGTAGTTTCCATCCGAAAATACCTAATTGGCGCCGCCGCCGCGGCAGCTATTCTCGTAGCCGTACTGGTACTGCGACCATCAACCGATAAAGATTTCTTCCACCAATACGCCAACACCATGGAAGTATCTGCTGAAAGGGGAAATAATACTGATACACTGCTGATCCACGCCGCCAGCCTGTATAACAGTAAAGAATACACGAAAGCAGTGGCAGTACTCAACACCTACCTGCAGGTGGACAGCTCCAATGCCCAGGCTCTTTATTACCGCGGCCTCGCAGGTATTAACACCCCTACACCGGCACAGGGAGTGGCCGACCTGGAGACAACGTTTGCCGGCGTATCGATCTTTAAATACGATGCCGCTTTTTACCTGGCCGTACATTTCGCACAACAGCACAACGTGCCCGTTGCCACTTCCTGGATAGATAAAATCCCTGAAGATGCAGCGGTGTACCTCAAAGCACAGGAGCTGAAAAAACAGATAAAATAACGCTATAACTTCACACCAGCCGGGAGTAGCTCACGCAGATACTGCAGCCCCTCCGGCCACTCACCCAGGTTCGACAGCGCATTGATATGCCCCTTGGCACCCAGGTTAACAAAACGGCTGCCCCAGGTGGTGGCAAAATAAGTAGCCCGGTCTAAAGAACAGTATTCATCATTGGTGCTGGCCACCACGATGGATTTAAAAGGTAGTAATTTATTGGGGATAGGGGTAAAGCCCTGCGCCTCCGGCGGAAAACCCGGCCGCTCCGCATCCGGCGGCGCCACCAGCAACGCGCCTGCAATAGGGCGCTTCGTTTGTGCAGCCCAGTGAGCAACAGCAATGCAGGCCAGACTATGCGCCACAATCACCACCCGAGGCCCCGCAGCAGCCACCTCCCGCTCTATATGCGCCACCCATGCCGCACACACGGGCGCATCCCAGGATGTTTGTTCAATTCGTTTGGAGCCCGGAATTATTTGCTCCCACAGGGTTTGCCAATGTTGAGGCCCGGAACTGCCTAGTCCCGGCGCAGTGAGCACGTGTATAGCCATGTATGAACGCTGGTTTGTACAGAAAGATAATAAATATCTCTCCAAAAAAATAGCCGGTGTTGGAGAACACCGGCAACAGGTAACAACCAAAACAGCATATTGTATACTGTAGTAATTTAAAAGGGAGGCTGCCTCAGCAGCACTTTTTTCCCCGGAAACGGACAGGCCGGCAGCCTGCCTGCTTCCGGAGTTACAGGACGCCGCAGGTGCGCCATAGCTCCGGAAAAAATGCTGGTGAAACAGCCTCCAACAATGGAATTTTAAAATATAAATCCTTTACGCTTAAAATGCCAGTACTTCCTCCAGCCATCACCCTGCTGTACCATATACAGCTCATTGGCCGTCAGCGTTAAAATGTTGTAAGTAGTTTTCTCCCCCTTAGGAATATCGGAACCATTGATTTTGATCGTCATCTTCTCCGGATCAAAAGTAAACCCGGCATTGGTCACCTTGCCATCATGTTTCAGCTGGAAGTTTAAGCCCTTGTCCAGGTTAAACACCATCTCATCATTGGCCACATCACTCATCTCCGCCAGGGAAGGCACCCACCAGGTAGGTGTAGGGGAGTCGCCCGGGCCCACGCCATGATAGCTTTTGTCCGGCACATCAAAAGCCCATACCCATGTTTTGCCGGCAGCCCCGTTGGTGAGTAAATCCCAGCTCGGACTGGCAAAGTATTGAGGATCATTCCGGGTGACTTTCACTTTCACTGAATCATATTTCGGTGTTTCCGCGCCATAGGCGAAATACTTGATGTAAAACTCCCCGCCAAAAGGCATGATCACCACAGCATCTTTCTGATTGGTACCACCAAATACATAGTCCCAGTAAGGAATAGCGCCCTTAGTATTGCTCTTCAGTGTTACCTGATTGTCGTACGCAGGGTTCTGGGTAACGGTGAAGTCCAACTGAATGCCGTCAGGGCTGCTGGGGCTGATGCTTTTTTCATACGGCTCACAGGCATGCATACACGCAGCAGCCAGCAGTATTATATATAGTTGAAAACGTTTCATGGTTGTTAATTTTAACAGTGAACAATTACCAGCCGGTATTCTGTACAATGGTGCCATTGCTCAGGTTGATCTGCGTTTCCGGAATCGCAAACAGCCCCTTGGTTTCACTACGGAAGCTGATGTTAAAGGCGGCATCGGCAGAAGGATTGTCGATCGCGGCTTTCGCTACGGTAATACCCTGCCTCAGCAGATCCCAGTAACGCTGCCCTTCCAGCGCCAGCTCAAACCTGCGCTCCGTCATAATCTGATCTTTGCTGGTAAGCGTCACACGGTGCAGCTGATCCTGGAATGCACGATCCCGTACCTGATCCAGGTATTGCTGCGCCTTTGCATTATTGGTGCCCAACTGCAGTTCTGCGCCCATCAGCAATACATCAGCAAAGCGGATGGCTACATAGTTATCGTAGTTATCCCACTGGAAATTACCTCCCAGGTCCTCCGGTTTTTTGTCATTGACAGGCGTATACTTCTTTATAAAAAAGTTAGTATTCTGCGCCTGATCACCCACCACATACTGGCTGGAATACCCCTCGGCATCTATGCTGATGATACTGGCACTTCTGCGGGTATCGCCGGGTGCATAGGCATCATATAGCTTAGGGTTCACGGTAGCTGCGCCCCATCCTTTGTAGTAGGGCCCCAGCACCTGGCTGCGGATGCCAATCATCGTTTGTACACGGTTACCATTTTGCTGGTTCTGATCACCCATACCGAGGTAGGTAAACTGAATCGTAAACACGCCTTCGGCATTATTTTGACCGGCATATTCATTGGCAGTTGCACTGGCCCTGAACAGGTTATTAAACTTGCTCACGAGTGCATGCCCGCTGTTGTTAATCACATCTTCCACCGCTGCCAGGGCATCTGCTTTAGAGGTAACGGAGCCAATACCCTGCTTACCGTAATAACCGGTATAATACAGGAATACGCGGCCCAGCAGCGCTTCTGCCGCCCATTTGGTAGCGCGGCCATATTCTCCGGAAGGAATGGCACTGTATTGCGTTGCAGGCAGCAAGGCAATCGACTCCTTCAGGTCCGTAGCAATCTGCATATACACGCTGTCCGGATTAGCCTGGGGAATATAATAGTCGCCCGGCTGCAGCGGCTTGGTAATCAGTGGTACATTGCCGAACATACGCGCCAGATCAAAATAATAGTAAGCACGCAGGAATTTGGCTTCGCCGATATAACGGTCACGGGTAACCGTATCATTTTTAAAATCGGCACTGCCAATGTTCTGCAGGAAAATATTGCAGCGGTAAATAGCGGTATAATATTTATTCCAGGCCTCTGCGTTCAGGTCATTACGTGGAATACTTTTATCCCACTGCAGCCAGCCGTTATCGGCATTGCCGCCGCCGCCAAATGCTTCATCGGATGCAATGGTAGCGCTCAGGTAAATATTCCCATAGCCGTCTACGTTCAGCATGCTGTAGGCGGATACCAGCGCTTCATAGGCATCCTTCGGTGTTTTGTAAAATGCTTCGATCGTCTTCCGGTCCTTGGGAGCGGTTTCCAGGAAGTCCTTGCCGCAGGATGCCAGCATACCGGCGGCCATAAATATGAGGAGTAGTTTTTTCATCAGTGGTCGCTTTTAGAATTTAACATTTAATCCTACCAGCAGCGTTCTTGCCTGAGGGTAGTAGCCAAGGTCGGTACCTGACGACCAGGAGTCAATACCAAAGCCTACTTCAGGATCAAGCCCTCTATATTGTGTGAAGGTGAACAGGTTTAATCCGGATACATACAGGCGCACCTGACCTAATCCGGAATGCTTGAGCAGACTGCTTTTCAGGTCATATCCCAGGTTGATGCTTTTCACACGCATGAACGCACCGTTATGTACATACAGGTCCGAAAACTTGGTGTAGTTGCCATTGGCCTCATCACCCAGCGTTACGCGTGGCGTAGTGTTGGAAGTACCTTCCCCATGCCAGCGGTTAAAGATGTCGGTAGTGTAGTTATTGTAGAAACGGTCATATGCCCTGGTACCATCCACAATCTGGTTGCCACCCACGCCGTTTAGCAGGATGCTTAAGTCAAAGCCTTTGTAGGAAGCGTTGAGGTTGATACCATAAGTATGCGTTGGCAGCGGACTACCTACTTTCGTTTTATCTTTTGCATCAATTACACCATCCCCGTTTCTGTCCACAAAGCGTACATCACCTGGCTGTGCGCCCGGTTGGATTTTACCGTTTTTGCCTACGTAATCATCCACTTCTTTTTGATTCTGGAAGATGCCGGCAGTTTGCAGACCATAGAAATATCCCATAGGGAAGCCATTTTCCGCGCGGTAGTACTCATCCATGTTAGAAGATAATACACCGTTGTAAGATGGATGCAGTACGCCTTCCTGGTTAGGAATATTCATCACTTCATTTTTATTGTAAGTGATGTTACCGCCAATGTTAATCCGCAGGTCACCAAAGCTGTGGCCGTAGTTGATGGCCAGCTCCACGCCGGTGTTGCGTACGCTGCCCCCGTTGATGGTAGGTGCGCCGGTACCGGCCAGCTGAGGAATAGGAGCGGTTACCAGCCAGTCTTTCGCCACTTTTCTGTACCAGTCGAAAGTGATGTTGAAGTCGTGAAACACGGTCGCATCAAAGCCGATATCAGTTTGCTCGGAACGTTCCCAGCGTAAGCCCGGGTTGGCAATAATATCCGGTGAGGACCCAATGGCTTTGTTGTTGTTGAAGTAGTAGTTACGGTATACGCTGGAGATGGTAGCGAGGTATGCGAAATTGCGGATACGGTCGTTACCGTTCTGTCCCCAGCCGCCGCGCAGCTTCAGGAAATTGAGCCACTCAGATTTCAGGAAGCTTTCATTGGAAGCCACCCAGCCCATGGAAAATCCGGGGAACACACCATAACGGTTATCAGCACCAAAGCGGGAGGAACCATCGCGGCGCAGGGTAGCAGTAAGCATGTACTTTTCATCGAAGTTGTACAGCACCCTGCCAAAGTAGGATTGCATCCTGTTGCCTTCCTGCATACCAAATACTTTACGGAGGGAGTCATTGGTACCATTGCTCAGCAACGCATGCGCCATATCAGGGATGATGAGGTCACCTGCACTGCCGCCCACATTATAACCATCAAACAACAAGGCCGTGGTTCCTACCATTACATTCAGGTTATTTTTACCAAACTGCCGCTGGTAGCTGAGGGTGTTATCCCAGTTCCATTTCAGGTTGCGGTACATGCCTTGTGAGGCGGTGGAGTTTTTATTACTGTTGTTGGTAGCTAGTTCGTATACAGGTACAAAGCTCTGGTTGTATACATATGACAGGTCGATACCGAAGTCGCTACGGAACACCAGCCCCTTGATAATGGTAGCGTCTACATAAATATTACCCAACAGGCGATCGGTGATGGCCTTATTATTTTGCGTATAGTCGAGGATACCCATCGGGTTCACCTCGTCGGCAGCCATCGGAGAGCGGGCATAGGCGCCGGTGCTGTCGTACACCGGGAAAACCGGGCTGGCATTGAGGAAGCCGCGGATAGAGTTATTGTAGATATTGCCCGTACCGATACCACTTTGACGTATATGCGAATACGTTAGATTTTCCCCTGCTTTCACCCTGTCTTCCCAAACCTTATGTTCAGAATTGATACGGAAGGAAGTACGTTCGAAGTACGACCTGCCGGCAATACCCATGATCCCTTGTTGCCCCATATAGGAAAGGGATGCGGAGTACACGCTCTTGTCGTTTCCGCCGCCAAAGCCCAGGCTGTAGTTCTGGATAGGGGCATTTTCAAGGGTGGCTTCTTTTTGCCAGTCGGTGCCGGCGCCCAGTTTGGAAAGTGCATCCGGCGAAAAGACAGGCACCTTGCCACTGTTGATGGAAGCCTCGTTCATAATAGAGGCGAACTGGGTGGCATTCAGGAGCGACATCTTCCTGCTCGGGTTCTGCCAGCCATAGGAGGCATCCAGCGTTACCGCCATCTTACCTTCCTTTCCTCTTTTGGTGGTAATTAACACCACTCCGTTGGCCGCGCGGGTACCGTATATCGCCGTGGAGGCCGCATCTTTCAGGATATCCAGCGAAGCAATGTCGGATGGGTTCAGGTAGTTGATGTCATCCGCCGGGAAACCATCCACGATAAACAGCGGACGGCTGTCGCCGTTGGTGCCGATACCACGGATCACAATTTTTAAGGCATCGCCGGGCTGACCGGAGTTAGACGTTACCTGTACACCCGGGGCCTGGCCCTGGAGGCTAGATTCCACGCTGATGCTGTGGTTTTGTACCAGGTCGGAATTACCTAAGTGCACGGTGGCGCCGGTTACTACTTTCTTTTTCTGTGCGCCGTAACCCACTACTATCAGCTCATTCAGCCCCGTGGCAGCTGATTCGAGCCGTATAACGGTACCGGCTATATTTTTTGCGGGAATCTCCTGACGGGTGTAACCTACCAGCGACAATACCAGTACATCCCCTGGCTGTGCATCCAGTGTAAATGTACCGTCAGGCTGCGTGATGGTGCCTTTGGAGGTGCCCTTGATCATAATGTTTACGCCGGGTAACGGGCTGCCATCTTTGGCATCTACTACCTTACCGGTAACAGGTTGCCGCACAGGCGCCACTATAACGGGTTTGTTGGCAGCAGCCAAAAGGGATGGCGGTGCCGCAGTGATCATGCTGCACAGCGCCACAGTGCCAAGCATGTACTGCTTCAGCAACGGACTGCTTTTAATGTACCAGATTTTCATGTTTAACGTGTTTTATTAGGCTGGGTGATGTATCTGAGTTTTCTTACGTGGACAAAAAAAGGAATTGATCTGGGTCAGAAGGCCCTGATCGTTTTTGCTATTCCATTATATGTTATCAGTTCGCTTTTATTGCCTTTTATCTGATCCGGCGAACGCGGATGGGATTTGTCCACAATGATAAATTTGAAATATCTTGTTGTCAGCATTCCCGGGAAACTGCCTTCCCTGGCGCCGATCGTCAGTTCTTTCTTTGCTTCGTTCCACTCCAGCCGGATGCGGGTAAACGCCCCTTTTTCATAATCGTAATTGGTATTGCCATCTTCATACAGCTCAAACTTCGCATCCTTGCCGGCATATACAAATACGCTGAGGGTATCCGGTTTTTTCTCTGCCACATATTGCAGTTCCGGACCTACCGGAATAATACTGCCTTCCTTTACATACAGCGGAATCCTGGAAAGTGGCGCTGCTGCGGTAATACGGCGCCCTCCATCTTCATATTTTCCGGTATAGTAATCATACCAACCATTGCCTTTAGGGAGATATAAATCCCGTGTTCTGGCCTTGTACGTAGTAACAGGATTTACCAGCAGCGACGGGCCGAACATAAACTGGTCGCCTATACGCAGGGTGGCAGTATCGTAACCGAAATCCATAGGCAGGCCACGCATAATCGTATAGTCGTGATGGTAAGTATCTCCCGAAAGAGTATATACATAAGGCAACAAACGATAACGGAGCTTGTCGTAATACAGCATGGACTGATAAGCCTCACTGTTTTCCGGCGCTACATTAAACATCTCCCTGTATGGATATTGGCCATGAGAGCGGAACAGCGGGCAAAAAGCACCATACTGGAACCAGCGGGTGTTTAACTCCTGCCACTCATCCTTTGCGGCGCCCTGGGGATTTGGATGGTCATATTTATCTTCCACAAAAAATCCGCCTATGTCGGTGGTCCAGTAAGGCAGGCCTGACATGGTATAGTTCAGCCCCGCAGGAATCTGGCGGGCAAACTCCTCAAAAGTAGCGGCAATATCACCACTCCATGATGCCGCTGCATAACGCTGTATACCGGCGTACGCATTGCGGGTGAGGATAAACACACGCTGGTCCGGCTTAGCCGCACGCTGCCCTTCATACACGCCACGTGCATTCAGCACGGAGTAAGTATTGAAATACTGGCTGGCAGGCCCAATAGCCGTAGGGTCCATCAATTTTTTGCGGGACTCAATAGAAGCGTTGCTTAAAATATCCGGCTCGGTAGCATCTAACCACCACGCATCTACGCCTTTGCTGAACAGCTTATCGTTCATGAAGCTCCAGAACAGCTTGCGGGCGTCAGGATTAAAGGCATCGTAAAAAGTAGATACATAACCTTCGCCGATCCAGTCGCGCTGGCGGTTTTGGATATTCTGTTTATACAGCCAGTTGTTTGTATCAAATGCTTTGTAGGTGCTGATGCCTTCGTAAAACTTAGGCCACACCGAAATCATAAACTGTGCATGGTATTTATTGTGCAGCCGGTCAATCATACCCGCCGGATCGCTGAAGCGCGCAGGATCAAACTCCTGGCTGCCCCATTCGTCCTGCTTCCAGTAACTCCAGTCCAATACGATGTTGTCCAGCGGAATTTTTTTCTCCCGGAAGGTGGCTACGGTATTTTCAATTTCGTCCTGCGTTTTATAGCGTTCACGGCTTTGCCAGAAGCCCATAGCCCACTGTGGCAGCATGGTGGCCTTTCCGGTAATCTGGCGGTAACCGCCGATCACTTCGTCCATTGTACGGCCATTTACAAAGTAATAATCCAGTTTCTCCCCGGCCTCAGAAGTAAACACGGCTTTATTACGCCATGCCGCAGGGGTAGGGGATAAGGTTTTCACGGAAAGGAACGACTGGGTAGTTTCCGGAATCCACTCTATTCTAACGGGAACGGATACACCCTTTTTCAGTCCTACCTTAAATTGTGAAGGGCCCGGATTCCAGCTCTCTCTCCACTTATCCAGCTGCAGCTTGCCATCGATCCAGATTTTCAGGTAGCCGGAGGCCTGGATGAAAAATTTATAGTCTCCTGTTTCATCCCCCTGCAGGGAGCCTTCCCAGGTAGCCTTTCCTTTTTCCAGCGGAAATTTGGCCGGGAGGCGGTGTAGATCTTCCAGAAATTCATAGTTAATCACACTATCCCGCTGTTGCAGGTATACATGTCCTGTTTTTTTATCGCTATAGGTAGCAGATAGGGCGCCCGGCTTGCCGTCAGCAGATACCAGATGCAGGGCATTGAGCTGCTGGCGCTCACGCGGATCACCAAATTTGGTGACGGAATAGTTATCCCATAAAATCCCGTACTTGTCGGTAGATACCAGGAAAGGCACTACTGCTACGGAGTTGTATTGGGTGAGATCCACATCCTCGTTGCGGTAGTCCATGAGCCCTGCCTGGTGTTGGCCAAGGCCATACAGTCCCGCCGCGGGGTTTACCTCAAAGGCCTGTTGAATCTTGTACAGGTCTTTACCATTGATGGTTTCCGGCTGGAACTTGCGGCCGCCATTGGCGGCTTCGGCCAGGATGATTTTACCACCCGGGTGGCGGAAGGTAACCCGTCCGCTGGCTTTATTGACATCCACGCGGAGGGATTTGGTAGTCAGGGTGTAAAAGTCCCCATTGTCTTTATAATCCCAGGCAGCCTGGTTGCCGGTGGCATTCACTGCCATAATACTGGGTGTGCTGCTGATCTCCTTGTCGGGAGAGGCAGTTACATGCACTATATTGTCACTCATTACCTGCAGCCTTACCTGGGAAGCCCCATTTTTAGCAGGTTTGTCCAGCCGGATCAGTACACCGTCGGTGAGCTTTTCTATCTGCCCGGCATAACACCAGGAGGTAATACAAGTCAATAATGCAATCGGAAAGGTCCTTTTTATCATATTCATGTGGAATTTGTGCAGCCTTGCAGCGCGCTCATAACGATGCCAGCAAAAATAGAGGGGGACCATCACTTTGAGGGTACGGTTCTGTTTCAGATTATGGGTCAAAATGTTAACCGGAAGGGGTACCGGCAACCGGTTGCAGGGGTAGCGGATTGTTAATATATCCGCTACCATGGCTGGTTTTATTTCTTCCTGCTATATACGGAAGGTAGTTCGTTAAATTCCATCTTAAAGTACTTGGTGAAGTATTTTGGGTTGTTAAATCCGACTTCATAGGCCACCTCGGCTACCGTCAACTGACTTTTTTCCAGGAGCTGGGCTGCTCTTTTTAGCCGGATGCTGCGGATAAATTCTATGGGCGATTTGCCGGTGATGGATAAAATTTTCTTGTAAGCGGATACGCGACTCATGAAAAGGGCGCGACTCAATTCCTCCACCGAAAAGTCGGGGTTGGAAATATTTTGTTCTACAATCCCGATGGCCTGCTGGATAAATTGCTCGTCGGCCGACGAGATTTCAATTTCACTCGGGTGGGCATCAAAATGCTGCCGGAAAGTTTTACGAAGCGATTGCTGTTGCTGTACAATATTCCGGATTTTGGACAGTAGCATTTCAAAGTTGAACGGCTTGGTCACATAATCCGTAGCGCCGGTTTCCAGGGCTTCCAGTTGCTGGGCTTCCTCAGCCCTGGCCGTCAGCAGGATAATGGGGAGGTGATTGGTTTTGGCGCTGGCACGTACCTTTTTGCACAGCTCAAGGCCATCCAGGTGGGGCATGGCAATATCACTCACGATCAGCTGCGGCTGGTAGGTTTGCAGCAGCTTCCAGGCTGCCAGCCCATTTTCGGCTTCCTCCACATGGTAGTACTGACTCAGGTTGTCTTTCAGGTAAAAACGGAAATCCTCGTTGTCTTCAACCAGTAATATTTTAGGCAGGTCTTTCTGATTAGTTTGGGGAGATGCGGGTGCCGCTTCCGGCAAAGTCCTCACCTGGCTGCTAACGGTACCGGCTATAGCAGCTGCGCTCTGCACCGGCAGAGACACCGTAAAGCAACTGCCCATCTCCGGAGCGCTGTCCACCACAATAGTGCCTCCGTGCAACTTTACAAACTCGCGGGTAATGCTCAAGCCTATACCGCTGCCCTGGTTCATTACTGCGCCGGCTACATCATGCTGGAAGAAACGTTCGAAAATATGTGCCTGCTGTTCCAGTGGAATGCCGATGCCGTTGTCTTTGATAAGGATTTGTACTTGCGACTCCTGTGCATCGTATTGTAGTTCCACGGCTATTTTTCCATAGTCCGGCGTGAACTTGAAGGCGTTGGAGAGGAGATTGAAAATGATTTTTTCCATCTTGTCTGCGTCGTAGGCCATTGGGAGCGACTGCACATTACTATGAAAATCCAGTTGTATATGTTTTTTCTCGGAGAGATCGGAGAACCCGTGTGTCAGCTCTTTAACGAATGCGGCGAGGTCGCCGGGAGTGGTATGCAGTTTGATTTGCTCTACTTCCAGTTTACGGAAGTCGAGCAGCTGGTTTACCAGGTTAAGCAGGCGGCGGGCGTTGCGCTGCATGAGCTGCAGTTGTCCGTTAAGTTGTTTGTCGTTTCCGGTGCTGATTAACCGCTCCAGTGGTGTGATGATGAGGCTCAGTGGCGTCCGGAATTCGTGACTAACGTTGGTGAAGAAACGAATTTTCAGGGAGTCGAGTTCGTGCATGCGTTCTGCTTCGCGGATCTGCTGGGCCACGCTGAATTTGAGGCGTTCTCTTTCCAGGATGATCCTGCGTGCCAGCACCAGTGCGCCTATGATCAGCAGGGCGTATAACAGAAACGCCGGCCATGTTTTCCAGAATGGTGGCAGGATGCGGATGTGTAGTGTAGCGCCGGTATCATTCCAGATGCCGTCGTTATTGGAGGCCTTTACCCGGAAGGTATATTCTCCGGGGTCCAGGTTGGTGAAGGTAGCTTTGCGCTGCGTACCATCCGTATACAACCAGTTGTTGTTAAAGCCTTCCAGCATATAGGCATAGCGGTTTTTCTCCGGATGGAAATAATTGAGCGCAGCAAATTCGATGGAAAAGATGTTCTGGTTATGGCGCAGCGTCACCGATTGGGTGAGGGGGATGGCCACAGTTAAAATGGTGCGCCCTTGTAGTTGCTGCCCAGGTTCTATACGTTGGTTGAACACCTGAAAATCGGTGAGCACCACGGGCGGTAAATTTCTGTTGAGTATAATCTGGTCAGGATAGAAGAGGTTAAAACCGTTGCCACCACCGAATATCAGCTCTCCTTTGCTGGTACGCAGCGCAGCGTTTTCATTGAATTCTTTGCCTTGCAGTCCATCTGATTCATCGTAGTTTTTGAAGGTAAACGCCCCGCTTTTTTCCTGAAGGTTGGATAGGCCGTTGGGGGTGCTCATCCAGAGGCCGCTGTGGTCATCTTCCAAAATATTCAGCACGGTATTGCTGGGTAGTCCATCTTCTTTCCGGAAGTTCCGGAAAGTGTTTTTTGCAGGATCGTATAAGCTGAGTCCATCGCGGGTGCCCGTCCAGAGGCGCTTGTGGCTGTCCTCAAAGAGGCATACGATGTTATTATGGGGGAGGCTGCCGGCTTTGTTGCTGCTGTTAAACTTAGTGGTGGCGCGGGTTGCAGGATTGTAGGCCGTTAGTCCTTCGCTGCTGCCTACCCATACCTGTCCGTTATGATCCTGGAGCAGCGCGGATACGTAACGGGAGGTAAATATTTTATTCATGCGCCGGAACTGGCCGGTGGCAGGGTTAAAGAGGTTTACGCCGCCGTTGAGGGTGCCCACCCAAAGCTGGTGCTGGTGGTCTTCCATCAGTTCCCACACGCTGTTGTCGCTGATCGTTGTTGAGTCGGCGGGGTTATGCTTGTAGTGCACAAAACCATTGCCGGTAAAGCGATCCAGCCCGCCAAAGTAAGTGCCTGCCCAGAGCTGCCCCTGGTGGTCGATCAGTAAACTTACCACTACATTGCCGGAAATGCTGGCAGGGTTGGCAGGATCATGCTTGTATTGTTTGAAGGTATTGTTACTACGGTCGTAATAGATCAGTCCTCCGCCATTGGTACCTATCCAGAGGTTGCCTTTGGCATCTTGCACAAAGCGGTTGACGTCATCAAAGGGCAAACTGTTACGGTTATACGCCTGGTATTGAAACAGGGGGAATTTTACCATGTTTTCATGGTAGTAGTTCAGCCCTTTTTTGAAGGTGCCTATCCATATGATCCCGCTATTGTCGCGGTAAAGCGTGGTAATACTGTTTTGACTGAGGCTCCTGCGGTCGTCAGCTATATTCTCAATGTATTGTACTGTTTTTTTGCTTTTGTTAATGACGTTGATGCCGCCGTGATCCGTTCCTATCCACACTTCTCCGGGATTGCCGGGTACAATTCCCCTGACGATATTATTATTCAGGGAGATGCCGGGTGACGTTTGGCTGATGTGCGTCCATTTATCGGCGGCGGTTTCATAGTACCACACACCGTTGTCTTCTTTGTCGCCGTAGGTCCAGAGGTCCCCGTCCGCATCCATGCACAGCGTGTAGCCGCCGCCGTTTTGCTGCTGCAGGGTGGTGTTTCGGTGCAGTACCTTTCCGGTGGTGGCATCCAGCATTTCGAGGATGCCATTGCTATGTATGATCCAGTAATGTCCTTTATGGTCTGCTACCAGGTCTGCTACGGAGGCAGTGGCAATGCTGGCTGGCTGTTGCGTTGCCGGCAGCAGGTGTATGGTGGGTTTGCCGGTTTGTGTCAGGTAGATGCCATTGCTGTCTTTCAGAAAAATGTAGCGTTCCTTATCGCGGATCACGTCGCTGATGGTGCTGGTATGGATGCCCAGTTGTTGCAGCAGGCGTTCGGGATGATGATCAAATTTGTTGGTAGCGGGGTGGTAGAGGTCAATGCCATTGCGGGTAAAGAGCCATAGGGTGTTACCAGGGCCGGGCTGTATTTTTTCGATGGTATTGTCAGACAGGGTGGTGGTGTCCCTGGCGTCGTGCTGGAAGCTGCGGAAGTTGTAGCCATCATAGCGGTTCAGCCCTGATACAGTGCCTATCCACATGAACCCGCTGCTGTCTTTATAGATGCAGTTGACCTGGTTGTTCAGCAGGCCGTCGTTGTTATCGATGTGGCTGAATTGATAATGTAATGTTTGCGCCCGCAGCGCTGCGGCGTGCAGGAATATACCTATAATGGAAACGAGTAGAAATATAACGGAAGTCCACTTCCTCATGATCACACTGCTTTGGTTGACATAACGTAGGGGCAATATAGCTATACTATGGCTAAAAAATGAGAAAGGTCGAAAGAATTCGACCTTTATTGCTAAAATTCCACGTTATGGCACTCAGGTCCATAAGAAGTTGAATATTATTTCTTGCTATATTAAACTGCAACCCGCCATTACGAAGGATTACAGAGAAGATTAATTATTGTCAACATGACAAATTATCCGCTAAAAGCTCAATAAATTGAACTATTTTTAGACTTACACAAATGTAGCGTATGCTAAACCGAATGTCAAGTATTAGCAAGTTTATTTTTGCAGATTTTGCAAGTATTTTAGCTTGATAAGTTTAGCTGACTGCTGCAACTGATTTCCGGGATTTACCCGGCCTCCGCCGGGTAAATCCCGGGGGGGTGGGCGGCTGCCGTAGGCAGCTGCTCAACTCCGGTAAAAGTAATAGTTTGGAAATTCCTAACTATCCCGGGCTGTAGGCTCTTGCAAAAGAAAAAATACTATTACTCATTGCGAAAAAGTTGCCATAATACGACTATGCAACTACTAATATTGTAATCGACTAAAGACCAATAGAAAATGCCACGTTCAAAATTTTTCCGCGGAGTGCTCTCAGTGATGCTAATAGCCATGAGTGCGCCCGCCTGGGCACAGCAATCACCCGCAAAAGAGACGAAAGTTACGCTGGACTACTTCTTTAACCACGAATTCAAAAAGGATAAAGCCGGCAACACCATCCGCTGGCATTATACCTGGGAAGAGCAGGAGTATGGCGGATTCTCCCTTTGGGGCCACATCTTTGATTCCCTGGGCGCCAAACGCGATACCCTGGCAGCGGCACCGTCAGCCGCCACTCTTAAAGGCACAGGGATCTATATTATCGTAGACCCTGATACTGAGAAAGAAACGACTTCTCCCAACTATATGACGGATGCCTACGCGAAAGCCATCTATAACTGGGTGAAAGCCGGTGGGGTACTGGTATTGCTGCAAAATGACTCCCTGAATGCTGAGTTCACCAATTTTAATAAACTCTCCGACCGCTTTGGTATTCACTTCAACGGGGATTCCAAAAACCGCGTGCAGGGCCGCAATTTCGAACAGGGAGCCGTGTTTTTCCCGGCAAACCACGAAATCTTCCCGAACGTGAAAAAGGCTTACCTCAAGGAAGTGTCCACCCTCACCCTCAAAGCACCTGCCAGAGCGGTACACACCGATGCGGATAACAACATTCTCATGGCGGTGGCCAAAGTAGGCAAGGGTACTGTATTTGCAGTGGGAGACCCCTGGTTTTATAATGAGTACACAGCTGCGGGAAAGTTGCCTGCCGAATTCCAGAATTACAACGCCGCCGCCGACCTGGCCGCATGGCTGCTGAAGCAGGTGCCCGCAAAAAAATAATTATTTCAGATCCAGGAACTGCAGGTTACGGCGTATGCCCGCAAACTTGCTGCGCTTGAGCGGTGAATGACGGAAGATGGTTTTAAACGCCTCTTCCGTCATCTCCTCCCAGTCGCTGGTAGTAAAATTCAGAATGGCAGGAATAGGGGTAAAAGCCGCTTCAGTATTAGCTTTGGAAAAACGATTCCACGGGCATACATCCTGGCAGGTATCGCAGCCAAACATCCAGTTGTCGAAACTGCCCTGCATCTTTTCGGGGATCAGCTGATCCTTCAGTTCAATGGTAAAATAGGAAATACAACGGCTGCCGTCGACCACGCCGGGCTCCACGATAGCCCCGGTAGGACAGGCATCCAGGCAACGGGTACACGTGCCGCAGTAGTCTGCCACCGGCCCGTCATACTCCAGCTCGATATCGGTAATAAGTGTCGCTATAAAAAAGAAAGAACCGGACTGCTTGTTGATGATATTGCCGTTCTTACCCATCCATCCCAGCCCGCTGCGCCTGGCCCAACTCCGCTCCAGCACCGGCGCTGAATCCACGAAACCACGGCCCTGCACCGCACCAATCCGCTCCTGCATCCTGGCCAGCATCGTTTTTAATTTTGCCCGTATCACCTCGTGGTAGTCCTCCCCGTAAGCATACTTGGAAACTTTAGGGGCATCGGCACGCTGCTTTTCCGAAGGGAAATAGTTGTATAAAAGTGTGATAACGGATTTGGCACCGTCTACCAGCTTGCGGGGGTCTATACGCTTGTCGAAATGGTTTTCCATGTAATGCATGCTGCCATGCATTCCCTTTTTCAGCCACTGCTCCAGCCTGCGGGCATCATCGTCCAGCTGCACCGCCGCCGATATGCCACAGTAATCAAAACCCAGTTCCCTGGCAAGATCTTTTATATACCTCGTTTGTTCCACATTGCGAAATTACAACTTGTCCTGTTTAATTCCCTGCTGACCATATTTGAGTACTTTTTTTAGATTTGCAAAAATTTATACCTATACCATCTAAATTATGCGCTATCAATTTGTCGCCCTGGCACTCCTTGCCAGCTGTTTGTTATCTGTAGTGGCCGTTGCTCAGGACGGATCTAAAATGAAGTTTGGAAAAGTAGAGCCTGCTGAATTTAATGTAAGCTTTGATAAAGATACCGGCGCACACGCCATCCTGATTTCCGAAATCGGCAGCTCCACCTTCGATACCTATAAGGGGGACCTATGCCTGATGTACCGGGTTCATCGCCGTTACAAAGTAGTAGATAAAGCAGGATTCGACTACGGCGAAGTTTCCATCTCCCTGGATAAAACCAGCCGCGGTATGGAAGAAGTCAATAAAATCAAAGCTGCCAGCTATAACCTGGAAAATGGTCAGATCGTAGCCAGCAACCTCAGTAGCAAAGATATATTCACTGAAAAAGTAGACGAAGTAGGAGAAATCAAAAAATTCGCGATCCCCGGTGTCAAAGCCGGCAGTATCATCGAATACAGCTATGTTATCACTTACCCGGTTTGGGAACTGATCCCTACCTGGAAGTTCCAGCATTCCATTCCCACCCTGTGGTCGGAATATACGGTAGCCATCCCTGAGTTTACCCGCTTTATGCGCGTAGGACAAGGGTTCATCACCTTCGATGTAAATACAAAGAGAGATTACCGGACTACCTTTAGCTTCCGCTATGAGCCGCAGGGTAATACCGGCGCCTCCCAAAATGCTACCATGACGTCCAACGTTACAGAATACCGGCTCGCTGCCAAAGATGTAATGCCTATACGCCCGGAAAGCTTTATTACCTCAGTGAACAACTATGTAGCCCAAATCAAATTTCAATTGGCATCCACCATCATCGGCGGGGTGGAAACCAACTTCTCCAACACCTGGCCTAAACTGATGGAAGAACTCAATAAGAACCAGGAATTTGGCGCCGCCATGGAAAAGAATAACAACTTCATGGACAATACCACCAATGAGATCATCAAAGGTGCCACCACCGAGGAAGACAAAGCCAGAAGAATCTTTAACTGGGTAAAATCCAATATCATTTGTACCGACGATCGTGCGCTCGGTACCACCCAAAAATTAAAAACCACCCTTACCAGCAAAAAAGGAGCAGTATCTGATATCAACCTGCTGCTGGTGGGCCTCCTGCGCCGTGCTAACCTCAACGCATACCCGGTAATACTCAGTACCCGCGATCATGGCTACGTGAGCTTCTACCCATTGATGTCTTCCTTCAATTACGTGATCGCAATCGTGGAAGTAGACGGTACGCAAATCAAACTGGACGCTTCTCACCCAATGCTGGGCTTCAATAAACTGATGCCCGAAACCTATAACGGCGACGCCAGAATTGTGGATGGCATTGGTACCGCTATCACCATTTCTCCGGATTCCCTCAAGGAAATTGCCATCACCACCATTTCCATGGAACGTAGTGCTGAAGGTGCTTTTGTAGGAAAATTCCAAAAACGTCCTACCTACCTGCAGTCCTATGATATCCGTAATGCCATCAAAAACAAGAAACTGAATGGCTACAAGGAATCGCTGCAAAAAGCATACGGAGAAGATATCGAAATCACCAATACAACAGTAGAAGACCTTGACAGCCTCGATGGATCAGTATTAGTGGACTATGATTTTAAAATGAATAATGCCGGCGATGAAGATATTCTCTACATCAAACCTATGATGGGAGAGGAGTACAAGCACAATATCTTTAAATCGGAAGATCGTAAGTTCCCGGTGGAAATGAATGCGGTGATGGATGAAATATATACCCTCAACCTCACTGTACCTGAAGGATACGTAGTAGATGAATTGCCGAAATCCAGCATCGTTAAATTTAATGACGACGAAGGCATATTCCAGTACCTGATCCAGGAGGCTGGTGGCCGCATCCAGATGCGTAGCAGGATCAAATTTACCAAAGCCACCTTCCTGCCGGAAGATTATGCCAGTCTGCGTGAGTTTTACGATGTAGTCGTTAAAAAACAGGCAGAACAAATTGTACTAAAGAAAAAAGCTTAACCTTGAAGTATATAGCTACCTGTCTGCTGTTAGTTGGCCTGGGCATGCCCGCCCTGGCAGCAGACCCATACTACCCCGCTTCGGCCATCCCCGAAGCCCTGAAAAAAAATGCGCATAGTGTAGTGCGACTGGATGAAACCACTTACCGCTATATAAGTCCGAAAGAAATACGTTACGTCCACCACCAGGTAGTAACTATTCTGGACAGGGAAGCGGATCACCGCAGTGACCTGTCGTTCTTCTACAGCTCTCTCAGGGAATTGCGCAGTGTTACCGCTGCCTACTATGATGCTTCGGGAAAACTGGTGAAAAAAATGCGCCAGAGTGATATGCTGGATCTTCCGGCCGGTGATGATATCAGCCTGATTTCAGATAGCCGTGGTAAGAAATATACCTTCACAGGCTTTGGATATCCTTACACCATTGAATTTGAAGAGGAATATAAATGCAATAGCGGCGTTTATCTTGGCAGATGGTCACCCTACACCTGGTATGATGAGCCGGTAGAAAAAGCAGTATGCAACGTAGTGATGCCTGCTGGTTATGACCTGCGCTATCGACTGCTGCAGTCCACCCTGCAACCGGAAATCGCCGACGTGAAAGAAGGTAAAAGCTATACCTGGTCCATGACCAACCTCGCACCCATGCGCCGGGAAACGAAAGCCCTGGCCATACACGAGCGCTATCCGTACCTGCTGTTGGCCCCCTCCGAAGCTAAATACGGGGATGCACAGGGCAAATTCAGCAACTGGCAGGAATTGGGTAATTTCTTTTATGCAATTAATAAAGGGAGAGATGTATTGCCGGATGCGCTGAAAGCAAAAGTTCATGCCATAGCTGATCCGCTGAAAACACAACCTGAAAAAGTAGCCGCGCTGTACAAGTACCTCCAGCAAAACTACCGCTATATCAGCATCTCCCTTGGTGTAGGCGGCATGCAAACGATCGATGCCATTACTACCGCCCGCACCAGCTACGGTGACTGTAAAGGCCTCTCCAACCTGATGTGTGCCATGCTCAAGGAAGTAGGTATCAAAGGTTATGCAGTACTGGTAAACGCGGATGATGAACCCATGCGCATCCCGGAAGATTTTGCCACCGACTGGTTTAACCACGTAATCGCCATGGTGCCTAACGGAAAAGATACTACGTGGCTGGAATGCACCAGTAACATGACGCCGCCCGGTTACCTCGGTAGTTTCACTGCCGACCGCGCCGTGCTTATCATGGATGAAACAAATAGTAAACTGGTACACACGCCGGTATATACGCAGGCCGACAATAAACGATTCAGTACCACTAACGCCATGCTGGATGAAAAAGGCTTCCTGAAAGCCACTACGCAGGTTAATACCAGCGGCATCCTGCAGGACGACAAAATTCAGATGATCCATCTGCTGAGTAAAGAAAAGCAAATGGAATACCTGCGTAGAACTATGGAAATATCCAGCTTTGATATTACCAGCTATAACACGGAAATACATGCTAACCGCCTGCCGGATATCACAGAAACTTTTGAACTGACTGCAAATAACTACGCATCTGTGACAGGTAAGCGCCTGTTCCTGAAACCCAATATTACCAATCGTATGGGAAGTAAAGTAGAAACGGATACCGCCAGAACATCCGCCATTGATATCCCTTACGGCGAGCAATATGCAGATACAGTAAATATTACCCTCCCGGCAGGATATAAGGTAGAAACGCTTCCTAAGCCCGTTTCTGTGGAAACAAAATTCGGTACATATACATCCGCCGTGAATATGAAGGATAATACGGTAACGTATATACGAAAATACCTGATCAATAGCGGCCGCTTTCCGGCTGCTGATTATTCCGCTTTTGCCACATTCATGAACAGTGTATATAAAGCAGAAAGAAATACCCTTGTACTGGTAAAAGAATAATAGAAAAGGCGCCACAGAACAGCTTCTGCGGCGCCTTTGTATTGATTACTACAGCGTGATTATTTTTCGCGTACGCTGACGCTGATATGTCTGTCTTTTTTCCTTTCTTCATCCGGTGCATCAGCAGCAGCTTTGGCAAACTCGGCACCGTAACCTTCTGCACCCAGCAGCTGCGCGGCATCGGTGTTAAGGTTTTTAAGTCCGTTTACCACCGCATCCGCTCTGTCCTGTGACAGTTTTTTGTTGATAGCAGCATCCCCGGTTTTATCCGTATAGCCACCCACTTTAATTTTTGTTTTAGGGAAAGCTTTCAGGATCGCTGCCAGGTTGCTCAGCTGCACTTTACTCTCTTCCATTATTTCTGCACTTCCCGTTTTGAAATTGAGGTTATCAAAATCAAACCATACATCCTTGCCGGCCTGTTTGCTGCCATCTTTCAGGAAGTTGACCAGCTGGTCTTCAATACCTCCTTTATAGGCATTCAGTACCGTGCCATCCGGCAAGCTAACCTGGATACTTTCACGCACCATTTCTGTGGCCACAGGCGCAGGCGACAGGGCTGAATCCGCTAACTGTGCGGTAGTAATACTATCGGTGACTACCTCATTGTTTTTATTGCCCCCGCAACCACGCATCAGGTACCAGAGCAAAATGATGGCCACCAATATCAGCAGTAAGGACCATATCCATTTACCATTACCCGCTTGTTTTACAGTGTTTACGGTAGATGTAGCCGCTCCGGAAGCTGCACTGCCCAGGCTGCCGGCCAGGCCACTCAGTTTGGAACCGATGGCCGATAAACTGCCCAGCCCTAATATACCAGCCAGGTTTACCCCGCCCGGTACGGCATTCAGGATCTTGTCCTTCTGCGAATTTAAAAAGGCCGCAAATCCCCCGGCATTCAGGTTGTTTTGAATGGCATACTGGCCTACCGTACCCAGTGTTGCCGGTGCAGCTGATTGCAACAGGGTAGTAGCAGATGATTCCTTAATCCCGGCATACCCGGCAAGGGTGGTGGCGATAGCGCCTACCTTATCCCCAAACAAACTTCTCAGTAAATCAGCCCCTTTGCTCAGCAAAGTGCCGGCACCGCCCTGTAAGGCACTGCCCAACGCCGCAGGAGAGGCATCCGATGCCGCGCCTTTTACTAAATTCAATAATCCTCCTACATCTCCACTGCCCTCCGTTTTGTGTAATAAACCAGTTAACACCGTCGGAATAATACCCGACAGCGCTTTCTGAATACCTCCCTCACTCTCGCCTAACTGCGCGGACGCCTGGCTGATAACGTTGCCGTTAAAAAGATTTTTTGCACTCTCTAATAAGTCGAATGACATAATTTTAAGGGTTTTAAGATGAAAAAATCGTTACGTGCGGAAATAGTTCTCTTGCGCTGTAAAAAGCAATAGTAGTTAGTCAATAACAATGATGATAACTGCCTTGTTCACACTTTTTTAAGAAATCGTTTGGCTTCCTCTCCGTTTTTTCGTACCTTCGCAAAGCTTTGACGCAATTCAGACTGTTCAAAGTGCCTTCCGAGCACGCTCATTACGATAGAACAGTCAATATTTATTGGTATTGATCACTTGTCGGGCCACATCGCGCCCGGTTTCATTTCCGATTAACTGTTATCATGCAGTTCCTGCATATAGGATTTCTATGTCGCAGAGGAAAAGATCAGCATAAAAACATATCAGAACTATGACCGCTTTGATGATGCGATCATCAGTGGCATGGAGTACCTATGCCATTTACGGCCTTGTTGCTGATGGGTTTAACACTAGCTGCTGCCTGGCATCTGTTTATCCGTTGGTGTATAACGGTAACGATAGTACGAAAATAATTCAGCGCAGGATGTTTTTTCAAGCCAACAATAGTGCCGTTGCTGCTGTTATGACAGGTGGACTCCATAACTTCAGGTAATAACCAACAGCCGGCATTTATGCCAGCCTGAGCCATCGTAAGATCGGAAACGGCCATCACTATTTAGCAGATTCAGCGGGAAACAACAATTAATCAGCACCCGGATACTATTCTAAAACAACTAACGATGACACCTAAACTTAAAATAGATAAGCTTACACTGATTTTTGGTCGCGATAAGGAAACGGCCCTGCGGATGCTCCACAAAGGCAAAAGCAAGGCAGAAATCCTCGCCGCCACCGGTTGTACGGTCGGGGTAAAGGAAGCCTCCCTCGACATACATAAAGGAGAGTTTTTTGTGATCATGGGCCTTTCCGGCAGCGGAAAGTCCAGTTTGTTGCGCTGCCTGAACAGGTTGATCGAGCCCACCGCCGGTAATATCTTCATCAATGAAACCAATATTACCCAGCTCAATGATAAACAGTTACAGGAAATACGCCGCAAGGAAATCAGCATGGTGTTCCAGCAGTTCGGACTCCTCCCGCACCGGAGCATTTTGGAAAATGTAGGCTTTGGCCTGGAACTGCAAGGCATGCCAGCGGCAGAAAGAAACCAGAAATCCGCCGCCGTGATCGAAATGGTAGGCCTCAAAGGCTACGAACAACAACTGCCATCCAACCTATCCGGAGGTATGCAGCAGCGTGTAGGCCTGGCCCGCGCCCTCGCCAACGATCCGGAAGTACTGCTGATGGACGAGGCCTTCTCGGCCCTCGATCCGCTCATCCGCACCCAAATGCAGGATGAACTGCTGGACCTCCAGGAAAAAATGCATAAAACTATCGTCTTCATTACACATGATCTCGATGAGGCTATCCGCCTGGGCGACCGCATCGCCATCATGAAAGACGGAGAAGTAATACAGGTTGGTACACCGGAAGAAATTCTGACGGCACCCGCCACTGATTACGTTTCCTCCTTTGTGGAAAAGGTAGACCGCAAAGCCATTATCACCGCCTCCTCCCTGATGGATACCAAACCGGTAAGCGCCGTATTCCGTAAAGACGGGCCGGAAGGTAGCCTGCGTAAAATGCGGGCCACCGGTCTCGATATTCTGCCGGCAGTCACGGTCGACAAACACTTCCTCGGTTTTGTATACCTGCGGGAAATCCTCGAGGTCAAACGCCGCGGCGAACCTACCATCGAATCGGTTATACACCGTGAAGTACCGGTAGCCTACCCGGATACCACCGTTGAACAAATGCTGCCATTTATCGCAGAAACAGATAAACCCGTTGCAGTAGTGCATCCTGAAACAAATAAGCTGATGGGACTGATCTCCCAGACAGCCCTGATTATCGAAACCACCGGTAGTCAGACGTTATAACCCTTATGACTAAACGAAGTATATGATTAGAATCGGAAAATATATAGAACAATTCATTAACTGGCTTACCCACAACTTTGGCCCTGTATTTCATGCCATCAAACAAATGGTAGAAGTGATGGTCAACAGCGTGGAAGGGCTGCTCCACATAGTACCAGCCTATGTGCTGATTGTATTGCTGGCGATCCTTGCCTGGCGCCGTGCGGGCATCTCCATCGGCGTGTTTGCCCTCCTCGGTTTAGGTCTCATCTATGGCATGGGCTATTGGCCGCAAACCATGGAAACACTGGCACTGATACTGGTTTCAGCCTTTATCGCACTGCTGATTGGCATACCTTTTGGTATCTGGGCGGCAAGAAATAAACTGGTAGCTAAAATAATGCGACCCGTACTTGACCTGATGCAAACCATGCCCGCCTTTGTATACCTGATCCCGGCTGTGCTGTTTTTCGGATTGGGTAAAGTGCCAGGTGTTTTTGCCACTATCATTTTCGCCATGCCACCTGCGGTAAGACTCACCACACTGGGCTTACAGGGCGTTCCTGCTGATATAGTGGAAGCAACGCGCTCTTTTGGCGCTACGCGTGCACAGCTGCTATTTAAGGTAGAACTGCCACTGGCCTTACCTACCATATTAGCCGGTGTAAATCAGACCATCATGATGGCGCTGTCAATGGTAGTAATTTCTGCCATGATCGCTGCCGGCGGCCTGGGCGAAATTGTATTGAAAGGCATTACCCAACTGAGGATTGGTATCGGTTTCGAAGGAGGTATCGCCGTTGTGATCCTCGCCATCATCCTGGACCGTATCACACAATCCTTTGGGAAAAAGAAGGCCGGCAAATAACAAAATGAGTAAAACATGAACAACAAAAACATACTAACTATTTTCTTCGCATTGCTGGTAATCGGCTTCACCGCCTGTCGCCAAAATGATGCAAATACCAAAAAGATTACCATCGCATACGTAAACTGGTCGGAAGGCCAGGCCATGACCTACCTGGCTAAAAGCCTGCTGGAGAAAAAAGGATACAAGGTGACGTTGAAAAATGCAGATGTAGCCCCGGTATTTGCAGCCGTAGCCAGTGGCGACGCTGATATTTTTATGGACGCCTGGATGCCCGTTACCCACAAAGCCTATATGAATAATTTCGGCGAAAAGATTACGGTGCTCAATACCATTTTCGATGGTGCCAGGATTGGCCTCGTGGTGCCGGAATACTCCAGCGCCCGCAGCATTGAAGACCTCAAACCAATGAAGAGCAAATTCGGTGGCAAAATCGTAGGTATCGATGCGGGTGCCGGTATCATGAAAAGTGCAGAAGAGGCCATTCTTGCCTACGGGCTCGACTACCAGCTCCAAACTTCCTCTGAAGCCGCTATGCTGGCCGTACTCAAAAAGAATATCGATCAAAAACAGGAAGTAGTGATCACCGGTTGGCAGCCACATCTGATGTTCAGCCAATTCAAACTCCGGTTCCTGGAAGATCCTAAAAAAGCATTTGGTGAACCTGAAAAAATACTGACGATTGCCAATAATGAATTCACAGTAACCGATACCGCAGCAGTTAATTTCTTCCGGAAATTTAAACTGAATGCGGAACAGCTGTCCTCCCTGATCGCCGCCATTGCAGACGCCGACTGGCATGAAGAAGAAGGCGTGAAAAACTGGATTTCGAGGAACCAGGAGCTGATTGCGTCCTGGGAATAGCTTTTATTCCATACACCTGTAGAGCCGCAATGCTTGCGGCTATTCGCTCCGATCCTGTCGTCGAACGGGTTTAAAACGAATAGCCGCAAGCATTGCGGCTCTACACGCATTTATGGGTGATGTAAAGCATGGTTTATAAAGCCATCTGCTGCTGATTCCTGAATATCGTCAGCTTTAACGGATAAGCCGCCGTTTTCAGCACCTGCTGCAACTCATGTGTATTTCGAACTTTATGGGGGCCAATTAGCAGGATTACATCGCCGTCCCGCAATCCCATCGCCGGATTGGGCGCTTTTAGCACCAGCACGCCCTCATAATCCGCCATACCGGTGGCAGACCTTTCGCCCAGCGTTTCCAGGTTTTTGAAAGTACCATTTTGCCACTGCCAGCTGGCGGTAGCTGTTTCGTTGCCAGCACCCGGGGCTGGAAATACAGGCCTGGCGGCCATGGCGCGCAGCGCTGGGGAGCTCACCCCAAAGGCATGCTGATTAAAGTTTTTAAAGTCTTTAGCTGCAGGATTGCGCACGGTGTAGTCGCCGGCAGCCGGGTTCGCAAACTGCGGATCACCATAGGCACTGTGCGCATCGGTGCCATTGGCTTGTGCGTTCGCAAGTGAAATGCTGTCCGGGAAAAAGTTCCGGTCAACTTCTTTGCCCCAGTAATTAATACCAATAGGCTTATAACGGGTCATTACAATATTGTTGGTAAAAACATCTCCGCTATTCTTAAACCACACATGCGGGTGGAATGAATTATTAACGATGATATTGTTATACACCTTTCTGTCGAAACCCTCGCGCAGCTTTAGCCCGCCATGCAAACACACGTTGCCGTAAATTTCATAATTGGAGGAGCCATCGTCCAGGTCTATATCCCAGCCGTGGTCACAACGGAAACGGTTATACCGGATAATGTTGGTATATACGGCGTCCTGCTTTATCAGCCAGGGATACAGGGCGGCAATGCTGTCCATTTCCTTGCGGTTCGGATACCACCATCTGTCACGTCCCCAGGAGTTAAAAGAGCCATGGTCACCTGTTTCAAGCACGGTATTAAACACGTCGTTGTATTCGATCACATGTCCGCCCCAGGTGCCTTCGCTGATATTTATTCCGGCTCTGGGGAGATTGTAAATGCTGTTATGCGATACCTGCACGTGGGCGCTCATGGAAATCTGTACACCGGCCACCTGCTTTTCAATAAGGCCGATGTCATGAATGAGGTTGTCCACGGCGGCACAGGAGTCAGGGTAGTTATCGGTTTTAGGGCCGCTGGCAGTGTCCATGGCTGCAAAGTCCTGTCTGCCATTATATTCAAATAAGGGAGACCTTACCGCATCCGGGTTACCCACAAACGCTATGGCATTACCGCCCAGCTGCTGTATGCGGTTTCCGGTCACCATTGCATGGCGGTTGAAATTACTTAGGAAGATGGCATTGCCACCATTTTGCTCAAACACACAATGCTGTACCGTACAATCACGGGTTCCATCCAGAAGGATCACTCCACCACGGTAGATCGCCCAGTCGCTGCGCAGTAACGGTTCCCGCGTTTCCATGAAAGTAGCTTTGGCCTGTGTAAACCGTATATCCTTTACGGTTACACGTTGCACAGGTGCTTTTGCATCTCCCTGTAAAATAATATAACCACTCCACCTCGACACCACAATGCCCGCTGCCGGCGCTTTGCCACCAGCAGGTTTATAGTACAAAAAGCGCTGTGCCTTATCGTAATACCATTCCCTGGCGGTATCCAGTTCTTCAAAAATATTTTCTACATAGCGGATAGTCTTATGCATGCCCATCTGGCGGTTATTCTGGTAGCCGCCGCTGAGCTGCAGACTGGTATCGGGATTCACGCCCGTGATCCTATAATGGTAACCACCCCATTCCGCCCGGTGCAGGGCATGAATGTAACCACCCGCAGGATGCCGCCAGCTGGCAATGCGGGCCTTGCTGAGGGCATCTTCCGCATAGCCGTTATAGTGAGAGGCGGTGCTGTCGTAATTAGGGTACCTCGCCCTCACTGCGGCACTGCCATCTACATACAACTGATCAAAATCCCAGGAAATATTTACCGGCGCACGATAGATCCCGTTCTTATACGGCTGCCACTTTACGGTCAATGCTTTGCCGCCACTGATGGTCACCGTTTCCTTAGTATTACCCTGAATGATCGTATACCCCTTACCGTTAGTGAGTGCCGCCGGTATTACAATAGTACTGTCCAGGTAATAAGTGCCCGGTTTATAACGGATAGTCAGATTGCAGTCCGGATACTTTGTCCGGTACTGCCGGATCACCTGCACGGTATTATTGGGATGCGCATCCACCACAAAGTCCTGCGCCCCTGCCGGGCTAAAAAATATAACTAACAATAACGCGTGTACGAAAAATAGAAATAGCTGCCTCATATTGAATTGGTATGCTGCTAATATAAGATGGCTTTTTGGTGGGAGTTGATGCTAATTTAGCAGTGATTACCAGTATTTTCTGCTAAAAATGCAGTTTTGTTTAGCGCTATCTGTCAAAATTACCGGTAGTTCAACATTGGATCGTGCTTTGTTGTTACCTATACCAAGTTTGATGACACAAAAAAGGAGAAAAAGTAACTTATGAATCTGAATAATTTCACTATTAAATCGCAGGAAATACTGCAAAAAGCACAGCAACTGGCGTTCAACAACCAGAACCAGGCTATCGATACAGGTCACCTGTTAAAAGCCCTCCTGGAAGACCAGGACAGTCCTGTGGAATACTTACTTAAAAAGAACGATGTGAACACTACGTTCCTTAACAGTAAGTTAAATGAACAAATCAACAAATATCCCCGCATGCAGGGTGGAGAACCTGGTCAGGTCCTCAGTCGCGACGCTAACAACGCCGTATTGCGTGCCGGTGCTTCCCTGAAGGAGTTTAAAGACGAGTTCGTCAGCGTGGAACATCTGCTGCTGGCCATTCTCGGTGGTAGTGATGATACTGCCAAACTGCTCAAGGATGCCGGCCTGACAGAAAAAGGGCTGAAAGCCGCCATCAAAGAATTACGTAAAGGTGAAACCGTTAACTCTCAGTCCGGTGGCGCCCAATACAATACATTACAGAAGTACGCCAAAAACCTCAACGAACTGGCCCGGGAAGGTAAACTCGATCCGGTGATTGGTCGCGATGAGGAAATCAGACGTACCCTGCACATCCTTTCACGCCGTTCTAAAAACAACCCTATCCTCGTTGGGGAGCCTGGTGTTGGTAAAACAGCAATCGTGGAAGGGCTTGGCCACCGTATTATCAATGGCGACGTGCCGGAAAACCTGAAGTCCAAAGTGATCTATGCGCTGGACATGGGTGCGCTCATGGCAGGAGCCAAATACCGCGGTGAGTTTGAAGAAAGACTCAAAGGAGTGGTAAAAGAAGTAGCGGAAAGTGATGGAGAAATCATCCTTTTTATTGATGAGATCCATACCCTGATTGGCGCAGGTGCCATGGAAGGCGCCATGGATGCTGCCAATATTCTTAAGCCGGCCCTGGCCCGCGGTGAACTCCGTGCCATCGGTGCCACCACCCTCAACGAATACCAGAAATATTTTGAAAAAGATAAGGCCCTGGAACGCCGCTTCCAGAAAGTGTTGGTGGATGAACCTTCTGTAGATGATGCCATCTCCATTCTCCGTGGCCTCAAGGAAAGATATGAAAGTCACCACCACGTGCTGATTAAAGACGAAGCCATCATCGCAGCAGTAGAACTTTCCCATCGCTACATCACCGACAGGTTCCTGCCGGACAAAGCGATCGATCTGATCGACGAAAGCGCTGCTAAGCTCCGCCTGGAAATGAACTCCATGCCGGAAGAACTGGATGAACTGGAACGCCGAATCCGCCAGCTCGAAATCGAAAGAGAAGCAATCAAGCGTGAAAATGACGAAGATAAACTGAGTGAACTGGCCGCAGAAATTTCCCGCCTCAGCGATGAAAGAAATACTTTCAAAGCAAAATGGCAGGCAGAAAAAGAAGTGGTCGACAAAATACAAAACGCGAAATCTGCCATCGAAAACCTGCGCCTCGAAGCGGAACAGGCAGAACGTAACGGCGACTTCGGCCGCGTGGCTGAAATACGCTACGGTAAAGTAAAAGAGCAGGAGCAGCTGGTAGCTGATCTTACCAAAGAACTGGAAGAGCTGTCGGCCAACCACAAACGCATGCTCAAAGAAGAAGTAGACGCAGAAGACATCGCGGAAAACGTCGCTAAAGCTACCGGTATCCCGGTATCTAAAATGATGCAGAGCGAAAAAGATAAACTGCTAAACCTTGAGGAAGAACTACACCAGCGTGTAGTAGGACAGGAAGAAGCGATTATCGCTGTTTCTGATGCGATCCGCCGTAGTCGTGCAGGGTTGCAGGACCCGCGCCGCCCGATCGGCTCTTTCATCTTCCTGGGTACCACCGGGGTAGGTAAAACAGAGCTGGCAAAAGCCCTGGCGGAATACCTTTTCGATGATGAAACGATGATGACCCGCATTGACATGAGCGAATACCAGGAAAAACACAGCGTGAGCCGACTGGTAGGAGCGCCTCCGGGATATGTAGGTTACGATGAAGGTGGTCAGCTTACCGAAGCGGTAAGACGTAAACCTTACTCTGTAATACTGCTGGATGAAATCGAGAAAGCCCACCCGGATACTTTTAACATTTTGTTACAGGTACTAGACGATGGACGCCTGACTGATAACAAAGGGCGCGTGGTGAACTTTAAGAACACCATCATCATCATGACCAGCAACATGGGTAGCAATATTATACAGGAAAATTTCGAAAATATAGACGAAGGAAATAAGGAGGAAATCGTGGACAAAACCAAAGAAGAGGTAATGTCACTGCTGAAAGCTACGATCCGTCCGGAGTTCCTGAACCGTGTGGATGAAGTGATCATGTTCCAGCCTTTGATGCGCGAAGAAATCAAGGGAATAATTAACATTCAATTACAACAATTGAAGGACATGGTAGCGAAGAATGGCATGATATTGGAATTTTCTGATTATGCGTTAGAGTATCTTTCTGTACAGGGTTACGATCCGCAGTTTGGTGCAAGACCGCTGAAACGCCTCATTCAAAAAGAAATCATCAACCTGTTAAGTAAGAAAATTCTGGCAGGCGATATCGATAGAACCAAACCAGTTCTGATCGATGTTTTTGACGGTGTGGTGGTTGTGAGGAACAAATAAGAACAAAGCAATTCTAAATACGACGATACATAGTTTACAATAAGCCCCGCGATTCCTCGCGGGGTTTCCTTATATTAGTAAAAGTCCAAAACGGCAAGTTATGATTGGAGCAAGAGAACAAAAATTCATGGATTATGCCATCGCCTTATCGGCCCGTGGCATGAACAATGGGGATGGTGGCCCTTTTGGGTCTATTGTGGTCAGGGGAGATGAAATTGTAGGAGAGGGGTGGAATCAGGTATTGTGCAACAGCGATCCTACTGCACATGCGGAGGTAATGGCCATCAGGGATGCCTGTAAGCGGCTTAACAGCTTCCAGCTGGACGGCTGCGAGATTTACACCTCCTGCGAGCCTTGTCCTATGTGCCTGGGGGCTATCTATTGGGCACGCCCGGCAAAGGTTTATTTTGCCAATACCAAAGAGGATGCAGCAGCCATCGCTTTTGATGATTCTTTTATTTACAGGGAGATGCAATTGCCGCTGGAAGAACGTAAAATTCCGTTAGTGCATATGCCAAGTAAGGCTGCCCTGGAGGTATTTGGAAAGTGGAAAGAGAAGGAAAACAGAACGTTGTATTAACAGAAAGGGGATAGCCTTTTACTTTTAGGAGGCTGCATTTATTGCAGCCGTGCCGCACGCAGAGCGGCTCCCACCAGCCGATGCCAAAGGCATCGGCAAAATCAAACTTATTTCGCCTGGGAATAAAAATGATAACCCCAGAATAAAGCCAGCACAAGGAAAATAATTGCCAGCACTATAACGGCAATGTATATATTAAAATGTTCCGGCCGGCGACTCTTCCGGTATTTCTTATGTAATTTTTTCAGCAGATCCCACTTCATCTCTCTGACGAGAGCGGGCAGCTTTTCTTTGTCGTTAAAGGCAGATAATCCATCCAGCGCTTCGCTGCATAATTCGCAGTCTGCCAGATGCATTTCCACCTCGTGCTGTTCTTCCGGCGTCAGTTTACCCTGGACATAATCCAGCAACTGCTGCTGGGAGGGGCAGCCTGTGGCGACAAATATATCTTTCAAATGCTCGTTCATATCACTTGTGCAAATTAACTATTGTTTGCGCGTTGTTGTTTCTCCAGAATAATTTTTAAGTTACGCTTTCCATTCTGAATATGGCTTTTTACCTGCATGAGGTTAAAGCCTGTTTCGTCGGCAATTTGCTGATAGGATTTTTTATGAAGATAAAAAAGTTCCAGGCAAATACGCTGGTCGGCGTTTAGCAGCACCATGGCTTGTTCCATGTGTTCCAGCATGATGTCCTTTTCCTGGTGTACGCGCTTGTCTTCTTCTTCAGCGACCATTTTGCCCATGGTACTGTCGGTGATTTCCTCCTTGTACTTCATGTGCTGTTGTCGCAGCTGCATGAGGCAATAGTTTTTGGCTACCTGGTAGATCCATGCCCTGAAAAACTGTACCTCGTGTTTATGTACATCTGATAATACTTTCAGAAATATCTGTTGTACGGCGTCACGTGCGTCTTCTTCGTTTTTCAGGTACTTCATGCACATACCCAGCAGCAGTAACGCATAGCGGTCGAATAGTACGCCTATCCATTCGCTGTTTCCGTCAGCTTTGTACCGTTGAAGTAAATCCTGGTCTGTAAGTGTATTTATGGCTGAATTATTCACAGGCTAAAAAATGGAATGCTGATCATATGATGCACTATATTGCAAAATTCCATAAAGTTTTTGAAAATAAAAATCCGCGCTTTAGGCGCGGATCTTACAAACTACTATTTTCACTGTTGTATTACATGGTATCCAGTGCCTGCTGGGCGGCGGCTTTCAGGGAGCCGTCCATCTTTACTACTTCTTTAAACATACGTTTGGCGCGGGCACTCTGTCCTTTGCTGCGGTAGCAGATACCAAGCTGGTAGCGTGCCATTTCCACGTATTTACCGCTGCCGTTTGCTTCAATGCGTTTATAGCGGTCCATGGCTTCGCTCAAGTTACCTTGTTGCTGATATTGCAGTGCGACCTTATACAAACTCTCTATGCTGTTAGTGACAGGAGGCGCTTCTTCTTTTTTAACTTCTTCCTTTTTAGGGGCTGGTTCAGGTTCTTTTTCTTTTTCTTTTGCTGCGTTGGCGGCGGCTTCAGCGGCTTCTTTTTCCTTCTGCTCCTTGTCTTTTTCTTCGGCCAGTTTCTTCAGGCTGTCCTGGCGGCGTACTTCCGCCGCATCCTGATTGGCTTTAAGAATGCTATCGGCCTGGATTTTTTTCTTAGCAGCTCTTTCAGCTGCCAGGAGTTTTATTCTGGCAGAATCTACCGCCACCGGTGCCGCAGTGTTATTGGCAGGGGTACTGGCAGCAGCTGGCGGCGTGCTAGGGATATTGCTGGGGTGATCAGGCGTTACGATTGGCTGGGAGGTCACCGCTGTCGCAGTCGCAGGTATTTTCTCCGCTTCTGCCGGCGGAATGGCGGATACCATCAGTCTTGGAATCGTAGGGTTATTGCGCATATGCCCTTTCAGCACGTATACGCCGCTAACACCCAGGATACCAAAGGCCAGCACCCAGAAGTACACCAGGAGGTTTTCCTTGTTACGTTCCTTGCGGGTATACTGCGCTACTTTCTGTTCCTGTGATACCGGACGGATACTTTGCTGGATATAGCGTTGCAGCTTGGAGGTAAGGTCGGCATACTTCTCTGTACTGCCTTCTTTTTCCAGCGCCTGCAATGCTTCGAAGCAGAGGTCACAGTCGGTGAGGTGTTGCTCCACCAGGTGTTTCTCCACGTCGGTCAGCCTTCCGTCCAGGTAACGGGGGAGCTGATCTTTACTCACGCAACGGATGCCTGAGAAGATTTTAATCACCTTGTCGTTGTTGTCTGAATTACTTAACATAGGCTTGATTGATGAAAAGCTTAGCCAGTTTCGTTTTGGCAGTTTTCAGCTGGTTGCGCACCTTGTCGCGGTTCCAGCCTTTGGCTGCAGCAAGTTCACTGAAGGATTTTTGTTCTACATAAAATTCATCCAGGAGTTTTTTCTCTTCCGGTGCCAGGCGCTGTAGCGCCTGTTGAAGCCGGACGATGATCTCCTGGCGGTCTATAGCATTGGTAGTTGCTTTGTCTACCTTATTTTCAATATGCAGTAAATCTCTCGCTTCCCTGGAGGGGTAAAATGGCGTTGCTTTGTCCTGGTTATTCAGATAACCCCGCTGCATATGCATAATCCATTCGTTGGCTTTGTAAATGGATTGAGTGCGTAAACTGGCGCTGAGTTGCTGTAATAATGTAGGGAAAACAATGTTGGGGTCCAGGCTGGGATTTTTTTGCAGTTGGGGGAGCGTGATGGCGACCAGTAAATGACTGTAACGGTCCATCAATACGCCTTCTGCCTCCCGGTCTTTCTGCTTTCTGGTCCGGGATATCAACTCTTTATCCGATAAACTGGTTAACTGCTGGTGCATAAACTTATTATTTTATATTTACGTATAGAATCGGAAAAAGTTCATTTCTGATTGAATAATATTAGATCACCAAACGGATTTATACAATTCATATGCCATATGCGGTTGTTATTGTGCCTGTTGCGCCTTTGCGCATGGAATCAGCACATAGGAGCGAAATGATATCCCAGTTACTCTGGGGCGAATGTGTGGAAATTATTACCGCTGCTCCGGGTGGTTGGGTACAGGTCAGAAATCAATATGATGATTATATTGGCTGGATCGCTGATAATCAGATAGAAGAGGTGGAGGAGAGTGTGTATAATGCGCCGGTGCTGGCCTACCTGCCAGAGTATGTGAATGAGGTCAACTTCCAGGGTGCCGCTATGCAGGTGCCTTTTGGCTGCCTGGTGAAGGGCGACAGGTTAATGTCGCAATGGGGGCAGTACACCGTGTTTTATCCCCGTAATTTAGGCTCCTTACGCATACCGGAGGAGGATAAGCAGCGTATGCTGATAGCCACGGCTTATAAATACCTCGGAACGGGCTATTTATGGGGTGGCAGGAGCGTTTTTGGGATAGATTGTTCCGGTTTTACCCAAAATGTCTACAAAATGATAGGAATACCACTGTTAAGGGACGCCTATCAGCAGGCTACCCAGGGCGTCACAGTGGATTTCCTCCAGGAGGCTCAGCCGGGGGACCTTGCCTTTTTTGATAATCCCGAAGGGCGTATTACCCATGTGGGAATTTTATTAAGTGAGGAGAGAATCATTCACGCGTCTGGCAGGGTGCGGGTAGATCCGATCGATAACCAGGGTATTACGAATATTGATACGGGGGAGAGCACGCATAAGCTGAGGATTATTAAGCGGTTCCTTTAATGCAGCTCGGTCCGGGTTGTGCAACGTACCACCCTGCTTGCGTATGGTTCCTGTACCACCGCGGTTGCTGTTTGGTTCCTGCATGACACCATGCCCCCTTTTCGGTTCCTGTAACCCGCAACTTCTGTTCGATTCCCGTGACGCCATGCCCCTTTTCGGTTCCTGGTAGAGCCGGACTGCGTCCGGCTCCTCGCGTGCAGGTCACCGAAGGCGACCTGCACCACCATCTCCAAACAAAAAAGACTGACACCGGGGGCATCAGTCTTTTCCTTCGCTAAATAAGCTACTTAGCTCTGTTTGAAAATCTTACGATAATCTTCAAAGCTTTTCTTAATAATTTCTTCTGCTTTCGCTTTATCCTGGAATTCTTCCACTTTTACGGTCTTTCTTTCCAGTGTTTTGTACTCTTCAAAGAAGTGACGCATTTCTTCAATAAAGTGAGGAGGCAGTTCAGAGATATCGTTGATGTGGTTTACGCTCATATCGTTTGCAGCCACGGCGATAATTTTATCATCCGCTTCGCCGCCATCGATCATTTGCATAACACCGATCACTTTGGCTTCAATAATACACATAGGAACGCAATCTACCTGTGATAATACCAGGATATCCAGTGGATCATGGTCATCGCAGTAAGATTGAGGTATAAACCCGTAGTTGGCAGGATAGTAAACAGATGAGTACAGTACCCTGTCCAGTTTCAGTAATCCGCTTTCTTTATCCAGTTCATATTTGGCACGGCATCCCTTTGGAATCTCAATAATGGCATTTACGATGTGTGGTACTTCATTTCCGGGACTCACACTATGCCAGGGATTTGTCATCATAATAGATCTTTACGTTATAAGTTTATAGTTCAATGCAAGCTTAAGACAAAATAATAATTTTGCCCCGCTGAGCTTATTGCGGTGCAAAATTACATAACTCAGCGTTAATAGCTAAATTATTATTATCCCGGCAGTTACGATCCGGGGAAACGGGCTGCTACTGGGCCTGTGGCACGGCGGCACCACCCGGCAGGGTAGTGTCCACGGGAACCGGTACACCAGTGGCGCTATCCATGATAGCCCCGTCAGGAGGTGGGATATAATTAGGAATAATGCTTTCAAATGTCAGGGAAATCTTCCATTGACCACTTTCCTTTACCAGTTGCAATATTTCTTCCTGGTGTGCGGAGGAGTTGAGGATAGTTACGGAGGCTTTGTCGCCTGAATCGCTTTCTTCCGTTTTTACGACCTTAATCTGGGCATTCTTAATCTTTTCTCTCTCCGCCTCGTTGCGGCGGGCATCAAAGAAGGAATAGAGCTGGATTACCTGTTGGGACTCTTTAGTGGCATAATCCCTGGCCTTGTCAAAATTCGAATCCTGTATGGCGTGCATAAAAGCAAGTGCCACTTCATCAGGGGTGGCCTTTTTCTTACAACTGCTAAGCAGTAAGGTTGGTATCACTGCCAGTAACAGGAAACGACGAATATTGGTCATGCGGTGGATAAATTATTAATATATCGCTAACAAAAATAGGGTTAAACAATCAATTCTGCAAAGTTCCGTCACTTTATCGTCACCAAATTGTTTAGCCTTAGCGGCGGTGAACATACGCGAAACCTCGTTAACGAAGCGTTAAAAGTAATGGCACTCCCGTTATCAGGAGTGCCAACACCATTATAAATCTTTATTGGCGTCGTAAGCCTTGATAATGGCTTTCACCAGTCGGTGACGTACCACATCCTCTTCATCCAGCTCTACATAACCGATCCCGTCGATGTTACGCAGGATACGGGTAGCCTTGTCCAGGCCCGACTTCTGATTTTTAGGCAGGTCAATCTGGGTAAGGTCGCCGGTGATGATAGCCTTGGCGGAAGCGCCAATACGTGTCAAAAACATTTTGATCTGCAGATCGGTAGCATTCTGCGCCTCATCCAGGATAATAAAGGAATTATCCAGGGTACGGCCACGCATATACGCCAGCGGTGCAATCTCAATGATGCGGTTGGCCATATAATAACTCAGCTTTTCTGCCGGTATCATATCATCCAGCGCATCATACAAAGGACGCAGGTAAGGGTCAATCTTCTCTTTCAGATCTCCGGGCAGGAAACCCAGGCTCTCACCTGCTTCCACCGCCGGACGGGTAAGAATGATTTTTTTGATGGCCTTGTTCTTCAGCGCTCTCACTGCCAGCGCTACTGCGGTATAGGTCTTTCCGGTTCCGGCCGGCCCGATGGCAAACACAATGTCATTTTTATCCGCCAGGTTCACCATTTTTTTCTGGTTAGCTGTACGTGCCCTGACAGTTCTGCCATTTGGTCCGAATACCAATACCTCATTGGGGTTACGGTCACTGAAATTATCAATACCAGTACCCTCTTCATCTCCCAGGATCTGTTCAAAATAGTTCTCGGTAAGATTGCCGTTGCGCTCCAGATATTTCACAATCTGGCCAATCTTTTCCTCCGCTGTCGAAACCTCCTCAGGGGAGCCGCTAAGCTTTAGCTGGGTACCTCTGGACAGGATTTTCAACAATGGGAACTTTTTCTTCAGTAAATCCAGCTTTCCGTTATTGACACCGAAAAACTCAATGGGATTAATACTGTCTAAGTTGATAATGGCTTCAGTCAATGATCTAAGGATTTAATTGTCCAGGAAAAATCGGTGTTCTCATACCGAATATATTTAATTCTTACGCAACCTGAATAGCAATCTTGTTAAGCTAATACTAAATTCTGTACCGCTTGCCAGATCCTTGCAGGTTTGCCGGTACCATCTGAACGCGAATATATTACCTTCAACACAATTTCAAAAAACAGTTAATCCACAATGGTGGATAAACAAATTGACTGTACCACAACTTTTTGCCACCCAGCACCATAACCTGTGACCACATAATACTGCTGCCCATCAACATTTTAAGTCCATTTATAGAATTAAAGCTGTTTTTTCCTCCAGAATAGCTATTTTAGGCCCTTTGCAGACAACGATATTAAGTTCCGCTATCATATGAACATAGCTATGCTGGATCAGCATTACCGGCATCTACAGCAACTGGAGGCTGCCATTAATGCTTGTGCGCTCTCGGTTTCTGTGAATGCAGACGGTACCATTTCCTCGGTGAATAACCTGATGCTGAATGCGCTGCAGCTACCCGTTTCGGCCATAGAAGGTCAACAGTTCGAGTCTATCCTGATCCCTGTCAACAGGGACCAATGGACTGCTATTGGCCAAAAACTCGCCACCGGCACCGCCGTGCAGGAACAAATAGGTTTCCTCATCAATGGCATCCACCCGCTATGGATCGAAGCCGGTATCAACCCCATCATAGCTGATAACGGTCAACTCACCCAGTTCCTCATCATCGGCCTCAATATCACCGACAGGAAATTATCAGAACTCCGCATCCAGGAGGATGAACAGTATTTCAGACAAATACTCGAAAACCTTCCCATAGGCCTTCAGCAATTCTCTGCCGAAGGGATCAGCATGGAAATGAATAGCCGCCAACGCCAAATCTGGGGACAAGATCATCCCTTCTTTCAGCAAACCGGCTACAATTGGCTGCAAGATCCGCAATACCGCCTCAACGGACTCACCAAACTGTTCGAAGACGTACGCCAGGGCCGTAAAACGCAGAAAAGAGAAATTCTGCTCAATTACACAGAAAAAAATTACGACGATATCACCCGCATCTACCCGGTATACTACGAAGCAACCGTGTTCCCCGTGGTAGATAAGCAGTCCAATATGACCAACCTCTTCCTGATCCTCGACGATATCACAGAAAAGAAACTCGCCGAAATCAGCCTCCAGAAGAGCGAACGCCTGCTCGATAACATCATCGAAAACCTGCCGATAGGCTACATTCAATTCGACAACTTCGGATTTATCCGCCGCATAAACCAAACACAACGCAACTTCTTTAATTCGCCACATCCCGCCGCACGCCGGCAGTTTAACGTGATGAACGACGAATTTGCCACCACCTTTGAACTCGATGACCTCTTCCAGCGCGCCCTGCAGGAAAACGAACCCCTGCGCCTGGAAAAGAAAGTGGACTTCACCAAAGACGCCCGCTGGACATCCGTAGAAAGGGAAGTATACCTGGATCTCACCGTGTTCCCCGTCGAAAACCCGGTCGATAAAGAACGCATCGTAGTAGCCCTGGTAAATGATATCACCGATAAAAAAACACAGGAACTGGAAAATATCAAAAACCAGGAATTCCTGCTGCAAACAGGGCAGATCGGTAAAATAGGGGGATGGGAGCTGGAAGTAGAAACCAATACCATCCGCTGGTCCGATCAGGCCTATCATATACACGAATGCTTACCCGGTACCCGCCTCACCCTGGATGCCGTGTTGCAACTCTACCAGGAAGATTCACGCATCAACCTCGCACATCACATTGAAACATGTATCCGTACGGGTAAACCGTTCGATGTGCAGTTGACCATCTCCCTACAGCAAAATATTACCAAACGTATACGATGCATAGGCCGGGCAGATGTAAGTACCGGACAACCCCAACGCATATACGGCGTTGTACAGGATATCACTGAACAATCTGCTATCAGAGACGCACTCTCCCGAAATACAGAGCTGATGCGCCTTTTCTTTGATACCATGGACATGGGCTACGCCGCTATGGAGCCAGATGGCCTCCTCAACTTCGTAAACCAGAAAGCAGAAAAGATGATCGGCCACAAGGAACTGGCCGGCGCCAATATCTTTGAAGTGTTTCCGAAACTCAGCGGTACCGTGTTCTACGCGCGACTCCAGGAATGTATCAAACAAAATACCTCCCAGTCATTCGGTATCTATTTTCCGATTCCGGATAAATGGTACGACTTCCTCCTCACGCCCATGCAGGACGGCGGCATCTCCGTGTTTATCCGCGATATCACCGAAAGCCGTAAAATGCAGAAGGAACTGCGGAAAGCGAATGATCAGCTATCTAACCTGAATAAAAACCTGGTTAACCAGAATAAACAACTGGAAGACTTCGCCCATATCACCTCCCATAACCTGCGTGCACCTATCGCCAACCTGAAAGCCCTGATGCAAATGCATAACGAGGCTACCTCCAGCCAGGAGCGCGAACTTTACCTGGGTATGCTGCACGAAGTGATCAAAAAGATAGATGAAACACTTAATGACCTCGTGGAAGTAGTGCAAATCAGAAAAGATGTGAACGTGGAGAAAGAAAAACTCTCCTTTGCCGACAGACTACAAAAAGTAAAAGATATTTTGCTGGTAGATATTGAGAATAGCAAAATCCAGATTATCGCCGACTTTGAAAGAGCACCTGCACTGGTATATTCCAAAGTATACCTCGACAGCATCCTCCAAAACTTCATCACCAACGCGATCCGTTACCGATCGCCGGAACGCACACCTGCACTGCGTTTACAGACGTGGGTAGAAAATGAATCCATCATTCTCACCGTGGAAGATAACGGCGTAGGTATTGATATGGAACGGTTCGGCAATAAGTTATTTGGCTTCAGAAAAACATTTCATAAGAATAAAGATGCGAAGGGGATAGGCCTGTTTATTACCAAAACTCAGGTGGAAGCAATGGGCGGAATCATCAAAGCAGAAAGCAAGCCCGGTTACGGAACAAAATTTATTATTACTTTTAGGCCTGAATAATATGCTTATATGAACCTGATCGATATGATTTTTATTGTGGATGATGACCCTATTCACCAGCAAATCGCCAAAATTATGATTGAGCGGCAGGGTATAAGCACTAATATCCGTGTGTTCTCTGATGCCCAGGATGTACTGGACTATTTCAGAGAAAACACGAATGTGGCAGCTGCACTGCCTGATTTAATTTTGCTTGATCTGAACATGCCCGTGATGGACGGCTGGGAATTCCTGGAAGAATATGCCACATTCCAGGCGGAGCTGCCTAAGTCTATTAAGATCTTTGTGCTCACCTCCAGCATTGATGAAAAAGACAAGGAAAGAGTCCGTTCTTATTCGTTTGTAAGTGGTTATCTTACCAAGCCTCTGTCGAAAGAGATTATATCACATCTTTCCTAAACCTGCCACAGCAGCAGCTTTTAGCTCGCTGATTGTTTTAGCAGGGTCCGCCGACGCAAATACTGCACTACCTGCCACCAAAACATTCGCACCTGCCTGAATAAGCTGGCCGGCATTGTCTGCACTTACGCCACCATCCACTTCAATCAGTGCATGTGCGTTGCTGTCGGTAATCAGCTGGCGTAACTGCGCAATCTTATGATAGGTCTGCTCTATAAATGATTGTCCGCCGAAACCCGGATTCACACTCATGATCAGCACCATGTCCACATCACGGATCACGTTTTCCAGCAATCCCACCGGGGTGTGCGGATTCAATGCCACGCCAGCTTTCATGCCCAAACTTTTGATTTGCTGGATATTGCGGTGCAGGTGAGGACACGCTTCATAATGCACGGTCAGCATATTGGCGCCGGCTTTCTGAAAGGCTTCAGCATATTTTTCCGGTTCTTCAATCATCAGGTGTACATCACAGGTTTTCTTCGCCACCTTACTGATCTGGGAAATAACGGGCAAACCAAAACTAATATTGGGTACAAATCTTCCATCCATCACATCCAGGTGAAACCAGTCGGCCTCACTTTCATTGAGCATAGCTGCTTCTTCTCCCAGTTTCAGGAAGTTAGCCGCCAACAGCGAAGGGGCAATCAATACAGGTCTGTTTTCCAAAGGCAAATATTTTTGGTCAGTGTAAATTTAAGCAATTACTTGCTCAGTCTTTTGATGGCAGCTTTCGCCTCTTCATAATCTTTTCTGAAGGATGAAGCTTTGATATAATCTTCCAGGGCCAGCTCTTTTTTGCCCAGCTTTTCGTTGCTCATTGCCCGGTAATAATAGGCGGTTGCATCTGTAGGCGCGGCTTTAGCTGCCAGGTTATAGAATATAAAAGCATCTTTCCAGTTATTTTGTTGCCGGTAGATGTGGGCGAGCGCCATGTAGGAGGCTTCGTACCCGGGATCAGCCACTATACTCTTTCTATAGGCATCCATTGCGGCATCCGTCTGTTTCAGTTGCTCATACAATTGCCCGGCGCAATACATCGGGGATGCATTGGCAGAGTCTAACCTCCACGCCTGCACGTAATAAGGAATGGCCTTTGCATCGCGGCGGGTACTCATCAGATCAGCCAGCTCCATCAAAGCTTCATATTCAGGCTTAGTCGCCACGGCTACACCTTGTTGCAGGTATTGAATGGCATTGGTGGTGTCCTGATGATCTTCGGCTATACGGGCTTTGAGGTAATAGGCCTGGTCCCTGCCTTCCTTGCTCTGTGTGAGCAGGTCGGCCAGGCTATCGGCAGCCGCATATTGTTTTTCTTCCACCTGAGCGATGGCCAGTTTGTATTGCAGGTAAGGATAGCCGGGGGCAGTGCCCAGCGCTTTGGTAAAAAGATCAGCCGCAAGTTTGTTGTTACCTGTTACGAGTGCGGCTTCGCCGGCACCGGCCCAGTAGTCGGTATTGCCTGCATCGAGGGTGGCCGCCTGCTGAAAGTCTTTCAGCGCCAACTCAGGATGCGTGTTGAATAATAGTAAGGCCCGGCGATAATACAGCTGATGGTTATCAGGGAATTGTTGCAGGGAGTCGGTGATAGGTTGAATAATATCCGCATGCAGTACGGAGTCAACAGTGGGCTCCTGCTGCTGACTATTGTGTGCCTGCTGTTGGTTGCAGGCCACAATAGCCAGTCCTATGGCAAGGATAGTTAGTTTTCTCATACAGCGCCAAGTTAATGGCTTAATTCTGAATTCTGAAATTCTAACTGTAATAATGTTTTTTTAACTGCCTGGTAATCTGCTGGTAATACGATGGAAGATTTCTCTTTGCCGTAGAGTGACATTACTTTGGCGGGTGTATGAATATCATCGCGGATCGCTTTCGGAGCGGTGTCTTCAAACTTAACCGGGTGGGCGGTTTCAAGGAAAACGCCGGTAGCATCCGGATCTTCCGCCAGGTACTGCTGCAAGCCCAGGTAGCCAACGGCACCATGGGGGTCCAGCATGTAATGATATTCCTTATATACGCGTTCCATGACGCGGGCAGTATCCTTGTCGTTGAAGCTGTAGCTGCTCATGCTGGCAGCCAGCTGCGGAAAGTTTTTTCCGTATAGCTCCAGTACGCGCACGAAGTTGCTCGGATCGGCAACGTCCATGGCGTTTGAAAGCGTAGGCACGGCGCGCGCCGGCTTATATTCCTGCGTTTGCATGAAGCGTGGAATGGTATCGTTGGCGTTGGTGGCGGCAATAAAATGGGACACCGGCAAACCGATGGCGGCAGCCATCATACCGGCGCAGATATTGCCGAAGTTGCCGCTGGGCACGGAAAATACCAGTTTAGGATGTGCTGCCTTCATTTGCCGGTAAGCGAGGAAATAGTAGAACATCTGTGGTAGCCAGCGGGCTACGTTGATGGAGTTGGCGGAGGTGAGCGGGCGTTTGGACTGGATATCCTGATCCAGGAACGCCGTTTTTACGATCTGCTGGCAGTCATCGAAAGTGCCCAGGATCTCCAGTGCACGGATGTTTCCGCCGAGGGTGGTGAGTTGTTTTTCCTGCAGGGTGCTGACCATTTTAGATGGATACAGGATTACTACTTCTACGCCGGGTACATTATAAAAGCCACTGGCCACGGCAGCGCCGGTGTCGCCGGAAGTGGCTACCAGTACCGTTACCGGCTTTTTACTGTTGCGGCGGAAATAGCCGAGGCAGCCTGCCATAAACCGGGCGCCTACATCCTTAAAGGCGAGGGTGGGGCCATGAAACAGTTCCAGCGCATAAGTAGCGCGGGAAACTTTTTGTATAGGGAAAGGAAAGTGCAGCGTGTCTGCCACAATCTTCCTTAACTGTGCTTCAGGAATTTCGTCTCCTACGAATGCTTTGATGACTTCATAACCTATTTCCTGGTCAGAATACTGATGGAGGTTTTTCAGAAACGTAGGGTCCAGTTGTGGAATCTGCTCTGGAAAATACAGTCCTTTGTCGGGCGCCATTCCTTGTGTAACGGCGGTTTCAAAGGATACTTTGAGAGCTGGATTTTGCAAGCTGTAGTATTGCATAATGCATTCTTTAAATTAGTTAATCAATCACTTTTACTCCTGCAGTATTAATCTGGGAAACGTATATTTTATAATCGACACCCAGGGGTGCATATACTCTGTCCATCATTTCCGCCACTTTGCGGGCATTGGCTTCGCCTTTGCTTAGCATAAACACTGAAGGGCCGGAGCCGCTGATACCGCCGCCGAGGGCGCCTGCTTCCTTGCATTTTACTTTCAGTTCATGAAAGGCAGGAATGAGGATGCTGCGTACCGGTTCTACGATTACATCTTCGAGGGAGCGACTGATGAGTTCATAGTCTTCCTGGAAAAGGCCTGCCACCAGGGCGCCTACGTTGCCCCACTGGCGGATCGCGTCTGTCATCAGCACTTTTTGCTTGAGGATCTCGCGGGCATCAGAAGTTTTCACTTCTATCTGCGGATGGATAACGGATACCCATAACTCGGCGGGGGAGTTGAGGGCGATTATATCCAGCGGGCGGTAGCTGCGCACCATGGTGAAACCACCGAGGATGGCGGGGGCTACGTTGTCGGCATGTGCCGAGCCGGAGGCGAGGCGTTCACCTTCCATGGCAAAGCGCACCAGTTGTTTACGTGTAAATGGTTCTCCAAGCAGGTAGTTGACACCCACCACTGCGCCAGCGCTGCTGGCGGCGCTGGAGCCGATACCGCTGCCGGGATGAATATTTTTGAAGATTTCAATTTCTATGCCTACTTCGGGGTTTTCATATTTCTGCAGGAGTGCCTGTACAGCTACGCCTGCCACGTTTTTCAGCGGGTCCAGGGGAAGATCTGCCCCGTGAACGGCGGTGATACGGATGCCGGGTTCATTGCTCCTGCGCAGGATCATTTCATCGCCGGGTGCGTCCATAGCCAGTCCAATTACATCAAAGCCGCAGGCAACATTTGCAACAGTGCCGGGAGCAAATACTTTTATAGAATCCATATACTTAATTTAATCATTGATTTTCAGGTACGGAAATTATCAGATTGTTAATCGTTACCTGGCGGTACGGATAATGTCAGCAAATATGCCGGAAGCGGTAACATCTGCTCCTGCACCGGCGCCTTTCACGATCAGCGGCTGTTCACGATACCTGCTGGTGGTATATAGTACGATGTTATCTTTTCCTTCCAGGTTATAGAAGGGGTGTTCTGGTGCGATACACTGTAATCCTACGGAAGCCTTGCCTTCTTCATAACGGGCTACGAACTTAAGGCGTTTGCCTGCGGCCACCGCGTTACTGAGTAACTGTTTGAAGTGGTCGGCGTGCACATCCAGCTGATCGTAGAAATCGGCAACAGTGGGGGCATCCAGGCAGGCTTGTGGCAGGAAAAGGTTGTTGGTGATATCGTCCATTTCCATTTTGGCACCGCTTTCTCTGGCCAGGATAAGGATTTTGCGCATCACATCCACGCCGCTCAGGTCGATGCGTGGATCTGGCTCGGTATATCCTTCATCCTGCGCTGCCTGTACCACGTTACGGAAGTTAGCACCATTTACAAAATTGTTGAACACAAAGTTCAGGCTGCCGCTGAGTACTGCTTCAATGCTGTGTACACGGTCACCGCTGCGGATCAGGTCATTTAGGGTGTTGATCACCGGCAGTCCTGCGCCCACATTGGTTTCGAAGAGGAAGGAGGCGTTGTAGTTCTTCGCCAGTTCTTTCAGTTCCTTATAATATTGATAGTCGGAAGAGCAGGCAATTTTGTTACAGGTCACCACAGAGATACCGTGTTGGAGGAACTCGTGGTAGGTTTTAGCTACTTCAGCGCTGGCGGTATTGTCTACAAATACGCTGTTGCGCAGGTTCAGTGCTTTAATGCGGGCAATGTATCCCGGTATGTCGCTGGCATCTGCCTGTGGCAGCTGTTCTTTCCAGTCGCTCAGTTTGATGCCATATTCGCTCAGCAGCATATTTTTACTGTTGGCCAGGCCGGTTACGCGGATCTGGAGGCCCAGTTCTTCCTGAAGGAAGTTTTGTTGCTGTTGCAGTTGTTCCAGGAGCTTGCCACCTACGTTGCCGGCGCCTGCTACGAAGAGGTTCACTTGTTTCAGTGGTTTTTCGAAGAAGGTTTCGTGGATGAGGTTGAGTGCTTTTTTAACATCAGCTTTGTTGATGACAGCGGAAATATTTTTTTCGGTAGATCCCTGTGCAATCGCGCGCACGTTGACCCCGTTACGGCCCAGTGTACCAAAGAGTTTACCACTGGTACCGTGGTGGTTTTTCATTTTATCACCTACGACTGCCACGATGCTCAGGTCTTTTTCTACCAGCAGGGGTTCTATTTTTTTCTCGTGTATTTCTGTTGCAAACTCCTCATCTACGGCGGCTTTTGCGCGCAGCATCTGCCCTTCGTGTATGCCCACGGTGATAGAGTGCTCTGAGGAGCTTTGTGTGATGAGGATCACGTTGATGCGTTCCCGTAGTAAGGCTTCAAACAGGCGTTTGGAGAAGCCGGGTATGCCCACCATGCCGCTGCCTTCGAGTGTGAGCAGGGCTATCTGCTGGATACCGCTGATGCCGGTTACGGCCATGCTGCGTTCGGAGCTGTCCTGTATGAGGGTGCCATAGTCTTCCGGGGCAAAAGTATTTTTGATCCACACCGGAATTCGTTTATCCATTACCGGTTGGATGGTAGGCGGATAAATAACTTTAGCGCCGAAGTGGGAGAGTTCCATTGCTTCTTCATAAGAGATGTGGGCAATAGGAATGGCCTGTGATACCAGGCGTGGGTCGGCGGTCATCATGCCGCTCACATCTGTCCAGATATCGAGTACGCTGGCGTTTACGGCTGCCGCAATGATGGCGGCGGTATAGTCAGAGCCGCCCCGGCCCAGGGTGGTGGTATCACCGTCGGCAGTAGCGGCTACAAAGCCCGGGAGTACGGTGTAGTCGGCGGCGGAATCGGCAAAGTATGCGTTGATGTTATGATTGGTAGCAGGGAAATTCACGGCGGCGTGGCCGAAGTTACTGTCGGTAACGATTAGCTGGCGACTGTCTTTACAGGTAGCGTTGAGGCCTTGTTGTTTCAGCTTTTCTGCTACCAGTACGCAGGAGATCAGTTCTCCAAAGCTCATGATTTTATCGAGGGAGCGTGCGCTCAGTTCACCCACCTGGAAGATGCCATCACAGAGGTTTTCCAGGGTATTGAGTTTCTTTTTCAGTTGGCTTATCTGGCTGCTTTGAGCAGTAATCGGGAATAATTCACGGATAGCATCGAGGTGGCGTGTCTCGATTTCCTGTAATACAGATTTATATGCTTCCTGACCAGCGCCGGCGAGTTGACCTGCGTTGATGAGTTTGTCGGTGATGCCACCCATGGCAGATACCACGATGGCGTATTTACCTGCGGGTTTATGCTTCACTAATATCTGGCATACTTGTTCTATTGCTTTGGAGCTTCCAACGGATGTGCCGCCGAATTTTAAAACTTGCATAATGAATAAAATTTATACGTAGAAATATTCCGATCCTTCCGGTTTGGTTACCACCTGGGTGGTCATTGGATGATATGTGAAAACTAACCCCGCACTGGGGTTGTAATAATGGTGGTGGTAATAATAGTGCTCATGCATTCCCGCTGAGAGGTGGGAGTGAAGGAGGAGTGATATGTATTTTTCTGTAGCACTATTGTTTGTATGACGATTACGTTACAAAAGTCTATAATTACAACGGTAAATTAAAGCGCAGTGGGGATATTTATGAAAATTTCAAATTTTGTATGTTTTATTAGTGATTTTAAAATTTAGGTAGATGTTAATTGAATTTTATTGTGAATTTCAGGTAAATTGATAGCAGGCGTTAAATCAATGTTACGTAACCTGAATGATTAATTCATATCATTTGGTGACAATATTGTGACATTGATTCGCGTTTTAGGTGTCTTCTTTGTTGTTTTCTGCGCGAAGCGCAGCACCCGTTCCGGCAAAACCGAAGGTTATGCTGTTAAAACCCATCCGCAAAAAATTGCTTTGAAACAAAAATCCATTAACTTTAACAGGTAAATCAAACTGCATTGCCGGAGTTATTAAAATATACTTCCAATAGTCAGCTTCGCTACTATTTTCTTATGGCTACCCTCGCCATGGATTCGGCTATGGCATAATCTTCCTTTTACCTGCCCCGCAGGGCTATTACCCTTTTAATTAGCGTAACTTTACAGCAGCGTTCATAACCTGCCTATTCCGGTCGCATTCGCGATTCGTTAATCACTACGGTAACTCATTCAACAGCACCATTTATTATTCACAGACGGTATATTATAATCATACACCAATTCAATCAACTTATTTCTTTCAATAATTCCTGTTATGCCACATTATCATAAACTAGGACAGATTCCGCATAAGCGCCATACCCAGTTCCGCAAACCGGATGGCAGCCTGTATTCGGAGCAACTCTTTTCTACAGAAGGATTTTCGTCCCATTCGTCCCTCTTATACCATTGTCACCCGCCTACCGAAATCGTAAGCGTAGATGAACCCTACAGCGTAGCGCCCAGGGTAGCAGAAGAAAAAATGCTGAAGCACCGCAGTTTCCAGGGATTTAACATCCAGCCGGAAGAGGATTTTCTGAAAAGCCGTAAGGCGGTGCTGGTCAACAACGACCTGCATATTGTGCTGGCTTCCCCCCGCAACAGTATGGAGGCCTATTTCTATAAAAATGCAGATGCAGATGAAATGATCTTTGTGCACGAAGGTTCCGGTACGCTGAAAACTCAGTACGGCCAGCTGAAATTCGGATATGGCGATTACCTTGTGATTCCCCGTGGTACCATCTATCAGATCAGCTTTGATACGGAAGTCAATCGCCTCTTTATTGTAGAGTCGTTTAGTCCTATCCGTTATCCAAAGCGCTACCTCAGCAAATACGGTCAGCTCCTGGAGCATTCACCATTCTGCGAGCGGGATATCCGTCAGCCGGAAAACCTGGAAACCATTGACCAGGAGGGCGACTTCCTCATCAACATCAAAAAGAAAGGGGTCATGTACCCTATTCATTATAAACACCACCCCTTTGACGTTGTCGGCTGGGATGGTTGCGAATACCCGTTTGCCTTTTCTATCCACGATTTTGAACCAATCACCGGCCGCGTGCATCAGCCACCGCCTGTGCACCAGACTTTCGAAGGTACCAACTTCGTAGTTTGTTCTTTCTGCCCGCGGCTGTTTGATTATCATCCTGAAGCCATACCTGCACCATACAATCACAGTAATATCGATAGTGATGAGGTATTATATTATGTAGATGGTGATTTTATGAGCCGCAAACATGTAACGAGAGGGATGATTACCCTTCATCCGGCAGGTATCCCGCACGGCCCTCATCCGGGCGCAGTGGAAAAGAGCATCGGCGCTAAAGAAACGAAAGAACTGGCGGTAATGGTAGATACCTTCCATCCGCTGCAGATCACCGAAGCAGCACTGGGTATAGAAGATGCGTCCTACACCATGAGCTGGGCCGAATAACATCCGCACAAAAAACAACCATAGTTAATACAACAACAAAATCATTAAACCACTCAATTGAAAGTTATGGAAACAGCAACTGCAAATGCTTCCACAGTAAAAAACCAGCAGGACTTCCTGCCGTTAAACGGAACTGACTACGTAGAATTTTATGTTGGCAACGCCAAACAGGCTGCTCATTATTATAAAACCGCTTTCGGTTTTCAGTCTGTAGCGTATGCAGGTCCTGAAACCGGCGTTAGAGACCGCGTGTCGTACGTGCTGGTGCAGAATAAGCTGCGCTTCGTACTCACTTCCCCGTTACAGCCAAACAATCCCATGGCGGAACATGTAAATGCACATGGCGATGGTGTGAAAGTGCTGGCCCTCTGGGTTGATGACGCACGTGCTGCCTTCGAAGAAACCGTAAAACGTGGTGCTAAACCTTACATGGAACCAACCGTTGAAAAAGATGAGTTTGGTGAAGTGGTACGCAGCGGTATCCATACCTACGGTGACACCGTTCACGTATTCGTGGAACGTAAAAATTATAAAGGCGCATTCCTGCCAGGTTATAAAGAATGGAAAACCACCTTCAATCCTGCCGATACCGGTTTGCAGTATGTAGACCATTGCGTGGGTAACGTAGGTTGGAATGAAATGAATACCTGGGTTGACTTCTATGAAAAAGTAATGGGCTTCAGGAACCTGATTTCCTTCGATGACAGCGATATCTCTACGGAATATTCCGCTCTCATGAGTAAGGTGATGAGTAACGGTAACGGCCGTGTTAAATTTCCTATCAATGAGCCGGCAGAAGGCAAAAAGAAATCCCAGATCGAAGAGTACCTGGATTTCTACGGTGGTCCCGGCGTACAGCACGTGGCTATCGCTACCAACGATATCGTGAAAACCGTTTCTGACCTGCAGGCCCGTGGTGTGGAATTCCTCACCGTGCCTTCTTCCTACTATGAAACACTGCTCGAAAGAGTAGGGACCATTGATGAAGAAATTGCACCGCTGCAAAAGCTCGGTATCCTCGTAGACCGCGATGATGAAGGCTACCTGCTGCAAATCTTCACCAAGCCTATCCAGGACAGACCTACCGTTTTCTTTGAAATCATTCAACGTAAAGGAGCACAATCCTTTGGTAAAGGAAACTTTAAAGCACTGTTTGAGTCTATCGAAAGAGAACAGGCGCTGAGAGGTAACCTGTAATAACTGCTTATCACAACAACAAAATAGAGCCTGCATCCGGGGCTGCCTTGCGCAGTCCCGGATTTTTTTAGGCCTCACCTGGGAATTGTCTGTACCAAATACTATATCCATAACCCACTGCAACCCGATAGCACTCCTTATCAATAATTTCCACCTATTAACATTTTATTAATATATAATTATTGCCACAAAGCAATCCAACTCAGCCATTTTTCCGTATATCAACCCGAATATATAAGAATATATATTTTTAATTGATAACCTATGTCCAACAACAACTTGACCCGTAAGGCTGCTAATGCCTTACTGCTGGCCGTTTTAGGCCTAAGCTCCGCTTTTACAGTGCCTGGAGAACCGCAACCCACTTACCTGACCAGTATCAGCTCGTCAGGAGGCCGTACCACCGTAGAGTACAATGCCGACAAATCCATTAGTCGCCTGGTGCAAGTGCACAAAGGGGAGAGTGGTGACTACAATGAGGTAATTAAGCCGGTGTACGACAATGGTCGCCTGGTGAAAACCATGGCTTCAGATGGCACCTCCGCAGATGAGGTGAATACCAGCCTGGACTATAACCCCCAAGGGCAGGTAACCCGCATCAGTTATTACCGTAATGAGGTCGTTTATGCCTACGATTCGCTGGTGTATAACGAGGCCGGCCAGCTCACCACCCGCCACCAGTTTACCGCACAGCCATCGAAAGGCAATTTTGACAACAGTGGTTACCAGGAGTTTACCTGGGATGCTGCCGGCGACATCATCCGCCAGGATAATTATGGTAAACAGCCAGGGTTTTCAAAGTTTCTGCGCCTTTCCAGTATCAGTTACCGTTATGATAATAAAGTAAATTCCCGTCAGCAGCACCCGGGCCTCCGCTGGATACTTGAGCTGCAGCCGGCCAATTTATCGGCTCATAACGTGGTCTCTGAAACACTGACCAGCAGCAGGTCTTCACGTGCGGTAACCTCCACCTGCACCTACTCTTATTCCGGCGGTAAGTTCCCGTTAAAGGCGACCTATTCCTCCGATGCCGATCGCGAAATTGTTAAAATGGAATTTACAAGGTTGTAAGTACCCCGACAATAACTTAACTTTACATGCAATATAATTTGTAATTGTTTCGTTGTCTATGAGTATACAGACGCTGTTCGGGATTTTGTTTTTGCTGGCGGGGATTTTTCAGGCTATCACAGTCATATTGATTTATCTTGGGCACAAAAGCTATGTTTTACGGTTTATAAGCAGGAAAGTGGCCATGGTACTTTATTCCCTTATTGCCTTTTTCTTATTTTTCCTGGCGTATATTAATCTGGCTTAACTTAAAATTTTGTTGAATTTGTATGAAGCGAATTTTAGCACTCGCATTGATGTTGTTGGCAGGGGGCAGTTTATATGCCCAGCAATCTTTTCTTGAGAACCAGAAGATGTACCCTAAAGTAGGAGAGGCGTACCGTCAGAAGGAAGAACTGATCCGTAAAGAGTTTGAAAAGAAAGGACTGGCTTACCCTGCGAGGTATATCTTTATCCGTTCCTTCAAGCTGGACAGCGAAATGGAAATCTGGGTGAAAAACAATCCCCAGGATACCTTCCGCCTTTTTAAATCCTACAGGGTGTGCACCTTGTCCGGTAAAATGGGCCCTAAACGCAGGGAAGGCGATCGCCAGGTACCTGAAGGGTTCTATTATATCAACGATTTCAACCCTAACAGCAACTATCACCTGTCGCTCGGTATCAATTACCCGAACTTTTCCGACCGCATTCTCAGCGATCCCAAACGTCCGGGCAGTGAGATCTATATCCACGGTAACTGCATAACTGTAGGCTGTATCCCGCTCACTGATGAGTTTATCGATGAGGTGTATATCCTCGCGGTAAATGCCAAGAACTCAGGCCAGGACTTTATTCCAGTGCATGTGTTTCCTGTTAAATTCAGCAACAGCAGGTCGGTCGATTACCTGTCAGGCGTACCAGTGGTGGATTCCATCAGTCGCCCTTTCTGGGCTGACCTCCGTACCGCTTACGACTACTTCGAAAAGCACCACAAATTGCCGGTGGTGATGATCGATGATAAGGGCAAATACACGCTGTAAGAAAATAATAAGAGATAAAGGAACAGGGTCGGGACCAGTTGGTCCCGACCCTGTTCCTTTTGAGAGGAAACCTGCGGTCTCCCTCTCAAAAGAACGGTGAATCATTCCTCAGTGCTTCACGCGCTGCAATCGTTCCCAATTTTCCCGGAGCAGGCGGCCCATCGGCCCGCCTGCTCCAGGATATACGTTTGCCTTGGGCAAACGTATATCCTGGACAGATTAACAAAAAAACATCCCCTTCTTAACATCCTCCTACCGCTTCGCAAGAAAACCTCCGCTTTCATCCATGTTAATTTGGTTTTTATTAAATTTTTTCTAAACTTACCAGCCGGTCAAATCAATTCATCATTATGCACAGAAGAGACGCAATAAGGAATGTGGCGATTTTGTTGGGTACAGCCATTTCCGCTTCCACGTTATCAGCTTTAGAGAGCTGCACAGGGTCCGCACCGAAAAATTATGACCTTCACACACCACAGACCAAAGCTATGGTGGCTGAAGTGGCGGATACCATCATTCCTACCACCGATACGCCAGGTGCCAAGGCGGCTAAGGTAGATGAGTTCATCATCACCATGATGAACGATTGCTATAAGAAAGAGGACCAGGAACTGTTCCTCAGCGGTCTGAAAAAAATCGATGAAGCCAGCAAAAAGAAATTCCAGAAAACATTCCTGGAGCTGACTCCTGAACAACGCACGGAAGTACTTACCGAAATCGATAAGGAACGTGTGGCGTACAACAAACGTGATAATAAGAAAGAAGGTGATGCTGCCCATTACTTCCAGGCAATGAAAGACCTGACCCTGGTTGGCTACTTCACTTCTGAGCCAGGCGCTACACAGGCATTACGCTATGTACGCGTACCAGGTAAATACGAAGGATGTGTACCTTATAACAAAGGTGATAAAGCTTGGGCTACCTGATAACAACGGGTTATCTCCCTGCTAATGGTTGATGTAGGTTTGGCACCGTGCCATACCAATTCTTTCTTATTGATTAAATCCGTACACAATGAACTTAAATACTAAAGCACAGGAGCAGAATACTTACGATGCTATCGTAATCGGCTCCGGTGTTAGCGGTGGATGGGCCGCTAAAGAGCTCACTGAAAAAGGCCTCAAAGTATTGATGCTGGATCGTGGTAAACAACTCGAGCACGTAAAAGACTACGATACTGCGATGAAAGATCCATGGGAGTTTCCTCACCGTGGCCGCCTCACAGTAGATCAGCGCGAAACACATCCTAAACTGAGCCGCGACTATCCATACTCGGAACACAACGAAAAATTCTGGATCAACGATTCACAATCTCCATACAACGAAGTAAAACGTTTCGACTGGTACCGCCCGGATATCGTAGGTGGTAAGTCGATCATGTGGGGCCGCCAGTCTTACCGCTGGTCCGACCTCGACTTCGAAGCCAACCTGAAAGATGGTATCGCCGTAGACTGGCCTATCCGCTACCGGGACCTGGCACCATGGTATGACTATGTAGAAAAATTTGCTGGTATCTCCGGTACCCGCGAAGGCCTGCCGCAACTGCCTGATGGACAGTTTATGCCGGCAATGCCCATGAACTGTGTAGAAATCGATGTGAAGAAAAAAATCGAATCTTCCTTCAAAGGCCGTATCATGACCATGGGTCGCGTGGCAAACATCACCGAGGCACTGCCTGGTCGTGAAAAATGCCAGTTCCGCAACCTCTGCAGCCGCGGTTGTCCTTTCGGCGCTTACTTCAGTACCCAGTCCTCCACACTGCCTGCAGCTGTGGCTACCGGCAATCTGACCCTGCGTCCGGATTCTATCGTAAATTCTATCATCTACGACGAACAAAAAGGTAAAGCTACCGGCGTTCGCGTAATCGATAAACACACCAAGCAAATGACAGAGTACTACGCGAAGATCTTCTTTGTGAACGGCTCTACACTTGGTACCACCTTCGTACTGCTCAACTCCATCTCCAAACGGTTCCCGAATGGTTTGGGCAACGACAGCGGTACACTGGGTAAATACCTCATGGATCACCACTTCCGCACCGGCGCCTCTGCCATGGCGGAAGGTTATGATGATAAATACACCTTCGGCCGCCGTGCAAACGGTATCTATATCCCACGCTACCGCAATGTTGGCAGTGATAAGCGCGACTACCTCCGTGGCTTCGGCTACCAGGGTGGTGCCAGCCGCGGTGCACTGTGGAGCAAAGGGATCGCTGAAATCGGTGTGGGTAAAGACTTCAAAGATTCCCTCGTAGAACCAGGACAATGGTCCATGGGCCTCGGTGGCTTCGGCGAATGCTTACCTTACGAAGATAACCAGGTCACCCTCGATACCTCCGTGAAAGATGCATGGGGCCAGCCGGTACTGAAATTCGACGTGGAGTTCAAAGAGAACGAAAAGAAAATGCGCGTGGACATGATGAACGACGCCGCAGAAATGCTCGAGGCAGCTGGCATGAAAAATATCAAGACTTACGACAACGGCTCCTACCCAGGTATGGCTATCCATGAAATGGGTACCGCACGTATGGGCCGCGATCCTAAAACTTCTATGCTCAACGGAAACAACCAGCTGCATGCAGTGCCTAACGTATTCGTTACCGACGGTGCTTCTATGACCTCCGCAGCCTGCGTGAATCCTTCTCTCACCTACATGGCCATGACTGCCCGCGCAGCTGACTTTGCAGTGAAAGAACTGAAGAAAGGAAACTTATAATTCATTTGACCGAGGGTGACTGACAGCAGCATAGTACGTATATTCATTAACGTTATCTGCTGGCAGCTCACCCTTTTCTAATTTGCCAACATGAACCTGAATATAAAAGCTGAAAAAGAAAATACCTACGATGCCATCGTGGTAGGCTCCGGCATCAGTGGTGGCTGGGCAGCAAAGGAACTTTGCGAAAAAGGCCTTAAAACACTGGTACTGGAAAGAGGTCGGAATGTAGAACACATCAAGGACTACACCACCGCCATGATGGACCCATGGGAATTCAAACACCGCGGCCGTCAGACCAATGAAATGCGGGAAAAGCACCCTATCCAGAGTCAGTGCTACGCTTTCGATGAAGCTACCCAGCAGTTCTGGGTAAACGACCTGGAAAATCCTTACAACCAGGTGAAGCCCTTCAACTGGCTGCGTGGCTATCACGTAGGTGGCCGCTCCCTCATGTGGGGCCGCCAGGTATACCGCTGGAGCGACCTCGATTTTGAAGCCAACGCTAAAGATGGCCATGGCGTGGACTGGCCTATTCGCTATAAAGACCTTGCTCCCTGGTACGAGTATGTAGAACGCTACATCGGCGTGAGCGGCCAGGCCGAAGGCCTGCCACAGTTGCCTGATGGTATCTTCATGCCTGCCATGGAAATGAACTGCCTCGAAAAACACGTGGCCGCCCGCGTAAAAGAGCAGTTTAACGATCGTATCATTACCATCGGCCGTGTAGCACACGTTACACAAAAACATAACGGTCGCGGACCTTGCCAGTCCCGCAACCTCTGTGCCCGCGGATGCCCTTATACCGGCTACTTCAGCAGCAACGGTGTTACCCTCCCTGCCGCCGCAGCTACCGGTAACCTCACCCTGCGCCCAGACTCCATCGTATTGGAAGTACTGTACGATAAAGACACGGCAAAGGCTACCGGCGTACGCATCCTCGACGCACATACGAACCAGACCGTAGATTACTTTGCAAAAGTGATCTTCCTCAATGGCTCTACATTAGGTACTACACAGGTAATGCTCAATTCCGTGTCCGACCGCTTCCCTAACGGATTTGGTAACGACAGCGGACAACTGGGTCATAACCTGATGGATCACCACTACGGCGTAGGTGCCGGCGGTGATTTTGAAGGCTTCGAAGATCAGTACTCCAACGCAGGCCGCCGTCCTAACGGCATCTACATCCCACGCTTCCGTAACGTGAACGCAGCTACGATGCAGAAAGACTACGTTCGTGGCTTCGGTTATCAGGGTGGTGCAGGCCGTGGCAGAGGCAACGGCGCCGATGGTATCGGTGTGGAGTTCAAAGAATCACAGCTCTACCCTGGCAAATGGAGCATGGGCATCGGCTCCTGGGGCGAGCACCTGCCTTACTATGAAAACAAAGTCACCCTCAACAAAGAGAAGAAAGATAAATACGGACTGCCTACCCTCGATATTGATTGTGAATTCAAGGATAACGAGATGGCAATGCGTAAGGACATGAAAGAGAGTGCAATCGAAATGCTGGAAAAAGCAGGCCTTAAAAATGTACACGGCTACGATGGCGCACCGCCTCCGGGCCACTGTATCCACGAAATGGGTACCGCACGCATGGGCCGCGATCCTAAAACGTCCGTACTCAATGGCTTCAACCAGGTACATGCTGCACAAAATGTGTTTGTGACCGATGGTGCCTGCATGACATCCTCATCCTGCGTAAATCCAAGTATCACCTACATGGCGCTTACCGCCAGGGCAACGGATCACGCAGTGAGTGAACTGAAAAAAGGTAATATTTAATAGTTAGGGGCTGACTGAAAAGGGTGATAGAAACAATGCCGCTATTACGCACTTCTCCTCACTTTCGTTATACTTTTTAGTAAGCCCAAAAATGAAAAGCGCCGGCTCCGAGCCGGCGCTTTTCATTTTTGGGCCATTACTATTGTATGTATTTCTGTAGCGTCTCCACGGTAAAATGTTTTATGCATTACCTCCATCAGTTTAAAATGACTGGCCGTCAGTTCCTGCTGAATTACTTCCATATCGTGATAATAAAAGTAAGTTCTGTCGCCACTACTGCCAGCTTTAAACCCCGACTGTACCGGATCTCCTGCTACAAAGCTGCAATAAAACACGCCGCCGGGTAATAATAAAGCATAGCTGTCCCGGAATAACTTTGCCACATCATTTGCCGACAAATAAGGCACGCAAAACCCTGCTACAATCCCATGATATCCGGGTGGCAGCAGGTGAATGTCCCTGCTGTCCATCACCTGAAAGGTGGCCTCCGGCACCGTTTCCTGCGCCAGGCTGATCATATTTGGGGAGATATCAGTGCCGGCTATACGAAAATCGGGCCTCACTGACAACAGGTACCGGGTAATATTTCCCGGACCGCAGCCCAGCTCCAGTATCGCGGCATGCTGCGCGGGTATGTGCGCACAAAACAAGTCATAGGTATCGTTATACAAATCCAGGTCCATAAACTTGTCCTTGTATAACTGCGCTATTTTATCCCAGGTGGAGAAGGTTTCTTTGTAGGGGTCCATGTGAACTAAGTTACGGCTTTTCTACGTCGGGTGTTATACGCCCAGCTGCCTGCCGTTGAATGCGGTATTACCTTCTATCAGGGGAGGGGCACCGCCAACTTCCCTGCCCAAAATTCTCCGATGCCGAAAGCATCAGGTAATTTCGGGCACAAAAAAAATGTTACCTCCGCAAAAAGCCGTATTTTGTACACTTATCCTAACTTCAACTACAACTTAGAGCAATGAAAAAAGTGATCCTAAGCGGGATGTTAGCCTTATCCTGCTGGCTGTGTCAGGACGTGAATGCACAAAGCAAACATACCTTTGCCCTTGGAAAATCTGAGTTTCTGCTGGATGGTAAACCATACCAGATCATCAGCGGGGAAATGCACCCTGCCCGTATCCCGCGCGAATACTGGCGCCATAGAATACAGATGGCCAAAGCCATGGGCTGCAACACCATTGCTGCCTACGTTTTCTGGAATTACCATGAAACAGAAAAAGGCAAATTCGATTTCACCACCTCCAATCACAACATTGCGGAATTCGTAAAAATAGCGCAGGAGGAAAATATGTGGGTAATGCTGCGCCCCGGCCCTTACGTGTGTGCGGAATGGGAATTCGGCGGACTGCCATCCTACCTGCTGCAAACGCCCGACATCAAAGTGCGTTGCATGGACCCGCGCTACATTGAAAATGTACAGCGCTATGTAAACGCGCTTGCTACAGAAGTGAAGCCGCTGCTGGTTACCAACGGCGGACCTGTCGTAATGGTGCAGGTAGAAAATGAATACGGCAGCTACGGCAACGATAAGCAATACCTCTATACACTGAAAGATATGTGGGTAAAGAATGGTATAAATGTACCGTTCTATACCGCCGACGGCCCTACGCCGTTTATGCTGGAAGCAGGATCTGTGGACGGCGCAGCCATCGGACTCGATTCCGGCAGCTCTGAAGCCGACTTTGAACAGGCGAAAAAACAAAACCCAAATGTGCCGGCATTCAGCAGCGAATCCTATCCGGGATGGCTGACCCACTGGGGTGAAAAATGGCAGCGCCCGGGCGCAGATGGTATTGTGAAGGAAGTAAAGTTCCTCATGGATACCAAACGCTCCTTTAACTTATACGTGATCCACGGTGGCACCAACTTCGGCTATATGGCCGGCGCCAACTCCGGCGGAAAGGGCTATGAACCTGATGTTACCAGCTACGACTATGATGCCCCAATCAATGAGCAAGGGGATACTACTGCCAAATACATGGCCCTGCGTAACCTGATGGCTTCCTATCTCCCGAAGGGAAAAAAATTACCAGCCATACCTAAAGCGATACCAACTACTACTTTTGCGCCGGTAACCCTGCAACCATTTACCACAGTATGGGAACACCTGCCTGCCGCCGTGAAAAAAGTACAGCCGGTACCGTTTGAAGCAGTAGGGCAGGACTATGGCTTTATGGTGTACAAAACCACCCTTATCGGCCATAAAAGCGGGAAGCTGACCATCAGGGAACTGCATGATTACGCCACGGTATTTCTCAACGGAAAATATGTAGGAAAGATCGACCGCCGACTCGGGGAAAACAGCATCTCCCTGCCTAAATCTGAAGTGAAAGATCCGGTGCTGGAAATACTGGTGGAAGGTATGGGACGTATCAACTTTGCAGAAGCCATGATCGACCGTAAAGGCATCACCGACCGCGTGACCCTCAACGGGATGACCCTCATGAACTGGGAACAATACCGCCTGCCTATGACAGAGCAGTACGTACAGGAACTGGCTAAAGGTTCCTCCACAGCGGATAGCCGTGAAGGTAAGTTCTTCAAGGGCACCTTCGACCTCCCAGCAGCCAATGATACATATATCGACCTGTCGGCCTTCAAAAAAGGCATTGTATGGGTAAACGGCCATAACCTGGGCCGCTACTGGGAAATAGGCCCGCAGAAACGCTTATACTGCCCGGCCCCCTGGCTGAAAAAAGGCAGCAATGAAATCGTGGTGTTCGACCTGCACCAGCAGGAGGCCGCCACCGTAAAAGGCGAGAAAACTCTCGAATAGCATATTTTAACACATTTCAGGCCGGAAAACAGCATTTTTTGCCGTTTTCCGGCCTGATTCGTTTCCGGATTCACTGCCTTTTAATTTTCAGAAAAATTCGTTATCTTAGGTTAGAGTCGTTTTTCTATTTTTTAACACCAAATTAGGCTTACCATGGGAACAGTACGCAACATCCTGGAGGCCAAGGGTCACGCAGTTTACGCTATTCGTCCTGACAACACCGTGTACGAAGGAATTCAGATGCTGGTAGATCGTAATGTTGGGGCATTAACGGTTGTAGATGAAAATGATCATTGCCTTGGAATTTTCTCCGAACGCGACTACGCCCGACGCGTTATCCTCAAGGGACGGGCATCCAAAGACACGCTTATCAGCGAAATTATGACAGCAGATCCTTACACCGTTACAGTAGAAAGCTCTATTGAAGACTGTATGGTGAAAATGACGGACAAACATATCCGCCACCTGCCTGTCGTAAATGACCAAAATCAATTGATCGGAATTATTTCTATCGGCGATGTTGTGAAGTATATTATTAACGACCAAAAACATATCATCTCCAACCTGGAGCTGTATATCAATGGTTCGCACGGCTAAACGAAAAAGGGCCGGTTGCTCCACCGAACAACCAGCCCTTTGAAACTGATTATGACGGAATCAACCAGCGCGTTTCGCCTCTGCACTGGCACCAGTTTGACGGTCACGTGCGGCTTTAATGGTGTTACTGCCGAATTTATAACTAAAGTAGATCCCTACTGTTCTGTATTGCCAGATGTTATAAATACTCATATCCAACGAACCATACTGCGCTCTTCCACGAAAATACTGCACTGATAACAGGTTGTTTACATTCAACTTTACCGTTGCCTTTTTCTCCAGGAATGTTTTCTGGATACCAAGGTTGGCGTTGTATTGCGGATCCCCCTTGAATATACCAAAGATAAAAGGTGACTGATAGAAGCCGGTCAGCTCAATCTTGTAATCCTTCGGTAAGCTGAAAGACTGCGTAGTATTGGCACTGTAGCTATAATTCGTACGCGTTTCCAGCGGGCCACTGCCTACCTGCACCAGGTAACTGGCATAAGCCAGATTCACGTTGTTATCCATATGCCACCACTTGGTTACATCAACCGGCACTGTTACGTTCAGGTTCATGAAATCAGCATGGTCATAGTTTACATCGGTACTCGTTGTAATCTTCGTATCGTTATCCTGCGTCAGGAACTCTTCAATGATATGATTGATCCTGCTCGCATTGAACGTAAAAATATATTTGTCTTTCAGCACATAGCTCAACTCCCCGGTGCTGGTGTACTGTGGCTTCAGGAAAGGGTTTCCCTGGCGGTAAGTATACCGGTCAAGATAGAAAATGAAAGGATTCAGCTGGCCGTATTCAGGGCGGTCAATCCTCCTGGTATAACTCAGACTAAGTTTATTTTTATCATTGATCTTTTGTTCCACACTGATATTCGGGAAGAAGTTAAGGTAGTTATTCTCCACCGTGCTGTCCATCGTGTGGGAGTAACCGTTAGAGCGGGTGTATTCCAGTCGCCCGCCCAGGTTGAAGCTGGTTTTGTTGATGCTTTTCTTGTAGCTCGCATACGCAGCATATACATCTTCCTTATAATCAAATTCATCACTTTGTGAAAATGCTCTTACATACTTGCCACCCTGTAAGGAATCATATAACATGACATTATTGGTAGACACAAAGCTCACTTTGGCGCCCGTTTCGAGCTTACCTTGCTTACCCCATGGAAAAACCATATCCGTCTTCAGACTTTTGATAGTAATGTTAGTTTCAGCATTGTTCTGCACCCCGTTCATGTTACGGTACTGGTGGGTATGATTGTCCAGCATACTATCATTGAGGATCATATGGCGCTGGTTGCGGAAGCTGGCGTAGTCGGCATCCACACTCACTTCTTTGCCCATGGTATCCAGCACACCTTTGTAGTTCAGGTTTACGGCAATGTTGTCAAAGTCATTGTCGTTTGTAGTATAGGAAGACAGAATGGAATCCGGTACCATACCTGGCTTAAACAGGTTGGTGGTACTCGGTATCCGGGAGGAGAAGGAGTTGTTATAACCGTTCACCAGTACTCCCACCGTATGTTTGTCGTTGAGGAAATAGTCCAGTCCTGCTTTATAGCTGCGGTCGTTGAATTTATTCTTTTGCTTGATATCCTGAGAGAGCATGGAAGTATCATTCACATCGCGGAAGGTGCGTCTGAAATCGCGCTGCACAAAGTTGCGGTACTCACCCAGGCTACCATTGCCATAGAGGTTGAATTTTTCCGTACGCCAGTTGAAGTTACCGCCACCATTGATCTGTGGGTACCAGCCTTGCGTAAAGGTACCATTCACAGATCCATTGATGCCGGTCATTTTACCTTTTTTGGTTTTGATGTTGATGATACCACCGTTACCGGAAGCATCGTATTTGGCGGGAGGAGTAGTCATCAGTTCAATCTGCGCAATGTTTTCTGCGGGCGTGCTTTTGAGCAGGTTCGTGAGTTGTTCTCCGGAGAGATAGGTAAGCTTACCATCTACCATTACCTGCACGGACTTGCCTTGGAGAATTACGTTTTCGTTGTTATCCAGGTTCACGCCCGGCGCCTTACGCAGTAAGTCGAGGGCCGTATTACCGGCAGCGGTAGGGCTGCTTTCCACATTCAGGATGGTTTTACCGGGTTCTCTTTCTATATAAGGTTTCTGGGCAGTTACATTAACGGTCTGTAAACTTTTGGTCAGTGGCTCCAGCGCAATGCTGTCGAAGCTGAATTTCTTATGGGATGCATCAATCAGGAAATTGGGAATAAAGCGGGTGCTGTAACCCATCTGTGATGCCTGGATGAAATATTCCCCTTCCGGGATATTGCTGAAGTGGCAGGTGCCATTTTCGGTAGATAATTCTCCTTTAACGAGAGAGGAGTCTTGTGTTTTACGTAACAGAATACTGGCGAAAGGCAAGGGCTTTCCTGCTTTATCACTGATTTTTACCGAAACGGTACCGTTTACGGCGGCAGACTTTTGAGCATTGGCGGTTAACATTAGGTGCATTAGCATTCCCAACGCAATCATTAGTTTTCTCATACTATCGAGGCGGTTATATATTTTTCTCCAAGCAAAATCTCAGGCTAAAAACCTTGTGGACTATCTGATGTTAAAATTTGAAAAGCTACTCATCAACACTTTACAGGGTGATTCCTTGGTTTCCGTGTTTGAATTGCAATATTTTTTCTCTGGTTCCGGGTCAGTTGTTCCGGCAGGTTTGGTGATGTTGCCGGCAGAAAATAAGTAGAAAGGGAGTACATCGGGGGATAATTCAGGCCCGTGGCTAGCCAGCATACTGCCCCCGCAGGCCACGGCCCCCGCTATTCCAATAAATAAAAAAGCAACTTTTTTCATACGGCTGTTTTTCTAAAGACGCCCATGTATGAAAAAAGTTGCACCGCCTGTCAAAAATAATAATTTAGGGATAAGTTTATTTCTTCCACAAACGCTGGATCGTAGCAGGGGAGCGCTGTTCCAGCAGCACCGGGTGGCCGTTGCTCAGTTCTTCCACAAGGCTGTCCTGGTAGTAACGAACGGTCAGTAATTCCAGTCCTTCGTTGTAGTTGATCTTGAAGTCGTTGTGTAATGTTTTGATTAGCAGCTCTATCTTCTCCGGGTTATTATCAACACAGCAGGAGAAGCTGATAGCGCCGTTCTGCATCAGGTTGATCTTAATCTTCAGACCGTGGAAAATCTCGTAGATACCGCTGATTTTCTCTTCGGTGATGAAGGAGTAGTCTTTAGACGTTATATGTAGCAACACCTGATTTTTCTTCAGCACAATGATCGGTGGCAGCTGCTTGATATCGGCTACTTCCTTGATCACGGTACCTGGCAGGTTTTTATCCAGGAAGCATTTTACATACAGTGGTATCTGTTTGTTCTGCAGTGGTTTAATGGTTTTAGGGTGGATGACCTGTGCACCATAAAAAGCCATTTCGATTACTTCACCGTAGGTAATCTCCGGGATGTTTACCGTGTTGGGGAACAGCTTTGGATCGGCATTTTTCAGGCCTTCCACATCTTTCCAGATGGTCTGGCTTTCGGCATCCAGCATGTTGGCAAATACGGCAGCGGAGTAATCACTGCCTTCGCGGCCGAGGGTTACGCTTTCGTTTTGGTCGGTACTACCAATGAATCCCTGGGAGATGACAATGCTGGTGTTGTTGAAGAGCGGCACTACTTTCTCGGTGACCTGGCGCTGGGTAAAGTCCCAATCGATGTTGGCATCGCGGAAGTTGTCGTCCGTACGAAATACATCCCGAACGTCCAGCCAGGTATTGCGGATACCTACACTGTTGAAATACGCGCTCACAATAGCGGTGCTCAGCAGCTCACCCAGGCTTACCAGCTGATCGTAATAATAATCATATGTCCGCATTGGTTTTTCGCCCAGGGTCCATTCTGCCTCCGTGAAAAACTGTTGCAGTTGGGTGAACAATGGGTTTTCCCGGTTGCCCAGCAGGGCTTCCGCTACCACCATATGCTGCTGCTCTACGTTATACAGCAACTGGGCGGCGATTTCGCGCTTGCGCAGAAAGTAGTTCTGTGCTACCTTTTCCAGCTCATTGGTGGTTTTGCCCATGGCCGATATTACAATCAGCAGTTTATCTTCCGGGAAAGACTGGATAATTTGACCTACCTGGCGGATGCGTTCAACACTTTCTAAACTTGCGCCTCCGAACTTAAAAACCTTCATATGATATTTTGGAATCTATTAAACAAATAATTGGCAAAGTAAGTCAAGTTTAGAATTGTTTTAAAATCTGATTACAGAGAAATGACAGTTTCATTAAAATAAAATCCATTTGGCGTACTTTCGTTGACGAAACTTATAGTTAACGTTATGAATCACAAGCAAAGAGTAATGACACTGGATGAGTTCACCATCCAGGAGTTACGTAACTATCCGGGTGCTACTGGTCAGCTGTCTGGCCTTCTGCGGGATATTGGTCTCGCAGCAAAAAGAGTAAACGTGGAAGTTAACAAGGCCGGTATTGCCGATATCCTTGGCGAAGCCGGTACCACCAACGTTCAGGGTGAATCCGTTAAGAAGCTGGACGTGTTTGCAAATGATCAGTTCATTGCCTCCCTGCAATCCAGCATTTACTGCTGTGGACTTGCCTCTGAAGAAAATGAAAACTTCATTGCCTTCAACGATGAGCATTCCAAAAAGTCGAAATATGTGGTGTTGATCGATCCGCTGGATGGTTCCAGCAATATCGATGTGAACGTATCCATAGGAACTATCTTCTCCGTGTACCGCCGCTTGTCGGCAGAAGGAGAGGAGTGTAACCTGGAGGACTTCCTGCAGCCAGGTACCCAGCAGATTGCAGCCGGCTATATCATTTACGGTTCCTCTACCATGATGGTATATGCTACCCGCAGAAGTGTACAGGGCTTTACGCTGGACCCTTCTATCGGTGAATTCTGCCTCTCTCACCCTAACCTGAAATGCCCGCCGGAAAGCGATATCTTCTCTGTAAACGTAGGCTACTACCATCTCTACGAGAAAAATATCCGCGACTCCATCGATCATTTCATGGCCCGCGATGAAAACGACCGCATCTACCGCCACCGTTTCGTTGGCTGTATGGTGGCCGAAATCCATCGTACGCTGATCCAGGGTGGTATTTTCATGTACCCTGCTTTCGGTAAGTACAAATCAGGCAGATTGCGTTTATGCTATGAGTGTAACCCGATGTCCTTCCTGATGGAAAAGGCCGGAGGAATGTCGATGGCTAATGGCCGCCAGCGCCTGTTGGAGCTGAAACCGGCACAACTGCACCAGCGCGTACCTATCTTCATAGGTTCTAAGAATATGATGGAAACCTGGAAAGATATTGTGAATAAGAAATAATTTCAGCATTAGCCCGCCGCCTCTGGCGGCGGGCTAATGCTGAAGAGCCGGAGTGCCGAAGGCACTCCGGCTCTTCAGCTTAAAAAAACTACTGATGCCAACGCGTTTTTCCCTTTCCTTACTCCAAAAATGGGCACGGGGCTGGGCCATCTCCCGCGAAGTTCCTGCTCCCGTGGCCGGTCAGGGCGCATTACGCATTGATGTAAATATGCCCGACCAGGTAGCCCGCTATCTATTCCCGGAGGTATGTCCGGAAATAGCGGTGGTAGCCAACGCCATTACCCGGCCGCTGGTATTTATCAAGGTCTGCGCTGCCGTTGAGGCGGTGCGGCCACTGCTACCCGCACATTGGAAAATACTTGAACCAGGCTTTATGATGACCTGCCATTGGCACCGGGCACCGGTTGCCGCTCCTTTACCGGCCGGTTATACCCTGAGCTTCACCATCGTTCCCGGTGGCCTCCTGGCGGTTATTAAGTCGCCCGAAGGTGATACCGCCGGCAACGGCCGCCTGATACCCGTAAGCGATCAGCTGATATTCGACCGTATTATGGTGGACGATAACCACCGCCGCAAGGGCCTGGGCACCTGCATCATGACCGCCCTCGCCGAAAAAGGCTATCAGATGGGCATATCCAATGGCGTGCTCGTAGCCACTCCTATGGGCCGCTCCCTGTACGAATCCATGGGCTGGAAAGTGATACGGCCATACACCAGTGCCGTCATCCCTATGGATGCAAACCTGCCGTGAACGCTGGTTTTCAAACAATCTCATCCTATATCTCCCTAAAAATAAACTCTGGCACAATTTTTTAGTCTCTATACATACACATTAATCATTTTTTATTATTAACCATTATTTTTATGTTCGTTTTGAAAAGCCGCAGCATCTTTGCTTTACTGGTAGCCATCTTCACTGCATTTCAGGTAAGTGCATGCTCCCGGGCTACCACCCGTCATACTACTGACGCGGGCGGCACCCTGGAGGAGCAGATCCTTTTTTATACCAATAAATTCAGGGCTACCAAAGGCCTGAAGCCTTTACAACTCGATTCTTACTGCAGCCAGCAGGCAGAACGCCATAGTCGTGATATGGCCAACGGCAGCACCGGCTTCGGACACGAAGGCTTCGAAGAACGAGTGGCCAACATCTCCAAAAAAATAGGAAGAGTAAATGCCGCCGCTGAAAATGTGGCCTATGGTACACTCGATGCAGAAGAAGTAGTGAATGGCTGGATTAAAAGTCCGGGCCACCGCCGCAATATGCTGGGCGACTATAACACCATCGGCATAGGCGCCGCCAAGGGCAATGGCCGCATCACCTTCTTTACACAGGTGTTTATTAAGAAATAGTGTAGCGTTTAATTTCGGCTTACATCAAATAATAAGGGCAAGTCCACGCAAGGACTTGCCTTTATCTTTTGGCAATTAATGTCTAATTTGGCACCATGGAAAAGAAAAAGATCATCGAGGTGAGCAACCTGGTGAAGAAGTACGGTGATTTTACCGCTGTGAAAGGCATCAGCTTCGAAGTGTATGAAGGGGAAATATTCGGCCTCCTGGGCCCTAACGGCGCTGGAAAATCTACCACGCTCGAAATCATAGAAACCCTGCGGGATAAGACCAGCGGCTCCATCCAGGTAGATGGCTATGACCTGGACCAGCAACCCAACGAAATAAAAAAGATCATCGGCGTACAGCTCCAAAGCTCCGGCTACTACCCGAACCTGACCCTTACGGAACTGATTGAAATGTTCGGCGGACTCTATAACCAGGAAGTGAAGCCACTGGAACTGCTGGAGAAATTCAACCTCACCGATAAGGCTAAAAACAAGTATAAAGAACTCTCCGGTGGCCAGAAACAACGCTTTTCCATCGCCACCACACTGATCAACAAGCCCAGGATCATCTTCCTCGATGAGCCTACCACCGGCCTTGACCCGCAGGCACGCCGCAGCCTCTGGGACCTCATTTTGCAGGTTAGAGCGCAAGGCACCACCGTCGTAATCACCACCCATTACATGGATGAAGCCGAGTTCCTGTGCGATCGCTGCGCAATCGTAGACAGCGGAGAAATAATAGCACTGGCATCTCCCGACACCCTGATAGACCAGCTGGTATCACAAGGTTTTGAGCGTAAGAAAGAAGTGAAGAAAGCCAACCTCGAAGATGTGTTCATCCACCTCACCGGCAAAGAATTAAGAGAAGACTAACTAACACCGTATATAATGGAAGCATTGAAATATCCAATCGGCCGTTTCCAGGCGAAGGCCGACTATACCCCAGAAGAATTGCAACGCTTTATCAATGATATCAGGTATCTGCCGTCGTTGCTTGAAATTACTGTGCAAACACTCGATCAGGCACAACTGGATACGCCATACCGCCCGGAAGGATGGACGGTTACCCAGCTGGTACACCACGTGGCAGATTCTCACCTCAACGCCTATATGCGGTTTAAACTCGCACTCACAGAAGATAACCCTACCATTAAGCCGTACGATGAGGCAGCATGGGCGGAACTGGAAGACGTGAAAACCACGCCGATCAACATTTCCCTTACATTGTTGCATGCACTGCATACCCGCTGGACTGCTTTGCTGAAAAGCATAGAAGGAGAGCAGTGGGAGCGTACCGTGTTTCATCCGGAAAGCAAAAAAGAAATAAACCTGAAAACACTCGCCGCTACCTATTCCTGGCACGGACTGCACCATCTGGCGCACGTAACAGGGTTGAAAGAGCGTATGAACTGGGATTAAAAGGAGAGATCATGAATCATATGGATTGGAAATTACTGTCGTCTGAATACCTTTTCAAGGATACATGGCTGACAGCCAGGAGAGATAAATGTGAAACGCCCGATGGCCGTATCGTAGATCCCTATTATGTACTGGAGTATAACGACTGGGTAAACGGGCTGGCATTAACGGAAGATGGCCAGGCTATCATGATCAGGCAGTACCGCCATGGCCTTAAACAAACGCTGATCGAAATCCCCGCCGGCACTATGGACGATACAGATCCCTCACCGGCATTTGCCATGGAGCGTGAACTGTTGGAGGAAACCGGTTATGCATTTAAGGAAATTATACCCTTGGGAAGCGTGTCAGCCAATCCTGGTTCTACGAACAACCTTACGCATATGTTCCTCGCCACTGGTGGCGTTAAAGTGAAAGAGCAGGAGCTGGACGATAATGAGCAGATCGAAATTGAACTGATGTCGATTGAAGCCTTGCAGCAACTCATCCTGGAAAATAAGCTGCTGCAAAGTCTGCACGTAACCTGTGTATTCTATGCCTTACGGCATATGGGCCGGCTACAGTTTAAATAATTTACATCGCTTCAGATACTATAAAGAAGCTGCCGCAAACCAATATCATATCATCGGGCTGGGCATGTTGTTTGGCTGCCTGTAAGGCATGCTGCACAGTAGGATATGCCTGGCCCTGAAGGCCATTTCTGGCGGCCATTTCAGCAAGACTCACCTCATCGAGTGCACGTGGTATCTGTGCTTTACAGAAATAATATTTTGCTGTTTTCGGAAACAGTGGCAGCACTTTTTCTACCTCTTTGTCTTTCACAAAACCAGTTACAACGTGCAATGCGGTATAGGTAACATGGTGCAGCTGCTGCACAATTTCGGTGATACCCGCTTCATTGTGGCCTACATCCAGCACGGTGAGCGGATGGTGGTTTACCACTTCCCATCGACCCCGCAGGCCGGTCAGTTTCTTTACATGACTGAGTGCTGTTGCTATATCTGCTTCTGTAATTTTCCAGCCGCGGGCAATAAGCTGATGAGTGGCAGAAAGCACGCCCATTACATTTTTCTCCTGGTATTGGCCGCTGAGGTCCAGCTGGTAGTGATGCGTTTGTTGCTGACGTATATGCAGTAACGTTAGTTCCAAATGGGTGTTGGTGATGTTGGTGCCGTTGGCAGCGCCCATCCATTCTTCATCAGCAAAGTAAATGGGGGCGCCGGTTTCAGCAGCTTTCGCGATGAATACATCCTTAGTTTCTGCTTGCCGCTCGCTGATCACCACCGGTACATCATGTTTGATGATCCCGGCTTTTTCACCTGCAATTTGTGCCAGGGTATCGCCTAGCAAATGCTGGTGATCATAGCTGATGTTAGTGATAAGAGAGAGTTCGGGAGTGATCACGTTGGTGCTGTCCAAACGCCCGCCCAGCCCTACTTCAATGATGGCGATGTCCACCTGCTCCTGCGCAAAATGTTCGAATGCCATGGCCACTGTGAGCTCAAAAAAAGACGGCTGGATTTCCGCGATATGAGATTTCATCTGCTCTGTAAAGGAGACCACAAAATCTTCACTGACCATTTGCCCGTTTATTCTGATACGCTCCCTGAAATCGAGCAGGTGAGGGGAGGTATAGAGGCCTGTTTTGTACCCTGCCTGCTGAAAGATAGCTGCCAGCATATGGCTGGAAGAACCTTTACCATTCGTGCCGGCAACGTGAATAGATTTGAATTTATGTTGTGGATTATCAATGATCTCCAGTAGGGCCAGGGTGTTATCAAGATCTTTCTTGATGGCGCTGGCGCCTACTCTGCTAAACATGGGCAGCTGCTGATACAGGAAGTCCAGGGTGTCTTGATATTTCTGCATGGCTATATAAAATCTTCACGGCGAAGATAAATATTTCGGCCATTTCCCGCGCCAACCATTAGTTATTGTTGACCGGGCAACGCAGCTGCCGCTTACGCATGTGGAAGATGCCACCACCATTTGGATCGCTTCTTTTGATTGGCACCCAACGTAAAGCCACATAGGCATCTGCGCGGTTCACCGTTTTGCGGAAAAGGTTTGTAAATAACGTATTCGAGCCTACGATCAGCGGGCCTATTCTGAAACCGGCCCCCACATCTGCCATCCCGTTTTTATTGACGATGATGGGCATGTAAGCACCAAAGAGGTCTACATCGTAGCGGGGCGTTACCTGTACCTGCGTCATGCCGTAGGTTTTGTAAATATTGTTAGGGCCGCCGTTCAGCGCGATGTCTGCGTTGGCAGAAATGTAGAAACGTCCGTCAATGTTATAGTCGGCCATCAGGTGCAGTGTGGCGGGCAATGCCATCCGAAAAACAGAGTCCGATGCAATAGGGGTGAAAGCGTTATTCAGCTGTCGCGCAAACTGTCGCAGACTTTGATTTTTCTTATAGGTGATGCTGTACGGATCAATGCTTTCCGAAGTAAGATCCAGGTCGGTATTGCCGGGCGCTTTGTTATAGCCGATGCTTCCGATATCGGTAATGGAAGCGCCTATACGCCATTGGTAAAAGTCGGCTGCCGGGTTCCAGTGATCTCCTTCGTAATCGCCGAAGCCATCGTTATCCGGGCGGTGTTCGTAGATCACGCCCAGGTCGGCAGAAAAGCCGGAATTACCATTGGGCTTAAGGTTGTTGATATAAGGTTTGTCCCAGTGGTCCAGGTTTTCGGAGTAGCCGTAGCGCATGGTGCCGCTGCTCACCGAGGCATCTCGGGTGGTGTTCATTCTGAAGGTGGCGTTGTCAACCGAGGCATAGCCTGCTGCGATGCCGCTTAAGTATTTGAGCGTAACCCCACCTTTCCACACGCCACCGTAGGAATTACGGATAATGCGGGCATAGCTGAGTCCGAACTCGTGCCAGATATTGGAGGACGCTGCTGCATGCTGGATGGTGTAGTTGGTGTTGAGGTAGGCTCTGTTCGGAAAACTATTGCCGAAAAAGTTAGCTTGTTCTGTTGGTACGTTTCCACCATTGCTGCTGCTGCGTATGCGCCATATGAAGGAAACGGTTTGCCTTTCATCGATGGAGTACATGATGGAAGGCATCATGATTTCGGCCATCTCCCAGCCGTTCTGACGGCGGTTGGCGGCCGTGTCCAGGAAGTAATCAACATTCCTGGTGATGGTATCGTATCGGTTGAATAATGCTTTTTTGGTGATCGTCATGTAGGTGTTGCCGGCTTTGGCATCGGCGCCTGCGATATTCAGATCCCACTTGTACCGGGTAGAGGCGGCGCTGGCCGGGTTGTACAGGATGCCGTACACGCCGGCATAATTACTTTGATGGATACCTGAAAATGTTTGAGCGGCTGCGCTGTTGGCGCAGGCTAAAAAGATAATGGTCCCTGACAGAATTCTTCTGAAGATAGTCATTGCTGGCGATAAGTAAATTGAAACAGGTTTTTCAGATGGCACAGCTGTGCTGTGCATGATACACTCATGGTTTTCATAGGTTGATAGCGTGTTTAAGGACTAATAAATCACAGGAAGATCAGGTGCTTGCTGGTCTTACTGCTAATTCATGATATATATTTTTGGTTTATTCGGCTTTAAAATAGAACCGGATGAGCCCGAACTGAACTTCAGGGGCATCCTGGCTGGCATTGTATTTAATCTGCAAAGCTGCACGTTTGGCGATACTGATCAGGTTATCATTGCTGATGGTAGAGCCGCTCATACTGTAATTGGCGGCAATTACATTCCCTTGTTTATCTACTTTGATATTGATTGCTACGTATCCGGATTCGTTACTGTCGTAGGTAACGCTGGGGCGTCCTACGAGACTGCGGCCTTTGAGTTGGAAGTCGGATCTGCCGCCGCCGAGGCCACCACCGCCCGTATATCCTTTGGCGTTAGGGTCGCCGTTGATCTGGCCACGGTCGCCCGGTTTGCCGGTATTTCCTTCACCGGTGGAGTTGTTGGAGCCGTTGGCGCCGTTGCCGCTATGCGCGCTGTTATTGCTGGCTACGCCGCCAAATACCGCTTTAGGTTTGGGCGCAGGTGCAGCGGGTGCTGGTTTGGCAGGTGCTTCTGCAGCAGGTTTTTTAACAGGTTTTTCCGGCTTTGGTTCCAGTTTTTTAGGCAGCTCTTTCGGTGGTTTGGTAACTGGTTTTTCCGGTTTTTTTACTTCCGGCGCATCGGCATCATTGTCTGTGGCAATGTCCTGAGGAGCATCCGCATCAGGTGCCGGTTGCTGCACCTCCGGTTGTTGTGCCGGTGCAGGTGTTTCCGCTGCGGGAGGGTTTGGATCAAGTGGCTGTACATCTCCCATACCATCATCGGAAGTGCCTAAATTCACTTCCATACCAAGGTCCTGATTGGGTAATGGGGGTGGTGCAGAAAAACCGGCAAATAACAGGGCTACTAACAGCAACGCATGTACGCCGACGGTTACACCCAGTGCCTGTAAATTCTTTTTTCCTTTGTTTTCCTGCATATTGTTGCTGCTTGATCTTTCGGCCAAAGTTAATAATTACCTTATAAGTTACGCTAATGTTTGCATTAATTTTATCTTTACGGGCTCGTATATGAACCCACTAAAGAAAACGCTCGATCTATACCGCAATGCCTATGCCGGACTTGCGCCGGCCACCTGGTGGTTATCCCTCATCCTGCTGATTAACAGGAGTGGTACCATGGTGATACCCTTTCTCACGGTGTATATGACCCAGCACCTGCACTTTACCATCACCCAGGCCGGTATTGTGATGGCCTGTTTTGGGTCCGGTGCTATTGTGGGCGCCACCCTTGGCGGATGGTTGTCGGACCGCATCGGATTTTACCAGGTGCAATTCTGGAGCCTCTTCTCTAACGGTTTATTATTCATTTTATTGGGTCAGATGCATACATTTCCGCAACTCTGCATCTGCGTATTTGCCCTGAGTTCCGTTGGCGACGCCTTCCGGCCGGCCAACAGTATAGCGATTGCAGCCTATAGCAATCCGGAAAACAGAACACGTTCCTATGCACTAAATCGTTTAGCCGTTAACTTAGGCTGGTCCGTCGGGCCCGCTATCGGTGGTTTGCTCGCCAGCTTCAGCTACGACCTCCTTTTTTGGGTGGACGGTGCCACCTGTATGTTTGCCGCCTTCATGATGCGCATCCTGCTGCCACCGGTGCCTGCACCCGCCAAAAGTCATGCCGATCATAGCATACCTAAAGAAAGTATCTGGAAAGACCAGATTTATATCACTTTCCTCGTCTTCGCGATGATCAACGCTATCTGCCTGTTTCAATTTTCCAGCATAGTACCGTTGTATTTCAAAGAGGTATTGCATATGCAGGAATGGGCCATCGGGCTTACAATGTCCATGAACGGTATCATGATCGCCGTGATTGAGATGGTGATGATCTACAGGCTGGACGGCCGTTTCCCGAACCTGCTGTTTATTATGCGGGGTAGTATCCTGGTAGCAGTAGCTTATTATGTAATTGCAGGGCTGCCCGCCTGGTGGATAGTAGCACCGGTATTTATGGTTATTATCACTTTCGGGGAGATGCTATGCCTGCCTTTTATGAACAGCTTCTGGATTGCCCGGAGTCAAACGCATAACCGCGGGCAATATGCGGCATTGTACACCATCTCTTATTCCGTTGCCAATATCGTTTCTCCTACGGCCGGCGCGTTTGTGGTGGGGCACCTGGGTTTTACTTACTGGTGGATTATTACTGCTACCGTTTGCCTGGTGGCTGCGGCAGGGTTTTGGTTGCTGCAGCAGCGGATAGATTTTCCGAAGAAGTATCGCATATAGGCCTTCGGCCCTCGCGATATTTTTTTCTCGCAAAGCAGCAAAGCAGGTAAGCAGCTAAGGATTGTGTTATGTTAATTAAGGTCTAATTGTGTCCACTTTCGGCGGCCACAATAGTTTAGAGAGTCCTTCGGTCTCGTTCAAAAAGTAAGATCAAAATCCAGGACTTACCTGCTTTGCTGCTCCTATGTTTGTAATTAACAACAAAACATAAATCACTAGCTGCTTACCTGCTTTGCTGCTCCTATATTTGTAATCAACAACAAAACATAATCCTTAGCTGCTTACCTGCTTTGCTGCTTTGCGTGCAAAAAAGATCGCTCTCCTGGCGCCGAAGGCGCCATCGCGAGAAAAGCCTGATCGCAACAAAAATTGTTAAACGATATACAAATATTGTCCCCAATTATCCAAATTTGCCAGAAAATGAGTAAAATTGGTAAATGAAAGTAATCCAATTTACCGTTCCGGTGGCTGATGAGGGCTCCGTAGTAGTACAGGAGGACATATTACCTTATTTCTATCATTATCTCCATCGCCACAAAGAAGCGCAGATCACCCTGATCCTCAAAGGAGAGGGCACACTGATCGCGGGCAACTACACCCAGCCTTTTAAAGCCGGGGAAATTTATGTGATTGGTGCCAACCAGCCTCATATGTTTAAAGGAGATGCCAAATACTTCGAAAACCAGCAGGAAAAGAATATCCACGCCATACATATCTTCTTCGATCACGAGCACACCCTGATGGGATTGCTGGCATTACCGGAAATGGATGCCGTGCGTAAGTTCCTTACACAGGCACGCAGCAGCTTACAACTGCCGCCCCAGTACGAAGAGCGTTTTGCGCCCGATGTCATTCGTATCTCCCGGATAACAGGAGCGGAAAGACTCCTGGCATTCATGCACTTATTATTGCAGATGACTCGACAGGTGAAGGACTGGAAGTCATTGTCCACCGGCTTTTCCCGCCATGCCTACAGCGAATCTGAAGGATTACGCATGAACGATATTTACCAGTACACACTGGAGCACTATTCAGAAAATATCACCCTCGGCAAAATAGCACAGGTGGCACACCTGACAACCTATGCGTTTTGCAAATACTTCAAAAAGCACACCCGCAAAACCTACCTGGAGTTTTTAAATGAAATAAGAATCAATGCTGCCTGCAAGAAAATAATCAGTGGAGAGTATGATAGCATCGCTTCTGTAGCCTATGCTACGGGGTATAATAACCCGATTACGTTTAACCGTGTATTCAGAAAAGTAACGGGGATGTCGCCAAGCACCTATGCGCGTCAGTACCGCTTTGGGTCTGAAAACGCGCACAGGGATGGACTTTTATTGACTTTAGAAGAACTTGGTTAACCAAAGGGGTGTACCTGACGATTGCAGCACCTCGCTTTACACCCGCTGATCAATAAGATCCAAGCGGATAGCCGCAAGCATTGCGGCGCTGCTAGTGTGCAAAATCCTGCATGTAATCGCCTTTAATACGCTCCATCGGCGGATTAAAGTAACCGAATTTCAGGTGAGGGAATTCCTCGTGAATCAGTTCCAGTAACTGTTTCATACCGAGGCATTCGCCCGGATCGGTGATGTTCATGCGGCCCATGTACCAGTCAGGGTCGATATTGAAGTTGCGCCACTGGATCATTTGCAGATCCGTTTCACGAATCAGTTTACGCAGTGCCTCATATTCATCCGCACTGTCGGTAATACCCGGGAACACGAAGTAGTTGATGCTGGTCCAGCCACCAAACTCACGTACCACTTTCAGGCTTTCCACGATATCATCAAACACATAGTTATTAGGACGGTAATAAGGCGTATAGTATTTCTCCTGGCAGGAGTTCATACTAACGCGGATGCTGTTCAGGCCTGCTTCGCAGAGCGCTCTTACCGCATCTGGTTTACTACCGTTGGTGTTGATGTTGATGCTGCCTTTTTGGGTATGCTTGCGTATTTCAATGATGGATTCACGTAAGGTTTCCCACATCAGCAGCGGTTCTCCTTCACAACCCTGTCCGAAGCTAACGATTGGGAATGGGGCCGTTTCCAGGTGTGGTACGGTGTATTCCACAATTTCGTGGGCAGTAGGTTTAAACTTCAACCGGTCTTGTGTAGATACAATCGATTCTTCCTCCGGCTGGAAAGATATACAGCCGACGCAGTTGGCATTACACGCAGGGGAAGAAGGAATGGGACATTCCCATCTCCCCATAAAATAATTACGGGCAGCAGGACAGTGATAAGTCAGCGCGCAGTTTTCTGCGAGATGCTGTACCAGTCTGTTATGTGGATATGCTTCCAGGAGTTGGTTTACGCCCTGTTTAACTTTTTTATCATCGAAACCTTCGCATTCCTGGCGGATATCAGCTTCAATGCGTGTAGCAGGCACATAGAACTTACCATCCAGCCAGCCCACCGCGGTGTAGCAGAACAGCGGGAGGGTAGGTGCATCCGGCATTGTTTCGTAGGCTGCCAGGTAAAAACCGGTATGTGCAGGCGGGATAAAAGCCGCTACCGCCCAGCCTTTATCACAAAGCTGCATATCGCCGGTTTCGGCATTGATGCCGATCCCTCTGCGTCCGGGCAGTTCATACAAGTTTCCGCCTTCCGGTAATTCAATCCATTCATCCGCCTCAATAGGCCAGGCATCCCAGCCACTACGGCCGGTTACATGCATGGACGTATCTTCGAAGATATTACCATTCCCGTCGGAATAAAGTATGTAAGGTGTTTGCTTTAATACCGCCATAAATATATTTGATGATTAATCAGTATTCCTTATCAGATTACAACCTGCTTTTGCAGTAGTTGTTAATTGCTTCCCTTTCCTCTTTGCCTGGCTCATCGATGATTTCAATCTGCACCACTTTATTGGTTTTGAAATCGAGCGTCAGCAGGTCGTTACGCAAAATTACGTTATTCAGTTCGTTCCAGCCAATCTGCCTGGTATTGAAGGCTGTAGGCACAGTAATCCCCGTTTGCTCCATTACAATGCGAGCCGGCTGGAATACAGTATATTCCGACCAGGCAATGTAACCCAGCCCGAAACCGGCCAGTACCAGGAACATGGCTGCCAGCGGTTGCAGGTGCGACAGAAAATAAAGGCTGCCGGTGAGGCATACAAATATCTGTACCAGTCGCACCATGGTATTGGCTGCCGCAAAGTTTTTAAACTTTTTGGACATAAACGGGAACACCATACTGGCTAGTCCTACCGCCACAAAAAAGAGGGCGAGGACCCAGTTGGGATTGGCTGCTCCCCGGTAAATGCCAATCGCATTTACCAGGAACAGTACGCCCACGATGCCATGCATGACCGGAAGTAATTTCAGTCTGCCGGTAGCGTTGGGATGTATAATGCGCAGTTTGTACATGCAGCTGGTTTTATTTGTTGGCGCTTACCAACAGGTTGCAAAGTTTGAACAGTACACGGGCACCTACGTTAGCATCCCATTCGTCGTGGGAAGCAGCCACCTCGTTGAGGTCAAAGCCAATCAGCTGGCGGCCGCTGGCGATCACGCGCTTAAACAGGTAATATACCTGCTCTGTTTCAAAACCTCCGCTTACCGGGGTACCGGTGTGCGGGCATAATTTAGGGTCCAGACCGTCGATATCGAAACTGATGTACACCTGCTGTGGCAGCTGATCTATAATGTTGTCGCAGATGGATTTCCAGGTTTCGCCTTCAAACTGTCTTTCTTTTATGTCTTTATCAAAGAAAGTGACTACACGGCCATTACTTTCGCTGATGTAGTTTACTTCCTCTTCGCAATAATCGCGGATACCTACCTGTACCAGTTTCTGCAGCTGCGGAACTTCCTTCAGCGCGTTGAACATGATAGAGGCGTGGGAGTACTGGAATCCTTCGTAGCTGTCGCGCAGGTCGCAGTGTGCATCGATCTGGAGGATACCAAAATCGCCTTTGTGCTCACCAATTGCTTTGAAGAAGCCCAGAGGAGTGCTATGGTCACCACCTACGAGGCCTACGAGCTTACCTTTTGCCAGCAGGTCGCGGGTTTGGTTGTATACCCACTCATTCATGGCCTTGGTACCGTTACTAACGTCCACCAGGGTCTTTTTCAGGAACTCATTTTCCTCAATATCACCACCTTCCATCAGGAATTTCAGGTAGAGTTCTGCCTCTTTACGCAGGTAATCACTACGCAGCAGCAGGTGTTTGTCTGGTTCGCGCATGTAGAAGCCCTCTTTCCAGCCGTCTTTTACGTCGGCGTCGTAGAGGTCTACCTGCAGGGAAGCCCTGAAGATATGCTCCGGACCTCTGGCGGTACCATTACTATAGGAAACGGTTACCTCCCAGGGTACTGGAAGCAATACCAGCTTAGCGTCATCTTCCTGAAAAGGCAGCCCGAAAATGTTGTTCGACAGCAGGCCCACTGAGTTAGGGTCAAATTGAGTTAAATCAGCCATGATAAAAATCTAAATTCAAAATTCCGCGCAAAGATACTATTATGTTTACTTACAGCCCTGTTTCCTGAAAAAAGAATTGCCTTTTATATAAATTTTGTCGTTTCAAGGTCATTTTGCGTTAATTTTGCGCAGTTAATCTGGAGTAGATAAATACAGGTTTTTTGCATTGGGGTTGAAACACTGACTAGGTAAGGATTTGTTGCAGCTTGTATCATAAGAATAGGAAGATAATTTTTATATGAAAAAAACAAATATTATCCTGCTGGTGGTTATTGCGGTAGCAATAGGGGTGATTATCACAATGGTTGGTGATTTCAGTACCTATGAAACTTTCGCGACCGCCCGTCAGAAGGAAGGGAAGGAGTTTCATGTGATTGGCACATTGGATACACTCCAGACAATGACCTACGATCCGCTGAAGGATGCCAATTTTTTCAGTTTCTATGTAAAAGATAAAAAGGGAGAAACCCGCAAAGTGGTGTTCAGTGGTGCTAAACCAACCGACTTTGAGAAAGCTGAATCTGTTGTACTGACCGGTATGATGGATGGCAACGACTTTCATTGCAGCAAAATCCTGATGAAATGTCCGTCAAAGTATAAGAACGATCAGGTTGTGCTGGGCAAAACCGAGCCGGCAAACAAGCCACTTTAATCTTTATCTGAAGCATCATGAATTTTGTAGGGGAACATTTATTACCAGGCCAGATCGGCCACTTTGCCGCCATTTTAGCGTTTGTAGCATCTTTAGTAGCCACCGTGGCTTACTATTGCGCTGTGGTGAACAAAGAAGAGCCGGTGCGCGAGTCCTGGAAAAAGATAGCACGTTGGGGATTCTTTATCCAATCCATCGCCGTTCTGGCCGTTTTCAGCTGTCTTTACTATATTCTGTATAATCACTTCTTTGAATACAAATACGCGTGGCGTAATACCTCCCGCGACCTGCCTATACAATACCTGCTGTCCAGCCTCTGGTCCGACCAGGAAGGTAGCTTCCTGCTCTGGAGTATCTGGAACAGCGTACTCGGTATCATCCTGATCCGCACCAGCCGTAAATGGGAAAGTCCTGTGATGACAGTGATCTCCCTGTCGCAGCTGATGATGAGCAGTATGCTCCTCGGTATCTTCATCCTGGGCTATAAAGTAGGAAGTAATCCGTTTATGCTCCTGCGCCAGGCCGAAGAAAACCAGGTTGCACCAATATTCCAGTCACCCGACTACCTCTCCTTCATTCATGATGGTAACGGCCTGAATCTCACCCTCCAGAACTACTGGATGGTTATTCACCCGCCGGTGCTGTTCCTCGGATTCGCCTCTATGATCGTGCCTTTTGCCTTTGCCTTTGCAGGTATCTGGACCCGCGATTATACCGGTTGGACCAAACCCGTACTGCCATGGGGCCTCTTCGCCGTTGCCGTTCTCGGTCTCGGTATCATGATGGGCGCCGCCTGGGCATACGAATCCCTCAACTTCGGTGGCTACTGGGCCTGGGATCCCGTAGAAAACGCCTCCCTGGTACCTTGGATACTCATGGTGGCTGGTGTACACACCTGCCTGGCCTATAAATCAACCGGCCATGCACTGAAGTCTACCGTCTTCTTCTTCTTCATGGCTTTCATCACCGTACTGTACTCTACTTTCCTTACCAGAAGTGGTGTACTGGGCGATTCCTCCGTACACTCATTCACCGACCTCGGTATGAGCGGACAGCTGCTGATTTTCATGGGCGCTTTCACCATCCCGGCTATCTGGCTGATGATCGCACGCAGAAAACAAATTCCAGCCCTCCACAAAGAAGAAAGTACGTACTCCCGCGAATTCTGGTTGTTCGTAGGTTCACTGGTACTGCTGATTTCAGCTATCCAGATCACCTTCACCACCTCCATTCCGGTGTGGAATAAACTGCTGGACCTCTTTGGGTTGAAAAAACTCTTCAACCTCGACGAAATGGCGCCTCCTTCAGATGCCATGTTCCACTATAATAAGATCCAGATCTGGCTGGCTGTCATTCTCGGCTTGCTGACGGCAGTGGTGCAATACATGCGCTATAAAGATACACCGCGCCGCGTGCTGGGTAAAAAGCTCCTGGTGCCTACCGCACTGTCCCTGCTGATCACCCTGGCCATTATTTTTGCTGGTGGTGTGAACTATACCGACTATGGCGCAGGTTTCCTCGGTGCTATTTACCTCATGCTGTTTGCAACAGTTTACGCCGTGGTAGCCAACGTGCTCTATATCATCACTGAACAGAAGGGTAAAATCAAAGCTGCCGGTGCTTCTATCGCGCACGTGGGCTTCGGAATGGTACTGCTGGGCGCACTCCTGTCATCTTCCCGTAAGGAAGTGATCTCCCTGGACAAAATGAAAATGCTGAGCCAGGACATCTTCCGCAAGGAAAGTAAACAGAATGCCCGCGAAAATATCATGCTGCCGCGCGGTGTGCCGGTGGAAATGGGTGAATACCATGCCACCTTTGTAGGCGATTCCATCGCGCCTGGTGATGCAAAAGTTTACTTTAAAGTGGACTATGAACGTAAAGATAAAGCAGGCAAAATCGTAGAGCGGTTCCGCCTCTATCCAAACGCGTTCGTTAACAGTAAGGAAAATGCCCTGACTTCCAACCCGGCGTCCAGGCACTATCTGCATAAAGATATCTTCACCTATATCACCGCTACTCCTCCGCTGAAGGATAGAACAACGCCTGCCAACGATACGGCTAACTATACCACTCACGTGGTGGCCGAAGGCGACTCCATCTTCTTCTCCAAAGGTTTCATGATTATGCGTGGTATCGCGAAAGATCCTACTAACAAAAACTATCAGCCGCGACAAGGCGATCTGGCAGTAGGAGCGGATCTGGAAGTCTACACGCAAACAGATGATCATTTTAACCTGCAACCGGTGTACCTGATCCGCGACAGCGCTTATCAGTACAGCATTGAAGATACCCTGGCGCCACTGGCCCTGCAGGTACGCTTCAGCAAAATTCTGCCGGCAGAAAATAAGATCGAAATCAAAGTGAAAGAAGCGGATGAGAATAGTGATTACATCATCATGAAAGCCATCGTCTTCCCATACATCAATGTGCTGTGGCTGGGCGTAATCGTGATGATTGTAGGTACTTTGATCGCCGTGGTGTACCGCGTGAAACTCAACAAAGGGAGTGTGAAAGCAACCGCTGCACGCGTGAAAGAGAAAGTTTAAATTATTATTATCTTATTATATGCGGGGAGCAAATGAAACCTTCGGTTTTATTTGCTCCCCGCAGTTTTTTGTTTTGCTTTATGGAGATGTCAGTGCTGTTGGAAAACAGTACGCGTGAGTGGGCAATGCTATTGTTACAAACTACAAGCGCCGCCGCGCGCAGCGCGGACTCTCTCAACTGAGACCGAAGGTCTCAGTTGCCCATTCGCTATAACCTATAACTCCTCCCAACAAAAAATCTTACTTTTACCCCATAAAACCCTGACCATGAAACGACGCCCGTTTCGTATATTCCTGATCGTTATATCCTCCCTGCTGGTGGTATATATGCTGGGCCCTAAGCCCGCTACACCTGTATATGATGACCAGTTGCCTGCCGTTCCGCAGCAGGCTGACAGCCTGGATGCGTATATCCGTAACAGTGAGTCGGCATTACCACTGAAACCGGATAACGAAGCGCGTATTGTGTGGGCCGATAGTCTTCACCAAAAAACAGCCTACGCGATAGTGTACCTCCATGGCTTTTCTGCCAGTCAGGAAGAAGGTAACCCGGTGCATCGGGAAGTTGCCCGCCGGTTCGGCTGTAATCTCTATCTGTCACGCCTGGATGCGCACGGCCTCCGGTCTGATAGTCCGCTCCTGCATATGACAGCAGAGGGGCTGTGGCAGGATGCTAAAAAGGCGCTGGCGATTGGTAAGGCCATCGGGCATAAAGTGATTGTGATGGGCACTTCCACGGGCGGCACCCTGGCGCTGAAGTTGGCCGCTGAATATCCGCAGGAGGTGTATGCGCTGGTGAATATGTCGCCCAACATTGCCATCAATGATAAGTTTGCGTTCCTCGCCAACGACCATTGGGGGCTGCAACTGGCGCGGCTGATCAGCAGAGGCGAATACCGCGACGGCCATGATACCAATACCATCCGTAATCAATACTGGTACAACCGCTATCGCCTTGAGGCCGTAGTGCAGCTGGAAGAATTGCTGGAAACCACCATGACCCGAGCCACGTTCGAAAAGGTGAAGCAACCGGTGCTGAACCTGTATTATTACAAGAATGAGCAGCACCAGGACCCAACGGTAAAAGTGGAGGCCATCCTGGCCATGGAAAAGGAACTGGGTACGGCTGCAGGACAGAAGGCTGCTATAGCAATACCCGGCGCAGGTGCACATGTGATGGGCTCCTCACTCACCAGCAAGGCAGTGCCGGAAGTGATCCGTACGATCGACAGCTTTGCCACCGGCGTGCTGAAAATGAGGCCCGTCAACCAGGTGTACTAAATGTCAAATCTTTAGTTAACTTGTGGTAACAATCAGATAGTAAGTTGCGTTTAATGGTTATGCATCCGCTTAAAAAGTCCATCCTCTTTTTATCCCTGGTAGCAGGCATCTTTGCTTGCAGCAAGTCTGCTGCGGCCCAGGAAGCGCATGGTGCAGATAAAATCCCCCTGCATGCGGTAGTGGTGGGTACTGATACCATCCCTGTAATTACCCTCGCTATTATTGATGTAGTAGATAAATTGCCGAAGCGCCTGAGAAAAGAACGGGAGCGTTATTCCAGGCTACGTAATGCCGTATACGTAACTTATCCTTATGCTAAGTCGGCTGCCCGCATCCTGAAGGATGTAAGCGTGGAATTGGCGAAGCTGCCGAATGGTCGCGCCAGAAAAGCCTACCTGGCCAGCAAGGAAAAAGAGTTAAAGGCCCAGTTTGGCGATAAGCTGACCAACCTGTCCGTTTACCAGGGTAAAGTGCTGATGAAGCTGATCGACCGCGAAACCGGCCAGAACTGCTTTGAAATCATCAAGGAACTTAAGGGCGGCTTCAATGCCCGCGTATGGCAAACGGTCGCCTTCTTCTTTGGAGGCAACCTGAAAAGTGACTACGATATGCAGGAAGATAAAGATATCGAGGTGATTGTACAGGAGCTCGAGATGTACCAGCGGTACCGCGCCTATAACTAAGAATGCCTACCTTCGTTACATGAGTTATAAACATTTTCTATTATCATTATTAATATTGTTACCCACCGCCTTATTCGCCCAAACAGAAGAGGAGGGGGACCCTGTATATGTGGTGGACAGCGTACTCGTAGCGCCCGGTGCAGCCAACCAGATCACGCCGGACCAGATAGGGCTCATCACCATTGCAAAAGGGCGTAAGGCTGTACTGCTGTATGGCGCACAGGCCGAAAATGGCGTGATTTACATGGAAACCAAGCCATTTGCGCGTAAAAGAGTCAATAACTTCCTGAAATCAATAGCGCCGGCGTTTGATAGTCTGCGCAAAACCGGTGTGGCAGACAGTGCCCTGGTTTACATCGTAAACGACCAGCTGGTAACGGATAAAAATGAAGCCCTGCTGTTTACGGTGGACAGGAAGACCTTCCGGACCCTGGAGTTGGTACCGGCAAAGGAACTGGAGCAGAAATACCAGGTCACAGGGAAGAAAGCAGGGGTGCGCATTACCAGCTCAGAAGATTGATCCGTATCTTTGCACCTCAATTTTTTTAGCGTATGAAACTGGATTTACTCGCAATAGCCGTGCACCCCGATGATGTGGAATTGGGATGTTCCGGCACATTGATGATGCATGCGGCATCAGGCATGAAGGTAGGAGTGGTGGATCTCACCCGTGGGGAACTAGGCACCAGGGGCACCCCTGAGCTGCGTGAGCAGGAAGCTCAGGCGGCAGCAAAGATTATGGGCCTGGATGTACGTGAAAACCTGGGCCTGGCCGATGGATTTTTCCGCAATGATACCATGGAGCAATTGGCGATTATCACCGCCATCAGAAAATATCGTCCCGAGATCGTACTGGCAAATGCGATCGATGACCGTCACCCCGACCATGGACGTGCGGCCAAGCTGATTGCTGACAGTTGCTTTATGGCAGGGCTCAGAAAAATTTCCACCCAGGTGGATGGCGTAGAGCAGGAAGCGTGGCGACCAAAGCAGGTATTTCACTTCCTGCAGGACCGTTTCCATGAACCCGATTTTGTGCTTGATATTACCCCGGTAATGGATCGTAAGCTGGAAGCTATCAAGGCTTTTTCTTCACAATTTCTGGCTGCAAAGGACCATGAGCCGCAGACTTATATCTCTGGCTCCGGTTTCTTTGATAGTGTGGTGTATCGCGCTAAAATGCTTGGTAAAATGGTAGGAGTGGAGTATGCCGAAGGATATACTACTGCTAAGAAGATCGGTATCCGGAATTTCTCGGATTTGATTAATGTGACTACCTGATAAACTGGGGTTCAGCCACATCTTCTGCAGACCGTAGCGACTGCGGGCAGCGCCCACGCCACTCACAGAAGGTTGAAGTACCGTTTAAATCAATAACCTGTGGGCCAGTGCAGCTGTTCCTCACAGGCCTCAACGGGCCGGGCAGCGCCCACGCCCACGCCACCAACCGATGCCTCTGGCACCAGTTCAAAAACATTGAAAGCGCCGGAATTATTCCGGCGCTTTTACTTTTAATACATCCTTATTAACTTAAGGAGATGAAAACATTACTAGCCTGCCTTACCGCCGCCTTACTGGCCCTACCTGCGTTTGCCCAGCGCACTGATAAAAAATTACAGGAAACTTTAGAACAGCTGCTGAAGGATTTCCACGGAGAGGTGGGAATTTATGTCCATCATCTTAAAAAGGACAGGGTGGTGGAAATCAATGCGGACACGATTTTCCCGACTGCCAGTATGATTAAAACAACGATTCAGGTGGGGATTTTCGACAAGATTGCCAAAGGGGAGTTGCAGTACCGGCAGCCGCTGGTGTACAGGGACTCCTTGCTGTATGCAGGGGTGGATATACTGGGATCATTCAGGGATAGTCAGCAGATAGACCTGGACAAGGTAATGATGCTGATGTTGACCATGAGTGATAATACGGCGAGTTTATGGCTGCAATCGCTGGCTGGTGGCGGGGTTGCGATTAACAGCTGGTTGGAGCGCCATGGCTTTCAGGTGCTGAGGGTAAATTCAAGAACACCTGGCAGGGAAGAAATCCGGAAAGTGTATGGCTGGGGGCAAACGAGTCCGCGGGAGATGGCGCGACTGATGGAAATGGTGTACAAAGGGGAGGTGGTAGACAAACCGAGTAGCGAGCGGATGTACAGGAACCTGACATGCAATCATTGGGATGCCCAGGGCTTACTGCAGGTTCCTTGTAATATCAGGACCGCATCAAAGAACGGTGCGGTGGATGATGCCAGATCGGAGGTCATTATGGTTAACGGGCCACATGGCGATTACGTGTATTGTATAGCCACGAAAAATATTGCAGATCAAAGCTGGAAACCAGAGAATGAGGCCTGGCGGCTAATGCGGAAGGTGGGTTCTGCTATATGGCAGCACTATGATCCTAACAGCAATAAGAGTCCTGACCCCGCTGTGGGGAAGTTTTGAACGGCAAATTAGGACCCGCTAAACGCTAGATGAACAGATCTTTGGTAGCGTCAAATTCATCCTGTTTAATGATGCTGTTTTTAATAAACGGAATCAAAGCAAGTCCAATCGTTACGATCACAAGTAATAAGTATTTCTTTTTCATTTCCATGCTGATTTTATTAGTTCCAAGTATAAAAGCTCACTTATATAACTAATTACCGTGCCAAAATGTTACGGAAATCCCATAAAAATGTGAGTGCCGGGATGAATTTTTTGCATATAGGGAGGGGGAGGGAGGCTGGAATGCTTCACTACGGTATTATTTCCTATATATAGACAAACTCAATATCACATTTTTAAAATCTATTTGATTAATAATGAATGTAAAGTGATCTTTGCGCCAGCAAAAACGACAATAGCTTAGCAACAAATCAAAAATCGAGTATAGAATATGAAAAATGTTATCTTATCCGTAGGATCAGAGTTTCCTGAGTTCAAAAAAACGGCTGTAGTTTCAATCGAGAAAGGTAAAGAGTTCTACGAACTGTCTTCAGAAGAGCTGAAAAACTCCGGTAAATGGATGGTGATGTTCTGGTGGCCTAAAGACTTTACGTTTGTATGTCCAACTGAGATTGCTGAATTCAACAAACATGCACAGGATTTCGCTGACCGCGATGCCGTACTGATTGGTGCTTCTACTGACAGTGAGTTCGTACACGCTGCATGGAGAAGAGATCACGAAGATCTGCGTGGACTGCAGTTCCCAATGCTGGCAGATACTTCCAAATCACTGGCTGAAGAGCTGGGTATCCTGGAATCCAATGAAAAAGTGGCTTACCGTGCTACTTACGTTGTAGACCCTCAGGGCATTGTACGTTGGGTATCTCTGTATGATCTGTCTGTAGGCCGCAGCGTGAAAGAAGTACTGCGCGTACTGGATGCACTGCAAACAGATGAGCTGTGCCCTTGCAACTGGCAGAAAGGTGAAGCTACCCTGACTGCTTAATCATTATCAATACTACTTTACATACCCGGGAGGCGGCTTGCTGTTTCCCGGGGTTTTAAATCAGAAATAGAATATGTTTGCAACAACCAATCAGGATACCGCTGTACAATTGTTAGAAGCTGTTGGTTTGGCAGAGTTGCCGGTATCTGAGAAGTTACAGGCGCTGGTAAATGCGGATGCGCGTTACCTGAAAGATCTGAAAATTAACGTTACAAATGCACTGGGTGCAAGTACCCTCAGCAAGAAGGAAGCCTATCTGATAGGACTGTCTGTTGCGGTTAACGAAAAGCATGCTGCTTTGCAGTCATCCTTTGAGAAACTGGCCAAACAGGAAGGTGCCAATGAAAAAGAGATCTCCGAGATCCTGAGCTGCACTTCCCTGATGAATGCCAATAACATCTACTATCGATTCAGACATTTTGTAAATAAGGAATTTTACACCACCACAGCTGCAGGTATCCGTATGAGCATTATGGCAAATCCGGTACTGGGTAAGGAGTTTTTCGAGCTGCTGAGCCTGGTTATTTCTGCACTGAATGGTTGTGAAATGTGCGTAACCTCCCATGAAGAAGCGGTGGTAAAGCACGGAACTGAGCCGCAGCGTGTGCTGGAAGCGGTGAGATTGGGCGCTGTGCTGAAGAGCCTTATTGTATTGCTTTAAAAAATATATGAAAAGCAGGGATTGTGAAAATTACTGCTGTAAATAATTGATTATCAAACTGATGTAAGATCAGGTACTACTTGTGGACGGGTGTTATACATGACAAATTTTGAATTTGTGAATAAATTCATGCAATTATATTTGCTAAGTCCACAAAAAAAACTGACTTTTGCATTCCTAAAATTTTTAGATCATGGCAAGAGTATGTCAGGTGACAGGAAAGAAGCCGATTACAGGTCACCATGTTTCCTTCTCCAATATTAAGACAAAGAGAAGGTTTCTGCCTAACCTGCAGAAAAAACGTTTTTTCCTGGCGGAAGAAGACAAATGGATATCTTTAAAGATATCTGCTGACGGTTTGAGAACCATCAATAAAAGAGGTTTGTATGCAGTAGTGAAGGAATTGCGTGCAGCTGGTCAGGAAATTTAAGTCTAGGACTCACTTAATTTGTATACAAAATGGCAAAAAAAGGTAACAGAGTGCAGGTAATTCTGGAATGCACTGAGCACAAAACCTCAGGTCTGGCTGGAACTTCCCGTTACATCTCTACAAAGAATAAGAAAAATACTCCAGAGCGTCTGGAGCTGAAGAAGTACAACCCTATCATGAGAAAGGTGACTGTACACAAAGAAATTAAATAGTTAATTGTTAGTGGTTAATGGCTGTAATGCAATACACGGCCATATAGCCATCGACCATAAAACAAATGCAATACAATGGCAAAAGCAGTTTCAAAGAACTCGAAGGTAAAAGACGCTAAAGCAGCAGCTGATGCAAAAGTGTGGACTAAAGTTGTGAAAGCAGTACGCTCTCCTAAAACTGGTGCCTATACTTTCAAAGAAGCTATCGTGCACAAAGACAAAGTGCAGGAGCATATCAACGCTAAGTAATTCGGCTTTACTAATATCATACTTAAAAGCTGTCCTTTAACAGGACAGCTTTTTGTGTTTGCCTATATGGCTTCATACAATCTTATGTTTAACGGGAGAACAGACCACCCGGTCCGCTCTCCCCGGTTTTTAGCGGCACCGGAGGTGCTGGTAAAACCTACATACAAACCTGGCAGCGGTGGTTATAACCGTGGTGGTGGCGGTGGTTATGGCGATCAAAACGCGAGCCATCGCGATAACAGCCCTTCTTTCCAAGAAAAGCCGTATTTTAGCGACCTAATTGAAAAATGAACCCGGCCGCCATCGTTGGCCCACTATTACTGATATGAGCTTTTTCAAAAATCTATTCTCCAGAGAGAAAAAGGAAAGCCTGGACCAGGGACTCCAAAAAACAAAGGAAAGTTTCCTCTCCAGGATCGGACGCGCCATCGCTGGTAAGTCCACCGTCGATACCGAAGTACTGGATAACCTCGAAGAAGCATTGGTGTCCGCCGATGTAGGTGTTGAAACCACTGTGAAAATCATCGATAAAATCGAACAACGCGTAGCTAAAGATAAGTACCTGGGAACGAGTGAGTTAAACCGGTTACTGCAAGAAGAAATTGCAGCACTCCTGGTAGATGCTCCCGATAGCGGATTCCGCGACTTCGACGTCCCGGCAGATAAGAAACCATACGTAATCATGGTAGTAGGCGTAAACGGGGTAGGTAAAACCACCACCATCGGTAAACTCGCCTATAACTTCAAAAAAGCTGGCAAAACTGTACTACTCGGTGCTGCCGATACCTTCCGCGCTGCAGCTGTAGATCAACTGACCATCTGGAGCGAAAGAGTAGGCGTGCCCATCGTAAAGCAAGCCATGGGCTCCGACCCCGGCGCCGTTGCCTTCGATACCGTACAAAGCGGGGTTGCCCGTGATGTTGATGTTATCATCATCGATACCGCAGGCCGACTCCACAACAAAATCCACCTGATGGACGAGCTCACAAAAATCAAACGTGTGATGAAAAAGGTAATCCCGGATGCACCACACGAAGTACTGCTCGTACTGGACGGTTCCACCGGCCAGAATGCCGTTGAACAGGCCAAACAATTTACAGCCGCTACAGAAGTCACCTCCCTGGCCATCACCAAACTCGATGGTACCGCGAAAGGTGGGGTAGTGCTGGCCATTGCCAACCAGTTCAAAATCCCGGTTAAATATATCGGTATCGGTGAAAAAATGGAAGATCTGCAGGTCTTTGACAAGCACGCCTTCGTAGATTCATTGTTTACTGTAAATGATTGATACTGATATTGATATAATTCCTGTTTCGAATTTTAGATAATTCATCTTTCCATAAAACGAAGCTGACCAGCAAGCGAACAAATGCATTTACCTTTGCATTATACTGAAAACGCTTATTGGTCAGCTTTTTGTTTGACTTTCTGCATTAGACCAGATTTTTGTTGCCGCATAACCGAGCCTTCGCTAAATTAGAGTAGTTGTTTTTTGGTACCCTTTTTAATAACAATTCGCAGTTATGAATATTTCAAGCATAGATCGAGTTGATACTATTACACCGGAGGAATTCAAAAGAAACTATTACCTGCCACGTAAACCGGTAGTAATTACATCGCTCAGTAAACAATGGCCAGCGAAAGAGAAGTGGACATGGGATTATTTTAAATCCATCGTAGGAGACAAAACAGTAGGTGTATACAATAATACCCGGGCAGATGCCAATACACCCGTTAACGGCGCCGATGACTATATTCAGTTTGGAGACTATCTCGACCTCATCCAGCAAGGCCCGGTAGCACTCCGCATCTTCCTGTTTAACATCTTCCAACACGCACCTCAGCTCACCCAGGATTTTACCTGGCCCGAGGCGTTCTCCAAAGGCCTGCTTAAAAAATACCCGATGCTGTTTGTTGGCGGAGCCGGCTCCGTAGCACATATGCATTACGATATCGACCTCTCCCATATATTTCATACCCAGTTTGTAGGTCGCAAAAGGGTCCTGCTCCTGGAAAATAAGCAGTCGCCCTACATTTACCGGATGCCTTTTACCGTGGAAAGCGCCGCCAACTTCGTTAACTGGCACCAACAGCTGAATACGGCTGATTTTCCGGCACTGGATTATGCTACCGGCTTCACCACCATTCTGGAGCACGGCGACACCCTGTTTATGCCGGGTGGCTATTGGCACCATATGGAGTACCTCGACAGCGGCTTTGCCATGAGCCTGCGCGCCCTGGATCACTCCCTGGCCGGTAAATTAAACGGACTTTACCATATCGTAGGCCTGCGCGGAATGAACAACCTGCTTATCAAAATGGCCCCGCGCTGGTGGTACCACAAAAAGCGTGAACTGGCTAAAAACAAAGCAGACAGGCTGATAAAAGCGATCTCAGCGTAAATCGGTTTAGCAGCTGTAAAGAGTTTATTTGCAGCTGTTTATCTTTAATTTCATAATTATCAATTCTTTTTGTACCTTTGCACCTTCCTTACTCAACCCCCACTAAGGCTCAAAGTCACGTACAGTAAGTCTGCTGTTTTATCATGTTAGTGTCTGTGTGTCTTCGTGGCGGTAAGCGGTCCGGTAAATAACCAGTACCGCAAGCGCTAAAACATTCGCATTGAAGACGAAAACTTTAAAGAAAGACAAGGTTAATATTATTACACTTGGTTGTTCCAAGAACATGGTTGATTCGGAAGTATTGAGCGGTCAGCTCGCTGCTAACGAAATCGACGTGGTGCACGAAAGCACAAAGAGAGATCACAATATCGTAGTAGTTAACACCTGCGGTTTTATTGACAAAGCCAAGGAAGAATCCATCAACACCATCCTCGAACAGGTAGAGCTTAAAGAACGCGGCAAGCTGGACAAAGTATACGTCACCGGCTGCCTGAGCGAACGCTACCGTGGCGATCTGGAATCAGAGATCGCAGGCGTGGATGCCTGGTTTGGAACCATGGAACTCCCGCTTATCCTTAAAAAATTTGATGCGGATTATAAGGCAGAACTGATCGGAGAACGATTGTTAGCGACTCCTTCACACTACGCCTATCTGAAAATCGCAGAAGGTTGTAACCGTACCTGCGCTTTCTGTGCAATCCCGCTGATGCGTGGTCAGCACGTTTCCAAACCAATTGAAGAACTGGTGGCAGAAGCAGAAAAGCTGGTAAAATTCGGTGTGAAAGAGATCATGCTCATCGCGCAGGAACTCACCTACTATGGCCTGGACCTGTATAAACAGCGTCGCCTCGGCGACCTGATGCGCGCCCTCGCCCAGGTAGAAGGACTGCAGTGGATTCGCCTCCACTACGCTTATCCTACCAAGTTTCCAATGGAAATTCTGGATGTGATGAACGAGTTCCCGAACATCTGCAAATACCTGGATATGCCTTTGCAGCACGCCGCCAACGGTATGCTCAAAGCCATGAAACGCCAGATCACCCGCGAGGAAATCGAAGAACTGGTACATGCCATTCGTGAAAAAGTACCCGGTATCGCCTTACGTACAACCCTCATCGCCGGATTCCCTGGTGAAACCGAAGATGATGTGGAAGAACTGAAAGGATTCCTCGAAAGAATGCGCTTCGACCGTGTAGGCGTATTCACCTACAGCCATGAAGAAGGCACCAGCGCCTACGAGCTGGAAGACAACATCCCGGCTGAGGAAAAAGAAAGAAGAGCACAGGATATTATGGCCGTGCAACAGGAAATCTCCCTGGAGAAAAACCAGGAAATGGTAGGGAAGGTTTTCAAAGTAATCGTAGATAAAAAAGAGTCTGGCAGGTATCTTGCCCGCACTGAATTTGACTCTGTGGAAGTAGATAACGAAGTGATCATTAATACCACCAAACGCCTGAAACCCGGCGACTTCGTGGAAGTACGCATCACCAAGGCATTCGACTACGACCTCGAAGGAGAACTGGTGTAAGAACGCAACAGCAGGCGTTGCCTCTTTGTCCGGGCAAAAGGCCCGGTAACAGAAAAAATATTTCAACAGTCCCCTCAATAAAAGGGGCCTATTACAACAGCTCCCGACGGAGCTTGATCAATGTAAATCAATGACAACATTTGAATCTCTGGGCTTAAAAGAGTCCATCTTAAAGGGAATTACAGACTTGGGCTTTGTTGCTCCAACCCCTATTCAGGAAAAGGCAATTCCCGTATTATTGAGTGGTGACCGCGACTTTGTAGGTCTTGCCCAGACGGGCACTGGTAAAACGGCAGCTTTCGGCCTGCCCTTACTCCAGCAAATCGACGTAAATCTGCATAAACCACAGGGTCTGGTACTTTGCCCTACCCGTGAGCTTTGTCTGCAGATTACCAATGACCTGAAAAACTTCAGCAAACACCTCGGTGATGTAAGTATAGTAGCCGTTTATGGCGGTTCCAGCATCGTACAGCAGCTGCGCGAACTGAAAAGAGGAGTACACATCGTTGTAGCAACTCCGGGCCGACTGCTCGATATCATCGATCGTGGCGCCATCAACTTCGACAACGTACGCTACGCCGTACTGGATGAAGCAGATGAAATGCTGAACATGGGCTTCCAGGAAGACATCAACAGCATCCTCTCCAACACCCCTGAAGAAAAAACAACCTGGCTGTTTTCCGCAACCATGCCACAGGAAGTACGCCGTATCGCCCAGAAATACATGGAGGATCCGTTTGAACTGACTGTAGGTAACAAAAACAGCGGTAACGCCAATATCGAACACGAATACTACGTGGTACGCCCACGTGAAAAATATGCGGCACTGAAACGCCTGGTTGATTACAACCCGGATATCTTCGGTATCGTTTTTACCCGTACCAAAATTGAATCACAGGAAATCGCTGAATCACTGATTAAAGACGGTTACAACGCAGATGCCCTGCATGGTGACCTCACACAGCAACAGCGCGATAAAGTGATGAAACGCTTCCGCGAAAGAGCACTCCAGGTACTGGTAGCTACTGACGTGGCAGCACGCGGTATCGACGTCGACAACGTTACACACGTTATCAACTACGAACTGCCTGATGACGTAGAAAACTACACCCACCGTTCCGGCCGTACTGCCAGAGCTGGTAAATCCGGTATTTCTATCGCTATCATCAGCAGCCGCGACATCGGTAAAATCCGTCAGATCGAAAGAGTAATCGGTAAGAAATTTACCAAAGGTGATGTTCCGGACGGTTTCGCCGTTTGCGAAAAACAACTCTTCGGCCTGGTACACAGAGTACACAACGTAACCGTTAACGAAGAACAGATCGAACCATACCTGGAACGCATCAACGAAGAATTTGCCAATATGAGCAAAGAAGAGCTGATCAAGCGTTTCGCTTCCCTGGAATTTAACCAGTTCCTGGAATACTACCAGGATGCAGCTGATCTGAACGTGAAAGAAGAAAAACGTGGTTTCGAAGAAAGACAGCGTCGTGGTGACGGTAAGTTTACCCGCCTGTTCATCAACCTCGGCTCTGTTGACGATTTCAACCGCGGCGATATGCTCCGTTACCTGTGCGATAACACCGGTTTACGTGGTAACAAAATCGGCCGTATCGATCTGAAAGGCGTTTACTCCTTCTTCGAAGTAGAAAACGATGCCGTTGAAAAAGTAACACAATCATTCAAGAAAGTGGAATACAACGGTCGCTCCGTAAGGATCGAAATGTCCCAGGACGGCGATAAACGTCGTAGTGGCGGCGGCGGCGGTGGACGCAGAGAAGAAGGCGGTCCACGCAAACGCTGGCACAGCACCGAAGGTGGTGGCGGCAACCGCGGAGAAAAAAGAGAATTCTCCGGCGGTGGTAGCAGACCTCCATTCAAACGTAAGTACAATGCCTAAGCAGCATATATAAGTAAAGAGTCGCCACATGGCGACTCTTTCTTTTTATGGGAATCCGAAATTTTTTTCTTTGCTTTGAAAATTAAACTATCTTGTTAATCCAGACAATTCAACCAAGCAGAGCTATGACCGGAGATTCCTATAGCATTAAACAGTCCGTTATACCCTTTTCCCTTTTTACATCCGCAGATATTGCCCTGTTTCAGGCAGGCTCACACTACCGGCTATACGAAAAATTTGGCTCCAGATCTACGCACTGCGATGGGATCGCAGGTACGTATTTCGCCGTATGGGCGCCGGATGCAGCATACGTTTCCGTTACCGGCGATTTTAATGAATGGGACCATTACAGTCATACCTTGTTACCCCGCTGGGACAGCTCAGGCATCTGGGAAGGATTTATCCCGGACGTAGCCGATGGTTGCCTCTACAAATATTTTATCCGCTCCAACAGCGGAGAAGAATTGTTTAAGGGAGATCCTTACGCCACCCATTGGGAAGTGCGCCCTAAAACAGCATCCATCGTTCATGCGCTCGACTACAAATGGAAAGATAAAGCCTGGATGGAAAAACGCCACCAGCATAACTCACTGAAAAAACCTTTCAGCGTATATGAAGTACACTTAGGATCATGGCGCAAACCTGATCCTATGGCAGATGAGAAATTCTATTCTTACCCGGAAATCACCAAAATGCTGGTGCCATATGTACAGGAAATGGGCTTTACCCATGTGGAACTGATGCCCATCATGGAACATCCTTTCGATGGCTCCTGGGGTTACCAGCTCACCGGTTATTATGCCCCCACTTCCCGATACGGTACACCACAACAGTTCATGGAAATGGTAGATGCCTTTCATGAAGCCGGCATCGGTGTGATCCTCGACTGGGTGCCTTCCCATTTTCCATATGATGCGCACGGACTTTTCCGGTTTGATGGCTCTCATACTTACGAATATGCGGATATGCGTAAGGGTTACCATCCCGACTGGAACAGCTATATATTTAATTATGGACGTAATGAAGTGCGTTCCTTCCTGCTCAGCAATGCCGTTTACTGGCTGGATAAATACCATGCAGATGGACTGAGGGTAGATGCGGTGGCTTCCATGATTCACCTCGACTACAGCAGGGAAAGAGGCGCATGGGACCCGAATGAATTTGGTGGAAATGAAAATCTGGAAGCGATCAGCTTCGTCAAAAAACTGAATGAAACCATCTATGCCCTGTATCCGGATGTTCAAACCATAGCGGAAGAATCCACTTCCTTCTATGGTGTTTCACGGCCTACCTTCCTTGGAGGGCTTGGCTTTGGGATGAAATGGATGATGGGCTGGATGAATGATACACTGGATTATTTTAAGAAAGATCCCATACACCGGAAGTGGTTTCAGAATGACCTCACCTTTAGCGTGGTGTATGCTTTCAGCGAAAACTTCATGCTGCCCTTCAGTCACGATGAGGTGGTACATGGTAAGTCGCCCATGCTTTACAAAATGCCTGGGGACGACTGGCAGAAGTTTGCCAACCTCCGGCTGTTGTATGCTTATATGTTTACGCATCCCGGTACCAAATTGCTCTTTATGGGAGATGAGTTTGGTCAGACAACGGAATGGAACTATAAAACAGAGCTGGAGTGGCATCTCCTTAAATACAAACCGCATGAGAGCCTGAAAAAATATGTGAAGGCACTCAATACCCTGTACACTACCAGCACAGCCTTGTACGAGCAGCAGTTTGATGGGGCCGGCTTTGAATGGATCACAGTAAATGATTACGATAACTGTGTGCTGATCTATATGCGCAAAGGCGTTCATCCGGACGACCTGTTACTGGTGGCACTAAACATGACGCCTGTCCCAAGAGAAAATTATGTAGTAGGAGTACCTGTTCCCGGTAGATGGAAAGAGGTGCTGAACAGTGATGATGCACAGTTTTATGGTAGTGGCGTGGTAAATACCGGTATCCTGGAAGGACATCAGCAGACCTATAACGGGAAAGATTATACGATTACGCTACGGCTGCCGCCACTCGGTGCCAGCATCTTCCAATATATCCCTGCGAAGTAAGCTCAGGGGAATCAAAGATTTTATGGTCGGACTGTTCTGCGGAACAGTCCGATTTTTTTTAGGCCTGGGTTTTGCTGCAATAAGACTAAACTTTTTAACGTTATTTTAGTCATATAACAGCTTCAACCAAAGAATCAGGAAAATTTTTCAACCAATCGATATACCATAATCATTTATTGAATTTAAAACCAGTTATTTATGAAAAACTCTCTCCGTAATGCCGGATTGTTGTTGGCGGTAATTATTACAGGAGCGGCAGTCTTAATCAGTGCCTGCAACAAAGATAATTCCGTTTCAGATGAGCCGATTCCGGCCAACAAGCAAAAAGTAAGTCTGTATCTTTCCGATGACCCCGGGTATTTCGACCAGGTGCTGCTCGATATCCGTAAGGTGGAGGTATTGGTGGATACCTGCGGCAAAATTGACAATGGTAACTGGAATGACAGGGACCGTTGCGGCTGGGATGATGTATTTGGCCGCCGCGACGATAGCTGCCAGGTATGGGATTCCCTGGGCATCCAGGCCGGCATCTATGACCTGTTGACCCTTCGTAATGGTACCGACACGCTGCTGGCCGGCGGTACAGTGAGTAAGGGTACTATTGAACGTATCCGCATCACCATTGGCTCCAATAACTCATTGGTAAAGAACGGCATAACTTACCCCGTGAAATCTCTGACCGGTCAAAGTAAGATTGTGGTACGCGTACGCCATACCGAGTGGGACCAGCTGAGTGCTGATAACCTTCGTCTCTGGCTTGACTTTGACGTACAACGTTCCATCATCAAAACCAGGGACGGTAAATTCTACCTGAGTCCTTACATCAATGTGTTTACCATCCTGAAAATGGGTAGTCTGAGCGGCCGCATTACACCAGGCGAGGCCTATCCGGTGGTTTCCGTGTATAACAGCAGCAATGATACGCTGTACGCACTGCCATGGAGAGATGGTTTCTTTAAAGTACGTGGCCTGAAGCCAGGTACCTGGAATGTATTTATTAATCCGGATGCGGCTTATAAAGACACGACCATCACCAATGTTACCATTAGTGCAGGTAAGGATAACAGCCTGGGAACTATTAAGCTGACGAAGAAATAACTGACAATATATTACGTTTTATTAGCGGGGATTGGAACCTTCGGTTCTGATCCCCGCAGTTTTTTGTTCCGGTCGTGAGCCGGAAAGCAATGTACCGCGCGCAGCGCAGCATATGAGAAAGCAAAACCAAAGGTGTTGCATCTGAATTTTAAATCATAACTTGTAAAAAAAATGTTATGCGTCAATTACTGTTACTATGCCTTTTAAATGCCTTTATGGTCACTGCTTTTGCGCAGGAGCGATTAGTGTATAAAGTGCCGAAACATAACCAGCGGGATGAAAAAGGAAGAAAGCAGGGGCTGTGGATGGAAGAAGTTGGAGAGTTGAGGGGAGAGCCGGGCTACACCTGGGAGGGGACTTATAAAAATGACCGGAAAGAGGGGATCTGGAAGAAGACCACCGCTTCCGGAAATATACTGGCGGAGGAGACTTTCAAAAACAACGTACTCAATGGTTACTGTAAATACTTTTATCCCGATGGGAAAAAGAGTGCCGAGGGGAGATATGTATCTACTGAAATTCCTGGCCAGAAGGATACCGTGATGGTGATCGACCTGGAAACCCAGTTGGAGAAGCCGATGGAGATCATCCGGGAGGGAAACCCGGTACGCCATGGGGTGTGGAAATTGTATGATGAAGAATCCGGGCAGATGGTAAAAGAGTATTATCGTTTAGGCGAGGTCGTTACGGCTGCAGAAATCGGTGATAATGACTCGATTCCGGTGAAAATGGCTCCCAAGCCGCAGCAGACGCAATTGCCCCATGAAGGTGTTAAAGGTGGCAAGAAGAAACAGTAATTGAAAAATGAACAGGCTGTTAGTGAAAAATGAACAAAAAGATTTGTCCATTTTAGCTTTTTTCTTTGTACTTTCATTTTAAGAAGGATGTTTGATATATATACTCCCCCGAAATATCCCCCTCAGATATTTCATATTTTTAAATCCTATTAATTTGTTTGTATGAAAAGCCTAAGTTTAAATCACATAGAACCAAGACAAGAAACGAATAACTATGAAATGACTACGGATAAGATAGAGATCTTATTTCGGGCTGTATTTGTGTTTCTGATATTTTGTGCCTTGATTTCTATTTGCTTTCTGTCGATATATTATTAATCAGTACTTATTCATTCCTATTAGTAATAGGCATATACAATTCATCAAATAGAAAAGCCTTCCGACCGGAAGGCTTTTCTATTTGGACTACCCTCAAGGGGTGATGTTTTGTGAAATGAATGAAATGAATAAGTGATGGTCCTGTTCATTTTGTTCATTACTGCTGCATATTTTGTTCTAATGTTTTGTCCTGTTAATTTTGCGCAACTAAAGTTGGCATAGGTTAGGACAAAGCACGTTAGATGTCTATCTGGTGTGCCCTTATTTTATCACTATCTCCTCAAATCCTTTATCAGCAACCAGTTCAATGATATTATCCCCGACGGTGTAGCTACCGGCGTCCAGTGGTTTCCCATCTACCAGCACAGTAGCAGGTGTGAAAGGAATACCATACACTTTCACGCGGAAGCGGCTGTAAGTTGATGTATAGTTGACGTAGTATTGCTTTTTCAGCCAGAACTGTGTATCGTCTGAAGCCTGTTTAAAACGGATCACATTGAACTGGCCGTTTTTATAGCCATAGTGATCACCGGCATCTTCATACAAAACGCTTTTCACCACTGTATTGCCATAGTAGGCTTCCAGGATCATTTCATCCACCTGCTTTTCGTTGGTATACTGCATTTCAGGATAAAATGGAATGACAGCACCTGCTTTTACAAACAGGGGCATCGATTCCAGCGGTGTGGCCACGGTATGGTGCTGGCCGCCTGTCAGTTGTGTTTTATCCCAGTAGCTGTACCATTGTCCTTTAGGGAGATACAAATCTTTCTCCTGCATACCTGCTTCGTTTACAAAACTGATCAGCAGGGAATCGCCGAACATAAATTCGTGGGAGCAGTTGTAAGTATCTGCTTCATGCTGCGCCACAAAGGCCAGTGGCCGTATCATCGGTGTACCGTTTTGCGCATATTGCCAGAACGTGGTGTAGAAATAAGGAAGCAGTTGGTATCGGAGAGATATAAATTTCTTCACGATCGCCTCATATTTCTCTCCAAAACTCCATGGTTCCTGGTCGAACCCGGTTTCATTGCTGGCGCTGTGGGTACGCATGAGCGGATGGAAGGAGGCCAGCTGAATCCAGCGGGTATATAGCTCTCCGTCCGGTTCGCCGATAAAGCCGCCGATATCACTACCGCAGAACGACAGTCCGGATACAGCGAGGCGCTGGCATTGCACGGCCGCCAGCCACAGGTGTTCCCAGCTGGAAACGTTATCGCCCGTCCATACAGACGACCAGCGCTGTGCACCTGCGTACGCGGAGCGGGTAATCACAAATGGCCGGTTAGGCATCTGGTATTTTTTCAATCCCGCTGATGTGGCTTTACTCATCAGGTGACCGTATACGTTATGTGCTTTACGGTGACTCACTTCTTCGCCGTCATAATCATGTCGTACATCTTCAGGGAAGGTCCCCATTTCAAATACCGCGGGTTCGTTCATATCATTCCATACGCCACGCACGCCGGTTTCGGCCAGCACTTTAAAGAGTCCTGCCCACCAGTCGCGTACTTCCGGATTTGTAAAGTCGGGGAATACGCATTTGCCGGGCCATACATCCCCTTCCATCAGCGCGCCATCGGCGCGCTTACAGAAGTAATTATTTTTCAGTCCTTCCTGATAGATGCTGTATTCCGGATCCACTTTGATGCCCGGGTCGATGATCACTACTACTTTAAAACCATCTTTGGCGAGGTCGCTGATCATTTTTACCGGATCAGGGAAGTACTCCTTGTTCCAGGTGAAGCAGCGGAAGCCATCCATATAGTCGATGTCGAGATAGATGACATCGCATGGGATCTGGCGTTTGCGGAATTCCGCTGCGATATCCCGTACTTTCTTTTCGGGGTAGTAGCTCCAGCGGCATTGGTGGTAGCCGAGTGCCCACAGCGGGGGAAGCTCCGGGGTGCCGGTGATGCGGGTGTAGGTTTCTGCAACTTCCATCAGGTCAGGGCCATAAATGAAGTAATAGTTCATTTCACCTCCTCTGGCCCAGAAGCTGCATACATTATCTCTTTCTTTGCCGAAATCAAAAATGGTGCGGAAGGTATTATCGAAAAACAGGCCGTAACCGATACCGTTGTGTAAACCATAATAGAATGGGATATTGCGGTAAAGGGGGTCGGTATCTTTCTGGTAACCATAGGCGTCGGTGCCATAGTTTTCCAGGCGCTTACCGCGCAGGTTAAGGTCGGTAGGTTTATCGCCGAGGCCGTAGAAAACTTCGTTTTCCTGGATCAGCTTACTGCAATAAACGATTTTTCCGCCTTTGAGCAGGTAGTGCTGCCAGTGGAAGCCCATTTCATCCTGATTGATGATTTTGCCTTCCAGATCGGTGATGGTGATGCGGAGGTTATCCCTGGCAATCAGCACCTTTATGTAGTTTGTATAAATTTCGAAGTTGGCATCGAATTCCCGTATGCCGAAAGAGATCGGTGACTCTTCCAGCGTATCGCTGGTGGCGTAGGAGAAATCGCGCTGGAAAGTACCGTCGGAGGCATATCTGAACCGAATGATCTTATCGGAGATAACCCTCACTTCCAGGATGGTTTCGGTAGTATAAAAGTAGAAGATGTTACCTTCTTTTTTCCAGGACCGGACGGCATCCGGGTAATGTTTCGCTGAGTATTTGCTCGAGGAAGTTTCAACTTGCATAATTGCTTTTTCTATGTCAGGCTTATCCCGGCTTTAAGTTACAAAAAAAAGGAGGCCGATGTATATTTTCCCTGCCTGCCTGTAGGTTAGAAAAATACCCTTTCTGGTAGCGGACGGACTGTGTACCTCCGTACTTCGCGCGGTGGGCTGATGCCGGCGAAATAACGTTGAAGATGTTAATCTTTACGTTTACGATCTAAAATATCTGCTTTGCAAAAAAGAGCAAAAAAAGAGATAATATCTTATTAACTTCCATCCAATAAATGTACTTTTTGCTTTAACCTATTCCAGCGGTGCGCCTTTCCAGGAGCACCTTTTTGGTATAAGGCAGTTATTCTCCATTTACTACTGCAATTTCTTTGCCTGCAAGGTACACCCGTTTTCCATTCCGGGCTTTCATGATAGCATTGTAGCCGCCGCCGATTTTACGCCAGGTTTTACCGCCATCGTAGGAAACATGTGTGCCGCTGGTACCGGTGGCAAACAGCGTGGATTTGTTGACCCAGGTAACGGCCGACTGATAACCCGACGGGGGGATAGCCGGTGCGTGCCACGATTTACCACCATCGCTGGTAATAAAGCAGTTGCGGTGCCGCAGGGTGTCATTTTTATAATCGCCTCCAACTATAATGCCGTTTTGCTGATCCAGAAATGCAACGGAAAAAGCACCGGTGCTGTTTTGCCCCTGGATTAACGGTAATGGATAAACGCTATAGTTATTATCCCGGATAACACGGTTGCGGGTACCCTTGTTGAAAAATATTCTGGATACGGTCCCTCCGGTAACAAACAGGGACTGCCCGTTTGGAAGGGCAATCAGGCTGGAGTTGCTGGCAGCAAAAATAGCTTCGCCGGACTGAGCCGCCGGCCTGACCTCCATAGGGTCCAGCTCCCAGGAGGCGCCACCGTTGTGCGTTCTGAGCACCGTGAATTTTTCCTGTCCGTTCTTATCCTTCAATGGATCGCCTATGGCAATACCTTCTTTATCGCTTAAAAATACCAGGCCATCAAAAAAGATATCCCTGTCATTATTAGTATATACGTTTTCCCAGGAGCGGCCACCGTTGGTGGTCATATACAGCAGGGCAGGACTGCCGATGCTCAGGACCACTGCCTTCAGGCTATCAAAGGCGTAGATGGAGCGGAAGTCAGCGCTATCGGCTACCTTGCTCCATTGCCAGGATTTACCGCCGTTGGTGGTGCGCCCTACCATTCCCTGCGTGCCGGATACCCACACAATGTCGTCGGTAACAGCCTGCAGGCCGCGCAGGCTTTTTACGGGCAAACTGGCCGAAAGGGTGCGTATAGGTGCGGGCAGCTGTGCCTTAGCTGCCGGTAACATCCACATAAACAGAAATAAAAACAGGCAGCTACAAATATTATGAGTTGCTGAAATAGGCCACTGTACAGTGTTATAGTTATTCGAATGGTACCTGGTACTTGAAATAGGCATAAGTTATAATATTTATTTCCAATCCGTTAGCGGCAAGAAAATTACAAAATTGCTATAAAGTGTGAAGCAGATTTATATATTTGCATAAAGCCTAAAGCTGCTCACTGTCATTAACACTAAGACCATCGTGCATTTACTGCCTAAAATCAGAATACTCGTCCTGCTGTGCCTGTGTCTATCTGGAGGACTAATGCTCCATGCCCAGGATAAGCCGTATATTTTTGATGGTTATAGTGTAAACGAAGGACTTTCTCAGAGTTCGGTATCCGACATTTGTCAGGATGACCAGGGGTTTATGTGGTTTGCCACCCGCGATGGTATCAATCGCTTCGACGGCTATATTTTCAACGAATACCGGTATAAGCCTAATACCCAGATCAGGCCCGGCGATGGCAAGGGGGAACTGGTACCGCGTACTATTACCGGGAACCGCGCGGTCATTAATCGCTTTGATCTCAGTGGTTATAAAGGCTATACGTTTTATAAAGATAGTCGCAACCGCCTCCTGCTCACGCATAATAATGGGGTGAGTGTGTACGATAAGTATCGCAATCGCTTCCGGGAGGTTTTTCCGGACAGTGTGAAAGCAAATGTGAATACGGCCGAGCGGGATGCCAGTTACAAGTTTAAAATTTTGGGAGAAGATACGGCCAGCCGTACTATCTGGATCTGGCGGCCTATGAAGGGGATCTACGTTGTGGACAGGGACTCTTTCCGAACCAAACGGATGATTGCCTACCCGAGGCAGTTCCAGGAAGCAGGAGTGGTGCCGGGTGTAGCTTATAAAGACGGGGACCTGGTGTGGATGAATCATCAGCCGGGAGAAATGCTCGCGCTGAATATCCGGACTTTGCAATTACAGATCTTCTGCTTGCCGGGCATTGGCAAACACCCTGTTGTCCGCCGGTTGAACCAGGATTCACTGATCATTGTCAGTGCCGGTCACGTGACCATCTTCAATAAAAAAAGGAATAAGTTCAGCGACCTGCCATTTGATGTACGCAATGAACGCAATGAACCTTTTGAACCCAATGCAGTAGAGCTGGATCATGACGGTAACGCCTGGATAGGTGGTTCTGACGGGGTGTTGATTTATAGTATAGCAAGAAATGAAATCATCCGGCACATCGTGAGTTTCAATACTTTCGAAACGCATTCCTTCAATGATGTTACTTTCCTGTACCGGGATGCATCCGACAATATGTGGGTAGGTACGGATGGCGACGGTATAAAAAAATATTCACCGCATAAGAAAGTATTCAACCTTTATCGGTCGCCCTACATTACGCATAACATGGTCATGTCGGTTTACAAGCATGACGACGGGCGGTTGTATGTCGGATTATTAAGAGATGGGCTGAATGTATATGAGGAAGGTGGTCGTTTTTTGGAGCGTTTCTCCAATGAATTGACTCCCGGAAAGTTTCCGGGCAATGATCTGGCAGCGATCTGCCGGGAAGACTACGAGCATATCTGGTTACATTTTACCGGGATGCATATCGGCTTGTTTAATGTCATCAACAAAACCTATACTGACCTCACGGCGCAGGTGCGCAAGTTGGGGTTGCCGGACGACCGGCACCGGTTTCCGTTTTTGTTTAAGCGACCCAACGGGGAGGTCTATTTTAATTATGGCCATTACCTGCTGATGTTTACCAATGAAGGCCTGGGGTATAAGGTGAGCATGGTTCATGACTTTGGGGATGAAACGCTGACCACTTATTACGAAGATATGATGGGTAACCAATATGCGGGTACCAAGTCTTCCATTTTTGTGCGTCATACGGGCAGCAGCCGCTGGAATAAGGTGATTTTTCCGGAAGGCATGATGGTGAAGTCCATCAACAAAAATTCCCATAAACAAGTGTTGGTGGCTGGTACCAAAGGGTTGTTTATATTGAATGAACAGGACCAGATTGTGCAGCACATCAATAGTTATGATCATCCAAAACTGATCAACGATTATCTGTACGGCGTGTTGCTGGATGATAAAGACAAGATCTGGGTGAGTCATAACAAGGGATTGTCGCAGATCAATATGGTCACTAATGAGATCACGAGTTTCAACCATGAAGACGGGCTGCAATCCAATGAGTTCAATACCGGTGCTTTTTATAAATCCGTGGATGGCGAGCTATTCTTTGGCGGTATCCGGGGGGTCAATGGTTTCTACCCAAAAAATTTCAGGAACAACCCTTATTACCCGAAGGTGGTGATACGCAGGATGGAAGTGTTGGATAAGCCTTATGAATCTGATACGGTGGTATCTCTCCTGAAAAAAGTAGAATTACCTTACAACCAGAATACGATAGCACTGGAGTTTGTGCCGCTGGAGTATACCAACCCTACGAAAAACAGGATACAATATAAGCTGGAAGGAGCGGATGAAGATTGGGTAGATGGCGGTACCTTCCGTATGGCCAGGTATACGAATCTGCATCCTGGCAAGTATACCTTTAAGGTGAGAGCTTCCAACAATGATGATATCTGGAATGCGACGCCAACCACGCTGGAGATCCTTATCAGGATTCCGTTCTGGCAGTCGCTTTGGTTCAGGTTCCTGTTGCTGCTGTTGTTACTGGGGATTGCTTATTATTTCTCTACTTTGTACCTGGATTACAAGATACGGCATGAGAAGCTGAAGCTGGAGAAAGAGCAGGCGGTGGATCAGGAGCGTGCGCGTATCAGCAGTGACATGCATGATGATCTGGGATCGGGCTTGTCGACGATCCGGTTACTGAGTGAGATAGCCAAGCGTAAGATCCAGGACCCTACGCAAACCAGGGAGATAGAAAGGATTTCAGAGACGGCGGGGGAGATGGTGGATAAGATGAGTGAGATTATATGGGCGATGAACTCTTCCAATGACAGTTTAGCGAATCTGATTGCATATATGCGTAGTTTTGCGGCAGACTTCCTGGAGCATGCACATATCACACATCAGTTTTATATACCGGACACTATCCCGAATGTGAAGTTAAGCGGGGGAACCAGAAGGAACATTTACCTGGCAGCAAAGGAGTCGCTGCATAATGTAGTAAAACACGCGAAGGCAACCGAAGTCCTCATTGAAATAAAAATGAACAACCGCAACATGACCATCCTGATTAAAGACAATGGAAAAGGGTTTGACCAGGAGAAGGTGCGTTTGTTTGGTAATGGTTTGAAAAACATCCAGAAAAGGATGATTGCAGTGGGTGGTAATGCGGATATCACCTCAGATAACGGAACAATAGTTTTTCTCGATATCCCACTAAATTAACATACATTTGTTAGCAGTAACATCTAAGTGTTATAATTAATAAAGACATGACGGTATACTCAAAAAAGAAGTCCCAGGATAACATGGATATTATCTCTATAGCAATTGTAGAGGACAACCATGATATTCGCACGGCTATGGAATTGCTGATTAATGGTTCTGACGGATATGCCTGTGTTGGCACTTTCAATAATGCAGAAACCGCGGTGGAACAGATCCCTCATTTACTTCCAAATGTGGTGCTGATGGATTTCAATCTGCCGGGAGGTATGAATGGTATTGAATGTATTGCGCGTCTGAAGGCAGAGTATCAGGATATGCAGTTTATGATGCTCACGGTTTATGAGGATGATGACAAAATTTTCAATGCCTTGGAAGCGGGTGCCAGTGGTTACATCCTGAAGAAAACTTCTCCGGGTGAATTGCTGGAGGCGATCCGTGATTTGCATGAAGGCGGTAGTCCGATGAGCTCACAGATTGCCAGGAGAGTGGTAGCATTTTTTCAGAAACAGGCCAAACCGAATCCTGCGCTGGAAGCGTTAACCACCCGTGAAAAAGAAATTCTGGATCAGTTATCAAAGGGTTTCCTGTACAAGGAAATTGCCAGTAACTTATTTATCAGTATAGAAACGGTGCGCCGCCATGTGCACAATATCTATGAGAAATTGCATGTACGCAGCAGAACAGATGCTGTCAACAAATATTATAACCGGTAAGGTATCAAATGCGTTTAGAAAAGAGGCTGTCTCAATCACTTGAACAGCCTCTTTTTATTGTGGTAACCTCAGCTTCTCACCTGTTTGCGAACGAGATGAGCAGTTAAAACGATTGTAGCGATCAACAGACATGCGAGTCTGAACAATAAACCAGTTTTCATAGGAATAGGGATTATCAATGATGTAATCTGCTATTGCCTTGCTGGGAGTCCTGAGCCGAAATATTGTGTTAGCGCCGGATTTGCTATTTAATCTGAAAATATATTATATTGAAAATTAACGCATCATCTGCCAGGAGTCAAATTTCCGGATAAGACGAAGAAATTTGTTGCCAACGTTGTTTTCCTGCTCCCTGCGAATATAGCGCGTAGCGATCACAGCGGCAACAATTAATAGTAAAGAGATGATCAGGCATAGTGTTTTCATAAGGACATAGGTTAGGATTTCAAAAAATAGGTGTCTTTTGTAAATATAGGAAATAAATTAATATAACGCCGATATGCATGTATTTTTTTATTTATCTATCTTATACTTGGGTTGATTCGATGAAACCATTATTTTTGCCCATAATCCGGTTTTGCTAAAAGATTTAGTATGGCAGGTGCCGGGAACTGTTAAAAAACATCATAAGTATATAGGAAACTTTAATATATTATGGCTAATACGGAGAAAACGGATAAAAAGGATCTATTTGCTTCCTATACGGAAGACTCCATCAGGTCGTTGGACTGGCGGGAGCATATCCGGCTCAGGCCAGGGATGTACATTGGTAAGTTAGGCGATGGTTCCAGCGCAGATGATGGTATATATATACTGCTGAAGGAAGTAACGGACAACTGTATTGATGAGCATACCATGGGTTTTGGTAAGCAGGTAGATATTAAGGTAACGGAGCATATGGTAACCGTGCGCGACTATGGCCGCGGCATTCCACTGGGAAAAGTGGTGGATGTGGTGAGTAAGATCAACACTGGTGCTAAATATGATAGCAAAGCCTTTCAGAAATCAGTGGGATTGAACGGTGTTGGTACGAAAGCAGTGAATGCGCTCTCCAGTTATTTCCGTGTACAATCCGTACGTGACGGCAAAATGAAAGTAGCGGAGTTTGAGCGTGGCGTGCTTACCAAAGAATACAAGGAAACTGCTACCAACGAGGAAAACGGCACCCTGGTGACATTTTCCCCGGATGATACTGTATTTAAGAACTTCCGATACATTCCTGAATTCCTGGAAAACCAGATCTGGAACTATTGTTTCCTGAATGCTGGTTTAACCATCAGCTTCAACGGAAAAAAATACCTCTCTAAAAATGGTTTGCTGGATTTGCTGCAACGCAAAACCAACGACGAGGAGTTGCGCTATCCGATCATTCACCTTAAAGGAGAGGATATCGAGGTGGCCATCACCCACGAAAATCAGTACGGGGAAGAGTACTATTCATTTGTGAACGGTCAGCATACCACACAGGGCGGTACCCATCTGGGTGCCTTCCGGGAGGCCTTTGTAAAAACGGTGCGTGATTTTTATAAGAAAGATTACGATGCAACTGATATCAGGGCTTCTATTTGTGCAGCTATCTCTGTTCGTGTGCAGGAGCCGGTATTTGAATCCCAAACGAAAACGAAATTGGGTTCCCTGACCGTTTATGACGGTGGGCCTTCCATGAAGGCATTCGTGCTGGACTTCCTTTCCAAACACCTGGATGATTACCTGCACCGCAACCCGGCTGTAGCTGATGCGATGAAAAAGCGTATCGAGCAAAGTGAGCGTGAGCGGAAGGAACTGGCAGGTGTGAAAAAGCTGGCCAACGAAAGAGCGAAAAAAGCTAACCTGCACAACCGCAAGCTGCGTGATTGCCGCATTCACATGAATGAGGAATATACCGGCAAGGAAAAAGCAGAAAACGAAGCACGTAAACTGGATACTACCATCTTTATCACGGAGGGTGACTCTGCGAGTGGTTCCATTACCAAATCCCGCAATGTGGAAACACAGGCGGTATTTAGCCTGCGTGGTAAGCCCCTGAACAGCTTCGGTCTTACCAAAAAGATCGTATATGAAAATGAGGAGTTTAACCTCCTGCAACATGCACTCAATATTGAAGACGGGCTGGAAGGCTTGCGTTACAATAATATAGTGGTGGCTACCGATGCGGACGTGGACGGTATGCACATCCGCCTGCTCATCCTGACTTTCTTCCTGCAATTTTTCCCGGACCTGGTGAAGAACGGGCACGTATATATCCTGGAAACGCCGCTGTTCCGCGTGCGTAACAAACAGGAAACTATTTACTGCTACAGCGAAGAAGAAAAACAGAAGGCGGTGAAAAAGCTGGGCAACAAACCGGAGATCACCCGATTCAAAGGATTGGGTGAGATTTCACCAGATGAGTTTGGCCGCTTTATCGGAGAAGATATGCGTATCGATCCGATCATCCTGTCGAAAGATATCCATATCCAGAAACTGCTGGAATACTACATGGGTAAGAACACGCAGGCACGCCAGGAATTTATTATCAACAACCTGCGTCATGAAAAAGACGTGATTGAAGAAGCACAAGCGACTGTTAAGTAATAACGCAACTGTATGAGCTTAAAGCATATTGTTTTTGGTGAGCCGGCAGTGGCAGTCCTCACAGAAGCTATCGGAATGGACGAGAAAATGGAAGGAGAGGTGCTTTCCTTTGAAGATGACTTGTCTGTAGGCCCGCTGTTCATACTGGATACCAAGGAAGGTCAGGCCGGCCGCCAGCAATGGTGGCAGCAGATGCAGGGAACAACACCTGCGCCAGCGCCTGCCACTGCGGATATGTTTGAAGAAGCAACCTCCCAGGAACCAGCACCGGAGCCGGAGCTGGAACTCTCAGCAGACGAAACGCGGTTTCTCGCGATGAAAGCCATGCTGAAGGAAGATCCAGAACTGGAAATCTGGATGTGGGCCGGGCAGAATGCAAGAGATGTAGCCGGATACTATTGGCTGGTTAGCAAGTTGTATGACTTTGCCGGCCGTATTCATATCATCTATCTCAACAATCTCCCTTTCCTGAATGAAAAAGGGTCGGTGTTTTATCCTACCCACCTGCACCAGATTCTCCCAAAAGAATTCCTGAAAGCAAAAAAACTGGCCAGGGCTATATCCCTGGCAGAGTATGAGCTGGATGGAGATGAATGGCATCGTATGATGAATGAAAATGCCGGTCTGCGACTGCTGGAAGGTGGTAAAAAACTTAAAGGAGAACCAGCTACATTCTATGATAAGGACCTGCTCCAGCAAACCGGGAAGGAATTTATCAAGGCATGGCGTGTAGCCGGTCAGGTTACCGGAAAACTGAAGTATCCGGTGATGGATCAGTTCTTATCCTGGCGACTGAAAGAGCTTGTAAAAGAAGGGAAACTGGAAAGCAGGGGAGAGCTGAAAACAATCCGTGATTTTGAAGTAAAACAGCCCGGTGGCGAGCCAGCAGCTGCTGAAGCTACGCCTGCACCAGAGGCCTGATAATTAACCGGGAAAAGATACAACGACTATGATCAAGGTAACGCCAATAGCCCTGCAAGGGGAGGATGACAGAGGTAGTAACTATATGTGGGCATGCCAGCGTACGGGCGACTTTATGCTCTGCTATCGCAATGCGGGAAGTAGCAGCGGGCAACATTACCATGAAGGTCATAGTGAGAATAAAAATCCGGAGATCATGTACCTGTTCAGCGGAAAGGCTGAACTGCACTGGTGTCCGATGGAAGGCAATGAAATAGTGGTCACCGAAATTACTGCCCCTGCAAGGGTAGAAGTGCCGGTAATGGTATGGCATCAGCTGATTGCCGTGACCGACTGCTGTTTCATAGAGCTTAACTCGATGGACGATGTACGTAAAGACAGCGTACGTATCTGGAGAGCAGATTTTGAAAAAATGATAAACGAAAAATTGTAAGTGTTTATACATGGACATGGAAAATCAAACATCAGACGAATCTCTGCATAATGTCACGCATGTAGGCGGCATGTATGAGAGCTGGTTCCTGGATTACGCTTCCTATGTAATCCTGGAGCGCGCGGTTCCCAGCATAGAAGATGGGTTAAAGCCCGTTCAGCGCCGTATCCTGCATGCCATGAAAGAAATGGATGACGGCCGCTTTAATAAAGTAGCTAACGTGATCGGACAAACGATGCAGTATCACCCGCACGGTGATGCTTCCATCAGCGATGCCATCGTAAACCTAGGCCAAAAAGACCTGCTGATCGAAACCCAGGGTAACTGGGGAGATGTAAGAACAGGAGATGATGCAGCAGCAGCCAGGTATATTGAGGCTCGCCTCTCTAAATTTGCCCTGGAGGTAGCCTTCAATGCCAAAACAACAAGCTGGCAGCTGAGTTACGACGGCCGCAAAAATGAACCACTGGCACTGCCCATGAAGTTCCCGCTGCTGCTCGCGCAAGGTGCGGAAGGGATCGCTGTAGGTCTCTCTACCAAAATATTACCTCACAACTTCTGTGAACTTATAGATGCCTCCATCAAACTGCTCAAAGGAAAGAAATTCGAACTGTTTCCGGATTTCGCTACCGGCGGTATGGTGGATGTTGCCAACTACAATGATGGTAAACGCGGTGGTAAAGTAAGAGTACGCGCACATATTGAGGAGCGCGACAAAAAAACGCTGGTGATCAAGGACGTGCCTTACGGCATCACTACCACGCAGCTGATGGAATCTATCGTAAAAGCAAACGACAGCGGTAAAATAAAAATCCGTAAGGTAGTGGATAACACCGCCGCCAACGTGGAAATTGAAGTACACCTGGCACCTGGTATCTCCCCGGATATTACCATCGATGCCCTGTATGCATTTACTGACTGCGAAATTTCCATCTCCCCGAATGCCTGTGTGATTGTGGACGATAAACCGCAGTTCATTACGGCATCTGACCTGCTGAAGTCCTCTGTTGATTACAGCAGAGACCTGCTCCGCCAGGAACTGGAAATCAAACTCAGCGAACTCGAGGATAAATGGCATTACACCTCTCTCGAAAAAATCTTCTTTGAGAAAGGAATATATAAGGAACTTGAACAGAAGCATAAAGACTGGGACGCTGTACTGACGGCCATCGACAAAGCTTTTGCTCCGTATAAGAAAAACCTGAAACGTGCCATTGCCCGTGAAGATATCGTGAAGCTAACGGAAAAGCCTGTACGTAGAATTTATCGCCTCGATATCAATGAACTCAATGAACAGATCAAAGGCATTGAAGGAGATATCAAACAGGTGAAACACGACCTGGCTAACCTCACCGATTTCACCATCGCTTACTTCGAAAACCTGCTGAAGAAGTACGGTAAAGGCAGGGAGCGTAATACCGAAATCAAAACCTTCGACACCATCCAGGTGCAGCAGGTGGCGATAGCCAACACCAAACTATATGTAAACCGCGCGGATGGCTTTATCGGTACTTCCCTGAAAAAGGATGAATTTGTGGCTGACTGCTCCGACCTTGATAATATCATTGTTTTCCGTCGAGACGGTAAAATGCTGGTGACGAAAGTAGCCGATAAAACCTTTGTAGGTAAGGACATCATTCACGTGGACGTATTCCGCAAAAATGATGAGCGCACTACCTACAACATGATTTATGTGGAAGGTAAAACCGGCGTGAGCTATGCAAAACGCTTTAACGTTACCGGTGTTACCAGGGATAAAGAATATGAGCTCGCTCATAAAGGTGAGAAAAATTCTAAAGTACATTACTTCAGCGCCAATCCTAACGGGGAAGCGGAAGTAGTGACCATCAAGCTGAGCCCGAACTGCTCCGCCAGAAACAAAGAGTTTGACCTTTTCTTTGAAACCATCGCTATCAAAGGACGTATTTCCATGGGTAACCAGGTGACGAAATATCCTATCCGCAGCGTGAAATTTAAAGAGAAAGGCGTTTCTACCCTGGCAGGACAGAAGATCTGGTTTGATCCCGAAACCGGCCGACTCAACACCGAAGAAAGAGGGGTGTACATCGGTAGTTTTGAAGGAGAAGATAAAATCTTTGCAGCCTTTAAAAACGGTACTTACGAGCTGACCAACTACGACCTCACCAACCGTTACGAATCCAACGATATCGTGTATATCGAGAAATTCAGTCCGGATAAAGTGGTGACCGCGATCTACTTTGACGCAGATAAAAAGCAGTTTAACGTAAAACGTTTCCGCGTAGAAACGCAGACGCTGAACAACAAGTTCCTGTTTATCAAAGAAGGGAATGGCAACTACCTCGAAATGGTGACTACCCATACCCAACCGGTAGTACTGTTGAAAACAGGTAAGAAACGCAGTCCGGAAGAAGAGGAAATCAACCTGGCTGAATTTATTGAAGTAACCGGCTGGAAAGCAGTAGGAACAAGGATTGCAGGCGATGACCTGATAAGTGCGGAACTGTTGTCTGAAGATGAAGATCCTGATCCGGAAGAAGATGCAGGTACACAGGGAGAATTGTTTTAAAGAATTCTAAATAAGCCAAGGTCCGTCAATGACGGACCTTTTTTTGTAGAGCCGCAATGCTTGCGGCTCCGCGCTGAAATTATCTCCACCATGCCTCCTGGCTTGTCAAATATGTATTAGTATTCACCCAACCCTCACGTTTATATCCCCGGTATTATTAAAAATGTTAACCTTCAAAATCGAATTTAGATGAATGAAAATAATGAAAAATTCCAGGGTAAATACCGGGTGCATACCGCCTGTTTAAGAAATTGGAATTACGGAGATGTAGGATCTTATTTCGTTACTATCTGTACCAACAGGCATGAGTGTAATTTGGGGTATATTCTAAATAATGAGTTTATTCCGTTCGAGATGAGCAAAATCGTAGCAGTCGAATGGATAAAGACCTTTGAAATGCGACAAGATATGAACCTGCAATTGGACAAGTTTATTGTTATGCCTAATCACATCCATGCAATTATCCATATCGGCGAAAATAAGTATAATAAGGCATTAGATATCAATAGCAATCTCTATGGTGTTCAATCGAAGAACCTTCCTGCGATTATTCGTGGGTTTAAAGCATCAGTGAAAAAACAGGCTATTGCTAATAAAATCAAATTTGAGTGGCAGCCACGATATCATGAACATATTATTCGCACAGAGAGTGCATATCAGTTGATAGCAGAATACATAGAAAATAATCCTGAAAGGTGGCGGCAGGATAAGTTTTATAGATAAATGATTTTGTATGCGTATAGAGTGCGTTAATATGAAGGAGATGATGAAAGAGATTTTAGCAAAGATTGAAGGGAGGAGCCGCAAGAATTGCGGCTCTACTTTTGTTGTTTTTTAGGTGTCTGTTCTTTTATATAATCCTCCTCACTTTTTGGATTAGTCATACTCTTCTTTTTCACATCCAGCGGCTGTGGTACCGGGGCACCCTTGCCCAGGGGTATGGCATCATTGAAGATTTTTTGGACGTGCAGCCACTTGCCGGCCGTCCATTTGAAACCTTCGTAATCCATGTCAGATACGAGTGTATGCTTTTTCTCCGGTTCATTACTTTCTGAAATGAGGTGATCGAAGATGATCATGTCCGCATCCTTGTTGTAATTGAGGCTGATGGAACTTTCCTTTTTATACTCCAGGATAAAACGGTTGCTGGTGGGCTTTTTCACGCTATCAGCGGTGTAGCTGAAAAAAGGTCCGCCAAATACAGGCTGGCCATTTTTAAAGGAGAGCATTTCCACTATTTTCTTTTGGCTCCGTGGATTATTGGCATCCCAGCCGAAGAGGGTATAGTATTCCTGGTTAAAATAATGGCGTTGTTCGATATTGTAGTAGAGGCAACCGTACCAGTACTTGTTATCAGCGATGGTATCGGTGTTAACCATATAATCGCTGGCATCAAACAGGGGGAAAAGTTTCAGGGAGCCGTCCGGGGTATTCATCTGGATGGCGCCGAAATGGCGGTAGAAGCCATTTTCATGCTCCAGGGCCCAGGTGAAAATGCGGAAGGCACTGTCTTTCGGATATTGAATGGAGACGGTCTGAAGAGAATCAAACCGGAATTTGAATGAGTACTTGTTTTTGAGCGCTTTGACGAGGGTAGGTATGAAGGCATCGCAGGCCTGCTGCCTGCCATCGTCGCCGCGGCCGGCGAAAATATCCTTGCTGAGTTGTTGCAGTGTATCCTGGTATCTGGCCAGATTGGCTTTGGCAGCGGCATCAGGCTGCTGTGCGCGGGCGGTGACGCCAGCGGTTATAAGCAGTATGGATATTACTATTTTTTTTACCATATCTATAATACGGTTGTAAGGTCGAATTATTGTATTGTGGCGGCATAATCCATTAAACTCCCGTAGCGTTCATCTATGAGGGGATGTGGCAGGGAGATTTCCGGATGGGTGCTGGCGATGAATATGGTTTTCATGCCCAAGTTGCGTCCAAATTGCATATCACTCAGTGTGTTACCTACCATTACTGCCTGTTGGAAGTCGATCTCCGGGAAATCGTTTTTTGCCTGGAGGGCCATGCCATTTTGCGGTTTGCGGCAAGGGGAGCTATTGTCCACATCAGGGCAGTAGTAGATTTTATCAATATGGCCGTTGTGGGCGGTGATATCGTGCATCATGTGGGCGTGTATGGCATCCAGGCCTTCGGTGGTGAGGAGGCCACGACCGATGCAGCGCTGGTTGGTAACGATCACGATACGATTGAATGCCGCTTTAAGGATGGGCAGGGCCTGCAGCACACCCTGGCTGAATCGGAACATATCCCAGCTGAGCACATATCCGTCTTTTATTTCGTCGTTGATGACGCCATCACGATCCAGGAATAATGTCATGTAATACTAACGTTAAAGGTTATACGGTAAGTAGTTGGAGGCTGCTTCATAATCCTCCGGAATACCGATGTCAATGAAATAGGTATCGCTTACAAACCCGTAGAGTTGGCCATTGGCGGCCATTGGCTCCAGTACTTCCTTTTCAAAGGAGAATTTTTCCGGGAGATGTAAACCTGCGAGGTACGATGCCGAGGTCAGGTACATCCCACCGTTGATCAGCCCTGATTCCATGTATTGTTTTTCCCGGAATGCGGTAATGCAGCCGGATGCGTTAAGGGTAACGGTGCCGTAGCGGTCGAACTGTTGCATAGGCTTGAGTGCGAGCGACAACCGGCTATCATGGTCCTTATGGAAGTCATTGAATTGGTGGAAGTCCACGTCGAAATAGGTATCACCGTTGACGATGAATACCGCATCGTTTTCTACTTTGCTGAGTGCATACACGATTCCGCCGCCGGTACCCAATGGTTCCGGTTCTACGGTAAAGGATACACGCAGCGGGAGTTGCTGTTGCTCACACCATTCGATTACCTGTTCGGACTTGTATCCGAGGGAAAGGATGGCATGGGTGATACCTTGTTTATGCAGATAGTGGAGCAGGTAGTAGAGGAAAGGCTGTTCTCCGATCGGGGCCATGCATTTAGGCTTATCGGCTACTACGCTGCGCAGGCGGGTGCCAAGGCCGCCTGCCAGTACGATACATTCTGTAGTTGTCATCCCGGGAAAAGGTTGTTTTCTACTATTTCGCAGATGATATGTCCAACGGTGATATGCGCTTCCTGGATGCGTGGTGTATCGGTGGAAGGCATATTGAGCAGGTAGTCGCTGCCGGCAGCCATTTTCCCGCCGGTTTGGCCGGTCATGCTTACCACAATCATTCCCTGTGCTTTGGCCACTTTCATGGCTTCGAGGATGTTGGCGGAATTGCCGGAGGTGGATATGCCGATGAGCACATCGCCGGGGCGGCCTATGCCGCGCAGGATGCGGGCATATACCTGTTCATAGCCATAGTCGTTGCCTACGGCGGTCATATAGGAGCTGTTGCAGTGGAGAGCCTCGGCATACAGCGGTGTACGGTCTTTATAGAAGCGGCCGGAAAACTCGGCAGCCAGGTGTTGCGCATCGGCGGCGCTGCCACCGTTGCCACAGAAGAGAATTTTGTGATCTGCTTTCAGGCTGTTGGTGATGGCTTCGGCTACTTCGCTGATATGGTGGAGTAGGGTTTCGTCCCGGAGGATGGCTTCCTTTACGGCAATACTTGCCTGCAGTCTGTTCGCTATTGCTTGCTTCATCAGATAAAGTTAAGTTAGATACTCCAGGTTTGGACCCCGTTGTTGGTAAAATGATAGCGTTTTACATCGCCGCCGAATTTGCCCAGTGCGTCTACAACGGCGAAACGGGTGTTTTTAGGGCAGTAGAAGATCATGAATCCGCCACCACCTGCACCGGAGATTTTTCCTCCGCTGGCGCCGGCTTTGCGGGCAGCTTCATAGATCTCATCCAGCTGGGAGTTGGAGATGCCCTTGGCCATTTTCTTTTTTTGTTCGAAGCCATAGTCGAGGATTTCACCGATTTTATCGATGGTACCGCGCAGCAGGGCTTCTTTCATCATCACCGCCTGTTCTTTGAGGTGGTGCATGGCTGCGATGGAGTCATCATTTTTATCCGTTACATTCTTTTGTTGTTCGGAGATGATGCTGGACGACAAGCGGCTGGTAGAGGTGTAAAACAATACCAGGTTGTTTTCCAGTTCATGAAGGTACACGTCTTTGATGCGGAGTGGGTTTACGATCACTTTATCGCCGGCGTAGAATTCCATGAAGTTAACGCCGCCAAAGGTAGCCGCGTACTGATCCTGTTTTCCTCCTGCCTGTTGCAGGTCTTCTCTTTCGATAGAGTAGGCGAGGTGAGCCAGGTCATATTCACCCAGCGGCAGTTTCAGCCATTCCGCGAAGGCGCCCACTACGCCTACCACGAGGGTAGAGGAGGTGCCGAGGCCGGAGCCCGGAGGGGCGTCCACATAGGTGGTGAGGCGAAATCCGGAAGGGAAGGCGCCATAGTCTTTATAAATACGGTTTACAACGCCTTTGAGGATATCCAGTTTACCATCTAACGGTAACGGGTATATGGCATCGTAGGAGAGGCATTCTCTTCTGTCGGCCGATTCAAAAATGACTTTATTTTCTGTCAGTGGCTCAATGGAGGCACGGGCATATAAAGAGATGGTGGCATTGAGGATAGCGCCGCCGTATAAGTCGGAATAAGGACTTACATCGGTGCCGCCACCGGCAAGGCCTATACGTAGAGGAGCTTTACTTCTGTAAATCACGCCTTTGTGCTGGTTTAGATGTTTGTTGTTTAGGAAATGTTATCCGCTAATTTATGAATTTCTGCGGCGAGGCGGTGCCAGGAGTACTTTAATTTTTCCTGTTGGAGTGCGGCCACCATGTCGGCTTCGCGGTTTTCCGTGAAATATTTTTCTATGGCAGCAGCGATGCTGGCAGGGTCGGGCTCTGCCTGGAAGCCTACTATGCCGTCGGGTACCATTTCTGTGAGTCCGCCCACGTTGGTAACCACCATTGGTTTATCAAAGTGGTAGGCAATCTGTGAGATACCGCTCTGGGTGGCGCTTTTATAAGGCTGTACTACCAGGTCGGCGGCGCAGAAATAATTCTTCACAGCGTCGTTGGGGATGAAGTCCGTGTGCATCAGTACGCGGTCGCCAAGGTTCAGTTCCTGGAGGAGTTGCTGATAAGGTGTGGCATCTTCATAAAATTCACCGGCCACGATGGCGTGTACATCCATTTGTTTCATGCGTTCATCTGCCATGGCCTGCAGCAGGAGGTCGAGGCCTTTATAGGCGCGGATAAAGCCGAAGAAGAGGATATATTTTTTGCCAGGCTGCAATCCCAGGTTGGCTCTGGCGGCTTCTTTGGAGATGTGTTCTCCGTAGTTGTCGTAGATCGGGTGTGGGATGAGTGAGGCGGGTTTGTTAGGTTCAAATACGCGGAGGTCGTTGAGTACGGATTGACTCATGGCGATAAACGCATCCACGGGTTTGAGGAAGTATTTGGTGAAAGGTACATCTCCGGGTCTTTTTTCGTGGGGCACCACGTTATCCAGGACGGAGATGACTTTGGTATTTTTATTTTTTCCCAGTCGCAGCAGGCTACCGAAGGCAGGCCCCATGATAGGTAGCCAGAATTTGATGATGATCAGATCCGGCTTCATTTTGCGAATGGTACGGCCAATTTTGATCCAGTTCAGCGGGTTTACGGAGTTCACGAGTCTTTTGATACGCAGGTGCGCGGGGGCTGGATCGGTGGAGTACTGGCTTTTACCGGGGAAGAGAAATTCCGGGTATTGTACGGTAAAGGTGAAGATTTCCACGTCATGGTTTTCGTGTTGAAGTTCTTCAGCCAGTCTTTCATTATAAGCAGCCAGCCCACCCCGGAAGGGGTAGGCTGTGCCGATGATCAATATTTTCTTTTGTTGAGCCATCATAATTAGTTGTCGCTGTATCCCGCGGGGCGGGGCAGTGGCATTATTAAGCGTTGTCCATTCTTTCTTCCACCAGGTAGGAGTTCCTTTCAGTGGCGTTTCTGGTAACCAGTTCGCCGATGAATCCGGTGAGGAAGAGTTGGGAGCCTATGATCATTGCCAGCAGTGCCAGGAAGAAGATAGGTCTGTCAGTCATATTATATTTATCGTAGAAGATTTTGGCCAGGCTCAGATATCCTGCGATCACGAAACCGAGGAGGAAGAAGACCGTACCCAGGGCACCGAAGAAGTGCATAGGGCGTTTGCCGAATTTTCCGATAAACATGATGGTGGCAAGGTCGAGGAAGCCGTTGATAAAGCGTTCCAGGCCGAACTTGCTGGTACCGTATTTACGGGCGCGGTGTTCCACTACTTTTTCGCCGATGTTACGGAATCCGTTCCATTTAGCGATTACGGGGATGTAGCGGTGCATTTCGCCGTATACTTCTATGGATTTCACCACTTTCCTGCGGTATGATTTGAGGCCGCAGTTCATGTCGTGCAGCTTCACGCCGCTCATGCGGGTGGTGGTGTAGTTATATAGTTTGGAAGGCAGGTTTTTGGTAAACGCGTTATCATAGCGCTTTTTCTTCCATCCGCTAACGAGGTCATAGCCATCGTTGACGATCATGCTGTAGAGTTCCGGGATTTCGTCCGGACTGTCTTGCAGGTCGGCGTCCATGGTGATGACTACATCGCCTTTGGCGGCGGCGAAGCCTTCATTGAGGGCGGCGGATTTACCGTAGTTCCTTTGGAATTTGATGCCTTTGATGCTTGGGTTTTCGGCGCCGAGTTGTTGGATAACCTGCCAGGAGCTGTCGGTGCTGCCATCATCGATCATCCACACTTCATAGGTGAAGTTGTTGTCACGCATGACGCGGTCGATCCAGGCGGCCAGCTCTGGTAGTGATTCTTCTTCGTTTTTTAAAGGAACGATTACGGATATGTTTAAACTCATCTATTGTTGTCTCCTTAAGTAACTATTTTTTTGCTTTCGGTGATACGGCGGCACCGATCAGGGAAGCGATCAAACCGAAGACCAGGCTACCCACCAGGATTCCTCCAATGAGAAATGCGTAAAACATTCTGTTTGTAAGCTCAAGGGCTGATTCGATCTGGTCAGGTGTGACTTTACCACCTTCTTCCATCTGTTTGCGTGCTGCTTCCAATGACATTTCTTTAATATCCGGGAAGATGAGCAGCATTATCACTGACAGTACTATACCGATGACTGTTGCTACTGCGGTTGTTTTGAAGCCATTGGCAAAGATAGTACCGAAAGTAGAACCAGGATTTTTCTTGGCGAAGTCCAGGCAGGAAAGTATCACTATAACTACCAGTATTGCGGTACTGAGATAGGAAGGCCATTTCTCTGTATTTAATTTCGCAAAATAGAGTCCCAGCGAGATTACAAATTGAATAATAGCGGCGGTGAGGCCGTATCCAATATGGTTTTTGTTTGACATAGCAACAAATTTATGAGATGTAGGAATAAAAGACTTAGTGTTTAGCTACTTGCCCGTTGTTCACAACTGCTACAGGTTTTCCTTTCAGGGCAGCACCAATATACGCCGAATTTTTGGACTTGGAGGCAATATCAGCTTCTGTAAAGGTCCAATGTTCATCCGGGTTGAAAACGGTCAGTTCTGCTGCTGCGCCCACTTCAATAACCGGCTGTTTGATACCGAATACCTTACGCGGGTTGTCGCTGAGCATGGCCAGCAACTGTTCCAGTGGTACTTCCGGCAGGTATTTGCGGAGCACCCCGAAGGTACTTTCCAGGCCTATCATTCCATTTTTTGCATATTCAAATTCGAGAATTTTGGCATCCCAGTCCTGTGGCAGGTGGTGGGTGGCAAAACAGTCGATAATACCGTCTTTAACAGCCTGCTGCAGGGCTTTCACATCGTCGGCGCTGCGCAGGGGAGGGTTCACTTTCAGGCTGGTGTCGTAATTGATCAGTGCAGCATCGGTGAGGGAGAGGTGGTAAGGCGTAACGGAGCAGGTTACTTTGATTCCCTGGGCTTTGGCAGCCGTGATAAGCTCCACTGACTTGCGGGTGGTAATCCCGGTGATGTGGAGGCGGGAATCGGTGTATTTGGCCAGCTCTATGTCGCGCTGGATAATCAGTTCCTCTGCCAGGGCGGGTTTGCCGGGCATACCCAGTTGGGTACTGTATATTCCTTCATTCATGAGGCCGTGTGCGGAGATGCTCTGATCGTCCGGCAGCTGGATGAAGGTACCGTCAAAGGCTTTGATGTACTGGAGGGCTTTGAGCAGGAGTCCGGGCGACTGCACCGGTTTCCAGCCATCGGAGAAGGCTACGGCGCCTGCCTGGCGCATTTCGTACATTTCTGCGAGGCCGGTGCCTTCCAGGTTTTTGGTAGCGGCACCGATAGGTAAGACATTTACCACATGCTGGCGGGACCTGCTGAGCACATATTCGATTTGCGCTTTGGTATGCAGGGCAGGCTGGGTGTTAGGTACTACCATTACGCTGGTATAACCACCTTTGGCGGCCGCCTGGATACCAGAGCTGAGGTCTTCCTTATATTCCTGACCCGGGTCGCAGAAATGAGAGAAAATATCCATCCAGCCGGTGGAAACATGAAGGTTTTCGCCGGAAATAACAGTGGCATGCTCGTCTTCCAGGTGATCTGCGATCTGCTGGATAACCCCGTTATGGATGGAAATGTCTTTTTGCTGCCCGTTGAAAGGAGAGGAAGGCGCTGAAATCTTTACGTTCTTGAGTAATATGTGCATCTGTACGTTCTGTTCTTATATATCGAAACCGATCCAAAAATACAGCCGCAAATGTAATATAAAACTGTTAATCGGCGCGCGTATTAACTAACATTTAAGCTGGTACATCCATGTTGGTATGGTTCTTGGAAATGCAGGGGTAGCAGATCAAAAAACCACTAGCAATGGATTACATAAATAACCTAATCAACCGGATATGCGACCGCTCAGATCAGCTTCATGATACGCAAACGATCAGCTGGCAGGCCCTCCGCGAAGCGGAGCAACTGGCCAACCACGCCTATATTCCCAGCCTGTATCAATACATTGATCAGGAAACAGATAAGGAGAAAAGAAGGGCTGCTATCTTTATTATTGCGCAACTGTCCCGCAATACAAATGATCCGGAGGTAATCCGCTTCCTGATCGACCGGCTGAAGTTTGAACAGGATGCAGATATGATCACCGGTATCCAGCAGGACCTGGAAAGAGGCTTGCCTATTCCGTCTTACATCAATGTACAGCCGCTGCTTAATAATACCCTCTCCGCCAATCCGAATATCAGGCGTTCCGCGCTGCTGGCCTTAAAAGGCACTAAAAATCCTGCGGTGGAAGAGTGGGTATTGCAGGTATTGCAACGGACTGTAAACGAATATGATATATATTATATAACTATTCTTCTCGGTAGAATTGCCACGCGTAAAAGTCTTACCGCGCTGAAGCGGTTGCTGGATCACTCCCGCCAGGATGTACGCAGTATTGCCTTTGCCACCATCGCAGATATTGAAAGAGAGAAGGAGGTGATGTTTTATGCACGTTGCCTCATGCGCGGGCAGTTGAAATTTGAGGCCATGGAGGCTATCTATAAATATGCAGATGAAAATGCTGTCCAGGCTGTAATTAACCGTATTACCGAGTTATTATCCAGAAAAAGAACCCAGGTTCCCCATCTCAACCTCGATAGTTTTAAAAACGGCTTCACTGACCTGATGCTGGGTATGGAATTTCTATGGAAATTCAGGGCTGCCAAAGCCGAAGTCAAGAAAACCTTCTCCTGGATTGCTGAAAAGAAAGCGGAATATCTGCTGCCCGAAGAGCGGGAGTGGATGCAGCGCAACCTGGCGATCAGCTGATAATTTGCGGTTTACATACCTGATTTGGTTACATTCGCATCCTAAAAAAGTTATAAGGATGAAAAAATCGTTCCTTGTGCTTTTGACTGGATGTGTGATGAGCACCATGCAGCATGCCTATGCACAGCAACGCCTCTACACCATGTCGGAAGCCACCAACGGACTACGGATGGAACTCGCTCCTGAGCGCGTAAAAATGTTTGAATGGATTCCCGGAGAAGACGCCTACACCAGCGCAGCAGCCGTAAATGGTTCGATGGCATGGGTGAAATATAGTCTGCCGCAACTCAAGGCAGATACCTTGCTGACCACTTCCTCCCTAAACGCACAACTTTTTGCCGGCAAACCATTACGAGGCCTTCCCATGATGCATTGGATCAATAGCAGCAGCGCATGGTTTTCTGTTGGCAATCAACTGTATACCGTAACGCTTGACAATGGTAAATGGATGGCGGCCAGCTGGTGCGAACTACCAGCGGGGGCGGAAAATATTACCGTGAACAACAAAAGCCGCCAGGTTGCCTGGACGGTAGAAAACAACCTTTTCCTGCGCACTGCCGATGGTAAAACGCTGGCAGTAACCAACGATGCGGACGTCAATATCGTAAACGGTAAGAGCGTTCACCGCGATGAGTTTGGGATCAACGGGGGCATTTTCTTCTCCCCGGATGGAAACCAACTCGCGTTTTATCGTATGGATCAACGGATGGTGAATGATTATCCGATCATCGACTGGTCGGTAGTACCAGCCAAATCCAATCTTATCAAATACCCGATGGCGGGAGGTAAATCCCATGAGGTGACCCTGGGGGTATACCAGCCATCTACCCAAAAAACAGTATTTCTGAAAACAGGCCTGCCGGCAGATCATTACCTGACCTGCGTTACCTGGGCGCCTGATCAGCAATCCGTATATATCGCCATTTTAAACAGGGAGCAAAATCACCTGTGGCTTAATCAATATAGCGCTACCACGGGCGACCTGGTGAAAACGCTGTTTGAAGAAACTGACAGTAAATATGTTCATCCTGAGCACGCACTCTCATTTGTGCCTGGCAAAAATGATCAGTTTATCTGGTACTCGGACCGCGATGGTTACCGGCATTTGTATCTCTATAATACCAATGGTCAACTGGTAAAACAACTCACCAAAGGCAACTGGGTGGTAAACGATATTATCGGTTACAATACCAACGCTGGTGAAGTGATATTTACCGCTGCCAAAGAAAGTCCGATGGAAAAACATGTTTATGCGGTAAGCATGAAAAATGCGGCACTTCGGCGGTTGGACAATGGAGCAGGCTGGCACGAAACCCAGTTGAGCAGCAACGGTAATTTCATCCTGGATACTTATAGTTCCGCTAATGTGCCTGCGGTAGCACAGGTGCTTGGCGTGAAATCAAAATTCCAGCAAACGCTGGTGCAGGGCGCCGATCCGCTGAAAGCCTTCAAGCGTCCTGCCATCAGGAATGTAACGTTGAAAGCAGATGACGGCACGCCGCTGTATGGTAAGCTGATCCTGCCTGTGGACTTCGATTCCACCCGTAAATATCCGACTATTGTATACCTGTACAATGGTCCTAATGTGCAGCTGATTAAGAATACTTATCCTGCCAGCGGCAACCTGTGGTATGAGTATATGGCCCAACATGGCTACGTAGTATTTACCATGGATGGCCGTGGTAGCCTGAACAGGGGAATGGCTTTTGAGCAGGCAACTTTCCGCCAGCTGGGTACTGTGGAAATGAATGATCAGCTCCAGGGCGTGGCTTACCTGAAATCACTGCCTTATGTGAATGCTGATAAAATGGGCGTACATGGCTGGAGCTTTGGTGGTTTTATGACTACCTCGCTGATGCTGCGTCATCCGGAGGTGTTTAAGGCTGCTGTGGCCGGTGGTCCGGTGATTGACTGGAGTATGTATGAAGTAATGTATACGGAGAGATATATGGACACGCCGCAGGAAAATCCACAGGGATATGCGGATAACAACCTGCTCACTAAAACCAAAAATCTGAAGGGCCACCTGATGCTGATTCATGGTACCAATGATGATGTGGTGGTATGGCAGCATTCCATTAATTTCCTGAGAGCTTGTGTGGATACACAAACGCAGGTGGACTACTTCGTATATCCGGGACATTTACATAATGTGCTGGGGAAAGACAGGGTGCATCTGATGCAGAAGATTACGGATTATTTTGATCTATATTTAAAATAGGTTGTCGGGGAAATCACCAACATAAAAAAAGAGGAGCGATGTGCTTAGTCATGGTCGGAAGAAATTTCTTCCGACCATTTTCTTTTATATATTTTCTTTTGATTTTTTAACAAGATACTGACAACCATTTATTTATGATTACATATCACTATTTTAGTGATTGATGTATCAT